>NZ_JBHZGJ010000001.1:0-3107825 GCF_051900395.1 Frateuria sp. GZRe14 | reverse complement strand
GTTCCTGGGTGGGGGGGGGGGGGGGGGGGCCCACGAGCGGCTCGCCGGCATCTGCTGGCTGCCCGGAAGGTTCGCTCCGGGAGCCTCCGAGGTGATCGATCATCGCCGTCGATCGTGCGGCTGGTCGACTTCCATTCATTCGAAACGAGGGCTCCCGCTGCTCCCGCGGGACCACTCTGGCGTACCGTTGCGGTGCGCGTCTCGCGCGCTCGAGCAAAACCATCGATATGGCGCGAAGCCTTGTGGAGCAAGGCTTTCCGGGGTAGAGGCCATTTGCGTTGTTATTTTGTATGGCCGTCTATACGTCCATTTATAAATGCCACGGTTAATCCGCCAACCCTTGCCGCGCGGCCCTTTGCGGCCTCCGGGACGGGCTTTCGACCGGTTGAATTTTCTGGTCGAAATCAATTGACAGTTGAAATCTTCAGGAATAGCTTTCGCTTCAGATCAGGGGAACGGGTCCACATGGCTGCATCGAAATTCATAACGCCTTATGTCGATCACGGCGAGAAGGCCGGCGCGGTGCGCAAGATCACCGTGTCGATTCCGCTGCATGTCCTGCGTCTGCTTTCCGACGAGCGCACCCGCCGTCAAGTGAACAATCTTCGGCACGCCACCAACAGCGACTTGCTGGTTGAGGCGTTCCTGCACGCTTTTACTGGGCAACCACTGCCAACTGATGAGGAGCTGAGACGAATGGCCACTGCCAAGAAAACCGCTGCGAAGAAACCGGCCGCCAAGAAGGCGCCCGCCAAGAAGACTGCTGTGAAGAAGGCCACCGCGAAGAAGCCGGTTGCCAAGAAGCCGGCCGCCAAGAAGGTCGCCGCCAAGAAGCCGGCCGCCAAGAAGGTTGCCGCCAAGAAGCCGGCCGCCGCCAAGAAGGCTGCCGTCAAGAAGGTTGCCGTCAAGAAGGTTGCCGCCAAGAAGGCGGCCCCGAAGAAGGCTGCGCCGGCCAAGGTGGTCAAGGCCACCAAGACCGCCAAGGCCAAGAAGTAAGTTTTTTCTAGAAGACCAACAAGCGGTATCGACTTTCTCTCCCTGCGGTGCCCAGCGCAGGGAGGGTACTTCGAAGAGCGATTCGTCCCGGCCCCGGCCGGGACGCTTCGTTTCGGGGGCGGGGAAATGCAGGTCTTCGACCGAGGCTTCCGTATTTGCCGCAACGGCGCATTGGCGGTAACTTGTGCGCACTCGCGCCGCGCACGTCCAGGGGGACGGCCGCTCCTACAGGGGGAAAAAGCGCGGGTATCTCATGCCAGCCAATGGTGAACGTCCCATGGATACCCGTACCAGATCTATGCGCGCACGCGCGCGCGGGGCCGCCCGCCCCACCTTGATCGCCGTTATCGCCATTTTCGTCCTGCTGGCCGTGGCCAGCTGGTTCCTGATCCTGCAGCCGCACCAGGAGCTGGTCATGCAGGACGGTGGCGGGCATCCGTCCACCCCGGTGTCCACCGACAAGATCGCCGTGGCGCCGCCCGCCAACGTCGAGGCGATGGACTTGAACCAGCTGCTGGCCGAGGCGCGCAAGGCGATGAACGACCATCGCGTGCTTGCGCCGGCCGGCAACAACGCATTCGAGTTCTACCTGAAAGCGCTGGAGAAGCAGCCGGGCAACCCGGTGGCCACCGACGCTCTGCGCGAAACCTTCCCGTTCGCAGCCAGCGGTGCCGAGCAGGCGATCAACGGGCGCGACTTCAATGAGGCGCAGCGCGAGATCGACCTGCTCGCGAAGGCCGACCCGGCCAACTACACGCTGACGATCCTGCGCTCCAAGCTCGATGCCCAGCGCAAACTGCTGGACAAGGAACAACAGCAGGCGCTCGAGCAGCAGCGCCAGCAGCAGTTGGCAGCCGACAAGGCCGCGGCGGACAAGGCGGCCGCCGACAAGCTTGCCACCCAGCAGAAGTCGCAGCCGTCCGAGCAGAAGGCGCCGACCGCGGTCGCAGCGACCAACACGCCGGCCACCGCCGAGCCGAACAAGCCGGCGGCGCAACAGGTCGTATCGACCGAGCCGGTGATGACCAAGTACGTGCAGCCGCGCTTCCCGACCCAGGCGCAACGTACGCGCACGCAAGGCTGGGTACTGGTGGGCTACACGGTTGACACCGAAGGCAACGTCGGCGGCGTGCAGGTGGTCGATGCACAGCCGCGCCACATGTTCGATCGCGAGGCGGTCAACGCGGTCGAACGCTGGAAGTACAAGCCGGCCACGCGCAACGGCACGCCCGTGGAAGCGAAGCTGCAGAAGAAGATCGAGTTCAAGCTCTGAGCGATGCACAGGGCAGGAAAGGCAGCGCCTGGCGCTGCCTTTTTTTTGCGCGGGCATCGCCCAAAACCAGGCTTGCGCGGGTCAGGCAAGTTGCCGGTCAGGCGGCGGTGCACACCGTCGGACCGTGGCGCGGGTTTCGTCTAGTGGCGACGGTGGCGCCTAGGGCTTGCCCTTCGTGGGCGATCGGGGGCGCTCTTTTCAAGACCTGCCCAATCCACGTGCGGCAATCCGAGAAGGCTGTCGAACACCATCGGCATCAGGCCCGACGGCGTCGGCACGCCGGCATTCCACATCGTCACCACCCCGGCGTGGTACTTGGGAAAGAAACCGATCATGGTGCGGTAACCCTCCACCGCGCCGGCGTGATAGACCAGCGTTTCACCACCGTAGGTAAACACCCGCCAGCCCAACGCGTAGGCCGCCGAGGTGAGGCGTCCATTGCGCCAGGGCGAGGAGTGCAATTCCGTCGGCGTGCGCACGCCTGGATCGTGCAGCACTTCCAGCGCTGCGGGTGAGAGCACGTCGGGGCGTCCGCCCATTTGCGCGATCAGCCACTTTTCCATGTCGCGCAGGCTGGCGTTGACGCCGGCAGCCGGGGCCACGCGGTAGTAGTTTTCCTTAGGCTCGAAGGGCACCCAGCCGCGCCGGGTGCGCCGGTGGGGGCGCGCCCAACTCTTGCTCGATTCCAGTCCGGCGCGACCGTAGCTGGCGGTGGACATGCCCAATGGCAGGAAGATGCGGCGGTCGACCAGCTTGTAGAAGAAGTTGCCGGTCATGGCGTACACCACATCGCCGATCAGGCTGAAGGCGACGTTCTGGTAGCCGTAGCATTTGCCCACGCCGCAGGTCATGTCGACCTGGTCGAGCTTGCGCACCAGTTGCTCGTAGGGGACGTCGTCTTCGAGCATGTTGTCGTAGGTGTTGCGCGGCAACCCGATTCGTTGCCCAAGGATGTCGGCGACGGTGGCGCGCTGCGTGTCGGGCACGTTCTTGAGCTTGAAGAACGGCAGAACGTTGACCAGCCGCGTGTCCCACGCCAGCTTGCCGTCCTGCACGAGGACCGCGGTGAGGCCGGTGGCAAAAGCCTTGGACAGCGACGCCAAGCGGAACACCGTGTCGGGCTTGACCGGTTCCTTGTCGGCCGCGTTGGCGTAACCGATGGTGCCCTCGAACACCACCTTGTCGTTCACCACGACCGCGGTGGCCAACCCGGCAACGGAGTCGCGTTGGTCGAGCTTGCCGAGCCACTGCCTGTACGCCTCCAGCGTCTCCTTCACGCGCTCGGGCGGAAGCGACTGCGGGGCGGACTGGATGGCTGGGGTGGAGGCGGGTGATGAAGCCGGCGTGGAGGCGCGGGCCAATGCAGGAGTGGTCGCTGCGCCCAGAAGGCCGGCGATCAGCAAGGAAAGCGTACGAAGCTGCATGCCTGGAAGAGTCCGGCGCAAAGCCGTGGAAAGTGGAGGAAAAAAGCCGGCCTGGAGCAGGCGCGATTCCCGAATTGTGGGCCACTTGGGCTGGCTCTACAACGTGAACAGGCAGGCGTCGGGCTGCCAGTGTTCAGCCGATCGGGTGCATGGGGAAGAGGTTGCGTCCGGTCGGCGGGAGCGGGCCCGGCAGCCATGCTAGGCTTTTGCGCTCCCCATGAGGCTGGACTCCCCGTGAGCCTGCGCCACAACGCCCGCGCCGACGAACGCACCGGGCTGATCCTGTCCACACTGGCCTTCTTCCTGGTGATGGCCGGCTACTACATCATCCGTCCGGTGCGCGACCAGTTGGGCGGCGCCGTCGGATCGCAGTCGCTGCCGCTGTTCTATGCGGTGACCTTCGCCGTGATGCTGCTGCTGACGCCGGTGTTCGGCTGGCTTGTCGCGCACGTATCGCGGCGTCGGCTGCTGACGTGGAGCTACAGCTTCTTCATCCTCTGCCTGGTCGCGTTCGTCCCCGCGTTCCTGGCGCAGGAACGGATCGGCGCGCGCCTGCTGGGCGTGGTGTTCTACGTATGGGTCAGCGTGTTCAACCTGTTCGTGGTGTCGCTGTTCTGGAGTTTCATGGCCGACATTTTCACCAGCCAGCAAGCGCGGCGGGTGTTTCCGCTGATCGCGCTCGGCGGCATGGGCGGGGCGATCTTCGGACCGCTGCTGACCCGGCTGCTGTTGCACGTGCTCGGCGTGGCGCAACTGCTGGTGGTGTCGTCCGTGGCGCTGGGCCTGGCGCTGGTGTTGCTGCTCCAATTGTCCGCGCGAGACGAGCAGGCGGGCGACGGGCGTGCCATGCAGGGCACCGGCGGTTCGCTGTGGGCCGGCATCCGCGAGCTGTGGTCGCGGCCGTTCCTGCGCTACATGGCGATGCTGATGCTGCTCGGCGACGGCATCGGTACGCTGGCCTATGCGCTGATGGCCGATTACGCGAAGGCGCACTTCGTTGACCGCGTCGCGCGCACGTCTTTCTACAACGACCTGGACCTGGCGACGAACGCGTTGGGTGCCCTGCTGCAGCTGACGTTGACGCGCTGGTTGATGGTGCGCCTCGGCGCCGGCTGGGGCCTGGTCGTGCCGGCGTTGGTCAACATCGGCCTGCTGTTGATGGTCGCGGTATTCGGCGCCGGCGACGTGCGGCTGCTGGGGATGGCGGTGCCCCTGCTGGCCGTGATGCTGGTGACCACACGCGGCTTCGCCTACGGCATGACCAAGCCGGCGGTCGATGCGTTGTATACCCGCGTGCCGCGCGAGACGCGCTACAAGGGCAAGAACTTCGTCGAGACCGCCGTGTGGCGCTTCGGCGACGTGCTGGTGACCAGCGGTGTGAGCGTGCTGACGTGGCTGGGCGTCGGCGTCGGCGGCATGGGCCTGATCGGCGCGGGCGTGGCGGCGACGTCGGCGTGGGTGGCGCGTCGCGCGGGGCGGGCGCCGGATCTGGCCAAGGACTGAGTCGGGCCGTAGCCGTAGAGCGGGCTTCCGCCCGCTCCTCACTTCCAAACCGGCGGGCCGACGCCCGCCCTGCGAAAGCGTGTCAGCTGGTGATGTAGCGCTGCAACTGCTCGATCTGCTCCGCCTGGGCGTCGATCACCGCCTTGACCAGGTCGCCGATCGAGATCACGCCGACCACGCGCCCACCCTCGACCACCGGCAGGTGGCGCACGCGGCGCTCGGTGCACAGGCGCATGCAGTCGAACACGTCGGTTTCGGGCGAAATGGTGAGTGGTTCGCCGCTCATGATGTCGGCCACCGCGGTCTGCGCGGAGGATCGGCCCTGCAGGATCACCTTGCGGGCGTAGTCGCGCTCGGAAACGATGCCTGACAACGCCTCGCCCTTCATCACCACCAGTGCGCCGACACGGCGCTCGGCCATCTGCCGGATGGCGTCCAGTACGGGCGCCTCGGGTGCGATCGCATAGACGTCACTGCCCTTGCTTTGCAGAAGATGCCTTACCTGACGCATGCCCGGTGCTCCTCTTCGGCCTGCGGCGGAGTGTAGCGCTGGCGCGTCGGCAGGGCGTGTAGGAGTTCGTTGCGCGCAATGACTGCCGTAGCGAGTGTCGCCCGCGACTGGTTCCTACGCGGGGCGGCGGTCGCCGTGCTGGCGCTCTTCCTCGATGAAGTACAGCGGCCGCTGCTTGCTCTCGGCATAGCTGCGTCCCAGGTATTCGCCGATCACGCCCAGCGCAAGCAGCTGCACGCCGCCCAGGAACAGGATGACCAGCATTAGCGTCGGGTAGCCGCGCACAGGGTCGCCCCAGATCAGCGCCTTGGTCAGCACCCACAGGCCGTAGGCGAACGCCAGCAGCGACGAGCCCAGGCCGACCCAGGTGGCCAGCCGCAGCGGCGCGCTGGAGAAGGAAGTGATGCCTTCGATGGCCAGCTGGGTGAGCCGCCAGTAGTTCCACTTGGTGCGGCCGCTGTGGCGCGGTTCGCGCTGGTAGCGTACGGCCGTCTGGCGGTAGCCGATCCAGGCGAACAGGCCCTTCATGAAGCGTTGGCGTTCGCGCAATCTCGAGAGTGCGTCCAGCGCGCGGCGCGAGAGCAGACGGAAGTCGCCGGTATCACGTGGCAGCGGCGTGTCCGAGACCCGTTCCATGGCGCGGTAGAAAGCCGCGGCGGTGAGGCGCTTGAGTCGCGTCTCGCCGGCACGTGCGCTTCGCGTGGCGTAGACCACGTCGAAACCGGCGTGCCACTGTGCCACCAGTTCGGGAATCAGCTCGGGCGGGTCCTGCAGGTCGGCGTCGATCACCACGGCGGCGCCCGTGGTGACGTGGTCCAGTCCCGCGGTCAGCGCTGCCTCCTTGCCGAAATTGCGCGAGAGCTTGAGCGCGCGCACGCGCCCGTCGCCGGCCAGCAGCGACTCGATCGCCCGCCAGGTGCCGTCGGTGCTGCCGTCGTCGACGTAGAGCACGGCGCTGTCCAGTCCCAGCGTGTCGAGCACCGCGCCCAGGCGCTGGTGGAAGGCATCGAGCACGGCCGCCTCGTTGTAGGCGGGGACGACGACGGTCAGTTCGCTCATGGCTCAGTGTCCTCGGCGCACGCGCGGGGGGTGGCTGGCGTCCAGGTAGCCGGGGCCGCCCAGGTGCTGCATCTGTCGCTGGATCCATTGCGTGCGGCGCTGGACGTAGGCGCTGGGACGATCGGCATGCAGGCGGCGCGGACTGGGCAGCACCGCGGCCAGGCGCGCGGCCTGCGCCGGCCCGAGTCGCGCCGGCGGCACGTGGAAATAGGCATCGCTCGCCGCGCCCACGCCGTAGATGCCGTCGCCGAGCTCGGCGATGTTCATGTACACCTCGAGGATGCGCCGCTTCGGCCAGGTCAGTTCGATCAGCACGGTGTAGTAGGCCTCCAGCCCCTTGCGCACGAAACTGCGGCCGTTCCACAGGAACAGGTTCTTGGCGACCTGCTGGCTGATGGTGCTCGCGCCGCGCAGACGCTTGCCATCATCGGCATCGTCCAGGGCGTCCTGGATCTGGTCCAGGTCGAAGCCGTGGTGGAAGGGGAACTTCTGGTCCTCGCTCGCAACCATCGCCAGCGGCACATACGGCGAGACGCGCTCCCATGGCACCCAACGCTGCTGCAGCCGGAAATCGTGCTCGCCATGCAGCAGGGCACCGACGCGCCGCTCCATCATCACGGCCGAGGTCCACGGCGGCACGAAGCGCAGCACCAGCACCACCAGCCAGGACAGCGCCAGCCACGACACCATCAGGATGGCGAGGGCGCGCAGCGGGCGGCGGAGGGCGGTGCGCAGCGTTGGCATCGTCTTGGCGTCGACCTTCGGTTGCAATCCCGGGGAGTATAAGCGGCCCATTGTCCCGCGCCGGCGCCGTCCCCATTTCTTCCGATCCCCCGTGTCGAGGTCATCTTCTGTGGAAACCGTGCTTGTCGAGGACGTGCTGCATCGCTTCGTGCTGGAACGCGCCGGCGTGCGCGGCGTGCTCGTGCGGCTGGGCGCCGCCTGGCGCGAGGTCGCCGGGCGCGCGGACTACCCGACGCCACTGCGCGAGCTGCTTGGCCAGAGCCTGGCGGCCAGTGCGTTGCTGACGGGCAACATCAAGCTGGACGGCGCGTTGTCGATCGAGCTCAAGAGCAGCGGCGCGCTGCGTCTGCTGTTCACCGAGTGCAGCGACCAGGGACGGTTGCGCGGCCTCGCGCGCTGGAACGATCCGCTGCCCGAGCCGCTGAACCTGGCCGCGCTGCCGGGCGCGGTGATGGCGATTACCATCGGCCACGCCGAGCGCGGCCAGCGCTACCAGGGCCTGGTCGAGCTCAGCCAGCCGGACCTGGCCGGTGCGCTGGAAAACTACTTCCGCTTGTCCGAACAGCTGCCCGCGCGCCTGTTGCTGGCGGCCGACGGCGCGCACGCGGTCGGGCTGATGCTGCAGAAGCTTCCGGACGAGGGCGGCCACGGCGCGGTCGAGGACGAGGATGCCTGGAACCGCGTACTGCACCTGACCGGCACGCTGGGCCGTGAGGAAATGCTGGCCACGGCGCCGGAGCAGTTGCTTTACCGGCTCTTCCACGAGGAAACCGTGCGGCTGTTCGAGCCGCGACCGCTGGCGTTCGGCTGCAGTTGTTCGCGCGAGCGAGTGGAGTCGATGCTGCGCTCGCTGGGGCGCGAAGAAGTGGAAGCGGCACTGGCGGCGCGCGATGGCGAGATCGAGGTGATCTGCGAGTTCTGCGCGCAGCGCTACACCTTCGACCGCATCGATGCCGAACACGTGCTCAGCGGCGGGGTCAGCGCAGATACGTCCACCACTGCGCAGTAAACCGGTAGGGTGAACTTCAGCCCACCATCGTCGCGGTCTGCAGTGGGCGGAAACCCGCCCCGGCCGGGCATCGAGATCGTTACGCCACGGCCGGCGTCGGATCGGCGGGCAGCCACACGCTGATCGGCTGCGGACGGGCGAACAGGAAGCCTTGCCCGAAGCGGCAGCCGACCCGCATCAGCGCCTGGCGCTGGTGCTCTTCTTCGATGCCCTCGGCGATCACGAGCATGTTCAACGAATCGGCCAACACCTGGATCGCGCGCACCACGGCCACGCCCTGGCTTTCACCTTCGCGCGGCAGTTCGGTGATGAAGGAGCGGTCGATCTTCAGCGTCTCGAACGGATACTGGTGCAGGTAGCTCAGCGAGGAGTAGCCGGTACCGAAGTCGTCCAGCGCGACCCGCACGCCGCGGCTGCGCATGTTCTCCAGGATGCGCTTGACCTGCGCCGGGTTGTCCAGCAGCGCGCGTTCGGTCACCTCGATGCGCACTTGCCGCGGCGGCAGACCGTGCTCGGCCAGCAGCGCGAGCAGGCGGGCATCGAGATCCGGCAGGCGGAAATGGCGGCCGGAGACGTTGATGCTGACGAAGCCGTCCTTGCCCAGCAGCGCCGGTGCCTGCGCGCAGACCTGCTCGAAGATCTGCCAGTCGATGCTTTCGGCACAGCCGGCTTCCTCGGCGATGATCAGGAACTCCCCCGGTGCCAGCAGGCCGCGGTCGGGGTGGTGCCAGCGCAGCAGCGCCTCGTAGCCCACCACGCGACCGTCCTCCAGCGCCACGATGGGCTGGTAGAACGGCACGAATTCGCTGCGCGCCAGGCCGCGACGCAGGTCGCTTTCGAGTTCGAGCAGCGACAGCGCTTCGCGGCGCAGCCGGTCGTCGAACACGGCCGCGCGATGGCGGCCTTCATCCTTGGCGCGGTACATCGCCGCATCGGCATCGCGCAGCAGTTCCTCCGGCTTCTGGTAGTGCGGGCCGGGCAGGGCCACTCCGATCGACGCGGACGTGAAGATCTCCTTGGCGCCCAATCGGAATGGCACCTGCAGCTCCCCGATGACGCGCTCGGCGACAGTCACCGCGGTGGCCGGATCGACGATGCCCTCCAGCAACACGGCGAACTCGTCGCCACCGAGTCGCGCGACCACGTCACGGGTCTTCAGGCAGGCGCGGATGCGTCCGCCGACCTGGAACAGCAGGTCGTCGCCGACCAGGTGGCCGACCGAGTCGTTGATCACCTTGAAGCGGTCCAGATCGATGAACAGCACCGCGAAGCCGCCTTCATCCGGTTCGCCGCGATAGCGCTCCAGTGCCTGCTCCATGCGTTGCAGCAGCAGCGTGCGATTGGGCAGGCCGGTCAGCGAATCGTGCAGGGTTTCGTACTTGAGCCGGCGCTCGACGCGCTCGCGCTCGGCGATCTGCTCGCGCAGGTCGCGGTTGGCCAGCGCCAGCGCGCGGGTGCGCTCGGTGACGCGCCGCTCCAGCCCCGCGTAGGCCTGCTTGAGCGACTCGGCCGTGTGCTTGCGCTGCAAGGCGTTGGCGATGTGATAGCTGACGAAGGTGAGCAGTTCCTGGTCACGCTCGTTGTAGGTGTGCTCGGGGGTGTAGCTCTGCACCGCCAGCACGCCCATCACCTTTTCGCCCCACACCAGCGGCACACCCAGCCAGCACAGTGAATGGGTGCCCTGGCGCTGGATTTCGCCCAATGCGGTCAGCCGTTCCAGTTGCTCCGAGTCGGCCAGCAGCGGCTTGCCGTGGCGCAGCACGTACTCGGTCGCGCCGCGGCCATGCAGGCGCGGGGCTGGCACGTTGTCCACCTCATCGACCGAGTACGGGAAGGTCAGCTGCCCGTTGTCCTCGTCGACCAGGGCGATATAGAAGTTGCGCGCGTACAGGAGCCCACCGATGACCCGGTGCACCGCCGAGTAGAACGTGTCCAGGCCCTCGGACGTGCTGGCCAGCTCGGCGATGCGGAACAGCGCCGCCTGCAGCCGCTCGCCGCGCTGGCGCTGCAGCACCTGCTGGCGAAGCACGCGATTGGCCTCGCGCAGGGCGGCCGTGCGGTCGGCCACGCGCCGTTCGAGCTCGGCCTGCGCCTGGCGCTTCTCCAGAGCGGCCTGTACGTGCTGGGCCACGTAACAGAGCAGCTCACGATCCTGCGTGGTGTACTGGGTATCGGCGCGGTAGCTCTGGATCACGATGCCGCCGACCACCTTGGCCTCGCGCAGCAGCGGCACACCGAGCCAGTGCTCGCAGTCCGGCCCGATCAGCACCAGTCGATCGGGCACCGTCCGGTTGAGCTCCTCGATCGAACCCATCATGGCCCGCCCGCCCTTGAGCAGGTTCCAGGTCAGGCTGTGCTCCAGGTCGGACAGGGGCACGCTGCGCTCGGGCGAGGGCGGGTCGCGATCGGCCGCATCGGCGTAGTACGGGAAGCGCACGCTGTCGGTGGCCTCGTCGTAAAGCACGATGTAGAAGTTTTCCGCGTACATCAGGCTGCCGACGATGGCGTGCAGCGAGCGCATCATCTCGGCCATGTTGCGTTCGGTGCCGGCCTGTTCCGCGATCGCGAACAGCGCGCGTTGCAACCGCTCGGCCAGCGCCAGGCGGGAAATCGCCTCGTACAGCCGCGCGGTCTCGGCCTGCTGGCGCATCCGCGTGCCGGCCAGGCGGCCGAACCAGGCAAGCCGCTCGCGCAGCGGTTCGGACAGCGGGGCCTCGGGTTCCAGCACGAGTACGCGCAGTCCCTGGGGGTCTTCGGCCAGTTCCATCCGGCCAGCAGCGGCCGGAACCTCCTCGCCACCGAGTTGGCGCCACCCGAGTCGGGCACGCACGTGCCAGTCGGACAACAACGTCTCGCAGACGGCCGCTACGCTGCCCGCATCCGGCGCCCCGAACAGCCGCTCGACCGCCCGGTGCAACACTTCCCGGTCGGCCGGGAAGGTCGTGGGCTCGCGGGTGGGGGGAGCCGGGTTCATGGCGGTTCTCAGGTTCCGTGGCAGGGCCGTGGCGTGACTATATCGTGCGCAGCGGGCTTTGTAGGAGTCCGATTTGCCTGATTTTTTAACCGCAGGGAACCCTGTTTTCACGGCGGGGTCCATGGGCATGGGATATGTGCCTGGGTTCACCGTTTGAGCGGCCGGTCCGCTGCGATGGGGTGTTAGGTAAACGTAAAGGAGCTATACTGTCCCCAACGAATGGCATACGCCCGCCTGTCACCTTCCGACTGCTTATCATCGACTTATGCGCCGCATCCTGCCCCTGCTGACTTTGCTGATGCCGCTCGCCGCGGCAGGGCAGTCGCTGGCTGGAAACAGTCAGGCGCAGCAGCTGTTGCATCCGGTGACGGGCCAGGCGGTCGACCTCGGTTATGGCGTCGTGGTGCCGATGTGGCGCGACCGCGATGGCCACATGCTCATGTTGAAGGCAGCCGCGCAGCCGGCGGGTTCGAGCCAGCGTGCCGATGCCTCGCTGTCGTTCCCCGTGGTCGATGCCGGGAACGTCACGTCGACCGACCTGCAGTATGGACTGGATCCGCATCTGCAGATCCATGCCGGGTTGAGCGAACACAACGGGATGGCCCGCGGTCCGCGGGTCGTCGGCAGCGAGATTGGCGCCACCTATAATCTCGGGCGCTACAGCGTGGGCGTGAGCGTAGGCGCCGACAGCGCGCCCGACCAGCGCCTGCCGCGCGTCCTGCCGGGCGCCACGCCGGGCGTCAATGGCCTGCCCGACTTCGACAGCAGCGCCCAACTCAATGCACGTGGCCGCGTGGCGGTCGGCGGGCAGAGCGGCATCGATCTGGGCGCGAGCGTGGGCCGGATCCGCCTGTTGCCGGGCAACGAACTGGGTGTCAACTCGCTCGACCAGAAGGCGCTGAGCTTCGGCGTCGACCACGGCCCGCTGAGCGGCATGCTCGTCGGCCGCACCATGCAGCCGACGTTGCCGGGCGGTTACTACGGCGACAAGCGCTGGAGCAGCATCGACCTGGGCGTCACGCTGCGGCTGCCATGGCAGGGCGAGTTGAGCATCGGTGCGCAGAACCTGTGGTCGTCGGGCGCCTCGGTGCCTACGCCGGCCGGTCCCGAGCCCGACCAGTCGCGCACGCCTTACGTGCAATACCACCAAGACCTTTAAGCTTTTCACCGAACACGAAAAGGCCGTCGCATGCGACGGCCTTTTTTGTTTCGACTCCGCCGTACGGGCCGAGCATGGCAAACGACGCCACATCGTCGTCCGAGGCTCGCAACTTCCGGAAAGCCCGCTGCAGGTGGTGTGCGTTCGCTGCGGGAGAGGCGCGCGGAGTCCCTCCCGCAGAGCCGCGGTCCTCAGTCCTTCTTGCGGATGCGCAGGTCACCGCTGAAGGTTTCCACATGGATGCGCCCCTTGCTGCCGGCGACTTCGGTGTTGAGCTCGCTGCCGGGGCCATGGTCGTGCTCGATGGCCTGGCCGAAGTCGCTGCGCAGATCGCCACTGAAACTGCTGGCGTGGATCGATGCGGACAGGCTGGCGGGCACCTGGATCTGCACGTCACCGCTCATGCTGTCGACTTCGATGCTGCCGTCTTCGGCGAGGTCGCCGTTGAGCTGCACGTCGCCGGAAACCGTGCTCAGGTCGAATTTCTTCCAGGGCCCGCCGCTCGCCTGGATGCGGCCGGAGACCGTCTGCAGCTCGGCCTGGCTGCCCAGCGCAGGGGCGAGGATGTCGCCGCTGACCGTTTGCAGGTCGGCGCGCCCGGCGTGGCCCGACTGCTGCACGGTGCCGCTCACGCTTTCGACCGAGAGGTCGGGCGTGCGGGCGTTGATCCGCACGCGGCCACTGACCGAGTTGACCGAGATGTCGCCGCCATCCATGCCGTCGATGCCCAGCGGTGCGCTGACCACTTCCACGTCGAGCGAGGCGCGCTTGGGAACGTGCAGGTCGAGCGTGGTATCGCCCATGGAATTGTCGCCGTTCCAGTTGAACCAGCCTTTGGACCCGTCGCCCTTGGGCTTGACCTTGATTTCCAGGTTGCCGTTGTCGCCGTCGATGACCAGCGGAGCCGCGCCTTCGCCGAGCGTGCCGGTAACCTGCACTTCGTTGCGGTCCCAGGCCGTGATGGTCACCTGGCCCTTGACGTTGCTCACGTTGATGCGCGCGTCGGCGTTTGCCGGGTGATGCAGGTTGATTGGCGTGTCGGCCAGCGCCTGGCCGATGCACAGGGTGAGCAGCAGGGGAAGGTAACGAGCGGTTTTCATCGAATGACTCCTTGAACGGTGTTCTCAGCCGGCCTGCTGGTCGAGCTGGCGCAGCCGCGATTGCTGTTGATGGGTGCGCGACAGGAGTCGCTGCAATGCCGGTGAATGGGGGGACTGCTCCAGGGCCTGCCTAAGTTCCAGGCGCGCGGCGTCCAGTTCGATCGCCGCACCGGCCAGGCGCGGGTCGTCAGGCTTCCACGGCGCCTGGGTGGTGGCCGTGGCGGCGGCTTGCGGGTGGACGAGCAGCCCGTCCTGGCGCGTGCTCAGGGACACGGCGAGCAGGCTCAGGCCGGCGAAGCTCGCGGCAAGCAGCCAGCCCGGACGCGAGCTGGTGCGCACTGGTGCAGTCGGTTCCAGCGCGGCGTCGATGCGCGCCCACAGATCGTGGGACGGTGCGACCGGCGCGCGCAATCCGCGCAGCTGGCGACGCCATTCGAATTCGTTCATGACGGTTCTCCGGGTTCAAGCATCCGCCGCAGCAGCCCGCGGGCACGGTGCAGCTGCGCTTTGGACGTACCGACGGCCATGTCCAGTTCGCTGGCGATCTCCTCGTGGAGCCAGCCTTCCACGTCATGCAGGACCAGCACCGCGCGGGCGCGGGGCGGCAGTTTGGCGATGGCGCGCTCCAGCTCCTCGCGCTCGGCGGCGCAGAATGGCACCTCGCCCGGGTCCGGCAGGTCGTCCTCGCCGACGAAGCCGACCGGCTGCGCGCCGCGCGAACGGATGTCCATCAGTGCCACGTTCACCGCCAGCCGGTACAGCCACGTGCCGAAGGCGCTTTCGTGGCGGAAGTCGGCAAGCTTCTGCCAGGCGCGCACGAAGGCGTCCTGGGTCAGGTCTTCGGCGCGTGCGTGGTCGTAGCCGGCCAGCCGGTAGACCGCTCCGTAGATGCGGTCGACGTGCTGGCGATACAGCCGCTGGAACGCCTGGCGATCGCCCCTGGCCGCGGCGCGCGCGTCATCGGCGTCGGACCACGCGACAGGCGGTGGTGGCATCGGGCTTCCAGTGGCGAGGCAGGCGGCATCCATCTTGCCAGCTTGGATGCACGCAAGTGGCGGAACGTTTAAGCAGGCCTACCCCTCCGCTTTGGGGCAAGAGATGAGCGAGGGCGATTCGTGGTTTGGCGCTTGCCTGGCAGGCTGCGCTTTTGGCTTGCTTCAATCCCGACCCTTTCGCGAGGGTGGGCCCTCATCCCAACCCTCTCCCCCGGAGGGGAGAGGGGCTTCGTGCCATCAGGCTGTGGCGGCGCGCGGCTCGGTTTTGGCGGTGGACAGGCCGCTGGCCACACGCTGCTGCTCCTGACGCAGGCGCTCGGGCATGCGAGAGCCGAAACTGCCAAGGTATTCGCCGATGGCGTCGAGTTCGGCCTGCCAGCCGGCCGTGTCGATGTCGAGCAGTTCGCTGGCGGCTTCGCGCGGGAGGTTCAGACCTTCCAGTTTCAACTCGCCTTCGGCCGGCACGATGCCGATCGGCGTCTCCACGCCACGCGCCTTGCCATCGACGCGGTTGATCATCCACTCCAGTACGCGCAGGTTCTCGCCGAAGCCCGGCCAGAGGAACTTGCCGTCCTTGCCCTTGCGGAACCAGTTGACGTGGAAGACCTTCGGCAGCTTCATGCCCGGCTTGTCGAACGACAGCCAGTGCGCGAAGTAGTCGCCGTAGTGGTAGCCGCAGAACGGCTTCATCGCCATCGAATCGCGGCGCAGCACGCCGACCGCGCCGGTGGCCGCGGCGGTGGTTTCCGAACCCATCGCCGCGCCCATCAGCACCCCGTGCGCCCAGTCGCGCGCTTCCATCACCAGCGGCAGCAGCGAAGGCCGGCGGCCACCGAAGACGATCGCGTCGATCGGCACACCCTGCGCGTCCTCGGCCTTCTCCGACCAGGTCGGGCACTGTTTCGCGCTCACGGTGAAGCGCGAATTCGGGTGTGCGGCCGGACCGTTGGCGGCATCATAGGGACGGCCCTGCCAGTCGGTGACCGGCGTGCCGGGCAGGCCTTCCCACCACGGCTGGTTGTCGGCGGTAACCGCGACGTTCGTGAAGATGGTGTCGCGCGAGATGGATTTCAGCGCGTTGGAATTGGTCGCCGTGCTCGTGCCCGGCGCTACGCCGAAGAAACCGGCTTCCGGGTTGATCGCGTACAGCCGGCCGTCCGCGCCCGGGCGCATCCAGCAGATGTCGTCCCCCACCGTCCACACCTTCCAGCCGTCCTTGCGGTAGCCCTCCGGCGGAATGAGCATGGCCAGGTTGGTCTTGCCGCAGGCCGACGGGAAGGCCGCGGCGATGTAGCGGGTTTCGCCCTGGGGGTTCTCGAGGCCGACGATGAGCATGTGTTCGGCCAGCCAGCCCTCGTCGCGGGCCTGGTTGGAGGCGATGCGCAAGGCATGGCACTTCTTGCCCAGCAGCGCGTTGCCGCCGTAGCCGGAACCGTAGGACTTGATCGTGCGCTCCTCGGGGAAGTGCATGATGAAGCGGCGCTCAGGGTCGAGCTCGCCGGTCGAATGCAGGCCCTTGACGAACGTACCCTCGCGCTCGATGCGCTCCTGCGCGGCCTTCCCCATGCGCGTCATGATGCGCATGTTGGCAACCACGTATGGACTGTCGGTGATCTCCACGCCGCAGCGCGACAGCGGCGAGTCGATAGGGCCCATGCAGTACGGGATCACGTACATCGTGCGGCCTTCCATGCAGCCGTCGAACAAGGCGTCGATCTTGGCGTGCGCCTCGGCCGGGTCCATCCAGTGGTTGTTTGGGCCGGCGTCGTCCTGGTTCTTGTGGCAGACGAAAGTCAGGTGCTCCACGCGCGCCACATCGGACGGGTTGGAGCGGTGGAGGTAGCAGCCCGGATGGGTTTCCTGGTTGAGCTCGATCAGGGTGCCGTCGGCCAGCATCTCCTTGACCAACCGCTGGTACTCGGCCTCCGAGCCGTCGCACCAATGGATCTTCGATGGCCGCGTGCGCGCGGCCACCTCGTTCACCCAGCGCTCGAGCGCTTCCAGCTTGCTGGCCATGATGTCCTCTTCTAAGGTCTTAGGAAAAAAGGGTTCCGAAACGCTAGTTTGCGTGCACTGGTATTGCAAGGTTGAGTGCAGCAAAAGGCGCGCGCAGACGCGCGCAACCGCCCCCGAGAGCTTTATCAGGCCGGAATCAATGTCG
The DNA here is from genome assembly GCF_051900395.1 of Frateuria sp. GZRe14. Classification (NCBI taxonomy): domain Bacteria; kingdom Pseudomonadati; phylum Pseudomonadota; class Gammaproteobacteria; order Lysobacterales; family Rhodanobacteraceae; genus Frateuria; species Frateuria sp. GZRe14. The sequence goes on along the minus strand of NZ_JBHZGJ010000001.1, from coordinate 3,090,917 downwards.
CGATCATGTGTTCCACGTAGGCGTCGAAATCCTCGTGGCTGATGCGGGGCAGGCCGAGCGTGAAATTGAGCTGCAGGAAGCCGACGTAGGCGGCATAGGTCAGCCGCGCCCGGTTGAGCGCCTGGACCGGCGGCAAGCCGGCCTCACGGAAGGCGGTGGCCAGGAATTCGGTGCGCCGTTGCGACACGCGCGCCATCACCGGCACCACCAGCGGGTGGTCCAGCGCCTTGAGCAGCGCAGCGTAGACGCGGTGCGGGCGCAGTTCGTGGGCGACGCGACGGAACAGCTCGGGCAGGCGCTCTCGCGGATCGGCGATGGACTCGATCTGTGCGATGACTTCGCGCTCGCCGTACTGCTCCCAACGTTCCAGCGCCGCCTGCAGCAACGCTTCGCGGGTCCGGAAATGCCAGTAGAAACTGCCCTTGGTCACACCCAGCCGGCGGGCCAAGGCTTCCACCGCCAGTGCCCCGACGCCCTGCTCGGCGATCAGATCCAGGGCGGCGTCCTCCCAGTTTTCGGCGGACAGGCGGGTACGTTCGGGCTTGCTGCTGGCGTTCATCTGCGCATGGTAGCGCTTGTGGGCAGGGCCGCGACAGGCGGGCGCGACAGTCGCCGCGGCCTTGTTGAAGCCCACCAGCGAGCGATGGTCCTGGCGTAAATGTGGCGGGAGCGGCGCCAAGTGGGATTCCGCAAGGAGCGCGGCAGTTGACCTCGCACGCGGGTCAAACCATACTCATGCGTATGTTTTCGAATGATCGCTTTTACTCCCCTGATGGCTTGCATCTGGCGGTTGAAACACGCAACGGTGCTGGCGAGCCACCGCTGCTGTTCGCGCATGGTTTCGGGCAGACCCGCGGCGCCTGGAACGGCGCGGCCGACGCGCTGGCGGCGCGGGGATGCCGCTGCGTGAGCTTCGACAGCCGCGGCCATGGCCAGAGCGGCCGCGTCGCTGGCGGCGATTACCACATGGACCAGTTCGCCAGCGACCTTCATGCGTTGGCGCTGGCGCAGCCGGAGCCGCCGATTCTGGTCGGCGCCTCGATGGGCGGCCTGCTGGGGCTGGTGCTGGCGGGCGAGGCCCGCCCGGCGCCGTTCCGCGCGCTGGTGCTGGTCGACATCACGCCGCGTTGGGAAGCCGCCGGAGTCGAACGCATCCTTGCCTTCATGCAGGCCCACCCGGACGGGTTCGCCGACTATGCCGAGGCGGCCGAACAGATCGCCGCCTACTTGCCGCAGCGACGCGAGCGCAAGAGCGAGGAACAGCTCAAGCCGCTGTTGCGCGAAGGCACGGACGGTCGCCTGCGCTGGCATTGGGATCCGGCAATGCTGGCGGGCGTGGTGCGGGAAAGCGAGCGCTACCAGCCGCGCCTGCTGGCCGCGGCGGCCCGCGTGGACGTACCGGTCCTGCTGCTCTCCGGGCAACGCAGCGACGTGGTGTCACGCGAAACCGTGGCCGAGTTCCTGAAACTGGTGCCGCACGCGCGCCATGTGGAGGTGCCCGGCGCCACGCACATGCTTGCCGGCGACGCCAATGACGCGTTTACGCGCGAAATCGCCGCTTTCATCGAAGATGTCTACCCGGACGGCGTCGCCCGCCCGACCATTCCGCAAGAGGTGCATTGACATGTCCGTGTTCCTGACCCTGCTGGCCGCGATCCTGGCGACCGGCGCCTGCGCCTACCACCGCACCAGCCTGCGGACCTGGGCTATCGCCACGGTGGCCGCCACGCTGGTGGTGGGCGTGTTGACCGGCGCCTGGGTGACGATGATCGTGCTGCTCGTCATCGAGCTGCTGATCGCCGTGCCGCTGCTGATGCCGGCCTTCCGTCGGCGCCAGGTCAGCGCGCCGCTTCTGAAGATGTTCGCCCGCGCCACGCCGACGCTTTCGGCCACCGAACAGACTGCGCTGGAGGCCGGCACGGTCGGTTTCGAGGGCGAGCTGTTCTCGGGCATGCCGGACTGGAAGCAACTGCTCAAGCAGCCGAAGCCCGAACTCAGCACCGAGGAGCAAGCCTTTCTCGACGGCCCGGTCGAACAACTTTGCGCGATGATCGACGACTGGCAGATCACCCACGAATTGGCGGACCTGCCGCCGGAGGTCTGGGCGTTCATCAAGAAGAACAAGTTCTTCGGGATGATCATTCCCAAGCAGTACGGCGGCCTGCAGTTCTCCGCGCTGGCGCATTCGGCGGTGCTGCAGAAGCTGTCGACGGCGTCGGCCACGGTGTCGTCCACGGTGGCCGTGCCGAACTCGCTGGGGCCGGCCGAACTGCTGCTGCACTACGGCACCGATGAGCAGAAGAACCATTACCTGCCGCGCCTGGCCGTCGGCGAAGAGATCCCCTGCTTCGCGTTGACCGGTCCCTACGCAGGCTCCGACGCCACCTCGATTCCCGATTACGGCATCGTCTGCAAGCAGATGGTCGACGGCGTCGAGACGCTGGGCGTGAAGCTCAACTTCGACAAGCGCTACATCACGCTTGCACCGATCGCCACGGTGATCGGTTTGGCCTTCCGCATGTACGACCCCGAGCGTCTGCTCGGCGAGACCGAGGACCTGGGCATCACGCTGGCGCTGCTGCCGCACACGACCCCGGGCCTGGAAGTCGGCCGCCGCCACTTCCCGCTCAACATCCCGTTCCAGAACGGTCCGGTGCGTGGCAAAGACGTGTTCGCGCCGCTGTCGACGATCATCGGCGGGCCGCAGATGGCTGGCCACGGCTGGCGCATGCTGGTCGAGGTGCTGTCGGTCGGCCGCGCCATCTCGCTGCCGTCGAACGCCACCGGCGCGATGCGCGCCTCGGCTGCGGCGACCGGCGCCTATGCGCGCATGCGCAAGCAGTTCGGCCTGGCGATCGCGCGTTTCGAGGGCGTGGAAGAGGCGCTGGCGCGCATCGGCGGCCTGACCTACGCCACCGCGGCACTCTCGCGCGCCACCGCGGCGGCGGTCGACCGCGGCGAGAAGCCCGCGGTGACCTCGGCCATCGCCAAGTACCACGCCACCGAATGGGCGCGCCAGGTCGCCAGCGACACGATGGACGTGCACGGCGGCAAGGCCGTACAGCTGGGCCCGAAGAACTACGCCGCGCGCGGCTGGGAGAGCGTGCCGATCGCGATCACCGTGGAAGGCGCGAACATCATGACGCGCAGCCTGATGATCTTCGGGCAGGGCGCGATCCGCTGTCATCCGTACGTGCTCAAGGAAATGCAGGCGCTCTCCATCGCCGACTACGGCGAGAAGCTGCGCACCTTCGACCGATTGCTCTTCGGCCACATCGGTTTCGGCATTTCCAACGCGGTGCGCAGCTTCGTGCTCGGCATCACCGGCGCGTCGATCGGCCAGGGCGCGGGCGACGCCTATACGCGCCGCTACTACCGCAAGCTCGATCGCTATTCGGCGGCGCTGGCCCTGTGCGCCGACGTGTTCATGGGCGTGCTGGGCGGCAAGCTGAAGTTCAAGGAAAAGCTTTCGGCGCGCCTGGGCGACGTGCTCTCCTACCTGTATATCGCCAGCAGCATGCTCAAGCGCTACGAGGACACCGGTCGCCCGGAAGCCGACCGTCCGCTGCTCGCCTGGGCCTTCCACGAGTGCATGTGGCGCACGCAGATGGCGCTGGACGGGGCGATCCGCAACTTCCCGGTCAAGCCGATCGGTTTCCTGCTGCGCGTGCTGGTGTTCCCGTTCGGCCGTCGCGAGGTGCCGCCGTCGGATCGCCTGGGCCGGCGCGTGGCCGCCATCCTGACCGCGCCGGGCGAGGCGCGCGACCGGCTGATCGACTGGGTCTATCTCACGCCCACGCCGAACAACACCATCGGCCGCATGAACGCACTGCTGCCTGACGTGATCGCCGCCGAGCCGGTCGAGCGCAAGTTCGGCAAGGCGCTCAAGGCCGGCCAGTTGCAGGCGCATGAGTACCAAGGCCAGCTGGCCGAGGCGGTGCGCGAAGGCGTGATCACCGAGGCCGAGGCCGCGCTGCTCAAGCGCGTGCACGAGGGCGTGTTCGAGTTCATTTCGGTGGACGATTTCGATCCGTCCGAACTGGGTGCGAAGGTGACCCGGTCCGACCACAAGCCGCGTTCGGTGGCGGTGGCCTGACGCGCCGGGGCGGGCCCAGCTCCTACCCCGGCCCTCCTTAAGCGGGCAGGTCAAAAAAAAGCGGCGACGAAGCCCTCCCTATCGGGGAGGGCTTTCCACGCAGCGCCCCATCCGGCCCGCGGCAGCAGGCCCGGCGGGACGCCATCCCTGACCGACTTCCGGCCCGCCGAACCGGGCGCGGCGCCGCCGTGCGTCCGCCGCGCATGCCTTGCTGTCTCGCAGCATTACATCGCCGGAAATTTAGGCTATGTTTCGGCGGTACCAGATTTAGATCGATCTAAACCGTCCGGGTCGAGAGCAGGTGGCAAGGCGGGCCAGGTCGAGCGCAAGGGGATGCAGTTGCAGTTGCTCTGAGTTTGTAACGATCCAAATTCTCTCGGGAGGGGAACCATGAAAAGCCCATTCGTGCCGGTCACGCTGTTGGCCGCGGCGGTTCTGGCGGCGCTTTATTGCGGCAACGTGCAGGCGCAGACGCAGGACCAGCAGAACCAGTCCCAGCAGGGTCAGTCCCCGCAGGGCCAGGCCGACACCGGCAAAGGCGCGAAGGCGCAGCCGGACCAGGCCGTATCGCTCTCGAAGGTCCAGGTCACCGGCTACCGCTACTCGATCGAGAAGAGCCTCGACCAGAAGCGCGAGGCCAATGCGATCGTCGAGGTGGTCACCGCCGAGGACGTCAGCAAGTTCCCCGACAAGAACGTGGCCGATGCCCTGCAGCGCGTGCCCGGCGTGATCATTTCGCGCGATGGCGGCGAGGGCAAGAACGTCAGCGTCCGCGGCCTGTCCTCGGAGCTGACGCTGACCGAATTGAACGGCAACTACGTCGCCACGGCCGAGTCCAACGGTGACCCGACGCGCTCGTTCAACTACACGCTGCTGCCGTCGAACATGCTTTCCAGCGCCGAGCTGTTCAAGACGCCTGAAGCACGCATCGACGAGGGCGGCATCGGCGGCACCGTGATCCTGCATACGCGACGCCCGTTGGAAATGGAGGCGAACAGCGGCTTCGTTTCCGCCGAAGGTACCTGGGCTGACACGACCAAGAAGACGGACGGGCAGTTCTCCGGCCAGTACTCCTGGCACGACAAGGACGAGCGCTTCGGCTTCCTCGTCGGCTACACCAGCCAGAAGCGCACCACGCGCACCATGGGCGCGAGCACCGAGAACTGGCAGTGGTACGGCGACGACTACGACGCGCACCCGGCCACCGACGTCAACGGCAAGCCCTCCGGCATGACCTCCTACTGGTGGGGCCAGTCCGGCTTCAACGACCAGAACCATCCCTACACCGGCACCTTCCAGGACGGCTGGCCCACGGAGTGCGGGTACTACTGCAACTTCATGATGCCGACCTCGGTGAACCTCAACGTCACCAACGAGAACCGCGAGCGCAAGGGCGGGCAGGTGACCCTGCAGTTCCGGCCGGTCGACAACCTCACGCTGACGGCCAACTACTTCCGCTTCGACCTGTCGCAGGATTCCCAGACCAACACGCTGAAGATCCCGGAATGGAACCTCGCCCGCTATGCCGGCGATGGCAACTGGCCGGGCGGGCGCATGCTCGACGGACTGACCTTCGACCCCAGCGGCACCATCGTCACCGGCGCCAACTACTCGTTGCATCCGGGCAAGGCCTATTACTGCAGCGGTGACGAGGCGGCCGCGGGCGGATTGACCAATACCGGCGGCTTCGGTCCCGACGACTGCTCCATCCCGACTCCGCAGATCACCGGCAGCTACAACCACGAGAGCGCGCTGTCGCAGACCGCGGACCTCGGCGCCGAGTGGGTCGGCGAATCCTTCGAGGCCAGCGTCAAGGCCGGCCGCACCTGGGCCACCGGTGGCCCGCAGCTGCAGATCTCGGTGCCGATCAAGCCGCGCCGCCAGAACGCGACCGGCGACTACGACCTCGGCAACACCATGAGCTCCTGGAGCCTGGCCGGCACGCCGACGATGAGCTTCTCGCCGGAGTTGATGGCGAACCTTCTGAACGGCATCGGCGAGGTGGATCTCGGCTCGACCGGCTCCTCGTGGACCCGCAACGAAACCCGGCAGAAGTACGCCCAGGCCGACTTCACCTGGCACGCCTACGGCGACTGGATGGACTCGCTGCAGTTCGGCGTGAAGTACCGCAACGGCGGCACCCACCGCAGCACGGGCAACAACTACTGGGTCTGCCAGGGCACGGATCCGACCGATTACGACAACCGCTTCCAGAACGGCTGCGATCCCACCGCCTCGGTGTTCCAGCCGCAGTTCCTGTACGGACAGCCGCTCGGCAACCTCGCCGGCGGCATCAACGCCAGTTCGTTCCCGGCGATCAACTACCCCGCCTACGTTGCCTACCTCAACCAGAACTACGGGGAGATGCAGACGCGCAACGAGGACAACTTCATCTACAACGTAGGCGAGAAGATCTACTCGGGGTACGTGCAGCTCAACTTCAAGACCGAGCGCCTGCGCGGCAACGTCGGCGTGCGCCTGGCGCGCACCCGGCAGCATGCCGACTCGACGGATCAGGTCGATTACTACAACGACTACTTCTTCGACGGCCCCGATGGCAATCCGGCGCCCTGTCAGACCGGCAACCTGCCGGCGGCCGGCGCGCCCGACGGTTCCGGTTGCGTCAGCGGCTTCACCACGCTGCCGGACAGCCAGACCAACCCGGCCACCGGGCACGTGTCCTCGTTCGTGGTCAGCTCGCTCGACCGCACCTACACCGACGTGCTGCCCAGCTTCAATGTCGCCTACGACCTGACCGACGACCTGGTGCTGCGCGGCGCCGCCTCGAAGGTGATCTCGCGCCCGGGCTACAACGACATCGCCTCCCCTGGCGGTCTGCAGTACTACAGCCAGGAATACGTCAACGACCGTCGCCTGATCGGCGGCGGCGACGAGGTCGGCTGGTACGGCGCGGGCAGCAACAAGCAGCTGGAGCCGTACAAGGCGACCCAGTACGACGTCGGCGCGGAGTGGTACTTCCATCCCGGCTCGGTGCTCGGCATCGACGTGTTCCGCAAGGACGTCAGCAACTTCTCGGTGCCGGTGGTGCAGGACGTGTCCCTGGACGTCGGCGGCGAGAACGTGACGGTGCAGAACTACTCGACCACCGCCGGCGGCCGCGACGGCGTGTCCAAGGGCGTCGAACTGTACGCGCAGCACACGCTGGACTTCGGCCTCGGCTTCCAGGTCAATTACACCTACAACAAGACCAACGAGGCGGCGATCACCCTGGAGGACGGCACCGAGATCGGCAAGTCGCCGCTGGTCGGGAGCGCGAAGAACCAGGCCAACTTCACGGTGTTCTACGAGACCGAGCGGTTCCTGGCGCGGGCTTCCTACAACCGTCGTGGCGAGGTGGTGGATGGCCTGGTCAACGGCCTGAACGTCTACGAGGAGCCTTACCAGCAGATCGACCTGAACGCCGCGTACAACATCACCAAGGCGTTCAGCGTCACCGCGTCGGTGCTCAACCTCACCAAGGAGGAGTCGCGCTCGCACCTGGGCAACGACACCAAGGCCCGCTTCTACTCCAACGGCTACGCTGGCCGCATCGTGTACATGGGCCTGACGTACAAGTTCTAGGAAGGCCTTGCCCCGTGCCGCAAGGCACGGGAACCTTCCAACGGCAGTCGCCTGTACTCCCCCGGCACTGCCGTTTTTCTTATGCGCATCTCACTCCGGGTAGCAGCGATGGACGACAACCGCATCCGCACCATCGTCGTCGTGGGCGGCGGCAGCGCCGGCTGGACGGCCGCGGCGGCGCTGGCCACCTACCTGGGCAAGGGCGCCCGCGTCCGCCTGGTGGAATCGGAGGAGATCGGCATCGTCGGGGTGGGCGAATCCACCGTCCCGTTCATGAAAACCTTCAACGCCCAGGTGCTCGGCATCCGCGAGGCGGAATTCGTCGCGCGGACGCAAGGCACGTTCAAGCTCGGCATCCAGTTCAACGATTGGGGCCGCATTGGCGACAGTTACGTGCACGGCTTCGGCACGATCGGCCGTTCGCTGGGGCCGCTGCCGTTCCACCAGTACTGGCTCAAGCTGTTCCTCGCAGGCCGCGCCCCGGACATCGGCGCGTTCTCGCTGCCGACCGTCGCGGCACCGCAGGACAGGTTCACGGCCGACGTGGCCGACGCGCCGCCAGGCTCGCCGCTGGCGGACATCGCCTACGGCTACCAGTTCGATGCGGGACTGTATGCGCGCTACCTGCGCGAGCTGGCCGAACGCCGGGGCGTGCAGCGGATCGAAGGCCGCATCGTCGACGTCGTCCAGCGCGGCGATGACGGTTTCGTCGAAGCGGTGGTGCTCCAGGGCGGCGAGCGGATCGAGGGCGAGCTGTTCGTGGATTGCTCGGGCTTCCGCGGCCTGCTGATCGAAAAGACCGTGAAGGCCGGTTACGAAGACTGGAGCCGATGGCTGCCCTGCGACCGCGCGATGGTCGTGGCCTGCGAGAGCGCCGGGCCGTTGACGCCGTACACGCGCGTGACCGCGCGCGCGGCGGGCTGGCAGTGGCGCATCCCGTTGCAGCACCGCACCGGCAACGGCTACGTGTATTCCAGCGGGCACATCAGCGACGACGAAGCGGCAGCGACCCTGCTCGGGACCCTGGACGGCAAGGCGCTGGGCGATCCGCGCCCACTGCGTTTCACCCCCGGCAGGCGCAGCCGGTTCTGGGACAGGAACGTCGTGGCGGTCGGGCTGGCCGGTGGCTTCATGGAGCCGCTCGAATCGACCGCCATCTACCTGGCCCAGTCGGGCATCCAGCGCCTGCTCGGACTATTCCCGACGCGCGGGTTCGACCCGATGCTGGCCGATCGCTTCAATCGCGAGTCGGTGTTCGAGCATGAACGCGTGCGCGACTTCCTGGCGCTCCATTACCACGCGACCGAACGCGACGACACGCCGTTCTGGGACCACTGCCGCACGATGGCCATTCCCGACCCGCTGCGCGAGACGATCGAGCTTTTCCGTACCGACGGCCGCTATTTCCGCAACGGCGAGGATTTCTTCGCGTTGCCGAGCTGGGTCCAGGTCATGCTTGGCCAGCGCATCGTGCCGCGCGGCTACCATCCCATCGTCGATGAGGTGCCCGAGACCGACCTGGTTGCGTTCGTCGAGCGCGTGCGTCGGACCATCGCCGCGGGCGCCGAAGCCATGCCGTCGCACCAGGACTACATCGACGCGCACTGCCGGGCCGCCACGGCCTGACATCCCATCCTGGCGCCAACGATGCGTCAGTCCGCCAGCACGCAGCGGTTCTTGCCGCCTTCCTTGGCCCGGTAAAGCGCCCGGTCGGCGGCCTGGATCAACGCCTCGTCGCTTGCCACCTGCGCGCTCCACGGCGCCACGCCGATACTCGCGCTGACACGGGCCTCGAAGGCCCCCTGCGGCGACACCAGCGGGTAGGCCTCGGCCAGGCTGGTGCCCAGTTCCTCGCAGCGGCGAAGCAGCACCGGAAGCTCCCCCATCTCGCCCACGATCAGGGCGAATTCGTCGCCGCCCAATCGCGCCACCGTGTCGCCCGCGCGCAGATTGAGCTTCAGCCGCGCCGCGATCGCCTGCAGCAGCGCGTCGCCGGCGGGATGGCCGTAGCGGTCGTTCACGCCCTTGAAGCCGTCGATATCCAGCAACACCAGCGCGAAGCCCGGCCCACCCTCGACCGCATGGGCAAGCGCGGCGCCGAGGCGGTCATGGAACAGCACGCGGTTGGGCAGGCCGGTCAGCATGTCGTGGGTCGCCTGGTGGCGCACCTGCGCCTCGACGCGCTCGCGCTCGGCGATCTCCTGCTGCAACTGGTGGTTGCGCTCGGAAAGTTCCTCCAGCGTCTGCTCCAGCTTCACGCGCGCGCCGTAGAGCTCCAGGAACACGCGCACCTTCGACTGCAGGATCACGTCGTTGATCGGCTTGGCGACGTAGTCCACCGCGCCGGAGCGATAGCCCTTGAGCCGGTTGAGATCGTCCGCATAGGCGGCGGTGACGAAGATGATCGGCGTCTCGTGCATCTGGTCGGCCTCGGTCAGCAGCGAGGCCACCTCGAAGCCGTCCATGTCCGGCATGTTGACGTCCAGCAGGATCAGCGCGAACTCGTGGTCCAGGCACAGCGCGAGCGCCTCGTTGCCGCTGCCGGCCTCGTACAGGTCCGCGCCGGCGTGGGCCAGCAGGCGGCGCATCGCCACCAGGTTGGCCGGGGTGTCGTCGACCACCAGGATCTTCGGTCGCGTCGTGTCGTTCATTCGCGGTGAGCCAGTTCGTTGAGCAGCGGCGCGATCCGCGCCAGGGGCAGGCAGTGATCGGCGCCGGCCTGGTCGAGCGCGGCTTGCGGCATCGCCGACGCGAGCGCCTCGGCCGGATCCTGCACGATGGCCAGGCCGCCGGCCTGGCGGATGCGCATCAGGCCCTTCGCGCCGTCAGGGCTGGCGCCGGTCAGCATCACGCCGGCCAGGCCGGCACCATAGGCATCCGCGGCGCTCTCGAAAAGCACGTCGATCGAGGGACGCGAGTAATGCACCGGCTCGTCTACCGAATAGGCGAAACAACGGTCGCGCTCGATCAGCAGATGATAACCGGCCGGGGCCAGGTGGATCGTTCCCGCCTCGACGGGCCAGCGCTCGCGCGCCTCGCGCACCGGCAGCCGCGCGTACCGCGCCAGCAGCGGTCCGAGCAGGCCGGTGCCCGGCTCGGCGCTGTGGCTGCAGACGATCACCGGCAGCGGGAGCGGCGGCGCGAGTGCGCGCAGCAGAGGCTCGAGCGCGCCCAGGCCGCCGGCCGAACAGCCGATCACGATCGCCTCAAGCCGCGCCATCGGAAGCGGAAAACACGTTGCGGCGGTAGATGCGCAGGTCGGCGTCGAGCGCCGTGAAATCGGCGGCGCTGGGCGCGAAGTCCAGGCTCTCGCGCAGTCCCAGGCAGAGGAAGCCGCCGCGCACCAGGCTGTCGCGGAACAGCCCCAGCACCCGGTCCTGCAGCGGGTTGGCGAAGTAGATCAGCACGTTGCGGCAGAGCACCAGCTGCGCCTCGCAGAACACCTTGTCGGTGACCAGGTTGTGGTTGGCGAAGCTGACGTTGCGGCGCAGGCGCTGGTCGAGCTTGATGAACTCGTAGCGCGCGCTGTAGTAGTCGGCCAGCGAATGGCGGCCGCCGGCCTCCTGGTAGTTGCGCGACCAGGCCTGCGCGGCGCGAACCGGGTAGATGCCCTCCTGCGCGCGCCTGAGCGCGGCCGGGTTGAAGTCGGTGGCATAGATCTGGCAACGGTCGTAGAGGCCTTCTTCTTCGAGCAGGATGGCGAGCGAGTACACCTCCTGCCCGCTGGCGCAACCGGCCTGCCAGATGTTGATGCGCGGCCAGGAGGCGAGCAGCGGCAGCACCTGCTCGCGCAGCGCGCGGAACACCGGCGGGTCGCGGAACATGTCCGAGACCGGTACGGACAGGCCCTCGATCACCTCGAACACGAACTCCGGTTCATGCAGCAGCCGGCCGGTCAGCGCGCTGATCGTGCCGGTGTCGTGCGCGTGCACCAGCTGGCGCACGCGCCGCCGCAGCGAGGCGGGCGCGTAATGGCCGAAGTCGTAGCCGTGGCGCTGGCGCAGCGCGCGCACGAACAGCTCCAGTTCGATGTCCTCCAGCGCGGGATCGATCCGGTCCATCGCCTGGGCGCTCAGTGTGGCAGCCACACGCGCAGCAGCGAGGCGAGCTTGTCGATGTCCACCGGCTTGGAGAGGTAATCGCTGGCGCCGGCCTCCAGGCATTTCTCGCGGTCGCCGCGCATCGCCTTGGCGGTCAGCGCGATGATCGGCAGATCAACGAATTCGTCCTGTGCACGGATCGCGCGCATCGTCTCGTAGCCGTCCATGCCGGGCATCATGATGTCCATCAGCACCAGTTCGGTGGACGGATTGTCTTCCAGTGCCTTGAGCGCCTTGTGGCCGTCCTGCGCCATGGTCACCGCAAGGCCCCAGCCGCGCATCACCTTCGACAGTGCGAACAGGTTGCGCATGTCGTCATCCACCAGCAGCACGCGGCGGCCCTTCAGTTCCTCGCCCGGGGGCGGTTGTTCCGCGGCGCGGCGCGGTGCGTGCTGGATCGAATGCAGGAACAGGCTGACCTCGTCCAGCAGCCGTTCGGGCGAGCGGGCGCCCTTGACCACGATGGCATCGGTGTACTGGCGCAGCTTGAGGTTTTCCTCGCGGCTGAGGTCGCGGCCGGAATAGATCACCACCGGCGGCACGCCCGCGGGCGTGGCGGCCAGGTGTTCGAGCAGCTCCATGCCCGACATGCCGGGCAGGCCCAGGTCCAGCACGATGCAGTCGTACTTCGCCTCGCCGGTCATGCGCAGCGCGGCTTCGGCCGAATCGGCCTCGTCGATCTCCACCCCTTCGCCCCGGAGCATGGAACGCACGGCGGTGCGCGAGGCGGCATCGTCGTCCACCACCAGCAGCCGGCGCGTCTTGCCTTCGGCAAAGTGCAGCAGGCGTTCGAACGCCGCGTTGATCGCCTCGCGGCTGACCGGCTTGGTGAGGAAGCCGACGGCGCCCAGCTCCCGGCCCCGGCCGGCCTCGTCGATGGCGGAGATGAAATGCACCGGGATGTGCCGCGTGGCGTCGTCGGTCTTCAGGCGCTCCATGACCGTCCAGCCGTCCATGCCGGGCAGCATCACGTCCAGCAGCACGCCGGTGGGGCGATATTCGCGCGCCAGCGCCAGGCCGCTCTCGCCGTCGGCGGCGGCCAGCACGCGGTGGCCGTTGCGACGGATCATGTCGGCCAGGATGCGGGCGAACGCGGGGTCGTCCTCGATCAGCAGGATGACCGTGTCGCCGGGCGCCAGCCGGTCGCGGTCGTCCTCGATCGCCTCGGGCAACAACGCGCTGGTATGGGTGCGTGGCGCCGGTGCGGGCGCATGCGCGGACGTTGCCGGGGCGGGCGGGATGGCGACGGACGGGGCGGTTTCCGGCAGCAGCACGGTGAACGTGCTGCCTTCGCCGGGGGTGCTGCACAGCACGACGTCGCCGCCCAGCAGCGCAGCGATGCGCGTGCAGATCGCCAGGCCCAGACCGGTGCCGCCGTACTGGCGGCTGGTCCCTGCGTCGACCTGCTCGAACGCCTGGAAGATGCGCTCGAACTTCTCCGCCGGAATGCCGATGCCCGTGTCGCTCACCTCGATCGCCACCAGCGGCTGGCCGAGCAGGGCGGGGGGAACGCGGGTCTCCGGGCCCGGGTGGCCGATGCGCACCCGCACGCCGCCGCGGGCGGTGAACTTGAACGCGTTGCCGAGCAGGTTGTTGGCCACCTGTTCCAGTCGCGCGCTGTCGGTGTGCAGCGCCGGCGGCATGCCTTCGTCCACCTGCACCTCGAAGGCCAGGCCTTTTTCCTGCGCCACGTGCGCGAAGGTGCGCTTGAGCGCGCGTGCGAACACCGCCAGCGGCAATTCGTCGATGACCAGCTCCATCTTGCCGGCCTCGATCTTGGACAGGTCCAGGATGTCGTTGATCAACCGCAGCAGGTTTGCGCCTGCGTCGTGGATGATCCGCGCCGACTCGATCTGCTCCTCGTCCAGGTTGCCGCCGTCGTTGTCGGCCAGGCTGCGCGAGAGGATCAGCAGGCTGTTGAGCGGAGTGCGCAACTCGTGCGACATGTTGGCCAGGAAGTCGGACTTGTACTGGCTGGCGCGCTCCAGTTCGAGCGCCTTCTGTGCGGTCTCGCGCTGCAGCGCTTCGAGCGCCTGCTTCTGCTGCTTGAGGATGTCGCCCTTCTCGCGCAGTTCCTCGTTGGACGCCTGCAGCTCCTCGGTCTGCACGCGCAGTTCTTCTTCGGAGACGGTCAGGCGCTGGGACTGTTCCTCCAGCTCGCGCGTCTTGGCCTGCAAGGCGGCGTTGGCATCGCGCAGGCCCTGTTGCTGCCGGCGCAGCGCTTCCTCGGAGCGGCGCAGGTGGTCAGCCTGCTCGCGGGTCTGCTCGAGCAGATCCTGCGTGGCGATGGCGCGGGTCAGGTTTTCCTGGGTGAGCGCGACGATCGGCAGCAGCTCCTCCAGGAATTCGCGGCACAACGGCGTCAGCGGTTTGAAGCTTGCCAGCTCCAGCACGCCGACCAGGCGCTCGCGGAACAGTACGGGCAGGATCAACACGTGCCCGGGCGAGGCCTCGCCGGCGGCCGAATGGATGCGCAGATAGCGCTCGGGCACCTCGTCCAGCGCGATCGGCTTGCGCTCGATCACGCACTGCCCGACCAGGCCCTCACCGGGCACGTAGGCTTCGGCAGGGTTCCATGACTGGCGCAGGCCGTAGCTGCCGAGCAGGTCCAGCCGTTCGCTTGCGGCGTCGTAGCCGTAATAGAGCGCAACCCCGGACTGGGTCAGCGGCGCCAGTTCGCTGGCGAGCGCAGCGCCGAAGTCGCGGTGCGTGCCAAGCTGCTGCAGGCGCTGGACCAGTCGCGAGATCTCGCTCTTGACCCAGTTCTGCTCGCTCGAGCCGATCGCCATCCGCTTGAACACTTCCAGTGCACGCGCGATCTGGCCGATTTCGTCGCGCCGGCCCTGGCGGGTGATCGTGACCGAGTGGTCGTGCGCCGCCAGGCGGGACATCAGGGTGGTCATCTGGTGCAGCGGCCGGGTGATGATGCGCCGGGTGAGCTCCAGTACGTAGGCCCCGTAGAGCAGCGAGAGCGCGGCGGCCAGCGCGTTGAACACCCGCATGAGGTCCAGCGTCCGCTGCAGCCGCGCGTTGCGTTCGGCCAGCAGCGCCTCCTCGGTGCCCGCCATCTGGGCCAGCACGCCGGTCACGTCCGGCGCGGTGACGGTGCGGTGGGCGAAGAAGTCCTGCTGGATGCGCTCGCGCGCCCCGGCGTCGATCCTGCCGCGGCTGGCCGGGGTGACCACGTAGGCGACGATCTCGCGCTGCCAGCGTGTCGCCAGCACCTCCGCGCGGTCGAGCCTGGCTTGCTGCAGCGGGTTGTCGGTGGTCAGCGTACGCAGCAGCCTGAACCCGGAGGCCAGGCTGCGGCCGCCCTTCTCGAATCCGGCCAGCTCCGCGCTGCTCTGCGTCAGCATGTAGCCGCGGGCCCCGATCTGCGCGGTCAGCATGGCGTCCTTGACCGAATCGATGGCGAGCAATACCCGGTAGGTGTGCTCGGTCCACCGTCGATTGACCGTCTGCTCCTGCAGCGAGTAGAGCGTGGCCAGGTTGGCGAGCAGGAACACCAGCAGCAGCGGGCCGATCACCAGCAGCATCTTGCGCTGCACCGGCAGGTGCGCCAGCCAGGAATGACGGGAGGGACCGGGCTGGAAATCGTCGGGTACTGCTGCCGGCATGCGTATGTCGCCGTGGTTGCGGAGGGCCGTGGAGTGCTTGCCGCCACGACCTCGTGGTGCCTGCCGCCGGCGATGGAACCAGATTAGCTGCCCGGGGTGGGCATGGGTAGGGAACCCGAACGCGGTTCGGTCCCCTGGCGGCGCCAGCCGGGCGGCACGATCAGGCCGCGTCGCAGCGCCACTGCCAGCAGCATGGCGGACACCAGCGTGCACAGCACGAGCGCGACCACCGACGCCTCGGCGCCGAACACGCCGCCGCTCAGCCAGTCCGGCCCGCTGCGGGTGGATACCAGCCAGCCATCCGCCCGGGTGCCCGATACGGGAATGCCGTAGACCGTGCCCTGCATGAAGTTCCAGGCCGCGTGCAGGCCCATGCAGATCCACAGCGAACGGGTCACCAGGTAGATCAGTCCGAACAGGATGCCGGCCTCGATGGCGATCGCCAGGCCGGCCCACAGCGTGGCGCCCGGGTTGTTCAGATGCGCGGCCCCGAAGAACAAGGCCGACACCAGCAGCGCGATCCAGCTGCCCAGGCCTTCCTCGACGATCCGGTAGAGCACGCCGCGGCAGATGATCTCCTCGCCGATGCCGGCGCCCAGGCCTACCGTCAGTGCCGCGAGCATCCAGTGCGCTTCCGGGTTGGTGCCGATGATCCGGTAACTGCCGAGCAGCCACAGGCTGCCGACGACGGCGCTGAACAGCAGCGCGCCCGCGGCCAGGCCGAGCGCGCCCTCAGGCGCGAGGCGCCGCAGCGCCAGTTCGCGCACCGGCCGGCGCTCGATCAGCTTGACCAGCACCAGGTAGGCAAGCAGCGGCGCCACGGCCCGGAAGCCAAGCTCGCGCAGGCCCTTGGCGACGGGGCTCTCGGCCGGCCCGTGCGGAACGAGCCCGAACAACATGCTGGCGGCGACCAGCAGCGCGGTGAAGAACACCAGCCGGGCGACCGGCGAGAACACCAGCCAGCGCTGCCAGCTCGGGGCCTGGATGGGCGTGACAAAGGCGAGACGGTAACCGTGCATGCAATTTCCCCTGGTTGGAGGGCGCACGCTAGCAGCGCGCGCGGCGCCATCCCAGTGGAGGAGGTCACGCGGGGCGTTCTGCAGGAATGCACCCCTGCGCGACCGCGAGGCAGGCTGGTCGCCGCGCAGGTGCGCTACTGCAGGGAGCGCGGGTTACACCTCGACCGAAGCCGCATGCTCGCGCGTGGCCGAGAAGCGCACCTTCGGCCAGCGCTCCTGCGCCAGCTGCAGGTTGACCCGCGAGGGGGCCAGGTACACCAGCTCGCCGGCCGCGTCGATGCCGAGGTTCATCGCGTTCTTCTCGCGGAATTCCTCCAGCATCTTCGGATCGTCGCAATGCACCCAGCGTGCGGTCGCCACGCCGACCGTATCGAACGAGGCATCCACGCCGTACTCGTCCTTCAGCCGGTAGGCCACCACGTCGAACTGCAGCACGCCGACCGCGCCCAGGACCAGGTCGTTGCTCATCAGCGGACGGAAGAACTGCGTGGCGCCTTCCTCCGACAGCTGTGCCAGGCCCTTCTGCAGCGCCTTCATCTTGAGCGGGTCGCGCAGGCGCGCGCGGCGGAACAGCTCCGGCGCGAAGTTGGGGATACCGGTGAAGTGCACCGGCTCGCCTTCGGTGAAGGTGTCACCGATGGAGATCGTGCCGTGGTTGTGCAGGCCGATCACGTCGCCGGGATAGGCGCTCTCGACGATCTCGCGGTCGCTCGCCATGAAGGTCAGCGCATTGGCGAGGCGCACTTCCTTGCCGGTGCGCGTCTGCATCATCTTCATGCCGGCGGTGTAGGTGCCCGAGCACACGCGCATGAAGGCCACGCGGTCGCGGTGCGCCGGGTCCATGTTGGCCTGGATCTTGAAGACGAAGCCGGTGAGCTTCTCCTCCTCGGGCGTTACCGCGCGGCCGAGCGTGCCGCGGGGGCGCGGGCTCGGCGCGTGCTCGACGAAGAAATCCAGCAACAGCTGCACGCCGAAGTTGTTCACCGCCGAGCCGAAAAACACCGGGGTGAGCTTGCCGGCGAGGTAATCCTCCAGCACGAACGGGTTGGAGGCGCCTTGCACCAGCTCCAGCTCGTCGCGCAGTTCGGCCAGCATGTCGGCGCCCACCGCGGCCTCCAGACCGGGCGCGTCCAGACCCTTGAAGATGGTCGAGTCCTGCCGCGTGAAGTTCTTGCCCGGCTCGTAGACGTGCACCTCGTCCAGCAGCAGGTGGTAGACGCCCTTCAGGCGCTTGCCCATGCCGATCGGCCAGGTCACCGGCGTGCAGGCGATGCCGAGCACCGACTCGACCTCGTCGAGCAGTTCGATCGGCGAGCGCCCCTCGCGGTCGAGCTTGTTGATGAAGGTCATGATCGGCGTGTCGCGCAGGCGGCACACCTCCATCAGCTTGATCGTGCGCTCCTCCACGCCCTTGGCGCAGTCGATCACCATCAGCGCCGAGTCCACCGCGGTGAGCACGCGGTAGGTGTCTTCGGAGAAGTCCGCGTGGCCCGGGGTGTCGAGCAGGTTGACGATCTTGCCCTCGTAGGGGAACTGCATCACCGAGGAGGTGACCGAGATGCCGCGCTCCTTCTCCAGCGCCATCCAGTCGGACGTCGCATGGCGCGCGGCCTTGCGGCCCTTGACGCTGCCCGCCATCTGGATCGCACCGCCGAACAGCAGCAGCTTTTCGGTCAGGGTGGTCTTGCCGGCGTCAGGGTGGCTGACGATGGCGAAGGTGCGGCGGCGGCGGGTTTCTTGGGCGTGCGAGGACATGCGGGCGGTCGGAGCGGGAGTCGAACCGCGCATTGTAGCCGGATCGGCCCGGCTGCCTGCCGGAAGCCCCATCGGTCACGACGCGCGGTTCACACGTGCGCAACAGCGCGCAGGCGTAGCGTCGCCCGCGCGCCGCATCCGCGTGCGCGCCCCCATCGAAGGAGGTGGGCCATGAAACGTGTCGCCATGCTGTTCGCGTCGTTGATGCTGTTCGCGGTGATGGGTACGACGTTAGCCCAGGAGGCCAAGCCCTACAGGGAGGGGCCGGTCAGGGAGGTCAGCTTCATCAAGATCAAGCCCGGCCAGTTCAACAACTACATGAAGTACCTGGACGGCCCCTACAAGGCGGCGATGGAGGCCAGCAAGAAGGCCGGCTTGATCATGGGCTATTCGGTCTACGAGGCGCAGCCACGGACGCCGCAGGACGCGGATCTGATCCTGGCCGTCACCTACCCGAACATGGCGGCGCTCGATCGCACCGACGAGGCCGATGCCATCCGCGCCAAGGTAATGGGTTCGCTGGAGGCACAGGACAAGGGGATGATGGACCGCGAGTCGATGCGCGAGCTGCTCGGCAGCCAACTGATCCGCGAACTCATCCTGAAATAGCGATGCCACGCCCTGGCATGGGTGAGGCCCTTCGCCGGCGGCGAGGGGCCTTTTGCATCACGGCGCCAAGTGCTCCACGCCGAGCAGGTCCTCGTAGAACGCGCCGAACGGCTCGCTGGGGTGGGCGATCTGGATCTCCAGCACCCACAACCCCGGCGAGGGCGCGCCGTCCAGCGTGCCGAGATCGCCGCCCTTGTGCACCGAATGCGGGAAGTCGCCCAGGCGGTGGCCCTTGATCGCATGGTTGAAGCGCCAGCCCATCGCCTGCGCGCGTTCGCTCGCGAAGTCGTAGAGCGCCTTGCCGCTCAGGCCGTCGCTGCGCCAGGCGCGGGCCACCTCGTCGAACAACGTACGGGCGGCGTCGGCGCAGGCCTGCCGCTCCGGCGCGTGGCCGACGACGAAGGTGTCGCCGACGTCGCCTTCATGGCCGTCGAACACCAGCCCGAGGTCGATGAAGTAGCTGTCGTTCTCGGCCAGGCGCACGTTCGGATCGGAGCGCTGGCGATAGGTCTTGGTGGTGTTCGCGCCGATGCGGATGATCACCGGATGCCACAGGCGCTCCATGCCGAGGCCGCGGAAAACGTCGAGCGCCTCATGGCGCGCTTCGTCCTCGCCGATCCCCACGCGCATGCGCTCGCGAATGCCGTGGAGCGCGGCCCATGTCTGCGCGCGGGCATGCTGCATGCGGACGGGATCGAAGCGGGTGCCGACGGCTTCGCGGTCAGTCATGGGCGAGGGCTCCGGAGTGGGAGCTGCATCATCGCAAGCGGGCCGCCCGGATGCAGCAAGGCTCGGCTCGCTTGCGCATAACACGTTCTTGATGCGGCGTTGGGCTTGCCGAGCGTAGCGTTCGCCGGCCGGGTTCGGATGGCGGTCGAAGGGGCGGGCAGAGGAAGCGCCGGCGCGATCAACTTCCGGGAGTATCGGCCATGAAAACCTCAACGCTCGCCGGCATGCTGGCGGTTTTGCTGCTGCCCGCTGCCGCGTTTGCGCAGAACGCCATCGACGGCACCTGGAAGATCGACATGAACAAGGTCCATCTTCCGACCAAGCCCGACGTGCTCGTGCTCAAGGACGGCATGTTCCATTGCAAGACCTGCGTGCCGCCAATCGACGTGAAGGCCGACGGCACCGACCAGCCGGTCAGCGGCCACCCCTACTTCGATTCGATCGCGGTGAACGTGGTGGACGAGCACACGGTCAAGGAGACCGACAAGAAGAACGGCAAGGTGGTCGCCACCGAGACGACGACGGTGGCACCGGACGGCAAGAGCGCCACTTTCCAGTTCAGCGACAGCAGCGCCAGCCACAGCGCCCCGGTCACCGGCAAGGGCAGCATGACCCGCGTGGCCGCAGGGCCCGCCGGTTCGCACGCGCTGTCCGGCTCGTGGCGTACCAGGCACATCGACAACATGTCGGACAACGCGCTGACGATGACCTTCAAGCAGGATGGCGACATGCTGAGCATGAGCAGCCCGACCGGACAGTCCTACTCGGCCAGGCTCGATGGTACCGACGCGCCGTTCAAGGGCGATCCCGGCGTGGACAGCGTCAGCGTACGCAAGACCGGCAAACACAGCTATGTGGAAACCGACAAGCGCGACGGCAAGGTGGTGAGCGTCGCGACGATGACCCTGCACGCGGACGGCAGGACCATGGATGTCGCAGTCGACAACAAGTTGCGCGGCGCGACGATGTCGTTCGTCGCGATGAAGCAGTAGCCGGCAAGGCGGGCTCGGCACGCGCCGCCCCGCCCGGCCGCTCGCTGCGGGGCTAACGTCAGCCGCCGGCTGCATCCGCGCGGAAGGTCACCACCAACACGTCGCGATGGGCGGGCAGGGCCGGATCCTTCGGCGTCACCGCAGTGACGCCGTGGAACACGCGCGCGTCGTCCACCAGCGCGGCATCGAACGGATGGACGAGGGTGAAGCTGCCCAGCAGATGGCCGTCGGCGGCGTGGATGGTGGTGGTGCCGCTTTCGATATTGCTGCGGTCGACCAGCAGCACCAGCACGTAGTCCACGCCGTCGCGGTGCACGCCCTCGGGCGTGGGCTCGCCCGCCTCGCCGGCGCGCGCCTCGATGCGGAACTGGTGCACTTCCAGATGCCAGCGGGCCACTTGCGGTGCGAGCGCGCCGAAGAAGTGGTGGCAGAAGTCCAGGATGCGGCGAAGGCTCGGACCATCGGCATGGATCGGCTCGAACCAGCGCTCGATGTCGCCCTGGAGCGTGTTGTAGGTCTTGCTCTGGTAGTGCGGCTGATGCGCCTCGCGGTGGACGCCTTGCGCGTCGGCCGAGAACACCGCGTGGCGGCGGCGCCGATGGCGGCCGGTCGAGGCCAGGTAGGCATCCGGGGCGAGGTCGTTCCAACTGGCGGTGAAATCCTGCCAGTCGGGCAGGGAGGCCGCATCGAGCAGGACGCGCATGGCGTCGGCGGCGGCGAAAGCGAAGCCATCCTGGCGAAGCTGCTCGTGCAGCGCGGGAAGTGCAGCGGTCATGTCCGGGGTGGGCGGGGAGGGGGCATCAGCATACGCCCGATCTCGAGCCGTCTCCGTCCGGGAAGGTGGCAATGGCATACGCCCGGTCTCGATCCGCCTCCGGAAGGAGGGCGCGCTCGGTCGTGTCATCGTGTTGAAGTAAAGGACATCCAGACGTCTAAACGGCTATTGACAGTTCGCCCGATCAAGTCCCAGAATCGTCCCACTCATCGAGACCGGCGGAGGGATAGGCCCTTTGATGCCGGGGCAACCTGCGGGAAGCGTTCCCGCGACGGTGCCAAATCCTGCGGGGCGCGTGGCGCCGCCGAGAGATGGGCGTGATTCGTCGCCGACGTGCAACCGTCGGCGGGGGATGGCGACCTTTCCGGTTCCCGCAGGCGATGCCACGGAGAACCGCATGACCGCCCAGCCGCTGCCCCTGCCCGTATCGCCCGCCGCCGAACCGCCTCGGGTGGACGCCCGAGCAGGTGGACTCACCGCCCAGCGCAGCACGCGACGGCTGACCCTTTCGCCCAAGTACGGCACCGGCGCGCGCGCGGTCGACGTTCGCTACCTCTGGTGCGGCGCCGCCGACGCGCCGACGGTGATCGTGCAGGGCGGCATCTCGGCCAGCCGTGACGTCACCGCCTTCGACGGTTCGGCCGGCTGGTGGCAGGCGCTGGTCGATGCCGGCGCCGCGGTCGACCTGGACCGTTGTCGCGTGCTCTCGATCGACTGGCTCGCGCCGGCCGATCTGGGTGTCGAGGCGATCTCCAGCGAAGACCAGGCCGACGCGCTTGCCGCGCTGCTCGACGCGCTGGGCATCCACCGCGCGCATGCTTTCGTCGGCGCCTCCTACGGCGCGATGGTGGCGCTGGCCTTTGCCGCCCGTCATCCGCGCGCGCTGGACCGGCTGGTCGTGCTGGCCGGCGCCCACCGCCCGCACCCGCTGGCGTCGGCCCAGCGCAGCGTGCAGCGCGGCATCGTGCGGCTGGGCCTCGCGAGCGGGCAGGCGCAGGAGGCGCTCGGCCTGGCGCGCCAGCTTGCGGTCACCACCTACCGCGGCCGGGAGGAATTCGGCCGCCGGTTCGCCGGTGCGCCGGAATTCCGCGAGGGCCGGTTCCGCCTGCCGGTAGAGGACTACCTGGAGCACCAGGGCCGACGCTTCATCGAGCGCTTCGATGCCGGCCGCTTCCTCGCGCTGTCCGAATCGATCGACCTGCACGACGTCACGCCCGAGCGCATTCCCACGCCTGCCACGCTGGTCGGCTTCGCCTCCGACCTGCTGGTGCCGCTGGCCGACCTGTGCGAACTGCAGCGGCGCCTGCATGGCCCCACCACGCTGGAAGTCCTTGAGTCGCCCTATGGGCACGACGGCTTCCTCAAGGAAACCCACCAGCTCGCGCCGTTGCTGCGCGCGGCGCTGGCCTGACACCCCACGGAGCATTCCCCATGAGCGAATCGGCCCCCTGTACCCGCGCCGTGCGCGCCGGCATCGAAACCGACACGCAACACGGCGCGATCGTGCCGCCGCTGCACCTGTCGACCAACTACAGCTTCGACGGACTGGGCGGCAAGCGGCCCTATGACTACTCGCGCAGCGGCAATCCCACGCGCGACCTGCTGGGCCATGCGCTGGCCGACCTGGAGCTGGGCGCCGGCGCGGTAGTGACGGCCAGCGGCATGGCGGCGGTCGCGCTGGCGCTGGAGCTGGTACCGGCCGGCGGCCTCGTACTTGCGGCGCACGACTGCTATGGCGGCACCTGGCGGCTACTCGATGCGTGGGCGAAGAAGGGCCGCTTCGAGCTGGCCTTCGCCGATCTCACCGACGCCGCCACACTGGCCGCGGGCCTGGCGCGTAAGCCGGCGCTGGTATGGGTGGAGACGCCCTCCAACCCGCTGCTGCGGATCACCGACATCCGCCACGTCGCGCAGGCTGCGCACGCCGTCGGCGCGCTGCTGGTGGTGGACAACACCTTCCTCTCGCCGGCGTTGCAACAGCCGCTGGCGCTTGGCGCGGACGTGGTGGTGCACTCCACCACCAAGTACATCAATGGCCACAGCGACGTGGTCGGTGGGGCGGTGGTGGCGCGTGATGCCGCCGTGGCCGACCAGCTGAAGTGGTGGGGCAACTGCCTGGGCCTGACCGGCGCGCCGTTCGACAGCTTCCTCACCCTCCGCGGTCTGCGCACGCTGGCGGTGCGCCTG
This sequence comes from Frateuria sp. GZRe14, assembly GCF_051900395.1. Lineage (NCBI taxonomy): Bacteria > Pseudomonadati > Pseudomonadota > Gammaproteobacteria > Lysobacterales > Rhodanobacteraceae > Frateuria > Frateuria sp. GZRe14. The sequence continues at coordinate 3,067,456 of NZ_JBHZGJ010000001.1, read as the reverse complement.
CGCCAGCACCAGGAAAATGCGCAGCGCATCGCCGAGTACCTGGCGATGCACCCGGCGGTGCGCGCGGTGCACTACCCCGGGCTGCCGGGCCACTCTGGGCATGCGCTGGCGGCGCGCCAGCAGCAGGGTTTCGGTGCCATGCTGAGCTTCGAACTGGCCGGCGACCCGGCGAGCGTCGCCGCGCTGGTCGATGGGCTGGAGTTCTTCTCGCTGGCCGAATCGCTCGGTGGCGTGGAGAGCCTGATCGCGCATCCCGCTTCGATGACCCACGCCGCGATGGCGCCGGAGGCACGCCGCAACGCCGGCATCGCCGACGCGCTGCTGCGCGTCTCGGTGGGCATCGAGGACGGCGACGACCTGCTGCTCGACCTCGCGCGCGCGCTCGACCGCGCGGCGGACGTGCAGCCGTCCAAACGCCGGGTGAGCGCATGAGCGCGGTACTGGCCGATTGTCCGCAGCCATCCCCTGCCATCGCCGTGGTGCTGCTGGGCACGGGTGTGGTCGGCGGCGCGTTGCTCAAGCTGCTCGATACGCCGGCGGCGGCGGCGCTCCGGCTGGTCGGCGCAGCCAACTCGCGGCGCCAGCAGACCGACCCGCGGCGGCTTGCGCAACGCAACCTGCGCGAGCAGCTGCGCGGCGAGGGCGGACCGCGCGATGACGCGGCGTTGTTCGCCGCGCTGGATGCCAGCGGCGCGCCGGTCAGGGTGATCGTCGACGCCACGGCCAGTGCGGTGCTCGCCGCGCGGCATGCGACGTGGCTGGCGCAGGGTTACCACGTCGTCACCGCGAACAAGGCGTTGGCCGGTGGAGAACTGGCCGGCTGGCGCGCGCTGCAGGCGGCGCTCGCCCACGGCGCGTGCTACGGCGACGCGGCCACCGTCGGCGCGGGGCTGCCGGTGCTTTCCACCCTGCGCCGGCTGCGGGGCTGCGGCGACAGCCTGCTCACGCTGGAGGGCGTGTTCTCCGGTTCCTTGTCGTACCTGTTCAACCAGTACGACGGCAGCCGCCCATTCTCTGCACTGCTGGCCGAAGCGCGCGCGCTCGGCTATACCGAACCCGATCCCCGCTCGGACCTGTCCGGCGAAGACGTCGCGCGCAAGTTGCTGATCCTCGCCCGCCATGCCGGCTTTGCGCTGGGCAGCGAGGAGGTGGAGGTGGAAAGCCTGGTGCCGCCTGCGCTGCGCGAGCTGGACACCGCCGCGTTCCTCGATCGGCTGTCCGAGCTCGACGCGCCACTGGCCGAGCGCCACGCGCAGGCGGCCTCGCGCGGGAACGTGCTGCGATTCCTGGCTCGTCTCGACCAGCGCGGCCGCGCGCGCGTCGGACTGGTCGAGGTGTCGCCCACGCATCCGTCCGCGCGGCTGTACGGCACCGACAACCAGTTCGCCCTCACCACCACCCGCTACAACACCCAGCCCTTGGTGATCCAGGGCCCGGGGGCGGGGCCGGAAGTCACCGCGCAAGCGTTGCTTGGCGATGCCCTGGCGTTGGCGCGAGGGAGCTAGGTGGCGGGCGATCACGGGGCCGACACCGGCTCATGCCGCGTGGGGTCGCGCCATTCGATCCGGCCACTTCATGGCTACAGGCGAACCGGGCTTGCCGCGGGAGGACCTCTCGCCTGGCCCCGCGCGCCGGGATGACCGTCATCAGGACTTCTTGCCCAGCTCCCGCCAGCTCTTTTCGCTCACCTCGACGTCGAACTTCTTCGCCGCCGCCTTGATGCGTTTCCATGCCTCGTCGCGGTCGTCGTCGCTGACGCCCTTGACCTGGTCGAAACGCGCAATGGCGTTGCGAACGTGGCTGGCGTCCTCCAGCGGCTCCTTGCGCTGGTCGGGGAAGGCGAAACTGCCGCGGGACAGGTCGTCCCGTTTGTCGCTATCGAGCTCTGCCATCGGAATGCTCCACAGGTGGTGCCCCGCGAGGGGTGACGCGGAATGTTGTCGCGTCCCCCGTAAGCCATGCGTATGGAGGGTGTGAGCGCTGCCTTGCGGCAATAAAAAACGCGCGGCTTGTCGCCGCGCGTTCGGTGGTGTTGCCGGTGCAGGTCAGTGGCCGGTGATCTTCTCGGCTTCTTCCTCGTCCGGCGGGATCTGCAGCGCATCGGGATGCTGCGCCGCCTGCTCGCGCTCGGCCTCGATCGCCGGCGTGCGCCAGCCCGACGCCACGCCCCACAGGTAGAACACCAGGCCGATCACGCCGACCACGGCGAGGTCGTAGCCGTAGGGGATGTAGTCCAGGCCGCCGAACTTGGCGCTGCCGACCTTCGACACCGCCGCCAGCGTGATCAGGTAGGCGATCAGCCACCACGCGCCCTTCAGGTGCCGGCCGAACTCGTGCCAGCCGTGCTTGGCCGTGTAGTAGAAGTAGACCGGAAGCGCGACCACCATCAGCAGGATGATTTCGCCGGTCAGCGGCCACTTGGCCCAGTACAGCAGTTCGGCGGACATGATGAAGGCGATGCCGGCAATGATCGGCAGGCCGGCAAGCCGGAACGGGCGGTGCAGTTCCGGCGCAGTGCGGCGCAGGGTCATCACGCTGACCGGCCCGGTCAGGTACGAAATGATCGTCGCCACGGAGATCACCGCGGCCAGCGAGTCCCAGCCGCGGAAGAAGAACAGGAACAGGAACGACACCACCAGGTTCAGCCACATCGCCGGGCGCGGCACGCCGGACTTCGGATCGATGCTGCCGAAGATGCGCGGCAGCGTGCCGTTGCGCTCCATGCCGTAGATCATGCGGGCGGTGGTGGCGGTGTAGGTCATGCCGGTGCCGCTGGGGCTGACGAAAGCGTCGGCATAGAGCAGGATCGCCAGCCAGTTGAGGTTGACCAGTACCGCCAGTTCGGCGAACGGCGAGCTGAAGTTGATGCCCCTCCAGCCGGCCTGGGCCAGCAGGTCCGGCGGCACCGCGCCGAGATAGGCGATCTGCAGCAGCACGTAGACCACGGTGGCCAGCAGGATCGCGCCGATGATCGCGAACGGGATGCTGCGCCCCGGGTTGCGTGCCTCGCCGGCCAGGTTCACCGGGCTCTGGAAGCCGTTGAAGCTGAACACGATGCCGGCGGTGGCCACCGCGGTGAGGATCGCCGCGAAATCGTTGGCGTGGCTGCCGCCGGTCGCGCCGACCTCGAGGTTCTCGCTATGGAAGCCGCTGGCGATCAGCGCGACGCCGGTGGCGGCCGGGATGATCAGCTTGACCAGCGTGATCAGGCTGTTGGAGCGGGCGAACAGCTTGACGCTCCAGTAGTTGAGCAGGAAGTACACGATCACCAGCACGCCGGCGATCGCCACGCCCAACTGGCTGAGCTCGCCATGCTGGCCGGGCACGGCGTGGTAGAGATCCTGCGCCCATTGCCACTTCCAGCCGGCCATGTACTGCACCGAGGCTTCCGCCTCGACCGGGATCACCGAGACGATCGCGATCCAGTTGGCCCATGCCGCGATGAAGCCGACCAGCGAGCCATGCGAATAATGGCCGTAGCGCACCATGCCGCCCGACTCGGGAAACATCGCCCCCAGCTCCGCGTAGGTCAGCGCGATGGACAGGATGATTGCCGCGCCGAGCACCCAGGCCCAGATCGCGCCGGGACCGGCGAGCTTGGCGGCGTTCCACGCACCGAACAGCCAGCCCGAGCCGATGATCGAGCCCAGGCCGGTGAACATGAGCGCGAAAGGACCGACGTCACGCCGGATGGAAGTCTGGTTCGCCATCGAGGGCCCCTGTGTCTGCCAGGCGCTGAGCGCCAAAGCGGTGATGGTCGCAAAGTGGGCCGGGCATGTCACCTGCGACGGCGGCTAGATGGTTTGTGGACGTCCGGATGTCCGGTTGTGGCGAGCGGGACGCCCGTGTTCCTATCGCCTCGGGCGAGGGTGGGGATTCGGCAGGGCGTGTTGTCCGGCGATACCGAATCCTCACCCCGACCCCTCTCCCGGAGGGAGAGGGGCGTTCACATTCACGGTTGCAACGAGTGCAGGCACAGCCGAAATCGAAGCGCCCGGCAGCCCGCACGCTGGAGCTAGCCTCAGACCGCGGGGGCCGCCTGCCCGAATGACGGCGGCCGATCCGCCGGTGCCGCACCGAACTTCGGATTGGGCGTGGCACCCATCTCGAACTCCAGCGTTCCGCCCGCCGCCAGCTCCGCGTGGCTGATCCAGCTCTTGGTCCATGGCTTGCCCTTCCAGCGCACCGCCTGGATGTATGGCTTGTCCGGCCCGTTCCCCTGCGTGCGTACCACCAGTTTCCTGTCGCCGGCCAGCATCACCTCGGCTTGGTCGAGCATCGGGCTGCCGAACACGTAGTTCGTGCTCACCGGATCGACCGCGTACAACCCCAGCGCCCCCAGCACATACCACGCACTGGTCTGCCCGCAGTCCTCGTTGCCGGCCAGTCCGTCCGGCTCGGGCCGGTACATCTTCTCCAGCAGCATGCGCACGCGCGCCTGCGTCTTGTGGTGCGCTCCGGTGTACGCGTAGAGGTAGGCCACGTGGTGGCTGGGTTCGTTGCCATGCGCATACTGGCCGACCATGCCGGCGATGTCCGGCGGCGCGTCCCCCGGCAGCGCCGAGCTGGTTTCGAACAGCTCGTCCAGCTTGCGTTCGAACGCCTGCTCGCCACCGAACAGCGGCATGTAGCCGTACAGGTCGTGCTGGTTGAGGAAGGTCGCCTCCCAGGCGTTGGACTCGGTGAAGTCGCGCCACTTGTCGCCATGCCCCATGGCGCGCGGATCGAACGGTTCCAGCCACTTTCCGTCGCTGCCACGCGGGCGGACGAATGCCAGCTTCTTGTCGAACAGGTTGCGGTAATTGCGCGAGCGCTCGCGCAGGTGCTTTGCGTCCTCGTGTGCGCCGGCCGCCTCGGCCAGGCTCGCCATCGCCCAGTCGTCGTAGGCGTATTCGAGCGTCTTGCTGGCGCCCTCCCATTCCTTGTCGCTGGGGATGTAGCCGAGCTTGCGGTAGTACGCGAGGCCGCGATAGTCGTCCTCCATCGCGCGCTTGCGATAGAGCGGCCAGGCTTTTGCGTAGTCGATGCCGGTGAAGCCCTTGGCCTGGGCTTCGGCGATCACCACGGCGGAGTGGTAGCCGATCATGCAGCCGGTCTCCACGCCCTGCAGCGGCCATACCGGCGGGCCGTCCGGGCTTTCCGCCGCCATGCGAACCAGGCCATCGACCAGGTCGGGCACGCGCGCGGGCTGGAACAGCGTCAGCAGCGGATGCAACGCGCGGTAGGTGTCCCACAGCGAGTAGGTGCTGTAGTTGTGCCGGCCCTGCGGCAGCTCGTGGACTTCCAGGTCCATGCCGCGATAACGACCATCGACGTCGCTGAACAGCGTGGGCGCGAGCATGGTGTGGTAGAGCGCGCTGTAGAAGGTGCGCTTGACCGGCTCGGACGGGCTGTCGACGCGGATGCGCGAGAGTTCGCGCTCCCAGGTATCGGAGGCCTGCTGCCGCACACCCTCGAAGTCCCACCCGGGCACTTCGGATTCCAGATTGCGACGCGCGCCGTCGATGTCGACCGCGGAGATGCCGACCTTCACCAGCAGTGGCTCGCGCGCCACGTCGGTGAAATGCAGCGCAGCCTTCAGGTGCTTGCCATGCACCTTGCGCGAGCCGGTGGGCAACGCCACGTCCTCGGCGTACAGCGAGGCGCGCGCGACCGGGCGCGAAAGCTTCATGGCGAAATGCATATAGCGCCCGTTGGCCCACTGGTGCACGCGTCGGCTGCCGACCAGCAGGTCGTCGCCGACGAGCTCGAGCGTGGCATCGCTGACCTTGGCCGGCACCTTGGCATCGTCGTGGTAGCCGTGCGCGAGGTCGACCAGCAGATGCCCGTCGCCTTCGCCATGGAACCTGTAGCGGTGCAGGCCCGCGCGCAGCGTGGCGGTCAATTCGGCCAGGATGTCGTGGTCGGTCAGGTGCACGCGGTAGTAGCCGGGCTGCGCCTGCTCGCCGTCGTAGCGCGAGCGGTAGCCATGGCCGGGTTTGCCGACCGCGTCGGGCGGTAGTCGCGTGCTCGCGAACGCCGCTTCGTCGAAGTGTGACTGGTAGTTCCTGTCCGGCAGCCCGCGCTCGCCGGGCTCAAGCAGCACCGGGCCCTGGGCCGGCATCACCAGCACGTCGAGCATGTCGCTGGCGCCGGTGCCGGAGAGGTGGGTGTGCGAAAAGCCCATGATCGACCCGTCGCGCTGGTGGTAGCCCGAGCAGGCGTCCCAGCCGGCGTCGTTGGTGTCGGGGCTCAGCTGCACCATGCCGTAGGGCAGGGCGGCGCCGGGGAAGGTGTGGCCGTGGCCACCGGTGCCGACGAACACGTCGACGTAGCGCGACACGCCCGCGTCGGCGCCCATCGATGAGCGAGGGGCGCCCGCCCGGCTCATCGCGAAGCCCGGCAGTGCCCCGGCCCCGCCCAGTGCGGCCAGGGCGCCCATGCCTTGCAGGAAGTGTCTGCGGGTCACCATGTCGAGTTCTCCTGTGGATCGGTGGGCGGCACCACGGATGCCGGCCTTGGGTTGGAAAGTGGATTCACGGGTTGCGCAGCAGCGCGGGCCGGGTATCGGCGAGCTTGACGATCAGCTCGCCGAACAGGCTGTTGGCCCAGGCGAACCACGCCCGCGTGAAATGCGCCGGATCGTCCTGGTCGAACGCCTCGTGCATGAAGCCGGTACCCGCGTCGGTATCGCGCAACCAGCGCAGGCACTGGCGGATCTCGGTCGGGTCGCTGCTGGTCAGCGCGCGCATGGTGATCGCCATCGGCCAGATCATGCGCAGGCCCTCGTGCGGGCCGCCGATGCCCTCGGCCGCGGTGCCGCGGAAGAAGTAGGGGTTGTGTTCGCTCCAGGCGCGCTCGCGGGTGCGCCGGTAGAGCGGATCGTCCGCCGCGCAGCAACCGAGGTAGGGCAGGCTGAGCAGGCTAGGCGCGTTGGCATCGTCCATGAACAGCCGGTTGCCGTAGCCATCGATCTCGTAGGCCCAGACGTCGCCATCGGCGTCGTGCAGCCGCCCGTCGCGATGGGTGGCCTGCGCCACCTCGTCGGCCAGCGCCGTGCACTCGTCGGCGAAGGGGCCATCATGGTGGATCGTGCGGCTCATCGTCGCGAGTTGCCGCAGCGATACGACGGCGAAAAGGTTGGCCGGCACGAACAGCGGATACACGCAGGCGTCGTCCGACGGCCGGAACATCGAATGGATCATGCCGTTGGGCCGCGTCGGGTTGCCGTAGCCTGCCAGCGCCTGCGTCTCGGTAGGACGGTCGCTGGTGCGCTGGAAGTGGTACGGGCCGCGGCCGTGCTTGCGTTGCTGTTCGCGGAACGTGTTCACGACCAGGTGCATGGCCGCGCGCCAGTCATCGTCGAACGGGGCCGTGTCGCCGGTCGCCCGCCAGTAGCCGTGCGCCAGGCGGAGCGGCCAGCACAGCGAATCGATCTCCCATTTGCGTTCGCCCACGCCCGGCTTCATGTCGGTCTGGTCCTGGCGCGCCCACGACAGCGGCTGCGCATGCGGATCGGGCATGAAGGCATTGGCGTAGGGATCGATGCGGATGCACCGCGCCTGGCGCTGTATCAGTCCGTGGAAGAGGCGCTGCAATGCGCGGTCCTGCTTCGCCAGCGGCAGGTACGGCGCAACCTGCGCGGAGGAATCGCGCAGCCACATCGCCTCGATGTCGCCGGTGATCACGAACGTGTCCGGCTTGCCGTCCAGTGTGCCCAGCTCGACCGTGGTGTCCAGCGTGTTCGGGAAGCAGTTGGCGAACATCCAGGCAAGCTTGGGATCGCCGATCAGCGCCTGCACGCGCGCCAGCTCACGTTCCACCGTGTCGCTGGTGAAGCGGCGCTTGCCCGGGGGCGGGCGCTTGCCGGCGTAGCCGCGCGCGCGAGCCATGGCGGCGTTGCCAATGGCGCCGGCGGCCGCGGTGGTGCCGAGCAGTTTGAGGAAGTCGCGGCGGGTGGTCATGGCGGGGTTCCCATGGCATGCGCAAGGTCCTGCACCTGCAGGGCTTGCCGGAGCGCTTCGACCGGGGCCTTGCTGGTGACGTCCAGCGTGACGGGTTCGCCCGGCAGCAGGTCGAGGCTGTTGTCCGACAGATCGGCATCGAGATCGCCGAAGGAAACCCACACGTCGCGCGCCAGCGCATCGGCGGCAAGCGTCAGGGTGTAGCCCGTGGGCGCCGGGATGAGTTGCACGTGGACATGCGCCCGCGGAAGGCGCAGGTCCTTCGGCAGGGCGAAGAACACCAGGTTGCGGGCGACGGGCTTGTCGTCCTCGATCAGTTCGAAGACCGCGAAAGTGGCGTGTGGATCGGCGCCATCGAGCAGCTCCGCATCGGTGTAACGGGCAACCTGGGTGCTGGACAGCGGCGCCAGCGTCACGTCATGGTTTTCCTCGCGCCGCACCTTGCCGGCGAAGTCCATCAGGCGCAACCGCCAGCGCGCGGCAAGCGGGCTGGTGCGGTCGGAGACCAGCGACACCGTCGTCGAGCCCTCATGCCGCAAGGCCGCCACCAGCAGCGGCGCGTAGAACCGCCGGGCGCGGAACTGCAACGCCTTCCATCGCCCGTATGAATCGATGCTCGACCAGGTCACGCCCGGCCACAGGTCGTTGAGCTGCCAGTACAGCGAGCCCATCGACTGCGGACGCGAGGCGCGCAGGTGTTCGGCCGCGAGCGCGATCCCGTCGGCCTGCATCACCTGGCTCAGGTACACCAGCGCGGGAAAGTTCTTCGGCTCGCCATATTCGCGCCGCACGTACTCGAGCAGGCGCCGGTTGCCGTTGCCACCGTCGAACTTCTGGTGGGCGCGCAGCACCGGCGAATCCGCCTGCAACGGCGCCGCGCCGGCGAACGCGCGGATCGTGCGCAGGTCGGGGAACGACTGCAGGCCATATTCGGACTGGAAGCGCGGCGTGACGTCCAGGTAGGCGGTGGTTGGTTTTGCCTGGCCCGACCAGACGTCCCAATAGTGGTAGTCACCATCGTCCAGGCTGTTGGCGAAACCATCGCCACCCTGGCTGGGCGAACTCGGCCAGTACGGCACGTCGGGATCGTTCTGCACGACCACGTCGCGCAGCACCTCGCCGAACAGGTCGCGCATGCCCTGCCTGATGCGTTCGTTCTCCGCGGACGCGAGCGAGGCTTGCAGGGCCTTGCGGTCGCCCCAGGACAACCAGCTGCTCTGCACCTCGTTGTTGCCGCACCAGAGCACGATCGAGGGATGGTCCGACAGGCGCTCGACCTGGTCCGCTGCCTCCTGCCGCACATTCGCCACGAACGCTGCATCGTGCGGCGGGATCGCCCCGCCGAACATGAAGTCCTGCCAGATCATCAGGCCCATCCGGTCGGCCATCGCATAGAAGGCGTCGGGCAGGTAATAGCCGCCACCCCACACGCGCAGCATGTTCATGTTGGCCGCGCGCGCCGATTCGAGCGTCCGGCGCATGCGCGCGTTATCCACGCGGGTGGGGAAACTGTCGAACGGGATCAGGTTCGCGCCCTTGGCAAAGATCGGGACGCCGTTGACGACGAACGCGAAGCTGCGGCCCCAGCGGTCCTTGTCGCGCCGAAGCTCGACCGTGCGCAGGCCGACTTGGCGCGAGCCTTCGTAGAGCGGCGTGCCGCCATCGCCCAGCCGCACCCGGACCGTGTACATGTCCTGCGCGCCATACCCGACCGGGTACCACCGCCTCGGATGGGCAATGGTTACCGGCACGCCCACGCGGTGGTGGCCTGCAACAACTTCGACATCCGCGACCTGCCGGGCGACCGGCTCGCCATCCGGGCCGAACACGCTTATTTCCGCCGGCAACGTCGCCTCGCGGTCCGCATCGACATCGAGCTGCACGTCCAACCGGGCGGCCTGCGCATCCAGATGTTTCTGCGCCACATGGAGGCCGGCCACGCGCAGTCGGTCCCAGCTGTCCAGGTGCACCGGCTGCCAGATGCCCTCGGTGACGATGCGCGGGCCCCAGTCCCAACCGTACTGGTAGGCGGCCTTGCGCACGTAGTTGGCGCTCTGCAGGCCCTTGGGCTCGTCGCCGAAGGCCGAGTCGAACTCGCCCGGCAACGCGTACGGTTGTCGCTTCAGCCATGGCTGCAGGCGCTTGATGGGGGAGTACAGGCGAACTTCCAGCGTGTTGGCGCCTGCGTGCAACCAGGGCTTCGCGGATACCGCCCAGCGCCGGAACATGTTGTCCGCGTCGAGCAGCTTGTGCCCGTTGAGGGAGACCTCGGCGAAGGTATCCAGCCCCTCGAACACCAGTTCGACATGCTGGCGCGCCAGCGTGGCCGGGTCGACATCGAAGCGTGTGCGATAGACCCAGTCGGACAGGCCCACCCACTGGATGGCCGCCTCGTTTCGCCCCACGAAAGGATCGGCCGCCAGACCGGCCGCCATCAGATCGGTCTGCACCGCGCCAGGCACCGTGGCAGCGAGCCAGTGCGCCGCTTGCGGGTGCTCCGCCTCGCGGGGGTCGCCCGGCACAAGACGGACCTGCCAACCCTGGTCGAGAAGCTGCGTGGCCGGTGTCGTCCGAGCCGGCCCCGCCAACAGCACCAGCGCAGCCGCGATGCCGGCCAGGCGTGGCGTCTTGCGCGTGCGAGTGGACGGAGGCGGGATCGTCATGACCGCTCGGGGCTAGGTCGATGCCGGGATTTCGCGCGCCGCCAGATCCTGCAGCGCCGATACCATCGCGCGCACTTCCGCCTTGTCGCTGCGCCACTCGCCCGTGGCCATGTCATCCAGGCCTGGCTGTCGATGGCGCATGCCCGACGGCAAGGCACGCTTCGCCGAAGCATGGAACTCGCTCGCGCCCGTCGCCCGGGCAAGCGTCGCGATGTTGCCGGCATGGACGCCTGCGCCGGGCATCACCACCAGCCGCCCGGCCGCCTGTTCCACCAAGGCACGCAAGGCCGCCGCGCCGTCGATCGCACTCGTCCGCGCGCCGGAACTGAGCACGCGTTCGCAGCCCAGTCCGATCACCGCCTCCAGCGCCTGCGCCGCGTCGACCACCATGTCGAAGGCGCGATGGAACGTGACACCCAGTCGCCCGGCCGCACCGACCAGCGCACGACAGCGCGCATGGTCGACCCGACCCTCGGCATCCAGCACGCCGAGCACCACGCCGTCGCACCCCAGAGCCGCACAGGCCTCGACGTCGCGCAGCATCACCTCGCACTCGAAGTCGTTGTAGAGGAAGTCGCCCCCGCGCGGGCGGATCAGCACGTACAAGGGGATCGTCAGCCGATCGCGCGCGGTGGCGATCTCCGCGTAGGAAGGCGTCACGCCTCCCAGCTCCAGCGCCGCGCACAACTCGACCCGCCCGGCGCCACCTTCCTGCGCGGCCAGCGCGGAGGCGACCGAGTTGGCGGCGACTTCGAGCAGTGGTGCGGGGAATGCAGGCATCAGGAGGCCTACCCGCCAGCGGATTCGGTCGCAAGGCGCTCGAAGCGAGCCCACGCGCTTGGGAAGGGGCGAGGATGTTTCACGGTTGCCTGCCATTTAGATCGATCTATATTGGCAAGGTAACATTGCCACCAAGGGCTTGCATGCGGCAGTGCAGTAACGCCGTTTGGATCGCGGTAGCGCGCCCGTGGAGGTCTACCTGATGCGTCGCAGACCCATCCGCGCACGCGGGTGGTCAGGGCAGGGGGCGAAACTTGCGGAAGTCCGCGCATCTGCTTTCGGCCCGCAGCAGGCATCCGGTACACACGGCGTTGAACGATGCTCCGCCTTCGCAAGGGGCCAGTCGCCACAACACGCTCTCGCGTCACTGAATTGTCGCCCACCTGACCCGGTACGAAGCGGAAGAAATCGGGGCGCCCGGCGGAGATTCGGGGGCATCCATGGTTGCAGCCAGATCGCTGAGAGCGGGTGTTGCTTCGGTTGGAATCAAACCGGCTTGGTCGGTCGATGAACGCCGATCGCGGGCTACTGTCGTGATCACATTAGTTGCGCCATGATGCGCCGATTACTCAACAAGGAATGCCCATGGCACAGCTGCAGCCGTTGACGCTGGACGCAATGCGCAACAACGATGCTTGGCTGCTCGAGCAGTGGAACGCGGACCTGGCCAACAGTGGCGCCACCCGCGATACCCGCCTGAGCGCCGAGGATCTTCGCCGGCAGACCACCGAAGCCTTGCGCCTGCTGGTCCAGTGCGCGAGCCGGGGCGGCAGCGCCGTCGGCGGCGACGCATGGGCGGACGGCCGCGCGTTCCTCGAAAAGCTTTCGCGCGATCGTGCGCTGAACGGCTTCGATTCGCAGCACACCGCCAACTTCATCTTCTCGCTCAAGCGGCCGTTGTTCTCGCTGCTCCAGCGGGAGCTGTCAAACGATCCCGCGCGCCTGGCCGAGCAGCTGTGGGCCCTCTCCGAGCTGATCGACGAGCTGGGTCTGTACACCATCGCTACCTTCCAGAAGTCGCGCGAGGAAGTCATCCGCCGCCAGCAGGAAGAACTGCTGGAGCTGTCCACGCCGGTGGTCAAGCTGTGGGACGGCGTACTGGCGCTGCCGATGATCGGCACGCTCGATTCGCAGCGCACCCAGGTGGTGATGGAATCGCTGCTGCAGCGCATCGTCGAGACCGGCTCGGAAATCGCGATCATCGACATCACGGGCGTCCCGACCGTGGACACCCTGGTCGCCCAGCACCTGCTCAAGACGGTGACCGCGATCCGCCTGATGGGCGCCGACTGCATCATCAGCGGCGTGCGTCCGCAGATCGCGCAGACCATCGTGCACCTGGGCCTGGACCTGCAGGGCATCGTCACCAAGGCCAACCTTGCCGACGCGCTGGCGCTGGCGCTCAAGCGCGCGGGCCTGAACGTGGTCAAGGCCTGATCGATGGAACGCATTCCGATCCTGCGCATGGGCGAGTTCCTGCTGGTGACCATCCAGGTGGACATGCACGACCAGCTCGCGCTGACCCTGCAGGAGGACCTGGCCGAGCGCATCAGCAAGACCACCGCGCGTGGGGTGCTGATCGACATCTCGGCGCTGGACATGGTCGATTCGTTCATCGGCCGCATGATCGGCACCATCTCGGCGCAGTCGCGCATCATGGATGCCCACACGGTGCTGGTCGGCATGCAGCCGGAAGTGGCGATCACCCTGGTGGAGCTCGGCCTGACCCTGCCCGGCGTGAGTACGGCGCTCGACGTCGAGCGGGGCATGAAACTGCTGCGCGAACGCGTGGCCGCCCAATGAACGTACGCAACCGCGGCACCATGCCGGTTCGCGTCGAACAGGACGTCGTGCTGGCCCGCCAGGCCGTGCGCCGCGTGGCGCAGGAGTGCGGTCTGCGTCTGGTCGACCAGACCAAGCTGATCACCGCGGCCAGCGAACTGGCGCGCAATGCCGTGATCTACGGTGGTGGCGGCGACATGGACTGGGAGATCCTGGAAGACGGCGTGCGCAGTGGCGTGCGCCTGGTCTTCCGCGACCAGGGCCCGGGCATCGCCGACCTCAAGCTGGCCATGACCGATGGCTGGACTTCCGGCAGCGGGCTGGGCCTGGGTCTGACCGGGGCCAAGCGGCTGGTCAACGAATTCGAGCTGGACAGCGCGCCCGGCAAGGGCACCCGCGTCACCATCGCCCGATGGACATAGGGCAGACCGGCGCACCCACCCTGGTGCTCGCGCTGGAAGATGCCAGCCAGGTCGGCCACGCCAGGCGGGTGGCCATGCAATGGGCGCAGCGGGCCGGATTCGACGAGGCCGACACCGGTCGCGCGGCGCTGGTCGCCACGGAACTGGCCAGCAATGTGCTCAAGCACGCCAAACGCGGCGCGCTGCATCTTTCGATGGTGGCCGGGCGCGATGGGTCGGGGCTGGAAATCGTCGCGGTCGACCGCGGTCCGGGTTTCGACCTGGCGCATTGCCTGGTGGACGGCTATTCCACGCGCGGCACCCAAGGCATCGGGCTGAGCGCGCTCACGCGCCAGGCGCAGGTGTTCGACGCCTATGCCGATGCGCGCGGCGCCGTGGTGCTGGCGCGGCTCTACCCGCGCGGCACGCCGGCCGGGACGGATTACCGCTATGGCGTCAGCCATCACGCGCTGCACGGGGAGAGCATCAGCGGCGACAGCTGGCGGCTGGCCATCGACGGAACCCGGACGAGCGCAATGGTCGCCGACGGGCTCGGCCACGGTCCGCAGGCCGCCGAAGCCGCGGAGGCGGGCGCCGGGGCGTTCGCCGAATCGCCGTTCGATGCGCCGGAGGTACTGCTCGAGCGCGCGCATCAACGCATGGCTGGCACCCGCGGTGGGGCGGTGGCGTTCGCGCGCCACGATGGCCTGGGCCTGCTGCGCTTCGCCGGTATCGGCAACATCGCCGCCTGCCTGGTGGGCGGGGAATCCAGCCGCGGGCTGGCGTCGCATCCGGGCATCGTCGGCGCGCAGTTCCGCAAGGCGCATGCGTTCGACTATCCGCACGTCGCCGGCCAACTGCTGGTGATGCACAGCGACGGACTTCAATCGCGCTGGCGCCTGGGCGATTATCCGGGCCTGTGGCAGCGCCATCCGGCGGTGATCGCGGCCCTCCTGCATCGCGACTACTGCCGCGGCCGGGACGATGCCACCGTCCTGGTCCTAGCCCTGGAGGCGAAGCGTGTCTGATTTGCCCGAATCCCCTGCCACCGAACTCGCGCGCCTGCGCGAAGAGGCCGCGGATCTGCGCGCGGAACTGGACGAGACCAACCGGGGCGTGCTCGCGCTTTACGCGGAGCTGGACACGCAGGCCGAGGAACTGCGCCAGGCCTCGGATCTGAAGAGCCGGTTCCTCTCCTACATGAGCCACGAATTCCGCACGCCGCTCGGCTCGATCCTGAGCATCGTGCGCCTGCTCAGCGACGAACTGGATGGCCCGCTCAACGAGGAGCAGCACAAGCAGGTCGACTTCGTGCAGAACGCGGCAAGCGAGCTGAGTGCGATGGTCGACGACCTGCTGGACCTGGCCAAGATCGAGGCGGGCCGCATCACCATTGCGCCGGCGTGGTTCGAGATGGTCGACCTGTTCGCCGCGCTGCGCGGCATGTTCCGCCCGATCGCCGGTGGCACCGCGGTCGACCTGGTGTTCGAGGAGCCGCACGGGATCCCCAAGCTGTACACCGACGACAAGAAGCTGGCGCAGATCCTGCGCAACTTCATCGCCAATGCGCTGAAGTTCACCTTGCAGGGCGAGGTGCGCGTGACCGCGAGCGTGGAAGGTCCCGGCGAAGTGCGGTTCTCGGTGAAGGACACCGGCATCGGCATCCCCGAGGACATGCACGCCAAGCTGTTCGAGGATTTCACCCAGGTCCATTCGCCACTGCAACAGCGGCTCCGAGGCACCGGGCTGGGCCTGTCCCTGTGCAAGCGCTTCAGCCAGTTGCTGGGCGGCCGGGTCGGGCTGGAGAGCGAGCCCGGGCATGGTTCGGTGTTTTACGTGATCATTCCCACCGTCCTGCCTGGGGAGCATGCCGATGGCTGAGGAAATCCGCCTGCTGGTGGTGGATGACAACGTCGCCACGCGCTACGCCGTCAAGCGCGTCCTGGAGCGTCGCGGCTGCCTCGTGCTGGAGGCGGCGACCGGCGGCGAGGGACTGGCGCTGCTGCAGGCGCACCCGGTCGATGCGCTGATCCTGGACGTCAACCTGCCCGACACGAGCGGCTTCGACGTGGTCCGGCAGCTCCGCCAGCAGCCGCACACCGCCCTGCTGCCGGTGGTGCACGTATCGGCCTCCTCGATCGCCACCGGCGACGTGATCACTGGCCTGAATGCAGGTGCCGACGCCTACCTGGTGCATCCGGTCGACCCGGACGTGCTGATGGCCACGCTGCGTACGCTGCTGCGCGTGCGCGACACCGAGCGCGAACTGCGCGAAAGCGAGGCGCGTTTCCGCGAGATCTTTTCCCACGTGGCGGCGCCCATCGCCGTGCTCGACGCAGACCTGCGCGTGCATGAGAGCAATCCGGCGTTCGCCCGGCTGATTCCGTCCGACGCACACCTGCCGCGTCTGGCCGACTGCTTTGACGAGGGCCAGGCCCAGGCACTGGAAGCACTGAGTTCGAGCCTGCTCGCGGGCGAGCGATGGCAGGGCATGCTGATCGTGCGCGCCGGCGGCGCCCTGCGCGAAACCGAATGGCGCGTGGTGCCGTACCGGGCGCCGGGCCTGGGGTTGATCTTTGTCGAGGACGTCACCGAGCAACGCCAGCGCGAGCGCCAGCACCAGGAGGCGCTGACGTCGGCCACCACCCGCCTGGCACGCGAGGTCGAGGAACATGCGCACACCGAGGCACAGCTGCGCCAGGCGCAGAAGATGGATGCGCTCGGCCGCCTGACCGGGGGCATCGCGCACGATTTCAACAACCTGCTGACCGGCATCATCACCGGCATCGAGCTGATCAACCGACGCGTCGAGGAAGGCAGCCTCGACATACAGCGCTATTCGGACATCGCGCTCGAATCGGCGCGCCGCGCGGCCGCGCTCACCCACCGGCTGCTCGCCTTCGCTCGGCAGCAACCGCTCGACGCCAGGCCAGTGGATATCAACGAGCACGTTCGCTCGCTCAGGGACCTGCTCCATCGCACCATGGGCGAGCGGGTCGAGCTGCGTTTCGAGCTGGCCAGCGAACCGATGGTGGCGCGCATCGACGTCAGCCAGCTCGAGAATGCCGTGCTCAACATGGTGATCAACGCGTGCGACGCGCTGCAGGACAACGGCTATGTCTGCGTCAGCACCAGCGGCGTGCATATCCGCGCCGACCACGAACTGGCCGATGGCCAGTACATCGCCCTCAGCGTGCGGGACAACGGTTGCGGCATTCCGCCCGAATTGCTGGAACAGGTATTCGAACCGTTCTTCACCACCAAGCCGAGCGGCAAGGGCACCGGCCTGGGTCTTTCGATGATCTACGGCTTCGCGCGGCAGTCCGGCGGCCTGGTCCGCATCGCCAGCACCGAGGGCCAGGGCACCGAGGTGACGCTGCTGGTCCCGGCCGAGCAGGCCGAGGCGCGCCCGACCGTGACGCTGCCGCAGGTGGTCGCACGGGGCAACGGCGAACACATCCTGCTGGTCGAGGACATGTCGACGGTGCGCATGCTGGTGGCCGAGCTGCTCGGCGAGGCGGGCTACCGCTGCTCGCGTGCGGCCGATATTGAATCGGCGCTGCGGGTCCTGCGCGGCGACGAGAGCCTGGACCTGCTTGTCACCGACGTCGGTCTGCCCGGCATGAACGGTCGCGACCTGGCCGATATCGCGCGCGGGCTCCGCCCGCACCTGCCGATCCTGTTCATCACCGGCTACGCGGAAAACGCGCTGACGCGCGAGAAGTTCCTCGGTCCCGGCATGGACATGGTGGTCAAGCCGTTCGAGATCGAGCATCTGCTGCGGAAGGTCCGCACCATGCTTGATGCATGACGAACCTTCGCCGTCATCCGGCCTAGTCGGAACTGTCGGCTGCCGCGCGGATAACCGTGCCGGTCCGGAGACCGTTGCGACGCTATGGGTCCACCTGCTCTGGCTGGAAGCGGAATCCCAGGCAGGCCGGGCCGTGACGTCCCCAATGTCCAACTACCTTGCGGCACCCAAACCCGCCTACCGGCGCGATCATCGTGCCGGGACGGTGCTGAAAGCGCAGGCCGGTTGGGGTTCCCGAGGGGGAAAGCCGGGCGTTCAACACTCGATGACGTTGACAGCGAGACCGCCGCGGCTGGTTTCCTTGTACTTGTCCTTCATGTCGCGCCCGGTGTCGCGCATGGTCTTGATGACCTTGTCCAGGCTCACGCGGTGCTTGCCGTCGCTCTTGAGCGCCATGCGGCTGGCGTTGATGGCCTTGACCGAGCCCATGGCGTTGCGCTCGATGCAGGGGATCTGCACCAGGCCGCCGATGGGGTCGCAGGTGAGGCCGAGGTTGTGTTCCATGCCGATCTCGGCGGCGTTCTCGACCTGCCAGACGCTGCCGCCCAGCGCGGCGGTGAGGCCGCCGGCAGCCATCGAACAGGCAACACCGACCTCGCCCTGGCAGCCGACTTCGGCGCCGGAGATCGAGGCGTTTTCCTTGTAGAGAATGCCGATCGCGGCGGCGGTCAGCAGGTAGTCGACGATGCCGTTCTCGTCCGCCTTGGGGCAGAAGCGCAGGTAGTAGTGGCCGACCGCGGGCACGATGCCGGCGGCGCCGTTGGTCGGCGCGGTGACCACGCGGCCGCCGGCGGCATTTTCCTCGTTGACGGCCAGCGCGTAGAGGTTCACCCAGTCCAGGATGGTGAGCGGGTCCTTGAGCGCCGCTTCGGGCTGGTTGCGCAGTTCCTCGGCCATCGCCGGCGCGCGGCGCGCGACGTGCAGGCCGCCGGGCAGGGTGCCGGGGGAACGCAGGCCGCGCGAGACGCAGTCGGCCATGGCCTTCCAGATGGTGAGCAGGCCGGCGCGGGTTTCCGCTTCCGGGCGCCACACGCTTTCATTGGCCATCATCAGCTGGGCGATGGTCAGGCCGTGGCGCTCGCAGGCCGCGAGCAGTTCGTCGCCGCTGGAGAACGGGTAGGGCTGCACGGTGGTGTCGGCGACGATGCGGTCTTCGGCTGCCTCGTCCTGGTTGACCACGAAGCCGCCGCCCACCGAGTAGTAGTCGCGCGTGGCGAGCTCGTGGCCTTCAGCGTCGTAGGCGGTGAAGCGCATGCCATTGGTGTGGAAGGGCAGCTTCTGGCGCTTGTTGAAGACGAGGTCCGCCTTCTCGTCGAAGACGATGTCGTGCTTGCCGAGCACGCGCAGCCGGCCGCTGGCGCGGATGCGTGCCAGGATGTCGGGAATCAGGTCCGCATCGATGGTGTCCGGATGGTGGCCTTCGAAGCCAAGCAGCACCGCCTTGTCGGTGCCGTGGCCGCGACCGGTCATCGCCAGCGAACCGTAGAGCTCGGCGCGCACGCGGGCGACGCGGTCGAGCACGCCCTTCTCCTCCAGCCAGCGCTCGCCGAAGCGGGCGGCCGCACGCATCGGCCCGACCGTATGCGAAGACGACGGCCCGATGCCGATCTTGAAGATGTCGAAAACGCTGACGGCCATGGATGCGCTGCGGTGAACGGGGGGAACCCGTTATTCTACGCGCCCCCTTCACGTTTGGCAGTCCATTCGCCGCCGCATGGCCGACCTCGTTCTCTACCAGCGCGACTACTGCCACCTGTGCGACCAGGCGCTCGCCGTGCTCGCCGAGGCGCGGGCGCCGGAGTTCGACAGCGTGTGGGTGGATGACGACGAGGCGCTGGAGGCGCGCTACGGCACGCGGGTGCCGGTGCTGCGCGATGCGCGGGACGGGCGGGAGCTGGATTGGCCGTTCGACGCGGCAGCTGTGCGAGCGCTCGTGGGCGGCTAGCCACGCCGTGCCTCCTCGCTTTCAGGGCGGGGCGGGCTCTATTTCGGGGCGAGCACCAGGTGCGCGTTGACTGTCACGTCGTCGCCGATCACCGATGTATCGGCATATTCGCCCCCGCCCACGCCATAAGCCAGCCGCTTGAGCGTTCCGCTGACGTCCATCAGCGTGGTGCCGCCCGGCTGCGGGGTGAAGGTCACGGTAAGGCTGAGCGGATGGACCTCGCCGCGCAAGTCGAGCTGGCCGCGGGCGATCACGTGCGTGCCGGCCCGGACGAACTCGGTCGCCACGTAATGCGCCTGCGGGTAACGGGTCGCGTTGAAGAAATCCGCGCCGGGAAGCGCGCCGTCGCGATCCGGATCGCCGGTGCTGGCGCTGGTGGTGTCCACCGTGACGTCGAACTTCGAGCCGGCCAGATGCGCCGGATCGAACCGGATCGCGGCATGCCACTGCGCGAAGCTGCCCTGGAACGGCGCGCCCTGGAAGGTAGCGGTGAAGCCGAGCGTGCTCTGGTCCTGCAGCACGCGGTAATCGGTCGCCGAGGCGGCCACGGGCAGGGCCAGACAGATCAGCAGCGCAACCAGGCGCCGCAGGGCAGGTCGGGTCATGCGGAATCTCCTTTGGCGCCTTGGCGGAGGCGGGCGAACGGCCACATGCGGCGCAACACGTCGTCGTTGTCGAGCACATGATGCTTGAGCGCCGCGCCGACGTGGGCGAGCAGCACCAGCAGCAGGATCCAGAACAGGTATTCGTGCACTTCGTGCGACAACCGGCGCAGGTCGGGGTTCTTGGCCGCGATCGCGGGCAGGTTGAACAGCTTGAAGAACTGCAGCGGATAGCCGCGCACCGAGTTGAACCACCAGCCCGAAAGCGGCAGCGCGACCACCAGCAGGTATAGCGCCGCGTGCACCACCCTTGCGGCCCAGAGCTGCCAGCGTGGCGCCGGCAGCTCGCGCGGCGGGCGGTTGAATGCCCGCCAAAGCAGGCGCAGCACGAACAGCGCCAGAACGGTCAGGCCGATCGACTTGTGCAAGGCCATCCAGTTGACCTTCTGCATTGGCGAACTGGCCAGGTCCATCAGCAGGCCGAACACCCCGTTGCCCAGGATCAGCAACGCAATGGTCCAGTGGAAAAACTTGGCGACGGCGCCCCAACGCCACTCGTCATTGCGAAGCATCTGCGCTCTCCGGGCGGCGGGTGCGGTCCTCGCGGATGGCCTCGATTTCAAGCCATACGGATATGTTCCGGCCAATCGAGCCGGTGCTGGTGGTCAGGCCGAAGCGGGTGCGGTCGAGCATGGCGGTGGCGGAAAAACCGGCGACGGTGTGCATGCCGAAGATGGTGCGCGCTTGGCGGTTGAACGTAAACGGAATGTCCAGCGGACGGGTGACGCCGCGCAAGGTGAGCTCGCCGTGCAGCACGCCGTGGCTGTCGTCGGTGCGTTCGACCCCGGTGCTGGCGAAATGCGCGTAGCGTGCCTTGGCCACGTCGAGGAAACGCGGTTCGAGCACCGCCTGGTTCCAGTCGGGGTCGCCCATGTCGAGACTGGCCAGGTCGATGTCCAGCTCCGTCGCGGCCCGGCTCCAGTCGTCCGGGTCGAAACGGAGCCAGCCGCGGGCGATGTGAAGCCGGCCGAACGGGCGCGAGTAGCCGTCGTGGCTCACGCTGAAGAGGATCTGGCTGTGCACCGTGTCGTAGCGGTACCGGTGCTCCGATGCGCCGGCTGCCAGCGGCAACAGCAGCGCGGCACAGGCAAGCAGGCGGGCGGTGGCGGGCAGGGCGCTCATCAGGCCAAGTCTGGACGATCGTTGGCGTGGGTGCCAGCGGGAAGCCTTGGCGTTTCATGCACGCCCCGCGTGTCAAACCTCCAGACCCGCCACTCATGGAGGTCGGCCATGGCTCGCCCCATCTGGACCGGCACGCTGTCGTTCGGGTTGCTGAATGTCCCGATCCGCCTGATGACCGCCGAGCGCAAGGTCGACCTGCATTTCCGCATGCTCGACCAGCGCAACAACCAGCCGGTGCGTTACGAGCGCGTCAACGCCGAATCGGGCGAAGAGGTGCCTTGGAAAGACATCGTCAAGGCCTACGAATATTCCAAGGGCAACTACGTGGTGCTTGAGGAATCGGACATCCGCAGTGCCGCCGCCGAAGCGCACGAGACGGTGGAGATCGATACCTTCATCGACGCCGGCCAGCTCACGCCCGCGTACTTCGAGAAGCCCTATTTCCTGGTGCCCGGGAAGAAGGCCGAGAAGGGTTACGTGCTGTTGCGCGAGACGCTCAAGCGCACCGGCAAGATCGGCATCGCGCGGGTGGTGATCCGTACGCGCGAATACCTGTGCGCGGTGATGCCGCAGGACGAGGCCCTGATGCTGGTCCTGTTGCGCTTCCCCCAGGAATTGGTCGATGCCGACGAGTACGCGCTGCCGGACAAGGCGGCTTCGGAATACCGCATCAGCGACCGCGAGCTGGACATGGCGGGCGAGCTGATCGAGTCGATGTCGGGCAAGTTCGAGCCGGAAAAATACAAGGACGAGTTCCGCGA
The DNA here is from genome assembly GCF_051900395.1 of Frateuria sp. GZRe14. Taxonomy (NCBI): domain Bacteria; kingdom Pseudomonadati; phylum Pseudomonadota; class Gammaproteobacteria; order Lysobacterales; family Rhodanobacteraceae; genus Frateuria; species Frateuria sp. GZRe14. Next base: position 3,045,586 of record NZ_JBHZGJ010000001.1, on the reverse strand, counting down.
GCGTTTGACCGCGGTGATCGAGCAGCGGCTCAAGAGCAAGGGCGTCACCACCACGCTGGAGGAAGAGGAGCCCGCGCACGCCAATGCCACCACCAACGTGGTCGATTTCATGGCGCTCTTGAAGAAGAGCATCGAGGGCAAGCAGCGCACGCCGGCCAAGGGCAAGGACGAGGAAAAGACGGAGAAGAAGCCCGCGGCGAAGAAGGCAGCCGCGAAAAAGGCCGAGCCGGCGGCCAAGAAGGCCTCGCGCAAGAGCCCGGCAAAAAAGGCCACGTCCACGCGCAAGGGGCGCAAGGCCGGGTGATGCACGTCTTCGGCAACTCCTGTAACAGGGCTCGCGAGTGACGTGAGCATGCGCGAATCCTCCAGCGAAACCGCCGCCAGCCATCGCCCGCGGACGGACAAACCCGTCGACGTTGCCGGCGTCCGGATCACGCACCCCGCGCGCGTGGTCTATCCGGACGACGGCATCACCAAGGGCGAGGTCGCCGCCTATTACGCGGCGGTCGCCGACTGGATCCTGCCCGAACTGGTCAACCGCCCGTTGTCGATGGTGCGCTGTCCCGGCGGCACCGACAGCGCGTGCTTTTTCCAGAAACACCACGCGGCCAAGCTCGGCTCCAGCGTGCGTCCCATCGCGCTGGAGGAAAAGGGCGGCGGCGAGGACGACTACGTCTATATCCGCGACCGCAAGGGCCTGCTGCAGCTGGTGCAGATGAACACCATCGAGTTCCATCCCTGGGGCTCGCGCGTGGACAAGCCCGATTCGCCCGACCGCATCGTGCTGGACCTGGACCCCGCGCCCGGTGTGGCGTGGGAGGCGGTGGTGGAGGGGGCGCGCGGCATCCGCGACCTGCTGGACGGGATGCAGCTGGCGAGCTTTGTGCGCACCAGCGGCGGCAAGGGATTGCACGTGGTGGTGCCGTTCCGGCGCGGGCCTGGCTGGCAGGCGGTGAAGGACTTCTGCGAACGGGTGGCCGACGCGATGGTCGAGCGCGCGCCCGATCGCTACATCGCCACGGCCAGCAAGGCGCAGCGGGAAGGCAAGATCTTCATCGACTGGTTGCGCAACGCGCGCGGCGCGACCAGCGTGTGCAGCTGGTCGTTGCGGGCGCGCGTGGGCGCGCCGGTGGCGATGCCGTTGCGGTGGGAGGAATTGGGAAAGGTCGGAGGCGGCGCCGCATTTGGCATGCAGGCGGCGCTCGAACGGGCGCGGAACCTGAAGACCGATCCCTGGGAGGATATGGCCAAGGCGCAGCAGCGGCTACCGAAGGGCTGAGACCTCGGGCTCCCACACCCCCACGGGCACCTTCCCGCAAACGGGGAAAGGGACGGCTGTCGAAGCTCCGCCTGAGTGAACCTTCCCGTTTCACGGGGAAGGTTCACTCAGGCGGATGGTGGACGTTCGCGGGTTACTTCACCTTCAACACGTCGTTGGCGCGATTGGCTTCCGGCAGCGCGTGCGCCGGATCCAGCGCTGCCGACACGACCTTGCGGGATCCAGCCACCCGTACCACGTATTCGCGATGCTGCTGCCAGGTCTCCACGGGCACGCGCAGGTCCCTGGTGCTGCCGTCGTCATAGGTCAGCCGCAGCGTAGTGGGCAGGACGAGCCGGTCCAGGTTCGCCACGGTCACCGCGGCGCCGTGCGACCACCCGCCTTCGACCGGCTCGACCTTGCGTACCGCCATGTCGAACGTCCAGTTGTGCTGGTACCAGCCGCGCCAGAACCAGCCCAGGTCCTCGCCCGATTCGCTTTCCATGAAGCGGAAGAAATCCGACGGCGAGGGATGATGGAAGGCCCAGGTGGCGATGTACTTGCGGAAGGCATCGTCGAACCGCTCCGGTCCCAGGATCTGTTCGCGCAGCAGCACCAGGCCGAAGGCGCTCTTGAAGTAGCTGATCGGGTGGCGGTACTTCTCGCTCGTTTCGTCCGCGCCGTTGAGCAGGGCGGGCGCCTCGGGATCGGCAATCACCTGGGCGATCTCGTCGGCGGGATTGCCCTTGTGCGGCGCGTACTCGCCGTCGCGCTTGGGCGCGAACTCGCCGTGGTTGAAAGCTTCGTCCTCGTAAATGTCGACGAAGGTGTTGAAACCCTCGTCCATCCAGGCATGGCGGCGCTCGTTGGAGCCGACGATCATCGGGAACCAGGTGTGGCCGATCTCGTGCGCGATCAGGCCGTGCAGGCCGCCGCCCTTGGCGCGCTTGTGGTCGAAGGTGATGCCCGGGTATTCCATGCCGCCGGCGGTGCCGGCTTCATTGATCGCCACCGGCCACGGATAGGCGAACCATTCCTTGGAGAAGTACTCGACCGAGGCCTTGAGAAATTCCGTGGCGCGGCTCCATTCGCTCTCGACCGGGTAGACCGACATCGCCAGCGCGGTCTTGCCGTGCGGCAGGTTGATGCGCGCGGCGTCCCACACGTACGCCTTGGATGCGCCGAACGCCACGTCGCGCGTGTCGTGCATGCGGAAGTGCCAGGTCAGCGTGCCGCCCTGCTTCGGACGGCTGGACGGCTGGGTGACCTCGGCGGGCGTGCGGATCATCACCGTCTTGTCGCTGTGACGGGCTTCGTCCAGGCGCTTGATCTGGGTCTGGGTGAGTACCTCCTGCGGGTTCACCAGTTCGCCGGAACCGGCCACGATCATGTCCGCGGGCACGGTGACCTTGTAATCGAAGTCGCCGTATTCCAGGTAGAACTCGCTGTTGAGGTAAGGCGCGGTGTCCCACCCGCGCAGGTCGTCGTAGACGCACAGGCGCGGGTACCACTGGGCGATCTCGAAGATGTCGCCGTTCTTGCTGGCGTTGACGTCCATGCGGCCGCCGAACTCGCCCGGCACGGTGAAGCTCCAGGCGATGTGCACGCGCACGCTGCCGCCCTTGGGTCTGACCGCTTCGGGCAGGCGCAGCTGCATGCGGGTATCGGAAACGACCCACTGCACCGGTTGCAGGCGGCCGCTGCCGTCTTCCACCTCCACCGAGGCGATCTTGTAGCCGTCGGTGAACTCGGTCGGGAACTCGCTGGTGAAAGCGCCGCGTGCATCGGGCTTGTAGCGGTTCTGGTCCAGTTGCAGCCAGAGCACGTCCAGCGCGCTCGGGCTGTGGTTGGTATAGGTAATGGTTTCGCGGCCGGTCAGCAGGCGGCTGGCGGGGTCCAGCGTCGCCTCGATGGTGTAGTCGGCGCGGTTCTGCCAGAACAGAGGGCCGGGCTTGCCGTCGGCCGAGCGATAGGCGTTGACTGGATCGGGGTAGGCGAACGGCGCGAAAGTCTGGAGCGGATCGTAGCGCGGGGCGTCGGCCGCCGCGGCGAGGGTGGTAGCCAGTGCCAGCGCGCCGGCCATGCAGACTGCGAGTGCCTTCATCGAAAATCCCCTGTTCATGGTTGGCTGCCGGCGCGGATCAGCGCGAGCACTTCGTGGCAGGCGCCCATGGTGTGGTAGTCGACCTTGCCGGCCGGGCTCTTCTCGTCGTCGTACTTGCGGTTGTCGTGGGTGAGGATGCGGTACCACGCGCCGTGTTCGTGGTCGACGAAATGCTGCCACGCGTACGTCCACAGACGCTCGTACCACTGGTCATACACCGCCTCGCCGGTGCGGGCGTGCAGCAGCGCCGCGGCGGCCAGCGATTCGGCCTGCACCCAGAAGTACTTGTCCGGGTCGCAGATGCTGCCGTCGGGTGCGAAGCCGTAATGGATGCCGCCGTGCTTCGGATCCCACGCGCGCATCAGCGCGGTGTCGAACAGGTGGCGCGCGGTCGGCAGCAGCCAGCGCTCCTCGCGGCCGCGCTCGGCCAGGTGCGATTCGAGGATCACCAGCAGCTTGGCCCACTCGGTCTGGTGGCCGGGCTGGAAGCCCCACGGGCGGAACAGGTGGCGCGGGTTGTCGCGGTTGTAGTCCCAGTCGATGTTCCAGTCCGTGTCGTAGTGCTCCCATACAAGACCGCCGGCCTTGGCCGCCTGGCGGCGGGTCATGTGATCGGCCAGCAGCAGCGCGCGGTCGAGGTAGCGCACGTCGTTGCTGGCCTGATAGGCGGCCAGCATCGCCTCGCACATGTGCATGTTGGCGTTCTGGCCGCGGTAGGAGGAGAAGTGCCAGTTCGCGTCGGCCTCGTCGCGGTAGAGGCCGGCCTCGGCGTCCCAATAGCGCTTTTCCAGCAGCGCCCAGGTTTCGTCCATCCACAGCTCCGCTTCGACCAGCCCCGCGCGCAGCGCGCTGGCGCAGGCCAGCAGCACGAAGGCGACGCCGTAGGCGTGGTTGGTCCGGTCCTCGGGCTCGCCGTCGCAGATGGTCCAGGCGTAGCCGCCGGTGACGGGGTCGCGGTGCACGTCGCGCAGGTAGCGCAGGCCATGGCGCGCGGCTTCGAGGTAATCGGTGTCCTCGAATTCGATCGCGGCCAGCGCGTAGTTGAAAACGAAGCGCGTGCTGCTGACCAGGTGGCGATGGCGGCGGTCGTAGATCGTGCCGTCGTCCTTGAAGTAGTGGAAGAAGCCGCCGGCCGGATCGATCGCACGCGGGTGGTAGAACGCCATGGTCCGGGCGATGTGCTCGCGCAGGAAGCTCTCGCTGCGGAAGTCGGGCAGGGTGGTCATCGGTGTGACTCCAGGAAGGCGTCGACTTCCGCCGCGCTCGGCATCGCGGTGAACGAGCCCTGGCGGGTGACGGTGAGCGCGCCGCAGGCGGCGGCGAAGGCGAGCATCGCGTGCAGAGAAGGCTCGTCACGCAACAACGCATCGAAGGCGTCCGCGTTCCCGAGCGTGGCGAGCTTGTACAGCAGGCCGCCGACGAAAGCATCGCCCGCGGCGGTGGTGTCGACCGCCTCGACCTGCGGGCAGGGCAACTCGCCGGTCGCGTCTCGGCGGAACCAGCGCAGCGGCCGCGGGCCGTCGGTGACCACCAGCAGGCGCGTGCGACCGCGCCACAGGCGGTTGAGCAGCGCGCCGTCCTCGGCCAGCCAGGCGAACTCCTCGGCGCACAGCTTGACCACGTCCGCCAGGTGCAGCGCAGGCCACACCAGCGGTCGCGGGTTCGACTCCCGCGGCCACAGCGCCGGCCGCAGGTTGAGATCGAAGCTCACCAGCGCGCCGGCGGCCTGCGCGCGGCGCATGCCCTCGCGGGTGGTCTCGGCCAGGTCGGGGTCGGTCATGCTGTTGGAACAGACATGGAACACGGCGAGGTCGTCGAACGCCTCCGCACGGAAATGCCGGGGGCGGAACAGCAGGTCCGCCGAGGGTGGCCGATAGAAGTTGAAGCTGCGCTCGCCGCGCGCATCGAGGCTGACGAAGGCCAGCGCCGTGTTGGCTTCGTCCGTGCGCGCCACGTCGGCCACGCCCACGCCGGCGCGTTGCAGGCTGTCGAGCAGGAAATCGCCGAACGGATCGTGCGCGAGCATGCCGGCGAAGCGCGCCGCGCCGCCCAGTCGCGCCACCGCCACCGCCACGTTGGCCGGAGCGCCGCCGGCAAAGGGCACGAACGCACGCGGGAAGCCGTTCGCGCCGGCAGCCTCGGCGTGGAAATCGATCAGCGCTTCGCCGAAGCAGAGGATCGGACGGCTCATCGACCCTCCAGCGACGCACCGGCGATGCGCGAACCGCGCAGGCCGTAGAACACGATGTAGGCGTAGCACACGACGGGCAGGATGAAGGCGGCCTGCACGCCGATCGCGTCGGCCAGCGCGCCCTGCGCGAACGGAATCACCGCACCGCCCACGATGGCCATGATCAGCAGGCTCGAAGCCTTCTCGGTCAGGGGCCCGAGCCGCTCGATGCCCAGCGTGAAGATGGTCGGGAACATGATCGAGTTGAACAGGCCGATCGCCACGATGCTCCAGGCGGCGGTCATGCCGGCGGTGCTCATGGTGACCGCCAGCAGCGCGATGTTGATCGCGGCGAACAAGGCCAGCAGCGCGCGCGGCGAGTAGCGGGTCATCAGCCAGGAACCGGCGAAGCGGCCGATCATCGCGCCCAGCCAGTAGTAGGACACGTAGGTCGCGGCGGTGGTCTCGTGCATGTTGCCGATCTGCGGCAGCGACAGGTAGTTGACCATGAAGCTGCCGATGGCCACCTCCGCGCCCACATAGCAGAAGATCGCGATCACGCCGAACAGGACGTGCGGGATGCGCAGCGCATCGAGCAGCGTGTGGTGCCCGCGGTCGGCCTGTTCGGTGGCCTCCTCCAACGTGGGCAGGCGGAACAGGTACACCAGCACCGCCAGCACGAACAGCGCGATAGCCAGGCCCAGGTAGGGCCCTTGCACGGCCTGCGCTTCCTGCGCCCGGTAGACCAGCTGCTCGGCGGGCGAGAGCTGGGTGACTTCCAGCGAACTCTTTACCGCCACCGACAGGATCAGCAGCCCGCCGAAATGGGGTGCGAGGAAGGTGCCGAACGAATTGAGCGCCTGCGCCAGCGTGAGCCGGCTGGAGCTGGTGCGCTCGGGCCCGAGCAGCGCCACGTAGGGGTTGGCGGCCACCTGCAGCACCGTGATGCCGGTGGCGAGCACGAACAGCGCACCGAGGAAGGCCGGGTAGGAATGCAGCCCCGCGGCCGGCCAGAAGCCGGCGGCGCCCACGCCGGCGATCGCCAGGCCCGCGACGATGCCGAGCTTGTATCCCAGGTGTGCTACCAGCCGCCCGGCGGGCAGCGACATCAGGAAATAGGCGCCGAAGAAGGTGAACTGCACCAGCATCGCCTGCTTGTAGTTCAGTTCGAACAGCGCCTTCAGGTGCGGAATGAGAATGTCGTTGAGGCAGGTCAGGAAGCCCCACATGAAGAAGATCGTGGTGACCACCGCGAGCGCCGCGGGATAGTGGGTGTAGCGCTCGCGCGACCCGTCGGCGGGAGCGGCGGGCGACCGGTTGGGAGCTTGCATGATGGCCATGGGGACTCCTTAAGTCCTGGTCAGGCGGTGGGCGGGCAACTGCTGGCGCGGATCACCAGGCGTACGGGGGCGACGATGCGCCGCGTTTCGGCTTCGGGGTCGCGCAGGCGTTCGAGCAGCATCTGCGCGGCCTGGCGACCGCGTGCGCGCGGTGCGGCGGCGAGGGTGGTAAGTGAAGGGGTGGCAAGCGCGGCTTCGGCGATGTCGTCGAAGCCGGTGAGGGCGAAGTCGCGTCCCGGCGTGAGCCCGCGTTCGACCAGTCCGTGCATCAGGCCCAGCGCCACCGCGTCGTTGTAGCAGACCGCCGCGGTGGGCGCGGGCCCGGCCGCGAACAGCGCCTCGGCGCAGCGGGCCGCATCCAGGCGCGTGGGCAGGCATTCGACTTCCCAGTGGGAGTCCACCGGCAATTTGGCGGCCTTCATCGCCTCGCGATAGCCGATGCGGCGCTGGCGGCACGACGAGGAGTCGCCGTGCCCGCCGAAAAAGGCGATGCGCCGGTGACCCTGCTCGACCAGATGCGCGGTGGCCTCGCGCGCGCCCTGCTGGTTGTCCAGTGCCAGTGAATCCCAATGCGCGTATTCGGGCTGTTCACCGGTGAGCTCGCGGTTGAACACCAGCAGCGGCGTGCGCGCGCCGACCGCGGCCAGCACCTGGCTGGCGTCGCTGCCCTCGGCGGGCGAGAGGATGATGCCGCCCGGTCCGTGTTCGATCAGCGAGCCGAGCACCGCCTGCTCGCGCTTGGGCGATTCGCTGGACGAGCCGAGCAGGGTGACCATGCCTGCCTCGCCGACCACGTCGTCCACGCCCGCGGCGAATTCGGCGAAGAACGGGTTGGCCAGTTCGTTGATGACCAGCGCGATCGACGAGGACGTGCGCCGGCGCAGGTTGGCGGCGGCGCGGTTGTAGACGTAGCCCTGCCTGCGCAGTTCCTCTTCGACGCGCGCACGGGTGTCCTTGTTCACCAGCGGGCTGCCACGCAGCACCAGTGAGACGGTCGCGCGCGAGACGCCGCAGCCGGCGGCGATGTCGCTCACGGTGACCTTGCGGCCGAGTGGGGTGTTGCTGTCCATTGGGCACCCGGTGGGATAAGCGGTTTGGAACGATCCAAATCTAGCCGATCATGACACCAGCGGCTTCACGCAGCGCAACATGCGCCGCGCGGCGCGCGCTGTTAGCGTTGGAATTTGGAACGATCCAAACGGAGCCTTTCAGATGGCCCTTCGCCTGTCCCGCCTCGTTTTCGCCCTGGCCCTCTCGCCCGGCGTCGCGCTCGCCGCCACCGGCCATGCGGGCGATGTCGATCCGCGCATCGGCACCGGCGGCGACGGCCACACCTTTCCCGGCGCCACGGTGCCCTTCGGCATGATCCAGCTGTCGCCCGACACGGCGATGCCGGATTTCAAGCACGCCTACAAATGGGCCGCCGGCTACCAGTACGGCGACGGCAGCATCCTGGGCTTCTCGCATACGCACTTCTCCGGTTCGGGGCACTCGGACCTGGGCGACGTGCTGGTGATGCCGATCGCCGGCGAGGTGAAGCTGGAACCGGGCGACCCGGCCAGGCCCGGCAGCGGCTACCGCTCGCGCTTCGACCATGCCACCGAGGTCGAGCAGGCCGGCTACTACGCCGTGACCCTGGCCGACTACGGCATCCGCGCCGAGCTCACTGCCGGCCGCCGCGTGGGTTGGCATCGCTATACCTTCCCCGCGGGCAAGAGCGCCCACCTGCTGCTGGACCTGCGCCCGAGCATCTACGACTACCCGGGCAAGGTGCTGTGGTCGAACGTGCAGGTGGCCGACGACGGCACCGTGACCGGCTGCCGAACCACGCGCGGCTGGGCGCCGGGGCGCGAACTGTGCTTCGCCATGCGCTTCAACCAGCCGGTCACCGCGCGCACGCTGTACGACCGCGAGAACGATGTCGCCTACAAGGGCTTCAAGGGACCGGGCAACCAGCCTGTGGACCACGACGCGCAGAACGGCCGCGCGCTGGTCGGCGTGTTCGACTTCGGCACGCTGGTCAAGCCGCTGGAAGTGAAGGTGGCGATCTCGCCGGTCAGCGCCGCCAATGCGGTTGCCAACCTGGACGCGGACGGCAAGGGCTGGGACTTCGATGCCCGCCGCGCGCAGGCGAAGGCCGCCTGGGACAAGGCGCTGGCGGTGGTCGACGTCGACGCACCGGCAACCGTGCGCAAGCAGTTCTACACCGCGCTCTACCACGCGATGCTCTCGCCCACGCTGAGCATGGACGCCAACGGCCAGTACCGCGGCCCCGACCACGCGGTACACCAGGCCAAGGGCTACGAGTTCTACTCGACCTGGTCCCTGTGGGACGTCTACCGCGCGCAGCAGCCGCTCATGGTGCTGCTCGCTCCCGAGCGCAGCAGCGACTTCGTCCGCTCCCTCATCGCAGCGCGCGAGGCCAGCCCGTTCGGCATCCTGCCGGTGTGGGCGTACCAGGGCCTGGAGACCTGGTGCATGATCGGTTACCACGCCGTGCCGGTGATCGCCGACGCGTACATCAAGGGCGTGCGCGGCTTCGATGCGGGCAAAGCCCTGGACGCCATGGTCGGAAGCGCCACCTACGCCCCCTATGGCGACCTGGCCGACTACATGAAACTCGGCTACGTGCCGATCGACCGCGAGCCCGAGGGCGCCTCCAAGACGCTCGAATACGCCTACGACGACTGGTCGCTGGCGCAGATGGCCCGGGCGATGGGGCGGGACGATGTCGCCGCCACCTTCGGCAAACGCGCCGGCAACTGGAAGAACGCCTGGGATCCCGGGACCGGCTTCATGCGCGCGCGCCTCGCCGACGGCAAGTTCCGCGAACCGTTCGATCCCACGGCCGCCGGTTACGGCAGCGACTTCACCGAAGGCAACGCCTGGCAGTATTCGTGGTACGTGCCGCAAGACGTGCCGGGCCTGATCGGGGCGATGGGCGGCAACGCGAAGTTCGTGGCGAAACTGGACGCGCTGTTCGACGCCAAAGTCGACCCGGCGCACTTCAAGCACGTGGAGGACATCACCGGACTGATCGGCTGGTACGCCCACGGCAACGAACCCAGCCACCACATCGCCTACCTGTACGACTACGCCGGCGCGCCGTGGAAGACGCAGCAGCGGCTCAAGCAGATCATGGACAGCCAGTACGCGGCGCGTCCGGACGGGCTCTCGGGCAACGACGACCTGGGCCAGATGTCGGCCTGGTACGTGTTCACCGCGCTGGGCTTCTATCCGGTGACACCGGCGAGCGACGTGTACGCGATCGGCCGGCCGTTCGTCGAACGGGCCACGCTGCACCTGACCAACGGCAAGGTCTTCACCGTCAGCGCCGCGCCGCTGGACGACGCGCATCCCTACGTCGGCGAGGTCACGTTGAACGGCAAGCCGCTGGGCAAGCCCTTCCTGCGCCACGGGCAGATCCTTGCCGGCGGGGATCTGCATTTCCGCATGCAGGCCGAGCCGGCGCGCCCGTGAGATCGCTCCCGGCCGGGCGCGTGCCGGCAGGCTGTTTCAAGGCCAGCGCGACCCCTCACCGCAACCCTCTCCCCGCAGGGAGAGGGGGCCGGCACGGGGCGTAGCCAGATACCCACGGACGCGAGCGCCTGAACCCTCGGTACGGGGGATCGGGCTACGCCATGCCGGCAATTACGCCGGAGTCCGCCATCACCCGGCCCTAACGCGCCGTAGGCTTTCATTATACGTTTACCGGCCGGGGGCGAGAGGACGTAAGCTGCGCCTGGTCGACGCGCCGTGAGGAAGCCTCCCCGCATGCCCAGCCGCCATCGCGCCCTGCTGCCCGAGCTTCGCCGCGGCCTGCACCGCTGGCGCGTGCCGCGGTGGCGCATGGTCGGGCTGCTGTGCGCGGTGCTGGTGATCGTTCTGCTGCCGTACCTGGCCACGCGCACCAGCCACGAAGACGCGATGGAAGCGGGCCAGCTGGTCACGCACTCCTCCGAGGTCAAGTCGCTCACCTATCGGATCGCCTATGTCACCCGCAGCAGCGAGGCGGCGATATTCCGCCTGCTGGAGGGCGCCAGGGAACCCAGCCTGGTCGACAGGGCGCACCAGGCCGGCAACGACGTGCCCGCGCTGCTCGGCCAGCTGAGCGACATGACGCGCGACAACCCGACCCAGCAGGCCGCGATCGGCGCGCTGGGCAACGTGGTCAACGGCCGCCTGGCGCTGCTCGAACAGGCGCTCGCGCGTATCCAGCACGGCGATCGCGCCGGCGCGGTGGCGGCGCTGCACGATGCCGGCACGTTGTTTCCGATGGACGATCAGATCGATACGGTCGTGCGCAACGAGGGCACCGTGCTGATGGAGCGTCGCGCGCACGCGCGGCGCAGCGCGTTCGAAAGTGCGCTGGTGCTGGGAATCACCTCGATCGCGCAGATCGTGCTGCTGTCGATCATCGTGCTCGTGTCCGAACGCCAGATCGCCCGCCGCATGCGCGCCGAGACGCGCGAGAGCCAGGCGGTGCGCCGCGCGCAGATGATCCTGCAGGCGGTGCGCGAGCCGATCGCCCTGCTCAACGCGCAGCTGTGCACGTTGCTGGTCAACACCGCCTTCAGCGAGTTGTATGGCCTGCCGCAGGAGGACCAGCGCGAGTTGCGCCCGCTGCAGGAGGTGGGCGAGGGCGCCTGGACCGACGGCGCGCTACTGCAGCGCCTGCGCGACGTGATGCTGCACGATCGCGAGCTGTGGGACTACGAGCTGGTCCAGCGCACCGTCGGCGGGATCGATCGCCACGTCATGGTCAACGCGCGGCGCCTGCAACAGCACGAGGGCGAACCGCCGGTGCTGCTGCTCACTGTCAGCGACGTCACCGCGCGCGCGCTGGTCGAGCAGCAGGTGAAGGAGCTCAACCGCCAGCTCGAAGGCAAGGTGGCGCAGATTTCCGACGTCAACCGCGAGCTGGAGGCCTTCAGCTATTCCGTCTCGCACGACCTGCGCGCGCCGCTGCGCCACATCGCCGGCTTCACCGGCAAGCTCAAGCGGCACCTGGTCGAACACCTGGACGAGACCTCCGCCCATTATCTGGATGTCATCTCCACCTCTGCCACGCGCATGGCGCAGCTGATCGACGACCTGCTGGTGTTCTCGCGCCTGGGGCGCGGCGCGCTCAGGCTGCAGGCCGTGGATACGCAGTCGCTGGTCGACGAGGCGCGTGCACTGGCCGAGTCGGAGGCAGGCGAGCGGCGCATCGAGTGGAGCATCGGCCCGCTGCCGATCGTGATCGGCGACGAGAACATGCTGCGCACCGTGTGGCAGAACCTGATCGGCAACGCGGTCAAGTACACCGGCCGGCGCGAGGTGGCGCAGATCGCCATCAACGTGAACCGTGACCGCGACGGTGAATATGTCTTCACGGTGGCCGACAACGGCGCGGGGTTCAATATGGAATACGCCGGCAAGCTGTTCGGCGTGTTCCAGCGCCTGCACCGCGCCTCCGAGTTTCCCGGCAACGGCATCGGGCTGGCCAACGTGCGCCGCATCGTCGCGCGCCATGGCGGCCGAGTCTGGGCCGAGGCCGAACCGGAACGCGGTGCGAGCTTCCATTTTTCGCTGCCGGCCACCGAACTGGCCGAAGCGCGCACTACGAGGCTTCCGTCATGAACAATCGTCACCTGGGTCCGGTACTGCTGGTCGAGGACAGCATGGCCGATGCCGAGATGGCCATGGACGCGCTGCGCGAAGCCAATCTGGCCAACCCCGTGGTGCACGTGGAAGATGGCGTCGACTGCCTGGACTACCTGCAGTGCCGCGGCCCCTGGCAGGGTCGCGAGGACGTCGACCCGTCGGTGATCCTGCTCGACATCAAGATGCCGCGCATGAACGGGCTGGAGGTCCTGACCCGGCTGCGCGGCGAAGAGCGGTGGCACCTGATCCCGGTGGTGATCCTGTCTTCCTCGCGCGAGGAGAGCGACCTGGCGCGCAGCTGGGACCTGGGCGTGAACGCCTACGTGATCAAGCCGGTGGACGTGGACCAGTTCTTCGAGGCCGTGCGGACGCTGGGCCGGTTCTGGGCCGTGCTCAACCAGTTGCCGGAGCACGAATGACTTCGGGTGCTGGACGACGGAACGAAACAGGAGCGCAATAGACTGCATGCCCAACGCCACCACACGCCCGCTGCCCACCATCCGCATCCTGCAGGTCGAGGACGACCCGATCGATGCCGAGTTGATCCAGGCCGAACTGGACGCCGATGGCATCGAGTACCAGGTGCGCCTGGTCGACGACGAGGCTGGCTACACCGCGTGTCTTGAGGAATTCCAGCCCGACATCGTGCTGTCGGACCTGAGCCTGCCCGGCTTCTCCGGCCAGCGCGCGCTGGAGCTGTTGCGCCAGCACGACGAGGACCTGCCTTTCATCTACGTCTCGGCGACGCTGGGCGAGGAGGCGGCGGTCGAAGCGCTGCGCAACGGCGCCACCGACTACATCCTCAAGCAGAATCCCACCCGCCTGGCCAGCGCCGTGCGCCGCGCGCTGGCGGAGGCCGAGGCATTGCGCGCCAAGCGTCGCGCCGAGGCCGAACTGATCCGCGCGCAACGCTTCGAGAGCCTGGCCATGCTGGCCGGGGGCTTGAGCCACGACCTGCGCAACCTGCTGCAACCGCTGCTGCTGGCCGGCGACAGCCTCCAGGACTACCAGGAGGATCCGCGCCTGGCGCGGCTGGGCACACTGGTGCGCGACTGTGGCCGGCGCGGACTGCAGATGGTGCAGTCGATGCTCTCCTTCGCTCGCGGCGCGCGGCGCGCCGAGCAGGTACGCGTGGGCGCGCTGATGGATGCACTGGGTCTGCTGCTGCGCGGTAGCGTGCCGCGCGGGGTGAAGATGGACGTGGAGGTCGACGACCGCGAGCTCACCGTCGAAGGCAACCACACGGAGCTGCAGCAGGCGCTGCTCAACCTTTGCCTCAACGCGATCCAGGCCATGGGCGAGTCGGGAGGCAGCCTGCGCATCGAGGCCTGCGAGTGCGAATTGGCCGAGGATTTCTTTCTTTCCGGGGAGCAGCCGCATGCGGGGCGCTACCTGCGCCTGACCGTCGCCGACACCGGCCCGGGCATGCCGCCGGAGGTGCGCGAACACCTCTTCGAGCCGTTCTTCACCACCAAGGAAACCGGCACCGGCCTGGGGCTGCTCTCGTGCCAGCGGATCGTCGCCAGCCACAACGGCGTCATGCGCCTGGACAGCGAAACGGGCAAGGGGACGGCCTTTCACCTGTACATCCCGATCGAGGAACCCAAGGTCGAAGCGGAGGCCCAGGAGGAGCAGGGTGAAAGCCTGATGGGCGAAGCCGAACGCGTGCTGGTGGTGGTGGAGGAAGCCGGCCCGCTGTCGTTGCTGGTGGATGTCCTGGACGGCTACGGATACCAGCCGCACGCCAGCCAGAGCGGCACCGCCGCGCTGCAGTGGATCGAGGCGCACGGCGTGCCCGATCTGGTCGTGATGGACGCGGACATGAACCTGTTCACCGGCGTGCGCACGCTGGCGGCCCTGATCGAGCACGGATATCGCCGGGCGGTGTTGTTGCTGGCACGGCCGGAGGCGCCGCCGGATCTGGAGGAGTTGCCCCGGCTGGATCGGCTCTACCTGGTGGACAAGCCGATCAACACCCAGCAGTTGCTGCGCACCATGCGCCAGGCGCTGGGCGGGCAGGAGGCGGAGGCGGGCGAATAACCTCCAGCAGCCTCCCCGCAGCAAAGCCGACGGAGAGGTTTGGAGTGGGCTTTGCTCCGTGGAAGGGCACATTCCTCACGAGCGCCGGCCCTCGCCCCGACCCCTCCCCGAAGGGAAGCGGGAAGCAAGGCGTCAGTCGATGCCGAGCTTTTTCAGCTTGTAACGCAGCGCCCGGAAGGTGATGCCGAGCTTCTTCGCCGCCGCGGTCTTGTTGTAGCGCGACTCTTCCAGCGCCTTGATGATCGCGGTGCGTTCGAGATTGCTGATGTAGTCGTCCAGCGGCACGCCGCTACCCAGGCCGGCGGCGTGTGGCACGGCCGGCTGCGCGGCGACCGGGGCGCCCGGCTGCGGCGCGTGCATGGCCGCGTGGGCGGCATTGACCGGCTCCGGCTGGCGCAACGGTCGCTGCGGCAGCATCAGGTCGTCGGCGCCGATGGTGTCGCCCTCGCACATCGCCATGGCGCGCTCGAGGATGTTTTCCAGCTCGCGCACGTTGCCCGGGAAGTCGTATTCCTCCAGCGCCTGCTGCGCGTCCGGCTTCAACCGACCGGGCGCGCCGCCGCTCTTGGCGGCGAGCGAGCGCAGGATGAAGGCGGCCAGTTGCGGCACGTCGCCCCGGCGCTCGCGCAGCGGCGGTACGCGCAGCTCGATCACGTTGATGCGATAGAACAGGTCTTGGCGGAACTGCGCCTGCTCGACCAGCCGTGCCAGGTCCTTGTGCGTCGCCGAAAGGATGCGCACGTCCACCGGCACCTCCTCACGGGCGCCGATCGGGCGCACCGCTTTTTCCTGGATCGCGCGCAGCAGCTTGACCTGCATGTGCAGCGGCAACTCGGCCACCTCGTCGAGGAACAGCGTGCCGCCATGGGCGGCCTGGAAAAGGCCTTCCTTGTCGGCGCCGGCGCCAGTGAAGCTGCCCTTCTTGTGGCCGAAGAACTCGCTTTCCATCAGCTCGGACGGGATCGCGCCGCAGTTGACCGGCACGAACGGCCCGCTGGCGCGCGGACCCTGCTCGTGGATCAGCCGCGCGACCAGCTCCTTGCCCACGCCCGATTCGCCGGCGATGTACACCGGCGCCTGGTTTCGCGCGAGCTTGGTGATGGTCGCACGCACCTGCTGCATCGCCGGCGAGTCGCCGACCAGCCGGCCCGCCGCGCCGGTCGACGTGGCGCCGCCGCCGCTCTTGCGTTCCTCCGCCAGTTGCAGCGCCGTGCGCACCAGCCGGCGCAGCATCTGGATGTCGACCGGCTTGGACACGAAGTCGAACGCACCGGCCTTGAGCGCGTTCACGGCCGCATCGACGTTGCCGTAAGCGGTGATCATTGCCACCGGCATATCCGGGTGGGTGGCGGCGATCAGCTCGATCACCTCATGGCCGGTGCCGTCGGGCAGGCGCATGTCGGTAAAGCACAGGTCGTAACTGCGTTCGCCCAGCGCCCGGCGGGCCTCCGCCACGGTTCCCACCGCTTCCACCTGCAGGTCCATGCGGCCAAGCGTGATGGTGAGCAGCTCGCGAATGTCGCGTTCGTCGTCGATGACCAGGACGGTCTGTGCGGACATGGTTCTCTTCGGCAGGCGGTAACAGTGGAAGGGTATAGCAGTTTGGCCGTTCTGTGCTCTGATCCGCGGCAGGAAACGGCGTGATTGCGGGCTTCACGCTTTGCTCCCTCTCCCCTCCGGGGAGAGGGTTGGGGTGAGGGGTTGGGGCTCGCCATGAGCTACCTTGCTGTGCTCCTCCCGTGGCGCGGGGGGTGAAGTTGCAGCGTCCTTGTCAGATGCGCAGACGGACTTCCCCGCGAGCCCCGCCCCTCACCCCAACTGTCTCCCGGAGGGGAGAGGGAGCCAGGCGTCAGCCCGCTTCGCCGCCGTCAGCCGGATGCCTTGCCGGTGGCGTGAGGGTCAGCCGGAAGCAGCTGCCGCCGCCGGCCACGCGCACGTATTCGAGCGACGCCTGGTTGGCTTCGCTCATCTGCCGGGCCAGGTACAGTCCCAGGCCGGTGCCGTACTCGTGCGTGGTGTAGAACGGCTCGAAGATCTGCGCGGCCACCTTGGGCGCGATGCCGGGGCCGCGGTCGATCACTTCCAGGATCGGCACGCTGTGTTCGCCCTGGCGCACCACCACCATCACCCGCGCCGGCTCACCCGGCATGCGGCCGTAGCGCAACGCGTTCTGCACCAGGTTCCACACCACCTGCTGCAACTGCTGCGGATCGGCCACCGCGGCCACCGCCATCGAGCCGGTGATCACGCGCAGCGAGTCGCCGCCGATGTCGTTGCCCTGTTTGTATTCCTCCACGAAACCGTTCGCCCAGCGGCCCAGGTCCAGGGTTTCCGGGCGCGAGCGCTCGCGCCGCGAGAGCTGCAGGATGTTCTCGATGATCTCGTTCAACCGCACGCAGTGGTTGTTGATGATCTCTACCATGCGGGCATCGCCGGCGGCGAGCTCCTTGGACTCGGCCAGCAGCTGCGCCGAGTAGCGGATCGCGGCGAGCGGATTCCTGATTTCGTGCGCAATCGAGGCCGACAGGCGCCCCAGGGAGCTCAGGGTCAATTCTTCCGCACGGCGCGAGAGCAGCGAGGTGTCGTCCAGGAAGATCAGTACGTGGGAATCGTCGTTGGGTGCCAGGCGGGTGAAGCGCGGCACCACTTCGGGCACGCCGTCGGCCAGCTGCGTGGCGGTCTCGTCCAGCTTGCCGGAGGTCATCCAGTGGTACAGCCGGCGCGAAAGCTCCGGCGCCAGCTTGCCCAGGTCGCGCTGGTCGGCCGGCGGATTGCCCAGCAGCATCCAGGCCGACTCGTTCAACTGGTGGATGCGGTTGGCGTCGTCCACCAGCAGCACGCCGGTCTTCATGCGCCGGATGATCAGCTCGTTGACCTGCGAGAGGTTGGCCAGGTCCAGGCTGCGCTGCTCGGCCAGTGCCTCGGTGGCGCGTAGCTGGCGTCCAAGTACGTGGCAGAGCGTGGTGGTGGCGAAGTAGGCCACGCCCAGCAGGCCCGATTCGAGCAGGTCGCCGTCACCGTGCGCCTCCGCGAGCAATGTATGGCCCAGCATGCCGAGCGTGGCCAGCGCCGCGAAGAAGCACGACAGCCTCAATGGCAGCACCAGCGCGCCGGTGGAGAGGTTCACCGCCAGCATCATCGCGATGCCGATGCGCGCGTCGTGGATCAGCCAGGCGGCCAGCACCGCCACCATGATGTCCACCACCAGCGCGCCGGAAACCACCAGTCGTGCGTTGGCCATGGCGTTGCGGGTCTGCACCAGCATGCCGATGGCGAACAGCAGGTAGACCCCGGTCACTACATAGGCCAGTACCGGCTGGTCGACGGTCGGCCAGGTCAGCCGCGGCGAGCTGAGCGCCAGGCCCGTGTAGACCAGGGCCTGCGCCAGCCGGAAGTAGTTGAGGAAGAACAGTTCGTGGCGGATCGCCATCGCGGCCGGGCGGGCCGGCTGGAAAACGGGCGGTTCGGCGGGGAGGGTGGCTGGCACGTTGACGGCTTCGGCGCGGCGTTCGTCCGAGTATAGACAGGCCGGCGGGCGCTGCCAGGGGCGTGGCGCACGGATGGCGCGGCCAGGCGGCACTTTCCATCACGGCCGCCTTTGCGCGAAAATGCCCGGCCGTATTGCGCGATTCGTGCCCGGTTGACTCCAGGGCAGCGCGCATTGCACGCCGGCAGTGTGCTGAAAGCCGCCGTCCGACCCTCTCCCGCGCCCACGCTGCCTAGCGCGCGTGCGGCCCGATACGTTTCCCCGTTCGCTCGAGGTATAGGAATGAATTTCCACGAGTACCAGGCCAAAGAGCTGTTCGCGCAGTACGGCATCACCGTACCGCCGGGCAAGGTTGCCAACTCCCCCGACGCCGCCGTCGACGCCGCCAAGGCGCTGGGCGGCTCGCAATGGATGGTCAAGGCGCAGATCCACGCAGGCGGCCGCGGCAAGGCCGGCGGCGTGAAGTTCTGCAAGAGCCTCGACGACGTGCGCGCTGCCGCCAAGGGCATGCTGGGCACGAACATGGCGACCTACCAGTCCGCTGGCCGCGCGCTGCCGGTCAACCTGGTGCTGGTGACCGACGCCACGAATATCGCCAAGGAGCTGTACCTGTCGGTGCTGGTCGACCGCGATTCGAAGTCGGTCTCCTTCATCGCCTCCAAGCACGGTGGCGTGGACATCGAGCAGGTCGCCCGCGACACGCCCGAGGACATCCACACCATCGTGGTGGACTTCGTCGAAGGCCTGCAACCCTACCAGTGCCGCCAGCTCGGCTTCGCGATGGACCTCAATCCCAAGCAGGTCAACCAGCTGACCAAGATCATGCTGGGCCTGTACAAGCTGTTCAACGAGAAGGACCTGTCCCTGGTAGAGCTGAACCCGCTGGCGATCCTCGAGGACGGCAACCTGGCCGCGCTCGACGGCAAGGTGAACTCCGACGACAACGCCGACTTCCGCCACCCGGAACTGGTCGCCATGCGCGATCTCTCCCAGGAAGACGCCGCCGAAGCGGCCGCCGTGCAGCACAACCTCAACTACGTGACCATGGACGGCTCGATCGGCTGCATGGTCAATGGCGCGGGCCTGGCCATGGCCACCATGGACGTGATCAAGCTGGCGGGCGGCGAGCCGGCCAACTTCCTCGACGTCGGCGGCGGCGCCACCAAGGAGCGCGTGACCGAGGCGTTCAAGCTGATCCTCTCCTCCGACAAGGTGAAGGCCATCCTGGTCAACATCTTCGGCGGCATCGTGCGCTGCGACCTGATCGCCGAGGGCATCATCGCCGCGGTGAAGGAAGTCGGCCTGCAGATTCCCGTGGTCGTGCGCCTGCAGGGCACCAACGTGGAGAAGGGCCGCGAACTGCTGGCCAATTCCGGCCTGGCGATCACGCCGGCTGACGATCTCAACGACGCGGCGCAGAAAGCCGTGGCCGCCGCGAAGTGAGGAGCGAACAAGCATGAGCGTTCTGGTCAACAAGAATACGAAGGTGCTGGTGCAGGGCTTCACCGGCCAGCAGGGCACCTTCCACGCCGAGCAGGCGATCGACTACGGCACCAAGGTCGTCGGCGGCGTGACCCCGGGCAAGGGCGGCAGCCAGCACATCGGCCTGCCGGTCTTCAACTCGATGGAAGAAGCCGTCGCCGAGACCGGCGCCGACGCGTCGGTGATCTTCGTGCCGCCGCCGTTCGCGGCCGACTCGATCATGGAGGCGATCGACGCGGGCATCCGCGTGATCGTGGCGATCACCGAAGGCATCCCGGTGCTGGACATGCTGCGCGTGAAGAACGTGCTCGCACAGCATCCGGAGACCGTGCTGATCGGGCCGAACTGCCCCGGCATCATCACCCCGGGCGAGTGCAAGATCGGCATCATGCCGGGCCATATCCACCAGCCGGGCAAGGTCGGCATCGTGTCGCGTTCGGGCACGCTGACCTATGAGGCCGTGTTCCAGACCACCAACGAGGGCCTGGGCCAGTCCACCTGCATCGGCATCGGCGGCGACCCGATCAACGGCCTGAACTTCATCGACTGCCTGAAGATGTTCCAGGACGATCCGCAGACCGAGGGCATCATCATGGTCGGCGAGATCGGCGGCAGCGCCGAAGAAGACGCGGCCGAGTTCATCGGCGAGTACGTGACCAAGCCGGTGGTGTCCTTCATCGCCGGTGCGTCGGCCCCTCCGGGCAAGCGCATGGGCCATGCCGGCGCGATCATTTCCGGCGGCAAGGGCACCGCGGCAGCCAAGTTCGCGGCGCTGGAGAAGGCGGGCGTGACGACGGTGAAGTCGCCGGCCGACCTCGGCAAGACGCTGGCGAAGCTGATGAAGTAAGGCGCGTCACTTCGCGCACGACAGAAGGCCACGCGAAAGCGTGGCCTTTTGCTTTTGGCGCCCTCTCCACTTCGGGGAGAGGGTCGGGGTGAGGGGTCGAGGCTCGCGGGGAAGGTTGCTCGCGCCTGGAAAGGCCAGAGTCAATGTTCTTTCGAAAAGTCCCGCAAGAGCGGCCCCTCACCCCAGCCCTCTCCCCGCAGGGGAGAGGGAGGCACAAGCGTTGGCCCGCGGAACACCCGCCCCCACTATCATGGCGATCCCCCAACACCCCTCTCGCCCATGAGCGCCCAACTTCGCCTCGCCCTGGCCCAGTTCGACTTCTCCGTCGGCGCCGTCGCCGCCAACACCGCGAAGATCCGCGAGCTGATGAACCGGGCGCGCGTCGGCGGTGCGGACCTGGTGGCTTTCCCGGAGCTGGCGATCAGCGGCTACCCGCCCGAGGACCTGCTGATCCGCCCCAGTTTCCTGCAGGCCTGCAACGAGGCGATCGCCACGCTGGCCGAAGGCACGAACGGCCTCGCCGCGCTGGTCGGCTTCCCGCACAGCGAGGGCGAGGTTTACAACGCCTCCGCGCTGCTGCGCGAGGGACGGATCGAATGCGTCGCGCACAAGCAGGCGCTGCCCAACTACGGCGTGTTCGACGACAAGCGCTACTTCCGTCCGGGCCACGCCAGCGCCACCGGCATGGTCAACGGTGTGCGCGTGGGTTTCCTGGTCTGCGAGGACATCTGGGAACCCGAGCCGGCGGCACGGGCCGCAAAGGCGGGCGCCGAACTGATCGTGGTGATCAATGCCTCGCCCTGGGACGACGCCAAGCAGGCCACCCGCGAGGCGCTGCTTGCCGCACGCGCGAAGGAAACCGGCTGCGCCATCGTCTATCTCAACCTGGTTGGCGGCCAGGACGAGGTGGTCTACGACGGTGCCTCGATGCTGGTCAACGGCGACGGCACCATCGCCGCGCGCGCCCCCGCCTTCGTCGATGCACTGCTGTGGGCCACGTTCGACCCGACGACCCGCACGTTGGTCGCCGACCACTGGCCGGTCGCCGCCGACACGCGTCCGGAGGCCGTGCTCTATGGGGCGCTCACCCGGGGCATCCGGGACTACATCGACAAGAACGGCTTTCCCGGCGTGCTGCTGGGCCTGTCCGGCGGTATCGACTCGGCGCTGACGCTGGCGCTGGCGGTCGACGCGTTGGGCGCCGAGCGCGTCACCGCAGTGATGCTGCCGACCCGCTACACCTCGAAACTCTCGCTGGACGGCGCGCGCGAACAGGCCGAACGCCTGGGCGTGGCCTACCACGTGATCGACATCGAGCCGACCTACCAGAGCTTCCTCGCGGCGCTCACGCCCGCCTTCGCCGGCAAGGCCATGGACACCACCGAGGAGAACCTGCAATCACGCACGCGCGGCGTGATGTTGATGGGCCTTTCCAACAAGCACAGCCACCTGCTGCTCGCCACCGGCAACAAGAGCGAAATGGCGGTCGGCTACGCCACCCTCTACGGCGACATGTGCGGCGCCTACGCGCCGCTCAAGGACGTGTACAAGACGGTCGTGTACCGGCTCTCGCGCTGGCGCAACGAGGCCGGCCAGGTGATCCCGCCTGCGGTCATCGACCGCCCGCCCTCGGCGGAACTGCGCGAGGACCAGACCGACCAGGATTCGCTGCCGCCCTACGACGTACTCGACGCAATCCTCACGCGCTTCATCGAGGACGAGCAGTCCCAGGCCGAAATCGCCGCCGCGGGTTTCGATCCGGACACCGTGCGCCGGGTGGCCAGCCTGGTACTTCGCAACGAGTTCAAGCGCCGCCAGGCGGCCCCGGGCCCGCGCGTGACCACCCGCGCCTTCGGCCGCGAGCGCCGCTATCCCATCACCTCCGGCTGGAGATAGCTCCATGTAGGGCTGCCTGTGCGCGACCGCCATCTCTCACGATCGCGTACACGTGCACTCCTGCAAGGAACGCGATGGCGACACCAAAAAAAGGCCGGCGATGCGCCGGCCTTTTTTCTCAATGATGCCCCGAGAAGGGAATCAGCTTGCGCAACGTCGAAGGCGCATGCGGCCACTTCGGATCGGTCAGGTAGGGGTGGTCCGGGTAATTGAGCGCCAGCACCTTGCGGACGTTCTCGGCCTGCTGCTTCTGGTCCAGCGCCATGTAGCTGCGGGCGAGGATGGCGAGCGCATCGCCGGTCTGCGGCGCCTGCTGGTAGTGCTCGACCACGTACTGGGCGCGATCGGCGGACGCCACGAAAGCCTCGTTGCGCAAGTAAAACTCGGCGACGTTGATCTCGTACTGGGCCAGGATGTTGCGCAGGTAGATCATGCGCTGGCGGGCGTCGGTGGTGTAGGCGCTGTCGGGGAAGCGGCGGGCCAGTTCGGAAAAGTCGTCGAACGCCTGCAGGTTGTACGCCTGGTCGCGGCGTGCCTGCGAGCCCGTGCGGGAGATGTAGCGTTCGATCACGCCGCTGGTGCGACCGAAATTGATCAGGCCGCGCAGGTAATAGGCATAATCGACATGTTTCTGGGTCGGATACGTCTTGATGAAGCGGTTGATCGTCGAGTACGCGTCGTCCGGCTCGTTGTCCTTGTACTGCGAATAGGCCAGTTCCAGCTGCGCCTGCTCGTTGTAGTCGCCGGACGGGAAGCGCGCGATCAGGCGCTGGTAGGCCTTGGTCGCAGCGGCGTAGTCGCCGTTCATCACGTCGTCGTGGGCCGTGGCGTAGAGCTTCTCCACCGACATGGTGTCGATGGTCTCGCGCTTGGGGCCGAACAGCGAGCAGGCGCCCAGGGAAAGTCCGAGGACCAGCACGGCGAGCAATTTGAAGAATACGCGCATTGGGAATTTTTTATGGATGTGATCGTGGGGATGATAGCCCAAACCGTTGGCCACCCGCGGAGGGCGGCATGACCGTCATCCGGCACGCGGCCCAGGTCCCGCTGTCGGCGGCGGGCAGGCGTTTCGACCAGGCGCTGGCCGAGATGTTCCCCGACTACTCGCGCTCGCGCCTGACCGCCTGGATCAAGGCCGGTGCGGTGACGCTGGACGGCGCCGTGGCGCCGCCGCGCCAACTGCTGCGCGGTGGCGAACAGGTGCGGGTCGAAGCCGAGCTGGCCAACGAGGTGGAAAGCGCTCCGGAGGCCATCGACCTCGCCATCGTGCACGAGGATGAGCATGTGCTGGTGCTGGACAAACCGGCCGGCCTGGTCGTGCACCCGGGCGCCGGCAACCCGGCCGGCACCCTGCTCAACGCGCTGCTGCACCACGATCCAAAGCTGGCCGAGCTGCCGCGCGCCGGCATCGTGCACCGGCTGGACAAGGACACCTCGGGCCTGATGGTGGTGGCCAGGTCGCTGGCCGCGCATACCGCGCTGGTGGATATGCTCTCGCGCCACGATGTGGAACGGCAGTACGAGGCGGTCGTACTCGGCACGCTGGTGGCCGGCGGCACCGTCGATGCGCCGATCGGCCGGCATATGGGCGACCGCCTGCGCCAGGCGGTGCGCGACGAGGAGGACGGCAAACACGCCATCACCCACTACCGCCTGCGCGAGCGCTTCCGCGCGCACAGCCTGATCCAGTGCAGCCTGGAGACCGGTCGCACCCACCAGATCCGCGTGCACATGGCGCACATCCACCACCCGCTGGTCGGCGATCCCTTGTATGGCACCGGCCTTCGCCTGCCCAAGGGCGCGACACCGGAACTGGTCGCGGCGTTGCGCGGCTTCCGGCGCCAGGCGCTGCACGCCGAGCGGCTGGCGTTCGAGCATCCCGCGACGGGCGAGGCGATGGCATTCGAGGCGAAACGACCCGCGGACATGAACGCATTGATCGGGACACTGCGGGCCGATGCCCTGGAGCAGAGCGATCCCTATTAGCCATCAGGCTCGCGCCCGCCATAACCGCGGCTGGGAGGACTCTTGCCCGCGCACCGTGGGATGGCTATCCGCGCGCTATGCTTGTGGCTCCCCGTGACGGCCATCCCCATGACCGAACCCTGGATACTCCCCGACTGGCCCGCGCCACGCGGCGTGCACGCGGCGGTGACCACCCGCCATGGGCCCGGCATCTCCACCGGTCCCTACGCACGCTTCAACCTTGGCCTGCGCAGCGGCGACGCCGCCGAATCGGTGGCGAGCAACCGCGACGCCCTGCGCCACGCCCTCGCGCTGCCGTCCGATCCGCGCTGGCTGCGGCAGGTGCACGGCACCACCGTCGCACAGTTGGGTCCGCTCGCCAGCGCGGCGGAACCGCAGGCGGATGCCGCGGTGGCGCACCTCTCCGGCACGGTGCTCGCGATCCTCACCGCCGATTGCCTGCCGGTGCTGTTCTGCAGCGATGACGGCGCGCGCATCGGCGCTGCCCATGCAGGCTGGCGCGGGTTGGCCGCGGGCGTGCTGGAAGCCACGATCGATGCAATGGGTACCCCGCCAGCGCGCCTGCTGGCGTGGTTGGGTCCGTGCATCGGTGCCGGTTCGTACGAAGTGGGCGAGGACGTGCGCGCCGCCTTTGTCGAACCCCATCCGGCGGCGTCCGCCTGTTTCGCGTCGACGCGGCCGAACCATTGGCATTGCGATCTGGCGAGCCTGGCGCGGCTGAAACTCGCCGCGGCGGGCATCACGCGCGTTCACGGCGGGGGTTTCGATACGCTGGCCGACCAGCGCTTCTATTCCTATCGCCGGGATGGAGCGGACAGCGGTCGCTTCGCGAGTTTGATCTGGCGCGACTGAGGCAGGGTGGGCTGAAGCCCACCGCGACCTCTGGGATGGTGGCTGAAGCCCCCCGTCCTCTCAAGCCAGGACCGGAATGCTCGCCACGCCCGCCTCGATCGCCGCGCGATGCATCGCGCAACGCGGCAACATCCGCGCGAAGTAGAACCGCGCGGTGTCCCGCTTGGCCTGTTTGAACGCCGCCGATTGCGCGCTGCCTTCGGCCGCCGCCACGCTGCGCGCCCACATGTAGGCCAGCGCGATGTAGCCGGAGTAGTAGAGGTAATCCACCGCGGCCGCGCCGAGTTCCTCCGGGTTCGCCTGCGCGCGCTCTGCCAGCGCCATCGTCAGCGCTTGCCACTCCCTGGCCGCCTTCGACAGCGGCGCGATGAACTCGCCCAGCGCCGGGTTGCCCGCGTGCTGCTGGCAGAAGCCACCGATCTCCTCCAGGAAGTGGCGCAACCCCGCGCCCTTGAGCTGCATGATCTTGCGGCCCAGCAGGTCCATCGCCTGGATGCCGGTGGTTCCCTCGTACAGCGTGATGATCCGCGCGTCGCGCACGAACTGTTCCACGCCGTTCTCGGCGATGTAGCCGTGCCCGCCGTAGACCTGCACCGCTTCCTTGACGCTCTCCTGCGCCAGTTCGGTAAGCACGCCCTTGACGATCGGGATCAGGAACGCCACGAGCTCGCCGGCCTTCGCGCGCGCGCCTTCGTCGGCGGCGCGTTCCTCGATGTCCAGCTGCAGCGCTGCGTAGAGCATCAGCGCGCGGCCGCCCTCGACGATGGCGCGCTGGGTCAGCAGCATGCGCCGCACGTCCGGATGCACCACCAGCGGATCGGCCGGCTTGTCCGGGTAGGCCGGACCGCTCAGCGCACGGCCCTGCAGGCGCTCGCGCGCGTAGTTGAGGCTGTTCTGCAGGCCACGCTCGGCCAGGCCGATGCCCTGCACGCCGACCGCCAGGCGCGCCGCGTTCATCATGGTGAACATGCCGAACAGGCCCTTGTGCGGCTGGCCGATCAGCCAGCCCTCCGCGCCATCGAAGTTCATCACGCAGGTGGGCGAGCCGTGGATGCCCATCTTGTGCTCGATCGCGCCGGCGGACACCGCGTTGCGCTCGCCCATCGCACCGTCGCGTGCGACCTTGAACTTCGGCACCACGAACAGCGAAATGCCGCGGCTCCCGGCCGGGGCGTCGGGCAGGCGCGCCAGCACCAGGTGCACGATGTTCTCGGTCAGATCGTGCTCGCCGGCGGTGATGAAGATCTTGGTGCCGGTGAGGCGGTAGCTGCCGTCCGCGGCCGGTTCCGCGCGGGTCTTGAGCAGCCCCAGGTCCGAGCCGGCCTGCGGCTCGGTCAGGCACATGCTGCCGCACCAGCGGCCCTCGACCATGGGCTTGAGGAAGACCTCCTTCTGCCAGTCGTCGCCGTGCAGCTGCAACGCGTGCGCCGCGCCCTGGCTGAGCAGCGGATAGTTGCCCCAGGCGAGGTTGGCCGAATCGAGCATCTCCTTCATCGCCACGCCGACGACTTCCGGCAGCGCCTGTCCGCCCATCGCCTCGGGCATCGTCAGTCCGGCCCAGCCGCCCTCGACGTAGGTGCGGTAGGCCTCGCGGAAGCCCTTGGGCGTGGTCACCGTGGCGGTGGCCTTGTCGAAATGGCAGCCCTCGGCGTCGCCCGAAGCGTTGAGCGGAGCGAGCACCTGTTCGTTGAAACGCGCCGCTTCCTCCAGCACCGCATCGAGCAGGTCGCGCGTGTGGCCCTCGCCGCCGGTGAGCGGCGTCAGCGTGGCCTCCGCGCCGAACAGGTCGTGCAGCACGAAACGCATGTCGTCGAGCGGGGCCTTGTAGATCGTCATCGGGTATTCCTCGAGAAAACGTTGGGACGTGGCGTTTGCGCAGAGTGGGGTTTCAGCCACCGCGGTATGCGTCGGGAAGGGTCAGCGCCAGGTATTGGCGATGCCCGGCACGGGCGAGAGCCAGTCCTTGCCGGAGAAGTCGAAGTCGCGCGGCTCTTTCTCCTGCTCGGGCTTGGCGCGCATGCTGCCGGCAAGCGTGTAGGGTAGGGCGCCGGCGCTGCCCTCGGCGGCACTGGCCGCCAGGGCCTTGCTCATCGCGGGCGTCGGCAGCACGTCGATCTGCACCGAATCGCCGGCGAAGGCGGGGATGTCGCGCTCGAAGGAGCCATGCACGCGCACCGGCACGCTGTCGCCCATCGCCAGCTGCGCGTCCATCCCCGTGAAGTCCATGCCGCCGTAACTGTTGTTCTGGATGCGCACCGTCAGCCGCCAGGCGCCACCGGGCTGGAGCTCCAGCTGCTGGATGTTGATGGTGGGCGGAAACACGCTCTTGCGGGGAGGGCCACAGGCAACCAGGCCCAGGGCCAGCGACAGCGGGACGATCCAGCGCAGGAAACGCATCGCGGGTTCTCCAAACGATCGTTCGAATTCCTGATTCTAACCACAGCCGACCGCTTAGCGTCAGCCGCTGGGGCACGCGGCCATCACGGCCGCGCCCGGTTTCGCCGTGGGCGGCGAACAGGCATCATCAGCGTCTTTCGTCTCAAGGTTGCCCACGCATGCCACGCCGCTACGTCGCCCGCCGCTCCCCCATCCACGGCAATGGCGTGTTCGCCACCGCGCCGATCAAGAAGGGCGAGGAGATCGTCGAGTACAAGGGCACGCTGATGACCCACGCCGAGGCCGACGACATGTACGGCGACGGCGGCGAAACCGGTCACACCTTCCTGTTCACGCTCAACGACGACTACATCATCGACGCCAACCGCAAGGGCAACACCGCGCGCTGGATCAACCACAGCTGCGCGCCGAACTGCCGCGCGGTGGTCGAGGAAAGCGAAAGCGGCGACCCGCGCAAGGATCGCGTGCTGATCGAGGCGATCCGCGACATCAAGCCGGGCGAGGAACTGACCTACGACTACGGCATCGTGCTGGACGTGCCCTACACCGCGCGGCTGAAGAAGCTGTGGCAGTGCCTGTGCGGCACGCCCGACTGCACCGGGACGCTGCTCAAGCCCAAGCGCTGATCGGCGCTCCTGCAGAAGCGGTGCTAACACCCGGATGACATGCGCAAGACGTCCTGCGCATGCACGAGGCGCCATCCTCCCTGCTTCATTCGCAGGAGGATCGCCATGACGCCATCGAAGAAGCTCAACGGCCGCGCTATCGCCGTGCTCGCCACCGACGGTTTCGAGTATTCGGAGCTCACCGAGCCCAAGCGCCTGCTGGAGGAGGCCGGCGCCGACGTGCAGGTGATCGCGCCGGGCGACGCCAAGGAGATCAAGGGCTGGAAGGGTGGCGACTGGGCTGGCAGCGTGCCGGTGGACATGAAGCTGGAGGATGTCGACGTCTCCGACTTCGATGCGCTGGTGCTGCCCGGCGGCGTGATCAACCCCGACAAGCTGCGCACGCAGCCGGCCGCGGTCAAACTGGTGCAGGCGTTCGCAAAAGCCGGCAAGACGGTGGCGGCGATCTGCCACGGACCGTGGACGCTGATCAACGCGGGGCAGGTCGAGGGGCGCAAGGTGACCTCGTGGCCTTCGCTCAGGCAGGACCTGGAAAACGCCGGAGCGAAATGGGAAGACCGCGAAGTGGTTCGCGACGGCAACCTGATCACCAGCCGCAAGCCGGACGACATCCCGGCGTTTGCCAAGGCAGTGATCGAGTCGTTGGCGGCTTGAGTCCGGGGGCTTCCCGCAAGGCGTCCTCCGTCCGTCCTGTGGGCACCTTCCCCCGCGCGCGGGGGAAGGACCGGTAACGCGGCTTTCCGGCGAGGTCCACCGTTCCACAGGCGAAGGATCAGTAGCGAGACGCTCCCGGCGAGGTCCTTCCCCCGTTTCCAGGGGGAAGGTGCCCGAAGGGCGGATGGAGCAAACCGTGCCGAGGGTCAGTCCTCCTCTACGTGGGGTTTCCACGCCTCGCTGAGCTGCCTCTGCACCGGCGGCGGCACCGCCTCGTAATGCGAGAGATCCAGGCTGTAGCGCCCCTGCCCACCAGTCATCGCCTTGAGTTCGGTCGGGTAGTCGGTCAACTCCGCCAGCGGCGCCTGGGCGCGGATCAGCAACTCGCCGCCGCGTTGCGTATCGGTGCCCATGATGCGGGCGCGCTTTCCTGCAAGGCTTCCGGTGACGTCGCCTACGCTGGCTTCGGGAATGGCCACCTCCACGTCCACGATCGGCTCAAGCACGATTGGCCGCGCCTTGCCGACCGCATCCATGAATGCCTTCCTGCCCGCGCTGACGAATGCCACCTCCTTCGAATCCACCGGATGGTATTTGCCGTCGTATACGGTCACGCGAAGATCCTGCATCGGATAGCCGGCGACCGCCCCGCTCTCCATCGCCTGGCGCACGCCTTTCTCGATCGCCGGCAGGAACTGGTTGGGGATCACGCCGCCCTTGACCTCGTCGACGAACTCGAAGCCGGCGCCGCGATCGAGCGGGTCCACGCGCAGGAACACCTCGCCGAACTGCCCGGCGCCGCCGGTCTGCTTCTTGTGCCGGTGGTGGCCGTCCGCGTGCGCGGCGATGGTTTCGCGGTAGGCGATGCGCGGTGGATGCGTGTCCACCTCCACGCCGTAGCGCTCGCGCATGCGCTCGAGCATCACCTTCAAGTGCAGCTCCGACAGTCCGCGCACCACGGCTTCGTTCAATTCCTTGTGGTGCTCCATCCGCAGGCACGGGTCTTCTTCGGCCAACCGCGCCAGCGCCTGCGAGAGCTTCTGTTCCTGGCCCTTGTGCCGCGGCGTGAGCGCCAGGGCGAACATCGGCTGCGGGTAGTCCATCGGCGCGAGGTGGATGCCGTCCTCATCGTGCGAGTCGTGCAGCACCGCGTCGAAGTGGATCTCCTCCACCTTGGCCACCGCCGCGATGTCGCCGGGGATCGCCTGGTCGATCTCCACGTGCGCCTTGCCGTTGAGGCGGAACAGGTGGCCGACCTTGAAGGACTTGCGCGCATCGTCGACGAACAGCTGCGTGTCGCGCCGGATCGTGCCCTGCCACATGCGGAACACGCCCAGCTTGCCGACGAACGGGTCGTTGACGATCTTGAAGACGTCGGCGATGACGTGCTTCGACGGATCGCCGTCGACCGTGATCGCCTCGCCCTGGCCATCGACGAACGGCGGCGGGTTGCCCTCGGCCGGATTGGGCAGCAGGCGCCCTGCCACCTCCAGGAATTCATTCACGCCCACGCCGGTGCGGGCGCTGACGAAGCAGATCGGCACCAGGTGGCCCTCGCGCAGGCATTGCTCGAACGCGTCGTGCAACTGCTCGCGGCTGAGCGCGCCTTCGCCGTTGTCGAGGTAGGCGCCCATCGTGGACTCGTTGATCTCCACCACCTGGTCGACGATCTGCTGGTGCGCCGCGGCGAGCGAGGAAAAGTCGGTGGTGCCCTCGTTGTGGAAGAAGCAGTCGAGCACCAGCTTGCCGCCCTGGGCGGGCAGGTTCACCGGCAGGCATTCGGGGCCGAATTCTTCGCGCAATCCATCGACCAGCTTTCCCAGCCGGGCGCCCTCGAAGTCGATCTTGTTGACCACCAGCACGCGCGCCAGGCGGCGCTCCCGCGCCCGCGCCATCATGCGGCGGGTGCCGTGCTCGATCCCGTTGATGGCGTTGACCATGATCGCCACCGTCTCCACCGCCGCGAAGGCGGACAGGGTGGCGCCGCGGAAGTCCGCGTAGCCCGCGGTATCGATCAGGTTGATGTGGCAGCCGTCGCGGTCGATGCTCGCGATCGCGCTGTCGATGGAATGGCCGCGCGCCTTCTCCTGCGCGTCGGTATCGGACTGGGTGGTGCCGCGCTCGACCGAGCCGGGCGTCTGGATGACGCCGCCGGCATGCAGCAAGGCTTCGAACAAGGTGGTCTTGCCGGTGCCGGCATGACCGGCGAGCGCGATGTTGCGGATGTTTTCCGTGCTGTACGACACGAGACGTCCCTCCTTGAGCTAGGGGCGCGGACTCGCATCGGCATGAACGGCGCCGCACGAGGCCGCGCTTGGCGGCTGACGATGGCGGGCCGTCATGGTCGTCCTCGGGCGCGCAGGGCGCGGGCGGGGCGGTCATGGCGGAGTGCGGCGGGTGCCGCCTGTGTAGCCTTGAGCGATCCGTTCGCGCGGTCAAGCGGCAATGCGGGCGGGAACCCCTTGGAAACGTGACGGTCTTGCGAAGGCGGGCGCGTTGACGGCCTGCTTCCCCAAGCAAGGAACTCCCCCCATCGTTTCCCCGCCGCAGCTCGAACCGCATCGTTGGCTTGCCACGTCGCCCCGCCCGGGACTGGCGCCCCTGGACGAGGAC
Source organism: Frateuria sp. GZRe14 (assembly GCF_051900395.1). Classification (NCBI taxonomy): domain Bacteria; kingdom Pseudomonadati; phylum Pseudomonadota; class Gammaproteobacteria; order Lysobacterales; family Rhodanobacteraceae; genus Frateuria; species Frateuria sp. GZRe14. The sequence continues at coordinate 3,014,188 of NZ_JBHZGJ010000001.1, read as the reverse complement.
ACCCGTGCGCTGCTGCGCGCCTGGCGCGAGCGGACGCCGCCGCACGAACCCTGGCGGTTTCGTCTTGCGCTTGCGCTGGTGCTGGCGCTGCACGGCCTGTTCGCCATCGTCGCGTGGTGGGAGATGCAGCCTCGTCCCACGCGCGAGGTCGTCCACGCGCGACTGGGCAGCGCTTTGCAGGTGCGCCTGATCGCGCGGCCGCGCACGGTGGCACCCGCACCACCACCTGCCGTGCCGCAACCGCCGTTGCCCACGCGACCGCCGTCGCCCTCGCGCGAGCGACCCCGCAAGGATGCGATGACGGTCAGCCTGCCTGCGCCGTCTGCCGTCCCGGCTTCCCGGACGCCACGCCTGTACGACCGCACCGGGCAACCCATGCTTCCCGCAAGCGCGGCGACCACCGCGCCGATACCCGACTACGTGCAGCGCATGCCCCAGGGCGACCGCCAGGTGATGAGCCACGACAACCCGATCAAGTACAAGGCCACGCGTTTCGAGGAATATTTCCCGTCGCCCAACGAAACCCTCGTCGGCCAGACCGTGCGCCGGGCGCTGAGCGCGACCCGCACGAACGAGCACAAGTCGGTCAACCTCGGGCATGGCATCCACCTCAAGTGCAGGACGCTGTTCGGCCTCCCCACGCCCGATTGCACCATGCCGCCCGCGCCGCCTTCGAAGAAGGATGGCGACGAGCGGCTCAACATGGCGTCCGCCCCGCTGGCGAAGGAACTGGCTCCGCCCAGGCGCAAGCTGGCCGAATGCATCGCCCTCTACCGCGCCGGCAAGCCGCTGCCGCACGGCTGCCCGGTCGATACGCCCGTGCGCGCAGTCGATGCCGAATGCGATGAAGCACGGCAGGCCGGCAAGCCGCCGCCGATGCACTGCCGCAAGCCCTGAGCCGCCTCGCCAGCATGCAATCCCTCGACCTCTAGGCCGCGCTAGAGGGCGATGATTTCCGGCCCCCGGGAAAAGCCGCCGTTCACAAGCGGCCCCCGCAACGAACGCCGGATCCTGTTCACCGGGCACGGCCCTTCCACCCCGCAAGCTACACTTTCCCCATGCCCCTGCCACCCGCGGACAAGCCGAGCGACTCGCCCGCCAAAGCGCACCCGGTCCTCATGCTGCGCTCGCCACGCGAGGCGGCGGCACAAGCGATCGTCTACCGCCGTCGGCGCGCCGAGCGGCCGCATGATCGCGCCCTGCGCATCGCCGGACTGGCCGGCACGCTGCTGGTACATCTCATGGTGCTGTTCGGCGCCATCCTCGGCCCCGCCTACGATCTCCAGGAGCCCGAACACACGAGTGAGCCGCTGCAGGTGCGTCTGATCGACAAACCCGAGCCGCCACCTCCGCCGCCCGTGCGCGGCACGCCGCCCAAGCGGGTCGGGCCGCGCCACCGCGGCAACACCAGCACCGCCGCTGCGGTGCAGGCCCAGCGCGCACCAAGCACGCCACCGACGCCGACGCCTTCCAGGCCCGACACGCCGGTCATCACGATCACCGCGCCGAAGGCGACCATCCAGATTGCCAAGGCCGCCGCGCCGACTCCGCCGCTCACGCTGCCGCGCCCGCAGCCGACGCCGGACCTCGCGCCTGTGCCGCTGGCCGGCACGCCGCCGCGGATCAACCTCGACGCGCCGCCGACGGTGCGCCCGGCGCCACCGAAGTTCCAACCCGAGCCGGTGCGCAAGCCGCAGGCCGAAGGCAACCGGCCGATGCCCACGCCGCCTTCGCTGGCGATGCCTGCCGTGCCCGCGCAGGCGACCCCGCCGGTCGCCACGCCCAGCATCGCGATCGACCAGGTCGCGCCGCCGAAAGCCTTGCCACCCAGCACGGTGGACCTGGTCCGACCGCAACCGCCCGCCGCGCCTGCCACGCCCCAGGTCGAGGCGATCCCGCTACCGGCACAGGCCGCGCCCACCATCAACCTGGCGCCGCAGATCAACGCACCCTCGCCACTCGTGCCGCGCGAACGCCCGCGCGTGCAGGCGCCCAGCATCCAGCTCGCCGAACCGCAGCTCTCGGCCGTGCCGCTGGAAACGACGCCCGCGCCCGCTACGCCGCAACCGTCCGCGCCCGCCATCGACGTACCTAAGGCGACCTCGCCCGCGGCACCGGTCATCCTGGCCCGCCCGCAGATCGCGGCCACGCCGTCGACCGAACCTGCACCGGCCGAAGCCACCGCACCGTCAACCCCCGCCGGGGAAACCGCCGCCACGCAGCCAGGTAGCGCCACCACGCGGGAGAACGCACCCGCCAGCGCCCCCGAGGCGACACCGCAGGGCAGCGACACGGGCACCCCCGGCGCCCGCGAAGGCGCATCCGAAACCGCGAGCGCCAACGGCGCACCCGCGCCGCAGGCCGGCCAGGGCAAGGGGCAGGGCGAAGGCAAGCAGGGCAAGGCACAACCGGGCGCGGCCGAGGGCGCCCAGCGGGGCCGACTGGGCAGTTACATCCAGCTCAAGCCACACGGCGACACCGAAATCATGGACCATCGCGCGCCCGATATCGGTTACAGGCCCACCCGCTTCGAGGACGACTGGGCGCCCGAAGGCGAGAGTTCCATCGATACCGCCCTGCGCCACGCGGTCGAGAAGACCACCATCAAGCACACCTTTCACCTGCCGCGGGGCGTGCGGCTCAATTGCAAGGTCAGTCCGCTGTTTCCCATCGCGCTGTTCGGCTGCGGTGGCGACCCGCCCGCGAAAGCCGCCAAGGATCCGGAGCTCTACAAGCGCCTGAACCTGGCGCCAGTGAAATCGCTCGATCCCACCGTATCCAGCAGCGCGGCGACGGCCACACCGACCCCCGTGCCCGCCGCGCCGATCAAGCTGGACAACGCGGCACAATGCGCCGCTGCGCGCGTCAGCGGCGGCCCGCTGCCGCCCAATTGCGAGGGTGTCGCGCCGTCGCCTCCACCCGCGCGCGTGCCGCCCAGCAGCTCGAGCTCGTGGGTGCCGGCGAGCGACCAGTTCTGACAGCGGGCTGGGCGGCGCTCGTTGTGCCGTCCGGCAACCAGGTATCCCCTTCCCGGGGCGCCGTGATTACTACCGACCTTTCCGGGGTTTCTTCGGCTTGGGCTCGGGCATGGCACCCGCGGTCGCCAGCAGCAACGCCTGCAGCTGGTCCGAATCGTCCAGCAACTCGTCCGCGACCGGATAGGGCTTGGCGCCGGGGTAGGGCGGGCGGCGCGGCAGGTTTGCCGTCAGCTCGGCGGTGGCGTTCGCCGCCTTGACGAACAGGCTGTTGTCGCACGCGAAAGCGACCACTTTCCCGTCGATGTAGATCCCGTACTCGCCGAACATCCGCTTGAACGTAATGCGTTCGTCCAGCGCCGCCTGTTCGATGACGTAATCGATGAAGGAAAGATCTGTTGCCATGCATGGCCTCGGGAAACGCCGGCCGCCAGGGCTGGCAACGCCTCTTTATCGCACGTCCGCTCTTGTTGCGGGCGGATCCGGCGGCGGTTGGCCGCGCCAGTGCCGTCTCGCCGGCGCCGCAACCTGCCAGCGGTAATTCGATTCGCCCAGTGGCGAACGCGGGGGCGCCTCAGGCGCGGCAGCGGTTGATCTGGTCGCGCAGGGCTTCAGTGGCTTTGCGGGCGGCAGCGTCGAAGTCTTCGCCGTCGCCCGCGTAGAGGATGGCGCGGGAGGAGCTGATCATCAGGCCGGTGCCGTCAGCCGTGCGGCCATGGCGCAGGACCCCTTCGACGTCGCCGCCCTGGGCGCCGATGCCGGGGACGAGCAGGGGCATGTCGCCGACCAGGACGCGTACCTGGGCGAGTTGCTCGGGCCAGGTGGCGCCGGTGACGAGGGCGCAGTTGCCGTTCGCGTTCCAGTCGCGGGCGATGGTGTGGGCGAGGTGCTGGTAGAGCGGCAGGCGTTCGCCGTTGGTGCTTTCGACGATCAGGTCCTGCAGGTCGGCGGCACCGGGGTTGGAGGTGTGGCAGAGCAGGATCACGCCTTTGTCGGCACGGTCCAGGAAGGGCTGGATGGAGTCGCGGCCGAGGTAGGGGTTCAGGGTGACGGCGTCGGCCCGGTAGCGCTCGAAGGCTTCGGTGGCGTAGTGCTGGGCGGTCGAGCCGATGTCGCCGCGCTTGGCGTCGAGGATGACCGGGACACCCGGATGCGCGTCGTGGATGTGGGCGATCAGGCGTTCCAGCGCGTCTTCGGCGCGAAGGGCGGCGAAGTGGGCGATCTGGGGTTTGTAGGCGCAGACCCGGTCGGCGGTGGCGTCGACGATGGCGCGGCAGAAGGTGTAGACCGCGTCGGTGGTGTCGCGCAGGTGCGGGGGGAACTTGGCGGGTTCGGGGTCGAGGCCCACGCAGACGAGGGAGTCATTGCGCTGCCATGCCTGGTGCAGGGACTGCATGAAGTGCATGGGGGACTCCTCGTTCGGTATGTAGTTGGTTTTGCGCGATGGTGCTGCCGGGCTAGAGCGGCCCCTCACCCCAAGCCCTCTCCCCCGAGGGGAGAGGGAGCGGGATGGCCCCTCGCGTGGAGGGGCCAAACGCTTAGGCCAGCTTCTTGTACTTCACGCGCTTGGGACCGGCGTCGTCGCCCAGGCGGCGCTTCTTGTCGGCCTCGTACTCGTTGTAGTTGCCGGGGAAGAACTCCACGTGCGAGTCGCCCTCGAAGGCGATGATGTGCGTGGCGATGCGGTCCAGGAACCAGCGGTCATGGCTGATCACCACCGCGCAGCCGGGGAACTCCAGCAGCGCGTCTTCGAGCGCGCGCAGGGTTTCCACGTCCAGGTCGTTGGACGGCTCGTCGAGCAGCAGCACGTTGCCGCCCTGCAGCAGGGTCTTGGCCATGTGCAGGCGGCCGCGTTCGCCGCCGGACAGGTTGCCGACGATCTTCTGCTGGTCGGTGCCCTTGAAGTTGAAGCGGCCGATGTAGGCGCGCGACTGGATCTCGAAGTTGCCGATGGTGAGGATGTCCGAGCCGCCGGACACTTCCTGCCACACGTTGTTCTTGGCATCGAGCGCGTCGCGCGACTGGTCGACGTAGGCGAGCTTGACCGTGTGGCCGAGCTTGACCTCGCCCGAATCGGGCTGCTCCTTGCCCATGATCATCTTCATCAGCGTCGACTTGCCCGCGCCGTTGGGACCCATCACGCCGACGATCGCACCGGCCGGGATCTTGAACGACAGGTCGTCGATCAGCAGGCGGTCGCCGAAGGACTTGGAGACGTTCTTGAACTCGATCACTTCATTGCCCAGGCGCTCGCCCGGCGGAATGAAGATCTCGTTGGTCTCGTTGCGGCGCTGGTACTCGACCGAGTTCAGTTCCTCGAAGCGGTTGAGGCGCGCCTTGCCCTTGGACTGGCGGCCCTTGGCAGCCGAGCGGATCCATTCCAGTTCCTTCTCGATCGCACGCTGGCGGGACTTCTCCTGCTGCGCTTCCTGCTTCAGGCGAGCGTCTTTCTGTTCCAGCCAGTCGGTGTAGTTGCCCTTCCACGGGATGCCGCGGCCGCGGTCGAGCTCGAGGATCCACTCGGCGGCGTTGTCCAGGAAGTAGCGGTCATGGGTGACCGCCACCACGGTGCCGGGGTAGTCCTGCAGGAAATGCTCCAGCCACTCGACGGACTCGGCGTCCAGGTGGTTGGTCGGCTCGTCGAGCAGCAGCATGTCCGGCTTGGAGAGCAGCAGGCGGCACAGCGCCACGCGGCGCTTCTCGCCGCCGGAGAGCGGGCCGACCGGGGCATCCCACGGCGGCAGGCGCAGCGCGTCGGCGGCCACTTCCAGCTGGCGCTCCAGCGCGTGGGCGTCGTTGGCGGCGAGCAGGTTTTCCAGCTGTTCCTGCTCCTTGGCGAGCGCGTCGAAATCGGCGCCTTCCTCGGCATAGGCGGCGTAGACCTCTTCCAGTCGCTTCTGCGCGTCGAGGATGACGTGCACGCCTTCCTCGACCACTTCGCGAACGGTCTTTTCCGGATCGAGCTGTGGTTCCTGCGCCAGGTAGCCGACCTTGATGCCGGGCTGCGGACGCGCCTCGCCCTGGAAGTCGGTGTCCACGCCGGCCATGATCCTGAGCACCGTGGACTTGCCCGCGCCGTTGAGGCCCAGCAGGCCGATCTTGGCGCCGGGGAAGAAGCTGAGCGAAATGTCCTTGATGATCTGGCGCTTCGGGGGAACGATCTTGCTCACCCCGTTCATGGTGTAGATGTACTGCATGCTTCGGCTCCCTAAGGGCGTCCGCGGGCCGCGGGAGCGGTCCGACAGAGAAAGGCGGGGAAATGACCGCCAATTATCGCCGATCGGGCTGCGTCTTGCCACGCGGCGGGCCGTTTTCCCCATGAGGCTCGGCGTTTTGGGCTCGGGAGCAGGGCGATGGAAGCGATCGGCGGCGTATGGAGCAGGCGGCGCGGTTTGCGCGCGCTGGAACGGTGGGTCGGCCAGCGGGTTTCCCGGCGTGGACCGACGGCGACCTTCGCCTACGAATTCCTCTGTTTCGGGGTGAAACAGGCCTCCGCCTGCCTGTTCGGCGGGTTGATGGTGGCGCTGTTGCTGGCGTCGTGGCGCTGGTACCCGCCCGGTGCCCCGCTGGCGCGCTACGACTTCATCACGCTGACGGCGGTCGGAATCCAGCTGGCGTTGCTGGCGAGCGGGCTGGAGAGCCCGCGCGAGGCGCGCGTGATCGCGCTGTTCCACGTGGTCGGCACGCTGATGGAGCTGTTCAAGACGGCGGTGGGCTCGTGGACGTATCCGGAGCCCTCGCTGCTGCGCCTGGGCGGGGTGCCGCTGTTTTCCGGCTTCATGTACGCCTCGGTGGGAAGCTACATCGCACGCGCCTGGCGGCTGTTCGATTTCCGCTTCACCGGGCACCCGGGCTTTGCGCCGACGCTGGGGCTGACACTGGCGATCTACCTCAACTTCTTCACCCACCATTACCTGCCGGACGCCCGGGTGTTGCTGTTCGTCGCGCTGGCGTGGCTGTTCCGGCACACCTGGGTGCACTACCGCATCCGCCGCGTGCACCGGCGCATGCCATTGCTGCTGGGCTTCGTGCTGGTGGCGCTGTTCATCTGGATGGCCGAGAACGTGGGCACCTTCAGCCGCGCCTGGCTCTATCCGGCGCAGCGCCACGGTTGGTCGATGGTCCCGGTGTCGAAGCTGGGGTCGTGGCTGCTGCTGATGGTGATCAGCTACGTGATGGTCTGGGCGTTGCACCGGCGCAAGGGAGGCGCCGATCAGGACTGAGCGCGGTCGGGCCGCGCCGCTTCGAACAACGTGCCGGCGGTGCGGGTATGCAGCGAGGCGGCGTCGAAGCCTTCCGGCAACAGGCCGGCGATCTCCAGCATCACCGCGCCGTGCAGTGCCGCCCAGATCTGGTGACCCAGCAGCGGCGCGTCGGCCTCCACCGCACCTTCGGCCACCAGCACCTCGACGTGGGCGGCGATCGTGCGCCACATGCGCGCGTGGGCTTCGCGATAGGCCGGGTCGTCGCGGCGGGGCTCGGGATACTCGAACATCAGCCGGTAGGTGGCCGTCTCGCGGCGGGCGAATGCGACGTAGGCATCGCGCACCGCGCGGCTGCGCGTGCGGCCGTCGCCAGGCGTGTCCAGCGCGCGCTCCAGTGCCTCGGAGAACCGGTGCATGCCGCGCGTACGCACCGCCGTGACGATCTGCTCCTTGCTCGCGAAGTAGCGGTAAGGCGTCATCGTGCCGCAGCCGAGCTCGGCGGCGATGCGGCGCATGCTGACGGCGGCCGGGCCTTCCTCGACGAACAGCCGTGCCGCCACCTGGCAGATGCGTTCGCGGAAGGCCTCCGCGTCCTGCTCGCTGAGCGCCTTGGGCATGTCAGCGCGTGCCCAGCGTCTTGCGGAAGAAAGCCACGGCGTCGGCATTGATCCGCTGGTGCACCTTCGCGCGGTCCACGCCCGGCGGATCCTTGCAGATCGCGCCGGCGTCCTTCGCCAGCGCCGCCGAACAGGGCGCCAGGAAGACCCAGTGGTCCGCTTTGGGCACCTCGTTGACGCGCGCGAGGGTGGGAACGAGCGGCTTGAGGTGCAGCGCATTCTCCGAGGGCAACAGCACGTGGTCGTGCTGGCCGTACCAGAGGTCGACCGGTCGATCGATCGCGCCGGCGCCGGCCTTGTCGAAGACCAGCGACAGCGGCGCCATCACGAAGGCGGCCTTGACGCGCGGATCGGCGGTATCGCCCCAGCGGCCGATGTCGTGCTGGATATCCGCCAGGTAAGCCGCAGCCGCCTCGGGCGTGAGTTTCTTCGCCGGACCACAGGTCTCCATGTCGTCCGGGTGGCGATGGCAGTAGCCGATGAAAAGATCGAATCGCGGTTTGGCGCCCACGACGAGCAGGCTGGTGTAGCCGCCCGCCGAGAAACCGGCCACGCCGATGCGCGCCGGATCGATCAGCGTTTTCCAGTGTGCGTCCGAGAGCACCGTGTCGATGACGGCGCGCACTTCGATGGCACGCCCCACCAGCACCCTGGACGTGGCCGAGCCGCTCTGGTCGTGGAAGTTGTCGCCGGGTTGCTCGAAGGTCGCGACGACGAAGCCGTGCCGCGCGAGATAGCTGGCCAGGTCGTGGTGGCCCAGGTCCGAGCCGCCATGCCCGTGCGAGATGATCACCAGCGGCCACGGGCCAGCTGTTGGCGCAGCGTCCGGTGTGGCGGCGACGTCATACGGACCGAAGGCTGTCGTACCGTGCGTCGGCGTGGACGAGGGATAGAACACGAAGCCTGGCGTGTGTGCCTGGTTGACCGGGTCCGGGAAGCTGATCGGTCGTATGCCCGCGCCCTCGACGTCCGCCGCGCACAGCGCCAACGGGATCAAGAGCAGGGTGACTGCCATGAGGCAGCGCAGGCGTCGCGCAATCGGTGCCATCGAACGTTCTCCCAGGGTGGCGTGCGGTGTACGGTACGATGTACGCAACCCTGGCGCAAGCGCCCGCAGTGGCCGCGAACCCCCGCGAGGACTACACTTTTCGGCTAAACCCCGCACCCACCCCGCCGAGGCGACGCATGTTCCCGAAGGATTGCACGATCGAAGGTTTCGACCCTGAGCTGGCCAAGGCCATCGCCGACGAAGCGCGTCGCCAGGAAGACCACGTCGAGCTGATCGCCTCGGAGAACTACGCCAGCCCGCGCGTGATGGAAGCGCAGGGCTCGGTGCTGACCAACAAGTACGCCGAGGGCTACCCCGGCAAGCGCTACTACGGCGGCTGCGAGTACGTGGACGTGGCCGAACGCCTGGCCATCGATCGCGTCAAGCAGCTGTTCGGCGCCACCTACGCCAACGTGCAGCCGCACTCGGGCTCGCAGGCCAACCAGGCGGTGTACCTGGCCTTGCTGCAGCCGGGCGACACCATCCTTGGCATGAGCCTCGCCCACGGCGGCCATCTCACCCACGGCGCCAAGGTCAACATCTCCGGCAAGCTGTTCAATGCCGTGCAGTACGGCGTGAACGACGCAGGCCTGATCGACTACGACGAAGTCCAGCGCCTGGCCAGCGAGCACAAGCCGAAGATGCTGGTCGGCGGTTTCTCGGCCTACTCGCAGGTGGTCGACTGGAAGCGCATGCGCCAGATCGCCGATTCGGTCGGCGCGATCTTCTTCGTCGACATGGCGCACGTGGCCGGCCTGGTCGCCGCCGGCGTGTATCCGAGCCCGCTGCCGCACGCGCACGTGGTCACCTCGACCACCCACAAGACCCTGCGCGGTCCGCGCGGCGGCATCATCGTGGCCAGCCGCGACGCGATGGGCGAGGCGGGCGAGGAGATCGAGAAGAAGCTGCAGTCGATCGTCTTCCCGGGCATCCAGGGCGGCCCGCTGATGCACGTGATCGCGGCCAAGGCGGTGGCGTTCAAGGAGGCGTTGGAGCCTGACTTCAAGGCCTACCAGGCGCAGGTGGTGAAGAACGCGCAGGCGATGGCGAAGACCATCATCGAGCGCGGCTACAAGATCGTCTCCGGCGGCACCGAGAACCACCTGATGCTGGTCGACATGATCGGCAAGGGCGTCACCGGCAAGGATGCGGAAGCGGCGCTGGGCCAGGCCCACATCACGGTCAACAAGAACGCCGTGCCGAACGACCCGCAGAAGCCTTTCGTCACCTCGGGCCTGCGCGTGGGCACCCCGGCCGTCACCACCCGCGGCTACAAGGAAGCCGACTGCGTGGACCTGGCCAACTGGCTGTGCGACGTGCTCGACGCGCCGGGCGACGAGGCGGTGATCGCCAAGGTGCGCGAGAAGGTCGAGGCGCAGTGCAAGAACTTCCCGGTTTACGGCTGACCGGCACCGGATGCACTGCCCCTTCTGCCAGCACGAAGACACCCGCGTGATCGACTCGCGGCTGACCGAGGACGGCGCCACCGTGCGCCGTCGTCGCGAGTGCCCGCAGTGCGGTGAGCGTTTCAACACGTTCGAGACGGCGGAGCTGAAACTGCCCGCGATCGTCAAGAGCGGCGAGCGGCGCGAGGTGTTCGACGAGCGCAAGCTGCGCACGAGCTTCGAGCGCGCGCTGCAGAAACGGCCGGTCGCCAGCCACGACGTCGACCACGCTGTGCGCGAGATCATCAACGACCTGCGCCGCAGCGGCGAGCGGGAAGTGCCGTCGCGCCAGGTCGGCGAGCTGGTGATGCGCGAGTTGAAGAAGCTCGACCAGGTCGCCTACGTGCGCTTCGCCTCCGTCTACCGCAAGTTCGAGGACGTGCAGGCGTTCCGCGAGGAGATCGAGAAGCTCGAGCGCGACCTGCCGGGGCTCGATGCGCTGCAGTTGCCGTTGCTCGGCGGCAGCAAGCGGCCTGCCAAATAGGTGGCCTTCAGCCCTCCGGCCTGATGCGGGAAATGCGGTGGGCCGAAGCCCACCCTACGACAGCGACGCCATGACCGAAGCGTTCTCCAGCATCGACCACCTGCACATGGCGCACGCACTGCGACTTGCCGCCCGTGGCCTCTACACGACCCAGCCAAACCCGCGCGTAGGTTGCGTGATCGCGCACGGTGAACGGGTGGTCGGCACCGGCTGGCACCAGCGCGCCGGCGAGCCGCATGCCGAAGTGTTCGCGCTGCGCGAAGCGAAGGAGGCGGCGCGTGGCGCCACCGCGTACGTGACACTCGAGCCTTGCGCGCATTTCGGCCGCACGCCGCCGTGTGCCGATGCGCTGGTGGCCGCCGGCGTGGCGCGGGTGGTGATCGCCGTGGAAGATCCATTCCCGCAGGTGGCCGGCAACGGAATCGCGAAGCTGCGTGCGGCCGGCATCGCCGTCGAAAGCGGCCTGCTGCGCGGGCAGGCGCGCGAACTCAACATCGGTTTCTTCAGCCGCATCGAACGCGGCCGCCCGTGGGTGCGCGTGAAGCTGGCGATGAGCCTGGACGGCCGCACGGCCCTGGCCCACGGCGAGTCGAAGTGGATCACCGGCGAAGCCGCCCGCGCCGATGTGCAGCGCTGGCGCGCGCGAAGCTCCGCCATCCTATCCGGCAGCGGCACGGTGCTGGCCGACAACCCACGCCTTACCGTGCGCCAGGTGGAAGCGGAGGCCGTGGCGCCGGCGCCACCCTTGCGCGTGGTTCTCGATACGCACCTGCGCACGCCGGCGGGCAGCCACGTCCTCGATGCGGCGGCGCCCACCGTGCTGGTGCATGCGGCGGATGCGCCCGTCGCGCCCCATCTCGCGAGGGTCGGGCGGCTGGCCATCACCAGCGACGCCGGCCGCCTCGACCTGGCGGCCGTGCTCGCCGCCCTGGCGGGACGCGAAATCAACGAGGTCCACGTCGAAGCCGGTCCTGCGCTGTGCGGTGCGCTGTTCGCGCAAGGGCTCGCCGACGAACTGCTGCTCTACGTCGCGCCGGTACTGCTGGGCGACCAGGCCCGGCCGCTGCTTGAACTGCCCCCGCTGGCCGCCATGGCCGACCGCTGGCAGCTGCAGGTGCTCGACCAGCGCATGGTGGGGCAGGACTTGCGCCTGCGCCTGCGCGTGAGGGACTGAGCTCCCTGAGCGGTCGGGCGCAGCGCCTTCATTGGCGCCTCCTCATGCGTTGAAGTCGATCGCAAGCTTCCCGAAGTGCCGGCCGGCGACCAGGTGCTCGAACGCCTCGCGCACCTGGCCGAACGCGTAGACGTGGTCGATCACCGGCTCCAGGCCGGTGGCCTCGATCGCCGCGACCATCCGCTCGTGCTCCTCCAGCGGCGCGACCGAGATGCCCTGGATCCGCACGCGCTTGAGCACCACTTTGGACAGCGGCAACGTGGCCTCCATCCCGCCGAGCCAACCGAGCACGCCGATGAAGCCGTGCATGCGCACGGCCTCCAGCGATGGCGCCAGGGTGGCCGCGCCGACGGTCTCGACCACCGCGTCCACGCCGGTACCGCCGCTGGCTTCGCGCACCAGCGCGCCCCACTGCGGGTGCTTCGCGTAATTGATGCCGATGTCCGCACCCAGCGCCTTCGCGCGCTCCAGCTTGTCGTCGCTGGAGGACAGCACGATCGCCCGCGCGCCGCGCAACTTCGCGAACTGCAGCGCGAACAGCGACACGCCGCCGGTGCCGAGCAGCAGCACGGTCTGGCCGGTGGTGACACGGGCCGTTTCCAGCACCTGCCAGGCGGTGAGAGCGGCAATCGGCAGCGTGGCGGCCTGAAGGCTGCTCAGGTGACCAGGCGCGCGCGCCAGCGAGTACTGGTCGAAGCAGGCCAGTTCGCGCAGCACGCCCGGTTCCGGTCCGCCGATCTCGGCGCCTTCCCACTCCGGCCGCATCGCGCCGGCGATCCATCGCGACTTGTAGAAGGTCGTGACGCGGTCGCCCGGCTTGAAGCGCGTCACCGCATCGCCGACTTCCACGACGGTGCCCGCGCCGTCGGACACCGGCACGATCGGCAGGGACACGCCCCGATACAGCTGGCCGTCCACCAGCATCCAGTCGCGGAAGTTCAGCGAGGCGGCCTCCATGCGCACCAGCACTTGGTTCGGGCCGGGGCGCGGGGCAGGCAGGTCGACCGGTTGCAGGTGGTCGAGACCGAAAGCGGAAAGCTGGATGGCGCGCATGCGGGGCTCCGTAGTGAGTGGTGAGGCCATGGTCCCGCCATCGACGGCCTGCGATAATGCGCACGAATGGGTGATCTTCTGTTCACTGTATGAATCAATCCTTCGACCTCACGCCGACCCGCCTGCGCGAACTGCGCGCTTTCGCCGCGGCCGCGCGTCGTCTCAATTTCTCGCGCGCAGCGCTTGAGGTCGGCTGCACGGCATCGGTGTTGAGTCGCCGCATCGCGGCGCTGGAGGAGGCGGTCGGCGCGCGGCTGTTCCTGCGCACCACCCGGCGCATGGCGCTGACCGCACGTGGCGAGCAGTTGCTGGCGCAGTGGCAGCGCATGGAAGCGGTGATGACCGACCTGGCGGCCGGCCTTCGCCCGACGGATGGCGAGCTGTCCGGGCGCCTGTGCGTGCATCTTCCGGCGAACTACGGCCGTTATTGCGTCGCGCCGCTGCTGGCCGATTTCATGCGTGAGCACCCACGCGTGCGGATCGAGGCGACTTATGACGACGCCTACGTGGACATGGTGGCGGGTCGGGTGGACCTGGCCGTGCGCCTCGGACGGCTGGCTGACGTGCAACTGGTGGCGCGCCGGGTAGGCACGATGCGCCTGTTTGCCTGTGCCTCGCCCGATTACCTTGCCGGCGCGCCACCGCTGCGTGACCCGGCCGACCTGAAGGCGCACCGTTGCATCGCCTTCAGCGGCTATCGCCGGGGCACGCTCTGGTCGTTCGGCCGACAGCGCCAGCGGCGCTCGGTGCGGATCGACCCGGTGCTGACCTGCAACGACGCGCAGGCGATTCGCGACGCGGTGCTCGCCGGCGTGGGCGTCGGCCTGCAGGGCGATTACATGGCCGATGGCCTGGTCGCCGAGGGGCGTCTGGTGGACCTGTTCCCGGACTGGCAACTGCCGTCGTTCCCGATCCACCTGTTGTGGCTGCCCGGCGCGGACCGCACGCCGGCGCTGCGGCGGCTGATCGATCACCTCGCCGGTGCACTGGCGCCGGCCTGAGGGGGCCGGTGCTGCTAGACTTCGCCCGCCGGCGTTGCCGGCGAACGTCTTCAGGGCGGGGTGGAATTCCCCACCGGCGGTAGGTGTCCGGATGGATGCAGGACACGAGCCCGCGAGCGCCCTCGCCATGCGAGGGGTCAGCAGATCCGGTCCGATGCCGGAGCCGACGGTCGAGCCACTCCGGTGATCCGGGGCGGCCCACAGTCCGGATGAAAGAAGACGGCAGACCGCATCGCGCGGGCCGAAAGGCCATGGCGGTGCGTCGGCCTCATGCCTTGAGGCGTTTTTCGCTGACCCCATGCGGAGAACGTTTCATGTCCCTTGTCGCTTGTTTTGCAGCCGCCTCCGGCCGGAGGGTGCGCTGATGTTCACCGGCATCATCCAGACCGTGGGTTCCATCGCGCGCCTCGAGCCACGCGGTGGCGACGTGCGCCTGCACGTCGATACCGCCCAGCTCGATCTTTCCGACGTGCAGCTGGGCGATTCGATCGCCGTGTCCGGCGTGTGCCTGACGGCCATTTCGCTCACCGAACGCGGATTCGCGGCCGACGTGTCCAACGAGACGCTGTCGCTCACCACGCTGGGTGGGCTCAAGGCCGGCGACCCGGTCAACCTGGAAAAGGCGCTGCGGCTGGCCGACCGGCTGGGCGGACACCTGGTCTCGGGTCACGTCGATGGCGTGGGCAGGGTGGTGTCCATCACCCCCGACGCGCGCTCCCAGCGCTGGACCTTCGAGGTGCCGCCGGGCCTTGCGCGCTACATCGCCGCCAAGGGCTCGATCTGCATCGACGGCACCAGCCTGACCGTCAACGAGGTATCGGGCACCCGCTTCGGCGTGAACCTGATCCCGCACACCGTGGCACACACGGCTTTCCACGCCAGGCGCGCGGGGGATCCGGTGAACATCGAGGTGGACGTGATCGCGCGGTACGTCGAGCGGTTGATCGGCAGCGGCCAGGCGCCGCGGCTGGACGAGGCGTTCCTCAAGCAGCACGGCTTCGCCTGACTCGATCACTGTGCCGGTTTAGTCGTGCCCCACGCTTGCCCGTGCTCTGCCGATCGCCTTGAAGTCATTCCCGTAAACGCCGGAATCCATCTCGCTCCGATGCAGGAAATCCAACATGGATTCCCGCGTTCGCCGGAATGACGCCCCGCAAGATTGAATCCGTTCTGGAACCCACCATGCCTTTCAACACCATCCCCGAAATCCTCGAAGACCTCCGCGCCGGCCGCATGGTCGTGATGCTCGACGACGAAGACCGCGAGAACGAGGGCGACATCGTCATGGCCGCGCAGATGGTGCGGCCCGAGGACGTCAACTTCATGGTCCGCGAGGCGCGCGGCCTGCTGTGCCTGACGCTCACCGAGCAGCGCACGCGCCAGCTGGGCCTCAAGCCCATGGTCAGTGACAACACCTCGCCCTACCACACCAACTTCACCGTCTCGATCGAGGCGGCCGAGGGCGTGACCACCGGCATCTCGGCGCACGACCGCGCGCGCACCATCCAGGTGGCGGTCAAGTCCGATGCCCGACCCCAGGATCTCTCGCAGCCGGGCCACATCTTCCCGCTCACCGCGCAGCCCGGCGGCGTGCTCACCCGCGCCGGCCACACCGAGGCCGGCTGCGACCTGGCCGCGCTGGCAGGGCTGGAGCCCTCGGCCGTATTGATCGAGATCCTGCACGAGGACGGCTCGATGGCGCGCCGCCCCGAACTGGAAGTCTTCGCGGTCAAACACGGTTTGAAGATCGGCACCATCGCCGACCTGATCCGCTACCGGCTGGAGACCGAGAAGACGATCCAGCGCGTGCACGAGGAGGACGTCGAGACCGAGTTCGGCCCGTTCCGGCTGGTCGCCTACCGCGATGCCATCCGCCACGGCCTGCATTACGCGCTGTTGCGTGGCACGGTCGACGACGGCAGGCCGGTGCTGACCCGCGTGCACGTGCGCAACACGCTGTCGGACGTGCTGCACCTGACGCGCGAGGACCTCGGTCTGACCGTCACCAGTGCGTTGCGCCGGATTGCCGACGAGGGACGCGGTGTGCTGCTGGTGCTCTCCGGCGAGGACACGCCCGATGCGCTGCTGGCCCGGCTGAAACGCCAACCCGCGGCGCTCGCCCCGGAGGACGCGCAGCAGCAGGAGTGGCGCCAACTCGGGCTGGGCGCGCAGATCCTGACCGATCTGGGCGTGCACAAGCTGTGCGTGATGGGGACGCCGCGCAAGCTCGTCGGCCTGGCCGGGTTCGATCTGGAAGTGGTCGAGTACGTGTGAGGGCGCCGTGCCCCACATGCCTTAGGATGCTCCGTACTCCATCGCCATCAAGCCCATGCCCAACGCCCGCATCCGCCTGATCGCCCCCTCCGGCTACGCCCACGATCCGGACGCCATGATGCGCGGCGTGGCTCGCCTGCGCGAGGCCGGCTGCACAGTGGAGAACCTGGACGTGCTGGGGCGCGCGCAGCTGCGTTTCGCCGGCAGCGATGCCGAGCGCGCGGGCGACATCAACGCGCTGGCCACGCTCGACGAGCTGCCGGACATCGCACTGGTCACCCGCGGCGGCTACGGCGCCGTGCGCCTGCTCGGCCAACTCGACTACGGCGCGCTGCGCGAGCGCCTGGCCCATTCGAACCTCGCCCTGGTCGGCCACAGCGACTTCACCGCGCTGCAGCTGGCGCTGTATGCGAGGAGCGGCGTGCGCAGCTTCGCCGGCCCGCTGCTGGCGGACCTCGGCGCCGAGCCTTGCCCCACCTACACCTGGGAACATTTCTGGAGCACGTTGAGCGCGGACGCCAGCGTGGCCACCTGGGCCGGCGCCGGCGATGCCGGGCTGGACGTGCAGGGCCCGCTGTGGGGCGGCAACCTGGCCGTGCTGTGCAGCCTCCTCGGCACGCCCTATTTTCCGGCCATCGACGGCGGCATTCTCTTCGTCGAGGACCTTGCCGAGCCGCCGTTCCGCATCGAGCGGCTGTTCTACCAGCTGCACCTGTCCGGCGTGCTCGGAAGGCAGCGTGCGCTGGTGCTGGGCGATTTCCACGCCTGTCGCCCGGGCCCGCGCGACAACGGCTACGACCTCGACGCGGCGTTCGCGCAGCTGGCCCGGATGGCCGGCGTTCCAGTGATTCACGGCTTGCCGCACGGCCATGCCGCACGCCAGCTCACGCTGCCGTTCGGGGCCCAGGCGAGGTTGCGTGTCAGCGGTGGCGAGGCGCGTCTGGAGTGCACCGGCTACCCGCACATGTCCCCGTAGGAGCTCCCTTGGGCGCGACCTGGTGCCTCCTGTCGCGCCCAAGGGTGCCCCTGCAGGAGATATCGACGCCCCAAACCCGTAAAATACCCGGCCCCGCAAGGGCTTCCCGTCTGCCCAAGGATTCGCAATGAAGATCATCGAAGGCGACTTCGCCACGCCCACGGGCCGTTTCGCCATCGTCGCCGGCCGCTTCAACGGCTTCGTCGTCGAGCCGTTGGTGGCCGGCGCGCGCGACGCACTGGTGCGCCATGGCGTGAAGGACGAGGCGATCGACCTGATCCGCGTGCCGGGCGCCTGGGAGATCGCGCTGGCCGCGCACAAGCTCGCCAACTCGGGCCGCTATGCGGCAGTGATCGCGCTGGGCGCGGTGATCCGCGGCTCCACGCCTCACTTCGACTACGTCGCCGGCGAGTGCGCAAAGGGCCTGGCGCAGGCCGCCTACGCCTCCGGCGTACCGGTGGCGTTCGGTGTGCTCACGACCGACAGCATCGAGCAGGCGATCGAGCGCGCCGGTACCAAGGCCGGCAACAAGGGCGCCGACGCGGCGCTGGCCGCGCTGGAAATGGCCAACCTGTACGGGAAACTGTGATGAGCGGTCCGCAGGGCATCGACCTGGCCGCCCGTTCGCGCGCCCGTCGCCGCGCGCTGCAGGCGCTGTACGCCTGGCAGCTGTCCGGCAGTCACATGAAGTCCGTCATCGACCAGTTCCGCCACGAGCAGGACATGGAAGTGGCCGACCAGGAGTACTTCGAGGACCTGCTGCAAGGTGTCGAGGCGAACGTCGGCACGCTCGACGCCGCGATCAAGCCCTACGTGGATCGCGAGGTCGAGCAGATCGATCCAATCGAGCGCGCCGCGCTGCGTCTGGCCGCCTACGAGTTGAAGTACCGCCTGGACGTGCCCTACCGCGTGGTCATCAACGAGGCGATCGAAGTGACCAAGCGCTTCGGCGCCGACCACGGACACAGCTACGTCAACGGCGTGCTGGACAAGCTGGCGGGCGAATTGCGCGCGGCCGAGAAAGGCGCACGCTAGTTCTGCGCAGGGTGGGCTTCAGCCCACCGGCTCCAGCGGGCGGAGGAGCGGTGGGCCCAAGCCCGCCGCCATGCCCACCTTACGGTTCGCACTTGCGGCTGTTGTCGGCGATGGCCGCGATGCGCCACTGCCCATCGACCTGCACAAGGTTGAACACGTCCGTGCCGCAGTGATGTGGCTTGCCATCGAGCAGGAAGGTATAGGGCGCCCACACTACCGCCAGGTCGTGGTCGACCATCACCTGCGGCTTGCCGATGCGCTCCTCGATGCGCTCCTTGCCAGGCTTCACGTGGTCGACGAAATCGCCGAGCGTGAGCTGCACCGGCTTGCCGTCGCGCATCAGCGTGGCGGTTCCGGCCGGCAGTACTTGTGCGCGCATGGCTGCCTGGTCATGGCGCGCCATGGCATCGAAGAAGGCGTGCACCGGTTCCAGTGGGCCGTGGGAGGCGGGCGTGTCCGCCAGCGCGGCGGCGCAGACCAGGGTGAGGCCACCAAGCAGCGGCAGCAGGCGATGGTGGCCGATCGAGGCCGCGAGGGCGCGGCTGCGGTGAAGCAGGGTAGGGCGCATGGCGTCGTCTCCTGGAAGAAGTCTCGATTCTAGCCAGCCCGATGCACGCCGCAGCCCTGCCATTCGGCATGGGTTGCCGGGCGCCAAGGCTTGCATTCGCGGGCGCGCGGATGCTCTGCTTGCGCGTTCCCAAGCCGACGGCCACGCTATGGAATTCCGCCTGATCGACCGCATCCGCGACCGCACCGCGCTGGCGCGCGAGGACGTGCGGCTGGGGATCGGCGACGATGCGGCGGTGCTGGCGGTACCGGCCGGCCAGCACCTGGCGGTGGCGATCGACACACTGGTCGAGGGCGTGCATTTCCCGCACGGCACCGCGCCGCGGGACATCGGCTGGAAGGCGCTGGCAGTGAACCTGTCCGACCTTGCTGCGATGGGTGCGACGCCGGCCTGGGCGCTGCTCGCGCTGACCCTGCCGCAGGGCGATGCGTCTTTCGTCGACGACCTGGCCGAAGGCTTCGCGCAGCTGGCGCGCGAGCATGGCGTGTCGCTGGTCGGCGGCGATACCACCCGCGGCCCGTTCTGCCTGAGCGTGGCGGTGCACGGTTTCGTGCCGCCGGGACAGGCGCTGACACGCAGCGGGGCCGGCGTGGGGGACGCCGTGTTCGTCACCGGCGCGCTCGGCACGGCGGCCGGCGGCCTGCGGCTGGCGCAGGGCAGGGTGCCATTCGATCCGCGAAACGAATTGCACCGCAGCTTGCGCAAGCGGCTGGATCGCCCGACCCCGCGCGTGCGCACCGGCGTTGCGCTGCGCGCGCATGCCAGCGCCTGCATCGACGTTTCCGATGGCCTGCTTGCGGACCTGGGCCACATCTGCGCCGCCAGCGGCGTCGGCGCCGAGCTCGACCTCGACGCACTGCCGTTGTCGCCCGCGCTGCCCAGCGTGTTCGGCCATGCCGCCGCCCGCGAACTGGCCCTGTCTGGCGGCGACGATTACGAGCTTTGCTTCACCGTGCCGACCGCCTCGATCGGCGCCATGCAGGCGGCACTGGCGGCGGTGGGAAGCCATGCCACACGCATCGGTGTGATCGTCGAAGGCCAGGGCGTACGCGCGATCGGCGGCGCTCCACTGGCCGCCACGCGCGGCGGCTGGGATCATTTTGGCCCGTAGACGCGAACGCCGCGCCTGCAGGAAAGCCGCAACCAACGGAACCCCCATGACCGACCGCAAGAAACTCACCCCCGACCAGCGGCGACGCCTGCTGGCCTCGCCCGCCTGCTGGATCGCCTGCGGCCTGGGCTCTGGCCTGGCGCCGGTGGCGCAAGGCACGTTCGGATCGCTGGCGGCCATCCTGCCCTGGCTTGCGCTGCGCCATCTCGCCTTGCCGCTGTACGTGCTGGTCCTGGTGCTGGCGTTCGCGCTCGGCGTGTGGGCGTGCAACGTGGCCGGACGCACGCTCGGCGTGGACGACCACCGCAGCCTGGTGTGGGACGAATTCGTCGGGCAATGGCTCGCGTTGCTGCCGCTGCTCGTGTTGCCGGCGCCATGGTGGATGGTCGCCGTGGGTTTCGGTCTGTTCCGGCTGTTCGACGTGTGGAAACCCTGGCCGATCGGCTGGCTGGACGGGCACATGAAGGGCGGGCTGGGCGTGATGGTTGATGACGTGGTCGCCGGCGTGTTCGCGGCGTTCGCACTGTCGCTGGGCCTGCTCGCTTTGCCATAGACGAATATGCGTTTCGGTTCACCACTTTTGCATCTGGTCTTTGCATGGCATGGGGTTCAATCCGGCCCGCCCTAGGGGAGGCGATCAGGGCGGCTCGGAGTTCACCTGTTGTGCCGGCTGCTCGTGCGCGCGGTTTGCACGGAGGTTGCCTCATGCCTGGTGCCCGGAAAGCCGGTCCCCGCCCAGGGGACATAGACCACAAGCGTACCCATGAAGAAGCCACCGCGATCGAGGTCAACGGCTGTTATCGCCGCGCCGAGAGGCTGACCAGGTTGATCCGGGCAGCCGAGCTTGCCTTCATCCTCGGCACCGAAGCTCCTACGCGCTGTGACACCCCGCCAGAGCCGAACGTGGCCCCTTGGGGCATCGCCTTGTCCGGGGGTGGGGTGCGAAGCGCGACGTTTTCGCTGGGCGTGTTGCAGGCTTTGGCCGAAAACGGTTTGTTGCGCTGTTTTCATTACCAGTCAACCATTTCAGGCGGCGGCTATGTCGGCGCATTTCTGCAGGGATTGATCCGCCGCGAGGGGTTCAAAAACGCCTTTGCGATGCTGGCCTCCCACGTTGGCAGGGGACGTCAGCAAAAGCCTCTCCTCCACCTGCGCGAATACAGTAATTACCTGAGCCCGCGAAAGAAGCTGCTTTCGGGCGACACCTTGGGAATGTTGGGCACTTATGTGCGCAACGTGACGCTGATCCAGATCCAGCTTTTGGCGTTGATGGTAGCGCTGAGCCTGCTTCCGCTGGGTCTTTACCATTACCTGTTCTGGCTCGGTAAGCACGACGTAATTTGCCTGGCTGTGGCCGGCATCTGCGGCGTGTCCGGCGCAATCCTGCTGAAGTTGATCAGCCAGCGCGCGGAACAGCGGGCGCCTTCAGGCGTGCCACCTCTTTCCAATCCCTTGGGTGGTCCGCCCGAGGAGCAGCCGAATCGCGAAACACTGGCGCAGGCGCTCGCTATCGTTTACCTGGTGGTCGCCACGGTGACCTTGGGGTCCCTGGGCGTATGGGAACCTCTGGTCCAGCCGCAGCCACAGGCGCAAACGACGGCGCCTCTATGGTCGCAAGTCGCGGACAAATGGTTTCTGATGGGTGCCGTTTCAGGCTGCTACCTGCTCGTATGGCTGAGCTGGCTCGTTGGTGCATGGCAAAAGCGAGGGCACTGGTCTTCGGTTTCGCAGCGCGAGACGCCACCGCTATGCGCCCATCCCTTGCTCCGATTCTCCGCCGCCACGTTGGTAGCCGCTTTGCTGGCCGGTCCCATGCTCGCAGCGCTCAGCGTGCTCATGAGCAATTGGCTTGGCGGCAACATCCTGCGGATCATCACTTTCGGCCCCAGCTGCGTGTTGGCAGTGGTGATGTTGACCGGCATCGTGCACGTCGGGTTGGCGGGGGCCGCGCTGACCGATCTGCAACGGGAAATGTGGGCGCGGGTTGCTGGCAAGGCCGTTGCCGCGGTGCTCGGCATGGGCCTCACGCTGGCGGTAGTGATTTACGGCCCCTGGTTGATGCTCCAGGTCGCGGACTGGGCCGCACACACCGTGGCGTGGCTGTCCATTGCGACCTGGATATTCACTACCGGCGCCGGCGTGTTGGCGGCCCACGGCCAGAAGGCGAGCGGCGCGAAAACGAGGACGTCGGCGCTGGAAGTCGTGGCGCGCGTGGCGCCCACGGTCTTCCTGCTCGGCCTGCTGATTGCGATCAGCCTGGTGGTGCACGAATTCCTGTGGGACAGCTCCGCAGGCAACAACGAGACAACGAGGCAGTATGTCAATACCTTGGCCAATCTCGCGGCCCGAGGGCCGATCTCCATCGCAGTGGCTTTCGGCATCATGCTCGGTGTCTGGGCGTTGTTCGGCAGGTTCATCGATATCAACGAGTTCAGCATGAACGCGTTCTATCGGAACCGACTTGTGCGCTGTTATCTCGGTGCAAGTCGCGATCGACGCCCCGAGCCGACGACGAACTTCGACAAGGAAGACGACCTGACTCTGGCCGAGGTCGTCCGCAAGAAGAAGTGCGGCGGAAAGACTCGTCCGCTTTACCCGCTGATTGGCGCGACCTTGAACCTGGTCGATACCAAGCAATTGGACTGGCAGGACCGCAAGGCTGCATCCTTCCTGTTCTCTCCGGGTTATTGCGGTTACGTGCCTCCTCCTTCGCACTGGGAGTTGGCGACAGCCATCGGCGACAAGCGTGGACTTTTCAGGCTCGGGAAGGGGGACGGGCTCAGCAGCGCAATGTCCAACGCCATCACACTGGGTAGCGCGACAGCCATGTCCGGCGCGGCAGTCAGTCCCAACATGGGTTACCACAGCTCGCCGGTGGTCACGTTGCTGCTTACCCTGTTTGATGCGAGGCTGGGTTGGTGGTTGCCCAATCCGCGCCTTCACTGCGCGCACAGGCGGGCACCGCAGATGACTTTCTACGGGAAATGGCTCCTGCGTGAGATGCTGGGTCGAACGCGGGAAGAGAGCAACTTCATCTATCTGTCTGACGGCGGCCACCTTGAAAACCTGGGGCTCTACGAGCTGATCCGCCGCGAGTGCGCTTTTATCCTGTGTGTCGACGGAACGGCCGATCCCGACCGCTCCTTTGCTGACCTCGGCAATGCCATTCAAAAATGCCATACAGATTTCGGTGTCGACATCGACATCGACGTTTCCGATCTGCGATGCGGTCCGGATGGAATTTCGAAGCGGACCTGTGCAGTCGGCCAGATCCATTACAAGCGTTTTCAGTCCACCAACGACTCCAAGCCGGACAAAAGCGGCATCCTGCTTTACATCAAGCCTTCCCTCGTCGGCACCGAGTCGGCCGACATAGCGTGCTATGCGAGCACGCACCCGGATTTCCCGCACGAATCCACCGCCGACCAATACTTCGACGAAAAGCAGTTCGAGTGCTATCGGCGGCTGGGCCGGGCCAGCGCCACGCTCGCGCTGGAGAAGGTCATCGAGCGGGCCAAGGCTGAGAGCGGAACGTCGCATGGCTTCGCGCTATGCGAATCCGACCTCAAAGCTTCCTTCCTGCGCGAACTGCAGTATCAATGGATCGCGCCACTGAAAGGCGTGGAAGAGCATTTCTCGCGTCACGCCCACGTTATGGCTTCGCTGTTTGCGAAGCTGCGCAAGGAAGACCGGCTATCGGTGCTGGATGCTCACCTGTATCCCGCGTGGAACGACATTGCTCGAGTTACACCCAGACAGAAGCCGGACGAATTGGCGATCCTTCCCGAGGACAAGGACTTCCGCGCGTGCTTCTACTTCTGTCAGGAGCTGGTGCAACTGATGGAGTCGGTTTATCACGACCTCGACCTCGAGCATGCGTGGAGCCATCCAAACAACCGCGGCTGGATGAATGCGTTCCGGCAGTGGAGCTGGTCGCCGGTGTTCCGTCTGGCATGGGTGTCTGGAGTGGCCATGTACGGAAAGCCCTTCGTCACCTTCTGCGAGCTGCGCCTCGACCTGCCAGCGCTGGAAAAGAAGCAATTCACCAACATATGGTGCTACCGGATCGCGTCGGTCGTTCCCTGGGAAAGGCTCTGCCAGTCCTTATTGGAGCGGCGCAGGATCAATCTGCTAGAACAGGGCATCCTTGCGTCCGCCCCATTGGCGGAACTGGTCAACGGGGCGAACGATTTCCGTTACGTCCTGCTGCTTCGCATGAAGTGGCGTTCGATCATGGTCAGGCATCCTTGTGCCATCAACCAAACGACCCTTGGCATGGCGGTGATGGTTGGCGATACGCTTCACGTCTTGCGTATCCAGGACCACGTTCGACACATGGGCCTGGCCACCGTGTTCATGCAGCACATTGTCGGATCCGGCATTCCCCTGAGGAAGGTCGACATCCGTGCGGGCGACTATGGCGCGGTGGGGGTTTACATGCCCGAACAGGCAAAGCTGTACACCGAGCGTCTGGATGCAATGCGCTGTCACGCGCAATCCATGGCGTGACGCTCGGTCGCGGTACCAACCGTCGCCGGACAGGCGCCTTCGCTCGAGAGTAGTAACGACTGCTCGCTGCCGACTACACGTTTTCGCGCGCTCCTGTTGTCTACTCTCTGTTTTCTGCTTGACCGGAGGACACCATGCTCTACCGCCGCCTCGGCCGAACCGGCCTGCAACTTTCCGCGCTGTCCTTCGGCGCGTGGGTGACCTTCGGACGGCAGGTGGGGCGTTCCCAGGCGCGCGAGTTGCTCGCGCTGGCGTGGGACCGGGGCGTCAACTTCTTCGACAACGCCGAGACCTACAACCGCGGCGAGGCCGAGCGGCTGATGGGCGACGTGCTCGCCGACCTGCGCTTCCCGCGGGACAGCTACTGCGTGTCCAGCAAGGTGTTCTTCGGCGCCGTGGACAATCCCCGGCCCACGCAACGCGGGCTCTCGCGCAAGCACGTGATCGAGGCCTGCCACCAGGCGCTGGAACGCCTGCGGGTCGAGCACCTGGACCTCTACTTCTGCCATCGACCCGATCCGGATACGCCGATCGAGGAAACCGTGGCCGCGATGGACACGTTGGTGCGCCAGGGCAAGGTGCTCTATTGGGGCACCAGCGAATGGCCGGCCGAGGCGATCGCGGAGGCCCACCGCATCGCGCGCGAGAACCACTGCTACGCGCCGGTGGCCGAACAGCCGCAATACAACCTGCTGCACCGCGAACGCGTCGAGCGCGAATACGCGCCGCTGTACGAGCGCTTCGGCATGGGCACCACGATCTGGTCGCCGCTGGCTTCGGGCCTGCTGGCCGGACGCTACAACGACGGCATTCCCGATGATTCGCGGCTGGCGCAAGCCGGCTACGAGTGGTTGCGCGAGACGGTGCTCGGGTCGGGGCGCGAGCGCGTGGAGCGCGTGCGCCACCTGGCGCCGATCGCGCAGGAGCTGGGCGTGAGCCAGGCCCAGCTTGCGCTTGCCTGGTGTCTTGCCAACCCGCACGTGTCCACCGTGCTGCTGGGGGCGAGCCGGCGCGAGCAGCTGGAGCAGAATCTGGCGGCGCTGGAGCTGGTGCCACGCATCGATGCGGCGCTGAAGCAGCGGATCGAGCAGGCGGTCGGTTAGCGGTCCGGGTCCCCGGCCGCGCGGCTTGCCGCCACGCTCGCCGGTTCTATCCGCAACGACTTGGTCCCGCATTCCTAAGGCTGGTGATGGTCGCCGCCGGGCAGGCGCTCCGCCGCTCGCGGAATTGCCGCTTCGGCTCCCTCTCCCCAGAGGGTTGGGTGAGGTGCCGGGGCTCGCCCGGGACTTTCCGCATCGGCCAGCGCTCCTGCTTCACCGTGTTTATTCGCAAGCCTTGACCCCCACCTCGGCAGAGAGAGCAAAGCCCGGGTGTCGGCTTTGCCCGGCCGTCGCCGCAAGCCACGGGGCCCTCGCCCTGTTGTCCCCCAAGCGAGGGAAGGGCAGAGCGTAAACCCGGTGTCCGGCGGCTTGTCCGTCTGTCCGTGACGGTGTCCGCGGACAGCGGACACGTCGGGTGTGTCCTTGCGAAAAGCCAGCAACCACAAGGGTTGCGCGCCTCCGATCCGACTTGGCACGGCGATTGCTCAATCAGCCCAGTCACTTCAGGTCAGGACCGCCCGATGATTCGCGACACCTCCGCTCAAGACCGCCTGGTCGAGGTCAAACCCAACCGCAAGCGCCAGCTGCTCATCGGCGGCATCGGCCTGGCCGTGCTGGTCGCGCTGGCCCTTGCGCTGCCGACCGCGATGCGGCTGTTCTCGGCCGACGCGTCGGTCAGCGCCTCGCGGCTTTCCTTCGCCACCGTCGAACGCGGCCTGTTCGTGCGCGACATCGCGGCCGAGGGCAAGGTGGTGGCGGCGGTCAGCCCCACGCTCTATGCCACTTCCGGCGGCGCGGTCACGCTCAAGGTGCACGCGGGCGACACGGTGAAGAAGGACCAGGTGCTGGCCGTGGTCGACAGCCCCGAACTGACCAACAAGCTGCTGCAGGAAGAGTCCAACGCCGATGCGATGGAAGTGGAATACCAGCGCGCGCAGATCGAGGCGCGCAAGCAGCGCTCCTCGCTGCAGAAGGCCTACGACAACGCGCTGATCGACCAGCAGGCGGCCGAGCGCGACCTGGCCCGC
Organism: Frateuria sp. GZRe14; assembly: GCF_051900395.1. Taxonomy (NCBI): domain Bacteria; kingdom Pseudomonadati; phylum Pseudomonadota; class Gammaproteobacteria; order Lysobacterales; family Rhodanobacteraceae; genus Frateuria; species Frateuria sp. GZRe14. Next base: position 2,987,585 of record NZ_JBHZGJ010000001.1, on the reverse strand, counting down.
AACGAGAAGGCGTTCAAGCTCGGCGCGGTTTCCGGCATGGACGTGGACCGCGCCAAGGACACGCTGCAGAAGGCCAGGCTGACCACCCAGCACGCGAAGGCGGACCTGGGGATGGACAACGACAGCCTGAACTTCGACATCAAGTCCAAGAAGCTCGCGCACGAGCGCCAGGAGCTGTTGGTCAAGGACCTCGAGCGCCAGGTCGACGACCTCAACGTCAAGTCGCCGGTGGACGGCCAGGTCGGCCAGCTGTTCATCGCCGAGCGCGCGACCGTGGCCAAGGACGCCAAGCTGCTCAGCGTGATCGACCTCTCCGCGCTGGAAGTGGAGATGCAGGTACCCGAAAGCTTCGCGCGTGACCTGGGGATCGGCATGTCCGGCGAGATCACCGGCAACGGGCACACCTGGAAGGGCCTGGTCAGTGCGATCTCGCCCGAAGTGGTCAACGGCGAGGTCGCCGCCCGCCTGCGCTTCGAGGGCGCCACGCCCAAGCAGCTGCGCCAGAACCAGCGCCTGTCGGTGCGCATCCTGCTCGACAAGCGCGACAACGTGCTTACCGTGCAGCGCGGTTCCTTCGTCGACGAGTCCGGCGGCAACTTCGCCTACGTCGTGCACGAGGGTATCGCCGAGAAGAAGCCGATCCGCGTGGGCGCCAGCAGCATCGACAAGGTCGAGATCCTGGACGGCCTGAAGGAAGGCGACCGGATCGTGATCTCCGGCACCGACAACTTCAAGGATGCGGCCAAGGTCGCCATCAGCGATTGACCGAAAGGCGGGGAACGGAGCATGGGGAACAGGCAAGAGTGGCATCCGGAGGCGGCCTCCTTGCCGTGGAAACCTCCGGGCGGTGAAACCCCAGACGCCGCAGACGCATCTACCCGTTCCCCATCCTCCGTTCCCTGCACGAACTACCACCACCACCGAAGGACGTAACCATGCTCAAGATGACCCACCTGTCCAAGGTCTACCGCACTGAAGTGGTGGAGACCTACGCCCTGCGCGACTTCAACATCGACGTGAAGGAAGGCGAGTTCGTCGCCGTCACCGGCCCGTCCGGTTCGGGCAAGACCACCTTCCTGACCATCGCCGGCCTGCTGGAGACCTTCACCGGTGGCCACTACCACCTCGACGGCATCGAGGTGAGCCAGTTGAACGACAACGCCCGCTCGAAGATCCGCAACGAGAAGATCGGCTTTATCTTCCAGGCGTTCAACCTGATCCCCGACCTCAACGTGTACGACAACGTCGAAGTGCCGTTGCGCTACCGCGGCATGAAGGGCGCCGAGCGCAAGCAGCGCATCATGGACGCGCTCGAGCGCGTGGGCCTGGCCTCGCGCGCCAAGCATTACCCGGCCGAGCTTTCCGGCGGCCAGCAGCAGCGCGTGGCGATCGCCCGCGCATTGGCCGGCAGCCCGCGCCTGCTGCTGGCGGACGAACCGACCGGCAACCTTGACACGCAGATGGCCCGCGGCGTGATGGAACTGCTGGAGGAGATCCATCGCGAGGGCGCCACCATCGTGATGGTGACCCACGATCCGGAACTCGCCGCCCGCGCCCAGCGCAACGTGCACATCATCGATGGCCAGGTGGTCGACCTGTCCGAAGAGCCGCGCTTCCACTCGCACAACGCGCGCGTCGCCGACGCCTGAGCCTTGTCGATGGAGCCTCTCCCCGGTTCGCCGGGGAGAGGGAGCGGGCGCGGCAACTTCACCTATCCGGAAACCCCGACATGTTCGCCTACTACTTCCAGCTTGGCCTGCGCAGTCTCCGCCGCAACCCGCTGCTGACCGCGTTGATGGTGATGGCCATCGGCTTCGGCGTGGCCGCCTCGATGATCACCTACTCGGTGTTCCGGGCGACCTCCAACAATCCGATCCCGCAGAAATCCGACCAGCTCTACGCGGTGCAGATCGCCAACTGGAAGGCCGAAGACCTCGACCAGGGCGAGCCGCCCTCGGCGCTGACCTACACCGACGCCATGGCCTTCATGCAGGCGCACAAGGCCAAGCGCCAGACCGCGCTCTATCCGATCGCGCCGTCGGTGATCCCGGCCGACGCCAGCCGCCTGCCGATCGAGGAAAACAGCTACGCCTGGTACGGCGACGCCTTCGCCATGTTCGACGTCCCGTTCATCTACGGCGGGCCGTGGACGCAGGCGCAGGACGATGCGCGCGCGGCGGTGGTGGTGATCGGCAAGAAGCTCAACGACAAGCTGTTCAACGGCCGCAACAGCGTCGGCAAGACGATCAACCTGGACGGGCACGACTACCGCATCACCGGGGTGATCGGCGAATGGGACCCGCAGCCGCTGTTCTTCGACCCGGTCAACACCGGCGGCTTCGGTGATCCGATCGGCCTGTTCATTCCGTTCACCCGCGCGATCGACCTGCAGATGCCGTCGGCCGGCAACAACAACTGCAACGACACGCCCGGTCCCGGTTGGGACAACTGGCTGCACTCGGAGTGCATCTGGATCGAGTACTGGGCCGAGCTTCCGGCCAGGGCCGACGCCGATGCCTACAAGCGCTTCCTCACCGGCTACGCCGCCGAACAGCAGCGTGCGGGCCGCTTCAAGTGGGCGCCGAACGTGCGCCTGCGCAACGTCACCGACTGGCTGGACTTCAACAAGGTCGTGCCACCGGAATCGAAGATCTCGCTGCTGGTCTCGCTGGGCTTCCTGCTGATCTGCCTGGTCAACACCATCGGCCTGCTGCTGGCCAAGTTCATGCGCCGTTCGCCGGAGATCGGCGTGCGCCGGGCGCTGGGTGCCTCGCGCCGCGAGATCTACGCGCAGTTCCTGATCGAGGCGGGCACCGTGGGCCTGACCGGCGGCGTGCTGGGCCTGTTGCTGACCGGCCTGGGCGTGCTCGGCGTGGGCTGGGTGTTCGACGAGCAGATCGCGCGGCTGGCCACGCTGGACGGCTCGCTGATCGCGTTGACCATCGTCGCCGCCGTGCTGGCCACGCTGCTGGCGGCGTTCTATCCCACCTGGCGGGCCGCGCAGGTCCAGCCTGCCTGGCAATTGAAGTCCAACTGAAGGAGGCGATGACGATGTTGCAGATCAAGCCCATTCTCGCCGCCCTCAAGCGCCACAAGGCCGGCACTGTCCTGATCGCGCTGCAGATCGCGCTGACCCTGGCGATCGTGTGCAACGCACTGTTCATCATCCAGCAGCGGACCGAGCACCTCTCGCGTCCGACCGGCATGGTCGAGACCAACCTGTTGACCGTCGCCAACCGCTGGGTCGGCGCCGACGACAAGGCGACGCCGTCGCTGGGCAAGACCGACCTGGAGGCGCTGCGCCGCATGCCGGGCGTGGTCGATGCCACCATGACCAACTCCTATCCGCTGCGCGGCGGTGGCTGGTCGACCAGCATCAACATCACGCCGGAAGCGAAGAAGGAGATGGCGCACACCACGCTCTACTTCACCGACGACCATGCACTGGCCGCGATGGGCCTCACCCTCGTGGCGGGCCGCAACTTCCGGCCGGACGAGATCGACTGGGTCGACGCCAAGGAATTCACCACCACGCCGGTAGTGATCGTGACCAGGGAGCTGGCCCACAAGCTTTATCCGAAGGGCGACGCCCTGGGCAAGGTGCTGTACCACTCCGGCCAGACCAAGCCGAGCACCATCATCGGCATCGTCGATCGGCTGCAGGTGCCGTGGACGGGTTCCTGGGCGAACAATTTCGCCGAGAACTCGATGCTGATTCCCCGCCTGCTCACCGGCAACTTCGGCAGCTACCTGGTACGTACCCAGCCCGGGCAGCTCGAACGCCTCACCAAGGCGGTGCCGGCGTTGCTGATCAAGACCAACCGCATGCGCGTGATCCCGGAAGAACGTGGCGTACGCACTTTCGCCGAAGTCCGCGAGCAGGCCTACAAGAGCGACCGTGGCATGGCCATCCTGATGGGCGTGGTCTGCGCGGTGCTGCTGGCGATCACCGCCGCGGGCATCGTCGGCCTGACCAGCTTCTGGGTCGGCCAGCGGCGCAAGCAGATCGGCGTGCGCCGCGCGCTGGGCGCGACCAAGCACGACATCCTTTCCTACTTCCTCACCGAGAACCTGCTGATCGGCGCCGGCGGCGTGATCCTGGGCGCCGCGCTGGCGATCGGCATGAACCTGTGGATGGTGAGCCATTTCGAGATGGAACGGCTGTCGATGGTGTACGTCGCGGCGGGCGTGATCGCGCTGCTGCTGCTGGGGCAGGGCGCGGTGCTCGCGCCGGCGATGAAGGCCTCGCGCGTGCCCCCGGTGGAAGCGACGCGCTCGGTGTGATTCCGAGCCCCTCTCCCTCAGGAGAGAGGGGCCGGGGTGAAGGGCGGGGTTCGCCCGGCACTCCATCGAAAGCGGGATTGGAACTCGGGACTGGCGTGGACGTCCGCGCCTGCCCGGCCCCTCACCCCAATCCTCTCCCCAAAAGGGGAGAGGGAGCAAAAATACGGGAACCCTGGATGTTCGGTTACTACTTCCAACTCGGCATGCGCAGTCTGCGCCGCAACCCCGTGCTGACCGCCCTGATGGTCGTCGCGATCGGGTTCGGCGTGGCCGCCTCGATGATCACCTGGTCGGTGTTCCGGGTGGTGTCGGGCAACCCGATCCCGGAGAAGTCCTCGCAGCTGTTCACCGTGCTGGTCGACAACCGCGGCCCGCAGTACAACAACGACGGCGAGCCGCCGGAGGCGCTGACCTACACCGACGCCAACGCGCTGGTCCGCGCGCACAAGGCGCCGCACCAGACCCTGTTCTACCCGATCGCGCTGGCGGTGCTTCCCGGCGGCAACCGCAGCCTGCCGCTGAAGGCGATCGGCTACGCGACCAACGCCGACTTCTTCGGCATGTTCAACGTGCCCTTCCAGTACGGCTCGGGCTGGTCGGCGCAGGAAGACGCGCGCCGCACCGGCGTGGTGGTGCTCAGCCACGAGTTCAACCAGCAGGTGTTCGGCGGCGCCGACAGCGTGGGCAGGGACATCGACCTGAGCGGGCACACCTACCGCGTCGTCGGGGTCACCCAGCACTGGGACCCGAAGCCGCGCTACTTCGACCTGTTCGACGGCTCGGCCTTCGACGAACCCGCGCAGATCTACATTCCGTTCCATCGCGCCGACGACCTCAAGATCGACACGGCCGGGCGCAACAACTGCGGCGGTGCGCCCAACACGGGCGTGGACGCCGGACGCGAAGGCTGGCTGCACGGCGAGTGCTCGTGGATCCCGATGTGGGTGCAACTGGACACGCCTGCGCAGGTGTCGGCCTATCGCAATTTCCTTGAGGGCTATGCCGCCGAGCAGCAGCGCGCCGGCCGGTTCCGCTGGGCGCCGAACGTGCGCCTGCGCGACGTCGCCGACTGGCTGGACTTCGAGGACGTGGTGCCGCCGGAAAGCCGCATCTCGCTGATCGTGGCGGCCGGCTTCTTCGTGATCTGCCTGGTCAACACCATCGGGCTGCTGCTGGCCAAGTTCATGCGCCGCAGCGCCGAGATCGGCGTGCGTCGCGCACTGGGTGCGCCGCGGGGCGAGATCTACCGCCAGTTCCTCATCGAGGCGGGCACCGTCGGCGCCGCCGGCGGCGTGCTGGGCCTGTTGCTCACCGCGGTCGGCGTCGGCGGGGTGGGACTGCTGTTCTCGCCGGAAATCGCCCAACTGGCGCACGTGGACGTGTCGCTGATGCTGTCGACGCTGCTGCTGGCGATCCTGGCCACGATGATCGCCGCGCTCTATCCCACCTGGCGCGCCGCGAAAGTGCAGCCCGCCTGGCAACTGAAGTCCAACTGACGGGGCAAGCATGCAAATCGGACCCATCCTCGTCGCGTTGCGCCGCCACAAGGCCGGCACCACGCTCATTGCGCTGCAGATCGCCCTGACGCTGGCGATCGTGTGCAACGCGCTGTTCATCATCCAGCAGCGGCTGGTGCGGGTGGACCGTCCCAGCGGCGTGCAGGAGTCGAACCTGTTCGTGATCCAGAACGACTGGCCGGAGAAGCTGCCCTCGCAGGACGCCGACGCGCGCATGCGCGCCGACCTGCAGGCGCTGCGCCAGCTCGGCAGCGTGCAGGAGGTCAGTTCCTCCAACAGCTTCCCGCTGCGCGGCTCGGGCTGGGACAACTTCGTCCGGCTGAGCCCCGATCAGGTCAAGATGACCACCGATACGGCGATCTTTTTCTCCGATGAGCACACCCTCGCGACGTTGGGTGCGCGCCTGATCGCCGGCCGCAACTTCAGCGCGGACGAGGTCGGCAGCCAGAGCGGCACCGACCGCATGCATGCCCGGCAGATCATCATCAGCAAGGGGTTGGCGGAGATCCTCTTTCCGGGCGGCTCGGCGCTGGGCAAGACCATCTACGTGTCCAACGACAACGCGCCCTCGACCGTGATCGGGATCACCGACACCCTGCAGGCGCACATGACCGGGGTGTGGGCCAAGCCCTACGCCTACAACGCCGTGCTGGTCCCGGCGCGCCTGACCGGCGACGGCACGTTCTACCTGGTGCGCGCGCGGCCGGGGCAGCTCGCCGATGCCATGCGCCAGGCGAAGGATGCGCTTTACGCGCAGAGTCCGATGCGGATCATCCCGGCCCGGGACGGCATCATGACCTTCGCCCAGGTCCGCCACCGCGCCTACGACGGCGACTACGGCATGGCGATCCTTATGGGCATCATCAGCGCCGTGCTGCTGGTGATCACCGCCGCGGGCATCGTCGGCCTGACCAGCTTCTGGGTCGGCCAGCGGCGCAGGCAGATCGGCGTGCGCCGCGCGCTTGGGGCGCGCCAGCGCGACATCCTCGGCTATTTCCTTACCGAAAACCTGCTGATCACCCTCGGCGGCGTGCTGCTGGGCGTGGTGCTCGCGGTGTCGATGAATGTGTGGCTGGTGATCCGGATGGGTTCACAGCCGATGTCGCCGCTCTACCTGGTCGCCGGCGTGCTGATGCTCCTGTTGCTGGGGCAGGGAGCGGTGCTGGCGCCGGCGGTGAAGGCCTCGCGCGTGCCTCCGGTGGAGGCTACGCGCAGCGTTTGACTTGGAGTCCCTCTGCCCGCGGGGAGAGGGAGCATAGCCAGGAGCCTGGGATGTTCGGCTATTACCTCAACCTTGCCTTGCGCAGCCTCGGCCGCAACCGCGTGCTCACCACGCTGATGGTGCTGGCGCTGGCGCTGGGCATCGGCGCCTGCATCACCACGCTGACCGTGCTGCGGCTGCTCTCGGGCGACCCGTTGCCTGGCCGCAGCGCGCAGCTTTACTACCCGCAGATCGACCCGTATCCGAAGAACGGCTATATCCCCGGCGAAAGCAAGCCGCAGGAAAACCTCACCTGGGTCGACGCCAACAACCTGTTCGACGCGCACCGCGCGCCGCGGCAGGCGCTGGTGGCGCTGGGCTCGGCGAAGATCCAGTCGCGCGATGCGGGCGGGCGGCCGTTCTTCGGCGATGCGGTGATGACCACGGCCGACTTCCTGCCGATGCTCGGTGCCCCGTTCCGCTACGGCAGCGGCTGGAGCGCCGATGACGACGCCGCCGGCGCGCGGGTGGTGGTGATCGCCGACTTCCTCAACCAGAAGCTGTTCGGCGGGGCCAACAGCGTCGGGCGCACCCTGCGCCTGAACGGCCACGACTTCCGCGTGGTCGGCGTGCTCGACCACTTCTCCCCGCAGCCGCGCTTCTACGCGATCAACATCGGGCGCAGCTACGGCGACGGCGATGGCGCCTTCCTGCCGCTGCGCGCGGCACGGGCGGTACAGCTCGATCCCAACAACATCAGTTGCTGGGAAGCGGCCGACATCGAGCATCTGGAGACTGCCCCGTGCATGTGGCTGGGCCTGTGGGTGCAGCTGACCGACGCCACCGCGGTCGCCAATTACAAGCGCTTCCTCGACGGCTACGTGCGCGAGCAGATCGCACAGGGTCGTTTCCACCGCACCGATACCGCGCTGCCTGACGTGATGCAGTGGCTGCGCATCGAAAACGTGGTGCCGGACGACGCGCGGCTGCAGGCCGGACTTGCCTTCGGCTTCCTGCTGATCTGCGTGACCAACACCATCGGCCTGCTGCTGGCCAAGTGCCTGCGCCGCTCGCGCGAGATCGGCGTGCGCCGCGCGCTGGGTGCCACGCGCGGCGCGATCTTCGGACAGTTCATGGTGGAAGCGGCGATGGTCGGCCTGGCCGGGGGATTGCTCGGGCTGGCGGTCGCCGAACTGGGCCTGTGGGGCATCCGACACCAGCCGGCCGAATACGCCAGCCTGGCCCGGCTGGATGTTTCGATGTTCGTTTTCACCTTCATCGTCGCGCTGGTGTCGGCGCTGGTCGCGGGACTGCTGCCGGCCTGGCGCGCCTGCGTGGTTTCGCCCGCGCCACAGTTGAAGAGCGCCTGAGGTTTCGCATGGAAATCGCACCGATCCTTGCCAGCCTCCGCAAGCACCGCATCCCGGCGCTGCTCATCGTGCTGGAAATCGCGCTGGCCTGCGCCGTGCTGTGCAATGCCGTGTTCATGATCGGCGAACGCGCCGGCGAAATCCGCCTGCCCAACGCGATCGACGAGCAGGGCCTGAGCGTGGTCACCCTCTCCGGCGCCGATTCCGACCGCGCCGCCAGCGAGATCCCGCGCAACCTCGATGCGCTGCGCCGCATCGACGGCGTGGAGGCGGTGGCGGTGATCAACACCATGCCGCTGTCCGGCAACGGCTGGAACAGCAACTTCACCACGCGGGCGGACATGAAGCCGACCGACAAGGCCAGCATCAACTCCAACGTGTACCTGCTGGGCGAGGGCGCCGATCGCGCGCTGGAGCTGCGCCTCAAGCAGGGACGCATGTTCACCGCAGAGGACTACGCCACCGCATCGATGGGCTCCTCCTTCATGCCGGAAACGCACGTGGCCATCGTCAACGAGCGCCTGGCCGAACGGCTGTGGCCCGGCCAGTCGGCGCTCGGCCGAAAGATGTACGTGGACCGGTACTGGTACCAGGTGGTGGGCGTGGTGGCGAACGTGCTGCGCCCGAAGCAGGCCGGCGCGGGCCTGCCGGGCATCTATGACGCGGCGTTCTTCCCGATGCAGCCGACCGGCGCGCTCGGCTATTACGTGCTGCGCAGTGCGCCGGCCGACCGCGACCGCGTCGCGCGCCAGGCCGAGGACGTGCTGGCCGGGCTGGAGCCCGGTGCCGTGGCCGAAGGCACGACGTTTCCCGACATGCGCGGCGAGTACTTTTCCGGCGCCGCCAGCATGGTCTGGATGCTGGTGCTGGTGTGCGTGGTGATGCTGGCGGTCACTGCCTTCGGCATCGTCGGCCTCACCAGCTTCTGGGTGGCACAGCGCCGCCGCCAGATCGGCATCCGCCGCGCGGTCGGCGCGCGGCGCAGCCACATCCTGAGCTACTTCCGCACCGAGAACTTCCTGCTGAGCGGCGCCGGCGTGTTGCTGGGCATGGTGCTCGCGTTCGGCATCAACCTGTACCTGATGCAGCACTACGAAATGGACCGCATGCCCTGGTACTACCTGCCCGTCGGCGCCATCGCATTGTGGCTGCTCGGACAGGTGGCCGTGTTCGGCCCGGCCCATCGCGCCGCATCGGTGCCGCCAGTGGAAGCCACGCGCAGCGCATGAATTCTGCCCTCTTCCGGTGGAAGAGGGATTCCAGCCACGGAGAACCGGAATGTTCGGCTACTACCTCGACCTGGCCATGCGCAGCCTCAGGCGCAACAAGGCCCTCACGGCGCTGATGGTGCTGGCGATCGCGCTGGGCATCGGCGCGTGCATGACCACGCTGACGGTGCTGCACGTGCTCTCGGGCGATCCCTTGCCCGGCAAGAGCGCGCAGCTCTATTACCCGCAGCTTGACCCGCAGGACATGGACGGCTACCAGCCGCAGGACGATCCGCCGGTGCAGGTGACCTGGACCGACGGCATGAACCTGTTGCACGCGGGCCGTGCCGACCGGCAGGCGCTGATGACCGGCGGCGCGGTGCCGGTGCAGCCGGCGCAGTCGGCGATCGATCCGTTCTTCGAGGACGCGCGCTACACCACGGCCGACTTCTTCCCCATGTTCGAGGTGCCGATCCGCTACGGCCGCGCGTGGACGGCGGCCGACGACGAGGCGCATGCTCGCGTGGCGGTGATCTCGCGCAAGCTCAACGACAAGCTGTTCCAGGGCCGCGACAGCACCGGCCAGACCCTGCGCATGAACGACGTCGCCTTCCGCATCGTCGGCGTGCTGGACACCTGGCGCATGACGCCGCACTTCTACGACCTCAACAGCGGCAGCTACGCCGAGGACGAGGGCGTGTACCTGCCGTTGACCACCGCCTACGAGCTCAAGCTCGGGCGCAACGGTTCGACCGATTGCTGGGGCAAAGGCTCCGATCCGGACCACATGGACACCGCGCCCTGCGTGTGGCTGCAGTTCTGGGTGCAGCTGGATACGCCGGCCAAGGCCGCCGCATACAAGCAGTACCTGGTGCACTACTCGCAGGAGCAGAAGGCGCTGGGCCGCTTCCAGCGCCCGCCGAACGTGCGCCTGCCCGATGTGATGGGCTGGCTGGACTACAACAAGGTCGTGCCGGGTGACGTGCGGCTGCAGGCGTGGCTCGCGTTGGGCTTCCTGCTGGTGTGCCTGGTCAACACGGTGGGCCTGATGCTGGCCAAGTTCCTGCGCCGCAGCCCCGAGCTCGGCGTGCGCCGCGCGCTGGGCGCCTCGCGCCGCGAGGTGTTCATGCAGCTCCTGGTCGAGTCGGGCGTGATCGGCCTCACCGGCGGCGTCGCCGGACTGCTGCTGTCGCTGGTGGGCCTGTGGCTGGTGCGCAAGCAACCGTCGGACTACGCCGCGCTCGCCCATCTGGACCTGTCGATGTTGCTGGCCACCTTCCTGCTGGCCGTCGGTGCCTCGCTGCTGGCCGGGCTGCTGCCCGCCTGGCGCGCCTGCCAGGTCACCCCCGCGCTGCAGCTGAAGAGCAACTAGGAGCACCCCATGGACATCCTTCCGATCCTCTCCACGCTGCGCCGCCACAAGATCACCGCCCTGCTGCTGGTGCTGGAGATCGCGCTGACCTGCGCGATCGTCTGCAACGCGGTGTTCCTGATCAACCAGCGGCTCGAGCGCATGCAGATGGTCAGCGGCGTGGCCGAGCACGAACTGATCCAGGTCCAGGCTTTCGGCATCGGCGACACCGCCGACGCCAAGGCGCACGCGCAGGAGGACCTCACCGCGCTGCGCCAGATTCCGGGTGTGACATCGGTGGCGCTGGTCAACCAGGTGCCGTTCACCAACAGCTCCTGGAACACCAGCGTCAAGCTCGATCCCAAGCAGAAGCAGGCCACCCTCAACGCGACCCAGTACTTCGGCGAGAACCTGCTTAAGACCTTCGGCGCGCAGCTCGTGGCCGGGCGCGATTTCGAGCCGGGCGAGTACCTGGAAATGCGCCTGGTCGCCCGCGACGAAAAGCTCGCCAAGAAGATCACCACCGTGATCATCACCCGCGGTCTCGGCGAGAAGCTCTGGCCCGGCCAGTCCGCGCTCGGCAAGACGATCTACCTCGGTGGCGATCCGGTGCGGGTGGTCGGCGTGGTGGCCGGGCTGATCCGTCCGGCGCTGTTCGGCGGCGACGATACGGCGCAGTGGTCGATGGTGTTCCCGCTGCGGATGGACTCGGACAACGCCAGCCGCTACGTGATCCGCACCGCGCCGCAGGAGCGCGACCGCGTGCTGGCCGCGGCCGTGGCCACGCTGCGCAAGACCGACCCGCACCGCATCATCCTGGAGAAGAAGACGCTGGACGACATCCGCGCCGAATTCTTCCAGGACGACCGCGCCATGGCGGGCCTGCTCGCCGGCGTCTGCATTGCGCTGCTGGTGGTGACCGCGCTGGGCATCGTCGGCCTGGGCAGCTTCTGGGTCGCGCAGCGGCGGCGGACCATCGGCGTGCGTCGCGCGCTGGGCGCCACCCGCCGCAACATCCTCACCTACTTCCAGACCGAGAACTTCCTGCTGGCGACCATCGGCATCGCGCTGGGCATGGTGCTGGCCTACGGCATCAACCTGTTCCTGATGCTGCATTACGAGCTGCCACGGCTGCCCGCCTATTACTTCCCCGTGGGCGCGATCGCGCTGTGGCTGATCGGGCAGATGGCGGTGCTCGGCCCGGCCATCCGCGCCGCCGCGGTGCCACCGGTGGTCGCCACCCGCTCGGTCTGACCTCGAGGAGACACGACCATGAACATGCAGCACATCGCCCGATCGGGTACGCCAGCTTCCGTGTTGCCTCGCCGGAGCGTCCGGCGCCTGCCTCTTTCGATGGCATGCGCACTGGCCGCGGCCTGCGTCGGCGCGTGCGCTTTGCCGGCAACGGCGTCCGCGGCCGTGTCGCCGCCGGGCACCCGAGCCGGCCATGCCGGGGAAGCGGCGGCGCTGGTCGAAGCGGTCCGGCACGGCCGCACCGACCTCGTGCGGCAGCAGGTCCACGCGGGCGTGAGCGTGGATGCCTGCGCGCCGGGCGACGGCAGCCCGCTGATCGTGGCCGCGCAGGGCGCCGACCGGACGATGGTCGATGCGCTGCTTCACCTGGGCGCGGACGTCAACGGCGCCTGCCAGGGTGACGGCAATCCGCTGATCGCGGCGGCCGCGGCGGGCGACGTCGGCACCCTGGCGCAACTGCTGGACGCCGGCGCGCGGCTGGACGCCGTCGTCCCCGGCGACGAGACCGCGCTGATCACGGCCGTCCGCGGCAATCACCTGGCGGCCGTGCAGTACCTGGCCTCGCACGGTGCCGACGTCAACCTTGGCGCCATGGCGGACAACGGCCAGTGGCGCACGCCCCTCAACCAGGCCCGCGGCGATGCCGTCGCGGGCTTCCTGCGCGGCAAGGGCGCGACGGCAAGCGGTACGCCACGCCGATGAGGCCGATGGCGGGCCCCGACAAACCATGGAGTGAGTGAATGTTCGGCTACTACTTCGATCTCGCCCTGCGCAGCCTCAAGCGCAACAAGACGCTCACCGCGCTGATGGTGCTCGCCATCGCCGTGGGCATCGGCGCGAGCATGACCACGCTTACCGTGATGCGGCTGCTTTCCGGCGATCCCCTGCCGGGCCGCAGCCAGCACATCTTCTATCCGCAGGTGGACCCGGATCCGGCCAACAAGGATTCGGACGAGCCCTACGACGAGCTCGACTACCACTCGGCCGTGGACCTGTGGAGCGCGAAGCGTGCCGACCGCCAGGCGCTGGTCGTGTCCAGTCCCATCAAGGTCGCGGCGCCCGGTTCGGACGTGCCCGCTTCCAAGCTCGACATGCTCTCGGCCACTGCCGATTTCTTCCCGATGTTCGGCGTTCCTTTCCAGTACGGCGGCAGCTGGTCGGCCGAGGACGACGCCCGGCACAGCCGTGTGGCGGTGATCTCGGCGGACCTCAACAACAAGCTGTTCGGCGGCAGGGACAGCGTCGGTCGCACGCTGCGGCTGCGCGACAAGGACGTGCGCATCGTCGGCGTGCTGGCGCCCTGGCGCCCGTCGCCGCTGTTCTACGAAGTGGCCGGCGGCCGTTTCGCGCACGGCCATACGGATGGCTTCTATGGCAAGCCCGAGGACGTGATGACGCCGTTCTTCACCGGCATGGATCTGAACGACGGCAATTTCTACCAGTTCACCTGCTGGCAGGTGCCCGAACGGCCCGGTTACCTCAAGGACTCGCCTTGCGTGTGGGTGCGGCTGTGGGTGGAACTGGCCGACGCGGGCAAGGCGGACGACTACCGCCGCTTCGTCGCTTCCTATGCGGCCCAGCAGATGGCGCTGGGCCGCTTCAGCCATGCCGGCAACACGCGCATGCGCAACCTCACCGAATGGCTGGACTACAACGGCGTGGTGCCGAGCGACGTGCGGCTGCAGACCTGGCTGGCGTTCGCCTTCCTGGCGATCTGCCTGTTCAACACGGTGGGCCTGCTGCTGGCCAAGTTCCTGCGCCGCAGCGGCGAGATCGGCGTGCGTCGCGCGCTCGGAGCCACGCGTGGCGCCGTGTTCGCACAATGCCTGGTGGAGGCCGGCATGATCGGGTTGCTGGGCGGCATCGCCGGATGGCTGCTGTCGCTGGTGGGGCTGTGGCTGGTCAGGCACCAGCCGGTGGCGTATGCGGACATGGCGCACCTGGACGTTTCGATGTTCGCGGTGACCTTCGTGCTGGCCGTGGCCACCAGCGTGGCGGCCGGCCTGTTGCCTGCCGCGCGTGCGAGCCGCGTGGCGCCGGCGCTGCAGCTGAAGACCTTGTAAGGAAGCATCATGGATATCCGACCGATACTCGCCGCGCTGCGCCGCCACCGGCTTGCCACCTTGCTGATCGCGCTCGAAATCGCGCTTGCCTGCGCGGTGCTGTGCAATGCCTGCTTCCTGATCGTCTCGCGGCTGGACCTGATGAAGGTGCCCAGCGGCGTGGACGAGTCCTCGCTCGCGCAGTTGCGGCTCGATTGCGACGGCTGCAACGAATCGGACCTCAATGCGCGCGCCTTGTCCGCGTTGCGCACGGTGCCGGGCACGCAGGCGGCCGCGGTCGTCAGTTCGCTGCCGTTCGGCGCGCCCAGCGGGTATGCAGGCATCACGCTGGACCCGCCCGGGCAGGCCGAGCGCCACTACGGCACCGTGCCGCACTTCTACGCCGGCGGTCCCGCGGCCGCCGAAGCGATCGGGATACGTCCGGTGCAGGGGCGGCGCTTCTCGAGCGCCGACTTCCAGCCCTCCGATGGCGCCTGGCTGCCGCTGGATGCGCCGGTGTGGATCACTCGCCCGCTGGCCGAGCACCTGTGGCCGGGCAAGAACCCGCTCGGCAAGGACTTCTGGAGCGACAAGTACCATTTCCGCGTCGCCGGCATCCTCGACCACCTGGCGCAGCCGGAGCCTGGCGCGCGCGGCGTGGCCACGGCGCAATGGTCGATATTCCTGCCGATGGCGCCGGGCAGGCAGCTGGCCGGCAACTACGTCATCAAGGCCGCGCCCGCCGACCTGCCGCGCGTGCTGCGCGACGCACGCGCCGCGCTGATCCGCGCCGTTCCGGAGGGCGTGCTCGACCTGGACCAGAGCCAGACCCTGGGCGACCTGCGCCACCGCTACTTCCGCAACGACCGCGCCATGGCCGGCATGCTGGTCGGCGTGATCGCCGCGCTGCTGCTGGTCACCGCGCTGGGCATCGTCGGCCTGGCCAGCTTCTGGGTCGCGCAGCGGCGCAAGCAGATCGGCGTGCGCCGCGCACTGGGCGCGACGCGCAGCGACATCCTGCGCTACTTCCAGACTGAGAACTTCCTGATCGTCAGCTTCGGCATCGGACTGGGCATGGTGCTGGCCTTCGGCCTGAACCTCGCGCTGATGAGCCACTACGAACTGCCGCGCCTGCCGCTGTACTACCTGCCGATCGGTGCGCTCTCGCTGTGGGTGCTGGGCCAGCTGGCCGTGCTCGCCCCGGCGCTGCGCGCTGCCGCGGTCCCGCCGGTGGTGGCGACACGGAGCGTCTGATCGCCACCGCAAAGGCCCCCGGGCAGGGGAGCGCACGCTTGAGCGACCGGCCCGCGGAGCCGGCCGGCACTTCGGCCGCTTCCCCTTTGGCGGACCTGTGGCAACCTTTTGGCGTGGAGATGCATCCATGCCGGCATGTGCAGGAAAAAAATGCGAACCGTCCTGATCATTGATGACAACCCCGCGGTGGGCGAGGCGCTGTCGCTGCTGCTCTCGCTGCACGACATCCGCCCGCTGATCGCGGTCACGCCGCAGGAGGGCCTGGCGGCGCTGGACCGCGAGCTCGTCGACGTGGTGATCCAGGACATGAACTTCACCGCCGACACCACCTCGGGCGAGGAAGGCGTGGCGCTGTTCCGCGCGATCCGCCAGCGCCACACCGACCTGCCGGTAATCCTGCTGACCGCCTGGACCCACCTGGAAACCGCGGTGGAGCTGGTCAAGGCCGGCGCCGCCGACTACGTGGCCAAGCCCTGGGACGACACCAAGCTGCTGGCCACGGTGGAGAACCTGCTGGAGCTCTCCGAGTCCACCCGCGAGGTCAACCGCACCCGTCGCGAGCGCCGCCGTCGTCGCGACGTGTTGCGCCAGACCTACGAGCTGGACGGGCTGGTGTTCGCTTCCGACGCGATGGCGCAGACGCTGGAGCTCGCCTGCCAGGTGGCCCGCTCGCACGTGCCGGTGCTGATCACCGGCCCCAACGGCGCGGGCAAGGAGCGCATCGCCTGCATCGTGCATGCGAACTCGCCGGTCCGGAACGGGCCGTTCGTGGCGGTCAACTGCGGCGCGCTTCCGGGCGAGCTGATCGAGGCGGAACTGTTCGGCGCCGATGCCGGCGCCTACACCGGCGCCAACAAGGCGCGCGAGGGCCGCTTCGAGCTGGCCGACGGCGGCACGCTGTTCCTGGACGAGATCGGCAATCTGCCGCTGCCGGGCCAGGTGAAGCTGCTGCGCGTGCTGGAAACCGGGCAGTTCGAACGGCTGGGCTCGGGCCGCACGCGGCAGGTCAAGGTGCGCGTGCTCTCGGCGACCAATGCCGACCTCAAGGCGATGGTGCGCGCCGGCACCTTCCGCGAAGACCTTTATTACCGACTCAACGTCATCGAGGTGAACCTGCCGCCGCTGGCGGAGCGCACCGACGACATCGTCCCGCTGGCCGAATACTTCCTCGACGGGCGCGCCGAGCTCGGCGACGCCGCGCGCGAGGCGCTGGCGACCTATCCCTGGCCTGGCAACGTGCGCGAACTGAAGAACGCGATCGAACGCGCCGCGCTGCTGGCGACCGACGGGGTGGTGACGCCGCAACTGCTCAACCTGCCGCAGCACACGCCTGCGGTTGCGCGCAACCTGGACGAACCCAGCCGCGAGGCGGTAGAGACCGCGCTGCACCGCGCCGACGGCGTGGTCAGCCGGGCCGCCCAATCGCTGGGGCTGTCGCGCCAGGCGCTGTACCGGCGCATGGAGCGCTACGGGCTGGCGACGAGCTGACGGCGCCTGGCGCAGGGTGGGCTGGGGCCCTGCGCAAGGCTGGTGGGCTGAAGCCCACCCTGCAGTCCACAACGGCGGTTGCCGGTACGACGGGGGCGCGGGATGATCGACGCCAGTCCCCAAGGAGCAGGAACCATGCGTATCCGGATCATCGTGCTTGCCTCGCTGCTGGCGGCTGCCGGGGCCCACGCCCAGGCGGTGCCACCCTCCACCCAGCCCAGCGACAGCTGGAGCACCCCGGCGCCGGCTTCCACGGCGAGCTATCGGGCCGATGCCATTCCCGGAGTGAAGGAGAAGAAGTCCGCATCGCACTTCAAGTTCAAGGAGCGCGACAGCTATACCCAACCCCCGGGCAACGCGGCGCAGCAGCATTCGGGTCATGCCGCGGTCGGCACCATGGGCACCATGGATCGCAATGGCCGTCCGGCAGTCAACTGCCCGCAGACTCCGATGGATCCTGCGTGCCACTGACGCAACCGTCCCGGGGCCGGAGCGTCGCATGCAACTGAGATCGCTGCAGGTCCGACTGACCGGGCTGCTCTTGCTGGCGAGCCTCAGCGGCGCGCTGGTCTATGCCGGCCTCACCCAGTGGCCCATGCCCCAGGTGCTGGCGTGGCTGCGCCACGACCCGCGCCTGGGCGTCCATCTGCCGACCTGGCCGGGCATCTCCGGGAGCCTGCTCGCCACCATGCTGGTGTTGCTGCCGCTGGCGTTCTGGCTGGGTGGGCAGGTGATGTCGCCGATCCGCCGCCTGCTGCGTGCGCTGGAAGGCGCGGTGGCGAGTTTCCGCGACGGCGACTTCAGCTTCTCGATCGCGGCCGACCGGCGCGACGAACTCGGCGCGCTGATCCGCATGCACAACACGCTGGGCCAGACCCTGCGCGAGCAGCGCCAGCACCTGGTACAGCGCGAGTTGTTGCTGGACACGGTGGTGCAGCACACGCCCGTGTCGCTGGTGCTGGCCAACGCCCAGGGACGCATCGCCTACGCCAACATCGCCGCGCGGCACCTGTTCAATGAGGGGCGCAGCCTCAACGGCCTCGATTTCGGCGAGTTGCTGCTCAACGTGCCCGAGGCGCTGCGCCGCGCAGTGGAGAGCGGCGAGGATGCGCTGCTCAGCGTACCCATGGACGGCGCCGAGGAAACGTTCCACCTGTCCCAGCGGCTGTTCCGGCTGCAGGGACGGCCGCATAAGCTGTATTCGCTGCGCCGCATGACGCGCGAGCTGTCGCGCCAGGAAGTGGCGACGTGGAAGCGGGTGATCCGCGTGATCAGCCACGAGCTCAACAACTCATTGGCGCCGATTTCCTCGCTGGCGCATTCGGGCGCGGAACTGGCTCGCCGCGGCGACCTGGCGCGGCTGCCCGGCGTGTTCGCCACTATCGGCGAGCGCGCGCGCCACCTGCACGGCTTCATCGCCGGCTATGCCAGCTTCGCCAAGCTGCCGGCGCCGCAGCCTCAGGCGATCGACTGGCAGGCGTTCCTTGACAGCCTTGCGCTGCACTGCCGGTTCCAGTTGGCCGGGCCGGTGCCGACCGAGCCGGGCTGGTTCGACAAGGCGCAGATCGAGCAGGTGCTGATCAACCTGATCAAGAACGCGCACGAAGCCGGCGGCGCCGAGGACGGCGTGACGATCGCGCTGGCACAGGTCGGCCACGACTGGCGCATCGAGGTGGCCGATCGCGGTCCGGGCATGAGCGAGACTGTGCTGGCGCAGGCGCTGCTGCCGTTCTATTCGACCAAGCGCGCGGGCACCGGCCTCGGGCTGGCGCTTGCGCGCGAGATCACCGAGGCGCACGGCGGGCGCATCACGCTGGCCAACCGCGAGGATGGCGGCCTGCGGGTCAGCCTGCTGCTGCCGGCAAGAAACCAGTAGGAGCGCGCCGGTGCTGGACCGGCCCGTGGGCGCGCACAGGCGCGCCTTGCAGGCATCGCGCGCCTATACTGGTCGCTCAACCACAGGAGGGGGCCATGGGCAGCTGGATAATCGGCGTGGTGCTGGTGTTGCTGGTGATCATCGTGATCGCCAAGCTGGTGCGGATCGTGCCGCAGGGCTACGAATGGACCGTGGAGACCTTCGGTCGCTACACCCGCACGCTGAGCCCGGGCCTGCATTTCCTGGTGCCGTTCTACCAGGCCGTCGGCGCCAGGATGAACATGATGGAGCAGGTGCTGGACGTCCCCTCGCAGGACGTCATCACCAAGGACAACGCAGTCGTGCGCGTGGACGGCGTGGTGTTCTACCAGGTGCTGGACGCGGCCAAGGCCGCCTACGAGGTGGCCAATCTGGAGCAGGCGTCGCTGGCGCTGGTGATGACCAACATCCGCACGGTGCTGGGCTCGATGGACCTGGACGAGTCCCTGAGCAAGCGCGATGCGATCAATGCGCAGTTGCTGCGCGTGGTGGACGAGGCCACCCACCCGTGGGGCGTCAAGGTCAACCGCATCGAGATCAAGGACATCGCGCCACCGCGCGACCTGATCGATTCGATGGCGCGGCAGATGAAAGCCGAGCGAGAGAAGCGTGCCAACATCCTGGAGGCCGAGGGCTTCAAGCAGGCGGCGATCCTCAAGGCCGACGGCGAGAAGCAAAGCGCGATCCTGGCCGCCGAAGGCAAGAAGGAAGCGGCCTTCCGCGAAGCCGAGGCGCGCATCCGGCTGGCCGAGGCCGAGGCCGAGGCGACCCGGATGGTGTCCGACGCGATCGCCAGCGGCAACATCAACGCGCTCAACTACTTCGTTGCCAACAAGTACGTCGAGGCGCTGAAGGAAATCGCGCACTCGCCCAACCAGAAGATGCTGCTGCTGCCGATGGAAGCGACCGGCGTGATCGGTTCGCTGGCGGGCATCGCCGAGCTGGCCAAGGAGGCGATGTCGCAGCAGGGCTCGGCCAAGATCGTCCCGCCGCCGCGGTAGATTCCCGGTCGTTCCATTCCGGCGTAACGCTGCGGAGTCGACGGCCCGCGCGACGGCTCATCCCGAGGACCTGGCAGGAGCTCCATCGATGTCACTACTTTCCGCGCATCACCTGTGGTGGTTGCTGGCCTTGCTGCTGATCGGGCTGGAGGTCGCCCTGCCGGGCTACTTCCTGCTGTGGATCGGCATCGGCGCCGCGGCCACCGGCGTGCTGGCCTGGCTGGTGCCGGATCTTTCGCTGCTGGGGCAGGCGATCGCCTTCGCGGTGCTGGCCTTCCTCGCCTGCGCGGTCTACGCGTGGATGCTGCGACCGAAGCTCCGGCGCACCGAGTCCACCGGCGAGCGGCTCAACCGCCGCGGTGCGCAGATGGTCGGCCGGCGCTACGTGCTGATCGAGCCGATCGTCAACGGCCGCGGCAAGGCGCGCGTGGGCGATGGCGAATGGCTGGTCAACGGTCCGGACCTGCCGCTTGGCGCCACCGTCGAGGTAGTCGGCGTCGATGGCAATACGCTACAGGTGCGGCCCGCCGCATGAGTGGTTTGATCGCAGGCGCGGCGCAGGCGCCAGTCGATACGCGGATCGCCTTCCTGGTCGAGCTGGCGCGCCGGCTGCATCAATACGGCACCTCCGCGGCGCGCCTGGAGATAGCCATCGCCGCCGCCGCGCAGCGGCTGGCGCTCGTCGCGGACGTATGGTCCAGTCCGACCGCGATCATCATTTCCTTTGCCGACCCCAGCCAGAGCGAGGAAGGGCTGGCCCAGGTCACCCAGGTGATGCGGCTGCCACCGGGCGACGTGCACCTGGCGCGCCTTTGCGAGGCCGACGCGATCGCCGACCGCGCCATCGCCGGCGAGCTCGGCCTCCGCGAAGGCTTCCGCCTGTTGCGCGACCTGGGCCGGCCGGAGACGCGGCGTGCCCAGGCCGCCGTGGTCGGCAGCTACGGGCTGTCGGCCGCCAGTGTCGCGGCGCTGTTCCTGCACAGTTCCTGGGCCGACCTGGTGGTGGCCGGTGCGATCGGCCTGGTGATCGGCCTGATCACGGTGCTCTCGGGCACGCGGCCGCGGCTGGCCGCCGCCAGCGAGGCGATCAGCGCCCTGGTGGCGACCGCCGGCGCGATCCTGGTCAGCGCCTTCATCGTGCCGCTGGCGATCAAGTCGGTGGTGCTCGCGGCGTTGATCGTGCTGATCCCGGGCATGTCGCTGACCACGGCGGTGCGGGAGATTTCCAGCCAGCATCTGACTTCGGGCACGGCGCGCATGGGCGGGGCCATCGCCACCCTGCTCAAACTCACCTTCGGCACCGTGGCGGCCAGTCAGGTGTGCGCCGCGTTCGGCATCTACCCCGGCACCTTCGTGTTGTCGCCTCTGCCGCGATGGATGGATTGGCCGTCGTTGCTGATCGGTGCGCTGGGCTTTGCGATCCTGTTCCGCGCGGCGCGGCGCGACTGGCTGATCGTGATGGCGGCGGTGGTCGTGGGCTATCTGGCCACCCGCTGGGGCGGGTTGCTGTCGGGGGCGATTCCGGGGGCGCCGTTTGGCGTGTTCCTCGGCGGGTTGTTGCTGGGGGCGCTGGCGAATCTCTATGCGCGGTACATGCATCGGCCGGGGGCGGTGATACGCGAGCCGGGGATCATCCTGCTGGTGCCGGGCAGTGTGGGATTTCGCAGCGTGTCCTATCTGTTCGAGCGGGATACGACGCTCGGGATGGACAGTTTCATCCTGTTGATCACTTTGCTGATTTCGCTGGTGGCGGGGTTGTTGTTCGGTGACTTGCTGGTTTCACCCCGGCGGTCGCTCTAGAGCGAAGAGTTTTTCGCCCAGCGAATAGCTTTCGGACGCCCGTCGGCGCCCGAGTCACTTTCTCTTGCTTGCCCAAGAGAAAGTAACCAAAGAGAAGGGCACCCCGATGGCGCGCCTTAGGGCCTTCGGCCCCCCGGGTGCACGTGCGGGTGGCGGGGTTTTTCGACGGGGCTTCCTGCCCCGGCGAAAAACTGGCCGGCGTCCTGCCGGCCACCCTTCGGGCTGATCCACCACCCGCCCGCCGCGCCATAGGGGACCCGGGAAGCAAAGGCGCGGAGCTAGAGCGCCGAGCTGGCCTGCGCGCGCGCGGCGAAAGCAGATGGCTGGAAAGTTGGCGCTTGCCAAAGAGATGCGCCCTCTCCCTCCGGGGAGAGGGTTGGGGTGAGGGGTCGGGCTCGCCTTGGCGATCAGCGAAGGCGACGGGTCTTTCAGTCCTCGGCGTCCTCACCCCCATCGCCGCCATCTTCCTGCTGCAGATCCTTCAGCAACTGGAATATCTCCCGGTACGCCCGCGGCGGCTTGTTCGCCGCGCGCTCGCTGCGCGCCTGGCGGATCAGCGAGCGCAGGTGCTGGCGGTCGACGGAAGGGTGCTCGGCGATCAGCGTGGCAGCGGCTTCGTCGTCATCGAGAAGCCGTTCGCGCAGCGCTTCCAGGCGATGCATGGCGGCGGTTTCCTGGCGCTGGCGCTCGCGGTTCTCGCCGAGCTCGGCGCGCACGCTGTCGAACACCGCGTCCTCGTGCCGGCGCATCTTCTTGGCCAGGAACGCCAGCTGGCGCTTGCGCGCGATGTGCGAGCTGATCCGCCGCACGTTGGCGATCTCGTCGCGCACGTCTTCGGGCAGGTCGAGCTTGGCCAGGCGGCTGGGCTGCAGCTCGACCAGCTGGTTGGCGAGCGCCAGCACGGCGAGTGCCTCGCGGCGCTGCTGGGTGCGGCTAGGACCATAGTCCTGCTCGTCGAGTTCGGTCTGGTTGCGGCTGCGGCTCGGGCTCACTGGCTTTCCATGGAATCGAGTTGGCTGGGCGTTTCCAGCGCGAAGCGGGGCACGGGTTCGCCGTCGATCGTGACGGTTTCACTGAACATGGCCATCGGGCGCACCCACAGGCCGTGTTCGCCATACAGTGCGCGATACACGACCAGTTCCTCCAGCGTTTCGCTGTGGCGGGCGATGCCGAGCACTTCGTAGCGCTGGCCCTTGTAGTGTCGGTAGATGCCGGGGACCGGTGCCATGCGCGCTCCTTTTGATCGGGCAGGGGCGACCCCATCTCCGGAAGTCGTGCGTTTGTCGCCGCCCATTCTACCTGCCTGAAGGAACGCCCCGTGAGTGCAGCCGCCTTGACCGACGACACCAGCCATCAGGAACTCGACCGCCTGGCCGAGCTCGCCGAGGACGTGATCCGCCGCTCGCGCGCGGCGGGCGCCAGTGCGGCCGAGGTGGCGGCAAGCATCGACAGCGGTCTCAGCGTGAACGTCCGCCTGGGCGAGGTGGAGACGGTGGAGCATACGCGCGACCGCGGGTTCGGCCTGACCGTGTACTTCGGCCAGCGCAAGGGCACGGCCAGCACCGCCGACCTCAACCCGGCTTCGATCCAGGCCACGATCGACCAGGCCTGCGCGATCGCGCGCTACACCGAAGCCGACCCCGCCGCGGGCCTTGCCGATCCGGCGCGCATGGCGACGAGCTTCCCGGACCTGGACCTGTGGCATCCCTGGCAGGTCGACACGGCCGAGGCGATCGCGCTGGGCCAGCAGATCGAGGCGGCCGGCCGTGCGCACGCGGGCATCACCAATTCCGACGGGGCGGCGGTACAGGCGGGCCAGACCGTGTCGGTATATGCCAACTCGCACGGTTTCGTCGGGCGCGAGCGCGCCACGCGGCATGCGCTCTCGCTTTCGCTGATCGCCGGCGAGGGCGACGGCATGCAGCGCGATTACTGGT
The DNA here is from genome assembly GCF_051900395.1 of Frateuria sp. GZRe14. NCBI lineage: Bacteria > Pseudomonadati > Pseudomonadota > Gammaproteobacteria > Lysobacterales > Rhodanobacteraceae > Frateuria > Frateuria sp. GZRe14. The sequence continues at coordinate 2,963,963 of NZ_JBHZGJ010000001.1, read as the reverse complement.
ACGACTCGGTGCGCGACGCGAGCGACTTCATGAGCGCGCAGGCGCTCGGCGACAAGGCGGCCGAACGCACGCTGGCGCGGCTGAACTCGCGCAGCCTGGGCACGCGCCAGTGCCCGGTGTTGTTCGTGCCTGAACTCGCGCGCGGGCTGATCGGTCACCTGGTCAGCGCGGTGAGCGGCGGCGCGCTCTACCGGCAGGCCAGCTTCCTGCTCGACCACGCCGGCAAGCGGGTGATGCCCGAATGGATGAACATCGTCGAACGGCCATTCCTGCCGCGCGGCATGGGTTCGGGCGCGTTCGACGCCGAGGGCGTGGCCACCGCCGACAGCGCGCTCGTGGAGAATGGCGTGCTGGCGCGCTACATCCTCGGCAGCTACTCGGCGCGCAAGCTGGGACTGGAGTCGACCGGCAACGCCGGTGGCATCCACAACCTGCTGGTCGAGTCCGGCCCGGACGACTTCACCGCGCTGCTCCGGCGCATGGGCACCGGCCTGGTGGTGACCGAAGTGATGGGACAGGGCGTGAGCACGCTGACCGGCGATTACTCTCGCGGCGCGGCGGGCTTCTGGGTCGAGAACGGGCAGGTCGCTTTCCCGGTGGAAGAGATCACCATCGCCGCCAACCTGCGCGACATGTTCGCGGGCATCGTGGCGGTGGGCAGCGACGTGGACCGGCGGGCGCAGATCCTGACCGGCTCGATCCTGCTCGACCGGATGACGGTCGGCGGCCAATAGCCTTTGGCCTATGGCGTCGCCGCGTGGCTTTGCTAGCATCGCGGCACCGGCGACAGGCCGGCGTCATCGAAGGAAAGAGGAGCCTGGCATGAGCGTTCCACCCGATTCCGTCGTCCCGCCCCCGCCGCCTTCGGGCGAGCCGGTCCCGCCGCCCGAGCCGATCGATTCGGTCGGCATGCCCAGCCACGAGGAGCGCCAGTGGGCGCTGTTCGCGCATCTGTCCGCGCTGGTGGGCGGGTTGCTCACCGGCGCGTTCGCCGGCCTGGGCTGCTTCATCGGCCCGCTGGTGATCTGGCTGATCAAGAAGGACACCATGCCCTTCGTCGATGACCAGGCGAAGGAAGCGCTGAACTTCAACATCACCCTGGCCATCGTCGGCGTGGCGCTGTTGCTGCTGACCCTGGTCACCTTCGGCTTCGGCGCGCTGCTGACGGTGCCGGTCGGCATCCTGGTCGGCATCGCCTGGCTGGTGTTCACGATCATCGCCGCGATCAAGGCGAACGAGGGCGAGCGTTACCGTTATCCGTTCACGCTGCGACTGATCAAGTAAGTAACCCCACGCGCGGGCTCCGGCCCGCCGGATTGCCTGAGGGAGCGCAGCGATGCGCTCCCTTAGTCTTTCTAGTGGGAGCGATTGGCTGCGTAGTGCGCCAGTTCCCGGAGCAGCACGGCCTGATCGCCGAACGGGGCGATGGCCTGCAGCGCGGTGGTGGTGAGTTCGGCCAGGCGCGCGCGCGAAGCCTCCAGGCCGATGATCGAAGAGAAGGTCGGCTTGTCGGCCGCCGCGTCCTTGCCGGCCGTCTTGCCGATCACCGCCGATTCGCCTTCCACGTCGAGGATGTCGTCGCGTACCTGGAACGCAAGGCCGACAGCGCCCGCGTAGCGGTCCAGCGCATCGAGCGCGTTCGCGTCCGCGCCGGCGGCGAGGGCGCCCAGCCGCACGGCCGTACGGATCAGCGCGCCGGTCTTGCAGGCGTGCATGTGTTCGAGTTCGTCCAGCGTGAGCTTGCGGCCCACGGCCGCCAGATCCAGCGCCTGGCCACCCGCCATGCCTTCCGCGCCGCAGGCGCGGCCGAGCACGCGCAGCATCTCCAGCGTGCGCGCGGCGTCGGCGCCGGTGTGCGGATCGTGGGCAAGGATTTCGAAGGCCAGCGCCTGCAGCGCGTCGCCGGCCAGGATCGCCATCGCCTCGCCGTAGACGATATGGCAGGTTGGCCGCCCGCGGCGCAGGGCGTCATCGTCCATCGCCGGGAGATCGTCATGTACCAGCGAGTAGGCGTGGATGAGCTCCACCGCACAGGCGGGTGCGTCCAGTTCGATCCCGTCCATGCGCAGCGCATGGCCGGCGGCGTAGACCAGCAGCGGGCGCAGCCGCTTGCCGCCACCCAGCACGGCGTAGCGCATGGCCCGGTGCAATTCCAGTGGCGGCTGTTGCTCGGAGGGCAGCACGCGCGCCAGCGCGGCGTCGGCGCGCGCGGTCAGCGCGAGCAGCCGGGGGCCGAGTTGGAGCGGCGCGTCAGAGGTCGGATTCGAAGGGTTCGGCGTCGTCGGGCGCATCGGGATCGAGCAGCAGGCGTACGCGCAGTTCGGCCTTGTCCAGGGCCTGCTGGCAGTGACGGTAGAGGCCGATGCCGCGCTCGAACGAGGCCAGCGATTCGTCCAGGCTCAACTCGCCGCCTTCCATGCGCGCCACCAGCTGCTCGAGTTCGTCCAGCGAATGCTCGAAGTCGGCGACGGATGGGGTTTCCGCGGAGGCGGGAGCGGGTTTGGCCATGGGCCGCAACGCTAGCGCAGCAGGGGGTTGGAATCAATGTCCGGCGCGGAGCCGAAGCTTGGAACTCCCTTGCGGAAGCCCACTTGTGGGCGTGGCGGCTCGATATGAAAAGCATCGCCCAGGCGCGGGCTTCCGCGCGGGCGGGCGGCGCTCAGTCGGCCCGGATCCAGCGCGGCCAGGCGCCCAGCGCCTCGAACAACTCCGCGCCCGGAGCCGTACGCCACAGGTCGGCCACCGCAACCAGCTCGTCTCCGTCATAGAGCAGCGGACAGGCTTCGCGCTGCCATGGCGGAAGCGCCACCTGCTGGAACAGGTCGCGCAGCTCGCGCGTGTGGCGGTCGCCGACGGGCTTGATCCGTTCGCCACCCTGGCGCAGCCGCACGGTGAGAGGCGTAGGCAGGCGGCGGGCCGGAGCAAGCGAGAGATGGCCGCCGTCGGGCAGGGTCAACGCCTCGCCGTGCCAGCGGGCCTCCCAGCGCGGATCGAATGATGGCCGCGGCGCATGCGCCCATAGCCTCTCTTTCCAGATATGCAGCGCGGCCCCTGGCCAGCGCACGCACGGCTGTTGGCCTGCGCGGGCGTGGCACTGGCGCTCGATCTGCCGACGCTGCGCAGCGGTCGGTGCGGGCAGGCCCCGAGCGTGCAGCCAATGGTCGAGCAGCGGCTCGCGCAGTGCAGCGTCGAGGGCGAGCCAGCCTTGGGCATCGAGGCTGCCGCTGGCGGGGTCGTGCAGCGCGGCGAAAGCGTCCCGCCAACGCGCTCGCAAACTTTCATCCGCGGCGCGGCAGAGCGCGGCGCTGTGCAGGATGGAATCGGCGGCGTGCGGCCAGTGCCGGCGCAGGCGCGGCAGGATCTCGTGGCGCAGGTGGTTGCGCGCCAGGGTGGTGTCGCGATTGGACGGGTCATCGACGCAGGCCAGCGCGTGGGCTTCGACGTAGGCACGCAACACCTCGCGAGGCAGGTCCAGCAGCGGGCGCCAGAGGCAGCCACGACCCAGCGGGCGGATCACGCGCATGCCGCCGAGCCCCTGCGGACCGGCACCGCGAAGCAGCTTGAGCAGCACCGTCTCGACCTGGTCGTCGCGGTGATGTCCCAGCAACAGCCATTCGCCCGAACGCAGTGCGCCGGCAAAGGCGGCGTAGCGCGCGTGCCGTGCGGCCGCTTCCAGGCCTTCGCCACCGGCGCGTGCGACTTCGACCCTGCGCACCTCGCAGTCGATACCCAGCGTTGCGCAGAACGCCGCCGCCTGCGTGGCCCAGTCGCCGCTTTGCGGATGCAATCCGTGGTCCACGTGCAACGCGCGCAGGCCGCGCGCGCGCGCCTGAGGCAGCGCGGCCAGCGCATGCAACAGGGCGGTCGAGTCAGGCCCGCCGCTGAAGGCAACGCACAGCGGCCCGTCCGGGTGGCGGTCGAGGGCGTGGCCGAGCGTGTCGGCCAGCGTGCGCGGACTACTCACGGCCGGACGGTTTCTTCTTCTTGTTGCGCACGTAGATGTGCTTGCCGTTGCCGAGCTGGCGGTCTTCGGTCTCGAACAGCCCGATCGCGCCGATGAGGCCGCTCAACTTGCCGTAGCCCCAGTTGCGCGAGTCGAACTCCGGCGCGCGCTTGCTGACCATGCTGCCGACGGCGCCGAGACCCGCCCAGCCCGTATCGTCGGCGGCGTCCTCGATCGCATTGCGCAGCAGATTGACCAGCCGCGCGTCCTGGCGCAGCTCCTGCGTGTTCATGCGCTGCGCGGGCTCGGCGGGCTTCTCGTTGTCGCTGTCGGGTTCGCCGAGCACGTCGGTGTAGATGAACTTGTCGCAGGCGGCGACGAACGGCCCGGGTGTCTTGCGTTCGCCGAAGCCGTAGACGGTCAGGCCCGATTCCCGGATGCGGCGCGCGAGCGTCGTGAAGTCGCTGTCGCTGGAGACGATGCAGAAGCCGTCGAAGCGGCCGGTGTAGAGCAGATCCATCGCATCGATGATCATCGCCGAGTCGGTGGCGTTCTTGCCCTTGGTGTAGCCGAACTGCTGGATCGGCTGGATCGACAGGTCCAGCAGCCGGTCCTTCCAGCCACGCAGGTGGTTGTCCGTCCAGTCGCCGTAGGCGCGCTTGACGTGGGCGGTGCCGTAGCGGGCCACTTCGGCGAGGAGGCCCTCGGCCAGGCCGGGCTGGGCGTTGTCGGCGTCGATCAATACGGCGAGCTTGGCGTGGTCGGCCATGGCGATGCCCTTCGGGACGGACCCCGATAGTAACCGTGGGCGGGCGTGGCTCGTGTAGGAGCAACCGCGCGACCGCAGGCATCCCGGTCGCGCAGACGTACGCTCCCTGGGATCAGCGGCTGAAGTTGAGTTCGATGTTCAGGCCGCTGGGATCGGTGAGGAAAAGTTGCACCTGGCCGAGTTCGTCCACCCCGTCGACCTCGTATGCCAGCCCGCTCGCGTCCAGGCGCGCGCGGGTGACGTCGAGGTCGGTACAGGCGAAGGCAAGATGGTTGAGGTGGCCGGTTCGCGTGGGAACTGCATCACCCGGCCCTGCGACGGTCAGGTGCAGCACGTCGGTCTCGCCGGCGTAGAGCCAATGGCCGCGCGAGCCGGAGCGGAACGCCGGCCGCGGGCCTTCGCGCAGGCCCACCACGTCGATGTAGAAGCGGCGCAGGCGCTCGATCATCGCCTCGGGTGCGCGGATGTTGGCATGGGCGAGGCCGCGCACGCCGGTCATGGACTTATTCCGCGTAGGCGCCGTAGCTGCGCAGGCGCTGGTAACGCTGCTCCAGCAGGTCCGGCGCGGCGATCGCTTCGAGTTCGTCGAGCTGGTTCATCAGCACGGCCTTGAGGCGCACCGCCATCGAGCGCGCGTTGCGGTGGGCGCCGCCCAGCGGCTCGCGGATCACCTTGTCGACCAGGCCGAGCTCGTGCAGGCGCGGCGCGGTCATGCCCAGCGCCTCGGCGGCGTCGCGCGCCTTGTCCTGGCTCTTCCACAGGATCGAGGCGCAGCCTTCGGGCGAGATCACCGAATAGGTCGAGTACTGGAGCATGTTGACGCGGTCGCCCACGCCGATCGCCAGCGCGCCGCCGGAGCCGCCTTCGCCGATCACCGTGCACACGATCGGGGTCTTCAGGTCGGCCATTTCCAGCAGGTTGCGGGCGATCGCCTCGCTCTGGCCACGCTCCTCGGCGCCCACGCCGGGGTAGGCGCCGGGGGTGTCGATGAAGGTCAGCAGCGGCAGGCCGAAGCGCTCGGCCATCTTCATCAGGCGCAGCGCCTTGCGGTAACCCTCAGGGCGGGGCATGCCGAAGTTGCGGCGCACCTTGGTCTTGGTGTCGCGGCCCTTCTGGTGGCCGATGATCATCACCGGCCGGCCGTTGATGCGACCCAGGCCGCCGACGATGGCGGCGTCATCGGAAAACGCGCGGTCACCGGCCAGTTCCTGGAACTCTTCGCAGATCACGCCGATGTAGTCGAGCGTGTAGGGCCGCGCCGGATGGCGCGAAAGCTGGGTGATCTGCCAGGAGTTGAGGTTGCGGAAGATCTCGGCGGTCTTGACCTTGAGCTTCTCGCGCAGGCGCGCGACTTCCTCGTCGATGTTGAACGCCTGGCCATGGCTGGCATGGCGCAGTTCTTCGATCTTCGCTTCCAGTTCGGCGAGCGGTTGTTCGAAATCGAGGAAGTTGGGGTTCATTCGCAGGCGATTCGTGACGCTGAGCGGGCCAGTATAGCCGGGGTGGGTGCAAAGGCGGGAACGGGCGCGTATGGGGCGGCTCGCCCTGGGCGTGGCGGCGCGCACCCCGGCGCCGCGTCCGCACAGAGGCCGCCTTCGATTTCGGCACCGCGGCCTGCGCTTAGGGTGGACGGCGTTTTCTGGGGTAGGGGAGGGTTTGGGATCAGGCTTCGGACTTGACGATCCGGAGCTTCGCCGCTTCCACCCACGACAGCCCGCGCAGCGCACGGAGCAGGTCGGGGATGGCGTCCACGCGCCACTGCTCGCCCAGCTCCAGATCGGCCTGGGCGCTGCGGTTGTGGTAGCCGTGCAGGATCACCGTGGCGCGACCGCCACGGTAGCCGGCCAGCGTCTGCTTGAGTTCCTGCTCGAAACCGGGGCCGATGCCGTTGAGCTTGACCCTGAGCGCCCGGGCGTGGCGGCGGCAGGCGTCGGCCAGGGTCATGGCGCCGCGGGCGCGCAGCTGGAAGCCGCCGCCGGAGAAGTCATCGATGCGCAGGCCGCCCTCGACGATGAGCATCTCGTCGCGGGTGAGCAATGGCGCGACCTGTTGGTAGACCTCGCCGAAGAAGCTCACCTCGATGATGCCGGTGCCGTCTTCGAGCCGCACGAAGGCGTCGCTGTCGCCGCGCTTGCGTACCGCGGTGACCATGCCCGCGACGGTCCAGGGCGTGTCCGGCCCGCGGCGGAAGCGGTTTTCCTCGCCGTCGTTCTTGCGCGGCCGCGGCGGCTGGTAGCGGTCGGCGATCTCGCCCAGCGGGCAGGTGGACAGCTGGGCCAGCTCCTCGCGCCACGGGTCGGTCGGGTGGCCGGAAAGGTAGTGGCCAAGCGTCTCGCGCTCGCCCTGCAGCTTCTGCTCAAGCGGCCATTCGGGTGCGGTCGGCAGCTCGATCTGCACTGCCGGCGTGCTGGTGCCCATCAGCGCGCCGAACATGTCGTTCTGGCCGGACTGCTTGTCGCGCAGGTGCTGCTCGGCGGCCTTGATCGCGTCGGGCAGCTGCAGCATCAGGCTGGCGCGGTTGGGTGCGAGCGCATCCAGGCTGCCGGACAGGATCAGCGCTTCGAGCACGCGGCGGTTGAGCTTGGCCGAATCGACGCGCCGGCAGAAGTCGGCAAGATCCGTGTAGGGGCCGCCGCGCCGCCGCTCCTCGACGATGGACTCGCAGGCGCCCTGGCCGACGCCCTTGATGGCACCCAGGCCGTAGCGGATCACCTTCGGCTCGACGGCGACGAACATGAAGTCCGAGGCATTCACGTCCGGCGGCAGGATGGTCAGGCCGATCGCGCGCGACTCGTCCAGGAACGTCACCGCCTTGTCGGTGTTGTCCATGTCCGAGGAGATGGTCGCGGCCATGAACTCGGCCGGGTAGTGCGCCTTCAACCACGCGGTCTGATAGGAGACCAGCGCGTAAGCGGCCGCGTGCGACTTGTTGAAGCCGTAGCCGGCGAACTTCTCCATCAGGTCGAAGATGGCGTCGGCCTTGTCGCCCGGCAGCCCGTCCTTCGCGGCACCCTCGCGGAAGGTCGCGCGGTGCTTGACCATCTCCTCGACTTTCTTCTTGCCCATCGCGCGGCGCAGCAGGTCGGCGCCGCCGAGCGTATAGCCGCCGACGATCTGCGCCATCTGCATCACCTGCTCCTGGTAGACCATGATGCCGTAGGTCTCTTTCAGGATCGGTTCGACGCGCGGATCGGGATATTCCACGTCCTCGCGGCCATGCTTGCGCGCCACGAAGCTGGGAATCAGGTCCATCGGGCCGGGGCGGTACAGCGCCACCAGCGCCACGATGTCGCCGAAGCGGTCGGGCTTGGCGTCCTTGAGCATGCGCTGCATGCCGGAGGATTCAAGCTGGAATACCGCGACCGTTTGCGCCTTCTTGAGCAGCTCGTACGGCGCCGGGTCGTCCAGCGGCAATGCGCTGATGTCCAGTGGCGGCTCGCCGGCTTGGGCGCGGCGCACGTTGATCGCCTTGACTGCCCAGTCGATGATGGTGAGCGTGCGCAGACCCAGGAAGTCGAACTTGACCAGGCCGACGGCTTCCACGTCGTCCTTGTCGTACTGGGTCACCATGCCGCCGCCGCCCGGCTCGCAGTACATCGGCGCGAATTCGGTGAGCGGCCGGGGACCGATCACCACGCCGCCGGCATGCTTGCCGACGTTGCGGGTGAGGTTCTCCAGCTTGAGCGCAAGGTCGACCAGCGTGCGCGCTTCTTCGTCCTGCTCGTACAGCTCGCAGAATTCCCTGACGACGCGGTCGGGTTCCTTCCTGGACTTCTCCGAGCGGCCGAGCGCATCGGACAGCGTCAGGTCCAGCGGGCGCGGCGGGATCAGCTTGGCGATCTTGTCGACCGCGTTGTAGCCCATGCCCAGCACGCGGCCCGAATCGCGCAGCACCGCCTTGGCCGCCATCGAGCCGTAGGTGATGATTTGGCTGACGTGCTCGCGGCCGTACTTGCGCGCGACGTAGTCGATCACCTCGTCGCGCCGGTCCATGCAGAAGTCGATGTCGAAGTCGGGCATCGACACGCGTTCGGGGTTCAAGAAGCGCTCGAACAGCAGGTCGAACTGCAACGGGTCGAGGTCGGTGATCTTGAGCACCCAGGCGACCAGCGAACCGGCGCCCGAGCCGCGGCCCGGGCCGACCGGAATCCCGTTCTGCTTACCCCAGTTGATGAAGTCGGCCACGATCAGGAAGTAGCCGGGGAAGCCCATCTCGATGATGACGTCGAGCTCGCGCTCCAATCGCGCTTCGTAATCGGCCAGCGTGTAGCCGGCGGCGAGCGGATTGGCGGCGAGGCGCTCCTTCAGGCCGGCGCGCGCGGTCTCGCGGATGTAGCTGTCGAGATCGTAGCCCTGCGGCACCGGGAAGTCGGGCAGGTAATACGTGCCGAACTTCAGTTCCAGGTTGCAGCGCCTGGCGAGCTCGACCGTGTTCTCAAGCGCCTCGGGCAGATCGGCGAAGAGTTCCGCCATCTGCGTCGGGGACTTCAGGTATTGCTGGTCGGAGTAGTCGCGCGGACGCTTCGGGTCGGCCAGCACGCGCCCCTGGTTGATGCATACGCGCGCCTCGTGCGCCTCGAAGTCGTCCTGCTTGAGGAAGCGCACGTCGTTGCTGGCCAGCAGCGGCAGCTCGAGCGCATCGCCCAGCGCCAGCGCGGCGGTATTCCAGGCTTCCTCGCCTTCGCGGCCGCAGCGGGTCAGCTCCAGGTACAGGCGGTCGGGGAACAGTCGCGCCAGGGGTTGCAGCCGCGCGACGCCCGGATCCACGCCATGGCTCACCGCAATGCGGCCGACTTCGCTCTCGCGCCCGAGCAGGGCGATCAGCCCGGCAGTGGCGTCCGGGGTCAGCCAGCTCGCCTCGATCAGCGCTTTGCCGCCGTGCTGGCCGTCGCGCCAGGCCCGCGACACCAGGCGCGACAGGTTGAGATAGCCCTCGCGGTTCTGGCAGACCAGGGTCAGTCGCCACGGGCGCGGATCGTCTGGCGAGCCGACCCACAGGTCGCAACCGCCGATCGGCTTGATGCCCGCACCGCTGCACGCCTTGTAGAACTTCACCAGCGCGAACATGTTGCTGTCGTCGGTGAGCGCCACCGCCGGCATGCCTTCGCGCACGCATGCATCGACCAGCGCCTTGATGCGGATGGTCGAGTCGACCAGCGAGTACTCGCTGTGCAGGTGGAAGTGGACGAAGCGTGCGGACATCAAGGACTCGGGAGCATTCCCCGGCTTAGTCCGTGAAGGCTACGCTGCGGTGCCCGCTTCCCACAAGCTTGACAGCGGAGACGGCCTCGCGGCCGTGCTCAATGGACGAAAAACCGCTCGTCGTCCTCGTTCCACTCGACATAGTGGTCGAAGCCGCTGGTCTCCAGCGAATGCCGGTCGTAGTCGACGTGGTGGTAGTAGGGATCGCTGGCGGGACGAGCCTTGTCGGCTTCGACGGTGGGACTGGCCGATGGCGCGGCGAAGGGCTTGAGTGCAGAGCGCACGTGGAAGAAGCGCGACAACATGGCACGACTCCTGCGGAGGGGTTCCGCGGTGGAGGACACGGCGTCCGTGCGAACGCTGGAAGAGGCCGCTTGGCCGTCTTCCCACGTGGATAGGATGCTCCACTTTCGCGAAAAGTTGCATAGACCTATGGCCTATTTTCCCCCGGGTGCAGCGCGTTGTCGCGCCCGGTCGCGAGGACGATCGGCCCGCCGGGCAGCGCGGTCAGGAGCCCTTTGCCGCGGCCTGCGGTTCCTGCAGCAACGCGTTGATCTCGGCGAGCAGGCTGTCGAGCATGTCCTCTCCGTAGCCGACGTGCACGTGCGCTACCGTGCCATCCCGCCGCAGCATTACCATCACGGGAATGCTGCGGTCGGCGCCGTAGGGCTTGCCGATCTCGCCGTGGCGGTCCCAGGTGGCGAGCACGCCCGGCGCCTGCCTGCGCAGCACGCCGCTGGTGTGGCGGAAGACGTCGCGGTCTTCCTGGGAGTTGATCAGCACGACCTGCAGCGGGAGGTGCTTTTCGTCCGCGACGTTCTGAAGGCTGGCCAGTACCGGCATCTCCTTCATGCAGTAGCCACACCAGGTGGCCCAGAAGCTGAGCACCACGACCTTGCCGTGCAGTGCCGGCACGTCGAGCGCGTGCCCGTGCAGGTCCGAGCCGAGCGCGGAAGGCGCGGGTTCGCCCGGTTTGACGTCCGCGCGGGCGCCAAAGCCCAACGCCAGACCCAGCAGGGCCAATGCGATCTTGCGAAGCATGCGTTTCTCCCCCGACGAACAGGTGGCCACCGAAGGTGGCGGCGTCACGCCTCCCGGCGTGGCGCGTCATCGTATGTCAGAACAGGGTGCCCTGGTCGAACAGCAGCTTCACGGGCGCAAAGCTGCGCCGGTGCAGCGCACAGGGCCCGAGCTGCCGGAGCGCGGCCAGGTGTTCGGGGGTGGAATAACCCTTGTGGCTGGCGAAACCGTAGCCGGGATGGTGCGCGTCCAGCGTGCACATCAGCCGATCGCGGGTGACCTTGGCGATGATCGAGGCGGCACTGATCGCAGGCTTCAACGCGTCGCCGCCGACGATGGCCTTGCCGGGACAGGGCAAGGCCTTGGGAAGCTGGTTGCCGTCGACCCAGGCCTCGTGCGCGGCAACCTTCAGGCCGGCGACGGCGCGACACATCCCGGCCATGGTCGCCTGGAAGATGTTGATGCGATCGATCTCATCCACCTCGACCAGCACCACGTGCCAGGCCAGCGCGCGCTGGACGATCTGCGCGTAGAGCGCTTCGCGGCGGGCCTCGGTGAGTTTCTTGGAGTCGTCCAGGCCTTCGATCTTGTGCCGCGGGTTGAGGATCACGGCCGCGACCGCCAGCGGGCCGGCCAGTGGGCCGCGACCGGCTTCATCCACGCCGGCGATGAGACGCCTGGTTCTTGGCGCGGCCTTGGCTGGAGGTACCGGTGAACCGGTTTCTTCTCCACTCGGGGCGCGCTCCGCGGCCAATGCGTCGCGAAGGCCGCTCCCCACCGTGCTCTCCACCGGGGATCGAGGAAGCAGAGCGGTGGCTTCGTCGAGATCGTCAGGACGCACGCGGAGTCTCCAGCAACTCGGCCACGGCAGCGGCCGCGCGTTCGCCCGCGCCCCCTTCCTCGGAGCCGCGCAGCGCCCGGTGCAAGTGCTCGAACGCGGCGACTACCTGGCCGCGCCGTTCGCTGTCGGCAAACAGCGCCAGCGTCGCCCGGGCGAGGTTCTCCGCCGTGCACTCGTCCTGCATCAGCTCGGGAACCACTTTGTCCTGGCCCAGGCCGCAGGCGCGCGCCAGGATGTTCGGCAGCGCGTAGACGTCGGTCTTGAGCATGTTGAAAGCGCGGGCGATGCGATAGCTCCACGGCGACACGCGGTAGCCGACCACCATCGGCCGCTTGGCCAGCATCGCTTCGAGCGTGGCCGTGCCGGAGGCGAGCAACACCACGTCGGCGGCCTGCATGGCTTCGTGCGCATGCCCTTCGATCAGCAGCGGTGCGCTCTCGTCGCGCGGGCCACTGGCCAGCGAAGCCTTCAGGCGCGCGTGCACTTGTGGGTTGGCCGCGGGGACCACGATGCGAAGGCCGGGCAGGGCCGCGCCGACGCGACGGGCCGCGTCGATGAAGATCGCGCCCAGCCTGTCGATTTCGGAAGGCCGGCTACCTGGGAGTACGGCGAGCACCGGCGCGTCCTGCGGCAGTTGCAGCACGTCGCGCGCGCCCACGCGGTCGGAAACCAGCGCGAAGCGGTCGGCCAGCGGGTGGCCGACGAAGCGGGCATCGACGCCGTGGCGTTGGTAGATCGGTGGCTCCATCGGGAACAGGCACAGCACTTGATCGGCGCTCAGGCCGATCTTCTCCGCACGTTTTTCGCGCCAGGCCCATACCGAGGGGCTGACGTAGTGAACGGTGCGCAGTCCCGCCTCGCGCAGGCGACGTTCCACGCCGAGGTTGAAGTCCGGCGCGTCGATACCGACCACCACGTCCGGGCGCGCCTCGCGCAGGCGACCGAGCAGCGCCTTGCGCAGCCGCAGCAGCCGCGGCAGGTGCCGGACCACTTCGGCGAAACCCATCACCGACAGCTCGCGGATGTCGTACCAGGACTCGAAACCCTCGCGCTGCATGCGCGCGCCGCCGATACCGACGAAGCGGGCCTGCGGATAGCGCTTGCGCAGCGCGGCGATCAGCTCGGCGCCGAGCTGGTCGCCGGAGTCTTCGCCGGCGATGAGGGCGATGAGGGGGGAGGAACTCATGGAGCGGCAGTGTAGCGGCGAAGGCGGCGGGGGTCACCGCAACAGCGGCCCGGGCCGCCCGGCACCGTAGCGAGGAGAGGCGGACGCGATCGCGCTTGATTACCGCGCCAGCGAGCGCTCGCTGCGCTCCAGGAATGCGAGCATCTCGCGCACGTCGTCGCTGTCCTGCGCCTGGGTGGCGAGCTGCACGCGCGCCTCCGGCAGCGACAGCCCGGCCATGTACAGCGTGCGGTAGGCGCGCTTGATCGCCGAAATGCGCGGCGCATCGAAGCCGCGGCGCTTGAGGCCCTCGCTGTTGATGCCGCGCGGGCGGCCGTGCTGCTCGTTGGCCATCATCACGAACGGCGGCACGTCGGAGCCGACCAGGCAGCCCATGCCAATGAAGGCGTGCGCGCCGACCTTGCAGAACTGATGCACGCCGGCGTAACCGGAAACGATCACCCAGTCGCCGATTTCCACGTGCCCGGCCAGGGCCGAGTAGTTGGAGAACACCACGCGGTTGCCGACCTGGCAGTCGTGCGCGATATGCACGTAGGCGAGCAGCCAGTTGTCGTCGCCGATGCGGGTGATGCCGCCGCCCTCGCCGGTACCGCGGTTGATGGTGACGAACTCGCGGATCAGGTTGCGGTCGCCGATCACCAGTTCGGTGCGCTCGCCGGAAAACTTCTTGTCCTGCGCCGCGCCGCCGATCGAGGCAAACTGGCTGATCCGGTTTTCGCGCCCGATCCGCGTCGGGCCCTCGATCACCACGTGCGGGCCGATCACCGTCCCCTCGCCGATCTCCACCTCCGCACCGATCACGCTGTAGGCGCCAATGGCGACATTCCTGCCGATGACGGCACTGGGATCGATCTGCGCGGTGGGATGGATCATTTGTCGGCCCTCGCGGCGCACATCAGCTCGCAGCTGGCCACTTCCTTGCCTTCGACCAGCGAGCGTGCGACGAACAGGCCCATGCCGCGCATCAGGCGCTTGAGCGAGACTTCCAGGCGCAACTGGTCGCCGGGCACGACCGGGGCGTTGAAGCGGGCGTTGTCGACCTTGGCCAGGTAGAACAGCGGGCTGCCCTGATCGCCCTTCATGCGGCTGGAGATCTGCGTCAGCAGGCCGGCGGCCTGGGCCATCGCCTCGACGATCAGCACGCCGGGCATGACCGGATGGCCGGGGAAATGGCCGAGGAAGAAGTGTTCGTTGATGGTCACGTTCTTCAGTGCCACCACGCTCTTGTCCGGCACCAGTTCGATCACGCGGTCGACCAGCAGGAACGGATAGCGGTGCGGCAGCAGTTGCTGGATCTGCTCCACGTTGACCGGCAGGGCCAAGGTCGCGGGGTTGTCACTCATCGTTACTGTCCTTCTCCAGCGCCGACAGGCGGCGCGCGTACTGATCCAGGTGCTTGAAGCGGGCAGCGTTCTTGCGCCACTGGCGGTTGTCCTGCAGCGGCACGCCCGAGGAATATTCGCCCGGCTCGCGAATCGAATGCGTGACCAGGCTCTTGGCGGTAATGGTAACCCGGTCGGCCAGCTCCAGATGGCCAAGCACGCCGGCGTTGCCACCGATCTGGCAGTAGCGGCCGATCCGGGCGCTGCCCGCGACTGCGGCGCAGCCGGCCATGGCCGTGTGCGCGCCGATGTGGACGTTGTGGGCGATCTGGATCTGGTTGTCCAGCCGCACATCCTCTTCCAGCACGGTGTCTTCCAGCGCGCCGCGGTCGATCGTGGTGTTGGCGCCGACCTCGCAATCGTCGCCGATGCGCACGCCGCCCAGCTGCGGGATCTTCACCCAGTGGTCGCGCTCGAAGGCCAGGCCGAAGCCGTCCGAACCGATCACCGCGCCCGGGTGCACCAGCACCCGCCTGCCCAGCGTCACCCGCGTCACAAGTGTCACGCGCGCGACCAGCCGCGATTGCGCGCCTACCGTGCAGTCCGGACCGATGATGCAGTGCGGGCCGAGCACCGCACCATCCTCGACCACCGCGCCATCCTCGATCACGCAGTGTGGCCCGATGCTTGCGCTGGCGCTCACTTTCGCGCTGGTGGCGACGACCGCGCTGGGGTGGATGCCGCGGGGGGCGGCTGGCAGACGCTCGAACAGCGCGGCGATCTTCGCGTAGGCGACATACGGGTCGGCGGCGATGAGCGCGGCAGTGGGGCAATCGCCCACGTTCTCTTCGCGCAGTACCACCACGCCCGCCCGGGTAGCCCTCAGCTGGGCGGTGTATTTGCTGTTGGAGAGGAAGCTGAGCTGGTCCGGCTGCGCCGCGGCGAGCGTGCCCACGCCACCGATCCGTCGCTTGCCGTCGCCGTGGAAGGCGAAGCCGAACCGCTCGGCGAGTTCGGCCACGGTGTAGATGTGCTCGCTCATGCGCGCTCCTTTGGGGCAGGGCATTGTAGGCGAGGGCGAGGCTGGGAACGACTCCCGCAGTCCTGCAGGGATCATCCGGTCCAAAACAAAACGCGGCCGTCGGGCCGCGTTTTGGTCGGATCATGTCCTGCGGTCAGAACTGGCTGCCGAAGGTGAACTGGATGCGCTCCTCGTAGTGGCGATCCTCCGGCTTGGACCGGATCGGCACCGCGAAATTGATGATCAGCGGGCCGATCGGCGCCTGCCACTGCAGCGCGATACCGGCCGAGGCGCGCAGCTCGCTGGCATCGAAGGCCTGGTAGTTGCGGAACGCGTTGCCGACGTCGACGAAGGCGGACACACGCGCCGTGTTGATGTCCTTGAGGAACGGCAGGGGGATGAACACCTGCGCCGTGCCCAGCACCTTGAAGGCGCCGCCGATCGGCTGCGCATACTGGTAGTAGCCGCCAGTGCAGGTGCCGTTGGCATTGGGCGTACTGGAGGTGCCGGATGCACCAATGCACACCTTCGGGCCCAGCGTGTTGTCCTGGAAACCGCGCACGTCGCGCACGCCACCGGAGTAGAAGTTTTCCCAGAACGGGAAATCGTAGGGTTGGCCGGCCACGAAGTCGCCGAAGGTGCGGCTGTAGGTCTGGTTGCCATAGCTGTCGCCGTAGCCGACCTGGCCGTCCAGGTACAGCACGAAACCGCCGCCGACCGGCCAGTAGTGGTTGGCCTCGCCCATGAACTTCCAGTACTGCACGGTGGAACCGGGTAGCGCCACCTCGGTGCTGGCCGAGAGCAGGCCGCCGCGGGTGGGAGCCCAGTAGCCATTGCGGGTGTCATGGGTCCAGCCCAGCGTCCCGGTCCAGGAGTGCACGGTCCGGTTGCCGATGGCGTTCTGGTAGTCCACCAGCACCTGCGGGGTGATGTTCTGGTAGGTGTTGATCTTGTTGCTGGACAGCCCCATGCCGACGCGCAAGCCGTCGGTCTCGCTGATCGGGATGCCGAGGTAGGTCGAAAACGCCTTGGTGCTGTTTTCGTAGTTCGCGAAGTCGGTGTTGCCGTAATCGGTCTTGGAGTAGCTCGCGCTGTAGCCGATGCCGATGTTGTTGTCGGTCAGGTACGGGTTGTAGTAGCTGGCGGTGACGCGCGAGTAGTACGAACTGTGTTCGGCGCCCACGCTGAAGCTGTCGCCGGTGCCCAGGAAGTTGTTCTGCGATACCGAGGCGTTGAGGATCACGCCCGAGTACTGCGAGTAACCCACGCCGAACATCAGGCTGCCGGCGGACTGCTCTTCCACCTTCACGGTGACGTCGACCGCATCCTGCGAGCCCGGCACGCGTTGCTTGTCGATGTCGACCTTCTTGAAGTAGCCCAGGCGCTGCAGGCGAATCTTGGAGCGGTCGACCGCCGCCTGCGAGTACACCGTGCCTTCGAGCTGGCGCATCTCGCGGCGCAGCACGTCATCCTCGGTGCGGGTATTGCCCTGGAAAACGACCCGGCGCACGTACACGCGCTGGCCCGGCTCGATGAAGAAGGTCATGTCGACCGTGCGCTTGTCCTTGTCCAGCTTGGGCACCGGCGTGACCTTGGCATAGGCGTAGCCGATGTTGGCCAGGATGCCCTTGATCGCGTCCGAGGTGCCTTCGACCGCGGCGCGGTTGAAGGTGTCGCCCTTCTTGACGAACACCAGCTTGCGCAGCGTGTCCTCGGGCAGGATCAGCTCGCCGAGCAGGTGCACGTCCGAGACGGTGTAGATCTCGCCTTCCTTGATGCTGGCGGCGATGTACATCGCGCGCTTGTCCGGCGCGATGGTGACCTGGGTGGAGTCCACGCCGAAGTCGGCGTAGCCGCGGTTCATGTAGAACGACTGCAGCTTCTCCAGGTCGCCGGAGAGTTTTTCGCGCGAGTACTGGTCGTCCTTGGAATACCAGGACATCCAGTTGGTGGTGTCGGACTCGAAGTCCTCGCGGATGTCCTTGTCCAGGAACGCGGTGTTGCCGACGATGTTCAGCTGCTTGATGCGCGCGGCCTTGCCCTCGCGGATCTCGATGTCGATCGCCACGCGGTTGCGGTCCAGCCGGGTCACGTGCGGCTCGACCGAGACGTTGTACTTGCCGCGGTTGTAGTACTGGCGGATCAGTTCCTGCTGCACGCGGTCCAGCGACAGCCGGTCGAAGGTCTCGCCCTCGGACAGGCCGATCTCCTTCAGGCCCTTGCGCAGGTCCTCTTCCTTGATGTCCTTGTTGCCGCGCAGGGTGAGCTTGGCGATGGACGGGCGCTCGACCACCTTGATCACCAGGATGTTGCCCTCGCGCGAAAGCTCCACGTCGCTGAAGAACTTGGTGTCGTACAGGGCGCGGATCGCGCGGGCCGCCTCCTCGTCGGTCAGGCGGTCGCCCTTGTTGACCGGCAGGTAGTTGTAGACCGTGCCGGCGGAGATGCGGTTGAGGCCATCGATACGGATATCGGAGACGACG
Organism: Frateuria sp. GZRe14; assembly: GCF_051900395.1. Classification (NCBI taxonomy): domain Bacteria; kingdom Pseudomonadati; phylum Pseudomonadota; class Gammaproteobacteria; order Lysobacterales; family Rhodanobacteraceae; genus Frateuria; species Frateuria sp. GZRe14. The sequence continues at coordinate 2,946,176 of NZ_JBHZGJ010000001.1, read as the reverse complement.
AACGGCTCGAACGCCAGGACATTGGCGGAGAGGGAGGCAAGCAGTAGCAGGGCGGCGATACGCTTCATCGTCGATTCCGGTGGGTTATTCCGACGGCCGGCCGCGAGGCCGTTCCAGCATGTTCTGAAGGGAAGGGGCCGAGCCCCGTCCCGGAATGCACCCGCGCGCCGTGGCGGGCGTTACTGCCACGACAAGGCCGATGGCCGCGGGGAAGAGCGCTCGCGTCACGAAAGCAGGGTGCGGTGTATGTCGTTGTAGAACGCCAGCCCCATCAGCGTGAACAGCAGGACCAGGCCAATGTACTGGCCGATCATCTGGGTCCGCTCGCTTACCGGGCTGCCTTTGACCAACTCGATAAGGTAATACAGCAGGTGACCGCCGTCCAAGACGGGGATCGGAAGCAGGTTGAGGATCGCCAGGCTGAGCGAGACCAGCGCCAGGAAACGGAGGAAATACGGGAGGCCCGCCTGGGCGGACTGGTTGGCGACCTGGGCAATGCCGATCACGCCGGACAGGTTCTTCGTCGACGCGTCGCCGGTGACCATCTTGCCGATCATGGTGAACGTCTGGCGCGTGGTGTCCCAGGTGGAGCCCAGCGCTGCGCCCAACGCCTTGACCGGGCCGTACCGCCTCGTCACGTTCTCCGGGGGGATCGCGCCCACGCCGACGGACCATCGGGCCGGTTGCCCCTGCAGGGACTCGTAGCGGGCGACGACCGGCAGGTGCAGGGTCTGTTGGCCGCGGCGCACGGCCACGTCCAGCTTCGGCGACTGCGCGGCTGCGTCGCGGACCGCCTTGGCGAAGTCGTCGAAATCGGCCACGGCTTTGCCGTTGACCGCCAGCAGGACGTCACCCGACTGCATGCCCGCCTGCGCGGCCGGCTGGCCGGGCATCACCGTGGCGACGACCGCCGGCGGCGGGGCCAGCTTGAGTCCCAGCTTGTCGAAGTACTTGTCGATGCTGCGACCGGCCGGCAGCTCCTGCAGCGGCAGGACCACGTCGCGCTGGTTGCCGTCGCGCCCGCGCACGACCACCGGCAGCGGCTCCCGCCCGAGCAGGGCGGTGGCGATGCCGTCCATCGCGTCGCTCAGGGTGGCCACCGGTTCGCCGTCCACGCGCAGCAGGCGATCGCCCGACTGAATGCCGGCGATGGCGGCCATGCTGCCGGGCGTTGCGGTGACCACCGGCGCGGCATCCGGACGGCCAAGCATGAACATCAGCCACAACGCGGCCACGGCGAAGACCAGGTTGAAGCCTGGGCCGGCAATGACGATGGCGATGCGCTTCCATACGCTCTTGCTGGTGAACTCGACATCGCGCAAGGCGGGGTCGACGTCACCTTCGCGCGCGTCGAGCATCTTCACGTAGCCGCCCAGCGGGATCATCGCGACCTGGTATTCGGTGCCGTCGCGTCCGATGCGGTTCCACACGGCGCGGCCGAAGCCGACCGAGAAGCGCAGCACCTTGACCCCGCAGCGGCGCGCGACCCAGTAATGGCCGAACTCATGGAAAGTCACCAGCACGCCCAGCGTGACCAGCAACCAGAACACCGAGCCGAAGAAGGGATTCATCAAAAAAACCTGGGGTTACTTCTCTGTCCGAGCTTATCAGCAAGCCGTTCGCAACTTCCGGCGCGCCACCATGCGCGCCTGCGCATCGCGCTCGCGCAGCGCCTGGACATCGACCACGGGCTGGGCCGGCAGTTCCGCAAGCACGCCCTCGACCAGCTCGGGGATGGACAGGAAGGGCAGCGCGCCGCCCAGGAACGCCTCGACCGCGACCTCGTTGGCCGCGTTGAGGATGGCCGGCGCGTCGCCGCCCTCGCGCAGGGCGGCGAAGGCCAGCGCCAGGCAGCGGAAGGTCTGCAGGTCCGGCTTCTCGAAGGCCAGCGGGGCGCAGGAAGCCAGGTCCAGCGGCGCGACCCCCGCCTCGATGCGGTCGGGCCAGGCCAGCGCATGGGCGATCGCCGTTCGCATGTCCGGGTTGCCCAGCTGGGCGAGCACGGAACCGTCGGCATACTCGACCATCGAGTGGATCATGCTCTGCGGATGCACCACCACCTCGATGCGCTCGGGCGCGGCGCCGAACAGGTGGTGCGCCTCGATCACTTCCAGGCCCTTGTTCATCAGCGTGGCCGAGTCCACGGAAATCTTGCGGCCCATCACCCAGTTGGGATGCTTGCAGGCCTGCTCGGGCGTGACGGCGGCGAGTTCGGCGCGGCTCCTGCCGCGGAACGGGCCACCCGAGGCGGTCAGGATCAGTCGCCGCACGCCATGCGCATCGAGTTCCGGCCGACCGCCGGGAAGGCACTGGAAGATCGCGTTGTGCTCGGAGTCGACCGGCACCAGCTCGCCGCCGCCCTCGCGCAGCGCGGCCAGCAACAGCGGCCCGGCCATCACGATCGATTCCTTGTTGGCCAGCAGCAGGCGCTTGCCGGTGCGGGCCGCGGCCAGGGTCGACTCCAGCCCGGCGGCACCGACGATGGCGGCGACCACGGTGTCGCACAACGGACCGGATGCGGCGAGCGTGATGGCCTCGGCACCGCTGGCGACGTCGCACTGCACGCCGGCGGCGGCAAGCTGGCGGACCAGGGTGCCCTCCATGGCCGGGTCGGCGACGATCGCCAGGTCCGGCCGATGCGTCGCGCACAGCGCGACCAGTGCCTCGACGTTGCGATGGGCCACCAGCACGCTCGCTCGGAAGCGTTCGGGGTGGCGGGAGATCACATCGAGCGTGCTGCCGCCGATCGAGCCGGTGGCGCCCAGTACCGCGACCCGGCGGAGCGTAGAGGTACTCATAAACCCAGCAGCAGCTTGCCCAGCGCGAACACCGGCACGGCCGCGAACACGCTGTCCATGCGATCGAGCAGGCCACCGTGGCCAGGGAACATGCGGCCGGAATCCTTCACCTGGGCGTGCCGCTTCATCAGGCTTTCGATCAGGTCGCCGACGACCGATGCGGCCACCGTGAGCACAGCCAGCAAGGCCAGCGCCAGCAGGCGCCAGCTTTCCACCCCGAGCAGCACGCCGCCGGCCACGGCCACCAGCGCGCCCGCGACGAAGGCCCCGCCTACGCCGGCCCACGTCTTGCCCGGGCTGATGTTGGGCGCGAGCTTGCGCTTGCCCAGGAAGCGGCCGCTGAAATACGCCCCGATGTCGGCGGCCCACACGATCAGCAGCGTCAGCAGCGTCCACCAATGGCCGTAAGGCTCGCTCGCGTGGATCGCCAGCAGGCCCACGAACGCCGGAAAGATCACCAGCGCGCCGGCGGCGAGCTTGAGGTTGCGGTTTTCCGTCGTGGGTGCGGCAGCGAACGCGAAGTGTTTGAGCCACACGCAGGCCAACGCCCACCAGGCGGCACCCGCGACGAGGGCCGCCCACTGGATCGTATCGCGCAGCCACCAAAGCAGCGCAAACACCACCAGCGCTCCTCCCAGGAGCAACGCCCGCACCGGCCGGTTGCGCAGGCCGGAGAGGCGTGTCCACTCCCACAGCCCGGCGAGGAATGCGGCCACTGTCACCAGCGCGAACAGCCATGTCCAGCCAGGCGGCAGCAGGATTACCAGGATCGCGAAGGGCGCGAGCAGCAGGGCGGTGAGGGTGCGTTGGAGCAGCATCGAGGATCCTTGGGGTTACCGATCGATCATACGGATCGGGCGACCTGCTCGCCGGTCTTGCCATAACGGCGTTCGCGGTGGGCAAAGTCCTCGATGGCGCGGGCCAGGCAAGCCTGGTCGAAATCCGGCCACAAGGTGTCGGTGAAGTAGAGCTCGGCGTAAGCCAGCTGCCAGAGCAGGAAGTTGCTGACGCGCACTTCGCCGCCGGTACGGATGAACAGATCCAGCGGGGGCAGTTCGGCCAGGGACGTATAGCCGCCCAGACACGCTTCGTCGATGTCTTCCACGCGCAGTTCGCCTTGCACCACCGCGATCGCCGCCTGCCGGGCGGCATGCACGATGTCCCAACGGCCGCCGTAGTTGACCGCGATGTTGAGCGCGAGCTTGAGGTTGTCCGCAGTGCGCGCCATCGCCAGCTCCATGCGCTGGCGCAGCTCGGCGTGAAACGCGCTGAGGTCGCCGATGAAACGCAGCCGCACGCCTTGCTCGTGCAACTCGTCGACCTCCTTGTCCAGCGCGCGCAGGAACAGTTCCATCAGCGCGCCGACCTCCTCGTCCGGGCGGCGCCAGTTCTCGCTGGAGAAGGCGAACAATGTCAACGCCTCCACGCCCTGGCGCAGGCAGCCCTCGACCACCTCGCGCACGGCCTTGCGGCCGGCGTTGTGGCCGAAACTGCGCGGGCGCAGGCGAGCCTTGGCCCAGCGGCCGTTGCCGTCCATCACGATGGCGATGTGGCGGGGAATGGTCATGGATGCGCGCGACTGAATCCTTCTCCCTCCCGGGGAGAAGGTGGCCCGAAGGGTCGGATGAGGGGTTGTGGCTCGCCGAGGCGGCGTGTGCGAGCTTCGGAGCGAGCTTCCCGCAAGAGCGTCCCCTCACCCCAGTCCTTTCCCCGGAGAGGAGAGGGGGCAGGGCAGGGGCGCACCGGGGTGTTCATGGCAATGAGCGCAGGACCGCTCAAATCGCCATCAGCTCGTCTTCCTTGGCCTTGACCACGGCATCGACTTCCTTGACGAAGCGGTCGGTCAGCTTCTGGATCTCGTCGTCGGCGCGGCGCTCGTCGTCCTCGCTGATCTGCTTGTCCTTGATCAGGTCCTTGACCTTCTGCATGGCGTCGCGACGGATGTTGCGGATCGCGATCTTGGCGTTCTCGCCCTCGTGCGACACGTGCTTGGCCAGCTCCTTGCGGCGCTCCTCGGTCAGCGGCGGCATGTTCAGGCGGATCACGGTGCCGGCGGTGGTCGGCGTGACGCCGATGTCCGAGGCCATGATCGCCTTCTCGATCGGCGCGACCATGCTCTTCTCGAACGGCGAGATCTGGATCGAGCGGGCGTCGGCCAGCGACACCGAGGCGACCTGGTTCAACGGCATGTCCGAGCCGTAGTAGGGCACCTTGATATGGTCGACCAGCGCGGTGCTGGCGCGGCCGGTGCGCAGGCGGGTCAGGTCGTGCTTGAGCGCGTCGATGCTCTTGCCCATGCGGGTTTGGGCATCGGTTTTGATGTCGTTGAGCATGGGAGTCATCCGGCGTTGCGTGAAGCAGCCAAGTATAGCAGCGCACAGGTGGCGGCGGCCCGGCACACCGCATCCCGGGCTGGAGCACTTGGCGCGACCGGAAGAGCCGGGCGGCTCGGCACGGCCCGGATGGTAGTCGCGCCCAGGGGCGCTCCTACATCAGATCAGCTGGCGGTGACCAGCGTGCCTACCTGCGCGCCCTGCATGATCCGCATCAGGTTGCCCGGCACGGTCATGTCGTAGATGCGCAGTGGCATCCCATGGTCGCGGCACAGCGCGATGGCCGCCGTGTCCATCACTTGCAGGTTGCGCTGGATGACGTCGTCGTAGCTCAGCTGGTCGTAGCGCGTCGCGCTGGCATCGCGCGCCGGGTCGGCGGTGTACACGCCGTCGACCTTGGTGGCCTTGAGCAGCAGGTCGGCGCCGATCTCCACCGCGCGCAGGGCAGCGGCCGAATCGGTGGTGAAGAACGGATTGCCGGTGCCGGCCGCGAACAGCGCGATGCGGCCCTTCTCGATGTGGCGGATGGCGCGGCGGCGGATGAAGTCCTCGGCCACATCGTGGATCTGGATGGCGCTCATCACGCGCGCATAGCCGCCGCGCTTCTCGATCGCGTCGGCCATCGCCAGCGCGTTCATCACGGTGGCGAGCATGCCCATGTGGTCGCCGGTCACCCGGTCCATGCCGGCGGCCGCCAGCCCCGCGCCCCGGAAGATGTTGCCGCCGCCGATCACCACGCCCACTTCCACGCCAGCCTTGCGCACTTCGATGATCTCGTTGGCCAGCCGGCCGATCACCTTCGGATCGATGCCGTAGTCCGCCTCGCCCATCAACGCTTCACCGGAGAGCTTGAGCAGGATGCGGCGGTACTTGGGCTGGTCGCTCATGGGGTCTCCGGATTGTGGGTAAACCGGCATATTGTAGCGATGCGGCGGTGCCCCGTCAGGCGCACGGCCGCGCGAGCCGGCCTGATCGTTCATCCTGCGCGGCAGCCAACCACCGGAGGTAACCATGCATCTCGGCGCCATTGCCCTGCTGGTGCGCGATTACGACGAAGCCATCGCGTACTTCACCGATTGCCTCGGTTTCACGCTGATCGAGGACGTGCCCCAGGGCGGGGGCAAGCGCTGGGTCATCGTGGCGCCGCCCGGATCCAGCGAGACACGACTGTTGCTGGCGAAGGCGGTCGACGCGCGGCAATCGCAGGCGGTGGGCAACCAGTCGGGTGGGCGGGCTTTCCTGTTCCTGGAGACTCGGGATTTCCAGGCGACCTACGAGGCGATGCGCACCAAGGGCGTGCGTTTCTGCGAAGCGCCCCGCGAGGAGGCCTACGCCACCGTCGTGGTGTTCGAGGATCTGTACGGCAATCGCTGGGATCTATTGCAACCCCGTCGCTGAGGCCGCGGTCGTCCATGAGCGGGCAAAAAAAAGCCGCGGTTTCCCGCGGCCTTTTTCAAGCGATGCGACTGGCGCTTACGCCAGACCTGCCTGCTTCATCACTTCGGCGTGGAAATCCTCTTCCACCTTCTCGATGCCTTCGCCGACGGCCAGACGCACGACCTGCTGCACGTCCGCGCCTTCCTTCTTCAGCGCGTCGCCCACGGTCATGTTGGTGTCCAGCACGTAGGCCTGACCCAGCAGGGTGACTTCCGAGACGATCTTGTTGATCTTGCCGGAGATGATCTTCTCCAGGATCTCGGCCGGCTTGGCCTTGTCCTTGTCGGACATCTGGCTCAGCGCGATTTCCTTTTCCTTGGCGATGAAGTCGGCCGGAACGTCGTCGGCGCGCACGTACGGCGGGTTCATCGCCGCCACGTGCATCGCCACGCCCTTGGCCAGCTCCTCGGAGCCGCCCTTGATCGCCACCAGCACGCCGATGCGGCCGCCGTGGACGTAGCTGCCGATCTTGCCGTCGGTGGTCTCGACGCGCGCCATGCGGCGCACTTCGATCTTCTCGCCGATGGTGGCGACCAGGCCCTTGGCGGCCTCCTCGACGCTGCCGGCACCCGGGTAGGCGGCGGCATTGAGCGCGGCGACGTCAGCGGCGCCGGACTTCAGCGCGACGTCGGCGACGGTGTCGCTGAACTTCACGAAGTCGGGGTTCTTGGTGACGAAGTCGGTCTCGCAATTGACCTCGACCAGCACGGCCTTGCCACCGGCCTGGGCGGTGACCACGCGGCCTTCCGCGGCGACGCGGCTGGCCTTCTTGTCGGCCTTGGCCAGGCCCGACTTGCGCAGCCATTCCATGGCGACGTCGATGTCACCATTGTTTTCCACCAGCGCCTTCTTGCATTCCATCATGCCGGCGCCGGAGCGCTCGCGCAGCTCCTTGACCAGTTGTGCGGAGATATTGCTCATCTTGAATCCTCGGATCTTGATGTGCCGTGGCGGCCGGGCCGCCACGGCAGCGTGAAAGGCTTACTCGGCGGTTTCGGTCGACTCGCGACCGCCACGGCCGCGGCCGCCGTCACGACGCGGCGCGCCGGCGCCCTTCTTGGCCGGGCCACGGCTGTCGCGCTCGCGGCGCGGCGGGGCGGCCTTGCGCTCGTCCTTGGCGATCGGGTTGCCTTCCTCGTCCAGCTCGACGAACTCGTTGGCGTCGCCGTGGGCGGCGTCCGGGGCGGCAGCCTTGCCTTCCAGGATCGCGTCGGCGGCGGCGCGGGCGTACAGCTGGATCGCGCGGATGGCGTCGTCGTTGCCCGGGATGGCGTAGTCGACCAGCTCCGGGTTGTAGTTGGTGTCGACGACCGCGATCACCGGGATGCCGAGCTTCTTGGCTTCCTGCACGGCGATGTCCTCATGGCCGATGTCGACCACGAACAGCGCGTCGGGCAGGCGGTTCATGTTCTTGATGCCGCCGAGCGAATTCTCGAGCTTGTCGCGCTCGCGACGCAGCGACAGCACTTCGTGCTTGACCAGCTTCTCGAAGGTGCCGTCGGTCTCGGCCGCTTCCAGCTCCTTCAGGCGCGCGACCGACTGCTTGACGGTGCGGAAGTTGGTCAGCATGCCGCCGAGCCAGCGGGCGGTGACGAACGGCATGCCGGCGCGGGCGGCCTCTTCGGCCAACGGCTCGCGGGCCGAACGCTTGGTGCCGACGAAAAGGATGGTGCCGCGCTTCTGCGCCAGGCCCGACAGGAAGTTCATCGCGTCGGTGAACAGCGGCAGGGTCTTCTCGAGGTTGATGATGTGGATCTTGCCGCGCGCGCCGAAGATGTACGGGGCCATCTTCGGGTTCCAGTAGCGGGTCTGGTGACCGAAATGCACGCCAGCTTCAAGCATCTGGCGCATGGTGACTTGTGTCATGGTGGTGTTCTCGATTGTTGGGCCACAAGCAGTGACCCGGGGGTTGGGACCTCCACGCATCCCCGGCCTCGACCGCGGTCGCCTTCAAAGCAGACCGCGGCACCCCGAAGACGGTGCCGATGCGTGTGTGGCGTTGATTGGGCTTGCTGCCGCAGGGCGGTTACAATCCCGTTTCGTCTTGCGCCGCATGCCTTCAAAGGCCTGACGCGGCTTGCAAAACCGTGCAATTGTAGCCGGTGCGCCGGCTCCGCGGCAAGTTGCCGGCCCAGCCGGCGCTGCCGCTCCCTTCGAAAGCGGACTCCATGGCCATCACCCTCAAATCTCCCCAGGACCTCGAAGGCATGCGCGTCGCCGGCAAGCTGGCGGCCGAAGTGCTGGCGCTGCTCAAGGAGCACGTCAAGCCCGGCGTGACCACCGAGGAGCTGGACCGCATTGCCTATGAGCACATCGTCAACGTGCAGAAGGCGGTACCCGCCAACGTGGGCTACAACGGGTTCCCCAAGACGCTGTGCACCTCGGTCAACCACGTGATCTGCCACGGCATCCCGACGCCGGGCAAGGTGCTCAAGGACGGCGACATCATCAATCTGGACGTCACCGTCATCAAGGACGGCTGGCACGGCGATACCAGTCGCATGTATTTCGTGGGCACGCCATCGGTGCTGGCCAGGCGGCTGGTGGAAACCACCCACGAGGCGATGATGCGCGGCATCGAGCAGGTGCGCCCGGGCGCCCATCTGGGCGACATCGGCCACGCCATCCAGAAGCATGCCGAGGCGGCCGGTTTCTCGGTGGTGCGCGAGTATTGCGGCCACGGCATCGGCAAGGTCTACCACGACGAGCCGCAGGTGCTGCATTACGGCAAGCCCGACACCGGCGTGGAATTGAAGAAGGGCATGACCTTCACCGTCGAGCCGATGATCAACGCAGGCAAGCCGCAAACCCGGCAGCTGCCGGACGGCTGGACCGTGGTCACCAAGGACCACTCGCTCTCCGCACAGTGGGAGCACACCGTGGCGGTGACCGACGACGGCTTCGAGATCCTGACGCCCTGGCCGGATGCGTGAGGTTTTGAGCCCCTCTCCCGCCGGGAGAGGGGTGAGGGTCCGGTATCGCCAGCAGCACGCTCCGCCCGGACTTCATCCGCCTTCGTCCTATCGGCGCGCGTGTAAGCTCGACATTCCCGCGTAGATGGCTGCCGTGACCGTCGAACTTGCCCGCCCCGCGCTCCCTCCGCTGCCGCGCCTGCCGCCGGCCGTCCCGCGCTCGGGCGTTTCGGTGGAAGCCCGCCGCGCCCTGCGCCAGCTGCTGGAGGATGTCGATCGTTCCCTGACGGCCGCCTTCCGCGACGGCGCCGACGCCGGCGCGCTCGCCAGCCGCCGCGGCGAAGCGGTCGCGCGCGTGGTTGCCCACGTCTGGACTGCCTGCCTGGGTGAAGTCGAGGGCGCCGCATTGTTCGCCGTCGGCGGCTTCGGCCGCGGGCTGCTGTTTCCCCATTCGGACGTCGATTTGCTGGCGCTGGTACGGGAGGCGCAGCCGGCGCGCCTGCGCGCGCTGGAACAATGCTTCGCCACGCTGTGGGACATAGGCCTGAAAGTCGGCCACGCCGTGCGCGATCCGCTGCAGTGCCGCGCGCTGGCCGCGCAGGAAGCCAGCGTGTTCACCAGCCTGCTCGACGCACGGCGGCTGGTCGGCGACCCGGCCATGGACGCCGAATTGCAGGCCATCGTGGACGACCCGGCGCTGTGGCCGCCAGTCGCCTATCTCGCTGTGCGCCTGGCCGAACGCGATGCACGCCACGCGCGCTACGACGACACCGCCTACAACCTCGAACCGAACATCAAGGAAGGTCCGGGCGGCTTGCGCACGCTCGACGCGCTGCGCTGGCTCGGCCACAGGCTGGCGCATGCGGACGGCTTCGAGGCGATGGTCGGCGAGGGTCTGCTCGACCCGGCCGAGTGCGTCACGCTCGAACAGTCCGAGGCGACTCTCCGCCGTTACCGCTACGCGCTGCACCTGGAGGCCGGCCGGGCCGAGGAGCGGTTGCTGTTCGACTACCAGCGCGCGCTTGCCGCGGCGCTGGGATTCGTCGACGAGCACGCCACCAACCTGGGCGTCGAGCAGTTCATGCAGGGTTACTACCGCGCCGCCAGCCAGATCGAGCGGCTGGGCGTGCAGATCGTCGAGCGCTTCGAGGAGATGCTCGAGCCGGCGCAGATCGCGGTACCGGTCGGCGAGGAATTCCTGCGCTACGGCACGCGGCTGGCCGCGCGGGATCCGGACGTGTTCATGCGACGGCCCGCCGCTCTGGTGGAGGCCTTCATCGCGCGCCTTGACGAGCCCGGCATCCTCGGTTTCACCGCCGACACGATGCGCCGCATCCACCAGGCCACCGCGCAGCTCGACGGTGCGCTGGCCGACAACCGCGAGGTGCTTGCCTCGTTCCTGCGCCTGCTGCGCCAGGGCGCCCGTTCGGTCGATGCGCTGTGGCGGATGAACCGGCACGGCCTGCTGGCGGCGATCCTGCCCGCGTTCGGCCGCGTGTTCGGGCGCATGCAATACGACCTGTTCCACGTCTACACGGTCGACGAACACACGCTGCGCGTGCTGCACAACGTGGCGCGCTTCGCCGACCCGGCGGCGCAGGCCGAATTCCCGCTCGCCCGCGAGATATGGCCCACGCTGCCCACGCCCGAAGTGCTGCTGCTGGCCGCGCTGTTCCACGACATCGCCAAGGGCCGCGGCGGCGACCATTCGGTGCTGGGCGAAGAAGAGGCGCGCACGTTCTGCGCGAAGCTCGGCCTGCCGCCCAACGACGTCGAGCGGGTCGCCTGGCTGGTGCGCCACCACCTGCTGATGAGCGTCACCGCGCAACGCCAGGACATCACCGACCCGGACGTGGTCGCGCGCTTCGCGCAAGTAGTGGAGAACCGCGAGCAGTTGGGTCAGCTTTACCTGCTCACCATCGCCGACATCATCGGCACCAGCCCCAAGCTGTGGAACGGCTGGAAGGACCGCCTGCTGGCCGATCTCTACAGCGCCACCCGCTACGCCCTGCGCAGCGACGTGGAGTTGCCGCGCGATGCCGCCACCCGCGTGCGCGAATGCCAGGACTACGCGCTGCCGCTGCTGGAAGCCGACGGCTTCGAGGCGGCAACGGTCGAGCGTGTCTGGGCCGGCTTCCCGCAAGCGAGCTTCTTGCGCCACCGGCCCGAGCAGATCGTCTGGCAGACCGCCGCGATCCTGCGTGCCGATGGCGCGCTGCCGCTGATCGCGGTGCATCCGCTGTCGGTGCGCGGTACCACCGAACTGTTCGTCTATACCCCCGACCGCGACGGCCTGTTCGCCACCGTCACCGCGATGCTGGACCGCTTGCGCCTGTCGGTGCTGGAAGCGCGCGTGCTGGTTTCGCCCCATGGCATGGCGCAGGACACCTTCCTGTTGCTGGACACCGAGACGCAGCAGCCGGCCACCCCGGCGCGGGCGGAAGAGCTGCAGCAGCGGCTGGCCCGCGCGCTGGCGCAGACGGTGCCGGTGCACCCCGCGCGACGGAGTGCCTCGCGGCAACTCAAGCATTTCCAGATGACCCCGCGGATCGCCTTCCACGCCGCCGGCGGCCGCACCCAGCTGGCGCTGGTGTGCACCGACCGTCCCGGCCTGCTCGCCGCCGTGGCCCAGGCGATGGTCGAGGCGCAGGTGCGCGTGCACGACGCGCGCATCGCCACCTTCGGCGAGCGGGTGGAGGATTTCTTCCAGCTCACCGATCGCCATGACGCCCCGCTGGGCGATGCCCAGCAGGAGCGTTTGCGGCAGGCGCTGCTGGCACGGCTGGGGCAGAGCGGCTGAGCAAATGCTGTTGGAACGCGTCCCGGTCGCGCAGCGTCTGCAGCAGATCGGTGTTTACGCCACCGCGTCGGCGCCCCAGAGCGCTTCCATGTCCACGTCGATGTCCAGCGCGGTCAAATCGACCACCTCGCTGACGGCGTGCGCCTCCACGTCGCCGCGGCGGCGGATCGGCGCGCCCGTGCGCAATCCGTCGTGGGTGGTGAGCGAGGCGACCACCGGCTGGTGGCCGACCGGGCCACGCTGGGTGACCACCGCGATCGAACCGTTGCGCAGGCGCACCCCGGTGCCGGGCGGATAGATGCCCAGCGTCTTGATGAACGTGCGGGCCAGCCGTTCGTCCAGCGCTGCCCCTTCGTTGAGGAACAGCCAGCGCAACGCAAGCGTCGGCTGCAGCGGCGGCCGGTAGTCGCGGCCGGAAACCCGCGCGCAATAGACGTCGGCCAGTGCCAGCAGCCGCGCCGGCCGACCGATCTCCTCGCCGATCTTGCCGCCGGGATAGCCGCTGCCGTCGGCCCGCTCGTGATGATCGCGCACGGCATTGAGCCAGGCGGCGCTGGCGATGCCGTGATCGCGCAGCCGCACGACGCCCAGCCGGCAGTGCGCCCGTACCGCCAGGTGATGTTCGTCCGACAGCGGCCCTTCCAGCGCGACCAGCTGGTCGTGCAGTTCGAACATGCCGATGTTCATGGTCAGCGCGGCGGACACGATCGCCGCCAGTTCGGCCGGTTCCAGCGCCATCGCGGTGCCGGTGAGCTGGCAGGCGATCGCGGCGTTGACCGCATGGCGCGTGCCGTAAGGTCCCTCGCGGCGCAGCAGGATGCTGGCCAGCGCTACGTCCGGACTGCGCCGGCAGGCCTCGCGGACCTGCTCGGCGATCCCGGCCAGCGCGCCGGGGAAGTCCGCCGGCGCCGGATCGGCAAGCAGCGCCTGCAGCCGTTCACGCGCCTCCAGCACCAGCGCCAGCGGCGAGGGCGGCGAGGGCGCCGGGGGCAGGAAAGGTCCACGGCACTCCTCTTCGGAGCCGTAGAACACGCCGTGTTCGAGCAGTTTCTCCAGTTGCGCCGCGGTGCCGATCACCTGGCCCAGGCGCATCAGCAGCTTGCCCCTGGCGTCGTAGGCGTTGAATCGCAAAGGTTGGCCGACCGTGATCTCGGCCGGGTCGATCGGACGCCGTGGCATGGCTCTGCTTCTCCGTCTCCACCGGTCGCACGCGCCGCGGGGAGCGAAGGGGAATCGGCCGCTCGGGTCTGAACTTGAGTTTCCGGGCGTAGGCACCCGTTCCCCTCCGTATACTTGGCCGCTTCCCGAGCTTCTTTCCGCGAGCTGCCCATGCCCTCCATCGACACCCTGATCGACGACGCTTTCGAGCGGCGCAACGAACTCAGCCAGAGCGAGATCGAAACGCACCTGCGCCCGGCGCTCGCGCAGGTGATGGAGTTGCTCGAACAGGGCGAGCAGCGCGTGGCCGAGCCGGACGGGCAGGGCGGCTGGAAGGTCAACGCGTGGCTGAAGAAGGCCGTGCTGCTGTATTTCCGCATCAACGGCAACCGCGTGGTCGACGGTGGCGCGGCGCTGGCTTTCGACAAGGTGCCGCTGCGCTTCGGCCACGGCAACGACGCGGAGCTGGAAATGCTCGGCGCGCGCGTCGTGCCCGGCGCGCTGGTGCGCCGTGGTGCCCACATTGCCAAGGACGCGGTGCTGATGCCCAGCTACGTCAACATCGGCGCCTACGTCGGGCCCGGCACTATGGTCGACACCTGGGCGACGGTCGGCTCCTGCGCGCAGATCGGCGCGCGCGTGCATCTTTCCGGCGGCGTCGGCATCGGCGGCGTGCTGGAGCCGCTGCAGGCCAATCCGACCATCATCGAGGACGACTGCTTCATCGGTGCGCGCTCGGAAGTGGTCGAGGGCGTGGTCGTGGAGAAGGGCAGCGTGATCGGCATGGGCGTGTTCCTGGGCCAGTCCACGCGCATCTACAACCGCGCGACCGGCGAGGTCAGCTACGGCCGCATTCCGGCGGGAAGCGTGGTGGTCGCCGGCAGCCTGCCGGCGAAGGACGGCAGCCACAGCCTGTACGCCGCGGTGATCGTCAAGCAGGTGGACGAGAAGACCCGCGCCAAGACCGGCATCAACGAATTGCTCAGGGGTGCCGAATGACCACCGTGTACGGACTGGCCAACTGCGACACGTGCAAGAAGGCGCGCAACTGGCTGGCGCGCTTCGAGGTGCCCCACACGTTCGTCGACTACCGCGCCGACCCCGTGCCGGCGGCCACGCTCAAGGCCTGGGCGCAGCAGCTGGGCGGCTGGGAGAAGCTGGTCAACAAGTCATCCACCACCTGGCGCAACCTGTTGCCGCAGCGCAAGGATCCGGGCAGCGACCCGGAGTGGACGCTGCTGCTGAAGGAGTACCCGGCGCTGGTGCGCCGGCCGGTAGTGGTGCAGGACGACGGTGCGGTAAGCGTGGGTTTCAGCGACAACGGCTTCAAGAAGCTGTTCGGCAAATAGAGGTCCCGCGCCGGGAGTTGTCCTGCAGGAATTTCGTAAGCAGCGGGGGGTTCGCTTGAGCGACGTACTGGACTTTGCTTGTGACCTGATCGGCCGCCGCTCGGTGACGCCCGAGGATGCCGGTTGCCAGGCGCAGATCGCCGAGCGGCTCGTGCGGGCGGGCTTCGCCATCGAGCACTTCCGCCACGGCGCGGTCGACAACCTGTGGGCGACGCACGGCGAGGGCGCCACGCTGGTGTTCCTTGGCCATACCGACGTGGTGCCTACCGGTCCGGAGGACGCGTGGCAGAGCCCGCCGTTCGAACCGGTCGTGCGTGATGGCCATCTTTACGGCCGAGGCGCGGCGGACATGAAGGGTTCGGTCGCCGCGATGGTGTTGGCGCTCGAACGTTTCGTGGCGGCGCACCCCCGTCACGCCGGTCGCGTCGCGTTGCTGCTGACCAGCGACGAGGAAGGCCCGACGAATCTGGACGGCGTGCGCCGCGTGACCGAGACCTTCCGCGCGCGCGGCGAGCGGCTGGACTGGTGCGTGGTCGGCGAGCCGTCCTCCAAAGCCCGGCTGGGCGACCTGATCCGCGTCGGTCGTCGCGGCTCGCTTTCCGGCACGCTCACCGTGCGTGGCATGCAGGGCCACGTGGCCTACCCGGAAAAGGCGAAGAACCCGATCCACGCCTTCGCCCCCGCGCTGGCGGAGCTGGCGGCCACGCGCTGG
The DNA here is from genome assembly GCF_051900395.1 of Frateuria sp. GZRe14. Classification (NCBI taxonomy): domain Bacteria; kingdom Pseudomonadati; phylum Pseudomonadota; class Gammaproteobacteria; order Lysobacterales; family Rhodanobacteraceae; genus Frateuria; species Frateuria sp. GZRe14. The sequence goes on along the minus strand of NZ_JBHZGJ010000001.1, from coordinate 2,930,677 downwards.
GACGAGGGCAACGCGGACTTCCCGCCGACCTCCTTCCAGGTGTCCAACCTCAACGCCGGCACGGGCGCCACCAACGTGATCCCGGGATCGCTGGTGGCACACATCAATTTCCGTTACTCGACCGCCAGCGCGGCCGCTGACCTGCGTGCGCGCACCGAGGCCATCCTCACCCGCCACGGCCTGGACTGGCAGCTGGACTGGAACCTTTCCGGCGAGCCGTTCCTCTGTTCCGCGGGCGGTCGGCTGCGCGAAACCGTGCTGGGCGTCTGCCGTGAGCTGTGCGGCGTGGACCCGGAGCAGAGCACCGGCGGCGGTACCTCCGATGGCCGCTTCATCGCGCCGCTCGGTGCCGAGGTGGTGGAGCTGGGGCCGGTCAACGCGACCATCCACAAGGTGGACGAGTGCGTGTCAGTCGCGGATCTGGAACGGTTGCCGGGGCTCTATCGGGCCATCTGTGAGAGGTTGCTCGGCTAGCGGGCTCTCGCGGCAAGCAGAGCCGAAGCCAGCTCTGCTCCCTCTCCCCGCCGGGAAGAGGAAGCAGAGCTGGCAGCGAGGCATTGCCTATCCCGCGGCGCATCCCGCCGCCCGCTCCAGCATCACCATCCGCTCCTGTGCGTTCTGCGTCAGTCCCGCGGCACGCTCGAATTCGGCGCGGGCCTCCTCGCTCCGCCCCAACCTCGCCAACAGGTCGCCCCGCACCGCCGGAAGCAGGTGATAGCCGGCCAGTGCCGCCACGTCGCGCAAGGCATCGACCAGCGCCAGCCCCGCGGCGGGCCCCTCGGCCATCGCCACTGCCACGGCGCGGTTGAGTTCCACCACCGGGGAGGGCGCCACGCTCGCCAACCGGGCGTACAGCGCGGCGATGCGCGTCCAGTCGGTCGCGTCGGCGCTAGTCGCGCGGGCATGGCAGGCGGCGATGGCAGCCTGCAGCGCGTACGGACCGTCGGCACCGCCGAGCCGGCCGGCGCGTTCCAGCGCCTCCAGGCCCCGGTGGATCAGCAACTGGTCCCACAACGCGCGGTTCTGCTCCAGGAGCAGCACCGGACGGCCGTCGGCGCCCACGCGCGCATGGCTGCGCGAGGCCTGGATCTCCATCAGCGCCAGCAGCCCCAGCACTTCCGTCTCGCGCGGCATCAGCCCGGCCAGCGTGCGGCCCAGGCGCAACGCTTCCTCGCACAGCGCCGGACGCATCCAGCCGTCGCCGGCGGTGGCGGCGTAGCCCTCGTTGAAGACCAGGTAGATCACTCCCAGCACCGCGGCAAGGCGTTCCGCCAGCTGCTCGCCGCGCGGTACCTCGAACGGCACGCGCTTGTCGGCCAGTGTGCGCTTGGCGCGCACGATGCGCTGGGCAATGGTCGGCTCGGCGGTGAGGAACGCGCGGGCGATCTCGGCGGTGGTCAGGCCGCCGAGCAGGCGCAGGGTGAGCGCCACCTGCGCCTCGGTCGAGAGCGCGGGGTGGCAGGCGGTGAAGATCAACCGCAGCAGGTCGTCGCCGATGTCGTCGTCGAGCGCTTCCAGGTTGGGCATGGTGAACGCCTCGTGCTCCGGATCGCCATCCAGCGCCGCATGCTTGCGCTCGACCAACTGGCGGTGCCGCAGCAGGTCGATGCCGCGCCGCTTGGCCGCCGTCATCAGCCAGGCGCCGGGATTGTCCGGCACGCCCGCGGTCGGCCAGCGCTCCAGCGCCGCGACCAGCGCGTCCTGCGCCAGTTCCTCGGCCAGGTCGATGTCGCGCACGACGCGGATCAGCGCGGCGACCAGCTTGGGCGCTTCCAGGCGCCAGACGGTTTCGATCGCGCGGTGGGTATCGGCTTGGCTCATGCGGCCGATCAGACCACCGCAAGCGCCAATCCAGCAAGCCTCGGGCTCCCGAAAAAAGCGGAACTTTAGGCCTTGCCAGCCACCTCGCTGCGAAGACGTTCTTCGGTCGCGCGCAGTTCGGGCGTCAGCGCCTCGCCAAAGTCGTCCGCCTCAAGCAGAGGCCGGATCTCGATCGAACACTCGCCCTCGAACGGCGGCGGGCAGCGGCGCACCCATTCGAGCGATTCGTCCATCGAACGTACCTGCCACAGCCAGAAGCCGGCCACGAGCTCGCGGGCTTCGGCGAACGGGCCGTCGACCACGCTGCGGCCGTTGCCGGCGAAGTACACCCGCTTGCCCTCGGCGCTGGGTTTGAGCCCCTCGCCGGCCAGCATGACGCCCGCCTTCACCAGTTCCTCGTTGAACGCCATCATCTCGCGCAGAAGCTTTTCGCTCGGCGGCACGCCGGCTTCCGACTCGGCCGTGGCGCGGACCATCACCATGCATCGCATACGTCTCTCCCGGTCGACGCCGGCGGCTGCCGGCTCCCGTGGTACGACGCGCGAGCGCCGGGTGATTCGACATCGTTCGACCTGCCATGGAAGTAGGGCAAGCTGCGCCATCATTGCCGCGACCGACCCGATCAGGAGAGACCATGCACGCCCGCGGAACCTTCGACGTGAAACTCAGCCCCCAACCGGCCGCTCCGGGGACCGAGGGAGCGCAACTCGGTCGACTGTCGATCGACAAGCGCTTCCAGGGCGATCTGGAAGCCACCAGCCTGGGCGACATGCTCTCGGCCGGCACCGAGGTGCCCGGTTCGGCCGGCTACGTGGCGATCGAGCGGGTGAACGGGGCGCTGCATGGCCGGCAGGGCAGTTTCGTGCTGATGCACTACGGTCTGATGGAACGGGGCACGCCGAGCCTGCGGGTATCGGTGGTGCCGGATTCGGGGACGGCGGAGCTGGTGGGGCTCAAGGGCGAGCTGGCGATCCGCATCGAGCAGGGGCGGCACGAGTACGCGTTCGAGTACGAGTTGCCGTAACGCCCGGCGCCCCCTTCCCGTCCTTGCGGGGGCCGCTTGTGGGCGATGCGCCGATGCCGGCTCTGCGCGCAGGTCCGGCGGACAGGTGCAGCTTTTTGGTTTTCCCACGGCAGGCCGCTCGATCGGACGGCCGCTCGAACCCGGCTCCTTCCAGCCCTCACTCCCAAGGAGAGGGCTCAGGTCATGGCCGTCCGGGACTGAGCGTCAAAGTCCACTTCGCAGGACCGGGCAACAGCGGCGTGGGGCGGCCTTCGACCCACTCGGCGTGTCCCGCGCCGTAGTAGGGCGAGAGCGGGTTGTCGCTCTGGCCGCCGGGCATTTCCAGGATGCCGTTGGCCTCGTGGCCGGGCGACACCGCCAGCCGTTCGGAGGCGCCGAAACCGGGCGCGGCCACGCGCGGCATGTTGGCGTCGCCCGGCAACGGGGAATCGGGCATGTCCAGGAAACGGGACAGGAAGTGCGGCAGTGCGGGCGAGAACGCGTGACGGATCTCGGCGGGATTGACCTCGCCCCAGTTGCGCGCGGCCAGACCACCGGGCTGTTTGCCCAGCCGGATCGCCACCTGGCGGGCGGCATCCTGCAACAGCGCGTTCCAGTTCCGGTAGCCCGGATCGAGCAGCCACGCGGGCTGATCGCGCAGTAGTGACCACACGGCCGCCTCGGCGTTGCCGGCGCCGGAGGGCCAGGCGAAATCCGGGTAACGCGCCTTCACCCGCGCCAGGAACGGGGCCAGCGCCAGCCGGTGCACTTCCTGGCGGAAGGCGCGTACCAGCCGGTAGTCCACACTGTCGGGCGCGGCGCGGTTGCGCCAATTGGCGGTGAGCTTGCGCAAGGACTGGAGCGCCGGATCGGACGTGTCCGCCAGCGTGTCCTGCAGCAGGCGTTGCCAGGGCGTGAGGAAGATCGCGCGGTCGTCCAGCTGGATGTCGAGCAGGTTGCCGGTGGTGAACACGCTGTGCCCCGCCAGGTCGTCGCGGATCTGCTGTGCGCGTGCGCCCAGGTCGTGGCCGCCGTTGCCGAGCAGGTCCAGGGCAACACCGTCGACAGTGCGGTTGTTGGCGGTCCACAGCCGGCCCCCGGGCGGGTCGACCACGCGCGGGTACTGCCCCGGCGTGGCCCAGCCTTGCCAACCGCTGCCCGCCTCTGACCAGTCCGCCGGTTGCTGCGGATCGCTGTCGAACGGACGCAGCGGAATCGCATTCCCGGCGAGCGTCCAGCCGATGTGGCCCTCGCGGTCGGCGACCAGCAGGTTCTGTGGCGGCATGCCCAGGGTCGGCGCCAGGTCCAGCGCGGCGCCAACGCTGGACGCGCGTTCGAGCTGCATCAGGCCCAGGTTGTAGGCGTGCGGATCGTGCGCGATCCAGGCCAGGGCCAGGGGCGTGCCGTCGGCGTCCTCGGCGAGGATCGGGCCCCAGCGCGTGTCATCCACGTCCAGCACGCGGTCGGGTGCGCCCTTGACGTGGATGCGCTCGGCGTGGCGTTCGATCGTGGCCCAGCCGCCCGGCACCTTGTAGCGCGAGGGGTCGGCCGGATCGCGCGTGACCCGCACCCAGTCCAGCCAGTCGCCGTAGCTGTTGGTGAAGCCCCAGGCGATCTGCCCGTTGGAACCGATGATGAGCGCCGGGGTGCCAGGCAGGGTCACGCCCACCGCGTCGCGGATGCCGTCCGGCGCGGTGGCGTCGGGGTAGCGCAGACGCGCGCGGAACCAGATGTCCGGCACGCGCAGGCCCAGGTGCATGTCGTTGGCGAGCATTGCCGCGCCGGTGTCGGTCAGTGTCCCGCCGACGGCGAAGTTGTTGCTGCCCGGATGGCGCGTTTCGAGCGCAGGTGCGAGCGCAGGTGCGAGCGCCGCGGCGACCGAGGCCGTCGTGGTCGCCGGCGCGGGGCCCTTGCGCAGATCGAACACGGCCGCGCCGGGAAGCACCGGCGGGCGCGAGAGCGTGCCGGTCAGCGGTGCCTCCCAGTCCGGGTCGGGCGCGAGCAGGAAGTCCACCAACGGCGTGGGCAACACCGCGCGCATGCGCGCGATGTCCAGCTCGCGGGTGTTGTGCCCGTGGCCGTGGAGATCCAGGTACATCGCGCCGATCACCAGCAGGCAGTCCTCCGAGCGCCAGGGTTTGGGCTCGCTGCCCAGCAGGAAGTATTCCCACGGCTTCTCGCGCAGATCGGCCAGGCCCGCGTTCACGCCGTCGCGGTAGCGGTCCAGCACCTGCCTCTGTTCGGGCGTCATCGCGACATAGGCCGCCTCGGCCACCGCGCGCAGGCGGTGGCGGCGGATGTCCAGGTCGGAGTCCAGCGCCGCCGGGCCCACCAGCTCGGCCAGTTCGCCGGCGGCGACGCGGCGCATCAGGTCCATCTCGAACCAGCGCTCCTGCGCGTGCACGAAACCCAGCGCGAAGGTGGCGTCGGCGCGGCTGCGCGCGTCGATGACGACGCTGCCATTGGCATCGCGCGCGACCGTCACCGGCGCGCCAAGGCCCGCCACCTGGAGTCCGCCCTCCAGTCGCGCGCGGCTGCCGGCCAGCAGGTACCAGCCGGTGGCCAACGTCGCCGCAAGCACCACCAGCACCGCCAGCGCCAGGGCGCGCCACCACGGAAAGCGGCGGCGGTTCATTCGGGCGCAAACACCGCGAACATTCCGGCGTAGGGCTTGACCATGAAGGCCGGCGCGCCGGCGTAGCCCTCGTCGCCGACGTAGAACTGCGAGATGGTGCCGTCGAGGAACAACGCGTCGCGGCAGCCCAGCTCATCGCGGAACAGACGCGCGAAGGTATGGAAGTTGACCGGCGCCTCGCTCACCGCGAACACCACGTTGCGTGGCGTGCGCGCGCACACGCCGCTGCGCCACTTGAGGCTGTCCGAATCGTGCACGAAGGCCGGGTTGATCTGGCCGTCGATGACCAGCATCGGCCCCGACTGCGTGGCCCACTGCGCCTTGCGCCCGTCCGCCTTGAACGCGGCGCTGGTTTCGACGGCCGCCTTGCCGTCCGGATAGATCGCGAACACGCCGTTGGGCAGCAGCGAGAAGTTGCCCGAGGCGGGGTTCCCGTGCGCCATGTTCAGCGGCACCAGCGCCTTGCCGTCCTCCACGTACAGCCCCAGCGGTTTGAACGCCGCGTCGTAGATGCCGGCGTTGGCGGCGAACAGCAGTTGGCGTCCATGCTGCTCGCCCCACTGGCGCAGGCCGTCGATGCTGCCGAACGGCTCGCCGCTCTCGGGCGCACGCCAGTGCAGGGTGAGCGGCTCGCGCTTGAGGTCGATGCTGACCACGCGGTAGTTCTGACCCTCGAACGCGCGCTCCTCGCTGTCCAGTGCGCGGGCTTGCGGCGCGCAGCCGGCCAGGGCGGCCAGCAGCAGGGACACGATCGGGGCGAGGGGCAAGCGGGGGACGGAGCGGATCATGTCCCGATGGTCGCCGCCCTGACGCGACAGGCGCAAGTGTGCGAGCGGGCGCATGTTCAGCCCCGGCGCTACACTTGCCGCTTTGCCGCAACGTCCCCGCCGATGTCGAACACCTATTGCCCGATCGTCGCCACGCTCGGCTACGTGCTCTCTCCCGATCGCGGGCATGTGCTGATGATCCACCGCAACGCGCGGCCGGACGACCAGCACCTGGGCAAGTACAACGGCCTGGGAGGCAAGATGGAGGCGGGCGAGGACATCGCCGCCTGCATGCGCCGCGAGATCCGCGAAGAGGCCGGCATCGAATGCACGTCGATGAGCCTGCGCGGCACGCTCAACTGGCCCGGCTTCGGCAAGCAGGGCGAGGACTGGCTGGGCTTCATCTTCCTGATCGACGGCTTCGAGGGCAGCTGCCACGCTGGCAACCACGAGGGCACGCTGGAATGGGTGCCGCGTGCGCGGCTGATGGATCTGCCGATGTGGGAAGGCGACCGGCACTTCCTGCCGCTGGTGTTCGATGGAGACCCGCGGCCGTTCCACGGCGTGATGCCGTACAAGGACGGGCGGATGCAATCGTGGTCGTACAGCCGGCTTTGATTCGGCAGCCGCCCGCCGGAGATCACTGCATGGAGTGCAGGCCGATCATGTTGCCTTCGGTATCGGTCACCAGCGCGATGAAGCCGTAGGGCCCGATCGCGAACTTGTCCTTCTCGACCTTGCCGCCGTGTGCGCCGACGCGGCCGGCTTCCACGGCGCAGTCCTGGCAGGAGAAATAGACCAGCGTGCTGTTGCCGCCCGAGGGCATGCCTTCCATCTTCACCAGCGCGCCGGCTGCGCCCGTGCCGCCTTGCTGCATGGGGAAGGCCCACATGTCCACGGGGCTGGAACCGGGTGCTTCCAGCTTTTCCAGCTTCACGGCGAGCACGGCTTCGTAGAAGGCTTTCGCGCGCTGCAGGTCCTGCACGTAGATCTCGAACCAGCCGACGGGGTTTTGCATGGCCTTTGCCTCTGCCGGAGTCGGGGTTCCGGATTTGGGTCGCGCATCCGTCGAGCGGGCGTGAACGCGATGGGTCCCCGGCGAGCGGCCGCCGGCAGGTGCCGGCGGCCGCTGCAGGCTCAAGGCTTGAACACCTCGAATTTCCCGAACGGCTTCAGCTGCGCGTCGATCGCCTTCGGATCGCCCACCACCACGATGCTCTGGTCTTTGGCGGCGAAGTACTTGCGCCCCATGGCCTGCACCTGCTCGGCGGTGACCTTGTTGGCATCGGCGACATAGCGACCCAGGAAGTCCGCCGGCAGGCCGTCGATCCAGTAGCCGGCCACGGTCGCGGTGAGCGCCATCTGGATTTGGTTGCGCAGCAGATAGATGCCGCCGACCAGTCGCTTGGCGCCGGTCAGTTCCTCCTCGCTGGGCGCCTGCGTGGCCATGCTGTCGTACAGCTTGGCCAGCTCCGCCAGGGTGGCGCCGGTGACTTCGTTGCGCACGTCGACGCGGGCGAACGCGCTGCCGCCGGCACGCTGGGCATCGAACTGCGAGAACGGGCTGTACGAGTAGCCCTTGTCCTCGCGGATGTCCTGCGTGATGCGGCTGGTGAAGCCGCCGCCCAGGATGGTGTCGGCCACGGTCAGCGGGATGAAGTCCGGGTTGCTCGCGGCGACCACCGGGCGGCCGTAGCGGATGTTGCTCTGCACCGCGCCCGCGCGCGGCACGATCAGGCGCTCCGGCGATGCTTCGTGGGGCGCGGACGCGGTGCTGGCCAGCGCCTTGCCGTGGGACTTCCAGCCGCCGAACTGCTCGCCGGCCAGTTTGAACGCCTGGTTCGCATCGATGCGGCCAACGATCACCAGCAGGGCACGGTCCGGCTGGAAGCGGGCGTCATGCAACGCACGCAGCGCGCCTGGGTTGCTCGCCTGCACGCTGGCTTCGGTGAGGGCATCGCGTGCATACGGATGCGCGCCGAAGGCGGCATGGTCGAAGGCGCGTTGCGCCTGCCAGTCGGGGTCCGCTTCCTGCACCTTCAGCTCCTGCATGGCGTTGGCCTGGGCCAGCGCCACCTCCTTGTCCGGGAAGCTCGGATGCAGGGCGGTATCGGCCACCAGCGCCAGCAATTCCGGCGCGTGCGAGGCGAGCGCGCTGGCGCGGACGGTGACCGCGTCGGCGTACGCGCCGGAGCGGTAGTCGCCACCGATCGATTGCAGTTGCTCGGCGATCTGCCGCGAACTGCGCGTGGCGGTGCCCTCGTCGAGCAGGCGCGCCATCATGGACGAGATGGCCGGCGTCTTCGGATCGTCGGCCGCGGTGCCACCCAGCACGGCCAGCTCCACGTTGACCTTGGGCAACCCTTCGCGCGGCACGACCCACACGGTCAGGCCGTTGGGCAGCGTGCGCTGCTGGATCTGCGGGGTGGGCAGCGGCTTTTCGGGGCCGTAGGCGGGCAGGTCCTTCGGCAGCGGCTGGGTAGAGGCCTGCGCGAAGCCGGCCAGCGAAAGGCCCACGGCCAGCGCGAGCTTGAACGTCGTGTTCGTCTTCATGGCGGTCCTCACTTGGCAGGGGCTTTCGCGGCGGCGACGGGACGGCGCACGACCACGCTGCGGTTGGCGTCGGTGAGATAGGTGCGCGCCACGCGCCGGATGTCCTCGGCAGTCACCGCCTCGATCCAGCCAGGCATCTTGTTGGCGACGTTGGCATCACCCCACAGGGTCTGCAGCTTGGCCAGCGTGTCGGCGCGGTTGATGAATGCCTCCAGGCCGCCGTACCAGTCGGACAGCATCTTGGTCTTCACGCTGGCCAGCGTGGCGTCGTCCACGCCATCGGCGGCGACCTTGGCGATTTCCTGGTCGAGCGCGGAGAGCACCTGGTCGGGCGTGGCGTTGGGCTTGTAGATGGCGAACAGGCCGAGCAGCGCGGGACCGGCATAGTCGCTGCCGTCGCCCAGCGGGAAGTTCATGCCGCCTTCGATGTTGAGCAGCAGCTCGCGGCCCTTGACCAGCCCCTGGTAGAAGCGCGATGCGCTGTCGCCGACCAGCAGTTGCGAGAGCACCATCATCGGCACCTGGTCTGCGCTTCCGCGTGGCGGCATCTTCCAGCCGACCGCCAGTGCCGGCACCTTGGCCAGCGCGTCGGTTTCCTCGGCGTGGCGCGGCTTGGTGTTGAGCGTCTCGGACACGTCCGGGCGCTTGGGCAGCGCGCGGGCCGGAACGTTGCCGAAGTATTGCTGCGCCAGCGCGAAGGCCTGCTCGGGCGTGACGTCGCCGGCAATGCCCAGCACCGCGTTGGCCGGCTGGTAGAACGTGTCGTGAAAGGTCTTAACGTCCTCGATGGAGGCGTGGTCAAGGTCCTTGAACGAACCGTAGCCGTCGTGCTTGTTGGCCCACTTGTCGAAGGCCAGCGCGTTGAGGTCGGTCCAGAAGAACAGCCCATAGGGCTGGTTCTTCACGTTGACGCGGATCTCTTCTTTCACCACGTTCTGCTGGTTGGCCAGGTTCTTGGCGCTGAAGTCGAGCGACTTCATGCGGTCGGCCTCCAGCCAGAGGATCGGCGCCAGCGCGGAGGAGGGTGCCGAAGCGATGTAGTTGGTGTAGTCGGCGCGGGTCGATCCGTTGAACACGCCGCCGCCGCCCTGGATCACGCGCTCGAAGGTGCCCTTGGGCGCGTCCGGCGTGCCCTCGAACATCAGGTGCTCGAACAGGTGCGCGAAGCCGGTGCGGTTCTGCGGCTCCAGCCGCATGCCCACGTGGTAGACCATGCTGATGCCCACGGTGGGCGAGCTGTGGTCCTCGGAGACCACCACGGTCATGCCGTTGTCCAGCTTCTTGACGGCGACCGGCAGCTTCCATGTATCGGTGTCGGCCGCCTGTGCGGCCAGGGCCATGCCCAATCCCGCCACCAGGGCGGCCGTGCGTAAAACGCGCATCTGCATCTCCTTGTCCACGCGAATGGAAGCCCGATCCTGCGGCGGCGGGCGAGGGGGTGCAAGTGACGTTTGGGATGGCCGGAACGTAGGGCGGGCTTCAGCCCAGCGCATCCGGTGGGCGGCGGTGGGCCGAAGCCCACCTGCGCATCACGGGACGTCGGCGGTCCAGGCGGCGCTTGAAAACTTTTCCTGCGCCAGGACTTCGGCCTGCGCCAGCTCGCCGGCGCGCAGCGTGTCCTCGGCCAGGCCGTGCCGGTGGCGGAAGGTGGCGATCATGTGTCCGATGATCGCCGCGCGCGCCAGGCCGGTCTGGCTGCGCAACGGATCCACGCGCTTGCCGGCGCTCTGCGTGCCCTTGTCCGAGAGCTTCTCGCGGCCGATGCGCAGCACCTGGAGCATCTTGGTCGCGTCGATGTCGTAGGCCATGGTGACGTGGTGCAGCACCGCGCCGCCGCGATGCGCCTGCGCCGCGCCGGCGATCTTGCCGCCGGCGGACGTGATGTCGTTGAGCGGCTGGTACCAGGCTTCGATGCCGAGCTCCGCCAGCGCCTCGAGTGTCCAGGCGTCCATCCAGGCGTAGGCCTCCTGGAAGCTCATGCCCTTGATCAGCGACAGCGGCGCATAGATCGACCAGGTGATGGTGTTGCCCGGTTCGATGAACATGGCGCCGCCGCCGGAGACGCGGCGTACGACTTCGATGCCGTGGCGTCGTGCGGCCTCGGCGTCGACTTCATTGCGCAGCGACTGGAAGCGGCCGATCACCACCGCCGGTCCGCCCCATTCCCAGATGCGCAAGGTCGGCGGCCTGTGGCCGGCGCCGACTTCGTGGGTGAGCACCTCGTCCAGCGCCATGTGCAGCGCGGGCGGTTGCGGTTCGGTGTGGATCAGATGCCAGGCGTGGTCGCGCCAGAGCGTGCGGGTCATGGGGCCGTTCCCTGGTCGATGGCGCGGCGGACCGCGATCGCGATGGCTTCGGGGGAGATGCCGTACATCATCACGCCGGGCACGAGCTGGGCGCGGACCGCGGCGGCGAGCATGTGTTCGTCCGCGTCGGCGCTCTGGCCTTCCAGCGCGGCGTCGATGGCGCGCAGGGCGTCGTCCGGTTCGAGGAAGAAGTCGCCGCTGACCTGCACCCGGGCCAGGCAGCCGTCGAGGAGGTCAAGGTCGACCACGATCAGCTTGCCGCCAGGCATCTTGTATTCGCCGTGCATGGGTCCCTCCGCTCGGGCCGGCGGCAAGGCTAGCGCAGGGGCGCGCTGCGCGTCAGTGACCGCGACCGTGGAAATGCCCGCTGTCTGCGCCGATCGAGACGCTGACACCGCCGGTGGGGTGGTCGCAGCTGCCGAACGCCTTGCCGAGCGTCACCGTGCCTCGCTGGTAGTTGCCGTCGATGTGACGGCCGCTCATGACACCCACGCCCACGCTGCCGTGGACTTGCGGCTGGTTGAAGGTGGCGTCGTCGCAGTGGTCGGCGGCGACTTCGTCATCGGCAGCGGTGCTGCCGCTGGTGTCGCCGTAGTAGACGCCGGGCGCGGTCGCCGGTTTTGGAGCGGTGCTTGCCGGCGTCGGCAGGTTGCTGGGCGGGAGCTTCAGGTTGAGCGGCTGGTTGGCGCTCTGCGCCCACGCCGGTGCGGTCAGCAAGGAAGCGAGCAGGGCGGCGGCGGGAAGCAGGGGGAGCATGGCGGAATCCGGTGGGGCGGTGCCCATATCAACGGGCGGGGCACGGTCGCGTGTACCGGAGTTGGAGTGGTGGTGGGCGTGAAAGTTCTTGGTGAAACGAGCGACCGCTTTGCTTCCTCTCTCCTCAGGGGAGAGGGCCGAGGTGAGGGGCTGGGGCTCGTCGGACGGTCGATCGGGCCGCGCTCCGGCTCGAGATGGTCGCAAGAGTGACCCCTCACCCCAGCCCTCTCCCCGCGGGGGAGAGGGGGCCGGCGGGCGGCAGCTTGCAGTGCCCATCAACCGGTGGTTTCGATCCGCTCCACGCGCCGCAGGCCGCGCGGCAGCAGACCGCCGCGGGTGGCGCGGTTGCCGCCGTACTCGACCAGGTCGTTCCAGCGCAGGGTGAGCTTGCGCTGGCCGGCGTAGAGCGTGACCTCGCCCTTGCCCTCGGCCACCACGGCAATGCCGGCCACGCGCTCCTCGCCGCTGGCGAGCTTGGCCTTGGGCACCTCGATCAGCTTGTTGCCCTTGCCCTTGTCCAGCTCGGGCAACTCCGCCACCGAGAACATCAGCAGATGGCCCTCGGTGGTGACCACCACGATGCGGTCGCGCGCCGGGTCCGCGCTGGCCTGTGGCGCGAGAATCTTCGCGCCCTCGGTCAGGCTGATGATCTGCTTGCCGGCCTTGTTGCGGCCGGTGAGCGCCTCGAAGCGGGTGACGAAGCCGTAGCCGAAATCGGTGGCCAGGATCAGCCGCGTGTCGTTGTCGCCGGCCGTGAGCGCGTCGAAGCTCGCGCCGGAGGGCGGGCTGAAGCGTCCGGTGAGCGGATCGCCATTGCCACGCGCCGAAGGCAGGCTGTGCGCGGGCGTCGAGTAGCTGCGGCCAGTCGAGTCGATCACCGCGACCTGCTGGGTGGTGCGCGCCTTCACCGCCGTGAGCAGGCCGTCGCCTTCGCGGTAGTTCATGCTCTCGGGGTCGACGTCATGGCCCTTGGCCGCGCGGATCCAACCCTTCTGGCTCAGCACCACGGTCACCGGCTCGCTGGCCACCAGCGCGCTCTCGTCCAGCGCCTGCGCCACTTCGCGTTCGACGAGCGGCGCGCGTCGCGCGTCACCGTACTTGGCGGCGTCGGCCTGCAACTCGCCCTTGATCAGGGTCTTCAGCTTGGCGGGGGACTTGAGCAGCACGTTGATGCGCGCACGCTCCTCCTCCAGTTGGTTGCGCTCGGCCTCGATCTTCATTTCCTCGAGCCGCGCAAGCTGGCGCAGTTTGGTTTCGAGGATGTAGTCGGCCTGTTCATCCGACAGCTTGAAGCGCTTCATCAGCACCGGCTTGGGCTCGTCTTCCGAGCGCACGATGCGGATCACCTCGTCCAGGTTGAGGTAGGCGATGTGCAGGCCTTCGAGCAGGTGCAGGCGTCGCTCGACTTTTCCCAAGCGATGGGTCAGGCGCCGGGTCACCGTGTCGGTGCGGAAGGTCAGCCATTCGGCGAGGATCTTCCTGAGGTCCTTCACCTGCGGGCGGCCGTCCAGGCCGATCATGTTGAGGTTGACGCGGAAGCTCTTTTCCAGGTCCGTGGTGGCGAACAGGTGCTGCATCACCTCGGCCGAGTCCACGCGGCTTGAGCGCGGCACCACGACCAGGCGGATCGGGTTCTCGTGGTCGGACTCGTCGCGCAGGTCCTCCACCATCGGCAGCTTCTTGGCGCGCATCTGCGCGGCGATCTGCTCGAGGATCTTGGACGGGCTGACCTGGTGCGGCAGCGCGGTGATGACGATGTTGCCGTCTTCGACCTGGTACACCGCGCGGGCCCGCAGCGAACCGTTGCCGGTGGTGTAGATCGACAGCAGTTCCTTGCGCGGGGTGATGATCTCCGCCGCGGTCGGGTAGTCCGGCGCGGGAATGTGCTGGGCCAGGTCGGCGACGGTGGCGTCGGGGTTGTCGATCAGGTGGATGCAGGCGGCCACTACTTCGCGCAGATTGTGCGGCGGGATATCGGTGGCCATGCCCACGGCGATGCCCATCGAGCCGTTGAGCAGCACGTGCGGCACGCGCGCGGGCAGCCAGGAAGGCTCCTCCAGCGTGCCGTCGAAGTTGGGCACCCAGTCGACCGTGCCGTGCGCCAGCTCACCCAGAAGCGCCTCGGCGATGGGGCTCAGCTTCGACTCGGTATAACGCATCGCCGCGAAGCTCTTCGGATCGTCGGGCGAGCCGAAGTTGCCCTGGCCGTCGACCAGCGGGTAGCGGTAGGAGAACGGCTGCGCCATCAGCACCATGGCCTCGTAGCACGAGGTGTCGCCATGCGGATGGAACTTGCCGATCACGTCGCCGATGGTGCGGGCGGATTTCTTCGGCTTGGCGGTCGCGGCCAGGCCCAGTTCGCTCATCGCGTAGATGATGCGCCGCTGCACCGGCTTGAGGCCGTCGCCCACGAACGGCAGGGCGCGGTCCAGCACCACGTACATCGAGTAGTCGAGGTAGGCCCGCTCGGCGTATTCCTTGAGCGGGATCTGTTCGAAATTGGCTTGCAGATTCATGCGGGGGTTTCTTGCACGGGTAACCGGCCGATGGTGCCAGATCGGCCGCGGGCGGGACAGCAGGGAGGCCGGGGCAGGCGCCTGGACCGCACGCCTGCGGTGGTTGCCTCCCGCTACCTCGGGTGCGCTCCTGCGTGCGCTATCCGAGGTTTGCGCGGACTGCGGCGCCGACCGGGCACTGTCCCCTACAGGCGCTCGACGCTCTCGCCCTGTCTTTGTAGCTGTCGCTGCAGGCTGTCCGGCCCGGCCAGGTGCGCGGCACCCACCGCGATGAACACGGTGCCCGGTTGCTGCAACAGCGCAGCGACCTGCCTGGCCCAGGCCTCGTTCCGCTCGACCAGCAGGCGCTGGTAAAGCTCGGGCTCGTCGCGGCGCATCAGCTCGTTCTCAAGGCGGGCGAGTGCTTCGTCGTCGCCGTTCTTCCAGGCCTCGATGATCGCCTTGAGATCCACTGTCGCCCGATCGGTGTCGCGCAGGGTCGAACGCAGCATGGCCAGTTGCATCGCCTGTGGCATCCCGGCGAGGAAGCCGATTTGCTGTTCGGCCGTCTCCAGCGCGCGCACCGGCTTGCCGGCCTTCTCCATCGCTGCGCGCAGCTGCCTGTCCACGCCCTGGGCCGGGTCCAGCCCGGCCTGGGTGAGTGGCGCCACCGTGAGCGTGAGCGCGGCCAGCCACGGACGCATCATGTTGAGTGACGCGACGCCGCCGGGCACGTTGGCCAGCCGCGCTGCCCGTTCAAGCCTGCTACGGTCGAACGGCGAGAGCAGGCCGGTCAGCGGGTGCGTCATGTCCATTCCGTAACGCAGCACCAGCGCGGCCATGTTGGCCTGGTCGTCGTCCACGATTTCCACGTACAGCGTCTGGCTGTCGGCCAGTGCCCTGTCCAGCGCCGGGAAATGCCAATCGGTGTCCTGCGGCAGCAGGTGCACGGTGCCGAAGAGATAGATGGTGGTGTCGGCGTCCTTGACCACCCAAAGCCCTGGGTGCGCCAGCGCGGGACCGGCGAACAGGCCAAGCAGGAGGGTGAGCAGGAGGGCGCGGATGCGCGTGGCCATCAGTGGCTCACTCCACGCCGCGCAGGAAGCGGATCAGTCCATCGAAATACGCCTGCTGGTCGTCGTACATGGCCATGTGGCTGCCCTTGGGGCACAGCAGGAACTGGCCTTCGGGCAGGCGTTTGGCCATGCCGGCCATGTATGCCGGATCCATGGTGTCGTACTTCGCCGCGATCACCAGCGTGGGCACCCTGATGCGGTGCAGGTCGGCGCTGCGGTCCCAGTGTTCCAGCCGGCCGCTGGCGCCCAGTTCGCTGGGCCCCTGCATCAACTGGTAGATGTGCTCGTTGACGTGCCCGAAGGCGCGCAGCACGGGCTCGGGCCACTGTGCCGCCGGCATGCGCAACAGGTGCTTCTCGTAGTGCATCGGCATCAGGATCTGCATGTAGCGCGGGTCATCGGTGCGATGTTCCGCCTCCAGCTTCTGCACCTCGGCCAGCGCCTTCGGATCCATCGATGGCATCAATACCTTGTGCGCGTAGTCGTTGTACGCGGGGATCGAATCGACCATGTTCGAGATCACCAGGCACTTGAGGTGCTGCTGGTATTTCAGCGCGTACTCGATCGCCAGCACGCCGCCCCAGGAGTGGCCGAGCAGGCAGAAGTCGTCCTTGTCCAGGTGCAGCGCCTGGCGAACCTGCTCCACTTCCTCGACGAAGCGATCGGTAGTCCACAGGTCGTCGCTACCCGGGCCCTTGGGCTGGTCCGAATAGGCCGAGCCAAGCTGGTCGTAGTAGTAGTACTCGATGCCGGCGCCGGGGAAGTAACTGTCGAACGCCTCGAAATATTCGTGGGTCATGCCCGGGCCGCCGTGCAGGAGCAGGACCTTGAGCCGCGGGTTGTTGCCCACGCGCTTGGTCCAGACCTTGAAGTGGCCCCTGGGCGTGTCGATGGTGATCATCTTCACGCCGCCGCTCAGCACGTCGTCGTGGCCGGCGTGGGAGAAGTAGGCGGGAACGCCGTCGGCGGCGCGGCCGGTGCCGGCAGACGCGAACGCGAGGATGGCGAGCAGGCAGAGCAGGTAGTGCTTCATGGCGGGCCCCCGGTGATTTGCCGCACTATCCCCCGCCACCCGTGCCGCTTCAACCGGCGGGCCTCACGGCCCGCCGGGTTCTCATGCGGCCCGGCAGGGTGCCGGAACAGCATCCCGCATCAGCCGATCCGCCAGCTGGTCGACCTGCGCTTCCGCCTCGGTCAGCGAGCGGGCCAAGGACGGCCCGCCGAACTCGTCGTACTCGACGGCGACACCGTGCACGTCGGTGATGCCGATGTAGCCCAGGGCGGTCCGGATGCCGTCCTCGACGTGGTTCATCGCGCGCAGCCGGTCGGCGTAGCCGTAGTCGCCGCGCGAACTCAGGATCACCAGCCTTCGCGGCCGATCGGCCAGCAGCGGCCAATAGGGCGCGCCTTCGCGCGAGCGGTCGAACCCGAACGTGCGGCCGACGCGCACGATCTGGTCGATCCAGGCCTTGAACGCGGCCGGCATGCCGAAGTTGTACATGGGCACCCCGGCGACGATCAGGTCGGCGCCGATCAGCTCATCCACCAGGATCTCGCTGGCGGCCAGCGTCTCGTCCATCCAGGGCTCCCGCCGGTCGGGTGGCGTAAACGCGGCGTGGATCCAGTCGCCACTGACCGGTGGCGGGGGATTCGCTCCGACGTCGCGGTAAACCACCGGGTCGTGCGGGCGTGCCGTCTTCCAGCGCTCCACGAACCGGGCGCTCAACCGGCGTGTATGGGAGCCATGGGGTTGTTGATCGGAACGACCGGAGCGGGCGCTGGCATCAATGTGGAGCAGGGTGGTCATGCGACCTCGTTGGATGAGGCAGGCTCAGCTGCCTGCGTTGAACGCCAGCTTGAAACTGGAAAGTTCAACGGACAAACGATAGTTTTTCGCGCTATGGGTGAATTGAACTCACCCAGAGGGAGCGACCATGCGAAAACTTCCGCCGCTGGCTTCGCTGCGTGCCTTCGAGGCGGCGGTGCGCCACCTGAGCTTCAAGCGAGCGGCCGAAGAACTGGCGGTAACGCCCACCGCCGTCAGCCACCAGGTGCGCCAGCTGGAGGACCGGCTGGGCGTGCGGCTGTTCGAGCGGCATCCACGCCAGGTGGTCGCTACTGCCGCCGCGATGGAGCTTTACCCCGTGCTGCGTGATGGCTTCGATGCTTTTGCGCGCGCGTTGGACTCGGTGGCCGACCGCCGCGCCCGGCGCAGCCTGACGCTGTCGGCGACCAGTGCGTTCGCCGCGCGCTGGCTGGTGCCGCGCATTGCTTCGTTCCGCCGCGCCCACCCGGGACTCGACCTGCGCCTGCATGCCTCGGACGAGCCGGTACGCCTGGAGGGCCGCGACATCGACGCCGCCATCCGCTACGGCCGCGGGCCGTACCCAGGCCTCGTCGCGCTGCCGCTGGCGGCCGACCACTTCGCCCCCGTGTGCAGCCCCGCGCTGCACCTGCGCCGGCGCGCCGACCTCGCACGGTGGCCGCTGCTGCATTTCGAATGGCGGCACCGGCGCGCCGACAACCCGACGTGGCGGCGCTGGCTGGAACAGGCAGGCATGCGCGGCGTGCTGCCGGAATCGGGCGTGGTCTTCAGCGACGAGAACCACGCGATCCAGGCGGCGCTGGCCGGCCAGGGCGTGGCCTTGCTCAGCCTTCTGCTGGTGGGGCCGGACTTGCGCAGCGGTGCGCTCGTGCAGCCGTTCGGGCCGGTGCTCGAGGGCTACCGATACCATCTGGTCCATGCACCGGATGCGCCCAGGCGCGACGAACTGGCGGCGCTGGCGGACTGGTTGCAGGCCGAAATGAACGCCGAAGCGGTCGCTCCTACCGTGGCACGCGGTAGCCGCCGGGCACGCCGCGCGGGCTCAGCGTGAGCTGCCAGAGCTGGTCGCGGCGGCTGCGGAAGACCGCGGCGGAGACGGCCAGGTAGTAGTGCCACATACGGCGGAAGCGGTCGTCGTAATGGTGCGACAGCGCCGGCCAGGCGGCATCGAAGTTGGCGCGCCAGGCGGTCAGCGTCCTGTCGTAGTCGGCACCGAAGTTGTGCCAGTCCTCGACCACGAACAGGTCTTCGAGCGCCGTGGCGGTCTGGCTCATCGCCGGGATCATCGAATTGGGGAAGATGTATTTCTCGATCCACGGGTCGGGCCGCGATGGCCGGCCGTTGCTGCCGATGCAATGCAGCAGGAACAAACCGTCCTCGCGCAGGCAGCGCCGCGCGACCTCGAAGTAGCCGCGGTAGTTGAGCGCGCCCACATGCTCGAACATGCCGATCGACATGATCGCGTCGAACGGCTCGTCCAGCTCGTGGTAGTCCTGCAGGCGGATTTCCACCGGCAACCCGGCGCACAGCGCCTGCGCGTAGGCCGCCTGCTCCCGCGAGACGGTGATGCCCACGCCTTGGACACCGTAGGTCTCCGCCGCGTACTTGAGCGCCTCGCCCCAGCCGCAGCCGATGTCGAGTACACGCTGGCCGGGCTTGAGCTGCAGCTTGCGGCAGATCAGGTCGAGCTTGGCGACCTGGGCGTCGTCCAGGTTGGTCGCCTGGGCCCAGTAGCCGCACGAGTACACCAGCCGTTCCCCCAGCATGGCCTGGAACAGATCGTTGCCCAGGTCGTAATGCGCCTTGCCGATCTCGAAGGCGTGCTCGCCGCGCTGCAGGTTCACGAAGCGGGCTTTGAGGTGGGCGATCAGGGTGTCCAGGGTGCGCAGCTCGTCGTCGATCTGTGCGCGCAGCAGTCGGGTGAACAGGCCGGACAGGTCGTCGCTGTCCCACCAGCCGTCCATGTAGGCCTCGCCCAGACCGAGCGAGCCGTGCGCGAACACGCGGGCGTAGAGGCGATCGTCGTGTACGCACATGTCACAAGGCGGCTTGTCGGCCGCACGGACACCGGCCAGCGCGAGCAGATCGATCGCGCGCTGCTTGATGGACTGCTGGCGGAAGGGCATGCGGCGCTCCTTCAGATGGCGGCACGCCTCACTGCGCGCCCAGAACCCCAAAGCGTATGGTCGAGGTTGCATAGACCGCGTGGACGCCGGCCTCACGCACGCGAGCGAGCAGGGCGTCGGCCTGCGCCGGCCGGAGCAGGAACTCGACCTTCACCGGGAGGTCGTCCGCAAGGTCGAAAAACGCTTCCTCGTGCAACACGCCGTGGCGGCCGAAGCCGGCGGTGGCGCGGAATACCGAGCCGCCACCGATGCCCTGCTGCCTGGCCTGTTCCAGCAGCCATTCGGACAGCAACCTGCCGTCGTGGCGTGCACGCAGATGGACGTAGAAGCACAGCTGTACGCCTTCGATTGTCGTATCGCTCACGTTGGTCCTCCGTCGGATCTGCACGAACGCCCTTGGCGCGACCCACTGGCGGGCGTGTCTGGCGGTCACGCCGAGGCAGCTGCTAAAAGGCGCGCAGCAGCCCGCGGGTGAGTGCAATGCCGAGCAGGGTCAGGCCGATCGAGCCCACCAGGTGCACCATCAGATGCCCGCCGAACCAAAGGTACTGCTGGCGCAGCAGCAGGGTGGAGGATTCGGCCGAAAAGGTGGAGAAGGTGGTAAGGCCGCCCAGGAAGCCGGTGAACACGAACAGGCGCAGTTCCGGTGGCAGCGTCTGGAAGTGGTCCCACACGCCCATCGCGCCGCCCATCAGCAGGCCGCCGAGCAGGTTGGCGAGCAGCGTGCCTGGCGGAAGCGTGGGAAAGAGGTGGTTGAGAAGACTGCCGAGCAGCCAGCGCAGCCAGCAGCCGAGCGCGCCGCCGAAGCCGATGGCAAGGAATCCGATGTAACCCACGAGAGCGCCTCCCTGAAAGGTCGAAATCCCGGACCTCCGCGCCGCGGGCACGCACCCGCACCCGGGGCGTCCGGTGTGCAGGCATCATCAACCCCTCGCTCGGGGCGGTTCGTTCCGTGAAGAACGGGAGGCATGCCATCTCCCATCCGGCGGATGCTAGCCGATGGCCGTGTGCCAGGCCAACGGCGTCCCACGGGAGCAGCCGGGGAGCGTGGCATACTCGCCGCCGCTTCCCGGCGTGATCCGATGACCACGACTCCTCCCCCCATCCGGCGCAGTCTGCCCTGGCTGTTGGCCGGGCTGTCGATGATCGGCCCGTTCTCGATCGACGCGGTGTTCCCGGCCTTTCCGCTGATCGGCGCCCGCTTCGGTGTTGACGAGGTGGCGCTGCAGCAGCTGCTCAGCATGTACTTGCTGACCTACGCGGTGATGAGCCTGTTCCATGGCGCGATCTCCGACGCGATCGGGCGCAAGCCGGTCATCGTCGCGGGCATGCTCGGTTATGCGCTGGCCTCGGCCGGGGCGGCGCTGTCGACCTCCTTCGGCATGCTGCTCGTGTGCCGCGGCATCCAGGGCGCCTGCGCCGGCGCCGGCCTGGTGGTGGGCCGCGCGGTGATCCGCGACAGCCTCGAGGGGGAGGCCGCGCAGCGGCTGATGTCGCAGGTGATGATGATCTTCGGCGTGGCGCCGGTGATCGCACCGATGGTGGGCGCGCAGCTGCTTGGCCTGGGCGGCTGGCACGGCATCTTCTGGGTGCTGACCGGCTTCACCCTGATACTGGCGATGCTGCTGGTGTGGCAGCTGGACGAAACCCACCCGTTGGCGGCACGCAGTCGCTTCGCGCTGAAGCCGCTGCTGGCCGGCTACATCGCGTTCGGGCGCGACCGGCCGTTCTGGCCATTGCTGATTTCCAGTTCGGTCAACTTTGCTGGGCTGTTCCTGTTCATCGCCTCGGCGCCGCGGATCATCCGCGAGCTGCTGGGCCTGTCGGCGCAGGGCTTTCCCTGGTTGTTCATCCCGGTGGTGGCCGGCCTGGTCGCCGGCGCCTGGTTGTCCGGGCGGCTGGCCGGCCGGCGCGGCGTAGGCTTCACGGTAAACCTGGGCTATGCGGTGATGCTGCTGGCCTGTGCGCTGCATGTGGTCCTCGCACTCGCGCTTCCGCAACCGCGGCTTCCCTGGTCGATGCTGCCGCTGGTGCTGCACGGCGTGGGCGTGCAGCTGGCCTTCCCGACGCTGACCCTGCTGCTGCTGGACCGGTTCGCGCACAGGCGGGGCGGCATCTCCTCGGTGCAGGCCTTTGCCAGCCTGCTCCTCAACGGTGCCGTGGCCGGTGTCCTTTCGCCGCTGCTTTCGAGCGACCTGCTGCACCTGGCGCTGGGGGCGAGCGTGCTGACGACGGTCGGCGCGCTGTCGTGGGGCTGGTACCGGCGCGTCACGCGGACGCCGCGCACGCCGCCGCCGCGCGACATCGAACTGCAGGCGCAGATCGCCGAGCCACGCTGAGCGGCGCCGGCCTGTCCGCGGACAGGCGCGCCGCCATGACTTCCGCCAGTCGGCCGTATCGCGATGGCCCTCTATCCTGCGCGACATCCCTTCGCTTCCCGCCTCCCGATGCGCCCTTCCGCACGCCATTGCGCCATGCGCGCCCTGATCGCCTCGTTCGCCCTGCTGGCCCTGCCCGCCATGGCGGTGGAAGTGGACGGCCACATCGACCCGGTCGAATGGCAAGACGCCCGGCACATCACCGACTTCCGCAAGGTGCAGCCGCTCAACGGCGAACCGGGCAGCCTGCCGACCGAGGCATGGGTGCTGTCCACGCCGGATGGCCTGGCGATCGCGTTCCGCTGCATCCAGCCGCCGGGCGTGCCGCGCACGCACCAGCGCATCCGCCGCGATGAGCAGGCGCAGGTCGATCGCGTGAACCTGATGGTCGACTTCGACGGCGACGGGCGCACCGGCTACAACTTCATGGTCACGCTTGCCGACGACATCAACGACGCGGTGGTGACCCAGGAAACCCAGTTCAACACCGATTGGGACGGCAACTGGAAGCACGCCTCCAGCGAGGATGCGCAGGGCTGGAGCGTGGAGATGCTCATTCCCTGGTACATCGCGCCGATGCGCGGCGCGGTCGGCGGCGAGCGCACCATCGGCCTGTACCTGGATCGCGTGATCGGCTCGACCGGCGAGCGCGACGCCTGGCCGGTGGCCAGCTTCAACAAGCCGCGCTTCGTCTCCGACTTCAAGCCGGTGACGCTGCCGGCCTACACGCAGTCGCTGTTCGCGATCACGCCCTACGTTGTCGGGCTGCGCGACCAGGTGCACGGCGCGAACAGCTTCAAGGGTGGCGCGGACATCTTCTGGAAGCCGAACGGGCAGACCCAGCTCACCGCGACGATCAACCCCGACTTCGGCCAGGTGGAGAGCGACGACCTGGTAGTGAATTTCGGCGCCGAGGAAACGTTCTTTACCGACAAGCGGCCATTCTTCACCGAGAATCAGGGCATCTTCGACTTCGGCCTCCTGATCGACAACAGCCAGCTGATCTACACCCGCCGCGTGGGCGGCCCCGCCGACGATGGCAACGGCTCCGGCGACGTGACCGGTGCGGTCAAGCTCAACGGCAGCGTGGGCGGCACCCAGTATGGCGTGCTCGCGGCGCAGGAGAGTGGCGAGGCGGGGCGCACGTTCTCGGCGGTGCGCCTGATCCATGACTACGGCACGCAGACGCTGGGCATGATGGCCACGCGCGTGGAGCGCCCCTGGCTCGACCGCGATGCGGACGTGCTGGGCATCGATCACAAGTGGCAGCCGAACGCCCAGCTTACGGTCACGAGCAACGTGGTCGGCAGCGCGATCGACCAGCGTGGAACCACCGTACGCGGCATCGGCGCCACATCGATTGTCGAGTACGAAATGAACGAGCGCTGGAGCCAGCAGTGGATCGCCATGCACTTCGACGACAAGCTCGATCTCAACGACTTCGGCTACCTGCCACGCAACAGCCTCAACTACGTGCACTACGAGGTGCGCCGGCGGTTCGCCGAGCTGCCGGCCGGGTCACGCTACGCCTCCCATCTTTGGCATTGGCGCATCATCGGCATGGACAACGACCACGGGCTGTCGCTGCAGCGGCAGTTCCGCGTGATCCGCGAGAGCCAGCTGCGTGACGGTGGACAGGAAGACTGGCAGCTCAACCTCGATGCACCGGCGCACGATGACCTTCTCACCCGCGGCCACGGGGCGCTGCGCATTCCGCACAACGCGCTGCTGGACTGGGAGCGCCAGAGCCCGCGCAAAGGCAACTGGGCGTGGGAGTCGGAGGTGACGCTCAAGGGGAGCGATCGTGTCGGACTGAAACGGGTGGGCTATGCCGCGCAGTTCCAGCCAACCTATTTCATCAATGACGCCTTCAGCCTGTTCACCGGCATGACCTACGAGTTCGACCCGGATTGGCTGGTGTGGCAGCACGACAACCTGATCGGAAGCTTCGACAGCCACCAGATCCTGCTCGACGCGGGCGTCAACTGGAACATCGGCAACCGCCAGGAGCTGCGCGTGAAGCTGCAGGCGCTGGGCCTGGACGCGCGGCTGCTGCAGGCCTATCGCGTCAACGGCGACATGCGCGCGGTCCCGGCGGACGACCCCGTGAACGACTTCAGCGTGCGCAACCTTGGGTTCCAGATCCGCTACCGCTACGAGCTGGCGCCGCTGTCGGACCTTTACGTGGTGTACGGGCGTGGCGGCTATGCGCTCGACCCGCGCTACAGCGAAGCCGGTAGCCAGTTCAGCCGCAGCTTCGACCTGCGCGACAGCGAACAGTTGCTGGTGAAGCTCGCCTATCGGTTCGAGCTTTAACCTTGGGGCGAGGCGCCGGACGTCATGGCGCGCGTGTTGCCATGGTTGGCCCGTTGACGCTCCGCGCCGCATGCTGTGCGCATGACACCCGACTTCATCGCGTCACTGCTTGGCCGCCCGGCTACCGTGCTGCCGCGGGCGTTCTATGCGCGCGATCCGCGCGTGGTGGCGCCTGATCTGCTCAACAAGGTGCTGCTCGGCGCCGACGGGCGCAGTGGGCGGATCGTCGAGACCGAGGCCTACTGCGGCGCGATCGATCCGGCAGCGCACTCCTGGCGCGGGCGCACGGCGCGCAATGCGACCATGTTCGGGCCGCCCGGGCGGCTCTATGTGTATTTCACCTACGGCATGCACTGGTGCTGCAACCCGGTGTGCGGCGAGGAGGACCAGGGCGTAGCGGTGCTGTTGCGCGCACTGGCGCCTCTGACCGGGCTCACCGCCATGCGCGCCGCACGTCCCCGCTGCCGGCATGACCGCGACCTCTGCCGTGGCCCCGCGCGGCTCTGCCAGGCACTGGGCATCGGCGGAGCGCAGGATGGCGTCGATCTGGTCGAGGGTGCCGGTGGCTTCGTCTTGCTGGATGACGGCGTGGCGCCGCCAGCTGCCCCGGGGGTATCGACGAGGATCGGCATCACCCGCGCCGCCGAAGCGCCATGGCGCTGGTACGTGCAGGGCGATCGGCATGTGTCGCGCTAGGGCGGGGTTGACGCCCGCTTGATCCGCGCGGGCGGACGGTGAGGTGAGTCCACCGAGGAGAGCTGCCATGCCTTACAAGTCCACCAGCGATCTGCCCGACGCCGTGCGCGACAACCTGCCCGAGCACGCGCAGGACATCTTCAAGGAGGCGTTCAACAGTGCCTGGGACGAGTATGCGGATCCGGACAAGCGCCGGGGCAAGGAATCGCAGGAGGAGGTTTCGTTCAAGGTCGCCTGGTCGGCGGTGAAGAACGAGTACGAGAAGGGAAGCGACGACAAGTGGCACCGGAAGTAGAGCGTGCCGCTTGCTGCCCCTGGGACAGGGCAGGCAAAGGCGCGGGGCTTGCGGGAAAGGCCGCTGCCGGTTGATCTTCTTCCAGAAGGGATCGAGAGCTTTCCGCGAGCCTCGCCCCTCGTCAGCCGATTTGTTCAGGCCAGTCCACGGACCTTGAGGAACGCCAGCGCCTCGGCCGCGTCCTGCTCGAACCACGCCCGCGTCGATCCCAGCCGGAAGCTGTAGCCCCAGGTGTCCATGTCGGCCATCAGCCGTGCGCGACCGACGCCCGGCAGTTCGTCGGCGAGCAGGATCTGCAGGTAACAGGTGGCGTCTTCCTCTTCCACCGAATCGGTGGCGTCGGTATGTACCCGGGCGCGGCGATCGGACGGAAGCACCAGCAGGTGGCAGGCCTCGTGCAGCAGCGAGTGCACCGGCGTGTCGTCGCGTGCGTAGACGGCCGTGCCGATGATCCCGGCCTCTTCGTCGCCCCAGTAGCTTCCGGGGATGGGCTCGCCCGCAGGCACACAATGCAGCGCCAGGCCGTGGCGTGCGAGCAGGGCGGTGGGTGCGTCGAAGCCGATGTCGGCCAGGCGCAGGACGTCGGGAGTATTCATGGGCGTAGGGTGGGCTTGAGCCCACCGCTCCGGTGCCGCAAGGTGGGCTGAAGCCCACCCTGCGGGCTAGGGTGTGCTGGCGGCCTTGCCGTCGGGCAGGGCGACGGAAAGCTCCAGCACCTCATGGCCGCTGTCGCGCTCGACGTTGATGTTGATCGCGTCGATGTCGACGTGAACGTACTTCTTGATCACCTCGAGCAGCTCGTTGCGCATCAGCGGCAGGTAGTCCGGCGCGCCGCGGGTGGAGCGCTCCTGCGCCACGATGATGCGCAGGCGTTCCTTGGCGACCGAGGCGGTGGGTTCCGGCTTGCGCTTCAGGAAATCGAGAATACCCATCACCGTCAACCTCCGAAGACGCGCTGGAGAAAGCCCTTCTTGGCCACTTCCGTGAAACGCAACGGACGCTCCTCGCCAAGGATGCGCGCCACGGTGTCGCGATAGGCATGGCCGGCGTTGGAATTCTCGTCCAGGATCACCGGCACGCCGGCGTTGGAGGCGGCCAGCACGTTCTCCGATTCGGGGATCACGCCGACCACGAGTATGCCCAGGATTTCCTCGACGTCCTTGACGCTCAGCATCTCGCCCAGGGCCACGCGCGCGGGGTTATAGCGGGTCAGCAGCAGGTGCTGGGTGATCGGGCCCTCGTCGCGTTCGGCGCGGCGGGTCTTGCTGGCAAGCAGGCCCAGGATGCGGTCCGAGTCGCGCACCGAGGAAACCTCGGGATTGACCACCACCACGGCGTGGTCGGCGAAGTACATCGCCAGGTGCGCGCCTTTCTCGATGCCGGCGGGCGAATCGCACACGATGTAGTCGAAGCCGTCCTTGGAAAGGTCGTCGAGCACTTTCTCGACACCTTCCTGGGTCAGCGCGTCCTTGTCGCGGGTCTGGCTGGCGGCCAGCACGAACAGGTTTTCGTGGCGCTTGTCCTTGATCAGCGCCTGCTTGATCGTGGCCTCGCCGTGCACGACGTTGACGAAGTCGTACACCACGCGCCGCTCGCAGCCCATGATCAGGTCCAGGTTGCGCAACCCGACGTCGAAGTCGATCACCGCAACCTTCTTGCCGGCCATCGCCAGCCCGGTGGCCAGCGAGGCGCTCGTGGTGGTCTTGCCGACGCCGCCTTTGCCAGACGTGACGACGATAATCTCAGCGCTCAAGGGCTCTTCTCCGGAATGCTTGGGTGGGAATCGCGCCGGTCACAGCCGGGCGATCATCAATTTTTCACCATCGAGCCAGCATTGCACAGCCTGGCCTTCGAGGTCCTTGGGGATCTGTTCAAACACGCGGTAATGGCCGGCGATGGCCACCAGTTCGGCACGGAAATCGGAAACGAAGATGCGCGCCTTTTCGTCGCCCTGCGCTCCGGCCATCGCGCGCCCGCGCAGGCTTCCGTAAACGTGGATGGACCCGTCGGCGATCACCTCCGCGCCGTTGGCGATCGCGCCGGTGAGCACCAGGTCGCGGTCGCGCGCGTAAACCTGCTGGCCCGAGCGGACGGTGCCGTCGTGGTGTTGCGCGCCCAGTGCCGGTCCCGCGGGGGGCGCGGCGTGGATCGGTTCGCGCACCGGTTCGGCACGCGGCGCGGGGGCGGCCGCCGGCGCCGGAGCGGGCGGCGCAACACTGCCGCCATCGGCCGGCTCGTACGCGGCGCGGAATTTGGCGATCAGCGGCAGGCCCATGCGTTGGGCCAGCGCCTCGGTGGCGCTGGTGCCATAGGCCAGTCCGACGGGCAGCATGCCGGCGCTGCGCACCGCCTCGAGCAGCGCATCGACGGTGCCGTCGTCAGGCAGGTCGAGCAGGTGAGAAAGATCGAGCACCACGGCGGCGCGGGAGAACAATTGCGGCGCCGAGCGCACGCGGCGTTCGAGTTCTTCGCAGAGTGCAGCGGCATCCACGCGCCGCACGCGCACGCAGGCGATGCCGACCTGGCCGAAGCGCAGGTCGCAACTTTCAGTCGTATCCATCTTTACGGTCACGGGTGCCGCTCTCCGGCAAGGCGGCGCGGCTGGGAGGGGAGGGAAGAGTGGGGAGGCGGCAACTGGCGCTCGGCGAGCCAGGGTTCGTCCGGCAGGCCGCCGTTCTCGAGCCAGGTCTGGCGCACGTAGGCGTAGCTGGGCAGGTCCTTGGCCAGCAGGCTGACCTGCGGACCGGATTCGCCCATGCGCTGCTGGCCGACTTCCTGGAAGCCATAAGTGCCGTGGAACAACACGACCACGTCGTCGCGTGGCTCCAGGAACACCTCGCAGGTCAGCAGCGGCACGCGCACCTCGGCGTAGCTGGTGACGTCGCAATAGAGGATGCGGCCCAGGCCGTGGCGGCGGTACGCGTTGCCGATCACGATGCGGTCGATGTAGACGAAGGACTCGTAATGATCTGAAAACCAGCGGTAGTTGGGGCTGTCGTAGCTGCCGCCGTCGCGCAGGGCCATCAGGAAGCCGGCCAGCTGGCCGTCGATCTCGGCGACGCGGAAATATTCGGCACGCTCGAAGAAGTAGCGCAGCTGCGCGGCGTCCAGGGCGAGGATGGAGCGGCCGGCGGCGTTGTTGAGCGCCAGCACGGCATCCAGATCGTGCTCGCGCACGTCGCGGATGGCTAAGGCCATTCGTTGCTCCGCAGATAAACAGTCAGATCGGTGGGCCGCCGAGGGCGTCCCGCAAGGGCGCATTATGGCATGCGGGGGCGGGGCGCACACCCTGCGCGCGGCTGTAAAACCTTTGTAAAACGCGAGCCTGCGTGACCGGTGGCAGGGTGACTTTCCGCGCATTGCGCCGGGCTGGCGTGGGCCTATGATGCCGGTATGTCCTGGACCAATTTCAACCATATCCGGCTGCTGCGGCTGACCGGGCTGTTCACCTACCTCTGCGTGGCGCTGCCGCTGCTGCCCGGCAGCTGGAGCCTGGCCCAGGTCAACGCGTGGTGGAGCAATCCGAACATCTCCGGCTGGATCCTTTCCTACCTGGTGTTCGGACTCACCTACCTGCTGCTGACCGGCCGCTCGGGCATGAGCCGGCAGAGCGGTCGCGCGCAGGTGCTCAAGCTGTTCGGCCTGGTGGTGCTTACCGGTTCGGCGGTAGCGATGGGCTGGTTCAGCCAGAGCGGCTTGTCGGCGATGCTGATGCTGGTGATCGCGGTGGTCTTGCCCTGGCAGCTGCCGGTGGTGGCGGGGCTGGTGTGGATGCTGGCGCAGAACCTGATGCTGATTCCGATCATCGCCAGCTATATGGGCTGGACGATCGTCACCGCGTTCCTGCAGGTATGCATGTACCTGGGCATCTCTGCGCTGGCGTTCTTCACCTCGATGGTGGCGAGCCAGCAGACCGAGGCGCGCGAGGCACAGCGGCGGCTCAACTCCGAACTGCGCGCCACCCGCGCGCTGCTGGCCGAATCGACCCGCATCGCCGAACGCATGCGCATCGCGCGCGAACTGCACGACCTGATCGGCCACCACCTGACCGCCCTCAGCCTCAACCTGGAAGTGGCCAGCCATCTGGCCAACGACGCCTCTGCCGAGCACGTGCGCAAGGCGCAGGCGACCGCGCGGCATCTGCTGTCGGATGTGCGCGAGGCAGTCAGCGAGCTCCGCCAGGACGACGCCATCGACCTGACCCAGGCGCTGCGCAGCCTGATCGAGGGCGTGCCCGGGCTGTCCGTGCACGTGGACACGCCGCCGCGTTTCAGCGTGGAGGATCCGCGTCGCGCGCAGGTGCTGCTGCGCTGCGCGCAGGAGATCATCACCAACTGCGCCAAGCATGCGGGCGCGCGCCAGCTCTGGCTGACGTTCGCCTATGCCGATGCCAACCAGATCGGGTTGCACGCGCGCGACGATGGCCGCGGGTCCGCGCACTTCAAGCCTGGTAACGGCCTTTCCGGCATGCGCGAGCGGCTGGCCGAGTTCGGCGGCAGCGTGGCGGTCGATACCGCCGTCAGCGAGGGATTCGCGCTGACCGTGCGGCTGCCGCTGGGCGAAGCGCTGGAACTGGCCCATTCGCCCTCCCGGCTCGAACCGCCGGCGTTGAGCATGTCATGACGCCGGGCTGGCGTGTCCCATGCCAGAATGGCGGGCAGCGCCCGGCGCCACGGTCGCGCGGAAAGCGCACCATCACCGCACTATCGAGGAACCGCGATGATTTCCGTCTGTCTCGTCGATGACCAGAACCTGGTGCGCCAGGGCGTCCGTTCGCTGCTGGACCTGGCCGAAGACATCCGCGTGGTCGCCGAGTGCGTCGACGGCGCGCAGGCCGTGGCCGACATTCCGCGGATCAAGCCCGATGTCGTGCTGCTGGATCTGCGCATGCCCAACATGAGCGGGCTGGAAGTGCTGCAGGCGCTCTCGGCGCGCGGCGAGCTTCCGCCGACCATCATCCTGACCACCTTCGACGACGACCAGTTGGTGCTGCAAGGCCTGAAGGCCGGCGCGCGCGGCTACCTGCTGAAGGATGTCTCGCTGGAGCAGTTGGTCGAGGCGGTGCGCACGGTCGCGGCCGGCGGCTCGCTGGTCGCGCCGATGGTCACCCAGCGCCTGCTGGCCGGGGTGGGGCGCATGCAGAACCAGTTCACCAGCCTGGAGCAACCGGACCCGCTGACCGAGCGTGAGACGGAAATCCTGCGCCTGCTGTCGGGTGGCTACTCCAACAAGGAGATCGCCAACTCGCTGAAGGTCGCCGAGGGGACGGTGAAAAACCACGTCTCGAACATTCTTTCCAAGCTCGGCGTGCGCGACCGCACCCGTGCAGTGTTGAAGGCGCTGGAGCTGGGGATCGTCTGATTCATCAGG
Source organism: Frateuria sp. GZRe14 (assembly GCF_051900395.1). NCBI lineage: Bacteria > Pseudomonadati > Pseudomonadota > Gammaproteobacteria > Lysobacterales > Rhodanobacteraceae > Frateuria > Frateuria sp. GZRe14. The sequence continues at coordinate 2,900,259 of NZ_JBHZGJ010000001.1, read as the reverse complement.
CTGCGCCGAGCGTGCAGGCGCAGCCCGTCGTTGGGAGCCGGGCGCGACGGGCCGGCGCTGCACTGGACTGGCCCCGGGGTCCTTTGCGTTCGTCCCGGGAAAGCGATCCTGCGAGCCGCCGGCAGCCCGCCCCAGGCCGTTTTCACGGCGCCCAGACAGGCCCCTGCGCGCCCGATGGCGTTCCAGCCCGCGAGCAAGTACCATCCCAAGCTTCGGTATTTCGCCGACCCTCGCCGTGCCTTCCTCCGGGGTCAAACCCGTGGTGCGGATCCGACGGGAACCTTATAGCGCTGCGCGGAAAACGCTCGGAGAACCCAGGTAATGATGCGTGTTCTTGAATTCATTGTGGCCCTGATCATCGTCGCCGTGGTCGGTGTCGTGGTAGGCGTGATCATGCCCGGCAGCGGCCATGTGGAACGATCGCTCGTCTTCGGCAAGGACATGCGCCAGGTCTACGACGTCCTCAACAACTTCCGCCGCTTCGAGGACTACTCCTCGCTGCGCCAGGAGGACCCGAAGATCCAGTTCAAGCTTTCCGGCAAGGCCTATGGCCCCGGCGCGGAAATCAGCTGGACCAGTGACAACGACCGCATCAGCGATGGCAAGCTGACCATCGCCAGCGCCGACCCCGATTTCTACAAGGTCGACAACACCGTCAACGAAGCCAAGGTCGTCTGGAACCTGGACAACGACTGGCGCGGGCAGGACAAGCACTTCACGCTGGACCTGGAGCGCCAGGGCAGCCGCCATCAGCTGACCAAGGTCACCTGGTCCTACGACGTGGCCTACGGCTTCAACCTGGTCAACCGCTACTCGAACCTGTACATCCACGGCGATCCGGATTCGTTGATCCAGACCAGCCTGGGCAACCTGCAGAACGTGCTGGCGGCGGTGCCGAACATCGACTACGGCAACCTGGTCCCGTACATCCGCCCGACCCAGCCGACCCCGATGTTGGTGGTTTCCAGCTCGATCCCGCGCAGCGGCGGCCTTGCCGCGCTGGACGATGCCACCGCCACCGCCGTCAAGCAGATCCAGGACGCTGCCAAGAAGCTGGGCGTCAACGTGGTCGGCCCGCGCGTCATCTTCACCACCAACTTCGGCGACCAGAACTACACCTTCGATGTCGGCATGCCGATCGACGCCACCAGCCTGACCGTGGCTGGCCAGAGCCAGGAGCTGACCGCACCGCAGCCGCCCAAGCTCGGCGACGAAGATGCGCCGGCAGAAGCTTCCAGCGCGCCGGCGAGTGCCAGCAGCGCCGCTGGCGCCAAGCCGGCCGGTCCGCAGCCGGGCGACCATGACCGCTTCGGTCGGCTGATCGTGGACAACAACGTGCGCGCCATGCTGGCCTTCGGCGGCCCCGCCCTGGTGGGCGTGTGGAACGGCACCGCCGCCGGCGTGCCGCAGACCCGCGAAATGCTCAAGGCCTACGCGCAGACCCACGGCTACAAGTTCGACGAAGTGACCAACCGCCTGTACGACATCGAAGTGCAGCCGGAGGCCAAGGACAAGGGCGGCAACATCACCACCTACGCCAAGTACGACGTCTACCTGCCGCTGCTGGGCGACGATGTGCCGGAGCAGACCCCCGAGCAGGCCGCTGGCATTCCGCAGCCGACCCTGGAGCCGGCGCCGGCCACCAGCGCTTCGGCGCCCGCCGCCAGCGCTTCGGCGCCTGCCTCGTCCGGCACTGCCACCGCTCCGGCCGAGGCCGCCAGCGCAGGCCAGTAAGCCCACGCGGTTCGTCCCTCGAAATCCTGCCCGCCTTGCGCGGGCAGGATTTTTTTTGTCCGCGAAGACGGCGCCTGGGCCACCCGCCTCCGTAGGTCGATGCGCGGCGCGTGGCGGCGCATAGACAGGGCCTCGGCGGGCATGGGTCAGTAGCCGCGTCAACCTGCCGAACCGCGCGGCAGGACACAACGCTCCCGCATGCCGCATGGCAGCCTGCTTCACGCAGGGGAAGCAGCGCCGCCTGGAGGCGGCCATTCGGGAGGGAGTGAACGCATGTCGCATCACCATCACGTGGCCCACAAGGGACGCGCAGGGTCTGTCGTGCCGCGCACGGGCCTGGCCGTCCTCGCACTGGGATTGTGTCTGCCCGCGCTGGGCCAGCAGGCGCCCCAGGGCGACGCGAAGGACAAGGGAAAGATCACCGAACTGGACAGCGTGCAGGTGATCGGATCTCGCGCCAGGGACCGCACGGCTGCCGAGGCGGTCGCGCCGGTCGACGTCATCAGCGCCGAACAGCTGCAGAACGCCGGCGTGGTGGAAGTGGGACAAGCGCTGCAGATGCTCGAGCCGAGCTTCAACTTCTCGCGCACATTCGTCAGCGACGGCACCGACATCCTGCGTCCGGCCACGCTGCGCGGCCTCGGTCCGGACCAGGTGCTCGTGCTGGTCAACGGCAAGCGCCGCCACCAGCAGGCGCTGGTGAACGTGCAGCAGACCGTCGGCCGCGGCTCGGCCGGCACCGACATCAACGCCATTCCGATCTCGGCGATCGAGCGCATCGAGGTGCTGCGCGACGGTGCGGCGGCACAGTACGGCTCCGACGCGATCTCCGGGGTGATCAACATCGTGCTGAAAAAGCAGACCGGCCAGACCAACGTCTCGCTCGAAAGCGGCCAGACCTACAAGGGCGACGGCCTGATGCGCCAGGGCAGCGTCAACACGGGGTTCAAGCTCGGCAGGGACGGATACCTCGACCTCACGCTCGAATACCGCAAGCGCGACGCCACCAACCGCGCCGGGCTGGACACGCTGCGCGTAGATCCGCCGCGCGTCACCCAGCGCCTGGGCGATGCCGACGCCAAGGATGCCTACTTCTGGCTCAACGGCGGCCTGCCGGTGGCCGGTGGCGAGCTGTACTGGTTCGGCGGCGTGTCCAAGCGCGACGGCAGCTCGTACGGCTTCTTCCGCCCGGCCGGCGACAACCGCACGGTGCCGGCGCTCTATCCGGACGGCTTCCTGCCCAACATCGTCACCACGGTCAAGGATGCCTCGCTGGCCGTAGGATTTCGTCATCCGCTCGGCGACTGGGACATGGACGTGTCGGTCAACCGCGGACGCAACCATTTCGGCTTCCACGAGGCCGACTCGGTCAATGTGAGCTGGTGGTACGAACCGGCGCCGGCCGGCGGCATCTACGCGCAATCGCCAACCGAGGCCGACACCGGCAAGCTCAAGCTTACCGAGACCACCTTCAACCTGGACCTGCGCGGCCCGGTCGACTGGGGCGTGGGCGCCAATCCACTGGACCTGGCCACGGGCGTGGAGTGGCGCAAGGACGAGTACGCGATCACCCCGGGCGATCCGGTGACCTACACCTACGGGCGGACCAACGACCGCGGCATTCCGATCTTCGGCCAGACCGGCGAGATCGCGCAGCCGGGCATGCAAGGCTTCCCCGGCTTCTCGCCCACCGAGGCGGTAAATGATGGCCGCCACAACTGGGCCTTCTACCTCGACGCCGAATCGCAGCTCACCGACCGCCTGCTGCTCGGCGCGGCGGCGCGCTACGAGAAGTACTCGGACTTCGGCAGCACCACCACCGGCAAGTTCTCGGCGCGCTTCGACGCAACCGACAGTTTCGCCGTGCGCGGCACGCTGGCCACCGGCTTCCGCGCCCCGGGCGTGCAGCAGATGTTCTACAGCCAGCGTTCGACGAACCTCGATCCGAGCGGCGTACTGGTGGACACGTTGACCGCGCGCCAGGACAGCCCGGTCACGCGCGCCTTCGGCATCCAGCCGCTGAAGCAGGAGACCTCGCGCAGCGGCACGCTGGGCATCGTCTACAAGCCGATGGGGGACTTCACGCTGACCGCCGACGTCTACCGCATCGACATCGACGACCGCATCATCTTCTCCAGCAACATCGTGCCCGAGACGGTCGGTACCGACGGGCTGGCCTGCGCGCCGGGCAACGCCAACTGCCCGATCCGCGCGATCCTCGATCCGCTGGGCGTGGGCCAGGTGCTGTTCTTCACCAACGCGATCGACACCCGCACCGAGGGCGCCGACGTGGTGGCACAGAAGGGTTACGCCTTCGATGGCGGCAGCAACATCGATCTCACCGCGTTGCTCAGCTACAACCGCACGGAGGTGACCGGGCGCAAGTCGCAGTCGGCCATCCTGCCGCCGGAGAAATTGTTCGACGACACCCAGGTCACCCTGGTCGAGCAAGGCCAGCCGCGCGTGCACCACATCCTGCAGGGCGTGTATCGCACCGGCGCCTGGGACTTCACGCTGCGCGGCAACTATTTCGGTCCGGTCAGCGGGCAGGGCTTCACGCCCGGCATCAAGCAGACCTGGGGCGGCAAGTGGCTGGCCGACGTGGCGCTGGGCTACCGCTTCTCCGACGCGGCCAAGCTCACCGTGGGCGCCGACAACGTGTTCGACACCTACCCGGACAAGTGGGATCCAGACACGGGCGCGCCGTTCCCGCAGCTGGGCTTTACCTATGGCTGGGAAACCATGCCCTTTGGCATGAACGGCGGGTTCTACTACGCGCGGCTGGATTTCCGGTTCTAGGCGAAGGCATGCCCGCCCGTCCTGGGCGCCTTCCCCCGTTCGCGGGGGAAGGCGCCGGGGGGGATCGACCTGCCGCAGCTGCGTACCGTGCGCTAGAGTGACGGGCCAGTCCAGGCCCCGCACCGCATGATCGAAGCCGACCGACTTACCCGCTGCTATGGCCGCCTCATCGCGGTGGACGCGCTGTCCATCCGTGCCGAGCCGGGCCAGGTGCTGGGGCTGCTCGGTCCCAATGGCGCCGGCAAGTCCACCGCCATGCGCATGATCGCCGGCTTCCTGACGCCCACCGCCGGCACCGCGCGCGTGTGCGGCCACGACGTGCAGCGCGAACCGCTCAAGGCCAAGCGCGCGCTCGGCTACCTGCCCGAGGGTGCCCCGAGCTACGGCGAGATGACAGTGCGCGAGTTCCTGACCTTCATCCTGCGCGTGCGTGCGCTGCGGGCCGAAGCAGGCTTCCGCCGCTTCGACGAAGTGGTCACGCACCTGCAGCTGGAGGACGTGCTCGAGCAGTGCATCGACACGCTATCCAAAGGCCTGCGCCGGCGCGTGGGCCTGGCGCAGGCGATCCTGCACGATCCGCCGGTGCTGATGCTCGACGAACCCACCGACGGCCTGGACCCGAACCAGAAGCACGCCGTGCGTCGCCTGATCGACTCGATGGCGCGCGAACGCACCATTCTGATCTCCACCCACCTGCTGGAAGAGGTCCACGCGCTGTGCAACCGGGTGGTGATCATCGCCCGCGGCAAGCTGCTGGCCGACGCCACGCCGGCGGAACTGGAAGCGCGCTCGCGCTACCACGGCGCGGTGTCCTTCAGCGCGCCCGGCAGCGGCGTGTCCCAGGAAATGCTCGGCCGCCTGCCGCAGGTGGCGGCGATCGAGGTCGATCCGCTGGACGGGCGCATCACCGTGTTCCCCAAGCCCGGCGCGCGCATCCTGGAACCGGTCGAGGACCTGCTGCGCCAGCAGGGCCTGGAGGTGTCGGAAATCCAGCTCGAGCGCGGCCGGCTGGACGAAGTGTTCCGCCAGATCACGATGGGGGAGGACGCCTGATGCACCCCGTCGCCGCGATCATGCGCCGCGAATTGCGCAGCTATTTCGTCACGCCGGTGGCGTACGTGTTCCTGGTGATCTTCCTGGTGCTGGCCGGGCTGCTCACCTTCTACGCCGGCGACTTCTACGAGCGCGGGCTGGCTGACCTGCAGCCGTTCTTCGTGATCCACCCGTGGCTGTACCTGATCCTGGCGCCGGCGCTGTCGATGCGCATGTGGGCGGAGGAGTCCAAGGCCGGCACGCTGGAACTGCTGCTCACGCTGCCGGTGACGCTGGTGCAGGCGATGCTGGGCAAGTTCCTCGCCGCCTGGCTGTTCCTCGGGCTGGCGCTTTTGCTGACCTTTCCGATCTGGGTCACCGTCAACTACCTGGGCGATCCGGACAACGGCGTGATCTTCGCCGGTTACCTGGGCAGTTGGCTGATGGCCGGCGGGTTCCTGGCGATCGGCGCCTGCCTCTCCACGCTCACGCGCAGCCAGGTGGTGGCTTTCATCCTCACCGCGCTGGTGTGCGTGCTGCTGATCCTGGTCGGGCAGCCGCAGGTGCTGGATTTCTTCCAGGGCGCGCTTCCGCGCAAGCTGGTCAATGGCGTGGCGCACCTGTCGATGCTGCGGCATTTCGAAGCAATCGCGCGCGGCGTGCTCGATGTGCGCGACCTGATGTATTTCCTGCTCACCATCCTCGCCTGGCTTACCGCCGGCGTGCTGGTGCTCGACCTGAAGCGGAACCGCTGACATGCGCCGCCTGCACATCGGTCGCCGCACCTGGCTGGTCACCGCGCTGGTCGCGCTGACCCTGGCTTTCATCGGCATTACCCTGGCCAGCAGCCGGTGGCTGCAGACGGCGCGCGTCGACCTGACCGCCGACCACCTTTACACGCTCACGCCCGGCACGCAGCACATCATCGACGACCTGCACCGGCCGCTGAAGCTCACGCTGTATTTCTCCGAACACGCCACCCGCGACCTGCCGCAGCTGCGCAGTTACGAACAACGCGTGCGCGAGATGCTGCAGGAGATGGTCGCCCGCTCGCGCGGCCGCGTCCGGCTGGCGGTGATCGACCCGGTACCGTACTCGGACGACGAGGCCAGCGCCGAGGGCGGCGGCCTGACGCCGATCAACGGCGGCAGCAACGGCGAGCGGGTGTTCTTCGGCCTGGTCGGCAACACCGTGCCGGGCAGCGAGGGCGAAGGCGAGGATCGCAACCTGTCGATCCCGTTCTTCGACCCGGCACGGGAGACCTTCCTCGAGTACGACATCGCCAAGCTGCTCTACGAACTGGACCAGCCCAGCAAACCCCATATCGGGCTGATCAGCTCGCTGCCGCTGGCGGGCAATCCGGCGATCGGCGAGCCGCCGTGGGCGGTCGTGCAGCAGCTGGAGCAACTGTTCGATGTCAGGACGCTCGACGCCGACACGCTCAACCGCGTGGGCGACGACATCCAGGTGCTGCTGCTGGTGCATCCGAAGCGGTTGCCGGACGCCGCGGTCTATGCGCTGGACCAGTACGTGTTGCGTGGCGGGCACCTGGTGGTGTTCGTCGATCCGGATGCCGAGCTGGACACCACGCCCTACGTAGACAGCAACGGCATGACCGACGACCACAACTCCGACCTGCCGCGGCTGTTTGCGGCGTGGGGTGTGGCCTTCAATGCGAGTTCGGTGGTACTGGATCGCTCGCGAGCGCTGCAGATCGAGCTGGCCGGCACGAACCTCAACCATCCGGCGATGCTTGGCCTGGGTCCGCAGGAGCTCAACCACAACGACGTGGTGACCGCCAGCCTGCAGCGCATCAACGTCTCCACCGCCGGCAGCTTCGACCTCGCGCCCGACGCGCAGACGCGCCTGCTGCCCTTGATCCAGAGCAGCGCCGAGGCCGAGAAGGTGCCCTCGCAGCGCGTACTGGAGGCGGTCAGCGACCCGACCTCGCTGCTGCAGGGTTACCAGCCGGACAACCAGCATTACGTGATCGCGGCGCGCCTGCGCGGCACCTTCCACAGCGCCTTCCCGCAGCGTGCCGGTACCCCGGGACACCTGGCCGAATCCAAACCCGATTCCGAAGTCGTGCTGGTCGCCGACACCGACATCCTCAGCGACCGGCTGTGGGTCGAGATGCAGAACTTCCTGGGCCAGCCGATGCTGTCGGCCTTCGCCAACAACGGCGACTTCGCCACCAACCTGGCCGACAACCTGAGCGGCTCCTCGGCACTGCTTTCCATCCGCGGGCGCTCGGCCTCGCAGCGGCCCTTCACCCGCGTGCGGGCGCTGCAGGCGGCGGCGGACCAGAAGTTCCTCGTGAAGAAGCAGGAGCTGGAACGGGAGCTGGCCGAGACGCGGCAGCGGCTGGACGAGCTGCAACCGGTCAAGGGCGGGCGGTCTGGTGGGGCCAGTGCGCAGCAGAAAAGCGAGATCGAGCAGTTCCAGCAGCGGCGGCTGGCGATCAACAAGGAGCTGCGTGACGTGCAGCACCAGCTCAATGCCGAGATCGATGCGCTCGGGTTGCGGTTGAAGGTGATCAACATCGTGCTGGTGCCGGCGCTGGTGACCCTGATCGGGCTGCTGTACGGCTGGCGACGTGTGCGCCAGAGCCGGTCGCGGCCGGGCTAGAGGCTTTAGGGACTCGTCGGAGGCGGAGCGGGTTCTTTCGATTGCCCCTCGGCTCGGAGCAAGAGCTTTCGGACACCTGTCGGCGCCCGAGTTACTTCTTTGCTTGCCCAAAAGAGAAGTCACCAGGAGAAAGGGCACCTCGATGGCGCGCCCTGCGGGCCTTCGGCCCTCCGGGTGCGCGTGCGGGCGGTGGGGCTTTTCGACGGAACTCCTGTCCCGACGAAAAACCGGCCGGCGTCCTGCCGGCCACCCTTCGGGCTGATCCGCCACCCATCCGCCGCGCCATAGGGGACCCGGAAAAGCAGCGCGCTTTCTGCGCGCTCTGACCGCCGCCAAAGCGGCAATCTGCCGCAAGCGCCCCGGCATCGTGCCGCGGGGACTATCCTTGCAGGCTGGTGGTCGTGCGGGCCGGTGATGGCGCTGTTGCTCAAGTGGATCGTGCCGTGGGAGTTCTCGTGGGTGTTCCTCGCGAGCTTCCTCGTGGCCGCAGTACTGTACTGGCGGGGTTCCCGCGCGCTCGGCGTGAGCCTGGGGCGGCGCCTGTCGTTCTGGAGCGGCATGGCGATCATCTACCTGTCGCTGCACACCTACCTCGACTACTACGCGGAGCACGAGTTCTTCATGCACCGCATCCAGCAGGTGCTGCTGCACCACCTGGCGCCTTTGCTGGTGGTGGCGTCCTACCCGGTATCGGTAATGCGGGCAGGCCTGCCGCTGGAGTGGCGTACGCGGTTGCTGCGGCCGGTGCAGCGATCGGCGCCGTGGCGGGCGGCGAGCGCCGTGCTGTTCAATCCGGCGCTGGCGACGTTCCTGTTCATCGCCTTCATCCTGGTCTGGCTGATCCCGTCGATGCAGACGCTGGCGATGCTGGACTGGCGCATCTACCGCTTCATGAACTGGACGATGCTCGGCAGCGGATTCATCTACTGGTCGCTGGTGCTGGATCACCGGCCGCGTCCGCCGGGACGGATGATCCCGGGCCTGCGCGTGCTGTCCCCGGCCATCACCATGACGCCGCAGATACTGGCCGGCGCGATCGTCACTTTTTCCAAGACCGACCTGTATCCGATCTTCGAGATCTGCGGGCGCGCGTTCACCTTCAACGTGCTGACGGGGCAACTGGTCGGAGGCGTGATCACCTGGGTGCCGGCAGCGATGATCGAGTCGATCGGCGCGTTGCTGGCGCTGCGCCAGTGGCTGGCGCTGTCGCGGCGCGGCCGGATCCGCCGCGAGCATCGCGTGCCCGCGCGGCCGGTCGCGCGCGATACGCAACGCGCATCGTAGGGTGGGCTTCATCCCACCGGCTTCTGCCGCGAACGCGGCGAGTGGGCGAAAGCCCACCCCACGTGGGTTTACAGCGCGTTGGCCGGTTTGGCGAGAAAGTCGGCGGCCAGCGTGCTGCCGTCGGCGAACTGCAGCGTGATCCGCACCGTCTGGCCTGGCTGCACCGCTTTGGCCGCGTCCATCAGCATGAAGTGGTAGCCACCCGGCGCCAAGGCGACCTGGCCGTGCGCGGGCACGGTCAGGCGATCGACCATGCGCATGCGGCCCATGCCGGTGTCGGTGGAGCTCTCGTGCAACATCACGCTGCCGTAGGCGGCGCTGCTCGCGCCATCGAGCACGACGGGCTGGTCGCCGTCGTTGCGCAGGGTCACGTAGCCGCCGGCCGGCAGGCTGGCGGGCATCACGCGGATCCAGGCGTCGCCGGCATGCACTTGGTCGGCCTGGCCCGCGTGGGCGGCGCCGGCGCCGAGCAGTCCGGCAAGCAGCAGGGGCAGCGAGCGCAAGGTCATTTTCCGGCTTCCAGCAACAGGTAGAGATCGTGGACGAGGTCGTCCTGCGACGCGGCGGGCGTGGCGAGCAGGCGCGCCTGGCCCTGGCGGTCGAACAGATAGATCGCCGAGCTGTGGCTGACCTCGTACTGGCCGTTGGCTTGCGCCGGCTCGCGAGTGAACGCGGAGCGGTAGCGCTTGCTCAGCGCCTCCAGCGCGCGCGGCGCGCCGGTCAGGCCGACAGCCCGCTTGTCGAAGGCATTGACGTAGGCATGCATGATCGCGGGCGTGTCGCGTGCCGGATCGACGCTGACGAACAGGATGCGCGCGCCGTCCGCCTTTGGACCGACCCTCTGCAACACCGCGTGCAGGTGCGCCAGCGTGAGTGGGCAGACGTCCGGGCAGTGCGTGTAGCCGAAGTACAGCAGCACCACCTTGCCGCGGTAGTCCTCGGCGGTCACCGGCTTGCCGTTGTCGTCGGTGAGCTGGAAGGCGAGGTCGGGCATGTGGCCGCTGATGTCGGTCAGCCGCCAGGGCAGGGCCTCCTCGCGGTGGCAGGCGGTCAGCAACACGACGCCGAGCAGCAGGACGAGGCGGGCCAGGCGCGAGGGCTTCATGCAAGAATCCGGGCGATGCATCCCGCCAGCATACGCCACGCGGCGATGCGGACGCCCGCAACGAGGAGCTTATGCGACAACCTGTCCCTCCCACGACGCGCGCGCTGCCCTGGCTGGTGGGCGCAGCGGGTGCCAGCGCGGTGCTGCTTGGCGCGTTCGGCGCGCACGCGCTGCGCGGCGTGCTCGATGCCGGCGGCCGCGAGGTGTGGCACACCGCCTCGCAGTACCACTTCTGGCACGCGCTGGCGTTGGCGATCACCTGCCAGGCGCCGCCGGGCAGGCCACGGCGCTGCGCGCTGGCGGCATTCGCGATGGGCATCGTGCTGTTCTGCGGCAGCCTCTATGCACTGGCGTTGGGTGCGCCGCGGTGGTGCGGGGCGATCACGCCGTTGGGCGGACTCGCCTTCATCGTCGGCTGGATCGCGCTGGGCCTGGCCCTTCACCGCACGGACAAGATCGCGTCATAGCCCCGTCATGCCCGCGCGCGAAGCTGCGGGCATGCGCCGATACATCTCCCTCAAGCAGTCGTTGCGTCGACTCGACGGTCGGGCAGGGTTTGCCGCCACCTTCCTGGCGGCGGCGACGCTGACCGGCGTGATCATGCCGCCATCGCCCGCGGCGCCGCCGAAACAACTGGTGCGCTGGACGGACGAAGGCCACGACTGGCTGCTGGTGGCCGACCGCCAGCACGATCGAATCCAGGCCTACGACGCGCGCGATGGACGTCCGCTTGGGACGCTGGACCGGCGCTCCGGCCTTGCCGATGTCGACCGGCTGGTGCTCGAAGGGCGCTGGCTGGTCGTGCTGGGGAATGACGGGCCGACGAGGGTGCGGTTGCCGGGATTGCGGCCGCAGCCCTGGCGCAGGCATCGCGCTGAAACTCGCGGTAGGAACGCCCCTGGGCTCGACCGTGATGCTCGCGGTCGAGCCCAGGCGCTCTCCAAAGCCGGTATTCAACGGCTATCCGCGTCCGGCTCGTCGTCCACTACCGGCTTGCTGGTCCCGGCCTTCAACCGCCCCGACTTGCGCAGCGCCTCGCGCAGCACATATTCGATCTGCGCGTTGACGCTGCGCAGCTCGTCGTCGGACCAGCGCTGCATGGCTTCGAGCACGCTGGCGCTGATCCTCAGCGGATAGGCCTTTTTCTCGGCGGGCATCGACTCAGTCGCGCTTGCGCCGCGCGGCGACGGCCACGGCAATGATCAGGATCACGACGATGACGGGAATGGCGTAGCTCATCACGTTGCCTCCTTCAGCCGTAGAGGGTGCCGGTGTTGACCACCGCCTGCGTGCCGCGCTCGCCGCACAGCACCACCAGCAGGTTGCTGACCATGGCCGCCTTGCGCTCTTCGTCCAGTTCGACCACGCCGCGGCGGCTCAACTGGTCGAGCGCCATTTCGACCATGCTCACCGCGCCTTCGACGATCCGCGTGCGTGCAGCGATGATCGCGCCGGCCTGCTGGCGCTGCAGCATGGCCTGGGCGATTTCCTGCGCATAGGCCAGGTGGCTGATGCGCGCCTCGATCACCTGCACGCCGGCCTGTTCCAGCCGCGCCTGGATCTCGTCGCGCAGGTGGTTGTTGATCACCTCGCCATGGCTGCGCAGCGACGGTTCGCCGTCATCGTGCGCGTCGTAGGGATAGCTCTGCGCCATCTGGCGCAGCGCCGATTCGCTCTGGATGTGCACGAAATTCTCGTAGTCCTCGACGCGAAACACGGCCTCTGCAGTGTCGACGACCTGCCACACGACCACCGCGGCGATCTCGATCGGATTGCCGTCGTTGTCGTTGACCTTGAGCTTCCCGCTTTCGAAATTGCGCACGCGCAGCGACAGCCGGCGCTTGGCATAGAACGGGTTGGTCCAGCGCAGGCCCTCCTCGCGCACGCTGCCGGCGTAGCGGCCGAACAGCTGCATCACCTGGGCCTCGTTGGGCGCGACCTGGAAAAACCCCTTGAGCAGAAACCCGGTAAACGCCAGCAGCAACATGCCCGGGACCACGTGCGGCGCCGGCTGCGCTCCATCGGTGCTCACCAGCAGCAGGACGCCAATGGCCGCCAGCACCAGGCAGACCCCGATGAAGGGGATGCCGGCGATCGAAAAACCCTTGCGTTCGTTCATGACGCTACCTCCCTCAGTTGCGGGAAGTAGATATCAAAAACATATCACCATGCAAGTGTCGTCAGTGGCCAGTGCTGCCATCGCTCCCGGTGTTGCCTCCCGGGTGGCCGGCGGGCGCCGCCTGACCGCCGCCGGCCGGCAGGCTCAGGTCGGCCCCGGGCTCGGCCTGGCGGATGTGCAGGTTGCCGAACAGCTGGGTGGTGGCGGCGAAGTGCCAGGGGTCGCCGTCGCCGCTGGCCAGCGCCAGGTGCGTGCTGTCGAAATGCCGCAGTGCGGCGTCGAAGCTCTGCCAGCGGCCGTGCACCCAGGCTTGGACCCATTCGTGCGGAATGAACAGCTGCGAGGCGCCGGCAAAGCGGTCGGCGTACACCATGCCGGTCACCACCCGCGCCGGGATGCCCTGCGCGCGCGCCATCGCCGCCAGCAGCACCGCATATTCGGTGCAGTCGCCCGCGCGGCTGTTCACTACTTCCAGCGCGGAGGCATAGCCGACGTCCAGGCCGTGGCCGGTGATGTAACGGCTCACGAACTCCCGCAGCCGGCGCATGCGCTGCAGGTCGTCGTGCGCACCGCCCACCGCCTCTACGGCCAGCCGGCGGATCGCCGGTGCGTCGGATTGCAGCCAGGCGTTGGGCTGTGTGTCGGTCGGCCGGGGCGGCGCCTGTCGGCCGACGTGGGAGTTGCCCACGTCCAGCATCCAGTCGGTACCGCCCAGTGGCGTGACCTGCTGTTCGTCGGTAGTGATGAAGGGCTGCCCGATGTTGCCGCTGATGCGGATGCGGTAGCGCATCGGCACCGCGCGCACATAGCTCGGCAACCAGCGCGGCGAATCGATCGTGGCCGCGCGCAGCATGTCCACCGGCTGGTTCGGGGCCAGCGCGCAGGCGCGGTCGCAGGCGAGCATTTCCAGCGGCTGGCCGAGCAGGCTCATCAAACCCTTGCGGGCAATCCCGCGGTCGTCGACCCACAGGTCCAGGGTCTGGCGTCCGTGCGCCAGCGAGAGGACCTGGCGCTGATGGCTCAGGCGCATGGCGCCGCCTGGCAAGGTCACGGTTTCGTCGCCAAGCACATCCACCCGCACGTGGACGACCTGCTGGCTGGACGGATCGAACTCGTGCAGCTGGTAACTGGTGCCCGGCGTGCGTCCGGCGGCGAGGGTCGCGAGGCGTTGCCCCTCGGCGAGCAGGGCGTCGCCGGGCCAGTCCATCAGCATCGTGCGTGTCTGCCCACCCACCGTGGTGGTGACTCGATAGCGACCGGCAACGTCCGGCATGGCATCGACCGTGCTGTCCATCGAGGACATCCGCGTGCGCGCCGCGAAGCCGAGCGGCTCACCTTCCGGGCCCTCGACGCTCTGGCTCATGTTGCCCAGGTGCATGGGCTTGCCCGAGCGGCTCAGGTCCAGCGACAGCGTCTGCGTGGTGGTGAGGATGTCGCCCTGGCGCTCGCGGTCGATCTGCACATGCCCGACCTTGCGCCCGCCGAGCAGCACGGTCATCCAATCGGTCTGGACCGGCACGGCCGCTTGCGCGGCACCCAAGATGCCCAGCCAGATCGCAGGCACCAAGCTGAGCAGGACGCGTCGCATGGTCAACCCCGGGGACGGATGACGAGCCCAGTGGAACGGTTGGCGGGGCCGGCGTCAATGCGCACTGCAGCGTAGCCCTACAATGCGCCCCATTCTTCCAGGGAGCTTTCCATGAAGCCTTTCGGCACGCCGCTTTCCGACCACGCCGTGCGCGTCCTGCTGCTCGGCTCGGGCGAGCTGGGCAAGGAGGTGGCGATCGAGTTGCAGCGTTTCGGCGTGGAGGTGATCGCGGTCGACCGCTACCCGGACGCACCGGCCATGCACGTGGCGCACCGCAGCCATGTGATCGACATGCTCGACGGCGCCGCGTTGCGCGCGCTGATAGCGCGCGAGAAGCCGGACCTGGTCGTGCCCGAGATCGAGGCCATCCACACGCCGACGCTGGTCGAACTGGAGAAAGAGGGGTTGCGCGTGATCCCGACCGCACGCGCCGCGTGGCTCACGATGGATCGCGAAGGCATCCGGCGCCTCGCCGCCGAGGAGCTGGGCGTGCCCACCTCGCCCTATCGCTTCTGCGACACGCAGGCGGAGTACCGCGCGGCAGCCGAGGCGATCGGCTACCCGTTCGTCATCAAGCCGGTGATGAGTTCCTCGGGCAAGGGACAAAGCACGGTGCGCGATGCCGGCGAGCTCGACGGGGCCTGGGACTATGCACAGTCCGGCGGGCGCGCGGGGCAGGGGCGGGTGATCGTCGAGGGTTTCGTCGACTTCGATTACGAGATCACCCTGCTCACCGTGCGCCACCGCGATGGCACCAGCTTCTGCCAGCCGATCGGCCACCGCCAGGAACACGGCGACTACCGCGAGTCGTGGCAGCCGCAGCCGATGAGCGAAGCGGCGCTGGCCCAGGCGCAGCGCCAGGCCGCGGCGATCACCCAGGCGCTGGGCGGTTGGGGCGTGTTCGGCATGGAGTTCTTTGTCCGGGGCGACAGCGTGATCTTCTCCGAGGTCAGCCCGCGTCCGCACGACACCGGACTGGTGACGCTGGTGTCGCAGGAACTTTCGGAATTCGCGCTGCACGCGCGGGCCATCCTCGGCCTGCCGATCCCGGTGATCCGCCAGTGGGGGCCATCGGCCTCGTGCGCGGTGCTGGTCGAGGGCGAAGGCCGTCATCCGCGCTACCACGGCGTGGCCGACGCGCTGGCCGAGCCCGACACGCAGTTGCGCATCTTCGGCAAGCCGGAGGTGAAGGGTCGCCGGCGGATGGCGGTGACGCTGGCGCGGGACGTCGATGTGGAGGCGGCGCGTGCCAAGGCGGTGCGGGCGGCGGGGTGCCTGAAGGTAGAGCTTTGAGAATCCGCATACTCGCCTGATGAAGCTCCCTCGCCCCTCAGGTGAGAGGGAGCTTGTCCGCGCGATGGGCTAGGCTCGTGGCTTCACCGGAAGGAGAGCAAATATGGCATCGGACGGCTTCGCGCACTGGCTGATCGTGCTGGTCGAAACATTGGCGGCATTCTTCGTGCTGATGCTCGCGCTGGCGGTAATGCTCGTGCTGGCCGTATGGATTGCCGACCGCTACCAGACCGGCAACGCGGTGCTGCGCAACTTCCCGGTCATCGGGCATTTCCGCTACGGATTCCTGCGCCTGGGCGAGTTCTTCCGCCAGTACCTGTTCGCCAGCGATCGCGAGGAGCTGCCGTTCAACCGCGCCCAGCGCGTGTGGGTCTACCGCGCAGCCAAGAACGCCGATACCACCATCGGCTTCGGCACCACGCGCGATCTTTCCGCCGAGGGCGTGCCGTTCTTCGTCAACGCGCCATTCCCGCGGCTGGAAGGCCACCATGTCGATCCCAAACCCGTGCGGATCGGCCCGTACGCGCGCGAGCCCTACGATCATGCAGCCTTCTTCAACATCTCGGCGATGAGCTACGGCGCGCTGTCGGCGCCGGCCGTGCGCGCGCTCTCGCATGGCGCAGCCAAGGCCGGCATCTGGCTGGATACCGGCGAGGGCGGGCTGGCGCCCTACCACCTGGAAGGCGGCTGCGACCTGGTGTTCGAGATAGGCACCGCCAAGTACGGCGTGCGCACCGCCGACGGCCAGCTCGACGACGAGCGCCTGCGCGCGATCTGCGCACACAAGCAGGTGAAGATGGTCAGCATCAAGCTCGGCCAGGGCGCCAAGCCCGGCATGGGCGGCCTGTTGCCGGGCATCAAGGTGACGGCGGAGATCGCGGCGATCCGCGGCATCCCGATTGGCGTGGATTCGCAGAGCCCCAACCGCCACCTGGACATCGCCAACGTGCCGCAGCTGCTCGACGCCATCGCACACGTGCGCGAAGTCGGTGGCAAGCCGACCGGCTTCAAGGCGGTGCTTGGCGACCCGGCGTGGATCGAGGAGCTGTGCGACGAGGTGTGGAGGCGCGGGATCGAGAGCGCACCCGACTTCATCATCGTCGATGGATCCGAAGGCGGCACCGGCGCGGCGCCGCAGACGTTGATGGAGGGCATGGGCCTGCCGTTGCACGAGGCGTTGCCGACGCTCATCGACACGCTGATCGCCAAGGGCCTGCGCGAACGCATCAAGGTGATCTGCTCGGGCAAGCGCATCACCGCCTACGACGTCGCCTGGGCGCTGTCGATGGGCGCGGATTTCGTCAATTCGGCGCGCGGCTTCATGCTCGCGCTCGGCTGCATCCAGTCACTGCAGTGCAACCGCAACACCTGCCCGACCGGCATCACCACGCAGAACCCGAAGCTGCAGCGCGGCCTGGTCGTCACCGACAAGAGCGAGAAGGTGTACCACTACGCGCGCAACCTGATGTACGAGGTCGGCATCATCGCCCACAGCTGCGGGGTCGACGATCCGCGCCAGCTCGATCGCACGCACTGCCGCGTGGTGGGGGACGACGGCCTCTCGGTGCCGCTGATCAAGCTGTTCCCCTATCCGGACGTCGGCTCGACGCGACGGGTCGAGCCACGCCCTTCAATCTGAAGCCCGGACCTATGACGCCAGCGGGGCCCAGCCCTCGCGCGTTCGCACCTGCAGCGGATGGAAGCGCCGCTTGTAATCCATCTTCTCGTGGCCTTCGATCCAGAAACCCAGGTACAGCCACGGCAGGCCGCGGCGCCGGGCCAGCTGCACCTGTTGCAGGATGGCGTAGGTGCCCAGGCTGCGCGCGCTCTCGTCGGGGTCGAAGAAGGTGTAGACCGCGGACAGTCCGTTGGCGCACACGTCGGTGACGGCCACCGCAAGCAGCCGCGCGTCGAGGCGGAACTCCAGGAACAGCGTGGGGCTCCACGGCGCGGTCAGGAAGCGGCGGAAGTCGCTGGCGTCGGCCTCGTCCATGCCGCCGCCGGCGTGGCGGGTGCGCAGGTAGCGCTCGTACAGCGCGTGGCGCTCGGCGTTGTAGCCGGCCATGCATTCGACCACCGTGAGATCCGCGTTGCGCTTGAGGCATCGCCGCTGCCCGCGGTCGGGCACGAAATGCTCCACATCGATGCGGCAGGGCGTGCAGGCGCGGCACTGCGGGCAGTTGGGGTAGTAGAGATGGCCGCCCGCGCGGCGGAAGCCACGCTCCAGCGCGGGACCGTAGAGCTGGTCCAGCCGTGGCGCGGCCGGGTCGATCACCAGGTTCTGCGCCGTGCGCTCGGCGTAGTAGCCGCAGGCATGCGGCAGGGTCTGGAACAGGCGGACGCGTTCGGAGCGCATGAGCCCGATTCTATGACCGAGCGCGCGGGCGGTTGCAAATATTCCGAGAAGACCGCCTTGATCGGGCGCTAGATCTTGCCCATGTAGCGCAGCATCAGCACGATGAAGGCCGCCGCCAGCGCCAGCAGCACGATGCGGCGCACGCGCGTGGCCACGCCCGAACGGCGCGACTCCGGTGTCGGATTGCGCGCCGCGGCCAGCTCCTCGCCGTGGCGTACCATCGGCTCGATGCCCAGCCCGCGCATCAGCGTGCGCGCCTGGGTGTAGTCGTCGGCGCGGTTGACCCACACCTGCGGCCAACTCTCGCGGCTTTCGTTGCGCTGGGCATAGCTGAAGCGCTGGTAGCTCGGGCGATTCCAGTTCGACCGCCCGGTGACGGTCGTTTCGATGCCGTGTTCGGCCAGCAGCGCGACCACGCGGTCGATGTTTTCCTGGCGGGGAGAGGTATAGAGCGGACGCATGGATGGAGTCTAGCCGTTCGCCGGGCTTCCCTGTGGGAAAGGCTAGCCGTTGCGCAGGCGGATCAGGCCTTCCTGCGCGGTGGAAGCGACCAGCCGGCCGTCGCGGCTGTAGATCTGTCCACGTGCCAGGCCGCGGCCGCCCTGCGCGGTGGGGCTGTCGAAGGAATACAGCAACCATTCGTCGACGCGGAACGGCCGATGGAACCACAGCGCATGGTCGAGGCTGGCCATCTGCACGTTGTGGGTGAGGTAGGAAATGCCGTGCGGCAGCGTGGCGGTGCCGATCAGGTGGAAGTCCGAGGCGTAGGCGAGCAGGGCGCGGTGCAGGATGGCCGAGTCGCCGATCGGCGCGGTCAGGCGGAACCAGATGTGCTGGATCGGCGGGCGCTTGGCCGGGTGCAATTCGTCGCGCGGCCAAACCTGGCGGAACTCGAACGGGCCATCGATGCCGAGCCAGCGCTGCAGCTTCACCGGCAGCTTGGACAACTCGTCCGGCGGCAGGTGGCGCATCGGTTCGAGATCCTCGGGCGAGGGCACTTCGGGCATGGCGCTCTGGTGCTCGAAGCCCTGTTCCGGTACCTGGAAGGAGATCGCGCCGTTGAGGATCGGCTGGCCATGCTGGATCGCCACCACGCGACGCGCCGAGAAACTGCCGCCGTCGCGCGCGCGTTCCACCGAATAGACGATCGGCGCGTCGATGTCGCCGGCACGCAGGAAGTAGGCGTGCAGCGAGTGCGCCTCGCGCTTCGGATCCACCGTCTGCTGCGCGGCTGCCAGCGCCTGGCCGAGCACCTGGCCGCCGAACACGAAGCGCGTACCGATGTCGCGGCTCTGGCCGCGGAACAGGTTGTCTTCCAGTCGCTCGAGCTGGAGCAGGTCGACCAGTTCCTTGACGTGTTCTTCCCGCATGGGGTGTCCGAGGTGCGTGGAGGGATGTGGATTATAGCTGTGCTCCCTCTCCCCTCCGGGGAGAGGCTGGGGTTGGGGGCGGGGGTTGCCTCGTGGCTTGAGAGCAAGAGCTTTCGGACGCCTGTCGGCGCCCGAGTCACTTTCTCTTGCTTGCCCAAGAGAAAGTAACCAAAGAGAAGGGCACCCCGATGGCGCGCCCTTCGGGTGCGCGTGCGGGTGTCGGGGTTTTTCGACGGGGCTTCCTGCCCCGACGAAAAACTGGCCGGCCTCCTGCCGGCCACCCTTCGGGCTGATCCGCCACCCGCCCGCCGCGCCATAGGGGACCCCGGTAGAGCAGCGCGCTTCCTGCGCGCACTTTTCAGATGAAGCTACGCAAAGCGGAAGGCCGGAGCGGAAGGCGGGGGCGTGCGCTGAAGTAGCTCCTCCCCCGCGGGGAGATGGGTGGGGTGAGGGGCGGGGCTCGCGGGACAGCTCGCTCAGGCCCTGATCCGCTCCAGCCCGCAGGAGGGAACGATCGCGTCCCACGGGAACAACGGGCCTGGATCGAGCTTGCGCGGAACCATCACCGCCGGGTCGTCACTGGCCGGCACGCGCGCGGTGTCCAGGTCCTCGTGCCCGGCGATGCCGCGCAGGTTGGGAAACTCCCGCCGCAGCTGCGCGAGCAGACCGCGCAGCGCTTCGATCTGCCCTTCGGGATAGGGCTCGCTCATCGACTGGTTCCCAGCCAGGAACCAGTCCGGATAACGGCCGCGGTTGACCAGCTCGATGCCGATCGAATCCGCATTGCGCCCCCGCACGTGGTGCGCGATGCGCGTGCCGGGCACGTAGCGCAGGATCGTGCCGTCGCGGTCGATGTAGTAATGCCCGCTGTTGCCGGCGCCGCTCTCGTACAGCACCTTCTCGCCGTACTCGCGCGCGGTGAGCAGGTCCGGCAGCTCGGTGCAGTGGATCACCACGAGCGTCACCGCCTCGGCGGGACGTTCGGGCAGGGAGTCGACGTAGGGCAGTGGCTGGTCGGTGATCGCGGGCATGTGAGGGAAGTCTCGCACGGCACCGGCTATCATGCCCGGTCCCACGGCGGTCCGGAGTTCCGAGCGATGCGCGGCACGATCCTTCTTTCGCACGGCTCCGACTCCAGCCCGGAAGCCACCAAGGTCAGCGCCCTTGCGGCGCTCGCCGAGGCGCGCGACTGGCGCACGCAGCGGCCGGACTATCGCGAGGACGACGCGCGCGGACACGCCGGCTCGGTGGCGCCGCGGCTGGCGCGCCTGAATGCCGCGATCGCGGACTGCAAGGCCCCGCCTATCCTGGTCGGTTCCAGCATGGGTGCGTTCGTCTCGGCGGTGGCCTCGCTGGAGCATCCGGTCGCAGGCCTTTTCCTGCTTGCCACGCCGGAAGCGATCCCGGGTGTCGAGACCGCGCTGGATGTCCGCCAGGACGTGCCGACCCTGCTGATCCACGGCTGGCGCGACGAGGTCTGTCCGCTGGATGGCGTCTACAGCTTTGCCGCCCGCCGCCAGCTGCCGCTGCTGGTGCTCGACGACGACCATCGACTGGGCAGCAGCCTGCCGGCGATCGAACGCCAGTTCGCCCTCTTTCTGGACACACTGGCATGAGCAACTTCTTCGCCACCTGCCCCAAGGGCCTCGAATACCTGCTGCGCGACGAGCTGCTCGCACTGGGCGCCGCCGAGGCGCACGAATCGCTTGCCGGCGTGCGCTTCACCGGCACGCTGGAAACCGCCTACCGCGCCTGCCTGTGGTCGCGACTGGCCAGCCGCATCCTGCTGCCGCTGGCCGAGTTCGATGCGGCGGACGACGAGGCGCTCTACGCGGGCGTGCAATCGATCGACTGGTCGGCGCACCTCGCGCCGCACGGCACGCTGGCGGTCGATGCGCACACCGCGCTGAGCAAGCTCACGCACAGCCAGTTCATCGCCCAGCGCGCGAAGGACGCCGTGGTCGACCAGTTCCGCCAGCGCGAGGGCGCGCGCCCGGGTGTGGATACGGAGGAGCCGGATGTCCGCCTGAACCTGCGCCTCAAGCGCGACCGCGTGACGCTCTCGCTCGACCTGGCGGGCACGCCGCTGCACCGCCGCGGCTGGCGCGAACAGCAGGGCGAGGCGCCGCTGAAGGAAAACCTCGCCGCCGCGATGCTGCTGCGCGCGCGCTGGCCCGAGGTATACGCCCAAGGCGGGGCACTGCTCGACCCCATGTGCGGCTCCGGCACGCTGCTGATCGAAGGCGCATTGATGGCCGCGGACTCGGCGCCGGGCCTGCGTCGCGAGTATTTCGGCTTCCTCGGCTGGAAGCAGCATGACATCGCGCTGTGGCGCGGCCTGCTGGAGGAGGCACGGCAGCGCGCCGAGGCGGGCCTGCGCAACCTGCGCGCAACCTTCTTCGGTTCCGACGCCGACCCGCGCATGGTGCAGACCGCCAAGCGCAACGCGCAGGAAGCCGGGGTGGCCGGCTTCCTCACGCTGGAGAAGCACGACGTCGCGCACGCCGCGCCGCCCCCGGGGCAGGAGCGCGGCCTGGTCATCACCAACCCGCCCTACGGCGAGCGCTTGGGCGACCGGGCGCAGATGCCGCAGCTCTACCGCGCGCTGGGCGATGCGCTGCGCGCGCGCTTCACCGGGTGGCGCGGCGCGGTGCTGGCGGGCGACGCCGAACTCGGCCGCGCGCTGGGCCTGCACGCGGACAAGCGCTATGCGCTCTACAACGGCGCGCTGGAAACGGTGCTGCTCACCTTCGACCTGTCCGCGAAGGAGACCGCGCCACGCGAGCGCAAGCCACTCTCGCCCGGCGCGGAGATGCTGAAGAACCGCCTGGAGAAGACCGTGCGCCACCAGCGCAAGCGGCTGGCGCGCGAGGGCATCTTCTGTTGGCGCGCCTACGACCAGGACCTGCCCGAGTACGCCGCGGCGATCGACGTCTACGGCCGCGCGGGCGAGGAGCCCTGGCTGCACGTCCAGGAGTACCGCGCGCCCGCCGACGTGCCGGTCGAGGTGGCGCGCACGCGCCTGCGCGAGATCGTGCGCGTGGCCGGCGAAGTGCTTGGCGTGCCGCGCGAGCGCATCGCGCTGAAGACGCGCGAGCGCGGCAAGGGCGGCGCCAAGTACGGCCGCTTCGACCAGCGCGGCGAGTTCCATGAGGTGGAGGAGGGCGGCCTGCGCTTCCTGGTCAACCTCACCGACTACCTCGACACCGGCCTGTTCCTCGACCACCGGCTGGTACGCGCGAAGCTGCGCGAGCTCTCGCGCGACAAACGCTTCCTCAACCTGTTCGCCTACACCGCCACGGCCAGCGTGTACGCCGCCGCCGGCGGCGCGCGCGACACCACCAGCGTGGACCTCTCCGGCACCTACCTGGAATGGGCCTCGCGCAACCTGGCGCTCAACGGTTTCACCGGCGCGGCGCACCGGCTGGTGCAGGCCGACGCCACGAGCTTCCTGCGCCAGGATCGCGGCCATTACGGGCTGATCTACGTCGACCCACCGACCTTCTCCAACTCCAAGCGCGCCGAGGACTTCGACGTGCAGCGCGACCACGCGGCGCTGCTGCTGGCCTGCGCCGACCGGCTGGCGAGCGACGGCGTGGTGGTGTTCTCCAACAACTTCCGCCGCTTCAAGCTCGACGTGGCAGCGCTGGAGGAGCGCTTCACCATCGAGGACTGGAGCGCCCCGAGCATTCCGTTCGACTTCGCCCGCCGCGCCGACATCCATGGCTGCTGGCTGCTGCGCCTGCACGCGCAGGCCTCGCCGTGGGAGGACAGCCTGCGGCACCTCCACAACCGCCGTTGAGGTTTACTTGCGCGGGGCGGCGGACGCCGGTTCGGTGATCCGCAACACGGGCCTGCCCTTCAAGTCATTCAGCGGGAAATAGGCCCGGTGCGTGGCAGGGTCCACCGCGACCACGTGCGCGTTCGGGCCCAGCATGCCCCGTCCCGATGCACGTACGGCGCGACCCTTCACTTCGAACAGCGCCAACTCGCCCGACTCGCTGGCCACGTAGAGCCAGCCTGGCCCCGGGTCGAAGGCGAGCACGTCGGGTCTTTCGCCCACCGCGAAAGAAGCGACCACGCGACGGTTGCGCAGGTCGAGCACCAGCAGCCTTGCGTTGTCCTCGCACGCGATGAAGGCGAGCCGCGCGGGAGCGTCGATGAGGAGGCCGTGGTTGCCTTCGGCGCCGGGCAACGGAATGCGCGCGACGACCTTGTCGGTGGCCGGATCGATTTCGGCCAGCACGCGACGCGTCTGCACGTTGGCGAAGACGTGCCCGGAAACCGGATCGTACTGCGTGTT
The DNA here is from genome assembly GCF_051900395.1 of Frateuria sp. GZRe14. Taxonomy (NCBI): domain Bacteria; kingdom Pseudomonadati; phylum Pseudomonadota; class Gammaproteobacteria; order Lysobacterales; family Rhodanobacteraceae; genus Frateuria; species Frateuria sp. GZRe14. Next base: position 2,876,648 of record NZ_JBHZGJ010000001.1, on the reverse strand, counting down.
GCCTACCTCGCCGCCGAGCGGGATGGTGGCGATCCGCCGGTTGCCGCGTACGTCGATCACCGTGTCGCTGCCGCCGTGCTCGTTGGAGACGTAGAGCTTGTGCGCACCCGGTGCGTAGGCCATGCCGTCGGGATAGTCGCTCGTGGGCATCCGGGCGATGACCTTCAGGCTCGTGGCATCGATCGCCACCACCTCGTCCGTGCCGGTGGCCGAGGCGTAGACGCGATTCAGCTCGGGAATCGCCAGCACGCCATGCACGCTGCTGACGCCGGATACGTCGGCGACCACCCGGTTGCCCCGCGTATCGAACGCGGTGACCACGCCGTCGCCCAGGTGGGCCAGGAACAGACGGTGGCGCACCGGGTCCAGGCTGGCGTAGTCCCAACGCGTGGCGCGGCCGGTCAGCGGTACATCGGCGACCGTGGTGAGCGGCAAGGGCGGTGTCGCTTGCCCGCCGGCGTTCGAGGTGACGGCCAGCAGTACGGTCACCAGTCCGGCGACGATGGGCCGGCACCGAAGGCTTCCAGGCGTCATGGCTCGCGTTCTCCGGACTTCACACAGGCGTAGGATGCGGCGCTTATAACACTGCCGTCGTGCACCTTTCGGGGGCAGGCAAACGGCGTCTCGAAAGCAGGCCAGCGGCATGGTGAAATGAACGAGCGGGCTCACACGGAAGCCGAAGACCTTTCGCCGGTTTCGTTGCGCGAAGCCACCCGCGTGTGGGCGAAGATCGGCCTGCTCAGCTTCGGCGGGCCGGCGGGCCAGATCGCCCTGATGCACCGGGAACTGGTGGACACGCGCCGCTGGATCAGCGATGCGCGCTTCCTGCACGCCCTCAACTACTGCATGTTGCTGCCCGGGCCGGAGGCGACGCAGCTGGCGATCTACATCGCCTGGATGCTGCACCGGACCGCCGGCGGACTGGTCGCTGGCGTGCTGTTCGTGCTGCCGGGTTTCGTCACGATCCTGGCGCTGAGCATCGTCTACGCGCTGTACGGCCAGGTCCCGCTGGTCCTGGCCGTCTTCCTCGGATTGAAGGCCGCCGTGCTGGCGGTCGTGGTCGAGGCGGTCATCCGGATCGGCCGCAAGGCGCTTAAGAACCGCGTCATGGTCGCGATCGCTGCGCTCGCCTTCGTGGCGATCTACTTCTTCCGCGTGCCGTTCCCGCTGATCGTGCTCGGTGCGGGCCTGTGTGGCCTGCTGGGGCGCTGGTGGGCGCCGCGAGACTTCCCGGCACCGGCGTCGTCCGCGGCCGATGCATCGTCCGACTTCCTCATCGACCGCCTGCTGGGCCAGGGGCGGCTGACGCATACGCGACCCTCGGCGCGACGGGCATGGCGGGTGTTGGTGGCCTGGCTGGCGATCTGGTGGATACCCGTGCTTGCGGCGATTGCCGCGTTCGGGCGCCAGAGCGTACTGGCGCGCGAGGGGTTGTTCTTCAGCCAGACCGCGGTGGTCACATTCGGTGGCGCCTACGCGGTGCTGGCCTACATCGCGCAGCGTGCCGTGGTCGGCTTCCACTGGATCACGCCAGGGCAGATGCTCGATGGCCTGGCCTTGGCCGAAACGACGCCCGGCCCGCTGATCATGGTGGTGCAGTTCGTCGCCTTCCTCGGCGCCTACTACCACCAGGCCGGCCTGTCGCCGCTGGCCGCCGGCGTGGCCGGATCGGTGCTCACCACCTGGGTGACCTTTGCGCCGTGCTTCCTGTGGATCTTCCTTGGGGCACCCTACATCGAGGCGTTGCGCAGCAATCGCGCGCTGCATGCGGCACTGTCGGCGGTGACAGCCGCGGTGGTGGGCGTGGTGTTGAATCTGTCGGTGTGGTTCACCGTGCATACCGTGTTCGGTCGCGTGGACGAGCGCCACTACGGCTGGTTGCGGCTGGAACACCCCGACTGGTCCACGCTGCAGTGGCCATCGGCGCTGATTGCCGCCGCCGCGATGCTTGCCATGCTCCGCTTCAAGGTGGGCATGGGAAGGGTGTTGCTGGGAAGCGGCGTGGTCGCGCTGCTCTGGCGATGGCTTGCCGGAGCGCTCTAGCCGCCGTGGCGTTCCGTCGACCGACCGAGCAAACTGCCGCCCATCGATGACAGGATTGCGCATGCCTGATCCAGCCCTGTACCTGCGCCTGGGGTGTCCCGACGATGCGCCCGCCATCAGCGCGCTGGCGCGACGCGTGGCCCGCCGGTGGATCCTGCCCGACCAGTCGCACGAGGCCGGCCAGGCATTGCTGGCGCGGCTGGGCACGCGCTCGTTGCGCGAGCGCATGCGGGATGGCCAGCGCTTCCACCTGGCCTGGCTGGACGACGTACTGGTCGGTATCGCCGGGATGCGCGACGACTGCCACCTGGTGCAATTCTTCGTCGGCACCCGTTACCAGGGCCGCGGGATCGCCACCCGGCTCTGGCGGCGGGCGATGGCCGACGCCGTGCGCCGCGCCGGCACGCGCCGCTTCACGCTCAATGCCACGCGCGTCGCGGTGCCGGTGTACGAACACCTGGGCTTCGTCGCGACCGGACCGGAAGGCTTCTCGCCCGCCGGTGTCCGCACCACGCCGATGGTGCTGGAACTCGCCGGCGAGTCGAGGCGGGCATAATCGACCGCTGCCACCGACACCACAGGAACGCCATGCCCGGCCAGCAGAACGAAGTCACTTTCCGCTTCCTCGCCCAGCCCACCGACGTCAACTTCGGCGGCAAGGTGCATGGCGGCATGGCGATGAAATGGATCGACCAGGCCGGCTACGCCTGCGCGGTGGGCTGGAGCGGCGCGTACTGCGTGACCGTGTCGGTCAGCGGCATCCAGTTCATCGCGCCGATCCTGATCGGAGATCTGGTGACGGTGCGCGCGCGGTTGATCCACACCGGTACCAGCAGCATGCACCTGGCGGTGGACGTGCTGGCGCAGGACCTGCGCAAGGGCGAGCAGCGCCTGGCAACCAGTTGCGTGATGGTGTTCGTTGCGCTGGACAGCCCCGACGGCAAGCCCACGCCGGTGCCGCGCTGGGAGCCGCAGACGGACGAGGACCGGCGCCTGCAGGACTACGCGCGCCGGCTGATGGAACTGTCCAAGACGATGGAGCAGCAGGTCGCCGTGCTCAGGCCCGCGGCCGCACCGGTGACTTGAGTTCCTCGGCGGCCGGCACCCGCCACAGGAATCGCTCCAGCCATTGCGGGCTGGTCAGCGGACTCAGCAGGCGGACGGCCGGCGCGCTGGCCAGCAGGCGCACCAGCAACCAGGCGACCAGCAGCAAGACCAGCGCGTTGACCAGCGGCGGCTCGCTGCCCTCCAGCCAGGCGAACAGCCCTGCGGCCGCCGCGAATTTCACGATGAAGCCGTGGGCGAGATACGCCTGCAGGCTGCGCCCGCCCACCGCCGTGGCGTCGAATTCGCGGCGCGGGACCAGCGCAAGGAAGGCGGCGCTGCCGGCGACGCCCGCGCCCAGCCGCAGCATGCGCCACAGCGTGCCGGCGGCGTCGTCCACGCCAAGCGCGGCGTAGCCGTTGCTGCCATAGAGCCAGCGCGGATCCGGCACGGCGCTGGCCGCCCAGCCCAGTGCGAGCAGCATGGCGAGCGCCAGTGCGCACACCAGCGGACCGCGCAGGCGCTCGCGCCATGCCGGCGCGTACACGTGTCCGATCAGGAAGAACGGGAAAAACGAGGCCGTGCGCGAGAGCGACATGCGGTACCCCACGTCGTCCGCCCAACCGGCCATCAGCGCGAACAGGCAGGCCAGCAGGAGCGGATGGCGCAGGCGCACGAACAACGGCAGCAGCAGGCGCCAGGCCGCCAGGCTCGGCAGATACCAGAGCAGCCAGTACGGCGTGGTCACGCCCTTGGGCCCGGCATCGGACCAGCCGGGTGCCTGCGCGGCCAGCGCATACAGCGCCTGGAACAGCAGGTAAGGGAGCAGCAGCTGGAACGTGATCCGCTTGAGCAGCTTCACGTCGACTTCCGTCCGCGCCACGGCACCGGACAGAAAAGCGAATGCCGGCATGTGGAACAGGTAGAGGAAGCGGTACAGCGCATCGATCGAGGCGACGCCGCGCAACGGCTCCAGGCTGTGGCCGAATACCACCAGCGTGATCAGGGCCAGGCGGGCGTTGTCCTTCCAGGCATCGCGCACCGGCCGGACGGGCGATGCGCTGGCGGGAACGTTGTCGATGGCGCGGGCAGATCCATACATCCCTCGCAGGCTAGCAACGGCTTTGTTCACGAGACGTCCCCGTCGCCCCTTCTGCGCGCCCGCCGTTCACCGTACGTTGCGTTGCCGGCTCACGCAGCGCCCGCTTCCACGGCGCCCGCTTCCACGCTGGGTGGCGCGACGCGATGGACCCAGCCGGCGAAAGCACCCATGAATCGTTGCAACGCCGCACGCGTCGCCTCATCGGCGAGCACGCCGTGTGCATCGAAGCGTTCCGCCGCGTGGGCGATGAACAGCGTGGGCGAGGGCATCACCAGCGCACCGCAGGTATGCAGGACCTGGCGCAGCGAGGCCTGTGCCAGCCGCGTTCCCCACGGGCCGCTGCTGGCGCCGAGCACGGCGACCGGGAGATCGGCCAGGGTCGCGTCTTCGCGCGAGAGCCAGTCCAGTGCGTTCTTCAGCACGCCGGGCAGCGCGTGGTTGTACTCCGGCGTGGCGATCACCAGACCGTCGGCCGCGGCGATCGCCTCGCGCAGCGCGCGTACGCCGGGCAGGCCGTCCGGAGAAGCGCGTTCCAGGTCTTCGTCGAACAGCGGCACGCGGCCCAATGCGTCGTAGACCTCCATCGTGGCGCCGGTCGGTGCCAGCGCGGCGGCGGACTGCAGCAGGCGGCGGTTCCACGAAGCGCGGCGCAGGCTGCCGGCGAGGCCGAGAAGTCGAAGGGATCGGTGGGTCATGGACGTTCTCTCCAGGAGTCAAAGGTCGATGAGCAGCAACGCCGCGCTGGCAAGCAGCAGCACGCCCATGGCGGCATCGATGCGCCGCCGCGAACGCGGACGCGCCAGGTGCACGGCCAGCCGTCGGCCAGCGAAGCTCCACAACAGCAGGCAGGCCAGCGGGATGGCGGTGAAAAGCACGACGAGCGGCAGATAACCGGCCGCATCGGCGGCGGGCCGGGCGGCGACGACCGTTGTCACCATCGCCCAGCCCTTGGGGTTGAGGAACTGGAAACCGAACAGGCCGAGCGCGCTTGTCGGCAGCGTCATCGCGTCGGCCGATGCGCGACCGGACGTGCTCCCCAGCAGGCGCACGCCAAGCCATGCCATGTAGGCCGCCCCGAGCGCCGCGAGCGACGCGCGCAGCGTGGCGTGCGTCGACAGCAGTGTCCCGGCACCGGTCGCGACCACGGCAAGCAGGGCCAGTCCGCCGAGCACGATGCCACCGATCGCGCCGGCGGCCGCGCGCACGCCGCCGTGGCCGGCCTCGTGCAGCACGACCAGGTTGTTCGGTCCGGGCGTGATCGCGGCGGCTAGCAGCAGGCCGGCGCAGGCGAACAGGTCGTGCATGGCGTTCCCGTGGCGTCGCTGCCATCGAGCAGCATCCATAGCCTGGCGCTTTTCGCTGGTCGGAAGGGTGCCGGCTATGGTCTAGAATTCCGACCATGGATCTGCCCCTCAACGCCCTGCGCGCCTTCGCCCTGGTCTACCAGCACCGTGGCGTGCGCGCCGCGGCGCGCGAGCTGGGCATGGCCCATTCGTCGGTGAGCCGTCATCTGCGCGAGCTCGACCGCTGGCTGGGCGTGCCGCTGCTGCATGCCGGCGCAGGCCGCGCGGGACTGGCGTTCACGCCGCAGGGCGAGGCGCTGGGGCGGGCCGTATGCGCAGGCCTGGGCGAGATCGAACGTGCCGTGGCGGTGTTGCGGGAGGCGCGCCCGGCGCATGCGGTCGCGCTGTCGACCACGCCCTCGTTCGCGATCCGCTGGCTGCTTCCCCGGTTGCCGGCGTTCGAGAAGGCGCATCCGAAGATCGAGCTGTCGGTGCTGGTCGACCAGAAGCTGGAGGGTTTCACCGATGGTCGCATGGACGTCGCGTTGCGCATGGGGCAGGGCCCCTGGCCGGAGCTGCACTGCGAGCCCTGGATGGGCGACACGCTGTACCCGGTGATGAGCCCTGCCTACTGGCAGGACCACGGCCGCCCCTCGCGGCCCGCCCAGCTGGCCGGATTGCGCCTGCTGCACGACCGCGACCCGCAGGCGGCGTGGGAATCGTGGCGTCGGGAGCACGGGCCGTCCCGGCTGTCGCTGCACGGTGGCGCGCGCTATGCGTCCTCGGACCTGGTACTGCGCGCCGCGCAGCAGGGACAGGGCGTGGCGCTGGCGCGCCATCGCCTGGTGGCCGAAGAACTCGCGGCCGGGACCCTGGTGCGCCCGTTTGGTGCGCTGGAGATACCGCTGGATGCCGCCTACTGGATCGTGCGCGCCGACGGCACGCGACCGCGCCCCGCGGTCGCGGCGGTCATCGACTGGCTGCGCTGGCAGGCCGCGACGCCATAGCGTCGCTTACGGGATGGCCGAGCGCCGGCGCTGCCACAGCAGCACCGGCAGGCCCATCGCCACCAGCACGCCCGCCCACATCAGCGACTCGATGCCCGTGCCGGCCAGCGCCCACAGCGCATAGGCGAGCGCGCCAGCGGCGACCAGCCGCCGCCACCACCGTGCGGCGGGCTCGATCCGCCACCATGCCAGCACGCTCACCACGTAGGGCAGCAGCGTGGTGGCGGTGGACAGCAGGATCGAGAAGGTGAACAGCGCGACCAGCGTGCGGCTGTAGTTGGCCACGATCAGCGCGCTGGCAAGGCCGCTGCCCACGACCAGGCCAAAGGCCGGCGTGCCGCGCGCGTCGAGCCGGGCGAAGCGCGCCGGGAACAGGCCATCCTGGGCCGCAGCCATTGGCGTCTGCGCCTGCAGCAGGACCCAGCCGTTGAGCGCACCGAAGCAGGAGATCGTCGCCACGGCGGCCAGTGCGAGGCCCGCGGCCGGTCCCCACACGCGCGCCGCCGCGGCGACCATCGGTGCGGCGGAGCGGCGCAGTTCGTCCGGCGGCAGCAGTCCGATCACCACCGTGCAGGCGAGCATCGTGGCCAGCCCGGCGACCAGCATGCCGATCACGGTGGCGCGCGGCACCGTGCGCTCCGGGTCGCGCACGACGCCGGTCGGCACGGTGGCCGCCTCGAAGCCGAGCATGGCCCACAACGTGAGTGCGGCCACCGAGGTGGTGACGCCCAGCAGCGGCAGGCCGCTCGGATTGAACGGCCGATAGGCGCCGGCATGCACCCAGCCCAGCCCGACCACACCGAACAGCACCAGCGGGACCAGCTTGAGCAGGGTGGTGAGCATCTGCATGCGCGCCGCCTCGCGCACGCCGGCCAGGTTCACCCCGGTGCACAGCCACAACGCGCCCAGCGCGCAGCCTGCGGAGAGAGCCGGCGTGGCGGTGGCGGCCGGCCACAGCGCGCCGAGGCTGCCGGCGAAGGCCACCGCGATCGCCGCGTTGGCGCTCCAGGTGCAGACCCAGTAGCTCCACGCGACCACGAAGCCGATGCCGTCGCCGAACGCACGTCGCGCATAGCCGTAGGCGCCGCCGTGGTTGCGGATCGCGCGCGCCAGCCAGGCGTACACCAGTGCCAGCAGCAGCGCGCCGGCGAGCGTCAGCGCCCAGCCCAGCAAGCTCGCCGCGCCGTACGGCGCCAGCGCCGCGGGCAGCAGGAACACGCCCGAGCCGATCATGTTGCCGACCACCAGGGCGATCAGCGCCAGCTGGCCGAGCGGTCGTGAAGCCGCGGCGGAGGGGTTGCTCACGCGTGCTCGCGGTAGGCGCGGCGCAGCAGTTCGTGGAAATGGTGGACCGCGTTCTCGCGCAGCGGATTGAGGCGACCGCTTTCGTAGGAGCCGGATGCCAGCCCGCGCTGCACGTCCTCGCAGATGGTCACGTCCTCGTCCTGTACCTCGTCGCTGAAGGCGATGTCGCGCTCGCGCCGGGCGCGGCCTTCGTCGCTCGTGTCCGGGGCATAGTAGAAGTCGAATTCCACGCGGCAGCGGTCCACGCCCAGCGGCAGCACGCGGTTGGTCTGCAGCCGGCCGGGCAGGATGTTGAGCATCGTGTTGGGATAGAGGAAGTAGTACAGCGCCTCGCCACTGCCGTAGAGCTCGTCGGCGCTTTCCAGCGGGCTGAACTGGTAGGAGTACCACCCCGCGGTCTCGGTGACGTAGCTGCGGTAGTCCAGCACGCTGTTCAGGCCCGGATGGATGTGCGGCACGTGGTAGCCCTCCAGGTAGTTGTCCACGTACACCTTCCAGTTGCAGGCCACTTCCCAGCTGGCGCGGTGGTGGAATTCGAAGCCGGCCAGCGAGCGGCCTTCGCCCAGGCGCTCATCGATGCCTTCGACGAATTCGGCGAACGGCGGCGCCTCGCCAGTGGCGACGAAGACCAGGCCCTGCCACACCTGCACGCGTGCCTCGGGCAGCCGGATCGTCGAGGGATCGAAGTCGGGCGTGCGACCCATCTCCGGCGCACCGCGCAGGACCCCGTCCAGGCCGTAGGTCCAGCCGTGGTAGCGGCAGCGCAACGCGGTCGCGCCCTTGCCATCGCAACTGGCGACCGGCCCGGCGCGATGGCGGCACACGTTGTGGAAGGCGCGGAGGGTGGTCTCGTCGCTGCGCACGACGACGATCGGCAGGCCGGCGATGGCGGTGACCAGGTGGTCGCCGACGCCCGCCAGCTGCGACTGGTGGCAGACCAGCTGCCAGCTCTTCGCGAACACGGACCGGGCATCGAGCGCCGGCATGCGCGGATCGGTGTAGCAACGCGCCGAAAGCGCGCACGCGTGATCGAGCGGCTGGGCGGCGAGGAGGTCGGGCGTGAGCAGCTCGGTCATTGGCAGGGCACCGATGGTGGTTGGGATGCGCTCGTCTGGCGCACCCCAAGCTACATCAATCAGCGGGCGCCGTAGAGCGCCTTGACGTCCTTCAGCAGCGCCGCCTGGCTGTCCGGACGGGCGTAGAACATGTGGCCGCCGGGGTACTCCCTGACCTGCACGCGGGTTGGGTCGCCCATCGGCGGCATCTGGTCGACGATCAGCACCGAGGCCATGAACGGGCAGGAGAGATCGTCCCACCCGTGCGCGATCAGTACGCGCAGGCCCGGATCGTTGGCCACGGATTCGCGCAGCTGCGAGACCGAGCCCTCGATGGCGTCATCGTCCTCGTGCCACAGGCGGTTCACGTCGTAGCTGAGCGCGTTGTAGCGGCCGGAGTACTTCCAGCCCACCGTGCGGGTGACGAAGTCGACCATCGCTGTGGTGGTCGGCGCGATGATGCCGTTGAGGATCGGGTCGCCGGTGCGCTGGCGAGGCGCGTAGGGGAAGGGATCCCACGCGGTGACATTGGAGTCGTAGCGGCTGCCCAGCTTGCCCTGCGCGCGGTAGACCTCGCGCAGGTAGGCCTGCGTCTCCAGGCGCCCACCGGAGCGGCGCACGAACAGCGGGTCCAGGCCGGTCAGCTCGGTGACCTTACTGATCACCCGCTCGGTCGCCTGCGGATCGGAGCGGCCGCGCATCAGGTCGGTGGCGTATTCGCCGCGGGTGTACTCGATCACCTGCGCCATCGCTTCGGGGCTGAATTTGTGCTCGCGCTCCAGGTGCGCCGCCGCGATCGAAGGCAGGGTCAGCATCCACGGCAGCGGCGAGACGTTCTCGTCGTTGGAGGCGGCCGGGTCCAGGTAGGGCGAGACCAGCACCACGCCCTTCATCGCCACGCCGAGCTGGGTCTGCAGGTAGTCGGTGATGCGCGGACCGCGGAAGCCGCCGTAGCTCTCGCCGACCAGGTACTTGGGCGACTGCAGGCGGCCGTTCTTCACCAGCCAGTCGTAGACGATGCGCGAGAGGTACTTGATGTCGTTGTCGGTGCTGTAGAAGAGCTCGGTGGCCTTCTTGTCCTCCACCAGCGCACGGCTGAAGCCGGTGCCGACCGGGTCGATGAACACCAGGTCGGTGAAGGGCAACCAGCTGCCGGGGTTGTCGTGCAGGGTGGCCGGATCGGACGGGTTGTCGCCCTCGACGCCGAAGTCCACGCGCTTGGGGCCGATCGCGCCAAGGTTGAGGTACACCGACGAGGCGCCCGGGCCGCCGTTGAGCGCGAAGGTCACCGGACGGTCGGCGCCGCCCATGGTGTAGGCGGTGTAGACCACCTCGGCCACGGTGTTGCCCTTCTCGTCGCGCACCGGCAGCGAGCCGACGGTGACGGTGTACCTGAGCGCGCGCCCGTCGATCTGCGCGGTCTGCTGCACGTGCGCGTCGGCGGGGAAGGGCGGCAGGTGGAAGTCGTCGTGGCTGGCGTCGGCGGCAGGCTTGTCGGCAGCGAAGGCAGGGACGGTAAAGCCGGCCAGCAGCGAGGCGGCCAGCAGGGTGGCCTGGAGGGTCTTGCGCACGGTGATTCCCCTGGGGCGAAAGCCCCAGCCTAGCGGCTGCCAGCTGGGCGGGAGTGTGCCCAAAGGCATGGGAGCCCCTGTAGGAGCGCCGTTGGGCGCGACCACCATCTTCCGGTCGTGCCCAAGGCGCTCCTGCAACCGGTCAGGCCGGTAGCGCCACCAATTGGTCCTGCACCTGGTTGATCGCGTCGCGGATGCGCTTGCTGAAGACCGAATCGTCGTGGTGGATCAACAGCAGCCGCTCGGTCGCGCGGGTCATCGCCACGTAGAGCAGGCGCGCTTCCTCGGCCTCGTCCTTGCCTTCCTTGGGCAGCGAGCCCAGGCCGGGGATGATCACGAACGGGAACTCCAGGCCCTTGCTCGAATGCATGGTCACCAGCTTGACCGTGTCGCCGACGGCGAACAGCGCGCCTTTGCCGCGGCCCTCGGCCAGCCGGCCGGGAATGTCTTCGCGGGCCAGCGCCTCGGCGAGCTTCTCGCCCTCCCACTGGTTGCGGAAGATCACCGCCATGTCCGACCACGGCCGCCCGTGCGCGTGTTCATCGCGCAGCTGGGCGATCAGCACGGTGAGCTGCGCCGGTGCGGTTTCCACGCGGATCAGCTCCGGCACCGCGCCGCGGCGGCCGGCGCTCTCGGGGGCAATCAGCGGCACGCCATCGTCGTCGTCGGCGCGGGCATCGAGCAGCTCGTTGGCGAAGCCGCGCGCGACGGCCAGGATTTCCAGCGTGTTGCGGTAGTTGAGCTTGAGGATGGTGGTCCGGCCCTGTGCCTGCACGCCGAGGCTCTTCCAGCTGACCTTGCGACGGTCGGCCTTGCCATAGATGTTCTGCGCGTCGTCGTAGAGCACCAGCAGCGAGTTGGTGGCCGGGTCGATCATCTGCACGATCAGCTTGTACCAGTCCGGCTCGAAGTCGTGGCCTTCGTCGACGAGCACCGCACCGTACTGGAAGCGCGGGATCTGGCCCTTGTCGACGCCGGCGATCACCCGCTCGACCATCTGCTCGAAGAAGCCGTCCGAGCCTTTCGGCGGCAGCTCCACGTGGTAAGCCGTGAGCATCTTGTGGCACCACTTGTGGAAGTTGTAGACCTGCACCTTGTCGGCCAGGCCGCGCTCGCCGATCAGCTGCTCCAGCCGCGCGGCCAGCGTCTTGTTGTAGCAGAGGATCAATATCGGCCGGTTCATCGCGCGCGCCAGCTGCATGGCGCGGAAACCCAGGATCATGGTCTTTCCGGAGCCGGCCACACCGTGGATGATCCGGTGCTCGTCGCCCAGCGAGCGCGCCAGCTGTTCCTGCTGCGCGTCCATTACCTTGACCAGCTCGGGAATCTGCAGCGGACGCACCGCCGCCTCGGTCGGGCCGAACAGGCCGAATTGCCCGCTGCCCGGTTCCACCCGCAGTTCGGGAAACAGGTGCCAGCGCACGCGGTCGATCTGCGGCAGCGTGAGGGCCACCGGGAAGGCGTAGGGGAACATCGCCCACAGCCGCTCCTGGAAGTCCTCCGACTCGACCGATTCGTAGAACTCGTCGCGGCAGATCGCCAGGTGCGGCGGGATTACCGCGTCCAGCCCGCCATCCTCGAACTGCTTGCGGCTGATGTTGGCCAGCACCACGCCCCAGGCCCACGGCATGATGATCTTGCCGGCATGGCGATGGCCTTCCGGGAAACGCAGCGCGGGGTCGCGCTCGAGCACCACGCCGATCTCCAGCGCGTACGCACGCGCCTGCAGGAGCGGATGGTTCTCCTTCACCAGGCCGCGGTCGGTGACCAGGGTGAACTGGGTGCTGTCCGCGTGCTGGATCGTCTCGGCCTTCCAGTCCTTCACCTCCAGCACCAGCAGGCCCCGGCGCGGGTGGAATACCACGAAGTCGGGGCGGCGCTGCTTCAGGCCCACCGGCACGTCGTACCAGAGCAGGTAGTCGTCCTCCAGCTTCTGTTCCAGCCGCTGGGCGAAGCGCTTTTCGCCCGCGGTCATGCGGGGCAGGCAGCTGTTGAGGGTCGGGATCTGGGTGGCCATCCGGCATCCGTTTGGGCGTTTTGCGTGGAAAGTAACGGACTCGGCCTCGCTGTCAACGCTAAAGTCGCGCCAGCCAGCGCCGATACGACGGGCGACGACCAAGCCGGGACGCCCATCGCGGAGACGCGACATCCACGGCGGGAGCCATCGTCACGTTCGGGCGCGGGGGAGAGCCCAGCATGCCCATGCATATCGAAACGCTGTCGCTGATCAGTGCCGTCCAGTCGCTCGTGCTGGCCGTCCTGCTCTGGGCCGGCACGCATGGCGGCCCGGGCTCGGCACGCACCAGCCTGAAGCTGCGTGCGGGCGCGCTGGCGGTCGAATCGGCCGGCTGGAGCATGCTGGCGGCGCAGGTCTGGCTGCACCCGGCGCAATTGGTGCTGGGCGGCAACGCGCTCAACCTGCTGGCACAGGGCATGTCGGTCGTGGCATTGCGCATGCTGCTCGGCGCGCCGCTGCGTTGGCGAACGGCGCTGGCGATCGGCGTGATCGGCTGGCTGGGCGTGGCCTGGTTCGGCGTGGTCGAGCCGGACTACCGTGTGCGCGTGCTGTGGGGATCGGCGGCGATCATGGCCGACATCGCACTGCGCATGTGGGCGCTGCTGAGCGGCGGCCCCAGCCGCAGTTCACGGGCGCGAGTGGTGCTGCTGGTCATGTGCTCGGCCTCGGCGCTGCTGCTGGTGTGGCGCAACGGCCAGCTATGGTTCGACCTGAACCCGCCGGCCGACATCATCCAGCCGGCCCTGGTCAATTATTTCTACGTGCTGCTCTCGGGCATGCAGCCGCTGTTCCTCAGCATCGGTTTCCTGCTGCTCTACAACGAGACGCTGCAGCGCGAGCTGCACCTGCTGGCAAGGGTCGATTCGCTGACCGGCGTGAAGAACCGCCTGGCCCTGACCGAAAGCGCCACCCGGATGCTGTCCCAGGTCAACCGCGGAGGACGGCCGTTGGGCGTGCTGATGATCGACGCCGACCACTTCAAGAGCGTCAACGATCGCTTCGGCCATGGCGGCGGCGACAAGGTCCTGCTGGCACTGGTCGCCAGCATCCGGGCCACGCTGCGGGCCGGCAACGTGATCGGGCGCATCGGCGGCGAGGAATTCGTGGTGCTGGCGCCCGATACCAGCCTGGAGCAGGCGCTGGTGCTGGCCGAGCGCATCCGCGGCACGGTCGAGTCCACGCCGTTGATGGTCGACGGGCATCTGCTGCAGTTGACCGTGTCGATCGGTACCGCCGCGGCCGAGCCGGGCGAGCACGATGTGGCGGCCCTGCTGCGGCGCGCGGACGCGGCGCTGTACGCGGCCAAGCATGCCGGCCGCAACCGGGTCATGGCAGCCGATCCGGAACTGGCGGTCCGACGCCTGCTGGCCTGACTCGCGGGATGGGCCGGAGCCCATCCTGCGCATCCCGGCAGTCAGCCCTCCAGCGCGGCGTCGAGCGAAATGTCGGCGCGCAGCACCTTGGATACCGGGCATCCCTGCTTGGTCTCCTGCGCGATGCGCTGGAAGGTGTCGGCGTCGGCGCCGGGCACGCGGGCGCGGCAGTTCAAGGCAATGGTGGTGATGGCGAAACCCTCGCCCTGCTTGTCCAGCGTCACCTCGGCCCGTGTCTCGATCCGCTCCGGCGTCAGCCCGGCATTGCCCAGGCCCAGCGACAGCGCCATCGAGAAGCAGCCGGCCAGCGCCGCGCCGACCAGTTCCTCCGGATTGGTGCCGGGGCCGTCCTCGAAACGCGACTTGAAACCGAACGGCGCCTCGCGCATCACGCCGGTCTGGGTGGAGATGGTGCCCTGGCCGTCCTTCAGGCCGCCGGACCATGTGGCGGAGGCGGATTTCTTCATGGGGTTCTCCCGTTGTTCGGATGGACGAACCAGTGTGGGCCTGCTGTCATTCAGGACGCGCGAACGCGCGCCCGCGCCCGCTTCACGCGCGTTTTGCCGCCGTCAGTCGTAAGCTCGCGGCTTTCCCTTCCCGAGCATCGGCATGAGCTTCGACATCCGGCACGACCCTGCCGCGCAGCGCTTCGAAACCGTGGTGGACGGCCAGCATTGCGAGCTGGATTACCGCCTCGCCGGCAAGGTCATGACGATCACCCACACCGGCGTGCCGGGGCCTGTGGAGGGCCGTGGCATTGCCTCGGCGCTGACCCAGGCCGCGATGGAAACCGCGCGGGCCGAGGGCTGGTCGGTGATCCCCGCCTGCGCCTATGCCGCCTCGTGGCTGCGTCGGCATCCGGAGTTCGCCGACCTGCGCGCCTGATTCCGCGCCCGATCGTTGTGTCCGCCTCGCCGCATCGGCCACACTGGGTTGACGCAACGACGGCGAGAGACCGATGAGTGGTTCCGATCCCCACGGCATGCAGCATCGTCGCCGCGGTCTCGTTCATGCCTTGCGCGCGCGTCGCTCGCTGGCCGTCGGTGGCGCGCTGCTGCTGATGGTGGCCGTGGCGGCATGGAGCCTGGGCATGCATCCGGCGCCGGCGTTCCTGCTCGGTTTCGATGCCGGCGCGCTGGCATTCATGGGCCTGCAGCTGTGGGAGTTCAACACGGCCACGCCGACCAGCATGCGCAAGAAGGCGCGCCACCAGGACGCCGGGCGCTGGGGCATCCTCTGGAGCGGCGTGGCGATCTCGACGGTGGTGCTGGTGGCGCTGGGCACCGAACTGGAGGCCGGCAAGACCGGCGGACTGGTCGCGATCGTGGTTTCCGCCGCGAGCATCATGCTCAGCTGGGGCTTCCTCAACACGCTGTTCGCGCTGCACTACGCGCACGGCTATTACGGCGACTACGGCGAGGAGCACAGGGGTCTGGACTTCCCCGGCGGCGGCGAGCCCGGCTATTGGGACTTCGCGTATTTCGCAGTGGTGATCGGCATGACCTTCCAGGTTTCGGACGTCCAGGTGACCAGCCGCGAGTTGCGCCGGATGGTGCTGGTGCACGGTGTGATCGCGTTCTTCTTCAACGTGTTCATCGTGGCGGTCAGCGTGAACATCCTGGCGGGGCGAGGCTTGTAGGCGAGGCTCCGCAAGGTGGGCTTCAGCCCACCCATCCTGGCCGGGGATCAGGGCGGTGGGTCGGAGCCCACCCTTCGCGCCACGTCAGTCGCGGAAGTTGTCGAACTGCAGCGGCAGCTCCACCTCGGACTTGCGCAGCAGCGCCATCGCCAGCTGCAGGTCGTCACGCTTCTTGCCCGTCACGCGCAGCTTGTCGCCGTTGATCTGCGCCTCGACCTTGAGCTTGGCGGCCTTGAGCTCAGCCACCAGCTTCTTGGCCATCGCCTGCTCGATGCCCTGCTTGACGGTGACCTTCTGCCGCGCACCGCCCAGGTTCACTTCCGGCTCGGCCACGTCCAGCGCGCGGATGTCGATTTTCCGCGAGGTCAGTCGTCCGCGCAGGATGTCCAGCATCTGCTGCAGCTGGAAGCCGCTCGGCGCGCGCTGGGTGATCACGTAGCCGTCCAGTTCGAACACCGCATCGGTGCCCTTGAAATCGAAGCGGCTGGCCAGCTCGCGGTTGGCCTGGTCGACCGCGTTGGTGAGTTCGTGCTTGTCCACTTCGGAGACGACGTCGAAGGAGGGCATGGTGGGGCACCTTGAGGGTTGGAAAGCGGAAAGTGTAAGCGCTCGGCCATAATGCGCGACCGGCGCCCGGTGCGCGCTCCCTGCCGATCCATGAAAACCGACGTCCTCATCATCGGCGCGGGTGCCGCCGGCCTCATGTGCGCGATCACCGCCGGCCAGCGCGGAAGGCGTGTGCTGGTGCTCGATCACGCGAACAAGCCAGGCAAGAAGATCCTGATGTCCGGCGGCGGGCGCTGCAATTTCACCAACCTGGGCGTGACGCCGGCCAATTACCTGTCGGCCAACCCGCATTTCGCCAAGTCCGCGTTGGCGCGCTACACGCCGGCCGACTTCATCGCACTGGTCGAGAAGCACCGCATCGCCTACCACGAGAAGGAGCTCGGCCAGCTGTTCTGCGACGACTCCTCCAAGCAGATCGTGCGCATGCTGCTGGACGAGTGCGCGGCCGCCGGCGTGCGGGTGGAGACCGGTTGCGCGGTGGAGCGCGTGCGCCACGGAGAGACCGGTTTCAGCGTGACCACCGCGCGCGGCGAGGTGCACGCCGAGGCGCTGGTAGTCGCCAGCGGCGGCCTGTCGATCCCCAGCATGGGCGCGACCGGGTTCGGCTACGAACTGGCGCGCCAGTTCGGCCACGCCGTGCGGCCCACGCGCGCGGGCCTGGTGCCGCTGACGTTGAGCGGCAAGCACCAGGAGCGCTACGCCGACCTGGCCGGCGTGGCATTGCCGGCCGAGGCGCGCTGCGGGCGGCAGGCGTTCCGCGCCGGGTTGTTGTTCACCCACCGGGGCATCAGCGGGCCGTCGATCCTGCAGATCTCCTCCTACTGGCAGCCGGGCGAGGAACTGCGGCTGGACCTGCTGCCCGACCGCGACGCCGCCGACTGGCTGCCCGGCCAGCGCGTGGCGCGTCCGGCGGCG
The DNA here is from genome assembly GCF_051900395.1 of Frateuria sp. GZRe14. Taxonomy (NCBI): domain Bacteria; kingdom Pseudomonadati; phylum Pseudomonadota; class Gammaproteobacteria; order Lysobacterales; family Rhodanobacteraceae; genus Frateuria; species Frateuria sp. GZRe14. The sequence goes on along the minus strand of NZ_JBHZGJ010000001.1, from coordinate 2,859,727 downwards.
GAACTGAAGACCGTGCTGGGCGACGCGCTGCCCAAGCGGCTGGCGCAGCGGCTGTGCGAACTCGACTTCGGCAACCGCCCGATGCGCCAGTACCGCGAGGCGGAGCTGGCCGCGATCGGCGCCCGCCTGAACGATTGGCCGCTGGTCGCCAGCGGCACCGAGGGCTACCGCACGGCGGAGGTGACGCTGGGTGGCGTGGACACCGACGGGCTGTCCTCCAGCACCATGCAGTCCAGGCTCGTGCCGGGGCTTTATTTCATCGGCGAGGTGGTCGATGTGACCGGCTGGCTGGGCGGCTACAACTTCCAGTGGGCGTGGGCTTCTGGGCATGCGGCCGGCGAAGTGGCGTGAGCCGTGCGCCGGAACCGGGGGCCGGCTTTTGCGCGCCTTCAACACCGCCGGTGTTCCATTACCGGGTCGCGCCAACAGGAGAACTTCCTTGAACATCGGCTTCCTCGGCCTGGGCGCCATGGGCAGCGCCATGGCCAGCAACCTCCTCGCGGCGGGCCACACGCTGACGGTGTGGAACCGCTCCGAAGGCCCCACCGAGCCATTGGCCTCGCTCGGCGCCAGGGTCGTCCGCACGCCCGGGCGGGCGGTGCAGGGCCAGGTCGTGCACAGCATGCTGGCCAACGACCAGGCGGTGCGGGAGGTGTTCCTGGACGGTGGCGTACTGGACGAAATGGACCGGGGCACCGTGCACGTCAACCACGCCACCATCTCCGTGGCGCTGGCGCGCGAGCTGGCGGTGGAGCACGCGCGGCGCGGGCTGGGCTACGTCGCCGCGCCGGTGTTCGGCCGACCGGACATGGCTGCGGCGGCCAAGCTCAACATCGTGGTGGCCGGGCATGCGCACGTGGTCGAGACCGTGCGCCCGTTGCTGGAAGCGCTGGGCAGTCGGCTGTGGCCGGTAGGCGAGGCGCCCGAGCGCGCGAACGTGGTCAAGCTCGCCGGCAACTTCATGCTGGCCTCGGCGATCGAAAGCATGGCCGAAGCCAGCGCGCTCACGCGGGCGCATGGCGTCAGTGCCGCCGACTTCCTGGAGATAATGACAAGCACGCTGTTCGCCGCGCCGGCCTACCAGGGCTACGGCCGGCTGATCGCCGAGGAGCGCTACACGCCGCCGGGCTTCGCGCTGCCGCTGGGGCTGAAGGACGTGAACCTCGCGCTCGCCGCGGGCGAGGCGGCACGCGTGCCGTTGCCGTTCGCCGGCGTGGTGCGCGATGCGCTGATCGAAGCGCTCGCGGGCGGCGGTGAAGGACTGGACTGGGCGGCGCTGGCGCAGGTGGCCGCGCGCCGCGCGCAACTGGAGTGACCGCAAGGCGAGCCTACCGGCACGGGTGGCGATCCGGGCCGCCCCCTGCGACCGCTACGCCACCTACGGATGCTTCGGGCGCTGTTGCAGCCAGCGGTCCAGTTGGTTGGCGAACGCCTGCCGGTCGCGCGCATGAAATGTCGCCGGCCCGCCGGTATCCACGCCTGCGCCGCGCAACTCGTCCATGAAATTGCGCATCGACAGGCGCTGGGCGATGGTCTCGCGGGTATAGAGCTCGCCGCGCGGGTGCAGTGCCAGCGCGCCCTTGTCGATTGCCTGCGCGGCCAGCGGGATGTCCTGCGTCACCACCAGGTCACCTGACGAGAGGCGCTGGACGATCTCGTTGTCCGCCACGTCGAAGCCGCCGGCGACCTGGATCGCGCGCACCCATCGCGTGGGCGGCGTGCGCAGCATCTGGTTGGCGACCAGCGTGACCATCACCTGTGCGCGCTCGGCCGCGCGGAACAGGATCTCCTTGATCGGCCCCGGGCAGGCGTCGGCATCGACCCAGATCTGCGCCGCGCTCACCCGCGGTTCCAGTGCAGCACACCATCGACCACCGTGCGTGCGCGGCCGCCGACCCAGATCGCGTCCGGTTCGATACGCGCCAGCAGCCGCGCGTCATGGCCCATCTCGCGGCCCTGGCTGATCGCATAGCCGCGCGAGAGCGCACCCTGCGGTTCGGCCTGCGCGATGTAGGCGGCGATCAGGCCGTTGGCGGCGCCGGAGGCCGGATCCTCGACGATGCCGACGCCGGCGGGAAACGCGCGCACCACCAGCGGGTAATCCTCCGACGAACTGCGCGCGAACACGCACAGGCCCATGCTGCCGGTGGCGCGTGCGAGCGCGCCGATGGCGCTATGGTCGGGCAGCCAGCCGCGCAGGCCCGCTTCGTCCGCGACTTCGGCCAGCCACCAGCGGCGGCCGCCATCGACCAGCGCCGGTGGCAGGGTGCCCAGGTCGATGCCGGCGAGCGTGGCCGCAAGCAAAGGGTGTGCGTCGCGCCCGGTGGCGAGCACTTGCTCGCCGGGCGACTTCAGCAGCAGGTCGCGCGCCTCGCCCTCGCCCTCGACGCGGATCGGCAGCACGCCGGCGCCACATTCCTGCCAGAGCACGCCATCGACCGGTTGTGCGAGTCCGCAGGCCAGCACCGCGTGCGCGCTGCCGATGCTCGGGTGGCCGGCGAACGGGATCTCGTGCTGCGGGGTGAAGATGCGCACGCGGTAGCTCGACCGCGGCGTCGAGGGCGGCAGCAGGAACGTGGTCTCCACCAGCGCGGTCCAGCGTGCGAAACGTTGCATCTCCTCGTCGCTCCATCCACGCGCGTCGGTGACCACGCCAAGGTGGTTGCCCCCGCCACAGGTGGCGGCAAAGACGTCCAGATGCAGGTAGCGGATCGGTGCCATGCGTTTCCGTGGGGAGCGGGGCGGATAAGGGCGCGCATGATACGCCCTGGTGTCGCACCGGTGGCCGCGCGAGTCGACAAGGGGCATGGGTGACGCCAAGATGGACGGTCCGCCGTTCATCAGGAAGCCCCAGCGATCATGATCACCCTGGCCATCATCGCCGTCACCTGCGTCGTCTCGTTCCTGGCTTTCAACAAGCCCAAGCTGATGGACGACCTGATCCTGTGGCCGCCGGCGATCCAGCGCCATCGCGAATACCACCGGCTGGTGACCTACGGGCTGGTCCACGCGGACTTCGGCCACCTCTTGTTCAACATGCTGACGCTGTTCTTCTTCGGGCGCGCCATCGAGAGCGTGTATGCCGAGGAGCTTGGCCGGTTTGGTTTCCTGCTGTTCTACATCGGCGGCCTGGTGGTCTCGATCCTGCCGACCTACATCAAGAACCGGCGCAACCCGAACTATCACAGCCTGGGCGCCTCGGGGGCAGTCTCGGCGGCGTTGTTCGCCTTCATCCTCTTCGCGCCGTGGGCCCGCATCATCGTGTTCGTGCTGCCGATGCCGGCCATCCTCTACGCGGTGCTCTACGTCGGCTACTCGATCTACATGGACCGGGCCGGCCGCGACAATATCAACCACAGCGCCCATCTGTGGGGCGCCGCCTACGGCGTGATCTTCACCTTGCTGATCAAGCAAGGGTTGTTTACTTACTTCCTTGCGCAGCTCGTGAATCCACGCATGTAGGAGGCCAATGCCCGCGCCAGGGAACAGCCAGCGACGACCCTTCTTCGTGGTGCTCAACCGCCGCTCCGGCAGCGGCGATGGCGGTGCCACGGAAGAGGCCATCCGCGGCGCACTCGATGCCACGGGGCATCCCTACCGGCTGTTCTGCGCGAAGCACCCCCGCCACCTGGGCGAGCTGGCGGGGCAGGCGGTGGAAGCGGCCCGGGCGCAGGGGGGCGCAGTGGTCGTCGCCGGCGGCGACGGCACCATCAACGCGGTGGTGCAGGCGGTGCTGCCCAGCGGCCTGCCGCTGGGCGTGCTGCCGCAGGGCACGTTCAACTTTTTCGGCCGGTGCCACGGCCTGCCCGAGGGCGATGCCGGCGAGGGGATACGCGGCCTGCTCGGCGCGCAGGAAAGGCCGGTGCAGGTGGGGCTGGTCAACGATCGCGTGTTCCTGGTCAACGCGAGCCTGGGGCTCTACCCCGAGCTGCTGGAACGGCGCGAACAGGACAAGCGCCGCTTCGGACGCCACCGCCTGGTCGCGCTGCTGTCGGGCCTGCGCGCGCTGCTGGGCAGCTACCCGGACCTGCGCCTGTCGCTCTGCGAGGACGGCCAGTGGCAGGTGCGGCGCAGCACCACCCTGGTCGTGGGCAACAACCGCCTGCAGCTGGAGAGCATCGGCATCCCCGAGGCCGACGCCGTGACCCGCGGCGCGCTGGTCGGCATCGTGCTGCCGCCCCTTGCACGCTGGCACATGATCCTCACGGCGATCCGCGGCCTGTCCGGCCATCTGGGCGACGTCGAGAAGGTCGACAACTTCGCCTTCACCGAACTCGAAGTGGCCTTGCCGCGGCGGCGGGAGCTCAAGCTCGCGATCGACGGGGAGATCGTCCGTCTGCCGTTGCCGCTGCGTTTCCGGGTTGCGCCGCAGGCGCTCCGGCTGCTGGTGCCGCGGAACCGGAGCGACCGGTGAGCGTGTTGTTGCACATGTCCGATTCGCATTTCGGCACCGAGCGCGCGGCGGTGCTGGATGCGCTGAGGGGATTGATCCGGGACAGCCGACCGGCACTGGTAGTGCTCTCGGGCGACCTGACCCAGCGCGCACGACCGGCGCAGTTCGCCGCCGCGCGCGACTTCGTCGCAAGCCTGCCCGCGCCGTTCCTGGCGATCCCCGGCAACCATGACATCCCGCTGTATGCCCTGGGCACCCGCCTGCGGGCACCGTACGCGCGCTATGCAGCGGCGTTCGGCAACGAGCTGGAGCCGGCATGGTCGTCGGCGGAATGGCTGGTGCTGGGGGTCAACACCACGCGTTGGTGGCGGCACAAGCAGGGCGAGGTGTCGCCGGCGCAGATCGAGCGGGTGGCGGCGCGCCTGCGCCAGGCCGCTCCGGGGCAGACGAGGGTGGTGGTCGTGCACCAGCCGATGGCGGTGATCGACGAGTCCGACCGGCGCAACCTGCTGAGAGGACACGCGCAGGCGGCCGGCGCCTGGGCAGCCGCTGGCGCGCAACTGGTGCTGGGTGGCCATATCCACTTGCCCTACGTGCGACCGCTGCCCGAACCGGGCGGCCGCCCCCTGTGGGTCGTGCAGGCCGGCACCGCGGTTTCGCACAGGGTACGGGGCGACATCCCCAACTCGGTCAACCTGCTCCGCCGCGATGGCAGCTCCGATACCTGCACGGCGGAGCGCTGGGACTACGACGCCAACTCCGGGGCGTTCGTCTGCCACGAGCGGCAGCCACTCGCGCTGCGCGTCCCGCATGCATCCTGAATTGCCAGGCGCTTCATGCCGCAATCGCGCATGACAGCGGAAGATGCCCGCGCAATACTGGACGTGCAGGTCTTTCCGCCGCGTGCTGGGAGCATGTCAACGCGGGCAAGGCTGCACTGACCACCGCAGGAGTGATGACGCATGGCAACGACCCGCACGTCGGCCGCGAAGAAATCCGCGGCCAAGAAGGCAGCCGCCGGCAGCAAGGCGACCAAGAAGACCGCCGCCGCGAAGGCCGGCATCAAGACACCGATCAACCGCACCGCCGCCCGTCCGGCCGCAAAGAAGGCCGCGGGCAAGGGTTCGGCCTCCCGGTCGGCAACCGCATCGAAGAAATCGCCGGCCAAAAAGGTGACGGCGAAGAAGGCGGCTCCGAAGAAGGCATCCGCCAGGAAGGCGGCTCCGAAGAAGGCAGTCGCGAAGAAAGCGGCACCGAAAAAGACCCTCGCCAGGAAGGCGGCACCGAAGAAGGCCATCGCCAAAAAGGCAGCATCGAAGAAGGCCATCCGGAAGCCGGCGGCGAAGAAAACCGCATTGAAAAAAGCGGCCACCAGGAAGAGCACGCCAGCGTCGGCCAGCAAGAAGGTCACCAAGCCCTCGCCGACCAAAGCGGCCACCCGCACCGGCGGCATGGCGGCGAAGGCCACGGGCAAGCCGGTGGCGAAGAAGGCCTCCTCCGCGTCGAAGCCCAGCCGGCCGGGCAGCGCCAAGCCCGCCGCCAGCAAGGCAGCGGCGCCGCGCAATGCCCCCCCCGCGATCCAGCACATCAGCCCGGAAGAGGCGGTGGCGCACATCCAGGCGCTGCTCGATGCGAAGCAGGAACGCACCCGGCAGGCGTCGAGCCGTCCGGCGGATGGACAGCCGAGGCCACACGGCGAATCGGCCATCCATACGCCCGAGAGCCCGCAGCTGCCCAGCGATGCGCCCAAGACCACCATTCCGGTGCACACCGGACAGCGCGGCGCCAAGGTCTGACGCCAGGTCACCCTGCCGCCGCGCCCGCGCATCAGCCGGGCGCGGCGCTCAGGGCGCATTCAAACCGCCGCGACTAGCGTGATCCCCGTGACAGCAGTCACGGAGGTGAGCCCATGAAACGCATGCTTGCAGGACTGGCGCTGGTGCTTGGCACGGCGGCGCTGTCGGGTTGCTATTACGACCCCGGTTACAGCTACGTGCGCAGCAACGGCTATCAGGGCGATGCCTACTACGGCGAGGGTCCCTCGGTGATCTACGAGCCGGACTACTACGGTTACGGCGGCTACTACGGGCCCGGCTGGGGCTATGGCTGCTGCTATTCCTCCGGCGTGAGCGTCGGCATCAGCGGTACCTGGCGCGGCGATTCGCACCACTACCGTGGCCGCGACTGGAGCCGCGAGCGCCATGACTACCGCGACGACAGGCATGATCGTCGCGAGTGGCGCGGCCGGGAAGACCGCGGCCATGACCGCGGCGACTGGCGCGGGCGACGCGGGCACGATCGCGACTGACCGGCGCGCCGCGACTCGTGCCCGAAGCGTCCGCTTGGCACAATCGCGGCATGCCTTCTCCAACCCTTCGCGGGCGCCCTGCGCGCCTGGCTACTGTCGCGTTGTGCCTCCTGCTCGGCGGCTGCGGCAGCCTGCGCTATTACGCCCACGTCGCTCATGGGCAGGCGTCGTTGCTGATGCACCGCCGCCCGATCGCCAAGGTGCTGCAGGACCCGGCCACCGACCCGACGTTGGCCCGTCGCCTGCGCCTGGCGGCCCAGGCGCGGCGGTTCGCTTCCGCGGCGCTGGCGCTGCCGGACAACCGCAGCTACACCAGCTACGTGGACCTGCACCGCCCTTACGTCGCCTGGAACGTGTTCGCCACGCCGCCGTATTCGGTCGAAGCCCTGCCGCAGTGTTTTCCCATCGCCGGTTGCGTGGCCTACCGTGGCTATTTCGACCAGTCCCGCGCGCGGGTTCGCGCGGCGGAGCTGAAGGCGCAAGGCGAGGATGTGTGGATCGGGCCCGTGCCGGCGTATTCGACGCTGGGCTGGTTCGCCGATCCGATCGTCTCCAGCATGCTGCGCTGGGACGACGACGACGTGGCCGGCACCATCTTTCATGAGCTCGCGCACCAGCGGCTGTACGTGAAGGGCGACACGGCGTTCAATGAATCCTTCGCCAGCTTCGTCGAGCAGGAGGGTCTGCGCCAGTGGCGCAAGGCGCGCGGCTTGCCGCCCCCCGGCTCGCGCGATCAGGCGATGGAGCACGGCTTCACCGCACTGGTGCTGGACCTGCGCGAGCGGCTAAGGCGGCTGTACGCAAGTCGGGACGATCCGGCCAAGCTGGCGCGCGGCAAGCAGGCGCAGGTCGACGCGTTCCGTCGCCGCTACGCGCAGTGGCGCGACAGCCGGTGGTCCGGCGACCGCCGCTACGACGCCTGGGTGGAAGCGCCGATCAACAACGCCAAGCTGTTGCCCTTTGGCCTGTACGACCGCTGGACGGGCGCCTTCGCGGTGCTGTTCGAACAGGCGGAACGGCAGTGGGGCGCGTTCTATGCCGCGGTCGGTACGTTGGCGGAGAAGCCCGAGGCAGAACGGACGCGCGAACTCGAGCATCTGGCTGCTGCGAAGAACCATGCTCCCTGATCGGCCCGCCCGCCGGCCGGCCCGCTCCGGCCTGCGGCCTGGCCAGGCGGTGCGGGCGGAGCAGGATGCCTGAGGCCTGCATGGCGCTGCGCCTTGCACCCGCCCGCCACGCCCCAACGTCGAAGCCATGGCCGATACCACCGTTCCCCACTTCTTCGAGCAGTTCCCCATGCGCCGCGTGCTCGAGTCGGAACTCGATGCCGCGCTGTCCGAATCCGCCCGGGACCTGACCGTCCTGTTCCTGTGGGGCCGCGATTGCCCCAATTGCGATATCGCCAAGCGAGCCATGCTGCTGGCGCGCGAACGCTTCCAGTGGTCGCGCGTGCAATGGCTGCACGACAACGTCTACGAGGATCCCGGCATGGCCACCCGCTTCGGCTTGCACGGCATCCCGGCGTTCTTCGTGTTCGCCGGTTCCCGCAAGCTCGGGCGCATCACCAGCTGGCCGGGCGCCGACGCCTTCGTGCATGCGATCGACACCCAGCTCGCCGCGCTGGCGTCGCCGCAGGGATAATGCGTCCGATCCGGCCATGTGCCGGTTCCCGCCAGGCCAGCGCATGATCGTCCAGTCCCTGCTCGACACCGACCTGTACAAGTTCTCGATGATGCAGGTGGTGTTGCACCACTACCCCGCGGCGCACGTCGAGTACCGCTTCAAGTGCCGTACGCCGGGCATCGACCTGGTGCCGTGCATCGACGAGATCCGCGCCGAGCTCGACGCGCTGTGCGGCCTGCGCTTCACGCGCGACGAGCTCGACTACCTGCGCGGCTGGCGCTACATCAAGAGCGACTTCGTCGACTTCCTGGGCTTGTTCCAGCTCAACGCCAAGTACGTGGAGATCGCCCCTTCGCCGGCGGCCAACGGCGAGATCGATATCCACATCCGCGGACCGTGGCTGCACACGATCCTGTTCGAGGTGCCGCTGCTGGCGATCGTCAACGAGGTGTACTTCCGCCGCACCCGCCCGGGCCTAGATCTCGCCGAGGGCCGCGCGCGGCTCGAGGCCAAGATCGAGCTGCTGCGCGCGGACCGGGAGTACGCCGACTGCCGCATCGCCGACTACGGCACGCGCCGGCGCTTCTCGCGCGAATGGCACGAGGAAGTGGTGCGCACGCTGCGCGACGGCCTCGGCGAGCAACTGGCCGGCACCAGCAACGTGTGGATGGCGTGGAAGCTCGGGCTCACTCCGCTGGGCACGCTGGCCCACGAGTACTTGCAGGCGCACCAGGCCCTGGGCCCGCGGCTGCGCGATTCGCAGCGCGTGGCGCTGGAAACCTGGGCGAAGGAGTACCGCGGCGACCTCGGTATCGCTCTATCGGACGTTTACGGTCTGGACGCCTTCCTGCGCGACTTCGACATGTATTTCTGCAAGCTCTTCGACGGTACCCGGCACGATTCGGGAGATCCGTTCGTCTGGGGCGAAAAGGTGCTGGCGCACTACCGCGCCAACCGCGTCGATCCGCGCACCAAGATACTGGTGTTCAGCGACGCGCTGGACATGCCACGCGTGATGCAGCTCTACCGCCACTTCCACGGACGCTGCCAGCTGGCGTTCGGCGTCGGCACCAACCTGACCAACGACGTGGGGCCCACGCCGCTGCAGATCGTGATCAAGATGGTCCGCTGCAACGACCAGCCGGTGGCCAAGCTCAGCGATTCGCCGGGCAAGAACATGTGCGAGGACCCGGCCTACGTGGCTTACCTGCGGCAGGTGTTCGACATCCCGCCGGAAGCCTGAGTCGCTACAGCCCGATGTGGCGCTCGCGGCGCGCACGCACGCGCACATGCCGGCGCGGCGCCTCGCGGCATGCCGCGTAGGCCAGCAACACGAGGGTGGCGAGCGCAACCAGGGCGGAAAGGACGAGGTGCATCACGGCAGCATCGCCTCCGGACCGCACGTCGGGAAATGACCATCGCTCATGTGCATATGCCGCTGGCGGCGTAGACTCGCCGACACCTTACGGGAGCCCGTGCATGAGCAGCGTCTACGACTTTTCCGCCCGCGACATCGATGGCCAGGAGCGCTCGCTCGCCGAGTGGCGCGGGCGCTGGCTGCTGGTCGTCAACGTCGCTTCCAAGTGCGGCTTCACCCCGCAATACACCGGACTGGAGGCGCTGTGGCGGGAGTGGCGCGAGCGTGGACTGACGGTGCTCGGTTTTCCGTGCGACCAGTTCGGCCACCAGGAGCCAGGCGACGGGGCGGAGATCCGCCAGTTCTGCAGCCTCAACTATGAGGTGAGTTTTCCGCTGTTCGCCAAGATCGAGGTCAACGGCGCCGATGCGCATCCGCTCTACCGCTGGCTCAAGCGCGAGGGCAAGGGCGTGCTCGGCAGCGAGGCGATCAAGTGGAACTTCACCAAGTTCCTGGTCGATCCCGAGGGGCAGGTCGTCAGGCGCTACGCGCCGACGGATACGCCGGAGAAGATCGGCGCGGATCTGGCGAAGCGGGTCAAGGGCTGATTCCTCCGCCGCGGTCGCGCCCGAGGGCGCTCCTACTGGGATCGTTCGCTCAGCTCGGCAAGCAGGACGGCGATCGCATCGACGTCCGCGCTGGCCGATACCCCCTGCGGCGGCACGTAGTCGTTGAGCAGGATCGCGAACGCCAGGTGTTCGCCCGCCGCGCTGGTGACATAGCCGGCCAGGCAGTTCACGTACGTCATGCTGCCGGTCTTGGCGTGCACGTTGCCTGCGGCAAGCGTGCCGCGCATGCGCCCGGCCAGCGTGCCGTCGACGCCGGCCACCGGCAGCATGTCGCGCAGGTGGCCGGCGCCCGCCCCGTTGGCGAGGAAGGCTAGCAGTCGCACCAGCGCGTTCGGCGTGGCGAGGTCGCGCCGGGACAGTCCGGTGCCTTCGCCGATCAGGCTGACCGAGGGCGGGATGCCGATGCGATCGAGCAGCTGATGCAGCGCGTGGATGCCCCAGTCGGCCGCACTGAGGAACCCGGTGGGTGCGGCCGGGTCGTTAGCCGCCGCGGCGTGGGCACGCGCGCCGGCCAGCTGCAGCAGGTTCTGCAGATAGAGGTTCTGCGAGCGCTTGAGGCCCTCGCGCAGCAATGTCGCCAGTGGCGGCGACTCCAGCTGGGCCAGCACGCGCGTGCCCGCCTGCAGCGTCGCATCCTGCTGCGGCCAGTAGAGCACGCGCACTTCGCCATCGACATCGATGCCGCGTCGCTCCAGCGCCCGCAGGAGCGTCTGGCCGGCCAGCCGTGCCGGGTCGGCGATGGCCAGATGGAAGCTTCGCGGTGATGACTGCGCCGGTACCGAGCCGAAGGCGTGCAGAAGCAGGTCGCCGGGATCGCGGTAAAGGTTGACGTCGCTCGCGGTGCCGGCCGGTACAGTGAGCAGGCGGTTATCCAGCGGCATCGCCGCGCCGGCGGGATCGAAAGCCAGTCCGGCCGGCTCGCCTGCGCGTGCCGCAGGCGTCACCGTCAGCTGGAACTGGTTTTCGTACACGCTCAACGCCGAGGCCGGGGCGGCGAAGCCGGCAAGCAGGTCGAACGCTTCCCAGCCGTTGCCGATCGCCGGTCCGGCGAAATAGGTGGCATCGGCCACCAGGTCGCCGTGTACGCGGCGTACGCCCTTGGCCGCCAGCTGATCGGCCAGCGCGTCGGCCCAGCCCGCGGTGGACGGATCGGTGCCGAGCGACGGATCGCCCATGCCGTAGAGCACCAGTGGCCCCTGCACGCGCCCGCGTTTTTCCGGGGTGGCGCCCAGCACGCGGGTGGGAATGCGGTAGCCGGCATCCAGGCTGTTCAGTACCAGCGCCGCGGTGAACAGCTTGGTGGCCGATGCGGGCTGGAAAAGCTTGTCGGCGTCGTGCACGTACAAGGTGCGGCCGCTGTCCAGCGAGACCACGGCGATGCCCCAGCGCGCGGCGGCGAAACGCGGTTGGGCGATGTGCGCATCGATGGCCGCGCGCGTGGCGTGCAGGTCCATCGCCATGGAGTGCAATGGCAACAGGACGAGGGCGAGCAGGAAAGGCAAGCGGGCAATCTTCATGCCCGAAGTATCGCAACCACGGCGCAACGGCGCAGGCCGGTGTGACAGGCCCTCGACCGTGAGCTGTTAAACTGGCCCATTCACCGACAACGAGAATGCCATGCAGATCGCAGACAACACCGTCGCCTCCTTCCACTACACGCTGACGGACGACGAAGGACGCGTCATCGACAGCTCCGAAGGGCGCGAGCCGCTGTCCTACCTGCACGGTACCGGGCAGATCGTCCCGGGCCTGGAGAAGGTGATGGCCGGCCGCCAGGCGGGCGATCAGTTCAAGGTCGACGTATCGCCCGAGGAAGGTTACGGCGCGCGCCATCCGGAACTGATGCAGGAAGTGCCGCGCGAGGCCTTCCAGGGCGTGGAGGACATCCAGCCGGGCATGCAGTTCCAGGGCCGCGGCCCGCAGGGCGCGATCAATGTGACCGTGGTGCGCGTGGACGACGACAAGGTGCACATCGACGGCAACCACCCGCTCGCGGGGCAGACCCTGCATTTCAACGTCGAGGTGACCGACGTGCGTGAGGCCAGCGCGGAAGAACTGCAGCATGGCCACGTGCACGGCCCGGGCGGCCACCACCACTGAGCCGGACCACCATGCAGGAGCCTGCAAACGGGCTCCTGCATGGCGTGAGGCTCAGTACCAGTCGAGCAGCGAAACGCCCAGCCCCAGGTACGTGGCGTTGTGGTTGTAGTCGATCAGGCTTTCGCCGTAGCCCTTGAACACTTCCATGTAGCCGCGCAGGTTGCCAGCCAGCGGGAAGCTCCAGGTGAACCGCGCCGCGCCGTGGCTGCGGCTGCCGCCCCGGAAGGAATGGCGCAGCATCATGCCGAACTCCTGGCCGTTCCACTCGCGCACGATCTGGACGTCGCCCCGACCCATGTAGTCGCTGATGTCCGGGTTGTTGTCGTCCGTGCCCCCCTCGGGAATGCGCCACCAGGGACGCAGCATCACCGTCCAGTCGCCGCGCTCGAAGCCCACGTTGGCGACCACGCGATTCCAGCTGCGCGAGAGCGGGTTGGATTGGCCGTTGGACTGGTGGTTGATGCCGATGCCGAGCAGGCGACCGTCCCATCCGAACACCTGGTAGTGGGTGTCGAACACGAGCATCGCCTCGGGCTCGTAGTTGGTCTCGCGGAACGGCCGCGAGGCATGGTCGTTGTAGACCTGCCAGCGCGAGGACTGGGTATAACCCAGCCACAGGTCGCCCGCGTCGCCGAACACGCCCTGCCATAACTTGGTCTTGAAGCTGATCTGGAACTTCGCCTCGATGTTCTCCAGCTGCTCCGGGTGGGTCACGGTGTTGAGCGGGTTGGGGCTTTGCGGGCGCTCGTTCTGGTTGCTGGTGGCGAAGACCGGCATCAGGAACACCGGCTTGTAGCCGCGTACGTTGTACGTCCCCAGCTTGGCTTCCGGCGCCAGTTCCCAGCGACTGTCCAGCAGTGACATCGGCGTGGACACCTCCGGATTTCCGCGTGCGGCGACCTGGCCCGGGAGGCGGTCGTGCCCGAACACGCTGGGCAACCGGGTTTCCTCGTCCGCGCGCTTCTTCGCCACAGGCAGGTTCACTCGGCCGGTGGCGTGGTCGTAGCAGGCCAGCCGCTGCGCGTCGCTTTCGATGGCGGTGCAGGCGCGGATGTCCATCGGATCGGGGTTCTGCGCGTGCGCCGCGCAGGCCCACAGGCCACCAAGTACCGCGACTACCGCGGCCGTACCGTGCTTGATCAAGGACGTCGCTCCCTACGGCAAAGGCGCGAGTCTAGCGAGCGGCATCCCAACCGGTCGTGACGGGAGGCAGGGGCCCACGCGGGAGATTCACGGCAACGCGGGAGGCGTCGCCCCATCAGGCACATGTTTCGCGCCGGCCGCGATCGGCCAAGACCGGCCAAAAAAAAGCCGGCTGCAGGCAGCCGGCGAGGGGAGTGTCGAGCGAAACTCAGTGCGACTGCCAGGCTTCGTACTCGCGCTGCGTGACGCGACCGTCGCGGTTCTTGTCGGCATAGTCGAAATCGTTGGCCAGCGGCGGATAGCTGGCCGCTTCCTGCAGGGTGATGGATTTCTTGCCGTTGGCCAGCTGGCTGAAGTCCGGCGCCGGGCCGGCGGAGGAAGCCGGCGGCATCGAGGACTTGAATTCCACGTTGGCGTTGCCACCGGCATTCATGCCGGCACCGTTCGCCTCGCCATTGGAGTTCATGTTGCCGTGGGAGTTCATGCTGCCGTTGGCATTCGCGTTGCCATTGGCATCCATGTTCCCGCTATGGTCCATGCCGCTTTGCATGCCCTGGTTGCCATTCATCCCGCCTGAATCGTTGCCCATCGGCGGAGGAGCGCTCGACGCCGGCGGCGGCATGGTCTGCATGCCGGAGCTGGTCGGTGGGGCAGGCGGCGTGGAATTCGGGTCGGGCGGCGGTGGTGGTGTCGGCGGCATGTTCGACTGCGGCGAGCCGGCCGGGGGAGGCGGCATCGGGGTGGTCGGCGGCGGGGGTGCGGGGGTCCCCGGATCCGTCGGCGGCGGCGGTGTCGGGGGCGTCGGAACGTCCTGCGCCATCAGGACCCCGGACGCCAGCAGCGAGCTGGCGACGAGGGCGGACAGCCATGGCTTGCGGAATTTCATTATCGATACTCCATGCCAGAATGCGGGTGCGCGGGTTGAACGCATTCGATGGGGTCGCCGCGCTTCCGGCACGCTAACAAACGATTTGTAAACGCGGCCTCATCTTGCGCAGCAGGGTTCCGTGAAGTCCCAGACCACGTTGTCTTCCGCTTTATCCAGCCAGATCGCGCCGTTGAGCCTGTCGCAGGCCCGTCGGCTGCACCTGGCCGCCCAGGGCCTGCTGCAGCCATTCGATCGCCGTCCGCGGCCCGCCGACGTGGTCGGGGCGATCGAGCGCATGCGCTTGCTGCAGATCGATTCCATCCATGTGGTGGCGCGCAGCCCTTACCTGGTGCTGCATGCGCGCCTGGGCGACTACGACGGCGCCTGGCTCGACGACGCGCTGGCCCAGGGACGCATCGCCGAGTGCTGGGCGCACGAAGCCTGTTTCGTGCCCGCGGCCGACCTGCCCATGCACCGCGCCTGGCGTGAGCGCGGCGCGCACTGGGCGCACCGCCATGCCGCGCGCATGCATCGGGACCACCGCGCCGACATGGACGAACTGCTCGAGCGGATCCGGGCGCAGGGCGCGGTGCGCGCGGCCGATTTCCCGCGCGCCGACCGCGGCGTCAGCGGCTGGTGGGAATGGAAGCCGGAGAAGCGCTGGCTGGAGGCCTGGTTCGCGCTGGGCGAGCTGATGATCCCCCGGCGCGAGCGTTTCCAGCGGGTCTACGACCTGGCCGAGCGCGTCCTCGCCAGGCTCGATCCGCCGTTCGTTGCGAGCCAGCTCGACACATCCGGCCTCCGTCGGCGCTTCATCCTCGACAGCGTACGTGCGCTGGGCATCGCCCAGGCACGCTGGGTCGCCGATTACTATCGGCTCAAGCCCGCGGTGGACGAGGCGGAACTGGCGCCTCTGGTCGCGGCGGGCGAACTGCTGGCGGTACCGGTGCAGGGCTGGAGCGTGCCCGGCTACGTGCATCGCGAGCATGCGCCATTGCTGGACAAGGCGCGCGCCGGCCGGTTGCGTGCCACCCATACGGCCTTGCTCTCGCCGTTCGACCCGCTGGTGTGGGACCGCGCCCGCGCGCAGGCCATGTTCGATTTCGAGTACGCGATCGAGTGCTACACGCCCGCGCCGAAGCGCCGCTACGGCTACTACGTGCTGCCGATCCTGCATCGCGGCAGCCTGGTCGGGCGACTGGATGCCAAGGCACACCGTGGCGAGGGCGTATTCGAGATCAAGGCGCTGTTCCTGGAATCGGGCCAGGAGGTTACCCCGCGCTTGGTTGCGGATGTGGGCGATGCGATCGCGCGCACGGCCACCTGGCATGGGACGCCGGAGATTCGGCTCGAGCGTAGCGAGCCGGCAGCATTCGGACGGGCCCTGCGGGCAAACTGGAAGGCGGCGCGTTAAGCGACCGGCGAAACCTCACCCGCCGGAGGACGGGCGGGCGAGCGATCAGGACAGATCAGTCGCTGCTGCGCGACGCGGCCGGCGCGCCTTCGCAGGACTTGCCGTGCAACGCCTGGCGCAACTGGCTCGCCAGCGAGTTGCAGCGCGTGGCCAGATTCGGGCGGATGGCCGGATCCTGCGAGTCGCGCAGCAGGCTGGTGCGCATGGCTTCGTAGCGCCCCTGGATCTCGTTGGGCTTGTAGACCTGCGCGGCGCGATGGCAGGCCATGTAGCTGGCGAGATAGTCGTCGCACGCCGGAATCCCGGTACTGTCGGGCAGTTTGCTCGCCTGTTCCGGTGTGCCGGCCGCGGCGGCGTGGTTGCCATGGCTGGCGTGTCCCGCACCGCGGCTTTCGCTCGGCTGGGCGCGGGGTGTCGCCGGGGTTTCCGATGCCGACTGCGACCCACTGGTCCCGGTCGAGCCGGAACGGGCCGGATGGTTTGCGCAACCGGTCAGCATCAGGCCGAGCAGGGTAATGGTCAGGCGTGGAAGGGCGAGCTTCATGGCGGGCGTTCCTCTGGCGACAGGCAAGGCCGGCAACGAGGCTGGCGACCTCTACACTAGACAAACGGCACTGTGAAGAAAATCTGAAATTTCCCGTGCTGGCGGGCCTTCCGCCGTTCAGCCATGTCGGTCGCACAGGGGATCGGTACCGGCTATGATGCGCCCACTGCGTTTGCCGGGGTCACCAGAGTCACGTGGCCCGATGCCGCCGACCGGCGCTTCATCGAATCACCCCTAGGGTTTTCCTTGCACACCAGTAAGTCGGCCCCGCACGTTGCGGCGGTCGAGTCTCTTTGATTAAACCTAGTGGAGTGTTTCATGTCTGATCGTCAGATCGGTACCGTCAAGTGGTTCAACGACGCCAAGGGCTTCGGCTTCATCAGCCGCGACAACGGTCCGGACGTGTTCGTGCATTTCCGTGCCATCAGCGGCACCGGCTTCAAGAGCCTGCAGGAAGGCCAGAAGGTCAGCTTCAAGGTCGTGCAGGGCCAGAAGGGCCTGCAGGCCGACGAGGTCATGCCGGCCTAAGCGGTTCCTCCGCGAAAGCTACGAAAGCCGGGCAGCGATGCCCGGCTTTTTTGTGTCCGAAAGGTCGGTTTCGCGGCCCGCTTGCCTTGGCGAAATTTCCGTTATGCTTGGGGCACTGTGTCTGCTCGGTCCACGTGCGTGCCCCGAAGCGGGATTCGTCCGAATCGCGCCTCGCTCCACCCGCTCCCTGCATGCCCAGTAAGTCGTCGGCCAAAGGGGAGGTCGACTTGTCTCAGCATCGTGCAGAACGGAGTGAGTCATGTCGGATCGTGAGATTGGCACCGTCAAGTGGTTCAACGACGCCAAGGGCTTTGGCTTCATCAGCCGGGAGAGTGGCCCCGACGTCTTCGTGCATTTCCGTGCCATCAGCGGCACGGGCTTCAAGAGCCTGAAAGAAGGGCAGAAGGTCAGCTTCAAGGTCGTGCAGGGCCAGAAGGGCCTGCAGGCCGACGAGGTCGCACCAGCCTGAGACAGGCGGAGTCTTTTCAAAAGGGCCGGCGCAAGCCGGCCTTTTTTTGTGCGTGCGCCGCGGCCTCGCTAGCCTTGGACTTTTCGGCAGGTTTTCATGGACGCCAATCCGACCGCTGCTGTGCGGGTCATCCGCGTGACTGCCTCCGACGGCGCGGCCAGCGAGTTGTTGCTGGTCGGGAAGCCGATGGGCGGGCGATGGCTTTACTGGTTGCCCGCGATGGGTGTGCCGGCGAAGCATTACCTACCGCTGGCCCAGGCGCTGGCGGCGCGCGGCCTCGGCGTGGCGCTTCACGAGTGGCGCGGCATCGGTTCCAGTGACCGGCGCGCGTCCAGGCGCCAGGACTGGGGCTACCGCACCCTGCTTCAGGACGACCTGCCGCAAGGATTCGCCGCCGTGGGCGCCGCCTGGCCAGGAACCACCGGCTACCTGGGTGGCCACAGCCTCGGCGGGCAACTGGCGACGATGTTCGCCGGAAGGCATTCCGCGCAGATCGCGGGACTGGTGCTGGTGGCCAGTGGCTCGCCCTACTGGAAGAACTTCCGCCGCGCCTGGCTGATCGCCACGGCATACGTGGCGGCGCCCGTGCTGGCCCGACTGTTCGGACATTTTCCCGGGCGTCGGATCGGCTTCGGCGGCAACGAAGCGCGCGGGGTGATCGTCGATTGGGCGCGCAGCGGACGCACCGGCCGTTACGCCGCCGCAGGCGTGGGCGACCTGGAGCCGGGCATGGCAACGTTTGCCAACCCGCTCCTTGCCCTGCGTCCGAGCGACGACTGGCTGGGTCCGGCAGCCTCGTTGGAATGGCTGCTCGGCAAGCTGTCCCGCGCGCGCATCACGCGCGGGGTGCTCACACCGGATGACCTGCATGGGCCGGCCGACCATTTCGGTTGGATGAAGACGCCCGAGCCGGTCGCCGCGCGCATCACGGGCTGGCTGGAATCGCAAGTCTAGGAGCCACGATGGGCCCGCACGAAGAGTGGGCGGCGGCCCTGCCTCTTGAAGCCCAGCCCACACGGCGTCATCTGATGGCATTGTCTTTCGACAAGGCCACCGCATGAAGCTGTTCACTTCCTTTGTGCAACGCAGCCTGACGCTGCGCAACCGCATCGTCGTCGCGCCGATGTGCCAGTACTCGGCGACCGACGGCGTGCCGCATGACTGGCACCTGGTGCACCTGGGCAGCCGTGCGGTGGGCGGTGCGGCGGCGGTGGTCGCCGAAGCCACCGCGGTCTCGCCGGAGGGGCGCATCTCGCCCGGCGACACCGGTATCTGGAATGACGCACAGGTGGCCGCCTGGAAGCCGATCACCGCCTTCATCCGCGGCCAGCACGCCGTCGCGGGGGTGCAGCTGGCGCACGCGGGGCGCAAAGCCAGCGCGCAGCGTCCGTGGGAGGGCGGCGGTCCGCTGGCGGCAGGGCAGGGCGACTGGCCAACGGTGGCGCCTTCGGCGATCCCGTTCGATCAGGGCTGGCATACACCGCAGGCGCTGGACGACGCAGGGCTGCGCAAGGTGGTGGACGACTTTCGTGCGGCCGCCAGGCGCGCGCTCGCCGCGGGCTTCCAGCTGGTCGAGGTGCATGCGGCGCACGGTTACCTGTTGCACCAGTTCCTCTCGCCGCTCAGCAACCATCGCACCGATGCCTATGGCGGCAGCTTCGAAAACCGCACGCGGCTGGTGCGCGAGGTGCTGGCGGCCGTACGCGAGGTTTGGCCGGACACGCTACCGCTATGGCTGCGCGTCTCCGCAACGGATTGGGCACCGGAGAGCGAGGGCGTACAGGGCTGGAACGTGGAGGAAAGCGTGCGGCTGGCGCGCGAGGTCAAGTCGCTGGGCGTGGATCTGATCGACGTGTCCAGCGGCGGCGTGGTGCCGCACGTGAGGATTCCGGTCGGCCCCGGATACCAGGTGCCGTTCGCCGCGCGGATCCGGCGCGAGGCGGAGATCGCCACGGGCGCGGTGGGCTTGATCACCGAATCCGCCCAGGCGGCAGGCATCATCGAGAAGGGCGAGGCGGATCTGGTGCTGATCGCCCGCGAGAGCCTGCGCGATCCGTACTTCCCCCGCCGCGCCGCACAGGAGTTGGGCGTGTCGCTGGTCGCGCCGGTACAGTATCAGCGCGCCTGGTAGCGCCCGGAGGACCGACACATGGACCACACGCCACGATTGATCGAAGGACGCAAACACGACCTGGGCGACGGGTTCACGGTGCGACGCCTGCTGCCCGCGCTGCTGGCGCGGCACGTCGGCCCGTTCGTGTTCTTCGATCACATGGGACCGGCCGACTTCGCGCCGGGCAAGGGCATGGACGTGCGACCGCATCCGCACATCGGCTTGGCCACCATCACGTGGTTGTTCGAGGGGGCGATCCGCCACCGCGACAGCCTGGGCAGCCTGGCCGACATCCGCCCGGGCGAGGTCAACTGGATGACCGCCGGCCGCGGCATCGTGCATTCCGAACGCACGCCGCCGGACGAGCGCCGCGACGGCCAGCGACTGCACGGCATCCAGCTGTGGGTGGCGCTGCCGCGCGAGGATGCGGAAGTCCCACCGGAGTTCCACCACCACGGCGCGGGGGAGCTGCCGCGCATCGGCCGGGATGGCGCCGAACTGCTGTTGATCGCGGGCACCGCCTACGGCGAGCGCTCACCGGTTAAGGTGTTCGCACCGATGTTCCTGATCGAGGCCAATCTGACCGAAGGCGCCACGCTGGAATGGCCGCGCGAGCACGCCGAGCGGGGCGTGTACGTGGTCGAAGGTGAAGTGGAAATGGGCGACGTCGTGGTCGGCGCCGACCGCATGGCGGTGCAGGGCGGAAACGCCGCGGTGCCGTTGCGCGCGCGCGCGCCAAGCCGGCTGATGCTGTTCGGCGGAGCGCCGCTGGATGGCGAGCGGCATCTGTGGTGGAACTTCGTGGCCAGCTCGCGCGAGCGCATCGAGCGTGCCAAGGCCGACTGGGCGACCGGGCACTTCGGCGTGGTGCCGGGCGACGACAAGGAATTCATCCCGCTGCCGGAGCACTGAGGAGACCGAGCGCTGGTTTGCGCTACCTGAACGACCGCTCGCGCCGTGCGTAGCTCGCCAGCGAGCGAAGTCGAAGCGCACCTGTGCGAGCGGTTCCAGGGCCTGGCTTGCCCTTCAACCCCTGCGCCGCGCCTTTGCGCTCCTGGCGATCGGAAATTTCGGAACACGGGTTGGCTTGTACCCGGTGCCGGGTAGGCGCACGCTCGTGGCATCGCTCGCCGGATACCGTTCTGCGCCATGTCCGAGTTCACCCGTTTCCGCGATTTCTACCCTTACTACCTGGGCGAACACCGCAATCCCGCCTGCCGCCGGCTGCATTTCGCCGGCAGTACGCTGGTGTTGCTGGTGATCGCCGTGGCGCTCGTGACCCGCGACGCACGCTGGCTTTGGTTGGCCCCGCTGGCCGGTTATGGCTTCGCCTGGGTCTGGCATTTCGTGTTCGAGAAGAACCGCCCGGCGACTTTCCGCCATCCGCTCTACAGCCTGGCCGGGGACTGGGTGATGTACTGGCAGATCCTGCGCGGCCGCCAGCGGATGTAGCGAACCGCCTGCGGAAACCGTTGTGGACCCTCGGGCGCGACCGCCGCCTCCTGGGTCCGGCCAAGAAAGTTACTGCAGGCTAGGATGGGCCTCGACCCGGCGCTTCGATGCCATGGCGGGCTGAAGCCCCTGCCAGGTCATCAGGCCCCCAGGGCCTGGTCCTGCTCACCCAGCCAGTCGTGGTAATTGCGCAGTTTGCCGAGCTGGAAGCGGGAGACGTCCTCGATCACCGCCAAGTGGTACCACTGCTCGCCGCGCACGGTCACGGCCGGGTGCAGCAGCGCTTCCGGTTCGCGGATGCCTTCGTGGAAGTAGCCGTCGCCCTCGCCGAACCATGGCAATCGGTCGCCTTCGCGCAACGCGGCCAGCAGTACTTCCGGGGCACCCAGGTCGCTGGCGATCTCGTAGTGCGCCCGCAGGTCCTCGTCGGTCTGCACCAGCACGAAGCGGCCGCGGCCGCGCTCGTCCAGCAGCAGCAGGCCGGTGGGGTTGACGTGCAGGTAGCACTCCACCGCCGGGAAGTCGCCGACCAGGCCGCGGAAGGCCTGCTGGAAGGCGCGGTCGCGCAGGAAGCGCACGTTGCCCAGCGCCAGTGCTTCGGCGACGAACCCGCCCACGCGCTCGAAGTAGCGCCGCTGCAGCGCGCGGATGGCCAGTTGCAGCTTGTCGATCGCCTGCGGATCGCTCTTGCGGATGAAGCGGTCGATCACGCCGGCGTTGAAGGCTTCGATGGCGGTGCAGTCGTCAGCGGTGCCGGTCAGCAGG
Source organism: Frateuria sp. GZRe14 (assembly GCF_051900395.1). Taxonomy (NCBI): domain Bacteria; kingdom Pseudomonadati; phylum Pseudomonadota; class Gammaproteobacteria; order Lysobacterales; family Rhodanobacteraceae; genus Frateuria; species Frateuria sp. GZRe14. Next base: position 2,838,021 of record NZ_JBHZGJ010000001.1, on the reverse strand, counting down.
ATCTTGCCGATGTGGGGATTGGCCAGTTCGCGGCAGAACGAAATGCCATCCATCTCGGGCATGGTCAGGTCCACGACCACCACCGACACCTCGGCGAAACGCTCCGGGTCGAACATCACGCGGTGGATGGAATCGATGTCCAGTGCGACCAGTTCGCGCGTCTGCGAGGAGCGGTCCTTCCAGTGGTACATCCAGCCGCCACCCGGCACGGCGCGGATGCCGTGGCTGCCCAGTTCGGCCAGCGCCTTGCGCGGCGAGCTGTAGCTGCGCAGGCGCAGGGCCGGATCGAGCAGCAGGGGCATGCTGTCGAGGTATGTCTCGTGGTCGTCCACCAGCAGCGTGGTGGTGGGAAAGTGGAACGGCAGGATGTCGCCGTGAAAGTCGATGCTCATGCCGGAAGTCCCTGTCCTGTTGGCACGCATGGCGGGAACGCCACGAAAAACTCGGTGTATTCGCCCCAGCGCGAGCGGCAGCTGATTCGACCGCCCATGCGCTCGACGGCACTTTGGGAGAAAGCCAGGCCGATGCCCAGCCCGGTGCCGTCGCGGCTTTCGCTGTAGGAATAGAAGCGGTTGAAGATGCGCGGCAGCACGTCGGGCGGGATGCCGGGCCCGGTGTCCCGCACGCGGATGCAGTGGCAGCCCGCATCGCTGTCCAGGCTCACGTGGATCTCGCCCTTGCCGGCCCGGCCGGTGTGGAACAGCGCGTTGCGCAACAGATTGAAGAGCACGTGCGTAAGCAGCGTCTCCGAACCCATCAGCACGAAGTCGGTGGGCTCGGCCGACAGCTGCACGCGCTCGCGCTCGGCCTGCGAGGCATATGGATAGCGCGCCAGCGCCTGCGCCACGCAGGCGCGCGCCTGCAGTGGCTCAAGCTGCAGCGTACCCATCGGCCTGGCCGCCATCAGCAACATGTCGATCACGGTGTGCGCGTGGTTGACCTCGTGTTCGATCACCGAGATGCCGCGCTGCAGGGCCTGCAGGTGCGGGTTGCGCAGCGCGGCCACGGGCAGTCCGGCGCGCTCGGCCACGCGGTGGCTCTCCAGCAGGTTGGGCAGGTACCGGCCAATCGCGCGACCGGCCATCTGCACCGAGCCCAGCGGCGTACGCAGCTCGTGCGCGATGTTGTTGGAAGCGCCGATCAGCGCCTTGACCTTGGCCTCGTCGGCGAACTTCTGCGAGAGGCTGGCCAGCGGCCCAAGGATCAGCGTCAGCGCCAGCAGCGGTGCGTATTGCAACAGCGCGTGCCACGGCCAGGCCCCGTGCGGCCCGAGCTGGAACGCCAGCGCGGCCAGCGCCGTGCCCAGGCTGCAGATGAGCGCGAAGCTGGCCAGGTCGAACAGCATCATGGTGATGAAGATGGAGAACAGGTGCGCACCCATCCAGACGATCGTGCCGCCGTTGCGCAGCCACAGGTAGCCGAAGAAGAACGGCAGCACGAATGTGATCACCGCGTACCAGTACAGCGGCAGCCACGGCTTGAACGAGCGCGGCCACCAGCGTTGCCACGCCAGCGGCAGCAGCGCCGCGCAGCCGGCGAGGTGCAGGCCGAGGTTGCTGTAGGGCTGCGGCAGCACATAGGTCCACAGGAACCAGTACAGCGGCATGAACAGCCCGCCGAGCAGGCACATCACCGGCATCATCGGCTGCGAGTAGCGCGCGCGGGTGAACATCGCATTGTCCACCCGCCGCCGCAGCTGCTGCAGCCGCGAGCGGCGGCGGTGCGTCGTGTCGGTCGTCCCTGGCATCAATATGGCATCCGGCCGTTGGCGTTTGGCTTACCGGTATTGCTCGTGGCAGGACTGGCAGGCGTCGCCGACCGGCTTGATCGCCTGGGCGAGCGCCGCGCAGTCGGTCGGATGCGCCTGCACCGCGCCCTGCAGGGCCGTACGCAGGCGACCTGAATGGTCGAGGAAATCCTGCTCGGCGCCCGGGAAGGCGACGGGGATGTCCGATGCGGTCGACTGCAGCCGCAGCAAGTGGTCGTTGACCTGCGCGGCGTCGCACTGCTTGGTCTTGACCGCCTGGCCGAGCGCGCCCATGTGGTGGCCCATCACTGTCATCACCGCGTGCGGCATGGGGTTGCGATTGCCCAGCGCCTTCATGGCGAAGACGGTGCCGAGGACGCCGATGACCAGGCCGAGCAGGATCAGGAGTGCGGAACGTGCATTCATGGTGGACCGCCCTTGGAAGTTGTGAACAGCCAGAATACCGAAGCATTGGCGGCTTTCGTAGCCGTAAAATGGGCTTTTCCGCGTAGGAAACCGCACGCGATGGCAGGCAGCATCCACCTCGTCCCCGGGCAGGCCGCATGACCGGGCCGCACTATCCGGTCGAACGCTTCGAAGGCGTCGAGCGCCTGTACGGACGTGGAACCATCGAGCGACTGATGGGCGCCCACGTCTGCGTGGTCGGCATCGGGGGTGTCGGTTCCTGGGCGGTCGAGGCGTTGGCGCGCAGCGGCGTGGGCCGGTTGACCTTGATCGATGCCGACGATGTCTGCCTGTCCAACACCAACCGCCAGCTGCACGCGCTGGACGGCCAGTGGGGCAAGCCCAAGGTCGGCGTGATGGCCGAGCGCGCGCATGCGATCAATCCGCGCATCCGGCTGGAGGCGATCGAGCGCTTCCTCACCACCGCCACGCTGGACGACTTGCTGGACCGCGGCTACGACGTGGTGCTCGATGCCTGCGACGCCTTCCGCGTCAAGCTCGAGGCGATCGCCTGGTGTCGCCGGCGCAAGCTGCCGATGGTCACCGTCGGTTCGGCCGGCGGCCGAACCGATCCCACGCAGATCCGCGTGCGCGATCTTTCGCGCACCGAGCACGATGCGATGTTCAGCCTGATCCGCAAGAAGCTCCGGCAGGATTTCAATTTCCCGCGCAATCCGGACCGCTATTTCGGCGTATCGGCGGTGTATTCGCTGCAGAACGTGCAGTACCCGCAGCCGGACGGCTCGGTCTGTGGTTTGCGCCCGCCCGGTGGGGATTCGCTCAACCTGGCCTGCGGCGGCGGGCTGGGGGCGGCCACCCACATCACCGGGGCGTTCGCGTTTGCGGCGGTGGGAAAGGTGCTGGAGAAGGTGCTGGAGAAGTAGCTTGTCTTCCGCCTCCCTCGCTGGGAAGCGGACCGAGGTGAAGCGCCGTGGCTCGGGGGAAGCGCGCATAAGAGCGGCCGCTTTGCAGCTTTCCGTAAGAGTGGCCCCTCGCCCCAGCCCTACTCCCGAAGAGGGAGCTACATCACCACCCCATGTAATGCCCGCCGTTGATCGCCAGGTTCGATCCGGTGATCCAGCTGGCCTCTTCGGTGGTGAAGAACGCCACCGCGTGAGCGATCTCCTCCGGCTTGCCCAGTCGCCCGATCGGAATCTGCGCCACGATCTTCTCGCGCACCTCCTCGGGCACCGCCATCACCATGTCGGTCGCGACGTAGCCGGGCGAAACCGTGTTCACCGTGATGCCGAACTTCGCATTCTCCTGCGCCAGCGAGATGGTGAAGCCGTGCATGCCCGCCTTGGCCGCGGCGTAATTGGCCTGGCCGTACTGGCCTTTCTGGCCGTTGATCGAGCTGATCTGCACGATGCGGCCCCAACGGCGCGCGCGCATGCCCTCGATCACCGGACGGGTGACATTGAAGCAGGCGTTGAGGTTGGTGTTCACCACCTCGGTCCACTGCTGGTAGTCCATCTTGTGGAAGGTGGCGTCGCGGGTGATGCCGGCGTTGTTGACCAGGATCTGGATCGGGCCGCACTGCGCTTCCACTGCGCGCACCATGGCTTCGGCCGAGACCGGGTCGGCCACGTCGCCCGGCACCATGCACACGTCGATCCCTTCGGCTGACATGCGGGCGCGCCAGGCCTCGGCCCGGGTCGCGTCGCGGTAGTTGGTGGCGACTTTGTGTCCCTGGCGCGCCAGGTTGCGGACGATCGCGCTGCCGATGCCGCCCGTGCCGCCGGTGACCAGTGCGGTGCGTGGGTTCATTGCGTGCAGTTCCCGGTGAGAACACGCCGGTGCTGGCGTGCCCTTGCATGTATACCCCAACTTCATGACAACTGCTGCCGGCCTGCCAGTGAATCCAGTCGCGGCTGCTTTCGGCAAACGCTTCAGCCCCCGGCATCGGGGACGGCGGGCTGAAGCCCTCCCTACAGGGTGCGCGCAGCCAGGCGGGGCAGGCGGGCCGGGTCGAAACGCTCGAGCGCGGCCTGCAGAAGGGCTGCGGGGCTGTCCGCGCCCGCGGCCGTCTGGACGTCCAGGAATGCCAGCGCACGCCGCAGCGCCGGCAGCGGATCGCCCGGGTCCACCGGATGCGCCTGCCCGGATTTGGAAAGCTTGTGACCCTGCCCGTCCAGCGCGAGCGGCAGATGGCGATAGGCCGGCGTGGGATAGCCCAGGCAGCGCTGCAACAGGATCTGGCGCGGCGTGGAATCGAGCAGGTCGGTGCCGCGCACCACCTCGGTGATGCCCTGGAAGGCATCATCCACCACGCAGGCCAGCTGGTATGCGTAGTAGCCCTCGACACGGCGGATGACGAAATCGCCGGCTTCGTCGCGCAGGACCTGCCGCTGCGGGCCCTGCAGCGCGTCGTCGAAGGCGATGGTCCCGTCGGGAACGCGCATCCGCCAGGCCGGCGGACGGTCGGGGTCGGGCAGGGCGATGCAACGACCACGGTGCAGCCCGCCTTCGGCCGCCAGTTGTGCCCGGCTGCACCAGCAGGGAAACGCCAGGTCCGCCGCGCGCAACCGGTCGAACGCCACGTCATAGGCAGCCTGGCGCTGCGACTGGAACAGCGCGGGCGCATCGGCCACCAACCCGAACGCCGGCAGCGCGTCCAGGATCGCCTGCGCCGAGCCCGCCACCTCGCGAGGCGGATCGATGTCCTCCACCCGCAGCAGCCATCGCCCGCCCGCATGGCGCGCGCACAGCCAGCTGCCCACCGCGGCCACCAGCGAGCCGAAGTGCAGCAGGCCGGTGGGTGAGGGGGCGAAGCGGCCGCAGTAGGTCATCGCACGATTCTAAGGGCGCGGGCACCGGTTCACCCGCCGGCAACGGAAGCGGCGCGAGCATCCGTCCGTCCGGTGCCGAAGGAGAACGCGATGACCGATGCAACCGAGGGCCATGACGATCCGCGCGAGCACACCCGCAAGATCAAGGGCATGCTGCGCGAGGCCATGGATCACGTGCGCGGGGACGTGCCGAAGGTTTCCGATCCCAAGGCGCAGGCGCTGTTCGAGACTTCCGCCGAGGTGCTCGGCGGCTTGATCGCCGCCTACGAGCATTTCGAGCAGCGCAGCGAAGCGGCCTGGCGCTGAGCCATGGAAGGGCCCGAGCCCGGGAATGAAGCAACCGATCCGCGGCGCCGCCGCTGGCTGGCAGGCGCAGGCCTGGCCGCGCTCGGCGGCCTCACGGCCGCCCTGCCGCTTGCCGCCCGGGCGGAGGAGGAAAAATCCACCGACGTGCTGGCCGTGGAGGACCTGATGCGCGAACACGGCGTGCTGCGCCGCGCGCTGCTGGTCTATGCGCAGGCCGCCACCCGGCTACACGCCCGCGAGACGATACCCGCCGACGGGCTGCACCGGACGGCTGCACTGTTCCGCCATTTCGGCGAGGACTATCACGAGCACAGCCTGGAAGAGCGGCACGTCTTTCCCGCCGTGGTGGCGACCGGCGGCGAACCGGCGACGATTTGCCGCATCCTGGCCACGCAGCACGAGCGCGGCCGGCAGATCACCGATTACATCCTGGCCTCCAGCGCCGGCAAGGGCATCGACCAGGCCGACATGGCGCCGCTGGCCGAGGCGCTGGACGGACTGGTACGCATGTACCAGCATCACACGGCGATCGAGGACACGATCGTCTTCCCGGCCTGGAAGCGCATCCTGACGCCGGCCCGATACAGCGCGCTGTCCGAAACGTTCGAGGCGCTGGAGCGGCGCATGTTCGGCCATGACGGCTTCGAGGACGCGGTCGACGAGATCGGGCGCATCGAACGGGCCTTCGGCCTGGCCGACCTGGCCGCGCTGACAGCTCCGCCCCCGCCGGCATCGCCGGCGCGCTGAGCCTCCCGTCGCGCCGGCAAGCCTCTCGCCGTCCTCTTGAAACCATGGCACGCCGCCCCGAGTCTCAGGCTGCGGCGAAAGCCGCTTTTCCATGACTGCCAAAACGAGACAGCCGTGCGTCGAATCGTCCTTTTCCTTGCCACCAACATCGCCGTCCTGCTGCTGCTGAGCATCGTCTGCCGCCTGTTCGGCATCGACCAGTGGGCCGCCGCCCGCGGCTACGGCGGCATGACCGGCATGCTGGTCTTCGCCGCCGTGTTCGGCATGGGCGGCGCGTTCATTTCACTGGCGATGTCCAAGACCATCGCCAAGTACTCCACCGGCGCCCGGGTGATCGAGCAGCCGGGCACCGAGGCGGAGCGCTGGCTCGTCGACACCGTGCGCCGGCACGCCCAGGCCGCCGGCATCGGCATGCCCGAGGTGGCGATCTACGACGGGCCGGAAATGAATGCCTTCGCCACCGGCATGACGAAGAACAGTTCGCTGGTGGCAGTCAGTTCCGGCCTGCTGCAACAGATGGACCGCGAGCAGGTTTCGGCCGTGCTCGGCCACGAGATCGGCCACATCGCCAATGGCGACATGGTCACGCTGACGCTGATCCAGGGCGTGCTCAATACGCTGGTGATCCTGGCCGCGCGCGTGGTCGGCAGCCTGGTCGACAGCTGGCTTTCCGGCGGGCGCGACAATCGCGGCGGCGGCGGCATCGGCTACTTCGTCACCGTGATGGTGCTGCAGGTAGTGTTCGGCCTGTTCGCCTCGATGATCGTGGCCGCGTTCTCGCGCTGGCGCGAGTTCCGCGCCGACCGCGCGGGCGCGCAGTTGGCCGGGCGTGGATCGATGATCTCCGCGCTGCAGCGGCTCAAGAGCGACCACGGCGCCACCACGCTGCCCAAGGCCATGGCCGCGTTCGGCATCTCCGGCCACATGGCCGCGGGCCTGCAGCGGTTGTTCATGAGCCACCCGCCGCTGGACGAGCGCATCGCCGCGCTGCAGGCGGCCCGCGCCTGAACTTGAGCCCCTCTCCCTGGGGAGAGGGCTGGGGCGGGGTTCGTTGGCGCCGGGCAGATCGCCTGCCCGAGCCCTTTCCCGCCTTTGGCACCCGCTCCCCGGTGGGAGGGGACATGTCTTTTGTCGTTACCTGGGAAGCATCACCGCAATGACCGCATCCACCGAAACCCGTAAGTTCGAAGCCGAAGTCAGCCAGGTCCTGCACCTGGTCACCCACTCGCTCTACTCGCACAAGGAAATCTTCCTGCGCGAACTCGTCTCCAACGCCTCCGACGCCTGCGACAAGTTGCGCTTCGAATCGATCGCGCATCCGGAGCTGCTCGCCGGCGAGGGCGAACTGCACATCGACGTGAGCTGGGACGAGCAGGCGCGCACCGTCACCGTGCGTGACAACGGCATCGGCATGAGCCGCGACGAAGTAGTGGCCAACATCGGCACCATCGCCAGTTCCGGCACCCGGCGGTTCCTCGAAGCGATGAGCGGCGAGCAGAAGGCCGACGCGCGCATGATCGGCCAGTTCGGCGTGGGCTTCTACTCGGCTTTCGTGGTGGCCGACCGGGTTACGGTGCTTACCCGCCGTGCCGGCGCGCCGGTGGAAGAGGGCGTGAAGTGGGAGAGCGACGGCAAGGGCGAATATTCGCTGGAACAGGTCGAGCTCGGCGAACGCGGCACGACCGTGGTCCTGCACCTGAAGGCCGACGAGGACGAATTCCTCAAGCGCTGGCAGCTCGCCTCGCTGATCCGCAAGTACTCCGACCACGTCGCCTTCCCGATCCGCATGCCCAAGGAAGAAGCGGGCAAGCCGACCGCCGAGTGGGAAACCGTCAACGACGCCGGCGCCCTGTGGACCAAGCCCAAGAGCGACATCAGCGACGAGGACTACCAGAGCTTCTACAAGTCGCTCGGGCACGACTTCAACGATGCGCTGGCCTGGACGCACAACCGCGTCGAGGGCAGCCAGAGCTTCACCACGCTGCTTTACCTCCCCGCGCAGCCGCCGTTCGACCTGATGATGGGCGGCCGCGACGAGCGCAAGGGGCTGAAGCTCTACATCAAGCGCGTCTTCATCATGGACGCGGCCGAGGAACTGCTTCCCAACTACCTGCGCTTCGTGCGCGGCGTGGTCGACGCCGATGACCTGCCACTCAACGTCAGTCGCGAGATCCTGCAGCACAACCGCCAGCTCGACCGCATCAAGGCCGCCTGCGTCAAGCGCGTGCTCGACCTGATCGAGAAGCTCGCGAAGGACGAGCCGGAGAAGTTCGCCACCTTCTACAAGGCGTTCGGCAACACGCTCAAGGAAGGCATCGCGGAGGACGCCAACAACCGCGAGCGCATCGCCAAACTGCTGCGCTTCGCGTCCACCCGGGGCGAAGGCGCCCAGCAGGCGGTGGGTTTCGACGACTACATCGGCCGCATGAAGGTCGGTCAGGACGCCATCTGGTACATCACCGCCGACAGCTACGCAGCCGCCGCCGGCAGTCCGCAACTGGAAGCGTTCAAGGCCAAGGACATCGAAGTGCTGTTGATGTCCGACCGCATCGACGAGTGGATGCTCGGCTCGCTGAGCGAGTACGACGGCAAGAAGCTCCAAAGCGTCGCCAAGGGCGAGGTCCCGCTGGACGAGGCCGACAGGAAGAAACAGGAAGAAGCGGCCAAGGCTGCCGAGCCGTTGCTCGCGAAGCTCAAGGAACTGCTCGGCGATCGCGTCGGCGACGTCAAGGTTTCCGCCCGCCTCACCGACAGCCCTTCGTGCCTGGCGCTGTCCGACTACGAGATGGCGCCGCACCTGGCCCGGCTGCTGCGCGAGGCAGGCCACGACATGCCCGAGAGCAAGCCCACGCTGGAGGTCAATCCGAAGCACCCGCTCGTGAGGCGCGTTGAGACGGAGGGCGACCCGGCCAAAGCGAACGATCTGGCCATGTTGCTGCTGGACCAGGCCGAGATCGCGGCCGGTGCGCAACTGCCCGATCCGGCAGCGTTCGTGCAGCGGATGAACCGCGTTTTGCTCGGCTGAGCACCGCGACCAAAAAAAAGCCCGCCACATGGCGGGTTTTTTTTTGTTCCCGTACCGACCGAAACGATCAGTTCGCCAGCGGTTCCACCACCGTGGGTTGCTGCACGCTGACCGCCGTACCGGCCGCCGCCACGATGATCGCCAGGATCGCTGCCCACTGCATCGGGCTCAGCTGCTGGCCCAGCAATGCCGCGCCCGCCATCGCCGCGATGGCCGGTTCCAGGCTCAACAGCGTGCTGAAGGTGCGCGCCGGCAATCGGGTCAGTGCGACCATCTCCAGCGAATAGGGCAACGCCGAGCTGAGCAGCGCGACGCCCAATGCGTACGGCAGCAACGTCGGCGACAGCAACGCGGCGCCGGCGTGCGCGACACCGAACGGGATCACCAGCAGGGCGCCGATCGAAATACCCAGCGTCACCGCGTCTGCGCCGTGACTCGCGCCGACTTTTTTCCCCAACACGATGTACAGCGCCCAGCCCACGCCGGCGGCCAGCGCATACATCACGCCGACCGGATCGAGCGCCTGGGCCTGCGCCCGCAGCGGGAGCAGGAGCAACAGGCCGCCGACCACCAGCGCGATCCAGACGAAATCGAGCGGCCGGCGCGAACCGAAAAGCGCCAGCGCCAGCGGCCCGGTGAACTCCAGCGCGACCGCGATCCCCAGGGGGATCGTGCGCAACGACATGTAGAACACCAGGTTCATGGCGCCCATCGAGAGTCCGTAACCCCACAGCGCGCGCCAGTCGCGCCCGCTGCGCGGGCGCCGCCACGGCCGCCGCCACAGCAACAGGATCGCTGCGCTGAGCCCGAGCCGGTAGGCCGTCGCCCCCTGCGCGCCGACCTGCGGGAACAGATGCTTGGCCAGCGACGCACCGCATTGGTACGACACCATGCTGATCAACAGCGCGCCGATCGCAAGCACGACGGGCGCAATGGCGGAGCGGGAGAACATCTGGGCACCGGGACGGGGAAAATCACTCCGACCATGATGCGCGCCGGCCAAGTCAAAACCCACCGCCTTGGGCACGCTGTCGGCGCCATTGCTGACAGCATGCTGGCAGTAGAAGCAAAAGCGGAAGGTCCGGCACGTAACGCTGCCCGTGCAGTGGCGTAGCGCGAGCAGTGGCCGGCAGTGGCAGGTGACCGCCCAGGTGCAACGGCGGGCGCCGGCCCCGGGACCAGCTCGATGTCGCTCCTGGCGCCTGCTGCCTGCCGCGCAAGGGCGGCCGCTGGCAAGCGCGAAGGCAAGCTTGCATGGGCCGGGGCCTGAGCGGCGCGCTACCGATCGTCCGGCGCGGGCCAGCGGCGCATCGCCTCCGGCGCCACGCCAACGCGACGGCACGAGCGGCTGACCACGCCGCTCTCCTTCAGGGCGGCGCGGAAGGCCGGGGCCATCGACCACAACAACCGTGCGGCGACGCGGGCCTGCTGGCGCTGCCGGGGCGTATGGCGCAGCAGTTCGCTGGCCCATGGGGGCAGCAGCGCGATGCCGGCGTTGAGGAACACGTCGCGCGAAAGGCCGGCGAGCGGGACGGGCAGGCGCACGTCGGCGAGGATACGCAGGACCTCGCGCGAGCGATCGGTATAGGCCAGTTGCGGCCGGATACCGGCGAAGTAGTCGTTCGCCTCGCCCTCCGACGCCGGCACGTTGCGCGCGCCGAGCGCTTCGGCAACGCGCCGCACTTCGTCGTAGTAGCGGTCGGCGATCGCGCGGGGAACGGCGCGGTGGGCAAAGCGGCGATAGCCGGCAAGGAAGCTGTGCGCTTCGGTGACATGCACCCACGTGAGCAGGGCCGGATCGTCGGCCGAGTACGGTGTGCCGTCCTCGCCCGTACCTCGCACGAAACCGTGGATGTGGCGCACGCGCTCGATCAGCCCTTGCGCAGCCGCCCGCGGCGCGTAGGTGGTGGCGCCAACGAAGGTGGTGGTGCGGCGCAGGCGGCCGACCAGGTCGCCGCGGAAGTTGGAGTGGTCCCACACGCCTGCCAGCGCCAGCGGATGCAGGGTCTGCATCATCAACGCGGCCAGGCCGCCGGCGAGCATGCCGGGGAAGTCGGCGTGGATGCGCCAGGTCACGCTGTCCGGGCCGAACAGCCCGGGATCGCCACGCGGGTGGTCATAGTCCAGCGAGCCGCCGGGATCGCGCGGGAAGGCGCCCAGTACCCAGCGGCGAATCGGTTCGTGCGTGGCGCGGCGAAGCAGGTGCAGTGGCGAAGCCATGGGCGCAAGTATAGGGATGCGCCCTTCATGGAGGCCTTCGGTCGGTCTTGTCCGACTGGCGAAGGCTTCGCTTCGGCTTCAGCCTTCCGCGTTGGCGACCGCTGCGGCGTGCGCCTGGCTGGCGGCCGCCACGGCGGTCGGCGTCGGCAGGACCAGCATCGCGCTCATCACGGCCAGGCAAAGCAGCATGCAGGCGGCAAAGAAGCTCTGCAGCAGGATGGTTTCGAATTTCATGGTGGTTCTCCGCGTGGTTGAAGGGAAGCTTTCGCGGATTGGATGGCACGAGGCGTGCCAACGTTTAAAAGCACGGCGCCATGCGGTTTTCCAGGCACCGAGCCGGCGCGCAATGGCCGTCCGCGGACACCGGCTTCCGCGTCCGGACACACTCGCGGACGGACACGAACGCCTTTCCCGTGCGCTGCCGGTCCGTGACGGCACGGTCGCGCCGGGCGAGCTAGCGTGGAGCCATCGCCACCGAGGTCGGCAGCGCGAGAGGTGCCCGATACGATGTTCCGCGTAGGCCTGATTTCCGATACCCATGGCCTGCTGCGCCCCGCAGCGATGGATTTCCTGCGCGGGTGCCAGCGCATCATCCACGCCGGGGACATTGGCGGCGTCGCGCTCATGGAAGCGTTGTCGGCAGTGGCGCCGGTCACCGCCGTGCGCGGCAACAACGACCGCGGCGAGGCATTCGCCGACCTGCCTCCAACGGCGACGATCGAATTGAGTGGCGTGCGGGTGCACGTTCTGCATGACCTCAAGGAACTGGCCATCGATCCGCGCGCGCAGGGCGTGCACGTGGTGGTCTCGGGTCACTCGCACAAACCGCTGGTCGAGGAACGCGAAGGCGTGCTCTACGTCAATCCCGGCAGCGCCGGGCGACGGCGGTTCAGGCTACCGATCAGCGTGGGCGAGCTGCTCATCGACGGGTGCGAAGTGATGCCGCGCGTGGTTGAACTGGATGGGTAGCGCGAGTTGCCCTGAAATCCTACGAACCTGAAGCCAGGCACCTTGCGGGTGCCGCGCATCCGGGTAGTGCGCACGCCCCGGCTGGCGGAAGCCACCTCCGGGTCATTTTCCGCTGGAAGTCAAAGCTGCCACGGCGCTGACTTCCACGTGGCTCCTCGCACGCGTACCAGGGGACCACGATCGGCCCGGCGCCGTGCATCTGAAGATCCCGGCGCACGCAGACAGGCTTCCGTCCGCGTGTCGTTCCTGGAAGCCGCGGACCATGGCGCGCTGCTGCTTGACGGCCAGGGCGAGGCGCGGTGGAAGTCTGGCGAAGGGGACCGACCAGGCGCACGCCGCCGAGGATGCACAGGGCCCGCCACGGGACGGGACGCGGCAGGGATTGCGTCGGCGTGCATAATCCAAGATCACACCTGCGTTGGCAGGTGGATGCCGGAGGGGGCTCATGGACGTGAGGGGAAAGCGGCAGTTTCGAGCGGTCTTGCGGGTGATTTTGAGTTTTGTCTCGTGCGTGCCGATGGCGCACGGCGCCAGCGGGCCTTCGCGTCCACGTGCCTATCCCGGCGCACCGGATCAGGTGCGCGTGTTTCTCGCAGAGGCCAAGCGCGCTGAGGCGCTGCACGACCCGTTGGCGCGCTGCCTGGCCTATCCGGACTATCCGGGCAATGCCTGGCCCAAGGGCCTGGTCGTGGCGTATTGCCATTACGAGCACGACCCCGCCGTGACCCTCGCAATGGTGCGCCAAGCGCTGGACAAGCACGCGCTGATCGGTCTGGAAGCGCGCTTCAAGGCGGACCTCGATCGGCATTTCGCCAAGGAGGATTTCAGTGAAATCATCCATCGCGATTTCGACAGCTTCGATGATTCACAAGAGGCCGGCCAACTGAGCCAGCAGTGGCTGGAGCAGTCGCCACACAGCGCCTACGCGTTGACCGCGCGCGGCGAATACTTCCGGCACAGGGCCACGACGGCACGCGGGTACGCCTGGGCTAGCGATACGCCTTCGGAAAACTTGCGACTAATGTCGGCATTCGCGGCCCAGGCGATTCCCCTGTTCCAGCAGGCGATAGCCATTGAGCCGCGCCTGCAGGAAGCGTATGCCGGGCTGGGCGACGTCGCTACGCTCGAAAGCGACCATGCCGACATCGCACGACATGCCTACGAAAAAGGCATGGCGATCGATCCTGGCTGCCAGGTGCTCACCGCCTACTACCTGTCGGCACTCAGCCCTCGATGGGGTGGCAGCTATCCGCAGGTGGTCGTGTTGGCAGAAAAGCTGAAGGCACACGTTTCCGAGCGTCCGCTGTTGGCGCTTAACACCGACTGGCCGCAGGTGGACCTGGCCGACACCGTGAGTCGGACCAGTTACGAGCAAGCGGTGAACTTGATCAGGCCAGTAGTGTTGAGGACCGCCAGCGCCGACGTGCTCGCGACCGCTGCACTGTTTTCCGACCACGTCCAAACGTCCGATCGCTGGGAGCAACTGATGATGTTGCTGGAGGCTGGCCGTTTCGAGGATATCGGTCGAAGGGCGACGCTGTTGCGCGATCGACTCCTCGTGTCGGTGGCGCACGAACCGGCCTGGGCCCAGCCCAGCTTGGCCGCCTTGGTGCGGAAGGATCCGAACGATAGCTACGCCCGTATGCTGCTTGCGACCTCGTATGTCGAGGGCGGAGAGCCGGCGCGTGCGGAGGAGGACTTTGTAAAGGTGATGGAAGATGCTTCGATGCGTCACGATGCGTTGTACGACGTGACCGTGGCGATGCTACAGGCCGGGCGCGCGGCCAAGGCGCGCGGATACGTGGACCGGTTCAACAGAGAGTACCCGGGCGACGGCCCAGGCTGGTTTCTGCGGGTGGGGGTGCTGAGGGCGCAGGGCGTCAATGCCGACGATCTCAACGCTGCCCTGCGCAAATTTGTGGAAACCGCCGACCGAAGCGATCCCAAGCAGGCCATGGAAGTGCAATACGCGCAAAGCGTGCTGGGGCAGCCCGAGGGTTCGCGGAGGGATTGAAAGCCAATCCCTGAGCCACGACTGCCCCGAGGCGCCGCGCATCGAGCGCATGCGGCGTGTTTGCGCGTTGCCAGTAACGGCTGTCGGTTCCCGCTTGAGACCCTGCCATAACCCAGGGTCCGCCGTCCGTCCGTGCCGGCCAGGACAATCCGATCAGGCAGCGGCGTACGCCACCGTAGGCGCATGGGCAGCCGCAGTGGCCGTGGGCATCGGCAGCACCAGCATTGCGCTCATGACGGCGACGCACAGCAGCAGGCAGGCGGCGAACAGGCTGTGCAGGATCAGGGTTTCGAATTTCATGGTCGTGCTCCGCGGGCTTGGAAGAGACGTTCGCGGGTGAGATGGCAGGAATCGCGCCAAGGTTTGAATCCGCACAACCACGCCGGCTTCCAGCCGTCGCGTCCGTTGGAAAAAGCTGTCCGCGGACGAATGGACGTCTGCCCGGACGGCGGACACGGGTCTTGACGGTACGTCGCCGCCCCGCCCGGCGGCGCTGAATTTCCTGCGCGGCGTGTGCACACGCCCATCGTGGCGACATCGGCGATCGGGGTCGCCGGAAGCCTTGGGAGACCCGGACGCTGTAACCGCCGTCCGCGGCAAGGGGACCGAGTCACGGACGCGAGGGGCTGCCGATGAGCCGGATAGCGGAGCTCAGCCGGCGACTGGATGCGCTCCGGGTGCACTCTGCGACACACGGCGCCAGTCGCGCAGGCCGATGGCGGCCAGCACCACGAAGCCGGCATACAGCACGGCGGTGATCAGCAGGTCCTTGTAGACGTATTCGCCCACGTAGATCACGTCGACCACGATCCACAGCCACCATGCGGCAAGGTGGCGGCGGCCCTGCCACCACTGCGCGACCAGGCTGAAGGCGGTAAGCGCGGCATCCAGCCAGGGTAGGGCGGCGTCGGTCCAGCGGTGCATGGCGTAGCCGAGCGCGAGCGCGCCGGCGATGCCGAGCATCAGGTGCACGACGAACTGGCCTGGCGGGAGCGCCGCGATCTGTACGCGGCCGTCGCTGCCCAGGTGCTTGAGCCAGCGCATCCAGCCGTACACGATCAGCACGGCGAATGCGCCCTGCAGCAGGGCGTCGGAGTAGAGCTTCGCGTCGATGAAGATCCAGCTGTAGACCATCACCGAGGCGAAGCCCACCGGCCAGCACCACGGGCGACGCCGGGCGGTGAGCCATACCGCCCACGCGCTCAGCGCCGCGCCGATGAGTTCGACCGCGTCCATCAGAAGGCGAACGTCGCGGACAGCCGCGCGAGGCGGGGCGCGCCCGGGAACAGGTAGCTGTCGCCGTAGGCGCTGCCGGTGTCACGCCAGTAGAAGCGGTTGAATACATTGTCGATCGACAGGCGCAGGGTGAGCGCATGGCCGTCCAGCGTCGTGGCGTAGCGCACGCCGGCGTTGAAGACGTTGTAGGCAGGAACGCGCACGCGACCGTCCGGGATGGCGACGTTGGGCGAGGTGTAGCGCCAGCCGCCGAGCAGGCTCAGCTGTGGTGCGAACGGCAGGCGGTAGTCGGCGTACACGGCGGCGCGCACCCGCGGCACGTTGGCGACCTGGTGGCCTTCGTAAGAGGGCGTGCCGGTGTCCCGGGCGCGGGCGCGGATGAAGCTGGCGCTGGCGGTGACTTCGAGGTTGTCGCTGGCGTGGCCATGGGCACCCAGCTCCAGCCCCGTATGCACCTGTTCGCCTTGCTGCACGAAGGTGAAGCCGTAGGCGGAATCGTCCGGCTGCGCGAACTGGTAGGGCTGGCGGATGCGGAACGCGGCCGCGCTGACGTCGAGCGTGCTGCTCAGCGCGTACTTGACGCCCGCCTCGAGCTGGCGCGACAGGCGCGGCGCCAGCATCTGGCCGTCGTTGCTGGTCCAGTACGGCGCCTCCTGGCCGAGCGAAAGGCCTTCGCTGTAGCTGAGGTAGGTGGTGAGTGCTTCGCTCGGCTGCCACAGCACGGCCGCTTGCGGCAGCGCCTTGCTCAGGCGGGTATCGCGTTCGGGCAGGCCGTCGCCGTCGTACGCGCGCTCGTGCAGGCGTACGAAGCGGCCGCCGGCGATGAGCTGCCACTGCTCGCCCAGGTGCAGGCGATCGAGGGCGAACAGCGAGCGCTGCCAGCTGGTGAGCCGGCGCGCGGATGGGCCGGGCTGGTTGGGCGAGGGCGCGAAGTAGGGCGGGTCCACGTCATCGATGTTGGCGGTGCCGACGTAGTCGTAGACATCGGCGCGCTGGTCGTTGAGGCGGCGGAACGCACTCGCACCCAGCGTGAGCTGGTGGCTGACCGAGCCGATGGCGAGGTGGCCTTCCAGCGTCGCGCGAGCCTCGTCGTCGATGCGCGTGTCATCCGGGCTGCGGTAGTCGTAAACGTCGTAGTCGCCGTTGGGCGCGAAGAAGTTGCCCGGCGCGCCGTTGGCACAGGCGGGCGAGTAGAAGCAACCGTAGGCGAACGCCACGTTGTCGTCGATCACGCTCCGGCTGTGCCCGGCGGCCAGGCGCAGGCGCCAGTCGTCGTTGAAGGCGTAGCCGAAGCGCGCGCTGGTGTTGGCCGCATGGATGCTCACCGGCTGCTGCCACGGTTCGAAGCCCAGCATGCGGGTGGCGTCGGCACGTTCCGGGAGCGTGTCGCCGCCCAGCAACTGGTAGCCGGAGACCGAGCGTTGCGCGCTGGCCTGGTAGTCGCTGTCCAGCTCCAGCGTAGCGTCGGGGGTGAGGTGCCAGTCGGCAGCCAACGCGTAGAAGTTGCGCCGGCCGTCGGCGTGATGCACGTAGGAGTGGACGTCTTCCCAGGCCAGGTTGGCGCGCACCCCGAAGGTTGGCGAGAGCCAGCCGCCGAGATCCAGCGCGCCGTAGCGTGAGCCGTGCGAATCGGTGCCCAGCGTCACCTCGCGCACGTTCGCCGGGCGCTTGCTGACGAAGTTCACCACTCCGCCCGGCTCCATCACGCCCGCCTGCAATCCGGCCAGGCCCTTGAGCACTTCCACACGCTGCTTGTCCTCCAGCGCGACCGGATGTTCGCCGGCGATCGTGAGGTTGTTGAAGCGCAGGCCGGTGGCCAGGTCCAGCGGATAACCGCGGATGGCGATGTCCTGGTAGTAGCCGACCGGGGCGTAGTTGTCGCCCAGTGACGCGTCCTCGCGCGCCAGTTCGCTCAGCGTGCGGATGTGGCGATCGTCGATCTGCTTGCGCGTGACTACGGTGACGGCCGCGGGAGTGTCCTGCAGCGAGGCGTTGCCGTACGCGTCGATGGCCGTGCCGTGGCGGTCGTCATGCGTCAGGCCTTCCACGCGCACGGGCGCGAGTTCCTTGGCCTGGGTGGCGTCGGGCAGATCGGCGGCGTGCGTGGCCGGAGCCAGCGCAGTGATCAGTGCGAGCAGCAGGGGCGTGCGGGGAAAGGTCATCGTCGGCTCGTCGGCAAGGGAAAGGACGAAGCGACGGCGAGGCGCACGCCCGGACGGACGCGCGACTGCTTATCAAGCTCCCTACGCCGGTACAAACCGGATCAGGTTCCAAGGGACTCTCTCAGCCCGGCGTTTTGCCGGGCACCCCCGCTTCAAGACCGGTATTGAAACATGGAATGGACGTCCAACCCAAACTGTTCGCGCTGAGCGCAGGCCGCAGGCCGGCGTCGCAAGGGCACGCGCGCCTGCGTGGCCTGTCGACTTCGCCTGCTGGCGCGAACAATGGCCGCGCAACCGTCTCGGCGGATCAGGCGAGCGCGCGGATGGCATCCAGCAGCGCGCGTCCGGGCGGGGTGGCGAACCACGCCGCATGCCCGCGAAGGAACGTGTGGTACGCCACGTCGGCGTTGGCCGGCGAGCGCGTGATCGCGCTGAAGTACTCCACTTCCGACAGCGCGAAGTCCACGTGCACCAGTGGCAGCAGGTCGGCCAGCAGATGGACGTCCGCGGCGGACAGCGGCCGCTGTTCGCGGTAGCCGGCGATCAATGCACGCGCGGTGTCGGGATAGGCCGCATCGCCACGATCGAGCGCCAGCCAGGCGATCGCGTTGCGTTCGATCGCCGTGGCCAGGTCGAACAGCGCGAACGTGCGCGCCGCCAACCCGAAATCGAGCACGGCGGTGATGGACGCCTGCGAGCCCGCATCGCGCCAGCACAGGTTGGAAACGTGCCAGTCGCCGTGCGTCCACAGCGCGGGCTGCGCCGCCAGGCGGGGCTGCACCTGCGCATGGAAAGGGCCAAGCGTCTGCTCGAACTCCGTGCGCCAGTCGCGTTGCGCCAGGTACGCGGCCAGTCCTGGCCGTGCCGGCAACTGCGCGGCCAGCGTGTCGAGCGGATGAGCCGATGCGATCAGCTCGCTGCGGGCAACCAGCAGGTGCGTGTGGCGTTGTTCGGCCGGGTAGCCTTCCGCCGCTGCATGCAGCCTTGCCAGCATGGCGCCGGCGGTCCGCGCGTGCCCCAGATCGAGCAGTGGCGACCACGAGGTGGTTTCGCGGTAGAGATCCAGGCCTTCGGCGGCCGTGTGCACCTCGTACGTCCATTCGCCACGCGCGACGGCAGAGTTTCCAGCCGCATCGGCAAACACCGCCGGCACGGGCAGGCCGGCCGCCCGCAGCCGGGCCATGTAGGCGTGCTCCTCGGCCAGCGTAGCCGGCGTGCGGACACTGCGGTGGTGACGTTTGACGAACACCATGCGCCCGGCGACATCGACCAGCGCGGCGGCCGAAAGCGGGCGGGGGCTGCACCACCGGATCACGCCGGCCGAGCCGATCGATGGATAGCGCGCGAGGAGCGCGGTCACCTCCGCCGGAGCGATGGGGGGCCAGTCGGGCGGGACATCATCGGCGGCCAGGCCGTGGACGCGGTGGTCGGTGTCGTTCATCCGGGCATTATCGCGTCGGGAGCCGGAACCACAGCAGCATCCCGCTTCCGGCATGCTAGGCGCCCTTTCCCACCGGCCAGCTCGATGAGTGCCTTGCTGCTGCTGTTCACCTGCCTGGTGCTGGGCGCACTGGTGGCGCGCCTGGCGCGACCGCCGGCCGGGCTTGCGACGGGGCTCAACTGGTGGGTGATCAACGTGGCGCTGCCGGCGCTGGTGCTGGAACTGATTCCGAAGCTGCGTTTCGATCCGCAGCTGTGGTTCCCGATCGTCGCGATGTGGCTGACCTTCGGTGGGGCCTGGCTGCTGTTCGGGTTGCTCGGGCGGCGGCTGGGCTGGTCGCGCGGGCGCACCGGGGCGCTGATCCTGGTCTGCGGGCTGGGCAACACCTCGTTCATGGGCTACCCGCTCATGCAGGCGCTGTACGGCCAGCCGGGGCTGACGCTCGCCGTCGTGGCCGACCAGCTCGGTGCGTTCCCGGTGCTCGCCTCGATGGGTATCGTGGTGGCCTGCCTGTACGCCGGACGCGCGCCGGAGCCGGCGATGATCGTGCGACGTATCGCGACGTTCCCGGCATTCGTCGCATTGCTGGTCGGCATCGCCGTTGCCGTGTTCGGCGGCTGGCCGCGTGTCGTGGAGGGCGTGTTCGCGCCGCTGGGCGCGACGCTTACCCCGCTTGCGCTGTTCTCGGTCGGACTGCAGTTCCGCTTCCATCCGGGCGAGCGCCAGCTTGCGGCGGCGGGCCTTGGCCTGGGCTGGAAACTCTTGCTGGCGCCGCTGGCGTGCTGGCTGCTCGGTATGGCCACCGGCGTGGGCGGACTGGTGCTGACCGTGGGCGTGCTGCAGGCGGCGATGGCGCCGATGGTTTCGGCCACGATCCTGGCCGACGAATACGGGCTGGATCCACCGCTGGCCAATACCATCCTGGGCGCGGGCATCGTGTTGTCGTTGCTGACGGTGCCGCTGGGAAGCGCGTTGCTGGGATGATGCGCGCGCCTCACTGCAGCGCGGGATAATGAGGCCATGAACGACACGCAGAACAATCCGCCGGCCGTGCGGGCCGACGTGTGGCTGTGGGCCGCGCGGTTCTTCAGGACGCGCAGCCTCGCCAAGCAGGCGATCGACGGCGGCAAGGTCGACGTCAACGGCAGCGGCTGCAAGCCGGCGAAGGCCTTGCACGTGGGCGACCGTTTGCACATCGGCCGCGGCGAGGAGCGGCTCGAGGTGGTGGTGCTGGCTTTGTCCGAACAGCGCGGCCCGGCACCGGTGGCGCAGGCGTTGTATCGCGAGACCGCGGAAAGCCTCGTCGCGCGCGAGGCGGCGCGGGCGCAGCGCAAGCTGGGAGCCGCCGGCCTGCTGCGTCCGCCGACACGGCCGGACAAGCAGGCCCGGCGGCAGATCATGCGGTTCAAGGACGAGCAGTCGTAGGGCAGGGATCGCTTACAAGGCGCGCGCGTTCGGCTTCTCCCCCTTCACGGAGGCACTGGGATGGGCGTCCGCTCAGCCCGCCGCCTTCAGCCGGTACAGCGCCTCCAACGCCTCGCGTGGCGACATCGCATCCGGATCGAGCGCCTTCAGCGCTTCTTCCACCGCGGAAGGTTGTGCCGCGAACAGCCCGAGCTGGGGCGAGGCCGTGGGTGCGGGCGTCGGAGTGGCGGCGTGCCCATGCATCCCTCGCTCGAGTTCGGCCAGCGTGCGCCTGGCATCGGCGATCACGCTCTTGGGCAACCCGGCGAGCGCCGCCACCTGCAGGCCGAAGCTGCGGTTGGCCGGGCCTTCCTTGACCGCGTGCATGAACACCAGCTGCTCGCCGTACTCGACCGCGTCCAGGTGTACGTTGGCGATGGACGGATACTCGCCGGCCAGTTCGGTCAACTCGAAATAGTGCGTTGCGAAAAGCGTGAAAGCGCGGCTGGCGACAGCCAGGTGCACCGCGGCGGCGCGCGCCAGCGCCAGGCCGTCGTAGGTGCTGGTGCCGCGGCCGACTTCGTCCATCAGCACCAGGCTGTGCTCGGTGGCGTTGTGCAGGATGTTGGCCGTTTCGCTCATCTCCACC
Source organism: Frateuria sp. GZRe14 (assembly GCF_051900395.1). NCBI lineage: Bacteria > Pseudomonadati > Pseudomonadota > Gammaproteobacteria > Lysobacterales > Rhodanobacteraceae > Frateuria > Frateuria sp. GZRe14. The sequence continues at coordinate 2,816,847 of NZ_JBHZGJ010000001.1, read as the reverse complement.
ATGAAGGTGGACTGCCCGCGCGAGAGATCGTCGCCGGCGCCGATGCGGGTAAAGATGCGATCGACCGGACCGATGCACGCGCGCGATGCGGGGACGTAGCTGCCGATGTGGGCGAGCAGCACGATCAACGCGTTCTGGCGCATGTAGGTGCTCTTGCCGCCCATGTTCGGGCCGGTGATCACCAGCATGCGGCGCGCGTCGGTGAGGTCCAGGTCGTTCGGCTCGAACGGCTCGTCGCGCACCTTCTCCACGACCGGATGACGGCCGCGCTCGATGCAGACGCCGGGCGCGTCGGTGAGGTCGGGCGCGCGCCAGTCGAGTGCGTCGGCGCGTTCGGCGAAGTCGGCCAGCACGTCCAGTTCGGCGATGGCGGCGGCAGCGTCCTTGAGCGGGGCGAGGCGTTCGATCAGCGTGGCGAGCAGATTTTCGTAGAGCGCGCGTTCGCGCATCAGCGAGCGCTCGCGCGCCGAGAGCACCTTGTCCTCGAACGCCTTCAGCTCTTCGGTGATGTAGCGCTCGGCGTTCTTGGTGGTCTGCCGGCGGGTGTAGTGCGTGGGCGCCTTGTCCGCCTGCGCGCGGGTGATCTCGATGTAGTAGCCGTGCACGCGGTTGTAGCCGACCTTGAGCGTGCTGATGCCGCTGGCGGCCTTCTCGCGTTCCTCCAGCTCGACCAGGAACTGGTCGGCGTTGGTGGACAGGCGGCGCAGTTCGTCGAGCTCGGCGTCGTAGCCTTGGGCGATCACGCCGCCGTCGCGCTGCAGCACCGGCGGCTGCGCGACGATCGCGCGCTGCAGAAGCGCGGCCGTTTCGGCATGGTCGCCGATGCGCGCAACCAAGGTGTGCAGCAGCGGGCTGTCCAGTGCGGCCAGGCGTTCGCGCAAGACCGGCGCCGCGGCGAGGCCGTCGCGTAGCGTGGAGAGATCGCGCGGACGCGCCGAGCACAGCGCCACGCGGGCCAGGATGCGCTCCAGGTCGCCGATGCCGCGCAGTTGCTCGCGCAATGGCTCGCAGGCGCGCGCCTCGATCAGCGTGGCGATCGCCTGATGCCGAAGGCGCAACACGTCGCGCGAGCGCAGCGGGCGGTTGAGCCAGCGGCGCAGCAGTCGCGCGCCCATCGGCGTCACCGTCTCGTCCAGCACGCCAAGCAGGGTGTACTCGACGCGCCCGCTCGGATGGGTATCCAGCTCCAGATTGCGCCGGGTCGCCGCATCCAGCGCGATGGTCTCGCCGGCGTTTTCCACCGCCATGCCGGTGAGATGCGGCAGCGCGCTCTTCTGGGTTTCCTCGACGTAGCCGAGCAGGCAACCAGCCGCGGCGATCGCCAATGGCAATCCGTCGACACCGAAGCCGGAGAGGTCGCGTGTGCCGAAGAAGCGGTTGAGCTCGCGGCGCGCGGCGTCGACGTCGTAATGCCACGGCGGACGCTTACGCAGGCCGGGCAGGGCGGTGACCAGCTTCGGCCAGCCGCCGTCCTCGCCGACCAGCGTTTCGGCCGGCTGCAGGCGCGCGAGCTCGGCGGCGAGCGCCTCGGCGCTGGGCACTTCGCTCAGCAGGAAGCGACCCGAACTAAGGTCCACCCACGCCAGCCCGAAGGCGCCTTGCGCGCCGGCGTGGATCGACAGCAGCAGGTTGTCGCGCCGCTCTTCCAGCAGCGCCGAGTCGGTCACCGTGCCGGGCGTGACGATGCGCACCACCTTGCGCTCGACCGGGCCCTTGGAGGTCGCCGGGTCGCCGATCTGCTCGCAGATCGCCACCGACTCGCCGAGTTTCACCAGTCGCGCCAGGTAGTTTTCCGCCGCGTGGTAGGGCACGCCGGCCATCGGGATCGGCGCCCCGGCCGACTGCCCGCGCTGGGTCAGCGTGATGTCGAGCAGACGCGCCGCCTTGCGGGCGTCGTCGTAGAACAGCTCGTAGAAATCGCCCATGCGGAAGAACAGCAGCACGTCCGGGTGCTCGGCCTTGTGTGCCAGGTACTGGCGCATGAAGGGGGTATGCGAGGCGGAATCGTTGAGGTTCATGCAGGGAGTTTGGTCAGGCGGTCGCCGGCGGCGGTGATCGCGCCGGGAGGCTTAGGAGTGTACACGGCGTCGCCCTTGGCCCGGCGGCATGGGAACCGCGAACGGCCGCACTTCCCGTGGGAGCGTTCCGTGCGCGCGGCCGGCTGCGCGCATTCAAGAGGCCACGCCAGGAGGCATCGCTTGCCGCCGCCTCGCCCCAGCGGGTAGAAGGGGCCTTTGCACCACCGGGAAGCCCATCGTGCCCCTGTCCTCCTCACCCACCGATGCCGAGCTGTCTGCCCTGGCCGCCCAGGTCGCCATGGAAGTCCAGCAGCACAAGCTCATGCTGGTCACCGCCGAGTCCTGCACCGGCGGCTGGATCGCCAAGACGCTGACTGACCAGCCGGGCAGTTCGGCCTGGTTCGATGCCGGCGTCGTGGTGTACAGCTACGAAGCCAAGGAGGCCCTGCTGGGCGTCAATCCGCGCACGCTCGAACACGCCGGCGCGGTGAGCGAGGAAACCGTGCTCGAAATGGTTTCCGGCGCCATGGCGCGCTACGGCGCGGGTGTCGCGGTGGCGGTCACCGGCATCGCCGGGCCCTCGGGCGGCACGGCGGACAAGCCGGTCGGGACGGTCTGGATCGGCTGGAAACGCCGAGGCGGCTACGCCCACGCGCAGCTGTTCCATTTCGATGGCGATCGTGAGGCGATCCGCCGTCAAAGCGTGGCCGCCGCGCTCAACGGCGTGCGGAAAGCGCTGACGGGCTGAAGCGCCCTGCGCCGGCGGCGGGCCTTGACGGCTGTGGGATAATCAACGCCTTCGCAGACTTATCGCAGCCCGTGAGATTCGGACCGGGCATCATCCCTTCATTCCTAGCCACACCACCCGGGATTCCCACGATGGACGACAACAAGCGCAAAGCGCTGGCCTCCGCCCTTGGCCAGATCGAGAAGCAGTTCGGCAAGGGTGCCGTGATGCGCCTGGGCGACCGGAGCAACGAGGCCATCGACACGGTTTCGACCGGCTCGCTCGGCCTGGACATCGCGCTGGGCATCGGCGGCCTGCCGCGCGGCCGCGTGGTCGAGATCTACGGCCCGGAATCCTCCGGCAAGACCACGCTGACCCTGCAGGCCATCGCCAACTGCCAGAAGAGCGGCGGCACCGCTGCCTTCGTCGATGCCGAGCACGCACTCGACCCGACCTATGCCGAGAAGCTTGGCGTCAACGTGGCCGATCTGCTGATCAGCCAGCCGGATACCGGCGAGCAGGCGCTTGAGATCGCCGACATGCTGGTGCGCTCGGGCGCGGTGGACATGGTGGTGGTCGACTCGGTGGCGGCGCTCACCCCGAAGGCTGAAATCGAGGGCGAGATGGGTGATTCCCACGTCGGCCTGCACGCGCGCCTGATGAGCCAGGCGCTGCGCAAGCTCACCGCCAACATCAAGAAGACCAACTGCCTGGTGATCTTCATCAACCAGATCCGCATGAAGATCGGCGTGATGTTCGGCAGCCCCGAGACCACCACCGGCGGCAACGCGCTGAAGTTCTACGCTTCGGTGCGCCTGGACATCCGTCGCATCGGCGCGGTCAAGAAGGGTGACGAGGTGATCGGTTCGGAGACCCGCGTCAAGGTGGTCAAGAACAAGGTCGCGCCGCCGTTCCGCCAGGCCGAGTTCGAGATCCTCTACGGCGAGGGCACCTCGCGCGAGGGCGAGATCATCGAACTGGGCGTCAAGGAAAACCTGATCGACAAGTCCGGCGCCTGGTACAGCTACAACGGGGACCGCATCGGCCAGGGCAAGGAGAACGTGCGCCAGTTCCTGCGCGACAACCCCGCCATCGCCGACGACATCGACCAGCAATTGCGCGCGCGCCTGCTGGTCAGTGGCGGCAAGGCCGCGCCGGCCTCCGAAGAGGCGCTCGAAGAAGCGTGAGTCGTGCTCTTTCCTGATCGACGCTGCCCCTGCCTCGGCCATCGGCCGGGGCAGCGGGTTTGGGAGGGAGCCCGTCCTGCCGCTTTCGATGCGCATCGCGCGCCATGAGGCGTCGCCCGGATAACCCCGACAAGCCCAAACGCACCGCCTACGACAAGGCGCTCGGCTTGCTCGCCCGCCGCGAGCACTCGCGGCGCGAACTGAAGACCAAGCTGCGCCAGAACGGTTATGAGGGCGACGAAGCCACGGCGGCCGTCGACCGCCTTGGCGAACAGCAATACCAGGACGATGACCGCTTTGCCGAGATCCTGGTGCGCAGTCGCGCGGGCCAGGGTTACGGGCCCCAGCGCATCCGCGCCGAGCTCAAGACCCACGCCGTGCCCGATGTGCGCATCCGCGAATTGCTGGATGCGGCGGACGTCGATTGGGAAGCCTCGGCCGTGGACCAGCTGCGCCGCCGCTATGGCGGCAAGGGCCCGGTGGACCATGCCGAACGCGCACGGCGCGCGCAGTTCCTCTTGCGTCGCGGCTTTGCCGCCGCCACAGTACGACGTGCTACCCACGCCGAAGTGGACGACGCTGCCGACGAAATCGACTGATTTCGCGGCGGTGGCCGCCGGCGTGGCCTTTTTTGTCTAGCCGCCCGCCGCCCATGAAAACCGCCGAAATCCGTTCGACCTTCCTCGAATTCTTCCGCGCCAAGGACCACGCCATCGTGCCGTCCAGTTCGCTGGTGCCAGCCAGCGACCCGACGCTGTTGTTCACCAACTCGGGGATGGTGCAGTTCAAGAACGTGTTCCTGGGCAGCGAAAAGCTGCCGTATGCGCGTGCGGCCGATGTGCAGCGCTGCCTGCGTGCAGGCGGCAAGCACAACGACCTGGACCAGGTCGGTTACACCGCGCGCCACCACACCTTCTTCGAGATGCTTGGCAACTGGTCGTTCGGCGACTACTTCAAGCGCGACGCCATCGCCTACGCATGGGAACTGCTCACGGTCGTGTTCAAGCTGCCCGCGGAGCGGCTGTGGGTGACGGTCTACCAGACCGATGACGAGGCGTACGACATCTGGAACCAGCAGATGGGTGTGCCGGCCGAGCGCATCGTGCGCATCGGCGACAACAAGGGCGCGCCGTTCGCCTCGGACAACTTCTGGCAGATGGCCGACACCGGGCCCTGCGGTCCCTGCACCGAGATCTTCTACGACCACGGCCCGGGCGTGGCCGGCGGTCCCCCCGGCTCGCCCGACGAGGACGGCGACCGCTACATCGAGATCTGGAACCTGGTGTTCATGCAGTTCGACCGCGCGCCGGACGGAACGCTCTCGCCGCTGCCCGCTCCGTGCGTGGACACCGGCATGGGCCTGGAGCGCCTGGCCGCCGTGTTGCAGCACGTGCATTCCAATTACGAGATCGACCTGTTCGAACACCTCATTCGCGTGGCGGGCGAACTGACCGGCACAAAGGATCTGGGGAACAAGTCCCTGCGCGTGATTGCCGACCATATTCGCGCCTGCTCGTTCCTGATCGTCGACGGCGTGCTGCCGTCCAATGAAGGCCGCGGTTACGTGCTGCGCCGGATCATCCGTCGCGCCTTGCGCCATGGCTGGATGCTCGGTGTGCGCGGGGACTTCTTCTGGAAGATGGTCGCGCCGCTGGTCGAGGAGATGGGCGCGGCCTATCCGGAGCTGGCCGCCAGGCAGGCCTTCGTCGAGGACGCCCTGCGCACCGAGGAACAGCGTTTCGGCGAGACGCTCGAACACGGCATGCGCGTGTTCGACGAGGTCGCGAAGAAGGCCGGCAACACCATTCCCGGGGCCGATGCCTTCCGCCTCTACGACACCTACGGCTTCCCCGTCGATCTGACCGGCGACATCGCGCGCGAGCGTGGCCTTTCCGTCGACATGGCCGGTTTCGAGCAGGCCATGAACGAGCAGCGCGAGCGCGCCCGCGCGGCCGGCCGCTTCGAAGCCAAGGGCCAGATGCCGGCGGAACTCGCCAGCCGTCTCGCGCCGACGGTGTTCCTGGGCTACGACGCGCTCGTGGCCAGCGGCTGCAAGGTGGTGGGCATCGTGCGCGACGGCAGGCAGGTCGATGCGCTGGACGATGGCGAAAATGCCCTGGTGATCCTCGAGCGCACGCCCTTCTACGCCGAGTCCGGCGGCCAGGTGGGCGACACCGGCGTGCTCAGCCGCGCCGATGGCCGCTTCGAGGTCAGCGACACGCTCAAGATGGGTGGCGTGTTCTTCGGCCACGCAGGTCGCTGGCACGGCGTGGCGCTGCGCACGGGCGATACGCTGGCCGCCCACGTCGATACCGGCCGCCGACAGGCCACCGTGTTGAACCACTCGGCCACGCACCTGCTGCACGCGGCGCTGCGCCAGGTGCTTGGGGAGCACGTCACGCAGAAGGGTTCGCTGGTGGCACCCGAGCGCTTGCGCTTTGATTTCTCGCACTTCAAGCCGGTCAGCCGCGACGAGCTTGCCGCGGTCGAGGCCCTGGTCAACGCCGAGGTGCGCCGCAACGCGCCGGCGGAAGTCCATCAGATGGCCTACGACGAGGCGATTGCCTTCGGTGCCATGGCGCTGTTCGGCGAAAAGTACGGCGACGAAGTCCGCGTGCTGAAGATGGGTGATTTCTCCACCGAGCTTTGCGGCGGCACGCACGTGAACCGCACCGGCGACATCGGGCTGTTCAAGATTGTCAGCGAAGCCGGCGTGGCCTCGGGCGTGCGGCGCATCGAGGCGGTGACCGGTGACGGCGCGCTGGCCTACGTTGCCGACGAGGAGCGTCGCCTGGGCGAACTCTCGCACCTGCTTTCGGGCAGCGGCGATGACGTCGTCGAGAAGCTGCGGCAGCTGTTCGACCGCCAGAAGAAGCTCGAGCGCGAGCTCGAATCGCTGCGCAGCAAGGCAGCCGGCAACGCCACTGCCGACCTCGCCGGCCAGGCGCTCGAAGTGGGCGGCATCAAGGTAGTCGTGGCGCGCCTGGAGGGCTTCGATGCGAAGTCCCTGCGCGACAGCGTCGACCAGCTCAAACAGCAACTGGTCGATTGCGTGGTCCTGCTGGCTGGCGCGGCCGACGGTCGCGTGTCACTGGTGGCCGGTGTGCATGGTGCGGCGCTCGGTCGCATCAAGGCAGGCGACGTCGTGTCGCACGTCGCCGGGCAGATCGAAGGCAAGGGCGGCGGCCGTCCGGACATGGCCCAGGGCGGTGGCCTGGACACCGCCCAGTTGCCGGCTCTGCTGGCCTCTTTGCCGGACTGGATCGGCCAACAGATGTAGGCCTTCAGGCCTTTGTGAATCGCGGATTTATCGCCCTCGAAATGCGTTGCGCACGGCGCTCGCGCTCGGCTAGTATCGGTTGACTGTCGGCGGCATGGACCCACGATGTCGCCGCGAGGCAAGGGCATTCATGGCGAATGTCTTGGCTGTAAGCCGGGGAAGGCGGTAGGGCCTTCGACGGACTTTCGTCGAACTGACTGACGGGGAGCTCAGGGGTGAAGCTCCAGCGGCAGCAGGCCTGTGACCAAACAGCGTAATGGAGTAACACAACATGTTGATTCTGACCCGCAGGGTCGGTGAAACCCTGATGATCGGTGACGAGGTGACCGTTACCGTTCTCGGCGTGAAGGGCAATCAGGTGCGGATCGGCATCAATGCGCCCAAGAACGTGGCGGTGCATCGCGAAGAGATCTATCAGCGGATCAAGGGCGAGCACGAGTCCGGTGGCGGCGCGTCCGGCGAAGCCGGCGAGCACTGATCACCGACGCTTTACCTCGGCGGCGTCGGCCGGTATCCTTGCCGGCTCCGCGAAAGCGCGGAACATACCCGGAGAGATGCCCGAGAGGCCGAAGGGGCTCCCCTGCTAAGGGAGTATAGGGTCAAAAGCCTTATCGAGGGTTCGAATCCCTCTCTCTCCGCCAGACATGCAAAACGCCCCGTTCGGGGCGTTTTGCATGTCTGGCCACGGCTTTCCCAGGACGGGCTTCGGCCCTCCGACCTAGCCACGACGGAGGGCAAGGTGGGCTGATGCCACCCTATGGGTTGGGGGTGAGGGCTTGCAGCTGTTTTGTGGTCAGTTCGCCGCTGTAACCGTGGCGTGAGCCATCGGCGCGGATGACCAGCACGCGCGGTGTCTCGCCGCCCCATTCGGGATCAAGCAGATAGTTCAGACGCTCGGGCGTGGCGTCGGCGTAGGCGCGAGCGGGCCAGGCGGTCATGCCGGCGGCGGCGAGGCGCTTTTCGATGGCCGCTTCGTGCGTCATGTCGTCGGTGGCCACGGTGACCAGCTCGATCGCCTCCGGATGTGCCTGCTGCAATCGCGCGAGGGCCTGCAGGTTCGGTTCGCAATACGCGCAATCCAGCGCCCAGAGCGCGATCAGGCGTTCGCCGTGCGCGGGTGGTGCGAGCAGGGCAGGGACGTCGGCGGCGGCCAGCGGCTTCAGCGAACCGGCGGTCGCGAGGGCGGGAGCCAGCAACAGGATGGCGAGCCAACGCTTCACGGCGTGTCTCCCGCGGGCAGCAGGCGGAAGCCCGCTGCGGTATTCCAGGCGACGTAGGCGCGGCCGTCGTGCTGCAGCAACTGTGGCGAGCCGACTGCCGCGGTGCTGTTCGCCAGCGCGTGCGGCGGGCCGAAGTGCAGGCCGCCGTCATCCGAGCGTCGCAGCATCAGCGCTTCCCCCTGTGCGTCGACCTGGTTCCATGCGATCCACACGGAGGCGTCGTGCACGGCGACGTCGGCATGGCTCGCGCCTGCGCCGGCGATCGCCTGCGCGTGCGCCGCACGCTGGCCCGGCTGCAACTGGCCGTACCAGATCGTCGGCTTGCCGCTGGCCTCGTACCAGACCGCGTGGCGTGTGCCGTCGCTGCCGATCGCCAGGCCGGGACCGTGGTGCGGGCAGCCGGCGATGTGCCAGCCGCTGAAGGTGGCGCGTTCGGCTCGGGCTGGGCCGTCGTCCGTACGCAGCGTGGCATAGGCGTGATCGCGGATGTTGTCGCCGTAGATGGCGCGGAAGAACGCGACGACTTCACCGTTCGGGGTCTTCGAAAGCGCGATGCGGCAGCACTCGCAGCTGTGTGCGGCGAGCTTGCGTTCGGGTACGAAGCTTGCACCGCGGTCGCCGGACCAGGCGTAGTACACCGCGGCGCCCAGGTACGGCTTGCCCGCCGCCTCGGCCGCGGCCTGGTCACGCTTGTCGATCCAGGCGACTACGACGCGTCCCTTGCCGTCGACCGCCAGCGCATCGAAGCGATGGGTGATCTCGGCGCGGTCGCGGTGCACGGTGATGGGGATGGAGAAATGCGTGCCGCCATCCAGCGAGCGGGCGAAGCGCACGAAGCCGGTCCACGGTTTCGCGCGCGGCTGCGACCAGCTCACGTAGATCTCGCCATCAGGGCCGAACGCCAGCTTGGGCCGGTTCTCGCCTTCGGCGTAGATCGGCTCGGGCGTCGCGTTGACCGGCACCGGCGCGCTGAAGGTCTTGCCCAGGTCGTCCGAATGGCGCAGGCGCACGTGGCCGTCGGCCGCATCGACCACCCATAGCCGGCCCTGCGTGTCGAATGCCGCGCTGGCGCCGAGCGGCGGCTCCTTGGACATGGCCATGTGCTCGTGCGCGACGACCGGCGCGACGGCAAGGCAAAGCAGCAGGAGCAACAAGCGGCGCATGGCAGTCCTTCCTGTTTACATATCCCAGCGCACGCCACCGACCCAGGTGCGACCGGCATACGGGTGGTAGACCCAGTAGCGCGCGTTGGTGAGGTTGTCCACGCCCAGCGATGCGGTCCAGCGCGGGGCGAAGTGCCAGCGCAGTTTCGCATCGGCGACCGTGAAGGCACTGACGGCGCCGTAGGTATCGACGAAGTCGCTGTTGTCCAGCGTGCCGTACTGGCGCCCGGAACGGCGGATGCCGAGCGACGCCTCCCAGCCGTCGGCGAAGCGGTAATCGGCGAAGAGGCTCGCGCGCAGGCGCGGGATGCGCGGGAACCACTTGCCCTCGGCCAGCGGGTAGCGACGGTCGCGCAGGGTCTTGGCGTCGTTGAGTGCCACACTCGCGGTCAGATCCAGCCCGCTCGTCCACAGGTCGGTCAGTGCCAGCTCACCCTCGATGCCCCGCACGCGGGTGAGGTCGATGTTCTGCACGTTGGTGACGGTGGGCGTGACGGTGATGTCGGTCTGCGTGTAGAGCGCATCGGCGATGCGGTCCTGGAACAGCGAGATGCGCCAATGGCCGTTGGCGAGTTGCCGCTTGAGCGTGAGGTCGAGCGAGTTGTCGCGCTCGGGCTTGAGGTTGGGATCGTTGCCGACGATGGCGTTGTCGGAGAGGGCGCCCTGGAACAGTTCGGCCACGGTCGGATAACGCACCGCCTTGCCCCAGGCCAGGCGCAGCTGCCAGTCGGACGCAAAATCCCATTCGAGCGCGGCCTTGGGCGAGAGATCGCTGCGCTGGCGGTCGGCGTAACGCACGGCGTTGGCGGCATCCGAACGGCGTCCGCCGTAGGCGCGCCATTGCTCCCAGCGCGCGCCGAGCGTCAGCGCCCAGGCGTCGGCGAAGCTCCATACGTCCTGCAGGTAGCCCGCGCGGGTCTGCGTACGGCCGGCGAAAGCGGCGGTCAGCGGTCCGTCGGGAGCGCCACGCCAGTCGCTGGCCGCACGGGCGCGCGAGTCGAGCACGTAGCGGTCGCCGTGCAGGCCGGCGTAGAGCATGTGCGTGTCGGCCAGCGGGCCGGAGCTGCGCAGGTCGAACGTGTCCCAGCCCGAGCCTGCGTTGTCTGCCACGGTACCGGGGCCGTCGAGCGGACCGGCCGGCGGCAGCGACGCGCTGCGTGCCAGCGCGCGCGCGAAGTCGTAGTGGCTGGCGACGGCGGTCCAGCGCCAGTCGTTGGACCAATGGCCATTGAATTCGGCACCGTAGAGCAGGTGCGTATCTTCGCTGGCGGCCGGTGCCAGGCCGCTGGGCGGCAATGTCCAGAGGCCGCCGTAGGCGCTGACCGTGCCGGCGGTTACCGCTCGGCCATCCGCGCCGTGCAGGAAGCTGCGCGTGCGGTCCTCTGCGTGGTTGTGCCACCAGCCGAGCGTGAACAACGCGGCCACCCGATCGGTGAGGTCCACGCCGACCTTGAGCTTGGCCTGGGTCTGCACGGTGTGTTCGATGCTGTTGGCGCCATACACCAGGCGCGGGCTGCCGTTGGGGTTGCGGTCGAGCGCGGCGCCGTCCACCGCGATCGCCGTCGAGGGATCGCCGCCGGGCCGCGCCGTGGCGTACTGCATCGGCTGGCCGTGGTTGTCCAGGCGGTCCAGAGTGAGCAACCAGCTCCAGCGGCCCTGCCGGTCGCCGAGCGAGGCGGCAGCGTGACGGCCGTTGTAGTGACCGTCGGCGCCATAAGCGTCATGGAAATCCTGGCTCATCAACTGCACGCTCGCGCTGGCGGTCAACCGTTCGGGCAGGCGCGTGTGGATCAGCACCGTGGTGCCGATCGAGTTGCCGGGATAGAGCGCGGAGTAGGGCCCGTACAGCACGTCGACCGCGCCGATCTCCTCGGGCGTGACCATGCCCCAGCGCGGCGCGCCGTCCCAGCCGTTGGTCATCAGGTTGGAGAGCAGCAGGCCGTTGGAATAGACCAGGCTGCGCGCGCTCTGCAGGGTGCCCGCGTTGCGGCCGCTGATGATGGCGTTGGGGTCGCCGATGTAGCGCGCGCGCACCTGCAGGTTGGGAGCGAAGCGCAGCGCGTCCGCGCTGGTGGTGACGTTCTGCCGCGCGAGCTGCGCGCGGTCGATGCGCACGCTGACGGCCGGCGTCTCGGTCACGTGGGTGTCGCTGGCGTGCACCATCACCGGGGCGAGCGTGGTCGCCTGCGGTGGCGCGTCGACGGCGTGCAGCAAGCCCGGGAAAGACAGGATGGCGAGCACGCGGAGACCGGGCGATCGGGGCTTCACAGTCAACTCTGGACGTGGGTCGAGGCTTCGCAGCATAGCGGCGCCAATGTGCACGGCCAGATGACGCGTTGTCGCACGGGAGTGTGGAAAGCGCCTCTCGCGGGGAAACCGTGGGGTGGGCTCCGGCCACCATCGTGTGCGACGCGGACGGTCGGTGGGCTCCAAGCCCGCCTTACGATGGCACGATCACTCGCCCGCGTCGGGGCGTTCGCGTACCGGATGCTTGCTCAGTTTGCGCTGCAGCGTGCGGCGATGCATGCCCAGGCGCCGCGCGGTTTCGGAGATGTTGCCGTCGCATTCGGTGAGCACGCGCTGGATGTGCTCCCATTCCAGCCGGCGCAGGGCCAGCGGTGCCTCGGGCGCTTCCGGCGGCTCGTCGTCCACTGCCGAAGGGCCCTCGCCCTCGAGCAGCGCGCGCACTACCGCGTCGGCGTCGACCGGCTTGGCCAGGTAATCGTGCGCGCCGCGCTTGATCGCTTCGACCGCGGTAGCGATCGACGCGTAGCCGGTCAACAGCAGGATGCGCATCTCCGGCACCAGCGCGTGCAGTTCGGAGATCAGCTTCAGGCCGTTCTCCTCGCCCAGCTTGAGGTCCAGCACGCAGTAGCGCGGCTGGTGACGCCGGGCCAGTTGCCGCGCCTCGTCGGCGCGAGTGGCGCCGATCGCCTCGAAGCCGCGCGAGCCCAGCGCGCGTGAAAGCACGCGGACGAAGGTGGCGTCGTCGTCGACGATCAGCAGCTGGCGGGGAGCGTTGGCGTCGGTCATGGGCATGGTGGGAGCAAGGTCGGGAAAGACATTCTTGCCCGAGCGCGCCGCAGTTGCACGTTTCGCCGGATCAGCCGGCGCCAATCGCGGCCAGCGGCAAGCGCAGGCGCACCTGGGCACCTTGCCCGGTATTGCTCGCCATCAGTTCGCCATCGAGGCGTTCGGCGGTGGCTTCGGCCAGCGCCAGCCCCAGCCCGAGGCCGCCCTGCTTGCCGCTGCGGCCAAGTTCGCCCAGTTCGGCCTGGGTGTCGAAGCCGGGCCCGTGGTCGCGCACGGTCAGTTCCAGCCAACCGTGTTCACAGCGGATCTGCAATTCGACCGCATCCGATCCGCACGATTCGGAGGCATCGGCCGCGTTGTTGAGCAGGTTGATCAGCGCGTGGCGCAGGCCCGCCGGCACGCGCAGCACCAGTCGCGCGGTGGCGTCCGGCAGGTCCAGCGCCAGCTCGGCCTCCGGGCGGAGCAATTGGAAGCGCTCCAGGCAACCGTGCACGAATGCCTGCAGCGGCATCCGCTCGGCCTCCTGCGACAGCTGCGCCTGGCCGAAGGCGACCATCTCGCGCAGGATCGTGCGGCAGCGGTCCACCTGCTCCTGCAGCAGCGCGAGGTCCTCTTCCAGCAGGGCGTCCTGCGCATGTTCGCGGCGCAGTTCAGGCAGCAGCGTGCGCATGGTCGCGAGCGGCGTGTTGAGTTCGTGCGCGGCGCCGGCGGCCTGGGTGGCGATGGCGAGAATGCCTTCGTCGCGCAGCGCGCGCTCGCGCACGCGCTGTATCTCCATCTGCTGCATGCGCAACGCGCGCGCCAGGCGGTTGATGAAGAAGCCCAGCAGCAGCGCGGTGATCACGAAGTTCACGCCCATGCCGAGGATGTGCAGCGGGAAGCCGCCGCCGTGCATTGGCAGCGGCAACGGCTCGTAGCGGTAGAGCAGCAGCAGGTAGGCCACGCCGGCCAGGGTCGCCACCGCCAGCACGGCGGGCACCGACAGCGCGGCAGCGGTCAGCGCGATCGGCACCAGCAGCAGGGTCACGAACGGATTGCTGGCGCCACCGGTGAAGTAGAGCAGGTAGCCCAATACCAGCGTATCGATCGCCACGTGCAGGATGGTTTCCCACTCGCGCACCGGCCAAGGCTGGCCAAGGCGCCAGGCGGCGAACACGGCGAAAACCGCCAGCGCGCCGATGCCGGTCAGCAGCGGCAGCAGCGGGATGGGCAGGTGCATCCACAGCGCGCAGACCAGCACCGCCACGCTTTGACCGGCGATCGCGCACAGGCGCAACCACGCGAGCATGCGCGTGAGCGCGAAGGGTCCGATGCGTCGGTTGGCGTGCCGGTGTGGCATGGCGCAAAAAAGGGCGCCGCGGTGGTCCGCGGCGCCGTCTCAGATCAGCCCGGGAGTTCCCAGCCTTCTTCGCTGCGAACCGGTGGCAGCGGATCGGCCGCGGCGGCATGTTCAGCGTGGCTGTTGGAGAGCTTCTTCATCAGCGGCAGCACGGCGACGGCGATCGCCGTGCAGCCCAGGCCGACCCAGCCCAGCTTGGTGAACAGGCTGGTGTAGATGTCCAGGGACTGCAGCGGGTCGTTGAGCCCTTCGGGGATGTGCGCGAAGTTGGCCACCACGCTGCCCAGGTACTGCGAAATGCCCGAGGCGACGTAGTAGGCGCCCATCATGAAGCCGCCCATGCGCGCCGGCACGTAGCGGGCGATCATGGCAAGGCCCAGGCCGGACACCAGCAGTTCGCCCAGCGAGTAGAGGCCATAGCCCCAGACCATGGTCCACGAGGACACCTGGCCGGCAACGGCCCAGTGTGCGCCGATGCCGTACACGAAGAAGCCCGCCGCCACCGCGGCGAAGCCCAGTGCGAATTTGGCGGCAACGGACGGATCCTTGCCGACGCGGCCCAGCGAGTTGTAGATGAACACCAGCACAGGGCTGAGCAGCACGATCCAGATCGCGTTGAGGTTCTGGTACTGCTCCGGGATCCAGGTGAACAGGTGCATGCCGAACACGCTGAAGTCCAGGTTCACGTTCTTCTGCGCGAACAGGTTCAGCGAGGTGGACATCTGCTGGTAGAAGATGAAGAAGAAGATCGTCTGGACGGTGAGCACCAGCGCCGCGACCAGCCCGGCCCGCTCGCTGCGCTCGCTGGAGCGGATCAGGTGGATGAAGATGCCGAGGATCACCACGCCCGCGGCATACACGCAGATGCGCGCCACCGTCTGGCTCTGCAGAATGAAGGCCGAGACGAACACCATGCCGACGGCAGCGAGCATCACCATGCCGAAGCGTGCGAGGTTGAACGGCTTCTGGTCCGGCGCCGAGCCGATGTGCCGCAGCGTGCGGCTCATCAGCATGTAGTTGACCAGGCCCAGCAGAAGGCCGATCGCGCAGATGCCGAAAGCGGTGTGCCAGCCCCACGCGTCGCCGTAGCGCTCGCCCACGTAGTCACGCACCCACGGGGTCAGCGTCATGGAGATCATCGAGCCGACGTTCACCGCCATGTAGTAGATGGTGAAGGCGCTGTCGATCTTGGTGTCGTCGCCCTCGTAGATCTTGCGCACGAGATTGCCGGCGTTGGGCTTGAAGAAACCGTTGCCGACGATGATCACGCCTAGCGCGACGTACAGCAGGTAGGGGTTGTCCGTGGGAATCCACAGCATCGCGTAGCCCAGGCCCAGCACCACCGCGCCGGTTAGCATCGTGCGGCGGGTGCCGATCAGCTTGTCGCCGACCCAGCCGCCGATGGCGGGTGTGGCGTAGATCAGCGCGGCGGCCGCGCCCCACACCAGGTTGGCGTGGGTGTCGATGAAGCCGAGCTTCTTCATCATGTAGGTGACCATCAGCACCTGCATGCCGTAGAAGCCGAAACGCTCCCACATTTCGATCAGGAAGACGGTACTGAAGGAACGGGTTTTCGATACGGGCGGATTCTGGATTGCCATGAAATTTCCGAGCGGTTGAACACTGACTGCCGCGGCGCGGCCTGCTCTGCAACCCTGAACCGGGCTACAACCATTCGAGGGTAACCCATCCGGCACATGGGTAACGTTGCACTGCGGCATGCCGTCCGGCGACGGTCGCTGTGGCATCATGGCGCGCTTGCCGCCGACCGAATCGCGAGTAGCCGCCCATGTCGACAGCCCACTCTCCGCTGCCCGCCGACTCCGCCTCCGCGCGGACGGGCGCCTGAGCGCATGGCCGCCGAAGGCTTCCGCGGACCGCGGCAACTGTGGAACGCGATGCGCTGGTCGATGAAGGGCCTGCGCGCGGGCTGGCGCCACGAAGCGTCGTTCCGCTTCGAGGTATGCCTGGCCATCGTGGTGATTCCGCTGGGCCTCTATCTGGGCCAGGGTCCGCTGGAAAAGCTGGCGCTGGTGCTGCCGATGTTCCTGGTGCTGTCGGCCGAGCTGCTCAACTCGGCGATCGAGGCGGTGGTCGACAAGGTCAGCCCCGAATTCCATGAACTGGCCGGGCGCGCCAAGGACATGGGTTCGGCCGCAGTGTTCGTGCTGCTCGTCTTCATGGGTTTGAGCTGGGCGCTCATCGTCGGCCCCCGGTTGCCCGCGATCCTGACCATGTAGCGTGAAAGGGCGGGCTTCGGCCCGCCGGCTTTCCCGCGAACGTCATGCTGGGCTGAAGCCCACCCTATCGGGCTCGTTGACGCTGGCCGGAGCCTGACCCTACGCTGGCGTTCCCACCCATCCGGAGCGCCGCCATGAAGACCCTTCGCGTGATCGTGCTGTCGCTGCTGGCCGTGCTGCTGAGCGGCTGCGGCTACAACGCCATCCAGCGCCAGGACGAGGCGGTGAAGGCCGCCTGGTCGGAGGTGCTCAACCAGTACCAGCGCCGCGCCGACCTGGTGCCGAACCTGGTCAATACGGTCAAGGGCTATGCCCAGCACGAGGAGCGCGTGCTGACCGAGGTCACCAACGCGCGTGCCCGCGTGGGGAGCGTGCAGGTCACCCCGGACACCATCAACGATGCCCAGAAGCTCAAGCAGTTCCAGCAGGCGCAGGGTGAGTTGTCCAGTGCGCTGTCGCGGCTGATGGTGGTCAGCGAGCGCTATCCGGACTTGAAGGCCAACGGGTTGTTCCAGAATCTCCAGGCGCAACTGGAAGGCACCGAGAACCGCATCACCGTGGCGCGCAACCGCTACGTCCAATCGGTGCAGCAGTACAACTCGATGATCCGCACCTTCCCGAACAACCTCACAGCGAAGATGTTCGGCTACCAGGTCAAGCCGAACTTCACGGTTGAGAACGAAAAGGCGATCTCCACCGCGCCGACCGTCGACTTCGGCACGCAGGCACCGGCGCCGGCCGGCTCGGCCGCGCACTGACATGGCCCATCGCCTGCCACGGCTGGCGTGGTTGCTGCTCGGCCTGCTGCTCCTGGCGGCAGGCTGGGCGGCACAGGCCGCCGAGGTGCCCACGCTAAAGCGCCACGTCACCGACCTGACCGGCACGCTGAGCGCGCAGCAGGTCGATGAACTCGACGGCCAGTTGGTGGCGCTGGAAGAGGGCAAGGGCGCGCAGCTGGTCGTGCTGATGATCGGCAGCACCGGTGAGCAGGACATCGAGAGCTACTCGCTGGCGGTGGCCGAGCAGAACAAGGTCGGCCGCAAGGGCACCGACGACGGCGTGCTGCTGCTGGTGGCCAAGGACGATCGCCGGGTGCGCATCGAGGTCGGCTACGGGCTGGAAGGTGCGATTCCCGACGCAGCCACCGCGCGCATCATCCGCGAGTACATCGCGCCGAAGTTCCGCGAGGGCGACTACTACGGTGGCATCCGTGACGCCGTGGGAGCGCTTACCCAGCTGATCGACGGCGAGCCGCTGCCGCCGCCGGTGCAGGGCGCGCCGCGCGAGCACCGCGGCATAGGCTTCCAGCAGGCGCTGTTCATCGGCATATTCATCGCCTTCTTCCTGCGCAACCTGTTCGGCCGCGCCAACCTGTTCGTGCGCACGCCGCTGGGCGCCGGCATTACCGGCGGCATCCTCTGGCTGGTCGCTGCCAGCCTGGGGGCGGCGGCGCTGGGCGCACTCATCGGTGGCATATTCATGCTGCTGCCCGGCGGCGGTGGACGTTCGATCGGGCGCGGCGGATGGGGTGGCTGGGGCGGCTTCGGTGGGGGTGGTTTCGGCGGAGGCGGCTTCGGTGGCGGTGGTTTCGGCGGGGGTGGCGGCGGCTTCAGCGGTGGAGGCGGCAGCTTCGGTGGCGGCGGTTCGTCGGGGAGCTGGTAGATGACGCTCATGCAGCGATTGTTCGCCAACCTGTTCGGCGGCTGGTTCCAGCTGCGCCAGCGCTTTCCCGCGATGCTGCTGGACGAGCTGGCCGACGCGGTGACCGTAGGCGAGCGGGGTCACCTGGGCGAAGTGCGCTTCGCGGTCGAATCGCGCCTGACCGTGCGCGCCGTGTTGGCTGGCGTGGATGCACATTCGCGCGCGCGGGAGGTGTTTGCCCAACTGCGCGTGTGGGACACCGAGGACAACTGCGGCGTGCTCGTTTACCTGCTGCTGTCCGAGCAGCGGATCGAGATCGTTGCCGACCGGGGCATCGCGCGCCGCGTGGCGCAGGTGCAATGGGATGGCGTCTGCTCGCTCATGCGCGATCACTTCTCGGCTGCACGCTGGCGCGAGGGAAGCCTGGCGGGCCTGGCCGCCATCAACGCATTGCTGAGTGAGCATTTCCCGGCGGGCGATCGCGACAATCCCGACGAGTTGCCCGATCGGCCCGTGCTGCTGTGACGAAAACGGCCGCCCGAAGGCGGCCGTCCGGTTAGCGGGATCGCTACTGCGCGATACGCGTCAGGCACCTTTGCCGATGTGCTTCTCCAGAAACGCCTGCAGCGCGTTGTAGAAGTCCACGCGATTCTTCTCGTCGTAGAAGCCATGGCCTTCGCCCGGCTTGCTCATCCATTCGTATGGCTTGTGCGCAGCATCCAGCGCGGCGCGCATGGCCTTGGCCTGGGCGAATGGAGCGCGCTTGTCGTCCTCGCCGTGGATGAGCAGCACCGGGACCGAAATCTTGTCGGCAAGCTTGTCCGGCGAGTTGGCGTCGAGTTCGGCGTCGTTGCGGCCGATCACGGTGGTGAGGTAGCTGAGACCGCTCTTGCTCGACTGGATGTCCCCCTTTTTGTACATCATCTTCAGGTCGTAGATGCCTGCGTAGCCGACGGCGCACTTGAACATGCCCGGCGCGCGGATCACCGTCATCATCGCCGAATAGCCGCCGAAACTGCCGCCGTAGACGCACACGCGCGCCGGGTCGGCATAGTGTTCTGCGATCGCCCATTTGACGCCGTCGGTGAGGTCCTGCTGGATGCGCGTGCCCCACTTGAGGTAGCCGGCTTCCTGGAAGTCTTCTCCGCGCCCGCCCGAGCCGCGGTAGTTGACCTGCAACACCAGGTATCCGCGGCTGGCCAGGAACTGCGCGTCGTCGTCGTAGAACCAGTCGTCGCGCACGCCGATCGGGCCGCCGTGCGGCAGCAGCACCATCGGCAGGTTGGTTTCGGGGCGACCCGGCGGCAGGGTGAGGATCGCTTCCAGCTCCGTGCCGTCGCTGGCCTTGAAGCGCAGGGGACGGCGTTCAGCCATCTTGGTCGGATCGATCCATGGCGCCGCGTCGAACAGCTTGCGCACCTTGTAGGTATGCGTATCGATCAGGAAATACGAACCCGGGGTGCGGTCGCTGGCCACGCTGAAGAGCAGTTGCCCGCCATCCTCGCTGTAGTCGACGAAGTGCACGTACTGGCCCGGAAACTTCATTACCAGCGCGCGGTGCAGTTTGGCGGCCGGCAGGTTGGGATCGATGTAGCTCAGCTGCGGCAGGCCGGTATCGGGGATGGTGGCGAACGGCTGATGCGGCAGCGGCGTCCACTCGATGCCGCCGATGTCACCGAAGCCCGCGGCGGCAAGCAGCTTGCGGTTGCCGCCGTTCTCGTCCTGCTCGACCAGCGAGGAAGGGCCGCCGCCGGCGTCGTACATGGCATAGATGCGCTGGTGGTCGGGCGTGTAGTCGATCGGGGCGAAGGTGCCGCCGATCTGCTGCGCGCTCAGCGACTGCCAGTGGCCGTCCTGATGGTGGTAGACCACGTAGTCGAAGTTCTCGTTGCGGCCGTAGGCGTAGTGCGCCTGGCCATCGGCGCCGACCATGAAGGTCATGCCGCCCTCGCCGATGTCACCGATCAGGCGGCGGGTGTTGGCGCTCGCGTCGACGTCGTAGATATAGCTGTGGTCGGAGCTGTCCCACGGCGTGGCTCCCATGTAGAAGTGCCCGTTGGCGTGCTCGGGCATGCCGTCGACGGTGCCCCAGCCGCGGTCGGTGCCCCGCGTGGCGGCGCGCGAGCTGTACTTGACATCGTAGCCGTACAGGTAGTCCTGGTTCTTGCCATCGACGTCGGTGGCGATGATCTCGCCCGTCATGGACGGCTTGTCGATCGAGCCGTATTCCTTGCCTTTTTCGACCACCAGCCGCGTGGGGCTGACCCAGGTGATGCCGGCCGGCAGTTCGTATTTGGGCATGCGCAACATGCTGGCGGGCCGCGACATGTCGTCGACGTGATAGACGACCAGTGCGTGAGAGCTGCCATCGTCCCAGCGCACGGCGAGGTACTTGCCGTCCGGCGACAGCCGCGGCATCGACAGCGACGGGTGGCGTGCGAAATCCTCCACCGGCAGCAGATCGGCTGCGGCGACGATCGCCGACGCCCCTAACAGGGCCGCGCACAACGCGGCCCGCGTGAATCGGTTCATCATCCCTTCCCCCGTAAGCTCCCTGTGGCAGGCGCGGCCGCCGGGAGCGCGGCGGCAGGCCGGGCGGCGTCCCCCGCCGCATGCATTCGCCGCGATTCTAGTGAGAGTGGATCGCGGGCCGGAAGGGCCTGCGCGGGCCGGTCGGGCCCGGCTACACTTGGTCTTTGTCCGCCAGCCCTCCATCATGACCCAGCCTTTCACCGTCCACTTCGATCCGGTCGCCTTCCACATCGGGCCCGTGCAGGTGCACTGGTACGGTCTGATGTACCTGCTCAGCTTCCTGAGCGCGGGACTGCTCGGCGAGCGGAGGCGCAAGCAGGGACGGTTGCCGGTGAGCCGCGACGCGCTGAGCGACCTGGCGTTCTACGCGATGCTGGGCATCATCGTGGGCGGGCGCGTGTGGTACATGCTGTTCTACTACGCCGGCGGGCTGCACTGGATCTGGACCGACCCGCTGGCGCTGTTCAAGGTATGGGACGGCGGCATGAGCTTCCATGGCGGCCTGATCGGCGTGCTGGTAGCCGCCTGGTGGTGGTCGCGGCGGCATCGGCTGCACTTTTTCGACACCATGGATTTCGTCGCGCCGCTGGTGCCGCTGGGCTTGGGTCTGGGGCGGCTGGGCAACTTCATCAACGGCGAGTTGTGGGGCAAACCCAGCGACGTGGCCTGGGCGATGATTTTCCCGAACGCGAAGCTGGAAGACGTGCAGCTGGCGCACGGCCAGCCGGCGCTGGCCCAGCAACTGGCGCAGTTCGGCGGCATTCCCCGACACCCCTCGCAGCTGTACGAGATGGCGCTCGAAGGCCTGGTGATGTTCGCGGTGCTGTGGCTGGTATCGATGAAGCCGCGCCCGCGCTACCTGGTCTCCGGGCTGTTCGCGCTCATGTACGGCTGCTTCCGCTTCGCGGTGGAGTTCGTGCGCGTACCCGATCCTCAGCTGGGTTACCTGGCCTGGGGTTGGCTCACGATGGGGCAGGTGCAGTCGCTGCCGCTGATCGTGATCGGTCTGGTGCTGGTGGCGATGTCGCGCCGGGCGCCGACACTGGCGCCCGCCGCGCACTGAGTGTTTCCGCAGGGGTGGGCTCCAGCCCACCCTGCGTTCCGGCCTGGGGCCGATGGGCCTAAGCCCGCCTTAGAAGTTATTGTCACCGCCGATCAGATCGCCCAGACCACCGAGGATCGAGCCCTCGCCGCGGCGCTGGCCACCGCCCTGCGGCGCGGCGGCCAGCATGCGGCCGGCCATGCGCGAGAACGGCAGCGACTGGAGCCACACCTTGCCGGGGCCGGTGAGCGAGGCCAGGAACATGCCTTCGCCGCCGAACAGCATGCTCTTGATGCCGCCGACCGTATGCACGTCCATGTTGATGGTGTCGTGGAAGGCGACCACGCAGCCGGTGTCCACATCCAGCCGTTCGCCCGCCTTGAGCTCGCGCTCGACCACGGTGCCGCCGGCGTGCACGAAGACCCAGCCGTCGCCCTCGAGCTTCTGCATGATGAAGCCCTCGCCGCCGAACAGGCCGGTGAGGATCTTGCGCTGGAAATAGATGCCCAGCTGCACGCCGCGCGCGCCGGCCAGGAACGAATCCTTTTGGCAG
This sequence comes from Frateuria sp. GZRe14, assembly GCF_051900395.1. Taxonomy (NCBI): domain Bacteria; kingdom Pseudomonadati; phylum Pseudomonadota; class Gammaproteobacteria; order Lysobacterales; family Rhodanobacteraceae; genus Frateuria; species Frateuria sp. GZRe14. The sequence goes on along the minus strand of NZ_JBHZGJ010000001.1, from coordinate 2,794,872 downwards.
ATCAGGCGCCCGCCGTGTTCGGAGAGCTTCATCGCCATCACGGTACCGGGGTAGGGCGCGGCGAAGGCGACCTTGGCCTTGCCGCTCCCGGTGTGCGTGAACACCGTCGTAAACAGACTCTCGCCGGTGATCACGCGCTTGCCGGCGGACATCAGCTTGCCCATCAGGCCGCCGCCCTGGCTGGCGGTGGAACCGTCGCCGAACACGGTGTCCATCTGCACCGCCGACTCCTTGTACATCAGCGAGCCGGCTTCGGCGATCGCGCTCTCGCCCGGATCGAGCTCGACTTCGACGAACTGCATGTCGTTGCCGACGATGCGGTAGTCGACCTCGTCGGCGCTGCCGTAGCGGCCGGCCGGCACGGGCGGCGGCGCCACGGCCATCGCGGTGGCCGGCTGGAACACGCTGTGGATCGGCCGCCATTCGCCGAAGCCTTCTTTCCAGCAGTAACCGTCGGGACGGCTGCGCGCCTGCGCACGGGCGGCCTCGTCGTCCATCGGGCCGATGCGTTCGTTGTTGCCGTAGCTGAAATACCACTGCGTCATGTTGGCCGTCCCTTGGTGGAAGGGCACGAGTCTAGGCCGGCGCGGGGCGCGTGTGGGAGTGACGGATGTCACCGGGTGCGGCTGGGAGCCGTTGGGAAAACGCTGCGCCGGCGGTCCGCTAGAATCGTCCCATGCGCACCTACCTCGACCTGCTCGACCACGTCCTCCACCACGGCACGGAAAAAACCGACCGCACCGGCACCGGCACGAAAAGCGTGTTCGGCTGGCAGATGCGCTTCGATCTGGACAAGGGCTTCCCGCTGGTCACCACCAAAAAGGTGCACTGGAAGTCGGTGGTGCACGAGCTGATCTGGTTCCTGCGTGGGGACACCAACGTCGCCTACCTGAAGGAACACGGAGTCAGCATCTGGGACGAGTGGGCCGACGCGGAGGGCAACCTGGGCCCGGTCTATGGAAAACAGTGGCGCGCCTGGCCGACCGCCGACGGCGGCACCGTCGACCAGATCCGCTGGGTGGTCGACGAGATCCGTCGCAACCCCGATTCGCGCCGCCTGATCGTCAGCGCCTGGAACGTGGGCGAGCTGCCGAAAATGGCGCTGATGCCCTGCCACACGCTGTTCCAGTTCTACGTCGCCAACGGCAGGCTCTCCTGCCAGCTCTACCAGCGTTCGGGCGACATCTTCCTCGGAGTGCCCTTCAATATCGCCAGCTACGCGTTGCTCACCCACATGGTGGCGCACGTGTGCGGGTTGGGCGTCGGCGATTTCGTGCACACGCTGGGCGATGCGCACCTGTACAGCAACCACGTCGAGCAGGCCCGGCTGCAGCTGGGTCGCGAACCCAGGCCGTTGCCGCGCGTGGTGTTGAACCCGCAAGTGCGGGCGCTGGAGGATTTCCGCTTCGAGGACATCGCGCTCGAGGGCTACGTGCCGCATCCGGCGATCAAGGCTCCCGTCGCGGTTTAGGCGCGGCGGGGAGGGGCTTGGGTAAGCTCCAGTCCGCCATGGTTCCTGCGCAAGCCCGCCTACGGTTCGCGCGCCAGCAATGCCTCCAACGCAGGGCTGTCGCGCAACACCGCAAACGGCACCACCGGCGCCGGCGGCTCGGCCGGCGGTTGCAGGGTCTTCTGCCACACGCCCACGTCCCACCAGCGACCAAGCTTGTAGCCGCTCTGCCGCCACACGCCGGCGGGCGTGAAACCCATCGCCTCGTGCAGCCGCACGCTGGGCTCGCCCGGCAAGGTGATTACGCCGACTGCCTGATTGATACCCTGCAGGCACATCGCCTCGAGCAGCGCGCCGTACAGGCGCCGCGCGAGCCCCGAACGCTGCGCATCCTCGCGCACGTAGATCGAGGTCTCGGCGATCCAGTCATAGGCGGCGCGATCGCGAAAGCGGCTGGCGTAGGCGTAGGCCAATACCGCGCCTTCGCTTTCCCATACCAGCCAGGGGTAATGCGCCAGTCGCGTTGCGATGCGCTCGCGCATCGCCGGTACGCCGGGCGGCACGGTTTCGAAGGTGGCGACGCCGTGGGTGACCGATGGGGCGTAAATCGCATGGATCGCCACGGCATCGTCGGGATGGGCGATGCGGATCATGGCGTCAAAGATCGCGCAGGTAATAGCGGTCGCAGCCGTGGTGCCCGGTGCCGCCCATCGCCTGGCAGATCGGCGCGAAACCGCTGCGCCGGTACAGCGCCTGCGCGGCGTCCATACCGGTGAGGGTTTCCAGGTAGCAGCGGCGATGGCCCAGCGCGCGCGCCGCGTCCAGGCAGCGCTGCATCATCGCCGTGCCGGCGCCGATGCCGCGGGCCTGTGGCAGGAAGTACATCTTGCGCAGCTCGCACACGTCCGGTTCGCCGCCGTCCAGCGGCGCCACGCCAGCGCCGCCGATCACCACGCCCTCGCGTTCGACCACGAAATAGGCGCAGCCGGGGCGTGCGTAGGCTTGCGACATGTGGTCGACCTCGGGATCGTGGATGGCGAAGCCCGGACCGTCGGCGCCGAATTCGGGCATCACGGTGCGGATGATCGAGGCCACGGCAACATCGTCGCGCGGTTCGATAGGGCGGATCAGGAAGTTGGTGGTCATGATCTTGGATCTGGCGGTCGTCGAACTTGAGGGGTTTCAGGCGGCCGTGCGCGCACGGGTGACACGGCTGGCCGTTTCCTTGTGCAGTTGCGCCGAGAGCCAGGCCCCGGTGGCGATGAGCAGGTCCAGATCGACCCCGGTATGCATGCCCATGCCCTGGAGCATGTAAGCCACGTCCTCGGTCGCGACGTTGCCGGTGGCGCCCTTGGCGTATGGACAGCCGCCGGTACCGGAGACCGCGCTGTCGACCACGCGCACGCCTTCCTCCAGGCAGGCCAGGATGTTCGCCAATGCCTGCCCGTAGGTGTCGTGGAAATGCACGGCCAGCGCATGCATCGGTACCGCTTGTGCCACTGCGCGCAGCATCGTCCGCGCCTTGGCTGCGGTGCCCACGCCGATGGTGTCGCCCAGCGAAACCTCATAGCAGCCCAGCGCATGCAGCCGCTGCGCCACGCGCACGACGTCGGCGACCGGCACCTCGCCCTGGTAGGGGCAGCCGAGCACGGTGGAGACATAGCCGCGCACGGCCACGCCGTCGGATTTGGCGCGCTCGATCACCGGCATGAATCGCTCGATCGACTCGTCGATCGACGCGTTGATGTTCTTGCGGTTGAACGCCTCGCTGGCCGCGGTGAACACCGCGATCTCCTGCGCGCCCACTGCCCGCGCGCGCTCGTAGCCTTGCAGGTTCGGCACCAGCACGGGATAGCGCACGCCCGGCACCTTGCGGATGCCGCTGAAGACCTCCGCAGCGTCGGCCAGTTGCGGCACCCACTTGGGACTGACGAAGCTGGTCGCCTCGATGGTGGTCAGGCCGGTGGACGAAAGCCGGTCGATCAGCGCGATCTTCACCTCGGCCGGCAGCAGGGTCTTTTCGTTCTGCAGGCCGTCGCGGGCGCCGACTTCGACGATCCGGACGGTATCGACGGGGGCGGTCATGGCGGCTCCGGGTGCGGGGAAGCGCCCACTTTAGCCGGTCGGCCGCCCGACGAGGACAGATCGCCCGGCAGGCTGGCTTTGCCCCGAACTCCTCCGTATAATCGCCGGTTCGACCCACACGGACGGGTCGTGAACCGATGTCGGCAGGATGGAAAGCGTGGTTCCTCGGACCCACCGCCGAATCAGTCAGAAACCGGGCAACCAAGCCCACTCATGGAGCATTCCCATGCCCAAGATCAAGACCAACCGGGCGGCCGCGAAGCGTTTTCGCAAGACCGCGTCGGGCAAGTTCAAGGCCGGTCACGCCTTCAAGTCGCACATCCTGACCAAGAAGTCGACCAAGCGTAAGCGCAACCTGCGCGCGACCAATCACGTCAAGGCGTGCGACACCAAGGGTGTGGCTCGCATGTTGCCGTACGTCTAAGGGGAGAACACCATGGCTCGTGTAAAGCGTGGCGTTACCGCCCGTCGTCGTCACAAGAAGATCATCGGCCGCGCGAAGGGTTACTACAACGCCCGTCGCAAGGTCTTCCGCGTTGCTAACCAGGCCGTCATCAAGGCCGGCCAGTACGCCTACATCGGTCGCAAGCAGCGCAAGCGCCAGTTCCGCGCGCTGTGGATCGTGCGTATCAATGCCGCCGCCCGTCAGTTCGGCCTGTCCTACAGCCGCCTGATCAATGGCCTGTCCAAGGCCGGCATCACGATCGACCGCAAGGTGCTGGCGGACATCGCCGTGCACGACATCAAGGCGTTTGGCGCCATCGCGGAAAAGGCGAAGGCCAGCCTGGCCGCTTGATCGTCGTCACCGACGGTATGCTGTAAATCAAGCGGGGAGAAGGCCAACGCCTTCTCCCCGTTTTTATTTAATGATGTCGCTTTTCGCGTTCGCTTCCTCTCCCCATTTTTGATCAATGACGGGGGAGAGGATTGAGGTGAGGGGCCGAGGCTTGCCTTGGGCATTATCGAAGCCCGCTTCGAACCCGACTCCAACGCAAGAGCGACCCCTCACCCCGACCCTCTCCCCGGAGGGAGCCGGAAGCCAAAGCGGAAAACGCACCGATGGATGATCTGGAAAGCCGCGCAACCCAGGCCTTGGCCGACATAGCCGCCGCCGCCTCGCTCGACGCGCTCGAAGCCCTGCGCGTGGGCCTGCTCGGCAAGAGCGGCATCGTCACCGCCGCCCTGAAGTCGCTGGGCGCGCTCGCCCCGGACGAGCGCAAGGCCCGGGGCGCCGAGGTCAACCGCGTCAAGGACCGCCTGGCCGATGCGCTGTCGATGCGCAAGCAGGCGCTGGAACAGGCTGAACTCGACCGCCGCCTGGCTTCGGAGAAACTCGACATCACCCTTCCGGGTCGCGACGGCGAGCGTGGCGGCATCCACCCGATCACCCGCGCGCTCGAGCGCATCGCGGCGATCTTTGCTCGCCTGGGCTACCAGCGCGCCGAGGGTCCGGAGATCGAGGACGACTGGCACAACTTCGAGGCGCTGAACTTTCCACCGCACCATCCGGCGCGCGCCATGCACGATACCTTCTACTTCGGCGACGGGCGCCTGCTGCGCACGCACACCTCGCCGGTGCAGATCCGCTCGATGCAGGGTCGCCAGCCGCCGATCCGCATCATCGCGCCAGGCAAGGTCTACCGCAGCGATTCGGACCAGACCCACTCGCCGATGTTCCACCAGATCGAGGGGCTGCTGGTCGACGAGACTTCGAGCTTCGCCGACCTCAAGGGCACGCTGGCCGAGTTCGTGCGCGCGTTCTTCGAGCGCGATTTCGAGATGCGCTTCCGCCCCAGCTATTTCCCCTTCACCGAGCCGTCGGCCGAGGTGGACATCCGCTGGGAGACCGAAGACGGCCAGAGCCGCTGGCTGGAGGTGCTCGGTTGCGGCATGGTCCATCCGAACGTGCTGAAGAACTGCGGCATCGACCCGGAGCGCTACACGGGCTTCGCCTTCGGCCTCGGCGTCGAGCGCTTCGCCATGCTTCGCTATGGCGTCACGGACCTGCGCGCGTTCTTCGAGAACGACCTGCGCTTCCTCAAGCAGTTCGCGTAAGCCGGCAAGGAACCTAGTACCATGAAATTCTCCGAGAACTGGCTGCGCGAGCTGGTCGAGATCCAGGCCGACCGCGCCGAGCTGGCCCATGCGCTGACCATGGCCGGGCTGGAAGTGGAAGAGCTGACCGTGCTGGGCGAGGGCCTGGACGGCGTGGTGGTGGGTGAGATCGTCGCCGCCGAAAAGCACCCGGAAGCCGACCGCCTGCAGGTGTGCAAGGTCGCGGTCGGGCAGGGCGAGCCGCTGCAGATCGTCTGCGGCGCACCCAACGCCCGGGTGGGGCTCAAGGCTCCGCTGGCGATGCTTGGCGCCGTGCTCCCGGGTGGCATCACGATCAAGGCGGCCAAGCTGCGCGGCGTGGAATCGTCCGGCATGCTTTGCTCGGCGAAAGAATTGGGCATCGACACCGACGCTTCCGGCCTGATGGAGCTGCCAGCCAATGCGCCGGTCGGCCAGCCCCTCGCCCGGTTCCTTGGCCTGCCCGACGCCAGCATCGAACTCAAGCTCACCCCGAACCGCCCCGATTGCCTGGGGCTGGTCGGCCTGGCCCACGACGTGGCCGCGCTGTTCGGCAGCCGCGTGCTGGTGCCGGTGCAGGATCCGGCGCCGGTCGCCTCCGATGCGCGCCGCGGCATCCGCCTGGACGCGGGCAGCGACGCACCGCGCTACCTTGGCCGTGTCATCGAAGGCATCGACGCGTCGGCACGCTCGCCGCTGTGGCTCGCCGAGCGCCTGCGCCGTGCCGGCCTGCGTCCGATCAGTGCGGTGGTCGACGTCACCAACTACGTGATGCTGGAACTGGGCCAACCGCTGCACGCCTTCGACAATGACACGCTGGACGGCGACATCGTCGTGCGGCATGCGCGCGCGGGAGAAACGCTGAAGCTGCTCGACGGCAGTGACGCGAAGCTCGACGAGGGTTTCGTTTTGATTGCGGACGAACGCAAGGCGCTAGCCGTCGCCGGCGTCATGGGTGGCCACCACTCGCGCGTGACCGATGCGACCCGCAACATTTTCCTGGAGTCGGCGCATTTCGCCCCGTCGGCGATCATGGGCCGCGCGCGCAAGCTCGGCCTGCACACCGATGCCTCGCACCGCTTCGAGCGCGGCGTCGATCCGGAGTTGCCGAACCGCGCGCTGGAGCGCGCCACCGAACTGCTGCTCTCGATCGCCGGCGGCAAAGCCGGTCCCGTGCTGGTTGCGGAGAACCCGGCCGACCTGCCGAAGTCCGCCACGGTCGCCTTGCGGCGCGCACGCCTGGCCCGCGTGCTGGGCGTTGCCGTGCCCGACGAGGAGGTCACGCGCATCTTCACCGCGCTGGGCATGACCGTGCAGGTCACGGCTGATGGCTGGCGGATCACCGCGCCGACCAGCCGCTTCGACATCGACCGCGAGGAGGACCTGATCGAGGAGATCGCGCGCGTCCACGGCTATGACCGCATTCCCACCCATACGCCCGCCGGCGCGCTGTCGCTCGCGCCCGAGCCCGAGGCGCGCATTGGCGAACTCCCGCTGCGCGAACAGCTCGCCGCGCGCGGCTATTACGAGGCAGTGAACCTGTCTTTCGTCAGCACCGAACTGCTCGCGCGCTGGGGCCATGCCGAAAACCTCGTGCCGCTGGCCAACCCGCTGTCGGCCGACCTGGCCGTCATGCGCCCGTCACTGCTGCCTGGCCTTGTCGAGGCGCTGCGCCACAACCGCGCCCGTCAGCAGGAACGCGTGCGACTGTTCGAGGTCGCGCGCGTCTTCGCCGCCGGCGATCCGCCCGTGGAAACCCCGAGCCTGGCGATCGCCGCCTGCGGCGCCGCGCGCGCCGAACAGTGGGCCGAGCCGGGTCGTCCGTACGACTTCTTCGATCTCAAGGGCGAGTTGGACGCCCTGCTGGCCTGGGGTGGCGAGCCGGGGCGGTGGTCGCTGCATGCCGACGGGCTGCCGTCCTGGTTGCACCCGGGCCGCAGCGCCCGCGTCGCTCGGGACGGTGAGACTGTCGGTCACCTCGGCGCGCTGCATCCCCAATTGGCCAAGGCGCTCGACCTGGGGCCGGATGTGCACGTCCTGGAAATCGCCCTGGCGCCACTGCTGGACCGCCGCCTTCCCAAGGCCCGGCCGGTCCCGCGGTTTCCCTCGGTACGCCGGGATATCGCCGTGGAGGTGCCTGAAGAGGTGCGCTGGTCACAGATCGAGCAAACCGTCCGAGGCACGCTTGGCAGCGTGCTCAAGGAGCTCAAGCTGTTCGACCGTTACAGCGGCAAGGGCGTCGATATAGGCCGAAAGAGTCTCGCTATGGGCTTGATTTTGCAGGACGCTTCACGCACGCTTACCGACGACGACGCGGACCGCTGCGTGCGCGATGCGGTGGCTGCGTTGGAGTCGACATGCAAGGCAAAGTTGCGAGGCTGAGATGGCGCTGACCAAGGCGGAAATGGCCGAGCGCCTGTTCCTCGAGGTGGGCCTCAACAAGCGTGAGGCGAAGGAATTCGTGGATGCCTACTTCGAGGTCGTCCGCGAAGCGTTGGAAAGGGGCGAGCAGGTGAAGCTGTCGGGTTTCGGCAACTTCGACCTGCGTCAGAAGAACCAGCGACCGGGTCGCAACCCCAAGACGGGCGAGGAGATTCCGATTTCCGCCCGCCGCGTGGTGACGTTCCGTCCGGGGCAGAAACTCAAGGTGCGAGTCGAGAGCTATGCTGGACCAAGGGAATAACACCGAACTGCCCGCCATCCCGGCCAAGCGCTACTTCACCATCGGTGAGGTCAGCGAGCTTTGCGGGGTGAAGCCGCACGTGCTGCGGTACTGGGAGCAGGAATTTCCCGCGCTCAACCCGGTCAAGCGCCGTGGCAACCGTCGCTACTATCAGCGCCACGACGTGCTGATGATCCGGCAGATCCGTGGCCTGCTGTACGACGAGGGCTTCACCATCACCGGCGCCCGCGCGCGGCTGGAAGGCCCGCAGGCGCGCATGGAATCGAGCATGTCCCACCAGATCGTGCGCCAGGTGCGCATGGAACTGGAAGAAATCCTGACCCTGCTGCGTCGCTGAAACACGCGGGCATCTGTTATAGTTCGCCGCCTGTTTCATCGCGAACGCGGCGAACACACGAGTCACGTCGGGGCGTAGCGCAGCCTGGTAGCGCATCTGCCTGGGGGGCAGAGGGTCGTCGGTTCGAATCCGGCCGCCCCGACCAATTCGGTAACTGAAAACGGCGCCTTAGGCGCCGTTTTTGTTTTCGGGGCGCGGAGGTGCTCGAGCTGACCCAGATGCGCAGCGGCGAAGTCGCAGCGCCGTCTCTCAAGCTCCGCATTCGAATCTTCTTCCTTCCTGGGCAAGGGTGCTACAGGCGGGTGAGGGCACGGCCCGAAGAAGCGCTCACGAGGACAAAACGTCGTCGAGCCACGAGGCGACGGAGGTTTGTCTGGCTCAATAGAGCACGCGCGTCTTCAGCGTCCCCGGAATCGCCGCCATCCGCTCCTTCAACGCCTGCGCCTGGGCAACGTCGGCCGAAACGTCGATGACCACGTAGCCCACTTCACCATCGGTCTGCAGGAACTGCGCGTCGATGTTGATGTTGCCGGCGGTGAACAGCTCGTTGATGCGCGAAAGCGTGCCGGGCACGTTGCGGTGGATGTGCAGCAGGCGGCGGCTGCGCGGATGTTCGGGCAACGACACTTCGGGGAAGTTTACCGCCGAAAGCGTCGAGCCGTTGTCGCTGTAGCGCACCAGTTTGCTCGCCACCTCGATGCCGATGTTGTCCTGCGCTTCGAGCGTGCTGCCGCCGATGTGCGGGGTGAGGATCACGTTGTCCATCCCCACCAGCGGGGACACGAACGCGTCGTCGTTGCCCTTGGGTTCGGACGGAAAGACGTCCACCGCGGCACCGGCCAGGTGTCCCCTGAACAATGCCGCGGCCAGCGCGTCGATATCCACCACGCTGCCGCGCGAGGCATTGACAAGGAGCGAGCCCTGCCGCATGCGCGCGAGTTGTTCGGCACCGATCATCAACCGCGTCGCTGGCGTGTCGGGCACGTGCAGCGTGACCACGTCGGCCGCCTCGAGCAGGTCGTCCAGGCTCGCCGCGGCGCGCGCGTTGCCGAGCGCCAGCTTGGCCTCGATGTCGTGGAATACCACACGCATGCCCATGCTCTCGGCCAGTACGCCGACCTGCGTGCCGATGTGGCCATAACCGACGATGCCCAGCACCTTGCCGCGCGCCTCGTAGCTGCCGGTCGCGGATTTCGACCAGCCGCCGCGATGGCATTGCATGTTCTTCTGGGGAATCCCGCGCAACAGCATGATCGCCTCGGCCACCACCAGCTCGGCCACGCTGCGGGTATTGGAGTAGGGCGCGTTGAACACCGGCACGCCCAGCCGGCGCGCGGCGCCCAGGTCCACCTGGTTGGTGCCGATGCAGAAGCAACCGACCGCGATCAGGCGCCGCGCGTGTTCGAGCAGCGCGGGCGTGAGTTGGGTGCGCGAGCGGATGCCCACGATATGCGCCTCGGCCAGGCGCGCCTTGAGCTCGGCCTCCGGCAATGCCTTGGGGTGGACCTCGACCTGGGTATAACCGGCGAGGCGGAAGCTCTCCTCCGCGCTGCGGCTGACGCCTTCGAGCAGCAGCACGTGGATGTCCTGCCTGGGAAACGAGGTCTTCATCGGCGCAAATCCATGACGGGGCGTCGGGCTACTATGCCAGAGCTCCCGTGTTTTTGCGGCACTGCAGCACTGGACCGCGCCGGTCCCGCTCTGGCAGGCTGGCGGCTTCCCCCGGAGCCCCCATGACCGACCCCCGCCTCACCGAACTGACCGCCCGCGCGCCCTCATTGCGCCTGCTGACCGAACTTGCCGACCTGATCCACTACGGGCGCGACTGGACGCGCCGCTGGGGTCCTGCGCCGCTGGCCGTGGCCTTGCCTGGCTCGATCGAGGAGGTCCAGGCCATCGTGCGCTGGGCCAACGAGCGACAGGTCGCGCTGGTGCCCTCGGGTGGCCGCACCGGCCTGTCCGGCGGTGCCGTGGCGGCACGTGGGGAACTGGTGCTGAGCCTGGAGCGGATGAACCGCGTCCTCGGTTTCAGCGACACCGACCGCCTGCTCGAGGTCGAGGCCGGGATCACCCTGCAGGCGGTACATGAGGCGGCGCGCTCGCACGGCTTGCTCTACCCGGTGGACTTCGGCGCCCGCGGCTCCTGCACGATCGGTGGCAACATCGCCACCAACGCCGGCGGCATCCGCGTGATCCGTTACGGCACCACGCGCGAGTGGATCGGCGGCCTGACCGTGGTCGCCGGCAACGGCGAGCTGCTGGAGCTCAACCGTGGCCTGGTCAAGAACTCCAGCGGCTACGACCTGCGCCAGCTGATGATCGGGTCCGAAGGCACGCTGGGCGTGGTGGTCGGTGCGCAGCTCAAGCTCACCGATCCGCCGCCGCCGGCGCAGACCATGCTGCTGGCGCTGCCGCACATGGATGCGCTGATGAAGGTTTTCGCACTGTTCCGCGCGCAGCTGAAGCTGCAGGCATTCGAGTTCTTCACCGACGTGGCGCTCCGGCACGTGCTGGCGCATGGCGCGCAGCGCGCGATCGACGCCGACCAGCCGTACTACGTGGTGACCGAGTACGACGCGCTCGACGACGGCGACGAGCAGACGGCCCTGCTGGCGTTCGAGGACGGCGTGCGCGAGGGCTGGATCAGCGATGGCGTGATCGCGCAGAGCGAATCGCAGGCGGCCACGCTGTGGCGGCTGCGCGAGGGAATCACCGAAAGCCTGGCGCCGCGCAAGCCCTACAAGAACGACATCGCGCTGCGCATCGGCGCGATGCCCGCGTTCCTGCACGAGATGCAGGCGCTGCTGGCGCGCGAATATCCGCAGATGGAGGTCGTGTGGTTCGGCCACATCGGCGACGGCAACCTGCACATCAACGTGTTGCCGCCCGAGGACATGCAGCAGGCCGAGTTCATCGCCCATTGCGAACGCGTCACCCGCCTGCTCGCCGATACGCTGCAGCGCCACGGCGGCAGCATCTCGGCCGAGCACGGCATCGGGCTGGTCAAGAAACCGTATCTGGAAAGCACGCGCAGCGAGGCGGAGATTGCCCTGATGCGCGGGGTACGCACGGTATTCGACCCTAACGGCATCCTCAACCCGGGCAAGCTGTTCGATTGATCCGGTTACGCGATCCGCGGGAGCCCGCGCGCAGGCTCCTGCAAGGGCGGCGCGGGTGCTAGCCTTGAGGGCTTCCCATCCCCACGGAGAACCAGGCATGACCGAGGAACGCCGCGCGCTGTATCCGGAGATCGAACCCTACGACAGCGGCATGCTGCCGGTGTCCGGACTGCACACGATCTACTACGAGCAGAGCGGCAATCCGAACGGCAAGCCCGTGGTCTTCCTGCACGGCGGACCAGGCGCCGGGGCCAGCCCGCGCTGCCGGCGCTTCTTCGACCCGGCGGCCTACCGCATCATCCTGTTCGACCAGCGCGGCTGCGGACGCTCCACGCCGCACGCCGAGCTCACCGACAACACCACCTGGGACCTGGTCGCCGACATCGAGCGGCTGCGCGAGCACCTCGGGATCGCGCGCTGGCAGGTATTCGGCGGTTCCTGGGGTTCCACGCTGGCGCTAGCCTACGCGCAGACCCACCCGGACAAGGTGACCGAGCTGGTCCTGCGCGGCATCTTCATGCTGCGTCGATGGGAGCTGGAGTGGTTCTACCAGAAGGGTTGCGATGCGCTCTATCCGGATGCCTGGGAGCCCTACCTGGCGGCCATTCCCGAGGCCGAACGCGGCGACCTGATGAGCGCCTACCACCGGCGCCTCACCAGCCCGGATGCAGCGACGCGGCTGGAGGCCGCGCGCGCCTGGTCGACCTGGGAAGCCGGCACCAGCTTCCTGTTCCAGGACCCGGGCTACATCGCCAGCAGCGGCGAGGATGAGTTCGCGCTCGCGTTCGCGCGGATCGAGTGCCACTACTTCGTCAACGGCGGCTTCTTCGAACACGACGACCAGCTGCTGCGCAACGTCGACCGCATCCGGCGGATACCGACGGTGATTGTGCAGGGCCGCTACGACGTGGTGTGCCCGCTTCGCAGCGCGTGGGACCTGCACCGCGCCTGGCCGGAGGCGGACCTGCGCATCGTGCAGGACGCGGGGCACTCGGCGTTCGAGGCGGGAATCACGCACGAGCTGGTCGAGGCGACCGACCGCTTCAAAAGCTAGCGCCTGAGGCGCCTGAGCTTGCATCGACGCCCACGGTGCGACGTAGGGTGGGCTTCGGCCGGCGGGCAACCTCGCCGGCCAGCTGAGGTGGGCTCAAGCCCTGCGAAACGCGCCTTTCAACCCGGCAACTGCTTGGTGCCGAAGATCTTGTCGCCCGCATCGCCCAGGCCGGGAAGGATGTAGCCCTTCTCGTTGAGCCGCCGGTCGATCGAGGCGGTGTAGATCTCCACGTCCGGATGAGTGGCCGTGATGCGCTGCAGGCCTTCGGGCGCGGCGACCAGGAACAACCCCTTGATCCGCCGGCAGCCGGCCGCCTTGAGCATGTCCACCGTCGCCACCAGGGTGCCGGCGGTGGCGAGCATGGGATCGACGATCAGCGCGGTGCGCTCTTGCATGCTGCCGCTGAGTTTCTCGTAGTAGGCCACCGGCGCCAGCGTGGCTTCGTCGCGCTGCACGCCGACGACGCTGACCTTGGCCGAGGGAATCAGGTCCAGCACGCCCGGCAGCATGCCAAGACCGGCGCGCAGGATCGGCACGATGGTGATCTTCTTGCCCTTGATGCGCTCGACCGTCACCGGACCGGCCCAGCCCTCGATCGTCTCATCGAGCGTGTCCAGGTCCTTGGTCGCTTCGTAGGTGAGCAGGGCGGCCACTTCGGAAGCCAGTTCGCGGAATTCCTTGGTGCTGATGCCGGCGCGGCGCATCAGGCCCAGCTTGTGGCGGATCAGCGGGTGACGGACTTCGGTGACAGGCATGGTGGTTCCTTCTTGCATCGCGGTCGCGCCCGGGGCGCTCCTGCAGGAGTGTGTTCGCCAGGCATGAAAAAGGGCGCGCCGTTGCCGACGCGCCCTTCGATCAACCTGCCGGTCAGGCCGCCTCGGCGGTCTGCTTGCGCGGGCCCTTCAGCAGCGCCTGGCGCACGTGGTCGACCACCAGGTCCACTTCGGCGCTGGTCACGTTGAAGTGCGGGGTGAAGCGCAGCGAATTGGCTCCGCCGTGGATCACGCCCACGCCGTGCTCGCGCATGTACTCCTCGGTGGAATTGCTGCCATAGCACTTGAACTGCGGCGCGAGTTCGCAGGAGAACAGCAGGCCGGTGCCCTGGACCTTGGTGATCAGTCCACCCAGTTCGTCCTTGAGCTTCTCCAACTTGGCCACGAATTCCTCGCCGCGCGCCTTGATGTTGCCGCGCACCTCGTCGGTGAGCAGTTCCATCGTGGCCAGCGCCACGTCCAGCGCACGCGGGTTGGTGGTCATGGTGTTGCCGTAGATGCCCTTGCGGTACAGGCCGGCGGTGCGGTCGCTCACCGCCAGGACCGACAGCGGGTACTGGCCGGCGTTGAGCGCCTTGGAGAAGGTCTCCATGTCCGGCGCCGGCAGGTTCTCGAAGCCGGGGTAGTCGATGATCGACAGCACGCCGTGCGCGCGCAGGCCGGCCTGGATCGAGTCGACCAGCAGCAGCGTACCGTGCGCCTCGGTCAGTTCGCGCGCGGCCTTGTAGAACTCCGGCGTCACCGCGCGGCCCGGGTCGCCTTCGCCCATCACCGGCTCCAGGAACATCGCCTCGATGAACCAGCCGTGCTTGTCGGCGTCGGCGAAGGCCGCTTCCAGCTGCGCCACGTCGTAGGGCGCCACGGTGATCAGCGTGTCCTCGTGGCGGTAGCTCGCCAGATGCTGCTGGTAGGTCTTGCGCGAGGAATCGGAGTACAGCGCCGGCTTGTCGGTGCGGCCGTGGAACGCGCCGCGCACGGACAGGCGCTTGATCGTGCGGTTGGCGTAGCGGCCGCCGGCGTCGGTCATCAGCTTGGCGTTGACGTCGGCGATGCGGCAGGCGAGGCCCACCGCTTCGGAACCGGAGTTCAGGCACAGGTAGTGCTTGTACGGATTGGCGCCGCGGCTGCGGCCCAGTTCCTTGTCCATCGCGCGGGTGAAGCGCAGCTGCGAGACGCTGGGCGACATCACGTTGGCCATCACCTGCGGGCGGGCCAGCGCCTCCAGGATGGACGGCTGGTTGTGGCCGAAGCCGAGCATGCCGTAGCCGCCGTTGTCGTGCAGCACGGCGCCCTTGAGCGTCACGATCCACGGACCGCGCGCGGCGGCCGGCAGGTACGGATTGATCGCGTCGTCGGGATAGAAGTTGACGTAGCCGGCCTGGGCCTTGGCCAACTGCTCGGATTCGTCCAGCTTCAGGAAGTCGCCAAACTCGCCGCGCAGCTCGCGGTGACGGGCCAGGGCCTCGTCGATCGCCTGCACCAGCTCGGGCGCCTTGGCCGCCATGCGCTCGATGTTGGCGTCGTCCAGGCCAACGGTACGCGGCTTGCCGCCGAAATCGCGCATCTCGCGCAGCTGATCGATCACACCCATGGCAGTCCTCCTCGTGGCCGGCCGGCGCCCGATGGCGCCGCTGGCGGTGATTGCGGGCACGCGCGACCTGAAGGCGCATGCGGTTGTGCGGACCCGCCTTTTCGCGTCGAAAAGCGCGCCAGACGGGCCGGGGATAAACCCAAGGATACCGTGCGCCCGGCTCCGCCGTAACCCCGCATGACGGCTGTCACCAGCGCGGGCTGACGTCGACCAGTGTCCGCAAGGCCTTGCCGCGCCTAACGTTTGCGTCCATACCAAGGAGGCTGCCCATGGACATGTCCGCAATCCCGGTCGCGCGTTTGCGCGGTGCGGTCAAGCGCTACGGCGCGCTCGCCGCCGTCGATGGCCTGGATCTCTCGCTGCACCGGGGCGAGCTGCTCGCCCTGCTCGGGCCCAACGGCGCCGGCAAGTCTTCCGCCATCGGTCTGCTGCTGGGTCTGCACCGCGCCGACGCGGGCGAGGTCGAGCTGTTCGGGCTGGACCCGCAGCGCATCGAGGCGCGCCGGCGGATCGGCGTGATGCTGCAGAGCGCCACGCTGCCCCAGACCCTGCGCGTGCGCGAACTGCTGCGCCTGACCGCCAGCTACTACCCCAACCCCCGCGTGCTGCAGGAATCGGCCGAGCTGGCCGCGGTGGAGGATCTGCTCGACCGTTCCTACGGCAAGCTCTCCGGCGGCCAGCAGCGACGCGTGCAGTTCGCGCTGGCGTTGTGCGGACGGCCGCGGTTGCTGTTCCTGGACGAGCCCACCGTCGGCATGGATATCGAAGCGCGCCAGGCGCTTTGGGCGGCGATCCGGCGGCTGGTCGGCGAAGGGTGCTCGGTGCTGCTGACCACGCACTACCTGGAAGAGGCCGAGGCGCTGGCCGACCGCGTGTGCGTGATGGCGCGCGGTCGCGCCATCCACGAGGGCACGGTGGACGAGCTGCGCGCCCGCGTCGGCGTCAGGCGCATCCGCTGCATCAGCACCCTGTTGCCCGAAACGGTCGCCGCATGGCCCGAGGTGGCCGAGGTGCGCGTCGAAGGCGGTCGCCTGCAGCTGACCACCGCCGAGGCCGAAGTGGTGGTCCTGCGCCTGCTGCAGAACGACGCCTGGCTGCGCGAGCTGGAAGTGCAGCGTGCCGGCCTGGCCGAAGCCTTCACCGAACTGACCCGCGATCCCGAAGCATCGCCCACCGACCAGCGCGAGGCGGCCTGACATGGACACCCTTTCCTTCGATCCGTCCGTCGACAACGACGCGATGCCACCCGGCCGCGTGCTCGGCGCCTACCTGGCCGAGGCGCGCAGCGAATGCCTGCGCTACCTGCGTGCACCCAGCTTCATGCTGCCGATCACGCTGTTCCCGGGCATGTTCTACCTGGTGTTCGGCGTGCTGATGGCCAAGGGAGGCGGCACCGACACGGCGCGCTACCTGCTGGCCAGCTATGCCACCTTCGGCGTGATGAGCCCGGGCCTGTTCGGCTTCGGCGTATCGCTCGCGATCGAGCGCGACGGCGGGCTGCTCACGCTCAAGCGCGCGCTGCCGATGCCGCCGGGCGCCTACCTGATGGGCAAGATGCTGATGGCGATGGGCGCGGCGGCGTTCGTGGTGCTGCTCCTGTTGGGGCTGTCGCAGATCGCGCACGTGTCCCTGTCGCTGGCGCAGGCCGCGGCGCTGCTGCTCACCGGCGTGCTCGGCGTGCTGCCGTTCTGTGCGCTGGGCATGTTCATCGGTACGCTGGTCAAGGGGCAGGGAGGGCCGGGCGTGCTCAACCTCGTCTACCTGCCGATGTCGTTCCTGTCGGGCCTGTGGTTCCCGCTGCCGATGCTGCCCAAGGTCCTGCAGCAGATCGCGCCGCTGTGGCCCAGCTACCACTTGGACCGCCTCGCGCTCGCCGCGGTGGGCATGCGCCAGGACGCCTTGGCGGCGCACGTACTCGTGCTGCTTGGTTTCACCGTGGCGTTCCTGCTGCTCGCTGCCCGGCGGCTGCGCCGGCACGGTTGAAGTAGCATGGCCGCGTTCGTGTCGTGGGGACCCGGCTGGATGAACCGTCTTGTTACCTGGTTTGCGCCCGAGCCGGGCTCGCGCATCAGCGAGATCATCCAGCAGGGCAAGTCGCCGCGGATGGAGTCCGTCCACTTGTTGTGGTCGGCATGGATCTTCGTTACGCCCCTGTTCGACCGCGGATATACCTGGCGCTGGGCGATCCTGACCGCGCTGACCTATCCACTGTTCGTGGCACTTTTCGCCAAGTCGATGCTGGTTTCCCGCAACGTTGCCTCGCGCTACGGCGCGGCCCTGGCGGTGTTCGGCATCGCGCTGGTGCCGTTCTATTCGGGCAGCGTGAGCTACTTCATCTACGGCTGCGTCTCCTGCAGCGTGAACAGCCGGCGCCTGGCGCCCTTCCTGCTGCGCCTGCTCGCGCTGAACGCGCTGTTCCTGCTGGTCGCATGGAAGGTCGGCTATCCGTGGCAGGCGCTGGTCGCCTTCCCGCTG
Organism: Frateuria sp. GZRe14; assembly: GCF_051900395.1. NCBI lineage: Bacteria > Pseudomonadati > Pseudomonadota > Gammaproteobacteria > Lysobacterales > Rhodanobacteraceae > Frateuria > Frateuria sp. GZRe14. The sequence goes on along the minus strand of NZ_JBHZGJ010000001.1, from coordinate 2,777,232 downwards.
ATGACGTTCATCATCGGGATGGTCACGCACGTGGAGCGGATCGGGCATGAGCGGGACGCGGCCCTCAAGCTTTCCCATGACGAGGTTCGCCGGCTCGCGGCAACCGCCGAGCGCGAGCGCATCGGTCGGGACCTGCACGATTTGCTCGGCCATACGCTTTCGCTGATCACGCTCAAGCTGGAACTCTCGCGCAAGCTGTTCGATCGCGATACCGAGGCGGCCCGGCGCGAGGTGATCGAGGCGGAGAACGTCGCCCGTCACGCGCTGGCGCAGGTGCGCGCGGCGGTCACCGGGATCCGCGCCACCGACCTGGCTGCCGAACTGGCCTCCGCGCGCCTGCTGCTGGAATCCTCCGGCGCGCACCTGGACTACGGCCAGCCGCCATGCCTGCCCGCGGAAACCGAACGAGGCCTGTCGCTGGTGCTGCGCGAAGCGGCCACCAACATCGCCCGGCATGCGGCCGCGACGTGCGCCAGCGTGGCGTTCGAATGCATCGACGGCGGCCTGTGCCTGACCATCTCGGACAACGGCCGCGGTGGCGTGCTGGAGGAGGGCAACGGCCTGACCGGCATGCGCGAGCGCGTGCGAGCGCTGGGCGGCCGCCTGCAGATCCATTCGCAGCAGGGGCAGGGCACGCGCCTGCGGATCGTGGTGCCGCTTCCGGCGTCGGCGATGCAGGTCGCAGCGGCGCCGGCCTTGCCGGCCGACGGGCTGACGCTCACGGCGGAAGCGTGCCCGTGATGCAGGTGCAGTGGTTCACGCCGCGGCCGGATTCGCTGCTGGGCCAGCTCCGCTCGCCGTTGTACATGCGCTGGCAGGCCGGCCTTTCGCTGTTCGCGCTGGTGGCGCTGTTCCAGGGACCGGCCTCGCTGCATCGCGCCCCCGGATCATGGCTGGCGCCCACGTTGCTGGCCGTGCCGGTGTTCGTGTACCTGTACTCGCGGGTCTACGTGGGCCCGCGCCGGCGCGTGGACTGGTACGTGGCCGGCATGGTCGCCACCGCACTGGCGCTGTGGGCGTGCAACCCGTTCGGATTCATCCTGCTGATCCTTGCCGGCGTCGTTTCGTCCTTCTCGCTTTCGTGGCGGCGCTGGCTGGTGAGCGTGGCGGTGATGGGCGCGCTCGCGCTGGCCAAGGCGTGGACCTTCGGCGATCCGCTGAGCGTGGCGTTGTGGGTCGTAATGTCCGGCCTGTTCGGCGGCTTCAGCAACGTTGCCTACATGCACAGCGCCCGCAAGGACGCCGAACTGCGCCTGTCGCAGACCGAGGTGCGGCGCCTGGCGACGCTGGCCGAGCGCGAGCGTATCGGCCGCGACCTGCACGATCTGCTCGGCCACACGCTGTCGCTGGTGGCGCTTAAGTCGGAACTGGCCCGGCGACTGGCGCTGGACGAGCCGGCGCGTGCGCAGCGCGAAATGGCCGAGGTCGAGCGCGTCGCGCGCCATGCGCTCGCGGAAGTGCGCGCGGCGGTGACCGGCATGCGCCGCAGCGACCTGGCGTCCGAACTCACTTCGGCGCGGCTCATGCTAGAAGCCTCTGGAGTGGCCTTCGAGGGCGGGTTGCCGGACGGCCTGGCGCTGCCCGATGCCATCGAGGCACCGGTCGCGCTGGTCCTGCGCGAAGCCGTCACCAACATCCATCGCCACGCGGGCGCTACCCAGGCCAGCGTCAGCGTTTCCTTCGAGGACGACATGCTCCAGATGCGTATCTGCGACAACGGACGCGGCGGTTTGGCCGCCCATGGCAACGGCGTGAGTGGCATGCGCGAGCGGGTGCGCGCGCTGGGCGGGACGCTGGCGATCGACTCGCCGCCGCGGCGCGGCACGGCGCTGTCCATCCGCGTGCCAGGTGCGGTGTCGGCGAGCGTAGCCGCGGAACGCGATGCGACGGCAACGGCCCTGGTTCCGGCCTCAGGGAGCGCCGCATGATCCGGGTGCTGCTGGCCGAAGACCAGGCGATGGTACGTGGCGCGCTGTCGGCGCTGCTCAACCTGGAAAGCGACATCGAGGTACTCGGCTCGTCCGCCGACGGCGAGGCCGCATGGCGCGACCTGCAGCGGCTCAAGCCCGACGTGCTGGTCACCGACATCGAGATGCCCGGCCTGACCGGACTGGAGCTGGCCCAGCGCATCCAGCGGCAGGAGCTGCCGATGAAGGTGATCATCGTGACCACCTTCGCCCGTCCCGGCTTCCTGCGACGCGCGCTGGACGCGGGCGTATCCGGCTACCTGCTCAAGGACGCGCCGGCCGAGAACCTGGCCGAGGCGCTGCGCACGGTGCATCGCGGCGGACGCGCCATCGATCCGCAGCTGGCACTGGAAGCCTGGACCGAAGCCGACCCCCTCAATGATCGCGAGCGGCAGGTGCTGCGGCTGGCGGGCGAAGGCCTTTCGGCCGGCGACATCGCCACAAGGCTCAACCTTTCGCACGGCACGGTGCGCAACTACCTGTCCGAGGCGATCGGCAAGCTCGGCGCCGGCAACCGCATCGAGGCGTTTCGCCTCGCGCGGCAGAAGGGGTGGTTGTAGGCCGGCGTTCCATCCAACCGACCCGGTAGGGCGGGCTCGCGCCTACCTGCCGACGATGGGCTCAAGCCCACCCTACGCGGTCCAGGCGGGCGCGCGCTTGTCGAGGAAGGCGCCGAGGCCTTCCTGGCCCTCGGCCGAAACGCGCAGACGCGCGATCAGTTCCGCGTTTTCCGCATCGATGCGGCCAGCGTCCTGTTCGTTGATGCCGCCCATGCGCAACGCCAGTTGCTTGGCCTCCCGTTGCGCCTGCGGGCCGGCCTTGGCCAGTAGCTTCAGCGCGAAGTCGACCGCCTCGTCCAACGCATCGGCCGCCACCACCCGGTGCAGCAGCCCGATGCGGCTGGCCTCGGCCGCGTCGATGATTTCGCCCGTGAGGAACAACCGCCGCGCCTGGCGCACGCCGATGGCGGCGACCACGTAGGGCGAGATCACCGCGGGCACCAGCCCGAGCTTCACTTCGGTCAGGCCGAATCTGGCGCCCTCGGCGCCGATGGCGATGTCGCAGGCGGCGATCAGTCCCACGCCGCCGCCGTAGGCAGCGCCATTGACGCGCGCGACGGTCGGCTTGGGCAGGAACTGCAGCGTGCGCACCAGTGCGGCGAGGCGCAACGAATCCTCGCGGTTCTCCTGCTCGCTCGCCGTCGCCATGCCGCGCATCCAGTTGAGATCGGCGCCGGCGGAGAAGCTGGCTCCGGTGCCAGTCAGAACCACGGCGCGCACCGCCTCGGCGCGGCCGGCCTCCACCAGCGCGGAGGTCAGCTCGGCGATCAGGCCGTCATCGAAGGCGTTGTGCACGTCCGGGCGGTTGAGGGCGATCTGGCGGACGGCGGCGCGGTCGGTGACGAGGATGGCGGACATGCGCGAGGTTCCCTGCTTGAAAATGGGAATTGTACGGGCGTGGCGCGTGGTCCCGTTCGGGTGCCGGGCTCAGCGCGGGCACAGGCTTTTGCCTTATAATGCGAACCATTCTTGTTTGAGTTGCCATCCGTGCGCCTCTCCGACTTGCCCAAAGGTTCGCCCGCCGTGGTGGACCGCGTGGACGATGCCCACGCCGGCGATCCCATCGCGCAGCGCCTGCGCGACCTCGGTTTCGTCGACGGCGAGCCGGTGCGCGTGGTCGCCCGCGGCCCGCTCGGCGCCGACCCCCTGCTGATCCAGATCGGCTCCACCCGCTTCGCGCTTCGGCGCAGCGAGGCATCGCGCATTTTCGTCAGGGCGGAGGCGGCATGAGCGCACAAGGTCTGCGCATCGCGCTGGTGGGCAACCCCAATTGCGGCAAGACGGCGCTGTTCAACCAGCTCACCGGTGGGCGCCAGAAGGTGGCCAATTACGCCGGCGTCACTGTCGAGCGCAAGGAAGGCCGCTTCGTCGCGCCGTCCGGTCGCGTGCTGCAATTGCTGGATCTGCCCGGCACCTACAGCTTCGATGCGGCCAGCCCCGACGAACAGATCACCCGCGACGTCTGCGAGGGCCGCTATCCGGGCGAGCCGGCGCCGGACCTGATCGTCTGTGTGGCCGATGCCACCAACCTGCGCCTGCACCTGCGCTTCGTGCTCGAGGTCAAGCGACTGGGGCGGCCGGTGGTGCTGGCGCTCAACATGATGGACACCGCGCGCCGGCGCGGCATCGTGATCGACGTGCCCGAACTGCAGCGCCGGCTCGGCGTGCCGGTGGTGGAAACGATCGCGGTCAGGCGCGGTGGCGCGAAAGCACTGATCGAGCGCGTCGATGGCGAAGTCCCGGTCGCCGCGCCGGTGCAGCCGGACGATCCTGCCAGCCGCCACGACCTGCATGCACAGGTGCGCGCGCTGATGGCTGCCACGGTGATCATGCCGCGTGCCACCGATGCGGTGGACGACGCGATCGACCGCTGGGCACTGCATCCGGTGTTCGGCCTCGGCATCCTGGCGGTGCTGATGTTCCTGATCTTCCAGGCGGTGTTCTCCTGGGCGCAGCCGATCATGGATGCGATCGAAGCGGGCGTGGGCACGCTGGGCACCTGGATGACCGCGGCGTTGCCGCCGCACAGCGCTCTGCACAGCCTGCTCAACGACGGCATCTTCGCGGGCCTGGGCGCCGTGCTGGTGTTCCTGCCGCAGATCCTGATCCTGTTCCTGTTCATCCTGGTGCTGGAGGAATCGGGCTACCTGCCGCGCGCCGCGTTCCTGCTCGACAAGCTGATGTTCAAGGCGGGCCTGACCGGACGCGCGTTCATCCCGCTTCTGTCGAGCTTCGCCTGCGCGATCCCCGGCATCATGGCCACGCGCAGCATCACCGATCCGCGCGACCGCCTGACCACCATCCTGGTCGCGCCGCTGATGACGTGCTCGGCGCGGCTCCCGGTCTACACGTTGCTGATCGCCGCGTTCATACCCCATCGCACCGTGTGGGGCGTGTTCAACCTGCAGGGCGTGGTGCTGTTCACGCTGTACGTGGCCGGCATCGTGAGCGCGCTGGCGGTGGCGTTCGTGATCAAGCGCTTCCGCAAGGACAAGAGCGAGCACGCGCTGCTGATGGAGCTGCCGTCCTACCGCCTCCCCAACGTGCGCGACGTGGCACTGGGCCTGTGGGAGCGCGCCAAGATCTTCTTGAAGCGCGTGGGCGGCATCATCCTGGCGCTGACCGTGATCCTGTGGTTCCTTTCCAGCTTTCCGGGGCCGCCGCCGGGCGCCAGCGGGCCGGCGATCGACTACAGCCTGGCCGGGCGGCTAGGCCACGCGCTGCACTACGTGTTCGCGCCGATCGGTTTCAACTGGCAGATCTGCATCGCGCTGGTGCCGGGTCTGGCCGCGCGCGAAGTGGCCGTGTCGGCGCTGGGTACCGTCTACGCGATGTCCGGCAGCGACGACACCATCGCCAACCAGCTCGGGCCGCTGATCTCGCACCAGTGGTCGCTGGCCACGGCGCTCAGCCTGCTGGCCTGGTACGTGTTCGCGCCGCAATGCATGTCGACGCTCGCCGTGATCCGCCGCGAAACCAACTCCTGGCGCAACGTGGCGATCACCGCCGGCTACCTGTTCGGCCTGGCCTACCTGGCTTCGCTGGTCACCTACCAGATCGCGCGGGCGCTCTCGTGAGCACGTTCGCCGTCGTGCAGGCGGTGGTGTTGATGCTGGTGCTGCTGGCCAGCCTGGTTGCGGCCTTCCGCAAGCTGCTGCCGCAGACGGCCAAGCGCGTGCAGGCCGGGGTGTCGGCGGCGCTGGACCGACCTGGCCGTGCCAGGGCCGTGCGGCGCTTCGGTGGCTGGCTGCAGCCGGCCGAGGCGAAAAGCGGGGGGTGCGGTAGCGGCGACGGCTGCTCCAGTTGCGGCGGCTGCGCCCCGGCACCCGCGTCGCGGGAGCCTTCCACGCCACTGCACTTCCGCCCCCGCGAGCGCTGAGCAGCGCTCCGATCCTTGCGTATCGCGCAGGGTGGGCTTGAGCCCACTGCCCCGTTTCCTCGCAGCGGAGCTGGTGGACTGAAGCCCACCCTGCGTGTGACCGCCTGGAGCGCTACATGCGGAACACGCCGTAGCGCTGTGGCTCGATCGGCGCGTTCATCGACGCCGAGATCGCCAGGCCGAGTACGCGGCGGGTGTCGGCCGGGTCGATGATGCCGTCATCCCACAGCCGCGCGCTGGCGTAGTACGGATGTCCCTGGCGTTCGTACTGTTCGCGTATCGGCGCCTTGAAAGCCTCTTCGTCCTCCGCGCTCCAGCTCTTGCCGGCCGCTTCCAGGCCGTCGCGCTTGACCGTGGCGAGGACGCTGGCGGCCTGCTCGCCACCCATCACGGAAATGCGCGCGTTGGGCCACATCCACAGGAAGCGTGCGCCGTAGGCGCGACCGCACATCGCGTAGTTTCCGGCGCCGAAGCTGCCGCCGATCACCACGGTGAACTTGGGCACGTGCGAGCAGGCCACGGCGGTGACCATTTTGGCGCCATCCTTTGCGATGCCGGCCTGCTCGTACTTCTTGCCGACCATGAAGCCGGTGATGTTCTGCAGGAACACCAGCGGCACATTGCGCTGGTTGCACAGCTCGATGAAGTGCGCGCCCTTGAGCGCGCTTTCAGCGAACAGGATGCCGTTGTTGGCGACGATGCCCACGGGATAGCCGTGGATGCGCGCGAACCCGGTGACCAGTGTCTTGCCGTAGCGCGCCTTGAACTCGTGGAACTCCGACCCGTCGACGATGCGCGCGATGACCTCGCGGATGTCGAAGGGACGGCGGGTGTCCTGCGGGATGACGCCGTACAGCTCTTCGGCCGCGTACTTCGGTTCGACCGGCGTCTCGAGCGCCAGCGGCATGTGCTTGCGGCGATTGAGGCTCGCCACCACGTCGCGCGCGATGGAAAGCGCGTGCGCGTCGTTTTCCGCGTAGTGGTCGGCGACGCCCGAGACGGAGGTATGGACGTCCGCACCGCCCAGCGTTTCGGCATCGACCACCTCGCCGGTAGCCGCCTTCACCAGCGGCGGGCCGCCCAGGAAGATGGTGCCTTGCTCGCGCACGATGATGGTCTCGTCGCTCATCGCCGGCACGTAGGCGCCGCCGGCGGTACAGCTTCCCATCACCACGGCGATCTGCGGGATGTTGAGCGCGGACATGCGCGCCTGGTTGTAGAAGATGCGGCCGAAGTGTTCCTTGTCAGGAAAAACCTCGTCCTGCAGCGGCAGGAACGCGCCGCCGGAGTCGACCAGGTAGATGCACGGCAACCGGTTTTCCAGCGCCGCTTCCTGCGCGCGCAGGTGCTTCTTCACCGTCATCGGGAAATAGGTGCCGCCCTTGACCGTCGCGTCGTTGGCGACCACCACCACCTCGATGCCGTTGACGCGGCCGATGCCGGTGATGATGCCGGCCGCCGGCGCGGCGTCCTCGTACATGCCGTGCGCGGCCAGCGGGGAGAGTTCGAGAAACGGCGAACCCGGATCGAGCAGGGCGCGGATGCGTTCGCGCGGCAGCAGCTTGCCCCGCGCGGTGTGCTTCTCGCGCGCCTTGGCGCCGCCGCCTTCGGCGTTGCGCGCCAGCTGTGCCTTCAAGTCCTCGACCAGCGCGCGCAGCGCGGCGCTGGAGGCCTGGAAATCGGGCGAACGGATATCGATCTGCGAAGCAATGGTGGTCATCGGGCTGAACTCTGGCTCATTCGTTCGGGACCGCCCGCGGCGGCGTTTCGTCCATGGGCGCGATCGCGATACGAAACCAAGCGCGCCGGCCAAACACCCGATGATAACCGGCCACTGCGGCCCGTGCGGTCAAGGTGTGCGACACGCAAAAAACGCGCATAAAAAAACCGGCCGCAAGCGGCCGGTTTTTTCCGATCAGACGAACCGAAGGATCAGTGACCCTTGTTCTTGTCGTCGGCAGCATCCTTGGCATTGTCGGCGGCGTCCTTGGCAGCGTCGGCAGCCTTGTCAGCCTGGTCCGAAGCGTTGTCGGCGGCGTCCTTGGCCTGCGACATGGCATCCTTCGACATGTCGTTGTTGGCGGGGGCGGCAGCCGAAGCAGCGGTGGCGGCCTGCTGGGCCTGATCAGCAGCCTGGCCGGCGGCGTTGGCAGCCGTGGTGGCCTGCTGGGCAGCCTGGTCGGCGGCCGGGGAGCCGGTCTGCGCGGCAGCCTGCTGGGCCTGGTCAGCGGACTGCTGAGCCTGGTCGGCGGACTGCTGGGCGTCCTGCGCGGAATCCTGCGCGCCGTTGCTGCAAGCCGCCAGCAGCGCGACGAGCGCGGAGGCGAGTAGGGTACGCGTCAACTTCATGGTGGATCTCCTTTGCCGTGGAATGCCGTTTTGGCCGCGTATTAATAGCGCTTTCGCCGTACACGCGCCATATGTTTTACCAACTGCCCTTCAGTACATATTAAAAAGCCGGTTAACAGGCTTTCATTCGTTCCGTCGACAGAAGGTGACGGGAAGCTTTAATCCAGTCGCTCCACCGCGATCGCCGTCGCTTCGCCACCGCCGATGCACAGGGACGCCACGCCGCGCTTGCCGCCGCGGGTCTTCAGCGCGTTGAGCAGGGTGACTACCAGGCGCGCGCCGCTGGCGCCGATCGGGTGCCCCAGCGCGCAGGCGCCGCCGTTGACGTTGAGCTTCGCGTGCGGCACGCCAAGCTCGCGCATCGGCGCCATGGCGACCACGGCAAAGGCTTCGTTGACTTCGAACAGGTCGACGTCCTCGACCTTCCAGCCGGCCTTGTCCAGCACCTTCTGGATCGCGCCGACCGGAGCGGTGGTGAACCACTCGGGCTCCTGGGAATTGGTGGCGTGGGCAACGATGCGCGCCAGCGGCTTGATGCCGCGGGCCTTGGCGTCGTCGGCCGAGAGCAGCACCACCGCGGCGGCGCCGTCGGAGATGCTGGACGAACTGGCCGCGGTGATGGTGCCGTTTTCCCTGCGGAATGCGGGTTTCAGGGTCGGGATCTTGTTGATGTCGGAGCGGCCCGGCTGCTCATCGGCGTCGACCACCACGTCGCCCTTGCGGCCCTTGACCGTCACCGGGACGATCTCGTCGGCGAATGCACCGGAGGCCTGCGCCGCCTGCGAGCGCTTGACCGATTCGATCGCGAAGGCATCCTGGTCCTCGCGGCTGAATTGGTACTTGTCGGCGCACAGCTCGCCGAAGATGCCCATCGCCTTGTTGTCGTAGGGGTTGGTCAGGCCGTCGTAGGCCATGTGGTCGACCAGCTGGCCATCGCCATAGCGGATGCCGGTGCGGGCGGCGACCATGTGCGGGGCATTGGTCATCGACTCCATGCCGCCGGCGACCACCACCGCGGCCGAGCCGGCCTTGATCAGGTCGTGGCCGAGCATGATCGCCTTCATGCCCGAGCCGCACACCTTGTTGATGGTGGTGCAGCCGACGGCGGGCGGCAGGCCGGCGCCGAGCGAGGCCTGGCGGGCCGGCGCCTGGCCGAGGTTGGCGGTCAGCACGCAACCCATGATGACTTCGCTGACCTCGGCAGGTGCCAGGCCGGACTGCTCCAGCGCCGCACCGATCGCGGTCGCGCCGAGGGTGGGCGTTGGCACGCCGGTGAACTGGCCGAGGAAGGAGCCGATGGCGGTGCGCTTGGCGCCCGCAATGACGACGTCGGACATGGGGTTTCTCCGCGAGGCTTGGGGGCGCGCGGCCTGCGCGCCGTGGACGATTGCCCATTATCGCAGTCAATGCGGCAGTGCGGCAAACCACGTCGCGCACGCCTCGCGTGCCCGCCGTTGTGGGAAACTGGCGCCGGGTTGCAGGCCGAGCCCGCGATCGCGGAAGCCTGCATGGGAACGGGTGTGGGGAGAGCGAGCATGAATACGCAGGCATTGCGCCACCGGGACGTGGCGTTGGGCATCCTTGTCGCATTGGGCCTGAGCGCCTGCGGGGGAGGCGGCGGCAGCAACGTCCGTCCCACCCCAGCACCGCCTCCGCCGCCACCCACCACGCCCTCGGACCAGCCGCCGGTGGATGCGCAACTGGCGTTGACCAACACCTACGCCGCGCACGCGCAAGGCTTTACCGGCCAGGGCATCACCATCGGCATCGTCGACAGCGGCGTGATGCGCAACCATCCCAGCCTGAGCGGGCGGGTGACCGACGAGCTGATTTACGTCGACCCGCAGGCCAACGACACCAGTGTCGACGACGTGGTCGGCCATGGCACCTGGGTATCGGAGATCGCCGCCGGCAAGGCGTTCGACCAGTTCCCCGGCGGCATCGCGCCAGGGGCTTCGCTGGTTTCGGCGCGCATCATCGCCGACAAGGAGCCGGTCGACGACGGTTCGGGCCAGGGCAACGCCGTTGGCGCCTCGGACGCCGATTTCTTCGGCCAGTACCTCAACCCGGCGCTGATCGCCGACGGGGTCAACATCCAGAACAACTCCTGGGGCGGCATCTACTGGGACACCACCGACCCGACCATCAACCAGGCCTTCGGCCAGGCCTACGACGACTTCGTGCTCAACCACGACGGGCTGGTGGTGTTCGCCGCCGGCAACGACGGGCGCGCCGATCCCAGCGATATCGCCGCGCTGCCCTACCTGGCCCCCGAGCTCGAGCGCGGCTGGCTGGTCGCGGTAGCGGCCGACAGCAACAGCGCCGCCGCCGGCGCCACTCACCTGGCCGACTATTCCAACGCCTGCGGCAAGGCCATGGACTACTGCCTCACCGCGCCGGGTGACGTGATCGTCAGCGACAAGGACGCCACCGCCACCGATCCGAAGGATTACTGGATCGTCACCGGTACCTCGTTCGCGGCACCGCAGGTGTCCGGCGCCGCCGCACTGGTGTGGGAGGCGTATCCGTATTTCAACAACGACCTGGTGCGCCAGACGCTGCTCGGCACGGCCAACGACCTCGGTGCGGCCGGCCCGGACGAGGTGTTCGGCTACGGCATGCTCAACGTCGGCAAGGCGGTCAACGGCCCAGCCAAGTTCGACTGGGGCGACGTCACCGTCAACTTCACCGGCGAATCGCGCTGGAACAACCCGATCTCGGGTGCTGGCGGATTGATCAAGCAGGGCACGGGCACACTTAGTCTCGGCGGGGTAAATACCTACATGGGCCTTACCCAGGTCCAAGGCGGCACGCTTGCCGTAACCTCGTTGGCCGGTGCCGTCGAAATCGGTGCGCAGGGCACACTGGTGACCTCCGATCCGGCCATTGGTTTGGTGATCAACAACGACATGACCAACGCCGGCGTGCTGGTGGCAGGCCCGGGCGGCGTAAATCTGCTCGGCAATTATCTGCAGCAGGGCAACGGCCGACTGGCGGTATCGCTGGGATCGCAGTTATCTGTCAATGGCACCGCGACGCTGGCGGGCGGCGATCTCTATGTGTACAGCGCCAATTCCAACTACACCATCGACTCGCACACGACGGTATTGTCGGCTTTTGGCGGCCTTACCGGCACGTTTTCAGCCCTGGATACCGCCCCTAGCGTGGCGCTTCAGGCCACCCTGAACTATGACGCCAACAGCGCCTGGCTCGACGTGCAGCAGGTGAACCTGAGCCAGATCCAGGGCCTGCCGTACACCACCGCCAGTTTCAGTACCGCACAACGCACGCAGCAGGCGTTCGAGCAGATCAACACCCAGTTGCAAGGCGGCAGCGGCTCGCCGGTGAGCGCAAGTTTCATCGCGGGGGCCGCCAACCTACAGCACACGGCGTCGACCGATGCCATGCAACACTCGCTTGAGAGCCTCTCCGGCCAGTTGCATGCAGCCAGCGCGGCGATGACCTTCGAGGCGATCGATGCGGGCACGCGTGCACTGTCGGATCGCTTCGACCGCCTTATCGACAGCAGCGGAACCGGTGGCTGGACGCAGAATCTCGGCTACCGGGGCGACATGGCGCGCAGCGGTTATGCGAGTGTCGGCGTGGACCTTTCCGGCACCCTGGTCGGACAGGACATGCGCATCGGCAGCAACGGCGTGGCCGGCTTCGCACTGAGTCAGTCCCAAGGCCTCGGCCGGCTGGTGGAAACCGCCGACCAGGGCCGCAGCCACGCGATGGAGGGCATGCTCTACGGTGGCCTGGTGCAAGGCAACGCGTACCTGCTGGGCCGCGTGGGCATGGGCAGCTTCCGCGAAGCGATGCGCCGCAACGTGCTGCTGGGTCCGGCCTTCGCGGGCGTGGCCAGCGACAGCCATGGCCGCTACGACGTGGCCTACGGCGAGAGCGGCTATCGCACCTCGGCGGGCCGGTTGACGCTCACGCCGTACGCCAGCCTGCAGTACGCGCGAATCCACAGCAGCGGCTTCAACGAGCCGGGCGCGTGGGGTTTTGGCCTCAAGGCCAACGCGCATGCGATCGAGCGCTGGCGGGCCGGGCTAGGCCTGCGCGCGGCGCGGCAGTGGAACCTCGCCGGCGGCGGCAGCCTGGATCTGCAGGGCCGGGTGGCGTGGCAGCGCGCATTAGTCACCCGTGGTGACGTATTCGAAGCGAGCTTCACGGGTATCGACCAGTGGGCGCCGCTGGGTGGCATCGGGCTGTCACGCTACGGCGGCGTCGCGGGCATGACGTTGGACTGGACGATGTCGCCTCGGGCGGGGCTCACGTTCGGCATCGACCACCGCTTCGCCCAGCGCGAGCAGGGCAGTATGGCGACGCTGGCGTACCGGTTGTCGTTCTGACGGCCGAAACACCCGCAAACGATCCAAGAAAAAGGCCCGCATCGCGGGCCTTTTTTTCGTTATGCCTTGCCGTGGAAAAGCTCGCGCCCGATCAGCATGCGCCGGATCTCGTTCGTTCCGGCGCCGATCTCGTAAAGCTTGGCATCGCGCAGCAACCGCCCGGCCGGGAACTCGTTGATGTAGCCGTTGCCGCCCAGCGCCTGGATCGCCTCCAGCGTCACCCTCACCGCGTTGGTGGACGCGTTGAGCAGGCAGGCCGCCGGATCGATGCGCGACTTGATGCCGGCATCGAACTGCTGCGCCACCAGATACGCGAAGCCACGCGAGGACTGCAGCGCGGTGTACATGTCGGCGACCTTCGCCTGCATCATCCCGAACGTGCCGATCGGCGCGTTGAACTGCTTGCGCTCGCGCACGTAGGGCAGGGTGAGGTCCAGCGCCGCCTGCATCAGGCCGAGCGGGCCACCGGAGAGCACCAGGCGCTCGGTGTCCAGGCCGCTCATCAGCACGCGCACGCCTTCGTTGACCTCGCCCACGATGTTCGCGGCGGGGATCTCGCAGTTGTCGAACACCAGCTCGCAGGTGTTGGAGCCGCGCATGCCGAGCTTGTCCAGCTTCTGGGCGGTGGAGAAACCCTTCATGCCCTTCTCGACGATGAAGGCCGTCATGCACCGGCTGCCTGCCGCGCGTGGGGCGGTACGCATGTAGACCAGCAGCACGTCGGCATCCGGGCCGTTGGTGATCCACATCTTCGAGCCATTGGCGACCCACACGTCGCCTTTCTGCTCAGCCTTGCAGCTCATCGAGCCGACCACGTCGGAACCGGCGCCCGGCTCGCTCATCGCCAGCGCGCCCACGTACTCGCCCGAGCACAGCTTGGGGATGTATTTGCGGCGCTGGTCCTCGTTGCCGTTGTGGAAGATGTTCTGCACGCAGAGGTTCGAATGCGCGCCGTAGGACAGGCCCACCGAACCGGACGCGCGCGAGATCTCCTCCATCGCCACCATGTGCGCCAGGAAGCCCATGCCGGTGCCGCCGTATTCGGTCGGGATGGTCATGCCGAGCAGACCCATCTCGCCGAACTTCAACCACAGGTCGTCAGGGAAGGCGTTCTCGCGGTCGATGCGATCGGCGCGCGGGGCGATCTCCTTCTCCGCGAAGGCGTGCACGCTCTCGCGCAGCAGGTCGATGTCTTCTCCGAGCGGGAACGGGCGCATCCGGGAACTCCTAGAGGTTGGGTGTCGATTTTAGCGCACAGATGTGTGGCGGCCGGTGAGACCCGGAGGTAGTTCTTTGCAGGCGCGGGGAAGCAGCGCCTGCTTCTTCTGTGCGGGGTCGAACAGAAGGCAAAAGAAAAGGCCGCCTCGCGGCGGCCCTTTCCCTGTGCTGCGATGCTTACTGCCCGCGCATGCGGCCCTGGAAGCGCGTACCGCCATTGCCCATGTGCGGCAGCTTGATCTTGCCGATGGACTCGATGCGCTCCTCCGCCAGGCGGTCGGCCGCCTTGTAGGTCGGCACGCCCTGCGTCTTGGAGATCTCGAAGATGCGGCCCAGGTTGTAGTAGATCGTGCGCATCATGCGCATCGCACGCTCGCGGTTGTAGCCGTCGATTTCCAGCGAGACATTCATCACGCCACCGGCGTTGACCGCGTAATCCGGCGCGTACAGCACGCCGCGCTTGTTCAACTCGTCGCCGATCGCGTCGGTCGCCAGCTGGTTGTTGGCCGCGCCGCAGATGATCTTGGCCTTGATGCGGTCGATGGTCTGCTCGTTGACCGTGCCGCCGAGCGCGCACGGCGAGTAGACGTCCGCGTCGACATCGTAGATCTCGTCCAGGCCCACCGCCTCGCAACCCAGCTCGTCGACGCAGCGCTGCACCGCATCCTTGTTGATGTCGGTGACGAACACCTTGGCGCCCTGCTCGCGCAGCAGCTTGATGAACTCCGAACCGACGTGGCCGGCGCCCTGCACGGCGTAGCTGTACTTGCCCACGTCCTCGTTGCCGTGCTTGAAGTTCAGCGCGGCCATCAGGCCCTGCAGCGTACCGAAGGCGGTGAACGGCGACGGATCGCCCGAGCCGCCGTGCACCTGGTGCACGCCGGTGACGTACTCGGTCTCGCGGAACACGTATTCCATGTCGTTGACGTCGATGCCGACGTCCTCGGCGGTGATGTAGCGACCGCCCAGCGAGTTGACGAAACGACCGAACGCGCGGAACAGGGCCTCGGACTTGTCCTTGGACGGATCGCCGATGATCACCGCCTTGCCGCCGCCCAGGTTCAGGCCCGCCACGGCGTTCTTGTAGGTCATGCCGCGCGACAGGCGCAGCACGTCGTTGACCGCGTCCTGCTCGGTCTTGTACGGCCACATGCGCAGGCCGCCGAGCGCGGGGCCCAGCACCGTGTTGTGGATCGCGATGATGGCCTTCAGGCCGGCGTCCTTGTTGTGGCAGAAGACGACTTCTTCGTGACCCGTCTTGGCGATGGTTTCAAAGATCATTGGAACGATGACTCCACGAGTTTGGCGGATGCCACGGGGATGGCATCCCGCAGAAAGGTGGCGGGCCGATCCAGTGCGGACCGCCTCAGCGGCAGAAAACGCTTGAAAGTCAAAGCCCCGGCAAGGGCCGGGGCGGTGAATTCAGTCCGCTAGTTTAATACGTCGGCGCTCCAGCCGTTTCCGCGGCGCAGCAAGCCGGGCGCGAGCGGCGCCCGGCTCCGCCCTCAGCGGTGCCAGTGGCCGCGGTGGAAACGCCAGTCGTCGCCGTGCCGTTCCCAGCGCGCCGGGCGGTAGCGATAACCGGGGCGCTCGCGCACCCAGTAGCCCTCGGTCCACAGGTGCCGGTGGATGCGCGGACTCCAGCGCCAGTAGCCGGGCGCCCACACGTAGCCGCGGCGCGGACGCACGTGCACCACGCGCACCGGCGGGGGCGGCACGCCGACGCGGACGCCGATCGTCACATGGGGGCTGGCCTGCGAGGCCGGCGCGTAGGCGGCAGCGCCCAAGGCCAGGCCGAGGCCGGCGAGCAGGGCGAGGGGGCGGGTGATGGCGGTCATCGTGTTCTCCGGTGAGCGCCGCGTGGGCGGCGTGCAACACGGAAAACGGGGTGGCCGGCCTGGTGTTGACGCGTTGCTCACGCGCATTCAGCAGGCAGCTGGCTTACCGCAAGGCACCCCGTCCGACCTCGGGCACCTTCCGCTATGGACGGGGGAAGGACCCCGGCTGCAACCCGTTGATCCATTCGCGAAAGTGATGGGGGAGAAGCGGACTTCGGCCCGTTGAGCCTTCCCCACAAACGCGGGAAAGGCGCCGACAGGTGGGCGGGGCGCTTCTGCCACGGCCCGCAATGCGGGTCGAAGACGCTTTACAGCTTGCAGTTGGGCGAATGCCCGCCCGCCCGCGCCTGCTGGTACGTCGGCATCAGCTTCTGCGCCTGCTCGCCCAGCACCTGCGCGCGCTTGTCCGGGGCCGGATGGGTAGACAGGAACGTCGGCGTGCCGCCGCTGCCCTGCTTTTCCATCTTCTCCCACAGGGTTACCGCCGCGCGCGGATCGAAACCGGCCTTGGCCATGTAGCGCTGGCCGAGCGTGTCGGCTTCGGATTCCTGCGTGCGCGAGAACGGCAGCAGCACGCCCACGGTGGCACCGGCACCCAACAGCGCCGCGACATTGCCGGCGTCACCGCCACGCGTACCGGCGTAGATGCTGCCGGCGGTTACCGCCGCCTGCGCGGCCATGTTGTCGGACACACGCTCCGCGCCGTGGCGCGCCACCACGTGCGAGAGCTCATGGCCGAGCACCACCGCCAGCTGGTCCTGGTTGCTCGCCACCTTGAACATGCCCTGGTTCACGCCGATGCGGCCGCCGGGAAGGGCGAAGGCATTGGCCGTGTTGTCCTCGATGATCTGGACTTCCCACTGCTGGGTGTTCCACGGCGGCGGCAGCACCGAGATCAGCGCCTGCGCGACACAGGTGGCGTAGGCGCGCTGTTTCGGCGCGTTGGCGAACTTGCCCTGTTGGCGCATCTGGTTGAACGAGGCCAGTCCCATCTGGCTCATCTGCGCATCGGACACCACCATCAGCTGCGAGCGTCCGGTCGGCGAGGTGGAGCAGCCGGCAAGCAGCGCGGCGAGGGCGGCGGCGGTCAGCAGGCGGGGCTTCATGGGCGTCTCCTTTGCGAATGGCAGCGGCCAAGCTTAGCCGCTGCGCCCGCCTAGGCCGCATGAAAGCCCGAGGCCCGTAGGGTGGGCTTCAAGACACCACCGTGGCGTCGCCGCGGCGGGCCGAAGTTCACTACAAAAGAACGAACGGTCGTGCTATTTTACCTGCATGACTGCCGCCACCTCACCCGCCAAGGGCCTCGCCACCCGCGAACTCATCCTGGAACACGCCTACGAACGGGCCTGTGTGGGCGGGCTCGAAGGCCTGTCGATCGGCACCCTCGCCACCGACGTGGGGATGTCCAAAAGTGGCCTGTTCGCCCACTTCGGTTCACGCGAGGACCTGCAGCTGGCGGTGCTGGACTCCGCGGCCCGCCGCTTCATGGCCCACGTGCTGCTGCCAGCGCTCTCCGCCCCGCGCGGCCTGCCGCGCCTGCGCGCGATCGTCGCCCAGTGGTGCGAGTGGGGCCGCATGCACAAGAGCGGCTGCGTATTGCTCACCGCCGCGGGCGAATACGACGGCCGCGAAGGCGCGCTGCACGACGCCGTGGTGGCGCAACAGGCCGGCTGGCGCGGCGAGCTGGAAAAGGCCATCGGCCAGGCCGTCGCCGCGGGCCACCTGCGGGCCGACACCGACGCGGCCCAGCTCGCCTTCGAGATCTACGCGCTGATGCTCGGCCTGCACCACGACGCCGGCCTGTTCGGCTTCGAGCAGGCGAGCCAGCGTATCCACGCTGCATTCGAGCGCCTGTGGCGCAGCTGGCAACCTTGAGGATCGACCCATGTCCACCGTGATGCGCCGCCCGGGGCTGGCCGCCCGTTTCAAGCTCGCCACCGTCCGTACCAGCTTCGCCCTTGGCGGTCGCCTGGCGCCGGGGCGCACTGCCGATCGCGCCGCGCGGCTGTTCGCCACGCCGTTCGCCAGCAGCCGCGTTCGCGCCCAGGCCGCCAGGCCCGATCCGGCCATGCGCCGCGAGACGCTGTCGATCGCCGGCCAGTCCATCGCCACCTATGTCTGGGGCGATCCGGCCACGCAGCCATACGTGCTGCTGGTGCACGGCTGGTCGAGCTTCGGCCTGCGCTTCCTGCCCTGGGTCGGACGCCTGCGCGCGCTCGGCTACGCCGTGGTGACCTTCGACCAACCAGGCCACGGCCTGAGTACCGGCAACTACTGCACGCTGCCGGAGTTCGCCGACACCGTGCGCGCCGTGGGCCGCCATTACGGCGGCGCCGAGCTCGCGATCGCCCATTCGCTCGGCGGCGCCGCCGTCGCGCTGGCCCAAGGCGAATGCTGGCGCGCCCGCAAGCTGGTGCTGATCGCGCCGGCCGCCGACATGCACGCGGCCGCCACCCGCTACTTCCGTTTCGTGCGCCTGGGCGAACACCTGCGTCGTCCCTTCTACGCCTGGCTGGTCAACCGCACCGGCGTCAGCGTGGACGAGTTGCAGATGCACCGCCACGTCACCGCACTCGGCCAACCCGGCTTGATCGTGCACGACCTGGACGACGCCGACGTGCCCTGGGAGGAGGGCGAGCGCTACGCCCGCCACTGGCCCGGCGCGCGGCTGCTCACCACGCAGGGCCTGGGCCACCACCGCGTGCTCGATGCGCCGGAGGTGATCGAATCCGTGCTCGCTTTCGCCGGTGGGGCAGTCGTGGGCGAGCGGATTGTTGCGTCCGTGAACCTCCCGTTCGGGATCGCCTGATCAGCCGACCGCACAAGCATCGTTCTGGCGGTGGCGCGCCAGTTCAATTTGACAATGGACGGTATCGGGCGCAGAAATGCGAACGGCTGGAGAGGATTTTGTCCAGCGTAGGGGACCCAAGGCAAAAGGGAGACAGCCTCATGCGTATGTGCACAGCTTTCTGCACGACAGGGTTGCTTGCAATTTCCACCCTGGTGTTCGCCGCGGACGAGCAGAAGCATCTGGACTTCCAGTCGTTGGACAAAAACCACGACGGTCGCCTCAGTCGCGGCGAGATACCCGACGATCTGGCACTTCTCAAGGCACGTTTCGCGTCCTTCGACCACGACAGTAGCGGCCGCCTGGACCAGGGCGAATTCATTGCCGCGATACGCAGCGTCGATCCGGACGGCAGCGATCCACGCCTCTATTTCTCGTCCAGTCCAGATCACGCCGCGCCGCCGAAGGATCCGATCGTTCGGATACCCAGTTCCAACGGCAATTAGCAGGAAGGTCCCACCCCCTAAAGCTAAGGAGAAGGAAATGCGTTTTCTTACATGTTCGATCGCGGGCCTGCTGGCGGGCATGGTCCAGATGGCGACTGCAGCTTCCCTCCCCGCGGATTTTCGCGGGTTCGACGCCAATCACGACGGCTTCCTGAGTCGTCCGGAACTGCCTCCCGCATCGCCCCTCAAAACGTACTTTGCCAATTTCGACCGGAATCGGGATGGGCAACTGGACACCGCGGAATTGGACAGCGCCAAGCAGGCGGTGCAGGTGCGCGGAGCCACCAATCCGACGCTGGTCGGTCTTCACACGACGCATGATGGCCCGGCGCTTGGACATCCGGTCGGTTACATCAACAACGAGCGCGGGCAATAGCTGCGCCCGTTGTTGTCAGGCAGTGCCATCAGACGCCCCCGGTTCCGGGGGCGTCGCCGTTTCGGGGCTCTCGATAACGTCCCGGGCACTTTCTCGTGTCGAGGTGTTACCGAATCGTCGACTCGGCCTGGCTGAACAGCCCTTCGCCCGTGTCGGATCATTGTCTGCGGCTAGAGCTGTGCTTCACCGCAGCCGGCGCAGAGTCGGGCCGGTGCCGCCCTCGTGAAGCGCGCCTTGCCCAGCTGCAGAGGAGATGTCCGGTGAAAAGCGAAAAATCGTTCCAGATCAGGTGTGGCGTCCTAGCGTTTGCGCTGTGCGGAATCGCGACCGTCGTGTCCGCGCAGCAAGCCCCAGCGCCGGCAACGGTGGACGCGGATTTCCAGGCGATGGACCAGGACCACGACGGTCGCCTGACCCGCTCGGAATTGCCGAAAGACATGGTGCTGTTGCGGACCCGGTTCTCGACATACGACCAGAACCACGACAACAAGCTCGACGCCCAGGAGTTCGCCGCGGCCCAGCTCGCCATGAAGGGAAGCGACAATGCCGCGGGCGGGGACGCGCCCGCGCGGCACGAACCGCCGCCGTCGCATTGATCCCGGTCGAGAGCCCGGGGAAGGGTTCGGCGGGCCTACAGGCAGTGCGCGAGCCTGCGGATAGCCTCGTCGACCGCGCGTGCATCCACGCCACCGTAGCCCAGGATGACGCCGCTTCGACACGCGGCTCCCCGGTAGCACTGCGATAGCGGTCGGATCGATACGCCGACCTGGGCGGCGCGACGCGAGAGTGCGATGTCGTCCATGCCGTCCGGCAGCAGCGCTGCCAGTTGCATGCCTGCTTCCGCGCCGACGACCCGCAGCCGGCCAGGCAGGTGCCGTTCGATCGCCTCCAGCAAGGCGGCCCGCCGCGCCGCATAGAGCGCGCGCATGCGCCTGGTGTGGCGCGCGAAATGCCCTTCGCGGATGAAGTCGGTCATCGCCCGCTGCGGCAGCATCGGCGAGCAGGTGTCCAGCGCATCGCGCGCGGCGCAGAACGCGGGCACCAGGTCCTTCGGCACCACCAGCCAGCCCAGCCGCAGAGCAGGGAACATCACCTTGCTGAAGGTGCCCACGTAGATCACCCGCCCGTCCGCATCGAGCCCTTGCAGCGACGGCACCGGTTTGCCGCCGAAGCGGTACTCGCTGTCGTAATCGTCCTCGACGATCCAGCGTCCCGCGCGCGTCGCCCATTGCAGGAGCTGCATGCGCCGCGAAGCGCTCATCGTCACGCCGAGCGGGAACTGGTGCGATGGCGTGAGATAGACCATCCGCGCCTCGGGCCCGCGACGGATGCCCTCGGCCACGTCCAGCCCGTCCTCATCGACCGGCACCAGCACCGCCTTCGCGCCGACGGCGGCCAGCGCCTGGTGCGCGCCGGGATAACCCGGCTCCTCCATCCACGCGCTGTCGCCGGCATCGAGCAGCACGTGGGTACATACCTGCACGCCGTGCTGCGCGCCGGTGGTGATCATCACCTGCGAGGCGTCGGCCCGCACCGCGCGCACGATGCGCAGGTAATCGGCGACCGCCTCGCGCAACGGCAGGTAGCCGAGCGGATCGCCGTAGACCAGCGATTCGGTGTCCACGCGGCGTGCATGCCGGCTGATCAGGCGTGCCCACACCTCGTGCGGGAACGCGTCCAGCGCCGGCAGTCCCACGCGGAAGGCGCCCTGGCTCTCGAGCCAGGTCTGCTCCGGGCCCGCCATCGCCTGTGCGCGCGCCGCGATCCGTCGGGCAGGCGAGGTCGCCGCCGGCGTCGCGTTGCTGCGACCGCGCCGCGGCTTCTCCGGCGCGCCCAGCGGAATGGTCCCGGCCACGCAGGTGCCGGCGCCGGTGAACGTTTCCAGGTAGCCCTCGGCGTGCAACTGCTCGTAGGCGCTGAGCACCGGCAGGCGCGAGACCTTCAGCTCGCCGGCCAACGCGCGCGTGGAGGGTACGCGTTGGCCCGGCTGGAGCTGCCCCTCTACGATGGCGCGCCGGAACCACTCCGAGAGTTGCCGGTAGATGGGCACGTCGGCACCGGGGTCGAGCGCGATTGGCGGCAACAGGCTGGCGGATACGCGTTTCATGCGCGGCTCCCAAGTGGTCATGCGGGATCATAGCGAAGTGGCTATTCGCGCGAGCCACTGTGGCACCTAAGGTGCATGCTTCCGAGGACACGGTGGGGGCGGCGTGGGCATTGAGCGGCTAGTGGCGAGACGGATCCGGCGACGCATCCTCGGCAGCGTTCTCGCCTGGCTCGTGGCCGGCACCGCATTCGCCCAGGACGCCCCGCGCCAGTCGCGCGACGACGCCTGGTGGACCGGCCCGATGCTCGCCAACTCGGCCGAGACGCTGCCGCGCGGGCACATGCTCATCGAGCCCTACGTCTACGACGTACAGACCCGCGGCAACGATGGCTTCGGCTCGCGCGCCTATGTGCTCTACGGCCTGACCGACGACCTCACCGTCGGCGCCATACCGATCATCGGCTACAACGGCCTGCACCACGGGCCGAACAGTTCCGGCATCGGCGCGGGGGACCAGATCCTGCAGGCGCAATACCGCCTGACCCGCTTCCACGAAGGCAGCTGGTTCCCCACGCTCGCCATCATGCTGCAGGAAGCCGTGCCCACCGGTCGCTACAAGCGCCTGGCGCGGACGGCCGACGGCATGGGCGCCGGCGCCTGGGCGACCACGCTCGGCCTCAACGCGCAGAGCTACTTCTGGATGCCCAACGGCCGCATCCTGCGCGTGCGCTTCAACGCTACGTGGACCTTCGCGCGCCATGCCGACATCGACGGCGCGAGCAGCTACGGCACCGGCCCCGATTTCCACGGCCGCGCCACGCCGGGCGATGCGTTCTACGTCGCGACCGCGTTCGAATACAGCCTCACCCGCCGCTGGGTGCTGGCGCTCGACCTGACCTACAGCCGCAGCGACGCCACCCAGGTGGCCGGCTACGACGACCCGCTCGGCCTGCCGGCGACACCCGTGCGCGCGAGTTCCGGCCGCAGCGAAGCGTTCGGCTTCGCGCCGGCGGTCGAATACAACTTCAACGCGAACGTCGGCGTGCTGCTTGGCGTGCGCGTGATACCGGGCGGGCACAACGTCACCCGCTCGGTCACGCCGGCGATCGCGATCAACATCGTCCGCTGAGTTGAGGCAGCACCCGCGCCTTGTGCGTGGTGCTGGTGTGAAGACGCTTTTCGTGCATTGACAAGCCCTTGTGCCGGGCTCATAACCACCATGCCAGCGCAGGCATCGTCCTTCAGGGCTGAAGAGAGACTGGCCTATCCGCACGGGAGCGGCTTCCGTGTCACCCATGCGTCTGCGGCCACCATGTTGCCGTGCCCGGCACGATCCATAGCTACCGATCGCTCGTGGACTGACAAGGAGACAGCCTATGTGGAATGGAAGAAGGTGGATGACAGTTGCCCTGGTTGCGGGTGCCGTTCCTTTGGCGGCAGCGGCGCAGCTCTCTGCGGACTACCGCAGTCTGGACACCGATCACGACCAGCGTCTGAGCAACAGCGAGCTGCCGCCCGCTTCCCTGCTCAAGGTGGAGTTCGCCCGTTTCGACAAGAACCACGACAAGCTTCTCGACTCGAAAGAGCTGGTCGCCGCCGAGGAGGCAGTGCGATGGCGTACGGAGCCGCACGCATATCCGTACCAGGGGAGCCACCTTGAACACGTAAGCCCGCCACCCTCGAGCCCCGTCGGTTACATCAACAACAACCGTGGGAGTAATGCCTCCGGACAATAGCGGTGGCCGGTAGTGCGTAAGGGTCATAAGACGCCCCCGATTCGGGGGCGTCTTCGTTTCGCGACTGGCCTGAAGTCTGCCGTTGATCTGTGGACGAGCCTTGGGCCCGATTGGCCGATGGCGGAGCATGCCTGGAGTGACTCCTGCGCGCTCATGCGCGAACCCACTAGAATCGAGGGGTTCAGAGCAGACCGATGTCGGAGTCCCCATGAGTTCCCCCGCCAGCCAAGTCCCCGCCGCCGCCGCGCAGGCCGAAACCACCCCGCTGCGTTTCGTCACCGCCGCCAGCCTGTTCGACGGGCACGACGCGGCGATCAACATCATGCGCCGCATCATCCAGAGCCAGGGCGCCGAGGTGATCCACCTGGGCCACAACCGCTCGGTGGAAGACGTCGTGCGCGCCGCGCTGCAGGAAGACGCCGACGCCATCGCGCTGTCCTCCTACCAGGGCGGCCACGTCGAATACTTCAAGTACATGGTGGACATGCTGCGCGAGCGCGGCGCCAGCCACATCCGCGTGTTCGGCGGTGGCGGCGGCACCATCACCCCGGAGGAAATCCGCGAACTGCAGGCCTATGGCGTCGAGCGCATCTATCACCCCAACGACGGGATGAAGATGGGCCTGACCGAGATGATCGAGGACGTCATGCAGCGCACCCGCGCCGCCCAGGCCGCTCGCCTGAAGGCCGAGCCCGCCGGCGTGCCCAAGGTCGACATCGACGACGAAATCTCCGTCGGCCATCTGCTCACCGACATCGAGGAAAGCCGCCTCGGCGACGCCGAGCTGACCCGCCTGCGCAAGGAATGGGGCCTCGCCGGCCGCAAGACCCCAGTGCTGGGCCTCACCGGCACCGGCGGCGCCGGCAAGTCGTCGGTGGTGGACGAACTGCTGCTGCGCTTCCTGCACGCCTTCCCCGAGATGCGCATCGCCGTGCTCGCCGTCGACCCGACCCGCCGCCGCTCCGGCGGCGCGCTGCTGGGCGACCGCATCCGCATGAACTCCCTGCGCTCCCACCGCGTGTACATGCGCTCCATGGCCACCCGCCGCCAGCACATGGCTACCAACGAGGTGCTCAAGGACTGCATCGCGTTCCTCAAGAGCCAGCCCTACGACCTGGTCATCGTGGAAACCGCCGGCATCGGCCAGAGCGACTCGGAGATCGTCGACCTGGTCGACTTCCCGCTCTACGTCATGACCAGCGACTACGGCGCCGCCAGCCAGCTCGAGAAGATCGACATGATCGACTTCGCCGAGCTCATCGTGCTCAACAAGTTCGACAAGCGCGGCGCCGAAGACGCCCTGCGCGACGTGCGCAAGCAGTGGAAGCGCAACCGCACCGCCTTCGCCCTGAAGGACGAGGACGTGCCGGTCTACCCGACCATCGCCAGCCAGTTCAACGACCCGGGCGTGACCTGGATGTTCGCCAACCTGTGCCGCCTGCTGCGCGAGAAGGTGAGCGCCAAGCACGGCCAGGCCATCGGCAGCCCGAGCTGCGACTTCGCCCCCGAGGTCGACACCGCGCTCAAGGAACCGCGCGCCACCGTCCTCATCCCCGGCAGCCGCGTGCGCTACCTCGCCGAGATCGCCGAGCAGGGCAGGGGCATCAACGCCTCCATCGCCCGCCAGGCCGAAGCGGCCAACAAGGCGCAGCACTACTACGAGTCGCTCAAGGAGCTGGACGACGCGCACCTGCCCAAGCCGCTGGACCGCTACCCGGTCGACAGCCTCAAGGCCGAAGGCGACCGCACGCTGACCCTGCTGCGCCAGCGCTACAACGAAGCGGTCAAGGAACTCTCCGCCGAGTCCGTGCACCTGCTGCGCGACTGGCCCGCCCTGCGCGAGTCGGTCACCAAGGACGTCAACGAATACCAGGTCCGCGGCAAGACCATCCGCGTGGAGAACTACCGCGAATCCCTGAGCCACCAGAAGATCCCGAAAGTCGCCCCACCCAAGACCGACAGCTGGGGCGACCAGTTGCTCTTCCTCGGCAAGGAAAACCTCCCCGGCCACTACCCCTACACCGGCGGCGTCTACCCGTACCGTCGTACGGGCGAAGACCCCACCCGCATGTTCGCCGGCGAGGGCACCCCGGAGCGCACCAACCGCCGCTTCCACTACCTGAGCCAGGGCGGCGCCGCCACGCGCCTGTCCACCGCGTTCGACTCGGTCACCCTGTACGGCGAAGACCCGGCCCCGCGCCCGGACATCTACGGCAAGATCGGCAACTCCGGCGTCAACATCGCCACCCTGGACGACATGAAGAAGCTCTACTCCGGCTTCGATCTGTCCGCGCCGACCACCTCGGTCTCCATGACCATCAACGGCCCGGCGCCGATGATCCTCGCGATGTTCATGAACACCGCGATCGACCAGAACGTGGAGAAGTACCTCAAGGCTGACGAAGCCCGCTGGGCCGAGGCCGAGAAGCAGATCGCCAAGCTCTACGAAGGCCGCGAGCGCCCGCGCTACTCGGGTGATCTACCGAAGGGCAACGACGGCCTGGGTCTCGGCCTGCTCGGCGTCACCGGCAACCAGCTCGTCGACGAGGAAACCTACGCCCGCATCAAGGCAGAAACCCTCGCCGCCGTGCGCGGCACCGTGCAGGCCGACATCCTCAAGGAAGACCAGGCGCAGAACACCTGCATCTTCTCCACCGAATTCGCCCTGCGCATGATGGGCGACATCCAGCAGTACTTCGTCGAGCACAAGGTCCGCAACTTCTACTCGGTGTCGATCTCCGGCTACCACATCGCCGAAGCCGGCGCGAACCCGATCAGCCAGCTCGCCTTCACGCTCAGCAACGGCTTCACCATCGTCGAGTACTACCTCGCCCGGGGCATGCACATCGACGACTTCGCGCCGAACCTGAGTTTCTTCTTCAGCAACGGCATGGACCCGGAGTACACCGTCATCGGCCGCGTCGCCCGCCGCATCTGGGCCCGCGCCATGCGCGAGCGCTACGGCGCCAGCCCGCGCAGCCAGATGATGAAGTACCACATCCAGACTTCCGGCCGGTCGCTGCACGCGCAGGAGATCCAGTTCAACGACATCCGCACCACGTTGCAGGCGCTCTACGCGCTGTTCGACAACTGCAACAGCCTGCACACCAACGCCTACGACGAAGCCATCACCACGCCGACCGAGGAAAGCGTGCGCCGCGCCGTGGCGATCCAGATGATCATCAACAAGGAACTGGGCCTCAACTTCAATGAGAACCCCTGGCAGGGCAGCTACGTGGTCGAGGAGCTGACCGACCTGGTGGAAGAGGCCGTCTACAAGGAATTCGAGGCGATCAGCGAGCGCGGTGGCGTGCTCGGCGCCATGGACACCATGTACCAGCGCGGCAAGATCCAGGAAGAGTCGCTGTACTACGAGCACAAGAAGCACGACGGCTCGCTGCCGCTGATCGGCGTGAACACCTTCCTGCCGAAGGAGCATGGCGGGGAAGTGGCCACCGAGATCGAGCTCATTCGTTCCACGGAGGAGGAGAAGGGGCAGCAGATTGCCAACGTGCGGGCGTTTGGGGAGGCGCGGAACGGGTTGGCGCCGGAGAGTCTGAAGCGGTTGCAGCAGACGGCGCGGGAGCGGAAGAACGTGTTCGAGCAGCTCGTTGAAGCCGTGAAGTACAACTCGTTGGGGCAGATTAGCCACGCGTTGTATGACGTGGGTGGGGAGTATCGGAGGAATATGTGATGCGCTCGAGTTACTGCGTCCTAGTTGGGCTCACCTATGCACCTTAAATCTTCTGATCCTGATATTCAGACGATTTGTAGCCGCATCATGGCGGGTGAGTTAGACCTTCAGCCGGAGTTCCAGAGGGGAGAAGTTTGGACGGAATCAAAAAGACAAAGACTTATAGATAGTATCCTCCGGGAATGGCAAGTTCCGCCGATCCATATAGTGGTCGACAACGAAAGTAACATTCAGTCCGTGTTGGACGGACAACAGAGGCTGGCTGCAATAAGAGATTTCGTCGCAAACAGGCTTTCGGTAAATGGAAGAACCGAGCCCCATGACTCAGAAATTGCTGCTCTTCACGGCTTAAGGTATGAATCTCTTCCCAATGAAGTTCGCAGGCGCTTCGACCGCTACTCTTTAAGGGTGTTTTACATCTATGACTACAGCCCGGAGGAGCCGGGTGAACTTTTTTATAGACTAAACCAAAACTCGGCATTGAGCCCCGCCGAGCAGCGAAACGCGTTCTTTGGCCATGCTCGGCGTCAAGTTAAAAATATCATCGAGGAAATTCAGTCCGGTCTCGTTGCCAAGACCTACTTTGGCTTCTCCAATGCGAGGATGGCCTACGACGATATTGTTGCGCGCGCACTCGTGATATTGGAAAACGGGACCCTTCGCCAGAGAGCGTCCTCTGGCCTGCTGGTTGATAAATACCGATCTACTGATGGTTTTTCCGATTCAGCCGTCATGAGGCTCCGTGAGGGGTTGGGCCTTCTAGCAGAAGCGTCCCCGTGGGTGGATTCGCCGATCAAGCTTAACAAAGCGACAGCTCTTAGCTGGTTAGTGTTTTCAGCCAGCGTCGCTCGCATCCTACTAATTTCGCCGAGTGAGTTCGGAAAGTACGTCTCGTTTTTTGAGGACGCGCGAGCGAAACGCAGTGCGAGCTATCACGATAGATGGCTGGCAACGTGGAGTAATCAGGCGCTGGACATATTTGAAGATAGGGCAACCTCGCGGGTCGGCGACGTATCTTCAGTTGTACTTCGTGATCTCGTTCTTTGGATGCACCTAATATGGTTCATTAAGCCGGACAAGACCTTTTTCCGACGGGCCGATTATGAGGCCAAATATATGCCCTTAGTCGAATATATCTCCGATGGAACCAAGGACGTCGATCTGGAGTTACTTGCCGAAGTTACCGCTTGGGGAACATTTCTTTGAAGCCAGCTCAGGTTGAAGATGCTTGGCGGGTTCTTCGGCGGAGTTCGTCTCGTCGGATAAGAAGGTTGTACGTAAAGTGGGCCGATGTGGCGCGCGTGTCTGATGGGTCGTTGGAGTTTTCCAAGCCGTTTTCCATAATATGTGGAGAGAACGGTGTTGGAAAATCAACAATTTTACATTTGGTTTACAGTTCACTTATCCAGCCTGAGAGGCGGTCCGAGGGGGTGGCTTATATACGTGAGGAGTATGGTGAAATCTCTTGCGTGCGCGTGGAACTTGGCCCGTGTCGATCACATGGCGCCCATTCCATCTTTAGCCTTGATGGGGCTCGGAACTATTTTTCCCCTGACGACGAGGGGCTGCGCGTAGCGCTTTTTGATCCAGCCATGCATCTACCGGCGATCCTAAATCTCATTAGAGGGGACGCAAATTTCGCCGAGCTGTTGGAGCCTCTTGGTGTAAGGCGTCTCAGTGAAGATGAGCTAGCGGATGTTTGCTATTTAGTGGGCAGGGAATACGACTCGCTAGACGTCCTGGAGGTTGAGGGCGTAGGGCACTTCGGCGTTTTCCCCTATTTCCGGGCGTCTGTTGCTGGAGTGCTCTATGGTTCTGAAGAAATGGGCTTCGGAGAGCTCTCCCTGCTTTTGATGTACTGGCTCCTTCTTCGATTGCAGGTTGGCTCATTATTGTTACTCGAGGAGCCTGAGACCTTTGTCGCACCAAAATCACAGAGACGACTGACGGAAGTGCTTGCGAGGATCTGTAAAGAGAAGGACCTTATGATTATCGCGACTACTCACTCTCCAATGGTCGCTGGTCACTTTCTAAAAGAGGAAATTACTCTCGTTAGCCGTGACGGCGGAGATGTGACAATCGCGAGTCCACCGCCTCCTGGCGTAGTCGATCGCAGGTTGGAGCTGGTTGAATCCAAGCGCGTTGTTTGGTTGGTGGAGGATGCGCTGGCGGCTCGGGTACTTAGGTTTTTTTTGACGCAGCTTGGTTTTGAGCGGTTCTCACAGATTGTGATAGCTGGTGATAGCCAGTCCGTTGTCTCGATGACGAAAAGTTTGGAGCCATTTTACGGGTCGAACAAAATTTCTTTCCGCGGCGTGCTGGACGGGGACGAGCGAGTTAGGTTGCCCGACCTAGACCAGACTAAATTCGCTTTTCTACCTGGAGAGGCTCGGCCTGAGAAGATTATGCGAGATGCCGTTCGTGCAGCTGAGATAGGTGCGCTCGCTGCACATCTCGGCATGGATGAAGGTCTGCTCAGGATTGCCCGTGGTGGGGCGGCTGGCGAAGAAGATCACGAATGGGTGCATGCTGTGTGTCGCGAGATAGGCATGTCATTAGACGATTTCACGCGCAAGGTCATGTCTTTCTGGTCGCGCGAGAAGAGAGGGGAGAGTTCGCGATTCTTGGAGGCGCTCGTTCTTCTTTCTTCGTAATAGCTAACGGGGCCACCATTTCGCCGCCGGGGTCAATAGGCATATAGCTCTTCTGCCCCGGCGGCGCGGGGTGAGGTACCCCGGTTGCTTAAGGCCCGCTGTCCGCTGCGTTCGATCGGCGCCAGGAGCGCGCCAGTCACCGTTCTGGTTAGGGCCGCGGTAGCGGCCTTTTTGCTGCCCAAACACTCGTCGGTTTTCGCAGTGACCGTCCAGGTGCGTGCGATGCGCTGCAAATCTAACGGGATCAGGTTCACTAACCGCGAGCTGGGCGCGCCAAAAAGGGGGCAGGTACATTTTGCCTCGGGTGTGGGCATCAAAAAAGGGGTCAGGTTCATTTTCCCTCGGGTGTGGGGGCTTTTCGGGGACGGCCGCGTGGGAGGACGCCTGCCGCCCGGCCGGTTAGTGCTTCGATTTGCTGCGCGACAAAAGGGGACGGAGGGAATTAAGCCTCGTCCTGCGAGCGGTCTGAGCGCGAGAACTAAAGGCGTCAGAGCCCCTTTCGCCCAGCGGATTCAGGTAACAACGGCGGTCGTTGTCATCTAGAAGCAGGGCAGGCGGTTGTTGCCGCGCTGGACGAGACGTACAAAAAGGGGTCAGGTTCATTTTTCCTCGGGGGCGAGAGGTTTTCGCTGCCGACCGCGGGGTCGGACGGTCGCCGCTCGCGACGTGCGTGCCTCGACCTGCTGGCGGAAGCGGTTGCTTCCCCATGCGCGCTGCTGCTGGGTATGCTGGCGTAGCTCGGACCACTCGGCATCGTCGACTGTGTTGGTGACCCACGCGCGGTAGGCGCTCTGGCGGGTGGCGTCGTTTTCGCCCAAGGCAAGGTATGTGTCGTGTAACTAACGGGGTCAGAGCCCCTTCCTGACACGAGCTGGAGCGATGGCCGATAGACGCAGTCATTGAGGCGCGGCACGCTGCGGTGTAAGGGGACGGAGGGAATTAAGGCTCTTCCAGCGAGCGATGTGAGCGCGCCGCGGCCAACCGCGATGCCGTACTTGGACCGGCGGCCCAGGGTCTTCAACTAACGGGGTCAGAGCCGCTTCCTGACATGGGAGATGGGGCGATAGCGGACAGAGGCTTTCGGTTGGGCCGCGGCACGCTGGACCTTAGAGAGGTGTTTAGTCATCAAGTGCGAGATAGGGACAATAAGTGGCTCTCAAGTTCGATGACGTCATTGGCACGCTGCGCAGGCTAGCGAAGCCGGCATATCTTGTGGCTATTCCCGCCATGTATTTGGCAGGCACTGCTTACCATCAGGGATATCTGGATGGGCTCGGCGTCAATACGACGTTGTTGCCGCTTGGTGTGAACGACACGTACCTTCAGGCATTTGTTGGTACTGTTACGCTGCTCACCCGTGTCATTGAGGTCTGCGAATCACATGGCATCGTTTCCGTTGCTATGCTGGTTGTATTGGTCGTATTTTTAACTCTGCTCCTCCATAAAAGAGATGTGCCTCTCGTGCAAGCCGATCTTCAGGAAGAAGTTCGCTTGGTCGACACCGCCGGAACACCGCTCCGAGATCGCTTCCAGAAGCGGGCGCTTGAGCATAGAAGACCATTGTCTGATGTGCTTGACTCTTTTTTTGTGGTTGGCGCGTCGACCTACTTTTTCTTGCTAGCGATAGCGGTATTTTTGCTGTTCTGTGTTTTGTTTGTGGCGCCCTATTTTTACGTCGGAAAGGCCGAGGCGGTAAAAGATTTGGGTAACAAGTTCGACCGGCAATCTACCGTTTCGCTCGCTACCGACGAAACTGGTGTACAGCTCTATTCTCTTGTTGAGTGTGGTCAGGAATTTTGCGTCGTCTACTCCACTTCGGCGGGGGTCGTAAGCGTGCCGAAGTCCGCCGTCAAGTGGGTGAATGCGGCCAAGCCGCGGAGCTAAGGGTTACGAGCAAAAAAAGGGGTCAGGTTCATTTTTCCTCTGGCGCGGGGCCTTTTCGTGGACGGCCGCGTGGGCGGACGCCCCCCGCCCGGTCGGTAAGTGCCTCGATTTGCTGGCGGAAGCGATCGCTTCCCTAGGCGCGTTGTTGTTGGGTGTGCCGGCGCAGTTCGTTCCACTCCGCTTGGTCGACCGTGTCGGTGACCCACGCGCGGTAGGCGGCGAGGCGGGCGGGGTTGCCTTCGCCCAGGGCCTGGTATGCGTCGTGCGGTGTCAGCAGGAGATTGGGCTGGCCTAGTGCATTGGCGTGATAGCTCGTCCATGGGTATTCGCCCGGTTCGGCCACCATGGACGCCCGCACGGGGTTGAGCTCGATGTAGCGGTAGCACGCCAGGACGTAGCGCGAAGTGTCGACCAAGGCGGCCTTGAAGCGTCCTTCCCACAGGGTGCCGGTGCGCCGGTAGCGCGCGTTGAAGCTGCCAACGTAACGTCTCCCCACCGCCTGCATCATGCGGGAGAGCGACCCGGGTTCGGCTGGGGTCGCAAGGAGGTGAACGTGGTTGGTCATCAGCACGTACGCGTGAATGGCACACGCGTGTTTGGCCGCGGCTTCGCGCAGTTCTTGCAGGTATTGGCCATAGTCGACCGGCGCAGCGAAACACGCCTGGCGGTCGTTACCCCGCTGCACCAGGTGTTGCGGGACGCCGGGCAAATCCAGTCGGGGGTGGCGGGCCATGGGCATCCTCTCGCGGGCGGAAGTTGGCAGGATGGCCGGGAGGATCTCGCACGTATGTCGGAACACACGGATCCAGGCAGGTCGCATCAGCGCGTCCACACGTCGGCGAAAACGAACCCGACCCCTTTGCTTTCTTCCATGCGCCCCCCGGGCGGTCAGTCGGCACCTTTCCCGGCAAGAGCCCATCGCGAGCCCGTAGTAGGCTGAGGCTGCAATTTGAAGAGGTGAGCCCCTTGCCTGCGCAAACGGTCGCGATCGTCATCCACGAGGGCGTGCAGGCGCTCGACGTCGCCGGCCCGGTGGACGTGTTCGCCGAGGCCAACGCCTACCTCCCGGCAGACGACCGATACGTGGTGTTGCTGGTGGCCGCCGACCGCCAGCCACTGCGTGCATCCAACGGCATGTGGATGCTCGCCGACCTGGGTCAAAAAGGGGTCAGGTTCATTTTCCCTCTGGCGCGGGTGCCCCAAAAAGGGGACGGAGGGAATTAAGCCTCGTCCCGCGAGCGGTCGGAGCGCCGCGGCCTACCGCGGTGCCGTACTTGCACTGGGCGGCCTAGGGCCTTTTCGATCATCGCCTGGAACTTTGCATCTCCCAGCGCACGCTCCTGTTCGAGGTGCGCGCGGATGCTCGTCAGTTCGTCCTCCCCGACACCCTCACGCAACCAGGTCCGGTAGGACGCCGCGCGCGTCTGGGAGTCGCGGTCCTGCGCCAGGAAGACCGGATGAGGGGTCACCAGACGGTCTTCCGACATGCCCAGGTTTGCGTGCACGCTTGACCAGCGGTACTGCTCTGGCGAAAAAGGGGACGGAGGGAATTAAGCCTCATCATTCAAGCAAACTGGAAGAGACACGAGATCGCGAGAGCCGCTGGTAGGCCTCTGGGCATTTATTGAAATGGATAGGATGCCGAGCGGTCTGCGCAAGGAGATACCCCAGCCGCTGGTTTAAAGTCAGGGTTGAGTTAGTCGGTCTTCAGTGCATCACTGCGCGCTTGGTGCTCCACTTCTGCTGCCGTGGGCCTCCGGTGGACCGGAGCCAAGAGCGGGATTGCAATTTGGGGAAGACTCGCTGCTTGCAGAGTTTGACTCACGTGCAGTCGCCAATACGGCCAGACAAGATGCGTGCCGTTTCGGTCTGCAAAGTCGGCTAAGTCATCCTGCTCGAAGGAACTGTCGACGATGTCGAACTCTACGGCATAGATCGCTTCGATTTCATAGATTGTTCGCCCATCGCCAGCCGTTTCATCTTGGGATGGTTCGAACAGGCGTATTCCGAAACCCACTTCCAATTTCAAGGCCTCGACAAGCTTCCCGTCGACGTCACTGGACAAGCGTTCCCAACCGTAGCCGCGTTTGGTCTGAACTTCAAAGGACTGATCATCGAACTCTATCGTTTCGACATCCTTTGCCGTCTCAAAGGTGGCCTTTCGAAGGCTTATCCTCTGTAGTTTGAAGTGCTTGTGTGGCGATTCGATCATTATCTTTTCAACTACGCGGCAAGACGCGGAGCGTCATCCATGTCCACGGCCGAATACTCGCTCCATTCGAGTGAGCCTTGCGTTGCTCGCTCGAACACGCGGTGTCCTGTTTCTATCGCCGACGAGTCGAGCACTTCGCATTCAAAGTGATTGAAGTGATCAAAAGTCCACGGCTGATCAGCAGTACGATCGACTGGCCAGGAGTTATTGCACGTGAAGGAGTTGTACTGCGGCACGCTAAAGTCATATGACCAACGGTCAGGGATGGATGTCTCCAAGGCGTGCGAATGCTCTTGGCCGTACCGCTCAATGATCCATCTGGCGGCCTCAGGGACTTCGCTGACGAGCCGGAGCAGACGATCCATGGGTTCGCTTTGCTTGCCCAATCCACATTCATACTTAGAAAACGCATTCGCCCCGCCGCCAAAAATGCCGGCGGCCGCCCGCTGCGTAATGCCGAGCAACTCGCGAATTTTCCTCACCTCTTCAGCTTGAAGCAGGCCGAGGGCACGCCTCTCTTCCGCAACCTTCTGAGCCTTCGCGTTTGCTATCGTCTCCGAGTTCGCGCGGAACTGCTGCTGCGTCATGACCTCTTCCCCGCAACTTGCGCAGGAATAGATGTGGAGGTCGTTCACTCGGAGCATGCCTCCTCGAAAGTCGACGTCGTCGCTGTATTTGACCAGATCAAGCTGCTGGCTCTCGCAATGGGGGCAGTGATCGAGATTGTTGATCATGACCAACCCTCTGGATGGCAGGAACATATCGTAAGTAGCGTGCCACTCGAAGAAAACTTGAATTTCACGAACATTGAGTAGTCATCGCCGTTCGGCGCACGCCACTTAGGAAGAACGTAGACATCTAGCCATGTTGGTTTGTTGTCGTACTGCACGCTGCAGACGAAGTGAGACCGCTGAAGTTGAAGAAGGAGCTTGCAAAGCACCGGCTCCTCACCCGGGCTCGGGAGCCCAAGTGCGGCGAACTGCCGTAAAGTCTTCCTAGCATCTCCGTTGATGCAGATGCTGTCCTTCGATGCGAGTGCATAGACATCAGCCAAGTCATAGGCGGGAGTCGTGTCGCGCGCAGTCTCGTTGTACGGGCTAACCATTATGGTTAGTCCTTGGCGTGGTCGTCAATATGGCCTCGCGCCCGGCGATATGCAAGCTGACCTTTGGCCAGCCCATGCAGGGGAGCTTCAGCAATGTGGAGATTGTGTCGGTCCATCGAGGTCGGTCGGGCGCTGTCAGGGAAGCATGCCCCAACATGATGGACGAACTCTACATCGTCTTCACCTTTTCACTGGGACCGACATGGCGCAGGCGCTAACGGGGTCAGGTTCACTTACCGCGAGCCAGGTGGGCGTGGTGGTCGACGGGCGGGGCGGACGTCGGCGAAACGGCGGGTCTTGGCCTCGACCATGGCGCGGAAGTCGTCCCGGCCCCATGCGCGCTGTTGCTGGAGATACGTTCGGATAGCGGCTAGGTCCTCGTCAGATAGTGCTTCGGGAGCAAACGGGGTCAGGGAGCAAACGGGGTCAGGTTCACTTACCGCGAGCTAGCCGGGCGCGGTGGGCGATGGGCCGGGCGGACACCGGCGAAGCGACGAGTCTTGGCTTCGACCATGGTGCGGAAGTCGTCCCTGCCTAATGCGCGCTGTTGCTGGAGATAGGCCCGGATGGCCGCAAGGTCGTCGTCTGATAGCGTTTCGCGAAGCAGGCATCGATAAGAAGAAAAGGGGTCAGGTTCATTTTTTCTCAGCGGCGGGAGGCTTTCGTGGCCGACCGCGGAAAACCCGTGCCGGAGTGCACTTTCCTGACAGGTTGATGCTGGCTCGGCCGATAGCCGTGAGGCGGGCACTCGCGGAAGCTTGGGGCTTTGAGCACGGAAGGCTCCATGCCACGTCGGCCAAGACTCGATTTGCCAGGGATACCGCAGCATGTCGTGCAACGGGGAAACGATCGCCAGCCCTGTTTCTTCCAGGAGGCGGACTATCTGCGCTATCTGCAGGAGCTGAACGAGCTTGCCTTGCGCCGATCGTGTGCCGTGCATGCCTACGTGCTGATGACCAATCACGTGCATCGCTTCTGACGCCGTCGGCGGTCGGGCAGGTGGCGTCGCTCATGCAGGCGCTCGGACGCAGGTATGTGCGCTACATCAATGACCGCTATCACCGCACCGGCACGTTGTGGGAGGGGCGCTACAAGGCCTGTCCGGTCGACCGCGAAAGCTATCTGTTGCACTGCTACCGCTATATCGAGCTCAACCCTGTGCGCGCTCGCATGGTCGGGGACCCGGGCGAGTACCGGTGGTCGAGCTACGGCGCCAATGCCAGAGGGCTACTGGACCGCCTGGTAACCCACCACCCGAACTTCCAGGCGCTTGGCACCGATCCGGAGTCACGGCAAGCCGCCTACCGTGAATTGGTGAAGCAGGCCATCTCCGACGACGACCTTGCAGCCATACGCCTCCAGCTGCAGCGCCAGCACGCGCTTGGCAGCGCGCGCTTCCGCAACGCGATCGAGGCACAGCTGGGTCGGAGCGCTGGGCCAGCGAAGATTGGGCGCCCTCGAAAAGCCGCGGAAAGAGCACTCTGACCCGGGTTTCGCGACCCGGCTTCGCAGACCCCGTCAACGCGCCGCCGGCGTCACCCGCCACACAACGTTGCCGACGTCGTCCGCGATCAGCAGGGCGCCGTCGTGGTCCTGCGCCAGTCCGACCGGTGCGCCATAGAGCTTGGACTCGTCCGGCGAATAGAAGCCGGTCACGACCGGTTGCGGCTTGCCAACCGGGCGCCCCTGCGGGAAGGCGACGAAGGTCACGCGGTAGCCGCTCAACGGCCGGCGGTCCCAGCTGCCATGTTCGCTGATGAACGCGCCATTGTGGTACTGGGCGGGCAGAGCGTTGGCCTGGGTCATCAGCAGTCCGAGCGGCGCGACATGCGAGCCGATCGCGTAGTCGGGCACGATCGCCTTGGCTACCAGGTCCGGCCGTTGCGGCTGAACCCGCCGGTCGACGTGCTGGCCCCAGTAGCTGTAAGGCCAGCCGTAGAAGCCACTGTCCCGCACGGAGGTGAGGTAGTCGGGCACCAGGTCGGCGCCCAGCTCGTCGCGCTCGTTGACGATCGCCCACAACTTGCCGGTCTGCGGTTCCCACTGCAGTCCGGTCGGATTGCGCAGGCCCGAGGCGTAGATGCGGCTGGCGCCGGTGGCCACGTCGACCTCGAGAATGTCCGCTCGGCGGTACTCCACGGCCAGGCCGTTCTCGGTGATGTTGCTGTTGGAACCCACGCCGACATAGAGCTTGCGCCCGTCGGGGCTGGCGAGCAGCGCCTTGGTCCAGTGGTGGTTTACGGTGCCGGGCAGGTCGGTGAACGGCTTGGCCGTTGCGCCGATGTGCGTTTCGCCGGTGGTGTAGGGAAAGGTCACGATGCCGTCGGTATTGGCAACGTAGAGCGTGTTGCCGATCAACTGCACGCCGAAGGGCGAGTTGAGGTGCTCGATGAAGACATGCTTCTCCCACTCGCCGGTGCCGCCGGTCGGACGCAGCAGCGTGATCCGGTTGCCGCCCTTGCCGCCCTTGCCCGAGCCGTTCTTGATCTTGCCGGCGATCAGTTGCTTGGGCGTGCTTACTTCCTCCGTGCCGGGGCTGTTCGCCTCGACCACCAGCACGTCGCCATTGGGCAGGGTGTAGAGCTGGCGGGGATGCATCAGGCCGCTGGCGATCTTGGCAATGGCCAGACCCTGGGCCACCTTCGGCGTCTGGCCGTTTTTCCAGCCCACGCCGTTGGGCACCTTCATCGGCGGCAGCAGGAATTCTCGTGGCGCGGGCAGCGGCGGCACGCCGGTGCCCGATTGCTCGGCCATCGAATACCCCGCCTTGTTGCCGCAGCCGCCCAGCAGGCCCACGCAGGCCATCGCAAGAACGCCCGTGTACAGTGTCTTGTTCATAGCCGGGCCTCCCCGGTGCGATAGGGCGCCAGCGCCATCACCACCTGGGCGATGACCAGCAGCAGTACGGTGAAGGACGACAGCCATACGTTTGCGGGAACGATGCCGTAGGCGTCCCGCGAGTGGACGAAGGCATTGAAGATGGCGAGCACGATCGCCACCAGGTTGAGCCAGAAATCCAGCTTGTCCGCACGCAGTGCGAAGCGGCGGCCGGTGATCCACACCTGCACCAGGTTCACGAGCCGCGGAATGACCGCGAACAACAGCCCGAGGGTCACCAGCCAAGCGGCGGCGTGGGCCCACAGGATCGCGGCGGTGTTTGCGTAGAGGATGTCGAAGATGAGCGTGGCGACGAAGCATCCATAGGGAATCGGGTTCAGCACGTCGTAGACGGCATTCGCCACGGGGTTGCGCGGTGGTGAGGCAAGGTAGCTCATGGGGCGGGTCTCCTTGGGGTCGCGGCCCATCGCTTGCTTGCTGGCATCCGGGTCGCGCGCATCAGGCTGTCGCGCGAACCTAGGCGCCCCGGCGTCGAGTGCGTGGGAAGCGGATGTGAGTTCCAGCCTCCAGCAAAGAAACCAAAAAAGGGGACGGAGGGAAATAAGCCTCGTCGAAAAAAAGGGGTCAGGTTCATTTTCCTCGGCGGCGGGAGGCTTTCGTGGCCGACTGCGGGGCCTGACGGTTGCCGCTCGCGACGCAAAAAAGGGGTCAGGTTCATTTTTCCTCGGGTGTGGGGGCTTTTCGGGGACAGCGCGTGGAAGGACGCCTGCCGCCCGGCCGGTTAGTGCTTCGATTTGCTGGCGGAAGCGATCGCTTCCCCAGGCGCGTTGTTGTTGGGTGTGCCGGCGCAGTTCGTTCCACTCCGCTTGGTCGAACGTGTCGGTGACCCACGCGCGGTAGGCGGCGCGGCGGGCGGGGTTGCCTTCGCCCAGGGCCTGGTATGCGTCGTGCGGTGTCAGCAGAAGATTGGGCTGGCCGAGTGCATTGGCGTGATAGCTGGTCCATGGGTATTCGCCCGGTGCGACCACCATGGACGCCCGCACGGGGTTGAGCTCGATGTAGCGGTAGCACGCCAGGACGTAGCGCGAAGTGTCGACCAGGGCGGCCTTGAAGCGTCCTTCCCACAGGGTGCCGGTGCGCCGGTAGCGCGCGTTGAAACTGTCAACGTAGCGTCGTCCCACCGCCTGCATCATGCGGGAGAGCGACCCGGGTTCGGCTGGGGTCGCAAGGAGGTGAACGTGGTTGGTCATCAGCACGTACGCGTGAATGGCACACGCGTGTTTGGCCGCGGCTTCGCGCAGTTCTTGCAGGTATTGGCCATAGTCGACCGGCGCAGCGAAACACGCCTGGCGGTCGTTACCCCGCTGCACCAGGTGTTGCGGGACGCCGGGCAAATCCAGTCGGGGGTGGCGGCCATGGGCATTCTCTCGCGGGCGGAAGTTGGCAAGATGGCCGGGGGGATCTCGCGCGTATGTCGGAGCACACGGATGCAGGCAGGTCGCATCAGCGCGTCCAAACGTCGGCGAAAACGAACCCGACCCCTTTTCTTTCGTTCAGGTGCCCCCGGGCGGTCAGCCAGCACCTTTCCCGGCACGAGCCCATCACGAGCCCGTAGTAGGCTGAGGCTGCAATTTGAAAAGGTGAGCCCCTTGCCCGCGCAAACGGTCGCGATCGCCATCCACGAGGGCGTGCAGGCGCTCGACGTCGCCGGCCCGGTGGACGTGTTCGCCGAGGCCAACGCCTACCTCCCGGCAGACGACCGATACGTGGTGTTGCTGGTGGCCGCCGACCGCCAGCCACTGCGTGCATCCAACGGCATGCGGATGCTCGCCGACCTGGCGTTCGAGGAAGCCCCGGGCACTTTCGACATCGCGTTGGTGGCGGGCGGGCCGGCCCTCCCTGACGCCGAGCCGGACCCGCGCATGACGCGGTGGATTCGCGCGATACCGGAGCGGGCAGGCATCTACGGATCGATCTGCACGGGAGCATTCCTGCTCGGTCACGCGGGGCTGCTCGATGCGCGGCGCGTCACGACCCATTGGCAGAACGCGCGTGCCCTCGCAGCCATGTTCCCGGCCGCCCGGGTCGAACCAGATGCGATCTACATCCGCGACGGCCGCCTGGTGACCTCGGCCGGCATCACCGCCGGGATCGATCTGGCGCTGGCGCTGGTTGGCGAGCGGCACGGCGCTTCAACGGCGTTGAGCGTCGCCAAGCGGTTGGTGGTCGTGGCCCAGCGCCAGGGCGGGCAATCGCAGTTCAGTCCCTTTCTGGTCGCCCCCGCGGATCCGGCTTCGCCGATCGCGCACATCCGCGATCACGTGATGGCAAACATGGCTGGCCGCCACACGTTGGAGTCGCTTGCCGCCATCGCGGGCATGAGTCCCCGCAACCTTGCCCGGCACTTCGTGCAGGAGGCCGGCCTGACACCGCACGAGTTCATCGAGCGCGTGCGCGTGGATGCCGCACGGATGCTGCTCGAGGGAAGCGACAGGCCATTGAAGACCGTGGCCTACGACAGCGGTTTCAGCTCGCCCGATCGCATGCGCATCGTTTTCCTTTCCCGCCTGGGCGTCACCCCGGCCCAGTACCGGGCGAGCTTCCGGCGGACCGGAACGGGCTAGGCCGCCACCTTGGGCGCGCGTCGCGCAGTACGGCCATCGGCTGGCATGAAACGACGTGCGCTTGTCCTGATCGGACGGCCCCTTTTGCTTGGCCCCCGTGGCGCACCGGCCAACAATGGACACGCCGCCCGCGGACCCCCGGCTCGGTTTTCCGATGCACGCGTGGCGGCCATCCGTATCCGCCACCGTGCCCCAGAGGAGGCCATCCATGTCAGAAACCATCGCCGGAGTTCGCGTGCCCGACAGTGCCATCGCGCGCGCGGCCACCCAGCTCGTCCGTGATACCGAGGACGACCTTTTCTACCACCACAGCCGCCGGGTGTTCTTCTGGGGCGCGCTCGCCGGCGCGCGGCGCGGTCTGAGGTCCGATCACGAACTTCTTTATCTCGGCGCCATGTTCCACGACATGGGCCTGACTCCGCGCCATGCGAGCCCCGACCTGCGATTCGAGGTGGACGGTGCCAACGTCGCGCGCGACTTCATGAAGAACCATGGCATGTCCGAGCGCGACATCGAGGACGTCTGGACGGCTATCGCACTGCACACGACGCCGGGTATCCCGGAGCACATGCGTCCGACCATCGCGCTGGTCACGGCCGGCGTCGAAATGGATGTGCTGGGCATTGCGTACCAGGACTTTTCCCGGGAGCAGCGCGACCACGTCTGTGCCCACCACCCGCGCGAGGCGAACTTCAAGGAGAACATCATCGACCACTTCGCCAGGGGCATCGCGAGTAAGCCCCTTACGACGTTCGGCAATGTCAAGGCGGACGTGCTGGCGTTGAAGGACATGGGCTACGTCCGCCAGAACTTCTGTTCGATGATCCTGGGTTCAGCCTGGCCCACCTGACGCAGGTTGTGCCCCAGAAAGGGACGGAGTGATCCGGCTTTCGCAATTCGCCACGTCCTTTGCCGCCACCGGTGAACTTGGCGCCCGATTTCGGTCAGCTGGCGG
Source organism: Frateuria sp. GZRe14 (assembly GCF_051900395.1). NCBI lineage: Bacteria > Pseudomonadati > Pseudomonadota > Gammaproteobacteria > Lysobacterales > Rhodanobacteraceae > Frateuria > Frateuria sp. GZRe14. The sequence continues at coordinate 2,736,144 of NZ_JBHZGJ010000001.1, read as the reverse complement.
GTGCCGCGGCAGGCTCGGGTAGGACGTGCAGCCCCAGAATGTTTCGTGGCTTCGGCGGTTGGCGCGTAGCTGCATCGCCTTGCAGCAAAACCCCGGGTCAGAGTGCACTTTCCGTTCGACGCCGGCCCCAAGGCTTCAAATCTTGCGGTTGGATGCCATTGCTTTGACCGTCCAGCGCTTGCTTGAGCAGGGTGTCGTACAGCTCCAGGCGAAAACGCAGGCTTAGCTGCAGCACGCCCGCCCAGTAGCAGAGCATGAGGAATGCAATCAGAAGGATCTGAGGCCACTGCATCTGCATAGGCCTGGGCAGGTCCTTGAGTTGCAAAAAGACACCGGCGGCAAGAGGTAGGATGCCAAGCTTTTCCAAGCTGCCCGTCAGGAGAGGAAGCTTGCTCCGCATGCGGTCCAGCCGGTGGGCACAGTAAGCACTCAATAGCCCAATCCGTTCTCTTGGGAAACGGCCAAGCCAGGCGAGGATTTCGAGATGGTGAGGCATGTCGAAGTCCAGCGTCTCCGCGTACTGCCGACGTTCCTTGGCCGGGATCAGATTTGGAAAATCAGCAGTCCAAGCTATGGCAAAGGCAAGTAGTTCGACGGCGAGCAGCGCGGAAGTCACGAAAAGGACCACGCGGCTGGCGGGAAGTGAGTTAGCCAGGATAAGTCCGAGCAGAGCCGCAGCGATCCCAACGCCATTACCCCAGCGGGCTCGGCGGCTTGGAGACATGCGGTAGGAAGGGTGCTCGGGGGCCTGCTCGATGCGCCGTTCCAAGGCGCTGAACGTGAGTTCTTCTGCTTCCATACGCACAAGTGCTCCGTGCTATTTGGGGAGGTCGCGGCTGGGCTAACCGCCCAGACGGACCAAGTAGGTGGTTGCTTCCAGCTCACACGTAGCGTCGATCGCGCCTGGCACGGAAAATAGTCGCGGCCGATCGCGGAAGCCGAACACCCGATAAAGCTGGTAGCGGCTGGCGTCCGCCTTGGAACGGGCAAGCTCATTGCGACTGACATAGAACGGCGTCATTTCGCCAAAGGCGGTGGTCTTGACCTCGATCAGCCGCTCGCGCCCGTCTTCTTCGTACGACAGCACGTCGAACCCTAAGCCGTCCCCTTGAGTGGCCGCGACGTGCTCGATCCGCTCACTGAGTGCCTTCTTGCCCGCCAGGTGCAGCCGGCGCGCTTCGATCTCCAGAACGAACAGTTCGCCTGCTCGCCCTAGCGAACGGTTGCGCGCTTCCTGGGCCAGATAGTCACGCTTGGCAGGTGAGAAGCGGGGCGCATAATTTGCTGGCGTTTCGCGTATGCGTGAGGGTCTGGGAGTTGACACCCAGACAGCCTCATCGCTCCCACTGGCAATTACCGCTGCGGGCCGCAACACGGCTGCCTGCGCCGCTTCCTGAAGGTCGACTCGCAGCTGAGCTTGCGCTTCCACGGCATCGAGCAACGCGCCTTGGTAGTTGCTCCGAGGCTTGTAGCCATTGATGTAGGGGTAGCCAAGAGCAAGCAGCACTGCGCTGATGTTGCAGTGCTTGAACTCGAGGGATTGCCGACTGCGACCGTCGAGCCTTCGCAACAGCGCGTTGGCGTGTTCGGTCTTGTTGTAGCGCTGGCCATTGAGCTCGAGCGTCAGCATCGAGAGGTAGTCGGCCACGCAGGCCTCAACCTCCAACCTGGACCAGCCATCCCCTTTTGCCATGCATGCCCCCTAACACGTAAGGCCAAGCGTAGCTAAAACCCGAGCGAGAGTGCACTTTCCCGGCAGCGTACGGATGTCCTCGCTGACAGCGGAGCGCGATGGAGATAACGCAGCCTTTGGGGTTTACAGGGAGATTTCCATGCCACGCCAGCCAAGGCTCGATCTACCAGGTATCACCCAGCACGTCGTGCAGCGAGGCAACGATCGACAGCCTTGCTGCTTCGAAGATTCCGACTATCTGCGTTACCTGCAGGAGTTGAAGGAACTCGCCTTGCGCAGGCATTGCGCTGTGCATGCCTACGTGCTCGTGACCAACCACGTGCATCTGCTGTTGACGCCTAGCGGCTCCGGGCAGGTGGCGGAACTGATGTAGGCGCTCGGGCGCAGGTACGTGCGCTATATCAACGATCGCCACCATCGCACCGATGCTCTGGGAGGGGCGCTACAAGGCGTGTCCCGTGGACCGCGAGAGCTATCTCTTGCATTGCTACGTACATCGAGCTCAATCCGGTGCGCACCCGAGAAAAAACTCCGGTCAGAATGCATTTTCCCTAGTTGCCGACAGGCCAGCCGAGTGCACGGCCCTTTTTGAAACTACGCGGCGCGGCATTTCTCCCGCACCTTTGCCCTCAGGCCTTGCGCAGAAAGCAGGTCTTGAGCACCAGTCCCTTGATTTTGTCCGAGTTGCCTTCGATGTGCTCCGGGTCGTCGGCGACCAGACGGATGTTGCGGATGACGCTGCCCTGCTTCAACGGAATGGAGCTGCCGCGCACCTTCAGGTCCTTGATGACCACGACGCTGTCGCCCTGGGCCAGCGCGTTGCCGTTGCAGTCGCGTACGAGGAGAGGTTCGCCCGCGCCGGCGTCGGCCGCTTCGCCTGCCGCCCACTCGTGGGCGCAGTGCGGACAGACCAGCTGGGCGCCGTCCGGATAGGTATCGTCAAGACCGCACTGGGGGCAGGGAGGGAAGGTGGTCATCGCAAAGCCGTTGCCGGGAAGAGGGACGCATTCTAGAGCGTGCGGCTGCAGTGGCTGCCTGCGGCAACAAAAGGAGTCAGGGTCGTTTTCCCTCGGGCGCGGAGGCTTTTCGGGGGACAGCCGCTCGTCCGGGGGAATTGGGTTCGATGCGGCGATAGCACGCCACTACGTAGCGTGCGGTATCGACCAGGGCTAGTTCACGGGGTCAGGTTCACTTACCGCTCGCTCTGACGAAGCGCAGCGTCATCCGGTCCGATTCGCCAATCGCCTGCATTTTCTTGTGCTCGCTATCGGGACCGGCGAGATTGGGTGGGAGGCGATGGACGTTGACGTCTTCCGGGTCGGCCGGGTTGGCGTTGATCTCGGAGACGCCGTCGAGGCGGAAGCCGGTCTTCAACGCCAGCGCGATGAGGTAGTCCTCGGGAATGCGATGTAGCGTGCGGGAGCTTTGCTGTGCGTTGGCAAAAGGCCTGGCGCGGTGCTCGACCACCCCGAACACGCCGCCGGGCTTGAGCACGGCGAACGCGGCCTTGAACACCGCGGCAAGCGCATCCGGCCCCTGGTTGAGCCAGTCGTGCGTGTTGCGGAAGGTCAACACCATGTCGGCAGTCCCGTCAGGGCCCAGCCGCACCTGGTCCGGTGGCGCGAAGTCGATGACGGGGCCGACGTTTCCGTACACCGCTGGCGCCGCTTTGAGCTTGGCGACAAACGCAGTGGCGCCCGGAGCGGTCGCCTCGATCAGATGGCCGTGGGCGGCCAGATAGGGCGCGAGGATCTCGCTATACCAGCCGTCGCCCGGCGCCAGCTCCACCACCGTCATGTTTGGCTTGAGGCCGAAAAACTCCAGCGTTTGCACGGGATGGCGGTAGGTGTCGCGCGCCTTGTTGGCGTCCGAACGCCAGCTACCCGCGGCCGCCTGCGGCAGGGAGATGGCCGCGGGCGTGGCGGGTTCCGCGGCAACGGCAGGGGCGCACAGGACGACCAGCAGCGTGCTGGCCAACCACGGAAACAACCGGAAGGTGCGGCGGATCATGGCGTGGACCTCCGAGGGTGGGAGTCATCCAAGCCTACTCCCCGACGCCATTTCGCGATGTCCTCGCTTCGATGCCCCCGGGGTCCCACACATCCTCGAAATCACATCCACGAGACGGCGATGGACACGGACGCACGGGGAAAGGCGGCATTGGTGGGCTCCCGGGTGAGCGGCTACAACAGGAACTGGCATCGCCAGGAGGTGGGTGGTGGCGCGGATCGCAAGCGCGGGTTTTGCCCGTGAGAGAGCGTCACTACGCGCTGATGAGCCTCCCGAACCTGTCGATGTGAAGGCCCGCGCCTGGCGGGCGTAGCGTCCTTGGCCGCGTCCCGCTCCATGGTTCGCTTGAGTGAACGCGCGCCGTGCCGATAGCCCGGGGGTGACACGCCCGTCTGCCAAGGCGGCCTCCACTACACTCATCAGCAGACTTCTCGGACCTTCCGGATGCAAGCGCCTGACATCGACGATCGCTACGCACGGATGGCCGTGCTGTTCATGCTGTCGTTGGCGCTGCTGGGTGGCACCTGCGCCACCGTGATCCATTGGATGGCCCCGGTCCATCGGCCGATGGACCTGATCGTGCCGCCCACGATCAGCGCGCTGTACGCCGGCCTGATCATCGCCCTGACACGGCGTCCCCAATGGATGGTCGGCATCGCCCGGATCGCTCTGGTGGCGGCAGGCCTGGCGCTGGCGGCGCCGGCCTGGCTCTACACGCTGCAGGCCACCCTGACGCCCGGGACGCTGCTGGTCGACACCCTGCCGCCGGTGTCGTCGCTGTTCGTGGTGTTCCTGGTCATGCTGATGATCTTCGTCCCCGGCCGGCTGGCGTTCCTTCTGGCCGCGCTGGGCTGGACGACGATCGCGCTGCCGGTGCTGGTCTACCTGCTGTTCCATCGCGAGGAAATGTGGTCCGCGCGGGGCACGGATCTGCTGATGGCGTACGGGCCGGTCAGCATCATGGCGGTGGTGTTGCTGCCGGTGCAGCGTGGACTGGCCGGCAAGATCCGGCGTCTCTCGACGGAGCGGCAGCGGATGGAAGTGCTGCTTCATCGGGATCCCCTGACGGGCGCCCAGAGCCGGTTGCTCGGCGAGCGGATGCTGCGGGAAGCGTTGGACAGGGACACGCCCGCCGGCGTGATCATGCTGGACCTGGACCGGTTCAAGGCGATCAACGACACCTACGGCCATCCGGTGGGCGACCGTGTGCTGCAGGCGGTGGCGAGCGGTTGCAAGGACCTGTTGCGCGGAGACGAATGCATCTCACGCTGGGGCGGGGAAGAGTTCCTGGCGCTCGTGCCGGACATCGATGCGTCCGGCCTGTCGCAGGTCGCCGAGCGCCTGCGTTCGGCCATTGCCGGCTTGCCGGTGGCGCCGGTGCAGGCGGTCACTGCGTCGTTCGGGATCACCATGATCCAGCCTGATGACTCGCTCGATACCGTGCTGCAACGCGCGGACCGCGCGCTCTATCGCGCCAAGGAGCACGGCGGCAATCGGGTGGAGTCGGCGTCCGGCGAATAAAGCAAAGGAGACGCAGCGAATTGACCGCTTCTCCGCGAGGGTTGCTGCAGGCGCGCTTCCTTGCGCGCCTGCGGCATCGACCGCCGCCTCAGATGGCTGGCACGTGCCAGTCGTAGGCATAGCCATCGATCACGTAACGGGCGCTGGCAGTCTTGATATCCACGACGTAGATCTGCGTCGGATAACGGATACGGGGCGACCCCTGCTCGGAGTAGCAGTTGGCCAGCACCCGCTTACCGTCGGGTGAAAGGCGTACGGGATGCCAGTAAACACCGATGTTCCCGCTGTTGGGGTCCAACGGCCTGCAGGGCACGGTCAGCCTGCGCAACTGGGTTCCATCGGTCTTGATGACATAAAGCTCAATCGCGTTGGATATCCGGCTGCCGCCGTTCACGACGGCGTGGGAACCATCTGGCGTTAGCAGCAGTTGCCCGCCACTGAGCACCAGCGTGCGGTCGAGGTCGACCAGCGGTACCAGCTGGCCGGTACTCAAGGTCCTGACGCACAGGACCATCTGGTCCTGTTCCTGCGGTGCGCAGGCACCCGGAGAGTTGGTCTGGAACACGACCTTGTCTCCGTCATACGACAGATCTGCGGCCGCGCCATGCAGGGGCGACGTCACGTCGTTATGGACGAGTTGCGCCGACCCCACATTGAGATTGATTCGAAAGAGTCTGGTGTCGATCGTCTGGTTGGGATTATCCGGAGCCGTCACTTCCACATAGGCCAGCAGGAACCTGCCGTTGCCCGACCAACGAAGTCCCTCGATGGCTTGCTTGTTCGGGTAACTGCTCGGCGCACACCACAGCGTGCGCTTGCCATGGCCGTCAGGGTGCATCAGGCGGACGCAGGCGTTGCGCCGCGGTGTGCCATTGACCGAGTTGGAATACGCGATCAGGTCAGTGCCCGCCGGGCCCCAGGTGAGCCAGCCGTAGCTGGGGCCGTCCTTCGGCAGTTGCAGATCATTTCCACCGGGGAAAAGGGGCGGCGTGCGTTGGCCCCACGCGTTCATGATGAAGTATTTGCCGGACGCGAACGGGTGGTTGACCGTGGCTTCGCGAGTATGGGCTTTGAGGAACTGGCTATAGCGCCCGCTAGGGGAGAACGCATTGCCGACCCAGCTCTCCAACGAGTCGAAAGGCTGAAACCACGCGTCGGGGAGGTTGTACACGTCGTCGGCGAATGGTGTGAGCTGGCGCAGACCGAAACCGTTGTCGCGGACGCTGAAGATCGCGCTGCCGGTCACACGGTTCGGACTCGCGGGGTCGGTGAGCGGACGGACCAAAAGAATGGTGCCCGGTGAGCTGTCCCCCGCGTAGGTCGAAGGTTGGGTTCCTTCCTGTGAAAGAGTGCCCGGCCCGGCAACGGCGGCCGATGACCCACAAAGAAGGGCTGCTGCAAGGGTGGCGAGCGAGAAAACACGCATAAGCGTTTCCTCCATTTGGGGCAAAGCCCCTTCGCTGCCGCAGCGTTGCGCTGCGGCACTGGCTTGGTGCCTGGATGTCTCCCCTGGCAGTCAGCGTGCATTAATACGTGTATAGCTGCCGTGACAGCTATTGTTGGGGTCGGTCGCAAGCTGACCTCTTCCGCACGGTATCGATCGCACATTGCAAGCCTGTCGAACCGCACTGCTGCCAGATCGGTGCGGCGGTGACACTGCGTCCAGCGAACGCACCGCGTTCGGACGATGGGTCGGGGAAATCGCATGCGAATGGCTGTTGTGACGAAGACGTGGGCCCTGGCGGTGGCGCTGCTGGGGATGGCGGCGGCGCAGGCGGGCGAGATGCCGGTCGCGCGCGGTGCCTACACCTTGCAGGCAGAAGTGCAGGGCGAGGGCTCGACGACGGTCGTCTTCGAATCGGGTTTCGGCCAGGGCGCCGGCGTGTGGAAGGACGTCATCGCCGGGCTTGGCGCGGACTGCCGTTGCATCGCCTATGCGCGCGCCGGCGTCGGCACGTCCGGCACCGACGGCAAGCCCAAAACCATCGACGAGCACGTCGCCGACCTCGAGGCCGTTATCGACACCCTCGCGCCGAAGCGCAAGGTGGTGCTGGTTGGCCATTCCTACGGCGGCCTGCTCGCAACCGAGTACGCGCGTCGCCATCCCGATCACCTGCAGGGCCTCGTGCTCGTCGACCCGGCGACGATGGGCCAGCGCCACGCCTTCATGCGGGCCGACCGGGCCCGCGTGCAGGCGGATGACGCATCGCTGCTGAAGATGCTGCCGCCCGCGTTGGCGGCCGACTACCGCGCGCTGATAACGCAGCTCGATGCGCCCACCGCCGCCACACCGACCGCGATGCCCGACGTGCCGGTCGCGCTGCTCACCTCGACCAACGTCGCCGCCGACCCGTTCGTGTTCGAAGAGACCGCGCAGGGCAAGACGCTGTGGAAGGCGCAACACGCCGCGCTGTTCGCCGCGTTCTCGCGCGGCACGCATCGTTATTTCGCGACAGGACACAACATCCATCGCGAAGATCCAAAGGCCGTGGTGCAGGCGATTCGCGAGGTGGCCGCTCTCGCCGCCGACGCGAACTAGGGAGCCACCGTGTGCTTCGACATACGCGCGAAATCTTTGGGACTCCTCCCCTTAACCGGCAACATGTAGCCGATGGACCCGAGTTTTCGCCCCTTGCACGCGGACCTCTTCGGCACCGGTTGGAAGCCCGGTGACGGAGCGCAGGCGCTCTACTTCGCGCTCGTCCCCGACGATGTGGTCAAGGCGAAAATTGTGGCTGCCCAAAAAGCCTTCGCCCTCCGGTTCGGCCTGCGCGCCGTGATCCAGCGAGATCTGTTGCACTTAACGCTGTGCGCGCCCTCTCCGCGGTCACGCATTCGCGAGCCACTGCCGGTTGCGCTGGCGAAGGCGGCGGATCGGTTGGCGTTCTCCGCCGTCGATGTACGACTGACGACAGCGGCCCGATTCGGTGGCGCCTTGGGGCGCTCGTCCTGGGTGCTGAGAGCCGAGGGAGAGGCTTTGCTCGAGATGAGGAGAGCGCTCGCCAAGGCCATGGGGCTCGAGGGCATGCAAGTGGTAAACCCGCGCAGCTTCGCTCCGCACGTCACCGTGGCCTATTCGAATGCGCTTCCCAAGGAAGAGGTGCCCATGGAGCCAATTTGCTGGAACGCGCAGGACTTCGTGCTCATCCATAGCCACTTCGGCGGGAGCCGGCACGACGTGCTTGGACGGTGGGCGCTTGCCCATCAGGCGTGACGGCTTGCGTCGGGGGCCCTTCCTGACACGGGTTTGAGACAGCTGCTGACACGCGGTGAACGGCAGGGCGTTGGATCGTGGATCGAAGACACGCCTACCCGCTGACGATTACGCCACCGTCTGCGCCAATGCGCTGCGGCGTGTCCTGCTCGCAATCAGGTACAGCGCCAGCCCCAGCTCCACCGCCTTGATCGCCCACTCCACGCGCTGTAGCACCAGCGCACCCGCCGCTGCCTCGATGTTGGAGTACATGCTGGCCAGGTTGAGCACCATGTGCAGTCCGATGAGCAGCCAAAGGCTGCCGGTGCTTGCGCGTGCCGCGGCGAACATCATGCCGGCGCAGGAGCTCATCAAGGCCCACACCAGCGCATGGCTCCAGTCCCCGTCCATGTAGCCGTGGATCAGGTGCATCGAGCCGAACAGCAACCCGTTGAGGGTGATGGCCTGCCACAGCGGCAGGCGCAGCAGGACGAGAAAGATGACGCCGCGGAACAACAGTTCTTCGCCGAATGCGTTGAAGAACTGGATCAGCAGGTCGCCGCCGAGTCCTCCGGGCGCGGGCAGGCGTACGCCCATGGACGCGAACAGGATGACCGGCAGCAGGCAGGCGACGAAGAAACCGGTCGGCTTGATGCGATTGAAACCGACATCCCGCCATAACCCCAGCGCGTGGGTGAGCAGCAGCGGCAGGATCACCGTGGAGGCAAAGGCGAGCAGCTTGACCTTGCGGTACGCCTCGGGCGGCGCGTACTGCTTGCCTAGCGCCAGGATGAGCAGGGTCAGGCCGAACTGCAGGGCCGCACACAGGATGGCGGCGGGGATCGGATGCCGGTCAGCGTAAGGGCGAAACGTCATTGCGTTCTCTCTCAGGCAGCGCTGCCGGGATGGCTGCACTGTAGCGACGCGCCCGAAGCGGGGGCCAGCGCCCCCTTGGCACTTGACCCGGTAAAAACCCCCGAAGATTCCCCCGGACCGGCTGCCTGACGGCCAGGCCGGCGCGCTCAGCGCGTCCCCAAGTACTTCCGGCACACTCCCCAGGCCCCAACCAGGTCCAGCATCCCCTGCATCGATCATCACAATCGCCGCGGAAAGGGGCCTCATGCCAACCATGGACCGCCGACAGTTCCTGAAGCTTTCCGCGACGCTGGGCGCGGCGCTGGCCCTGGGTTGCACGCCCGTGCGCCCGTCGTCGAGCGGCTGGCGCGAGCGTCGCGACCTGTATCCGCAGGGAGTAGCCTCGGGCGATCCGGACGACAACAGCGTCCTGCTGTGGACGCGGCGCCCGTATGCGGACGCGCGCAAGAGCGCCACGCTGCGGGTCGAAGTGGCGGAGGATCCGGATTTCACGAGGGTGATCGCGAGCACGGCGGCGCGGGTGTCGGCCGCGTCCGACTGGACCTGCCGGGTGCTGGTCGGCCATCTCCCGTCGGCCCGCGAATACTGGTACCGCTTCGTGGACGAGGAGGGCAACGGCAGCCGGATCGGCCGCACGATGACGGCGCCCGGCCCCGACGATCCGCGAACGGCGCGCTTCGCCTTCGTCAGTTGCCAGGACGTCTGCGAGGGTGCCCTGAACGCCTATCGACGCATGATCTTCGAAGACGAGCGTGCCGCGCCCGAGGACAGGATCGGCTTCGTGCTGCACCTGGGCGATTTCGTCTACGAGGTCGTGCAATACCCCGACCAGGTCAAGGACGGCCATCGCTACGACCGCCGCATCACGTTCCCGGTCCACTACCCGACCGGCAAGACGGTCGCCGATAACCGTTACTGGGTGCCCGCCTCGCTCGAGGATTACCGCGCCCTCTACCACGGCTACCTGCAGGACCCGGATCTGCAGGATGCGCGCGCGCGTTGGCCGTTCGTGGCGGTCTGGGACAACCACGAATTCTCCTGGCAGGGCTGGCAGTCGATCCAGGAATTTCCCGGCACAGACGGCTTGGTTCCCGCGCAGACGCTCAAGGTCGCGGCCAACCAGGCCTGGTTCGAATACCAGCCGGCACGGGTCGCGCCGCCGGGCGCCCGCATGGACACTTTCGTGGCTCCGCACGTCGTCGATACCCCGGTCACGACGTTCGATGACGACGGACTGGGGCGCGAAGCCAACAACCTCGCCGCCATCGACAGCCTGATCGTGTATCGCGCCCTGCGCTGGGGCCGGCACATCGACCTGATCCTCACCGACCAGCACAGCTTCCGCTCGCGCGACCCGGGTTCGCACGAGGAGCTCGCTCCGCTGTTCGAAGGCGACGCGCTAGGCTGGGTGCCGGAAGAGCTGGCAATGCAGCTCGACGCGGGCCGCGACTACGCCGACGGCCATCCGCCGGCGAAGCTCTCTTTCCGCGGCAAGAGCGTGGCCAACTACCGCGCCCATGAGTCCGCGCAGACCCTGCTGGGGGCGAAGCAGAAGGCCTGGTTCCTCGAGCGCTTGCGCGGCGCGCAGGCTACCTGGAAGATCTGGGGCAATTCGCTGGGCACGCCCGACTGGCGCGTGGATCCGCAGCATCTCCCGCCGGCATTGGGCCCATGGTCAGGGGAGGGCTTCGCCGTCATGGCCACCAGCGACTGGGGCGGCGCGTACCACGAGCGCGCCGAGATCTTCGACACCGTGCGCGATGAGGGCATCACCGGGTTCGCGATCGTCTCGGGCGACCGCCACAGCTTCTGGGCCGGCTACGCGGCCAAGGCCTTGCCACCCGCTGCGTTCGAGCCCGTGGGCGTCACCTTCGTGGGCGGATCGCTCATTTCCCCGGGCATGCTCGAAGCTTCCGAGCACAACCTGAAGAAGGACGATCCGTTGCGCCCGTTGTACGTCGCCAATCCGGGCGACGGACCGACGCAGCCCACCGTCAACCTTCTGATGCACCATGGCGTTCGCTCGGCGCTGGAGTTCGCCAAGAGCGGGGATCTGAAGAAGGCGCACGCCGTCAGCAACCCCGACCTCGCCCCGCACCTGACCTTCGTCGACATGGGCGGCCACGGCTACGCAACCGTCCGCGTCGACGCTGGCACGATGGTCACCGAGTTCGTGTGCATCCCGCGCCCGATCGAGCGCAGTCCGCGTTCCGACGGCGGACCGCTGCGCTACCGCGTCCGCCACGAAGTGCCACTGTGGCAAGCCGGCGAGCGGCCGCGGATGCAGCAGACGGTGGTGGAGGGTGATCCGGGCCCGGCGGTGTGAAGCGCCCTCGAGCCCGCCCGGCGGCGCCCACCGCCGGGCGGGCTCGGCAAGACGTCCGTCTCCAGGTCGATCCTCACCAACTGCGTTTGGCCACGCCTTCGAAAACGTTGTTGAGTGGGTTGATCTGGATCATGTAGATCGTGTTGCCCCACGGGCCGACGTGGATGGCGAAGGCGGTGGCGTTCTGGTCCTGGAACAGTACGGTGCCGTTGCAGTCCGGTTGCACCGAATAAGTGCCGGGGACGTTCGTGCCCGGGACGATGTTGCCCAGGTCGCCGATCGGGTTGGCGGCCGTGAACGACAGGGCGGTCACGCCAGTGCCGCCATCGAAGCGCAGTGTTTCGACGATTGCCTTGGGCGTCCACGGCGTGCCGGGCGGCGCGAACGGCAGCCGCGTGAATCCGCTGGTCGCGAACGTGTAGCGGCCTTTCAGCGTGGCGTTGCTGCAGGTGTTGGCGAGCGCCAGGCTGGGCAGGCACAGTGCCAGCGCCAGCAACGCCGAACCGCGCAGCCGCCTGCGCACGCGTGCTTGCCGCGAGGCTGCTTCGCCGTCGTGGCCGCTGCCCGTTGCCGCGTTGGTTACCTGCCGCGAGCCAGCCGGCGCGGCGAGCCGTGTTTTCAGTGCGCTAGTCATGTGCGTGCTCTCCCTTTGGAGAAGACAAGTGGGCGGGGCGTTGCCCCGATGCCGCCGCGGGCGACCGAGCCGGCGACAGAGCCGGCCCTGGATCGGACAGGCGTCCGCAGACCGGATCGCGCAGTCTGGTCGTCGGCCGCGCACAGGTCCTTCGGGTTTTCTGGAGTTTTTCTGGAGGAGGTTGCTGGCGATGCCGGAACGAAAGGTCTAAGGTGCGGCGGCGATCGGGAGTTGGGGCAATGGGCAAGGTGGACACCACCGCATTGCTTGCGTCCGCCAACCCGGCAGGCCGGGCCGACGGGCGGCGCGTACGGATCGGTACCTGCCGCGTGGAGGCCGATCTCGACCGGATCGTGATGCCCGACCGGGAAGTCGCGCTCGAACCCAAGGCGATGGCCGTGCTGATGTACCTGGCGCACCACCCGGGTCAGGTGATCAGCGCGGGCGAGCTGATCGAGGCGGTATGGCACGGCCGGCCGATGGGCGACAACCCGGTGTACCGCTGCATCGCCCAGCTGCGGCGTGCGCTCGGCGACGATTCCCGCGCGCCGACCTACATCGCCACGGTGCCGACCAAGGGCTATCGCCTGATCGCGCCGGTCGAGCCGCTCGATTCCCTGACGCCAGCGGCCCGGTCGGATGCGGCAACCGTGGCCCGCGACGAAACCGCGGCGGATGTGTCGCCAACAACCAGGCAGCGCCTCGCAATGGGCGTGGTTGCGCTGCTCCTGCTCGTACTGCTGGCGGCCGTGGCGATCGTGGGCAAGACGTGAGCTGAAGCCGGGCGAGGGGGCGCGGTACCCGACGCCCGATCCGCCGACGCCATCATCACTTTGAATTAATAACTATCGTCGCAAACCTCCGGCCCTCAAGGGACGCAGCGATGAACAAGACATTGCGTTTGATGAAAAAAAGCCTGCTGGCGAGCCTCATCGCCGGCTCGATCGCCACGGTCGCCGTCGCCCCGACCGTGTCGTGGGCGCAGACCGCCAACGCCACACTGCGCGGCACCGGCCCGGCCAACGCCCAGGTCACCGCCCGCAACGTGGCGACCGGCTCGGTGCGACGCACGCGTACCGGCGCGGACGGCAGCTATGCGCTGCCCGGCCTGCAGCCAGGCACCTACCAGGTGGATGCCGGCCCGGGCACCGAGCAGACGGTGACGTTGACCGTCGCCTCCACCGCGACCTTGAACCTGCAGGCGCCGGTGGCGGCCGGTGCGCCGGTGGCCGCGGGTGCGCCTTCGCCGGCCGCCGCCACCACGCTTGGCGGCGTGTCGGTCACCGCGACCACGCTCACCGAGGTCAAGACGCCGGAAGTGGGCAATACCATTTCGCTGCGCCAGATCCAGACCATCCCGCAGATCTCGCGCAACTTCCTGGAGTTCGCCGACACCGTGCCCGGCATGGTGTTCAGCGTCGACTCCAAGGGCAACACGTCGTTGCGCGGCGGCGCCATGAACAACAGCTCGGTCAACGTCTACATCGACGGCGTGGGCCAGAAGAGCTACGTCAAGGAGGGCGGCGTCAGCGGCCAGAACGGCAGCCAGGGCAACCCGTTCCCGCAGCTGGCGATCGGCGAGTACAAGGTCATCACCTCCAACTACAAGGCCGAGTACGACCAGATCTCCTCGGCCGCGGTGACGGCGCAGACCAAATCCGGCACCAACGAATTCCACGGCGAGACCTACTACCGCTATACCAACGATGCGTTCCGCGAGCGCACGCCGGCCGAGCGCGACTCCGGGACCAAGACGCCGTCGGAGGAAAAGGAATACGGCTTCGCCATCGGCGGCCCGATCATCAAGGACAAGATGCACTTCTTCGCGGTGTACGAGGCCAAGCGCTTCGATACGCCGATCACCGTCGTACCAAGCGCCGACGGCGCTCCGGGCGTGGCCTACCTGCCCGCCGACGTGGCCGGGCTGTTCGGCCCGGCCGGACTGAACTTCAAGGAAGACCTCTACTTCGGCAAGCTCGACTGGGAGCCGACCGACCGCGACCGTTTCGAGGCCAGCGCGCAGATCCGCAAGGAAGACCAGCTCGGTGGCATCGGTGACCAGAACGCACCCACCTCCGGTTACAGCACCCGCAACAACGACAAGCGCTATGCGCTGCGCTGGCAGCACAGCGGCGAGGCCTACTTCAACGAGCTGCTGCTGACCTACGAGGACGCCTACAACGCGCCCACCGCGCTCAACTACGGCAACGGCCTGGTCTACACCTGGGAGCGCCCGACCGACGACCCGGTGATCATCCAGACCGGCGCGGCCAGCCCGCTTGCCACGCAGGACAAGGGGCAGAAGGGTCCGGCCATCCAGGATGACTTCACCTTCAACGACCTGCAGTGGCACGGCGACCACGTGATCAAGCTGGGCTTCAAGAAGAAGATGGTCACGCTGAACGCGGCCGACGCGGCCGACGTCAACCCGCAGTTCTATTACAACGTGACGACGGCCGGCACTGCGGGCACGCCGTACAAGGCCTTCTTCACCAAGCCGGTGACGGGACTGGGCCTCACGCCGTCGGTCTCCACCAAGAGCCACCAGTTCGGCGCCTACATCCAGGACGACTGGGACATCACCGACAAGTTCACGCTGAACCTGGGCGTGCGCTGGGACTACGAGCGCACGCCTTCGTACACCAACTTCGTCACGCCGGCGAACGTGGTGGCCGCGCTCAACAGCCAGGACCCGAACGGACCGCCGGGCCAGACCTACGCGCAGTCGCTGGCGCTCGGCGGCATCGACGTCAACGACTACATCAGCACCGGCAGCAATCGCTCCGCCTACAAGGGCGAGTGGCAGCCGCGACTGGGCTTTTCCTACGACCTCAATGGCGACGAGGCGCACGTGATCTTCGGTGGCGCCGGCCGCGCCTACGACCGCGACCTGTACGACTACCTGCAACTTGAAACGACCAAGTCGGCGCTGCCGCAGTACACGATCTACTTCCGCGATCCGGCGACCGGCCTGTGTCACCGCGAATCGACCCCCTGCTACGACTGGGACCCGAACTACCTCAACGGGCTGGCCAACCTGCAGGCGCTGCTCGGTCCGAGCAGCAACGCCGGCACCGAAGTCGACCTGATGAACAACCACCTGAAGGCGCCGTATTCGGACCAGTTCAGTCTCGGCATGCGCAACCAGGTCGGCGACTGGAACACGAGCGCGACGGTCTCGCGCATCCTCAGCCACGACGGCTTCGCCTTCACGCTCGGCAACCGCTACCCGGACGGCGCGTTCTTCCAGAACAACAGCCAGCCGTGGGGCAATGGCGTGCCCGGGTTCGGCGCGCTGATCGTCGGCAACAACGGCATCGCCACCCGCACCACTCAGTTGCTGCTCTCGGCCGAGAAGCCCTACACGAAGGAATCGCACTGGGGCGCGACGTTCGCCTACACCTTCACCCACGCCAAGCAGAACCGCGACATCAACGAGCATTACTCGTTCGACGAGGCGACCATCGGCGACTACCCGTTCATCACGTCCAACGCCGCGGCCAAGCATCGCTTCGTGGCGACCGGCAACATCGACGGACCGTGGGGCACCACGCTGTCGGCGAAGCTCACCCTCGCCACGCCGCTGCCGTTCAACGGCATCGCCTGCTACGACGGCGCGGTGTTCCCGGCCGGGAACAACTGCATCCCGCAGGCGGCGACGCCGGGCGGCTCGCGCTTCATCTTTGGCGGCAAGATCTGGGGCTACCGCGACATCGACTTCCAGGCGACCAAGAACTTCGACCTCGGGCATGGCGTGACGCTGTTCGGCCGGTTCGACGTGCTGAACGTGTTCAACTGGGACAACTTCGTCGACTACGTTCCGACCTACGCGAACGGGCAGGCGACGGTGGAGTACAACCGCCTGGGCAACATCACCTTCGTGCCGCGCACGTTCAAGTTCGAGGTCGGCCTGAACTTCTAGCGCAGCCCAGCGCCCCGGCACGGCTACGGCCGTGCCGGGAGCGCGCTCCCATCCGGGCCTTTTATGAGCGGACCCATTCGCGACATCGTCATCGTCGGTGGTGGCACGGCAGGCTGGATGGCCGCCGCCGCCTTCGCCAAGGTGCTCGGCGGACGTTTTGCGATCCGGCTGATCGAGTCGGACGAGATCGGCATCGTCGGCGTGGGCGAGTCCACCGTGCCGCACCTGAAACTCTTCAATAACCTGCTGGGCATCGACGAGGCCGAGTTCGTGCGGCGCACGCAGGGGACATTCAAGCTTGGCATCCAGTTCGACGACTGGGGCCGCATCGGCGAGCGTTACTTCCACAGCTTCGGCGGCCTCGGCCCCGACCTGGGGTTGCTCCCATTCCACCAGTACTGGCTCAAGGCACGCCGGCAGGGCAAGGCGGCCGACCTCGGAACCTACTCGCTCAACGCGTTGGCGGCAGGGCAGGGCAGGTTCATGGTGTCGGCCAGCGACGTGCCGCCGACCTCGCCACTGGCCAACATTGCCTACGCCTACCAGTTCGACGCCGGGCTGTACGCGCGCTTCCTCCGCGAGTACGCCGAACGCCACGGCGTGCAGCGGATCGAAGGCAAGATCGTGGATGTGGCGCTGCAGCCGGACAGCGGTTTCGTCGAGGCGGTCACGCTGGCCTCCGGAGCGCGCATCGCGGGCGACCTGTTCGTCGACTGCTCCGGCTTCCGCGGCCTGCTGATCGAGCAGACGCTGCACGCCGGCTACGACGACTTCAGTCGCTGGCTGCCGTGCGACCGCGCGGTGGCGGTGGCCTGCGAGAAGGTCGGCCCACCCACGCCGTACACGCGCGCGACCGCGCGATCCGCCGGCTGGCAGTGGCGCATCCCGCTGCAGCATCGCATTGGCAACGGCCACGTCTATTCCAGCGCGCACCTGAGTGACGACGAGGCGGCTGCCACGCTGCTGAAGCATCTGGACGGCCGCCCGCTCGGCGAGCCGCGTGTGCTGCGCTTTACCGCGGGCATGCGGCGGAAGTTCTGGGACCGGAACGTGGTCGCGCTGGGCCTGGCCAGCGGCTTCATGGAGCCGCTGGAATCGACCAGCATCTACATGGTGCAGTCGGGCATCGCCCGGTTCCTCAACCTGTTCCCGTGGAGCGATTTCGACCCGGTGTTGATGGACCGCTACAACGCGCAGTCGGTGTTCGAGTACGAGCGCATCCGCGATTTCCTGATCCTGCACTACCACGCGACCGAGCGCACCGACAGCGCGTTCTGGAACGACTGCCGCACGATGGCGATTCCGCCGTCGCTGGCCGAGACGATCCGCCTGTTCCGCGACAGCGGCCGCTTCTTCCGCCAGGGCGAGGAGATGTTCGCATTGGTCAGCTGGGTGCAGGTAATGATCGGCCAGGGCATCGTGCCCGAGCAGTACCACCCGCTGGTCGATCAGGTCGCCCAGTCCGATGTGGACGGCTATATCGCCAACGTGGGACGGGTGATCGCCAGTTGCGTGCAGGCAATGCCAAGCCATGCCGCCTTCATCGAGCGCTGCTGCGCCGCCGTCCCGGTGCCGGCCTGAGTCCCACCTTCCGTCCGTTCCTCGCCGTTCGGCGGTGGCCGGTTTTTTCCACCCCCCTCGACGGATGCCGTTCCCATGCCTTGCCGATTTTCGCTAGCACTGACGACCGCCTTCCTCGCGACGGCACTCGCAGCCACCCCGCCGGTCCGCGCCGCGACACCCGGGCCCGCCGCGACGACCTACGCCACGCTGCCGCCTGCGCAGCAGAAGCTCATCGACGATCTGGAGCGGCGCACCTTCGACTGGTTCTGGGACAGCGCCGATCCGAAGACGGGGCTGGTGCCGGATCACTACCCGGGCGAGTCGTTCTCCAGCATCGCGGCCGTCGGCTTCGGGCTGACCGCCTACGGCGTGGGCGTGGAGCGCGGCTACATCACGCGCGCGCAGGCGGCCGAACGCACGCTCGCCACGCTGCGCTTCTTCAGGGACGCGCCGCAGAATGGCAGCGAGGACGACACCGCCGGCTTCCACGGCTTCTACTACCACTTCCTGGACATGCAGACCGGCAAGCGCTTCGGGCGCTGGGTGGAGCTGTCCAGCGTCGACACCACGCTGCTGCTGGGCGGCGTGCTGTTCGCGCAGTCCTACTTCGACCGCGACACGCCCGCCGAGCGCGAGATCCGCGCGCTGGCCGACGCGATCTACCGCCGCGTCGACTGGCCCTGGATGCAGGCGCGCGCGCCGCTGATCAGCATGGGCTGGACCCCGGGCGGCCAGTTCATCCCGTCCGACTGGAAGGGCTACAACGAAGGCATGCTGGTCTACATCCTCGCGCTGGGCTCGCCGACGCATCCGGTGCAACCGGCCGCCTGGAAGGCCTGGACCTCGACTAACGACAAGACCTGGGGTGCGTTCTACGGGCAGACTTTCCTCAACTTCGCGCCGATGTTCGGCCACCAGTACAGCCATGTCTGGGTGGACTTCCGCGGCATCCGCGACGACTGGAACCGAAAGCACGACCTCGATTACTTCGAGAACAGCCGGCGCGCCACCTACAGCCAGCGCAACTACGCCATCGCCAATCCCGGCCACTGGACCGGCTACGGCGCCAACGTGTGGGGCTTGACCGCCAGCAATGGGCCGGGAGGCATCGTCGTCGAGCAGGGCAACAAGACGCTCACGTTCGAGGGCTACACGGCGCGCGGTGCCGGGCTCGATTACATCTCCGACGACGGCACCATCGCCCCCACCGCCGCGGGCGGCTCGATTGCCTTCGCGCCGGAGATCGTGGTTCCCGCGCTGGCGACGATGAAGCAGCGCTACGGCAAATCCATCTACGACCGCTACGGTTTCGTCGACGCCTTCAACCCGAGCTTCCATACCGACACCGAATTGCGCACAGGCCGGCTGGTGCCGGGGCTGGGCTGGGTCGACAGCGTGCAACTGGGCATCGACCAGGGCCCGATCGTGCTGATGATCGAGAACTGGCGCAGCGACTTCGTCTGGAAGGTGATGCGGCGAAACCCGTACATCCGCAAGGGCCTGGAGCAGGCCGGCTTCACCGGCGGCTGGCTGGCCGCGCCCGAACCCTGACCTACCGCCCTACCGGGGGGCTAGACGCCAGTTGCGCAGCGCGGCCATCCGAGAGGATCCCGCGCCTGCAAAGGCAGCCATCGATCAGGGTTCGAGCGTCGCCACCCGCGACAGTTTCGACACCCCATGCTCGTCGAACGCCTCCACGGCCACCACGTAACGCACGCCCTTGTTGAGCGAGCGCAGTTGCAGGTGCGTGGGCTGGTCGGCGAAGCGCTGGTAGGTCTCGTGCAGCCGGTCGGCGGACAGTCCCCAGCGCACGTTGTAGCCCACCGCGCCCGGTACCGGCTTCCACGCGATCTCGGCGTCGCGGGTGTCCGTATCGCGTTTGGCGGACACGAGCTCCGGCGGTGACGGCGGCGCGCCGTCCGCGTTGCCGAATACGCGCAGGTCGGAGATCGCCAGGTGCTTCGCGCCGACGTGCCCGTGCACGTAGCGCACGTAGCGGACGTGCGCGGGCCGGTCGAACTCCAGGTAGGCGTTGGGCCGGTCGCGCTGCTCGTGCGAGAGATCGGCAAGCACGGTCCAGTGCTTGCCGTCGGTGGAGCCTTCGAGCTTGAACTGCGTGACGATGTCCGGCGCGTCGCCGTAGCGGCCGGCCTTGTAGTCGGTGAAGTTCACCTGCACGGCGCGCACGCTGCGCGTGGTACCGAGATCGACGGTCAGCGTCTGGCCCGGATTGTCGTGCGCGGCGACCCAATAGGTGCGCGGGTTCTCGTCGGTGACCTCCGCCGGCCCGTGATCGGGCAACTGCGACGAGGCGGTGGCGGGCTTGCGCCAGGAGAGCAGCATCCAGCCGGTGAAAGTGCTCTCGCCGGGCTTGAGCTTGTGGTCGGGCATGCGCTGCGGGAAATCGCCGAAACGGGTGTCGACCCACATCTGGCCGTCGTCGTGGTAGCCGGCGGGAAACAAGTCGACACGCCGCTCGAAGCGCCAGTTCACCGCTACCCACATCGTGCCGGTGTTCCAGGTGTTGCCGTAGGTGTCCTCGAAGGTGGAACCGTGGCCGGCGCCGACCACGAATCCGCCGGGCTTGTAGCCGATGGGGTTGTACGGTGCGTAGTGGAACGGACCGAGCGGCTTGTCGCTGGTGTAGACGCCGGTGGCGTAGACGTTGAACTCGGTGCCGGGCGCGCCGTACTGCAGGTAGTAGGTGTCGCCGTGGCGGTTCATCCAGGCGCCCTCGACGTAGGGGTCGATGCTCTCGTCGGTGTGGTCCTGCCCGAAACGCTCCCAGCCGTGCTGGTCCGGATGCAGGCGCAGCAGGGCCTCGGGTTTGCCGACGAAGGTGACGCGCTTGCCTTCGCCTTCCTTTCCGTGGTCCAGCGCCAGGTCGATCTGCGCGCCGTAGAGCGGGAAGACGTTCGAGGAATCCCAGTACAGATAGGTCTTGCCGTCCTCGTCGCGAAACAGGCCCGGGTCCCACGGGCCGGGCGGCAGGTCGCCCGGCTTCATCTCGCTCTCGTGGCCGGCCCACACGGCGCCCGGGACCGGCGGCAACAGGCGCGTCCAGAAATTCCAGTGGCCATGCGCGGGATCGGTCGAATACAGCAGCGGCACCGGCTGCATCGCCGACTGCATCAGGAACAGCTTGCCATCGGCGACCAGCGTGGCCGGCGCCACCGGGCCGTCGAACGGCCAGCGGTCCGGCTTGACGAAATCCCAGTGCACCAGGTCGGTGGAGCGCCAGTAGCCATCGGCCAGGGTCAGGAACAGATAGTAGGCGTCGCCGTAGCGCACCACCGCCGGATCGGCGCCGGTACGGTAGGAGATGCCCTGGTTCATCTGCTCGTAGTTGTAGCGGTAGTCGACGTCGACCGGATTGGCCCAGGTGCGGCCATGCGGGTTCACGGCGGCGCGGGCACCCGTTGCGGCGATGCCCGCGGTAACCAGCAGGGCAAGCGTGAGACGGGAACGGGAAGGGCAGGCGTGTGGCATGGCATGCGGCCTCGGCCGGATCGGGAACATCTGATCTTTTCACACCCGGTCGTGTAAACGTCTTCACGCTCAAGCGGGCGCTGCCGCTCGCATCCCGTGCTGCCATGAACCGATCATCGATCTTCCGTTTGCGTCCCTCCGTGTTGCTGCTCGCAAGCACGTTCGCGTGCACAGTCGTCCAAGCGCAGGTCGCCGGCGCCCTGCCGCACGCCACGGCACCCTCGAACGCGCAACTGACCTCGCCCGGGATCGAACGGCGTGTCGAGGCGCTACTCGATCAGATGACGCTGGAAGAAAAGATCGGCCAACTCGTCCAGTACAACGACCAGGGCTTCAGCGCGCCGACCCCCACCACCGGCGACAAGGAGCTCGCCGCCAACCCGGAGACCAAGACCGAGGTCGACGCCATGGCGCTGGCCAGGCAAGGCCGTCTCGGCTCGATGCTCAACGTGATCGGCGCCGAGAAGACGCGCGCCTTCCAGGAGGCGGCGATGCACAGCCGCCTGCACATCCCGATCCTTTTCGGCGCGGACGTGATCCACGGTTATCGCACCATCTATCCGGTGCCGCTGGGCCTGGCGGCATCGTGGGATACGGCGCTGGTCGGGGACCTTTCGCACATGGCGGCGACCGAAGCCACCACCGCCGGCGTGAAATGGTTCTACTCGCCGATGGTCGACATCTCGCGCGACGCGCGCTGGGGCCGCTCGACCGAGGGCGCGGGCGAGGATCCGTATCTTGGTTCGGCAATGGCGCGTGCCTACGTGCGCGGCTACCAGGGCAACGATCTGTCCCGGCCGGACAGCGTCGCGGCTTCGGTCAAGCACTTCGCGGCGTACGGCGCAGCCGAGGCGGGGCGCGAGTACAACACCACCGACATGTCCGACATCCGCCTGCGGCAGGTCTACCTGCCGCCGTACAAGGCCGCGGTCGAGGCGGGCGCGGCGACGATGATGAGTTCGTTCAACGCGCTCAACGGCGTGCCGGCCACCGCCAACCCCTACGTGATGGACGAGATCCTGCGCAAGGAATGGGGCTTCAACGGCTTCGTGGTCAGCGACTACACCGCGGTGATGGAACTGACCCACCACGGCATCGCGCTCGACGCCGCCACGGCGACGAAGAAGGCGCTGGAGGCGGGCGTGGAAGTGGACATGATGTCCCACTTCTACGACACGCAGATCCCCAAGCTGCTGGCCGAGCACAAGCTTTCGATGGCCACCGTGGACGAGGCCGTGCGGCGCGTGCTGCGGGTCAAGTTCGCGCTGGGCTTGTTCGAGCATCCCTACGCGCAGGGCACCGAGGTGACGCACGCGGTGCCCGAGCATCGTCCGCTGGTGCGCCGTGCCGCCGAGGAGTCGTTCGTGCTGTTGCGCAACGCGTCGGTCGGCGGCAAGGCGGTGCTGCCGCTGGGCAACGAAGTGAAGTCGGTGGCGCTGATCGGCCCGCTTGCCGATGCCTCCAACGAGATGCAGGGCGCGTGGGGCGGCGCAACGCAGGCGTCCGACGTGGTGACGCTGCGCCAGGCACTGGAGCGGCGCATGCAGCAGCGTGGCGGCCACGTATTGTTCGCGCACGGCACGGACGTCCTGGGCGACGCGGCGGCGGGCTTCGATGCCGCGCTGCAGGCCGCGCGCCAGGCCGACGTGGTGGTCATGGCATTGGGCGAGTCGTCGGAAATGAGCGGCGAGGCCGGCTCGCGCGCGCACCTCGACCTGCCGGGCAACCAGCAGCAACTGCTGGAGAAGATCGCGGCGACGGGCAAGCCGGTGGTGCTGCTGGTGTTCTCCGGTCGCCCGCTGGTGCTGGATTGGGCGGCCAGGCACGTGCCGGCGATCATGGCCGTGTGGTTCCCCGGTACCGAGGCCGGCAACGCGCTGGCCAACGTGTTGTTCGGCGACGTCGCGCCCAGCGGCAAGCTGCCGATGAGCTTCCCGCGCGCGGTCGGGCAGGAGCCGTTGTACTACGCACAGTTCCCTACCGGCCGGCCCGCCGGCGACGCCGACTTGAGCAAGCCGCCCAGTGGCGGCGAAACGCGCTTCGTCTCGCGCTACATCGACGTGCCGAACGACGCGTTGTTCCCGTTCGGGTTTGGCCTGGGTTACACGAGCTTCGCGTACTCCGGCGTGCACGTTTCGCGAGCCACGCTGCCGCTGGCCGAGGCCAATCGGCCAGGCGCGAAATCGCTGGTCACAGTCACGGCCACGCTGACCAACACCGGCAAGCGCGAAGGCACGGAGGTCGCGCAGCTCTACGTGCGCAACCTCGGCGCCAGCGTCGAGCAACCGGTGCGCGGGCTGAAGGGCTTCCAGCGCGTGACGCTGAAGCCGGGCGAATCGCGGCAGGTGCGCTTCGAGCTCGGCTTCCCCGAACTGTCGTTCTACGACGTGCACAGCCGTCAGGTGGTGGAACCCACGCACTACACAGTGTGGGTCGGCGGCAGCTCGCAGGCGGCGGCGCAGGCCGACTTCGACGTGCGTCCATGACCTCGGGCCCGGCGGAACGCGATGCTCGCCTGTCCCGGCATCGTTCGTTTTCCCGGTGAACGCAGGCATGGTCCGATTGCCGGATCATCGGCGATCGGGCTACCGTTTCCGGACCCACCAGGCGGGGGCGTGGCGATGCGGATGGCAGGTCGGTACCTCGGATGGATATCTTTCGCCCTTATCCCCGCGAGCGGCGTCGCGCTCGCGCAGGGTGCCCCGGCCAGGCCGCTGCTGGACGGGATGGATGCCATGCAGACCTCTCTGGCGGCGCTTCGGCCCGAGATAGACGACGCCACGATTAGCGGCATCGAGTTCGATACAAGCCGCGGCGTATGGCACTTCCGGCTCGACCGCGACATCTCCAAGGCGCCGGCCTCGCTCGAGGTCACGTTGGACGAGGCGACCGGCGCCGTGTGCGCGCGCGATCCGGCGGTGAGGCAGTGTGTCGCGCAAGGCAGTGTGGCGGCTCACCTCGGGGAAGCCCGCGTCCGGCGCGCGGCGCAGCAGGACGCGGTGCTTCATCCCGCTCCGGACCTGCAGGGCATGATGGTCGCGCTTGTGCGCTACCAGGCCACGGCGAAGGACGGCTACGTGCGCGCCAACCGCATGCCGCTCTACGTGTCCATGAGCTGGCCGGACAGCGGGCTCCAGCGCGACCTCTCCGCCGATGCCATCAGGCAACTGGTCGACACCGGCCTGCGGTTGTTCCCCGGAAGCGCGTGGCCCTCCGGCAAGGCGCCGATGCAGCAGAGGATGCGGATGAACGTGGGCCTGCCGATGCGCCGCCCGGATGGCGACTACGACGTCCAGTACGGCTTCTGGTGTGGCGACCTGTGCGCCTCGTGGCATACCGCGGTGTTGCGGCATGACGCGCGGGGCTGGCACGTGCTGAGCTCGAACATGGAAGCCATTTCCTGACAGGCGCCCGTTGCGCTTGGCGCGACAGGTACACGTTCGGCCGGGGAGCCAACCCTCCTGCGGGCTCCTACCATCTGAAGTCCGCCACCACCGGGAAGTGGTCCGAAGGGTAGACCTTGCCCTCGTGCGTGGTGATCGTACGCACGTCGTCGGCTTCCAGGCCGCGGTAGAGGATCCAGTCGATGCGCTTGGTCGCATGGCCGGTGAAGTCGTGGAAGCTGCCCTCCGGGCCATCGTGTCGTGGCGACGACGTACGCGCATCGTGCAGGACTTCAGTCAGGGAAGCGTGCGTCCTGCTGTCCGGCGTCGTGTTGAAGTCACCGGTCAGGATGACGGGAACCGAGTCAGGCAGTCGCGCCAGGCGCTGCCGGATCTGCTCGGCGCAACGCTCGCGGGTCGCTTCGGCCTCCTCGCCGTCGCGGTAGGGAAAATGCGTGTCGTAGTAGTAGAAATCCTTGCCGCTGCGTCGGTCGTGGAATTTCGCCCAGGTGACCATGCGGGGCATCAACAGGCCGGCTCCGATGCTTCCGGGCTTGTCCGGGGTCTCCGACAGCCAGAAGTTGCCGGACTCGAGCACCTGCAGGCGCGTCCTGTCGTAGAACACGCCCATGTGCTCGTTGCCGTTCTCGTCGATCTCGTTGCCGTTGCGGCCCATGCCGAACCAGGTGTAGCCCGCCAGGTGTTGCTGCAGGTAGTCGCCCTGGGGCGAGAGCAGTTCCTGCGTGCCCATGATGTCCGGGTGTTCCTTGCGGATGACCCGGACCATCAGGTCACGACGCTTGGGCCAGGCGTTGATGCCGTCGTCGGCCGTGCCGTAGCGCACGTTGAAGGTCATCACGCGAAGGTCGTGCGTGCCCGGCAGCGCGGTGGCGCTGGCCATGCTGGAGGCGAGCGCGAGACCGGAAATCAGGAAAACGCGTGATAGCAGCCGCATGGAACAACTCCTGTGGGGAAGGGGTGACGCGCTGAACTTCAGAACTGGAGGCAGCCTCACTCGAGGCAGGTTCACGCGGTGCGAAACGCAGTGGCGCGCGTCATCGTGCGCCGGACACGTCATCGCGCTGGCCACGCCCGCGTTCCAGTATCCCGTTCGACCATGCACCCGACCACTCCCGCATGGTGCCGCGGTCATGGCTTCGACTTGTGGTTGCCGGGTCATCGCCGGTGTCCGCCGGTGATGGATCGGATCTCACCCAAGGCGTCGGGCGCATTGTCTGACAGCAGAAGGCTTGCTCGGATGACGGTTGGGCGCGTCCTGCGCTGATCGTGGTGGTCGCGGCGTCGGGTGATCCTGTCGGAGACGGCTCGGCCTCGGCGTTCCACTCGCTGGTGGACCGCGTGCCTGGCGCGGCGGCGAGGAGCCGCGCGTGTCCCGTAATGAGGGGCCGGCAGCGTTGGTTGCAGCACGCGTGGGGCAGGCGCGGTTGCGCTTTTACGCTCCGGCGCCTGTGCGCAACACGGGTCCTTCTCTTGAGCCTTCGAATCGCACCTGGCGTCGTCGCCAGAACGTCAGGCTCGCCATGGATCATCAAAAGGGAGTTACACATGATCGGTATCAACAAAAAGCGCTTGTTCGTGGTTGCCTTTGCGCTGGCCATGTCCGGCTGTACCACGCTGGACCAGTTGACGGGCCGAGGCGTGGTCACGGAAAGAACGTCCGGTTTCGACAACGCGACCCTCATCGAGGCCTCGCCCAACGCGCTTGCCAACGTGGATGGCACATGGACCGAGCCGCTGGAGCTCGGAGCCCGGTGGTCGAGCGCGGCACCAGAAAGCGTTGCGCTTGTCGTGGGTTGGGCCCCGGGTACTGCAGGCACGCTGGTTTTCAGCGATACACGCGCATTCTTCATCAACATCGATGGCGACATCTCGCAGTATTCGGCGGGCGAACCGACCAGTCGTGCTGCGTCCGGAGGCGGGTCGGCCGGCTCCAACCGGCTGTACGGCATGAACGAGGTCGTCATCCCGTACTCCGTGCTGGAGCGGATGACGGCGGCCAGGGACTGCCGGATCCGCGTTCAAACCAGCAACGGGTTCGTGGATTTCGACTTCACGCGGGCTCATGCGTTGGGCGGAAAGCCGACGGCGATCAACGCCATCAACCAGCTCATGGCCAAGGTTGCCGCCGTGCGCAACAAGGCCTGATCGAGCGCGCCTGGACGGCCATGCCCGGCTGACAAAAGCGGGTTCCCGGCAGCGGCCCCGCCGCGTGCCTCAGTTCAGGCTGGTCAGCAGCGCCTGGAAGCGGGGCTTGTTGCGCAGCGAGGCGAGGTCGCTGTCGTTCGCCATCCAGGCGCGGTCGCCCCAGCCGAGTTTCACCGCGCGTTCGAGCAGGTCGATGGCCCGGTCGTGTTCCTCCAGCACCGCGAACGTGCACGCGGCGTTGTAGAACACCATCGGCTCGTCTTCGCTCGATCGCAGTGCCAGGTTGGCCCACTCGATCGCCTTGGCCTTGTCGCCCATCGCCGCGAAATTCGCGGCCCCCATGTAGCGGGCCCGGGCGTCATCGGGGTTCACGCTCAACGCGCGTTCGATCAACTCGATCGCGCGATGACGGGATTTGCGTTCGTCCTCCTTGCGGCCCATCTCGCTGTACGCCTGGCTGAGGTAGACCAGCGGCAGGTAGTCGGCGGGACTGACTTCGGCCGCGCGCAGGTACAGCCAGGCGGCTTTCTGGAAATGGCCCAGCGAGCTGCAGATCATGCCGTACAGGAAATAGGCTTCCAGCAGGTTCGGGTTGAGCATCATGGCCGTCTCGAATTCCTGCTCGGCCTGCTTGAACCGCTTGCTGACGTACAGCGCCAGGCCGCGCGAGGCATGCGCCTCGGCCGAGTCCGGGTCCATCTGCAGGGCCCGCTCGCTGGCTTCCATGGCCTGCGCCACGTGCGCGGGATTCGCATCCAGGAAGCGATGCCGCATCACGTACGCATCGGACAGGCCGGCCCAGGCCGCGGCGTACTTCGGGTCCCGCGCGATGGCGCGCTCGTACATGTCGATGGCGCGCAGCGAATCGCGCCGGTTCCATGCATAGAAATACTTGCGCCCGCGCAGGTAGTCGTCATAGGCCTGCACGTCGGCGGTGGCGACGTACTGGATCGCGCGGCGCTCCTTCGGCGACAGGGTGACCTTCAGGGCATCGACGATGCTCTGGGCGATGTCGTCCTGGATGGCGAACACGTCGCGCAGTTCGCGGTCGTACGTCTCGGCCCACAGCGTCGAGTCCGACGCCACGTCGATCAGCTGCGCGGTGAGCCGCACCCTGTTGCCCGCCCGGCGCACGCTGCCTTCGAGCACGGTGCTGACGTCCAGCTTGGCCGCGATCGTCGGGAGGTCGATCTCCTTGCCCTTGAAGAAGAACGAGGAGGTGCGCGAGGAGACTTTCAGTTGCGGCAGCTTGGTCAGCAGGCTGAGGATTTCCTCGGCGATGCCGTCGCTGAAGTACTCGTTTTCCACGTCGCCGCTCATGTTGACGAACGGCAACACGGCGATGCTGCGGCGGTCGTGGTCGCCGTCCGCATGGCGCAGTGGACGGGGCACGGCGCTGCTGGCCCGGTTGGCATCCGTTGGGTTCCTGGCGGTGACGCCGGCGATCAGGCGATAGCCAAGCCCATGCACGGTCTGGATGTAGCGCGGCTCCGCCGCTTCGTCGCCGAGCTTCTGGCGCAACTGCGAGATGACCCGGCTCAACGATGCCGGCGTGACGCACTTGTGCCCCCACACGTGTTCCAGCAGGTCGTCGTGCTGGATCAGTTCGCCCGGATGGGTCACGAACTGCAGCAACACGGAGTAGGCCTTCGGCTCCAGTTCGAGTTCGTGGCCATCGCGCAACACGCGGTGGGCCGCCGGCTCGACGCGGATATCGCCGAACGCGTAGTCGACCCGCGGACTGTTCGAGTCACTGGCCACGCGGCCGCAATATCACAGGGGTGGTTAAAGATCGATAGAGTTCGCCGGCGAGTTGGGCGGTGGCGAAAAGCGAGCCCAGCGTCGCCATTCCGCTTGGCTCAAGCGCGCGTTGGCGTGCGATGCCAATGCGGCGCAGGCCCGGAGTAGGTCGTCAGTCATGCATCCTGTGAGTGCCGCATGGCGTCGGTCGCGGGCAAAAGGCCGGATCACGTTCGGCCGGAGGGGTAGCTGTCGCAGACCCTCCGCGATCGGCGCGGATCGCCGCTGGAAATCCTCATGGAATCCCCGTGGATTCCTCCGAAGTTCCTCAAGCAAGCGGCGTAGCCCCCAGCCCAGAATCATTCCACGGACATCGGCGTCCGTCTGGAGGCTTCCATGAAATACCTGATCAATGCCACCACACTTGCGTTCGGTCTTGCCTTCGCCGGCGGCGCCAGCGCGGCCCAGGACCAGACGCAGCCCACCAATTTGCGCGATGTCACAGTCACGGCGGTCCCCGGCCAGTACGAAACCTATGTGGCCAACCTGCACACGGGCTACACCCTGCATGCCCTCGTCGGCAATACGCACAAGCAGTACGTACAGGCACAGCAGGCGGCCGATCAGTCGGAGTCCGTGCGCAAGAGCGGCACCCCGGTGACGCATGTTGCCGTGGCCATCGACAACTCTTTGCGCCCTGGCGTGGCGAAACGCATCCTGTTGATGGACGCCGACCAGACCACGGTTGCCATCGTCAACGTCTATTGCAAGCGGACGATGCCCTCGGGCGCCGCGCGCTGCACCCTGGCGCCTCAGCTGATGAAGGCCGACAACGGGGGCCAGCGCGTAGCGTCGGCCCAGGCGGTATACCCGCAAGTCGCCGTGGTGAACCTGCGCGACTAGGCAGGGGATGTGCATGAAAAGGTGCCGGATGCACTGATCGTGCGGGCCTGCTGTCCCCCACTTGCCGGCCCGCCCGAGAGACCGGGGCAGACTCGACCACCCCATCGAGCGCTGCCCCGGCCGGTCATGAAGCCGCATCGGGCAGGAGCCTTTGTTGGCTGATGCCTCGGCCGGCGGGAGGGCGTGCGCTGTGCTTTGCACTGTTCTCGAGCGCGGCACGCAAAGCGAGCGCCTCATCCGCGAGGCGCTCGCCGCCACGTTGGATGCTTCGCGGAAATCAGTCCGATGCGAAATCGATGCCGGTGATGCCGTGCGCCTTCACCAGCGCCAGCACCCGCGCCACATCGTCGTATGACGCTTCATCCCGGGCGTGGAGCTCGACACGGGGAATGCTGGCCGGGTCATCCAGGCCGTGGCTTGCGGCAATGTCCAACTGCGTAGCGAGCGCGCCATCGCTCACCAGCGTGCCGTTGAAGAACACCATGCCGCCCGGGTCCACGGTGACTCGCAGCGGTTCGGGCCGGTCGTCGGATGCGTGGCCCGACACGGGCAGGTCGACGCGGTTCCTGTGCACAACGACCGGCGCCGTGATCATGAAGATGATGAGCAACACCAGCAGCACGTCGACGAGCGGCGTGACGTTGATGCCGGCGAAGGGGGACGACTCGATCCTCGCAGAGAAAGCCATACTTCCTCCTGACGTTTTCGATGTGGTTGAGCCCTGGTGCCGGCCAGTGGGGGATGCCGGCGGCCCGACTATGCCGCGCCGACGGGGACTTCCCGCAAGGGCCCGTGCGCGCGCATGATCGCCGGACCGGTTTTTCAGGGAGGAATCTCCAGTGAAGCGTTCTCTCTTCAGCGTGGTGATGGCCTCGCTCCTCGCTCTCACCGGTTGCGCGGGGCACCCAGGCGCCAAGCCGACCAGGACCATCACGTTGGCTGTGGACGATGCCGGGAAACCGGCTGCCGATGCCGACCGGCAGAAGGTGGACGATGCGCTGGCGATGATCCAGGCTGGCCATATCCAGCAGGCCGTCGACGGCCCGCTGGCGGAGGTCATCCGAAAATACGAGGCGCTCTACAAGGACAGCTCGGCCAAGGTCTTCTGCGCCCGCGGAATGGTCGATGCGCTTGCCTACGCCGCCTTGGGCGACAAGATGGCGGACGCGGATCCGGAGGTGTCCGTGAGCGTGATAGGCCCGGCGTGGGCCCTTGCCTATTGGGCACGCGGGTATGCCATGACGGAAATGGCACGTTACGCTGAAGCGCGCGCCGATCTCGAAAAGGCGCTCGCGCTGTCTCCGATGGACAGCCAGTACAAGATCGAACTGGCCTACACCTATCAGGAAAGCCGCGACTGGCAGAAGATGCTGGCTCTGGATCAGGAAGCGCAAGCCGACGCGGAGATCAGCGCCGCCCCCGAGCAGGCCGCCCCGCTGAAGTGCGCGGCCTTGCGCGGGCAAGGCTTCGCCCTGGTAGAGCTGGGCCGGCTCGATGACGCGACCGAGGCTTATCGAAAATGCCTGAAGCTGGTCCCGGGCGAACCCAAGTCGCTGGCTGAGCTGGAATACATCCACGGCCTGCGTGCGAAGGGTGGCTGACCGGCCATCGCCCCACGCAACGGGTAGCGCCCGAGGCAGCGGGGCATGACCGCGAGCATGTAGCGCCCTCTCATGTCAGGCACGGCGGGTGCGGAGGCGGCTTTCCGTCGCGGGAACCCGCCGCGCTTGGGCTCTCACACCGCGTACCCGAAATCGCGCAGGGGCAGGGCGTATTGCTCGGCCAGTTTCCGGTTGCCCTCCCGGTAGAGATCGCCCAGCTTTTCCGGCCATCCGGGGGGGAATTCGGCGCGTTGCGTGCCGCCCTGCGTCAGGAACCCACTGCCGAGGGTCCGCACCCCGCGCGGCAGGAGCGCCGCCATGCGGCCTGCAATGGGGAAGCGTTTGCGCAGGCGGTCGTAAAGGACGTAGCGCGAGGTCTCCTGCCCGTGCGTGCGCCGGTTGCCCAGCAAGTGCAAGGTGGTCGGGGCGTCGATGCCCAGGAGGGTCGACAGACGGTCGGCGAAAGCCCGGGGGTCGGCCATCCACTGTTCCAGCAGCAGTACCGATATGCGTTCGGCGCCGAACAGTGCGCGATAGATGTCGATGGTCCGCTGGTAATCCGCGACGCCGAGCACGCCTGCGGGGCGGTTCCGCCAGGCGTGTTCCAGCCAGGCGGCAAAGCGTACGTGCCTGTCGCGGTAGGGAACCGGAACGTTGACGAGCACCCGGCCGTGACGACCGTAGAAGGACCGGATCATGTCCTCCTGGCGGCGGATGGTGAAGAGGATCCGTGCCTGCGGGAAGTGATCATGCAGGCGCCGGGCGACGCTGGCGGTCAGGTGCGGATCGGCGGTGAGCGTCTCGTCGGAGAGGACAGGCACCCGATCGTCGGGGCGGGCGTCGAGCGCCGCTGCCAGCGCTTCGCGCAGTTCCTGCGGGTCATCGTCGAAGCCCTCGATCCGTCGCAGGGCCCGGGAAACACGGACATCCACATCCGACCCGTGGGGATGGCCGAACGCATGAATCCGGGGATGGACGAAGAGCAGGAAGTCCTGCAGCGATGTCGTGCCCGTTTTGATGAAACCGGGATGGATGATCATGGCGAAGAAAAACCTGGGCAGGCGTGCGTGGTCCGGCTTTTCGTGTCTACAACATGTCCCGATTGAAATAGGTCGCCTTCTCGAATTCCATCACGTTCATGGCGATCCGGTGGACGGCCGGAAACATGTCGGCCAGTTCGCCGACCACCCTTTTCGAGAGATCGGCGCGCTGCTCGACGGTTCGCCCCTGCATGATGTACGAAAACACGTGGATGAAGTCTTCCCTTGCGCCGCCGGCGGCGTGGATCCGGAAGGGATGGATCCGCACCTTGATATCGAATTCCTCGAACAATCCCGTCGAATTCACGGCGCGATGCAGGCGCGCGAGGATGGCTTCCTCGCTGTGCTGTCGCAGTATTTCCTGCGAACAATCGACGATGAAGTGCGGCATGTGTCTCCGGGCCTGGTTGGGAAAGGGCGGCGGCTTACCTCGGCCACCCGATCGTTGCCGCCACAGCGTTTTGGCAGGCTGCCATCCACCCGCGCGGCAACCGGGAGCTCGTTTCTTGCCCCCGGGCTTGGCGCCGGCGTCGCTGCATCCGGCTCAGTGGCCGATGCGCCGCCAGACCGATACGGGCACGTCGCCGTCCGGACGCGGCGGCACCCGGTAGCTGAGCGTGTCGCCGTGCAACTCGAAGGCGCGGCGTTGCTCCTGCCCCTCCCAGTTGGGGAAGGAGGCGCCTTCGATATGGAACACCAACTGGTGCCGATCCGGCTCGACCGCGACCGTGCCGTAGTGGGTGCTCGCGCCCATGACCGCCGCCCGGTATTCCTGCGCAGTGGCCTTGGCCTTGCTCGGATTGGCGAAACGCGGGCGGTCGGCGCGGTAGAGCTGCAGCGAGTAGTGGCCGGTGCGGTCGATCAGCAGCAGGCCCTTCGGCGCGTCCCCGTAGTCGTGCGAACGCGAGCCGTCCGGATGCAGTACGTCGGCCGCCACCAGCGTCCAGGTTCCGGCCAGCGAAACATCGCCGGTGTCGGTCGCACCGGCGCCGGATGACCAGGCCAGGCCCGGCAGCAGACAGGCGACGACAGCGAGGCGGAAGAAGGTGCGATGCAGGCTCATGGGGTTTTCCTCGTTCGAATCGGGGGAGGTCGTGGATGGGGCCTCGCCGATCGTACGGCTTGCCTGCATGCGGAAAAATCGAATAATTCGAGGACAAAACTTTCGAATTGCTTACTTATGTCGCTCCCCAATCTCGACATGGACGCGTTGCGCAGCCTGGTGGCGATCCTGCACATGGGCGGCCTGGCCCGTGCCGCGGAACGCATCGGGCGCTCGCCTTCGGCGGTCAGCCAGCAGATGCGCAAGCTGGAGCTGCAGCTGGGCGAGCCGCTGTTCCGCAAGCAGGGCCGCCGCGTGGTGTTGACCGAGGCGGGCGACCGGGTACACGCCTACGCGCGCCGCATCCTGGAACTGAACGATGAAGCGGTCCACGCGGTGCGCGGTGCGGCGGTCGACGGCGTGGTGCGCTTCGGCCTGCCGGGCGACTTCGCCGAGTCCTGGTTGCCGGCGGCGTTGGGGCAATTCAGGAAAGCCTATCCAGCAGTGCGGGTGGATGTCCTGGTCGAGCCGAACCGGCTGCTGCTCGAACGGTTAGATCGCGGCGAGCTCGATCTGGTGCTTGCCATGAACCAGGGGGGGCGGGCGGACGCCCAGCGCCTGGCCACGTTGCCGATGACCTGGATCGGCCCGGCAGGAACGGGCGAGGTCGTGCGGCCCGACGCGGTGCTGGATCTGGCGCTTTACCAGCCGCCGTGTTTCTTCCGACTGGCGGGTACGGCGGCGCTGGATCGGGCAGGCATCGCCTGGCGGCCCGCATTCGTCACCGCGAGTCTGCAAAGCCTGTGGGCGGGCGTGGCCGCGGGGCTGGGCATCACCGTACGCACGGGCACCGACCTCCCGGCCGCGTTGATGCGGCTGGACGAGCGCCACGGCCTGCCGTCGCTGCCGGGTGTGGATCTGTGCCTGCATGCCGCCTCCGACCCTTCTTCTGCGGCGCTGACACGGCTGCGCCAGGTGGTGGTGGAGCAGGCGCGAACGCATCTGGGTCGATCGGGACCTCGCGGGAAGTGACCGGATGCCGGGCTCTGCCGCGCTCCATGCATGGTCGCCCTCGAGGGGGTTATCGGGGCCTTTCGCTTCGCTGTGGGCTTTTTCGTTGCCCACACGCCCCTGGGCGTAAGAGGCGTTGATCCTTGCCTCTCACGTTCTGCCGATGACCAGCAAAGTTCTGCAGATCGATCTGCACGATGCCGGACGCGACGGCATTTATCGCGTCGTGCCCGACGACCCGATGACATTGGCCGATGACGCTGCCCGCGCCGGCCTGCGCCTCAGTCGCATCGATCTGCGCGAATGCACGAGCCACCACCGCGCGGTGCGGTGCCTGGCCCAGGCGTTCGAGCTGGCGCTACCCGGGGATGACTGGTCCGCGATCACGGCCAGCCTGCGCGATCCGGGCTGGCTGTCGGCGCCGGGCTGCGTGTTGGTGCTCGATCATGCCGACGTCCTGCGCGCCGAGGCGCCCGACGTCTACGCGGCACTTCGCGACCACCTGGCCGGCGTGGCCAAGGACTGGTACGCCCGCGGCGTGCCGTTTTTCGTTTTCATGGTGTTCCCGGACAGCGAGACGCTGGATGCCGCGATAGACGCCTGAGCCGGATGGACGGATCGGAGCCTTTTCGGGTCGAGCCCGAGGGATCCGTTCCGCGAGAGCCGGTCGAAAGCCCGGCGCAGGGCGCTTCCCTGGGAGCCGTTGGCGTCCCACTTTGCCGTGGCGGTTTCGGCGCCACGGCGAGCTTGCAGGAGGTATCGCATGCAAATCGACGAGGCCTGGCCCGAGCTCCCTTACGACGCGTGGCGGGAGACCTATGCCACGTTGCACCTGTGGTCGCAGGTAGTGGGCAAGGTCGCGCTGGCGCTGGCGCCGCCGCTCAACCACTGCTGGGGCATCGCGTTCCACGTCACGGCGCGCGGCCTGTCCACCCGGCTGCTGCCGTACGAGGCGCGGAGCTTCACGCTGGCATTCGACTTCATCGACCACGCGCTGGTGATCGACTGCACCGATGGGCAAACCCGCCGCCTGCCGCTTGAGCCGCGCAGCGTCGCCGACTTCCATCACGCGCTGATGGCCGCGCTGCGGGAGATGGGTTTGGCGGTTCGGATCTGGCCGGTCTCGGTGGAGATGCCCACGCCCGTGCGGTTGGACGAGGACACCCGCCATTGCAGCTACGAGCCCGCATGGGCGCATCGGTTCTGGCGGATCCTGGTGCTGGTCGAGCGCGAGTTCGCGCGCTGGCGTTGCAGTTACGTGGGCAAGAGCAGCCCGGTGAATTTCTTCTGGGGCAGCTTCGATCTGGCGGTGACGCGGTTCTCCGGTCGCCGGGCGCCATCGCGCGAGGGTCCGGCGTTCGAGCGCGACGCGTATTCGCACGAGGTGATCAGCCACGGCTTCTGGCCCGGCAGTGCGCCGTTGCTGGAGCCGGCCTTTTACGCCTACGCGGTGCCGCCACCGGATGGATTGGCCAAGGCGCGGGTGGAGCCGCGCGAGGCGTATTTCCATCCGTCGCTCAGCGAGTTCATCCTGCCGTATGAAGCGGTGCGCAAAGCGTCTTCGCCGGAAGCCGCGCTGCGAGCGTTCCTGCAAAGCACGTGGCACCGGGCCGCGACGCTCGGGCACTGGGACCTGGCGGAGCTGGAGCGGCAATGACTGGCCAGATCATGCATCCGCCACCGGTAAACTGGGCGGCCCGCCACGAACCTGCAGTCAATCGATGATCAACAACGACGTCCTGCGCAGCATCCGCTACATGCTCGACCTCAGCGACAACAAGGTGGTCGAGATCGCCCATCTGGCCGACCCGGCATTCGCCCTGGAGAAGGAGGACGTGCGCGCCTTCCTGCTGAAGGAAGACGAGCCCGGCTATCTGGCCTGCCGCGATGCCGTGCTGGCGCATTTCCTCGATGGGCTGATCGTGCATCGCCGTGGCAGGGACGAGAGCTTGCCGTCGCGGCCAGTGGAGAAGCGCGTCAGCAACAACGTGGTGTTGAAGAAGCTGCGGGTAGCCTTCGAGCTCAAGGACGTGGACATGCACCAGGTTTTCGAGGACGCGGGATTCCCCGTCTCCAGGCCGGAGCTCTCGGCGCTGTTCCGCCAGCCCGGACACAAGAACTACCGTCCGTGCGGCGACCAGTTGTTGCGCAATTTCCTCAAGGGACTGACGCTGCGCGTGCGCGGCGCCTAGGACGCCATCGCTTCAGAATCGCTCGCCGACGGGCAGGTAGCGCCACATGCCGACGGGCATCTTCGCCAGCGGCACCTTGCCGATGCGGATGCGCCGGATCGCCACCACGTCCAGGCCGACCTGCGCGCACATGTCGCGCAGTTGCCCCTCCTGCACGCCCTTGAGCGCGAAGCGCAGGCGGATCTCGTTCTGCCAGCTGACCTTGCACGGCCGCAGCGGACGGCCGCGATAGTGCAGGCCGTGGTTGAGCTTGTGCAGCCCATAGGGCGCGATCCGGCCGCCGACCTCGACCACGAATTCCTGCTCGATCTCGTCGCGGTCTTCGGTCAGCCGGCGCCACACGCGGCCGTCCTGGGTCAGCACCATCAGGCCGCTGGCTTCGGTTTCCAGCGGCACCAGCGGCGTCAGGCGATGGAAATGACGCTCGAGCAGGCGCACGCCCGAGGGATCGTCCGGCCAGCGTGTTTGCGGTTGCACCAGCCCCGCCGCGGCCTTGCGGCCCTTGATCGCGTCGTAGCCGACCGGCTTGTGCAGGAGGATCGTGGCCGGCTCGACGGCTTCCAGTTGCGCAGCCGGGTCGAGCGCGACGGCTTCGGTCGAGACCGGGTACGCCGGATCCTCCACCACGCGCCCGCCGACGGTCACCCAGCCGTTCTTGATGTACTGCTCGGCCTCGGTGCGTGAGCACCGGACCAGGTCGGCGACGTATTTCGCCAGTCGAACCGGATCGGACATGGATCAGTGCCGGAAATCGGGATGGCCAGTGTATCCGCCAGCATGCGCATTCTTGTGGAACGCGCGCGCCGTCGGGTGAGGTGCGATCACGCGCAGTCGTCGATTCGCCGCGTCGACTGCGTCCGGCGTGCACGGTCGGGGAGGAATCCCGGAATCGGTCTCCAATCCGCAGATACGAAATATCTTGCGATATTTCAAGAACTTGCGATTCGATTCTTCACCCGAAATTCGCCTTTTCCCGTGCTAGCGTCGACCGGTGGCGCGCGGTCGCAGTTGACGGCAAATGCCTCTGCATCGAATGCCACTCGTGGACGGCGGCGGGGAGCCGTGACGCACACGGTCATCATGATTCCTACGGGAGAGATGTTTCATGCAGACGAAGATTTCAATGCTGTGCCTGGCCTTGGGGGCGGCGCTGGGTGTGGCTGCGGTGCCGGCCATGGCCGCGCCCGCTGGTACCGCCTGGGTTGCCACCGCGACGCATGCTCACGCGCTCGCGGCGACGGCCTCGGCGAAAGACCTGGCCGAGCCAGGCATGCCCATCCATATCTCGGTCGCGCTCAAGCTGCAGAACCGCCCGGTTCTCGACGCCTTCATCGCCGACGCGCACAACCCTCACAGCGCGATGTTCGGCGCCAGGCTGCTGCCGCAGGACGTCACCGCCAACTTCTCGCCCAGCGCTTCGCAGGTGCAGGCTGTGGTCGATTACCTAGCCAAGTCCGGTTTCACCAACATCACCGTCGCACCGAACCGGCTGATGGTGTCGGCCGACGGCACGGCTGCCGGCGCACGGACGGCCTTCGGCGCGCGCCTGGTCCACGCGCGTGACAGCCAGGGCCATGCGGCCTACGCAAACATCGACGACGCCAAGGTGCCGGCCGCGCTTTCCGGCACGGTGCTGTCGGTGCTCGGCCTGCAGACGGTCTCG
Source organism: Frateuria sp. GZRe14 (assembly GCF_051900395.1). Lineage (NCBI taxonomy): Bacteria > Pseudomonadati > Pseudomonadota > Gammaproteobacteria > Lysobacterales > Rhodanobacteraceae > Frateuria > Frateuria sp. GZRe14. Next base: position 2,698,176 of record NZ_JBHZGJ010000001.1, on the reverse strand, counting down.
CACGCGCACACCATGATCCGCACGGCCGGCAAGCCGGGCGGCGGCGGTGGCGCGGGCACCATCACCGGCCACAACCCGACCACCTTTCCGAGCATCTACAACGCCGGCGGCACGCCGACCGCATCGACCGTGACGGTGGGCATCATCAGCGACGGCGACATGACCCAGCCGCTGAAGGACCTGGCCAGCTTCACCAGCAAGAACGGGTTGCCGGCGGTCAACACGCAGGTGGTGGTGGCCGGCGCGGCCGGTACCGACACCAGCGGCACGGCCGAGTGGGACCTGGACAGCCAGGACATCGTGGGCATGTCCGGCGGCGTGGGCAAGCTGATCTTCTATACCGCCACGTCGCTCAGCAACAGCGCGCTCACCACCGCCTACAACCAGGCGGTCAGCGACAACCAGGCGCGCGTCATCAACGTGTCCCTGGGCGAGTGCGAGACCTACACCTACCAGGACGGCACGATGGCGGCCGACGACCAGATCTTCGCGGTCGCGGTGGCGCAGGGGCAGACCTTCTCGGTGTCCACCGGCGATGCCGGCTCGAACGAGTGCGGAAGCAGCCCGCGCGGCACCACGCCGAGCTATCCGGCCAGCTCCCCCTACGTCGTGGCGGTCAGCGGCACCACGCTCGGTACCGGCAGCAACAACAGTTGGGCGAGCGAGACGCTGTGGAGCAAGGCCGGCGGCAGCCCGAGCACGGTCGAGCCCAAGCCGAGCTGGCAGACCCAGGGTGGCGGCACGACGCGCGACGTCGCCGACGTGGCGTTCGACGCCGATCCGAACTCCGGCTCGATCATCATCGTCAACGGCAGCAACGCCCAGTACGGTGGCACGAGCCTGTCGGCTCCGCTGTTTGCCGCCACTTGGGCGCGCATGCTGGCCGGGCATTCGTCGCTCGGCTTCGCTGGCCCGCACCTGTACCAGGTGCCCTCGAGCGTGTACCACGACGTCACCTCGGGCAGTAACGGTGGCGAGACGGCCACGACCGGCTGGGATTACGCCAGCGGCTTCGGCAGCATCATCGTGAGCAATCTCAACGCGAGCCTGTAAGACGAAGCTCGCCCGGTGGCTTCCGCCACCGGGCGAGTTAGCGCAAGGCGTGCGCCCCGCACCGCGAGAGTTCGGCGGTGATCCCGCTCTCTACCCTTCCATCCGCCAGCCGATGGTTTCGCCCGCGCGCATGGGTACGCCGGGTGTTCCGCCGAAATCCAGCTCCTCCGGTACGACCCACGGCTCTTTGCGAAGAGTGATCGTGGAGGTATTGCGCGGCAGGCCGTAGAAGTCGGCGCCGTGGAAGCTGGCGAAGGCTTCGAGCTTGTCCAGCGCGCCGGCGGCTTCGAAGGCCTCGGCATACAGCTCGATGGCGGCGTGCGCGGAATAGATGCCCGCGCAGCCACAACTGCTTTCCTTGGCGTGGCGCGGGTGCGGCGCGCTGTCGGTACCCAGGAAGAAGCTCGGATCGCCGCTGGTGGCCACTTCGACCAGCGTGCGGCGATGGCTTTCGCGCTTGAGCACCGGCAGGCAGTAGCTGTGCGGGCGCAGGCCGCCGGCAAAGATCGCGTTGCGGTTCATCAGCAGGTGCTGAGGCGTGATGGTCGCGCCGACATGGGCCGGAGCGTCGCGCACGAAGCGGGCCGCCTCGCCGGTGGTGATGTGCTCGAGCACCATCCGCAGCGCGGGGAAATCGCGCAGCAACGTGATCAGATGGCGCTCCACGAACACCGGCTCGCGGTCGAACACGTCGACGTCCGGGTCGGTGACCTCGCCGTGCATCAGCAAGGGCAGGTTGTGCTTCTGCATCGCCTCGAACACGGCGTAGCAGCGGCGCAGGTCGGTAACGCCGCTGGCCGCGTTGGTGGTCGCGCCGGCGGGGTAATACTTGACCGCGTGGACGAAGCCGCTGGCGCTGGCCTCGGCGATGTCGTGGGGTGTGGTGGCCTCGGTCAGGTACAGCGTCATCAACGGCTCGAAATCCGCACCGGCCGGCAGCGCGGCCAGGATGCGCTCGCGGTAGGCGCGCGCCAGCGCCACCGTGGAGACCGGCGGCTTGAGGTTGGGCATGACGATGGCCCGAGCGAAGCGGCGCGCGGTATGCGGCAGCACCGCGGCCAGCATGGCGCCGTCGCGCAGGTGCAGGTGCCAGTCGTCGGGGCGGGTCAGCGTGAGGTCGGTCGTGCTCATCGGCAAAGTTTAGCGGGATTGACGTTACGGGGAGCGCGACCGGACGAACGCCACGACGTCGACCGGACTAGTACGGATGCTGCCGGTAGAACTGCTCGAGCTGTCGATACACCTCGGGCAATTGGACGCGCAGGTTGGCCGGCTCCTCGAAAAACTGCTCGCTGGCCACCGCGAAGAACTCGGCCGGGTTTTCCAGTCCATACGGGTCGATCGGCAGGGGCAGGCCGTTGCGATGGTCATCGCGCAGGCGATCCCATGCTTCGGAGAAGACGCGTGTCCACCTCCGCCGGTCCATGCGCCGGTGCAGGGGCGGAAAGCCGTTGGCGTCCCCGTTGAGCATGTCCAGCTTGTGGGCCATTTCGTGGATGACTACGTTGTGCCCGGGTTTGCCCCCGGCATCGAGCACGTCCGCCCACGAGAGGATCACGGGGCCGCGGCCCCAGGCCTCGCCTGCCATCACGGTGCGGGTCTGGTGGACCACGCCTGCCGCATCGGTGTGCGTGCGCCGCGGAATGAATGCGTCCGGATAGACGATGACGCTGTGCCAGCCGTCGTACCAGTCCAGGCCCAGTTTCAGGATCGGTATGCACGCGTGGGCCGCGAGCAGCACCCGGTCGGCATCGTCGAGCTCCAGCCCCTGGGTTGGCTCGAGCGATTTGCGTTCCAGGAACAAGGTGGCCAGCACGCGCAGCGTGGCCTGGTCGGAAGCACCCAGGCGGCGAGCCGGCGCGCATCGGCGCAGCGCGTCCTGCCAAAGCGGTTCGGCGATGGGGCGGCGGGCGACGATGCGTCGCTCGCGCCAGTTTCTGATTTTGGCGAACATGGCCCTTCGAAATGGGTCTTTGCGTCTCCAGGCAATCAGGGCGATGGGCGCTTTCTCAAGCGCTTCCCGGAAAGAAGTCCCGGGGCCATGTCGATTCGTCGGGGACTGGATCGTCGTGGGAATGAGCCACCAAGGGCGAGGGACTGCCAGGATGCCAACGGCAGGGAGTCGCCGTTGACCTTGGCGGCGCGGCACACAGACCATCACCAGCGAGGAGCCTCACGATGACCATCACCATCACCGCCTTCGAACGCTCGCCCGATGGCGGCAAGGGGCTGGCGCGCGATACGCGCGTGCGCTGGGCGCTGGAAGAGGTGGGCCAGCCTTACGACGTCCGCCTTGTTTCGTTCCAGGCAATGAAGGAACCCGCGCATCTGGCGATCCACCCGTTCGGCCAGATTCCCACCTACGAGGAGGGCGACCTCCGCCTGTTCGAGAGCGGCGCGATCGTCTTCCATATCGCCGAGTGCCATGCGGGCCTGTTGCCGGACGATGCGGATGCCCGGGCGCGCGCGATCACCTGGATGTTCGCCGCGCTCAACACGGTCGAGGCACCGATCCTCGAACTGGTCATCGCCAAGTTCGTGGAGGGCGACAAGCCATGGACCCAGGAACGCCTGCCTCTGGTCGCCGAGCGCATACGCACCCGGCTGCGCCAGCTTTCCGCCCGCCTGGGCGATGCCGACTGGCTCGATGGCGCGTTCAGCGCGGGCGACCTGATGATGGTGTCAGTGCTGCTCAGGCTCAAACCCTCGGGCATGCTGGCCGAGTTCCCCAGTCTGGCCGCGTACGTCGCCCGCGGCGAAGCGCGCCCGGCATACCAGCGGGCCTACGCGGCCCAAGCGGCGGTGGCGGCCCGGGCTGAGAAGGTGAATGGAGGGCCCCGGCAAACGTGAACAGTCGCCCGGGGCCTGTACCGTGAAGAAGAGCCCGTTCCGCCCGTAGCCCCGGGCGTGGCAGCCACCGCCACGCATGGCGCGACCGGCGACGTTCCCTTTCTGCGCCCGTCACGCCCATCGGCGTAAGGAAATTGGTGCCGCGCCATGCGGGATGGATGCCCGCCCGCATGCCCCGCGGCGCGGAAGGGTGTCCTGCCCATGAGAAGCCTCACGCCATCCATGCGCGGCCTGCTGCCCGGCGAACAAGCCACGGTGCTCGGCCAGTTGCGCGAAGGCGTGATACTCACCGACCGCGAGGGGCGGATCACCTTCATCAACGAAGCGGCCGGGCGCTTCCTCGGCGTGTCGCAACTGGGCGTGCTGCCGGTCGACTACAGCCGCGTCTTTCATCTCCTTACCGAGGATGGCCAGCCCTATCCGGCCGTCGACCTGCCGCTGGCGCGTGCGGTGCGGGGGGAGACGGTTCCCCACGCGCGCTGGAGCATCCAGCGCGAGGACGGCACCCAGCGCATCGCCGGCGGCGCCGCGCAACCGCTTTTCGACGCCGAGGGCGTGATGACCGGCGCGGTGCTCACCTTCCACGACGACACCGCGCGGGTGCAGGCCGAGCGCGCGCTGAGCGATGCCGAGCAACGCTACCGGCTCGCCACCGAGGCCACGGAGGATGCGATCTGGGACTGGAATCCCCGGACCGATCGCACGGCCTGGAACGAGCGGCTGTTCGAGGCCTACGGCCATCGCTACACCGAGACCTCCTACGCCTGGTTCATTTCGCAGATCCACCCGGACGATCGCGGGCGCATCGATGCAGGCCTGCGGGAGGCGGTACATGCGGGCGGCGGTATGCATTGGACCGACGAGTATCGTTTCCGCCGTGCCGACGGTACCTACGCAAAGGTGTGCGACCGCGGCACCGTGGCGCGCGACGCCCAGGGACGCGCCATCCGCATGATCGGCGCGATGGTCGACGTCACCGAGCGCAAGCGGGCCGACCGCGCGCTGCGCCGGCGCACGCGCACACTCGAGATCCTCAATCGCACCGCCGCCGAGATGGCCGCCGAACTGGACCTTCCCCAGGTCGTGCAGCTGGCCACGGAGGCCGGCGTCGAACTGACCCGGGCAAGCATGGGCGCGTTTCTTTCCGAAACATTGGACGAAGCGGCTGGTGGCATGAGGCTGTGTGCACTGGCCGGCATCGATCGCGACGCGTTCGGCGGTCCGGCCAAGACGCGTGTGGCGGAGTTGTTCGGTCCGGTGATCGCGCACCGCCGGCTCTTTCGCTCGGACGACGTCACCGTCGATCCACGCATCGCGCACGAGGACATGTCGGCCACGCCCGCGCCGATACGCAGCGTGCTCGCCGTCCCGGTAACGTCGCGATGCGGCGAGCCGCTGGGCGCCCTGGTGTTCGTTCATCCGGAGCCGGCGCGCTTCAAGGCACGGCACGAGCGCCTGATGGTCGGCGTGGCCGCGCACGCCGCGATCGCCATCGACAACGCACGGCTGCTGGCCACCGCCCAGCGCGAGGTGGAGGAGCGCCGGATCGCGCAGGAGCGCCTGCGCGACTTGAACGAAACCCTCGAAGCCCGCGTCGAGGCACGCACCCGCGAGCGTGACCGCGCCTGGGCCATGTCGCGCGACCTGCAACTGGTCATGGACGCCACCGGCATCATCCTCGCGGCGAACGAGGCCTCCGACATCCTGGGCTATCGGCCTGACGAGCTGATCGGGCGCAGCGCCGAGGCCTTCGTGCACCCCGATGACGTGGCCATCCATCTGGAAGCGATGTCGATGGCCGCGCTCGACCGTTTCCCTCCGGAGGAGATCCGCTGCCTGCACAAGGACGGCAGCTATCGCTGGCTGTCCTGGGTCAAGTCCGCCGACCAGGGCGTGCTCTACGCCAGCGGGCGCGACGTCACGCAGCAGAAGGAACAGGCCCAGGCGCTTGCCGCGGCGGAGGAGGCCCTGCGCCAGAGCCAGAAAATGGAAGCGGTCGGCCAGCTCACCGGCGGCATCGCGCACGACTTCAACAACATGCTGGCGGTGGTGATGGGCTCGCTCGACCTGCTCAAGCGGCGCGTGGGCGACAACCCCCGCGCGGTCCGGCAGATCGAGAGCGCGACCGACGCGGCCGGCCGCGCCGCCCTGCTGACCAAGCGGCTGCTGGCGTTCTCCCGCCAGCAGGCGCTGAATCCGCAGCCGATCGATCCCAACCGGCTGGTGGGCGAGATGTCGGAGCTGCTGCGCCATTCGATCGGCGCGGGCATCCGCCTGCACACGACGCTGGCCGACGGGCTGTGGCCCATCCGGGTGGATGCCAACCAGCTGGAGAACGTGCTGCTCAACCTGGCGGTCAATGCGCGTGATGCCATGCCCGATGGCGGCTGCCTCACCATCGAGACGGGCAACGTGCAGCTGGACAAACACTATGCCGCCGCCAACGGCATCCGTGCGGGCGATTACGTCCTGATCGCCGTCACCGACAACGGCAGCGGCATGCCGCCCGACGTGCTGGCGCGCGCCTTCGATCCATTCTTCACGACCAAGGAGGTCGGCAAGGGCACGGGCCTGGGGCTGAGCCAGGTGTACGGGTTCGTGCGGCAATCCGGCGGCCACGTGAAGCTCTACTCGGAGCCGGGTCAGGGCACCACCGTCAGGATCTACCTGCCGCGGCTGCGCGAAGAACCTGCCGCCGGCTGGGTCGCCGACAGCGACCCGGCCACCGCGCCCGGCGGGTTGCAGGAACTGATCCTGGTGGTCGAGGACGAGCCGTCGGTGCGCCAGTTCAGCGTCGATGCACTGGAAGAGCTCGGCTACCGGGTGCTGCAGGCCGACGGTGCGCCGGCCGCGTTGCGGTTGCTCGACCGGCACCCGGATGTGGCTCTGTTGTTCACCGACATCGTCATGCCCGAGATCAACGGCCGCAAACTCGCCGACGAAGTGCACCATCGCCGGCCGGAGCTGCCGATCCTGTTCACTACCGGCTATACCCGCGACGCGGTCGTCCACCAGGGCGTGCTCGATCCGGATGTCGAACTTCTCGGCAAGCCCTTCACCATCGACGAGCTGGCGCGGAAGGTGAGGGCGATGCTGGATGGAGGCGAGTGACTGCAGGGCTGGCGTCGCCGGGGCGCCGACCGACGCCGCCGATCACGCGATAATCCCAGGCTCCCGAGCCACGGCCAGCGCCGCATGTCCATCGTCCTCACCGATTTCGCCCTCCCGCGGCTGTTCCCGCGCGAGCCTCGCCGCAACACGATCCAGGACTGCACGCCCGAAGCGTTCGAGCGCCACCTCAACACGGTCCCGCCGCTGAAGGTGCTCGATGGTTATGCGCCGTTCTGCAAGCTGCACGTGCATCGCAACTGGACGTCCACGCGCTGCCTGGCGGTGCCGGTGACCGACGCGAACCGGCACCTGCTGCGCTCGGACTACGAAGCGCGCACCCGCGACGAACTGCCCGTGCTGGTGCGCTGGTTCGAGGGGCTGGAGCCGCCCGTGGCCGGTTACCTGATCCCGATCCTCTACAGCCGCGAACAGCTGGCGAAGGAGGGCACGTCCATCGCGGCCGATTGGGGCGTGGTCGGCTGCATGTACACCGCCGAGCCGGAGGAAACGCCGATGGCCCCGATCACGATGATGCGCAATGCATTGGGCGTGGAGGAGGGCGGCTCCGGCGTGCCGCTGGATCGGGAAGCCTATCGCCGCGGCGTGGAGTTCTGGCGCACGCACGCCAACTGGCGGGGGTAGTCGAAGGCGGTATGGAGGCTGCCCCGCCGCTACCTGTCCCCGTCCCGGGACGGTACGCTTCGGATTCCCTGCGGACCCATCGATATGGCCAAGAAAAAAGGCGCTTCCCGATTCGACGCAAGGCTGCTGCGCCCGGCGCAGCCGCGCAACGCATCCTGGGCCTTCGTGGTCCTTCCCGAAGAAGCCAGCGCGCGATTCCCGCGACGGGGAAGGACGACCGCGGAAGGCACGATCAACGGGCAGCCGTTCGAGGCCACGCTGGAGCCGGATGGCCGGCTGAGCCATTGGTTCAAGGTGGATGCGGCGCTGTGCAAGGCCGCGGGCGCAACCGCCGGCGACATGGTCGCGTTGGAGATCGCGCCGGTCGCCAAAGAGCCGGAGCCGGAACTTCCGCCGGACCTGCGCCAGGCGCTGGACGACGCGCCCGAGGCGTTGGCGACCTGGCAGGACACCACCACGTTGGCCCGCGTGGACTGGATCCACTGGCTGACGTCGGCCAGGCAATCGGCCACCCGCGCCAAGCGCGTCGCCGACGCCTGCGACATGCTTGCATCGGGCAAGCGACGGGTGTGCTGCTTCGACCCTTCCGGTTACTACAGCAAGGCATTCGCGCCGCCGGAGCCTGCCGGCGAACCGTAGGTTATTCCGGTCGCGTGCCTGAAGTCTTGGCCGGGATCCATCAGCGGGCGGGCGGTACGCGATCGGACGCTTGAGCTGTCGCGATCCTTTCGCTCGTTGCCGCTGCCGTTGAATCGTTGCAGTGCACGGTGGGAGGTTGCGTTCCACCATCCGAGCGCGACCTCGACGGTGCCGTGCGGCTTCGCCTTGCTGCACCCGCTCCGCAACGGCGTAGGCTTCGCCCATCCGGTGGCCGGAGGAGCGCACGCCATGCAGATGCCCGGGAACGACAGGCGGTTCGGTCGGGACATCGCCGCGCTTTACCAGGAACTCCTGGTGCCGCTGATCTTTGCGCCGTATGCCGTGGATCTCGCGACCCGGCTTGCGACGCGGCCTGTGGCCAGCGTGCTGGAGCTGGCGGCGGGCACCGGCGTGGTGACGCGCGAAATGGCCTCGCGCCTGCCGCCGGGCGTGCAACTGGTCGCCACGGATCTCAACGAGACCATGCTGACCGTGGCGCAGAAGCTGGGGACGTCCAGGCCCGTACTCTGGCGCCAGGCCGATGCGATGGCGTTGCCGTTCGCCGATGCGTCCTTCGATGCCGTGGTGTGCCAGTTCGGGGCGATGTTCTTTCCGGACCGGGCGCGCGCTTTTGCCGAGGCGCGGCGGGTGTTGCACCCCGGCGGCACGCTGTTGTTCAACGTGTGGGACCGCATCGAAACCAACGATTTCGCGCGGGTCATCCAGGACACCGTTGCCGGGCTCTTTCCCGACGATCCGCCGCGTTTTCTGGAGCGCCTGCCGCACGGGTATGGCTCCCGGTCGGACATCGCGCGCGACCTGGCGGAGGCCGGGTTTGCAGGGAAGCCCGTGATCGAAACCGTCACCGCCGAAAGTACGGCCGAGACTCCGGCCATTGCTGCCGTGGCGTACTGCCAGGGCACGCCACTGCGCAACGAGATCGTGGCCCGCGATGCCTCGCGACTGGATGCGGCGACCGAAGCGGCCACCGCGGCCATGAGCGCGCGGTTCGGCACCGGCCCGGTCACCGGCCGGATCCAGGCGCTGGTGGTGCGTATCGAGCGTTGATGGATCGGCATCACGTTCGAGCCGGCTGGAAAAAGGACGGTTGACCGGGATCAAGGCGGGAAAGCGCGCGCGACCGGACCATGCGCGGGCCGGCAGCTGCCGGGATCCCCCCTTGGAGTCCACGATGCAATTCGAATTGTCCACCGCCCACCACGATGCGGCCTTGCTCACCACCGCCGTCCAGGCGCTGGATCCCCACGCCACGGTCGTGCTGGACTCAGGACGCGGTCGACTGGAAGTACTGGCCAGCGCGAGCAGCGCCCAGGTCCTCGACGCACTGCTCGGCATCGGGTGCGTGGCCAGACCGCTGGAGAAAGAGGTGCACATCAGCGGCGGAAGCACCTGTTGCGGTCACTGCGGCTAGCAATAACGCAGCGAGGCGCCGGCCACCGGTGTCTGGAAGAATGGGCAGACCGCAACCCGCGGTCTGCGCAGATGGATCTGCATGACGACGGTGGCCGCATCCGATGGACGTGGCGCGTGGCGCTCGTGCTGGCGGCGTTCGCGTTGGCCTGGCCGGCATGGCTGCGCCCGGTCGGACCTCGCGTCGGGCCGGTCCCGGCATCGCTGGGTGGCGACTGGCCGGTAGCTGCGCCGGCGACGCAAGGCCTCGACGATCGCACGCTCGAGAAGGCGGCACGCGCGCTGCTGGACGGACCGTTCAATGTCCACGCGATGCTCGTCGAACGTCACGGGCGGCTGGTGGTCGAGTACTACCAGGGCGGCCGGGACCGCTCGGTGTACGGGCTGGTGTCGTGTTCGTGGTGCCGCAGCTGGACCTTTCCATAGTCACCACCGCCGGCGCCTACGACGAGCTGCCGACGGCCATCGCGGTGAACCGGCTGGTGCAGGGCGTGGTGGCTTCGGTACGCGAATGACCGCCGTGATGAGACCGGTGGTCGGGCGCATCGCGTCAAGGGAGCGAGGAGGTGGAAGAGGGGCAGCGCTCCGGCTGGCGGATGGGGCCGGGGTCTCGCTTGCCATCGGCATGGTTCGGCAGCGTCGCGCGCGCATCCGCGCCGCGCTGCCGGCACCATCCCTCTTCCACCAGCGGGTTATGGGCCGGCGCGGAGCGGCGGATGTTGACCTCGATCAATTCGGAGCAGGATCTTCGAGCGCCTTGGGTGTGTCGAGCAGCATCACGCCGGGCGTGTCGCGCAGATGCCCGCGCAGCCAGTAACCGTGTTCGGCGCCGACAAGTACGACGATGCGCCGTCCCGGGTTTTCCCGTGCCGCGCGCTGGACGACCTCCAGGAAATGCCCGTTCCAGGCTTCCCAGCCGGTGTGCTCGGCCGGTCCCATCAGCGCCTCCTGCAGCGCGTGCTTGGCGCGCAGCGCGTCGTCGGTGACGTGGTCATTGACGGCGGCGGGCGAGGTCCAGCGCGCCTTGAGCACCGTGTACAAGCCATCGACGTATTGGCCGAACGCCTTGGCCTGCGCCGGCTCGCGCTCGTTGAACGCCATGGTGCTGGCGCGATAGGGCGCGAGCAGCGTGTCGTAGAGCGGCTCGGCCGGTTCCATCGCGTAGACGCGCAAAGGGTGGCGATCGATGAGCGGATAGATGACGGACGGATACTCCTGCTTGGTCTTTTCCGGCGGCCGGGCAGTGAGATCGTCCGGCTGCAGCTCGACGCACAACACGTCCGGCTTGAGCCGTTCGATGGCGCGACCGAGCGCCGCGTTGTCGTACGCCGGCACCTCGGCATGCATCTGGTGCAGCGTGTCCAGCACGACCACATTCGCCGGCCCGGTTTGCGCCATCGCTGCCATCGGCAGGGCCAGCCAGGCACCAAGAATCAGCCACCAACGCATTGCACGCTTCCGCAGTTTCGGGGTGCGTCAAGGTAACGGGTGGCGCGCGGTCGTCGCAGTGCCGGAAGCCACGCGTCGCGGGGCATGCGCCGGTATCCCATGCCGGAGAGAGCGGAAGTAGGCGGCGCCTCACAGCTGTTGATCTTCCGGTCACCGGGCGTAGTCATCGGCCGACAGACAGGCGCTGCATGCCGCGGCAAGCTTCGCTTCCGTACTCAAGCCCGGAGTTGCCATGGAACGCATCAGGACCACCGTCATCGCTTTGGCTCTTCTTGCCTGCGCATCAGCGGTATGCGCAGTGGAGCGCGCGAGCGATCCTGTCCGGCGCGACGCGCCAAAAGGAATTAGCGAGGCGTTCTATGCCTGTATCGACAAGGCTGATTACGACACCATCGCCGTAGCTGCCTGTCTATCTGCGGAAGCAGGCGTCCAGGACGCCCGTTTGAACCGCTCGTATCAGACACTCCTGGGCAAGCTTGATGGCAAAGCGAAGGAGCAACTGGTGGCTTCCGAACGCGCATGGCTGGCGTTCCACGACAAAAGTTCCGGATTGGAGTCCACGCTATACGGGAGCGAGATCATCGCAAATCTGGAAGTCGCCCAAAGGGACATGTTTCGCAAATGCGAACGCGCCAACACATTGGACACATACGTCTCGATGGTAAGCGACGAATAAGCGACCGCCAGTTCAGGGAAGAGCAGCATGCGAAAGCTCGATACGCACGACATCGATGTCATGGCCGGTGCCATTTATTTCGTCGTTGGGCGGGGAACGGAAGGTGGCCCCGCCTCCTATCGCCTATCCATAGCGGGGATTCCGGGCGGGACGGCTGATGCTGGTTGGGGAAAGGCCGAGCGAGTCAAGGCCGACAGCGGCTACTCGATCGGGGCAATCCAGGTGGACCTGGGTCAGCGGGGCAAGTGGCCGCTAGGGTCCACCAAGGAAACAGCACCGAAGCCCGGCGAGACCACTTTTGTAGACGCCATCATCGACGAATCAGCCAAGTTTGGGAGCGGCCATGACTTAAAATACACCGCGGACCGGTTGCGACTCCGAACAGCCCTGCTGACGCATGGGAACGGTCTGGATGGTCGGGACACATTGAAATTCCCCGACCGAGAAACCTTCGACACCATCAATGCTTGGGCATCGTCCGATGTAGGTGAGCAATGGATTCACAGGCACATCGACTATCCGCAGATAAAGCAAGCAACGCAGGCGGCCATGGACGTGCTTGATAAATTCGGACAAAACGTTCCTGAGACTCATCGTTTCGAAGCGATAGCTCTGCTGGCAAAGACCGAAAACCAGATGCCCGCAAAAATGAAATCGTTCGAAAAGATCCTAAAGAAGGGTGGCGATTACGACGACCTTCTGGCGGAAGCTGGCAAGCTGGCGGAGCGCTACGGATACTACGCGGGCCTCAAAGCTGTGCGTCTCGCTGGGGCATACGAGGTTGCGCATCAGGAAGACGCGCCTGCGATTGATCGTGCGCAAGCAAAGGTGAGCGACGCAAGTTTCAATCCGAGCTCTGGTGAAACCGATCCCGACATCCAGCTAGCGTTGAAAGCCATCGGCCAAGGTCGTCCTGTCCGGGTCCTCCGCCAGGGTTCCCATGGCGAAGAGGTTGTCTCTCTGCAGACCGATCTCGCCAGGTTGGGCATCACCGACGCCCACGGCCACGCGTTGAAGCCGGATGGCGATTTCGGCCCGAGCACCCGGCAAGCCGTCGTCGCGTTCCAGCAAGCGCATGGCCTGAAGGCTGACGGCCGTGTGGGCCCGAAGACGCTTGGCATCCTGGACGACGCCATCCAGCTACAAGCCGCGAGTCTGGCCGACCGCAGCCATCCCGGGCACCCGCTGTTTTGCCAGGCGCTGGAAAAGGTTCATCTGATTGACGCGAAGTGTGGGCGCACGCCAGACGAGCTGTCGAACAACGTGGCCGGTGCATTGGCCACGGCGGCACAGGCGCAGGGGCTTACCCGCATCGACCACGTGGTGCTGGGCGAGAACGCCACGCGCGCTTTTGCCGTGCAGGGCGCGCTCGATTCGCCGTTCAGGCGGTTTGCGGGCGTGTACATCCTGCAGGCGGTCGCCACGCCGCTGGCGCAAAGCAGCGCAGATTTCCTCGCGGCGGCGCCGCGAGCGGAAGAATCGCTGGCGGCTTTGCCTCAACAGACGCTCGCCCCGCCCGCGCTGCAGGACGCCCATCGCTAGCGGGCTACCGCCTTGGACGGCAAGGGCATGACGGGGCCCCGGATAAAGGCGTTCCTATCCCATGAGAGCCGCTGGGCGATACACCGCAAAGCGAACGGTCGATGCGCCAGCCGTCGCCATTGGCCGGCAAGAACCTGCGGCTCCGTTTGCTGCTAAGTTCCGAGGCTGTCCATACGCCTGCCGGAGGTCTTCCATGTCCCGTGTCGCTCTCGCTGGTTCATCGGTCGCTGCCCACCGCGGTCCGTGGCGCCTCGCGCTGGCCGTATCGATCGCCCTTGCGGCCGGCGTGGCCAATGCAGGGCAATCCCCGAGCGCCCACGTGCCGCCGCCGCAGGACACACCCTATCCGGGCACCGTTGCGATCCACGTCGATGCAAGCGACACGCGGCAGGGCATCTTCCGCGTCCACGAGACCCTGCCGGTGCAGGCTGGTGCGCTGACGCTGCTGTATCCGAAGTGGATTCCCGGCGACCACTCCCCGAGCGGCCCGGTCGCGATGCTTGCCGGCCTGAAACTCAGCGCGGGTGGCAAGCCGCTCAAGTGGACGCGGGACGAATACGACGCGTACGCGTTCCACGTGGACGTACCTGCCGGCGTGTCCTCTATCGAAGCGGATTTCCAGTACCTGTCCAGCCGCGATGGCGGCTACGAAATGACCGACCGCATGCTGGACCTGGAGTGGAACAAGGTGGCGCTGTATCCGGCCGGCCACTTCTCGCGTGGCATCACCTTCGCGCCCAGCGTGACGTTGCCGCACGGCTGGCAATTCGGCAGCGCGCTGGAGCCAGCGGGCCAGGCGAAGGTCTCGTCCGGAGGCGACACCACCACCTTCAAGCCGGTGCCGTTCAACACGCTGGTCGATTCGCCGATCTACGCGGGCCAGTACTTCAAACGCGTCGATCTCACGCCGAAGGGGGGCGCGCCGGTGCACCTGGACGTCGTCGCGGATGCTCCCAAGTATCTGGAGATGAGCCCCGAACAGGTGCAGGGACATCGTGCGCTGGTGGCGGAGGCCACGACGCTGTTCGGCTCGCACCACTACGACCACTACGACTTCCTGTTCTCGCTGTCGGACCAGCTGGGTGGCAACGGGCTGGAGCATCACCAGTCCAGCGAGAACGGGCTGGAGGCCGACTACTTCACCGCGTGGAAGGAAGCCGCGCCAGGGCGCGACCTGCTCGCGCACGAGTACACCCATTCCTGGAACGGCAAATTCCGCCGGCCGGCCGACCTGTGGACGCCCAACTTCAACGTGCCGATGGGCGACTCGCTGCTGTGGGTGTACGAGGGCCAGACGCAGTATTGGGGTTACGTGCTTACCGCGCGCGCCGGTCTGTGGACGCCCGAACAGTTCCGCGACGCGCTGGCCATGACGGCCGCCAACTACGACCGCAACCGCGTGGGCTTCCACTGGCGCACGCTGGAGGACACCACCAACGACCCGACGGCGGCGCATCGCACCGGCCTGCCGTATCGCAGCTGGCAGATGAGCGAGGAGTACTACAGCGCCGGCCAGATGATGTGGCTGGAAGTGGACGCCAGGCTGCGCGCGCTGACCCACGACAAAAAGTCGCTGGACGACTTCGCGCGCGCGTTCTTCGGCGTCGACAACGGCAGCTTCGTGACCAGGACTTACACCTTCGACGACGTGGTTGCTGCATTGAATGGCGTGGCGCCGTACGACTGGGCGGGCTTCCTGCGCGCGCACGTGGACACGCTCGACCCGCCGCTGCTCGATGGCCTGGAAGGCACCGGCTGGAAGCTCGTCTACACCGACCAGCCGAGCGACTACGAAAAACAGTACAACAGCCGGCCGCAGTCGCCGCGGCACCTGTACAACTTCGCCTGGTCGATCGGCCTGACGCTGGACGATCACGGGCAGATCAACGACGTGCGCTGGGATGGCCCGGCCTTCAAGGCAGGCGTCAGCACCGGCGCCACCATCGTTGCCGTGGACGGCAAGGACTTCTCGAACGACGTGCTGAAGAACGCGATTACCGCCGCAAAGGGCGGCAAGGCGCCTATCAAGCTGCTGCTCAAGTTCCAGGGCGGCTACCGCACCGTGCCGGTGGATTACCACGGCGGCTTGCAGTATCCGCACTTGGTGCGCATCGAGGGCACGCCGGATTACCTGAGCGAGATCATCACGCCGCGCACGAAATAGCAGCCGCGCAAACGGTTGCCTGGACGAAGGCGGGACGGCCCGGTCCGCCTTCAACACGGCATAACCGACCGCGATCTACCCTGCCGCCATGAAAGGGCGGCGGGCATTCCTCAAGCGATGGGGCCGCATCGCGTTGGGTGCGGTCGGGGGCATGGTCGTGCGTCGCGTGCCCGCGGAGAAGGCGACGGGTCCACCGGATCACGGAAGTCGAGCGGTGGTGACCCTGTTCCTGTGTGGCGACGTCATGCCCGGCCGCGGCATCGACCAGATCCTGGGCCATCCGTCGGATCCGGCCCTGCACGAGGACTACGTGCACGACGCGCGCCAGTACGTCGCGCTGGCCGAACGGGCCAGCGGCCCTATCCCGCGGAAGGTGGACGCCGATTACGTCTGGGGCGAGGCGCTCGCACAGTGGAAGGCGCGCCGGCCCGCACTGCGTATCGCCAATCTGGAAACCAGCATCACGCGCCACGGTCGCCCCTGGCCCAAGGGCATCAATTACCGCATGAACCCGGCCAACGTCGGCGTGCTGACGGCCGCGCGATTGGACTGTTGCGGGCTGGCCAACAACCACGTGCTGGATTGGGGTCACGAGGGCCTGGCGCAGACGCTGGCGGTGCTGCGGGCGGCGAGGATCGCGGTCGCCGGTGCCGGCGAGCGACTTGCAATGGCGCAGGCACCCGCGGTGCTGCCGCTGCCCGGCGGAAGGCGGCTGCTGGTTTTCGCCGCAGCCACGGGTGATGCGGGCGTGCCGGAGGATTGGTCAGCCGAGGCGAGACGTGCAGGGGTCTGGCGCCTGCCGGACCTGTCCGCGGAGACGATCGCCCGAATCGCGGCCGAGCTGGCCCATTACAGGCAGCCAGGCGACCTGGTCGCGTTTTCGCTGCACTGGGGTGGCAACTGGGGTTACGAGGTGGCCCCGGAGGAACGCGCGTTCGCCCACGCACTCATCGACGAAGCCGGCGTGCATTTGCTCCATGGCCATTCCTCGCACCACCCCAAGGCGATCGAAGTGCACCACGGACACCTGGTTCTTTACGGGTGTGGCGATTTTCTCAACGACTACGAAGGCATCGGCGGCTACGAGGCATACCGAGGCGACCTGGGCCTGATGTATTTCCCGCAGCTGGAGACCTCGCATGGGCGGCTGTGCGAGCTGGCGCTGGTGCCGACGCGCGTCCACGGCTTCCGCATCCAATCGCCGATGCCGGAGGACCGGCGCTGGTTGTTCGCCGCGTTGCGCCGCGAATACGGCCGCATGGGTTGCGATGTCGAGGAAAAGCCCGACGGCAGCTGGGCTCTGGTGTGGTGAAGTGGATGGCCATGCGGTTTTTGCGGGCCAGCGCACAGAGTATGAATGTTACATGCCTGGCTTACACCTGACTTGCCAGTCCCTTCACGCAGGGTGAAACAGGCTTCACGGCCATTGGGCCGTCGACTTTCTGGATGGCAATGCAGTGGTATTTCCGGCAGCGGTCCGGCCCCGGACCACGCGCCGATACATACAGGAAATCCTGAATGGTCAGTGTCGTCGCTCGCATAAAAAAAATAAGAAGAGCCATCGTCAAGAAAATGCCCGACCCCGTCTATTACCCCTATCGGTACTTCCAGATCTACGGGCGGGTAGGCAATCTCGCGCAACCGAAGCGCTATTCGGAAAAGATTTTCTACCGGATGCGGCATCCGTTGCCGATTTTCGGGATGCTGGCCGACAAGGTGGCGGTGCGCGACTACATCGCCGAAGCGGTGGGCGAGCAGTACCTGGTACCGGCCTTCTTTTCCTGTGGCCAAGTGACTCGCGAAACCTTCGACGCATTGCCCGACACCTTCGTCATGAAGGCGAACCACAGCGCGGGACAGACACGCATCGTCCTCGACAAGAAGTCCGAAGACCTGGACGCGCTGGCGCGTATTGCCAACGGCTGGTTGAAATCGGACTTCTCGATAAGGCAACGGGAAAAGCACTACCAGCAGATCCCGCGGAAAATCATTTTCGAAGAGGCGCTCCTGGGAGCCACGGGCGAACCCCCGGACGACTACAAGTTCAACGTGTTCAACTCCGGCGGGACGGGCGACCCGTTTGTCTTCGTGCAATACGTCCACGACCGCTTCAAGGACATGACGCAGGACTTTTACCTGGCGGACGGAAGCCCCGCGCCCTTCAGCTTCCGGGGCCTGAAGCCCAGCGGCAAGCCGCTGCCGCAGGTGCACGGGCTCGACGAGATGATGCACATCTCCAAGAAGCTGGCCGAGCCCTTCGGCTTCCTGCGCGTGGATTGCTACTACCACGCGGGACGGGTCTACGTCGGCGAGCTCACGGTCACGCCGGGCGCCGGCATGTATGCGCTGTCGCCGCCGCATTGGGACGAGATGCTCGGGGATCGGTTCCGCTGGCCCGAAACGGCAGGGCGGGGCCGATAGGCGTCGTACCTTCGCTGTTCCAACGAAAAGGGAGGCGGCATGCGCCACCTCCCCGCTTCGGTGACGGTGTCAGCGGTTACTTGTGACCGTGGCCCGTACCGGACCCCGTGTTGCCGCCATCGCTGCTGCCCGTGCTGCTTACCGCGGCCCGTACGGCGGCATTGGCATCCAGGATGCCGGCGCCGATCGAGGTCCGCCGCGACGGCTTGATGCTCGGCGCGTAGGCAGTGCTCTGCAGGATGCCCAGCACCGCGCTGGGCGAGAGCAGGGCCTGGCCCGATGCCAGGCGTGCGCTCTGCATCAGCGCGACCGCGCCGGCCACATGCGGCGTTGCCTGCGAGGTGCCGGCATAGCCGCCGTACGTGCTGTCGTTCGGCACCGGCGTGGTGGTGCCGCTGTTGAGGGCCTGCCAGATGAAGCCGTCGTTGGACTGCGTGCCGCTGCTGCCGTCGTTTGCGTAGATGCCGCCGCCCGGCGCGGCCAGTTCCACGGCCGAGCCATAGTTCGAGTAGAACGCACGACGGCTGGTGATGCCGGTGGCGGCCACGGTGATGACGCCCGGGCAGCTGGCCGGCGAGAACCGGGACGCGTCGGCGTTGGAGTTGCCCGCCGCGACCACGACCACCGCGCCCAGGCTGTTGGCCTGCGCCACGGCCAGGCCCTCGGGATCGGTGGCGCTGCACGTGCCCGAGCCACCCAGGCTCATGTTGATCACCTGCGCCGGATGGGTGTTGTCGGGCACGCCGTCCACGTGACCGCCGGCCGCCCAGACGATCGCGTCGCTAATGTCGCTGTCGTAGCCGCCGCAATGACCCAGCACGCGCACCGGCAGGATCTTCGCGTTGTACGCGATGCCCGCCATGCCCTGGCTGTTGTTGGTCAGCTCGCCGCCGGCCGTGCTTGCGACGTGGGTTCCGTGCCAGGAGCTGTCCTCGGGCGGATTGCTCGAGTTGGTGCACGCGGAGAGGTACGGCTCGGTGGTGGTCCAGTCGCCCAGGTCCCAGCCGCCCGGCGCACGACCGTCGGTCGCGCGACCCGAAACCATCGAGTCGGTGATGAAGTCGTAGCCCGCGTCGGCCAGCGAAGTGTCCACGTCGACGTGGCTGGTGATGCCGGTGTCGAGCACCGCGATCGTGATGCCGGTGCCGTCGGCCACGTCCCAGGCGTTGTTGACGTTGCTGCCGCCGTGGTTGGCATCGCCGAACGCGGTGACCGAGCCGTCGGCCGCCTTCAGGTCCCACTGGTAGTTGCCGTAGTAGGTGTCGCTCGGCGTGAAGGTCGCCGGTTGCAGCGCCTTGGGCGCGGAGAAGTCGCGTACCGGGTGGCGCAGCACGTCGGGTGCGACGCTGAGCACGGCCGGGTCGGAAGCGATCTGCTTGATCAGCGCGGTCGCCTCGGCCTTGTCCAGCTTGCGCGAGGTATGCACCAGGTCCGAACCGATGGCCAGTTTGCGCTGGTAGACGGCACGGGGCATGGCCCGGCCAGCGACAGCCTGCGCCAGGCCGGCGCGGCTGATCGCCGCCTGGACGTTCTGCGCGGCCGCGGCGTGGTCGGACCGCTCGGCGGCCCCCTTGCGATAGGTCACGATGAACCGGTCGTACTGCCCGCCGTCCTTGAGCGAGCTGATGTTGTAACGGGTCGTCGTCGGCGCCGTGTTGGCGGCGTTGGCCGAAAACGAGAGTGCAACCGCAATGGAAGCGCCAAGCAGCGCCTTGATTCCGAAACGATGATGCATGCGTGTTCCTCTGACAGTGGCAGCCGCGCTTGCGCGGCCGCCCAGGGTGAGGCGGATGCGTAGACCGAGATGGACAGCAATCCCCCATGGCACCCGGCCCCGACCTGCAGTGCCGGCCCCTCCGGGTGTTGGTTTCGACGCTAAGGCAGGTGGGCGTCCGTGGTTTGTGAAACACGGCCATTAAAAACGGGACACAGTTCACCGAATCGTCCGTGCCGCCGGGGATCCGCTTTTTCGTCGATGTCAGCAGACGTAATGGCCGGCTGCCGGGCGCGTTGCCGTTGCGCGCAGTACGCTCGAGGCGTCGATGCGACGCGTGGAGGCAAAGACATGTACGAGGCAATCCGAACCGGAACTCCGGCCCAGGTCTGGCAGGCGCTGGTGCAGGAGGCGGGCGAGCGCAACCGGCGGCCGCTGGACGAGACGCACGAGAGCTACCTGGTGTTTCTGCTGCTGCGCTACCAGCGTGAACCCTGGCTGCTGTCGCACGTGCATGGCATGGACTGGATGGAAGCGCTGCAGAGGGTCGGCCATGCCCGCGCCGAAGGCCTGCGCGAGGTAGGTGATCGCTGTCTGGTGGTGGCCGGCCTTTTTCCCGAACTGGCCGAGCGGCGGCGCGTGAGCGTGGATTACTTCATGGACATCGGTCGCAGCGCCTATTTGGGCGTTGCCGAGGCCAGCCGGCAGGCCTATGCGGCGCTCTACCGCCAGCTTTCGCAAAGCTACCGCGAACTGGTCGGCACGTTGCAGGCCATGCGCCTGCTGTCCGGACCCGAACTTATCCAGGTGCGGCGCGGAGAAAACGGCTAGCCGGTACCCGGCACGGGTTTGCGCCGGATGCCGGGTATCTCCAAGCCCGCCTCGAAGGCCGGCAACGGCCTTCGAGGCAGCCGTTGCTTCAGAAGCGCGGACCGGTGTTGAGGTTGTTGCCGGTGGTGCCGCGGGTGGCGCCGAGGCCGGCGCCCGTGCCGGTGGCGATGTCCGTCGCGCCGTGGCGCTCGAAGACCGCGCGGGCGCGATCGCGCTCGGCCACATCCTCGGTGCTCACGGTTATCAGGGCGTTGCCTTCGCGGACGCGCTCGTCGTAGTGCTTGGCCTCAACTTCGGGAATGCCCATGCCGATCAGCGCGCCGACGATGCCGCCGGTCGCGCCGCCGACCGCCGCGCCGCCGAGGGCGGCCATGATCGGGCCGGCAGCGATGAACGGGCCCAGGCCCGGAATGGCCAGGGTGCCGATGCCCACCAGCCAGCCCAGTCCGGCACCGACGCCCATGCCGGCCACGCCGCCGGTGGTCGCGCCTTCGGGCGCCTTGGTGTTGTGCTCGGTGGCGAATTCCCGCGTGCCGCGGCGGTCCTGCATCAGCACGGAGATGTCGTTGCTGGAAAAGCCGGCGTCCTTCAGGTCATCGACGATGGCTTCGGCCTTGTCCTGATTGGGGACGGTGCAATAGACGGATGCGTACATGGTGGTGTCTCCTCAATCGGAATCGGTGGCGATATCGAGCTGGTTGTCGACGCGGGTAACGCCGCGCACGCTGGCGGCATCGCGTTCCACGCGCGCCTTTTCCTGGGCGTCGGCCACTGGGCCGCGCAAGGTCACCACGCCGTTGTTGACCACGACCTTGACGTTGCGGGCTTTCACCGAAAGGCCGTCGTCGTCGACGATGGCCTTGCGGACGTTCGCGACCATATCCACCGCGGGCGAACTGTTGGACTGGTCCGTCGGCGTGGTGGTGGCATCGTTGCGGTCACGCCGGTTGAGGCGCGTGTTGTCGGCATCCGCGCCGGCCACGCCGGCGGCCGACTGGCTGGTCGCGGGCGAAGACATGGGCGCGGCCTGCTGCGCGAAGGCGCCGGTGCTTGCCGCGAGCGCTGCGAACACGCCCACGGCCAAGGGTCTGGGCAATGCGAATTTCATGCGTTCCTCCTCGTTGGAGAGCCATGCGGGGGCTACCCGCACTCTGGGTCCGGCATTGGAATGGGCCGGGAAGGTCACGCTAGGGAACGGGGGGTAAAATGGTCGTGTCATCGGAGTGAGCGGACTCGACGATTCGAGCGCTCGCGACGCGGCGCAACGCAGGGCGTTCACTTCGCCGCGGCCGTCTGCTATGAGTTCATGATCCAAGGTCGGCATGGACGATCCAGTGACCCTCAGCCCGCTCGCACCGCAGCACCTGCGCGATCTGGCGCGATTGCGTCGCGTGCGCGATCGCATCGACCGCGAGTACGCGCAGCCGCTCAACGTCGAGGCACTCGCACGCGGGGTTCACATGTCGGCCGGACACCTCAGCCGGCAGTTCAAGGCCGCGTTCGGCGAGTCGCCGTACAGCTACCTGATGACCCGGCGCATCGAGCGCGCCATGGCGCTGCTGCGCCGGGGCGATCTCAGCGTCACCGAGGTCTGCTTCACCGTCGGGTGCGCCTCGCTGGGCACTTTCAGCACGCGCTTCACCGAACTGGTGGGCGTGTCGCCGAGCGTCTACCGGCGGGATGAGGCCGGTGCAACCGCGGGCATGCCTTCCTGCGTCGCACGCCAGGTGACCAAACCGATCAGGAATCGAGAAGCGCCCGATCGCGAGCCCGACCTAGCATGAGCGCTCCTTCCACACCGAGCGTCACCGCCATGGACATCACCATCCACGCCAGTTTCCTCCCGCACACCGATCCGGAAGCGTCGCTGGCCTTCTACCGCGACGCCCTGGGCTTCGAGGTGCGCAACGACGTCGGCTACAACGGCATGCGCTGGATCACGGTCGGTCCGGCCGACCAGCCGGGCACGTCCATCGTGCTGTTCCCGCCAGCGGCGAGCCCAGGCGTCACTGACGAAGAGAAGCAGACCATCGCCGGGATGATGGCCAAGGGCACCTACGCCATCATGCTGTTGGCCACGCCGGACCTCGATGCCGCATTCGAGAGGCTCCAGGCCAGCGGCGCGGAGATCGTAGAAGAGCCGACCCACCAGCCTTACGGCGTGCGCGATTGCGCGGTGCGCGATCCGGCCGGGAACCTGCTTCGCGTCCAGGAGCGCGCGCCGTAGGGAGAGCGCCGGTCCCCTTTCCCGTATCTCCGCCGGTGGGCAAAGCCACGGCAAGACCCGACAACACACCAGAGAAGACGAACGATGGCGACCATGCGCAAACCGGCCACTTCGGCGGCGGGACTCTCGTCTTCCGAGCTCATCGACGCACGGATCGAGGAACTGGGTGACTGGCGTGGCGAAACCCTAGCCCGCGTCCGCGCGCTCATCCGGCAGGCCGATCCCGCGATCGTCGAGGAATGGAAATGGCGGGGCGTGCCGGTGTGGTCCCATGCCGGCATCGTGTGTACCGGTGAGACCTACAAGAACGTCGTGAAGGTGACCTTCGCCAAGGGCGCGAGGCTGGAAGACCCGGCGGGGCTGTTCAACGCCAGCCTCGAGGGCAACACCCGGCGTGCGATCGACATCCACGAGGGCGAAACCGTCGACGAGGCCGCCCTGGCGGCGCTGGTGCGCGCGGCCGTGGCCCTCAACACGCACTGAGGCTCGACTGTGCGATGGCGTTCCGGATGGCCGGGACGCCGTGCAGCGCTGCCGTACGACGACGAGTGCGGGCCGCCCTGTCGGATGCGTCGCCCTCCAGGACCATCAGGTCGCGGTGGCGTTGCGGTATCGACGTGTCGAGCACGGCTTCACCCATTGCCACGCGGATGTCACGGCCGGGTTACCGCCGGCGAGTAGGATCGCCGCCCTGGTGCGGGAGCAGAGGTAAGGCCCTGGCTGGGGAGGGCAAGCGCAACGCGTGCCGTGCCCCGAGCCCGCACCACCGCGCACGGGACGGGCGACAACACCCGCCGCCCGCTTCGTGCAACAGGGCCGGACGACGGCCCGGGCTTGCGAGGCGCACGCGGCACCGCCCGATCCTGCCGCACTCTCCCTGGAGGGTTCCCCTCATGACTGTTCGTAAGCGACTCCTGGTCGGCGCGCTGGCGCTTGCCCTCTCGTTTGCCGTCGCTCCGCCGGCGTTCGCCGTGGATACCGTCGCGGCGCCCGGCGCAGCGGACATCGTCAGCCTGGTGCAGACGCACACCGGCTATCCGGTGAAGGTGTCGGTCTACGCTACGGGCCTGAACAATCCGCGCGGCCTCAAGTTCGGGCCGGACGGCTATCTCTACGTGGCCGAGGGCGGCCGCGGCGGATGGCACCAGACCACCGCGATGGACTGCACGCAGGTGCCGGAAGTCGGCCCGTACAGCGGCAGCTACACCGGCGGGCGCATTTCGAGGATCGACCATCATGGCCATCGCGTCACGATCACCAACAAGTTCCCGTCAAGCCAGACCAGTGCCCAGACCGGGTCGCTGGTCAGCGGTGTCGCGGACGTCGCCTTCATCGGTCACACCCTGTATGCCATCACCGCCGGGGCCGGCTGCTCGCATGGCCTGAAAGGCACCTACAACGGCATCGCGCGCGTCGATCCGGACGGTTCGATCCACTGGATCGCCAACCTCAGCCGCTACCAGAAAAACCACCCGGTGCAGAACCCGGAGGAAGAGGATTTCGAGCCCGACGGCACCTGGTACAGCATGGTGGCGCTCCATGGCGAACTGTTCGCGCTCGAGCCCAATCACGGCGAACTGGTGAAGGTGAGTCTCGATGGCAAAGTCCGGCGCGTGATCGATGTGTCGGCCAGCCAGGGCCACATCGTGCCGACGGCGCTGGCGCATCGTGGGCGATTCTTCATCGGCAACCTCGGCACATTCCCGATCACGGCCGGTTCGTCGAAAGTGCTCAAGCTGACCCGCAACGGGCAACTGTGGCCGGTGGCGGACCGGTTGACCACGGTGCTCGGGATCGCCTTCGACCGGCGCGGATGCATGTACGTGCTGGAAGACACCACCGGCAAGGACAACCTGGCTCCCACGCCGGGCACCGGCAAGGTGGTGCGCATCGAGCCATCCGGCGACCGCCACGCAGTGGTTACCGGGCTGGTGTTGCCATCGGCGATGACGTTCGGGCCTGACGGCGCGCTGTACGTGTCGAACGCGGGCTTCGGCCTGCCGCCGGGCATGGGGCAGGTGCTGCGCTTCGACTTCGATGGATGGCGCCATTCGCCCTAGCGTGACCGTGCTGGCGCGGTCCTGGTGGGGCCGCGCCAGCGCCGGGTGACACGAGGATTCATGGTCGCGGAGACCCGGCCTGGCCTGCCTTTGCCGGAGCCATGCATCGAGCATGCTCGACGTATTTCGGTTCGGTCAGCGAGCGCGAGTCGTCCGGGATCGGCACGGTCCCACTCCTGTGGACGATCGATGCCCGACCGGACGCCGGCCGGGCAAGGGCTGCAACGCGACGCCGGTGGCTTATTTCTCCAGCGCCTTCACCGCATCGAGCGTTTCCTGCACGTGCTTGTTCGGCTTCAGGTCCGAATAGACGTGGGCGATCTTTCCCGAAGGCGCGATCACGTAAGAGGTGCGGTCCGACCAGCCGGGGCGCATCGTCAGCAGGGCGTCGTATTCCTTGGCGATCTTCGCGTCGGCGTCCGCGGCGACCGGGAACTTGCCGCTGCAATGTTCGGTTTCCTTCGAGAAATCGGACAGCTGGTCGGTATTGCCGGCGGTCACGCCGATGACCGTGGCGTGCAACGCCTTGAACTGGTCGATGGCCTGGGAGAACAGGTGGGCTTCGAGGTTGCAGCCGGAGGTGTGCGCGGCGGGGAAGAAGTACACCACCACCGGGCCTTTCTTCAGCGCATCGGCCAGGTTGAAGGTGAAGGCCTTGCCGGCGAGATAGGCCGACGCGGTGAAGTCTGGCGCCTGCGTGCCTTCCTTAAGGGCGGCGAAGGCCGGTGAGGCCAATGTGGCGGTACCGACGAGGGCGAGCGCGGCGAGCTTGAGCGGGGACTTCATGGCGGTGCTCCTGGGGGGCGTGGAAGCACCGTTTATACGCTACAAACGCGACGGCGGATGTCGGTCGGGGAAACACGTCCGGGTCGTCGATGAGGGCCCAACTTTTTTCCGCATTCGTTGCACCAACGATATCGGCTTGCGCGCGAGCCGTGGCACGCGCAGGATTTCGACAGGGGAACGGGGGAATTCCGATGAGACTGAACGCACCTTCCAGGGCGCCGCTGCTGCACTTCGTCGACATCTACGGCCGTCGCGTCGATATCGGCGGCTCGGGGCGGCGCACGCTGCTGTGCTTCTTCCGTGACGCGGCGTGCCCGTTCTGCAACTTCCGCATCTACGAGCTGACCAACCACCATCCCGCGCTGTCGTCGCTGGGGCTGGACATCGTCGCCGTGTTCACCTCCACGCCCGAAGCAGTGCAGCGCTTCGTCGCGCGCAAACCGCGGCCATTCAGCGTGGTGGCGGACCCGACCTCGCACGCGCACGAAACCTACGGGATCGAGCGCTCGCTGTGGCGCAAGCTCAAGGGCATCCTCACCCGCGTGCCGACGCTGATCAAAGGCCTGCGCATCGTCGGCCTGGCCGGCTTGAACACCACCAACCTGATGCCGGCCGATTTCCTGATCGACGAGGAAGGCAATATCGCCGAGGCGTACTACGGCGGCGATGCAGGCGATCGCATACCGCTGGAGCGGGTGGAGCTGTTCCTGGCGCGCGGCATGCTCGCCAGGGCCGGAGTGAAGCCCGCGCAGGCGGTTGCGCATTCCTGAGGCGCCGGGGTCCGGGCAAGGAAAAAGGCGGGCTCGTGCCCGCCTTTTTCCTGTTTTGGTGGATGAAGCCGAAGATTGCTGCGATGAAGGACGCAGCTCGCGGCGGCTTATTTGTGCGGATCGAAGTCGACCGCAGCCTCCACCGCGGCCGCGGAGTCCAGGATGCCCGCGCCGATGGAGTACTTGCCCTCCGGCCGGATCATCGGCGTGTAGGCCGTCTTCTGCAGCAGCTTGAGCACCTGTTTGGGCTTGAGCAGCGGCAGGCACAGCTCCTTGCGTGCGCTCTGCATCAGCGCGACCGTGCCGGTGACGTGCGGGGCGGCCTGCGAGGTGCCGGCGAAGCCGCCGTACGTGGTGCCCTCGGGCACCGGCGTGGTGTCGCCGTTGTTGAGCGCCTGCCAGATGAAGCCGTCGTAGGAGATCACGCCGGTGTTCGGGTCGTCGTCCTGGTAGACGCCGCCACCGGGCGCGGCGATCTCCACCGCATGGCCCCAGTTGGAGTAGAAGGCGCGCTGGCTGGTGATGCCCGTGGCTGCCACGGTGATCACGCCGGGGCAGCCGGCAGGCGTGTACTTGGCCGCGTCGTCGCCGCTGTTGCCGGCCGAGACCACCACCACCGCGCCGAGCGAGTTCGCCTTGGCCACGGCCTTGGCGGTCACGTCGCTGGGATTGCAGCGGCCTTCGCCGCCCAGGCTCAGGTTGATCACCTGCGCCGGATGACGGTTGCGCGGCACGCCGTCGACCTTGCCGCCAGCCGCCCACACGATCGCGTCGGCGATGTCGCTGGTGTAGCCGCCGCAATGGCCGAGCACGCGCACCGGCAACACCCTGGCGTGGAAAGCGATGCCGGCCATGCCCTGCGCGTTGTCGGTGATTTCCGCGCCGGCCGTGCTGGCCACGTGGGTGCCGTGCCAGGAGCTCGCCTCCGGCGGATTGTTCTCGTTGGTGCAGGCCGACAACCACGGTTCGGTGGTGGTCCAGTCGCCCAGGTCCCAGCCGCCCGGCACGCGGTCGTCGGTAGCGCGGCCGGAGACGAAGGCGTCGGTGATGAAGTCGTAGCCCTGGTCGGCCAGGCCGGTGTTGACGTCCACGTGGCGGGTGATGCCCGTATCCAGCACGGCGATGATGACGCCCTTGCCGTCGGACAGGTCCCACGCGTCATTGACGCGCGTGCCACCGTGGTTGGCGTCGCCGAAGTAGGTGATGGTGCCGTCGGGCGCCTTCAGGTCCCACTGGTAGAACGGGTAGTAGGTGTCGCTGGGCGTGAAGGTGGCCGGTGCGAGGCTGGCCGGCGCCTGGATGTCGCGCACGCGATGCAGCATCACGTCCGGCGCCACGAAGGCGACAGCGGGATCGGCCGCGATCTGGCGGATCAGGGTGGCCGCTTCGCCGCTGTCGAGCTTGCGCGAGGTGTGCACCAGGTCCGCGCCGGTGGCGAGCTTGCGTTGGTAGGCCGCCTGCACGCCTGCGCTGCCGCCGGCGGCGGTGGCGCGGTCCAGGCCCGCGCGGCTGATCGCCGCGCCGACGTTCTGCAACAGCGCGGCATGGTTGCTGCGTTCCGTGCTGCCGTCGCGATACGTCACGATGAACCGGTCGTAGTGCCCGCCGGGCGCGAGGCTGCTGATGTCGAATCGTGTGCCGGACGGTCCCTGCGGCGTGGCCGCGTGGGCGGACAGAGACAGGGCAAGGGCGATGGAGGCGCCCAGCAGCGCCTTGATCGCGTAACGATGTGTCATGCGGTGGTCCTCCGGTGGTGGCGCCTCGCGTGCGGCGCGTCAAGCGACGACAGCGCCGGATGGCGCCGCCTTGTCACGGAAACCCTGGTGCCGGAGAGCCCCCGCCCCCGGCTGAAACCCTGACCGCGGCCTCCCCGCGGACAAACTGGGCATAGACACTAGGCAGACGGTTGTAAGGTTGTCGTGAAAGCGGCAGGCGCGAAGGGGACGGTGGCCCGCGGGGCGCCAACCACCGGCCCGAACGTCCCCGACCGCTGCGTCCCGTAGGGCGGGGCGGAGCCCACCAGGCCCATTTGCCGGGACGTGGCGGTGGGCCGAAGCCACCCTGCGGGGCGGTCCGGAGGGGAGCGAACTCTTCCAAAAATCCTGTGGCAAGCGGCCGAACCCGGGCGTATCGTCCGCGCACGCACACCCCATGTGTGCGTACTTGCGTAGACGCTCGTCGGCCTGTTCGACGGCGGCGCCTGTCAGGGGGACGCGGTCACCTAACCGATTCACGGATTGACAGGAGACCGTCCATGAAAACCCGACTGCTCATCGCCCTCGCGGCGATGGCGTTTGCCACCTGCGCGATGGGGGCAACCCCGGTCACGCTCAAGCTCCAGAAGGGGACCACCACCACCCCCCACACCACGCCCATCGGCGGCGCACCACTCACCAGCCTGGAACAGGATCCGGCGATGGCGGCGGGCGACGCCGATTCGGGCGATGGCGAGGACGACCTGGGCGGTGAGCCGGTGGTCAACCGCACCATCCATCACGGTCACCACGGTGGCCTCAACAGCGTGGGCCACGCCTTGCGCACCAAGTCGAACCCGCAGCTCGCGGGCGGCTTCGAAGGCCTGAACTTCCACGATCAGCGCTACGCCAACGGCGGCAACCAGTTTTCGGTGGAACCGCCGGACCAGGGGCTGTGCGCAGGCAACGGCTTCGTCGTGGAGAGCGTCAACGATGTGCTGGCGGTCTACGACCGCGCCGGCAACGAGCTGGTCGGGCCGGTCGACCTGAACACGTTCTACGGCTACCCGGCAGCGATCAACCGCACCACCGGCGCCTACGGGCCGAGCATCACCGACCCCTCGTGCTACTACGACGCCGACACCCGCCGCTGGTTCCACGTCGTGCTGACGCTCGATCGCGTCGGCACCTCCTCGGCACTCTCGGGCACCAACCACCTGGACATCGCGGTCAGCCAGAGCGCCGATCCGACCGGCGCCTGGACCGTGTACCGGTTGCCGGTGCAGAACAACGGCAGCGACGGCACGCCGGACCACGGGTGCACGGCCGGCTTCTGCCTGGGCGACTATCCGCACATCGGCGCCGATGCCAACGCGATCTTCCTGACCACCAACGAGTTCTCGCTGTTCGGTCCGGGCTTCTACGGCGCGCAGATCTACGCGATCTCCAAGCGCGCCCTGGTGGCCGGTGATGCCTCGCCCAACGTGGTGCTGTTCAACGCGGGCGATCCGAGCGTTCCGGCTCCGGCGTTCACGGTGTGGCCGGCGATCTCCACCGGCGGGCAGTACGCCGGCGCCCATGGCGGCACCGAGTACCTGCTGAGTTCCGATGCGGTGTTCTACGAGGAAGGCACCTCGGACACGATCTGGCTGTGGTCCGTGTCGAACACCAGCGCCATCGACAGCGCGCCCAACGCGCTGACCCTGGATGTCTCTGCGGTCGGCGTGCAGACCTACGCGGTGCCCACCAGCCTCGCGCAGCAGAAGCCTGGCGTGGCACCGCTGCGCGACTGCTTCGCCCTCACCGGTTGTGCGCCGACGTACCTCGGTTACCCGAACATCGTCTATCCGACGCCGCGGCCACTCGCGGTCAACGACTCGCGCATGCAGCAGGTCAGCTTCGCCAACGGCAAGCTGTGGGGCACGCTCGACACCGACGTGCTGCTGGGCGACGGCAGCCATGGATCGGGCGTCTCGTATTTCGTGATCGATCCGAAGTCCGGTGGCGTGTTCGCCAACGGCACGCTGGCGCTGCCGGATGCCAACCTGACCTACGGCACCTCGGCGGTGACGCAGAGCGGGCGCGGCGTGATCGCCTTCACCGTGGTCGGGCCGAACGACTGGCCCAGCGCAGGTTATGCCAGCTTCGACGCGAAGCATGGCGCTGGCGAAGTGCACATCGCGGCCGCGGGTGCAGCGCCGTGGGATGGCTTCACCGGCATCCCCTACCTGGGAGGCGACCGTCCCCGCTGGGGTGACTACGGCGCGGCGGCGGCCGAGGGCAACACGATCTGGACCGCCTCGGAGTACATCGCGCATTCGTGCACGCTGGCCGAGTACCTGAGCCCGCCGCTGTTCCAGTGCGGCGGCACGCGTGGTGCGCTCAGCAACTGGTCGACGCGCATCTCGCGGCTCCAGCTCTGAGATAGGACCAGGCCGGCGATGAACGCGGGAAACCGCGTCCATCGCCGGCCCACGCCATCGGGTTCAGTTCACTTCCTGCTCGGTGCCGGTGGTCCTGAGCGCACGCACGGCCAGCTGCTGTCGGCCATTGATCCCGGCGCGCTCGAAGATATTGTGCAGATGCGTCTTCACCGTGGTCGGGCTGATCCCCAGGTGCCGGCCGATTTCCTTGTTGCTCATGCCTTGCGCCACCCAGCGCACGATTTCGCGTTGGCGATCGGTGAGCGATCCGATACCCGCCGCGGGCGGCGGCGCCCATTGCAGCAGATGCCTGAAGTCGGACAGTGCCGCGGCCATCAGCGCGCGGGGAATCCAGGCGTCGCCTGCATGAATGGCCAGGATCGCGCGGCGCCACGCCGGCAGGAGGGAGTGGCGGGGCAGGCAGCCGTGCACGCCCAGCTTCACGGTAGCCAGAACTTCCGGCCGTGCCAGCGTATCGGCGTAGGCCAGGATGCGCGGCCCGGCGGGGCGGGTCAGCAGGTAGCCGAGCAATCCGGGACTGGCCTGGGCCCAACACGCTTCGATCACCACCACGGCGGGTCGTTGGGTGGCGACCAGCATGGACAAGTGCTCCGGCGCGCCGCTGTCGCCGAGCACCCGCAGCTCGTCGAAGTGTTCGAAACCGGCGGTCAGCGCACGCCGAAGGGCAGGGTCCGGACCACCTAGCACGATGCTGATCACGCGGCCCTCCCATGGTCCCGCGTTTTTGTCACCGCGCAAGGATTGGTTCGGTGGCGTGAGTGCGATGTGTAACGGCCGGGCCATGCTGCTGGCTCCGCTTGCCGGCGTTCGGCCGGACGGGACGCCGGCGTACTCCGTCCGGAGTATTCAACCGGCGTGGCGCGCACCGCATGCTGCGGTCCCCCGCTGCGGCGGTCCCCGGGAGTACATGCTCATGAAGTCCAGGCTCATGAAAATCACTAGCTTGCTTGGCATGCCACTGCTCGCCCTGCTGCTGACCCTGGTCGGGGCCGCACCGGCGTGGGCCGCCACGGTCGTTACCTATACCGGCCAGGGCTACAGCTTCGACGGCAACACGCACAATCTCCAGGACGAGCGCTGCGGCCTCACGGGGCAGGACGATGCCGACGATGGCGGTACCGGCCTGTTCGCCAACTGGAATGGAACGGGCCAGCCCTACCAGACCGGACAGGGCTACCTGGTCTGGGTGCTCACCGCCAATGGCGCGACGTCGGCCACGCTGACCCTGCCGGACCGCACCGTGCAGATGATCCAGGTCGGCGGCACCTTCAAGTACGCGAGCAAGTACTACCGCTACAGCAAACTGGTCGGCTTGCCGGTGACGGCCACGTACGAGGGTGAGGTCGCCCACGGCAACGTGCAGCTGGTCGTCAGCCACGGTTGCCAGCCGATGAAGACTCCGGGCGCGTGGTGCTCGCCGGGCTTCTGGAAGAACGCCTCGCAGGATGCCTGGAACCTGGTCGGCGTGGACAAGTACGCCGCCTTCAACGACACCGTCGTGCCGAGCTTCTACATCACGCCCTCGGCCGCCCAGCCGACGCTGTGGCAGGTGCTCACCACGCCCGGCGGCAACACCTTCGGCTCGGCCAAGCCGCCGTACGGGCTGAATGCCTACAAGGCTACGGCCGCCTATCTCACCAGCCGCATCCCGGGCTACCACTTCGCTCCCAAGCAAGTGGGTAACGAATGCTCCTGCCCGATCGACAACCACGGCAATTACAAGGTCCCGCTGGACTGACCGCCTTGCCCCCGCACGCCCCCGGTCCATGGCCGGGGGCGTGCGCGTGATTGAAGTCCGCCCGCTGCCGCGTCGGGTTTGCTTTACCATCACGCGATGGATACGTTCTCTGCGGTAGCGCACAAGACACGCGGCAGCCTGGCATGCGTCGGCATGGGCATGACCCTTGGGTCGCACCTGACGCCGCTGGCGCGCAGCCATATCGAGCAGGCCGACGTGGTGTTCGCGGGGCTATCCGATGGCATCGTCGAGAAATGGCTCGAGCGCATGCACCGCGACGTCCGCAGCCTCCAGCCGTATTACCGCGAAGGCAAGTCGCGCCTGAAGACCTACCGCGAGTGGGTCGAACTGATGATGGTCGAAGTGCGTGGCGGCAAGCGCGTATGCGGGGTGTTCTACGGGCACCCGGGCATCTTTGCCTGGTCGCCGCACAAGGCCATCGCCACGGCGCGGGCGGAAGGTTTCCAGGCGCACATGGAACCGGGCATTTCGG
Source organism: Frateuria sp. GZRe14 (assembly GCF_051900395.1). Lineage (NCBI taxonomy): Bacteria > Pseudomonadati > Pseudomonadota > Gammaproteobacteria > Lysobacterales > Rhodanobacteraceae > Frateuria > Frateuria sp. GZRe14. The sequence goes on along the minus strand of NZ_JBHZGJ010000001.1, from coordinate 2,665,441 downwards.
CGGAGGATTGCCTCTATGCCGACCTCGGCATCGATCCGGGCCGGTTCGGCTGCCAGCATTTCGAGGCCAGCCAGTTGCTGTTCTTCGAACGGCGGATCGATGTCACCGGCTACCTCGTGCTCTGGCAGGTCGCGCTGGTCGGCGACCGCTCGCTCGGGCGCTTTGCGACCGGTCCGGCATACCGCCAGTTGCTGGTGGAATTGCTGCAGCGGGACTACCCGGCCGACCATGAGGTGATCATCTACCGCGCCGCCACCCTGCCCATCGAGGCGCCGAGGGTCCGGCGTGTCGCCCTGCAGGAACTGCCGCAGACCGCATTGACCGCCGAGGAGACCGTCGTGCTGCCGCCGGCATATGCACTCAGGGAAAACCACGAAATGCAGGCGCGATTGGCCGAACTGGACGCGTTGGACAGGGCGGCGAGAGTCGGATAATCCTAGCTAGGGCTTTGCGCCGACTGGGGCTCACGCGCGTTGCATCGACCGTAAGCTCGCGGGCTTCCGTCACCATTGATCAAACAGGGGCAAGAACATGAAGGACACGATCGATCTGCTGGAAACGATTGGCGGCAACGCCTCTTTGCGCCACGCATCCGCTGACGAGATGGCGCGGCTCCTGGAGCAGGGGCAGGCTTCTCCGGCGCTGGTGGCGGCGGCGGCCTCCAGCGACCGTTCGATGTTGTCGGCGGAATTCGGGCAAGCGTCCAATCTGTCGCCCCAGTCCGTCCAGATGCCTGCCCGCGAAGAGGAAGAAGAGCCTCTCGATGAGGAACCACTCGGCGGTCCTGCTCCCGCCCAGTCGTAACCAGGGCTTTTGCCGTGGCACGGCTGCCAAGCCGCACCGTCGCCTGGTCCGCATGGCTGGGACTGAGCTGGTGCCTGCTTGCGCAGGCTGCTCCGGCGGTGGAGTCGATCACGGAGCCGGGTCGGTTCCTCGACCGGGCTGAGAGCCTGCGGACCAAGGACCATGCCAGGTTCGTCGAGATGTTGGCCCGGATCCATCGTGAACGGCCCCGCCTGACCCCGTCCGAGCAATGGCAGCTGCGGTATCTCGACGCCTGGGAAACGATGTTCGAGGGCGAGTACGCCAAATCGGAATCGGCGCTGCGCGATGTAATCGATCACTCCGGCAACGAGCTCCTGGCCGCCAAGGCGTCGGGCTTGCTCGTGAACAACCTGACGCTCAACCGTCGCTACGAGGATGCCTTCACCCTGGCCAACAAGCTTGCGGCCAGCTTTCCCCGGATCAAGGATCCACAGGCCCGCTACTACCTGGCGTCGGATCTCTCGCAGACGCTCAACTTCGCCGGCGAAATCGACCTGGCGGTCCAGTACGCAAAGATGGCGGAGGAGGCCGTGCCGCCAGGCGAGAGCCTGTGCCGGCCTTACTCCCGAGAGGTCGCGGCCCTTTACAACGGCAAGCGGCTGACTTCGGCCAGCCCGGAAATACAGCGCGCCATCGAGATCTGCGAAGCCGCGCATGAGCCGGTGATGTCCAATTCCATATGGCTCCTCCTGGCGAGCCTTTATTTGGAAGAGAATCAGCCGGCCAAGGCTCTGGCGCTGATCGATCGGCGTGAGCCCAGCATCCAGGCCAATGACTACTACCCGCACCTGCTGTCCTCGCAGGCGGAACGGGCGCAGGCCTATGCCAAGCTGGGCCGCGATGGCGAGGCCAGGAAAGCCGCACTGGCCGTCGTGGCGAAGGTCCCGCAGGGAAGCTTCAACGATTGGTTGGACGATGCTTACGAAGTGCTCTACCGGATCGAAAAGCGCGGGGGCAATTCGACGGCCGCGCTCGCGTACTACGAACGGTATGTCGCCCAGGACAAGGGATATCTCGACGAAGTCCGCGCCAGGACGCTGGCGTACGAATCGGCCAAGCAGCACATGCTTGCCCAGAAGTTGAAAACCGAAAGCCTGAGCAAGCAGAACAAAATCCTGCGCCTGCAGCAGGCACTGGCCACCAAGGCGGCCGAAACCGTTCGGCTCTACAACGTCCTGCTGCTGCTGGTCATCGGTTCCATCGGCTTGTGGATGCTGCGCCTGAAGCGTTCCCAGTTGCGCTTCAAGAAGCTTTCGCGACTGGACGGTCTGACCGGCATCCTCAATCACCAGCACTTCATCAGCAAGGCGGAGCGGGCGCTGCACCACCTGGACAAGAGCGTGGGCCATGCCTGCCTGATCGTGCTGGACCTGGACCACTTCAAGCTCATCAACGACACCCATGGCCATGCCATGGGCGACACGGTGCTCAAGCGCACGGTCGCCGCCTGCCAGCGGCAGTTGCGCCCCACCGACCTGTTCGGCCGGCTGGGCGGCGAGGAGTTCGGCATCCTGCTTTACGAGTGTTCGCGCGAGCAGGGCATGGACATCGCCAACCGTATCCGCGCGGCGATCGTCGAGGAGCCGATGGCCAACGAAGGCTGCGACATCACCGTGTCGGCGAGCGTCGGGCTGGCCTCGACCGCCACCTCCGGCTACGGCGTGCAGCGGCTTTGCAGGGAGGCCGACGCTGCGCTCTACCGCGCCAAGCGCGCGGGGCGCAACTGCGTGATGGGCGACGTCGAGGTGGCCAGCGCGCTGACCCACGCCTGATCTTCGTTTCGTCCCGGCCGGGCACCCACCGGTGCCACCTCGGCGTGAAGCCTAGCGACGCGTCGCCAGTACGCCATCCAGCGCCAACCGAGCCTTGAATCCGGCCTTCTCCAGCCGCGCGGCCACCTCGCGCGGCACGTCGCGGCCGCTGGTGAGCTTGTTCGGGCTGCCGGTGTAGTGGAACAGCCGGCCGCCGCGGCGGAGGACGCGCGCCAACTGGTCGTAGAACGCCCGCGAATAGAGCTCGCCGGCGATGCCGAAGCGGGGCGGGTCGTGCAGCAGCGCGTCCACCGAGGCGTCGGCGGTCTGCGCAATCGCGACGGACACGTCGGCGTGCGCGAGATGCAGCCGGCCGCCGCTGGCGGGCGCGTCGGGATCCGGTGACCACGGGTTGATCGTGCGCAGCCAGAGCACGTCCGGGTTCTTTTCGAACGACTGGATGCGCGCCACGCCCGCGTCCAGGCAACAGGCGGCGAAGTAGCCCAGCCCGCCGCAGGTGTCGAGCACCACCTTGCCATGGGGTTCCACGAGCGCCACCTTGCGGCGCGCGTCCTCGACCGGCGAGTCCTTCGCGGTGGGCAGCATCTTGATGCCGTCGATCTCGAATGTCGGCGCGCCCCATTCGGTCGGCACCAGCTTGATCAGCGAACCGGAGAAGCGCGACACGGGCGCGAACGCCTCGCCGTCCCAGTAATAGATCGTGCGGTCCTTGAGCTTCGCCGGATACGGATAGTGCGAGCCCTGCCACTGCCAGGCGTCCGGTTGCAACGGCACGACCGTGCACGAGCGGCCCAGGTCCAGCGATCCGCTCCAGGTGCCAGCGCCGGCATCGCGCGCAGCGATCAGCGCGTCGGTAACCGAACGGGTAAGCAGGGGACCGGTGTAATGCGACACGAGAAGCTTCCTGGCGCGGCGATGCCGCGGCGTGGAGCGCGACCATAGCGAATCGGCGCCAAGGCGGCCATTCCCGCCGCGTCCCTGCAGCAACGCATTTGTGCCCGGGCGCCACCCCTTGGCGGACACGCCCGGATTCCCTCGAGACCGCCACCTTGCAGGCGCGCACTTGTGCGCGACGGCCTGTCAGGCATCGCCGGACGCCACGCCTCGCCTCGACCTCCGGTCGCGCCCAAGTGCACCCCTCGGGCTCGGCCGGTTGCAACGCATCGACCACGGTCTGCATCCAAGACAATCCAACCCGGAGCCGACCATGCGGACCCAGCGCACGAACGAAGACACCCATTTTCCCTGGCGCTGGCTGGTCGCGCTGGTACCGCTGGTCATGCTGGTGCACGAAGCGCACGAATTTGCGCATACGCTGACCGGGCGACTGGTCTGTGGGCGCTGGGCCGAGCGCGATTTCAACCGCTGGTCGATCGACAGCTGCGACAGCTGGCTGCCCACCGCGGCCGGGCCGGTGTTCTCCTACCTGCTGATGGCGATCGGTGCGCTGCTCGCCCTGCGGCGCGGGCGCGCCTGGCCGGGGCTGGCGCTGGTATTCGCTGCCAATCCCCTGGCGCGCCTGGTGACCGCGCTGAGCGGACATGGCGACGAGATGCTGGTGGCGCGCACCTGGGCCGGCACGCAGGCCGATGCCGTCTGGGTGCACATGGCGGCGGCTGCGGTCGTGGCCGGGTTTTGCGTGATCGTGCTGGCCGTGGCTTGGCGGGCCCTCGCTTGTACGCAACGGCGGCCCGGGATCTTCCTGCCGGCGCTGGTGGCGGGAATCGCCATCACCGGTCCGTTGCTGCCGCTGCTCAACCGGTTGCTGGACGCCGGGATCCTGGCCGGGCCGGTCGCCGGCGCACCGTGGCTGGTGCACATGGTGACCCTGGCCAGCGCGCTGGGCGTGTTACTGGGGATGCGTTGGCTCGCACGCCCCACGCGCGCGTGACGCCGCCCCAAGCGAAGAACGAGCGGGCGCCAGGTCCGTCAGCCGCCGAGCTTCTCGAACACGTTGCCCAGGCTCTGCCTGACCTGGTCGATGCCGGCCCACGGGTCCTTGCGCAGGCGCTTGAGCCGGGCGGGCAGGGTGCGGATGTCGAATTGCGCGCCGCTCTTGATCTTGCCCAGTTCCTCCCAGCGCAGCGGCACCGCCACCGGCGCGCCCGGGCGCCCGCGCAGCGAGTAGGAGGCCACCGCGGTCGCGCCGCGGCCATTGCGCAGGTAGTCCACGAAGATCTTCTGGTTGCGTATCGACTTGGTACTGACCGCGACGAACTCCAGCGGATGGATGCCCGCCAGCGCGCCGGCGAAACCCTGCGCGAACTGCTTGACCGTGCCCCAGTCCGACGGCGGATCGAGCGGCACCACCACGTGCAAGCCCTTGCCGCCGGTGGTGCGCAGGAACGATTCGAGCTCCAGGTCGGCGAGCAGCTTGCGCACCAGCCGCGCGGCGGCGACCACGCGCTCCCAGGCCACGTCCGGGCCGGGGTCCAGGTCGAACACCACGCGGTCGGCCAGGTCCGGCGACTGTACCTTGGCACCCCAGGGATGGAACTCCAGCGTGCCGTACTGCACCAGTTCCATCACCGAATCGGCGGATTGCGGATACAGGTAGACGGCGGCGGCGCCGGTTTCCTCCTTCAACTTCACGCTGCCCACGTATTTCAGGCCGCCCGAAGGAATGTGCTTCTGGAAGAACGAAGGTTTTTCGATGCCGTCCGGGAAGCGGATGATCGAGGTGGGCCGGTCGATCACGCCGGGCAGGAACCACTCCATCACCGTGCGGTAGTAGTCGGCCACGTCCTGCTTGGTGTAGCCGTCGGCCGGGTAGACCACACGCTCGGGGTGGGTGATGGTGATGCCGGCCGGCTCGGCTGCCTGCGTTGCGCGCGTCGATGATTTGCGCCTGGTCGCGGGCGGTTCGGCCACGGGTGCCGCGCGGTCGCTGTCGTGCAAGTCGGCAGGCGTCTTGTCTGCGCGCATCGTCTTCAGGCTCGGCTGGCGCAGCAGGCCCTGGTTGCCGATGCCGCGGAAGTTCACTTCCGCCACCGCGGTGGGCTCGATCCACTTCACCCCGCGCGGGGCGTCTTGGGGATTGCGCACGATCGGCTTGCTGCCACCGCCGGTGGCCAGCGTGCGGCTGAGGTCCAGCAACTGCTTGTGGCTGAAGCCGCTGCCCACCTGGCCCATGAAGTGCCAACCGCCCTCGGCTGCCGGCTTCGCCAGCAGCAGTGCGCCGAAGCCCTGGCGCCCGCCCTTGGGCGCGGTGTAGCCGACCACCGCGAATTCGTCCGACTCCACGCGCTTGATCTTCAGCCAGTCGTCGCCGCGGCCGGCGCGGTAGTGCGACTCCACGCGCTTGCTGAGGATGCCCTCGAGCTTCTGCTCGCTGGCCATGGCGAACACCTGGTCGCCGTTGCCCACCACGTGGCTGCTGTAGGAAAGGTGCGTCGGCGGATCCTCGAGCAATGCTTCGAGGATCGCCTTGCGCGCGTGCAGCGGGGTTCGGGAGAGGTCGTAGCCTTCCAGGTACGGCACGTCGAACAGCATGTAGGCGAGCGGCGCGCTGGCCTCGCCGGAGAGCGTCTTCTGCAGCGCGTTGAAGTCGGCCTGGCCTTCCGCGTTCAGGGCGATCAGTTCGCCGTCGAAGCGGGCCGAGTCCACGCCCAGTGATTCGATCGCCTGGCGGATGTCGGGGATCCTGTCCGTCCAGGACAGCCCATTGCGCGACCACAACTCCACCCGGCCCTTGGCCATCGTGGCAAGGATGCGGTAACCGTCCCACTTCACCTCGTGCAGCCACTGCTCGCCGACCGGTGGGTTCTCGCGCAAGGTCGCCAGCTCGGGTTTGAAGAAGTCAGTGCTGGCCTTGGCCTTCTTCGCGCCCTCCGCGGCAGCGGCCAGCTTGCCCGCCTTGCTGGCCGGGTGACCGGCGACCGGGACCTGCTTGCGCTTGCGCGTGTCCAGCGTCGCGGCCACCTCCTTCGCGCCGCCGGAACGGCCGGCGGCGGCCTTGGTACTGGCGATCATCCGCGCGTCCAGCAGGTCGTCGGCTTCCACGTCGCTGGCGTAGGCGTCCTTGTCGTGCATCAGGAACCATTGCGGCTGCTTCGCCGGCTTGCCGCTGCGCACCAGGTGCCAGCTGCCCTTGAGTCGCGTGCCGAACAGTTCGAAGCGCAGGTGGCCTTTTTCCAGTTGCGCCTCCGGGTCGTACTGCGTCGACCACACGCCGCTGTCGAAGGTGTCGACGTGGCCCCCGCCGTACGCGCCCGCGGGAATGTCACCCTGGAACTTGGCGTAGGAGATCGGGTGGTCTTCCACCTCCACGGCCAGGCGCTTCACGTTCGGGTCATAGCTGGGTCCCTTGGGGCAGGCCCAGGATTTGAGCGTGTCGCCGACCTGCAGCCGGAAGTCGTAGTGCCGCCGACTGGCGTGATGCAGCTGCACGACGAAGATCGGCCGCCCGCCCTGCGCCGCCGAACCCTCCGGCCGGGGCTCCGGCGTGGTGTCGAAGCGACGCTTGCGATCGTATTCCCTGAGACTCAACCGATGGCTCCGCGACAGTGGTCCGGATCGTTGTGGCACCGGGGTCGTGAATCCCGGGTGGAGCGCAGCACCGACACCACGCCTCCGCCGCTTTTGCTGTGGCGCCCGCAGTGGCGACGCACGTGTCCCCCAGGACACGCCAGAAAGCATCGCCCGCAAGTGGGCTGCTACGAAGGGCAGGCCGTGTCAGTAGACCAACGGCACTTATCCGGTGGCGGCGACGGGACGCAAGATTGCGCAATCCCCCTTCGACTGGACCCGTCATGCGTCTGTTGCTTGTCGCCGCCGCGCTCCTTGCCGGCCTGCTTGTTCCGCCATCGCGCGCGTGGGCCTCGGAGATCCGCCACGACGCGGTGATCAACGGCGTCCGGCTGGCCTACTGGACCTCGCGCCCGATCCGGCAGACGGACGTGCCGGTGGTGTTCCTGCACGGCGGGCCGGGCTACAACTCCTACAGCTTCCGCATGACGGCCGGCAAGGCGCTCGATGCGCGTTACCCGATGGTCTACCTGGACGAGCGCGGAAGCGGGGAGAGCGAGCGGCCCTGGCGGGGCGACTATGCGCTGGCGACGCTGGTCGAGGACATCGAGGGCCTGCGGCGGCAGCTGGGCGTCGAACGGATGGTGGTGGCGGGGCACAGCTTCGGCGGCACGCTGGCGGTGGAGTACGCGCAGACGTATCCCGGGCACGTGGCGCGCCTGATACTGATCGATGCCGCGGTGGACCTGCCGGGCGCGATGGAAAGCTGGGTGCAGACGCTGGCCACGCAGTTCCCGGAGGCCTACGCAGCGGCCGAGCGTTCCGACGCCGGCAAGGCGCTGCGTGCCGTCCCGCCGGGCGATGTCTGCGCGCTGGCCCGCGCCCGCATGGCTTTCGTCGGCGCCGGGACCGCGACGCTGCCGGACGGACACGTGTTCCATGATCGCCAGCAGTTCCACGTGGCGGCCGCCAAGCTGGAACAGGAGCGGCTGGATGCACAGAGCGGCCTGCACAACACCGGCGAAATCGGCGCGGCGCTGATGGCGCCCGAATCGAATTTCATCTGCTACTCGGTGCGCCATCCGGAGCGATTGCGCATGCCTACGCTGGTGCTGGTCGGCGCGCACGACCAGGCGGTCGGGGTAGCCCCGCAGCGCGCGCTGGCCGGACGTCTGGCGCAGGCAACGCTGGTGGTCCTCCCCGACAGTGCGCACTTTCCCTACCAGGAACAGCCAGCGGCGTTCCTCGAGGCCATGGAAGGTTTCATGCAGCACCACTGACTGGCGTGGTGGAACGGGCCGGATTTGCTTCAGCCGGAGCGAAGCCACAGACTCGCGGGCCTTGCCTTGTCAGCCATCGCCGGTGTGTTTCACAGCGAAGTCGAAGCCGAAGCGGATGGTGGGCGCAAACCGATAGAACCATGCGGCACATCGTCGTCCATTACCACCTCTTCAAGAACGCAGGTACCACGCTGGACGCGGTACTGAAACAGCACTTCGGCGAAGCATGCGGCGCCATCGAGGGCGCCCATCCGTGGGAAACACTGGCGCCTGAGGACCTTGCCGCGTATGCGCTGGCCAACCCGGGCGTGCGGGCGATTTCCAGCCACCAGGCCCGGCTTCCCTTGCCGGAAGCCGGCGGGGTCGTGTTCCATCCGATCGTCTTCCTCCGGCATCCGATCGACCGCGTGGGCTCGGTCTTCGAATTCGAGCGGCGCCAGCCACCGCAGAGCCCGAGCCTGGGCGCGCGCATCGCCAGGGAGCAGGACTTCGCCTCGTATGTCCGGTGGCGGCTCACGCCGGGCAACGGCGCGGTGATCCGCAACTTCCAGACCACCCACCTGAGCGCACGCGAGCGCGACATGCGCACGGCGCAAGCCATCCCGTCCGACCTGGAGCTCGCCCGCGACCGCCTGGCTGCGCTGCCGTTCTTCGGGCTGGTGGAGCGCTTCGAGCGATCGCTGGAGAAGATGCGCGCCTGTCTTTCACCCTACGTTGGTGACTTGTCGACCCGCCATACGGCGGCCAACAGCAGCGAGGGCCGGAAGGCTACGCTGGAGGAGCGTTTGCGCGACATCGAGGCGGAACTCGGCAGCGGGCTTTATGCCCGGCTGCAGGAAGAAAATGCCTTGGACCTCGATCTCTACCGGCATGCCTCGCGGCTGTTCGGCGACGGGCCCGCTGCGTCAGCGGATCCGTTTCTTGCCGTCCGGTAGCTGCCGCGGCGGCGGCGCGCCCGGATGGCCGGCCTCGCGGACCGAAAAGGATGCCTTGCGGTAAGTCGCCGAGCCCTCGCTCTTCGGAGCGGGGCGTTCGCCGCCGTAGATGTCATGCAGGTCGGCGACGGAAACGGGGCGTTGCTTGTGCGGCATAGGGCGCTCCTTGCAGCGGTAACGGAAAGGCCGCACGCATGCGGAAGGCGGGCACCCATCCGGCAGGCGGCCCGTGAAGGCATCGTTCTGGACGATGCGCCTGTGCGCGTTAGAAACAAGTAATCCATCCACACCGCTGGCCCAGGACGAGGGAAATCGCGCCAGGCCGGCGACTGGCTGAGTCAGTCGCTGTACGCGAGGCTGGGATACCAATCGGTGCCGCGTCCCTCGGGCGTGCAGTCGAACACGGTCCACAGCGGCATCAGGTCGGGCGCGCCGCGGGGATCCTGGCCGGGGTCGGCCGATTCGAAGCCCATCTCGCCGCTCCAGAAGTGGCGGATGATGCCGTCTCGCCGGGTGAACACGTTGATGGCCGCCTGGTCGCCGTCGCCGCCGTCGGCGGTCATGCCGAAGTAGTCGCGGCTGTAGGCGCCGTCGACGTCCGAATAGAGCTTGAGGTGGCGCCAGCCGCGTTCGCGCTTGAAGGCCGCGAGCCGCTCGATCGGCGAACGCGCCACCACCGCCAGCGCGATGCGCTGTTCCATGTCGCGCGCTTCGCCGTCCCATGCACTGAGCAGCGAGGTGCACATGGGGCAGGGACGCTCGCGCTGCGGGCCGAACATGTAGCTGTAGACCACGAGAGTCTGCTTGTCCCCGAACAGGCCGGCGAAACCGGTCGGCGCGATCTCGCCCTCGAAACGGTAGTTGCCAGTGACCGCGCCGCCCGGAGGCAGTGCGCGACGGAGTTCCGCCACGCGCTCGATCTGCCGGCGAAGTTCGATTTCTTCCGCCAGCAATGCCTGGCGGGCCTGGCGGTAGGCGGCGCTTTCGTTGGGAAAGCGCAGGTGGTTGCGGGCGGCCAATTCGGCGGCGGGCACGAGGTCTTTTGTCATGGGGGTCTCCATGGGGTCAGTCGCGATCGGGCGCGCCGAGCGGGAAATAGCCGCGATAGGGTCTGGCTTCGTCGACCGCGCGTGCGAACGAGGGCCGCGCCAGCAGGCGGGCGCGATACGCATGCAGGGTGGTCAGTGACGGGTCGATCGGATGGGTCCAGTCGGCGTAGAACAGGAAGGGCGCGGCGGCGCAGTCGGCCAGGCTGAAGTCTTCGCCGGCGGCCCATTCGCGTCCGGCCAGGTGCCGGTCCAGCCAGGCGTAGGCGGTCTCCAGCGCGGTCCTGGCCTCCGCCACGCCGTAATCGTCGCGGCTGTCCGCCGGACGCAGGCTGTCGAGCACCACCTTCTGCTGCGGCGTCGACACGTAGTTGTCGAACACGCGATCGAGCATGCGCACCTCCAGCGCCGTCGCGGGATCGGCGGGGATCAGCCGCACCGGGCCGGGATGGTGGAGATCCAGGTATTCGACGATGCAGCTCGCCTCCAGGATCGTGCGGTCCTGGTCGACCAGGACCGGAAAGCGCCGCATCGGCCACAGCGCGGCCAGTTCCTGGCGGGCTTCCGGTTCTTCCAGTGAGCGGTACTCGAAGGCGGTGCCGTTTTCGTAGAGGGCGACGAGCGCCTTCTGCGAATAGGAGGAAAACGGGTGGGCGTAAAGGCGGGGAAGGTTCGGCGGCATGGTGCGCTCCAGTGGTCTGCATCCACGACGAACCACCGGGAGCGGAATCGACAATGCCCCCGCTGGCAGGCCGGACGTCGCAGGACTACCATCACCTGTGGAGGGCAACGATCCCCCGGAGGTCCTCATGAAACCGTTCTGCGCGTTCCTTCTGTTGGGCACGCTGGCCGCCGGGCAAGGCGCGTTGGCGACCTCGATGTCGATCAACCAGTTCACGCCCAAGGTCCTGCCCGTGCTCGTGCAGGTGGACAGCCACGGCAAGGTCACCCAGGTATCGCCCTCGGTCGAACTGGCGCCGCGCTATGACCGCCTGCTGCGCCAGACACTGGACGAGATGATCACCAAGCCGGCGAACGACCACGGGCGTCCGGTGGCGAGCCAGTTCGTGATCAACCTCGGCCTGCAGACGATGGCGCGGCCCGACGGCAACTTCGACGCGAAGTTCGTGTACGTCTCCACTTCGCCCGTGCCGCCGGGCTCCTGGTATTGGGTGCATGTGGATGGCCACCGGTTGGCACTGAGGAGCCAGGGCGCCGATTCGACGCGGCAGCGCTTCTTCCGGCAGCCGCCCGGCTACTACTGGCCGACCCCGTCGCAGCGTTACGACCCGCCGGTCCAGAACAGCGCAAGCAAGCCCGCCAGCCGACCGCCGTCGCATCCGCCGGGTCATCGCTGAGCCCGGCAACCCCTTCCCGGGGGATCGGAGTCGACGGTGAAACCCTGCCGTTGACCACGTCCGTACCTGGCGGTGCCGCCGTTCCGCCGGGGTGATAGCCCGTCTGGATGCAGCGAAGACGGGCGTTGTCCTACATTGGCGCGACCCGCCCCATGGACGCCCGCCATGCTGGACCAGCCCCGCCTCGTCGGCCGCAGCAGTTCACACTTCACCCGGCTCGCGCGGATGTTCGCCGAGGAGCTGGACATCGCCTATGCGTTTGCTCCCGTGTACGACTTGGCTTCGCGCGACCCGGCCGATTACGCCGGCAACCCGGCGCTGAAGCTGCCGGTCCTGGTGCTGCGGGAAGGGCCGGTGTTCGGCACCGAGAACATCTGCCGCACGCTCGCGGAGCGAGCGGGCGAGCCGCGACGCATCCTCTGGACCGAACACCTGCCCGACCTGCGTGCGCGCAACGCCCAGGAGCTGGTCTGGCACGGCATGGGCGCGCAGGTGCAGCTGGTGTTCGGCATGCAGGTGGCGCGACTGCCGGCGGAAAGCGTATATTTCGCCAAGGCCACCGACGGTTTCCGCGACGCGCTGGCGTGGCTGGATGCAAACCTGGAATCGGTGCTGCAAGCGCTCCCGCCGCGCGATCTGAGCCTCCTCGAAACATCCCTGTTCTGCCTGCTCGAACACCTGGCCTTCCGCGACACAGTGCCGCTCGCTCCGTATGGCCACCTGTCCGCCTTCGCCGCGGCCTGGCGCGAGCGGCCAGCCGCGCAGCGCACGGCCTACGCCTTCGACGTGGCGACCTCCGGCTGAAGGCGCTCGGGCTTTGCCTGCTGACATGATGCTGTCAGCAGGCTCATCCCATGCTGCGGGGCACCTTCCCCGGAGTCGCCCGTGTCCGCCTCACGCCTGACCCTCTACGCCACCCGCGCCGGCTTCGGCCTGCCCGATACCAGCCCGTTCGTGCTCAAGACCGAGGTCCAGCTGCAGATGGCTGGGGTGGCCTACGAGCGGGCTTCCGCGATTCCGCCGCAGGCGCCAAGGGGCAAGCTGCCCTACATCGACGATCGCGGCGTGGTGGTGACCGACTCGACCTTCATTCGCGCGCACATCGAGCGCACCTACGGCATCGACCTCGACGCGGGCCTGGACCCATCGCAGCGCGCGCAGGCCTGGGCCATCGAACGCATGCTCGAAGACCACCTGTATTTCGCCATGGTGTGGTTTCGCTGGTTGGAACCGGCGAACTTCGCCAAGGGGCCGGCCCACTTCGCCGATACCGCACCGGAGGGCCAGCGCGAGCAACTGCGGCGCGACCTGCAGGCGCGCAAGCAGGCTGAGCTGCACGCGCAGGGTTTGGGTCGGCACGCACCCGAGGGCATCGCCGAGCTGGGCACGCGCTCGATTGACGCACTCGCCACCCTCCTGGACGACAAGCCCTGGCTGATGGGCGATGCACCCAGCGGCGTCGATGCCACCGCCTTCGGCATGCTGGCCTGCGTGCTCACGCCGTTCTTGGACACCCCATTGAGGCGCGCCGCGGAGGCGCACGCCAACCTGGCCGCCTATGTCGCCCGCATGATGCGGCGCCATTACCCCGGGCATCCGTGGGCGGAATGAGCATGCGTGCGCGGGTCGGTCCCGGTCAGCGCTGATCGCGAACCCTGGCCGGATTGCCGACGACCGTGGCGCCATCGGGGACGTCGCGGGTAACCACGCTGCCGGCACCGACCAGTGCATCGTCGCCAACGGTGACGCCGGGCAGGATGAGCGCGCCGGCACCGATCCAGACGTTGCTGCCGATCCGCACCGGCCGCCCGAATTCCAGGCCGGTGGAGCGTTTGGCCGGATCGCGCGGATGGTCGGCGGCGAGGATCTGCACGCCCGGGCCGATCTGCGTGCGCTCGCCGATGTGCACCGCCACCACATCCAGGATCACGCAGTTGAAATTGAGGAAGGCACCGGCGCCCAGGTGGATGTTGAAGCCGTAGTCGCAGTGGAAGGGCGGACGGATCACCGCGCCTTCGCCGACCGCGGCGAGGCGTTCTTCCAGCAGGGTGTGCCAGCGTACCGGGCCCTCCGCCAGGGCGGCGTTGTAGCGCGCCAGCCAGCGATGGTTCTCGGCCAGTTCCGCCTGCAGCTCGGGTGCGCTGGCGTCGTAGAGGTCGCCCGCCAGCATCTTTTCCTTTTCGCTGCGCACGCCTGTGGTCAGTCCTTCAGTGCGCCTTCCTTCGGGTCGGTCGCGGCGTAGACCGAATCCGGATACTCGGCGTCATGCGGGTGCCTAAGGGCCTGGCGCACGGCCTGCGGCAGGTGGTCGACATCCAGGATCACCTTGCCTTCGTGCACGTCGCGGATGGCATCGGCCGGCAGCGTGAAGTCGCCGCCGTTCTGGATGTTGACAACCAGCTCCCTGCTGCTGGCATGCACCTCGCGCACGGCGCCCACGCCCAGTTCGCCATCGGCGACGAACACCATGAAGCCCGGTTCGATCGGTTCTTGCATGAGGTTGACCTCGCTGTGGGACGGCCCAGTGTCGCGCCCGGCCCGTGCGGGCCGGGTGATGGTCAGGGCATCACCTCGCGGACCCGCAGCGACGCCAGCGCGCGCGCATCCGGCACGCCGATGCCGTTGGGGTCGCCCCGCACGTAGTGGGTCACGTGCGGCACCGGGTCGGCGAGGGTCGGGCCGAGCTGGCGGGCCAGCTCGCCGCGGAAGGCGTGCATCGCGGGAAGATCCAGGTGTTCGATCAGCGACCAGCAGTCGAGCGTGCCGGTATCGGTCGGCTTGGCCTTGTGCAGCAGGGCATAGCAGCCGGTGCGGCGGGGCGTCCATGCCAGCGATTCGTAGAGCGCACGAAGCGCACCTTCGCCAAGGTCGGCGGCCGCGGCGCGCGACATGTCCTGGCTCAGCACGGTGACGTGGAACTCGGACTTGCGCCGCAAGCGCACGCCATCGATCTCGCACATGTCGCCAAGGGACGTAGCCATCCGACCGGCCGGCAGCGGCAGCACGAATGCGCGTTCCGGCGAAAAGCCGGGCCAGGGAATCGCGGGGAGGCGGGTCTCGTCCATGCGGCGCATGCTCGGGCGGCGCGCGTCGATGATGGGCGAACGCAACGCCTCCTGTCGCGTGCGCCCGACCGGGGACCGAAGCTGGCGGCATCCTGTACGCTCAGCGCATTTCACGTTGCCCGCCAGGAACCATGGACCCGAACACCTCCGCGCACATCGGCATCATCGGACTGGGTTACGTCGGCCTGCCGCTGGCGGTGGAATTCGGGCGCCATTTCGACACGCTGGGCTACGACATCGATGCCGCGCGCGTGGCCGAATTGCGTGGTGGCAATGACCACACGCTGGAGACCTCGCCCGAACAGTTGCGCGCCGCCACCCGGTTGTCGTTCACCGACCGCGCGGGCGACCTGGCGCGCTGCAACGTCTACATCGTCACCGTGCCCACGCCGATCGACGAGGCGCAGCGGCCGGATCTGAAGCCGCTGGAGGCGGCCTGCCGCATGCTCGGACCGCAGCTCAAGCGCGGTGACCTGGTGGTGTTCGAGTCGACCGTCTATCCGGGCACCACCGAGGAAGTCTGCGTGCCGCTGCTGGCGGAAGGTTCGGGCCTGGCCTTCAACGTCGACTTCTTCTGCGGCTACAGCCCTGAGCGCATCAACCCCGGCGACCACGCGCGGCGCGTGACCGACATCGTCAAGCTGACTTCCGGTTCCACGCCGGAAGCGGCCGGCCGGGTCGATGCGCTCTACCGCACGATCATCCGCGCCGGCACGCACAAGACGTCCTCGATCCGTGTGGCGGAGTCGGCCAAGGTCATCGAGAACGTGCAGCGCGACGTCAACATCGCGCTGGTGAACGAACTGGCGCTGATCTTCCACCGGCTGGGCATCGATACCGAGGAAGTGCTCACCGCGGCCGGCACCAAGTGGAACTTCCTGCCGTTCCGGCCCGGCCTGGTCGGCGGCCACTGCATCGGCGTGGACCCGTACTACCTTACCCACAAGGCCGAGGTCACCGGCTACCACCCGGAGCTGATCCTGGCCGCTCGGCGGATCAACAGCCGCATGGGCAGCGTCGTGGCCGACCGCGTGATCCGCCTGATGAGCGAGCGGCGCCTGCACATCGTCGACGCGCGCGTACTGGTGCTGGGCTTCGCCTTCAAGGAGAACTGCCCGGACCTGCGCAACACGCGGGTGATCGACATCGTGCGGGAACTGGAGTCCTCCGCCGCAAAGGTGGACGTGTACGACCCTTGGGTGGATGCGTCCGAGGCCGAGCGCGCCTACCGCGTGCGGCTGGTGGACCAGCCCGGCGAGGGTTACGACGCGATCATCGTGGCGGTGGCGCACCGGCAATTCCAGGAGATGGGCGCCGAACGCATCCGCGCGCTGGGCAAGCCAGGCGCGGTGATCTACGACGTGAAGTCCGTTCTGCCGCAAGAAGCCGTCGACGGGCGCTTGTAGGGCGGGCTGAAGCCCATCTGCGAGCGACGCGGTTGACCTCAACCCGCGTAATCCGTACCATTTTGGTCTGGATTTGACGAGGCTTCCCCCATGCTTCGCGTCAGCCGCCTGACCGACTACGCCGCGGTGGTGATGACCTGCATCGCCGCCCACCCGCACGACGTGCTCAGCACCGCGCAGATCGCCGATGAAACGCGGCTGGAAGGGCCGACCGTGAGCAAGCTCCTGAAATCGCTCGGCCACGCCGGCCTGGTCGAGTCGTTCCGCGGCGTCAACGGGGGCTATCGCCTGTCGCGCCCGGCGCGCGAGATCAGCCTGGCGCAGATCGTCGAGGCGATGGAAGGGCCGATCGGCATGACCGAATGCAGCGTCGAAGGGCAGTGCGATCGCGAATCGCAGTGCGGCGTGCGCGGCAGCTGGCGGCGCATCAGCAGCGTGCTGGACAACGCGCTGCGCGCGGTCAGCCTGGCCGACATGCTGCAACCGCCGCGCCCGGCGGTCGCCACCGTGGCGCTGAGCGAACTGAAGGGCAGGACCCACGCGTGACCGAGAACACTGACAACACCGTCTTGCGCGACAACGCCGAGGTCGCCGAAGCCCTGGGCCGCAACTACGCGGCCGGCTTCGTCACCGAGATCGAGAGCGACAGCCTGCCGCCGGGGCTCGACGAAGGCACCATCCGCCAGCTCTCCGCGATCAAGCGCGAGCCGGAGTGGATGACCGAGTGGCGCCTGGCCGCGTTCCGCCACTGGCAGACCATGCCCACGCCCGACTGGGCCAAGCTCAAGATCGACCCGATCGACTACCAGGCGATCAGCTACTACTCCGCACCCAAGGCCGGCCCCAAGTCGCTGGACGAGGTCGACCCGGCGCTGCTGGAAACCTACGAGAAGCTTGGCGTGCCGCTGCACGAGCGCGCCGCGCTGGCCGGCGTGGCGGTCGATGCAGTGTTCGACTCGGTGTCGGTCGGCACCACGTTCCGCAAGAAGCTCGCCGAGGCCGGCGTGATCTTCTGCTCGATGAGCGAGGCGATCCGCGAGCATCCGGAGCTGGTGCAGAAGTACCTGGGCAGCGTGGTGCCGCAGGGCGACAACTACTTCGCCGCGCTCAACTCGGCGGTGTTCTCCGATGGCAGCTTCGTGTTCGTGCCCGAGGGCGTGCGCTGCCCTATGGAGCTGTCCACCTACTTCCGCATCAACGCGCAGAACACCGGCCAGTTCGAGCGCACGCTGATCGTCTGCGAGGACCGCGCGCACGTTTCCTACCTGGAAGGCTGCACCGCACCCCGGCGCGACGAGAACCAGCTGCACGCCGCGGTGGTGGAGCTGGTCGCGCTGGAAGGCGCCACCATCAAGTACTCGACCGTGCAGAACTGGTACCCCGGCGACGAGAACGGCGTCGGCGGCATCTACAACTTCGTGACCAAGCGCGGCGACTGCCGCGGCGCGGACAGCAAGATCAGCTGGACGCAGGTCGAGACCGGTTCGGCGGTGACGTGGAAGTATCCGTCCGTGGTGCTGCGCGGCGACCGCTCCGTCGGCGAGTTCTACTCGGTGGCGCTGACGCACCATTTCCAGCAGGCCGACACCGGCACCAAGATGATCCACATCGGCCGCGACACGAAGTCCAAGATCGTCTCCAAGGGCATCTCCGCCGGACGCAGTTCCAACAGCTACCGCGGGCTGGTCAAGGTGGAGAAGGGCGCCGAGCGCGCGCGCAACTACACCCAGTGCGACTCCCTGCTGATCGGCAAGAAGTGCGGCGCGCACACCTTCCCCTACATGGAAGTGAAGAACCCCACCGCGATCGTCGAACACGAGGCGACCACCTCGAAGATCTCCGACGACCAGCTCTTCTACTGCCGTTCGCGCGGCATCGGCGAGGAAGACGCCGTATCGATGATCGTCGACGGGTTCTGCAAGCAGGTCTTCCGGGAGCTGCCGATGGAGTTCGCGGTCGAGGCCAAGAAGCTGCTGGAAGTCTCGCTGGAAGGCGCGGTCGGATGAACACCGCTGCCACCAGCTCGCACCCGGGCGGAACTGACCTGCGAGCCCTGCTCGCCGGACTGAATCCACGCCTGCATCCGATGCCGCGCCGCTTCCTGTTCGTGTCGCACGACAAGGCGTTCGGGCGCATGCACGAGGCGCTGATGATGTTCCGCGAGGACGAGGGCGTCACGCTGATCGTCGACCACGACCTGGAAGGCCCCGAGCTGGTCGCCGACCGGTTGCTGTGGGCGCAGATCACGCTGGGCGTGGAATCGAGCCTCGACGCGGTCGGCATGATGGCTGCCGTGTCCGCCGCGCTGGCCGCGCGCGACATTTCCTGCAACCCGGTTTCCGCGTTCCTGCACGACCACGTGTTCGTGCCCTGGAACCGTCGCGAGGACGCGCTCGACGCCCTCGCGCACCTCTCTGCCTGATGGACACGACCATGCTCAAGATCGACAACCTGCACGCCCGCGTCGAGGGCAAGGACATCCTCAAGGGCCTCTCGCTCGAAGTGAAGCCGGGCGAGGTGCACGCCATCATGGGGCCCAACGGCGCCGGCAAGTCCACGCTGGGCAACGTGCTGTCCGGCCGCGAGGGCTACGAGGTCACCGAAGGCACGGTGCTGTTCGAGGGCCGCAACCTGCTGGAGCTGGAGCCGGAGGAGCGCGCCGCTGCCGGCGTGTTCCTGGCGTTCCAGTATCCGGTCGAGATCCCGGGCGTGAACAACACCTATTTCCTGCGCGCGGCCTTCAACGCGCAGCGCAAGGCGCGCGGCGAAGCCGAGCTGGACTCGATGCAGTTCCTCAAGCTGGTGCGCGAGAAGCTCAAGATCATGCAGCTCTCGCCGGACCTGCTGAACCGCGCCGTGAACGAAGGTTTCTCCGGTGGCGAGAAGAAGCGCAACGAGATCTTCCAGATGGCGCTGCTGGAGCCGAAGCTCGCGATCCTGGACGAGACCGACTCGGGCCTGGACATCGACGCACTCAAGCAGGTGGCCGAGGGCGTCAACGCGCTGCGCTCGCCGGAGCGCTCCTTCATCGTGGTGACGCATTACCAGCGATTGCTCGACTACATCGTGCCGGACTTCGTACACGTGCTGGCCGGCGGGCGCATCGTCGAGAGCGGCGACCGCAGCCTGGCGCTCAAGCTCGAAGAACACGGCTACGCCTGGGTCGCCGAGCACGGCGAACCGGCCGGGGCGTCGGCATGAGCCAGCCGGCCCGTACGCCGTTCGTCGCCGCGCTGGCCGACGCGCCGCTGCCGGCCAGCGGCATTGCCTGGCTGGACCAGGCGCGTCGCGAGAACCTCGAGTCCTTTGCGGATGCCGGCCTGCCGGACACGCGCGTGGAAGCGTGGAAATACACCGCGCTGCGCGCGCTGGCGCAGCGCAGCTTCGCCGCCGGCGACGCGCAGGCGGCCAGTCGCCCGGTCGACCCGGCCGCGATGGCGCTGCCGGGTATCGACGGACCCGTGCTGGTGTTCGTCAACGGCGCTTTCCGCGCGGACCTTTCCACGCTCGACGCGTTGCCGGCCGGGGTGAGCATGCTGCCGCTGTCGCGCGCGCTGGCCGAGGATGCGGAGCCGCTGCGCTTCGCCCTCTCGCGGCACTTCCGCGAGCCGGGCGACGCGTTCGCGCGCCTCAACAGTGCCTTCGCCCACGATGGCGCGGTGTTGCGCGTGGCCGCCGGAACCCGGGTCGCCGCGCCGCTGCGCCTGCTGTTCGTCGGCGCCGCGGCGGACCGGGACGTTTCCTGGCACGTGCGCAATCTCGTCGAGCTGGGTGAGGGCGCCGAACTCACGCTGATCGAGCAGTACCTCGATGCCGGCGAACAGGCACATCTGGGCACGCAGCTCGCCGGCTTCACCCTGCGCGCCGACGCGACGTTGCACCATGCGGTGCTGCAGCAGGCGGGCACCGGCAGCAGCCTCGTGCGCCGCAGCCATTACCGGCTGGATGCGCGCGCGCAAGCGCACCTGCACGTGCTGGAGCTCGGTGGCGCGCTGGCGCGGCACGACCTGTGGGCCGAACTGGTGGGCGACGCGGCCGCTTTCCATACCCATGGCGCCTTCCTGCCCGATGGCCGCCAGCACATGGACACCCAGCTGGCGATCCACCACCGCGCGCGCGATACCGTCTCCTCCTCGACCTGGCGCGGCGTGGCCAGTGGCCGTGGGCGCGGCGTGTTCCGTGGTGCGATCCTGGTGGCGGCCGGGGCCGACGGCGCGGACGCCTCGCTGGGCAACAAGAACCTGTTGCTGTCGGCGCAGGCCGAGATCGACACCAAGCCGGAACTGGAGATCTACGCCGACGAGGTGAAGGCCGCGCACGGCGCCACCGTCGGCCAGCTGGACGAGCGCGCGCTGTTCTACCTGCGCTCGCGCGGTATTCCCGGCGCTCAGGCGCGCACGCTGTTGACGACCGCCTTCGCCCGGGCGCCGTTCGAGTCGCTGCCGCACGAGCCCCTGCGCCAGCATATCGACCAGTTGCTGCTGTCCCGACTGCCCGCCTGACGCGATCTGCCGCCTCTCCCCTCGGGGAGAGGTTGGATTGAGGGCGGCTGCCGGGAAATCAGGGCTCGGCAACCCAACTTTTCTTCACATCCGGCAGGCTAAAACCTCGTGATCCCTTCTTCACAAAGCGAGTCACCGATGTCCGCCACCGCCGCCCACGCACACCCGGCGCCTGCCCTCGACATCGAGCGCATCCGCTCCGATTTCCCGTTGCTCGCCCGCAGCGTGCATGGCAAGCCGCTGGTCTACCTGGACAACGCCAACACCAGCCAGAAGCCCGCGGCGGTGATCGAGGCGGTGGACGCGCACTACCGGATGCACAACGCCAACGTCTCGCGCGCCGTGCACCAGCTCGGCGAGGAAGCGACGCTGGCCTACGAAGGCGCGCGCGACAAGCTGGCCCGTTTCATCAACGCCCCCTCGCGCAATGAGCTGGTGCTGACCTCCGGTACCACCCAGGCGATCAACCTGGTGGCCTACAGCTACGCATTGCCGCAGCTCAAGCCCGGCGACACGATCCTGACCACCTTGATGGAGCACCACGCCAACATCGTGCCGTGGCAACTGGTCGCCGGGCGCAGCGGCGCTTCGGTGAAGTTCGCGCCCATCGACGAGCGCGGCGAACTGGACGTCGAGCGGTATCTGGAGATGCTCACCCCCGAGGTGAAACTCGCCTGCGTGGCGCACGTGTCCAACGTGCTCGGCACCGTGAACCCGGTGCGCGAGATCGCCCGCGAGTGCGCGCGCCGCGGCATCCCTCTGCTGGTGGACGGCTCGCAGGCGGTACCGCATCGGCCGGTCGACGTGCAGGCGCTCGGCTGCGATTTCTACGCCTTCACCGGACACAAGATGCTCGGCCCCACCGGCACCGGCGCGCTGTGGGCGAAGCGGGCGCACCTGGACGCCATGCCGCCGTTCTTCGGCGGCGGCGACATGATCCGGCAGGTACGCGTGGACGGCACCACCTTCGCCGATCCGCCGCACAAGTTCGAGGCGGGCACGCCCAACATCGCCGGGTTCGTCGGCCTGGGCGTGGCGGTGGACTACTACGGCACGCTGGACCTGGCGGCGATCCATGCGTGGGAGCAGCAACTGCTGGCCTACGCCACCGAACGCCTGCGCGACGTGCCAGGGGCGCGGCTGTTCGGCGAGGCAGCGGAAAAGGAGCCGGTGATCTCCTTCCTCATCGAAGGCACGCAGTCGACCGACCTGGCGACGCTGCTGGATCTGGAAGGCGTGGCCGTGCGCTCGGGCCACCACTGCGCGCATCCCCTGATGCAGCACTTCGGCGTGCCCGCGACGTTGCGTGCATCGCTGGCGTTCTACAACACGATGGAAGAGGTCGACGTGTTCGTGGCCGCGCTGCAGAAGGTCCGCAAGCTGCTGATGTGATCCTCGGCCGTCGCAGGGTGGGCTCCAGCCCGCCGCGGTCGTCGGAGCCCATGGGCTGAAGCCACCCTACGGGTTGGTCGGCGCCACCCGCCATATCGTATTGCCCACATCGTCGGCGACCAGCAGGGCGCCGTCGCGCGCCACCGCCACCCCGACCGGGCGTCCACGCGCGTGGCCATGCCCGTCGACGAAGCCGGTCAGCACGTCCTGCGGCGGACCGATGGGTTTGCCGTCCGCAAACGGCACGAAGATCACCCGGTACCCGCTCAGCGGCTTGCGGTTCCACGAGCCGTGCTGGCCGACGAAGGCGCCGTTGCGATACTGCGGCATCAACCCGGCGTCGTAGAACGCCAGGCCCAGCGACGCGGTGTGCGGGCCCAGTGCGTAGTCGGGCACGACGGCGCGGGCGACCAGCGCCGGATCCTGCGGCTTGACGCGCTCGTCCACGTGCGCGCCGTAGTAGCTGTACGGCCAGCCGTAGAAGGCGCCCTCGCGCACGGCGGTCATGTAGTCGGGCACCAGGTCGCTGCCCAGTTCGTCGCGTTCGTTGACGGCGACCCACAGCGCGGCGCTCTGCGGCTGCCAGGCCATGCCGACCGGGTTGCGCAAGCCGGTGGCGTACGCATGCGTGGCGCCGGTGGCCGGATCGATTTCCAGGATGCGCGCGCGGTCCCGTTCCACCGCCAGGCCGTTCTCGCCGACGTTGCTGTTCGAGCCGACGCTGACGTACAGCCGCTTGCCGCCGGGGCTGGCGACCACGTTCTTGGTCCAGTGGTGGTTGATCGGTCCGGCGGGCAGGTCGGCGACCTTGGTGCCGCTCGCCTGGATGTGCGTTTCGCCGTCGCGGTAAGGAAAGCGCAGCAGCGCGTCGGTGTCGGCCACGTACAGCGCGTTCCCGACCAGCACCATGCCGAAGGGCGAGTGCAAATGATCGAGCAGCACGCTGCGGGTTTCGGCCGCGCCATCGCCGTCGGCGTCGCGCAGCAACGTGATGCGGTCGGCGCTGGGCACGCCGGCGCCCGCGCGTTTCTGCACCCGCCGCATGAACCAGCCCTTCAATCCGCGGGCGTCCTCCGGTCGTTGGGGCGCATTGGTCTCGGCCACCAGCACATCGCCGTCGGGGAGCACGTAGAGCCAGCGCGGGTGATCGAGGTTGCTCGCGAATGCCTGCACTGCCAATCCGGGTGCGGCGACGGGGCCGGCGTTGGGCGGCCAGGCCCCGGCCGGGGCGATGTTCACCGTCGGTATCAGCGAAGGGTTGGGCGGTGGCAGCGCAGGATCGGAACCGATGCCAGCCGTCACCGGCAGGCGCGCACGTACACCGCAGGCGGTCAGCGACAGCAGGCAGGGAAGAAGCCACAGCGTGCGGCGGATGAGCGACACGGGAACGCCTCCACGGAAGTGGCCAGTGGAACGGTTGCGGCAGCAAGCCTGCGTGAACCGCCGGCCTGTCCCAGGTCATCGACCGCGGTACGCCCGTCGTTATCATGGGCGCATGACCACGCTATCCACATTCACCTTTCGCGCGGCCACCGAAGCCGATATCCCCGCCATCGTCGCGCTGGTCGAATCGGCTTATCGGGGCGATTCGGGCCGGCGCGGCTGGACCACCGAATCGGACCTGCTCGACGGCCAGCGCACCGACGCAGCCGATGTCGCCGACGCCATGTCCCGCCCCGACAGTCGCATCCTGCTGCTGGAGCGCGACGATCGTCTGCTCGCCAGCTGCCATCTGGAGCGCAAGGGCGAGGCCGCGTACTTCGGCATGTTCGCAGTCGATCCCGCGCGGCAGGCCGGCGGCCTGGGCAAGCAGTTGCTGGGCGAGGCCGAGCGTCTCGCACGGGAGGACTGGGGTTGTCGCCTGATGGAGATGACGGTGATCGTGCAGCGCGAGGAGTTGATCGCCTGGTACGAACGCCGCGGCTATCGACGCACCGGCAGCTACAAGCCGTTCCCTTACGGCCAGGAGCGCTTCGGCATCCCGCGCCGCGACGACCTGCGTTTCGAGCTGCTCGTGAAGGAACTGGCGGAGGTCGCCGTATGAGCCTGGCAGCGCAGGGCTGGGTGCGCGTGTGCGGGCAGGGCGGTTTGCTGCCCGGCGAATTCACCGTAGTGTTCGACGGCGACACGCCGATCGCGGTCTACAACATCGATGGCCAGCTTTACGCGATCGAGGACGTGTGCACCCACGATGGCGGCGATCTCGCCGGTGGCGAAGTGTTCGGCTTCGAGGTCGAGTGCCCTCGCCACGGCGCGCGCTTCGATGTGCGTACCGGCGCCGTCACGCGTCCGCCGGCCTACGAGCCGATCGCCAGCTTTCCGGTACGCGAGGATGAAGGCGCCGTCTGGACCCGCGACGACCGCTGAAGTGCCACACGGTCTGACCCTCTCCAGAGCCGGGAGGAGCGCAGCGTAAGGGTTGGGCTCGCCAGGACGGAGAGCCGGGCAGGAAGCGTTGAAGCGAAACCCTCGCGCGGAGCCAGCTGCCCGCAACCACGACCCTCAACCCCCTTCGGAGGGGCGAAGAGGCCCGCCGTCTGGACGCACCACGGGAACCCTCCTCCGAAGGACAAGGACACCCGCGTCCATGACCTTTGGCCTATGTGCCCTCACGAGCGGATGCCGCACGCTGCGCGCCTGCGGCGGCGCTTTGGGGATGGCCGCCAGCGTCTTGGATTGCGGCGGGCCGGGGGCCTGCCAGGACAGGGGGATCGTCAGATGAAACCGACCTTTACCGGGTGGCTGGGCGCGCTTGCACTGTGCAGCGCCACCGCCATGCCGGCGCTGTTGCATGCACAGGCCCAGCCCGCGGCGCCCACGCCCGCGTCGAGCGTGGCGGCGCCACCCGCGCCGATCACCTTCGCGCCGGCCAACGCCTCCGCGCCGCACGTGCCCAGCGCACCGGACGCCTGGGGCGGTCCGCGCACCGGCAACGAACCGACGCTGTCCGATCGGGTGGTGGACTACCGCATCGATGCGTCCCTCGACGCCGCCAGGCATGCGGTGAGCGGCAAGGAACAGCTGACCTGGCGCAACCGCAGCGACCGCGAAATACGCAGCATCTACGTACACCTGTACCTCAACGCCTTCCAGAACGAGGGCAGCACCTTCTTCACCGAACGCGAGGTGCTCACTGCGCACAGCGGTTCGCGTGGCGCGGCCAAGCTGGAGAAGGGCCAGTGGGGCTGGATCGACCTCAAGCAGGTCGCCCAGAACGGCAGCGCGCTCAAGTGGACGTTCGTGCACCCGGACGGCGGCCCCAAGACCGACCAGACGGTCGCGCGCATCGACCTGGCGCAGCCCGTGCCAGCCGGTGGCACCCTGACGCTGGACATCGACTTCCTGAGCCAGCTGCCGCGCGTGGTCGAGCGCACCGGCTGGTGGGGCGACTTCAACCTGGTCGCGCAGTGGTTCCCCAAGATCGGCGTGCTGGAGCTGCCGGGCGAGCGCGGCGCGACGCAGGTGCGCTGGAACGTCCACGAGTTCCACTTCAACAGCGAGTTCTACGCCGACTTCGGCCGCTTCGACGTCACCATGACCGTGCCCAGCGACTACACCGTCGGCGCGGTGGGCGAGCAGCAGGGCGCGCCGGTGGTCGCCAACGGCAAGACCACTTACCACTACGTGCAGGGCGACGTGCACGACTTCGCCTGGGTCGCGGCCAAGGGCTACAAGGTGCTCGACGGCAGCTGGCAGGGACCGGGCAGCCCGAAGGTCGCCGTGCGCGTGCTCTATCCGCCCGAGTACGCCGCCAGCGCGCAGCCGGTGCTCAAGGCGAGCACCGATTCGCTGACGTATTTCTCCGACACGCTCGGTGCTTATCCCTACCGCACGCTCACCGCGGTGGTGCCGCCGTACAACGCGGGCGAAGCCGGCGGCATGGAGTACCCGACCTTCTTCACCGCCGAAGGCTATGACGAGGTCACGCCCGGCACCGCCACCCAGTACGCGATCGACTTCGTGACCATCCACGAGTTCGGCCACGGTTATTTCTACGGCCTGCTCGCCTCGAACGAATTCGAGGAGCCGATGCTCGACGAGGGTCTCAATGAGTATTGGGACCAGCGCATGCTGCGCGCGCGCGGCCAGGCCATCGACATCACCACCGAAGGCCTCAGGCGGCTGGGCTTCGCGCCCTCGATCAGCGGTTTCGCGATGGAACGGGCAGCGGCGGGCCTCAAGCAACCCTATGACCCCCTCGGGGAAAACGCCTGGGACCGGCTCTCCAGCGGCAGCTATGGCACCGTCTACTCGCGCACCGCCACGGCGATGCACGACCTGGAAGAGCGCCTGGGCAAGGACGTCACCGAGCGCGCCTTCCGCGAGTACTACCGGCGCTGGCACTTCCGTCACCCGTCGGCCGCCGACCTGCGCGCAACGCTGATCGACGTGTCGGGTGACGCGAAGAACGTCAACGAGGTGTTCGACCAGTACGTCTATGGCACCGCGCACATCGACGACCGCGTGGCCAACATCGACAGCGAGGAAGTGCTGCCGCCGGCCGGCAGCACGATCGCCAATGGCAAGCGTACCGATGGGGACAGCGCTGCGCTGGACAAGCGGATCGACAAGCAGCGCGAGGACTGGAAGAAGGCCCATCCGAACGCCAAGGCCGGCACCGGGCCGTTCCCCTGGCACAGCACGGTGAGCGTGGTGCGCGAGGGTGCACCGGTCCCGCAGACCCTGCGCGTGACGTTCGCCGACGGAAGCCACCAGGACCTGCGCTGGAATGACGACCGGCGCTGGGCACGCTTCGAGTTCACCGGTCCTAGCAAGGTCGTTTCGGCCGAACTCGATCCCGAGCGGAAGATCTACCTCGACGCGAACAAGTTGAACGACAGTCGCACGGTCGAGTCCGATGGCGCCGCCTCGCGTCGCTGGAGCGCCGATTTCGCTGCCCTGGTGCAGGCCTTCTACTCCTTGCTGGTGTCGCTGTGATGATGACCTCGACCCGACGTACCGATGTGGGCGCCGTGATGCTCGCGCCCGTGGCGGCGCTGCAGTGGCGCCTGTTGTTGCTATGGCTGCTGTTCCTGCTGCTGCCCACAGCAGTAGCCGCGCTGCCGGCATGGCGGACGCTGGCCGACCTGCTCGACCGCTCCGTGCACGCCGCCGACTGGGCGCAGCGCTTCGATGGGCTGGCCTTCGGCGACGTGATCGGCAAGCT
The DNA here is from genome assembly GCF_051900395.1 of Frateuria sp. GZRe14. NCBI lineage: Bacteria > Pseudomonadati > Pseudomonadota > Gammaproteobacteria > Lysobacterales > Rhodanobacteraceae > Frateuria > Frateuria sp. GZRe14. Next base: position 2,638,226 of record NZ_JBHZGJ010000001.1, on the reverse strand, counting down.
GGGCGACAGCGGCGCCGCACTGCACGGCTCGCTGCTGTTGGCGACCGTGTTCGCGCTGCTGCTGGGCCCGTTCCTGACCGGCATGACGGTGGCCACCGGCCGCGCCGGTCGCGCGCTGGGCTTCGGCCAGCTGTTGCAGTCCGGCGTGATCGAGTACGGGCGCATGTTCCGCCTGATGCTGTGGTCGCTGCTGCCCTACGCGGTCGCCATCGGCCTTGGCGCGATGGCGATCGGCGCCGCGCACAAGTCAGGCGAGCACGCGGTGCTGCAGAGTACCGCCGACCGCTATGCGCACACCGCACTGTGGGTCCTTGGGGTGCTGTTCGTGCTGGCCCATGCCGTGGTCGAGTCGGCCCGCGCGGCGTTCATCGTCGACCCGGGCCTGCGTTCGGCGACCCGCGCGCTGGGGCGTGGCTTCATGCAGCTCCTGCGCCGGCCGCTGGGCACGCTGCTGAGCTATCTGCTGATCGGCGCCATCGGCTCGGCGATTGCGCTGGCCTGTGGCGTGGGCCGCGTGCATACCCCGGCAGTGGGCCTGGGCGGCTTCCTGCTGGCGCTGCTGTTCGCCGAACTGGCGGTGCTCGCGGTGGGCTGGATGCGCATCGCGCGATTGTTCGCGCTGGCCGCGGTGGGGCGTTCGCTGGCGCCCCGGCGTGGCGGGTTCGCGCCCGCCCTGTAGCCCTGTGGCTGGAAGCGCGGCCCCGAGCGGGGCCGCGTTTTTTTTTTTGGCCGGTCGCCGCCGCGCCCGGACCTACTCGTCGTCCACTTCCGGCAGCGGCACCGCCATGTGGCAGGCCAGGCCGCTTTCGCGATAGTCGATGCTGACCGCGCCGTTGCGCGCGGGATTGAGGCTGCGTTCGACCAGGCGCGTGCCAAACCCCTTGCGGGCCGGCGGATGCACCGGCGGCCCGCCGTGCTCGATCCAGTCCAGATGCAGGATGCGCCGTCCGTTGGCTTCGCCGACGCGCCAGTGGATGCGCACGCCGCCGCCCCGATCGCCCAGCGCGCCGTACTTGATCGCGTTGGTGGCCAGTTCGTGCAACGCCATGGCGAAGGACAACGCATTCTGCGGCGACAACCGCACGCGCGGCCCCTCGATGTCGAAGCGCTCGCTGCCCCGGAAATTGTGGGAATGCGCCATCTGCTCGACCAGGTCGCTCAGCAGCGCGCTGCGCCAGTGCTCGCGGGTGAGCACGTCGTGCGCATGCGAGAGCGAGATCAGGCGGGCGTTGAACACCTCCGCCGCGCTCTCCACCGACGGGGCGCCGTTGAACGATTGCGCGGCCAGCGACTGCACGATCGCCAGGGTGTTCTTCACGCGATGGTTGAGCTCGTTGATCATCGTGCGCTGCTGCTGTTCGGCCAGCTTGCGCTCCTGCACATCGACCATCAGCCCGGGGAAACAGGTGGGCTTGCCGTCTTCGTCGAACTCGCAGCGCCCGGATGCCTCCACCCAGAGGTAGCTTTCGTCGGGCTGGCGGATGCGGTATTGGCAACGGTATGGCACGCCGTGATCGATGCTTTCCTGGATGCGCACCTCCACCTCCGGCAGGTCCTGCGGATGGATGCGTTCGAGAAAGGTTTCGAGGGGCAGGCCGGCTGCGCCCTCCACCGGGTCCAGCGAGAAGGCGCGGGCCAGGCGGCAATCGACCACGACGCGATTGCCGGGGATGTCCCACAGCCAGGTGCCAATCGCCGCACCCGCATTGAGCGCCAGCTCGACCTGTTCGCGGGCGCGATGGTAGGCACGCTCGGCTTTCACGCGCGCGGTGGTCTCGACCACGGTGGCGAGGAAGCCACGCGGTACACCGTCGGCATCGCGCACCGGGGTGTAGTCCAGGTCCATCCAGACGTCTTCTGCGTGGCCATGGCGGAACAGCACCAGCGGTTGATCGGTGTAGGAAAGCGGCTGGCCCGCGAGCGTCACCTCCAGCACGTGCTGGTTGAACTCGGCGACCTCAGGCCAGGCGGCCAACAGATTCAGGCCGAGCAGGTACGGGTGGCGTCCCCCGGCGAACACCGCGTAGGCGTCGTTGTAGATCAGCTGCGCGTCCGGCCCCCATGCCATCACCATCGGCAGGTTGGACGACAGGACGATGTCGACCACGGTGCGCAGCGGCTGTGGCCAGGTGTCCATCGCACCCATGGCGGTGGCGCCCCAGTCGTAGGCGCGCACGCGCTGGGCCATCTTCGGTTCGGCTTGCATCCGTTCGTCGTCCATGGGCCGCCATGCTTGTTGGTCTTGTTTTTCTCGACTGCGGGCACATCGATGTGGCGATGTCGTCGCGTGCCAGCGGGGCGCAGTCTTGTCCGGCGCCGCGCGGGGCAGGGCGATGCCGGAGCTTAATGCGGCAGCGTGTAGGCGTGCGCCGACACCGGTCGCGCCAGTCAGGTGGCGGTAGCTGGCCGTTGGCGCAGGTGCCTGTCGAGCTCGGCCAGGCGCTCGGGCGTGCCCACGTCGGTCCATGCGCCGCGATGATGTACGCCGTGCACGCGTCCGTCGGCCATGGCCGCGCGCAGCAACGGCGCGAGCTTGAAGCGCGGCGGGTTGGCGTCGACGCCGGGCGCGTCGCCGATCACCCGGCGCCAGTGCTGCAGCAGTTCGCGCCGATAGACGCCGATGCCGCTGAAGGTCAGCCGTGGCGCGCCCTGGGCGTGCAGCAGGCCGTGCGCGTCGAGCAGGAAATCGCCCTCCGGGTGGTGTGCCGGGTTGTCGACCATCACCAGGTGCGCGTCGCCCTGGGGTTCGGCCGGCAGGCATGCGTAGTCGAGGTCGCTGTGGATGTCGCCGTTGACCGCGATGAAGGGTGCCTCGCCCAGCAGCGACAGCGCGTTGAGCATGCCCCCGCCGGTCTCCAGCGGCGTCGGGCCTTCGTAGGCATAGCGGATGCGAAGGCCCCAGCGGCTGCCGTCGCCAAGCACGTCGGGAAATTGTTCGGCCAGGTGAGAGGTGTTGATGACCACATAGTGCACGCCGGCGGCGGCGAGCTTCTCCAGATGCCAGGCGACCAGCGGCTTGCCAGCGGCTTCGAGCAGGGGCTTGGGCGTGCGGTCGGTGAGCGGCCGCATGCGCTCGCCCAGGCCCGCGGCGAAGATCAGCGCATGCCTCATGCGGAGGCCGGTGCGGTGATGTCGCGCTCGCCCACGCAGCGTTCGATCAGCGCCGCCAGGTCGGCCAGCTCGGGATAGCGACGCGCGACGGGGAGCACGTAGCCGAGCACGCGCGGCAGGTCGGCGAGGTAACCGCGCTTGCCGTCGCGGTACCAGAGCCGGCAGAAGATGCCGAGCACCTTGATGTGGCGCTGCAGGCCGATCAAGTCGAACCAGCGCTGGAAACGCTCGCGGTCGACCGTGGCGTCGAGCAGGCCCGCCTGCTGCGCGCGCTGGCGGTATTGCTCGACCCACTGCGCCACGCAGGTTTCGTCCCAGGCGATGTAGCAATCGCGCAGCAGCGAGGCCAGGTCGTAGGCGAGCGGGCCGTGCAGCGCGCCCTGGAAGTCGATGATGCCGGGGTTGCGCAGTCGCGGCAGGGCTTCCGCGCCTGCGGGCTGGTAGGGGGCGACGAAGGGCGTCAGGCAGGGCATGCGGAAGGGGCCGGAACGGCTGCTCTCCAATTGCATCAGGTTGCGGCTGTGGAAATCGCGGTGCACGAACACGCGCGGCTGTTCGGCGGCGTTGTGCAGCAGCACGGTGAACGCCTGCTCGATCACGTCCCATTCCTCGCACGCGGGCGTGTATCCCAGGTGGCGCTGCAGGAACCACTCGGGCATCAGTTCCAGTTCGCGCTGCAGGAAGGCATGGTTGTAGGGAGGCAGGTCGGAGCCGTCGACGTTGACCTGGATGCGCAGCAGCGCGTCCATCGCCTGGGCGTAGAGCGCGTCGGCCGTGTCCGGGTTCAGGCACGATAGGTAGTCCTGCCGGCCAAAGTCCTCGATCACCAGGAAGCCCTGCGCCAGGTCGTGTGCGAGCACCACTGGCGCGTGCAGGCCGGCGTCTCGCAGGCGCTGGCCGATGGCCAGCCAGGGCGCGGGATCTTCCAGCGCCGGCGGCGAGTCCATGACGATCCAGCTGCCCTCGCCCTGCGTACGCCAGTAGCTGCGGAAGCTGGCGTCGGACGAAGCCGGCGCCAGGGTCAGCGTGTCGTCGTGCAGCGTGGCGCGGGCCCAGGCAAGTCGGGCGGCGGCGCGGTCGGAGGGGGTCATGGGCGGGTCGGTCTCGGGCATCGCATCAGCTTAGCGAGCCGGCGCGCACGCGGTCCATCCGCTTGCGCCGACGCCGGCTGGCGGAGGTTCATCCGATGAGACAGCCGTTTGCGATACTCGATACCTTGGGTTTTGCACACTGCCTGACCGTATTTTCGCTGGAGCCACGATGACCCGACGATCCGGAAGCGCCGACCTGCCGCTGCATGGCGGGCGCGTGCCGCGCTGGCTGGCGGACCGAATGACGCGGCTGGGCGCGCTGACGGCCGAGGCGATCGTGCGCGAGTACGGACGCGACGAGTTCCTGCGGCGGTTGGCGCACCCGTTCTGGTTCCAGTCCTTCGGCGCGGTGATGGGCATGGACTGGCATTCCTCCGGCATCACCACCAGCGTGATCGGTGCGCTCAAGCGTGGTCTCGCGCCGCTGTCGGGCGAGCTGGGCATCCACGTCTGCGGCGGGCGCGGCAAACACTCGCGCGCCACGCCGGGCGAGCTGGTGGCCATCGGCGAGAAGGTCGGCTTCGACGGCGCTGCGCTGGCGGGCGCGAGCCGGCTGGTGGCCAAGGTGGACAGCGCCGCGGTGCAGGACGGCTTCGACCTCTACCTGCACGGCTTCGTGGTCACCGACGATGGCCAGTGGGTCGTCGTGCAGCAGGGCATGAACGGCGAGCGCCGGCAGGCACGCCGTTACCACTGGCTGTCGGAGAACCTCAAGAGCTTCGTGGATGATCCGCACGCGGCGGTCGACGGGCCGGGGCAGGGACGCATCGTGAACCTGGCCGACCACCGCGCGCAGGCCTCGCGCCTGGCGCAGATCGAACTGCTGCGGACGCTCGGTCCGGACGGCATCGCGCGCGAGATGGCGCAGATCGAGGGCAAGGCCGCACCCGTGCAGTCGCCGTCCGACGGGCCGCTGCAACTCGGCCTGCTGCCGCACCTGATGATGCCCGACCACCACGACGTGCGCGGCAGCGACGTCGTGACGCGCCGCCTGCACGGCGCGCTCGCCGCCGCGGTGGAAAACGGTCCGCGCGATTTCACCGAGCTGCTGCAGGTGCCCGGCGTGGGTGCGCGCACGGTACGCGCGCTGGCGATGGTGGCCGAAGTGGTCCACGGTGCCCCGTGCCGCTTCAGCGACCCGGCGCGCTTCTCGCTGGCGCACGGCGGCAAGGACCGCCACCCGTTCCCGGTGCCCACGCGTGTCTACGACCACACCATCGGCGTGCTGAAGTCCGCGGTGGAGAACGCCAGGCTCGGCCGGGACGAACAACTGGCCGCGCTCAGGCGGCTCGACGAGCAGGCGCGTCGGCTGGAGCGGCACGCCAGGGGACCGTCGGTGGAGCAGTACATCGCCGGGGAGCGCCTTCGCTCGCACGAGTACGGCGGTCGCAGCGTGTTCGGTTGGGAGCCGCCGGCAACCGGTCCGATCGGGCAGAAGAAGGCCTCATAGCGAGGCGGAGGGCGGGCCTCGCCCGGCGCCTCCGGTACCTTTTGGCGATCGGGCCGGTGGGCTGAAGCGACTTGCGGGTCGCGGCCGACGCGCTTCAGGCGATCGGTTTGCGCGGCTCAGCCACGCGAGGCCTGCGCCAGGCAGCGCTGGTAGCGCCCGTCGACGCGTTTGGCGAACCAGGCGGTGGTGAGCTTGCGGGTGATCTTGGGGCTTTCCAGTCGGATGCGCGGCAGCATCTCGCGTGGCAACGGCTTGCGCGCACCGGCGTCGGCAAGTTCGAACACGCGCGTGTACAGGGCGGTGCGCACGAAATCGGGGCCTTCGCCTTCGGCCAGTGCGTCGTGGATCTCGCCCGGTTCGAGGTCCAGGCGCCTGGCAAGTGTGCGGGCGGCGCGTTCGGTGGCGCCCAGGCCACCGTCGTAGCGGATCAGGTCGCCGTCGAAGTCCAGCGCAATGCCGGTGACCTCGCTCAGCGCGTTCTGGAACGCCGCGTTGCGGCTGGCGTACCAGCCCGCGTTGTAATCGGCGAAGCGGTAGAGCATCTGCCGATAGTCGACCGGGTAGGCGAGCAGATGGGCGATGCCGAAGTACAGGCCACCGCGGCGGCTGAATACCTCGTGGCGGATCGAGCCATCGACCGGATAGGGATAGGTGTGGTCGTCGGCGTAATCCTCGGCGAAGGCGACGCTCACCTGCATCGGGCCGCCGGTGTGCACCGGGTTGTCGTCGCCCAGCAGGCGGCGGCCCAGCGGCACCATGCCGATGAAGTCCTCGTACAGGCGGCTCAGTTCGCGTTCGGTGCGCACGCTGGCCAGGCGGTCGCCGTAGCGCTTGCCGTCCGGCGACTTCAGCGCCAGCGCGGCGCGCACCAGAAACTGCGGGACGTGGTGCTGCGCGGCGCGGCGGTCGATCTCCTTGCGCGCGATGGAGCCCAGGCCCGGCACCACCGGTTCGGCGTGATAGTTCGATTCCTGCGCGGCGACGGCGAGCGCGGCGCAGAGGTTGCTGTCGGTCGGCGGGATGTCCAGCGCGGAGAACGCCGCGTACATGTCGTAGGCCCAACCCGCGCGGTCCGCGGTGTCGCCGGGCAACAGGCGCACGATCTGCGCGCGCACCTCGTCGGGTCGGCGCTGCGGCGCTTCCACGCGCGGACGCGCGCAGCCGGCGGCCAGGGCCAGCAGCGCGAGCAGGACGACGGGACGGGTGGCCGTTCGGATACGCATCCGGCATAGGGTGCCGTAGCGCTCGCCAATGGCGACTGAAGCCCGAGTCGGGGCTTCGAAGGGTGGGTTTCAGCCCACCCGGGGTCCTGCCGCGGATTGCGGTGGGCTGAGCCTACGAAGGTTACGACGACCGCCGGGCCTGGCGCCGGCGCCGCTTCCAGCGCAGCCATTGGCGTTCCAGCAGGATCAAAGACCAGCGCGTGGGCCGGCGCAAGAACGGCAGGTCCTGGGCGAGCAGCAGCACACCCAACGGCAGCATCCACAGCCCGAGCAGCGGCAGGAAACTGAAAAAGCCGGCGACGATAAGCAGCAGGCCCACCGGGATGCGCACCCAGCGCGACGAGGGCGCGCGCAGCCAGCGCAGGGGCGACGCGATCCAGCGCGGCAACCGACGCTCGAAGCGATCGAGATGGCGGTTCAGTCGGTCGATGTCCTTGATCACCTGTAACTCCGGTGGAGACTGCCGGCCATTCGACTACGCGCCGGATGGAAAGGCCAGTGCGCGGGCCGCGGCCGGTTCAGCGACGGCCACGCATGAGGGTGATCATCGATGCCATGCCTGCGATCTGCACGACCAGCCCGGCGCCGGCGCCCCAGCTCGTCCTGCGAGCCGTCGACGGCGTAGCGATGCCAAGGCGGTGCACGAAGCACGCGGAACGGGAAGGCAACCCACCGGCGCACGCCGCCGTTGCTCAGTCGCGGCCCAGCAGGCGCTGCGCCACGAAGGTGCTCGCGCAACCGGGACGCGCGGTCATCGACGCGCAGAAGCGGGCGCATGGCGGACTCCGGCAGGGCAGGAGTCGCCAACGCTAACCGCCTGGGTGCCTTTGCAGGCTCAATGATCCGTGATGAAGAGGTCCGTCGCGTGCCTGCCCGGAACTACGGCTTCGTCGATGCCAGCCGGGCCGGTGGGGCGGGGGCGAGTTGGCCCTCGACCAGCGGCACCAGTGCCGTGGTGAACCGACGGGCATCGGTGGCCGCGATATGCGACCACTCCGGCTGCTCGTAGCCGCGCAACTGCGGATGATCCTCGAAATGGATGCCCGGCGCGCCGGTGCGCCTGAGCAGCACGTCCCAGGTCTGTGCGCGCGGCAGCACCTTTTCCTCGAATGCATGGAACGGACCGATGCTCGGCGGGCGCACGAATACCACCTGCACGCCACGGGCGCGCAGCGTGGCGACCGCCACCACTGCGCGGCGGATCTGTTCATCGACCACGGTGCGCTGCTTGGCCGGCGTGTCCATGTTCGGCGGTGGCGGACGGTGGAACTGCTGCGCCCAGATGCGTCGGGCCAGTGCGCGGTAGCCGGCGTCGGTCTGCAGCTTGGTCCACATGTGGGTGTCGCGGTCGGCGCCCGTGTCCGCGAGCTTGCGCACGGCGATGTACGGGTGGGTACCGTCGCGCGCCGGCCAGGCCTGGCGCTTGACCACCGTGGCCAGGGCGAAATCGGGGTCGTCGAAGGCAAGCCAGGGCTCGATCAGGTGCATCGACAGCCAGTTGCCGATCTTTTGCGACGGCGTCTGCTTGTGCGTATAGGGCACCACGTCGCCGCGGTAGGCGTAGCCGGTGAAGAAGAGCAATGGCGCGACGCCGACCACCAGCCGGCCCTTGAAGTTCGGATCGGCGGCCAGGTCTTCGAGCATCGGCAGCGGCGACGTACCTTCCATCGCCAGCTGGATCGGCCGTTCGCCGGTCAACCGCTGCCACTGCGTCAGCTGCACGTCGAACAGCACGCGCGAGGAGCCGATCAGCACGGTCTTGCCGCCTTCGCCCTGGTCGATGCGCCGCCGCTGCATGGCCCATTCGCCGTTGCTGTTGCGATAGCCCGGGGTGACGCCGTAGGCGCGCCATTGCCACTCCCATGCGCCGGTCAGCAGCAATGCCAGCACCGCCGCACCGATCCAGATCCAGCGCCACGGCTGCACGGGAATGTCTCGCACGGGCACCGGTTGCGCGACGCCGGGACGATCGGCTGCCGTCAGCCGCACGAAGCCGGCGCGCAGCGGTTGCGCGCTGGACGTTTCGTCAGAACTGGAAATAGATGAAGGCATTGCCTGTGCCCTGTGCGATCACGATGGCGAACACCATCACGCCCAGCCCGGTCGACAACGCCAAGGCGGGCGCGCGCTGCAGCATGGATTCGAGCGTGTGCCTGCGCATCAGCCAGTGCGCGAATACGAGCCCGCCGACGATCAGTGCCGTGGTCACCAGCGACACCATCGGCAGGATCGGCGTGGCGGCCCCGTTGCCGCCGGCCATGCCCCGCAGCACGTCCCACGCCTTGCCGAAGCTGTGCGCGCGGAAGAACACCCAGGTCACGTTGATCAACACGTAGGTGAGCAGGCCAAGGGCCAGCAGCATGCCCGGCCCGGGCCGGTAGCCGGCGAAGTGCGTGCGCAGCGCACGCTCGCCCGACAGGTACAGGCCGTGCAGGCCGCCCCACACGACGAAGGTCCAGCTCGCGCCGTGCCAGAGACCCCCCAACAGCATGGTCGCCATCAGAGCCAGGTAGGTGCGCGCCGCGCCGTGGCGGTTGCCTCCCAGCGGGATATAGAGGTAGTCGCGCAGCCAGGACGACAGGGTGATGTGCCAGCGCCGCCAGAAGTCCGAGAAGCCGATCGCCGCGTACGGGAAGCGGAAGTTGTCCGGCATGGCGAAGCCCAGGCACATCGCCGCGCCGATCGCGGTAGTGGAGTAGCCGGCGAAGTCGCAGAAGATCTGGCCGCTGAAGGCCAGCGTGCCGATCCAGGCATCCAGCGTGCCGGGCGCCTGGTCGGTGTCGTAGATCGCCTCGGCCACGCCCGCCAGGAAGCTGTCGGCGAGCACGATCTTCTGGAACAACCCCAGCGTCATCAGCACCAGCCCGAAGCGCAGCTGGTCGGCGCTGGCCTTGTGCGGTTGCTCGAACTGCGGCACCAGCTCGGTCGGGCGCATGATCGGCCCGGCGACCAGGTGCGGGAAGAATGTCACGAACAGCGCGTAGTCCAGGAACCGGTTGGCCGGCACGGCGCGGTGCAGGTACACGTCCAGCGTGTAGGACAGCGTGGCGAAGGTGTAGAAGGAAATGCCCACCGGCAGCACGATGTCCCAGGCCGGCGGCACGTAGTGAACGCCAATCGCCGCCATCGCCGCGCTGAAGTTCTCCAGCAGGAAATGGCCGTACTTGAAGTAGCCGAGCATTCCCAGGTTGGCCACTACCGACAGCAGCATCCAGGCGCGGCGCACCAGCGGCCGCTGCGCGCGCACCAGTTGCTGGGCTGCAAACCAGTCGACCACCGTGGAGATCCAGAGCAGGATGACGAACGGCGGGTTCCATGCGGCGTAGAACAGATAACTGGCGACCAGCAGATTGATCTTCTTGGTCGTCCAGCGGAAGGGCATGGCGTGCAGCGCCAGGACCACGGCGAAGAACGCGATGAAGGCGAGCGAGTTGAATACCATCGCATTGGGCCCGGGGCGCAGCAGCCGGCGTGGTCTAGCATCAGGCGGTGCCCGATGCAAGCGCCGGTGCGTTACGGCCGCGCGAGACCGGCCTGGCGTGGCGCGGCGCACGGTCCGGGCATTGCGGCGGGCTCAACCGTGTTACCCGCGCTAGTATCCCGAGGCCCGGCCGCGTTGCCGTCGATTCCGCGGAGAAAACCCCATGAAGCGCCTGCTCATCGGTGTATTTGCCGTCGTGATTGCGCTTGTCGTGCTCGGCGCCGCCGCGCTGCTGCTGGTGGACGCCAACCACTTCCGCCCGCAGATCCAGGCCTCGTTGGGCAAGGCGCTGGGTCGCGAGGTGAGCATCGGCAAGCTGCACATGGCGTTGTGGACTGGCTCGCTCGAGGCGGACGAGATCCGCATCGGTGATGACCCGGCGTTCGGCAAGCAGCCATTTGTCAGCGCGCGTTCGCTGGACCTGGGCGTGGAGCTGTGGCCGCTGTTGATCCACCGCGAACTGCACGTCACCTCGCTGACGCTCGAGCAGCCGGTGGTGCGCCTGCTGCAAAACCGCAAGGGCGACTGGAACTTCGCCGGACTCGGCGGCGGTCCGGCGCCGTCCGAAGGCGCCGGGGCCGGCGTGCCCTCGGGACTCACGGTCGACCGGCTGCGCCTCGACGATGGCCGCATCGAACTCACGCGCATGGCCGGCGACCGCAAGGTGTACGACCACGTGCACCTGAGTGCGGATCACGTCGGCACGCAGGCGGCCTTCCCGTTCGAACTGAAAGCCGACATTGCCGGCGGCGGCACCTTGGCGCTGGACGGCAGGCTCGGTCCCTGGCAGTCCGGCAACGCCGTGTCGACCCCGGTCGATGCGCATCTGGTCATGCGTGACCTGAATCTCATCGGTGCCGGCCTGATGGCGCGCGGCAGCGGCGTGGGCGGCGTGCTCGACCTGGACACGCACATCGCTTCCGCCAAGGGCGTGCTGCGCTCGAAGGGACGCATCGATGCACGCAAGCTGCAACTGGTCGCGTCCGGCTCGCCTTCGCCGCAACCGCTGCGCATCGACTACCAGGCCAACTACCGGCTGGCTGCCGGTACCGGCCAGATCGCCAACACCACGCTGCACGCGGGCGCGGCGCGCCTGTCCATCGGCGGCAGCTTCGACAATCGCCCCGCGGTGATGCGCATGGACCTGAAGGTGAAGGGCCAGCGCCAGCCGATCGATGACCTGCAGCCGCTGTTGCCGGTGTTCGGCGTGATCCTGCCGAAGGATTCGCGACTGGCCGGCGGCACCGCCAGCATGGATCTGGGCGTGCGCGGGGCGCTCGATGCGCTGGTCATCCACGGGCCGGTCTCGCTCGACGGCACGCGGCTGGCCGGCTACAGCCTCGGCGACAAGCTCGGTGGCGCACTGGCGCTGGCTGGCATCAGCGCGCCGAAGGACACCGTGATCCGCCATGCCGAGGCCATGCTGACCATCTCGCCCAAGGGCATCGACGCCGACCCGGCCAAGGCGCAGATCGCCCAGCTCGGTAGCTTCACGGGCAAGGGCCGCATGGCCGCCGACGGCGCGCTCGATTTCCGCATGCTGGTCAAGCTCGACCAGGGCGTAACCGGCGCGGGACAGGCGGGCCAGGGCCTTGCCGGCCTGCTGGGCGGATCGAAAGCCGGCGGCGCGCTCGGCGGCCTGATCAAGGGCATGAGCACCAACGGCGTAGGCGTGCGTGTGGGAGGCACGGCCAGCGCACCCAGCTTCAAGGTCGATCCCAAGGCGGCGGTCGGCCTGCTGGAGGCCGGCGCGCGCGGCAAGGGCACGCAGCCGGCGGCGAAGCAGCCCGCCAGCACCGAGGACGCGCTCAACAACCTGCTGCAGAACGCGCTCAAGCCCAAGCAGCCGACCTCGGGGCATTGAGCATGAGCGACCGGGAGAGCGCCGATTTCATCGTGGTCGGCGCCGGCCCGGCCGGCTGCGCAGTCGCCGCGCGGCTGGCCGATGCACCCGGTCGGCCCACGGTATTCCTGGTCGAGACCGGACCGGCCACGCCTTCATGGCTGAGCCGCGTGCCGATGGGCATCGCCGCGCTGGTGCCTTTCCGTAGCCGGCACAACTACGCCTACGAGACGGTGCCACAGGCGCACCTGGGCGGACGCCGTGGCTACGTGCCGCGTGGTCGCGGAGTCGGCGGCAGCAGCCTGATCAACGCGATGATCTGCACCCGCGGCCAGCCCGAGGATTACGACGGCTGGGCCGCGCTCGGCTGTGCCGGATGGGCCTGGGACGACGTGCTGCCGGTGTTCCGCGACATCGAGGACAACCAGCGCGGCGCCGATGCGTGGCACGGCGTCGGCGGGCCGCTGCCGGTGAGCGACCTGCGCTCGCCCAGCCCGATGAGCCGTGCGTTCGTGGAGGCGGCGGTGCAGTGCGGTTACCCGCGCAACGACGACTTCAACGGCCCGCGCCAGGAGGGCGTTGGCCTGTACCAGGTGTACCAGCGCGACGGCCGCCGGATCGACGCCGGACGTGCATACCTCGGCGACGGCAAGGCGCGGCCGAACCTGCGCGTGCTGGCCGGGCGGCCGGTGCAGCGCATCCTGTTCGAGGGGCATCGCGCGCGCGGGGTGCTCGTCGGAGGGAGGCGACTGCTTGCGCGGCGCGAGGTGATCCTCTGCGGCGGCGCGATCGGCTCGCCGCAGTTGCTGATGCTTTCCGGCATCGGGCCGGGAGCGCACCTTCGCGAGCTCGGCATCCCGGTGCTGCAGGACGCGCCCGACGTGGGCGGCCGTCTGCAGGACCACATCGACTACACCGCCAACCTGCGTGTTCGCGCCGAAGGCCTGTTCGGCATGAACCCGACGACTCTTGCACGGATGGTCGCCAGTGGCGGCGCCTACCGCCGGCGGGGCGAGGGCATGCTGACCAGCAACGCGGCCGAGGCCGGGGGTTTCATCCGCAGCCGGCCCGAGGTCACGCGACCGGACCTGCAGCTGCATTTCTGCATCGGGATGGTCGATGACCACAACCGCCGCATGCACCTATCCACTGGCATGGCGCTGCATGTCTGCGTGTTGCGACCGTCGAGCCGGGGACGCGTGCGCCTGGCGCGTGCGGATGTGGCGGCCGCACCGCTGATCGATCCGGATTTTCTCTCGGCGCAGCAAGACACGGAGCTGCTGGTCGAGGGGGCGCGCATCGTCCGGCGCATCCTGGCGGCGCCGGCGCTGGCGGCGTTCGGCGGGCAGCTGTTGTACGGCACCGGCAGCGAGGACGACGATGGCCTGCGCGCGCTGATCCGCGCACACGCCGATACCATCTATCACCCGGTGGGCACCTGCCGCATGGGCGCCGATGAGGGGGCGGTGGTCGATCCGCAGCTGCGCGTGCGCGGCATCCAGGGGCTGCGCGTCGCCGACGCCTCGATCATGCCCACGTTGATCAGTGGCAACACCGAAGCCCCCTCGGCGATGATCGGCGAGATGGCCGCGCGGTTCGTGCTGGCCGATAACCCATAGCAGACCGGGCGCCCCGGCGCGAGCTTCTGTAGCAGCGCTTTCGGAGCGACCGCCATTTGGACGCCGAGACGGCCATCACCCGAGTTACCGCACCGGCTTGCGCACGTGCCCCGCGGTCGCGCCCAAGGGCGCTCCTACAGTTCGCGCGGTTCCTCATTCCCCCGATGGCATGTGCGCTCCGCGGGCCAGGCCGCGAGCTAGGAAGGTTGGCAGGGAGGGCAGCTCATGGGCCGGTCCGGCCGATGCGGAATGCCGACGCCAGCCGCGGTACCGGCACGTCCGCTCCAGGCCCCGGAAACGCGTGGGTAGCGCCAAGCCACGAGGCAGGCTTGTGCGGCCGCCATCAGGTCGATACGGTCGCACTTCCACCTTCTCCGGAACTGCCATGACCGTCCAGGTTCGCCAGGCTACCGTCCATGACCTCGACACGCTGGCGCCGTTGTTCGACGGCTACCGGCAGTTCTACGGCAAGCCGTCCGACCTCGAAGGCGCACGCGCCTTCCTCGGCGCGCGCTTCGCGCACCACCAATCGGTGATCCTGCTGGCGCTGGGCGCCGAGGGCGCCGGGCTGGGCTTTACCCAGCTCTATCCGCTGTTTTCCTCGGTGCGGATGGTGCGGACCTATCTGCTCAACGACATGTTCGTGGCGGCCCGGGCGCGCCGGCAGGGCGTGGCTGCAGCGTTGCTGCGGGAAGCGGCGGCGCATGCGCGTGCACTGGGCGCGGCCAGCCTGTCCTTGTCGACCGCGCTCGACAATGCGCCCGCGCAGGCGCTGTACGAATCGCTGGGCTGGGAGCGCGATCGCCAGTTCTGCGAGTACACGCTCACGCTTTAGCCGGCGGCGCCGCCACGACGGCCGCGCGGCGGACCTGGTTGCGTCCCCCGCGCTTGGCCGTGAACAGTGCCTCGTCGGCGGCGCGCAGCAGTTTTTCGCTGGCCAGCATGGTGCCCGCGGCCATCACGGCCACGCCGGCGCTGATCGTGACCGCGCCGTGGGCCGAGTTGATGTGGCGAACCTGCAGCGCTTCCACGCGCAGCCGCAACCGCTGCACGACCGCTTCGGCGCGGTCGATGTCCAGGTCGCTCAGCAGGATCACGAACTCCTCGCCGCCGTAGCGCGCCGCCACCACGCCCGGCTGCATGCCGGCCTCCTGGCGCAGCGTGTGGGCGACCAGCGACAGGCAGTCGTCCCCGGCGAGGTGACCGTAGGTGTCGTTGAAGGACTTGAAGTTGTCCACGTCCACCACGGCGATCCCGAACGCCCGCCGTGCACGCACCGCTTCCTGCCACGAGCGTCGAAGTACCTGCCGGAAACCGGCGCGGTTGAGCAGGCCGGTCAGCTCGTCGCGGACGCTCTTGTGGTGCAGGTTGCGGCGCAGGCTGCGCAGTTCGTCCTCCACCGCCTGGTGGTAACCCAGCAGCACGGTGGTCCGCACGCCGTAGGCGGCGACGGCCAGGATCAGCGCGCCCATCGCCAGCGGCCGGTCCGCGCCGAGCTGAGCGAAGCCGAGCAGGCACAGCGCCAGACTCAGCATCAACGGGGCGATGCTGGCCGCCACCTGGCGGGTGCGCGGCGTCGGCCGGTAGCCGCGCAGCCACACCGTTCGGCGGCGGCTGAGCAGTAGCCCCAGCATCACGAAGGGCCATCCCAGCAGCCACTCCGGCAGCCACGATTCGCTTGCCAGAATGAAGCGGCTGTGGATCGCCGGAAGGATCGCATCTACCCACGCGAAGGCGGCCAGCACGAAATGGAATCGCCGTTCGTCCGCGCGCCGCGTGGCGACGAAGCGAAGCGAGGTGAACAGCGCCACGAACAACCCCATGCCGTCGAACATCAACATGACGTAACGGCCCGTGGCCTGCGCCGGCTGGCCGGCGGCGAGCAATCGGACCAGCATCAGGTAGAACAGTGCCACGATGGCGCACGCCAGCACGCCGTCGATGGCGGTGGTCCACCGACGCACCGGGGTCAGCGGGTTGTAGGCCGCCGCGGCGATCAGCCAGAAGCTTCCAAGGCAGAAGTAGAACGTGGGATCGAACGCCACCAGCGTGCCCTGGGGGTGATGCAGGGCATCGACCAGCAACAGTACGAAGGCGGCCAATTGCGCCAGCAGCGCGCCGAGCAGCAGGCCCCACAGTGGCGTGTTGTGGTTGACGCTCAGGTGCAGCCGGCGCCAGCACAGGATCACGGTGAAAGCCAGAATCGCCAGCACGAACGCGTAGCTGGACGCCAGGATCCAGCGCTCGCCGACGAACAACAGCACGCCGAGATGGCCGAGCAGGAGCGGCGCGTAGATCCTGGGCGTCCAGCTCTGAAGTTTCACGAAGCCCTCGGTGGTAGCCGCGCTGCCGGGGAGCAGGGAGGCCCGATTGTGGAAGCGGGCGGGGTCGCCGCACAACGCTGCCGCGGCCGCAGTGCCGACTGTGTCGCGGTAAGCGCAGGAGCGGATGCCGTTATGCTGGTTTCTTCGCCTCGTCCCGACACGCCATGCTTTATCTCGCCTCGCAATCCCCCCGCCGCCGCGAGCTGCTGCAGCAACTCGGCGTTGCCTACACCACGCTGGACGTGGACGTACCCGAGATACGCGCCAGGGACGAGTCGCCGGAGCAGTACGTCGGCCGGGTCGCCCGCGACAAGGCGCAGGCAGGGTTAGCCCTGGTGGCGAATGTTGCGGGCGCGCTGGTGGTCGGTTCGGATACCGAGGTCGTGCTGGAGGGCGAGGTGTTCGGTAAGCCGTCGGACGCGGCGCAGGCTGCCGCGATGTTGCGTCGCTTATCGGGCCGGACCCACGCGGTGATCTCGGCGGTATGGGGCGTGGATGCGCAGCAGGCGCGCCGCGAGCTCTGCATCTCGAAGGTGCGTTTCGCACCGCTGGACGAGGCGGCCATCGCCACGTATGTCGCCACGGGGGAGCCGTTCGGCAAGGCGGGCGGCTACGCGATCCAGGGGCGCGGTGCCGCGCTGGTGGAACATCTGGAGGGGAGCTACTCCGGAGTGATGGGGTTGCCGCTGTTCGAGACGGCGCGCCTGTTGCGTGGCTTCGGCGTCTTGCCAGGCTGAGCCAGCTCCTCTCCGGCCACGGTTTGTCGCTGCTGGGACCGCGCGGCGCGGTCGCTGATCTCCTGGGGTGGAAAGATTGGCGCGGAGGTGGGGATTTCCCTCGCCCGACCCATCCGAGCCTCCATCCAAAAGCGGCGGACGGTTCTGGCTGCCTTCGATCCTTCGGGCGCGCGTTCGATGACAGAGGGCGCCTGGGGCGCGTGGCATTCCCTTTATGCCCGCCTTCGCCAGGCTACGGCTGGACCACCAGGTATTCGCCCCCAGCTCCGCTTCGGTGCGGCCGGGTACCTATCCTTACGCACAGCGACTGGCTGTCCGGGCAACGTACGAGTGCGCCCGAGCGCACGGCCTCCAGCACATCATCACCGAGAGCGGCGCTGTGCATGTTGCGCCAGGCCAGGTAGCCGCTGCCGCCTGCCGCAAGCACCGATCCCACCAGCAGGGCGAGCAGACCCCTGCGGACCAGTGACTGCTGCGCCTGGGTGAGCAGCTTGCGTTGTTCGGCCAGCGCGTCTGCCGCCCATTTCGCCGCTTCGGCGGCGTGGCGCAACTGCGCGTCCAGCGGGGCCAGCGCCTGGCGGGTGGCGCCGGCAATGCAGTCGCGCGCCTGCGCGCCGATGGTTTCCAACGCCTTGCGGGAAAAATCCTCGCCGCCTTCCGTCCAGCGTTGCGCGCTGCGATCGAGCGCCGTAGCGCTGGTATCGATGCGCTGCAGGGCACCGCGGCTGCGCGTGTCGAGCTGCTCTGCGATGACCGCTAGCTTGACCAGCAGTTGTTTCACGTCGTCGATATTGCCGCCGTCCATGGCATCTCCTCGGGTTGGGTCAGCGCTGCATGCCGGCCGTCATCGCCGGCTCCGCCGCCTGTCCCTGATAGGCGAGCACTGGATCCGGGACCTGCATCGCCTGGCTGTATTGCTGGATCTCGCGCCACCAGGCGGTCCCTTGCGGTGATTGCAGATAATCGCCCGCCACGGCGTCCATCGCGCCAGCGTCCCGTTTGAGGGCGGCCTGGTAGAGCCGCTCGACCATCGCGTCGACCGGATCCGCAGCAGCGGCCTTGGCAGGCTCCCCCGCGGTTTCCGGGGCAGCGCCCGGCACGGGACTGATCGCCACGGCGCGAAAATCGAACTCGCCGCTCAGGGCCTCGTTGCGGGGTTCGGCGTTGTAGGGATCGCCCATCACGCGATGACCGTGGTGATGGTGACGAGGTGCTTCCAGGGTGTTGTACCCCTCCGGCTTGAGCCGGTCGATCTTGTCCCACACCCGGTAAAGCCACAGGCCCTCGGTCGAGCGGTGCACGACGTTGAGGCGGGGGTCGATCGGCTCGGGCGACTTTTCGAGGAACGGACGGTCGCTCAGCGCATTGAGGTAATCGACCATCAGGTTGCCGCTGCGGATGGACAGGCCATTGCGCAGGTAGCCTCCACCGACGTCAGAGTGCGCGCCCGGCACCAGGACGCCGAGAAAGCGCCCGTCGGGCGTCAGGCCCGGATCGATGATGTGGTCAGACTTGAACAGGCCGCGGTGTTCGTCCTTGGAAAAGATCTGCACGCCCGAGATCACCGACGGCGGCAACCGCCGGTCGTAGTCGTTCACCGGGGCGCCCGTGCCCACCGCGTCGAACAACCCGACGACCTGGGCCACCTTGCCTGGTTCGATCAAGGGCGGTTTGGTGTATTCGACGTGGGTGATGTTGCCGTGGGAGTCGCGGGTGTAGACGGCGCCCGCTGGATTTTGGATGCCGCGTTCCTGCACGATTCTAGCGAAGCTCGCGACTTCCTCACCCCCGCGGCTGAAACCAATGCCTACCACTCTAATTTGAGCATCGGGATCTTCACGCATCCAATCGCGGGCTTTCCTAATGAACATGTCATAGATTTTCTCGACGCGGGCTTCGTGCGTGTAACCGATCGCACCGTCCAGGATGCGGGTGACCCGATTTTCTTGAGTTCCAGGGCCAGGGAGGTAGCCCTCCGCGATTTCTGTGTTGCCTCCGGCCACAAGCTCTTCTATTTGTTCATCGATCTTCGCCACGTTGGTGGCGTGTAGCGGGTCGTTGTTCTTATCGTTACCGGTGCCATCGAGGGCCGCAAAATAAAGGCGTTCGTGCGGGTTGCCATGGTGCAGGAGAACCGGTGCTTTGAAGAGAGACAGCTGTTTACTGGCGCTACTATACAACTGCATGTCGCTTGCGTTGGCCGTATAGCTGGAAACACCATCCTCAGGTAAATCATCGCTAACGTTCTTGTTTCCCATCCTTGGCTCCGATTCCCGCTATCAGTACGTTCGTGTCCAGACCAAGATCAGGTCTTGCCGGGAGTCGCTGTATTTGTTGCCGGGGATTTGCTCCTTCTTTGTAGGAATGAAAGATCGCGTGAATACGTTAATGGTGCGATCGTTAACCTCGAGAAAAATGCTTGGATCGGTGGCGGGACCCGGGCCTGGAAAGGCTCCTTCAGGAATTTCGTCGTTTGCTACGCTATATCTGACCAGTTCGTCCTTGAAGATGGCGCCAATGTCGATATCGGCTTCGTGGGATACGCCGTCCAACGACCTCCATCGCACGCGGGCTGGCGGTGGAAAATTTGGTATTCCACCATAGGAGGCAAACCCCCACTTGTCGCGATAATCCGCAGATGGAGGTGGCGGGCTCACAACGTCACCAGAGCGCAACCGAGTGAAGTTATTGTTCGCGTAGATCACCTCGCACCCGATGGTGTTGTAGCAGTAGGCGCGAAAATCATGCCGCTTGAACTTCAGCGGAAAATGGTTTGTCGCCGGATGCGTGGTCGAGGTATCGGAAGGAAGTGCCATGGCAGATAGACATCCTGTCAGTGCGATAAGAATCAGCAAGGCGCGGGAGGCAAGGCGGGCGTGTCGCATGATCGGGCGTCCTGCTCGATGCGGAAAAGGGAAGGTCGAATCTAGGCGATGCCGGCGCGAGACCGCAATGGACGATCCCCTACAAGCGGGACGGGGATCGCCGATTCCCTAGTGGATGCCCGAGGACGCCACGAACCAGGCGACCACCGCCAGCAGGTTGTTCACGCCATGCGCGACCACCGCGGGCCATAACGAGCCCGATCGCAGCCGCAGCCAGGCCAGCGCCGCGGCCAGCAGGGCCAAGTTGGGAACGGCGTACCAGAGGAAGCCCAGGTCCGGCAGGTGCACGCAGGCGAACAGCAGGGAGCTGATCGCGATCGCCCAGCCGGCATGCGTCCGCCGCAACAGCGCCGAGAGCAGGGCGCCGCGGAAGAGCAGTTCCTCGACCAGCGGGCCGAGGCTGACCACCACCAGCGCCAGCGGCAGGCGCAGCAACAGCGAGGCGGCGCCGCCGATCTGCTTGACGTCCTGGGTGACCTGGTGGCCGTGCGCCACCCAGCGGGTCAGCCAGCCACCGGCGATCGGCAGGGCGAGGCCTAGCAGCACCGCCGCCAGGTAGAACAGCGGACGGCCCGGGCGCGTCAGGCCGAGGCCAGGCGGCGCGCCATGCGACCAGGCCGCGGGCCAAAGCCTTCGCACCAGCACGATGGTCACGCTGGCAGCCAGCAGCAGCGTGAGGATCACCATCAACGCATTGGTATCCGGCTGAGCCAGCACCGCCTTGATGCGCGCGGCCATACCGGCCGCCGGCGCGCCGGAGACGCCAAGCGCAAAACCCAGCCCGACCCCAACCAGGCCGCTGGCGAGGAACTGCAGCGCGAAATAGAGAACGATCATGCCGATCGCGCTGCCCAAATGAGGCAATCGCGCATCGTGCAGCGAGGGGTGGAGCGGGCGGGAGGGCATCGGCCGGAAACAACCTGCGGGGAATGGACGGACGGACGCGGCCCGGTCGCCCACGCTAGCCGTGGGGCGGGGCACGGCGCAATCCTGCGGACCGTTCAACCGGCCAGCAACGCGCGACCCAGGCCGGTCAACGCCATGAGCAGCGTCGCCGCCCATGCGGTCATGCCGAGTACGAAGCCGCCGCCACGCCTGGCCGCCTCCTGCAGGTAGGCCAGCGCGTACCAGGTCCGCGCGGCCAGCCAGACCAGGCCGGCGATTCCTGCCCAGAATGCGAAGCCGTAGTGCGCAGCCAGCCACAGCGTGGGCAGGAACAGCAGCGCGGCCTCGAGCGTGTTCATCTGCACGCGGAACGCCCGCTCGAAGGCCGGGTGGCCGCTGGTCGCCGGCGCGTGGACCTGGTAACGGCCGCGTGCACGGCCCACCGCGAAGGCGGTGCCGAACATCAGCAGGACGGCGAGCAGGGTGACCAGGGCGGGCAGGTTTTCTTTCATGGAGGGCTGCGCAGTTGAACGGTGGCCTACTGTAGCGGCAACGTCCACGCGCGGGAGACGTGCCGGCGGGTAGTGTGCCCTGACCGCGCTGCGGCGCATGGCGAGGCGGACGGCATGGACTGGCAGAAGGGCGAGCGTAGCCGGAACGTGGAAGTCGACAGCGGGCGGGGTGGCGGCGGTGGTTTCGGCTTCGGTGGCGGCCGCGGGATGGGCATCGGCGGCCTGATCGTGCTGGCCATCCTGGGCTGGGTGTTCTTCAAGGACCCGACGGCGCTGCTCGATCAAGGCGGTCAGGCCGGCCCAGCCACGAGCCAGGTCAGCGAGCCGGCCCAGGTCGACCCGCAGCAACGCGACTTCGTCAGCGCGATCCTGGGGTCGACCGAGAAGACCTGGGGCGACATCTTTGCCGCCAACGGGCGCCAGTACGTGGATCCGACACTGGACCTGTTCAGCGGCGGCGTGCGCACCGCCTGTGGCCTGGCTTCCACCGCGGTGGGTCCGTTCTACTGCCCGGGTGACCAGAAGGTCTACCTCGATCTGTCGTTTTTCCGGGAACTGCAGGATCGCTTCGGCGCGGCCGGCGACTTCGCACGCGCATACGTGATCGCGCACGAGGTTGGCCACCATGTCCAGAAGCTGCTGGGCGTGTTCGATCAAGTGCAACAGGCGCGCGAACGGGGCGCGCCGATGGAGGGCGCCAACGGTCTTTCGGTGCGCCAGGAGCTGCAGGCCGACTGCTTTGCGGGGGTGTGGGCCAACCGCAGCGAACAGCGGTTGCACTGGCTGCAGGCGGGGGATGTCGAAGAGGCGTTGAACGCCGCCAGCAAGATCGGCGACGACACCTTGCAGCGCGAGACCCAGGGGACGGTGGTGCCCGACTCGTTCACCCACGGCACTTCGGCGCAGCGGGTGAAGTGGTTCAAGGCGGGACTGGAGAGCGGGCAGGTCTCCCGTTGCGACACGTTCTCCGGAGATATCTGATTCGGGTTGCCGCGGCATGTCGGCCCTCTGACTTCGGCTCTTTCGGCATCTGGGGAACGGTTCGGAATTGCGGTTCACCCTGATCGTAGAAGTCGAAGGGGCCTCCCCGCCGAAACCCAACCCGCGCTAAACGGCTGCCGGCAAAGCGTTTTTTGCCGGCATCCGCATCTTTCGCCGGACCTCGCCACGCCCTAGAATCCGCGCGCTGCGCGCCAGGGGGTGCGCCTTCCCGTTCGGTCCATGGCCCATCCCTGCCTGAGTTGCGGCGCCTGCTGCGCCTTCTTCCGCATCGCTTTCCACTGGTCCGAAACCGATCCCTTCCTGGGCGGCACGGTGCCGGTGGAATTCACCGAAAAGCTGGATCCGCACCGCGTCGTGATGCGGGGTACGCAGTCCAAACAGCCGCGCTGCGTGGCGCTGAAGGGAACCATCGGCGAGGCGGCCTATTGCGGCATCCATCCGATCAAGCCGTCGGTGTGCCGGGAGGTCGAGCCATCGTGGGAGTTCGGCCGGCACAGCCCGCAGTGCGACAAGGGCCGCATCGCCCACGGCCTGCGCCCGCTGACGCCGGAAGACTGGCTGGATTCCGGTGGCGACAGCGCGCCGCCGTTGCCGCAGAGCGCCTGAAGGCCTCAGCGCAGCGGCGCACCCTGGCGGAACTCGCGCACGAACTGCCGCAGTTCCGCCTCGTTGAGGTCCGACACGGCCACGTACCGCATACCGCCGCCGCTCCACTCGATCGCGGTGTAGCCATGCTGGCGATACGGCTGTGGGTCGGCAGCGGCCACGCCCGGCCACTGGAAAACGTTGATGACGTGCAGGTGCCGCCGGTAGACCAGCGCCGCGACGGTGCGTCCGCCGACCACGTCCAGGCGGCCGCCCGCCAGCGGGAAGCCCTGGCTGGCCAGGTCCTTCACTTCGGGCGAAAAATCCAGACGACCCTCGAACCATGGCTTGACCGTATGCCGGTCGGTGGATGCCACGTCCATCAGATGCTGCGGCTGCAGTGAACGCAGGTGGCCGGAAACGGCCTGCGCGACCAGGATGTCGTCCGTCGTGCCGGGAGCGCGCAGGTTACCGATCCAGGCAGGGCTGGTGAGCAGCAGCGCGCCGGCAAAGCCCGCGGTCAGTGCAAACGCGAGTGGGCTACGTCGCGGCCTGGCCGCGGAAGAGGCCGGTGCGGCGACCGGTGCTGTCGCTCGCCACCGTGCGCGCAGCGCATCCGGTGCGCGACGGTACAGGGCTGGCTGCGCCAGTGCCGTACGCAGCTGGGCGTGGTCCGCGTAACGGGCGGCGCAGGCGTTGCAGGCACCCAGGTGTGCCAGCAACGACGCGCTTTGCGCCGCGTCCAGTTCGTCGTCCAGGTAGGCATGCAGCAGCAGCCGGGTTTCATCGCACGTCATGGCGGCCTGCCTCCGTCGGGGGTGGGGAGAGGTCGGCGCGGAGCCGTTCGCGCGCCCGCGCCAGCCGGGACATCACGGTGCCGATCTTCTGTCCGGTGACCGCCGCGATCTCCTTGTAGGAACACTCCTCCAGTTCGCGCAGCACGATCACCTCGCGCAGCGGTGGCGGCAGGCGTTCGAGCGCCTGCTGCAGCGACCCGATGTCCACCGCCAGCAGCGTGCGTGCCTCCGGCGAAGGTCCCTCGTCGGGCAGCGCCAGGACCTCGTCGTCCAGACTCTCGCGCTGGCTTTCGGGTGCGTGCCTGGCATGCAGCGTGTAGCAGGTGTTGCGCACGATCGCGAGCAGCCAGACGCGCGCGTCGCCGCCGCGAAAGCTGCCGAAATAACGCAACGCGCGCAGCAGCGATTCCTGCACGACGTCCTGGGCGTCGGCGTCGTTGCGCACCAGCCAGCGGGCCAGGTTGTAGGCCGCGTCGAACCACGGCAATACCACGGCTTCGAAGCGCGCCATGGTGACGGCATCGGTGGGCGCGGCGGCGAACGAATCGGCGGACATAAGGTAGTTACCTCGCTCGCGGCGACTTTATTCCCGTCGCGCGAGGGCCGGAATAGGCGGCCTGTCCACGCGGTAACGCAGGAAGGAACGCGCGGATTGCCCTCGCGTCCTGCGCGCGCCATCCGGCATGCGCTCCACCGGAGCCCCCGACATGAGTGACCCCCGCGACGACGCGCCGATCGACCGGCGCCATTTCCTCAAGTGCATGGCCTGGGCCGGTACCGGCACCCTGTGGCTGATGAAGGGCGGCGTGCTGCAGGCGCGCACGCTCGACGCCGGCGCCCGGCCGGATCCGGATGCCAGCTTCAGTTTCGTCCAGGTCAGCGACTCCCACATCGGCTTCCACAAGGCGCCCAACCCCGACGTGGTGGGCTCGCTGCGCGCCTCGCTGACGCTGGTCGATGCGCAGCCGCGGCGGCCGGATTTCCTGATCCATACCGGCGATCTCACCCACCTGTCCCGCCCCGAGGAGTTCGAGACGCTCGCCGGCGTGATGGGCGAGCGCCGTGCGCGCCAGGTGTTCTACGTGCCGGGCGAGCACGACGTGATCGGCGACAACGGCGCGGAGTTCTTCCGCCGTTTCGGCCAGCACCAGCAGCCCGGTGGCTGGTACAGCTTCGACCATCGGGGCGTGCACTTCGTCGGCCTGGTCAACGTGCTCAACCTGAGGGCGGGCGGGCTCGGGTACCTGGGACCTGACCAGCTGGCCTGGCTGAAGAAGGATCTGGCGCCGCTGTCAGCGGAGACACCGGTGGTCGTGTTCGCGCACATGCCGATGTGGCCGCTGTACCCGCAGTGGGGGTGGGGCACCGACGACAGCGCGCAGGCGATGGGCTACCTGCGCCGGTTCGGCTCGGTCAGCGTGCTCAACGGGCACATCCACCAGATCCAGCAGAAGGTAGAAGGCACGATCACGTTCCACACCGCGCGCTCCACGGCGTACCCGCAGCCGCCGCCCGGCGTAGGAGCGGGGCCTGGCCCATTGAAGGACGTGCCGCCCGGCCGGTTGCACAGCTACATCGGTGTGCGCGAGGTGCGGCACGTGCGCGGGCGCCAGGCGCTTGCCGTTACCGAGGAGGTGTTGCCGTGAGCGGTCGGTGGCCTCTGCTCGGCGCGTTCGCCGTCGCCCTGGCGTCGGGCTTTCTGCCGGCGTCCGCCGGTGCAACGCAGTCGACGACCGTGAAAGTGGAGATACGAAATTTCGCGTTCGGCCCGAAAGCGCTCACCATCCACGCGGGCACGCGCGTGGTGTGGACCAACCTGGACGAGGAACCACACACCGTCACCAGCGCAGGTGGAGCGTTCAAATCCTCCGCGGCGCTGGACACGGACGACAGCTACGCGGTCACCTTCGCCAGGGCCGGCACCTACACCTACTACTGCGCCATCCATCCGATGATGGTCGGCACCGTGGTGGTGCAGTAGCGCCTCAGCCGAAGCGGTAGATGTCCATCGCCAGGATGCCGTAGTCGATACCGGCCTCGATGCGCTGCGCGCGCGGTTGCGCGCCCGCGGCGCCGAGTGCCACGAACAGCGGCAGCAGGTGTTCGTCGGTCGGATGGGCGCGCTGGGCGAAGGGCGCCTGGCGGCGGTAATCGAGCAGTGCATCGACGTCGCCGGCGGCCAGGCGCTCTTCCACCCAGGCGATGAACGGGCGCACGTACGGCGCCTCGCGCTCCGCGCCGTAGCCCATGCGCAGGTCGCCCAGGTTGTGGGTAATGCTGCCCGAGCCGATCACCAGCACGCCTTCGTCGCGTAACGATGCCAGCGCGCGGCCGACCGCAAGGTGGTGGGCCGGATCGCGTCCGGGCTGGATCGAGATCGGTACGACCGGTATGTCGGCGGCGGGATAGAGCAGGCGCAATGGCACCCAGGCGCCGTGGTCCAGCCCATGTTGCGGGTCGAGGCGGGCGTCAAGGCCGGCCTGCGAGAGCATCTCCAGGACCCGATCGGCCAGTGCCGGGGCGCCCGGAGCGGGGTAGTGGATCTGATAGAGCTCGGCGGGAAAGCCGAAGAAGTCGTGCACCGTTTCGGGCTGCGCCGCGCCACCCACCTGAGGGCCGTCGCTCAGCCAGTGGGCGGTAGCGATCACGATCGCCTGCGGGCGCGGCAGCTCGGCGGCCAATTCGGCCAGGCGCTCGCGCACCGGCCCCGGCTGCAGCGCGGTCATCGGCGAGCCGTGGGAGATGTAGAGGCTGGGCAGGGTGGTCATGTTCCCGGAACCTTTTGGGCCCATTCGCGGGCGATGTCCTTCCGATAATCGGGGCGAAACCTGCGCCCGCAAGCGGCCGTTACGCCAGCGGTCGGCCCAACCCCAGGCGCAGCGGATCGAGCAGGCGGCCATAGTGCCCGGCGCGTGCGGTGTCGCGGTTGAGCGGCTGGCGGACCTGCGCGGCGCTGGGCGTGCGGATGGCGCGCATGGCGCGGTGGAAGTCCAGGCATGCCGCGTCGAACGGCAGGCCGCAGAAGTCGAGCAAGGCGCGGATCTCGCCCTCCGGATCGGCCAGCAACGCCTCGTAGCGCTGGGTGCGGATGCGCTCCGGCGCCGTGGCCTGCCACCGATCCAGCGCCGCCTCGTAGTCCCGCACGTAAGCGGCGATGTCGGTCAACGTGCACGCGAAGTGCGGCAACCGGTAGAACTGCTGCTTGAAGCACGACCAGCCGGCCTCCAGCGCGTCGCGTCGCACGTCGACGATGCGTGCGCCCGGCAGCATCGCGCCGAGCACGCCGGCGTAACGCCAGTTCTCCGGCAGCTTGTCGGTGAAGCGAGGACGCTGCCGGCGCCATCGTGCGGTGCGCTCGAGGTAGCGCTGGCCCAAGCGCTGCCAGTCCTGTGCCGTGGCGGATGGTACCCACCGCGGAAACGGCTGGCCGCGGCGGCTGGACTCTTCCACCAGCACCTCGCCGAGGTCCGGCAGTTCGCTGGCGCCCTCCACCATCGGGTGCGCGGCGAGGATCTGTTCGAAAAGCGTGGAGCCCGAGCGCGGCAGGCCGACGATGAAGATCGCCTCTTCGCCCTGCACCGAGTCGACCGCCGCCGGCAGCTTCGCGCCGGCGGCGACCACCGATTCCACGAACGCATGGAAACCGCCGGCCTGCCACGGGGCCAGTCGACGCTGGCGCGCGTTGGCGTCGCCGAAGGCGGCGAACGCTTCCTCGTATCGACCCTGGTCTTCGTTCGCCTTGCCGAGTGCAAAACCCATGGCGATGCGATCGGGTTCGGCCACGTCGGTGCGTTCGAGCATTGCGGCGAGCCGGGCCCGGTCGTCGTCCGAAAGCGGCTGCGTCTTGATGTTGGCGAGTCCTCGCCAGGCATCCCCGCAGGAAGGGTGCAGCGCGAGCGCCGCCCGGTAGCGCTGGTCGGCTTCCCCGAAACGGCCCAGGTGCACGAGCGCATCGCCGAGCAGCACGTGGGCGGGGAGCAGAGTCGCCTCCAGCGAGCAGGCGCGCTCCAGCGCCTCCGCCGCCGGCTCGGTGTAGCCCAGCACCTGCAGGTTGCGGCCCAGGTTGAACCAGCCCATCGGATAGTCAGGCGCCAGTGCGCAGACCTGCCGCCAGTGCGCGAGCGCCGCCTCGACGTCGCCGGCCGCCTGCTCGGCGTTGCCCAGGTCGGTGAGCGCCAGGGGATCGTCCGGCCACTGCCGCAGCACCGCGCCCAGCACCTCGCGCGCGGCGTCGTATTGCCGGGCACGGGTATGCAGGATGCCGAGCATGCGCAGGGCCTCGGGATGTTCCGGTGCGCCCGCCAGCACGGCACCGAGCATCTGTTGCGCGGGCGCCAGCGCGCCATCGCGGATCGCCCGCGCCGCCGCCTCGAGCTGCTGGCGCTGTCCCGGCGACAGGCCGGCAACACGCGTGGCCATGTCGGTCGGGCGCTCGGGACGTGGCCAGGAAGCAGACATCGGGAATCTCGCCGGGTGGAAGGGCGATGGTACGTCCTCCGGGGCCCGCTCGAGACAAGAGCTGGTCACGCAGGCTGGGGCAAGTCTGCTAGCGTGCACACTTCGCCCGTGCGCGGGCCAGGAAAACGCCGTCTCATGCAACGCCTGTCCCACCTCGACGATCTGGAAGCGGAGAGCATCCAGATTCTTCGTGAAGTGTTCGCCTGTTTCCGACGCCCGGTGATGCTCTATTCCATCGGCAAGGACTCCACCGTGCTGCTGCATTTGCTGCGCAAGGCCAGTCGGCCGGCGCCACCGCCGATGCCACTGCTGCACGTGGACACCACCTGGAAGTTCCGCGAGATGATCGCCTTCCGCGATCGCGTGGCGGCGCAAGAGGGCGTGCAGATGCTGGTGCACGTCAACCAGGACGGCGTGCGCCAGGGCATTTCACCGCTCACCCATGGCGCGGCGGTACACACCGACGTGATGAAGACCCAAGCGCTCAAGCAGGCGCTGGATCAACACAGGTTCGATGCGGCGATCGGCGGTGCACGGCGCGACGAGGAAAAGTCGCGCGCCAAGGAGCGCATCTTCTCCTTCCGCAGCGCGCAACACCGCTGGGACCCCAAGCAGCAGCGACCTGAGCTCTGGCGCACCTGGAATACGCAGATCCGCAGCGGCGAAAGCGTGCGCGTATTCCCGCTGTCAAACTGGACCGAACTAGACGTGTGGGAATACATCCGCCGTGAGCGGATCGACGTGGTGCCGTTGTATTTCGCGAAGCAGCGCCCGGTGGTCGAACGCGACGGCGCGCTGATCATGGTCGACGACGGGCGCTTGGTGTTGCGCGAGGGCGAGCAGGTGGAACGGCGTTGCGTCCGCTTCCGCACGCTGGGCTGCTATCCGCTTACCGGCGCGATCGAATCGGAAGCCGATTCGCTGGACGCGATCATCGGGGAGATGCGTGCCTCGCGCAGCTCCGAGCGCCAGGGCCGCATCATCGACCACGACGGCGCCAGCTCGATGGAGCGCAAGAAGCAGGAGGGCTACTTCTGATGGCCACCGGCATGCTTCGCTTCATCACCTGCGGCAGCGTGGATGATGGCAAGAGCACGCTGCTGGGCCGCCTGCTGTACGACGCCGGCATGCTCGCCGACGACCAGCTCGAGGCGTTGCACCGCGACAGCCGAAAGCGCGGCGAGTCGCTGGATTTCGCGCTGGTCACCGATGGGCTGGATGCCGAGCGCGAGCAGGGCATCACCATCGACGTCGCCTGGCGTTACTTCCACACGGCGCGGCGCAGCTTCATCGTCGGCGACTGTCCAGGCCACGAGCAGTACACGCGCAACATGGCCACCGGTGCCTCGCAGGTGGACCTGGCGGTGGTACTGGTGGATGCGCGCAAGGGTCTGCTGCCGCAGACGCGCCGGCACACCTACATCTGCGCCTTGCTGGGCATTCGCCGCATCATTCTGGCGGTGAACAAGATGGATCTTGTCGGGCTTGACGCGGACGTCTATGCGTCCATCGTCGAGCCCTATCACGAGCTGGCCGCGGCGATGGGCATCGAATCGGTCGATGCGCTGCCGGTGGTGGCCCCCAATGGCGACAACGTCGGTTTGCGCTCGACGCGCATGCCCTGGTACCAGGGGCCGAGCCTGCTCGAGTTGCTCGAGACGCTGGATGCCGAAATGGCGCCGGCCGAGCAGTTCCGCCTGCCGGTGCAATGGGTAAACCGGCCCGACCAGCACTTTCGCGGTTACGCCGGTACCGTGTGTGGCGGGCGCGTGACGGTCGGCGACGAGGTGCTGGTTCAGCCAGGCGGGCAGCGCGCGCGGGTCGAGCGCATTGTCGGGCCCTCGGCTGAGCTTTCCGACGCAGGTGCCGGGCAGGCGGTCACGTTGTGCCTGGACCGCGAGCTCGACATCAGCCGCGGCGACGTGATCGCCGCGGCTGCGCAGCCTTCGCCGGTGGCCGACCAGTTCGGCTGCCACCTGGTCTGGTTCGGCGATACTCCGCTGCTGCCCAACCGCGGCTATTTGTTGCGTCTTGGGACCGTCACGGTCAACGCGCGGGTCACCGCGATCAAGCACAAGATCGACGTCAACACGCAGGCTCCGCTGGCCGCGCGGCGGCTGGAGCTCAATGAAGTTGGCTATTGCAACGTCGATCTGGATCGTCCGGTCGCGTTCGAGCGTTATGCCGAAAATCGCGTGCTGGGCGGCTTCATCCTGATCGACCGCCAGAGCAATGCCACCGTCGCCTGCGGCATGCTCGACTTCGCCCTGAACCGTGCTTCCAACATCCACTGGCAACACACCGACGTGGACAAGGCCACGCGCGCGCTGGCCAAGGGCCAGCAACCGCTTTGCCTATGGTTCACCGGACTGTCCGGCGCCGGCAAGTCGACCATCGCCAACCTGGTCGAGCGCAAGCTCGCGGCACAGGGCTTCCATACCTACCTGCTGGACGGTGACAACCTGCGCCACGGACTCAACGTGGACCTAGGGTTCACCGCCGAGGCTCGCGTGGAGAACGTGCGCCGCGTGGCCGAAGTGGCGCACCTGATGGTCGACGCCGGACTGGTGGTGCTGGTGTGCGTGATCTCGCCCTTCGCCGGGGAACGGGATTTCGCGCGCGGGCGTTTCGGCGAGGGCGAGTTTGTCGAGGTGTTTGTCGATACGCCGCTGGCCGACTGCGAGCAACGCGATCCGAAAGGTCTCTATGCCAAGGCGCGGGCAGGGCAGATCAGCAACTTCACCGGCATCGATTCGCCGTACGAGCCACCCCAGGCGCCGGAGTTGCATCTGCAAACGGAAGGGCGGCGGGCTGAGCAGCTGGCCGAGCAGGTGCTTGCCTACCTGCAGGAGCGATTGATCTAAAGAACGGACCTACGGCGACGCTTCGGTTCCGCTGGTTGCGCGCTGCGCGAACGGGGTCGGGCGGGCTTGTAGACAAACCCACCCTTCCCTAAGCCACTCACCCTGAGCGCAGGCCGCAGGCCTGAGGGCCCGCCCGACGCTTCATTTGTGCCGCGGCGGCTTCCCACCCGGGCGGGGCTTGAATCCGCCCGGCCGTGGCCGGCGCGGTGGCGTGGCGCCGGCCGGCTCTTCCGTGCCGTCCCATTCGCTGATGCGCAGCTGCTGCTGGCTTACCCAGACCTTCTTGAGGTGATCGAACACCTCCTTGGGCATGCCGTCGGGCAGGTCGATCAGGCTGTAGTCGCCGCGGATGCTGACGCGGCCGATGAATCCGCTTTCCAGGCCGGCTTCATTGGCAATGGCACCGACGATGTTGCCGGGTTTGACGCCATGTTCGTGGCCGACCTCGATGCGATAGGTGCGCTTGCCCGGCTCCGGTGCGCTGTGCGGGCGCGGCGGGCGGCTGTCGAAGTTCCGCGGCGGGGCGCCTTCGCGGGCCTCGCGCGGCTTGCGCTCGTGCGGCGGGCGGCGTTCGCCATCGCGCTCGCGCGCTTCACGCGGCGCCGGCTCGCGGCGCTCGTACTCGCGCTTGGGTGGCGGCGCCAGCAGCAGCGGGCGGTCACCCTGTGCGATCCGCGCCAGCGCGGCGGCGATCTCGAGCGCCGGCACGTTGTGCTCCTGCTCGTACTGCTCGATCAACTGCTGGAACTGGCCCAGTTCGCCCTGCGCCATGGTGTCGGTGATGCGCTGCTTGAAGCGGGCGATGCGCACATCGTTGACCGCCTCGACGGTGGGCAGCTTCATCTCTTCGATCGGCTGGCGGGTGGCCCGCTCGATCGCGCGCAGCATGCCTTTCTCGCGCGGCGTGACGAACAGGATCGCCTCGCCGCTGCGACCCGCGCGGCCGGTCCGGCCGATGCGGTGCACGTAGCTTTCGGTGTCGTAGGGGATGTCGTAATTGAACACGTGGCTGATGCGCTCGACGTCCAGACCGCGCGCGGCCACGTCGGTGGCGACCAGGATGTCCAGCTTGCCTTCCTTGAGCTGCTGGATCACGCGCTCGCGCTGCGGCTGGGCGATGTCGCCATTGATCGCGGCGGCGGCCAGTCCGCGCGCGGTGAGCTTTTCGGCCAGTTCCTCGGTCGCCTGCTTGGTGCGCGCGAAGATGATCATCGCGTCGAACGGCTCGGCTTCCAGGATGCGGGTCAACGCATCGAGCTTGTGCATGCCCGAGACGAACCAGTAGCGCTGGCGGATGTTCGCCGCGGTGGTGGTCGAGGACTTGATGGTGACCTCGACCGGCTCCTTCAGGTGGCGTTGCGCGATCTTGCGGATCGGCGCCGGCATGGTCGCGGAGAACAGCGCGACCTGGCGCGTCGGCGGCGTCGCCTCGAGGACTTTCTCGACGTCGTCGATGAAGCCCATGCGGAGCATCTCGTCGGCTTCGTCGAGCACCAGATACTTGAGGTCGGAAAGATCCAGCGTGCCCTTGTCCAGGTGGTCGATCACGCGGCCCGGCGTGCCGACCACGATGTGCACGCCGCGGCGAAGCGCGTGCAACTGCGGGCCGTAGCTCTGGCCGCCATAGATCGGCAGCACCTGGAAGCCGGGAATGTGCGCGGCGTAGCGCTGGAACGCTTCGGCCACCTGGATGGCCAATTCGCGCGTGGGCGCCAGCACCAGCGCCTGCGGCTTGCCGGGCCTGGCCTCGATGCGCGAGAGGATCGGCAGCGCGAACGCGGCGGTCTTGCCGGTGCCGGTCTGCGCCTGCCCGAGCACGTCGCGGCCTTCGAGCAGCGGCGGGATCGTGGCGGCCTGGATCGGGGAGGGCGACTCATAGCCGACGTCGGCGAGCGCCTGCTGGATTTCGGGACGCAGCGCGAGCGCGGCAAAACCGGCCGGCGCCGGGTCGTGGTCGGCCGGCGTGGGACCTGGAACGGGGGATGACATGGGAACCTCGGATATGGGCAGCGGCGAGCAAGGGCGGCGCCGCGCAGCGCGGCATTCTAGCAGCCTCGCCGCAGTGGCGTCGGCGTCGGGTACACGTGGCGTGGGCGGGCCGTGGTTATGATCGGGCGCTTGTGTGGTTGGAGAGCGAAGCGATGACAATGGTCGAAACGCTGTCGGAGCAGCGTTGCCACGGCGGCGTGCAGGGTTTCTACCGGCACGTGTCCGAGGCGTGTGGCCCGATGCGGTTCGCGGTCTTCCTGCCGCCGCAGGCGGAGCGCCAGGCCTGTCCGGTGCTGTATTTCCTCGCCGGGCTGACCTGCACCGAAGAGACCGCCACCATCAAGGCCGGCGCGCAGCGGCTCGCGGCCGAGCTGGGCCTGGCGTTGGTAATGCCCGACACCAGCCCGCGCGATACCGGTTTTGCCGGCGCCACGGGCGACTGGGAGTTCGGCGAAGGTGCGGGGTTCTACCTCGATGCCACGCAGGCGCCATGGGCGTCGCGCTTTGCCATGCGGAACTACATTGTCGATGAACTGCCTGCGCTCCTTGCGAAGCGGTTTCCGCTGGACGTCGCCCGCGCGGGCGTGTGCGGCCATTCGATGGGCGGCCATGGCGCGCTCACCCTGGCCTTGGCATACCCGCAGCGTTACCGCTCGGTGTCGGCCTTCGCGCCCATCGTGGCGCCATCCCGGGTGCCATGGGGACAGAAGGCGTTCGCCCGGTACCTGGGCGACGACCGGCAGTCCTGGTCCGACTACGACGCCTGCGCGCTGGTGGAACGACGAACCTTTCCCGGCACGATCCTGATCGACCAGGGCGAGGCCGACCGCTTTCTCGCCGAGCAGTTGCGTCCGGAGCTGTTCGAGAAGGCCTGCGCCGGGGCCGGCCAGTCACTGGTCCTGCGCCGGCAGCCGGGCTATGACCACAGCTACTGGTTCATCAGCACGTTCATCGAGGATCACCTGCGCCATCACGCACAAGCGCTGGTGTAGCAGTCGGTCCCAGAGCGCCTGTCGGAGCCTTCCCCCGCCTTGGGTGGAAGGCTCGAAGCGAGCGCGTCGAACGCTTTCGGTCAGCCGCGCGTTTCCGGCCGCGTGGCGCCGCCGGCGGGGCGGCTGCGGCGACGGTTGTTGCGGCCGGCGTTGGCAGGCGCACGGCCCTGGCCATGGTTGCCGCCATGGCTCGCATGACCGTTGCGCGCGGGACGCGGCTGGCGCTGGCCCTGCACCGGACGCGGCGCACCGGCGTCGAGGCGCAGCGGGGTGGAGGGTTCGAAGCCCGCCACGTCGCTGATCGCGATTTCCTGCTTGAGCAGCTTGCGGATGTCGCGCAGCAGACCCGATTCATCGTGGCTGACCAGCGACACGGCCATGCCCTCGGAGCCGGCACGGCCGGTGCGCCCGATGCGGTGCACGTAATCCTCGGCGACCATCGGCAGATCGTGGTTGATCACCATCGGCAGCTGGTCGATGTCGATGCCGCGGGCGGCGATGTCGGTGGCGACCAGCACCGTGATGCGGCCGCTCTTGAAGTCGCCCAGCGCCTTGGTGCGCGCGTTCTGGCTCTTGTTGCCGTGGATCGCGGCGGCACGCAGGCCGGAGGTTTCCAGGAACTTCACCAGCTTGTCCGCGCCGTGCTTGGTGCGGCTGAACACCAGGCTCTGGCGGCGGCTGTCCTGCGAGAGCACGTGCAGCAGCAGGTCGCGCTTGCGCGAGGCATCGACCGGATGCACGTGATGGGTGACGGTCGGCGCCACGGTATTGGGCGGCGTGACCGACACCTCGCGCGGCGAGCGCATGAACTGCATCGCCAGCGCCTTGATCGGCTCGGCGAAGGTGGCCGAGAACAGCAGCGTCTGGCGCTGCTTCGGCACGGACTGGAGGATGCGCTTGATCGCGGGCAGGAAGCCCATGTCGAGCATGCGGTCGGCCT
Organism: Frateuria sp. GZRe14; assembly: GCF_051900395.1. Taxonomy (NCBI): domain Bacteria; kingdom Pseudomonadati; phylum Pseudomonadota; class Gammaproteobacteria; order Lysobacterales; family Rhodanobacteraceae; genus Frateuria; species Frateuria sp. GZRe14. The sequence continues at coordinate 2,603,438 of NZ_JBHZGJ010000001.1, read as the reverse complement.
CGTCCAGGATCAGCACTTCGACGCCGGAGAGGTCGACCGAGCGCTGCTGCATGTGGTCGATCAGGCGGCCGGGCGTGGCGATCACCACGTCCACGCCGCGGCGCAGCGCCTGCATCTGCGGGCCCATGCCGACACCGCCGAAGATGGTGGTGCTGGAGACGCGCAGGTGCTTGCCGTAGTCGCGCAGGTTGTCGTGCACCTGGGCGGCCAGCTCGCGGGTCGGGGTCAGGACCAGTGCGCGCGGACGGCGGGTCTGCGTGGCGCCGGCGGTGGAAAGGTGCTGCAGCAAGGGCAGCGCGAAGGCGGCGGTCTTGCCGGTGCCGGTCTGCGCGGCCGCGAGCAGGTCGTGACCTTCCAGCACCAACGGGATGGCGCCGGCCTGGATCGGGGTGGGCTGGGTATAGCCCTGGTCGGCAAGCGCGCGCAACAACGCGGGCGCAAGGCCCAGCGATTCGAAAGACATGAAAACACTCCTGTGCAACCCGGAGCGTTCTTTCAGAACCGCGTTGCGATATGGGGAAGGGGCGGTTGAAGACCGCAACGGCTGCTAAGCCGTCCGCGCAGTATAGCGCAAGCGGCACGAGCCTGCCTGTGGGGCCGCTGGCCTGAACTGGAGGCGGTCGTCCCCGGGGGCACGCCTACGGCGAAGACGCGGCAGCCGGCCGCCGGGCCACGATCAGGTAGCTGTTGAAGGGGGTGCGTCCCCACAGCGGGGTGAGCGTGGTGACGAGGCCTGCGCGTTCGAGCGGCGCGGTCACCTCTTGTGCGGAAGGGTAATGGTCCGCGCCCACGCGCATCCAGCCGGTGGCATGCAGCACGTGCTCCTCCAGCACGGTGGCGTGGAAGCGCCAGTGCTTCGCCCGCAACACGTTGCGGATCATCAACTGCGCTCCGGGAGCCACGTGGGTGGCCAGCTGTTCGAGCAGCGGGGACTGGCGCGCCGCCGGCAGGTAATGCAGGACGTCGAGCAGGCTGACGTGGCCGCGGAAATCCGGAAGGTCGGCAACGTCGGCGCAGCGCAGATCCAGCGCGTCGCCGATCGCCGCCGCGGCGCGGCGGCCGGTGGCGATCTTGCGCTCGTCGTGGTCGATCCCGACATAGCTCCGCAGCGCGCCGCAGCCATGCAGGTAGTGCCCGAGCAGGCCGATGCCGCAACCGACATCGAGCAGCGGGAAGGGCGGGGCTTCCTGCAGCAACCGGGCGACGGCCCCGTACACCGGGTCGCTCGCCAGTTTGCCGCGCACGTATTGTCGCTGGTTGAACCCGGTGAAGCGCGCCGACAACGTGGCGCGCATCGACCGGTCGAGGTGATGCCGCGGGCGCACCGTCAAGGCTGGCGCTCCGGCGGCATGGCCGGGTGTCGGAACGCGTGTCGGGACGATCGTGGCATGGCCGGGCTCCGGGGGCGGGAAGCCAGTATAGGCAGGCTGCAAGCGCCGGATGTGCAAGTAGCGCATGTGCGGGCGGGCGGACGCGTGCCGGGTGAAAAGAACGAGCCCGGCGCAGGGCCGGGCTCGTGGGTACAACCATGGATGACAGCTTTACTGGCAGGTCACGCCCACCGCATTGAACGCGGCCACCACGTCGCTGCGCGAGTAGCCGTAGTCGTCCGCCGCGTTCTCCACGCCACAGGCGCCGGAGTTGAACGTGGCGGTGGCGGTCCAGTACATCGCGTTGGCACGCTCGAACACCTCGAACGCCTTGCGCGTGTTCCAGGTCGAGGTCTTGGCCAGCGTGCAGAACGCCTTGTTGTAGACGCCACTGGAGTAATGCACGTCAAGCCCGCTGTAGTACTGCGAGGCGTTGTCGATCGAGCCGCCATCCTTGCTCGGCGTGCACATCCAGCGCAGTGCCGGGTCGGTCTTGGTGATGTCGGCGCCGACCAGCCAGTCGTTGGCACCGCGGTCGTAGTACTCGGCCGCTTCGCCGGCCATGTCCGAGAAGGCCTCGTTCATGCCGCCGGACTGGCCGGAGTACTGCAGGTTCGAGTGCTGTTCGGTGAAGCCGTGGCTGATCTCGTGGCTGGTCACGTCCAGCGCGGTGAGCGGGTAGAAGTAGCTCGCGCCGTCGCCGAAGTTCATCGACGAGCCGTTCCAGAACGCGTTCTCGTAGTTGCGGCTGTAGTGCACGTTCATCACCAGCTGCATGTTCAGCGGCGGCGCGCCGAACCAGGCGTTGTACATGTCGTGCACGACGGCGCCGAAGTGGTGCGCGTCGTTGATCGGCGAGTAGGCACCATTGATGCCGTCGCCACTGCTGGTCGGGCAGGTGAAGGTCCACAGGGTCGCGCGGGTGCGACTCTGGTTCATGTTGTTGGTCTTCACGTTCGGGTTGACCATCGAGCAGGTGCTGCCCGACTGGGTAACCGCCAGCGCCGGATAGTCGGTGCCGTAGAAGTACTGGCCGGTCTTCTGGTTGCCGCCCGGGCCATTGGCGCTGGCCGCCGTCCCGGTGCCGCCACCACCGCCGCCACCGGGCTTGCCCTTGGTGGTCAGGCCTTCCCAGCTCTTCACCACCGCGCCCGTGTTGGCGTCGATGATCGCGGTCGGACGGGTCGGGCGGCCGTTGTGGTCGTCGAAGAACGAGGTCAGGTAGACCAGCCGCGCCTTCTTGCCTTCGGCGTAGACGTAGAGCTCGTGCTTGACGTTCTGCAGGCTGGCATCGGAGATCGCGTGGGCGCCGATGCCGTAGGGCAGGAAGCCGGCATGCTGGCGCAGCGCGGCCAGCGCCTGGGCGCCGCTCAGGCGCGGCGTGACCGAGGCCAGGTCGAAGCCCAGGCCATTGGACAGGTGGCCATCGACGCTGCGCACGTTGCCGGCGGCATCGCGTTCGACCACCACGCTGCGGCCGTACACCGGCACGCCGCGGAACATCTGGTGCTCACGGGTCTTGATCGTGCCGTGGGCGGTGCGCAGCTGAAGGCCCGGGGCCAGCGAGGCCTGCGGGTCCATGCCCAGACGCTGGTTCAGCGCGCTGGAACTCAGGTGGCCCAGCGCGGGCGCATGGATGTGGCTCGGCGTGGCAGCCTGGGCAGCGGTGGCCACGAGCAGGCCGAGGGCGCCCAGCAGAGCGCCGGCAAGCGGTTTTTGCATCATTGGTGTTTCCCTCCCAAGGAAATGGATGGGCGGTCGGGGGCGTCCTGCCTCGTCGCGCCGTCACATCGGCACTCGCCGATCCTCCCCAGGAAGCGAACGTGCCGACAGGGCAACCTACGCCGTTCCGGGAAGCATGTCATCCTGCCGCGCAGCATCCTGGCGGCGGCCCCCCTGGGACCGCGTGCTAGCCTGATGACCGGTCTCGATGCTGGGAGCGGCCGCATGAGTGTTCTGTCCACGTTGCGTGAGCTGGACCATGACCAGCGCCACACCGTGCTGGCCAGCTTCCTGGGCTGGACGCTGGACGCCTTCGACTACTTCCTGCTGACTTTCGTGATCGTCGGCGTGGCCAACGAGTTCGGGGTGGACAAGACCGACGTCACGCTGGCTCTGCTGCTCACGCTGGCCGCACGGCCCCTCGGCGCGCTGATCTTCGGGCGATTGGCCGACCGCTACGGCCGGCGGCCGATCCTGATGCTGGATGTGGTGCTGTTCTCGCTGTTCGAGCTGGCCACCGCGTTTTCCACCTCGCTGACGATGCTGCTGGTGCTGCGCTTCCTGTTCGGCATCGCCATGGGTGGCGAGTGGGGCATCGGCGCGTCGCTGGCGATGGAAGCGATTCCGCCGAAGGCGCGCGGCATCGTTTCGGGCCTGCTGCAGAGCGGCTATCCCTGCGGCTTCTTCCTCGGCGCGCTGGCCAACTGGCTGCTGATCGACCACATCGGCTGGCGTGGGCTGTTCGTCGTGGGCGCCGCGCCGGCGTTGCTGGTGCTGTACATCCGTCGCAAGGTGCCCGAGTCGCCGGTATGGAAGCAGCAGCGTTCCGCACCACGGCGTGGTCTGCGCGAGGCCATGCGCGGGCACTGGAAGCTGGCGTTGTACCTGATGCTGCTGATGACCGCGTTCAACATGTTCAGCCATGGATCGCAGGACCTCTACCACACGTTCGAGGAGGTCAACCTGCACTTGCCGACGGGTTCCACCGCTGCGTTCGTGCTGGTGGCGCTGCTGAATCTGGGTGCGCTGGTGGGCGGGCTGTTCTTCGGCGCGTTGTCGGAGCGGATCGGGCGGCGGCGCGCGATCGTGATCGCCGCACTGCTTTCGATCCCGGTGATTCCGTTGTGGATGTACGGCGGCACGCTGGTGCTCTACGGCGCGGGCGCGTTCCTTATCCAGGTGATGGTGCAGGGCGCCTGGGGCGTGGTGCCCACGCATTTGAACGAGCTCTCGCCGGGCCACGTGCGCGGCACACTGCCAGGCTTCGCCTATCAGACCGGCAACCTGCTGGCTGCGGTCACCGCCACGGCGCAGGCCTGGATCGCCAAGGCGCACGGTGGCGATTACGCCTTCGCCATGGCGGCGTGGATCGCGGTGGTGGCAGTGGTGCTGGCGCTGCTCGCCTGGCTGGGCCCGGAGGCGCGTGGGGTGGGCTTCGTCCGGGCGCCGGACTGATAGAATCGCGGTCTTTGCACCCCAACGAGACAGGCAATGAAGGCAGGCAAGGACAAGGTCATCGCGTTCCACTACACGCTCACGGTGGATGGCGACAAGGTGGAGAGTTCGCACGACAACGGCGAGGCGCTGTGGATCCTGCTTGGCCACGGCCAACTCATTCCTGGTCTGGAAAAGGCGCTGGAAGGCCACGAGGCGGGCGAGACGCTTGCAGCGGACATCGCCCCGGCCGAGGGTTATGGCGAACGCGAGGACGGACGCATCCAGCGCGTGCCCAAGAAGTACTTCCAGCAGGCGAACAAGCTCAAGCCGGGGATGGCCACGGTGCTGTCGCTGAAGGAGGGTGGCCATCGCGCCGTGACCGTGCACAAGGTGGGCATGAGCACGATCGACGTGGACCTCAACCATCCGATGGCCGGCAAGACGCTGCATTTCGACGTGGCAATCGAGGAAGTGCGCGACGCCACCGAGGACGAGATCAAGCACGGTCACGCGCATCCGCCGGGGCAGGAGGCGCACTGAAGCGCGCCGGGCTGCGCTTCAAACGATGACCGAAGCGGCGCCCTCGGGCGCCGTTTTCTTTGCCGTTCTTCCGCCGGAGCATCGGGATGAGGAACGCTCCTGTCCCCGCCGTTCTCTTTGCTCCCTCCTGCGGAAGAAGGCTGGATTCACCTCAATCCAGCAACCGCTTCCCGAACGCGAAGTGGTCCCGCCAGTACGGCCCGTCGATGTCGTCCAGCCGCACCGTGCCGCCGCTGTTGGGCGCGTGCACGAAGCGTCCCTTGCCGACATACACGCCCACGTGGCTGATGTCCCCGCCGATGTCGAAGAACACCAGGTCGCCACTGGCCAGGTCGGTCATGCGCCTGACCTTGCGGCCGTCCACGTCGGACATGGCGCGCGAGCTGTGCGGCAGCAGGATGTCCGCCGCGTTGCGATAGATGTAGTCGACCAGCCCGCTGCAGTCGAAACCGCCCTCGGGAGTATTGCCGCCCCAGTGGTAGGGCGTGCCGACCAGCGCGATCGCGCGGAACAACACATCGTTGGCGGTTCCGGCGCTCGCCGCCGATGGCGCCTTCGCGGGCAGGTCCGCCAGCGACGAATGCGAGCTCTTGAACGTAGGCTCGCGCCGATGCGGGGTGCCGGCGCAGGCGGCCAGCAGCAGCACTGCCGTCCCGACCATGGCCAGGCGCAGTCGCGCGGCGGCGGTACGGCATCCGGACGCAGTCATGGCAACCTCGGCAGTGTTTTACCCGAGCTTAGCCAATCAAGGGTTTGCGTCAAGCTCGTGAGGCCAGGTTGCAAGTTTCAATGCGTCGCGTCGACCTGTATTGGGCGTTCGGCCAGCACCTTGCCCGCGGCATTCATGGTGCGCAGGCGGTAGCGCCCGGGACGCAGCCAGAGCGTGTTGTCGCTGCCGCCTTCCAGGAACACGTAACGGTCGGCGGCCACGGCGTCGTCCGCCTCGTCGGCGTAGTGGGCTTCCACCAGGCAGGGAAAAGCCCCTTCGCAAAGGCCGGGACTGACCGCCACCGCCACGCGCCTGCCATTCAGCGAGAGCCAGTCCGGACGATGCCCGTCGGCGGCCGGAGGAAGTGCGATGGTGGCCTTGCCGCCGATCTGCAACGAGATCACGCGGTCGCGCACGTAGGAACTGACATGCTCGTTGGCCGGCGGCAGGATCACGTTCATGTCGTAGAGCCGCGGGCGCGCGCTCCACAGCCGTCCATCCCCCACGTGGCGCAGCACGATGGCCCGCTGCGGGTGGAAGGCCGCGACAAGCTGGTGGTAGGGCTCGCGCAGGGCGACACGCGTGTCCAGCTGGGGCGTCAGGCCGTTCTGCGGCACGCCACGCAGGGAATCGCCGGTACGCACCGCGTTCTTGACGATCCGGTACGCCTCGAGCTCGTTGAAGGGTTCCTCCTCGCGGAGCTCGGTCTGGTCGATATTGAGGATGTCCAGGCCGGTCAGTGCCTGCAAGCGTGCCGCCATCGGCAGCACGTCGCCCAGTCGCCCCTTCGCCTTGTCGATGTGCGCATAACCGGCGTGGACGAACAGCTTTGCTTTCGGGTTCCCCGCCAACACTTTCCGGTAGAGCGCGCGTGCTTGTTCCGCTTCGCGGTCCTGCCCGCCGAGCGTGGTCGACTCGTAGGGCACCAGCACGTAGCCCAGGCGCAGCGCCTCGCGCACGATTTCGCCGTACACGGGCTCGCGCACGTATTCGGTGCCGCTATGACCGGTCGGGTAGCCGCGCTGGCGCAGCGCATCGCCGTCTTCCAGCAGTGCCTCGATGGCCAGATGGGTGAAGCCGAGCGCGCGCAGCCGCGGCAGCAGCGCGAGCGTGAGCAGTCGTGTATGGGCGTCGTGGTGCGCCTCGTTGACCATCACCACGCGCCGCCGCGCGGCCAGGTCGACGATGGTGTCCACCGCATCGGCGGCCTGCCATTCGAGGGGCGAGGGCAGCACGGTATCTGCGGGCAGGCGCGCCTTCAGCGGGAAATCGCGTACCGCCTCTCCATAGAGCCCAAGCTCGCTTTCGCTGAAGGCGAAGTATTGTTGCGCCGTCGGCTTGTCCTGCGCATCGAGCCGCGGGATGGCCTGCAGCAGATAGCCGTAGCGACCCAGTTCGTTGGTGCCGCGCATCGCCTCCAGCAGCTGCCGCGAGGAGACCTCGCTGGCGCGCGCCGGCATGGCGTGGATCGACGCAGCAACAAGCACGAGGGCAAGGACGGTGGAGAAGCGAAAGGGCATTCGGCTTTCCCTCGAAGGGTCAGGGCCAGACTAGATTTCACCAGGCCTTCAGGCAAGGGGCACGCGGACGTGCCTGCTCACGTCCGTCACCGTCAGGAAGGCATGCTGGAAAACGCAAGCCAACGGAGGCGGCATGACTAGCGATTTCGACCTGATCGTGCTAGGCGCCGGGTCCGGCGGACTGACGGTGGCCCAGCGCGCGGCACGGTACGGCGCCAGGGTGGCGCTGATGGAACCGGGCCCGCCGGGGGGCACCTGTGCGAACCTGGGTTGCGTACCGAAAAAGGCGCTCTGGTTTGCCTCGCAACTTGCGCATGCGCAAGCGCTGGCGGTCGACTACGGTTTCGACCTCACGCCCGGCCGGCTGGACTGGAACCATTTCCGCCTGCTGCGCGATCGCTACATCGCAGGCATCCGCGAACGCTACACCGCGCGATTGCAGGAAGCCGGCGTGACGTGGATCGGCGCGGCGGGTCGCCTGCTGGCACGCGATACCGTGCAGGCCGGCGACAAGCAGTACCGCGCGTCGCAGATCACCATCGCCACCGGGGCACGACCGCGGAGGCTGCCCCTGCCGGGCTTCGAGCTGGGCATGGTGTCGGACGACATCTTTTCGATGCGGACCCTGCCGCGTTCAATCGGCATCGTCGGCGGCGGCTACGTCGCGACCGAATTTGCCTGCCTGCTGCGCGCGCTGGGCTGCGAGGTCGAGCTGTTGATCCGCAAGCAGCTGCTCGACGGCTTCGATGCCGAGGTGGTGCAGGCGCTCGCCGCGCAGATGCGCGCACAGGGCATCCGCATCACGCCGCAGAGCAACGTCAACGGCGCCCGCGGCGAAGCAGGCGCGCTGCTGCTGGATGATGCCCGCGGCGCCGCGCACGGACCGTACGAGGCGGTGCTGTGGGCGGTCGGACGGGAGCCCAATAGCGATGCGCTCGGACTGGAGGAGGTCGGCGTGGCGCGCGACGAAAAGGGTTTCGTCCAGGTCGATGCACACCAGAACACCACGGTCGCGGGCATCACCGCCATCGGCGACGTCACCGCCTGTCCCGCGCTGACGCCGGTAGCGGTTTCGGCGGGGTATGCGCTCGTCGAGCGGCTGTTCGGCGGCCAGCCGGAAGCCTCGTTCGACTATCAGGCGATCCCCACCGTGGTCTTCGCCGATCCGCCGCTAGGCAAGATCGGCCTGACCGAGGAAGAGGCTAGGACGCGCCACGGCGATGCGGTGCGGGTCTACAGCAAGCGCTTCGTGCCGCTTCAGTTCGCGGTGGCGGGCCAGCGCGAACCGACCGTCATGAAGCTCGTCTGCACGGGCGACGACGAGCGCGTGCTGGGCCTGCACGTCCTGGGACCGGGCGTGGACGAAATGCTGCAGGGCTTCGCCGTGGCGATGCGCCAGGGCCTCACCCGGCGCGAGTTGCGCAGCGCGGTGGCGATCCACCCGACCTCCTCGGAGGAACTGCTGCTGATGCACTGAGGGTCGCGGTGCCGGCGTTACACTGCTCCGATGGACATCTTCCGCCTCGACCAGGGCAGCGTCCCGCTGCTGATCAGCCTGCCCCACGATGGCAGCCACATTCCCGACGACATCGCCGCGCGCATGCATCCGGCGGCGCGTCGTTCGCCCGATACGGACTGGCACGTCGCGCGCCTTTACGCACCGCTGGCGCAGGTGCTCGGCGCGAGCCTGCTGCGCCCGCTCGCCTCGCGCTACGTGGTCGACCTCAACCGGCCGGCCGACGGCCACGCGCTCTATCCGGGCAAACGCGAAACCGGCCTTGTTTCGACCATCGGCTTCAATGGCGAGCCGTTGTACCTGGAGGGCGAGCCGGAGGCGGCGGAAGTTCAACGCCGCGTGAACGATTACTGGCGTCCCTATCACGCCGCGCTCCAGCAGGAACTTGCGAGGTTGCGCTCGTTGCACGGACGCGTGGTGCTGTGGGAAGGCCATTCGATCCGCAGCCGCGTGCCGATGCTGTTCGACGGGCGCTTGCCCGACCTGAACCTCGGTACCGCCGACGGTGCGAGTTGTTCGCCGTCGCTGCAGCAGCGGCTGGAGGACGTGTTGGGTGCGCAGGACCGCTTCGATTACGCGGTGAATGGCCGCTTCAAGGGCGGCTACATCACGCGGCAGTATGGACGTCCAGACGACGGCGTCGATGCAGTGCAGCTGGAGATGACCCAGCGCAACTACATGGACGAGGACAGCTTCGACTGGGACGAAATCAAGGCCGCGGTCTTGCGTAACGCGATCGAGCCGCTGCTGCGCGCCTGCCTCGCCTGACGCAAGTTTTTTCGCGAAAAAAGCGGCGCGTCGCAAGTCAAGGGGCCGATGCGCGCGGCGTGCATGTCCGGGGGCTGGATGTTCAGTCGCCGTATCCGGCGGCCGCCGCATCGTGCATCCGCCGCGCCGCCCGCGATGCCGGGTTCCGGCCGGGTCCGCGGCTCATTCCAGTTCCGAGGTTTCCTTATGCGTAAGCTCGTGATCGCTTCCCTGCTCGTGGCGGGCGTGGCTCTTTCCGGTGTTGTGCTGGCCCAGGACGCTGCCCCGAAGGCGGCGACCAAGACCGAGCAGGCGGCCGCGGCCCCGAAGAAGACGATGACCCATCATCATCACGCCCACAAGGCGATGAAGAAGTCGGCGGAGAAGCCGGCTGCCGGCAAGTAATCCGGTCGATGCCGTCGTTGGCCCCGTCGGCGTTGCCGGCGGGGCCTTTTGTTTCAGTGCTCGGCGGGCAGTGCCGCGATGCACTTGAGTTCGATCGCGATCGGCGTCGGCAGGGCGTCGATGCCCACGGTGGTGCGGCAGGCGTCGACGCCGGCGAAGTACTCGGCGTAAAGCTTGTTGTAGACAGGGAAGTCGCGCGCCATGTCGGTGAGGAACACGGTCACGTCGACCAGGTCTTCCCAGCGCGCGCCGCTCGCTTCCAGCACGGCGCGTACGTTGGCGAACACCTGCCGGCATTGCGCCTCGATGTCGTAGGCGGCGAGGCTGCCGTCGTGCTCATGGACGTTTCCCGGCACCCGGTTCGTGCCCGGTTCGCGCGGGCCGACCCCGGAGAGGAACAGCAGGTTGCCCACCCTGCGCGCGTGCGGATAGGCGCCCACCGGCGCCGGTGCCGCCTCGGTGCGGATGCCCCCGCTCATGCTTTCTGCTGCCAGCGCTCTGCCATGCCGTCCAGCGCGGTGCGGTAGGCCTCGGCCATGCCTTCGCGGCCGGTGACGATCAGCCCAAGATCGTGCATGTGGCCGTCGGTGAGGCCGTAGACCCAGGCGTGCACGGTGAGTTTCTGGCCGCGCTCCCAGGCGTCCTGCACGATGCTGGTGCCGCAGACGTTGAGCGCCTGCTCGATGGCGTTGAGTTCGCACAGACGCTCGTGTCGTTCCGTGAACGGGACCTGCGGCTGCAGCGAGGCCTCATGCTTGAAGGCGACGTCCTTGACGTGGCGCAGCCAGTTGTCGATCAGGCCAAGCTTGTCCTTGCGCAGCACCGCGCCCACGCCGCCGCAGCCGTAATGGCCCACCACCAGGATGTGTTCCACCTTGAGCACGTCCACCGCGAACTGGATGGTGCTCAGCGCGTTGAGGTCGGTGTGCACGACGACGTTGGCCACGTTGCGGTGGACGAAGATCTCGCCCGGTGGCAGGTCGACGATCTGCGTGGCGGGCACGCGCGAGTCGGAGCACCCGATCCACAAATACTTGGGCGCCTGCTGCTGCGAAAGCTGCTCGAAGAAGTGCGGATCCGCGGCGGTGACGCTGGCGGCCCAGCGGCGGTTGTTGGCGAGCAGGTCCTTGAGGGTGTGCGGCATGGTTTTTCCCGATCAGTAGCGGATGCAGATGTTCTTTGGCTCGGTGAAGAAGGCCAGCGCCTCGGTGCCGCCTTCGCGGCCAAGGCCTGACTGCTTCACGCCGCCGAACGGCGTGCGCAGGTCGCGCAGCAGCCAGCAGTTGGTCCAGACGATGCCGAAGTCGAGCGCGGCGGCGACGCGATGGGCGCGGGAAAGGTCCTGCGTCCACAGCGACGCGGCCAGGCCATAGCGGCTGTCGTTGGCGAGTGCGACCGCCTCGGCTTCGTCCTCGAACGAAATGAGGCTCACCACCGGGCCGAAGATCTCGGTCTGGTTGGTCGCCGAGGCGTTGGACAACCCCTCGATCACGGTGGGAGCGACGAACCAGCCGTTGGCGCAGCGGCCCGGCATGGACACCGCTTCACCGCCGCACAGCACGGTAGCGCCATCGGCTCGAGCCTGGGCGATGCAGCCCATCACCTTGTCGAAGTGCAGCTGGGAGACCAGCGCGCCGAGGTGCGTGGAGGGTTCGTCCGGATCGCCCACCACCAGTTGCCGCACGCGTTCCAGATAGCGTTCCCGGAAACGCTCGTAGATCGAGCGCTGCACCAGCAGGCGCGATCCGCACAGGCAGATCTCGCCCTGGTTGGCGAAGCCCGAGCGCACGATCGTGTCGAGGTTGGCGTCGGAAAGGTCCGCGTCGGCGAACACGAGGGCCGGATTCTTGCCGCCCATCTCCAGCGACACTTTCTTGAAGCGCGGCGCCGCGGCGGCGGCGATCGTCGCGCCGGTCGCGGTGCTGCCGGTGAAAGAGATTGCCTTGACCTGCGGGTGTTCGACCAGCGGCTGTCCCACGCTCGGGCCACGACCCTGCACGATGTTGAGCACGCCGGGCGGGAAGCCCGCCTCGATGCTGAGCTCGGCCAGGCGTGCGGCGGTGCAGGGCGTGATTTCCGAGGGTTTGGCCACCACAGTGTTGCCGGCGGCGAGCGCGGGCGCGATCTTCCAGGTGAACAGGTACAGCGGCAGGTTCCACGGGCTGATGCAGCCGACCACGCCCAGCGGCTGGCGCAATGTGTAGTTGACCGCGCCGATGCCCGGCTGGCCGAGCGCCATGGCGTGCGACTGGCTGTCCCAGCCCTGGATCGCGGCGGCGAAGTAGCGCAGGTTGCTGACCGCGCGCGGAATGTCGAGGTTGCGTGCCAGCGTGAGCGGCTTGCCGCTGTCGCGCGATTCGAGCGCGGCGAAGGCATCCAGGTTCTGCTCGATCAGGTCGGCCAGGCGGTTCATCAGCCGGGCGCGCTGTTCGACCGGCGTGTGCGCCCAGGCGGGTGCGGCGCGATGTGCGGCGGCTACGGCATCGGCGACGTCGTTGGCGTCGGAATCGGGGCAGTGCGCGAAGACTTCGCCGGTGGCCGGTTCGTACACGTCGAGCCAGCGGTCGGCCCTGGGAGCCACGAGGCGGCCGTCGATCAGGTTGGCGAGGCGCAAGGAAGGCATCCGGACAAGCTTACGACCTGGGACGAGGGATTGCACCGGACGGAGGCGTATGCACACGCCTTCGTGGAATGGGCATCAACCCGCCGTGCGGAGAGCTGGCGGGCCGAAGCCCACCTGGCGAGCTAGCTCAGCGCGCGCGTGCGACCGCCGTCGACAGCGATGCTGACGCCGTTGACGTAGGCGGCGGCCGGCGTACAGAGGAAGGCGATCACCGCGGCGACCTCGGCGGGTTCGCCGAAGCGGCGCGCGGGAACGGTCGCCATCAGGTCGTGCGCGATGTCGTCCTCGCTGCGGCCGCTGTTCTTCGCCTGCGTGCCCAGCAAGCTGTCCAGCCGGCCGGTGCGGGTGTAGCCGGGCAGCACGTTGTTGACAGTGATGCCATCGGCGGCCAGTTCGCCGGAGAGCGTCTTGGCCCAGGCGGCGACCGCCGCGCGCACGGTGTTGGACACGCCCAGGTTCGGGATCGGTTCCTTCACCGAGGTCGAGATGACATTGACGATCCGGCCGTAGCCGGCCTCGCGCATGCCCGGCAGCAGGGCCTGCACCATTGCCTGGCCGGCGATCAGGTGCTGGCGGAAGGCGGCCTCGAACGCGGCCGGGTCGGCGGTGTTCGCCGGGCCGCCGGGCGGGCCTCCGCTGTTGTTGACCAGAATGTGCACCGGGCCGATCGCGGCGATGTCGGTGACCACGCCCTGCAGGCGCGTGGTGTCGAGCATGTCGACCGCCTGCCAGCGGTGGTCCTGTTCGCGCGGACGCGGCAGTTGGCCGGCCAGCTCTTCCAGCGGACCAGGCGAGCGCGAGAGCAGGGTGACGGTCGCGCCCAATTCGGCCAGTTCGATGGCGCTGGCGCGGCCGATGCCCTGCGAGGCGCCACAGACCAGTGCATGACGGCCCGTGAGATCCAGTTGCATCGCATGCCTCCTTGGATTGGACGTGATGTTGCGAGGATGCCGCCGAGGGAGAGAAGTCTTTCTGGCCCTGCACCTGAAAGTGCCGCCCGCAACCGTACCTATGAGGGTCGGGACGGGGTCAGCGCGCCTTCCACTGCAGGAACATCGCGGCGAACCAGCAGCCCCAGGCCAGCCACGGCGAGACCCGCCACAGGCCGAACCAGCGGGTGATCGCATCGTCCTGCAGCAGCTCCGGCAGGCGCGGTTGCGAGGAGCGCAGCACGTGCTGCATGCGCATCCAGGTGCGCATGCCGCTGGGTCGCCCCTGCTCGGGCTCGGCAATGATCTTCCACTGCTGCGGGTGACGCTCGCGCAACAGCCGGGCGATGCGGTACTGCGCCAGGTAATACAGCACGAAGCAGGCGATGCCGCCGGTCAGGAGCAACAGGTAAAGTTCGACGAGGGGGTTCACGTGCCGCTCTTGCTCCAGTGCGTGGGCAGGGCGGTGCGCAGCGTGTTGAGCAGGCCCTTGCCTTCGGGCGCCTTGTCGCAGATCCCGTTTTCCACCGCCTTGGCGTAGGTCTCGTTCATCATGCCGATCCAGATCGTGCCGTCAGGCCCGTGCGGGATGCGGAAGCTGCCGTTGGAGGTCATGCGCACCGGCGCCTCGGCCGAGAACGTGGCCGGTGACTGCTCCCAGTAGGTATCGCTGGCCTGCTGGTCGGCCGAGCTGTAGACCACCAGGTAACGGGCCTTGTCGCTGGTCACCTTGAGCTGGCCGAAGGCACCGGTGGTGGCGCTGCTCCAGCCCATGTACTCGCACAGCGGGATGTCCTGCGAGTCGACCGGCTGGAACGCGGCATCCAGCAGCACGGTGGTCGGCGCGAACAGATAGCTCGAGTGCAGCCAGCGGCCGTTCAATTCGGATTTCAGCGCGACCCGGTAGGGCAGCTTGACGTCGGTGGGCAGGCGGAAGGCGAGGAAGTAGCTGCGCACGCCATTCAAGCTGGCCACCATGCTGCCGGGGCCCAGTTCGAACTTCTTCGGGCGCCACGGCAGCGGCGTCAGGTAGGAAAAGTCCGCGAAGCTGCCGCAGCAGGGCGTGGCCTGCTGCAACTGCAACTTGGCCTGCGCCAGCGCATTGCCGGAGTCGGTCGGCGCGCGCAGGTTCGGCGGCACCAGCACCTTGACGCTGTGGCATGCGCCAAGCAGCAAGGTGAGGGCGACCAGCAGGAGAGTCAGCGGAAGGCGACGGTGCATGGCGATCAGAAATCAGCAGATCCGGCGGCGCGCGGGTAGGGGATGGCGTCGCGGATGTTGGAGAGGCCGCACACATAGCACAGCAGGCGCTCGAAGCCCAGTCCGAAGCCGGCGTGCGGGACGGTGCCGTAGCGGCGCAGGTCGCGGTACCAGCTGTAGGTGTCGAGATCCAGGCCGAACTTGGTCATGCGCCGGTCGAGGTAGTCCAGCCGCTCCTCGCGCTGGCTGCCGCCGATGATCTCGCCGATGCCCGGCGCCAGCACGTCCATCGCCGCGACGGTCTTCTCGTCGTCGTTCAAGCGCATGTAGAAGGCCTTGATCGCCTCGGGATAGTTCATCACCACCACCGGACGGCCGACGTGCTTCTCGGCGAGGTAACGCTCGTGCTCGGTCTGCAGGTCCACGCCCCAGGCGACCGGGTATTCGAACTTCTGGCCCGAGTTCTTGAGGATCTCGATCGCGTCGGTGTAGTCGATGCGCTCGAACGGCTGGGCGATGAAGTTCTCCAGGCGCGCGATGGCGTCCGGCGTCACGCGCTCGGCGAAGAACGCCATGTCGTCGGCGCGCTCGTCCAGTACCGCCTTGAAGATCGCCTTGAGGAAACGCTCGGCACAATCGGCGTCGGCGGCGAGGTCGGCGAAGGCGATCTCCGGCTCGATCATCCAGAACTCGGCCAGGTGGCGCGGCGTGTTGGAGTTCTCCGCGCGGAAGGTCGGGCCGAAGGTGTAGACCTTGCTCATCGCCAGGCAATAGGCCTCGACGTTGAGCTGGCCGGAGACGGTCAGGAATGCCTCGCGCCCGAAGAAATCCTTGCGGAAGTCGATCTTGCCCTCGGGCGTGCGCGGCAGGTTGGCCAGGTCCAGCGTGGACAGGCGGAACATGTCGCCCGCGCCTTCGGCATCGGACGTCGTGATGATCGGCGTGTTGATCCAGAAGAAGCCTTCGGACGTCAGGTGGCGGTGGATCGCCGTCATCATCGTGTGGCGCACGCGGGTGACCGCACCGAACAGATTCGTGCGCGGGCGCAGGTGGGCGACTTCGCGCAGGAACTCCATGGAGTGCTGCTTGGGCTGGATCGGGTAAGTTTCCGGGTCGTCCACCAGGCCGGTGACGTCCACGTCGGTCGCCTGGATCTCGAACGCCTGGCCCTTGCCCTGCGAGGGCACCAGCGTGCCGGTGACGATCACGCCGGCGCCGGCGGTCAGGTGCCGGATCTCGCTCTCGTAATTGGCCAGCGTGGCCGGCGCCACCGCCTGGATCGGATCGAAGCAGGAGCCGTCGCTGACGTTGACGAAGGACAGGCCCGCCTTGGAATCGCGCCGCGTGCGCACCCAGCCGCGAACGGTCACGGTGCTGCCGGCTTCGATGGCGCCCGAAAGGGCCTGCTTCACGCTAGACAAGGTCGGGCTGACTACCGCCATGGGTTGAAACTCCTGCGCGCGCGCCGCATCTGGACGCTGTCGTGTTCGATTCGCGCGCCGTACTCGGCGCGCCGGGGCAAACCGACATGATAATGTAGGCCCGCGACCTACTTCACCTTCAGGCGCCCATGAGCATCTCGATCACTCCCCCCGCCCGCGAGCGCATCCGCCAGTTCCTCGCCCAGACGCCCAACGCCGTGGGCGTTCGCTTTGGCGTCAAGCGCACTGGCTGTTCCGGCTTCGCTTATGTGGTGGACCTGGCCGAGGACGCGCGCCCGGACGACCAGGCGATGGAGGTGGATGGGATCCGCCTGATCATCGATGCCAAGAGCCTGCCCATGGTGGAGGGCACGGTGATCGATTTCCGCCGCCAGGGTCTCAACGCTGCATTCGTGTTCCACAATCCCAATGCCACGGGGGAGTGCGGGTGCGGGGAAAGCTTCACCGTCGGCTGAACGGCACGGTTTCCCCATAGGGGAGCCCTCGACCGTCATGCGTCGTTGGCCGCGCCCAACGGCCCGCGGAATCACGTCCGCTTTACGCCACCCGCCGCGTCGCGATACACTTCCGCTTCTGTCCATGCCCGATCGGCGCGGACGGGTACTTGCCTCACCGCCGCGCGCGGGAGGCTGCGAGGCCCCTCGGGGCCGCATCCACAAGGAGCCAACACCACAATGACCATGCGTCATTACGAAATCGTGTTCCTGGTCCACCCTGACCAGAGCGAGCAGGTCCCGGCCATGATCGACCGCTACAAGGCGCTGATCGAGGCCGACGGCGGCAAGGTCCACCGTCTCGAGGATTGGGGTCGCCGCCAGCTGGCCTACCCGATCGAGAACCTGGCCAAGGCGCACTACGTCATGCTCAACATCGAAGTGGGCCAGAACGCGCTGAACGAGCTCGAGTCCGGTTTCCGCTTCAACGACGCGGTGCTGCGTCACCTGGTCGTCAAGCGCGACGAGGCCGACACCGAGCCGTCCTTCATCCTGAAGTCCAAGGAAAAGGATGACGCCAAGTCCTCGCGTCGCCGCGACGACGATGGCGACGGTGACGAGCGTCCGGCGCGCCGCGAGCGCGATGACCGCGACAACGATCGCGACAGCGACTGATCCAGGAGCACATACCCATGTCCAAGTTCTTCCGCCGCCGCAAGTTCTGCCGCTTCACCGCCGAAGACGTGAAGGAGATCGACTACAAGGATCTCAACACGCTGCGCCAGTACGTCACCGAGAACGGCAAGATCGTTCCCAGCCGCATCACCGGCACCAAGGCGCGCTACCAGCGCCAGCTGGCCACCGCCATCAAGCGTGCCCGCTTCCTGGCGCTGCTGCCGTACACCGACAACCACGACGTCTGAGCTTGATCCTTCTTCCTTCCGGGGAAGAAGGGCAGACGCAACTTCGGACAACCGTCCACGGCTGCGCCGGCCTCACCGGCGCTAACGAAAGGAAAGACCCATGGAACTGATTCTTCTCGAGAAAGTCCGCAACCTCGGCAACCTGGGCGACAAGGTCAAGGTCAAGCCGGGTTACGGCCGCAACTACCTGCTGCCGCAGGGCAAGGCCGTGCCGGTCACCGCTGCCAACCTCGAAGCCTTCGAGAAGCGCCGCGCCGAGTACGAAGCCAAGGCCAACAACCTGTTGTCCGAAGCGGAGTCGCGCAAGGCCAAGCTGGAAGGCGCCGAGGTGACCATCACCGCGCACGCCAGCCCGGAAGGCAAGCTGTACGGCTCGGTCGGCCCGCGCGAAATCGCCGAGGCGCTGGAAGCGGCCGGCCACAAGGTCGGCAAGGGCGAAGTGATCCAGGGCGAAGGCCCGATCCGCAACACCGGCGAGTATGACGTCGTGATCAGCCTGCACGCCGACGTGCAGACGCAGGTCAAGGTGATCGTGGTCGGCGAGAAGTAAGCCGATTCGTCACCGCGGTAAACGGACGGGCGCCTTAGGGCGCCCGTCTTGTTTTGAGTTCTTCACCAGCGTGCGGGAAAGATCGCATGCCAGCTGGTGGTGCGGTCTGTTCAGGCGCGTCCGTAGCCGTGACCGTGGTTGTCGATGTGGCAAGGCGGTCGCACTCAGGGCGCTCCTGCAAGTGCGCGGGCACGTGCTGCGGGACTCCGGACGTCAGCGCCCAGCGCGTGATCGCTTGTAGGAAGGGTCGTCCGGTTCGATCGGCGCACCGCCGATACCCAGCGGCTTTTCATCCATGCCGGGGGCACCCGCCGTGGCGGCGTCACCCATCCGGTTGCCCCGCTCGGGCACCACCATGCCGCTGCCCAGGCTTGGGTCGGCCGCGTCGCCAGTGCTGCCACCCTGCGCGGCATCGTTGACAGTGCCGGCCTGCACGCCGCCAACGACATCGGGGCCAGACGCATTGCCCGCGCCCATGCCGGTGCCGGCACCGCTGATGGCGGGATTGCTGGTTGTCTTGCCTTGACCGGGGCCGGTCGGTGGGGTCGATCGGGACATGGGGACGCCTCCGCGAAACTGGCCCCATGCTGCCCATCGGGCAGTGATCACGTCGTGGAACCGGCCGCAGCGGTGTGCCTGCCGCCCGGGTCGGGGCGGCACTCGCCACCAGCGGTTGGGCGAAGGCTGGCAACGGTATGCTCGCGTCACCCGCCTCCGAGGAGCGCCTATGCGCCGCCATCATCACCCCGAACGCCACCGGACCGGCCACATGGGTTGGCTGCGCGCCGCCGTGCTGGGCGCCAATGACGGCGTCGTCTCCACCGCCAGCCTGCTGATGGGCGTGGCGGCCGCGCACGCCGACCGTCACGCGGTGCTGCTTGCCGGGGTCGCCGCACTGGTGGCCGGGGCGATGTCGATGGCGGCGGGCGAGTATGTCTCCGTGCATTCGCAGGCCGACAGCGAACAGGCCGAGCTCGCCCGCGAACGCGAGGAACTGGCCACCGACACGGATGCCGAGCACCGCGAACTGGCGAACATCTACGTGGGCCGCGGACTCGAACCTGCGTTGGCGCGGCAGGTTGCCGAACAGTTGATGGCGCATGACGCGCTCGATGCCCACGCACGTGACGAACTGGGCATCACCGAGGTATTCCGCGCCCGCCCGCTGCAGGCGGCCGCAGCCTCGGCGGCGAGTTTCGCGATCGGCGCCATGGTCCCCCTGCTGGTGGCGGCGCTGGTGCCCGCGTCGATGCAGCTGGCCCTGGTGTTCGCCATATCGCTCGCCTGCCTGGCGCTGCTCGGTGCCGCGGCTGCGCGGATGGGTGGCGCCGCGACCGGCGTCGGGGCGATGCGCATCGCATTCTGGGGTGCGCTGGCGATGGGCGTGACGACCGGCGCGGGCATGCTGTTCGGCGCGGCTCCCTGAGCGCCGGCCACCGTCGCGCGGGTTGCACATCGCGCCCACCGGCGTTATGCAGGGAGAAGGCAAATCACACGGCGGGATGCGCAATTGAAAAAGAAGCAGTCTTCGATCGGTACGTGGCTGGTCTCGGGCGTGGTGGTGATCGTGGCCATTGCGGTAGCCGTGGTCATCTGGCGCAAGGCCACCCAGGCCGGCGGCGAGCCCACGCCGGTGGCGACGTCGACGATGCCCGGCAGTGCCGGTACGGGCCCGGCCGCCGCGTCCACCGCGGTCCAGCATCCCATTGCACAGGCCGGCCCGGCGCCGGCCACGACCGCGCCGCTGCCGGCGCTGGACGCCAGCGATACCGACGTTGCCAGCGCGCTGCTGTCGCTGGGCGGCCACTCGCTCGACGGGCTGCTGCAGCGTGACCAGATCGTCCGTCGCGTGGTGGCCACGGTCGACGCATTGCCGCGCCAGAGCGTGGGCACCAACATCCTGCCGCTGAAGACGCCCAAGGGCGCGTTCCTGGTCGAGCAGACCGATGGCGCGGTCACGCTGAGCCCGCGCAATGCCGAGCGCTATGCGCCGTACATGCAGGTGCTCGAGGGCGCCGACCCCAAGGCGCTGGTGGCCTGGTACGTCGCGCACTATCCGCTGTTCCAGCAGGCCTACCGCGACCTGGGCTATCCGAAGGGCTATTTCAACGATCGCCTGGTGGTGGCCATCGACGACATGCTGGCCGCGCCGGTGCCGGATGCGCCGTTGACGCTGGTGCAGCCGAAGGTGTTCTACCGCTATGCCGACCCAGGCCTGGAGGCGCGCTCGGCGGGACAGAAACTGCTGATGCGCCTGGGCGCGGACGACGAGGCGAAGGTGAAGGCGAAGTTGCGGCAGATCCGCGATCTGCTCACCGGCGCCACGCTGCCGGCCGGCACCGCGTCGGCACGATGAAGGGTAGGGTGGCTCCAGCCCACCCTACGTGGTTTCCTAGCAGTGGTTGGGCGGAAGGCGCCGGTGGACGGTGGTTGCGGCGATAGCCGCATGGCCCACCGCAACGCTGATCTGGTTCAGCGCGCTGACCACGTCGCCGATGGCATAGATGCCCGGCACGCTGGTCTCGAGGTGATCGTCCACCACAAGCGCGCCCTCGTCGTCCAACCGGGCACCGAGCGCCGATGCGAGCTCCGACTGCGCGTCGGCGCCGAGCACCGGATAGAGCGTTTCCAGCCGCAGCCGGCGGCCGTCGGCAAAGAAAGCCTGGCAGGCTCCGTCGATCAGTTCCAGGCGTTGCGGGCCAGGCCACAGCTGCACGCCGCAGTCGGTCGCGCGCCGCTGCATCGGCTCGTCCAGCGGTGAGTCGTCCGCGACCAGTGCACAGACCTGGCGGGAGAAGGTGCGCAGGAACGCCGCGTGTCCGATCGCCGTGTCGGCCGGCCCCAACACGCCGATCACGTCGTCGCGCGCCTCGTAGGCGTCGCAGACCGCGCACAGGCGCACGGTGCCGGCGGCGATCGCGTCCTCCACGCCCTCCAGCGACGGCAGCCGGTCGACCACGCCGGTGGCCAGCATCACCGTGCGCGCGTGCCAGTGGCGCTGGCCGTCGCTGGCGGTAAAGCCGTCCGGGTGGCGGTCGAGCTGGGTGATGCGCGTGCGTACTTCCGGCACGTTGTAGGCCTGTGCCTGCAGCCGGAAGCGCGCCAGCAACTCGTTGCCGGCCACGCCGAACGGAAACCCCGGGCAGTTGTGGCTTGCCGGGATCCATCGCGCACGGCTGGCTCCCGCGTCGGCCACCAGGATGCGGCGTCGGAAGCGGGCCAGATAGGTAGCCGCGGTGAGGCCGGCCGGGCCGGCCCCCACGATCAGGCAATCGAGCATTTGTTCGGACATGCGGGTGCGCCATGGGGCGCCAGCATGGGTGGCCGGCGCGTGAAGCCCTATCCGGCTGCAGCGGGCACGACGAGACAGCGCCCTCACGGACCCTTGCCAACGCGGCGACAGTGGGAGACCGATAGTGTGACTTGCGTCACAGGTTGCGGCCTGCGGCGGGCCCCCGACTGCCTTGGTGGGTCGCGCGGGCGGCGCGCGGGGAGTCGACACGGATCGCACGAACTGCCGGAAACCGACACTTCCAATCACCAGCCCGGCGCGCAGGGAGGCTCGCGAGGAGTGCGCTTGCCAGGATCCTCCACGCCAGCATCAGCAGGGGGCGATTTCATAGCCGGTAGCGGCGAGATGGCGGCGAGCATCCGCTCTTTCGACTGGTCCACCACCCCGCTGGGCCCGTTCGAGCGATGGCCGGGTTCGCTGCGCACGCTCGTATCGATGATGCTGGAGAGCGAACTGCCGATCGCACTTGGCTGGGGCCCGGAGCTGACCTGCCTCTACAACGATGCGTACCGACCGCTGCTGGGCAGCAAGCCGGAGGCGTTGGGGTGGCCCTTCCGCGAAGTCTGGCCGGAAGCGCCCGACATCACCGAGCCGGTGATCCAACACGTCCTTGACGGCCGGCCCAGATGTTTCCGCGATGCGCGTTTCCTCCTGGAACGGGACGGTTTTCGCGAGGTCGCCTATTTCGACTACTGGATCGGCCCGGTCCGCGACGAAGGCGGGCAGGTGCAGGGACTGATCAATGAAGCGATCGAGACCACCCAGCGCGTGCTGGCCGACCGGCGCCTGCGCTTCCGCACGCGGCTGGGCGACACCCTGCGCGACCTGACCGACCCGCGGGACGTGATGGCCGCTGCCGCGCGCAGGCTGGGCTGGCACCTGCGGGCCGATCGCGTGGGTTACTGCGAAGTGGACGAGACCGGCGAATATTTCACCGTCGAGCGTGACTGGACCCGTGGCGGCATGCCCACTGGCGTGGGCCGGCACCGCCTGTCCGAGTTCGGGCCGAGGCTGATCGCCGAAGCGCTGACCGGCGTCGCCATCCGCGTCGACGACCCCTTCGATGACCCGCGGGTCGATCCGGAGGCGGCCAAGGTGCACAACGCGCTCGGCGGCCTGCGTGCGAGCCTGACCGTGCCGCTGGTCAAGGGCGGCCGGCTGGCCGCCTTTCTTTCGGTACAGCAACGCGAGCCGCGGCGATGGACGGACGAGGACGAGGCGGTCGTGCGCGAGGTGGCCGAGCGCACCTGGGCCAACGTCGAGCGCGCGCGCGCCGAGTCCGCGCTGCGCGCGACCAGCAACCGGCTCAAGCTGATTCTCGAAAGCACCACCGGCTACGGCATCCTGACGCTCGACCTGGAAGGGCGGATCACGCTCTGGAACCCCGGCGCGCAACGGCTCCTGGGGTGGCGGGAGGACGAGGTACTGGGCAAACGGATCGATATCATTTTCACGCCGGAGGATCGCAACCAGGGTGTGCTGGAAGAGGAAATGAAGTGCGCCGCCGAGACCGGGCGCGCGCAGACCGATCGCCAGCGCGTGCGCAAGGACGGCTCGCGCTTCTTCTCCAGCGCGTTGATGATGCCGCTGCGCAATGGTGGCGGCCGGCTGCTCGGCTACCTCAAGGTGTTGCGCGACCGCACGCTCGAACACCATGCGCAGGAGGCGCTCGAGCGTGGCGTGGCCGAGCGCACCGCCGAACTGGCCGCGACCAATCGCCAGCTGCTGGCCCAGATCGAGGAGCGAGAGCGGGTGGAGGCCACGCTGCGCCAGATGCAGCGGCTCGAGGCGGTCGGCCAGCTCACCTCGGGCGTGGCGCACGACTTCAACAACCTGCTGACGGTCATCACCGGCAACATCAGCATGCTCGAGCGGGTATGCGCCGAAAAGCTCGAAGACGACCCGCGGATTGGCCAACGGCTGACCTACATGAAGGACGCCGCCTCGCGCGGCGCCAAGCTGACCGCGCAGTTGCTGGCGTTCTCGCGACGGCAGCGGCTGGAGGCCAAGGCGGTGGACCTCAATGGCATCGTCGCCAGCATGCGCGACCTGTTGCAGAGCTCGATGGGAGGCTCGGTGCAGCTGACCATGAAGCTGCAATCCGGCTTGTGGTCGGCGCTGGTCGATCCGACGCAGATCGAACTGGTGATCCTCAACCTGGCGATCAACGCGCGCGATGCGTCGGCCGTGGGCAGCGAGCTGATCGTCGAAACGGCGAACGTCTCCTTGCACGACCTGGCTTCGCGGCCGGAGGAGCCCGCGCCGGGCGATTACGTGATGGTCGCGGTGACCGATCACGGCAGCGGCATGGCGCCGGACGTGCTCGCGCGGGCGTTCGAGCCGTTCTTCACCACCAAGGAGGTCGGCAAGGGTTCCGGGCTCGGCCTGGCGCAGGTGTACGGCTTCGCCAAGCAGTCCGGCGGCGGCGTGCGGATCGCCACGCGGCTCGGCGAAGGCACCTCGGTCAAGGTTTACCTGCCGCGCGCGACCGGTGCCATCGTCCAGGCGGAGGACCTGCCGCACGCGCCGGTGCACCCGGCCGGGGGCGCGGTGCGACAGTGCATCCTGCTAGTCGACGACGATACCGGCGTGCGCGAGGTCACCGCGGCGATCCTCGCCGAGCGCGGCTACGAAGTGATCGAGGCCGGCAGTGGCGGCTCGGCGCTGGACGTGCTCGACCGCGAGGGAGGCGAGGTCGACCTGATGCTGATGGACTACGCCATGCCCGGCATGAACGGCTCGGAGGTGGCGCGCGAGGCGCACGCCAAGCGGCCGTCGCTGCCTGTCCTGTTCCTTACCGGCTATGCGGACTTCGGTGCCTTCAAGGACATCGGCGACGACCGCATCGTCAGCAAACCGTTCCGCGACGAGGACCTGCTGGCCAAGGTGCGGAACATGCTTGGTGCTGACCGCCGGGATGCCCCGGCTCGCCGCGCATGAGCGTCGCGCGCTCCTCAGGCCGACACCGCCAGGCGTTCCCTGGCCGCGACCGGAACTTCACGGGCGGGCGGGCCGGGCACCATTTCCAGATCCACCTCGCCGGCATCGCGCGCCTTGGCCAGGTCGCGGGCCAGCCGCGAGGACTCGGCATCGGCCGAGACGCGAGTCACGCAGAAGGCGCGATTGCGGCCGCTGGCCTTGGCCTGGTACAGCGCCAGATCGGCCAGGCCCAGGGCGGCCTCCCAACCCTGGCCCGGGCTTGCCGGAAAGCTCACCGCGCCGATCGAGGCGGTGACGATCAACGCCTGGCCGGCGACTATCACCGGGGCGTCGCCGATCGCGTGCAGCACGTGACGGGCGAGCGCCGGCAACGCGCCGGCGGGCGTGTCGGGCAGCACCAGCACGAACTCCTCGCCACCCCAGCGCGCGATCGCGTCGCCCTGGCGCAGCAGGCCGCGCAGGCGTTGCGCGACCGCGACGAGCACGGCATCGCCGGCGGCGTGTCCCCAGCCATCGTTGATGTGCTTGAAGAAATCGAGGTCCAGGATCATCAGGCCGGTGCCGTCATTCCATGCGCTGTCGTCCGCGCGCCGGCGCACCGGCTGCTGCAGGCGATCGAGGAGCCCTTGCGTATGCCGCCGGTTGTACGCGCCGGTCAATGGATCGATCGAGGACTGCCGGGCCAGACGGCGATTGGCCTGGCGAGCACGCCGTATCGAATGCATCAGCCATACCGAACCCAGTGCGAGCATGACGGCCAGCGCGATCCACAGGCGATTGCGCCAGCCCTCGGCAGCCAGCTGGGCCTGCTTGAGCTGGTTCTGCGCCGACAGCTGGGCGATCTGCTGGCCCTTGCGCTCGGCCGCATATTTCTCCTGCAGGTCCAGCACTGCCTTTTCACGCTGTTGGCGGGTGAGATCGGCCTCCAGCGCGTCGGCCTTGTGCAATTGCGCCAGCGCTTCCCGGTCGCGACCGGCACCTTCCAGGATCCGCACCAGCTCCTGCGTGATGCCGATGACGTAGGTCGTGTTGCCGTGGCGCTCGGCGATGTCGATGGCCTGCCGCAGCGTGGCCACGCTTTCATCGAGCTTGCCTTGCCGGCCGAGCGCGATGCCAATGTTGGCCAGCGGTGCGGCGCGGTCGATCTCGCTGCCGGCGGCGCGGGCAAGGTCATCCGCCCCGTGCGCATAGTCGAGCACGCGTTGGTCCTGCCCGGGCTGGCTGAGGTAATAGTCGGAAAGGTTGTTGAGCGCCAGGATCCGGGTGTCGAGCTGGTCGGGGTCGTGTTCGGAGATGGCCAGGGCACGTTCCAGTGCGACCCGCTGGTGCGGACGATCGTCCAGCAGCGAATAGGCGTGGCCAAGATCCAGGGCGATGGTGCCCATGAGCGCCCGGTAGTTCACCGCGTCCGCGCGTGCATAGGCCTCCTCGCCCACCTGAATGGCACGACGGGGATCGCCCAGGTCGGCATTCGTGCCGATCATGCTGGCAAGCAGGCGGATCTGCGCCGCCTCGTCGTGGCGGTGAGCTGCCAGCGCGTAGGCCTCCAGGGCCAGTTCGATGGACTGGTTGAAGCGCCCGTCCACCGCGCCGTTCCAAGCCTGGGCGGTCAACAGGGCCTCGCGTGCGCCATCGTCATGCAATCGCGCCAGCAGGGCGGCAGCCTGGTCGAGATGGGGCCGGCCCGCAGCCGGCGTGGAGGCGCGTACGGCAAGCTGGGCTCTGGCCAGCAGCACGTCGAAGCGGCAGCGGACGCAGCCCTCGTCGGTCGCCATGGTTTCCAGGGCGGCCATGCTCGCCTTCACCGACGCAGCCTGATCGCCCCCCAGAGCGAGATCGAGCATGGCGCTCTGGTAGCGCCAGCGCCGGTCCAGCGGCGCGTCCGGCCCCGGCGCGTCATCGACATTGCGCAGGCGCTCCATCGCAGCAGCCACCGAACGGAACCCGTGCAGCCGCTGGTCGCGCAACACGTCCTCCAGATGCTCGCCCGCGACCGCGCGGAGCGGCAGCAACAGGAACAGGCACAACAGCAGGAGACTCTTCATCGCCCTGTATCGGCCGGGCCCGACGGGCGCTTGAGCAGACTCGTGCGTGCAGTTGCGCCCTGCCGCGGGCCGATTCAAGCTTGCGCACGCATGGCCGATAAGCGATCAGGAGTCTTTTTGCCGAACGCGCCTGCCCACGGCGCGGAGAAACACGCTTGAACCTGTCTGTCGTCCCCGACTTCCTCGCCATTGGCGGCCTGGTGCTGGTTTTCGCCGGACTGCTCAGGCGGACACGGCAGACGCGCCCGCGCCTCTGGCTGGTCGGTTGGGCGATGATCCTGGTGCACATCGTGGCCCAGTTCGTCGAACGCAATCTCGCGCCGGGAGCTGCGGCGGACGCCGCGCTGGCCGTCTCGCTGTCGATGCTGCTGCTGGCCAGCGTCGCCTTCGTCTGGGCCGGTTCCGACGCCCGCCTGGCGTGGTGGCGGGACCTGGGCGTCACGTTGCTGGCGGCGACGCCCGACGTGGCGTTCTTCGTGCTGGCTGCCTACGGATCGGAAGTGCGCTTCCCTTATCTCCTGTGCACCGTATTGGGCCTGGCCTCGACCGCCTGGGTGTTCCGGCGCGATCGGCGCAAGCCGTCCTGGTGCGTGCCGGTGGTGGTCGGAATCTATGCGCTGCAGGGCATGTTCGCCTGGCACGGCGCGATCGACCGGGCGCTCGACTGGATGCTGTTCTGGCACTACCTGGCGGTGGCGTTCTGCTTCTACCGTGGCGCGGTCGGACCGTCGGTGGGCGTGGTGTTCACCACGGTGAGCTTCGTCGCCTGGGCTGCGGTATTTCCGGTGGCCGCCGCGCTCGCTCCGTGGCTGGCCGGCTGGGGCATCGAGAACGAGGCATGGAACCTGCCCAAGTTCCTGGTTGCTACCGGCATGATCTTCACGCTGCTGGAGGAGCAGATCGGCCACGCCGAGCATGCATCCCAGCACGACGCGCTGACCGGCCTGCCGAACCGGCGCGTCTTCGCGAACCGGCTGGAGCAGGCGCTGCGGCGTGCGCGCGAGAGCGGCGGGCGCACCGCGATGCTGGTCATCGACCTCAACGACTTCAAGCGCATCAACGACACGCTCGGCCACGCGGCGGGCGATGCGCTGCTGCACTTCGTGGCGCAGCGCCTGCAGCAGGGCATCCGCGCGGGCGATACGCTCGCCCGGCTGGGCGGCGACGAGTTCGCCGCGATCCTGCCCGAGGTGGCCGATCGTGCCGCCGCGCAGGTGCGTGCCGAACGCCTGGCGCGCGCCTTCGACGCGAGCACCGAGTTCCAGGGCCAGCAGCTGTCGATCGGCGCGAGCATCGGGCTGGCGCTGTACCCCGACGACGGCCAGGACGAAACGCGCCTGTATGCCGCGGCCGATCGCGCGATGTACGCCAGCAAGCTGGCCGAGCGCGGCGGACAGGGGGACGTGGATCCGGAAATGGCGTAAGCACGGATGTCCGGGTCCCTGTGGCCCGCGCCCCCGGCAACCGCCTACTCTCCCGACGAATTCCTGTCGCGCGAAGCCAGGTCGCGCGCTTCCGGCGCATCGGGCACGTTGCGTTGCGCCTGCGGCAGCGTGCGCGCCTGCCGATGCTCGGCGAGCCAGCGGCGGAAGCCGGGTTCGTCCACCGGCCGGCAGATCAGGAAACCCTGCAGGCCATCGCAGCCGATCCGTTCCAGGGCGAGGCGCTGCGGCACGGTTTCCACGCCCTCGGCCACGGCGGCGATGCCCAGGCGGTGCGCCACGTCGATGATGAAGCTGGCCAGCGGATTGGCCGCGTTCGGGCTCAGTCCGCTGACGAAGGCCCGGTCCACCTTGAGCACATCCAGCGGAAGGCGCTGCAGGTAACTCAGCGAGGAATACCCGGTGCCGAAGTCGTCCAGCGCGAGCCGGAAGCCGGTTTCGGACAATTGGTTGAGGGTGTCCAGCGCGCTGTCGAAGTCCTGCAGCAGCGCGCTCTCGGTCAGTTCCAGGGTCAGCCGCGATGGCTCGATGCCGGCCGCGCGTACCTGTGCCTCCAGTTGCGCGGCGAAATGCGGATGGTTGAGCTGCCAGGCGCTCACGTTCACCGCCAGGCGGCCACCGAAGGCCACGCCGTCGCGGTCCCAGGCGCGTATATGCGCGCAGGCCTGGCCGATCACCCAGGTGCCGAGCGCGTGGATCAGCCCGGTTTCCTCGGCCAGCGGAATGAACACCGACGGCGAAAGCTCGCCCAGTTGCGGATGCTGCCAGCGCAGCAACGCCTCGGCGCCCAGCAGTTCGCCACGGCGGTTGACCTGCGGCTGGAAGTGCAGGGCGAATTGCGTGGGCATGCGGTCCTGTTCGAGCGCGGTACGCAGGCCGCGTTCCAGCGTCAGCCGGGTGTCCGCCTCCTGCTGCATCGGCTCCAGGAACAGGCGCACCGTATTGCGCCCGGCGGCCTTGGCGCGATAGAGCGCGATGTCGGCGCGGCGCAACAGGTCGGCCACGCCCTCTTCGCCGGCGGGGAACAAGGCCACGCCCACGCTGGCCCCGACCGCCAGGATGCGGCTGTCCACCGTCACCGGCTCGGCCAGGCGCGCGACCATGCGTTCGGCCGCCTGCTCGGCCTGCGCCTGCACCGCCGCGGGCGCGCCCGCCAACGGGCCCAGCACCAGCACGAACTCGTCGCCGCCCAGTCGCGCGAGCATCGCGTCCGGTGGCGCGGCGGCGAGCAGGCGGTCGGCGATGGCCTCCAGCATGCGGTCGCCGATCGGATGTCCGAGCGCGTCGTTGATGGTCTTGAAGTTGTCCAGGTCGATCAGCAGCACGGCGCCGTGCTGGCCCCGCGCCAGCGTGTCGGCATGCAGCTCGGCCAGGTGGTCGAGCGCACGCAGGCGGTTGGGCAGCCCGGTGAGGCTGTCGTGGTAGGCAACGTGGCGCAGGTTGAACTCGGCCTCGCGACGGGTGTGCGCTTCCGCTTCCAGCCGGCGCGTGGTCTGTTCCAGCTGCACCGTGCGCTGGTGCAATTGGGCGGCCAGCGACAGACCCATCAGCAACACGAAGGGCAGGAACGAGAAGGCGTCCAGGTAGGGATAGTGATGGTCGAGCGCGTCCACCACGACGTCGCCCCAGAGCAGCGCGGCGAATTGCGCCAGCAGGCAGATCGCCAGCAGCGCGCCGCGCAGGCCCTCGCCTCCGCGCATCTGTTTCACCGCGCGCGCCAGCGCCCAGAGGAAGGCGACATAGGTCAGCGCGTGGAACAGCAGACCCCACGGCGAGGCGGTGCCGGCCACGTCGTACAGCCGTTCGCCCCAGGGCAGGGCGATGCCCGTGCCGGGCGCCAGCCGGGTGAAGAAAAGAGTGCCGGGCTGGGCCAGGTTGAGCCAGACGAAGAGGCTGGCCATCACGCCCACCGCCAGTTGCAGCCGTGGCTGCGGCGGTCCGCCGGTGTAGGCGCGGATGAAGATCACGAAAGGCAGGAAGGAAATCGCCGCCGAGCCGATCATGGTACGCAACGCGCCGGTGGCCATGGCCAGGCTGGTCGCCGTGTGCAGCAGGGCATTGGCGAAGGCGAGGGTCGCGATGCACAGGCACAGCGACGCGTAGGAGAGATACATCGCCTCGCGCCGGCGCCAAAGTCCGACGACGGCGAACTGCGTGCCCGAGGCGAGCGCGATGCCGGCGGTCGCTACCAGCGCGGCGGTGTAGTAGCCGAACGTGATCGGGCTTGCGTCAACCACCATGCTCCCCTGCGCCTAAGGGCTGCCCGCGCACGATAACCGAACTGTGTCCACGCGCACAGCAGGCGCGGCCGGCGGGTCAGAAGCGATCCAGCGGTTCCAGGCCGTCCAGCGGCACCTCGATGGTGCAGATGACGCCCTCGGGTGCGAAACCCAGCGCCACGCGTCCGCCGATTTCGTGCCGCAGGCCGCGCTCGATCAGTCGCGAGCCAAAGCCGCGTCCCGTCGGCGGTTCGACCGGTGGGCCGCCGGATTCGGTCCATGTGAGGCGCAACGTTCCGTTGGCCTGCCAGTCGATGTCGATCCGGCCTTCCTGGTTGGAAAGCGCCCCGTACTTGACCGCGTTGGTGCCAAGTTCGTGCAGCACCATGGCAAAGGCCAACGCGTGGCGCGGAGGAAGCCAGACCGGCGGCCCGGTCGCCCGCAGGCGGTCGTGGTGCTGGTCGCGGTAGGGCGCGATCGCCTCGCGCACGATCTCCGCCAGCGGCGCGCGCCCCCAGCTTTCGCGGGTGAGGATGTCGTGCGCGCGCGACAGCGCCATCAGGCGTCCCTCGAACTGGAGCCGCGCCAGTTCCGGATCGACGCCGGGTCGGTAGCTCTGCATCGCCATGGACTGCACCGTCACCAGCGTGTTCTTGACCCGGTGGTTGAGCTCGTGCAGCAACAGCCGCTGGTGCTGCTCATGGCGTTTGCGTTCGGTGATGTCGTGGAAGAGCACCGCGACGCGCCGATGCGTGCCGTCGTCCAGGCGACAGGCATAGACGTCGAACACCCGCCCGCGGCTGACCATGCCGTGCTCGAAGCGGAAGGCATCGCCGCTGCCGATGACGCTGTCGAAGGTGTCGTACCAGAATGCCGAAGCATCCGGAAACACCTCGCGCATCGTCCTGCCGACCACCCCGCCGATGCCGGTATGCGTCACGAACGCGGGGTTGGTGACCAGGTAGCGATAGTCGGACGGCTGGTCCGGCGCGGTGTCGACCCTTTCGAGCAGGCAGAACCCCTCGTCGAGCGCGTCGAACAGGGTGCGATAGCGCCGCTCGCTTTCGCGCAGCGCGCGCTCGGCGCGGGCCCTTGCCACCGCCGCCCAGATGCGTTCGGCCACTTCGCCCAGCAACGCGACCTCTTCGTCGCGCCAGTGGCGCGGGCGGCTCTGGTGCACGTAGAACGCAGCCACGAAGCGGCCCCCCTTGAACAGCGGCACGCCCACGCCGGCACGCACGCGGCCCGTCTCTGCATATTTTTGTTCGGCACCACGCGTGCGGGCGTCTTCCAGCGTGTCGTCGAGCACGACGGTCTGGCCGGCGCGGTACTGCTCCACCACCGCGGCACCGAAATCCATCAGCCGCACGCGTCCGGCCAGGCTCGGCATCCGGCCGTCGGTCCAGTCGCGCTCGACCATGAAGAACTGCCCGCAATCGGTCACCTCGCCGTAGCCGCAACGGCCCACGTCCAGGTGGCGACCGACCATTTCGCCGACGGTGCTGGTGATCTGCGCGGCGTCGGTGAGCCCGCGGATGCGATCGCCCAACTGCAGCAGGAACGACTGCCGTGCCTCGCCCAGGCGCAGGCGCTCCTCCATGCGACGGCGCTCGCTGGTATCGCGCGAGACGCCCACTACCTGCTCGATGCGGCCGCTGTCGGCGCGTACCGGCCCCCACACGAACTGGAAGTAGGCCCGCGGTCCGGTCGGGCCGGTGAAGAAGACCTCGTCCTCGACCGTTTCGCCGGTCTCGAAGATGTGCCGCAGGTGGCCGTCCAGCCGTTCCGCGAGCGCGGGCGGATAACCGAGTTCCTGGAACGTCTTGCCGACGGGGTTGTCGGCGGCCCCGAACAACTGGTGCATGGCGCGATTGGCGTAGGCGAAGCGGTGTTCGCGATCGAACGCGTAGATGTAGTCGGGAATCGAGTCGAGCATCGCGGTGAACAGGCGCGACGGTCCCGGCGCGGTCCCTTCGTGCCCGGCCACGCCGGCGTCGCGCAGGCGCGCCATCAAAGCCTGCTGGTCGCGGTCCAGTTGCGCCTGTGCTTCGCTGGCACTGCGCAGGCGCACAAGTTCGGTCACGTCCTCGCAGCGGTGGAGCACCAGCGCGACCTGGCCATGCGTGTCCATCACCGGGGTGTTCATGATGGTCCAGAAGCGCGGGCTGCGCTGGCCCGAGCGCCTTCGCTGGACCACCATCGGCAGGGTGTCCGGAACGCGGTGAAGGAGCACCCGTCCCAGCGAAAGGCGCAGCTGTTCCTCGACCTCGGCGTGATTGGGCCAGGACGCGAGCAGGTCGAATCCCGGACGGCCCAGCAGGTTCTCGCTCGACTGGCCGCTGGCGCGCAGCATGGCATCGTTGGCGGCGAC
The DNA here is from genome assembly GCF_051900395.1 of Frateuria sp. GZRe14. Taxonomy (NCBI): domain Bacteria; kingdom Pseudomonadati; phylum Pseudomonadota; class Gammaproteobacteria; order Lysobacterales; family Rhodanobacteraceae; genus Frateuria; species Frateuria sp. GZRe14. The sequence goes on along the minus strand of NZ_JBHZGJ010000001.1, from coordinate 2,571,062 downwards.
CACGCGGAAGTCCGGCGGAGCGAGCATCAGCAATGGCGCCGGTGCTGCCTGGAACAGCGCACGAAAGCCCGCGCTCAGGCCGGCTTCGCCCATCACGTCGCGCAGGCGGTCTTCGGCACTCAGCCGCGAGGTGTTTTCCACGGCGGTGTGGAAGGCGCCGGTCACCCGGCCGTAGCGGTCGCGGATGGCCGAGAAGGTGAAGGTGAAGAACCGCTCGGTCGCGGCCCCGGACTCGTTTTTCAGCAGGACCGGCCAGTTCTCCGCCTCGCTCGGCTCCCCATGGGTGAACACCCGGTCCAGCATGGGGCCGATCAGTTCGCGCGCCTCGGTCCAGTTCTCCAGCACCGGCCGGCCCAGGATCGAAGGATGCCGATGCCGCGCGATGGCGCAGTAGGCATCGTTGTAGATCTGCAGACGCTGTTCGCCCCAGAGGATCGCAATGGGCAATGGCGAGGCCAGGCAGATATCGACCGCGGTGCGCAGATGCGGCGGCCAGCCGGCAATCGGCCCCAGCGCGGTGGTGGCCCAGTCGTGCCGACGGATGCACTCGGCCATCTCGCCTTGGCCCACCGGCCACGTGGAGGAGTGCCGCGTGCTCTGGACCATGGAAGGCTCCGAGGTGTCGACCGCGCAGGCATCATGGCAGCAAGCTTTCCCGGCAAAAAGCTGACGCGGTAGGTAGTTCCCGCGGCGATTTTCGTGGCCGCCCGGCTGCCTTTGGGGCGGTCCCGTTTGTCGATTCCAGGCCGGGTCGCGCGTCGGTCTCCATGCCGGCGCCGAGGGCGCCATCCATCGAAGGAGACCCCATGCGCATTCCATCCCGCCTTGCTCGCCGACTGCTGCCCGCCGCGCTGTTGTTGGCCGGCGCCGCCAGCGCCGCGCCGGTGCGCTACACGCTCGACAAGGACCACACCTACCCGAGCTTCGAAGCCGACCACATGGGCATCTCCACCTGGCGCGGCAAGTTCAACCACAGCGAGGGCTGGGTGGAACTGGACAAGGCCGCCGGCAGCGGCAGCGTCGAGGTGAGCATCGCGCTGGACAGCATCGATTTCGGCCAGGAGGCGCTCAACACCTGGGCGCGCGGCAAGGATTTCCTCGACACCGCGCACCATCCCCGCGCGGTGTTCAAGGGCCATCTGGCGGGCTTCGTCGATGGGGCGCCGACGCGGCTCGAAGGCAGCCTGACGCTGCATGGAGTGACCCGGCCGATGGCGTTGCGCATCGACCACTTCAAGTGCATCCCGCACCCGCTGTTCAAGCGTGACTACTGCGGCGCCGACGCGCTGGGCAGCTTCGACCGCAGCGCGTTCGGTCTGGATGCGGGCAAGGACTACGGCTTCGACATGCAGGTCGCGTTGCGCATCCAGGTCGAGGCGTTGCGCGACAAGTGACGCACGCTGCGCGCTTCCTCGCCGGCGTCTTCACGCGCGGGTGGGCAAGCTCGCGTCCGCTGGCGCATCGCGTCCTTTGCCGGGTGGCACCCCGGCTCCCGCCCCCTTGCGGTGGCCCATGGCGGAGCCAGGGCAAGGAAGCGCGATGCGCCGCATTGTTTCCACGAATCGCAAGGCGCGCCAGCGGGCTAGTAGGGCGTACCGTCCTTGTGGACGTACCCCCGGTTGCCTTCGACGTACAGGTCGATGTCCGGATAGTGGCAGGCGTCGTCGGCCGATCGCGTGCCGACCTCGAGATAGACGGCCACTTCGCTGCCGCGGTTGATCAGGTGGTGGCCGTCGGCCACGTTCTTCGGAAAGGCGGCGCATTCGCCCGCGCGCAACGGCTGCTCGCCCGCGTCGGTGACCAGCACCAGCTCGCCCGACAGCACGTAGACGAATTCGTCCTCGCGCGCATGCCAGTGGCGTTGGCTGGACCACCCGCCCGGCGGCAGCCGCGTGAGGTTGACGCCGAAGTCGGACAGCCCGCCGGCATCGCCCAGCGCCTGCTTGACGCGATCCTTCGCCGCCGCCGCGTAGGGAGCCGGATAGCCTGAGCCGCGGCGTTCGGGTACCTTCGGGACATCGATCTTGGGCATGGGGACGCTCGTCATGGAAGGCGCTCCATTCTGCACCGGCTCCTACAATGGTGCTTTTCCTCCTGACGACACCATGCACCAGAGCTCCTTCGGCGGCTTTGCCGAGCCGCATCCTACCGATCGGCTGTTCTTTGCCGTCATGCCGCCGCCAGACGTGGCCGAGCGGGTCGCCTCGCTTGCGGGCCAGCTGCGCGAACAGCTCCGGTTGCGCGGCCGACCGCGGCCTACCGGGCACCTGCACGTGACGCTGCATCACCTGGGCGACTTTGCCGGCCTGCCGCAGCAGCTGGTGGATGGGGCGTGCGCGGCCGCGGCCAGCGTGGCGCTGCCATCGTTCGAGGCGCGTTTTGATCGCGTCGGCAGTTTCCGCGGACGCGTCGGCAAGCACCCGTTCGTGCTGCTCGGCGCCGAGCGGGCGTCGGGCCTGGCCGGGTTGTACGGGAGTCTTGGGATGAGACTTGCGGCCGCTGGTCTGGCGCGGCGCGAGCCGGCGTTCGTGCCGCATGTCACGCTGCTCTATGACGCCCTCACCATCGCACCGCAGCCGGTCGAGCCGTTCGAATGGACAGTGCGGGAGTTCGTGCTCATCCACAGCCTGCTGGGGCGCACCGAATATCGCGTGCTGGGCCGCTGGCCGCTGGCCGCCGGTGCGTAGGCATGCGCACGCGGCCACGACAACGGCGCGGATAGCGTGGAGCGGTCGAACTCTGGGGGAATGCCATGAAGGGCAAACGTCGACTCGGATTGATTCTTCTGCTGGTGGCAACGCTCGTGCTGCTGGTGCTGGGTGCGCTGCGCTGGCGCCAGCAGTTCCAGCCCGCGCCCGCGGACCCGGGGCTCAGCCCGGCCGCGAGCGCGCCGACGCGCTGAGCTCAATCGTCGCTGTCGACCACGCGGCCGCTTGCCGGATCGATGATGAGCTTGACGCGGTGATCGGCCTTGTCGTCGGCCTTGGCGTGCCACACGCCATCGTCGAAGTCCACGTCATGCACGTTGGTGTAGCCCTGCGTGGCGAGCGATGCGCGCACGTCGTCCTCGCTCAGGCGCGAGACCTTCTCGTCCGGATAGACCTTGCCGCTCTTTGGGTCGATGCGCAGCGACACATCGTTGCCGTCGGCGCTCTCGGCATCGGCACGCCACATGCCGCCGTCGAACTTCAGGTCGTCGATGTCGGTGTAGCCCTGGTGGATCAACGATTCGCGCACCTGGGCCTCGGTCATCGCCTGCTGCGCCATCACTGCACCGGAGGCGCCCAGGGCCAGCGCGAGGGTCATCGAAGCGAGCTTTTTCATGGCCGTTTTCCGTGGGATGGTGCGCCCGAGTCTTCAGGCGCAGACGGCAATGGGTGATGAAAAGGCTGTGAGACGCGGCGGATTTGTTCAGGCAGGCGGGTGTTCGAAAGCCCCGCCCGCCCCGGAAGGGGAAGGGTTCGGCAAGGCCTCGCCCGAATCCCCCACCGGCCTTTCGGCTGGCCCCGTGAAGCAGGTCGATGCTGTCTCGGGGCTCAGCGCCCCTGGTCCAGCCGATCGAAATGCGTCAGCGCGTTGAGCACCAGCGGATAGCTCCCCATGGTCTCCCCGCGCCAGATCGGATTGCCGGCAAACAGCAACACATGCCCCTTGCCGTAGCGGGCATCCACCACCGCCGCGCGCTCGGCCATTTCGCCGCCGCCGTCGAGCAAGCCGGAAACCAGCAGCCGCCTGGCATCGGCAAAGCGCAGGATCACGCGCGGGCGCTGGTCGTGCGGAATCACCCACGGGTTGTTGTAGGCCTGGTCCTCGTTGAGCGGCAATGCCTGCCAGGGCTTGGCGTCGGGCAGGGCGGGCGGCTGGGCGAACGGGCGGCCTTCGGGCATGTCCTCGTCCTGCGGGCCGCCGCGGCCGGTGGGTCGTTCGGCATCGCGGGCGTTGGGCAGGCCACGGTCGCCGGTGAGCAGGTTGGCGACGGTGAAGGACTGGCCCTCCGAGCTGTACAGCGCCAGGTGGTCGCCATAACCGGCGGCGACCGGGCTGTCGTGGTCGACGAAGTCGGCCTGCAACACGCTGCCGACCACCTTCAATTTGGTCTTGGGCGTAACGAACACGCCAGGCGCCAGGCCGGCATCGATCGCGAACCGCGCGGTGTCTTCGGCGGTGACCAGCAATCCACCCTCGCGCACGAAGCGCTTGAGGTTGGCGAGGCCGGCCTCGCCCAGGCCGGGGCGGATGTCGGGCGTGCTGTCGATGTGGCCCAGGTTCGGCGTCAGCGGGCCGGTCTGCCAGGGCAGCGGCGGGCCCCACATCGGCAGGCCGTCGACGATATGGCACAGGCTGGCGCCGCCGACGGGAGCGAACAGGATCGCGTCGTACTTCGCGTGCAGATCCGGGATACGCGCCACGTCCTGCGTGCTGATGTAGTCGTAGTGCACGCCCAGCTGGTCCAGCGCCATGCGCCACCAGCCCTCGGTCTGCGTGCTGAGCCAGGTGTGCATGAGCGCGACGCGGGGCAGCTTCGCGTCCGCCGCGTCGACGCCGGCCAGGCCCGGCGGGACGCTGACCGGCTTGTCCAGCCGCGCCATCGATGCCTTCAGCACGTCCGGATCGGTGACGCGCACCACCTCGACATCGAACAGGTCGCCCATCGACCAGCCGGTGTCGTCGTAGGGATGCTGCTGCGGGTCCTTGGGCGACCAGTACTGGCGGTCGAGCAGGGTGTCGGCGATGCGCGAGTAGGGCTGGTCCATGCGCACGACGTAGCTGCCGGCGGGGAAGCGGCGCGTGTGCTTCTTGCCGTCATCGGTGGCCGGCAGGGTCACGCTGAAGGGCGCGCTGGCGCGGCTGATCTCCACGTGCTGGCGCTCGAGCACGCGCAGCAACTGGGCCTGGGTGCCGGATCGCTTGTCGTCGCCCGGCAGCACGTACGCGGCGGGGCCGGCTTCGGTGGGCTTCTCGATCGAGCGCTTGCCCTTCAGGTAGAAATTCTTGAGGAACGCCTGGCCGTTGTGCGCGAAGTAGTCCAGCGCGGTAAGCACGCCGGTCTGCTCGTAGTTGTTGTTGTTGCGCTGCGACCAGGTCACCTCCGGCATCGGCGGGTTGGGCCGGTACCAGGTGCGCGCGTATTCGGACGGATCGAGGATGCGCTTGCGCGTGTCGGCGCCGCCGTTGCCGAAGGTCTCGTACAGGCGGCTGATGCCGTTGTGCATGGCCGCGATGAACATCAGGTACCCGGGACTCCAGGTGTCGAAGTCGCCGTGCGTGAACACGCCGGGCAACCCGAGCTGGGTCATTTTCTGCACGTTGTCCCAGCCCAGCTGTTGCCACTCGCTGGTGAGGATCGGGTCGATCCAGGCGTTGTAGGGGCCATCGCCGACGGTGTTGTCGTAGAGGAAGGGCACCGACTCGTGCAGGTCGTGCAGCACCTGCGCGTGCCAGCCGAGGTAGGTGTCGGCGACGTTGCGGGTGAGCGCGAGGGTCATGCCCATCGCATCGCGGTTGTTGTCGTGCGCAACGTAGTGGCCCCAGTAGAGCAGGTCCGGATAGTCCTGGCCCGGGTGCGCCTTGTGCCAGTTGTAGAGATCGACCATGCGGTCGCGGCCGTCCACCTCGACGATCGGCGTGATCAGGGTGATCACGTGCGAGCGGATGTTCCTGATGTACGGCGCATCGTCCACCGCCAGCCGGTAGGCCAGCTCCATCAGCGCGGTGGGCGCGCCGGTTTCGTCGGAGTGGATCGAGCCGGTGACGTAGTAGACCGGGGTGGTTTCCCTGATGAGCGCATCGGCCCTGGCGTCGTCCAGGTCGATCGTGCGCGGATCGGCCAGTTGCGCCAGGCGTGCGTCATTGGCCTGCAGGTTGGCCAGCAATGCTTCGTCGGCGATGGCCACCGCGATCATCTCGCGGCCTTCCTCGGTCTTGCCGATGCTGAACACCTTCACCCGTGGGCTGGCGGTGTCCAGCGCGCGGAAGTAGCGATACACGTCGGCCGAGTAGGGTAGCCAGTCCGCCGCGCCGGCAATGTGGCCGAGCACCTGCAGGGGTGTCGGCACGCCGGGCGAGGCAGGGAGATAGTCGGTCAGCGGCGTGTTGAACTTCGGATCGGTGGTGAACCGCGCGATCTGCGCGGTGTAGGCCTGGTCGACCGGCTGGGCCGGGTCGCGTGCGAAGGCGCTGGCGGCGAGGGTGTCGGCGGCCTGGGTGGCGAGGCAGGTGGCGGCCAGCGCGAGGCCGGCGAGGCAGGGCAGGAGGCGCATGGATTCCCCGGGTTGGGCGGACGGCCGGGCCACTTTGCCAGAAATGGGGCGCGTTGCATTTGTGGCATCGGGGAATGCCCATCCCTGCCCGACGCTGCCCTGGAAGGGCGGGTGTCGGAACGCCGCGAGCCGCTCCCTTCCGCAAGCGTTAAGTGGGAACGGTTCTCCCCTGGCGCAGGCCACCTACCGCCGCAACGAAATCCACGTGGGCGCGTGATCGCTCGGATGCGGCAAGGCGCGCACCCACCGGTCCACCCCGGCATCCTTCAACCGAGGCGCCAGCTTGCGGTTGAGCAGCAGGTGGTCGATCCGCAACCCCGAGTTGTGTTCCCAGTGCTGCCGGAAATAGTCCCAGAACGTGTACACCCGTTCCTCGCCGAACTGCTCGCGCAGCGAGTCGGTCCAGCCCTGCGACAGCAGGTCGGCGTAGCGCTCGCGACTCTCCGGCTGCAGCAGCGCGTCCTTGCGCCAGGAGCGCGGGTTGTAGATGTCCTCGTCGGTGGGGACCACGTTGTAGTCGCCGGCCAGCACCACCGGGTGTTCGCTCTCGACCAGGCCCTGCGCATAGTCGATGAAGCGATCGAACCAGGCGAGCTTGTAGTCGAACTTGGGACCGGGCTGGGGGTTGCCGTTGGGCAGGTACAGGCAGCCGACGATCAGGCCATGCGCCGCCGCTTCCAGGTAACGGCTCTGCACATCTGACGGATCGCCCGGCAGGCCGCGGCGGCTTTCCAGCGGATCGGCGCCGCGGGCCAGGATCGCCACCCCGTTCCACGAACGCTGGCCGTGCCAGATGGCGCCGTAGCCGGCATCGCGGATCGGCTCGACGGGAAAGGCCTCGTCGGGCGCCTTGAGCTCCTGCAGGCAGACGACGTCCGGCGCCTCGCGCTCCAGCCAGGCCAGCAGCGAGGCCAGGCGCGTGCGCACGCCGTTGATGTTGAAGGTGGCGACCTTGAGCGGTTTTCGCGCGGCCATCGGGAGCCTGTCCTAGTACTGCGCCGCGCCCAGCGCGGAGAGCCAGTCCAGCACGCGGCGCGTCCACGGCCGGTGTTGCCACTGTTCGAGCGACAGCTCCTTCGAGCGCCCGATGTCGCGATCGACGACCTCGGTCATGTGCGCCGCAAAAGCGTGGTCGAACACCAGCACGTTCGACTCGTCGTTGAGGCTGAAGGAGCGATTGTCGAAGTTGGCGCTGCCGGCGATGGTGAGGTAGCCGTCCACGATCATCAGCTTGTTGTGGAACAGCGCCGGCTGGAAGCGGTAGATGTGCGCGCCTGCCTGGAGCATTTCACCCCAGCGCGTCTGCGAAGCGCTGTTGATGATCTCGCTGTCGGTGTACGGACCGGGCACCACCAGCCGGATGCGCACGCCGCGCGCGAGCGCGCGCTTGAGCGCGGCCATGGTGAGGTCGTCCGGCACGAAATAGGCGGCCTCCAGGTCGATCGCCTTGCGCGCGCCGTCGATCGCCATCAGGTACATCAGCTGCAGGTTCTCGCTGCCGCCTTCGGGCGAGCTGGCGACGGTCTGCACCGCGACGTCGCCGGCCGGCGCCACGTCGGGGTAGTACTCCGAGCCGAGCAGCGCCTGGCCCGTGGTGGTGATCCAGTTGTCCTCGAACACCGCCTGCATCTGCAACGCACCGGGGCCGGTCACGCGGATCTGCATGTCGCGCCAGATATCGGGCTTGTCGCCATGCCCGTTCCACTCGTCGGCGATGCCCACGCCGCCGGTGTAGGCCACGCGTCCGTCGACGATCAGCAGCTTGCGGTGGGTCCGGTTGTTAAAGCGATCGATGTCGTACCAGCGCAGTGGGTGGAAGTATTCGAAATGCACGCCGCCGGCGCGCAACGCGTCGACGACGTCCTCCTTCATCTTGGAAGAGCCGACCCAGTCGGCGATCACGTGCACGCGCACGCCGGCACGGGCGCGTTCGGTGAGCGCCTGCACGAATTCGTCGGCGACGTGGCCGGACCAGTAGATGTAGGTCTCCATGTCCACGCTGACCTTGGCCGAGCGGATCGATTCGAGCATCGCAGGGAAGATCTCCGCGCCGTTCTGGAAATCCGCGACCGCGTTGCCGTCGACGATCGTCGGCCCGAGCAGGTTGCCGATTTCGCGGCGGAACTGCGGGCTCTCGACCGGGCTCAACGGACCCAGCGGATGGACCAACTGCTGGGTCTGCGGGACCAGATTGAGCACCAGCACACCGAGCACCAGCGCCGCGAACGCGCCCAGGCTTGCCCACAACAGGCGCCGCTTCCAGTGCGGCCGGGGCGGGGAGGCCTTGCCGTTGTCGCGGGTAGGGCGGGCGGGTCCGGCGGGCATCGCGACTCCTGGCTGGTGGTTGCACGAGCGCCCCTCGGCGCGACCGGGGGCTCCGGGTCGCGCCCATGACGTTCGTGCGAAAACCAGGCTCATCATCCGGCGCGGGCGTGCAGCCGGGGTCAACGCCTTCACTTGGCCGGCACCGCCGCGGTTGTCTGCTGTGCGTGGACCGCCCCGGGAGAACGCATGACCGACAAGGCCGTACGCAAGGTCGAACGCCGCGCCGACGTGCGTCGCGCGCTGGCCACCAGCACAGCGACGCACCACAAGCACCAGCGCGCGGTGCGCTCGGGTCACAAGCTATGGCTGGTCGTCTACGCATTGGTGCTGGCGGCGCTGGGTGTGCTGTTCTACCTCTTGCGGCTGGAGTTCTTCGGCATCCTCGGCCGCTACCTCCCGATGGCGCGGCGCGCGACCGTGGGCGCCATGGCGATCGTGTTGACGCTGGTGGCTTCGCGGATGGTGCGGGCGTTCGCCATCGAGCGCGCACAGACCGCGGTCACGCGCTACAACCTCAAGCGCATCCTGCGGCTGGTGATGTACGTGATCCTGGCGCTGATCGTGGTGTCGGTGCTGTTCGCCAACTGGTACGCCGCGGTCGCTTCGCTGGGACTGATCTCGCTGGTGCTGGGTTTCGCATTGCAGACGCCGATCACCAGCTTCATCGGCTGGGTGTACATCCTGGTGCGCGAGCCCTATCGCGTGGGCGACCGCATCCAGATCGGCGACGCGACCGGCGACGTGATCGACGTGACCTACCTGGACACCACGCTGTGGGAAGTCGGCGGGCCGTACCTTTCCTCGGACCACCCGAGCGGACGGATCATCAAGTTTCCCAACGCCAACGTGCTGACCAGCCCGGTCTACAACTATTCCTGGCCCGTGTTCCCGTATGTCTGGAACGAGATCAAGTTCCAGGTGGCCTACGACAGCGACTTCGCGTTCGTGGCGCAGGTGATGCGCGAGGCGGCGGAGGACGAGCTTGGCGAGGCCATGATCGAGCGCGTACGGACCTTTCGCGAGGTGCTCGCCAAGACGCCCGTGGACGAGCTGCAGGTCAACGAACGGCCCTCGGTATTGTTCCGCATCGACGCCAACACCTGGGTGGACGCGATCGTCCGCTACGTGGTCGACCCGCGCCAGGCGGGCAGCGTCAAGACGCGGCTGATCGGCACCATGCTCTCGCGGCTCAACGCCGAGCCGGAACGGGTGAAGTTTCCCAAGGGCGACAACCGCTAGGCCGCCGTGGGCCGCGGCCGGCGCGGATCCCTACCCCAGCCCTCTTCCCGGCGGGGAGAGGGAGCCTGATATCTCGGCGCTGTGTACCGTGTGCGACCAGCGCTGCAGCGTCTGGTACAGGCGCTCCCGCCGGGTCAGTACGCCCTGGTGGCAACCCTTGGGGCGGGTCTGCTCGATCGGCTCGCGACTGAGTTCGCGCCAGCGCTTGACCAGTTCGGCCGGCGCCGGATGCGATTCGACCAGCGCCCGCAGCACCAGCGACATCGCTTCCACTTCGTTCTTCAAGCCATCCAGCTCGTTGCCGACCTGGGTGAAGGACACCGGGCGGCTGCTCGAAATCTCCATGACTCTCCCTCGCATCGCTGGCGCCCCCGCGCCAGGCTCGGATCGACGTTGCGCGCATCGTCGTGGTCGCCGCGTGCATGGCATACCGCTCGCCGGCCACTCCCTGTCTCTCGCAGAACACTTGTGAGCGATGTCTCGTTTTGATGGTGCGAGAGGGAATCGCCCACAACCTGGCTCCTGCAAAAGCGGGAGAAAAAAAAGCCGCCTTGCGGCGGCTCTTTTTGTCGACCGGGATCGAACGCGGTCAGGCTGCGCGCGAGGCGCGCTTGCGGTCGTTCTCGGTCAGGTGCTTCTTGCGCAGGCGGATTTCCTTCGGCGTGACCTCGACCAGCTCGTCGTCGTCGATGAAGTCCAGGGCCTGCTCCAGCGAGAACTTGATCGCCGGGGTGAGCTGGATCGCATCGTCCTTGCCGGAGGCGCGCATGTTGGTCAGCGGCTTGGGCTTGATAGCGTTGACGGTCAGGTCATTGTCCTTGGCATGGATGCCGACCAGCTGGCCTTCGTACACCTGGTCGCCTTCGGCGGCGAACAGCTTGCCGCGCTCCTGCAACGGCCCCAGCGAGTAGGCGGGGGTGGTGCCGCCAGCGTTGGCGATCATCACGCCGTTCTGGCGCTTGGCGATCTGACCTTCTTCCTTCGGACCGTAATGGTCGAATACGTGGAACAGCAGGCCCGAACCCTGGGTCAGGGTCTTGAACTGGTTCTGGAAGCCGATCAGGCCCCGCGCCGGGATCATGTACTCCAGGCGCACGCGGCCCTTGCCGTCGGGCTCCATGTTCTTGAGCTGGCCCTTGCGGATGCCCAGACGCTCCATCACCGGACCCTGGTGGATTTCCTCCACGTCGACCACCAACTGCTCGATCGGCTCCATCTTCTGGCCGTCGATCTCCTTGATGATCACTTCCGGACGCGACACGGCGAGCTCATAGCCCTCGCGGCGCATGTTCTCGATCAGCACCGACAGGTGCAGCTCGCCGCGGCCGGAGACCAGGAACTTGTCCGCGTCCGAACCCTGCTCGACCTTCAGCGCGACGTTGTGCACCTGCTCGCGGTCCAGTCGGTCCTTGAGCTGGCGGCTGGTCAGGAACTTGCCGCCGGAGAGGTCCTTGTTGCCGGCGAACGGCGAGTTGTTCACCTGGAAGGTCATGCTGATGGTCGGCTCGTCGACGGTCAGCGCCGGCAGCGCCTCGGGGGTGTCGAGCGCGCAGACGGTGTCGGAAATGGTGAGTTCCGCAATGCCCGAGATGGCGACGATGTCACCGGCCTCGGCGCTGTCCTGCTCGATGCGCTCCAGACCCATGAAGCCGAGCACCTGCAGCACCTTGCCCTGGCGCTTCTTGCCGTGGCGATCGATCACCGCGACGGGCATGTTCTTCTTCAGCGTGCCGCGCTGGATGCGGCCGATGCCGATCACGCCCACGAAGTTGTTGTAGTCCAGCTGGCTGATGCGCATCTGGAACGGGCCTTCCGGATCGACTTCCGGCTTGGGCGCGTGCTGCATGATCGCTTCGTACAGCGGGGTCATGTCGCCTTCGCGGGCGTTCTCGTCCAGCGAGGCGTAGCCGTTCAGGGCCGAGGCGTAGACAATCGGGAAGTCCATCTGCTCGGGCGTGGCGCCCAGGCGGTCGAACAGGTCCCACACCTGCTCGACGACCCATTCGGGGCGCGAACCGGGGCGGTCGATCTTGTTGATCACCACGATCGGCTTGAAGCCCATCGCGAAGGCCTTCTGGGTCACGAAGCGCGTCTGCGGCATCGGGCCGTCCATCGCGTCGACCAGGATCAGCACGGTGTCGACCATCGACAGCACGCGCTCGACCTCGCCGCCGAAGTCGGCGTGTCCGGGCGTGTCGACGATGTTGATCCGGTTGCCCTGCCAGGTGATGGCCGTGTTCTTGGCCAGGATGGTGATGCCGCGTTCCTTTTCCTGGTCGTTGGAGTCCATCACGCGCTCGGCCAGCACGGTACGCTCGTTGAGCGTGCCCGACTGTTTGAGCAGCTGATCGACGAGGGTGGTCTTGCCGTGGTCGACGTGGGCGACGATGGCGATATTGCGCAGTTTTTCGATGGACATGGCACAGGCCCGGGCGGCGCTTGGTCAGCCGCCACGTAAGTTTCGGAGGGGTAAACTCCGCAATTATACGGATTTGCGGGGGTTTTTGCCCGTGCCGCGCATGAACGCCCCGCGCCAGGCCCGTTCGCAGGTGGGGAGCATCCCGTTGGGCGGGGCGTCAGCCACCGGCCACCTGCCGGGAAAGGGGCGGTGGGGCCCAAGCCCATCCGGCGTCAGGTCAGGCCGGTCAGCGCAAACAGCGCGATCACCACGAAGACCGCCAGCGTCTTGATCACCGTGATGGCGAAGATGTCGCGGTAGGACTGCCGGTGCGTCAGCCCGGTCACCGCCAGCAGGGTGATCACCGCGCCGTTGTGCGGCAGGGTGTCCATGCCGCCGGACGCCATCGCGGCCACGCGGTGCAGCACTTCCATCGGAATGCCGGCGGCCTCGGCATTTGCGATGAACGTATGCGCCATCGCCGCCAGCGCGATGCCCATCCCGCCTGACGCCGAACCGGTGATGCCGGCCAGCGCGGTGACCGTCACCGCTTCGTTGACCAGCGGGTTGGGGATCCCGTGCAGCGCGTCGGCCACCAGCCTGAAGCCGGGCAGGGCGGCAACCACTGCGCCGAAGCCGTATTCGGACGCGGTGTTCATCGAGGCGAGCAACGCGCCGCCCACGGCGCTGCGGCTGCCCTCGGCGAAGCGTTCGACCACCGGCCGCCAGGCGGACGCGAGCACGCATACGATGCCCACGAGCAACGCTCCCTCCACCGCCCAGATGGCGGCGAGCTTGGAGACTTCCTGGACCACGGGCTCGGCCTTGCCGACCACGCTGGGCGCGAATGAAGCGGTTTCGCCGTAGGCGCGCGGTATCCAGTCGGTGAACAGCTTGTTGGCCACGCCCACCAGCACCAGCGGCAACAGCGCGACCAGCGGATGGGCGAGCTTGCCGTGCTCGAATGGCGCCGGCTCGTTGACCAGGTCGCTCCCGTAGCCCTCGCCCGCGGCGGCGGCCTTGCGCCGGCGCGATTCCAGATAGGCCAGGCCCACGACCAGGATGAACACCGAGCCGATCGTGCCCAGCCACGGCGCCGCCCAGGCGGTGGTGCCGAAGAACGACGTCGGGATGATGTTCTGGATCTGCGGCGTGCCGGGCAGCGAGTCCATGGTGAAGGTAAACGCGCCCAGTGCGATGGTGCCGGGGATCAGCCGCTTGGGGATGTCGCTGGCGCGGAACAGTTCGGCCGCGAACGGGTAGACCGCGAACACCACCACGAACAGCGACACCCCGCCGTAGGTCAGCAGCGCGCACACCAGCACGATGGAAAGGATCGCGCGGCCGCGCCCGACCAGCCCGATGGTCGCCGCCACGATCGCCTTGGAGAAACCCGACAGCTCGATCAGCTTGCCGAACACCGCGCCGAGCATGAACACCGGGAAGTAGAGCTTGAGGAAGCCCACCATCCTGTCCATGAACAGGCCGGTGAACATCGGCGCCACCAGCGCCGGATCGGTCAGCAGCACCGCGCCCAGCGCCGCGATCGGCGCGAACAGGATGACGCTGTGGCCGCGGTACGCCGCCACCATCAGGAACGCCAGCGCGACCAGAACGATCAGGAATGCCATCGACCTTTTTTCCCCGGCGGCGCGCAGCCGCGCCGCAATGACAGTGCCCGGCGAGTATCGGCAGCGCGCCGCCGGCCGGGCACTGTACGAAGGTACAAGTGCCCCGTTGCGTGCCCATGCCTAGGATCGGTGCATCAAGGCACCCATCGTCGATGGCTGCGTCCACAGGCAACCCTCGACGGTTGCGTCCAAAAGGGAGGGGAGTCATGCAACGCACGCATCTGAGTCTGGCCATCGGCATGGTGATCGGCCTGGCGTTCGCCATGCCGGCGCTGGCGCGGCAATCCGGCGGCGCATCGCCGCAGGACAGCGGCAAGCCGGTCAACGCCAAACAGCTGGAACAGGTGACGGTCACTGCCCGCAAACGCGAGGAAACCCTGCAGGACGTGCCGATCGCGGTCAGCGCCTTCACCGCCCAGGCGCTGGAAAAGCAGAACGTGCAGAACCTGTCCGACCTGCAGGGCAAGGTGCCCTCGCTGCAGATCTACGCCGCGCGCGGCTCCAACACCACGCTCACCGCCTACATCCGCGGCGTCGGCCAGGCCGATCCGACCTGGGGCTTCGATCCGGGCGTGGGCATCTATCTCGACGACGTGTACCTCGCCCGTCCGCAGGGCGCGGTGCTGGACGTGTTCGACGTCAGTCGCATCGAGGTGCTGCGCGGCCCGCAGGGCACGCTGTACGGCAAGAACACCATCGGCGGCGCGATCAAGTACGTCTCCAACCCGTTGCCGGTGAAGACCGAAGGCTCGCTGGAAGTGACCGCGGGCACGCACGGCGAGAAGGACATCAAGGCAAGCATCGGCGGCGCCAGCGCCGACCAGATGTGGCGCGGCCGCATCGCCTACGCCAGCGGCCACAATGACGGCTTCGGGGAAGACATCCTCACCGGCAGCCGCAACGGCAACAAGAACACCAACGCCGCGCGCGCGACGATCGGTTTCTTCCCGACCAGCACGTTCAACATGCAGCTGTCGGTGGACGGCGTGCGCGACAACTCCAATCCGCGCGGCGCCAAGATGCTCACCGTCAACGCGCTGGAACCGGCCTACCCGCCGCTGGGGAGCGACTTCGACACCCGCAGCGGCTTCGCCCAGCTCAACCACACCAAGCTCTACGGCACCGCGCTGACGATGAACTGGATCGCCAGCCAGGACTGGTCGCTCAAGTCGGTCACTGCGGTGCGCGGCTCCTCGACCGACACCAACATCGACTTCGACACGCTGCCGGAAAAGATCGCGGACGTGAACGCGGTCTACACCGACCACCAGTTCAGCCAGGAATTGCAGGCCAACTACGACGCCGGCGGCACCGTGCACGGCGTGTTCGGCGCGTACTACTTCGACGGCACTGCCAACGGCCACATCCACAACATCTTCCTGGGCTCGCCGCCGTACTCGACGCTGGGCCTGACCCAGTTCGGCGGCACCGGCGGCAGCATGGGCACCAAGAGCTGGGCCGGCTACGGCGACTTCACCTGGGACCTGACGCCCGACTGGAGCCTGGACGTGGGCCTGCGCTACACCCACGAGACCAAGACCGCGCTGATCCAGAACTACGGCTACTCGGACGACACCTTCACCACGCCGATCGCCACGCTGGCCGACTTCAGCGGCTCGCACGCCACCAGCAACTTCTCGCCCAAGGTCTCGCTGGACTGGAGCGCGAGCGACCACATCAAGCTGTACGCCAGCTATTCGGAGGGTTTCCACTCCGGCGGCTACAACATCCGCGCCAACTGCGTGGCGGTGCCGACCTCGTGCCGTCCGATCGACGACGAGAAGGTGCAGTCCTACGAGGTCGGCAGCAAGATGACGTTCTTCGACGACGCGCTGATGATGAACACGGCGCTGTTCCGCAACGTCTACTCCAACATCCAGCTGTCGGTGTTCAGCTCCTACACGCTGCCCAACGGCAGCCAGGGCTTCTTCGGCGACTTCACCAACGCCGGCAAGGGGCACATCGACGGCATCGAGGAAGAGTTCGCCTGGAAGCCGTCGGAGAACTGGACGCTACGCGGCAACGTTGCTTATTTGCATACCAAATACACCCAGTACATGACCGGCGGCGTCAACATCGCCGACCAGCAGAAGTTCACCAATGCACCGAAGTGGTCCGGCGGCCTGTCGCTGGAAAACACCACGCCGCTGGCCAATGGCGGCAGCATCTCGGCGCGGGTCAACTACACCTACCAGACCATGGTCTATCCGGAGACCACGCTCTCGCCGCTGATCGCACAGCCGGCCTACGGCCTGTGGAATGCCGGCGTGATCTGGCAGATCAACGATCCCTGGTCGCTCAGCCTGCAGGGCACCAACCTGGCCAACAAGTCCTACCGCACCACCGGCTACAACGTCGGCGCACTGGGCATCTACACCGGCTTCTACGGTGCGCCGCGGATGGTCACGCTGAGCGCGAAATACCGGTTCTGACGTCGCACCTTTCCTTCTGCAGCAGGGAAGGCGCCGGGATGCCACCTCCCCGCCGCCCGGCTCCTTTCCTGCCTGCGGGGGATGCCATCCTGTAAGAGCGCACCCTGCGCGCGACCGCCATCTACTGGTCGCGCAGGGTGCGCTCCTTTAAAAAAAGACCGCGCCGGAGATCGATATGCGCAAGATCCTCAGCCTGCTGGCCCTCCTTTTCGCCAGCGCGCTCGCCCATGCCGGCGATGCCCCGTCGCTGCCAAAGCTCCAGCTCGACCCCGCGCGCGTCGCCGTGGCCGGCCTCTCCTCCGGCGCCTACATGGCCGCCCAGGCGCAGATCGCCTATCCGGAAATCTTCCATGGCGCCGCCCTCGTCGCCGGCGGCCCGTACGGTTGCGCCGGCGGCCAGCTCGCCACGGCGATTGGAAGCTGCATGAAAGGCGCGCCGGCGCCCGACGTGGGCGCGCTGGTCGCACGCGCACGGAAGCTGTCGGCCGACGGGCGTATCAGACCGCTCGCGCAGTTGGCGGGTTCGCATGTCTATCTGCTGCACGGCAAGGCCGACGCCATGGTCGTGCCGTCGGTGGCCGAGGCGGGCGCGCGCTTCTACGAAAGCCTGCGTGACAGCGTGCCGGGCCTCGAGGGCATGCGGGTACGCGACGACGGCGCGCGCGCCTTCGCGCACAACCTGCCGGTGGCGGGTAAGGGCGACGATTGCAGCACGTCGGTGTCGCCGTTCCTCGGTCACTGCGGTTTCGATGCGGCAGGGACGATCTTCGCCGAGCTGTTCGGCAAACCGGCCCACGCCGTGACCGCGCCACGCGGCGAGCTGCGCACATTCGGCCAGGATGCGCTGCGCCCGGACGGCAAGGATGCTTTCCTCGCCGCCGAGGGCTATGTCTACCTGCCGCCCTCCTGCGCCGCCGGCAAACCCTGCGGCCTGCTGGTCGCGCTGCACGGCTGCAAGCAGAACGCCGAGGCGGTGGGCGAGGCGTTCGTGCGCGACGCCGGCTTCAACCGCTGGGCGGACGCCTACGACGTGGCCGTGCTGTACCCTCAGGCACGCGCGAGCTTCGCGCCATTGAATCCGCAAGCATGCTGGGACTGGTGGGGATACTCCGGAGCCGACTACGACACCCGCCAGGGCGTGCAACTGCGCTGGCTGGTCGACGCCGTGCGCGCGCTGGGACTGCCCGCCAAGCGATGACTTTCGTTCTGCCCCGTCCCGCAATGGATAGGGATCTCAGCGCGTCATGCCCAGCCCCACGCTGATCGCGCTCGCCGCCGCCTGCTGGCTCGGCCTGCTGTTCGGCTTCGCGCTGCTCGGCGAGCGGCGCCCGCGGCTGTTCGAGAAGCGCTGGGCGATCGTCTATGCGCTGTCGCTGGCGATCCACTGCACCTCGTGGACCTTCTACGGCACGGTGACCCAGGCCAGCCGCTCGGGCTGGTGGCTGCCGCCGACCTTCGTCGGCGCGATCCTGATGTACCTGCTGGCGATCGCCGTGCTGCGGCGGCTGGTGGAGCTGGCGCGCGAGTACAACGCCGGCTCGCTGGCCGACCTGATCGCGGTGCGGCTGGGACGCCACTCGGGACTGGCGGCGCTGGTCACCGCGGTGGTGGTGCTGGGCATCGTCCCTTACATCGCGCTGCAGCTGAAGGCCGTGGCGATGAGCTACATGCTGCTCAGCCACGGCCAGCTCGCCGAGTCCGAGCCATGGCAGGACAGTGCGCTCTACATCGCGCTGCTGATGGCGCTGTTCGCGATGCTGTTCGGCACCCGCCGCGCGTCCACCACGGCCCACAACCGCGGGCTGGTGCTGGCGATGGCGTTCGAATCGCTGTTCAAGCTGGGCGCGATGCTGGCGCTGGGCACGCTGCTGTTCACCCCACTGCCCGCCGGCCTGCCGCCGGTGCCGGTGCCGCCGCACGAGAGCACCGGCTTCCCGGCCCTGATCCTGCTCGGCGCGCTGGCGATGTTCACCCTGCCGCACCAGTTCCATGCCGGCGTGGTCGAGTGTCGCGACGGCGGCCACCTGCGCACCGCGCGATGGTTGTTCCCGCTGTACATGCTGCTGATCGCGCTGCCGATCCTGCCGCTGGCGAAGCTCGGCGACGCGTGGCTCGGGCCCAGCGGCGTACCGTCGGACCTCTACGTGCTTGCGCTGCCGCTGGCGCGCGGGCAGCACACTCTGGCGCTGGTGGCGTTCCTCGGAGGCTTGAGCGCCGCCACCAGCATGGTGGTGGTCGCCACGCTGGCGCTCAGCCTGATGATCGTCAACCACTTCATCGCTCCGCTGCGCGTGCGCGCCGGCTGGGGCCGCGACGAGCGTGGCGACCTGCGTGGCGAGGTCATCAACCAGCGCCGCGTGGCGATCGTGGTGGTGATCCTGCTGGCATGGGGCTACAGCCGCGTGCTGGCCAGCCACGAGGCGCTGGCGGACATCGGCGCGATCTCGTTCTCCGCGCTGGCGGGGCTGGCGCCGGCCTTGTTCGCCGCCGTGTACCGGCCGCAGGTTGGGCCGCGTGCGGTGACCGCGGGGCTGGCCTGCGGCACGTTCGTGTGGCTCTATGTGGTGCTGCCCTCGCTGTGGCCGGCGATGCCGGCGGGATTGCTGCACGGCCCGTTCGGGCTCGGCTGGCTGTCGCCCGCCGGGCTGCTCGGGCTGGGCGACTGGAGCCAGTTGGGCCGCGCCGTGGTGTTGAGCCTGGCGGCGAACGTGGCGGTGACGTGGCTGGTGGCCCAGTCGCGCTTCGGCCAGGCCACGCGCGTGGCGGGCGTCGGCGACGTTGGCGTGGTGGAGCTGCGCGCATTGGCCGAGCGTTTCCTGCCGCCCGAGCGCGTGGCGCACCTGTTCGCCGCCGCGCCGGAGCAGGGTGCCGCCGGCCATGCGCGGGTCGACGCGGTCGAGCACGAACTGGCCGCGGTGATCGGCGCGGCGTCGGCGCGGCTGCTGCTGGAAGTGGTGCACAAGCAGGGCCGCGCGCAACTGGACACCGTCGCGGCGATCGTCGGCGAAGCCACGCAGGACCTGCGCTTCAACCAGCGCGTGCTGGAGGCGGCGCTGGAGAACATGAGCCAGGGCATCTGCGTGGTCGACGCGGAGCTGCGCGTGGTGGCCTGGAACCGCTGCTACGCGCGGCTGTTCCAGTACCCCGACGACATGCTGCAGATCGGCCGCCCGGTCGCCGACCTCGCGCGCTTCATCATTGGCGAGGGCCTGATCGGCGAAGGCGACGTGGAGACGCGCGTGCAGCGCCGGCTGACCCATATGCAGGCCGGCACGCGGCACCTGTCCGAGCGGCGTTTTCCCGATGGCACGATCGTGGAGATCCGCGGCAATCCCATGCCCGGCGGCGGCTTCGTCGCCACCTTCACCGACGTCACCGCATTCCGCCGCGCCGAGGACGCCCTGAAGAAGGTCAACGAGACGCTCGAATTGCGCGTGGAAGAGCGCACCCGTGCGCTGGCCGCCGCCAGCGCCGAGGCCCAGCGCGCCAACGAGGCCAAGAGCCGCTTCCTGGCCGCCGTCACCCACGACCTGATGCAGCCGTTGCACGCGGCGCAGTTGTTCGCGCATACGCTGACCGAACACGGGGCCGACGCGGCCATCGCCGGCAACCTCAATGGCGCGCTCACCGCGACCGAAGGCCTGCTCGCCGGCCTGCTCGACATCGCGCGTCTGGAGGGCGGCCGCCTGCAGCCGCAGCCGCGCATCTTCGCTTTGGCTGAGGTACTCGATCCGCTGGCCGCCGAGTTCGGCGCCATCGCCCAGGACCGCGGCGTGCGGTTGGACGTGGTCGGCACGCGCGCCTGGGTGCATTCGGATCCGCAACTGCTGCGCCGGGTGCTGCAGAACTTCCTCTCCAACGCGTTGCGCTACGCCGAACGCGGCCGCGTACTGCTGGGCGTGCGCCGTTGCGGCGCGCAGCTGCGCGTGGAGGTGTGGGACACCGGCCCGGGCATCGCGCCGCAGGAGCGCGCGATGATCTTCCAGGAGTTCCGTCGCGGCAGTGCCGCGGGCGGGCAGGGGCTGGGCCTGGGCCTGTCGATCGCCCGGCGCATGGCTGGTCTGCTCGGGCATCCGCTGGGCCTGCGCTCATGGCCGGGCCAGGGCAGCGTGTTCGACCTGGGTGTGCCGCTGGCGCGGATGCCGGCGAGCGTGCCGGCAGCCGCGGCTACGCTCCAGCCGCTGCCGGCCGGGCGAGCGCTGGTGCTGGACAACGAACCGGCGGCGCTGGCCGCGTTGAGCGCGCTGCTTACCGGTTGGGGCTGGCAGGTGCATGCCGCCCGCGATGCGGCCCAGGCGCTCGCGGCGCCGTGGCAGGCGGACCTGCACATCCTCGACTATCACCTCGACGCGGGGCGTACCGGCTGGGACGTCTGGCGCGAACTGAGCGGGCGCCACCCGGACGTGCCGACGGTGATGCTGACCGCCGACCGTGACGGCGAATTGCGCCAGCGCCTGCTCGATGCGGGGATCGGCGTGCTCTACAAGCCGCTCAAGCCGCTGGCGTTGCGCCAGTTGCTGCAGCGCGTGGCGGCGGCGGTGCGAGTGTAGGAGTGCACCTGTGCGCGACCGCGGGAAACGGTTGCGCATGGCAGTCCCGGACAGCCCCGCTCCTGCGCGGGGAAGCCCTGTCCGTCAGGCGGCGGCGTATTCGCCCATGCGTGCGCGGGGACGGATCGCGACGGTGGTGTCGCCGCTGATCAGCTGCAGTTCGCCATCCTGGATCAGGCACTGCAGCCGCATGCCGCGCTCGCACAGTGCGGTGAGCTGGCGCACGGTGGCGTCGTCGATGTCGAGCACGGTCAGGTTGTCGTTGCGCGAGAGCGCAGTGCCGACCTTGTCCCACCAGATGTCGGCGACGCGTCCGCCGTAGTTGACCACCACGACCTGCCGCGAGCGCCCGCAGGCCTTGCGGATGCGCGCCTCGTCCGGCTGGCCGAGTTCGATCCACTGCTCCACCTCGTCGGTGTACGCGCGTCGCCAGAGTGCTGGTTCGTCCTCGTCGCTCAGGCCCTTGCCGAACTCCAGCCGATCGTCCGCGTGCAGCGCGAAGGCGAGCAACCGCACCATCAGCCGCTCCTCGGTTTCGGAGGGATGGCGGGCCAGCGTCAACGCGTGGGTCGCGTAGTAGTGCCGATCCATGTCGCTGATCGACAGCTCGGCTTTGTGGATGGTGGCGTTGAGGGCCATGGTCGTGCCTGCTGCGGGTAATCGGCCATTGTACGCCGCGGCCGGCGCTAAGCTGGCCGGATGATCCATGCGACCGCGCCCAGCACCGTGCACCTGCCCGAAGGCGATTGGGCGACCGCGCTCGACGGGCTGTGCGCCTGTTTTCCGCGCATCGGCCGCGCGCAGTGGCTGGACAGGCTCCGCCGTGGCCGCGTGCTCGATGCCGGCGACATGCCGATCGATGAGCACACGCCCGGCCGCGCCGGCATGAAGCTGAAATATTTCCGTGAGGTCGAGAGCGAACCGGCGATCCCCGGCGACGAGGTCGTGCTGCATGTCGACGATCACCTGGTGGTGGTCGACAAACCCCACTTCCTGCCGGTGGTGCCGGCTGGCGGCTACGTGCAGCAGACCTTGCTGGGGCGCCTCGTGCGCCGGCTGGGCAATCCGGCACTGGTGCCGTTGCACCGGCTCGATCGCGAGACTGCCGGGCTGGTGCTGTTTTCGGCGCAGCCGGCCACGCGGGATGCGTATCTGTCGCTGTTCCGCGAGCGGCGCATCGTCAAGCGTTACGAGGCACTGGCCGCGCCCTTGCCGCAACTTGCGCTACCGCACGTGCACCGCTCGCGGCTGGAGGCGGGCGAGCCGTTCTTCCGCATGCGCGAAGTGGAGGGCGAAGCGAACAGCGAGACGCGCGTGAGTGTGATCGAACGTGGCGCGCAGCTTTGGCGCTACGCGTTGGAGCCGCATACCGGGCGCAAGCACCAGTTGCGCGTGCACATGGCGACGCTGGGCGCACCCATCCGCAACGACCACTTTTATCCGCAGCTGCAGGAACGGCTGGAAGATGATTTCAGCCGGCCGCTGCAGTTGCTGGCGCGCGGGTTGGCATTCGTCGATCCGTTGAGCGGGCAGGCGCGGGAATTCCGCAGCAGGTCGTCGCTCGAAGCCTTGTAGAAGTGCAGCGTCAGTCCGCGGTGCCGGTCCGCCGCGGTCGCGCACAGGGTGCGCTCCTACAGGACCCGCGCCGGCTCGCCCAGGTCCAGCGAACGCAGCAGCAAGCCGGCCTGCGTGCGGTTGCGCACGCCGAGCTTTTCGAAGATCGCCGTCACGTGCGCCTTGACGGTGCGTTCCTGGATGGCCAGTCGATCGGCAATCTGCTTGTTGAGCAGGCCTTCGCCGATCAGCGCCAGCACGCGGTACTGCTGTTCGGTCAGGCGCGCGAGGCGGGCGGCGAGGTCGGCGTCTCTCGGGTCGGGCGCGAGCGCGCCGACTGCGCTGGCCAGGCCCGGAGGGACCCAGCTGCCGCAGTCGAGCACGGTGCGGATCGCTTCGCCGATCTGGGCGGGAGTGGCGCTCTTGGGGATGAAACCTGCCGCACCGTGGTCGAGCACGCGGCGCACGGTGCGCGGCTCGTCATGCGCGGATACCACCAGAACTGCCACGCCCGGATGCTGGCCTCGCAGCGCGGCCAGGCCGGACAGGCCCTGGCTGCCGGGCATGTGCAGGTCCAGCAGCACCAGGTCGGTGTCGGGGGCTGCCGTCAGCGCGGCGAGGGCATCGGCGAGGTCGGCCGCTTCGCTGACCCGGCAGTCTGCGACACAGGCGATGGCCGCCTGGCGCAACGCGGCGCGGAACAGCGGATGGTCGTCGGCGATCAGCAGGGAAGGCATGCCATGCAAACTAGCGGGTGCGCGCCATGGCGTCGAGTTCACCTCCATGCCGGAGCGCATCCGTGCGCGACGCGGACGTGACGCAAGCGGGGCGACGGATGGTCGGGGACCGGGCGGTCGCGCACAGGGTGCTTTCCTGGAAAACGGTACCGGCATGGACCTTCGTACGATGGCGTCCGCGCGCGTGCTTGCTAAGGTGCCGGAATGAACGCGTTCCTGAAGCGGCTGACCCTGATGCTGGTGCCCGCCCTGGCTGGCGGCGCCGTCCACGCCGCGGCCGCGGAGCCTGCCATGCCATCGATCGATTTCGTTCCGGGTGAGGTGCGGGTCACCACCCACCGCGACCATGACGACCTGCTCAGCGCCGGACTGGGCCTCGCAGGCCTGGCCGGCGCACCGGTTCCTTTCGCCGATCCAGCTCGCCCCACGCCGCAGGAACTGCGTCGCCGCGCGATCCAGATGAACTGGAAGGGCATCGCCGACCTCGGACCCCTCGGTGGTTACGGCCAGGTCTACGGAGGCGTCCCGGCGGTGCCGGGGCGCGAATACCAGGCCTTCGCCTGGATACCGGGAGCGCATCAACCCCATCGCGTGCTGCTGCAGGCGCCGGACGGCTTCGACAAGGACAAGCGTTGCCTGGTGGTCACCGCATCGTCCGGCTCGCGCGGGATCTACGGCGCGATCGCACTGGCCGGTGCCTGGGGCCTGCCGAAGGGCTGCGCGGTGGCCTATACCGACAAGGGTGCCGGCAGCGGTTTCTTCGATTACACCGACGACAGCGGCGTGGCGCTCGATGGCCGCCGCGCGAAACGCGGCGAGGCGCCACTGGAGTTCACCCCGCCACCGCTGCCGGCCGGCGCGGGCATCGCGGTCAAGCATCTGCACTCGGGCGACAACCCGGAGGCCGACTGGGGTCGCCACGTGTTGCAGGCGGCGCGCTTCGGGCTGGCCATGCTCGATCGCGCCTATCCGGAGCTTGCGCCGTTCACGGCGAAGAACACGCGCATCATCGCAACAGGGCTTTCCAACGGCGGCGGCGCGGTGCTGCAGGCCGCGGGCCTGGACGACGAGCAACTGCTCGACGGCGTGGTCGCGCTGGAGCCCAACGTGCAACTGGCCGGGCAGGGTCGCAAGCTCTACGACTACGCCACCGAGGCGGCGATCTGGCTGCCTTGCGCGCTGACCGGCGCGCGCTTCGATGCGGTGCCGTTCGCGCGCGCGCCGATGACCAGGGATTGGCCGCAACGCTGCGCCAGCCTGCACGCACAGGGCCTGCTCGAGTCCGCCACGCCCGCGACGCAGGCGGCCGAGGCGTACGAACATCTCCGCGCATCGGGCTGGACCGAGGCGGCCATGCAGGTGGCGGCCACATCGACCGCGTTCGACCTGTGGCGCGCGATCACCGCCGGCTACGCCTCGGCCTACCTGCGCCGCGGCACGGCCAACATGCCTTGCGGCTTCCACTACGCCGCGGCCACGCCGGAGGGCACGCCCGGCATCGCCGACGCGGCCAGCCGTGCGGCGTGGTGGTCGGACAGCGCGGGCATTCCGCCTGGCAACGGCATCGGCCTGTTCGGTGGCACCGACGGTTCGGCCGATCCCACGCTCGTCGGCGAACAATGCCTGCGCGCGCTCTGGGACGGCGACGACGCCACCGCGCAGGCGCTGCACGCGGGCGTCGAGGCGACCGTGGCGCGGCTGCCGCGCGAGGACCTGCCGCTGTGGGTGGTGCACGGAGCCGACGACGGCCTGCTGCCGACCGCCTTCACCTCCGAACCGTACATCGCCTGGCTGCGCGCCGCAGGGCGACGGCCGCTGTACTGGAAGGTGCCGCACGCGCAGCACTTCGATGCGTTCCTGCCGTTGCCCGGCTTCGGCGAACGGCACCTGCCGCTGCTGCCCTACGGCTACGCCGCGCTGGACCGTCTGTGGGCGCACCTGTTCGAAAACGCGCCATGGCCGGTCGACATACGCACGCCATCGGGACACCCGCGGGGCGAGCAGGTTCTTACGCGGGCGGCGCTCGACCTGAAGTAGCCGTCCAACTTCCGCTTGTGCCCGGCCGGCGCAGCACGCATAGTCGACCGCCACCAGCTGTCGATGCAGGACGCGCCATGCGGGTTCGCCTGGAAGATGTGGCACGCGCCGCGGGGGTGTCGCCCAAGACCGTCTCCCGCGTGCTCAACGACGAAGCGAACGTGCGTGGCCCCACGCGCGAGAAGGTGCTTGCCGCGATGGCGGCGATGGACTATCGCCCGCACCAGCCGGCGCGCAGCCTGGCGAGCAACCGCTCGTTCCTGATCGCGATGCTCTACGACAACCCTTCGTCGAACTACCTCACCGAGATCCAGGCCGGCGTGCTGGAGGCCTGCGACCTGCACCACTACAGCATGATGGTGCGGCCGCTTCACGTGGAGGAAACCGGCTTCGTCGATCGCGTCGACCGGCTGCTCTCGCACCACCGCCCCGACGGCCTGTTGCTGACGCCGCCGATCACCGACAACCCCGCCTTGCTGCAGCGCCTGCTCGAGCGGCGCGTGCTCTATGCCAGCGTTTCGCCGATCGAGCGCGCCGGCACCATCGGCGCCTTCATCGACGAACCGGAAGCGGCGCGTCAGATGATGGCGACGCTGCTGGCGCTGGGCCACCGGCGCATCGCGCACGTCATCGGGCATCCGGACCACGGCGCCAGCCAGTGGCGTCTGGCCGGCTATCGCGCGGCGCTTGCCGAGGCCGGACTGCAGCGCGACCCGGAACTGGAAGTGCCGGGCGACTTCTCCTTCGGCAGCGGCGTGGCGGCGGCGCGGCGGCTGTTCTCGCTGCCACGCGGACGCGGGCCGACCGCGGTGTTCGCGGCCAACGACGACATGGCCGCCGGCGTGATCTGGGCGGCCGGCGAGCACGGCCTGTTGGTGCCCCGGGACGTTTCGGTCTGCGGCTTCGACGACACCCCGATCGCGCGCCAGATCTGGCCCACGCTCACCACCATCCACCAGCCCAGCCGCGAAATGGGCCGCATCGCCGCGCTGCAGTTGCTCGACACCCTGCGCGGGCGGCCCGGCGCGATGGTGCAGGCCACGTTCTCGCTGGAAGTGCGCGAGTCCACCGCCCAGGCGGCGTGAGGGAAAGAACGTGTAAGAAATTTGTTGCAAGGCAAATTGACAGCGCTGTCAAAGCAAGGCAAACATGTGCCCCGCTTGCGGCAAGATGCCCGCGGGTGCAAGGCACACAAGTGGGGCGCAACAAGGGCGAAGCGGCAGGCCGCGCGCGCGGTCCATGCCGTCTGAACATCACTTATGCGGGGAGCGAAGCTGATGAACAAGCACGTGCGACTGGCCTTATCCGCGGCAATAGCCGCCTGCCTGATGCCCAGCATCGCGCTGGCGCAGAACGATGATCAGGCGCAGAACACGGCGCCGCAAACCGACGCCACCCAACCGGCCAATGCCCAGGCGCAGCAACAGCCGCCCAGCAAGGCGAGCGCCAAGAACCTCGAGCAGGTCGTGGTGACGGGCAATACCGCCACCGGCGGCCTGCGCAAGATCGACACCAGCTACTCGGTCACCACGGCCACCGCCGAACAGATCCGGCTGGCCAATCCCAAGAGCACGGCCGACCTGCTGAAGATCTCCCCCGGCCTGTGGCCCGAGTCCACCGGCGGCCAGACCGGCGCCAACATCGAAATCGCGGGCTTCCCCGGCGGCGGCGATGCGCCGTACTTCAGCACCCAGATGATGGGCTCGCCGCTGTACGGCATGCCCACGCTGTCGTTCTTCGAGACCACCTCGATCTTCCGCCTCGACGACACGGTCGACCGCGCCGAGATCGTGCAGGGTGGCCCGTCGGTCGTATTCGGCGACGGCCAGATCGGCGCGACCGCCAACTTCATCCTCAAGCAGGGTACCGAGGTGCCTTCGGGCAGCATCGGCGTGACCTACGGCAACGAGAACCTCAAGCGCGTCGACGGCTTCTTCGGCTTCCCGATCGCCAAGAACACCTACGGCAGCATCGGCGGCTTCTACCGCGACTCCGACGGTGTGCGCGATCCGAAGTTCGCGGCGGACAAGGGCGGCCAGCTCACCGGCACGTTCACCCACGACAGCGACAACGGCTCGATGACGCTGTACGCGCGCTACCTCAACGACCGCAACCAGTTCATCACGCCGATCCCGCTGATCCAGAGCGGCACGGACAACTTCAGCGCCTACCCGGGCTTCGATCCGCTCACCGACACCTACAACGGCCCGGCCATCCAGCACGTGTTCCTGCGCGGCTATCCGGGCGGCGGTCGCGACGCCAACCTGGCCAACGGCCGCGGCGCGAAGTTCGGCTTCTTCGGCGGCAACTTCGACTACGACCTGGGCAACGGCTGGAACCTGTCCGACAAGTTCCTCATCGACGGCGGCGACGTCGACACCAACGCGCTGTTCTCCGGCACGAACCCGGGCAGCCTGAACGACATGCTCTACACCGACCAGAGCCAGATCGGCGCGTTCAACCTGGTGCCGGGCTCGGCCACTGCGACGTATGTCGACGGCGGCGCGGTCGATCCCAACCAGAGCGTGATCCACCAGGGCTGGTGGTTCATCCACAAGCACCTGAAGAACATCAACAACGACTTCCGCCTGAGCAAGGAAATCTTCGAAGGCAACACGCTCACCGCCGGCCTGTACCTGGCGCACTACACGATGGACGACGAATGGGCGCTGGGCAACCAGATGCTCATGACCAACACGCCCAACGCGCGGCCGATCACGGTCAGCTACGTCGATGCCAATGGCGTCAACCAGCTGACCGACAACCAGGGCTTCCTGGACTACGGCGGCTACAACATCGCCCAGCATGGCACCGCCAACAACAAGGCGTTCTACCTGTCCGACATCTGGCGCGTCGGCAAGTGGCTGATCGACCTGTCCGGCCGCGTGGAGAACCAGAACGCGGTCAACGACGTCTGCAACCTGACCAACCAGAACCTGGACGGCAACGACAACACGATCTACGACAACAACGTGCCGGTGTGTAACGGCACCTTTGCCCACACCCGCTACGACAAGACCCACCCGTCGTGGACCTTCGGCGTGAACTACGAGCTCGCCGACAACATGAGCGTGTACTTCCGCGCCAACCGCGGTGCGCACTTCGACGACTTCGACAACGGCATCCGCGGCAACGTCACGGGCAACACCGCGCCGATCCAGAAGATCCAGAACTTCGAAGGCGGCTTCAAATACCAGAGCGAACAGTTCTTCGCGGACATCACCGTGTACCACCGCCAGTTCAACGGCCTGCTGTACCAGCCGACCGACGAGCAGGGCGTGCCGAACGGGCCGCAGAGCACCTACGGTTCGGATTCGAAGGGCGTGAACATCAACACCGCCTGGAGCCCGATCGAGCACCTGAAGTTCCAGCTGGTCGGCAACTACCTGGACGGTGTGTACTCGCACAACCGCTCGTGCCTGCCCTACACCAACCCGGTCGCCGGCGACGGTTGCGCGAACATCAACGGCGTGCAGCTGCAGCGCCAGCCGAAGGTGCGCTACATGTTCACGCCCAGCTACGACATGCCGTTCGGCTGGGGCGACGTGCTGGCCTTCGTGACCTTCACGCATGTCGGCCCGCATACCCAGGACATCTCCGGGCTGCAGCAACTGGGCAGCTACCACACCTGGGACTTCGGCATCGTCGCCAACATCCAGCAGAGCTGGCAGGTGCGCCTGCAGGGCACCAACATGACCAACGAGCTGGGCCTGACCGAAAGCAACTCGCGCATCTTCGGCTCGGCCGCCGGCACCACCGGCGTGATCCTGGCCCGTCCGCTGGAAGGGCGCGAGGTCAACCTGCAAGTGAAGTACATGTTCTGAAGCACCCCGGATTGCCTGCGCCCTGCCGGTGGCGGGCGCAGGCGCCTTTTTCGGGTTCCCGGGATGGAACCCGGAACGGCCCGGGCGTCATTCTCGCGAAAGCGGGAAATCCATGGCCGCCCTCGACGAGCGTGGCATCGAAGACCAGCAGTCGCAGTTGAAAGGCGCCTCCCGCTTCCGCGGGAATGACGGCCAGGCGGTGCCGCCCTTGCACAAGCCCGGCAGCAAAGAGGAGTGCCCATGAAGCGCTTTCCCGTCGGACTCGCGGTGTTCCCGCTCGTCGTTGCGTTGGTTGCCACGCCGGCCTTCGCCGCCACGGATCCAAGCTTCCAGTTCACGGCGACAGCCAAGGACTTCGGCAACTACTTTCCGAGCTACCTGGCCAACGGCTACTTCTCCACCATGACCTCGCCGCGCGGCACCGAGCCCAGCGCCGCGTACATGGTCGCGTTCATGGACTACAAGCCGGGCGATATCTCGCGCCCGGCGGCGATCCCCGGCTGGAGCGAGATCGACTACAACCCCGGCGGCGGCTGGCTCAACCGCACGCGGCTGGACGCGGGCATCTTCCAGCACTACGCGCAGACGCTGGACATGCAGGGCGCCACGCTGACCACGCGCTACCGCTTCGCCTATGCGAACAAGGCCAGCGACATCCAGGTCACCTCCTTCGTCAGCCAGGCCTCGCCGCACCTGGCGGCCACGCAGATCGCCATCACCCCGCAGTTCGACGGCCCGGTGCAGCTGAGCTTCCCGCTGCGGCTGTGGTCCGAACACCAGCCGCGCTTCCCGATCGCCAGCATGGGCGGGGAGGAGATGATCGCGGCGGTGATCGCCAGCGGACAGAGCCTGGACAACAAACCGGTGCCCACGCCCGACCGTGCGCCGGTCTGGTATCCGGGCTACACGCAGGTGCTTTCCGCCGACGGCGATGCCAGGGCGCTGACGCTCGCGCTGAAGGGCAGGGCGCAGCATGGGCTTGGCATGGCGGAGGCCGCCGCGATCGGCCTGCCCGAGGGCCTTTCGCCCGACACGGTGAAGCTGGAACGGACGCCGACCAAACTCTCGATCGAGATCACCGCGACGTTGCACAAGGGCAAGCGCTACGTCTTCACCAAATACCTGGCGCTCTCGCGCGACGGCTGGGGCGACGACAAGGACGTGCTTGCCCTGGCGAGCGCCGCGCGCATGACCGGTTTCGATCGCCTGCTCGCCGACCACCAGGCCGCCTGGCACGCGCTGTGGCAGTCCGACATCGTGATCGACGGCAACCCGGCTGTGCAGAAGGCGGTGCATTCGGACCTCTACTACCTCTTGTCCAACAGTACCGTCGGCACCGCCTGGCCGATGGGCGCCTGCGCGCTGACGCCCAACTACGCGGGCCATGCGTTCTGGGACAGCGACTCGTGGGTGTTCCCGGCGCTGTTGCTGCTGCATCCGGAGCGCGCCAAGCCGATCGTGATGTTCCGCGACCGCACCACCGAACCGGCGCGGGCGCGCGCCCGCCAGTACGGCGTCAAAGGCACCATGTACCCGTGGGAGGCCGATCCGCAGACCGGCGTGGACGTCACGCCGCACTTCGCGTGGGAGGTCTACCGCGAGGTACACGTCAACGCCGACATCGCCATCGCGCAGTGGCAGTACTACCTCGCCACCGGCGACGAGGCGTGGCTGAAGACGCAGGCCTGGCCGGTGCTGGAGGGCATCGCCACCTTCTGGACCAGCCGCGTCACCTATGACAAGGCGCACGACCGCTACGAGATCCACCACGTCACCTCGCCCGACGAGGCCTACAACGACGTGCCGAACGACTCGTTCACCAATGCCGCCGCGCGCAAGGCGCTGCAGATCGCGGTGAAGGCGGCGCGCGTGGTCGGCGCCGAGGCCGACCCGCGCTGGAGCGAGATCGCCTCGAAGATGTACATCCCCTTCGACGAGGCCGAGCAGCGCCACCTGGACTTCGACAAGTCGGTGCCGCACGACAAGATCACCTGGATGGGCTCCTCGCTGGTCTGGCTGATGTATCCGAACCTCGACCTTCCGATGTCGCCGCAGGTGCGCCGAAACGACTTCCAGTTCCAGTTGCAGGAACTGAAGAGCCACGGCGACGACCCGAACGAGATGATGATGGTGATGATGGCCGTCGGCGCCGCGGAACTGGGCGATGCGGCCGCCGCCGGTGCATGGATCGAACGCAACCTGGTCGGCTTCCTCAAGGCCCCGTTCAACGTGCGCACCGAAACCGCCGCCAACAACGCCGGGTACATCCTCGCTACCTCGTCCGGCTTCCTGCAGAGCATGCTGTACGGGCTCACCGGACTGCGCATCGACGATGACGGCCTCAGCGAGAGATACGCGCCAGTGCTGCCGCCGGGCTGGAACGGCCTGACGCTCAAGGGCGTGCACTTCCGCGGGAAACGCTTCGACATCCACGTCGGGCGCGGCGCCGACGGCAAGGTGAAGCTTGTGCGCAAGGCGGTGCCATGAACCGCGATCCCTGCAGGAGCGCCCTTGGGCGCGACCGCCATGCCCGGGTCGCGCCCGGGGGCGCTCCTGCAGCCACGCTGTTCGGCAAGGGATCGCTCGAGGGCATCGCCCTCTGGATGCTGTGGCTGATCGCCTGCGCCGCCCTCGCACTTTCCGCGCCGGCCGCCGCCACCGATCCGAGCTTCCTGCTCACCGCCACCGCCCGCGACTTCCCCACGTACTTTCCGACCCAGCTCGGCAATGGCTATGTCGCCACGCTCAGTGCCCCGCGCGGCACCGAGGACAACCTGTCCTACATGGCCGCCTTCATGGACTACGCCGAGGGCGACGTCTCCCGTCCCGCGGCGATACCCGGATGGAGCGGCATCGACTACAGCACCGGCACTTCGTCTTCCGGGCATTTCTGGCTCAACCAGGTCGCGCTCGATCCGGCCGTGTTCGGCGACTACCGCCAGGTGCTGGACCTGCACGACGGCACGCTGACCACGCGCTACCGCTACGACGACCACGGCCGCGCCACGCGCATCGAGGTGGTCTCGCTGGTCAGCCAGGCCTCGCCGCACCTGGCGGCAACACAGCTGTCGATCACGCCCGAGTTCGACGGCGAGGTGGAGCTGTCCTTTCCGCTCGCGTTGTGGGCGCCGCACCAGCCGCGCTTCGACCTGGCCCGCCTCACCGGCGAGCAGATGCAGGAGGCGGTGGCGGCGAACAACCTCAAGCTCGAGCCTATCCCGCCGGCCACGCCCGACCGCGCCCCGCTGTGGTACCACGGCGACACCCACGTGCTCGACGCGCACGGCGATGCCAAGGGGCTGACCCTCTCGCTGGACGGTCGCGCCGAACAGGGACTGTCGATGGCCGAGGCGGTCGCCGTGGCGCTGCCCGAAGGCCTCGCGCCGAGCGGTGCCCGCGTCTACCGCAGCCCTTGGCGGCTTTCCCTCGAACTGAAGGCCAGGGTGCGCAAGGGCCACACCTACACCTTCGGCAAGTTCGTGGCGCTGTCGCGCGAGGGCTGGGGAGGTGACGCCAGGGCAGACCTGGCGCTGGTGCGGCAGGCGCGAGGGAACGGCTTCGCGCGCTTGCGCGCGGACCACGTCGCCGCGTGGCACGACCTGTGGCGCTCGGACATCCGGATCGAGGGCGATCCCGAATCCCAGCGCATGGTGCACTCGGACCTGTACTACCTGCTGTCGAACGTCACGCCAGGCACCGCCTGGCCGAGCGGTGCCTGCGGCCTGACTCCGGGTTATGCCGGGCACGTGTTCTGGGACAACGACACCTGGGTGTTCCCGGCGCTGCTGCTGTTGCATCCGGAGCGCGCACGATCGCTGGTCGATTTCCGCAGCCGCACGTTGCCGGCTGCCGAAGCGCGCGCCCGAGAAAGGGGACTGCGCGGGGCGATGTATCCGTGGGAATCCGATCCGCAGCACGGCACCGAGCAGACGCCGCACCCGGCTTATGTGCTCGGCGAGCGCGAGATCCATGTCACGGCGGACGTGGCCATCGCGCAATGGCAGTACTGGCTGGCCAGTGGCGACAAGGGCTGGCTGCGCGACCATGGCTGGCCGGTGATCCACGCGGTCGCCGACTTCTGGGCCAGCCGCGCGACCTGGGTGCCCGAACGCAAGCGCTACGAAATCCCGCACGTCACCTCGGTGGACGAGGACTACAACGACGTGCCCAACGACACCTTCACCAACGTCTCGGCCCGCAAGGCGCTACAGCTGGCGGCGCGGGCCGCCGCGGTTCTGGGCGAGAAGGCCGATCCGCGCTGGGCGGAGGTCGCGGACAAGCTGTTCGTCCCCTTCGACGCGAGGGCCGGGCATCACCTGGACTTCGACCCGTCAGTGCCGCACGACATCGATTCCTGGGGCGGCAGCTCGTTGCCGATGCTGGTCCTGCCTTCGCTGGACCTGCCGATGGAGCCGGGCGTGCGGCGGCGCGACTATGACTACGCGCTGGCGCCGATCACGCAATCGCACCGCGATCCGAACAGCATGGGCCTGGCGCCGCTGGCGATCTACGCGGCCACGCTGGGCGATGCCGCCGGGGCCAATGCGTGGTTCCAGCGCAACCTCCACGCCGGCGTGATGCAGCCGCCATTCAACGTGCGCACCGAGACGCCGAACAACAACACCGGTTACTTCATCACCGCCGCCGGGGGGCTGCTGCAGACCATCGAGTACGGTTTCACCGGCCTGCGCCTGCAACCCGGCGGCCTGGTCGCAGCCTATCCGCCGGTGCTGCCGCCGACGTGGCACGCCTTCACGCTGACCCACGTAGCGTTGCGTGGTGCGTACTACGACATCACCGTGAGCCGCGATCGGAACGGACGCGTCGCGCTCACGCGCCGACCCGCGGAGGACCGGCCATGAACGCCCGCGCCTTGTTCACGGTTCTGGCTTGCCTGTTCGCGGTCGCGGCTTGGGCCGATGAGCAGGCCGGGGTAAGGCCCGACGGCACGGTGACCGCCGCTTCGGTGGCGATCCCGTATTCGCAGTTCGCTTCGCCGCAGGCGCGCGCGTTCTTCCCCAGGATGCTGGCGGCGGGTGCCCAGTCGCCGCCTCTCAGCGCGCCGATCGAGCAGAGCCGGCGCTTCTACGATCGCCTCAACAGCGACCGCGCCGCGCGCATGCGCAAGCTCTATCCGGTCACCGTCCGGCACGAAACCATCGCCGGCGTCGGCGCCGACGTGGTGCTGCCCGAACAAGGCGTCAGCGCGGCCAATCGTCATCGCGTGCTGGTCAACCTGCACGGTGGCGCTTTCCTTTGGGGCGCCGGCAGTGGCGGTCTCGTCGAAGCGATTCCGGTCGCCAGCCTGGGCCGGATCGAGGTCATCACGCTGGATTACCGGCAGGGGCCCGAGCACACCTTCCCCGCCGCCAGCGAAGACGTCGAGGCCGTCTACCGCAAGCTGCTCCAGACCCATCGGCCAAGTGAGATCGGCATCTACGGCTGCTCGGCCGGCGGCATCCTGACCGGCGAGGCGGTGGCCCGCTTCATCGCCGACAAGGTGCCCGTGCCCGGCGCGATCGGCACCTTCTGCGGCTCGCTGGTGACTATCGCCGGCGACTCGGCCTACGTCGGGCCGTTGCTCAACGGGCAGGGCGTGCCGGCGGAGCCGCTGGACCTCGCTACGTTGCCGTATTTCCACGGCATCGACACCAGCGACCCGAGGGTGCAGCCGGGCCTCTCGCCCGAATTGCTCAAACATTTCCCGCCGACCCTGCTGATCACCGGCACGCGCGACATGGCGATGAGCTCGGTGGTGCACAGCCAGACGCTACTGACCGAGGCCGGCGTCGAGGCCGAGCTGCACGTGTGGGAAGGCATGTGGCATTCGTTCTTCTCCGACCCCGAGCTGCCCGAGTCGCGGCAGGCCTACCGCACCATCGTGGCGTTCTTCGAGCGCCACCTCGCCCCACCGCAAGAGGAAGCCCATCCATGAAGACCCGTCCGCGGATCGTCTCCCTGCTCGGCGCCATGGCGCTCGTGCTCTCCACCGCGGCGAGCGCCGCCAGCCCCAGCCCGGCGAAGACAGAGGCCTACATCCACAAGGCCTGGGACACCCTCACGCGCTCGCTGGACGATTGCTCGGCGCTGCACGATCCGAAGATGGACGCACGTCCGGTGCTCTACCTGCCGGCGGGCCTGGACAAACCCGCGGGGATCGACGACATCGCCAGGCGCTGCAAGGTCGAAGTACGCACGCTGCCCCGGCGCATCGAGCGGCTCGGCGACCTGATGCCTTCGAAGCTTCCGGCCGAAGGCCTGCTCTACCTGCCCAGGCCCTACGTGGTACCGGGCGGGCAGTTCAACGAGATGTACGGCTGGGACAGCTATTTCATCCAGCTGGGCCTGCTCGCCGACCACCGCGATGACCTGGCGCGCGACATGACCGACAACATGCTGTTCGAGGTCGAGCACTACGGCGGCGTGCTCAACGCCAACCGCACCTACTACCTGACCCGCTCGCAGCCGCCGTTCCTCAGCCGCATGGTCGCCGACGTGCTGGCCGCCCACGGCGCCTTCAAGGACGAGGCCGAGCGACACGCCTGGCTGGTGCACGCCTATCCGCTGGCGGTGTCGAACTACCGCATCTGGACGCGACCGGAGCACCGCGCGGGCGACACCGGACTGGCGCGCTACTTCGACCTGGGCGCCGGCCCGGTGCCGGAGATGCACGGCAGCGAGTACTACCGCGGCGTGATCGCGTGGGTGCTGGCCCATCCGAAGGCCGATCCCGGCTATCTGGTGAAGGCCTCGGAACATCCGGATGCGACGGAAGCGGCGAAGCTCAAGACCGCGAGCTGCGATACCGGGGCGTCCGACGTCTGCGCCGGCGCCTGGGCCCAGGGCTACCGGCTGAGCGCCGACTACTACCTGGGTGACCGCGCGATGCGCGAGTCCGGCTTCGACACCAACTTCCACTTCGGACCCTACGGTGGCACCACGCACCACTACGCCGGCGTGGGCCTCAACAGCCTGCTCTACCGCTACGAGCGCGACCTGCACGACCTTGCCCTGCAACTGGGCAAGGTGGCCGAGGCGCAGCAATGGGCCGAGGCCGCTGCGCGGCGCAAGGCGGCGATGAACAAATACCTGTGGCAGCCGCAGCAGGGCATGTACATGGACTACGACTTCATCGCCGGCAAGCCATCGACGCAGCCTTATGTCACCACGTACTGGCCACTGTGGGCGGGGCTTGCCTCCAGGGAGCAGGCCGCCTCGCTGGACAAGCACCTGGCCGTTTTCGAACGCAAGGGCGGCCTGTCGATGGACAACCTGAGCAGCGGCGCGCAATGGGACGAGCCGTTCGGCTGGGCGCCCACCAACTGGCTGGCAATCTCGGGCCTGGACGCCTACGGCTTCCGTGACGATGCGCAACGCCTGGCGCACAAGTTCATGGCCACCGTGGAGACCGGCTTCGCCCACGACGGCACGATCCGCGAGAAATACAACATGGCGCTCGGCAACGCGGACGTCAAAATCACTGCCGGCTACACCACCAACGTGATCGGTTTCGGCTGGACCAACGCGGTCTACCTCAAGCTGCATCAGCTGCTGCAGGGCGCGCCGGCACGGGTGCCTGCCACCGCGCGCAGCGCCGAGGCGCCGGCGGTGCACTGATCAGGCGGTTCACGGGCGACGGCCGGCTGCTGCGCTATCCTTGCCGGCCTTTTCGCCCACGTCCCAAGGGATTGCCATGACCATCAACGTCACGTTCGAGACCAACCGCGGCCCGATTCACCTGCGCCTGCACGAGGACAAGGCGCCGGTGACCGTCGCCAATTTCGTCAACCTGGCCCGCCGCGGCTATTACGACGGGCTGTCGTTCCACCGCGTCATCAACGATTTCATGATCCAGGGCGGTTGCCCGCTGGGCACCGGCACCGGCGGCCCCGGCTACAAGTTCGAGGACGAGTTCCACCCCTCGCTGCGCCACGACAAGCCGGGCGTGCTGTCCATGGCCAACGCCGGCCCGCGCACCAACGGCAGCCAGTTCTTCATCACTCACGGCCCGACCCCGTGGCTGGACGGCAAGCACAGCGTGTTTGGCGAAGTGGTCGGCGGTGACGACCAGAAGGTGGTCAACGCGATCCGCCAGGGCGACACCATCGAGCGTGTGGCCGTCGAAGGCGACGTCGACGCGCTGATGGCCGCGCAGGCCGACCGCATCAAGGAATGGAACGAAAAGCTCGACCAGCGCGGTTGAGCCTTGTCGCGTGATCTGGTTTCCCTCCCCGACGCGATCGGGGAGGGAGAGGCCCGTCGCCTGGATCGAGCCCTCTCAGCTCTCCGGGACGAGATCGACGCCACGCGTGCGATGTAGGAGCGCCCTTGGGCGCGGCTGCGGTGCGCCCAATCGCGCCCTGCAACTCAGCTCGGCTCCGCCGTCCCATCCCCAGTGCCGTTGGGCTTCGGGCCAGCGTGACGACCGAACCCTCCGGCTTTTCCAACCATCTCCCCCGAGCTGCATCCGGGGAAGAAAGAGCTTTCCGGCCGCGTGCTAAAATCCGCCGGTTACCTCACCCACACCCCCCGAGGAAGCCATGCCCCAGCTCGCCCAGCGTGTCGGTCGCGCCAAGCCCAGCGCGATCATGGTCATCGCCGAAAAGGCCAGGCAGTTGAAGGCGCAGGGCAGGGACATCATCAGCTTCTCGATCGGCGTGCCCAACTTCCTGCCCGGCGAGCACGTCTACGCCGCGGCGCGCGAGTCGCTCAGCCACGACTCGGGCCAGTACGGCAGCAACCGCGGCGCCGAGCCGCTGCTGGATGCCTTCCTCAAGCACATCGAGGCGCTGGGTTTCTCCGGCTACGGCCGCATGAACCTTTCCATCGGCATCGGCGCCAAGCAGGTGCTTTACAACCTGGCCGAGGCGCTGCTCGACGAGGGCGACGAGATCTGCTTCGCGGCGCCGTACTGGACGACCTACCGCGACATCGCCGACATCGTCGGCGCGAAGATGAACGTGCTGCCGTGCCCGTCGACGCAGAACTACAAGCTCGCACCGGCGCAGCTCGAGGAAGCCCTCAAGCGCAAGCCGAAGGTGTTCCTCTTCAACAATCCGTCCAATCCGACCGGCATGGTCTACACGGCCGAGGAAATCGCCGCGCTGGCCGACGTGCTCGTGCGCTATCCGGATACGTGGATCATCACCGACGACATCTACAACTCGATGGTGTTCGACGGTATCGGCTACCACAACTTCGTCTTTGCCCGACCCGAACTGCGCGAGCGGCTGGTGTTCGTCGATTCGGTGTCCAAGACCTACGGCATGCCCGGTTGGCGCGTGGGCATGCTGGCCGGCCCCGAGTCGGTGGCCAAGGCGGTCACTACGCTCAATTCCAACCACATCACCAGCGTGCCGGAAGTGATCACCGCCGCGGCGGTGGCCGCCTTCAGCGGTCCGCAGGACGTCCCGCAGGCCAAGTGCGCCGAATTCGCCGCCAAGCGCGACGTCGTGGTCGCCGCGCTGCGCGCGATTCCCGGCGTGGTCTGCCCGCGCCCGCAGGGTGCGTTTTATGCCTTCCCGGACATCTCCGTCGCCTTCGGCAAGTCGCACAACGGCATGCTCATCAACAGCGACGTGGACGTCTGCGCGGCGCTGCTCGAAGCCAAGGGCGTCGCCTGCGTGCCCGGCTCGGCCTTCGGCGAACCGCGTTCGCTGCGCATTTCCTACACCTGCCCGACCGCCCAGCTGGAGCCGGGTTTGAAGCGCATCCAGGAATTCTTCGCCGAACTGGCGTGACCTTCTCGATTACCAGCCTTGGTGGGCCGCAGTCCACCTCTTGAACCTTAAGGAGTGAAGTGATGAAAGCCCCCGTCCGAGTTGCCGTCACCGGCGCCGCTGGCCAGATCGGCTACGCGCTGCTGTTCCGCATCGCCGCAGGCGACATGCTGGGCAAGGACCAGCCGGTCATCCTGCACCTGCTGGAGATCACCCCGGCGCTGCCCGCGCTGCAGGGCGTGGTGATGGAGCTCAACGACTGCGCGTTCCCGACGCTCGCCGGCGTGGTGGCTACCGACGACCTCAACGTCGCCTTCAAGGACGTCGACTACGCGCTGCTGGTCGGCGCCCGTCCGCGCGGCCCGGGCATGGAGCGCAAGGATCTGCTGGAAGCCAACGGCGCCATCTTCGGCCCGCAGGGCAAGGCGCTGAACGACCACGCCAAGCGCGACGTGAAGGTGCTGGTGGTTGGCAACCCGGCCAACACCAACGCGCTGATCGCCCAGCAGAACGCGCCGGACCTGGACCCGAAGTGCTTCACCGCGATGGTGCGCCTGGACCACAACCGCGCGCTGTCGCAGCTCGCGGAGAAGACCGGCAAGCACTCGACCGACATTAAGAAGATGACCATCTGGGGCAACCACAGCTCCACGCAGTACCCGGACATCCACCACGCCACCGTGGACGGCAAGCCGGCGCTGTCGCTGGTCGACCAGGCCTGGTACGAAAGCGACTTCATCCCGACCGTGCAGCAGCGCGGCGCGGCCATCATCAAGGCCCGCGGTGCTTCGTCGGCCGCCTCGGCCGCTTCGGCCGCGATCGACCACATGCGCTCGTGGGCGCTGGGTACGGAAGAGGGTGACTGGGTCTCGATGGGCATTCCGTCGGACGGCTCGTACGGCATCGCGCCGGGCGTGATCTACGGCTATCCGGTGACCGTGAAGGATGGCAAGTACGCCATCGTGCAGGGTCTGGAGATCGGCGATTTCTCGCGCGCCCGCATGGACGCGACCGACAAGGAGCTGCGCGAGGAGCGTGGCGGCGTCGAACACCTGTTCGCGAAGAAGTAAGGCTTCCGGGCCTGGTCAAAAAAGGGGCGGCCTTGGCCGCCCTTTTTCTTTTCCGGAGTGAGCAACGACGAAGCTTTCCACTGCTAGGCCGGAACTCCCCGCAAGCCCTGGCTGCTCACTCCAGCCCTCTCCCCGGAGGGAAGAGGGAGCGCGTCGGTAGCCGACCGGGATGCTTCGCGCGCCCGGAATCCACGCCCTCTCCCCTCTGGGGCGAGGGTTGGGGTGAGGGGCCACGCTTGCGACAGCGCATGGAAGTTCGGCGCATGCTCTTGGCAGTCACGCGGGAAACCTCCCCGTCACCTGCGCCGTCGCGAATGGCCGGTTGTGCGGGTGCGCCTATCCCATCGCCTCGATCGCCGAGCGCACATACGCAAGCATCGCCGGATCCACCGAACTGCCGCTGCGCAGATCCGGCTCGTTCGCGTAGGCCTCGCGGATGCGCGCGTGCGTGGCCGGATCGTCGCCGGCATAGGCGCGGAAGAGTTCCATCCAGCGCCGCGCCAACCGTTGGGCATGGGGATCGGTCGGCGGCACGCCCGCGTTAATGGCGCCACGCACTTCCGCAATGAGCGGCGGCCAGTCGTACATGTGAGCGCCGTAATTCGCGCGCATGCGTTCCATGTCCGACGGACCCAGGTAACGCTCGAAGATCACCAGCCTCGCGTCTACCAGTGCCCGCTCGATGAAACGCTCCAGCGCAGGCGTGATGCCGTTGCGTTCGCGTATCCCCGGCTCGTTGTCCTGCATCGCCTTCAGGCGGGTGATGAAGCCGGGGTTGTTGCACGTGCCCCGTTGGACCGCTTCCATCCACTGCAAGGCCAACGCATGCGCATACGGCGCCTCGGGCGTGACTCCGCGATCCATGGCGGCCTGTACTTCGCCGATCAGCGCATTCCAATGCGCCAATACATCCGGGTCGTTGTGCAAGGGCAGGCTTTGCAGCTCCTCGGGGGAGAAATATTTTTCGTACATGGTCATCAGTTCCAGCGTGTCCAGCCACTCGGCCAGGTCGGGAGACTGTCCGGCGGCCAGCTGCCCGCCAAGTGCAACCAGGCGGCTGCGCAGGCGGGCAGCGCGGTCGAGCTCGCGGTCGAGCTGGGCGATCTGGCGATCGATCAGCTCGCCCAGCGGTTGCTCGGGCCCGGACAGGACGGTTCCGATGTCGGCCAGCGGCAGGCCGAACTGGCGCAACGCCTGGATACGGTGCAGGCGTTCCACGTTGGTCCGGTCGTACAAGCGATAGCCGGCATCGGAGCGCAGCGAGGGCTTGAGCAGGCCGATGGCGTCGTAGTGGTGCAGCGTGCGGACGGTCAGTCCACAGCGGCGGGCGAGTTCGCCGACGGTCAGCGGCATGGTGGGTCTCCTCGGTGCGTGCCGGCAGGTTCCGGCCTCACGTTACGTGAGGGTCAAGCGCCGGGACAGGGGGCAAAGGCGAGCGGTGCGCTAAAATGGCCCTTTTCCCGCGGAGCCTTCCATGTCCCCCACCGCATCCCCCGGCGCCCGCTTCCGCGCCGCGCTGGCCGAAGAGCAGCCCCTGCAGGTGATGGGCGCGATCACCGCCTACGCCGGTTTGATGGCCAAGCGCGTCGGCTACAAGGCGCTTTACCTTTCCGGCGGCGGCGTGGCGGCCAATTCGCTGGGCATGCCGGATCTCGGCATCAGCACGATGGAGGACGTGCTTACCGACGCGCGCCGCATCGTGGACGCCACCC
The DNA here is from genome assembly GCF_051900395.1 of Frateuria sp. GZRe14. Lineage (NCBI taxonomy): Bacteria > Pseudomonadati > Pseudomonadota > Gammaproteobacteria > Lysobacterales > Rhodanobacteraceae > Frateuria > Frateuria sp. GZRe14. Next base: position 2,529,574 of record NZ_JBHZGJ010000001.1, on the reverse strand, counting down.
AGCTGCCGTTGCTGGTCGACATCGATACCGGCTGGGGTGGGGCATTCAACATCGCCCGCACGATCCGCTCCTTCATCAACGTCGGTGTGGCCGCCGTGCACATGGAAGACCAGGTGGGCCAGAAACGCTGCGGCCATCGTCCCGGGAAGGAAGTCGTGTCGAAGGCGGAGATGGTCGACCGGGTCAAGGCGGCGGTGGATGCGCGTACCGATGCGGGCTTCGTGATCATGGCGCGCACCGACGCGGCGGCCGTGGAAGGTATCGACGCGGCGATCGAACGCGCCTGCGCCTATGTCGAGGCGGGCGCCGACATGATCTTCCCCGAGGCGATGAAGACGCTGGACGACTACCGCCGGTTCAAGGCGGCGGTGAAGGTCCCGATCCTGGCCAACCTCACCGAATTCGGTTCCACGCCGTTCTTCACGACCGACGAGCTGCGCTCCGCTGGCGTGGACATCGCGCTCTACTGCTGCGGCGCCTATCGCGCGATGAACAAGGCGGCATTGAACTTCTACGAAACCGTGCGCCGCGAAGGCACGCAGAAGGGCATCATCGATACCTTGCAGACGCGCGAGGAGCTGTACGACTTCCTGGGCTACCACGCCTACGAGGACAAGCTCGACGCATTGTTTTCCAAAGAGAGCTGATCAGGCTCCCTGTAAAGCGCACCCTGTCCGCGACCGTTCTGCCGAACATCCGGTCGCCGCACAGGATGCACTCCTACAAGAGTCCCCGCCTGGCACCCAACCCTTGCATCCAGGAGATACCCGATGACCGAGCAAGTCCTCCCCAAGGCCAAGAAATCCGTTGCGCTGTCCGGCGTGCCGGCCGGCAATACCGCGCTGTGCACGGTCGGCCGCAGCGGCAACGACCTGCACTACCGCGGCTACGACATCCATGACCTGGCGGCCAAGGGCAGTTTCGAGGAAGTGGCCTACCTGCTGGTGCACGGCGTGCTGCCGAGCTGGACGGAGCTGCAGAACTACAAGGCCAAGCTCAAGCGCCTGCGCGGCCTGCCGGCACCGGTCAAGTGCGCGCTGGAGCTGTTGCCGGCCGCGACCCACCCGATGGACGTGCTGCGCACGGGCTGCTCGGTGCTGGGCACGGTGCTGCCGGAGAAGGAGGACCACAACGTTACCGGCGCGCGCGACATCGCCGACCGCCTGATGGCGAGCTTCGGCTCGATGCTGCTGTACTGGTACCACTTCAGCCACAACGGCAAGCGGGTCGAGACGGAGACCGACGACGAGTCGATCGCCGCGCACTTCCTGCACGTGCTGCATGGCAAGGCACCGAGCGAGCTGCATGCGCAGGCGCTGGACAAGTCGCTGGTGCTCTACGCGGAGCACGAGTTCAATGCCTCGACGTTCACCGCCCGCGTGATCGCCGGCACCGGTTCGGACATGTATTCGGCCCTCACCGGCGCGATCGGCGCGCTGCGCGGTCCCAAGCACGGCGGCGCCAACGAGGTGGCGATGGAGATCATCGCGCGCTACCGCAACGCCGACGAGGCGGAAGCGGACATCCGCGCGCGCGTAGAAAGGAAGGAAATCATCATCGGTTTCGGCCATCCGGTGTACACGGTGTCCGACCCGCGCAACGAGATCATCAAGGAAATCTCGCGCAAGCTCTGCACCGATGGCGGCAATCCGACCCTGTTCGAGGTCTCCGAGCGCATCGAGAAACTGATGGGGGACCTCAAGAAGATGTTCCCCAACCTCGACTGGTACTCGGCCAGCGCCTACCACATGATGGGCGTGCCGACCGCCATGTTCACGCCGCTGTTCGTCATCGCGCGCACCTCCGGCTGGAGCGCGCACGTGATCGAGCAGCGCCGGGACGGCAAGATCATCCGTCCGAGCGCGAACTACACCGGTCCGGAAGACCAGACCTACGTGCCGATCGAGAAGCGCTGAGCGCCCGACTGGAAGTCCCTCCCCGTCGGGAGGGACTTCGGCGGAAAGGGCTCGCGCTGCGCGCATCCCTTGCATGCGCCCCTGGTGGGCGATGCTCCTAAGGCATGGCCCCAAAGGGGACTCCCGCACAAGCATGCGATGGTCATGGATCGGCGCTGTCCACGGCCTGTCCACGGGGACGCTGGCTACCATGGCCCGCCATTCCGAGAGAGCCTCCGCATGCGACATCCCGCCAAGCGTTCGTCGTGGTCCCCGCTTCTTGTCCTGGTCCCGCTCGCATTGGGGAGCACCGCCGCGATGGCACAGGATTCCTCCCCCGTCCTGGACCGCGCCAGCGTGCGGCTGGGTGGCTACTACGCCGGCGTGGACACGGACGTCAGGATCGCCGACCCGAGCGACACGCTCAGCGGCACCATCAACCTCGAGGACGACCTTGGCTTCGACAAGAACAAGGCCGTGCCGCGCGTGCGCGCCGACTTCCTGTTCGGCGAACACCAGGGCCTGGCGCTCGACTACTACAACATCGACCGCTCCAGCCACCAGGTGCTCGCGCGCGACATCACCTATGACGGCGTGAACTACAGCGCCAACGCGGACGTCCGCGCCAAGCTCGATTTCAACTTCGGCAGCGTCGCCTGGCGCTGGTGGTTCGGACAGGGCAACGACGCCTATGGCGTCGGCCTGGGCGCGGGCTGGTATCGGGTGAAGACCGCGCTGGCGGGCGATGGCGCCTACGATCTGGGGCAGGGCGGCGAGCAGGTGGTATCGGTCGCCACCACCAGCAACGACAGCGCCTGGGCACCGATGCTGCAGCTGGGTTGGCGCCACATGTTCAACGACCAGTGGCGCATGTACCTGGACGCGTCGGGCGTGCGCAAGAACGGCGGCCGCATCAGCGGGCATATCTACAACGCCGCGCTCGGCGTGGAATGGTTGCCGTGGCGGAACCTGGGCTTCGGTGTCGAATACGGCTACAGCCAGATCAAGCTGCACTGGAACCGCAGTGCCTACGACGCGGACCTGGACATGACCCTTAGCGGACCGTCGGCGTTCGCGAAACTGCGCTGGTAACGGAAGGACCGCAGCCGCTCCGGTTGCGGTCCCTCGCATTCACCCCAGCCGGGCCCTGCGACGCTGGGCCAGCCAGCCGCCGCCGCACACCAGCGCGATCAGCAGGAGGTCCAGCGCGTAGCCTTGCCAGGGATGCGCATCGAACCAGCCGCGCAGCAGATGGTCATGGGCGATCATGCGGCCGGCGGTCCAGGCGATCGCGCCTGCGCCCAGGTAGACGATGAACGGGAAGCGCTCGATGAGTTTCAGGATCAGCGTCGAACCCCACACCACCAGCGGCACGCTGATCAGCAGGCCAAGCACGACCAGTCCCAGATGGCCTTTCGACGCGCCGGCGATCGCCAGCACGTTATCCAGGCCCATCAACGCATCGGCCACCACGATCGTGCGCAGCGCGGCCCAGAAGCTGTCGGCCGCACTGACTTCGTGTCCGCTTTCCGCCTCGGGCTTGATCAGCTTCCAGGCGATCGGCAACAGCAGCACGCCGCCGGCCAGCATCAGGCCGGGCAACTTGAGCAGGTAGACGACGACCGCGGTCAGCGCCACGCGTACGGCCACCGCGCCGAAGGTGCCCCAGAACACCGCTTTCCTCTGCAGCGCCTTGGGCAGGTTGCGCGCGGCCAGCGCGATCACGATCGCGTTGTCGCCGGCGAGCACGAGGTCGAGCAGGATGATGGCCAGGAGGCCGGAGACGAAATCGGTACCGCTGATGTCCATGCAAAGCTCCCGCGCGTGACTCATGGCGATGACGACGGACACGCGCACAGGCCCGTCGCCACCGCAAAAGTCTCGTTCGCGAAAGGCCTCGCCGGGGTGACCGGGACGCGAAGGCGTCCGTGATGACGATCACCGCACGGCACCGCGTGGAAAAACCGCGGTGCCGGAACTACTCCCCTTTGGGTGTGCGGCGATTGTCGAGGTGGCGCCGGCGACGGTCAAGCTCGGCATTGCCCTGCAGGCGGGCACCTGTGCGCGACCGCCATATCCAGCAGCCGCGCATGAGGCGCCCACCGGGAATGGAGCAACCATGCGGTCGGCCGGATACAATGGCCGTTTTTCATCCCGCGAGAAGCCCTCCATGAGCGCCCACGACATCCGTTCCGCCGTTCGCCCCGATCCCGACCAGCCGATGGTCGACATCGCCAACTACGTGGCCGACTACCGGATCGAGTCGAAGGAAGCCTACGACACCGCCCGCTACATGCTGCTCGATTCGCTGGGCACCGCGATGCTGGCGATGAAGTTCCCCGAGTGCGTCAAGCACCTCGGGCCGCTGGTGCCGGGCGCCAACCTGCCGGGCGGCACGCGCGTGCCGGGCACCAGCCACGAGCTCGATCCGGTGCAGGGCGCCTTCGCCATCGGCACCCAGATCCGCTGGCTCGACTTCAACGACACCTGGCTGGCGGCCGAATGGGGCCATCCGTCGGACAACTTGGGCGCGATCCTGTCGGTGGCCGATTATCTCAGCCGCAAGGCCGAGCGCGAGGGCGGCCAGCCCTTCACCGTGCGCGACGTTCTCGGCTACGCCATCAAGGCACACGAGATCCAGGGCTGCTATGCGCTCAAGAACAGCTTCAACCGCGTCGGCCAGGACCACGTGATCCTGGTGCGCCTGGCCTCCACCGCGGTCTCCACCGCTATGCTCGGCGGCTCCAAGGAGCAGATCACCACCGCCGTGTCGCACAGCTGGATCGACAACGGCGCGCTGCGCACCTACCGCCACGCCCCCAACACCGGGCCGCGCAAGAGCTGGGCCGCGGGCGACGCCTGCCGCCGCGCCGTGACCCACGCGATCAACGCGGTCTACCGCGGTGTGGTCGGTTACCCGTCGGCGCTCAGCGCCAAGACCTGGGGCTATTACGACGTGGCCTTCAAGGGCAACGCATTCGAGTTCGAGCGTCCCTTCGGCAGCTACGTGATGGAAAACGTGCTGTTCAAGATCAGCTTCCCGGCCGAATTCCACGCGCAGACCGCGGTGGAATGCGCCATGCAGCTGCACGCGCAGGTGGCCGGCAAGCTCGACCAGATCGAAAAGATCGTGCTTGAGACGCAGGAAGCGGGCGTGCGCATCATCGACAAGACCGGTCCGCTGGCCAATTACGCCGACCGCGACCACTGCATCCAGTACATGGTGGCGGTGCCGCTGATTTTCGGCCGCCTGACCGCCGAGGACTACAACGACGACGTCGCCGCCGACCCGCGCATCGACGCGCTGCGCGACAAGATGGAAGTGCGCGAGAACCCGCAGTTCACCAAGGATTATTTCGATCCGGACAAGCGCTACATCGGCAACTCGGTGCAGGTGTTCTTCAAGGACGGCACGTCCACCGAGAAAGTCTCCACCGACTATCCGATCGGTCACCGCAAGCGTCGCGCCGAGGGCATCCCGGTGTTGCTGAAGAAGTTCGAGGCGGCCCTGCGCGGCCACCTGCCGGCGCACCGTGTGAAGGCCATCCTGGACGCTGCCGCCGATCCGAAGGTGCTGGACGCCATGCCGATCCAGCGTTTCCTTGGGCTTTTCACGCTTTAACTACAATTAGCCGCGCCAATGGCATTGGGGCGGCAATGAAAACAGGCTAACGCCTGGAATGCCTTTCACGAAAAACCCGGTCCAAGCGGCCGGGTTTTCTCGTATTCACGCCATTTCGACGCCATTCGGGCGGCAATGGGCGTGGGGCTTTGCTGAACAAGGCCTCACCGGGGGACCTGCGCCGTTGTGAGAACGGCTTAACGGTTTTGCTACACTCGTGCCGCTTGCCCGTAGGGACTAAAAGCGAGGGGGCGGCTCAAGCTTCCGGAAGTCAAAGTGAGTTTGACGCGCGGTCCGTATGAGGTGAAACGGCTGCGAACACCAATAATTGAAGGAGACACCTGATGAAACGTAAGGGCTTGTATTTCCTTATTGCCTTGGCCCTGGGCGGCGTAGGTGCCGTTCACGCGCAGGACAATACCGCTGACGCCGCCGCCGATACCGCCCCGATGACCACCACGGGCGATTATGACGGCCGTTGGTATATCGCCCCGACCATTGGCGGCTACTACAACGATACCGATCGCAACACCAACAGCCGCCAGTTCTACTACGGGCTCGGTATCGGCCGTTTCATCGCTCCGAACGCTTCGATCGACCTGTTCATCGACCGCACGCAGCGTGACCGCGATGCCGCCGTGGGCGGTGGCAACTGGTCCAACAACAACTTCGGCGTCACTGCGCGTTTCTACGGTGGCGACTGGAATGCCTGGCGTCCGTATGTTCTCGCCGGCGTGATGGGCAGCTACCACCAGAACGCGATCGACGATGGCTGGTCGCCTGCCGCCCAGCTGGGCGTGGGCGTGTCCAAGACTGTCTCCGACAGCTCGGACATCCGCATCGAGACCGGTTACCGCTACGACTGGGACGACAAGAGCCAGCCGACGGAAGACGGTTACGGCGACTGGTTCCTGGGCTTCAGCATCGTGTCGCGCTTCGGCGAGCCGGCTGCCGCTCCGGAACAGGCTGCCCCGCCGCCGCCCCCGCCGGCCAATGACTGCTCCACGCAGGACAGCGACAACGACGGCGTGAACGACTGCGAAGACAAGTGCCCGGCCACCGCCGCCGGCACGATCGTCGGTCCGGACGGTTGCCCGCAGAAGGTCGTGATCGACTTGCGCGGCGTCAACTTCAAGTTCGACCGTCCGTCGAAGGGCGAAACGGACATCAGCAAGGCGCTCGCCGAGCCGACCTCCGACTCGCTGGCCATCCTCGACCAGGCCGTCGATACCCTGCAGCGCTACCCGCAGGTGCACGTGACTGTCGCCGGCTACACCGACTCGGTCGGTACCGACGCCTACAACCAGTCGCTGTCGGAGCGTCGCGCGAAGATCGTGTACGACTACCTGACCTCGCACGGCATCGATGCCAGCCGCCTGGAAGGGCCGATCGGCCACGGCGAAGCCGACCCGATCGATTCGAACGACACCAACGATGGCCGCGCGCGCAACCGCCGCACGGAGCTGCAGGTCCAGCAGTAAGCGGAACTGCCATGCAACAGGAAAAAGCCCGGCGCAAGCCGGGCTTTTTTTTTTCTTACCGGATAAGGGGAGCGTAGTCATCTCCACGCATCCGTGCGTCGCAACCTCTCTCCGCGGGAGCGCACAGGGCGCGACCGCCAAGCCACATGCAACCCCATGGTCTCGCCCAAAGGCGCTTCAAGGATGAGTGCATATTCCCCCGGGTGGTGGCGGCCCGCACTGCGACTTCAGCCGGAGGTTGCCGGGTCCGCCTTGCGGACGCGTCAGTCGCGCCGGCTGAAACGGTAATGGCCGACCAGCCATTCGTGGCCGTCGTCGTAACCGAACAGTTCCGCGCAGGCCATCCAGAACATGCGCCAGCGCTGGTGCCACAAGGCGGCGGCGGACTTGCCGTAGGCATCGGCCAGCACTCGCAGCACCTGCCCGCGGTTGGCATCCTGGCGTTCCAGCCAGGCGTTGGCGGTGCGCTGGTAGTGGGTGCCGGGAAGACGCCATTGATCCTCGATGACGAGGTGCTGCTGGAAATGCAGGAAGGTATCGGCCGCGGGCATCAGCCCGCCGGTAAAGAAGTGTCGCCCCATCCAGTTGTCGCCACCGGCCGTTTCGAACGGATACATCAGTTCGCGATGGCAGAAGATGTGCACGAACAGCTTGCCATCCGGCCGCAGCCATTGCGCGACCTGCTCGAACAGGCGCTGGTAGTTGCGCACGTGCTCGAACATCTCCACGGACACGACGCGGTCGAACGCCGCCCCTTGCAGCGCCAGGCGGTTGACGTCGCAGGTGATCACCGTGACGTTGGCCAGTCCCCGCTCACGACAGCGCGCCTCGATGTGCTCGCGCTGCAGGCGCGAGTTGGAGACGGCGGTGATGCGTGCGCCAGGATAGCGTTCGGCCATCCACAAGGTCAGCGAGCCCCAGCCGCAGCCCAGCTCCAGGATGTCCTGGCCGTCGGCCAGCTGCGCGCGACGCCCGTAAAGCCCGAGCATCGCTTCCTCGGCCTGGTCCAGGTTCTCGGTGCCGAGCGGGTAATAGCAACTGGAGTATTTCAGCCGCTTGCCCAGGCAGAGCTGGAAGAACGGCGGGGGCAATTCGTAGTGCTGCGCGTTGGCCGCGTCGGTATGCAGCGCCAGCGGGCTGTGGCGCAGCTCATCCAGCAGGGCGCGGAAGCGCTCCCAGCTCGCCTCCACGCCGCCCTGGCGCTCGTCGCGCAACCGCTGGGCGCACAGGCGGCGGATGCCCAGCCGCAGCAGGGCGTCGGGAACCAGCCCGCGCTCGGCGAGCTGGATCAGGCCGCGCTCCGGGACGGCGGCGATGGGCGCGTCGAGCACGAGACTATCGGTCATGGCGGGGATCCTTGGGGAACCAGGGGAAGAACGGGCTGGTGCGGCGCTGGTAGTCGCGGTAGTCCTCGCCGCGGCTGCGCAGGGCCTGCGCTTCGGTGAACGGGATGCCGGTGACCCAATACAGCGACACCAGCATCAGCACGGGACCCAGCAGCGCCAGCCACCAGAGCATCGAGCCGACCGCGAGCAACAGGTAGGCGAACCACTGCAGCCACTCGAAGAAGTAGTTGGGATGACGCGAATAGCGCCACAGGCCCCCCCGGCAGGTAAGGCCGTGGTGGGCGGGATCGGCGCGGAAGCGTGCCAATTGGCGATCGGCGAGGCTTTCGCCGCCGATGGCGAGGAGCCATACGGCGATGCCCAGGCTGTCCCAGCCCGACCAGGGCGCGCGATTGGCGGCCGCCGCCAGCAATGGCAACGAGAACAGCGCAACCAGCCAGGCCTGCGCCTGGAAGAACAGGAAGAACTTCACCTGGTTGTCGTGCCAGTGTCTGCGCAGATGGCGATAGCGGCCGTCCTCCGCTTCACCCAGGATGCGCAGGCCCAGGTGCCATCCCAACCGGGCGGCCCACAGGCTGCCGAGCAGCGCCACGGCGAGACGGCGGTCGGGCAGTCCCTCGCCCGACGCGGCGTAATAGAGCGCGCCGCCGCCCAGACCCGCCGTCCAGATCGCATCGACGACACCCGCGTTGCGCGTTCGCCGCTGCACCATCCAGCCCAGCGTCATCGCGAGGGCGCTTGCCGCCCAGACCCAGACGGGCTGATGCCAGAGTTCAGACGTGGACATGCGTTGCCGTCCGCGAGCGTGTTTGGTGTTCGATGGTCATGGCCAGGCGCAGCAGCAGGGGAAGTACGAACGCCCAGCCCAGGGCAAGCGCTCCTATCGCGACCACGACCCCTTGCGGAAATCCGACCGCCTGCCAGCTGCGGGCTGCTGCAACGTAGGCCAGTGGCGCTCCTGCGGCGCCGAACGCCATCGCCAGCAGCCAGCGTCCCTGCAGGAATCGCAGGCTGTGCCGCAGCGTCAGGGCGAACGCGGCCCACAGGGTGATGATCCACGCCGGGGCGGCGTGCCCCGACGGGAAGGGCGAGGCATACTCAATCGTCCCGGTGGCCGCGTAGAGCGAATCGAGCACTGTCCCGCAGCCCGCGGCGGCAAGCAGCAGCCACGCGTCCAGCCGTCCGTCGCGACGGCGCAGATGGATCGACGCGAACGGCAGGAGCGCCAGCGGACCAAGCCAGGCCCGTTCGTGCGAGGCGCCCCAGACGGTGGCCAGCCACACAAGTTGGTAACCGACGATGTTGAACCAGACGTTCATCGCAGGCCCAGGTCCGGCAGGTAGGACTCGCGCCGGCAACCTGGCCGGGTCAGCAGCATCTGTACATCGCCGATCGAACGCTCGCGGAAACCGCCTTCGCAATAGGCCAGGTAGAACTCCCACATGCGGATGAAGCGCGCGTCGTAGCCGGCCGCCAGCACGTCGGCGCGGCGGGCCATGAAGCGTTCGCGCCACGCCTTCAGGGTGAGGGCGTAGCTCGGGCCGATGTCCTCCAGGTGGAACAGGCGCAAGTCGCTCGAGCGGCGCGCAGCCTCCAGCATCGCGCTCACCGCCGGAATGAAGCTCCCCGGGAAGATGTAGCGCTTGATGTAATCGACCGACTTCAGCGCCTGCGCGTAGCGGTGGTCCTCGATGGTGATCGCCTGGATCAGCGCCAGGCCGTCGTGTTCCAGCAGGCGCGTGATGGCGGCGAAGTACGCTGGCATGTACGCCGCGCCGATCGCCTCGATCATCTCGATCGAGACGAGCTTGTCGTACTTGCCCGAGAGATCGCGGTAATCCTGGAGCAGCACGGTGACGCGATCGTCGAGCCCGGCGTTCCGCACGCGCTGGCGTGCCAGGTCGTACTGTTCCTGCGAGATGGTCGTGGTGGTGACGCGGCAGCCGTGATGCGTGGCTGCATGCACCGCGAAGCCGCCCCACCCGGTGCCGATCTCCAGCACGTGATCGTCGGGGCCAAGCGCGAGCTTCTGGCAGATGCGCTCGAGCTTGCGGCGCGAGGCCGATTCGAGCGATTCGTCCGGCCGGGCGAAGATCGCCGAGGAGTACATCAGGTCCTCGGAGAGGAACAGGCCGAACAGCCGGTTGCCCAGGTCGTAATGCGCGGCGATGTTGCGCCGGCTGCCGTTTTTCGTGTTCCGGTTGAACGCGTGCCACGCCTTCAGCGCCAACCCGCCAAGCCGCGCCAGTCCGCTCTCCATGCCATCGAGCAGGTCGCGGTTGCGCACCATGATGCGGACCAGCGCCACCGGATCGTCGCAGCGCCACAGGCCCTCGATATAGGCCTCGCCCGCGCCGACGCTGCCGTTGGCGGCGACCAGGCGGTAGAAACGCGGATCGTCGACCTGCAGTTGCACGCGCAGCAGGGATTCGCCTTCGGCCGGCTGGCCCAGCTCGACGCGGCCGAGTGCATCGACCAGCACGAGCCGGCAGCCGCGCAATTGCACCATCTGCGCGAGCAGGCGGGAGCGCAAGGCGCGGTCGAGTGCGCCGTAAGTCGCGGTCGGCATCCGCTCCGCTTCCGTTGCCCCGGTCGGCAGGTCGGCATGGTGGAGCGCCTGGTCGAGGGTGCCGGCGACGGCGCGCTCGTCGGATGGGCTCAGTTCCAGATCCATGTCAGGTCCCGTGGTGGCGTGGATGGTCGTAAACCGGATTGCGCTTGAGCCAGAGCCTGAGCGCCTCCCAGTGGATGGCGGCGACGACCTTCAGGGTCATCAGCGGGAAGCGCCACAGCACGCGGGCCAACTGCGTGCCGTCGAAGGGGCGGCGCTGGAGCACGAGCGTGGCGTCGAAGTCGCGGGCGCCGCTGCGCAGCACGTTCATGTGCACGCGCAGCGCTTGCGACGGCTCGGAGAAACGCCAGTCGTAGGCGCGCTCCATCGGCATGAACGGGGACACATGGAAGGTCTTGTTGAAGCGCCAGGCGTGCACGCTGCCGTGTCGCTCGCCCTCGCCCAGCGGCAGCACGTAGGCGTGGCGCTCCTTCCAGGGCGTGTTGGTGATCTCGGCGAGGATCGCTTCGAGCGTGCGGCCATCGGCGCCGTAGCAGTAGTAGAAGCTGACCGGGTTGAAGCAGTGCCCGGCGTAGCGCAGGTGGGTGAGCAGGCGGATCGGTCCCTCGGGACGGCGTCCGGTGTGCTCTGCCACGCGGCGGCGAACCGCCTCGTCCAGCGGGAGATCGGTCGGTCCGAGGTAATCGCCGCGGCGGAACTGGGCCACGTTGGCGCGACCGTACGACCACAGCCAACGACCTTCGAACAACCGGGGCAATTCGGCCAGGTCCAGGTAAAGCATGGCAATGCGGTAACGGAACGCATGCGGCCGCGGCGCGAAGCGGCGGTGGCGCACCCACCCTTCGTAGACCGCGCTGGCGAGCGGTGCATCCATCACCAGCGCACTCCAAGCGCTTTGGCCACGGCGACCGCGCTGCGCATGCCGTCTTCGTGGAAGCCCCAGCCCCAGTAGGCGCCTGCGTACCAGAGCCGGTCGACACCCTGGATGTCGGCCTTGCGCCGCTGGGCGGCGACCGCGGCGTGGGTGTATTCCGGGTGTGCATACGTGAGCCGGCGCAGGATCTTCGCCGGGTCGATCCGGTCAGTGCAGTTGAGCGACACGCAGAAGGTTTCCGGTGCCTGGATAGACTGCAGGAGGTTCATGCAGTAGGTGACCGTGCAGGCATCGTCCCTGTCGCCTGGCACCAGTGCATTCCAGGCCGACCACGCGCTGCGCCGGCGCGGCAGCAGGCGCGTGTCGGTGTGCAATACCGTGTCATTGGACTGGTAGGTGATTGCACCGAGCACCTCGCGTTCGGCCGCGCTCGGCTGGGCCAGCAAAGCCAGGGCCTGGTCGCTGTGGCAGGCCAGCACGGCCTGGTCGAAGCGTTCGGATCCAGCCAGGCTCTGCACCTCCACGCCGCCGACCGCCGGCCGGTGCACGGCCAGCACCGGGCAGGCGATCCGCTCGCGCACCCGCCAGCGCATGCGCAGCGCGTCGACGTAGCGGCGGGAGCCGCCACTGACCACCCGCCATTGCGGCCGGCCTTCCACCTGCAGCATGTGATGGTTGGCCATGAAGGCGACCAGGTATTTGGCAGGGAAGGCGAGGATCTGCCGGGAGGGCGACGACCACAGCGCCGAGGCCATCGGCACCAGGTGATCGTCCCGGAACGCCGCGCCATAGCCTTGCCCGGCGAGGTAGTCGCCGAGCGTGGGGCCTTCGCCTGCCTGATCGAGCAAGGCAGGTGCCTCGCGGTAAAAGCGGTAGATGTCGCGCACCATGGCGAGGAAGCGGGGCGAGACCAGGTTGCGTCGTTGACAGAACAGGCTACGCAGCGAGGCGGCGCCGTATTCAAGTCCGCTGCGCTCGTTGCGCACGGCGAAGCTCATCGTGGTCGGCTGCGACAGCACGTCCAGCTCCTCGAGCAGCCGGCCGAGCAACGGGTAGTGCTGCCGGTTGAAGACGATGAAACCGGTATCCACTGCGTAGCGGCGTCCGCCGAGCGCCACGTCATGGGTGTGCGTATGGCCGCCGATATAGGCATTGGCCTCGTAAAGGGTGACCTCGTGCTGGCGCGAGAGCAGCCATGCACTGGCCATTCCGGCGATGCCTGACCCGATGACCGCGATACGCATGGGTCAGTCTCCGCGGCGCTTGAGGCCGGCCGGGACCGCCTTCAGTTGGCTCACCACGCCGAGGAGGGCGAGCAACCGCAGCAGGTAGAAGGTCAGGTCCACCTCCCACCAGCGGAAGCCCTGCCGCGCGGAGCCGGGGAAGAAATGATGGTTGTTGTGCCAACCTTCGCCAAAGGTGAGCAATGCCAGCAGCCAGTTGTTGCGGCTGTTGTCGCGCGTGACGAAACGCCGGCTGCCGAAGCGGTGCGCCAGGGAGTTGATCGTCACGGTGACGTGGAAAAGCACGATGGTCGATACGAAGAAGCCCCACACCAGCAACTGTGGGCCGTCCGTGCCGAGCTCAGGGTGCGTCGTGCGCAGCCGGTCCCCGAGCATGAACAGCCACACGGCCAGCGCTACCGGTACCAGCAGGTCGAAGCGGTCGAGCAGGCGCAGTTCGGGGAAGCGCGCCAGGTCCGGGATCACTTTCCAGTCGGTGCGGAAGCCGCTGCGGCTCAGGAACCAGCCGACGTGGCTGCGGAAGAACCCATGTTGCACCGGGGAATGCACGTCCGCCGGGGTATCGGCGTGGCGATGGTGGTTGCGGTGGTGCGCGGCCCACCACAGCGGCCCGCGCTGGACGGCACTGGCGCCGATCACCGCGAAAGCGAACTGCACCGGGCGCGAGGTTCGGAAGGCATGGTGCGAGAAATAGCGGTGGTAGAAGGCGGTGACCGCGAACATCCTGAGCGCGTAGAGCCCCACCGCCACCCAGAATGCGAACCACGAGAATCCCACCCAGAGCACGCCGACGCAGGCCACGTGCATGCCGATGAACGGCAATACGCGCGCCCAGTCGATGCGATCGTCGTCGGACGCCTCGACGGCACGGGTGTCGAACCAGCGGAGCACGCCGGTCGCCAGGCGTCGGGCGAATCCGGGTACGGCAGCTTGAGCGGTTTCGTTCATGGGTGGCCCTGTCGATGCGTCTTGCCCATGTGAATACGGACGAGCCGCACAGGCGGATGCACCGTCAGGCTTGCCGCGGTTCCAGCGCGGTCGATACGCTTCGCCGATGCCCCCGCCGCGCCGCCCTTCGACTGCCTCCGTCTCCACCGGTCCCCGCTACGGATTGGCGCGGGTCCTGTCCAAGCGTGGCGTGTGTTCGCGCAGCCAGGCCGAGCAGTGGGTACGCGCGGGCAGGGTGGCGATCGGTGGCCGCGTGGTGCGCGATCCGGAATGCCCGACCGCGCCGGAGCAGGGCGGCATCACCGTCGATGGCCAGCCGATCGGCGGGACGACGCCGGTCTACGTGATGTTCAACAAGCCGCGCGGACTGGTCGTCAGTGCGGCGGACGAGCGTGGACGCGCCACTGTCTACGACGCGCTGGCTGCGGCGGGATTGCCCTGGCTCGGGCCGGTCGGGCGGCTGGACAAGGCCAGCGAGGGCTTGCTGTTGCTGAGCAACGACACGGTGTGGGCGGCCGGCATCACCGATCCGGCCACGCACCGCGAGAAGACCTATCACGTGCAGGTCGACTGCGTCCCCGACGCGACGTTGCTGGCTCGCTTGGGCGAGGGCGTGATCGACCAGGGCGAGCGGCTTGTCGCTCGACGGGTCGACCTGCTGCGCACCGGGGAGAAGAACGCATGGCTGGAGGTCGTGCTGGACGAGGGGCGCAACCGGCACATCCGGCGCCTGCTGGCGGCGCACGGCATCGGCGTGCTGCGGTTGGTGCGCGTGGCGATCGGCAACCTTGCTCTGGGCGAGCTGCCCAAGGGCCAGTGGCGCCACCTTTCAGCCGAGGAAGTCCGGGCGCTGCGGCTCGCTTGAGCCCTCTAGCCCTCCCAAGGGGAGGGCTTGCTGCGGGGCCGGGCTCGCGGAGTAGCCCGATCTGAACATGGTACGCGGGCGCTTTCGCAAGAGCGCCCTCCCACCAGCCCTCTCCCCGAAGGGGAGGACTCGCAAGCTCAGATCACGCCCAGCTGCTTGCCGATCTTGGTGAACGCCGCGATCGCCCGGTCCAGGTGCTCGCGGGTGTGCGCCGCGCTCATCTGCGTGCGGATGCGGGCCTGGCCCTGCGGCACCACCGGGTAGAAGAAGCCGGTGACGTAGATGCCTTCCTCCAGCAGCGCCGCGGCCATCGCCTGTGCCTTGGGCGCGTCGTAGATCATCACCGGGACGATTGGGTGCACGCCCGGCTTGATGTCGAAGCCGGCGTCGGTCATCGCCTTGCGAAAGTAGGCCGTGTTCTCCTGCACGCGCGTGCGCAGCTCGCCGGCCGAGACCAGCATGTCGAACACCTTGATCGCGGCGGCGACCACATGCGGTGGCAGCGAGTTGGAGAACAGGTAGGGCCGCGAGCGCTGGCGCAGCAGCTCGATCACTTCCTTCGGTCCGGTGGTGAAACCGCCCAAGGCGCCGCCCAACGCCTTGCCCAGCGTGCCGGTGAAGATGTCGATCCTGTCCATCACGCCGTGCACCTCGGCCGAGCCGCGGCCGGTGGCGCCCAGGAAGCCGGTGGCATGGCATTCGTCGATGTGCACCATCGCACCGTACTTCTCGGCCAGGGCCGTGATCTTGTCCAGCGGCGCGATGAACCCGTCCATCGAGAACGAGCCGTCGGAAGTGATCAGCTTGGTGCGCGCGCCGACGGCGTCGGCCGCCTGCAACTGCTGCTCCAGGTCAGCCATGTCGCTGTTGGCGTAGCGGAAGCGCTTGGCCTTGCACAGGCGGATGCCGTCGATGATCGAGGCGTGGTTGAGCGCGTCGGAGATGATCGCGTCCTCCTCGCCCAGCAGCGGCTCGTACAGGCCGCCGTTGGCGTCGAAGCAGGCGGCGTAGAGGATGGTGTCCTCGGTGCCGAAGAACTCGGCGATCTTCGCCTCCAGCTGCTTGTGCAGGTCCTGCGTGCCGCAGATGAAGCGAACCGAGGCCATGCCGAAACCGTGCGTGTCCAGCGCTTCCTTGGCGGCGGCGATCACGTCCGGATGGTCGGCCAGCCCCAGGTAGTTGTTGGCGCAGAAGTTGAGGACCTTGCGGCCATTGGCCAGCGTGATCTCCGAGGACTGCGGTGACACGATGATGCGCTCGCCCTTGAACAGGCCCTGGTCACGGATGGAGTCCAGCTCGGCGGCGTAGCGGTCACGGGCGGTATAGGTCACGAGTGGTCTCCGATCTGAGGTAAATGGCCTGGGCTTGCGACGCCGCCTGGCCGTCATTCCCGCGAAAGCGGGAGTGACAAGTGTGAAGGGGAGGGCGCGGCCGATGCCGGTGTGGGTCCTGTGCCGGCGCCAGCGTCAACGCTGACAACGCCGGTAGCGGACGCGCCGGTTCAGGTCCAGCTGCAAACCACTTTGCCGCAGGTGCCCGCATCCATCAGGTCGAAACCCCGCTGGAAATCGTCGATGGCGATCTGGTGGGTCAGCACCTTCTGCAGCGGGAAGCCGGTCAGCACCATCTGGGTCATCTTGTACCAGGTCTCGTACATGCGCCGGCCGTAGATGCCCTGCAGCGTGAGGCCCTTGAAGATCACCTTGTCCCAGTCGATGCCGGCACCCTTCGGCTGGATGCCCAGCAACGCGATCTTGCCGCCGTGGTACATCACGTCGAGCATGTCGTTGAAGGCGCGCGGATTGCCGCTCATCTCCAGGCCGACGTCGAAGCCTTCCATGTGCAGGTCCTTGACCACCTCGCGCAGCGACTGGTTGGCCACGTTGACCACGCGGGTCGCGCCCATGTCGGCGGCGAGCTTCAACCGGTAGTCGTTGACGTCGGTGACCACCACGTTTCGCGCGCCCACGTGCTTGGCGATGCCCGCGGCGATGATGCCGATCGGGCCGGCGCCGGTGATCAGGACGTCCTCGCCGATCAGGTCGAATTCAAGCGCGCAGTGTGCGGCGTTGCCGTAGGGGTCGAAGAACGCGGCCAGCTCGGACGGAATCTGGTCGGGGATAGGCCACAGGTTCGACGCCGGTACCGCCACGAACTCGGCGAAGGCGCCGTTGCGGTTGACGCCGATACCCACGGTATTGGGACACAGGTGCTGGCGCCCGGCGCGGCAGTTGCGGCAATGCCCGCAGACGATGTGGCCTTCGGCCGAGACGCGGTCGCCCACCTTGTAACCGGTCACCGCGCTACCGAGCTCGGCGATACGGCCGACGAACTCGTGGCCGATGGTCAGACCCTGGGGAATCGTGCGCTGGGACCATTCGTCCCACTTGTAGATGTGCAGGTCGGTGCCGCAGATGGCGGTCTTCTCGACCTTGATCAGCACCTCGTTGGGGCCGATCTGGGGAACCGGCACCTCTTCCATCCAGATGCCCTGTTCGGGCTTGCGCTTGACCAGGGCTTTCATCGTCTGCGGCATGGGACCACCATCGTCTGGCCCGCGTAGGCGGGCGGGGAAGCTGACGATTATAAGGCCTCGCCGCGGGGGCGGCCGAGCCTCAGCCGAGGGCGTGCCAGGCGATCGAGAAGACGAAGCTGATGAGGACGCACACTGTCAGCCAGAAGCCGAAGTTGTCCTTGTCCCACACCGGCTTGCGAGCCACCGGAGGCTTTCCCTGCGGCGAACGCGAAGGAGCAGGCTGGGCCGCCGGGCGAACGCGCGGCAAAGACGTGGCGGAGGCGGGTCGCAGCATCACGACGCCCCCGTGCCCACCGTCCTGGTCGTGTTCCGCGTCGATCGAGTGCACCATGGCGTGAATTCTATGTGGTCGCCTGCCAGCATGGTGCGCCCGCGGTGGTTCTTAGGCAAGTCATGAAGGGCCGCGAGGAGCCTGCGAATGTGACCGGCGTCACTAACTGGTCGCAGTCTGTCCCTGTGCCGATCAGGCGCCTGTGCCGCCTACAATGGCCGGAATGCCCGCCGATGCGCGCCCCCTTGCCGTGTTCCTCATGGGCCCCACTGCTTCGGGCAAGACGGCGCTCGCCTGTGCGTTGAGTGAACGCTTCGCCCTCGACCTGGTGAGCGTGGATTCGGCGCTGGTCTACCGCGGACTGGATATCGGCGCGGCCAAGCCCGATGCGGCCACGCTGGCCCTGCATCCGCACGCGCTACTGGACCTGCGCGACCTGTCCGAGCCCTATTCCGCGGCCGATTTCCGGGCCGATGCGCTGGCTGCCATGGCGCGCATCCATGCGCGGGGGCGGGTGCCGCTGCTGGTGGGGGGCACCGGGCTGTATTTCCGTGCGCTTCAGCGCGGCCTTTCGGCGCTGCCCGACGCGGCGCCCGCCATCCGCGCGCGGCTGGCCGACGAGGCAGCGGCACTTGGCTGGCCCGCGCTGCACGCGCGGCTGGCCGCGTGCGATCCAGTCGCCGCCGGTCGCATCGGTCCCAACGATGCCCAACGCCTGCAGCGCGCGCTGGAGGTCATCGAGCTGACTGGACGACCGCTCTCCGAGCAACAGACCGGGGGCCGCGGCGAACGCTTTCCCTGGCGCGTGCTCAAGCTGGCGCTGTTGCCGGCCGACCGCGCCGAGCTGCACGCCCGCATCGCCCGGCGTTTCGACGCCATGCTGGCTGCCGGCTTCCTCGACGAGGTGCGCGCCTTGCGTGACCGCCAAGACCTCGATCCGGACCTGCCGGCGTTGCGCGCCGTCGGATACCGGCAGGCGTGGGAGCACCTGGACGGCGCCAACGATGCGGCCGTCTTTCGCGACAAAGGCATCTTCGCCACCCGGCAGTTGGCCAAGCGGCAGATGACCTGGCTGCGCACGGAGCTGGACGCGAGGACGCTTGATCCAGACCGGGCCGGCCTGTTCGATCGTGCATGCGGCGCGCTGGAGCTCTTCCTGTAGCGCCCGCTGCTGCGAGCGCGCCCTTGCGGAACCCACTTGTGGGTGCTGCCCATTCGGAGCAAACGCATTGCCCGCCACTGGGCTCCTGCGTCGAGGCGGCGATCCGGGGATGTATGTCGTGGTTCCCGTGCTTTCGCCCATCATTTAAAAGCGGTTAATATCCCTTCGACTTGGGCCGGCGCGTCATGCGCGCGTTTTTTCTCCGGCCCGCGCAGGTTCGCGAGGGGGTACAACAACATGTCCAAAGGGCAGTCATTGCAGGATCCGTTTCTCAACGCACTTCGCCGTGAGCGCGTTCCGGTGGCCATCTATCTCGTCAACGGCATCAAACTGCAGGGCACGATCGAGTCGTTCGACCAGTTCGTGGTGCTGCTGCGCAACCAGGTGAGCCAGATGGTCTACAAGCACGCCATCTCCACCGTCGTGCCCAGCCGCAACGTGCGCATGGGCAATGGCCATGAAGGCCATGTCGACGCCCACGCGCCCGCCGAAGGCGAAGACTGATTTCACGGATGGTTTGACGTGCCGCTGGCGGGCCGCCCGGTCCGCCGGCGGTTGTCGCCCATGGGCCTTGCCGTCGACCGCCTGCTGATGGGCATACAATGCCGACCCCATGCCACCGGCGCGCTGCCGGTGGCGCAAATCCGCTTCCTCAGGCCACGCCAACCCAGTGTTCGATAGACAGAAGAAGGGCGAGCGCGCCGTACTGGTGCTGCCGCACGCCCGCGGCGAGGGCGACACCGCCCGCCGCGCGGAGGAGTTCGCCGAGCTCGTGCGTTCGGCCGGCGCCGAAGTGCTCGCCAGCGTTTCCGCGCGCGTGGAAGATCCCAATCCTCGCTATTACATCGGCACGGGCAAGGCTGAAGAGGTGGCCGAGGCCGTGCGCGCCACCGAAGCCGACGTGGTGCTGATCGACCACCTGCTCACGCCGGTGCAGGAACGCAACCTGGAAAAACTGCTGGCCGTGCGCGTGGTCGACCGCGCCGGACTGATCCTGGACATTTTCGCCCAGCGCGCGCGGTCGCACGAGGGCAAGCTGGAAGTGGAACTGGCTCAGCTCAAGCACCTGGCCACGCGGCTGGTGCGCGGCTGGACCCACCTTGAGCGGCAGCGCGGCGGTGCCATCGGATTGCGGGGTCCCGGCGAAACCCAGCTGGAAACCGATCGCCGCCTGCTGGGCGAGCGGGTCAAGATGCTCACCCGGCGCCTGGAGAAGGTGCAGGTGCAGCGCACGCAGCAGCGCCGTGCGCGCCTGCGCAACACGGTGCCGCGGGTCGCGCTGGTGGGCTACACCAACGCCGGCAAGTCGACGCTGTTCAATGCGCTGACCGAAGGCGAGGTGTTTGCCGCGAACCTGCTGTTCGCCACGCTCGACCCGACGGTCCACAAAATCGAGGACCTTTCCTGCGGTCCGGCCGTGCTTGCCGATACCGTGGGCTTCATCCGCGAACTGCCGCATGACCTGGTCGCCGCGTTCCGCGCGACCCTGGCCGAGGCGCGCGACGCCGACCTGCTGCTGCACGTCAGCGACGCCGCCGACGACGAACGCGTGAGGTTGCACCGCGTGGTCGACGGCGTGCTGGAGGAGATCGGCGCCGGTGACGTGCCGCAGCTGCACGTCATGAACAAGATCGACATGCTGCGCGAAGGCGAGGACGAGCCGCGCTCCGGCACCGAACCACGCATCGTGCGCGATGGCGAGGGGCGGCCGACCCAGGTCTGGCTGTCGGCCCACACCGGCGAGGGACTGGACCTGCTGCGCCAGGCGCTGGGCGAACTGCTCGGCGGCGAACGCGTGCAGACCGAACTGCAACTGCCGCTCTCCGCGGGCCGGCTGCACGCGCGCCTGCGTGCAGCCGGCGCCATTGCCGGTGAATCGGTCGACGAACACGGCTGGCGGCTGCAGATCGATGCGCCGCGCAGCGTGATCGCGCCGCTGGGCGGCGGCCATCCGCAGGACGCGGCGCTGCTGCGGGGCGTGCTCGGGTCGACGGACGGCCTGTAGGTCTCCGCGCCGGGGACCGACAGCGGCCAGGGCCACCCCAACCAGGCCACGCCCGAATTCACCTCTGCTAGACTAAGCGGCGTTTGTGCGGCGTTTTCCCGCCCGCACCGAGATCGACCGCGGCGCGCCGCGGTTCACCCATCCCCGACCTCGACGCCGCGCCCCATGCCCCTCATTCCGCAACGCACCCACCGGCTCGTCCCGCCGGCCTGCCCCTTGTCCCAAGGAGACTGACATGGCCTGGAACGAACCCGGCAACGGCCAACGCGATCCCTGGAACAGCAAGCGTCCCGGCAACAACGGTAACGGCCTGGACGACGCCCTCCGGCGCCTGCGCGCGCGCCTGGGCAAGCACGGCGGCCCCGGCGGCATCATCACCATCGTGCTGGCATTGGTGCTGGCCTGGCTGCTGCTGAGCAGCTACACCATCGTCGATGCCCGCCAGGCCGGCGTGGTGCTGCGCTTCGGGCAGTACAGCCGCACGCTGCCGCCAGGCTTCCATTTCAAGCTGCCGCAGCCCGTCGAAACCATCACCAAGGTCGAGACCACCCGCGTGCGCTCGCTGCAGGACAGCGTGCGCATGCTGACCCGCGACGAAAACATCATCACCATCGATTTCACCGTGCAATACCAGGTGTCCGACGCGCGTGCCTACCTGTTTGCGGTGGACGACGTGGAAGACACCATTGCCGCCGCCTCCGAGGCCGCCGTGCGCTCGGTGATCGGCCGCAGCGACATGGACACGATCCTCTCCGGCGAAGGCGCCGCGCTGGTCGGCGAGGCCGGCCAGGCCCTCCAGAAGACGCTGGACAGCTACCACTGCGGCCTGCAAGTGACCGCCGTGAGTTTCCAGAATGTCTCGCCGCCGGCCGAGGTGAAGGACGCCTTCGACGACGTCAACAAGGCGCGCGAGGACAAGCAGAGCATCGAGAACAATGCGCTGGCCTACGCCAACAAGGTGGTGCCGGTCGCGCGCGGCGATGCTTCGCGCATCGCCGCCGAGGCTGCGGGCTACAAGGCCGAACGCATCGCCCGTGCAAACGGCGACGCCGCGCGCTTCGACCTGCTGCTGAAGGAATACAAGGCGGCACCGGAAGTGACCCGCAAGCGCCTGTGGCTGGAGACGATGGAGCAGGTGATGGCCGGCAACCGCAAGGTGATCGACGGCTCCAGCGGACGCACCATCATCAACCTGCCGCCGGCCGCGCCGGCGAGCCCGCCGACCGCGGCCGCCGTCACCACCGATGACGCAAGCGACAAGGGGAACCAGCCATGAAGATCGTCTGGACCGTGATCGTGGTGCTGCTGGTGCTGCTGGGCCTCAACAGCGCGTTCGTGGTGCGCGAGGGTCAGAGCGCGCTGCTGCTGCAGTTCGGCCGCATCGTGCAGACCGACTACACGCCCGGGCTGCACTTCAAGGCGCCGGTGATCCAGCAGGTGATGCGTTTCGACAGCCGCATCCAGGGCCTGGACGCGCCGCCGGAGCGTTACTTCACCTCCGAGAAGAAGAGCGTCAACGTCGACTTCTACGTGAAGTGGCGCATCGCCGACAACGCCGCCTACTACCGCGCCACCAGCGGTGACGCCAACCAGGCGGCGCAACGGCTGAGCCCGGTGGTGAAGGACGCGCTGCGCTTCGAATTCAATTCGCGCAGCCTGCAGGACCTGATCGCCGGGGGCCGCAAGGACATCACCGAGCGCGTGCGCAAGCAGACCGACGCCGCCGCGCGAAAGAATCTCGGCATCGCCGTGGTCGACGTGCGCATCAAGCGTATCGACCTGCCCGAGGAGGTCAGCGAATCGGTCTACAAGCGCATGCGCGCCGAGCGCCTGCAGCTGGCCAACGAACTGCGCTACACCGGCCAGGAACAGGCCGAAAAGATCCGCGCCGATGCCGACCGCCAGGGCCAGGTGCTGCGCGCCGACGCCGATCGCGACGCCGCCACCGTGCGCGGCCAGGGCGACGCCCAGGCCGCCGCCATCTATGCGGGCGCCTACGGCCAGGATCCGGAGTTCTTCGCGTTCTATCGAAGCCTGTCGGCGTACAAGACCGGTTTCGCCGATGGTCACGGCACCCTGGTGCTCAAGCCGGACTCCGAACTGCTGCGTTACTTCGAGGACAGCGCCAAGCGCTGAAGCCATGCCGCACGAATTGTCCGTCGCACTGTGCCTGGTGCTGGTGATCGAAGGCCTGATGCTGTTCGCCGCCCCGGCCCACTGGCAGTCGATGGTGCGCCAGGCGCTGGAACTCAAGCCGCGCAGGTTGCGCGTGTTCGGCGCGGTGGCAGTGATCGCGGGGCTGGCCGTCCTGCAGCTGGTGCGCTGAAGCTTTCCTGTTTCCCAAACTCACGGCTCCCCCGGGAGCACCCAACGAGCGAGAACTTTCATGGGCAAGTCAGTCGTCATCCTTGGAGCCCAGTGGGGCGACGAAGGCAAGGGCAAGATCGTCGACCTGCTGACCGAGCGGGTCAGTGCCGTGGCGCGCTTCCAGGGCGGCCACAATGCCGGCCACACGCTGGTGATCAAGGGCAAGAAGACCGTACTGCACCTGATCCCCTCGGGCATCCTGCGCGACGACGCGTTGTGCCTGATCGGCAACGGCGTGGTGCTTTCGCCGGCGGCGCTGATGGAAGAGATCGCCGAGCTCGAAGGCAATGGGGTGGACGTGCGTTCGCGCGTCAAGATCAGCCCGGCGACGCCGCTGATCATGCCGTACCACATCGCCGTGGATAAGGCGCGCGAGGCCGCCGCCGGCAAGGGTGCGATCGGCACCACCGGCCGCGGCATCGGCCCCGCCTACGAGGACAAGGTCGCCCGCCGTTCGATCCGCGTGGCCGACCTGATGTACCCGCACGAGCTCCCGGCGCAGATCAAGGCGGCGGTCGAATACCACAACTTCATCCTGACCCAGTGGCTGAAGGCCGAGCCGGTCGATTACCAGAAGGTGCTCGACGACGCGCTGGCCTGGGGCGAGTACATCCGCCCGATGGTCGACGACGTCGCCACCATCCTGCACGACGTGCGCGCCGAGGGCGGCAACATCCTGTACGAAGGCGCGCAGGGCGCGCTGCTGGACATCGACCACGGCACCTATCCGTACGTCACCTCGTCCAACACCACCGTTGGCGGCGCGCTGGCCGGCACGGGCGTGGGCGCCCGCGACATCGACTACGTGCTGGGCATCTGCAAGGCCTACGCGACGCGCGTGGGCGGCGGGCCGTTCCCGACCGAGCTCAACGACGAGATGGGCGAACGCCTGCGCAAGGTCGGCAACGAGTTCGGCGCCAGCACCGGCCGGCCGCGCCGCTGTGGCTGGATCGACCTGGTGGCGTTGAAGCGCGCCGTCCAGATCAACGGCATCAGCGGTCTGGCCATCACCAAGCTCGACGTGCTCGACGGCCTGCCGTCGATCAAGGTCTGCGTGGCCTACGAATACCGCGGCAAGCGTCGCGAGCTGGCACCGCTGGACGCCGACGGCTGGGCCGAGTGCAAGCCGGTGTATCTGGAATTCCCCGGCTGGGAGGAATCGACCGCCGGCATCCGCGACTGGAACAAGCTGCCTGCCGCGGCCCGCGCCTACCTGCGCGCGGTCGAGGAGCTGTCCGGCTGCCGCCTGGCCATTGTCGCCACCGGCGCCGACCGCGACGACACCATCGTGCTGGATGATCCGTTCGCTTGAGCGATTGCCCCGCACGGCTCGACGGAAGAAGCCCGCCTCGGCGGGCTTTTTCGTCTGAGGCGTCGTTGGCAGCCGTCGGCGGATGCCTGTTCGAAGGCGTGGGCCTACGGCGTCTGGGAGGTCACCCGGGCATTGGCTGCCGATCCGATCGACGGGCGTAACAGGCCGCCGGGAAGGAACTGCGCTCCCCGGTTAATACGTCCGGTCAATACATCCGCATCGACGAAGCGCGGATCACGAACGGCGCCTGCTCCGCATCCGGGCCGGAGGCGATGCGTGCCAGTTCATCGTCGAGACGCTGCACCGACTGGCCAGCTCCCTGCATCCGTTCGCGCAACATCGCGTTCTCGCGCATCAGGCGGTCGCATTCGTCGTGCAGGGCGCGCATCGAGCGCTCCAACTGGTTGCAGCGCAGTTGCAGGGGATTTCGCATGGCTTGGGTCTCGTTCGACGGTCAGGCGCGGGTGGGCTGGCATGCGTTGCGAGCGGTCGGCCAAAAGACCGCCACTCGTGGGGTGATGTTGGCCGAGGGACCGTGAGGCCATCGTCTAACTGACGCTAGGAAAAAGCTCAGGCGCGGGGCGCCCAGGGCGGGCGTGACGCCTGCCCGCCGCCGGTCGACCGGCCATTCACGCGCTGCGTGCCAAAGCTCGCGCTGTTGCAAAGCGGGAGAGCGGCGTGGGAGCAGCGGTCATGCAGGGCAATGTGGGCTGGCCTCAGCGGTTGTGGGTTATTCGCCACGGCGAGAGCGCGGGGAATATCGCGCGCGACCATGCGGAATCTTCCGGCGCGACGCTGATCGAGCTGAAACACCGCGACGCCGACGTGCCGCTGTCGCCGCTGGGCCTGGAGCAATCGCAGGCACTGGGCGCCTGGGTGCGGGCGCTGCGGGAGGACGACCGGCCGACGACCTTCATGGCCTCGCCCTACAAGCGCGCGAGAGAGACCGCCGTGGCGGTCGCCGCTGCGCTGGGGCGCGCGCGCGAGGACGTGGTCGTCGACGAGCGCCTGCGCGAGAAAGAGTTCGGCGTGCTCGACCGTTACACCCGCGCCGGCATCCGCAGCAAATTTCCCGAGCTGGCCGAGCAGCGGCAGCTGGTGGGCAAGTTCTATTTCCGCCCGCCCGGCGGCGAGAGCTGGTGCGACGTGGTGCTGCGGCTGCGCAGCATGCTCGGCGATCTGCAGCGCAACCATGCGGGCGAGCGTGTGATGATCGTTGCGCACCAGGTGATCGTGAACTGCTTTCGCTATCTGCTGGAGCGCATGGACGAGGACACCATCCTCGCGATCGATCGCAACGGGGACGTGCCCAATTGCGGCATCACCGAATATGCCGAGGCCCCGGACGGTTGCGGCCTGCTGCTCCAGCGCACCAACTTCGTGGCGCCGCTGGTGGAAGCCGGCTCACCGGTGACGATCGAGTCGGACCGACCCAAGGGAGCGCGGTGAGCGCGACAGGCGCCAAGCCGCAGCGTCTCACGGCGAGGCTGCTGCGCGGCATGCCGCTGCCCGATCCGGACGGAGGCAAGGAACGGCGCGGGCGCGTGCTGGTCGTCGGCGGTTCCAGTCGCGTGCCCGGCGCGGTGTTGCTTGCCGGCACCGGTGCGCTGCGCGCCGGTGCCGGCAAGCTGCAGGTCGCGACCGCCGATGACGTCGCATTGCCGCTCGCGGTGGCCATGCCCGAGGCGCTGGTCATCGGCCTTCCGGTGAATGCCAAAGGGGAGATCGTGCGTGGCAACGCGGCACTGGACGAGGCGGTCGAGGGCTGCGACGCAGCGCTGATCGGTTCGGGAATGAACCCCGCGCCGGCCAGCGCCCCGCTGGTGCAGCGGGTGCTGCGGCAGGCCGGCGGCACGCTGGTCATCGATGCCGGGGCACTCTCGGCGGACTTGCGCGCGCCGCCGGGGCGGCCGTACGTGCTCACCCCGCATGCCGGCGAGATGGCCAAGCTGTCCGGACGGGAGAAGGCGCGGGTCGAGCAGGAACCGCAGGCGCTGGCGTGCACGTTCGCGCGGCGCACGCGCAGCGTGCTGGTGCTTAAGGGAGCCACCACCTGGATCGCCGCGCCGGACGGTCGCCTGTGGATCCATGCCGGCGGCTGCCATGGGCTGGGCACCTCCGGTTCCGGCGACGTGCTGGCAGGCGTGATCGCAGGCCTTGCCGCGCGTTGCGGGGATGCCGTGCAGGCGGCGTTGTGGGGCGTGTTCGTGCATGCCCAGGCGGGGCTCGCGCTGGAAGCCTCGGTCGGTTCGCTGGGCTTCCTGGCGCGGGAGATCCCCGGGCCAATACCAGGCATCCTGGACCGCCTCCGGCCCAGGTCCGCATAACCGCGACGAGGGACGTCACGTCTCGGGCGGCTGGCTCCAGCACGCGAGCATCGGCCCATGTTCACCGCTGACCGGATCGCACGCCGGGAAGGGCAATTGCGCGATGCGATCGAGCATCTCCTGCGTGGGCGCCTCGCGGCGGATGTCCCACTTCTGCCCGGGCGGATAAGCGCCGACCACCAGGAAGCCGTCGCTCGATCCGACGCTGCAGTGGCCGGTGCCGGCAGGCAGCAACACCACGTCGCCTGCGCCTACCTCGACCTCGCGCCCGCCCGGTCCGCCCAGCACGAGCCGTGCCGTGCCCCTGGCCACGCCGAGCACCTCGTGCGCGGTGGAGTGATAGTGGTGGAAGTCGTAGATGCCCGCGCGCCATTGCGGCGGCCAGCCGTTGCCATCGAAGCGCGCCTCGAAGGTGGTCGCGGCATCGTTCCCCGGATCATCGAGCGCCTGGTGGTAGAGCAGCACGGGCAGGCGCGGATGGTTGGGAACCCAGTCGTGGCGAGCGAGCCGGAAGGCTTCGGTCTGCATGGTCGTTGGCCTGTGCATGGCATCGCGGAAGCTTGCCCCTGCACATGTGCACGAATCGACTAACGCTCCGGCCATTGTCGCTGCACGCCCCGCTGACCTTCGCTCGGGCACGATCCCTTCCAGCAACCGGAACCGGAGAACCCCATGGGCAGCATCGACGATCCGCGCGGGCGCACCAACGAGAACCTGCAGGACGCCATCGGCAAGCGCGCCGGGCAGAACCAGGTAGAGGTTCAGGGCGAAACCGGCGAGGCGGTCGAGCCGGCAGGTGGTACCGGCGGGGAAAGCGGCAACGGCCAGATGCGCCCGCACCACGGCTTCGGCGACCCGCTTGGGCAGAAGGCGATGGGCGAGCCGGTCGATCCGGAGGCGATCATGCCGATGCCCGAAACCGGTCCGACCTACCAGACCGGCGGCGTGGGGCAGGATCGCGCGCAGCACATACAGGAGCGCAAGCACCGCGAGAGCGGCGTGGGATCGACCAAGGGCCACGGCGTCGGCGGCAAGGGCGACGGCGGGCTCGATCCTCCGCCCGGTGCGCCAAGCAGCGGCGGTCGCGCCTGACGGACCGGACCGTAAGCCGGGCCTTCCCCCATTCTCCGGCGGTCGGAGGCCCGACGCGTGCGGGTGCGTCGGCAATTCCTTGCCACCACCCACACGCCCGCTGCACTGGCAGCCAGGCAAGCTGGTGCGACCGAAACTCTGGAACCCGCCGTCATGCCCATCGACGAGTCCCTGCCCAGCTCCCGCCCGCCGACGAGTGGCGCCAGCGCTCCCACCGGCATCAAGCCTCCCGTGTTGGCGAAGGGTTCGACCACGCCCGGTGGGGGGGTGCCACCGATGTTCCTCAGTCCCGTCGCGCGGCCCCTGGTCCCGCGCGGTGATGCGCTGGAGCATTGACCTCGCGTGCCACGCCCGGTCGGCGGCCCTGCCTGGCTGCGGGAGGCAGCCAGGGGACCGCACGGTAGAGTGCAGGCGCTAAGCTGGTTATTTCCGGACATTGCGACGCCATGCACAGCGAACCGACGACTGCCTCCCTGGGAGCCGACGAGGCGATCGAGATGGCGCCCGACGGGCGGTCGATGCCGGCGCTGGTTCGCGGACATGACTGGTCGTCGACCCCGCTGGGTCCACCCGCGAACTGGCCGCAAGGCCTGAAGACCACGGTCGGGATCGTGCTGGAGGCGTGCCAGCCGATGCTGATCATGTGGGGCCCGCAGCGTACCTGCATCTACAACGACGGCTACCTGCCGATCCTCGGCAGCAAGCACCCCGCGGGATTGGGCCAGCCAGCGGCGCGGCTGTGGGCCGAGATCTGGGAAACACTCGAACCGATGGTCGCCGAGGTGTTCGCCGGGCGGTCGCGATGGGTGGAGGACATGCCGTTCGCCTTGGCCGGCGGTCCCACCAACGACCTGCGCTGGTTCAGTTTTTCCTTCACGCCGTTGCGCGACGACAATGGCGCCGTCGCCGGGTTGCTCACCTCGGCCATGGAAACCACCGGCAAGATGCTGCTGGAGCGCCAGCGGGCGGCCGCCCGCGAACGGCAGCGCAAGCTGTTCGAGCAGGCACCCGGATTCATCGCGGTCCTTCGGGGTCCGCAACACGAGTTCGAGTTCGTCAACCACGCCTTTTACCGGCTCGTCGGCCAGCGCGAATTGATCGGCAGCACGGTACGCGACGCCTTCCCCGAGGTGGAGGGGCAGGGCTTCTACGAACTGCTGGACGAGGTCTACCGGAGCGGCGAGCGATACATCGCCTCGCACGTGCCTATCCGCCTCTCGCCGGCGCCCGGCCAGCCTGCGGTCCAGCGTTACCTCGATTTCGTGTACGCGCCGACCGTCGACGGGTCCGGCCAGGTCACCGGTATCTTCGTCGAAGGCCACGACGTGACCGAGGCCCACCTGTCACAGGAAGCGCTGCAATCCCACGCGCGTCGCCAGGCGCTGCTGATCGAACTGGGCGACCGCCTGCGCGACGTGCAATCGCCGGCCGAGCTTTCGCACGCGGCCGGGGAAATCCTCGGCCGGACGCTGGGGGTGAGCCGTGCCGGTTACGGCACGATCGACCTCACCGAGGAAACCATCACCATCGAGCGCGACTGGAACGCGCCGGGCATCCGCAGCCTGGCCGGCGTGTTGCACTTCCGCGACTACGGCCGCTACATCGAAAACCTCCGCCGCGGCGAAACGGTGGTGTTCGCCGACGCCGAGAAGGACCCGCGCACCGCCGCCCGCGCCGAGGCGCTCAAGGCGATCAGCGCGCAGTCGGTGGTCAACATGCCGATCACCGAGGACGGCTGTTTCGTGGCGTTGCTGTACCTGAACCACGCCACGGCGCGCGAATGGACCGACGACGAACTGGCCTTCATCCGCGAAGTGGGCGAGCGCACCCGGGCGGTGATCGAACGCCGCCGCGCCGAGCAGGAGGTGCGCGAACTCACCGCTTCGCTCGAGCGCAAGGTGGAGGAGCGCACCGCCGAGCGCGACCGGATCTGGGAGAACTCGCGCGACCTGCTGGCAGTGGTCGACTCGGCCGGCCTGTTCCTGCGCATCAACCCGGCATGGACCGCGATCCTCGGCTATGCCCCGGAGTCCCTGGTGGGGCAACACTTCCTGCAGTGGGTCTGGCCCGAGGACCAGACCGCGACCCTCGACGCGGTGGCTGCCGGCCCGCGCCTGACCGGCTTCCAGAATCGCTACCGGCACCAGGACGGCACGGCGCGCTGGATCTCCTGGAGCACTTCGGCCGAGGGGGGACTGGTCTATGCCTACGGGCGCGACGTCACCGCCGAGCGGCAACAGGCCGAGGCGCTGCGCCAGGCACAGGAACAACTGTTGCAGGCGCAGAAGATGGAGGCGGTCGGCCAGCTCACCGGCGGGCTCGCGCACGATTTCAACAACCTGCTGGCGGGCATCAGCGGCAGCCTGGACATGATGCAGGTGCGCGTCGAACAGGGGCGCACCGCAGACTTGCAGCGCTATCTGGGTGCCGCGCAGGACGCATCGCGCCGCGCGGCCGCGCTGACCCACCGTCTGCTGGCGTTCTCGCGGCGGCAGACGCTCGATCCGCACCCGGTGGATGCCAACCGGCTGATCGGCGGGATGGAGGAACTAATCCGGCGCACCATCGGCCCGGCGGTCACGCTCGAGGTCGATCACGCCGACGAACTGTGGGTCACCCTGGCCGATGCTCACCAGCTCGAGAACGCGCTGCTCAACCTGTGCATCAACGCGCGCGACGCGATGCCGGAAGGTGGCCAACTGCGCATCGGTACGGCCAACCGCTGGCTCGACGAGACGTCTGCCCGGGCGCTGGACCTGGTGCCGGGCGATTATCTGGAGTTGAGCGTGAGCGACACCGGTACCGGCATGCCGGAGGAGGTGGTCGCGCGCGCGTTCGAGCCCTTCTTCACCACCAAGCCGCTGGGCCGCGGCACCGGCCTGGGGCTGTCCATGATCTACGGCTTCGCCAAGCAGTCGGGTGGGCGCGTACAGATCCAGTCGCGGCTGGGCGAAGGGACGCGGGTGAGCCTGCTGCTGCCGCGACACCTGGGCGAGTTCCCGGTGGAGGAAAAGCAGGCTGCGTCGGCGGGTGTTTCGATCCTGCCGCGCGGCAGGACGGTATTGGTGGTCGATGACGAACCGACCGTCCGCATGCTGGTGGTCGACGTGTTGGGCGAGCATGGCTTTACCGTGCTGGAGGCGTGCGACGGCGCCGCAGCACTGGAAATGTTGCGCGCGGGTATGCGCATCGACCTGCTGGTCACCGACGTCGGCCTTCCCGGCGGGCTCAACGGGCGTCAGCTCGCCGACGCGGTGCGCGAGCGGATGCCGCGCTTGAAGGTGCTGTTCATCACCGGCTTTGCCGAAACCACCGTGATCGGCAGCGGCCAGCTCGAGCCGGGGATGCAGGTGCTGACCAAGCCGTTCGTGATCGATCAGCTGGTGGCGCGGGTCAAGAGCCTGGTCGAGGCCGGCGGCGACTGAGCAAGCGCACGCGCGCGGAGGCAGAATGCGCGGTCGCACCCGCGGGCGGGCAGCTAAAGAAATACCCCGCGCGGCCGCTAAGACCCGGAGATTGCCGGCTCGTCGGCTTCGAGAACGCCATGGTCGGTAGCTTTCGCCTCAGTCTGGAGCTGTTCTCCCTGCTCATCGGCGGCCTGGTCGCCTATCAGGCGATCGATGCCACAGGACGCATCGCCGCCTCGCGCGCGGCCGCGCATCGCCTGATCTGGTACGGCGTGGGCGCGTGGATGTTGGGCGTCGGCCTGTGGTCGGTGCATTTCGTGGGCATGCTGGCGCGCCTGCCGCGGGCGGTGGGCGCGTTCGATCCGGTATTGAGCACGGCGTCCGCGTTCGCGGCACTGGCCGTCGGGCTGGGCCTGTTGTGGGTGGCCGACTGCCAGGTCATGGGCCGGCTGCGCTGGTTGGGCGGTTCGCTTGCGCTTGGCGTGGGCGTGGCGCTCATCCACATGTTCAGCGAGGGCGCGCTGCACGTCGCCGGTGGCATCAGCTACCAGCCGCGGGTCTGGTTGTACTGGGTGCTGCTGTGCACCTTCGGAGTGGCCTGTGGCCTGCGCCTGATGCACGCGTTCCGCCCGCGTCCGATGCGCGCACTGTACGGTCGCCGGGCATACCTGTCGGTGCTGATGGGCGTGCTGATCGTGGTGTTGCTGAACCTCTCCACGCGGCTGTCCTACGGCGACCGGCCGGAGCTGTCGCTGGTGGCGTCTTCGGGGACGGTGTGGCTGGGCAGCGTGGTCAGCATGGTCGCGGTGCTGGCGATGGGAGCGACGCTGGCCCTGTCCGAGATCGTCGCGAGGCTGTACGTGCGTGCCCAACGGCTTTCCGGTTCGCTGGACCATCTCAACAACCGCCTGCATCACCTGGCCACGCATGACGCACTGACCGGGCTGCCCAACCGCCACCTGCTGACCGAGCGCATGGAGCAGGCGCTGGCGCGCGCCCGCGCCGGGCACGGCCATCTGGCCGTGCTGTACATCGACCTGGACGGCTTCAAGGCCATCAACGACACGCTGGGCCACGGCTTCGGCGACGAGCTGCTGCGCGCCGTGGCCGGACGGCTGGCCGGCGTGTTGCACATCAACAGCCTGGCGCGCCTGGGTGGCGACGAGTTCGTGGTGGTGCTGGAACACATGCGCAGTCCGGACTCGGCGCTGCGCATCGCCCAGCAACTGATCGGGCTGATGCAGGAAAGCTTCGACGTGCGCGACACCGCGCTTCGGGTCACCCCGAGCATCGGGGTGGCCTATTACCCGCGCGACGGCGAGAGCGTGGAAGAACTGGTCGCGCACGCCGACGCGGCGATGTACGAAGCCAAGGAGGGCGGCCGCAACGGCTACCGTTGCTACGACCGCTCCATGCGCGATCGCGCGATGCGCGTGCTGGCGATCCAGCGCGGCCTGCAGACGGCGCTGGATGACGGCAGCCTCTCGCTGCACTTCCAGCCCAAGCACCACGGCGACACCGGCGCCCTGGTCGGCGCCGAGGCGCTGCTGCGCTGGTGCCATCCCGAACTCGGTACGGTCCCGCCGCTGGAATTCATCGGCGTCGCCGAACGCAGCGGGCAGATCGCGCGGCTCGGCGAATGGGTGATCCGCGAAGCGTGCCGGCAACTGCGCGACTGGCACGACCGCGGCCTGGCGCCCGTGCGCATCGCGATCAACCTGTCGCCCATGCAGATCCAGCAGCCCGGGTTGGTACAGACCGCGGCCGGCATCGTCGGCGCGGCCGGGCTGGATACGTCGCAGATCATGTTCGAAGTGACCGAGACCATGGCCATGCGCGACGCCGAGCGCACCACCGCGATCCTCCAGGATTTCCGCGCGCACGGCTTCGAGTTCGCCATCGACGATTTCGGCACCGGCTATTCCAGCCTGGCGTACCTGCAGAAGTTCCAGGTGCGCCAGCTGAAGATCGACCAGTTCTTCGTGCAGGCGCTGGACCAAGGCGGACACGAACCGCGCGCGATCATCGCCGCGATCATCGAACTGGCGCACACCCTGGGCATGGAAGTGGTGGCCGAAGGCGTCGAAACGCCCGCGCAGGCCGCCGCACTGCGCGCGCTGGGTTGTGACCAGATACAGGGCTACCTGCTGGCCCGGCCGATGCCGGCGGCGGAGTTCGAACGCCGCTGCCTGCCCGCGGCGATGGCAACGAGCTGACCTTTCCGGGCGCGAGGCCCGCAGGTCGGCGGATACCTTGGCGGATGCCGGGTGTTGTACCTTCGTCAGGCCGTCCGCTGCAGGGGATGCGGGCGCCTGGCTCCCCTCCCGCGCGAACGTGGGACACGACGAGCCAACCCCGCCTGCTTCGTCGCAGGCAACCCGGGAGGCTTTTCGCATGAGCGTTCGTCGTTTCGCGTGTCTGATGGTGGCGTGGCTGGCCGTCGCGCTGGTTCCCGTGGCGCAGGGAAAGGACGTCGCCGCGTCCGCGGTCGTCGTCGGCAAGGCGCGCTTCGAGTTCCTGACGCCTTCCCTGGTGCGGCTGGAATACGAGCCCTCGGGACGGTTCGTCGACGCACCGACCGCCGTGATCCGGCAGCGCGACTGGCCCGCGGTGCCGATCCGGCGTGCCCGGCAGGACGGCTGGGTGGTCCTGGCGTCCAGCGCGATGACGTTGCGCTACCGGCCAGGCACGGGCCCCTTCGCGCCCGGCAACCTCGAGGTCACCTGGCGCGGTCCGGACGGGCGGGAAAGCGACTGGCATCCGGGCGACGTGGACCATCGCAACCTGGGCGGGCTGACGTATTCCCTGGACGACCTGCGCGGATCGAACCTGCCGGCGAACGGCGATGGCACCGAAAGCCCGGTCGGCATCGTCATCCCCGGCATCGAAGTGCACCTGCAGCCGGCCACCCCCGGCTTGCTCAGCCGCAGCGGCTGGGCCTGGATCGACGACAGTCGCACGCCGCTGAGGAATACCCGGACGCAATGGATCGAACCGCGCCCGGATGCCACCGGCCAGGACGGCTACCTGTTCACCTATGGGCACGCCTACGCACGTGTTCTGCGCGATTACGCCCGATTGAGCGGCCCGATACCGATGGTGCCCCGCTACGTATTCGGGCCCTGGATCACCGACTTCAACTTCGAGTACTTCCCGCGCACCGCGCAGGCCGACAGCCCGGTGTTTCGCCGCTACGACCAGCAGGCCCTGCAGCAGGAAGTCTCGCGGCTGCGCGACAGCGGCATACCGTTCGACACGCTGGTACTGGATTTCGCGTGGCACAACTACGGCTGGGACGGCGGCTACGACTGGAGCCCGCTGATCCCGCAATCGCAGTCGTTCATCGACTGGCTGCACGCGCGAGGCATCAAGCTCTCCCTCAACGATCATCCAGGCTATGCCAACACGGAGGAAAGCATCCTCTCCTTCGGCGACAGCCACGCACCGCAGGTGCTAAGGGACCTTGGCCGACGGTTGCCTCCCGCGGCCGCCTTCGATCTGGACATCGGCAGCCACTGGCGCTTCGCCACCGACCCGCGCGATCAGGGACTTGATCGGCACTGGTCCTCGGCCGCCTTCGACGACGGCCACTGGGCGCCTGTGCGCACCGACCGCCCCTGGCAGGCACAAGGCTGGCCGGCCTACGAGGGGCCAGCCTGGTACCGCACCTCGGTGCGGTTGCCGGCACGGCTGCCGGCGCATTTGTATCTGTACCTGGGTGAGGTTGAGGAGGAGTACCGCCTCTTCGTCAACGGCACCGAGGTGCCGCACAGCCATGTGCCGTGGCCGCAACGGCTTACCACCGCCGACATCGCGCCCTATGCGAAGGCCGGCCAGGCCAATCTCATCGCCCTGCGCGTGCAGGCCGGCAAGCGTGCCGGGGGCATCCTGCGCGGACCGGTCGCGCTGCGCGATGTGCCGCCGCCCGGGCGGATCGCCTTCGACCTGTCGGACAAGGCGCAGGCGGAGGTCTTCATGCGCGACCTGCACCTGCCGCTGATGCGCCAGGGCGTGGACCTGTGGTGGGTCGATGGCGGCAGCGGGGCGGCCGCCATGCCGGGGCTCGATCCGCAGCTGTGGACCAACAAGGTGTTCTACGACTACACGCAGCGCGCCACGGGCGAGCGCGCTTTCATCCTGGGTCGCTACGGCGGTTGGGGCAGTCAGCGCTATCCGGGCTTCTTCACCGGCGACACCTGGTCGCAATGGCCCGTGCTGGCTTATGAGGTCGCGTACACCGCGCGAGGCGGCAACGTGGGCGTGGCATACATGAGCCATGACATAGGCGGTTTCCACGGCGGCAGGATCGACTTCGACCTCTACGCGCGCTGGATCGAATTCGGCGCCTTCAGCCCGATCCTGCGCATGCACAGCGCCCACGCCAACCCGCTCGAGGGCAACCTGCGCATGCCGTGGGTGTATGGCGAGAAGGGCGTGGCGCTGATGCGCAAGTACTTCAGGCTGCGCACGCAGCTGATCCCGTATCTGTATACCCAGGCCTGGCTGGCGCACCGCGACGCGATGCCGATCCTGCGGCCGCTCTACCTCGCGTGGCCCGAGCTGGACGAGGCGTATCGCCATCCGCACGAATACCTCTTCGGCGAATCGATGCTGGTGGCGCCGGTGCTCGCGCCCGACGGCGACGTCACGGTCTGGCTCCCGCCCGGGGGGTGGATCGACTTCTTCACCGGCAAGCGCCACGAGGGCGGGCGCAGCTTCACTGCCCATTACGCGGTGGACGAGATACCGGTGTTCGTGCGCGAAGGCGCGATCGTGCCCGAGCAGCCGCCCAGCGCCTATTCGGACGCAAGGCCGCTCGATCCGTTGATCGTCAACGTCTACGGCAGCGGCAACGGGCACATGGAGCTGTACGAGGATGATGGCCACTCCCTCGGCTACGCCAGACGCGAGTACGCGCTGACGCCGATCACGCATGCCACCGATACGCAGGGCAGGCAGCAACTGGTGATCGGCCCCGCCCGTGGCCGCTTCCCTGGGCAGCTGAAGGCGCGCGCCTATGAGTTGCACATTCACGCCGGCGCCCGGCCTGCGGACATCCACGTCGACGGCCGGGAGGTCGATGACTGGACGTGGGACCAGGGGAGCTCGACCGCGGTGGTGCGCGTGCCGAGCCAACCGGTGCTCGATACGCTTACGGTCCGTTGGTGACGGACGCTCTCGGATTACAGGACAGGAGTTCGCCATGCCGATCCAGCTCGACCACGTCATCGTTCCCTCGCGCGACCGGAAGGCGGCAGCCAGGCTGCTCGCCAGCCTGCTGGACGTACCCTGGTCGGAGGACACTCCGGCGGGCCCGTTCTCCCCGGTCTACGTGAACGACGGGCTCACCCTGGACGTCGGCCAGATCGGCGAGTTCTCGATGCAGCACTACTGCTTCCGCGTCAGCGAGGCCGAGTTCGATGCGATCTTCGCCCGGTTGCAGGCCAAGGGCATCGCCTACCGCAGTACGCCGATGGGCGAAGTCGACATGCAGGTCCGGACCGGGCAGGGCGGCGGCCGCAACGTGTACTGGAGCGAGCCGGACGGGCACGCCTGGGAAATGCTGACGGTGAGCTACGCCCGGAGGCCCTCGCAGGAGGCGTGAGCGCAGGCCGTCCCGGGACCAACGAAAAACGCCGCCGATAGTGCCGGCGGCGTTCTTTCGTTGCGATCCCGTGGCGCGGTGTCAGGACACGTTCGGTTCGCTGAACGCCTCGATCTCTTCCTTGAAGTCGTTGATCGGCACGCAGCTGCAGAACACGTTCTTGTCGCCGTAGATGTTGTCCACGCGGGCCACCGGCGACCAGTACTTCTGGAACTTCAGGCTCGGCAGCGGGAAGGCGGCCAGTTCGCGCGGGTAGGCGTGGGTCCACTCGGTCGCCGACACCTGGGTGGCCGTGTGCGGGGCGTGCTTGAGCGGGTTGTCCTCGCGGTCCAGGCGGCCGTCCTCGATCGCGCGGATCTCGTCGCGGATCTGGATCATCGCGTCGATGAAGCGGTCGAGCTCCTGCTGCGATTCGGACTCGGTCGGCTCGACCATCAGCGTGCCCGCCACCGGGAAGCTCAGGGTCGGCGCGTGGAAGCCGAAGTCGATCAGGCGCTTGGCCACGTCCTCGGCGCTGATGCCGGTGGAATCCTTCAATGGGCGAAGATCGAGGATGCACTCGTGCGCCACCAGCCCGTTGCGGCCGGTGTAGAGCGTCTCGTAGTGATCGGCCAGCCGCCTGGCGATGTAGTTGGCGTTGAGCAGCGCGACCTGGGTGGCGCGGCGCAGGCCTTCGCTGCCCATCAGCGTGATGTACATCCAGCTGATCGGCAGGATGCTCGCGCTGCCGAAGCTCGCGGCCGAGACCATGCCCACCGGCGTGTCCTCGCCGAGCTTCCTCGGCAGGAACGGGGCGAGATGCGACTTGACCGCGCACGGGCCCACGCCCGGGCCGCCACCACCGTGCGGGATGCAGAAGGTCTTGTGCAGGTTGAGGTGCGAGACGTCCGAACCCCACTTGCCCGGCTTGGCCACGCCGACCAGCGCGTTCATGTTGGCGCCGTCGGTGTACACCTGGCCGCCGTGCTGGTGGACGATGTCGCAGATGGCGACGATGTCCTCCTCGAACACGCCGTGCGTGGACGGGTAGGTGATCATCAGCGCGGCGAGGCGGTCGGAGTACTTCTCCGCGTTGCGGCGCATGTCCTCCAGGTCGACGTTGCCGTTGGCGTCGCACTTGGTCACCACGACCTGCATGCCGCACATCTGCGCGGAAGCGGGGTTGGTGCCGTGGGCCGACTCGGGGATCAGGCAGATGTCGCGATGGCCTTCGCCGCGCGAGCGGTGGTAGGCGCGGATCGCGAGCAGGCCGGCGTATTCGCCCTGTGCGCCGGAGTTCGGCTGCAGGCTGACCGCGTCGTAGCCGGTGCATTCGACCAGCATGGCCTCGAGGCCATCGATCAGTTCCTGGTAGCCGTGGGTCTGCGAAGCCGGCGCCAGCGGGTGGATCTGGCCGAATTCGGGCCAGGTCACCGGGATCATCTCCGCGGTGGCGTTGAGCTTCATGGTGCACGAGCCCAGCGGGATCATCGTGCGATCCATCGCAAGGTCCTTGTCGGCCAGCGCGCGCATGTAGCGCAGCAGCTCGTGCTCGCTGTGGTGGGTGTTGAACACCGGATGGGTGAGGAACGCGCTCTGGCGCAGCAGCGTGCGCGGCAGGGCGTCGTGCACGGCGGCGTCCAGTGCGTCGATGTCGGCCTCGGCGCCGAACAGGCCCGCCAGCGCGACGACGTCGGCGCGGGTGGTGGTCTCGTCCAGGCTGATGCACAGGCTGCCGGCGTCCACTTCGCGCAGGTTGATGCCGGCGCCGCGGGCGTTCGCATGGATGGATGCGGCATCGATGCCGGTGACGTGCAGGGTGTCGAAGAAGTCGTTGCCGATCTTCACTCCGGCCCGGCGCAGCGCGACCGTCAGGATCACCGCCAGGCGATGCACGCGGCGGGCGATGCGGGTCAGGCCTTCGGGGCCGTGGTAGACGGCGTACATGCTCGCCATCACCGCCAGCAACACCTGGGCGGTGCAGATGTTGGAAGTGGCCTTCTCGCGGCGGATGTGCTGCTCGCGCGTCTGCAGGGTCAGGCGGTAGGCCTTCTTGCCTTCGGCGTCGATCGAGACGCCGATCAGGCGGCCCGGCATCGAGCGCTTGTAGGCGTCGCGGCAGGCCATGAAGGCCGCGTGCGGGCCGCCGAAGCCGTAGGGCACGCCGAAGCGCTGGGTATTGCCGACCACGATGTCCGCACCCCAGTCGCCCGGCGCCGCGATCAGCGTGAGCGCCAGCAGGTCGGTCGCCACGCAGACGATGCCGCCGCGCGCGTGAACGGTGTCGGCCAGCGCCTTGTAGTCGCCGACGTGGCCGAAGGTATCTGGGTACTGCAGCAGCACGCCGTAGCTGTCGACGGTCGTTGCGTCGGCATCCGGGCCTACGTGCAGGTCGATGCCCATCGCCTCGGCGCGGGTCTTGAGCACCTCAAGCGTCTGCGGGTGCACGCGGTCGGAGACGAAGAACACGTTCGACTTGGACTTGCCCGAGCGCTTGGCCAGCGTCATCGCCTCGGCCGCCGCGGTGCCCTCGTCCAGCAGCGAGGCGTTGGCGATCTCCATGCCGGTCAGGTCGGCGCACATCGTCTGGAAGTTGATCAGCGCTTCCATGCGGCCCTGCGAGATCTCCGCCTGGTAGGGCGTGTAGGCCGTGTACCAGGCCGGGTTCTCCAGGATGTTGCGCAGGATGACGTTGGGCGTGTGGGTGCCGTAGTAGCCCTGGCCGATGAAGCTCCTGAAGACCTTGTTCTTGTCGGCGATCGCGCGGATCTTGGCGAGCGCCTCGACTTCGCTGACCGCCATCGGCAGGTCCAGCGGCGCGGGCGACTTGATCTTGCCCGGCACGATGGCGTCGGTCATCGCCTCGAGCGAGTCGTAGCCGATCGTGCACAGCATCTGCGCGATCTCGGCATCGTTGGGGCCGATGTGCCGCGCGATGAAGGCGTCGTGGTTTTCCAGGTCGCGCAGCGAGGGAGTGGGGATGTGGCTCATGACGGGCGTCCGAAGGCAACGCGTGCGTGCCGCACGCGGGGCGCCCCTCTGTCCTTTTGCCTGAGAGTTTGGAAGCGGAACGCTTCGTGCCCCTTCGGCGGCGGATCGAACCGCTCTCTCCAGAGTTTTTGCACGCGGCGGTATCGGGCCTGAGCGATTACGGGCGTTGCGTCTT
Organism: Frateuria sp. GZRe14; assembly: GCF_051900395.1. Taxonomy (NCBI): domain Bacteria; kingdom Pseudomonadati; phylum Pseudomonadota; class Gammaproteobacteria; order Lysobacterales; family Rhodanobacteraceae; genus Frateuria; species Frateuria sp. GZRe14. The sequence goes on along the minus strand of NZ_JBHZGJ010000001.1, from coordinate 2,489,498 downwards.
CGGCAGCGGGCTATTCCCCGCTTCTCCCGCCGCGTGCGAAGGGTCGATTATACAGGCCGGCCATCCGCGCGCGCGGAATCCGGCTTAACGACAGGAGCGCGTGGGCGTGTGCCCGGCCGCTCCCTGTACCATCGCATTTCCCCATCCGGCAGCAACGCCCATGCCTCCCTTCCGACTCCAGCGGATAGACCACCTCGTGCTGCGCGTCTACGACTTGGCCGCGATGCAGGCGTTCTATTGCGGCGTGCTCGGCTGTACGGAGGAACGGCGCCAGGACGCCATCGGCCTGGTGCAATTGCGTGCGGGCGATTCGCTGATCGACCTGGTGCCGGTGGACGGCAAGCTCGGCCGCCTTGGCGGCGCCGGGCCCGGCGCGCAGGGCCACAACATGGATCACCTGTGCCTGAGCGTGGAGGGCTACGACGAGGCCGCCATCGTGGCGCACCTGGAGGCGCATGGCGTGCGCGTGGGCGATATCGGCTCGCGCTACGGCGCGCAGGGCGAAGGGCCGTCGATCTATTGCTACGACCCGCAGGGGAACATGGTGGAGTTGAAGGGCCCGCCGACCGCCGCGGACTGAGCCCTCTTCCTTCGGAGGTGGCGGGCGCGAAAGCGAAAAGCTCGAGCGCTGCGGAAAGCAGAAAACGAAAAAGCCCGCCTTGCGGCGGGCTTCATCTACAATTGGTGCCCAGGAGAGGACTCGAACCTCCACGGTTTTACCCGCTAGTACCTGAAACTAGTGCGTCTACCAATTCCGCCACCTGGGCAGGTGTCGCGCGAGCCGTTCGGGCTGCGCGAGCCGCGTAGAGTAGGCACCTCCCCCCAGCTTGTCAACACTTCGTTGATAGGAAATTCATTGCACCGTGCGGCATGCTGCGCGGCGCTCCACCACAAGGATCTTTTGTGACCAGAAAGAAGACATCCCGCACCGGCAAGGGCGGCGATACGGGTGCAGGCCCGCGCACTCCGAAGCCAGGCGCACGAGGCGGTTCGCGGCGCACGCCGCCGGCCGGCGCGCCCCCGCACGCGAAGGGCGGACGCGATCCGTTCGCCGACCGCGAGGCGCAGCGTTACGAGCGGCCGATCCCCAGCCGCGAGGCGATCCTGGCGCTGCTGGACGACCGCGGCGAGATGCTGAGCGAAGCGCGCATCGCCGAGGCGCTGGAGCTCCACGACGAGACCGACATCAGCGCGCTGCGCAAGCGCCTCGGCGCGATGGTGCGCGACGGCCAGCTGCTGCAGGGCCGGCGTGGCGACTACGCGCCGGTGCGCAAGCTGGACCTGATCCCCGGCGTGGTGCTGGCCAACGCCGAAGGCTACGGCTTCCTGCGTCCGGACGAGGGCGGTGACGATCTTTACCTTTCGCCGCAGCAGATGCGCATGGTGCTGCACGGCGACCGTGTACTCGCCAGCGTGGTCGGCATCGACCGGCGCGGCCGGCGCCAAGGAGCGATCGCCGAAGTACTGCAACGGCGTTCGCCACGGCTGGTCGGGCGCGTCGTGGTCGAGAACGGCGTGACCCTGGTCTCGCCGGACGACCGGCGCCTGCACCAGGACGTGATGGTTCCACCGGGCCAGGAGCAGGGCGCCCACGCCGGACAGATCGTGGTTGCCGAGATCACCGATCCGCCGACGCCGCATCGCGGCCCGCTTGGCCGGATCGTGTCGGTGCTCGGCGAACGTTTGCAGCCCTCGCTGCTGGTGGAGATGGCCATCGCCAGCCACGACCTGCCGCATGAGTGGCCGGCCGAAGTGCTGCGCGACGCCGCCCAGGTCGAGCCTGAGGTAACGGCCGCCGAGCGACAGGGCCGCACCGACCTTCGCAAACTGCCGTTGGTGACCATCGACGGCGCTGACGCGCGCGACTTCGACGATGCGGTCTTCGCCGAGCCGCGCCGTGGCGGCGGCTGGCGGCTGATCGTGGCGATCGCCGACGTGTCGCACTACGTCAAGGTCGGCAATGCACTGGACCGCGAGGCCTACGAGCGCAGCACGTCGACCTATTTCCCGGGCTTCGTGGTGCCGATGCTGCCGGAGACGCTGTCCAACGGCATCTGCTCGCTCAATCCCAAGGTCGAGCGGCTGTGCATGGTCTGCGACATGCAGATCACCGACGATGGCGAGGTCGTGAAGTCGAAGTTCTACGACGCGGTGATGCGCTCGCACGCGCGCCTGACCTACGACATCGTGTGGCAGGCAGTCGGGCTGCTCGATCCGGAGGCGCGCGACCAGGTTTCCGACGTGCTGCCCCAACTGGAACACCTGCACACGCTGTACAAGGCGATGGCCGCCCAGCGCAAGCGCCGCGGTGCGATCGACTTCGAGACGCCGGAGGTCAAGTTCCGTCTCGACCAGCGCGGCGAAGTCGAGGCGATGGGCGCGACCGAGCGCAACGACGCGCACAAGCTGATCGAGGAATGCATGATCGCCGCCAACGTGCAGGCGGCCACGTTCCTGTCGAAGAAGAAGATCCCCGCGCTGTTCCGCGCGCACGAGCCGCCGCCGGCCGAGAAGTACGAGGACCTGCAGCAGTTCCTGCGCGAGTTCAAGCTGCGCATGCCGCCGGTCGAGGAGGTCACCCCCGGCGACTTCGCGGACATCCTGCGCATGGTGCACGACCGCCCCGAGCGCGAGCTGATCCAGTCGGTGCTGCTGCGCTCGCAGAGCTTGGCGGCCTACCAGCCGGAGAACCGCGGGCATTTCGGCCTCTCGCTGGATGCCTATGCGCACTTCACCTCGCCGATCCGCCGCTACCCGGATCTGCTGGTACACCGTGCGATCCGCTACGCATTGACCGGCGGCAAGCCGAGCGACTACGTCTATTCGCCCAGCGACATGGCCTCCATGGCGGTGCATTGTTCGCAGCGCGAACGCCGCGCCGAAGAGGCCGAGCGGGACGTCGATGAGCGCTTCAAGACCGCCTGGCTGTCCAAGCACATCGGCAGCGAGTTCGACGGCGTGATCACCGGCGTCACTTCCTTCGGGTTGTTCGTGGAGCTGGAGGAATCGCGCGTGTCGGGCCTGGTGCACATCAGCCAGCTGGCCAACGACTACTACCACTTCGACCCGATCAGGAAGCTGCTCAAGGGCGAGCGCAGCGGCGATCAGTTCCGCCTGGGCGACCACGTGCGGGTACAGGTGCTGCGCGCGAGCATCGAGGATCGCAAGATCGACTTCCGGCTCGCGCCGCGGCGAGAGCAGGCCAAGCCGGCGACCCCTGCCCGCAAGGCCTACGATTACAACGCCAGTGGCGAGCGTTACTCGCTGCCCAAGCCGGCTGCGCCGGCCGCCAAGCCGCCCGGGATGTTCGGCCGCGCCGCTAGGGCAGTGGGCCGGGCGTTCGGGCGCGGCGCGCCGGCACCGGCACCGGTCGAGGCAGCGCCGCCCGCGCCGGTGATGGGCGATAATCGCGCCCCTCGCGGCAAAGCCGCCAAGGTGGCGTCCGAAGCCATGGGGCGGCAGGTGGTTCCGTCCGAGGGCGGCTCGCCGAAGACACGCAGCAAGGCGACCAAGCTTGCATCCGAGGCGCTTGGCCGGTCGGCCCTCCCGCCCGAGGCCAAGCGGCAGGGCGAGGGTAGCCAAGGCAGGGGCCGCCAGGCCAAGGGCGAGCAGGCCGCGAGCGCCAAGGGCAATCGTGGCAAGAGCAATCCGGCTGCCGCGGCCAAGAGCGGCGGCAAACGCAAGGCGCTGGAGGCTGCTTCCTCGGCCGCCAAGCGATCGGATCGCAGGGGCAAACCGAAGGGCAAGGCATGAGCGAGAGTTGGATCGTCGGTATCAACCCGGTCGAGGGCGCGCTCGCCAACGACGCCTCGCGCGTGCGCGAACTGCTGGTCGATATCGCCACTGCACAGCGCAACGCGCGCATCAAGGAACTGATCGACCAGGCGCGCAGCCACCACATCCCGGTGCACCACCGTCCGCGCGAGCAGCTGGACAAGCTGGCCGGCGAGGCACGTCACCAGGGCATCGTCGCGCTCTACGAACCCCCGCCGATGACCCACGAGGACGATCTGGCCGCACTGATCGAACGCGACGGCATGGAAACGCTGGTACTGGTGCTCGACGGCATCACCGATCCGCACAACCTGGGTGCCTGCCTGCGTTCGGCGGCCGCGGCGAAGGTGACCGCGGTCATCGTGCCGAAGGACCGCGCGGTCGGCCTGACGCCCGTGGTGCGCCGCGCCTCGGCCGGCGGCGCCGATCGCGTGCCGCTGGTGGCGGTCACCAACCTGGCCCGCACCCTGCGCGAGCTCAAGGATGCCGGCGTCTGGATCACCGGACTGGCCGGCGACACGGAGACGTCCGTGTATGAGGTCGATTTCCGTGGACCCGTGGCGCTGGTGCTGGGGAGCGAGGGTGAAGGCATGCGCCGGCTCACGCGCGAGCTGTGCGATTTCGTGGCGAAGATCCCGATGCCTGGCGTGATGGAGAGCCTCAACGTGTCGGTCGCCACCGGCGTGGTGCTGTTCGAGGCGCTGCGCCAGCGCGGAGCGAAGCGATGAGCACGCTGTTCTGGTACGACTGGGCGGGCTTTGTCGGGGTGGTGCTGGTGCTGCTGGCGTTCCTCTTGCTGCAGGCCCACAAGCTGCACGGCAACGGGCTGACCTATCAGTTGATGAACGTCTTCGGCGCGTTGGGAGTGACGCTGTCGTTGCTGTTCGGCAGCTTCAACGTGTCTGCGTTTGCGCTGGAAATCGCGTGGATGGCCATCGGCATCTTCGGCATCGTGCGGAGCGCGCGACAACGGCGGGCGGCAAGGGTGACGGGGCCGGACCTGTAGTCTGCAGGTTGCCCCCGTCGGCACCTCCCGGGCGAACGGGAGGGCGCGCAAGGAAGCAACACGCCAGGGTTGTTTCCTGCCCCCTTTTGTGGAGAAAGGGCTCCGAAGGGAGGATGGGCCTTGCCTCAGCCTCCCAGCTTGGGCATTTCCGGATTTGACGTCAGGTCGCGCTTGTCCCGCTGCTTGTCCAGCGGCTCGCCATACACCTGGTACCAGAGGTTCTCGGCGATGTTGGTCGCGTGGTCGCCGATGCGCTCGATGTTCTTGGCCATGAACAGAAGGTGCGTGCAGGGCGTGATGTTGCGCGGATCTTCCATCATGTAGGTCAGCAACTGGCGGAAGTAGCCGGTGTAGGCCTCGTCCAGTCCGGCGTCGCGCTTCCACACCTGGTAGCCCTGCTCGGCGTCCTGCCGCGCGTAGGCGGTCAGTACGTCGCGCACCTCGGCCGCGGCCAGTTTGGCAAGCAGCCCCAGGCCGCTGGTGGGGGTCACCGGCGCCACCATCGAGAGCGGGATCGAACGCTTGGCCACGTTGGCGGCGTAGTCGCCGATGCGTTCGATGTCGGAGGCGATGCGCAACGCGGCGAACACATTGCGCAGGTCGCCCGCCATCGGGGCGCGCAGGGCGAGCAGGCGCACCACGTCGTGGCTGATCTCCTGTTCCAGCGCGTCGATGGCATCGTCGTTGGCGACGACGCGCTGGGCCGCACGGTCGTCGCGGCGTTCGACGACGTCGATTGCCGCCTCCAGCTGCGCGGCCGCCAGTTCGCCCATGCGCACGATTTCGCCGGTCAGGCGCGCCAGCTCGCTGTCGTAGCTCTTGATGATGTGGTCTTTGCTGCTCATGGGAGCCTCATGGTGGTCGCGCTGTTTGCATCGTCCGTGCGTCATTCCCGCTGCGCGGGATGGACGTCAAGGCGTGGTGCAGGTTCCAGGCATCAGCCGAAGCGGCCGGTGATGTAATCCTCGGTCTGCTTCTTGCCGGGCTTGGTGAAGATCTTCTCGGTTTCGTCGAACTCGATCAGCTCGCCCAGGTACATGAAGGCGGTGCGGTCGGATACGCGCGCGGCCTGCTGCATGTTGTGCGTCACGATCACGATCGTGAACTGGCTCTTCAGCTCCTCGATCAACTGCTCGATGCGACCGGTGGCGATCGGGTCGAGCGCGGAGGTGGGTTCGTCCAGCAGCAGCACCTCGGGGCGCAGCGCGATCGCGCGCGCGATGCACAGTCGCTGCTGCTGGCCGCCGGAAAGGCCCAGCGCGTTCTGCTTGAGCTTGTCCTTCACCTCGTCCCACAGCGCCGCGCCGCGCAGGGCCTGCTCCACGCGCGCCTCCATGTCGGCTTTGGACAGCCGCTCGTGATGGCGGATGCCATAGGCGACGTTCTCGAAGATCGTCATCGGAAACGGCACCGGCTTCTGGAACACCATGCCGACCTTGCTGCGCAGGCGGTTGAGCGAATAGCGCGGGTCGAGGATGTTCTCGCCGTCCAGTTCGATCGAACCGGTCGCCTTCAGCTTCGGATAGATCGCGTAGATGCGATTGAAGATACGCAGCAGCGTGGACTTGCCGCAGCCGGAAGGGCCGATGATCGCGGTGACCTGCTTCTCGGGAACGTCCATGGCGATGTTCTTCAGCGCATGGAAGCTGTCGTAGTGGAAATTCAGGTCGCGGACCTTGAGCTTGGGCTCGGTCACGGGCGGCGCCATCGACGGCGCCAGGGCGAGGGCAGCGGCATTAATCATGTGACACCTTGCGGGTAAACAGCAGGCGGGAGGCGAGGCTGAGCAGGAGCACGAAAAGCGTGACCACGAAGGCGCCGGCCCAGGCCAGTGCATGCATCGCCTCGCCCGGGTCGTTGGCGTACTGGTAGATCACCTGGGGCAGGCTGGACATCTTGTCCATCGGGTTGAGCGTCATGAAGTTGTTGCCGAAGGCGGTGAACAGCAGCGGCGCGGTCTCGCCGCTGATGCGCGCCAGGGCCAGCAGCACACCGGTGACGATGCCCGAACGCGCCGCGCGCAGCAGGATCTGCGAGGTGAGCTTCCACTGCGGCACGCCCAGCGACAGCGCCGCCTCGCGCAGCGTCGAAGGCACCAGTCGCAGCATCTCGTCGGTGGTGCGCACGATGACCGGCAGCGCGATCAGCGCCAGCGCCACGCCGCCGGCAAAACCGGAGAACGTGGTGTTGCCGTGGGTCAGCGCGGTGCTCGGCAACACGATGATGGTGTAGACGAACAGGCCCATCACGATCGAGGGCGCGGAAAGCAGGATGTCATTCAAGAATCGGACGGTTTCGCCCAGTCGCGTGCGGTTGGCGTACTCGGCCAGCCATGTTCCCGCCAGCACGCCGATCGGCGTGGCGATGGCGATGCCCACGAAGTTGATGATCAGGCTGCCGACCATCGCATTGGCCAGGCCGCCCTGGTCGCCGTAGGCGGTAATCCTGGTGAACAGCTTGAGGTCCAGCGCGGCGATCCCCTGGCGAAGGGTTTCCCACAGGATCCAGGCGAGGAACGCCAGGCCGATCAGCGTGGCGAGCGTGCTCAGGATGAGCGCCAGCGCGTTGGTCAGGCGGCGACGCAGGTACAGCATGTCCATCAGCGGCCCTCCCGGCTGGCCAGTCGGCGCAGCATCAGCCGCGCTATCAGCAGCACGATGAAGGTCACCACGAACAGCAGGAAGGCCAGCGCCATCAGCGCCGATTTCTGCAGGCCTACCGCCTCGCTGAACTGGTTGGCGATGGTCGAGGCGATCGAGGCGCCCGGGTCGAGCAGCGAGGCCGACAGGTCCATCGCGTTGCCGAGCACGAAGGTCACCGCCATCGTCTCGCCCAGTGCGCGACCCAGCCCCAGGAAGATGCCGCCGATCACCGCCGAGCGCGTGTACGGCAGCACGATGTCCCAGGAGACTTCCCAGGTGCTCGAGCCCAGCGCATAGGCCGACTCCTTCAGGCGCGTGGGCACGGTCTGGAACACCTCGCGCATCACCGAGGAAATGAACGGGATGATCATGATCGCCAGCACGATGCCGGCCACCAGGATGCTGGCGCCGAACGGATAGTCGCTGGCGAACATCTTGCCGACGAACGGAATGTGCGTGGCGATCCATGAAGGATTGCCGTCATCGGGGTTGTTGCCCAGGTAATTGGTCAGCCACGGCTTGATGTGTTCGGCAAAGAAGGGCGCGAAGACGAACAGGCCCCACATGCCGTAGATGATCGAAGGGATGCCCGCCAGCAGCTCGATCGCCGAGGCGACCGGCGTGCGCAGCCAGCGCGGTGCGACTTCGGAAAGATACAGAGCGATGCCGAAGCTCACCGGCACCGCGATCAACAATGCGATGAACGAGGTGGCCAGCGTGCCGTAGACCGGCACCAGCGCGCCGTATTCCTGGCTGCTCGGGTCCCACGCGGAACTGGTGAGGAAGTGCCAGCCGAACGTGCCGAACGCCTCGCGCCCACCCCACAGCGTGGCGAACGCCGCACCCAGCAACGCCGCCAGGACGATCATCGCGCAGGCCTTGAGCAGGCCGGCGAACAGGCGATCGTGGCGGGCGTCGTGGCCTGCCCGCTGTTCGGGCGCGACGGAAGCGGGGATAGTGGACATCAGTAGGGGTCAGCCGTGCGGGTCAAAGGCGAGGGGTACTGTTGCGTCCCCCGTGGGGGCTGGAAGACCGATGGGGGCGTATCGCCAGGATCGCCCCCGATCGGCCCGGCCGGCGCCTTCCCCCGTGGCGCGGGGGAAGGCATCGGTCGTCGCTCAATGCTTGTATTCGGACGCCCAGTAGGCCTCGATCTTCTGCACCAGGCTCTGCGGCAGCGGCACGTAGTCCAGCGCGGCGGCCTGGTCCTGGCCGTTCTCCAGCGCCCACTTGAAGAAGTCGAAGGCGACCTTGCTGTGCTCGGCGTTCTTCGGCTGCTTGTACATGATCACCCAGGTGGTCGCGGTGATCGGCCAGGCCTTGGCGCCCGGGGCGTTGGTCATGATCAGGTTGAAGTCCTTCGCGCTGGCCCAGTCGGCGGTGCTGGCCGCGGCGGCGAAGCTGTCGGCGTTGGGAGCGACGACGTTGCCGGAGGCGTTCTTCAGGTCGATCCAGCTGATCTTGTTCTTCACCGCGTAGGCGTATTCGACATAGCCGATCGAACCCTTGATCTGCTTGACGTACTGCGACACGCCCTCGTTGCCCTTGCCGCCCACGCCTGTCGGCCAGTCGACCGAGGTGCCGAACTTGACCTGGCCGGCCCATTCGGGGCTCACCTTGGACAGGTAATTGGTGAAGTTGAACGAGGTGCCCGAACCGTCGGAGCGGTGCACGACGGTGATCTTGCCGGCCGGCAACTTGAGCCCGCCGTTGAGCGCGGCGATCTTCGGATCGCTCCAGTTCTTGATCTTGCCCAGGAAGATGTCGGCCAGCGTCGGGCCGTCGAGCTTGATCTGGCCAGCCTGCACGCCGGCGATGTTGACCACCGGCACGATGCCGCCGACCACCACCGGGAATTGGCCCAGGCCGAACTTCTGGAGGTCCTCGGCCTTCATCGGCGCATCGGAGGCGCCGAAGTCGATCGTGCCTTCCTTGATCTGCGCGATGCCGGCACCGGAGCCGACCGACTGGTAGTTGAGGTGGTTGCCGGTCTTCTCGGCATAGTTCGCCGACCAGCGTGACAGCACGGGGTAGACGAAGCTCGAGCCGGCGCCGGTGATGTCGGTCGCCTGGGCGCCGTTGGCACCCAGCAGCGTGGCGGCAGCCAGTACGGCAGCCGTACCGAGGCGGGAAACGGTGGTGGTTGCATTCAACACGGTCAGTCCTCTCAAGATGGTGCGTCGCGGGCGGATTCCCGGCGGACGCATTTGAGGTCAGCGGTGTTGCAATGAGATGAGATGAATGTTGCAGCGTGATGACACGCCGCATCCGGCTGTCATGAAATCGATCAGGTCAGCGTCAGTCCGACCTGGTCGCGCTCGAGCGTTTCCAGGCGCCGCCAGCGGTTGACGATCGAGCAGAACAGTTCCGCCGTGCGCTCGGCGTCGTAGATGGCCGAATGCGCCTCGCGTCCGTCGAATGCATGGCCCGCTGCCTGCACCGCCTTGCTCAGCACGGTCTGTCCATAGGCCAGGCCGCTCAGCGTGGCGGTGTCGAAGCAGCTGAAAGGATGGAACGGGTTGCGCTTGTGCCCGCAGCGGCGCACGGCCGCGTTGAGGAAGGCCAGATCGAAGGCCGCGTTGTGGCCGACCAGTACGGCCCGCTGGCATTCGCTCTCGCGCATGGCCTGGCGGACCGGATTGAACACGTGGTCCAGCGCCTGCCGCTCCGACAACGCGCCGCGAAGCGGGTTGTCCGGGTCGATGCCGGTGATCTCCAGCGAGCGCGGGTCGATGCGGGCGCCGGGGAACGGCTCGACGTGCGTGAACACCGGGGCGCGCGGGTGCAGGTACCCCTCGCCGTCCATCGCCAGGGTGACCACGGCGATTTCCAGCAGCGCGTCGTGCTCGGCATCGAAGCCGCCGGTTTCCACGTCCACGATCACCGGCATGAAGCCGCGGAACCGCTGGCACATGCGGGCGGCCATGCTGTTGCTTACGTATTCCATCGACGAAGCATATCAGCGCCCGGTGGCGCGCTCGCGAAGTCCGCGTCTGCGCACGATGCGCACTGTCTTCGTTCTGTCACGCAACCGGCACGGAACCGTAAACGACGCGCCGCATCCTGCCGCCTGTCCCTGCTTGGCCATCCAGGATCGAAGGGGGCGGTCGAGTGGTTCCTACCAACAGTGGAGAGAATTACATGCGTTCGAAGATGCTCGTGGTGGCGGTCGCCGCCGGTCTGGGCCTGGCAGCCGCCGGCGTGCACGCGGCACCGGTCCCGCAGGATGCGCAGTCCTCTGCGCGCAGCGCCGAGGTCGAGCAGCTCAAGGCCCAGCTGGCCGCCCTGCAGGCCAAGATGGACGAGCTGGAACAGCGCACCGATGCGCAGTCCGACATCAATGTGAGTACGGGCCAGAACATCGAGGCGCTGCAGAAGTCGCAGGCCAGCTCGGCCTCGTCGCTCGACAAGGCGCTGGCCGACACCAAGTTCTCCGGCAAGATGTTCTTCGACTTCTCGAACATCGACCAGAAGAACAGCGACGCCGGCAAGACCGATGCCTCGGGCACGGGCCTGGACGTCAAGCGCTTCTACCTGGGCGTGGACCACCAGTTCAACGACATCTGGTCGGCCAACCTCACCACCGACTTCAACTATGTCAGCGCCGACGGCGAGACGAACCTGTTCGTGAAGAAGGCCTACGTGCAGGGCAAGTTCGACCAGGCGGCGGTGCTGCGCATCGGTTCGGCGGACATGCCGTGGATCCCGTTCGTGGAGAGCTACTACGGCTTCCGCTACGTCGAGAACACCCTGACCGACCGCCTGAAGTACGCCAACTCGGCCGACTGGGGCCTGCACCTAGGCGGTGACCTCGGCGCGAACAAGGTCGCCAACTACGCGGTGTCGGTCGTCAACGGCGGCGGCTACAAGAACCCCAGCCGCAGCAAGGGCGTGGACATCGAAGGTCGCGTGGGCTTCGTTCCGTTCGAAGGCATGATCGTCGCCGTCGGCGGCTACAGCGGTCACCTGGGCAAAGAAACCGAGAGCATCGATGCGCCGAACACCGCGCAGCGCGGCGATGTGATGGTCGCCTACCAGGACAAGAAAGTGCGCGTGGGTGCCGAGTACTTCACCGCCAAGAACTGGGGCAACCTGGTGCTGAGCCCGGTCGAGGACAAGGCCGACGGCTACTCGCTGTGGGGGTCGGTGGCGCTCACCGATGACGTCGCACTGTTCGCCCGCTACGACAACGCCAAGCTGAGCAAGGACCTGGACGATGGCGCGAAGGACGTCTACTACAACCTCGGCCTGCAGTACCAAGTGACCAAGGGCTTCAAACTGGCCGCGGTGTGGAAGCACGAAAAGGCCGAACATTCGGTCGCCGATCCGGTGCCGCCGCATGTACAAAACGTCAAGACGAACGAAATCGGCGTGTTCGGCGAGGTCGCGTTCTAGGCGGGCGCTGCGTTTGGCGCTTCTTGAACAAACCTTCACGCGGCCCGTGGATCATTAGCCGCGTGTCAAGGAGTGGTTATCGGAAGGGAGTTCTACCCAGGGAGGGACAACGGCGGGCCGCAAGCCCGCCGTTATTTTTTTGAGGGTTGCGAGGTTGTCTTTGCAGGAGCCCGCTCGTGGCGATGCTCTCTTCCTGATGCGCCATCGAAGCTCAGGTGTCGCACACGAATGGGCTCCTGCGAAAAGCGACCTGCGCTCACCGTCGACCACAGGAGCGCTCCATGCACATCCGCAAGTTGACCGACCAGATCAGCGTGTCGCCGCAGATCCTGCCCGGCGAGATGGCCGACCTCGAAGCCGCCGGGTTTCGCAGCGTGATCAACAACCGGCCGGACGGGGAAGCGGACGACCAGCCGTCCAGTGCCGAGATGGCGCAGGCCGCCGCCGCGCGCGGACTGGCCTACCGCGACATCCCGGTTGTGCCCGGGCAGTACGAAGCCGCCGTCATCGAAGCCATGGCACGGGCGGTGGCGGAACTGCCTGCGCCGGTGCTGGCCTTCTGCCGCACCGGCACGCGTTCGACCACGTTGTGGGCGCTACAGGCCGCCCGCGCCGGCGACGCCGACGCGATCGTGAAGGCGGCCGGCGAGGCAGGCTATGACATCGCGGCCCTCGCGCCACGGCTGCGGGCGATGCGGCATGCCTGATCCAACGCGGTCCGGCGACGTGTCCCGCTGTGGGGCGGCCCCGTGAGCCTGGTGCCCGGGATCGGCGAACTGCTGGCGGTGCTGTGCGGCTCCGCCGTGGGGTTTTCGCTGGCCCTCATCGGTGGCGGCGGGTCGATCCTGGCCACGCCGCTGCTGCTGTACGTCGTCGGCGTGCGCGATCCGCACCTGGCGATCGGCACCAGCGCGGTGGCCGTGTCGGCCAACGCCTTCGCCAACCTGCTACCGCACGCGCGCGCCGGCCACGTGCGCTGGCGCGCGGGATTCGTGTTCGCCGCGGCCGGCGTGCTCGGCGCCTGGCTGGGATCGAGCGTGGGCAAGGCGATGGACGGCCATCGGCTGCTGGCGTTGTTCGCGTTGCTGATGCTGGTGGTGGCGTTCCTGATGTTGCGCGGGCGGCGCGACGGGGCGGCGGATCGCTATCCATTGCCCAATACCCTGCCGCGGCTGGGCGCCGTCGGTATCGGCGCTGGCGGCCTGGCCGGGTTCTTCGGGATCGGCGGCGGCTTCCTGATCGTGCCCGGGCTGATGTTCGCCAGCGGCATGGAGATCATCAACGCGATCGGCACCTCGTTGTTCTCCGTCGGTACCTTCGCCGCGACCACCGCGGGCAACTACGCGGCGTCGGGCCTGGTCGACTGGCGCATCGCGGCCGAGTTCATCGGCGGTGGCGTGATCGGTGGTTGGCTGGGTGCCCTGGGCGCGCGGCGCCTGGCCGGCACGCGCGGTGCGCTCAACGTGGTCTTCGCCGGCGTGATCGTGGTCGTGGCGATCTACATGCTTTACCGCTCGCTGACGCACGTCGCCTGAGCAGGCTTTCGCAGCCCACCCTATGACCTACGGCGCGGGTGGCGTCTTGTGCCGGTACTTGCAGAGGTCGCGGATCGGGCAGATCGGGCAGTCGGGCTTGCGCGCCTTGCACACGTAGCGGCCGTGCAGGATCAGCCAGTGGTGTGCGTCCTTCTTGAACTCGGCCGGCACCACTTTTTCCAGCTTGTCCTCGACCGCGCGCACGTCCTTGCCCGGCGCGAGGCCGGTGCGGTTGGAGACGCGGAAGATGTGCGTGTCCACCGCGATGGTGGGCTCGCCGAAGGCGGTATTGAGCACCACGTTGGCGGTCTTGCGGCCGACGCCTGGCAGGGCTTCCAGCGCTTCGCGCGTGCGTGGCACCTCGCCGCCGTGCTGCTCGATGAGGATGCGGCACAGCGCGATCACGTTTTTCGCCTTGGCGTTGAACAGGCCGATCGTGCTGATGTAGCGCTTCAGGCCCTCCTCGCCCAGCGCCAGGATCGCCTGCGGCGTGCTGGCCTTGGGGTAGAGCTTGCGGGTCGCCTTGTTGACACCCACGTCGGTGGCCTGCGCCGAGAGCACCACCGCCACCAGCAGTTCGAAGGGCGTGCGGTATTCCAGTTCGGTGGTCGGGTGGGGATTGAGCTCGCGCAGGCGCGTGAACAGTTCGACGATATCGGCGCGCTTCATGCGGAGCCCTGTTTGGCGCGGGCGCGGGCGAGTGCGGCCAGCACCGGGTTTGTCGGCGTGGTGGGCGCATCGACCGCAGCCTTGCGCGCGGCCAGTTCGGCCTCGCGCTCGGCGCGTTCGCGGGCAAGGCGAGACTCGCGGCGCAGGAAATGCGCGCGGGAAGCTTCCGCGTGCGCCGGATCCTCGACCTGCGCCAGCGGCATGGGTTCGAGCACGATGCAGTCGACCGGACAGGCCGGCACGCACAGTTCGCAACCGGTGCAGTGGTCGGGCAGTACCGTGTGCATGAGTTTCGCCGCGCCGACGATCGCATCGACCGGACACGCCTGGATGCACTTGGTGCAGCCGATGCAATCGGCTTCGACCACGCGCGCGAGCATGCGCGGCTTCTCCACTCCGTGGGCGGGATCGAGCGGCAGCACGGGCGTGTCCAGCAGCGCCGCCAGCCTGGCGATGCCGGCCACGCCGCCGGGCGGGCAGCGGTTGATCGGGGCATCGCCGCGCGCCATCGCCTCGGCATACGGGCGACAGCCATGGAAGCCGCACTGCTCGCATTGGGTCTGCGGCAGCAGGGCGTCGATGCGGATGGCAAGATCGGTGACGTCGTTCATGGTGTTCCGGGCGCGTTGCCGGACGGGCATCGGCATAATCGGCGCTCTATTGTCCCGCAAGTCGGCAGGAGCTTCCCATGACCTTTTCCCGTCCTTCCGTGCGTGTCGCCTCGCTGCTGCTCGCCGCAGCGGTCGGCATGACCGGCACGCTGTTGCTCACCCATGCCGCGCCGGTTCGGGCGGAAGCCGTGTCGGGCGATACCGTCACGGTGTTCGTCGACGCCACGCTGGGTTTCCGCAAGAACCACATGGCGAAGAAGTTGACCGAGACGCACGCCGAATACGCCGCGCGCGGCTACCACGTGGTCGACCTGTCGGCGTACAACGAGAACGGCGACCTGGTGGGTTTCTTCGTCACCTACGCGCGTTGAGTTTTCCTGCAGGACATCCTGCCTAGCGGACGGTGGCGCCGGGCTTGGCGCCCTGGTCGGCGTCCAGCAGGAACAGGTCGCCGCCGCCGTCGCCGGCGGACAGGATCATGCCCTCGGACAGGCCGAAGCGCATCTTCCGCGGCGCCAGGTTCGCGATGAACACCACGTTGCGGCCCACCAGCTTTTCCGGCTCCTGGTAGGCGGCGCGGATGCCGGAGAAGATCTGGCGCGTGCCCAGCGGGCCCGCGTCCAGCTCGAAGCGAAGCAGTTTGTCCGAGCCTTCCACGAACTCGCAGGCGACGACCTTGCCGATGCGCAGGTCGAGCCTGGCGAAGTCGTCGATGGAAATGGTGGCGGGCGTGGCGGAGGGCGGGTTTGCGGCGGGCGCGGCAGGTTCGGTCATGGGCTTGCGGTTTTCTCTGGATGGCTTGGGTGCGGCCGCCGGGGCGGGCGTGAGCGATTCCCTGGACGCATCGACCATCGACTCGATGCGCTTGGGATCGATGCGGCCGAGGAGCGGCTCGAACGGGCCGATCGAATGGTTGTGCAGCTCCGCACGGGCCTCGTCGAAGTCGACGATGGGTGCGTTGAGGAAGGCTTCGGCCGCCGCCACGGTGGTCGGCAGGATCGGCTTCAGCAATCCGGCCAGCAGCCGGAAGGCGGCCAGTGCGAACGAACACACCTGGTGCAGCTCGACCCGGCGCGATTCGTCCTTGGCCATCGTCCAAGGCGCGGTAGCGGCGATGTGGCCGTTGACCAGGTCGGCCATCAGCACGAAGCGGCGGGTGACTTCGGCGAAATCGCCCGCGTCGTAGAGTGCGTCGATGCCGTCGTAGTGCTCCAGCAGCGTGTTCCACAGCGCCTGTTCGGCGGCGCCGTGGCGCGTGGCCAGGCGCCCGTCGAAGAACTTGTGCACGAAGCCGGCGGTGCGGCTGGCGATGTTTACCCACTTGCCGACCAGGTGCGAGTTGACGCGTTCCTCGAAGGCCTTGAGGTCCAGGTCCACGTCCACCGGCGCGTCGTCCAGCATGCTGGCGAAGTAGTAGCGCAGGAACTCGGGGTTGAGGCCGGCGTCTAGATAGGTGCGCGCCTGGATGAAGGTGCCGCGCGACTTGGACATCTTCGCGCCGTTGACGGTGAGGTAGCCGTTGACGTGCAGCGCGGTCGGCGTGCGGAAACCGGCGCCGTGCAGCATCGCCGGCCAGAACAGGCCATGGAAGTTGATGATGTCCTTGCCGATGAAGTGGTGCATCTCGGCATGGCTGGACGGGGCGAGGAAGTCGTCGAACTTCAGGCCGCGCTTGTCGCACAGCGCCTTGAAGCTGGCCAGGTAGCCGACCGGCGCGTCCAGCCAGACGTAGAAGAACTTGCCCGGTGCGTCGGGAATCGGGAAACCGAAGTAGGGCGCGTCGCGCGAGATGTCCCAGTCCTTCAGCCCACCGTCCAGCCACTCGCGCAGCTTGGCCGCGACGCCCGCATTGGCGACCGGCTTGCCGTCGGTGTAGCGGCCGGCGAACCAGTCGCGCAGCAGCGCCTCGAACTTGGACAGCTCGAAGAAGTAGTGCTCCGAATCGCGCAGCACCGGCGCGGCGCCGGAAACCACCGAGTACGGCTCGATCAGGTCGGTCGGCGCGTAGGTGGCGCCGCAGTTCTCGCAATTGTCGCCGTACTGGTCGGGCGTCCCGCAGCGCGGGCAGGTGCCCTTGATGTAGCGGTCCGGCAGGAACATTTCCTTTTCCGGATCGAACAGCTGCTTGATGCTGCGCCGCGCGATGGCGCCGCCCTCGCGCAGTCGCGTATAGATCAGCGTCGCCAGTTCGCGGTTCTCTTCCGAGTGGGTCGAGTGGTAGTGGTCGAAGTGCACGCCGAAGTCGGCGAAGTCGGCCTCGTGCCCGGCGCGGATGCCCTCGATGAAGGCCTCCGGCGTCATGCCGGCCTTCTGCGCGGCCAACATGATCGGCGTGCCGTGGGCGTCGTCGGCGCAGACGTACACCACCTCGTTGCCTGCCATGCGCTGCGCACGCACCCAGATGTCGGCCTGGATGTAGCCCAGCAGGTGGCCCATGTGCAGCGGGCCGTTGGCGTAGGGCAGGGCGTTGGTGACGAGCAGGCGGCGGGTCATGGCGGGTGGCGTTGCGACGGGATCGCGCATTATGGCATGCGCGGTTTGGATGGCTGAACGCGCGAAGCCCCTGTGGGAGCGCACCCTGCGCGCGGCCGGGGTGCGGGCGGTTGCGGACGGGGTGCGCTCCTGCCACGGCAGTTCGATGTTGCAGCGCAGCGTCAGGGGTTCGATAATTGCGGGACGCAGGCTGTTCCTGCCGGAAACACAACTGTCATGCACCTGAACATGCTCAAGGCCAAGATCCACCGCGCCACGGTGACCCACGCGGAGCTGCACTACGAGGGCTCGATCGCGATCGACGGCCTGTTGCTGGATGCCTCGGGCATCCGCGAGTACGAGCAGATCCACGCGTGGAACATCAACAGCGGGCAGCGCTTCGTGACCTACGCGCTGCGCGCCGAGGAAGGCTCGGGGATCATCTCGGTCAACGGCAGCGCCGCACGCAGTGCGCAGGCCGGCGACCTGATCATCATCGCCGCGTTCGTGCAGCTCAGCGAGGCGGAGCTGGAGAAGTTCCAGCCGACGCTGGTGTACGTGGGCGCCGGCAACCGGATCAGCCACACCAATCGGTCGATCCCCAAGCAGATGGCTGTCGCCTGATCCGCGCCAGACAGCAGGGTGGGCATCAGCCCACCCGCAAGGGGCGACAAGGCGCGGTGGGTTGAAGCCCATGCTGCGTGGGTCCTACGTGTTCCTCACGCGTGCACGGCTTAAGATGCAAGGCTTCCCTTGCCAGCGCGTCTGCCCATGCCAGCCAACGTCCCGACGTACGCCTCGCTGTTCGCCGACCACGCCCGCCGCCTTTCGCAGACCCACCTGCGCACGCTGATCGCCGACCCCGGCCGCGGGGCGCGCCTGCGTCATCGCGCGGGGCCGCTGCTGCTCGACCTCAGCCGGCAGAAGCTGGACCTGGCGGCGCTCGATGCGCTGGGCGCGCAGTTGGAAGCCGGTGGCTGGCAGGCCGCCCGGGACGCGATGTTCGCCGGCAAGCCGATCAACACGTCCGAGGGGCGCGCGGTGTTGCATACGGCGCTGCGTGCCGGTGGTTCATCCATGCCTTCGCCCGCGCCCGCCGAGGCACGCAGCGAGATCGAGGCCACGCTCGATCGCATCGGCGAGCTGGTCGATGCCATCCATGACGGTCGCCAGGAGGCGCTCGGCCTGCCCGGGACGGTCACCGACGTCGTCAACATCGGCATCGGCGGCTCGGACCTGGGCCCGCGCCTGGCGGTGGCCGCGCTGGCTCCGTTCCGCATGCCGAAGGTGCGCAGCCATTTCCTGACCAACGTCGATGGCCAGGCGGCCTACGACCTGACCAACCGGCTGGATCCGAAGACCACGCTCGTAGTGATGGTCTCCAAGACCTTCACCACGCAGGAGACGCTGCTCAACGGCAACGTGCTGCGCGGCTGGATTTCGGAAGCCTGCGGCGGTGACGAGCGCGCGGTGGCGCGCCATTTCCTGGCGGTCAGCGCCAACACCGAGGTGGCGGGCAGCTGGGGCGTGCCACTCAGGCAGATCTTCCCGATGTGGGATTTCGTCGGCGGGCGCTATTCGCTGTGGTCGGCGGTCGGGCTGTCGCTGGCGCTGGCGATCGGCATGCAGGGCTTTCGTGCCGTGCTGGCCGGTGCCGCTCGGATGGACGATCACTTCCGCAGCGCGCCCTGGCAGGAAAACCTGCCGGCGCTGCTGGCCTTGACCGAAATCTGGAACCGCGACGTGCTGGGGTTCCCCACGCGCGCGGTGGTGCCGTATGCGGACCTGCTCGGCGACTTGCCGAGCTACCTGCAGCAGCTGGAGATGGAAAGCCTGGGCAAGTCGGTCACGCCACAGGGCGCGCCGGTGGGACAGCCGACCGTGCCGGTGGTGTGGGGCAGCGTCGGCACCAACGCGCAGCACGCCTATTTCCAGGCGCTGCACCAGGGCACCGAGGTGGTGCCGCTGGACCTGATCGGTGTCGTCAATCCCGCGCACCCGCTGCACGGCAACCACGATGCGCTGCTGTCCAACCTGCTCGCGCAGGCGGCTGCGCTTGCGCTGGGCAAGACCGCGGACGAGGCGCTGGCCGAGAATCCCGCCGGCGGTCGCGAACTGGCCGCACAGCGGACGTTCCCGGGCGACCGCCCGAGCTCGGTGATCCTGCTCGATGCACTCACGCCCGAAAGCCTGGGTGCGCTGATCGCGATGTACGAGCACAAGGTGTTCCTGCTGGGCCACCTGTGGGGCATCAACGCGTTCGACCAGTGGGGCGTGGAGTTGGGCAAGAGCATCGCGCGGCAGATCCTGCCGGCGCTGCGCGGCGAAGCGTCGGACGTGCCGCCGCTGGATGCGGCAACCTGCGAGTTGATCGCAGCGATCCGCGAGCGCCGCAAGTAGCGGCGGTGGGCTGAAGCCCGCCTACAAAGGCTGCTCGCCGTGTCGGGCCAGCGCCCAGGCCACGTGTTCGCGGACGACCGGGGAGGAATGGCCAGCTCGCGTACGCAGAGCGGCAATCACCTCGAAGGTATGTGGCGCATTGCCCAACGCCACCGCGATGTTGCGCAGCCAGCCCTCGTAACCGGTGCGCCGTATTGCCATGCCTTCGGTGCGGCGCAGGAACTCCTCTTCGCTCCAAGCGAACAGCTCCACCAGCTTCGCACCGTCCAGGCTGTGCCGCGGCGCGAAGTCCGGCTCGGTGGCGTCCTGCGCGAACTTGTTCCAGGGACACACCAGCTGACAGTCGTCGCAGCCGAAGATGCGGTTGCCCATCGGCGCACGCAATTCCTCGGGGATCGAGCCCTTGAGCTCGATCGTGAGGTAGGAAATGCAACGACGGGCGTCGAGCCGGTAGGGCCCCAGGATCGCCTGGGTCGGGCACACGTCGATGCAGCGCGAGCAGGTGCCGCAGTGGGCCGTGGCGGGCGGATCGACCGGCAACGGCAGGTCGGTGTAGAGCTCGCCGAGAAAGAAATACGACCCGGCATCCTTGTTGATCAGTACCGTGTGCTTGCCGATCCAGCCCAGGCCCGCGTTGCGCGCGAGCGCCTTCTCCAGCACCGGCGCCGAGTCCACATAGGCGCGATAGCCGAACTCGCCGATGGCCTCGCGGATGCGTTCGGCAAGCTTCTGCAGCCGGTTGCGCATCAGCTTGTGGTAATCGCGGCCCAGCGCGTAGCGCGCCACGTAGCCGGCCTCGCCGTCGTCGATCACGTCCCAGGCGTGCCTCGTGCCGGGCGCGAGGTAATCCATGCGCACCGAGATCACCCGCAAGGTGCCCGGTTCCAGCTCCGCCGGGCGGCTGCGGCGGGTGCCGTGGCGGGCCATGTAATCCATTTCGCCATGCAGGCCATCGCCCAGCCACTGCTCGAGGTGCGACTCGTCCTCGCCCAGTTCGACGCCGCTGATGGCGGTCTGGGCAAATCCCAGCTCGCGCGCCCACTGCTTGATGTCATGGGCCAGCGCGGCGTAGTCGTGGGAGGGAACAACGGACATGACGCCATTGTAAGGGCGAGCCCGCACCTATAATCGCCCGATGACCGCGCCGCATCGCCACGCCCTCTATACCGTCGCCCAGGTGCGCGCACTGGACCGGCGCGCGATCGGGGAGCTGGGCATTCCCGGTTATGAGCTCATGCGCCGCGCGGCCGCCGCGGCGTTCGCCAGCTTGCGCCGCCATTGGCCGCAGGCGCAGCGCATCGCGGTGTATTGCGGGCCCGGGAACAACGGTGGCGACGGCTACCTGCTCGCGCTGCTGGCGCATGAGTCCGGGCTGGTCGCCGACGTGCTCGCGCTGGCGGAGTCCCCGGGCGAGGGCGATGCCGGCAGCGCCCGGACCGCCTGCGAGCAGGCCGGCGTGCCGATGCATCGCTGGCATGGAACATCATCGTTGCCGGACGCCGACGTCCATGTCGATGCGCTCTATGGCACCGGCCTGAACCGGCCGCCGCAACCGGCCGCGGCCGGCTTGATCGAACGGCTCAACGCCAGCGGCAAGCCGATCCTGGCGCTGGATGTGCCCTCGGGCCTGAATGCCGACACCGGGCATTGCCCGGGCGCGGCGATCCGCGCCAGCCTCACGGTAAGTTTCATTGCGGCCAAGCGCGGCCTGCACACCGGGCAGGCCAGTGCGCACACGGGGCGCGTGGAACTGGCCACATTGGGCCTTCCCGACAGCCTGTGGCAGGAGGCACCCGATGCCCGCCTGCTCGAAGCGGGCACATTGGGACCTCGCCCGCGCGACGACCACAAAGGGCGCAACGGCCACGTGCTCGCCATCGGTGGCGATCACGGCACCGCTGGCGCGATCCGCCTTTGCGGCGAGGCCGCCTTGCGTGGCGGCGCGGGCCTGGTCAGCGTGGCCACGCGCAACGAACACCTGGTCGCGCTCAACGCCGCACGCCCCGAGCTGATGGCGCACGCGGTCAACGGTCCCCAGGCATTGGAGTCGCTGCTCGATCGCGCCACCGTGCTGGCGGTCGGCCCGGGCCTGGGTCAGGGCGCGTGGGGCCACGCGCTGTGGCTGACCGCCCTGGACAGCCCGCTGCCGCTGGTGCTGGACGCCGATGGCCTCAACCTGCTCGCGGCCGAGCCGCGGCGCTTCGATCCGGCCCGGCCCGCGGTACTCACGCCGCATCCGGGCGAGGCCGCACGGTTGCTCGGTTGCTCCGTCGGCGAGGTCGAGGGTGACCGCTTCGCCGCTGCCCGCGCGCTAGCGATGCGGTTCGAGGCGGTGGTGGTGCTCAAGGGCGCGGGTTCGCTGATCGCCGGTCCGGATGGCCGTCTGGACGTCTGTCCATGGGGCAATCCGGGCATGGCCTCCGGCGGCATGGGCGACCTGCTGACCGGCCTCATCGCCGCCTTGCTGGCGCAGGGTTGTACCGCCTGGGATGCCGCCCGCCTCGGCGTAGGACTGCACGCGCGCGCCGGCGACCACGCGGCACGCGCGGGCGAGCGAGGCCTTGTCGCCAGCGACCTGCTGTTCCCGCTGCGTCGCCTGCTGAACGGACTGGATGCATGAGCTACTGGACCCTCCCCGACGAAACCGCCACCTCCGCGCTGGCACAACGCTTCGCCGCGGCGATCGACGGCGGCCTGGTGTTCTACCTGCACGGCGACCTGGGTGCCGGGAAGACCAGCTTCGCCCGTGCGTTGCTCACTGCGCTGGGCGTGGGTGAGCGGGTCAAGAGCCCGACCTACAGCCTGGTCGAGTCTTATCGCGCGGGCGCGCTCAACGCCTGGCATCTGGACCTCTACCGCATCGCCGATCCGGGCGAGCTGGAATGGCTGGGCCTGGACGCCCTGGGCGATCCGGCCGCGCTGGTGCTGGTCGAGTGGCCCGAGCGGGGCACCGGTGCCTTGCCCGCCCCGGACCTCGTCCTGGAGCTGGATCATGCCGACCCCGGGCGGTGTGCCAAAGCCGTCCCGCACAGCGACCGCGGCAGGGCCCTGCTGGGACGTTTGGGAGAGTCCTAAGTTACGGTTCCGTAAGAAAAAAGTGCGTTTGGCGGTTTTGCGCCGGGAAAGCGCGGCTTGGCGGCCATACCTTGGGTTGTCATGACAAATGCGATGCAGGTTATGGATATCCAAGGGAAAAACCCTTGCAATCGCATTTTTGCTGCGTTTCAATGCGACGCCATGACACGTACGTTTGCGCGCCTGGGAAGTCTCGCTCTGGTGGCTCTCGCCGCCGCGCTTCCGTTGCGCCCGGCGCAGGCGGCCGATGTGCAGGGCGCCCGCGTCTGGGCGGGCCCGGATTACACCCGCATCGTGTTCGATCTGTCCGGCCCGGTGGATTACAAGCTGCGCCGCGACGGGAACACGGTCGAGCTGGAGCTGCCCGGCGGTGGCCTGGGACGCGGTTTCGACGCGCCGGTGGCGCAGGGCCTGTACAAGGGCCTGGACAGTCGCGCTTCGGGTGGCGAGTTGCATCTGGTGGCCCATGCCGCCGGGGGATCCCGGCCGAAGAGCTTCCTGCTCAAGCCTGCCGGCGAGCATGGCTACCGCCTGGTGCTGGACCTCTATCCTGGCGAGGACGGGGCCATCGCGGATACGGCGGACGACCGTGCGCCGGGCGTGCTGGCCAGCGTCAAGCCGACCTCCAGCGAGGGCAAGGGCGCCAGGCAGGCTGCCGCGTTGCTCGGCGGCGAGCGCAAGGTGATCGTCGCGATCGACGCCGGCCACGGCGGCAAGGATCCCGGCTCGCACGGACCCAGCGGCACGCAGGAGAAGGACGTCACCCTGGCGGTGGCGCGCGCCCTGGCCGCCGAGATCAACCGCCAACCCGGCATGAAGGCCGTACTGACCCGTGACGGCGACTATTTCATTCCGCTCAAGCGCCGCTACCAGATCGCCCGCGAGCAGAACGCGGACATGTTCGTCTCGGTCCACGCCGATGCCTTCACCAGCAGCGACGCCAAGGGCTCGTCGGTGTGGGTGCTGTCGCCGCGCGGCAAGACGTCCGAGGCCGCGCGCTGGCTGGCCGACCGCGAGAACCGCGCCGACCTGATCGGCGGCGTCTCGCTGGACGACAAGGACGACAGCCTGGCCGCGGTACTGCTGGACCTGCAGCAGGGCTACGCCATCCAGGCCAGCGAGTCGATCGCCGGCAACGTGCTCAAGGCGCTGGCCAACCTGGGGCCAACCCATCGTGGCCACGTCGAGCATGCCAACTTCGTGGTGCTGCGCTCGCCGGACGTTCCCTCGATCCTGGTCGAGACCGCCTTCATCAGCAATCCCGCCGAGGAGCGCAAGCTGCGCGATCCGGCGCATCAGCGCCAGCTGGCCGAGGCGGTGATGGGCGGCGTGCGCAACTACTTCGAGGCGACCCCGCCGCAGGGCACCTGGTTCGCCGCGCAGGCCATGCGCCGCAACGGCACCCTGGCTTCCGCCGCCAAGCCCGCTGCGGCGGTGGCGGACACGCGCGCCGACGCCAACGTGCGCGACCTGCACCGGGTCTCGCGGGGCGAGAGCCTGGGCAGCATCGCGCGCCAGTACGGCGTCAGCGTGAATGCGCTCAAAAGTGCCAATCGCATGAGCAGCGATACGGTGCAGACAGGCGCGGTGCTGGCCATTCCGGCCGGCTGATCAGCTCCGCTTTTCCTTTGCTTCCAGAAGGGCGTCCTGGCATGGGCAATGCCACCGCCACCCTTTAAGCTTGCGCGATGCCCGTTATCCGCCAGCTTCCCCCCGACCTCATCAACCAGATCGCCGCCGGCGAGGTGATCGAGCGGCCATCCTCGGTGGTCAAGGAACTGGTCGAGAACAGCCTCGACGCCGGCGCCAGCCGCATCGAAGTAGACATCGAGCAGGGCGGGGCGCGGCTGATCCGCGTGCGCGACGACGGCGGCGGCATCGGGCCGGACGACCTGCCCTTGGCGGTGGCTTCCCATGCCACCAGCAAGATCGGCAGCTTCGACGACCTCGAGCATGTCGCCAGCATGGGCTTCCGCGGCGAGGCGCTGGCCTCGGTGGCCTCGGTGGCACGCTTTGCGCTGACGTCGCGCCTGCGCGATGCCGACAGCGCGTTCCGGCTGGAGGTCGACGGTGGGCGCATGCAGCCGGTGCGCCCGGCGCAGCATCCGGTGGGCACGAGCGTCGAGGTGCGGGACTTGTTCTTCAACGTGCCGGCGCGGCGGAAGTTCCTGCGCGCCGAGCGCACGGAACTGGCGCACATCGACGACCTGCTCAAGTCCCTCTCGCTCGCCCGCCGATCGGTGGAGTTCCGCCTGAGCAACAACGGCAAGCCGCTGCGCCTGTTCAGGGCCTGCCAGGACCAGTCGGCCGCGCTGGCGCGCGTGGCCGAGGTGCTCGGCGAGGGTTTCCCGGCACAGAGCCTGCACATCGACCACGCCGCGGCCGGCATGCAGCTTTCGGGCTGGGTCGGACTGCCGACCGCCTCGCGCGCGCAGGCCGATGGCCAGTACTTCTATGTCAACGGGCGGCTCGTGCGCGACCGCGTGGTCGCTCATGCGGTGCGCCAGGCCTATGCGGACGTGCTGTTCCACGGTCGCCATCCGGCTTTCGTGCTGTACCTGGAACTCGATCCGGCCGGCGTCGACGTCAACGTGCATCCGGCCAAGCACGAGGTGCGTTTCCGCGAGCAGCGGCTGGTGCACGATTTTCTGTTCCGCAGCCTGCACGAGGCACTGGCCCAAACGCGGGCAGGGCTGGCAGCGCAGCCGTCATCGCCCGAACCGGAGACGGCGTCGACACCGTCGTATGCCTACGGTGGCCAGGCGGGTGGGCGCCCGTCGCAGTTCGCGCAGAGCCGCCTCAACCTCGGCCTGCGTGACGAGCCGCTGGCCGAGTACGCCACCCTGCTGGGCGGGTCTTCGGCGCGGGTGGACACTGCCGTGGCGGCGGCGATGCCCGAGGCCGACGAGCGCGAGGCGCCGCCGCTGGGCTTCGCCATCGCCCAGCTCAAGAGCATCTATATCCTCGCCGAGAATGCGCACGGCCTGGTGCTGGTGGACATGCATGCGGCGCACGAGCGCATCACTTACGAAAAGCTCAAGAACGGTCGCGCCTGCAGCAACCTGCGCTCGCAGATGCTGCTGGTGCCGCTGAACCTGTCGGTGAGCGCAAAGGAAGCGGCGGCCGCCGAGGAACACGCCGAAGCGCTGGCCGACTGGGGCCTGGAGCTCTCGCGCAGCGGGCCGTCGACCGTGGTAGTGCGCCGCATCCCCGCGCTGCTCGAGGGCGCCGACGTCGGGCAGCTCACCACCGACGTGCTGGCCGAGCTGGCCCAGCACGGCAGTTCGCGTCGCCTGCAGGAGCTGGAGAACGAATTGCTCTCGACGATGGCCTGCCACGGTTCGGTGCGCGCGGGGCGGCGGCTGACGCTGCCGGAGATGAATGCGTTGCTGCGCGAGATGGAGGCGACCGAGCGCTCCGGCCAGTGCAACCACGGGCGGCCGACGTGGGTGCAGCTCTCGCTGGGCGAACTTGACCGCCTGTTCCTGCGCGGTCGCTGATCCTGTAGGAACGCACAGGCGCGATCCACAGGGCACGCATACGAGCTCGTCTATACTCGAACGCCACCCCACGCTGGAGAGCCCCATGCTTCGCGCCAGCCTGTTCCTCGCCGCCATTACCTTGGGAGCCGTTGCCGTGCACGCCGCCGATACTGATCCGTATTCCCGCCAGGTCGAACAGTGGCGCGCCGACCGCGTGGCGCGGCTGACCGCGCCGGATGGCTGGCTGAGCCTGATCGGACTGGAGTGGCTGCACGAGGGTGCCAACCGCATCGGCAGCGGCGCCGACAACGACATCGTCCTCTCGGCTGGTCCCGCCCACCTGGGCACGATCACGCTCGCGGCGGACGGCAGCCAGCGCATCGCGCTCGACAAGGACGCGGGAGCCACCATCGACGGCAAGAACGTCTCCGAGGCGACGCTGGTCGACGACATGCACGCCGGCGCGGCTGGCCCGACCCTCGTGCGCTTCGGCAGCGCGAGCTTCTACGTGATCGATCGCGACGGACGCAAGGCGCTGCGCGTGAAGGATCCCGAGGCGCCCACCCGCGCGCACTTCGCGGGCATCGACTATTTCCCGATCGATCCATCCTGGCGCATCGAGGCCGACTGGGTGCCGTTCGCACCCGGCCACAAGCTGGAGATCGGTTCGGTGATCGGCACCATCGAGGCGGTCGACGTTCCCGGCAAGGCCGTGTTCCAGCGCGGCGGCCAGACCTTCGAACTGATGCCCTACCAGGAAGAACCGGGCGGCGAGCTGTTCTTCGTGATCGCCGACCGCACGTCCGGGAAGGAAACCTACGGCGCCGCGCGCTTCTTCTACGCCACGTTGCCCAAGGGCGGCCTGTCGCAGCCGGGCAAGGTGGAGCTGGATTTCAACAAGGCCTACAACCCGCCCTGCGCGTTCACGCCCTTCGCCACCTGTCCGCTGGCGCCACCGGAGAACCGGCTGGATGTCGCCGTGACGGCCGGTGAGAAGAAGTATCGCGGCGGACACTGACGCCGCTGTTGCAGGAGCGCCCGAAGGCGCTCCTGCAGAAGGTCTCAGCGACCCTTGAACTCCGGCTTGCGCTTGGCAAGAAACGCGTTCGTCCCTTCGCGCATGTCCTCGGTGGCAAAGGCCAGCGCGAAGCCCTGTGTCTCGAACTCCAGGCCCTGGTCCAGCGCCGTCTCGCCGCCCAGCAGGATCGCATCGAGGATGCCCGCGGCGGCCAGCGGCGCGGCGGCGGCCAGCTGGTCGGCCAGCGCGTCGACGGTTTCGTCCAGCGCGTCGGGCGCCACCACGCGGTTGACGATGCCAAGCTCAAAGGCCCGCTGCGCACCGATCGGCGCGCCGGTCAGGCACAGCTCGAGCGCTGCGCTGCGGCCGGCCAGCCGTACCAAGCGCTGGGTGCCCCCAAAGCCGGGGATCAGGCCCAGGTTGATTTCCGGCTGGCCGAACTTCGCCTTCTCGCTGGCCACGCGCAGATGGCAGGCCATCGCCAATTCCATTCCACCACCCAGCGCGAAACCCTGGATGCGCGCGATCACCGGCTTGCCCAGCCGCTCGATCGTGCTCATCAGGCGCTGCCCGGTGCGCGAGAACGACTGCGCCTGGACCGGCGTGTAGCCGTTCATCTCGGCGATGTCGGCGCCGGCCACGAAGGCTTTCTCGCCTGCGCCGGTCAGCACCACCGCGCGCACTGCATCGTCCTGCGCCGTCTGGGTGAAGGCGAGGGTCAGCTCGTTGAGCGTGTCGCGGTTGAGAGCGTTGAGCTTGTCGGGGCGGTTGACGGTGATGACGCGCACCGCGCCGCGGTTGGCAATTTCCAGGTTGCGATAGGCCATGACAAGCGCTCCGGCGGAGGGGAAACGACCATGGTAACGCGGGAACCTTTGCCGCCGCGCGGGTTCGAAGCAACGCCGGCTGTGGCGCTGCATGGCGTCGCCATTGCGCTTAGCATGTCGGTACCGTCGACGGTGGAGGCAACGCATGACACGACTGGGTGGGCTGGCGCTTGGCATGCTGCTGCTGGGAAGCGTCGCGCATGCGCAGGACCGCACCGCCGCGCCGACGTCGCAAGTCAAGCTGGACAAGCACAAGCTGTCCTACGCGATCGGCTACCAGATCGGCAGCCAGTTCGCCGGCGGTGAACCCGATGTGGACCTGGCCACCGTGCAGAAGGCCATGGCCGACGCCTACGCCAGGCGCCATCCGGCCGTCCCGATGCAGGACATGCACGCGCAGCTCGAGCGTCTGGAGCAGCAACTGCACGCCAACGCGGTGGACGAGTTCAAGCACATCGCGGCGGCCAACGCGCGCAAGAGCGCGCAATTCATGGCACAGAACCGCAAGCGACCGGGCGTGGTGCAATTGCCCTCGGGCATCCAGTACGCGGTGATCGCCTCGGGCGAGGGCACGCAAACGCCCAGAGTCACCAGCACCGTGACGGTCAACTACCGCGGCATGCTGGTCGACGGCACCGAGTTCGACAGTTCCTGGGCGCACGGTGCGCCGGTCACTTTCCAGGTCGACAAGGTCATTCCCGGCTGGCAGGACGTGATCCCGCGAATGCACGTGGGCGACCGCTGGAAGGTAGTGATCCCGCCGCAACTGGCCTACGGCGAACGCGGGCAACTGCCGCGGATCGGGCCGAACGAGGCGCTGGTGTTCGAGATCGAGTTGCTGGATATCGCGAAGTAGCGACCGGATCCTTCGACTCCGGCGCGTTGGGCCCACGCCCGGGGCGAAGCCGAAACATTGCTGCGGCCATCGGCACAGTCAGGCTCCCGCGCATCGGCTAAAATCGTGCGAATGCCGCACGAACCCCACGTCCCCGTCGCCCCTTTGACCCCCTGCATCGGCATCTGTCGACTGGATGCGCGCGGCTGGTGCGAGGGCTGCCTGCGCAGCGGCGAGGAAATCGCACGCTGGCGCAACATGGACGACGCCGAGCGCCTGCGTTACATGCGCGAGATCCTGCCTTCGCGCGCGAGGGCGTGATGGACGGCGCGCCGGACCGCCTGGACGAGCGCGTGTTCGACGCGCTGCCTCGTATCCTGCGGCCACTTTCCGACCCACCCGCGGCCCCGGGCTGGAACCACGCACAGATGGCCGACCTGCTCGGCGACACACCAAGGCGCCCGGCGGCCGTGCTGGTTGGCGTGCGCGAGGGCGTGCAACCGCGACTGGTCCTCACCGTGCGCACCGCCCACCTGCAGTCGCACGCGGGGCAGGTGGCCTTTCCCGGAGGCCGGCAGGATCCGGGCGACCTCGATGCGATCGACACCGCCCTGCGCGAAAGCGAGGAAGAGATCGGGCTCGAGCGCGCGCTGGTGCAACCGTTGGGCTTCCTCGACTGCTTCGAGACGATCAGCGGCTACTGCGTCACGCCGGTGGTCGCGCGCATTGCCGAACGGGCCGTGCTGTACCCGACTCCGGCGGAAGTGGCTGAGGTGTTCGAGGTGCCGTTCGCGTTCTTCCTTGAACCGGCCAACCTCAGACGCTATGTGATGGACTACCGCGGGCACCGGCGGGCGATGGCGGAATTCGTCCACGGCGGCCACCGCATCTGGGGCGCGACCGCCGCGATGCTGCTCAACCTGCTGGAGAGGATGGAAGACGCATGAGCCTGCATACCACGCTGATCGATGCGGCCACGCTGGCGGCGATGCCGCCGGACCAGATCCTGATCGTCGATTGCCGGGCGGACCCGGCCGGCGCTGGTGCGGCCGATCCGGACAAGCCCGAACGCGAGTACCGCCAAGCCCATATTCCCGGCGCCGTGCATGCCAGCCTGGAACACGATCTGTCCGATCTCGGCCGCAAGGACCAGGGCCTGGGCCGGCACCCATTGCCGCTGGAGCAGGCGTTTTCCGCCGTGCTCGGTCGCTGGGGCTGGCGTCCGGGCCTGCAGGTGGTGGCCTACGATGCCGGCAGCAGTGCGCTTGCGGCGGCCCGGCTCTGGTGGCTGCTGCGCCTGGCCGGCGTGCGCGAGGTTGCCGTGCTCGATGGCGGCTTCGCCGCCTGGCGCGAGGCCGGGTTGCCGGTCGAAAGCGGCGACGTCGAGCGCACGCCCAGCCAGATCGAGGTGCACTTCGACCCGACCCAGGCGATCACCGACCACGCAGCGTTGCACGCCGATCCCGCGCCGGTATTGCTCGATGCGCGCGCGACCGCGCGTTATCGCGGCGATACCGAGCCGCTGGATCGCGCCGCCGGCCACGTGCCCGGCGCGCTCAACCGTCCTTATGCCGACAACCTGGACGCCAGCGGGCGGTTCAAGCCGCCGGCACAACTGCGTGAGGAGTTTGCCGCGGTGCTGGGCGACACGCCGCCACAGGAGGTCGTGCACATGTGCGGCTCGGGCGTCACCGCCTGCCACAACCTGCTGGCGATGGAGCATGCCGGGCTGACGGGTTCGCGCCTTTATGCGCCCTCGTGGAGCGGCTGGGTGAGCGATCCGTCGCGACCGATCGCCACCGGCTGAGCCGATCGCTGCTGCACTGATGGCGTAAGGGAGTGCGGCGGGTCAGGCGCCCTTGGCCTTCAGCCGTGCGACCAGTCCCTGCAGCGTCGCCTGTGTTTCGGCGTGGAAGTAGGCGTCCATGAAGGCGTCCAGCGGCAGGGCATCGACATCCTTCCATGCCGCGCGCAGGTCGGCGCGAGCCAGCTCGCGGGTGGCCAGCATCGCGTGGCGCGGGAGCGCCAGCAGTTCGGCCAGCCAGTGCACGGCGCGGGTCACCACCTGGTCCACGCCAGTCAGCTCGTCCACGAAGCCGCAGGCCAGCGCCTGCTCGGACTCGATCATGGCGCCGGCGACCAGCAGCCGCTCGGCGCGGTACGTGCCGACCACGCGGCGCAGCGCGAGCTGGATGCAGTCGGGCACCATCAGGCCGACCTGGACCTCGTTGAGGCCGATGCGGAAAGGACCTTGCGCCATCACGCGGTAGTCGCAGAACAGCGCCAGCACGGCGCCGCCCGCGGGGCTGTGGCCGGTGATCGCCGCCACCGCCGGGACCGGCAAATGGGCGAGGTCCGCGCACAGGTCGAACAGCGCGCGCCAATACGCCTGCACGCCGGCGCGGTCGCGTTGCAGCAGCTCGGGCACGTCCACGCCTGCGGAGAACAGGCCTTGCGCGCCGGAGATCACCAATCCGCGCGCGCCGTCGCGCGGCGCCTGGGCGAGAGCATCGCGCAGCGCCGCGATCAGGTCCATGTTCAGCGCATTGACCGGCGGGCGGGCCAGGCGGATCTCGGCGATGTCGCCGTCGTGCGGGAGGATGTCGAGCATGGCGTGGTCCTTGGCTTGTTTGTCGAACGCTGCGTAACGGCTGCTGCGGGAGCGCACGTTGCATGACCGGACGGAGGCGGTCGCGCACACGTGCGCACCTGCGGCGATGCGTGGTGGCTACTCGTCCGCGGCCCAGCGGTAATGCACCGCGTATTCCAGCGTCGCCTTGCCCCCGGCCGGCACCTTCACCTGGAACTCCAGCACGTCGGGCGACTGCTTGTCCGGCTTGACCGACGAGGAGGCCAGCGTCCACTCCCGCCAGCGGCTCGGGTGTTCGCGCACGGTCACCACGCGCGCCGACTCGCCTGCGTTGGTGAGCGTGATGCGGAACGCTTCATCCATCGCGCGCGCGGCCTTGTCCACCTTGAACAAGGTGCGTTCGCGCTCGGCTCGCAGGTCGAAGGCGGTGCCGAGCGTGAGGGTGGCGTCGCTGCCCTTGGGCGTGTCGTCGATGCGGCCTTCGCCCAGGAATTGCGGCGTGCCGTGGTTGTCGTCGCCCAGTACGCGCAGGTAGCCGGCCGGCAGGCTGTCGAAGGCGGTGAAACGCAGGGTGCTTTCGATGGTATTGCCACCACCGGTGTTGAAGTCGGGGGCAAGCATGGGCTCCGGCGGCGTCCAGGCGTTGCCGTTCTCGTACAGCGCGGTGCGCTCGCACGTCAGCGTCCGGGTCGCGTAGAGCGGCACCTGGCTGACACTGCCGTCGGGCAGGTCGACCGGTTGGGGCAGGGTGTAGAGGCGATAATCGCCGAGGGACGACTGCTGCGGCATGTCGGCTGCCTCGGCCTTGTAGGCGCGGGTCATCGACATCGCCACGGGCTGCGGCGCGCCCGGTTTGGCGAAGCGCGGTTCGCCCGCGACCAGTTTGAGCGTGGCATCGTGCCAGTCGCGTCCGCTGCGGTTGGCGATGCTGGCGCGCGATTCGAACTGCATGCGGCAGGCATCGCCCCGCACCAGCGTGGCGACGTAGGCGGCGCGCCAACCCAGGCCGGCGGTGGGATAGCTGAGTGTTGCAGTGGCGTTTCCGGCGCGGGCGGCGTCCACGCGAAGGCGCAGGCTGGCGCCGGTGGGAAAGTCCCCGCCGGAGCTGCGCACCGCGGCGTAGTCGCGTACCAGCGTCGTGCCCATCGTGCCCTTGACGAGCAGGCCGTTGCCGGCGCGCAACAAGGTGCCTTGCGCCAGCGATTCGCCGTTGTTGCCCAGGACCGTGATCTCCTGGCCAACCAGTCCGGCGAGCGCTGCCTCGTTGCCCTGGCCAAGCAACAGGCGCTGGGAAACCAGCCTGGCCTGGTCGTTGGCGAAGGAGAGCGCAATGGCTTCGGGATCGAGGTAGAGCGGCAGGTCGCCGACGGTGACGTCCTGCATGCCGGCCTTGAGCTGCAACGTGCGCTGCTCGCGCGCCACCGCATGGCCCTCACCCACGCTGCCGTCGCCGGAGGAAGCGAACAGGGCGGCGCTGTCGCTTCGGTAAAGGGTAAGCGCGGTACCGGCGTCGGCCGCCTGCGCCGTGGACATCGCCATCAAGGCGGCGCAGGCAGAGGCGAGAGCCGCGGAACGGGGGAGTGTCGTCATGGGGCACCTTCCGTTTTGGGGAGCGCTCATCATAGCGACCGTCCTGCCGCTCGCGTGGGCCCTGCCGCGCAGCCCGGCTCATGCGCCGGTCAGGACTGTCCAAGCCCGGCGCGCGCTGCCCGGCTATGGTGGTTCCATCCCTTCCGGATGACCGACCATGCTCACGCCATCGACCATCGACATCGCGCCCGCGCGCCTGCCCGAGGATCTTGAACTCGTGCGCGGGCTTTTCGAGGAATACGTGGCCAGCCTGGATATCGATCTGTCGTTCCAGGACATCGATGCGGAACTTGCGCACCTGCCGGGAAAGTACGTGTCGCCCGGAGGGGTCGTGCTGCTCGCCCGCGACGCGGCGGGCGCCGCCTTGGGCTGCGTCGCGCTGCGGCCGTGGCCAGGGCAGGGCGAGTGCGAGATCAAGCGTCTGTACGTGCGGCCAGCGGCGCGAGGACGATCCCTGGGGCGGCTGTTGGCCGAGGCGGCGATCGCCTGGGCGATCCGGGCGGGCTATCGCCGGGTGTTGCTGGATACGCTCGCCTCGATGCATGCCGCGCGCGCGCTTTATGCCTCGCTCGGGTTCCAGCCCGTCGAGCCGTACTACGTGAACCCCGTGCCCGGCACGCTGTACATGGCGCTCGGCCTCCCGCCCGGCACGGATTGAGCGGGTCAGCCGGCGAGCGCCCAGCCGTCACGGAAGGTGGCCGGCGTCATGCCGAAAGTCCTCACGAACTCCCGGTTGAGGTGCGCCTGGTCATAGAAGCCGGCGTCGAGCGCCACCTCGGCAACCGGCACATGCTGGCGCAGCAACGCCTTGGCACGGTGCAGGGCCAGCAGGACGTGGAAGTTGTGCAGGCCGGTGCCGGTCTCCCGGCGGAACGCACGCGCAAGATGGCCGGCCGAAACCCCGCATGCCTGCGCCACGCTTTCCACATCGGTGTGCAGTGACGAACGGCGGACCAGCAGCGCCCGCGCTTGCGCACCGAGCGTGTCGCCGGACTCCGTGGCCGGGGGAACGCGCGGGTTCGGCACGAACTCCGAAACGAAGGCCCAGCCGTATCGGTCGACCGGTTCGAAGCGATGTACCGTACCCGCCGGCACCGTGACCGTGTCGCCGGCTCTCACCATGCGGGCGCCGGCTGGAAGCCACAGCCGCGCGCGGCCGGCAAGCATCCGTACAACCTCGTCGCCGGCATGGAAATGAGGGCGGAAGCGCCAGGCATGCCGGTCGCCGGCGATGCTTTCGACCGCCCCCGCTTCGCTGCGCTGCACCCGGAAGGCCGTGCGTGGAGCAGGGGCGCGGGCGCGCATGATCAGTCCTGCGCGGCCGCCCGGCGGATCGCGTCGGGCAACGGCACCGGCTTGCCGGTGGCCGGGTCCATCCAGACCATCACCACGTGGCCGTCGCCGTACAGGCGCTCGGGGTCCTCCACATCGAGGATGCGATGGCCGATGGTCATGGAGCTGGTGCCCAGGCGCTCGCAGAAAAGCTCCACGCTCAATTGCGCCGGCCATTCGATCGGCCGTCGGTAGTTGAGCTGGACGGCCGCCATCACCGGCATCGCGTTCTCGTCGAACCACGGGCCCGGCACGTGGCTGAGCCACTGCAGCCGCGCCTCTTCCAGGTAGGTGAGGTAGTTGGAATTGTTGACGTGGTTGAACGCGTCCAGGTCGCGCCAGCGAACCGGCAGCGCCGCGGTGAACAGCGGCGTGGATGTCGGCGGCGGCGCCTGCTCGGCAGGACTTTCGACCGTGGCTTTCCTGGTCGATTTGCGCGGGCTCATGGGGCCTTCTTCTTGCGCGGCATGGGCCGGTGCTTGTCGGCCGAGGCGATGTGCTTGAGCGTGTTCTTGGTGCGCTTGGCCGCCGGCTTTTCCTTTGCGGGTGGCGGCGCCTTGAGATGAGGTACCAGGAAGCGCCCGGTGTGCGACTCGGGCGACGCGGCCACCTCTTCCGGCGTGCCGGCGATGAGGATCCGCCCGCCGCCGGCGCCGCCCTCGGGGCCGAGGTCGACGATCCAGTCGGCGGTCTTGATCACGTCGAGGTTGTGCTCGATCACCACCACGGTGTTGCCCTGGTCGACCAGCTGGTGCAGCACGTCGAGCAACTGCTCGATGTCGTGGAAGTGCAGGCCGGTGGTCGGCTCGTCGAGGATGTAGAGCGTGCGGCCGGTGTCGCGCTTGGACAGCTCCTTGGAGAGCTTCACGCGCTGAGCTTCGCCGCCGGAAAGCGTGGTCGCGCTCTGGCCGAGCTTGATGTAGTCCAGGCCCACGGCGCGCAGCGTGTCGAGCTTGCGCGCGATCGTCGGCACGTTCTCGAACAGCTTGAGCGCGTCCTCCACCGTCATGTCGAGCACGTCGGCGATGGTGTTGCCCTTGTAGTGGATCTCCAGCGTCTCTCGGTTGTAGCGCTTGCCGTGGCAGACGTCGCAAGGCACGTAGACGTCGGGGAGGAAGTGCATCTCCACCTTGATCATGCCGTCGCCTTCGCAGGCCTCGCAGCGGCCGCCGCGCACGTTGAAGCTGAAGCGGCCCGGCGTGTAGCCGCGCGCACGCGCCTCGGGCACCTGCGCGAACAGTTCGCGCAGCGGTGTGAACAGGCCGGTGTAGGTGGCCGGGTTGGAGCGAGGCGTGCGGCCGATCGGCGACTGGTCGATGTCGACGACCTTGTCGAACAGGTCCATGCCGCTGACCGATTCGAACGGCGCCGGCTGCCCGCTGGCGCCATTCAACTCGGAGGCGGCCAGGCGGAACAGCGTGTCGTTGACCAGCGTGGACTTGCCCGAGCCGGACACGCCAGTGACGCAGGTGAACAGCTTGGCCGGGATCGCCAGGTCGACGTGCTTGAGGTTGTTGCCGCGCGCGCCCTTCAGGCGCAGCCAGGCGTCCTCGTCGACCGGCTTGCGCCGCTCGGCGGGGACCTCGATGGCACGCGTGCCCGAGAGGTACTGGCCGGTGATCGAGCGCTCCGAGCCCAGGATGTCCTTGAGCGTGCCCTGTGCCACCACCTCGCCGCCGTGCACGCCGGCGCCGGGGCCGATGTCGAGCACGTGGTCGGCCATGCGGATGGCGTCCTCGTCGTGCTCGACCACGATCACCGTGTTGCCCAGGTCGCGCAGGCGGGTGAGCGTGCCGAGCAGGCGCTCGTTGTCGCGCTGGTGCAGGCCGATCGAGGGCTCGTCCAGCACGTACATCACGCCGACCAGGCCGGCGCCGATCTGGCTGGCCAGGCGGATGCGCTGGGCTTCGCCGCCGGAGAGCGAGTCAGCCTGGCGATCCAGCGTGAGGTAGTTGAGGCCCACATCGTTGAGGAAGGTCAGGCGCTCGCGGATTTCCTTGACGATCTTGGCCGCGATCTCGCCGCGCCAGCCGGCGAGCTTCAGCTCGTCGAAAAACCCCAGCGCGTCGTCGATCGACCGGTTGGTCAGCGCCGGCAGTGGCTGGTCGGACACGAACACGTTGCGCGCCGACCGGTTCAGGCGCTGGCCCTCGCAGGTGGGGCAGGGGTGGTCGCTGATGTACTTGGCCAGTTCCTCACGCACCGCGGACGATTCGGTTTCCTTGTAGCGCCGCTCGAGGTTGGGGAGGATGCCCTCGAAGGCATGCTCGCGGGTCACCCGGCCGCCGCGCTCGGTGAGGTAGCGGAAGGCGATCTTCTCCTTGCCGCTGCCGTAGAGGATCGCCTGCTGGATGTGCGGGGGCAGGTCGCGCCAGCGCGTATCGGCCTCGAAGCCGTAGTGCGCGGCCAGCGAGAGCAGCATCTGGAAGTAGTGCGGGTTGCGCCGGTCCCAGCCGCGGATCGCGCCGTTGGAGAGCGGAAGCTCCGGATGGCCGACCACGCGCGCCGGATCGAACACCTGGGTCACGCCCAGGCCGTCGCAGCTGGGGCAGGCGCCGATCGGCGAGTTGAAGGAGAACAGCCGCGGTTCCAGCTCCGGCAGCGAGTAGTCGCAGACGGGGCACGAGTAGCGCGAGGACAACAGTTGCTCGGGCGCGCTGTCGTCGTCCATGTCGACCACGATCACCAGGCCGTCGCCGAGCCGCAGCGCGGTTTCGAACGATTCGGCCAGGCGCTGCTTGAGGTCTTCGCGCGGGCGGAAGCGGTCGATCACCACCTCGATGGTGTGCTTCTGGCGCAGGGTCAGCGGCGGCACCGCGTCGAGTTCGTACACCACCCCGTCGACGCGGGCGCGCACGAAGCCCTGCGCGCGCAGCTGGTCGAACACCTGCACGTGCTCGCCCTTGCGCTCGCGGACGACCGGCGCGAGCAGCATCCAGCGCTTGTCGGCATCGAGCGCCAGCGTGGCGTCGACCATCTGGCTGACGGTCTGCGCCTCCAGCGGGATGGCATGGTCCGGACAGCGCGGCGTGCCAACGCGGGCGTAGAGCAGGCGCAGGTAGTCGTAGATCTCGGTGATCGTGCCGACGGTCGAGCGCGGGTTGTGCGAAGTCGACTTCTGTTCGATCGAGATCGCGGGCGAGAGGCCTTCGATGTGGTCGACGTCGGGCTTTTCCATCATCGACAGGAACTGCCGCGCGTACGCCGAGAGCGACTCGACGTAGCGGCGCTGGCCTTCGGCGTAGATCGTGTCGAAGGCGAGCGAGGATTTGCCCGAGCCGGACAGGCCGGTGATCACGATCAGGCGATCGCGCGGCAGGTCCAGGTCGATGTTCTTGAGGTTGTGCGTGCGGGCGCCGCGGATGCGTATGGTTTCCATGCGCGCTGGGATATGGGGGAGACCGGCCACTATACCAACCTGCCGAGGTCAGAAATTGAGACTCGGTAGGGTGGGCTTCAGCCCACTGCTCTCGCACACCCGCCGGGGGCCCCGGCCTTCACCGGTCTACGCAAAGGCTGGCGGCTGTGGCCAAATACCCGGCTCGGGACGGGATGAGGAGATGCACATGCGCACGTGGAGCCTGATGGGCATGGCCCTGCTGCTGGGGACCGGCACCGCGCTGGCAGCCACCCCCAAACCGCCCAGCGAGGCGCAGGTGCGCCAGCTGATGGACGTGTTCGGCGTCGACCGGATGCTGGGGCAGATGAACAGCCAGATGGCGGCGATGATGCAGCAGCAGTTGCCCTGCGTGCCGAGCGATTACTGGCAGGGCTTCATCGACGCCAAGGGGGCTCGGGAGCTGACCGAGCGCATGGTGCCGATCTACCAGCGCCATTTCAGCGCGGCCGACATCCAGGGGCTGCTCAAGTTCTACCGCTCACCGCTGGGCAAGAAGGTGATCACCGAAATGCCCGCGACCATGGCCGAGGGCATGCAACTGGGCCAGGAATGGGGCCGCCAGCGAGCTCAGGCGATGCTGGCCGAGCTGCAAAAAAGCGGCAGGATCGACGCCCAGGGCCGCTGCCCGGCCGCGCCGGCAGCGGCGCCGGGGACGAAGCTGGTCGCGCCCGCCGCAGGTACTTCGTCGGCGAGCCCCTGAGGCCCCTGCTCAAAGATTGACCAGCCCCGGACGGCATCGTTATACTTCGCCGTTCACCACGGCCGGTACGCGCGCGGTGAAACCCAAGAGAATAACGACAGAAGGGACAATCCCATGAGTTATGCAGTCATCAAGACCGGCGGCAAGCAGTACCGCGTCCAGCAGGGCGACGTGCTGCGCGTGGAGCTGCTGGATGCCGAGGAAGGCGCCAACGTGAGCTTCGACCAGGTTCTGCTGGTTGGCTCGGGCGACGCGGTCAACGTCGGCGTGCCGACCGTTGCCGGCGCCACCGTTTCGGCCACCGTGCGCCGCCACGGTCGTGCGGACAAGATCCGCATCATCAAGTTCCGCCGCCGCAAGCACCACAAGAAGCAGATGGGGCACCGGCAGCATTTCACCGAAGTCGAGATCACGGGCATCAACGCCTGATACAGAGCCGGAGGATTTAAGTCATGGCACATAAAAAAGGCGTAGGTTCGTCCCGCAACGGTCGCGACTCGAACCCGAAGTACCTGGGCGTGAAGATCTATGGTGGCCAGGCCATCGAGGCCGGCAACATCATCGTCCGCCAGCGTGGCACCAAGTTCCATGCCGGCACCGGCGTGGGCTTGGGCCGCGACCACACCCTGTTCGCGTTGACGGACGGCGTGGTCGAGTTCAAGACCCGCGGCGAGAACAACCGCAAGTTCGTCAGCGTCGTCAAGGGCTGATCGCTCCCGACGCTGCAGCGAAAGCCCCGCTCCGGCGGGGCTTTTGGTTTTTGTGAAGCTTGGGATCGGCGAGCGGGGAACGGGGAACATGCAGCTTCCCGGTTAACCTTGCGCTTCCATCTTCCAGTTATCCCCCCAGTTCCGGTCCCCATCCCATGAAATTCGTCGACGAAGCGATCATCAAAGTCCAGGCCGGTGACGGCGGCAACGGCTGCGTCAGCTTCCGTCGCGAGAAGTTCATCCCGTTCGGCGGCCCCAACGGCGGCGACGGCGGCCACGGCGGTTCGGTGTGGCTGGTGGCCGACGAAGGCCTCAACACGCTGATCGA
Source organism: Frateuria sp. GZRe14 (assembly GCF_051900395.1). Lineage (NCBI taxonomy): Bacteria > Pseudomonadati > Pseudomonadota > Gammaproteobacteria > Lysobacterales > Rhodanobacteraceae > Frateuria > Frateuria sp. GZRe14. Next base: position 2,450,107 of record NZ_JBHZGJ010000001.1, on the reverse strand, counting down.
CTTCCGCCACCAGCGGAGCTTCAAGGCCCAGCGCGGCGAGAACGGCATGGGCTCGGACATGTACGGCAAGGGCGGCGACGACACCGCCATTCGCGTGCCGGTCGGCACTGTCGTCACCAATGTCGACACCGACGAGGTGATCGGCGACCTGACCCAGCACGGCCAGCGCCTGCTGGTGGCCGAGGGCGGCAAGGGCGGACTGGGCAACATCCATTTCAAGAGTTCGGTGAACCGCGCCCCGCGCAAGTCCACGCCGGGCACGCCGGGCGAGGTGCGCGAACTCAAGCTCGAGCTCAAGCTGCTGGCGGACGTGGGTCTGCTGGGCTTCCCCAATGCCGGCAAGTCGACCTTCATCCGCGCTGTCTCGGCGGCGACGCCGCGGGTGGCCGATTACCCGTTCACCACGCTGCATCCGAACCTGGGCGTGGTCAGCCTGGGCACCGACCAGAGCTTCGTGATCGCCGACATTCCCGGCCTGATCGAGGGCGCCGCCGAGGGTGCGGGGCTGGGCATCCAGTTCCTGCGCCACGTCTCGCGCACGCGCCTGCTGCTGCATCTTGTGGACATCGCGCCGATCGATGGCACCGACCCGGTGGAACAGGTGCGGGCGATCGAAGAGGAACTGGCCAAGTTCGACCCCGAGTTGCTGGAGCGTCCGCGCTGGCTGGTACTCAACAAGGCCGACGTGCTGCCGGAGGACGAGCGCCAGGCGATCGCCGAGGACATCGTCGCCCGGCTCGAATGGAAGGAGCCGTGGTTCCTGGTGTCGGCGATCGCGCGCGACAACACCATGGCGGTCTGCCAGCAGGTGCAGCGTTTCTTCGAGTCCCAGCGCCAGGTGCGCGAGGAACGCGTGGATATGCAGCCGGGCGACGTGCGGCTGCGCGGCGAGCAGTAAGCCTCGCTCTCGCGAGGCTTTCCACATCCGCCTGTCGTGGCGGTTCCCGTTATCGGGGATGGCCGGGACTGGAGCCGACCGCGGGGTCATTTCCGTCTTCAGGACAAGCGGATGGGGTAGCAGGAACTCGAAATTCGCCTGCCCACCCCGATTCGCGCATCATGCGGAGCTTCTGTTCGAGGAGTCTCCTCCATGCCCTCTCGCCGCGAATTCCTGAAGACTTCCATGCTGGCCGCCGGCGCGCTCGCCGCACCTCGCTTCGCTACCGCCACGGCGGCGCCCTCGAACGGCGCGCTGCCGGGCACCGACGGCGCCCGCGTGATCTCCACCTGGGATTTCGGCGTGCCCGCCAACCGGGCGGCCTGGGCCGTACTCGCCCGCGGCGGCAAGGCGCTGGACGCGGTGGAGCAGGGCGCCCAGGTGCCCGAGTCGGACCTGGCCAACCACAGCGTCGGCAAGGGCGGCTATCCGGATCGGGACGGCCACGTCACCCTGGACGCCAGCATCATGGACGGCGACGGCCGATGTGGCGCGGTCGCGTGCCTGGAACGCATTGCTCACCCGATCCGCGTGGCGCGGCGGGTGATGGAGGCCACCCCGCACGTGCTGCTGGTCGGCGACGGCGCGCTGCAGTTCGCCCGGGAGCAAGGCTTCCACGAGGAAAACCTGCTGACGCCCGAGGCCGAGAAGGCCTGGCACGAGTGGCTGAAGACCGCGAAATACCGGCCGGTGGCCAACAGCGAGAACCTCGACTACCGCCGCAGCCTGCCTGGCGGGCACGACAACCACGACACCATCGGCATGCTCGCCGTGGACGCGCACGGACACCTGGCCGGCGCATGCACCACCAGCGGCATGGCGTGGAAGCTGCACGGCCGTGTCGGCGACAGCCCGATCATCGGCGCGGGTCTCTACGTGGACGGCGAAGTGGGTGGCGCCACGTCCACGGGCGTGGGCGAGGAGGTCATCCGCAATGCTGGCAGCTTCCTGGTGGTCGAGCTGATGCGCCAGGGGCGCAGCCCCCAGGAAGCCTGCGAGGAGGCGGTCCGGCGCATCGTCAGGAAGCGTCCGGACGCGGCGAAGGAAATGCAGGTGGGCTTCCTCGCGCTACGGCGCGACGGTGCCGTGGGCGCGCACGCGATCCAGCGCGGGTTTACCTATGCCGTGTGCGATGCGAAGAAGCAGGATGGCCTGTTCGCCTCGCCCAGCGTTTACACAACCAGCTTTTCCTGACCGGGGCAGGGACGCGGCCGGGTGGCTGCCTGCTTTTCTTCCGGACACACGAAAAGGCCGGCTTGCGCCGGCCTTTTCACCAACCCTTGGATACGCGAGGCCGGCTTACGCCAGCTCGTGGATCTTCGCGTTGAGGCGGCTCTTGTGGCGAGCGGCCTTGTTCTTGTGGATGAGACCGCGCGCGGCGTAGCGGTCCATGACCGGCTGGGCGGCGGCGAAGGCTTCCACGGCGGCGGCCTTGTCCTTCGCCTCGATGGCCTTGACGACCTTCTTCAGGGCGGTGCGCACCATGGAACGGGCGCTGACGTTGCGCAGGCGGCGCTGCTCGGACTGGCGCGCGCGCTTCTTCGCGGACTTGATGTTGGCCAAGGTAGAACTCCAGAGAAGGCTTGGGTTGGAAAAAGACGGGCAATTATGCGGGCAATGCGCTGGCCGGTCAACTGTTTAGGCGGTCTCGACCGCTTGGGGCATGTACACCTCGTGCGGCCGCGGTCGCGCACAGGTGCGCCCCTGCGAACGATTCCAATCCCTCTTGTCGCCATGTCGAGGCTACCTGCGCGCCCCGGCGGGCTGTCACACTAGGCCTTTGGCCGCGCCAGGTTCCGTTCCACGCATGAAATCCCCCAGCATGTTCCGCGGGCTGCTGTCCTTCAGCAGCATGACCATGATCTCCCGCGTGCTCGGCCTGGTGCGCGACATGGCGATCAATTCGGCGTTCGGTGCGAACGCGGCCACCGACGCCTTCTGGGTGGCCTTCCGCATTCCCAATTTCATGCGCCGGCTGTTCGCCGAGGGCTCGTTCTCCACCGCCTTCGTGCCCGTGTTCACGGAGGTGAAGGAGACCGGGAGCCATGCCGATCTCAAGGAGCTGATGGCGCGGGTGTCGGGCACGCTGGGCGGCGTGCTTCTCGTGGTGACGGCGATCGGGCTGATCTTCGCGCCCGAGGTCACCATGCTGTTCTCGCCGGGTGCGCTGGACGAGCCGAAGAAGTTCGCGCTCACCGTGGAGCTGCTGCGACTGACCTTCCCGTTCCTGCTGTTCGTGTCGCTGACCGCGTTGTCCGGTGGCGCGCTCAACAGCTTCCACCGCTTCGGCCTGCCGGCGCTGACGCCGGTGATCCTCAACCTGTGCATGATCGCGGGCGCGCTGTGGCTGTCGAAGTGGCTGGAAACGCCGATCCTTGCACTGGGCTGGGCGATCCTGGCCGCCGGCATCCTCCAGTTGCTGTTCCAGTTGCCGGCGCTGCGCGGACTGGACCTGCTGTCGCTGCCACGTTGGGGCTGGGGCCATCCGCAGGTACGCCGGATCATGCGGCTTATGGTGCCCACGCTGTTCGGTTCCTCGGTGGCGCAGATCAACCTGCTGCTGGACACGGTGATCGCCTCGCTGCTGATCGCGGGTTCGCAAAGCTGGCTGTCGCAGGCGGACCGGTTCCTGGAACTGCCGCTGGGCGTGTTCGGCGTGGCGCTGGGCACGGTGATCCTGCCTTCGCTGTCGCGCCACCACGTGACCACCGACCGCACCGGCTTCTCGCGCGCGCTGGACTGGGGTCTGCGCACCACGCTCCTGATCGCGGTGCCGGCCATGTTCGGCCTGATGCTGCTGGCCGAGCCGCTGGTGGCGACGTTGTTCCAGCATGGCCGATTCGATGCGTTCGATACCCGCATGGCCACGCTGTCGATCACCGCATTGAGCTTCGGGCTGCCGGCCTTCGCGCTGGTCAAGGTGCTGCTGCCGGCGTTCTACGCGCGGCAGGACACGCGCACGCCCGTGCGGGCCGGCGTGGCGTCGCTGGTCGCCAACATGGCGTTCAACGTGCTGTTCGTGGCGCTGCTGTTCGCGCTGTGGGCCACCCCGTCGCAGAAGCAGGCGCCCTGGCTGCAGGCGCTGGCGCAAGTGCCGGGCCTGCACATGGCGTTGGGCATGGCCAGCGCGCTGGCCAGCTACATCAACCTGGGCCTTTTGTGGCGCTGGCTCAGGCAGGCTGGGGTGTACGAACGCCAGCACGGCTGGACGCGGCATTTCCTGCGGCTGGCGGTGGCCTGCGCGGCGATGGTGACCGTGCTGCTGCTGGGGCGCTGGCTGTGGCAGGACTGGACCTCGGTACCGACCCTCACGCGCGTCTGGCACCTGGCTGTGATGGTGGGCGCGGGCGCGGTGACCTACGTGGTGGCGCTGTTCGCCATGGGCTTCCGGCTGCGCGAACTGCGCGGGGTCTGATGTCCGGTGGGGCGCCCAAGGGCGTTCCTGCCAGAGCGTGAACAGCCCGCCACGGGCGTCCGCTTATACTGGCCGGATGACAAGACTTTCCCGGGACCTTGCGGGCCCCTGCCTGGCCCCCGAGGGCAGCGTGGTGGCCATCGGCGCCTTCGACGGCCTGCATCGCGGGCACCAGGCCCTGCTGGCCGAGGTGCACATCCGCGCGGCCGCACTGGAGGCGCAGCCGGCGGTGGTCAGTTTCGAGCCCCTGCCGCGGGCGTACTTCTCGCCCGATCCGGTACCGCGACTGTCCAGCGTGCGAGAAAAGCTCAAGGGTTTTGCGGCCGCCGGAATGGCGCAGGCGCTGATGCTGCGTTTCAACGCGGCGCTGACGGCGATGTCCGCCGAAGATTTCGTGCGGCGCGTGCTGGTCGAGCGGCTGGCGGCGCGGGAGGTCTGGGTCGGTGAGGATTTCCGCTTCGGCCACAAACGCACGGGCGACGTGGCCATGCTCGAGCGCATGGGCGCGGAGTTGGGTTTCATCACGCGCGTGATGCCGCCAGTGTTGCTCGAGGGCGCACGCGTGTCGGCCACCCGCGTGCGGGCGCTGCTCGCGGCCGGCGAGTTCGCCGGCGCCATGCCGTTGCTCGGACGACCGTTCGTGATCGATGGGCGCGTCGAGCGCGGCAACCAGCTGGGCCGGACGCTGGGCTTTCCCACTGCCAACATCCACTTGCGTGGTCGGGTCAGCCCGATCCAGGGCATTTTCGCGGTGCGCGTCGGGCTCGGCGAGGCGCCGTGCAGCTGGCCGGGCGTGGCATCGCTCGGGCTGCGGCCGACGGTCAACCAGGTTGCGCAGCCGGTATTGGAAGTGTGCCTGTTCGACTTCGAGGGCGATCTTTATGGACGGCGCATGGCGGTCGAGTTCGTCGCCAAGCTGCGTGACGAACAGAAGTTCGACGGCTTGGAGACGCTGACGGCGCAGATGCACGAGGACGCGCGCCACGCGCGCGAGCTGCTGGGCATGAATCCGCGGTTGGCGGAAGCCTGAATGTAGGAGCGCACCTGTGCGACGGCGGTCTCCCCGCCTCGCCCGTCGCGTACACGTGCGCTCCCAAGCATCGTCCTCTACCGCAACGCAGCAATTTCCACTATTTTCAACGGTTCGCCGGCGCGTATCGCGCCTTTCCGGCGTCTCCTCACGGACAGCCCTACATGACGCACGACTACAAGAGCACGATCAACCTGCCGCAGACGGATTTCCCGATGCGCGGCGACCTGCCCAAGCGCGAACCGCACTGGCTCGCCGAATGGGAGAAGGTCGGCCGCTACGCGCAGATCCAGCAGAAGGTGGCCGGTCGAGACAAGGCGTTCGTGCTGCACGACGGCCCGCCGTACGCCAACGGCGCGATCCACATCGGCCACGCGGTCAACAAGATCCTCAAGGACATGGTGGTCAAGTCCAAGCTGCTGGCCGGCTACCGCTCGCCGTACGTGCCCGGCTGGGACTGCCATGGCCTGCCGATCGAGATCGCGGTGGAGAAGAAGCACGGCAAGCCGGGCGAAAAACTCGACGCGCGCGCGTTCCGCCAGAAATGCCGCGAGTACGCCCAGGAGCAGGTCGACGCGCAGCGCGCCGATTTCAAGCGGCTGGGCGTGCTGGGCGACTGGTCGCATCCGTACAAGACGATGGACTTCCGTTACGAGGCCGACATGCTGCGCGCGCTGGCGCGCATCGTCGCGAATGGCCACGTGGTGCGCGGCGCCAAGCCGGTCTACTGGTGCTTCGACTGCGGCTCGGCGTTGGCCGAGGCGGAGATCGAGTACGGCGACAAGCAGTCCCCCGCCGTGGACGTGGCTTACGACGCGGTCGATTCGAAGGCATTGGCGGGCAGGTTCGGCGCCGATGCAGGTGACGCGATCGTTTCCGTGCCGATCTGGACCACCACGCCGTGGACGTTGCCGTCCAGTCAGGCGGTGGCACTGGGTGCGGATCTGGAATACGCACTGGTCGAAGGGCCCGCGCGCGATGGCCGGCGGGTGCTGCTGGTGATCGCCAGCGCGTTGGTCGAGCCGGCCCTCAAGCGCTACGGCGTCGACGCTCCGAAGGTGCTCGGTCACGCCTGGGGCGCGGCCCTCGACGGCCTCAAGCTGCACCATCCGTTCTACCCGCGCGAAGTCCCTGTCCTGCTGGGCGAGCACGTCTCCGCCGAGGATGGTACCGGCGCCGTGCACACCGCACCGGACCACGGCATGGAGGACTTCATCGTCGGTCGCGAGAACGGCCTGGGAACGCTCAACTACGTCGGTCCGCGCGGTGCCTACCGCGAGGACGTGCCGGTGGCGGGTGACCTTCCGCTGGCGGGCATGCACATCTGGAAGGCCAACGATGCCATCGTCGATCTGCTGCGCGGCCGCGGGGTGCTGCTGGCGCACGCGAAGATCGAACACAGCTACCCCAACTGCTGGCGCCACAAGACGCCGGTGATCTTCCGCGCCACGCCCCAGTGGTTCATCGGCATGGAGCAGGCGGACCTGCGCGCCACCGCGCTCAAGGCGATCAAGGACGTGCGCTGGGTGCCGACCTGGGGCGAGGAGCGCATCGCCGGCATGGTTGCCGGTCGACCGGACTGGTGCATCAGCCGCCAGCGCACCTGGGGCGTGCCGATCGCATTGTTCGTGCACAAGGCTACGCAGGAGCCACATCCTGAATCGGTCGCGTTGCTGGAGCAGGTGGCGAAGCGGGTCGAGCAGGGCGGCGTCGACGCGTGGTACGAGCTCGACGCGACCGAACTGTTGGGCGATGCGGCCGGCGACTACGAGAAGGTCACCGACATCCTCGATGTGTGGTTCGATTCGGGCGTCACCCATTTCTGCGTTATCGGCCAGCGGCCCGAGCTGCAGAAGGGCGACGCCTCGCAATACAAGGTGATGTACCTGGAAGGCTCGGACCAGCACCGCGGCTGGTTCCAGTCGTCCTTGCTCACTTCCTCGGCGATCCACGGCCGCGCGCCGTATGAGGAAGTGCTGACGCACGGCTTCACGGTCGACGCGTCCGGTCGCAAGATGTCCAAGTCGCTGGGCAACGTGGTCGCGCCGCAGAAGGTGATGGACACGCTCGGCGCCGACGTGCTGCGGCTGTGGGTGGCGTCGGCCGACTACCGCAACGAGATGACCGTCTCGGACGAGATCCTCAAGCGCGTCTCGGACAGCTACCGGCGCATCCGCAACACCGCGCGCTTCCTGCTCGGCAATCTGGACGGCTTCGATCCGACCAGGCACCTGCTGCCGGTGGAGCAGACGCTGCCGCTTGACCAGTGGGCGGTGCAGCAGGCGTTCGACGTGCAGCAGGCAGTGATCGCTGCCTACGAGCGCTACGACTTCCCCGACGTAGTCGCGCGCGTGCAGAACTTCTGCACCAACGAGATGGGCGCGCTGTACCTGGACATCACCAAGGACCGCCTCTACACCATGCCAACCGACAGCCACGGGCGGCGCAGCGCGCAGAGCGCGATGTTCCGCATTGGCGAGGCGCTGGTGCGCTGGCTGGCGCCGATCCTGGCCTTCACCGCCGAAGAGATCTGGCAGCAACTGCCCGGCGAGCGTGGCCAGAGCGTGTTGTTCGAGACCTGGTACGACGGGCTTGCCGCGACGCAGGGATCGCCCGAGCAGCGTTCCTGGTGGGCCGAGCTGCTGGCGATTCGCGAAACGGGCGCAAGGGTTCTCGAGAGCATGCGCAAGGACGGCAAGATCGGCGCGTCGCTGGAGGCGAACCTGGCGATCCATGCCGATCCGGCCCTCCTCGAGCGGTATGCGGGGGCGCAGGACGAGCTGCGCTTCTTCTTCATCACCTCCGACGCGTCGCTGGCGCCGTTGATGCCACGTTCGGACGAGGCAGTGAAGGTGGAACTGGCCGGCGGCGAAGCCTGGGTGTCGGCAACGGCCAGCGACGCGGCCAAGTGCGTGCGCTGTTGGCACCGTCGTCCCGACGTGGGCAGCCAGCCGGACCATCCGGAGCTGTGTGGCCGCTGCGTCGAGAATGTGGCGGGGCAGGGCGAAACGCGCCGCTGGTTCTGATCGGAAAAAGGACGTTCATCCTGAGCGTAGGCTCGCAGTGCCGAAGTCGAGGGGCCACCAAAGCGCTGGCCCTTCGACACCGCTGCGCTACGCTCAGCGCGAACGGTGTTCGATAAATCGCTCCGGACTGGCACATGCATCCCAAACCCAACGCCTTGCCCTGGCTGCTCCTTTCCCTGCTGGTCATTGGCCTCGACCAGCTGACCAAGATATGGGCGCTGCACGCCCTGCAGCCGGCCGGCATGCCACATCCGGTGATCCCGGGGTTTCTCAACTGGACGCTGGCTTTCAATACGGGCGCTGCCTTCAGCTTCCTCGCGCAGGGCGACGGCTGGCAGCGCTGGTTCTTCGTCGTGCTGGCGCTAATCATCAGCGGTGCGTTGATCGTCTGGCTGGCGCGCACCGCGCGGCGCGACTGGCGGACGGCGCTTCCATTGGCACTGATCGTTGGCGGCGCGCTTGGCAACCTGATCGATCGGCTGCATGCGGCGCAGGTGACCGACTTCATCCAGGTCTACTACCAGCAGTGGAGCTATCCGGTGTTCAACGTGGCCGACTGCGGCATTTCGGTCGGTGCGGTCCTGCTGATCCTGTTCGGTTTCAGGAGCGGCAAGGCCGACGTGCGATAATGGGGCTTGTGTAGGAGCGTCCCTGGGCGTGACTCGATGCCCGCGGTCGCCCCGGGGACGCTTCTACAGAACCTGCCACTTCTGCGAAACGCCCATGGATATCCTGCTCGCCAATCCCCGCGGCTTCTGCGCCGGCGTCGACCGCGCCATCGCCATCGTCGAGCGCGCGCTGGAGTCCTACGGCGCCCCGATCTACGTGCGCCACGAGGTTGTGCACAACCGCTACGTCGTGGAGAAGCTGCGCGCCGATGGCGCCATCTTCGTCGAGGAGCTGCATGAGGTCCCCGACGGCGCCACCGTGATCTTCAGTGCCCATGGCGTATCGCAGGCCGTTCGCGAGGAAGCCGGGCAGCGCGCGCTCAAGGTGTTCGACGCAACCTGCCCGCTGGTCACCAAGGTGCACATGGAGGTCGCGCGCCTGGGGCGCACCGGGCGCAGCGTGGTACTGATCGGCCACGCCGGCCATCCGGAAGTCGAAGGCACCATGGGGCAGTGGAATCCCGCCAACAGCGGCGAGATCCTGCTGGTCGAGTCGGTCGAGGATGTGGCCGGACTCACGCCCCGGTTCCCGCACCAGCTGTCCTATGTCACCCAGACCACGCTCTCGGTGGACGACACCAAGGCAATCATCGCGGCCCTGCGCGCGCGTTTCCCGGACATCGAGGGGCCGCGCAAGGACGACATCTGCTACGCCACGCAGAACCGCCAGGACGCCGTACGCCGGCTGGCCGGAGCGGTCGACCTGGTGCTGGTGGTAGGTTCGGTCAACAGCTCCAACTCCAACCGGCTGCGCGAGCTGGCGGAGAAGCAGGGCGTGCGCGCGTTCCTGATCGACGGCGCCGAGCACATCGACCGTGCCTGGCTCGATGGCGTCACGCGCATCGGCATCACCGCCGGCGCGTCGGCGCCGGACAAGCTGGTGCGCGACGTGATCGCCCGGCTGCAGTCCTGGGGCGCCGGCGAAGTGCGCGAGCTGCAAGGCGAGGCCGAAACGATCACCTTCGCGCTGCCGCGCGAACTGCGCCTGGACGGCGGCAACGTCCCCGCCAGCCTCTGACGCGGGGCGCCAGACCAAAGAAAAGGCCCGCTTGCGCGGGCCTTTTCTTTGGTCTGGTGCCGGAAATAGGAATCGAACCTACGACCTACGCATTACGAATGCGCCGCTCTACCAACTGAGCTATTCCGGCAAAGAGGCGGGAATTCTACGGATCGATCGGGGTGCACGCAAGCGCATCAGGCGTGGCAAGCTTGGCGACTGCGGTGGATGGCGTATGGATGGAGGGGACGCCGCCCACTACAGTCTCCGGGTCTCCTGCCGTTACAAGAGGAGGCATACCGCCTAGAGCTCGCCAGGGAAAGGGCGCCCAACGGATTCCTCAGCCTTGCCCATAGCCACTGCCAGAGCAAAGCCGCTGCTGCGGGCAGTGTCGATATTGATCCTCTGCCTTTTCCTGGGGAGGGCGTTTGCGGCGGTGCCGCCCGACCAGGCAGCAGCGTTCGACCAGTACGCCGGCCGGCTGGAGCGCGGCGAAATCTCGCCCGACACCCAGGCGGGCGTGCTCGAAGCGCTGGAGCACATGAAAAGCCTGGTGCCGGCGGGCGATGCACGGCGCGAGCTTCGCTACCGCTACATGTATTGCATCCTCGGGCTGGACACCTCACCCGAACAGGCCATCGCGTACGCGGACAAGGGCATCGAGGATGCCCGTCGCCTCGGCTACGTCGAGGCCGAAGTCAACTTCCACTTCTGCCGCGGCGCCAACCAGGAAGCGCTGACCACGCCACGCGATGCGCTGGCCGACTACGACGCCGGCATCACGCTGGCGCGCCAGCACGAAGACCAGCGGCTGGTTGCCGATGGGCTGACCTGGCGCGGCAGCGTGCAATCGCTGCTCGGCGAACATGCCCTGGCGCTGGTGGATTTTCTCGAGGCGCAGAAGTTCTACGCGACCAGCGGTGCGCCGGTCGAGAGCGAGGACAACCTGTTCAACATCGCCGTGGCCTATCGCCGGTTGGGCGAGGAGACGCAGGCGCGCGGGTACCTGGACAAGCTGCTTGTGCTGGGCGAACAGCGACACGATCGCGCGCAGCAACTCGCTGCGCACATGGAGCTGGGCTTCCTCGAAAGCGAAGCCGGCAACCAGCCGGCGGCCGAGCGGCACCTGCGCAAGGCGCTGGCATTGGCGCACGCGGTCGACAGCCGCTCGCGGGGCGCGAGCATCCACCTGGGGCTGGCGCAGGTCGACAATCTGCAAGGTCGTTATCAGGAGGCGCTGAAAGAGCTCGCCCTGGCCAAGCCGGGGTTCGCCCGCATGGGCGACCGTTCCAACCGCGACATGATCCTCCTGCAGACCGCCGAGGCGCACGCGGGGCTGGGCAAGCAGGCCGAGGCTATCGACGAATACAACCAGGCCGAAAAGCTGCTGCAGGAAAGCGGCAACCTGCGCTACCTGGCCGAGTTGCTCGATGCGCGCGCGCGCAGCTACCAGGCGCTCGACCATCTGGATCTCGCGGTGGCGGACCTGCGCCGGCTGGTCACGGTGCACGAAGCGCTGGACCGCAAGGCGCACTCGGACAACGCCACGCTGATGAACTACCAGTTCCAGACCGCCCAGCGCGAGCAGGAAAACCGCCGTCTGGCGGCGGATCGTGCATTGAAGGAGCAGCAACTGGAGTCGCTCGAACGGGTGCGGCACTGGCAGCGCCTGGCGCTGGTGCTCGGCGGCGTGTTGATCGTGTTGCTGTTGTGGCTCGCGGCGCGCCAGTTCCGGCGCTCGCGCAAGCTGCACCGGTTGGCGATGACCGATCCGCTCACCGGGATCGCGAATCGCCGGCACATCGAACAACTGGCCCGGCAGGCGCTCGCCCATGCCGGGGCCAACGGCGAGTCGTTGTGCGTGCTGGTGCTGGACGTGGATCACTTCAAGGGCGTCAACGATGCCTTCGGGCACGCGGTCGGCGACCAGGTGCTGGTGCGCGTCGCGCAGGCCTGCAAGCAGGCGCTGCGCCGCTTCGACATGATCGGCCGGCTGGGTGGCGAGGAATTCCTGGTGGTGCTGCCAGACACCACCCCGGAAGTCGCCCTGCAGATCGCCGAGCGCCTGCGCCGGAAAGTCGAGTCGCTGCCGCTGGCCAATCTGGCCCCCGGACTGCAGATCACCGCCAGCGTCGGCGCGGCCGTGGCCGACCATGACGTCGACGACCTTGCCGAACTGGTTCGGCGCGCCGACAACGCGATGTATCGCGCCAAGGATGCCGGGCGTAATCGCGTGGAGGTCGGCAGCCGGGCCCAGATGGTGTGACGCAGGCCGCATCCGCCCAGGGGCCGGATGCCGCTCGTCGGGAAAAACCTGCCTTTCGTCCGCCGGGGTCTGGCGGCTGATGCACGGTCGCCTATGCTGGGATCGGCGTGATCCGGAAGGGGGCTGGAATGAATCGTTACGCGCGCAGCCAGCGCGGCGTGTCGCTGGTCGAGGTAATGGTCGCGATCGTCGTGTTCGGCATCGGCATGCTTGGCTTGGCACTGCTGCAGACCAAGGGCGCCCAGTTCACCAAGGAATCGAGTTCGCGTACCAACGCGATCATCCAGGCGCGCAGCCTGGCCGACGCCATGCGCGCCAACCCGCAAGGCGTCGATCCGGCCGACGGCAGCAGTAGCTATTACCTCTACGACGGTTCTGTCGCGCCGGATCCGGCGGCCTGTGCCAGCAACCAGCCGTGCGAGCAGGCCAAGACCGATCTGAAGGAATGGCTGGCCCGGCTCAAGAGCAGCACGATCGGAGCCCAGGGCGCGCCGGCCGCCACGGTGACCCGCGACGCCAAACTCGGCACCTTCACTGTCACCGTGTCCTGGAATGGCCTGGATCTCAACGGTGACAAGCAACTGACTGCCGCCGACAACGGCACCTTCAGCTTCAGCATGCTGCCATGAGGACTCCACGCATGCGGTCGAACCGTTCCCGCCGATCCGCCGGTTTCTCGCTGGTGGAAATGATGATCGCCATGGTGCTCGGCCTGATCGTGGTCGCCGGCCTGATCCAGGTGCTGCTGGCCAACCGCAAGTCCTACCAGTTGCAGCAGGGCACCAACATCCTGCAGCAGAACATGCGCTTCGCCTCCGACCGCATCGGCTGGTCGCTGCGCATGGCGGATTTCTGGGGCGGCAACCCCGGCAGCGTGGTCACCGGCAGTCCTTCGGTGACGCCGCGCGGCGATTGCAAGAAGGATTGGATCCTGAACACCCGGCAGGGTGTCTATGGCTACGATGGCGGCGCGACTTTCCCGATCGCCGGTTGCGTGGACGACAAGGACTACGTCAAGGGTTCGGACGTGCTGGTCACGCGCTACGTCGACGCCGACGGCATGGACCCGGCTGCCAGTTCGACGATCTCGGCCGAGCCCAAGCAGGTGTACCTGGTATCGGCCATCGGCCAGCAGGCCGCGCTGTTCGTGGGCAGCGACAGCGTGCCGACCACTCCGCCGGCATCCGCGATCGGCCGCTACGTCTATCCCTACCGCCTGGACATGTACTACTTGCGCCCCTGCAGCGATCCCGACGGCGGTACCGATACGTCCCACTGCGACGCAGGCGATGACGATGGCAACCCTATCCCGACGCTGATGCGCATGCGCCTGGACAGCACTGGCAACCTCACCGAGGAGCCGCTGGTGGAAGGGATCGAGCAGTTGCAGTTCCGCTACGGCATTACCGGCACCGACATGAGCCAGATCGTGCCCACGGCCTACGAGGACGCCAGCACCGTGGCGGCCGACGAATGGTCGCGGGTCATCACGGTCGACGTGGGCCTGGTGGCCGTATCGCAGCAGCGCGACATGTCGATGCCGCACACCGGCACGTTCCGTGTGGGCAATTGCACCTACAAGGTCGACGATGGCTCGACCACGACGACCGGCTGCGCGAGTTTCTCGGTGGCCGGGACCAAGCCCTGGCAATTCGCCCGTACGCCGCTGACCCAGGTGGTGCAGCTGCGCAACCGCACCCGCATGCTGGTGGCTTCCCGATGAACATGCACATGACCCGCTCCCGCCAGCGCGGCATCGCGCTCTTCGTCGGCCTCGTCTTTCTGGTGGTGCTCTCGCTGGTGGCGGTCATCGCCATGCGCGGCACTTTGATGGAAATGCGCCTGGTGACCAACGTGGCCCGCCATCAGCAGGCGTTCGAGGCTTCGGAGACGCTGCGCTCCGTCCCGATCTCCGTGTTCGACGAGCATGTCTTCCAGCGAGGCTGGCCCGAGCAGCTCGGCGGCACGTTGCCGGACGATGACTTCGACTTCCAGCTGGCCAACCAGATGCTGACTGTCTTCAAGAACGGCCTGCAGAAGAACTGCGCCGGCGACGTGGATCTGTTCTACGGCAACCTGGAGCCGGGCTGCGGCGGGCTCGATGCCGAGAACCGCTACGACACCAACACCTGGCACCCGGACGCGATCCTGTCGATGTGCGACGTGACCAGCACCGGGTGTTCGCGCGACATCACCGCCACGGTCTCGATCGTGCCCGACGGCACGGTGCTCGCCGAAGGCTCCGGCGGCGCCCAGGCGGCCGGCTACCGCGGTATCGGCGGTGGCGCCGCGGCCGGTGGCGGCAGCATGTATTTCGAAGTGATGAGCGTTGGCACCGTGCCGGGGGACGGCCGTGCCGTCACCATGGCCCAGTACCGCCAATCGATCCGCAACTGAAGCAATAGGGAAACATCCCATGCGAACCCTCCACGCATCCTTGCGCACGATCGCGGCGCTGTTCCTCATCACGCTGACGGCGGGCATCAGCGTCGTGCCGGTGGCGCGCGCGGGCAGCGGCTCAGGCGGAAGCGGCAGCGGTGGCGGCACCACTTCCACGCCGGTAGGGCTGGACGCGCCGATTTCGACCACCAGCAACGGCGACAAGTCAAACGCCGACAACTACACCGCTTACCCGCTGCTCAACGTCGGCGCCGTCCCGCCGCTGGTGATGCTGGTGATGTCGCGCGACGAGCAGCTCTACATCAAGGCCTATACCGACTACACCGACCTGAACAACGACGGCGTGGTCGATATCACCTACCAGGACAAGTTCGATTACTCCGGTTACTTCGATCCCAACCTCTGCTACGGGTACGGCAGCGGCCAGTTCAAGGCCTCCGCGGCGGCCACGGATGCCAATGGCAACGGCAAGGCGCACGAGTGCGACGGCAAGACCTGGAGCGGCAACTTCCTGAACTGGGCCGCGATGAGCCGTATCGACGTGTTGCGCTACGTGCTGTACGGCGGCAACCGGTCCACCGACGATGCCGACAGGACGGTGCTGGAACGCGCCTACATCCCCAGCGACCTGCACGCCTGGTCGAAGGTATACCTGGGTACCGACGTCAATTCGTTCACGCCGTTCACTACCTCGGACACCAGCAGCAACGGCCTGTCGATGTGCAACGTGACGCCGACCCTCACCGGCGCGCCGCAGTTGCGCGTGGCCAAGGGCGCGTATTCGGAGTGGGCCTCGACCGCCCGTGAGCAGTGCCGCTGGCGCGAGGACATCACCCAGAGCGGCGCGGACATCAACAAGTCCGATTCGCCCTCCAAGACCAGCGACGGCCTGGGCAACTACGTCTACACCGTGCGCGTGGAAGTCTGCGATCCCAGCAGCAGCGCGGTGCGCGAAAGCTTCTGCAAGGCGTACGTCGAAACCAAGAGCGACGGCACCACGGCAACCCACTACAAGCCCTACGGGCTGCTGCAGCGCTACGGTCAGAATGGCGAGATGCGCTTCGGCCTGATCACCGGCACCTACAGCGCGCCCCGTGCGGGCGGCATGCTGCGCCGGAACATCGGCCTGCTGGCCGGCAACGTGCCCGGTACCGCGTGCTCCAACACTGCCGGCAAGGTCGACGAGATCAACCTGCAGACGGGACAGTTCTGCAACCAGGCGGACGGCAACGAAGGCATCATCAATACGCTCCGGCGCTTCCGCCTCACCTCGTGGGATCCGTCCAACGACGTCTACTCCGACTGCAACACCTACGGCATCCTGCAGCGCGACGTGAAGGGTGCCAACGGCCACCTGCTCGATCCGGATGGCGCCAGCGGCAACACCACGGCATACAACTGCAAGGATTCGGGCAACCCGCTCGCCGAGATGTATGCCGAAGCCCTGCGCTACATCAAGGGCAAGTCCGCGACCAGTACGTTCAACGTCAGTGATGCGAGCATCATCACCGGCCTGCCGCGGGCGAGCTGGCTCGATCCCTACCGCGACCCCAGCCAGGGCGGCAACGCCTACTGCGCCAACTGCAGCATCGTGCTGATCTCCACGGGTCTGAACTCGTTCGACAGTGACCAGATTCCCACGGTCGAGGGCCTGCCCAAGCAGGCGAACGCGGCCACTACCGACGTGGGCATCAACGAGGATCTTTCCGGTGCGCTGAGCGGCAAACCGCCCAAGTACCTGGTCGGCCGCGTGGGCGCGCTTACGTCCACGACCTACCAGGACGTCTGCACGCCGAAATTCATCGCCGATCTTTCGACCACCTTCGGCATCTGCCCGGACATCCCTTCGCTGGAGGGCGGCTATCAACTCGCTGGTCTGGCCTACGAGGCCTGGACCAACGACATGCGCCCGGACCTTCGTCCGTCCAAACCCGGCAAGACCAAGGTGCAGACCTACGCGATCGCGCTGGCCGAAACCCTGCCGACCTTCCAGATCAGCGTGCGCGCCAGTGCCAGCACGACCGACCTGATCACCATCACGCCGGCCTGCCAAGCGAACAACGACGGTTCGGCCAGCCTCAACAGTGCCAACGGCTGGCGCAGCTGCTACCTGGGCAACCTGACGATCGGTACCCGGACCTCGACCACGCTCTCGCAGAGCGATTGGCTCAGAGTAGTGAGCAACCAGTCACCCAAGAACGCAGGTAGCTGCGGCGGTTCCAGCGCGCCCTGTCACGTGTTTGGCCTGCCGTACACACTCGACGCCAATGGCGAACCGATCAGCGGCAGCTTCACCATCACCTGGGAAGATTCCCAGTGGGGTAACGACCACGATAATGACGTGGTCGAGATGCTGACCTTCTGCAAGGGCAGCGGCTGCAGCTACGACGGCAACAAGGACGGCACGGCCGACATCTGCGAAGGGACCACGTCGAACGCCTGCAACAACGTCAAGTCGACCCAGGAAAGCCAGATCCTGGTCCGTACTGAGTCGCTGTCGGCCTATGCAGGCAACGCGTTGCAGGTTGGCTACACGACCGCCGGCGCCTTCAACAGCGGCAATCAGGACGTGAGCGGCGTGAAGTTCACCGTGCTGCGTCCGGGCAATACCAATGGCAGCCTGCTGTTCGGCGATTACGGCGGTGCGCGCAGTTGGACGCAGCCTTCCGTGGAGAAGTACAGCACCGGTCCGGCCGAACAGCTTCCGTTGGAGAACCCGCTGTTCTTCGCGGCCAAGTACGGCGGCTTCGCCGACCAGAACGCCGACAACAAGCCCGACCGTGCCGATTCGGCTGAATGGGACGCCATCGTCAACGACACGGGCGCGGCCGGACAGGACGGCATTCCCGACAACTACTTCCTGGTGCGCAACCCGGCACAGCTTTCCGATCGCCTGTCGCGCACGTTCGACGCCATCCTCAAGCGCGCCGGCTCCGGTACGGCCGCGGCGGTGGTGGCCAACAGCGCCAAGGGCGTGGGCCTGGTCTACCAGGCGCTCTACCAGGCCGAGCGCAAGGACGCCAACGAGCGCGCAGCCGACTGGAACGGCACGCTCAACGGCCTGTGGACCGACAGCTTCGGCCGGCTCCGCGAGAACGGCAACGGTCTCTCCAGCGGCGTGGCCACGCTCGATGGCTACGACGTCGACCCGGTGATCGAGTTCTACTACGACCCCAACGACGGGCAGACCAAGTTCCACCGGGAAATCATGCCCGGTAGCGCCGACGGCTCGCCGGTGACGATCTTCGACAAGACCAAGGCCACCATCACCGATCACGGACTCGATGAGTTGAGGACCGTCTGGAGCGCGCAGGAGCAGCTGTGGGCCACCGGGTTCAACACCGGCGTGAACACCACCGACCTCACCAGCAGCAACCGCAGCTACACCGGGTTGACCAGCGGCGGGCGCTACATCTTCACCTGGATCGACGCCGATCACGACGGCGTGGTCGATGCCAACGAGCAGCAGCCGTTCGTGTTCAGCGGCACCAGCGCGGGCAGCGGTTTCTACGGCAGTCAGAGCACCAGCAAATCCGGTGGCACCACGACCACGACCAGCACCGGCAATTTCCGCTACCTCAACACGGCCGACCCTTCGGTGGCCAAGCGCATCGTGGCCTGGATCCGCGGTTACGAAGTGGCCGACAAGGACAGTCAGGGCACCGCGCTGTGGCGCTCGCGCACGGTCGACTACAACAACGACGGCACGCTGCGCACCCTGCGTTTGGGTGACATCGTGGACTCGACGCCGGTGGTGGTGGGTACCCCGTCCGAGGCGTTCGACCTGCTGTACGGCGATACCAGCTACGGCACGTTCCGCGACCACTACCGCAGCCGCCGCCAGGTGGTGTACGTAGGCGCCAATGACGGCATGCTGCACGCCTTCAACGGCGGCTTCTACAACGCGAAGGAGCAGAAGCTGCAGCTGACCCCGACCGACACCACCCAGACGGTGACGGCCGATCCACTGGGCGGCGAGCTGTGGGCCTATGTGCCGGGCAACCTGCTGCCGCACCTGCGCTGGCTGGCCGACCCCGACTACAAGCACAACTTCTACGTCGACGGCAGCCCGATCGCCCAGGACGTGAAGGTGTTTGCCGACGACACCGACCATCCGGACGGCTGGGGCACCATCCTGATCGTGCCGTTCCGCTTCGGTGGCGGTCCGATCTCGGTCAATACCGCGACCGACAGCACCACGGCCACGCAGAACTCTTTCTCTGCCTACGTCGTGCTGGACGTGACCAACCCGGAGAAGGCGCCAGTGTTGTTGGCCGAGCTGACCAATACCACGCTCTCGGGTACCGACCTCAAGTGCGGTACGAGTGCTGCCGTGCCGTCGTGTGCGGACATCACCAAGGTGGTCGACACGTACACCTCGTCGATCCCCGCGGCAGCGATCTTCCGCGACAACACCTCCGGCAGCCCGAACAAGTTCTTCCTCTTCACCGGTTCGGGCACGACGGACAACGGCGGCGTGGGCAAAACCGAGGGCGGCAACGCCGTGGCGACCACGTCTCTGAAGATCCGTGCCTACGACCTGGAAGACCTGACGTCCACAATGCGTTCGTCCACGCCGGCAAAGACCTTCGACCTGGCCACCATCGGCGCGACGACTGCCGAACCGACCCCGGGCGTCAAGAGTTTCGCGGGCGACCTGATCGCCTCGGACTACAACCTGGACGGCCGTTCGGAAGGGCTCTACTTCGGCAGCGTGCAGGACCAGGGGGCCAACGACTTCGGCGGTTCGCTATGGAAGCTGAGCTTCATTAGTGACGGCAAACCCGATCCGGACCCGGACAACTGGATGCCGCAGCGAGTCATTTCGGACCTGGACCTGCCGATCACCGTCCGCCCGACGGTAGGCCGAAACGACCGCGGCGCGCCCATGGTGTTCTTCGGCACCGGGCGTGCCTACACCAAGACCGATCTGGCCTCGACTGCGCAGCAGAAAATCGTGGGACTCATCGACACGTCATTGCTGTCTGCCAGTGACCGGCAGTGCGATAGCGGCAAGACCAGCGGTTTGTGCGACAACTTGCCGTTGGCGATGTCCGACCTGCTGGATGTCACCGGCATCAAGGTGTTCACCGACGACTCGGTGAGCGGCGCAACCGACGACAGCGGCACCAACATCGACACGTTCGACAAGCTGTTGGGCAGCTTCGATTCGGTCAATCGCCTGGGCTGGTACCAGGAGCTGACCGCGCCGACCACCACCACCGACAAGACGCCGGCCGAGCGTGTGGTCAGCGCACAGGGCCTTCTCGGCGGCGTGTTGCTCACCACCACGTTCTTCCCGGGCACGGACACCTGTACCGACGTGGGCCGCGGCGCGCTCTATGGCCTCAACTACAAGAGTGGTACGGCAAGCCCGACGGAACAGTTCTTCGGCACCACACCCAGTGGTGGGAAGGATGCAGTGAACAAGTCCACCGACCTGGGGCCGGGCCTGCCGGCGCCGCCGAGCCTGCACGTAGGCGAAGGCACCGGTAAGAGTAAGTTGACCGCCTGCGTACAGACGTCCACGGGCGCGATCATCTGCAAGGAGATCACCACCCTCAAGTCGGTGCTCAGCAGCGAGGTATCCTGGCATGAACCGCTGGACAAATAAGGAGCGCCGCATGCGCAGGCAGCAGGGTTTTACGCTGATGGAGATGATGATCGTGCTGGTCATCATCGCGATCCTGGCGTCCATCGCGGTTCCGTCCTACCGCAGGTACGCGGTGCGTTCCCACCGCGTCGACGCGCAACGTGCGGTGACCGACCTGGCCGCCAGGCAGGAGCGTTACCTGTACAGCAACAACGCGTATACCGACGACCTGACCCAACTGGGTGCCAACAGTTCCATCGCGGGCACCTACTACACGGTGGAAGTCGACCCAGCCAGTACCTCGAGCACGACCTTCAAGATCGTGGCCAGTGCCACCGGAACGCAGAAGAGGGACGACGCGCAGTGCCAGACGTTCACGCTGGACCAGGCGGGGCGACAGGGGTCGACCGGTACCACCGCCAACGACCCGGCATGCTGGGGACGCTGAGCATGGTTCGCGCCAGGCTTCTGATCGGCTGTGTGGCCGCGTCGCTGTGCCTCGCCGCCGTGGCGCAGGACGGCACCTACTACAAGTGGACCGACGCCAGCGGCACGGTCCACTTCAGCGCCTCGCCGCCGCCGGGCCACAAGGCCAAAGCGCTTGTGCTCGAGGGACAGGAGGGCAGCCAGGCTGCCCCGGCACCGCCGCCGCCGGACGTGCCTACCGAGCCTTCGGCAGAGCTTGAAAAGGCGCAGGCGGCCTACCGCCAGCACTCGTGCGAAGCCGCCCGCAATGACCTGAAACTGCTGGAACAGAACCGCATGGTGGTAAGCGGTGGCAGTCCGGACGCGGCCACCAAGCTTGACGCCGAACAGCGTGGGCAAGCCAAGCTGCGCGCCCGGCAGCGAATTTCACAGTTCTGCGGTGCGGGGAGCAAACCATGAGCATGCAGGCATCCAGGGCGGCACGCGGCTTCAGCCTGATCGAGCTGATGGTCGCCATCGTCGTGCTCGCCATCCTGACGAGCATCGCGCTGCCCAACTTTCGCAGCTTCGCGCGGCGCAATGCGGTCACGTCGCAGTCCAATGCGATCCTGGCCGACCTGCAGTACGCCCGCAACGACGCCATCACGCGGCGGGTGGTCACGGAAATCTGCGGCAGCACGGACGGCACCGCCTGCACCGGCTCCAACGCGTTCGAGGGGGGATGGGTGGTCTATCGCGAGACCGCACCGGGGCCGACCGCCACGTTCAGCGCGGCGGACGAGGTGCAACGCGTCACGCAGGCCCAGTCAGGCATCAGCATCCTCCTGGTCGACGACACCGGCGCGGCGGTAGACGACGTCGGTTTCAACCAGCAAGGGTCGGTGGTGGGCGATCAGCCACTGCATTTCCTGATCTGCTCCAAGTCCGGAGACGACACCGTCGGAGAGAGCACGCAGGCCGTGCCCGGCTCTGAACTGCTGTTGTCTTCGTCAGGCCGGGCCACGATCCGTCCGATCGCCGTCGGGGGCAGTTGCGGCGGCTGACAGGTGTTCGGGAGCACCTAAAGAAAAACCCGGCGCGAGGCCGGGTTTTTTTATGCGTGGTGGGCGATGCAAGGATCGAACTTGCGACACCTGCCGTGTGAAGGCAGTGCTCTACCGCTGAGCTAATCGCCCGCCGAGAGCGCGCAACTATACGGGGGCTTGCAGGTGTGGTCAATGGCCACGTCGAACCAAGGCGGCGTTGGTTAGAATGCCGCCTTTCAGGCAGGCGCCGATCCCATGGACCTTTTCGCTCCCATCCTGCACGCGTTGCAGCATTTCCAACTGACGCCATGGAAGCTGGTCGGTTTCGTCGGCACCTTCATGTTCACCAGCCGCTGGTTCGTGCAGCTGTATTACACGCGCAAGTACAAGCGGGTGGTGATGCCCCTGGCGTTCTGGTGGCTGTCGGTATTCGGGAGTGCGCTGCTGCTTGCCTACTTCACGGTCGGCAAGAACGACTCGGTGGGCATTCTTTCCAATTTCTTCCCCGTGTTCGTCTCGGTCTACAACCTGGTGGTGCACTTGCGCCAGCGCAGGCACGGAATCGCGGAAGGAACCTGACGTACCGGGCTCCGCGCCTCATCGCGCACGGGTCCCATCGGCGCGGTAGGCCTGCACCCTGGACCGGGTCCCGGTAGCACCCACCCTGTGTGCGACCGCCATGCGCGGCCGTTCGCCGGGACACCGCGGTCGCGCCCAAAACGCGCCTGCAAAGGCCTAATCGGGATCGTAGTCGAGGTTGGGGGCGAGCCAGCGTTCGGCTTCGGCGCGGCTCCAACCCTTGCGACTGGCGTAATCCTCGATCTGTTCGCGGGTCAGGCGGCCTACCACGAAGTACTGGCTGCCCGGATGGGAGAAATACCAGCCCGAGACGGCCGCGGCCGGGTACATCGAGAAGCCCTCGGTGAGTTCGATGCCGGCGTTGGCCTGGGCGTCGAGCAGGCGGAACAGGGTGGTCTTCTCGGTGTGGTCGGGGCAGGCGGGGTAACCCGGCGCCGGTCGGATGCCCTGGTACTTCTCGGCGATCAGAGCCTGGTTGTCCAGTGATTCATCGCACGCGTAGCCCCAGAACTCGCGGCGCACGCGCTCGTGCATGCGCTCGGCGAACGCTTCCGCGAGGCGGTCGGCCAGGGCTTTGAGGATGATCGAGGAATAGTCGTCGTGTTCGGCATGGAAGCGTTGCAGGTGTGGCTCGATGCCGAGCCCCGCGGTGACGGCGAAGCCGCCGATCCAGTCGCGCTTGCCATACGTGCCAGGGGCGATGAAATCGGACAGGCAGAGGTTCGGGCGTTCGACGGGTTTGTCCGCCTGCTGGCGCAAGTGGTGCAGCATGACCGACTGGCCGATCTCTCCCGTCGGAGACGGGCGAAGTTCGATGTCGTCACCTACGCTGGCGGCAGGCCAGAAGCCGATGACGGCGCGGGCGGTCAGCCACTTCTCCGCGACGACGCGGTCGAGCATCTTCTGCGCGTCGTTGAACAGCTCGGTCGCCTGCGGGCCGACTACCTCGTCGGTGAGGATCGCCGGGTAGTGACCGGCGAGTTCCCACGCCTGGAAGAACGGCGTCCAGTCGATGTAGTCGCGCAGTTCGGCCAAGTCGTAATCGTCGAACACGGTGAGGCCGGGCCTGGCCGGTTGCGGCGGGTCATAGGCGGCCCAGTCGCAGGTGAAGCGCTGCGCGCGGGCCTTATCCAGTGGCACCAGCTGCTTGCCGGGCCCGCGATGGCGATGGCGCTCGCGCACCTCGGCGTACTCGGCGCGGACCTTGGCCATGAAGCTGTCCACCAGTTCCTTGCTCACCAGCGATTGCGCCACGCCCACCGCGCGCGAGGCGTCCTTCACCCACACGGTCGGCGCCTTGTAATGCGGCTCTATCTTCAGCGCGGTATGCGCGCGCGAGGTGGTGGCGCCGCCGATCAGCAAGGGCACGGTGAAGCCCTGGCGCTGCATCTCGCGGGCGACGTGGCCCATCTCCTCCAGCGAAGGGGTGATCAGGCCCGATAGGCCGATCATGTCGGCCTTTTCGGCAATGGCGGTTTCCAGGATCTTCTGCGCGGGCACCATCACGCCCAGGTCGATCACGTCGAAGTTGTTGCAGCGGAGCACCACACCGACGATGTTCTTGCCGATGTCGTGCACGTCGCCCTTGACCGTGGCCATCACGATCTTGCCGTTGTTCTTGCCGGTGTCGCCGGTGCGCGCCTTTTCCTCCTCGATGTAGGGCAGCAGGTAGGCCACCGCCTTCTTCATCACGCGGGCGGACTTGACCACCTGCGGCAGGAACATCTTGCCGGCGCCGAAGAGGTCGCCGACCACGTTCATGCCGTCCATCAGCGGACCCTCGATGACATCGAGCGGGCGCGTGCATTGCTGGCGCGCCTCCTCGGTGTCTTCCACCACGAACTGGTCGATGCCGTGGACGAGTGCGTGGCTGAGCCGTTCGCGCACGGGCCTGTCGCGCCAGGCGAGGTTCTCGACGACGGCCTCGCCTTTTTTCTTCTTGTAGTTGTCGGCGACGTCCAGCAATCGTTCGGTGGCATCGGCGCGGCGATTGAGCACGACGTCTTCCACGCGCTCGCGCAATACCGGATCGAGATCGTCGTAGATCGCCAGCGCGCCGGCGTTGACGATGCCCATGTCCATGCCGGCCTTGATCGCGTGGTACAGGAACACCGAGTGGATCGCTTCGCGCACCGTATCGTTGCCCCGGAAGGAGAACGACACGTTGGAAACGCCGCCGGAAACGTGACTGGCCGGAAAGCGCCTCTTCAGCTCGCGGGTGGCCTCGATGAAGTCCACCGCATAGTTGTTGTGCTCCTCGATGCCGGTGGCGATGGCGAAGATGTTGGGATCGAAAATGATGTCTTCGGGAGGAAAGTCGAGCTGCCCGGTGAGCAGTTGGTACGCGCGCGCGCAGATGGCCACCTTGCGCTCGGCGGTGTCGGCCTGGCCTTCCTCGTCGAAAGCCATGACCACTGCGGCCGCACCGTACTGGCGCACCTTGCGAGCCTGCTCCAGGAACGCTTCCTCTCCCTCCTTCATCGAGATCGAGTTGACGATGCCCTTGCCCTGCAGACAGCGCAGGCCGGCCTCGATCACGCTCCACTTGGAGGAGTCGACCATCACCGGCACGCGGGCGATGTCGGGCTCGGCGGCGATCAGGTTGAGGAAGCGCACCATCGCCGCCTCCGAATCGATCAGGCCCTCGTCCATGTTGACGTCGATGATCTGCGCGCCGTTGGCCACCTGCTGGCGCGCGACTTCCACTGCTTCTTCGTAACGGTCTTCCTTGATCAGCTTCTTGAACTGCGCCGAGCCGGTGACGTTGGTGCGCTCGCCGACGTTGACGAAGAGCAGGTCGGGGGTGATGACCAGCGGTTCGAGGCCGGAGAGACGGGTGTGGCGGATGGTGGTCATGCGTTTGCTTTGGCCTCCTCTCCGCCTTGGGGAGAGGATCGATGGGAGGGGGCGGGGCTTGCGGGGAACTGCAAAAGAGCGGACCTGGATGCAGGTTTTTCGCCGGAGCGGCACCTCACCCCAACCGTCTCCCCGCGGGGGAGAGGGAACTGGTAGGCGGTGCTCATGCCGCCTCCTGCACGGCACCAGGCAACCGGCGCGGCGCACAGTCACGCACCGCCTCGGCGATCGCCGCGATGTGCGCCGGCGTGGTGCCGCAGCAGCCGCCGACCAGGTTGAGCAGGCCGTCGCGCGCGAACCCGGCGACGACGCTGGCCATCTGCGCGGGCGTCTCGTCGTATTCGGCGAAGGCGTTGGGCAGGCCGGCGTTGGGATGGGTGCTGACGTAGCAGTCGGCGATGTCGGCCAGGGTCTGCACGTGCGGGCGCAGGTCGGCGGCGCCGAGCGCGCAGTTCAGGCCCACGGCGAGGGGGCGGGCGTGGGCGATCGAATAGTAGAAAGCCTCGGCGGTCTGGCCCGAGAGCGTGCGGCCGGAGCGGTCGGTGATGGTGCCGGAGACCATGATCGGCACGCGCGCACCGCGTTCGATGAAGAGCTCGGACAGGGCGAACAGCGCAGCCTTGGCGTTGAGCGTGTCGAAGATGGTTTCCACCATCACGACGTCGGCGCCACCGTCGATCAGGCCGGCGGCGGATTCGCGGTAATTGGCCGCAAGCTCCTCGAAGGTGACGTTGCGGAAGCCCGGGTCGTTGACGTCCGGCGAGAGCGACGCGGTACGGCTGGTCGGCCCGAGCACGCCGATGACGAAGCGGGGCCGGTCCGGCGTTTTCAGGGTCCAGGCATCGCAGGCGGCGCGCGCCAGCCGTGCGCCTTCGAGGTTCAATTCGTAGGCGAGGTGCTCGAGGTGGTAATCGGCCTGGCTGATGCGGGTGGAATTGAACGTGTTGGTCTCGAGCAGGTCCGCGCCGGCATCGAGATAGGCCTCGTGCACGCCACGGATCAACTCCGGGCGGGTAAGCGAGAGCAGGTCGTTGTTGCCCTTGAGGTCGCAGCTGCCGCGGTGCGAGTGGTTGTGCTGGTCGTCATGCCCATGCGCGAAGCGCTCGCCGCGGAAGCCGGACTCGTCCAGCGCATGGCCCTGCAACATGGTGCCCATGGCGCCGTCGAGGATCAGGATGCGCTCGCGCAGCGCCCGTTCGAGTTGGGCGACGCGATCGGGATGGAGCCAGGGCAGGGTGGACATGGTGTTTTCTCGGCTGTGCGGGCATGAGGCGGGCCCCTCATTCGCCCTTGGGCACCTTCCCCCGCGCGCGGGGGAAGGATCGATTACGGCTTGCGCGCCAGCAGGCTGATCACTTCGAAGTGCGGCGCCTTGCGCTCCCGGCTCAGGCGCACGCAGCTGGACACGCTCAGGCCGGCGTCGGTGGCCAGACCCGACAGCTCCTCGCTCGTGAAGCCGAGGTTGCGGTGGTCGAACGGCTCGACCGCAGTGCGATGGTCGTGCTTGCCCAACGTCACCGCCAGCAAACGGCCACCGCTGCGGAGCAGGCGCGCCGCCTCGGCCACGGCCTGTGACGGGCGTTCGGCATAGGTCAGTGCGTGCAGCATCAGCACCAGGTCGAAGCGACGCTTGCCCAGGTCCAGCGCGTGCATGTCGCCCTCGCGCACTTCCACGTTCGAAAAGGCCTTCAGACGTTGTGCGGCGGCGGCAACCACGCGGTCGCTCGAATCCACGCAGACGATCGAGCGCGCGTGCGGGGCCAGCAACTCGGCGGTGATGCCGTCGCCCGAGGCAATGTCCAGTACGTCGCCGGTTTCCAGCAGCTGCAGCAGCGAGCGGGCAAGGGTTTCCCAGGTGCGGCCGGGCGAGTAGTGGCGTTCCATGTCGCCGGCGACGGTATCGGCCCAGCCTTCCGCACGGGCGCGATTGGCCAGCACGGATGGCAGGCGGGCGGCGTCCTCGCGCAACAGGGCATCGTCGATGCTCTCGCGCAGCGAGTGGAGCAGGGCGTGCTGGTGCGAGTCGCCCTCGTTATTGGCGCGGTAGTAGGCCGACACGCCGGCGCGGCGATCGCGCACCAGCTCGGCTTCCTTGAGTTTGGCCAGGTGCGTGGACACGCGCGGCTGGGCCAGGTGCAGCACCTGCGCCAGCTCGGCCACGGTCAGTTCCTCGCGCTCCAGCAATGCCAGCAGCCGCACGCGGGTGGGATCGGCCAGCAGGCGCAGGACGCCGGAGGCGGTCGCCAGATCCATTTTCATCCTTTCATCGCGATGCGAAGATGGATAGGCTAGGCGGCGGTGGCGTGGGCGTCAAGCGTGACCCCACCCTACGGGCGCGCATGAGGGTCGGTTAAACTAGCGGGCTTCGCCAAGCCTTGGAGCCGCCCCATGGATTTCCGTTTCACCGAAGACCAGCTCTCGATCCAGTCGATCGCCCGCGATTTCGCGCAGAAGCGCATCGCGCCGGTGGCCGCCGAGCTGGATGCCAAGGGTGAGTTCCCGCTGCAGAACATCCAGGAAATGGGCCAGCTTGGCCTGATGGGCATCGAAGTGCCGACCGAATATGGCGGCGCGGGCATGGACCCGATCGCCTACGTGCTGGCGATGATCGAGATCGCCGCGGCCGATGCGGCCACCTCGACCATCATGTCGGTCAACAACTCGCTGTTCTGCAACGGCATCCTCAAGCACGGCAGCGAGGAACAGAAGCAGACCTTCGTGCGCGCCATCGCCTCCGGCGAGGCGATCGGCGCCTACGCGCTGACCGAGCCGCAGTCCGGTTCGGATGCCTCGGCCATGCACACGCGTGCGACCAGGAACGCCGATGGCGACTGGGTGATCAACGGCAAGAAGAGCTGGATCACGTCCGGTCCTGTGGCGCGCTACATCGTGCTGTTCGCGATCACCACGCCGGGGATCGGCGCCAAGGGCGTGTCGGCGTTCATCATCGACACCAAGCGGCCGGGCTTCCACGCCGGCAAGACCGAGCCCAAGCTCGGCATCCGCGCCTCGGCGACCTGCGAGATCGAATTCAACGATTACGTGTGCCCGAAGGAAAACCTGCTGGGCGAGGAAGGCAAGGGTTTCGCCATTGCGATGGGCGTGCTGGACGCCGGCCGCATCGGCATCGCCTCGCAGGCGGTGGGCATTGCCCGTGCCGCGTACGAGGCCACGCTGCAGTGGTCGCGCGACCGCAAGGCATTCGGCGCGCCGATCGGCACGTTCCAGATGACCCAGGCCAAGATCGCCGACATGAAGTGCAAGCTGGACGCGGCCACGCTGCTTACCCTGCGCGCGGCGTGGGCCAAGGGCGAGACGGAGAAGAACGGCGGGCGCTTCGGCACCGAGGCGGCGATCGCCAAGCTCACCGCTTCGGAAGCGGCGATGTGGATCAGCCACCAGGCGGTGCAGATCCACGGTGGCATGGGCTACTCGAAGGAGATGCCGCTGGAGCGCTACTTCCGCGACGCCAAGATCACCGAGATCTACGAGGGCACCAGCGAGATCCAGCGCATCGTGATCGCCCGCAACGAAACCGGCCTGCGCTGAGCGTTCTGCTCCGTCTCCAGTGGGGAGATGGCTGGGGTGAGGGCGGGCCTCGCGGGGAAGTCGACAGAGATACCCTTCGTAAGGGTTGCCCCCTGCAAACCAGCCGTTTCGTCTAGCCAAAAAAAGCCCGGGCATTGCCCGGGCTTTTTCGTCTTGGCCCGAGGCGAGCCCCGGCCCCCCATCCCGACCCTCTCCCCGGAGAGGGGAGAGGGAGCGGGCGGCTAATGCCCGCGACGTGGATCGGAATCGAATGTATGCGGCCCGTGGCCGATCCCCGGCTGCGCGGGACCGTCGCCATCGAGCGTGTCGCCAAGCAGGCGACGCACCACCACGTAAAACACCGGGATCAGCAGAACACCCAGGAACGTGGCGAACAGCATGCCGCCGACTACGCCGGTGCCGATCGCATGCCGTGCGTTCGCGCCGGCGCCGCTGGAGATGAACAGCGGGAACACACCCAGGATGAAAGCCAGCGAGGTCATCAGGATCGGGCGCAGTCGCAGGCGTGCCGCCTCGATCACGCCCTCGCGCAACGTGCGGCCGTGCGCTTGCTGCTCGACCGCGAACTCCACGATCAGGATCGCGTTCTTCGCCGCCAGGCCGATCACCGTGATCAGGCCCACCTTGAAGTAGATGTCGTTGGGCAGCCCGCGCAACAGCGTGAACACCACCGCGCCCAGGAGGCCCAGCGGCAGCACCAGCAGCACCGAGACCGGGATCGACCAGCTCTCGTAGAGCGCCGCCAACGCCAGGAACACGATCACGATCGACAGCACCATCAGCAGCGTGGCGGCGTTGCCGGAAAGGATTTCCTGGTAGGACTGGCCGGTCCAGTCGAAGCCGTAACCCTGCGGCAGGTCGTTGGTGACGATCTTCTCCATCTCGGTCATCGCCTCGCCCGACGCATGCCCTGGCGTCGGCGAGCCGACGATCTCGACCGCGGCGTAACCGTTGTAGCGGTTCAGCGAGGGCGAGCCCATCTGCCAGTCGGCGTGCACCACGTTCGACAGCGGGATCATCTCCGGCGTGCCCGCGGCCGTGGCCTGCGTACTGCTCGGGGTGAAGAAGTGCTGCAGCGCGTCCGGGCTCATGCGATAGGCCGCGTCGGCCTGCATGATCACGCGCTTGACGCGCCCGCCGTAGGTGAAGTCGTTGACGTACACCGGCGCCAGCATCAGGCCAACCGCGTTGTAGATGTCGCCCACCGACAGGCCCATCGACTGTGCCTGCACGCGGTCCACGTCCAGGTGCAACTGCGGCGCGTCTTCAAGCGCATTGGGGCGCACGCCGGTCAGCACCGGATCCTGGCTGGCCTTGCCCAGCAGCGTGTTGCGCGCCTGCGTTAGCGCTTCGCGCCCCGCGCCGCTGCGATCCTGCAGGTACATGTCGAAGCCGCCGAACTGGCCCAGGCCCTGCACCGTCGGGATGTTGACCACGAAGATGCGTGCATCGTGGATCTGGAACAACGACATGTTCGCCCGCTGGATGAATTCCGCGGCGGTGACGTCACGCTCGGCCCAGTCCTTGAGCTTGATGAAGGCCATGCCGGCGTTCTCGCCGGAACCGATGAAGCTGAAGCCGGCGACCTGCAGTACGGTGTCGACCGCGGGATCCTTTTTCAGGACCTTCAGCATGTCGGCCATCACCTCTTCGGTGCGCTGGCGGGTCGCTCCCGGCGGCAGCTGGATGATCGACATCGCGTAACCCTGGTCCTCCTCGGGCAGGAAGCTGCCGGGCAGGCGGGTGTACAGGAAGCCGGCCAGCACCGCGACCAGCACGAACACGAACATCCAGCGCGGCGCGTGCCGCACGGCGCCGCCGACGTGGCCGGTGTAGGTGCGCGTGGTCCAGTCGAAGAACTGGTTGAACTTGCGGAAGACGACGTTCTTCTTCTTGTGGTGCTCGGGCTTGAGGAAGCTCGCGCACAGCGCCGGCGTGAAGGAAAGCGCCAGGAAGGCCGAGAAACCCATCGACACCGCAATGGTCAGCGCGAACTGCTTGTAGATGATGCCCGAGGCACCCGGCTGCAGCGCCGAGGGCACGAACACCGCGGTCAGCACCACGGTGATCGCCACCACTGCGCCGGTGATCTGGCCCATCGCCTTGCGCGTGGCCTCCTTCGGCGACAGGTTCTCCTCGGTCATGATGCGTTCGACGTTCTCGATCACCACGATCGCGTCGTCGACCACGATGCCGATGGCCAGCACCATGCCGAACAGGGTCAGCTGGTTGATGGTGAAGCCCAGCACCAGCATGCCCAGGAACGTGCCCAGCAGCGCGACCGGGATCACCAGCGTCGGGATGATGGTGGCGCGGATGTTCTGCAGGAACAGCAGCATCACCAGGAAGACGAGGATGATCGCCTCGATCAGCGTGTGCACCACTTCGTCGATGGAGATCTTCACGAAGGTGGTGCTGTCGTACGGGCTGAACCAGGTCACGCCCGGCGGAAAGCTGGGCGCCAGCTCGTCCATCTTGCCGCGCACGGCGGTGGCCACGTTGAGCGCGTTGGCGCCGGGCAGCAGTTGGATCGCGAAAGCGCCGATCGGCTTGCCGTCCACCGTGGTGTTGAAGCCGTAGTTGCCGGGGCCGAAGCTGATCCGGGCCACGTCGCCCAGCTTGACCGTGGTGCCGTCAGGATTGGCGCGCAGGATGATGCCGGCGAACTGCTCGGGCGTGGTGAAGCGGCCTTCGGTCGACACCGTCGCGGTGAAGCCCTGGCCAGGCAACGCCGGATCGGCGCCGATCGAGCCGGCGGCGAACTGCACGTTCTGCGCGCGGATCGCGTTCAGCACTTCGGTGGCCGAGAGGTCGTAGCCATGCAGCTTGTCCGGGTTGAGCCAGATACGCATGGCGTACTCGGAGCCGAACTGGTTGGTGCTGCCCACGCCCGGCACGCGCGCGATCTGGTCGAGCACCTGCGAGCCGACGATGTCGCTCAGGCGGTCGCGATCGATGCTGGGGTTCTCGGACTTCAGCGCCACTACCATCAGGAAGCCGGCGTTGGCCTTGGCCACCACCACGCCCTGTTGCGTTACTTCCGAGGGCAGGCGCGGCGTGGCCAGCGAGACCTTGTTCTGCACCTGCACCTGGGCAATGTCCGGGTCGGTGCCGCTCTCGAAGGTCAGCGTGATGCTGGCGCGGCCGCTGGCGCTGGACGAGGAACTGAAGTACAGCAGATGGTCGATGCCCGTCAGCTGCTGTTCGATGACCTGGGTGACCGCCTTCTCGGTGGTCTCTGCACTGGCGCCCGGATAGGACGCACTGACCGTCACCGAAGGTGGCGCGATGTTGGGGTAGGACTCCACGCCCAGGTTGAGGATGGCCAGCACGCCGCCCAGCGAGATCAGGATGGCCACCACCCAGGCAAAGATCGGGCGGTCGATGAAGAAACTCGGCATGACGTAAGGCTCCGTTACTTGCCGCGCGCGGTCGCGGCGGCGGCCGGCGCCTTCGCGGCCGCCGGAGCCTGGCCGGCCGGGGCCGGCGGCTGCCACGGGGAGGGGTTGGCCGGGGCGCCTTCCTTGACGTTCTGCACCCCCGAGACGATCACCTTCTCGCCGGCCTTCAGGCCGCTGGTGACAACCCAGTTGCCCTCCTGCATGGAGGCGGTGGTGACGTCGTGGCGCGCGACCTTGCCATCGGGGCCGACCACGAAGACGTAGGCACCGACGGTGTCACGCAGCACCGCCGCCTGTGGCACCACGAACACGTTGTGGCGCTGGCCGAGCGACGCTTCGATCGTGACGTACATGCCGGGCAGCAGGGCGTGCTCGGGATTGGGGATGCGCGCGCGCAGCGTCACCGCGCCGGTCGCCGGGTCCACCGAGGTGGAAGAGAAGTCGACCGCGCCCGGCTGCGCGTAGGCGGTGCCGTCGGGGAGGCTGACGCGCACGCTGGCGTCCTGGCCGCTCTTGCCGGCGACGGCCAGCGAGACGTTGCCCTGGCCCTGCGCCTGGCGCAGCTGTTCGAGCTCGGACACGCTCATGTTGAAGTTCACGTACAGCGGATCGATCTGCTCCACGGTGGTCAGCAGCGTGGCTTCGCCCTGGCCGACCAGCGCGCCCTCGGTGACCTGCTGCTGGCCGGCGCGGCCGTCGATCGGCGAGCGCACATCGGCGTAGCCCAGGTTGATCTGCGCCGATTGCACCGAGGCGCGTGCCTGCTGCACGGCGGCTGCTGCGCTGCGCTCGGTCGCCAATGCGTTGTCCAGGTCGGACTTGGAGACATAGCCCTTGGGCGCGAGCTCACGCGCGCGGCTGGCGTTGACCTTCGCGTTGGTGTAGCTGGCCTGCGCCTGCGCCAGGCTCGCCTGGGCCGCACCCAGCGTGGCCTTCAGCGGAGCCGGGTCGATCTGGAACAGCAACTGGCCCTTCTCGACGTCGGTGCCTTCGTCGTAGGTGCGCTTGAGCAGCACGCCGGGCACGCGGGCGCGCACGTCGGCGCTGCGGAACGGAGAGAGGCGTCCGACCAGGTCCTTGGTCAGCGGCACGGTCTGCGCCTTGAGGGTGATCACACCCACCTGCGGCGGCGGCATCTGCTGTTGCCCCTGCGGCTGGTCCTTCCCGCCGCAGGCGGCGAGGGCGAGCATGCCGAGGCACAGGGCCAGGGTGCGCGTTGTCGTGGACTTCATGGGAACTCCATTCTTATGAGGCGTGACCGGGGACGCGGCGGGGAAGCCGGGGAGCATACGAGTGCCGACGTGGCCGACCAGTGCCAGTGGTCGTGACACGGCGTGCCGGCGGCGGGGCGACCGTCGGCTGAAACGCGCAACTATACCGGCGAGTTTACATTTTGCGAACCGCCGCGGCCAAGTTCTTGCGCGCCGCCGGATGTTGTGGACAAAGGCCGGGCAGCGAGTCGCCCCTCGAACGAAGAGACGCGCTCCCTGCGCGATCGTGTTGCATTGTCGCCACCATGCGGTAGCGCACGGGGTTCGCTCCCGCGCAGGGATCGCCTTGCCAGGTGCGCAAGACCGGCTGAACGTGGCCACGGCAACGGGCCCGGGCACTCGCCTCAACGGGCCCTCATCGGTGGAATCGACCTGACGCGAGGCGTATCCTTTTCGGGCTTTACGCCTCCCCAGCGTGGGCACCACTCGTTTCCACTGACAAGCAGATGCCATGAATGCCATTCGCGCGACCAGCGACAGCACGGTTCCCCCGGCTGTCTTCGAGGAACTGAAGAAAAGCGGCTTTGCGACCGGGCGCCTTGATGAGGCGCAATTTTTTATCGGCGCCTTCTTCGCGCGGATGGCGCACAGCGACGTGGACCTGCACACCCCGGGCGAATGGGCCGGCCTGATCGGCGGGCTCCTCGATTTCATCCAGCAGCGTGAACCGGGCCGCGCCAAGGTGCGCGTGTTCAACCCCGAGCGCGGCCATGCCGGGCGCAGCGTGATCGAGGTCGTCACCGACGACATGCCGTTCCTGGTCGACACGGTCAGCATGGTTGCTTCGGACGACCTGCAGATCCATGCGGTGATCCACCCGGTGGTCGGTGCCACGCGCGACGCCAAGGGGCAGCTGCAACGGCTGGGCGGCGACGGCGGCAAGCCGGAATCGGTGATGCATTTCGAGGTCGACCGGGTGGCCGACGAAGCGGCGCAGGCCGCGCTCAAGGCGCGCGTCGAGGCAGCGCTGGAAGACGTGCGCGTGGCCGTGGACGACTGGGCGACCATGCGCGACAAGGCGCTGGCGATCGCCGCCGAGCTGCCGCAGCGCAAGCTGCCGCTGGGCGAGAGCGCGGTGGGCGAGGCTTCGTCGTTCCTGCACTGGCTGGCCGACGACAACTTCACCTTCCTGGGCTATCGCGAATACGAGGTGACCGAGGCCGACGGCGAGGAAGTGCTGCGCGCCATCAACGATTCGGGCCTGGGCATCCTGCGCGGCAGCGAACGCTCGATGGCGCCGCGCTCGCTGCGCAGCCTGGCCGCCTCGTCGCTGCCGCAGTCCGGTTCGACGGACGCGATCATCCTGACCAAGACCAACGCCCGCTCGCACGTGCACCGGCCTGGCTACATGGATTACGTGGGCGTGCTCAAGTTCGACGCGAACGGCAAGCCGATCGCCGAGCAGCGCTTCCTGGGCCTGTTCTCCTCCAACGCCTACATGGCCCGTCCGCAGGACGTGCCGCTGGTGCGCCAGAAGGTCGAGGCGGTGATGTGCCGCTCGGGTCTCAAGCGCGACTCCTACTCGGGCAAGTCGCTGCGCCACATCCTGGAGACGCTGCCGCGCGACGAGCTGTTCCAGAGCAGCGAGGACGAACTGTCCGGCATTGCCAGCGGCATCCTGGAACTGCGCCAGCGCGCCCGCACGCGCCTGTTCGTGCGCCGCGATCGCTACGGCCGTTTCTACACCTGCCTGGTCTACGTGCCGCGCGAGCGCTTCAACACCACGGTGCGCGAGCGCATCGAGAACCTGCTGCGCGATGCGCTGCACGGCGAGCACGTCGACTCGGCCGTATTGATGGGCGAGGCGGCGTTGGCCCGCCTGCACGTCGTGGTGCGCCCGAGGATCGGCGACCGCGCGACTTACGACAGCGCCGCGCTGGAGCAGGCGGTGGCCGCCATCGTGCGCAACTGGCACGACGACGTGCGCGACGCGCTGGTCCAGGCCCGCGGTGACCACGAGGGCGTGGTGCTGGCCAACCGCTACGTCAAGGCACTGCCGGTCGGCTACGTCGACGAGGTGAGCGCGGAAGTGGCGGCCGAGGACGTCTACGAGCTTTCGCAGCTCGAAGGCGACGACGCCGTACGCATGTCCTTCTACCATCCGCCGCAGCGCCCGGACGAACTGCGCTTCAAGGTCTACCGTTCCGGCAGCGACATCGCGCTGTCGGAGGTGCTGCCGCAGCTTGAAAACCTCGGCCTGCGCGTGCTCACCGAGCACGTCTACGACGTGCGCACCGGCGGCACGCCGCTGTTCATCCAGGACTTCGAGGTGCAGCCGGTCGGCCACCTCACCTTCAGCGTCGAACAGGTCGGCACGCTGTTCGAGGACGCCTTCGAGCAGATCTGGCGCGGCAACGCGGAAAACGACGGCTTCAACCGCCTGGTGCTCGGCGCCAAGCTCAACTGGCGCCAGGTCGCCATGCTGCGCGGCTACTGCAAGTACCTGCTGCAGACCGGCGTGTCGT
Source organism: Frateuria sp. GZRe14 (assembly GCF_051900395.1). Taxonomy (NCBI): domain Bacteria; kingdom Pseudomonadati; phylum Pseudomonadota; class Gammaproteobacteria; order Lysobacterales; family Rhodanobacteraceae; genus Frateuria; species Frateuria sp. GZRe14. Next base: position 2,414,203 of record NZ_JBHZGJ010000001.1, on the reverse strand, counting down.
TCTCGCAGGCCTACATGGAAGATGCGCTCAACCGCTACCCGGCCATCGCCGGCGTGCTGGTGGAGCTGTTCAACGCGAAGTTCGACCCGCGTCGCGAAAGCCTTTCGGCCGACGAACTCAAGACCGCCGGCGGCTTGCTCGACGCGGAGATGCGCGTGCTGATCCCGGGCAACGTGCAGGCTGCGCAGCCGTCCCTGGTCGACAACCTGGTCGGCATGCTGTCGCGTCCGCGCGCCGAGCAGGTGGCGACCCTCGAGGATGCCGTCGCGACGCTGCTGGAGAACGTCTCCAGCCTCGACGACGACCGCATCCTGCGCAGCTTCCTGAACGTGATCCGCGCCACCCTGCGCACCAGCTTCTTCCAGCAGTGGGATGGCGCGTTCCGGCCGTACATCAGCTTCAAGTTCGATTCGCACAAGGTGCCCGAGCTGCCCAAGCCGGTGCCCTACCGCGAGATCTTCGTTTCGGCCGCGCGCGTGGAAGGCATCCACCTGCGCTTCGGCGCGGTCGCCCGTGGCGGCCTGCGCTGGTCCGACCGCCGCGAAGACTTCCGCACCGAGGTGCTGGGCCTGGTCAAGGCGCAGATGGTGAAGAACACCGTCATCGTGCCGGTCGGTTCCAAGGGCGGCTTCTTCGTCAAGCGCCCGCCGGTCGGCGGCGACCGCGACGCGCAGCAGGCCGAGGGCATCGCCTGCTACAAGATGTTCATCAACGGACTGCTCGACATCACCGACAACCTGGTCGAGGGCAAGGTCGTGCCGCCGCACGAGGTGGTTCGCCACGACCAGGACGATCCGTACCTGGTGGTCGCGGCCGACAAGGGCACCGCGACGTTCTCCGACATCGCCAACGCCATCTCCATCGAGCACGAGTTCTGGCTCGGCGACGCGTTCGCCTCCGGCGGCTCGAACGGCTACGACCACAAGGGCATGGGCATCACCGCCAAGGGCGCGTGGGAATCGGTGAAGCGCCACTTCCGCGCGCTCGGCCGCGATTCGCAGACGCAGGACTTCACCTGCGTGGGCATCGGCGACATGTCCGGCGACGTGTTCGGCAACGGCATGATGCTGTCCGAGCACATCCGCCTGCTGGCCGCGTTCGACCATCGCCACATCTTCCTGGACCCGAACCCGGATGCGGCAAAGTCCTTCGCCGAGCGCCAGCGCATGTTCAAGATCCCGCGTTCGAGCTGGGAGGACTACGACAAGTCGCTGATCTCCGAGGGTGGCGGCATTTATCCGCGCAGCGCCAAGTCGATCCCGGTCTCGCCGCAGGTGCGCCAGGCGCTGGGCCTGAAGGATGACGTGACCCAGCTCAACCCGAACGAGCTGATGAGCGCGATCCTCAAGGCGCCGGTCGACCTACTGTGGAACGGCGGCATCGGCACCTACGTGAAGTCCTCGCAGGAAACCAACGCCGACGTGGGCGACCGCGCCAACAACGCGCTGCGCATCAACGGTGGCGAGCTGCGCTGCAAGGTGGTCGGCGAGGGCGGCAACCTGGGCTTCACCCAGAAGGGCCGCATCGAGGCGGCGCAGCACGGCGTGCTGCTCAACACGGACTTCATCGACAACTCCGCCGGCGTGGACACCTCCGACCACGAGGTGAACATCAAGATCCTGCTCAACGACGCGGTGCGCCGCGGCGAGCTGACCGAGGAGGGCCGCAACAAGCAGCTCGCCGCTATGACCGACGAGGTCGGCCAGCTGGTGCTATGGGACAACTACCGCCAGAACCAGGCGATCACGCTGATGGAACACCAGTCGGTCAAGCGGCTGGGCTCGATGGCGCATTTCATCCGTGAATTGGAAGCCGAAGGCCTGCTCGACCGCCAGGTCGAGAACCTGCCGTCCGATGCCGAGCTGTCCGAGCGCAAGGCGCGCCACCAGGGCCTGACCCGGCCGGAGCTGTCGGTGCTGCTCTCCTACGACAAGATCAAGCTGTTCCAGCAGTTGCTCGAGTCGGACGTGCCCGAAGACCCGTACCTGTCCAAGGAGCTGGTGCGCTATTTCCCCGAGCCGCTGCACGAGAAGTACGCGGCCAACATGCAGCGCCATCGCCTGAAGCGCGAGATCATCGCCACCGCAGTGACCAACTCGACGATCAACCGCATGGGCGCCACCTTCATGATGCGCATGCAGGAGGACACCGGGCAGGGCCCGGCGTCGATCGCCAAGGCCTATACCGCGGCGCGCGAGATCCTGGATGCCCGCGAGCTGTGGGCCGAAATCGAGGCGCTCGACGGCAAGGTGGCCGAGGACACGCAGATCGACGCGATCATGCAGATCTGGTCACAGCTGCGGCACATGACGCGCTGGCTCCTCAACCGTCCTGGCGCCAGCCTGGACATCGCCGCCAACGTCGAGCGCTACCAGGCCGGCGTCACCGCCCTGCGCCAGGGCCTGCCCGAGGTGCTGACCGAGACCGGAAAGGCCGATTTCGAACTCAGTTGCGAGAAGTGGGAAGGCCTGGGCGTGCCGGCCGAGCTGGCGGTGCGCCTTGCCCGCATGCCGGTGCTGCGCGCGGTGCTGGACATGGTCGAAGTGGCGCGCCAGAGCAACCAGCCGGTTCCCGCGGTCGCGAAGGTGTTCTACGAACTGGGCGAGACGCTGGACCTGGAATGGCTGCGCGGCCAGATCGAGGCGCTGCCGGTGGAAGGCCACTGGCATGCGCAAGCGCGCGGTTCGCTGCTGGACGAGCTCAACCACCAGCATCGCGCGCTGGCCCAGCAGGTGCTCGCACTGGCAGGCGACCGCAAGGACGTCTCGCCGGTGCAGGCATGGCTGCAGCGTGACGATGCCACGCTCAACTACACCCGCAGCATGCTCGCCGAAATCCTGACCCAGAACGCGGACTACCCGATCGCCTCGGTCGCCGTCCGCCGCCTGGCGCAGCTGGCGCAGGTGCCGGTGGGTTGATGCAAATGCCCGGGGCTGCACACCCCGGGCAATCTTGTAGGAGCGCACCTGTGCGCGACTGCGCGGTGGATGGAGCCTCGCGGTCGCGCACAGGTGCGCTCCTACATCGTTATGGGCTGCGCTAAGCTCGAAACATCCCTCGCCATGCCGGATGCCCATGCGCCTCGCCTTCGTCGCCAGCGACACCCCGGTCGCCCAGCAGGCCCGCCGCAAGCTGTCCGAGCGCTATGGGGACCTGCCGCCGCTGGAGGCGGACGTCATCGTGGCGCTGGGCGGCGACGGCTTCATGCTGCGCACCCTTCACGCGCATCGCGCGCTGGACCTGCCGGTCTACGGCATGAAGCTCGGCCGTGTCGGCTTCCTGATGAACAAGCATCAGCTCGACGACCTGCCCGGGCGCATCGAGCGCGCCCATGCCGCCGTGCTGTACCCGCTGCAGATGCGCACCGTCGACGGCGCGGGCAACGAGCAGTTCGCGCTCGCGTTCAACGAGGTGTCGCTGCTGCGCCAGACCAACCAGGCCGCGCACGTGGAAGTGAAGCTCAACGATACGGTCAAGCTCGCGGCGCTGGTCTGCGACGGCATCATGGTCGCCACGCCGGCCGGGTCCACCGCGTACAACCTCTCCGCCCACGGTCCGATCCTGCCACTGGACGCCAACGTGCTGGCACTCACCCCGATCAGCCCGTTCCGCCCACGCCGCTGGCGTGGTGCGATCCTGCCGCACCGTACCCTCGTGACCCTGCGCGTGCTCGAACCGGGCAAGCGGCCGGTCAGCGCCACCGCCGACTTCCTGGAAGTGCGCGACGTGCGCTCGGTCAAGATCTGCCAGGCCCAGGAGTGCGGGGTGAAGCTCCTGTTCGATCCGGAGCACAACCTGGAGCAGCGGATCCTGGACGAGCAGTTCGCCGCGGAATGACGCGCGGGGCCATGGAAGGCGCCGCGGCCGCCCCGACGCGTCGCTCGCCCGGCGTGCCCCTTGCCGCTGACCGTTTTGCTAGATTGCGCGCATGAATCCCGCGACTCCCAGCGCCCACGATCCTGCTGCCAGCACCGACAACCGCCTGGTCGTGGCGATCTCCTCGCGTGCGCTGTTCGACCTGGGCGACAGCCACGCGCTGTTCGAGCGCGACGGCCTGGACGCCTACCGCCGCTTCCAGATCGCGCACGAGAACGAACTCCTGCAGCCGGGCGTCGCGTTTCCGCTGGTACAGAAGCTGCTTGGCCTCAACAAGCTGGCGGGCGACGTGCCGCCGGTGGAGGTGATCCTGCTGTCGCGCAATTCGGGCGACACCGGGCTGCGCATCTTCAACGCGATCCAGCACCACGGCCTGGAGATCAGCCGCGCCGCCTTCACCAGCGGGGCGCCGACCTCCGACTACATCGCTCCGTTCAAGGCCGACCTGTTCCTTTCGGCCAACGCCGAGGACGTCGGCCGTGCGCTGGCCGCCGGCGTGGCCGCTGCCACCATCCTGCCCAGCACCGCGCCGCCGCGCGCGAGCGAGCAGCTGCGCATCGCCTTCGACGGCGATGCGGTGATCTTCGGCGACGAGGGTGAGCGCGTGTCGCGCGAGGAAGGTCTGGAAGCCTTCCACCGCCGCGAGACCGAGCAGGCCGGCGAACCGCTGTCGGTCGGTCCGTTCCGCGGTTTCCTCACCGCGCTGCACCGGCTGCAGACGGCCTTTCCGGCGGAGGACTCGCCGATCCGCACCGCGCTGGTCACCGCGCGCTCCGCGCCGGCGCACAAGCGGGTGATCCTTACCCTTCGCCGATGGGGCGTGCGTATCGACGAGGCCCTGTTCCTGGGTGGCCGGGACAAGGGGCCGTTCCTGGATGCCTTCGGTGCCGACATCTTCTTCGACGATTCGCCTGCCAACGTGGAGTCCGCTCGCCGGCACGTCGCCACCGGCCACGTGCCGCACGGGGTCAGCAACCGCTGACCTCACGCGCGGCGATGCCGGTGCTAGGCTCGCGCCCAGGCAACCGGAGGGTACGGCGGTGGGCAAGCACACGATGGGAACCTGTGCCGTCTGCGGCAAGGAACTGCCGGCGCGCGAGCTCGTTCCCGGCGAACTGATCCGTCCCGAGATCGCCGAGGAACTTGCCAGGCTGGCGCCCGGATGGACGCCGGACCGCCCGGTGTGCCGCGCGGACCTGGCCAGGGCGCGGGCCGCCTACGTGCACGACCTGCTCGAATCGGAGAAAGGCGAGCTCAGCTCGCTCGAAAAAGACGTGCTGCGCAGCCTGCGCGAGCACGAACTGGTCTCCACCGACATCGAGCGCGAATTCGATCGCCAATGGAGTTTCGGCGAGCGCCTGGCCGACCGCATTGCCACCTTCGGCGGCAGCTGGACTTTCCTGGTCGTTTTCGCGGCGTTCCTGCTGGGTTGGGTCGCGGTCAACTCGCTCGCGCTGTGGCGCCATCCGCCCGATCCGTACCCCTACATCTTCCTGAACCTGTTGCTCTCGTGCCTGGCGGCGGTGCAGGCCCCGGTGATCATGATGAGCCAGAACCGGCAGGAGGCGAAGGATCGCCTGCGCTCGCAACACGACTACAAGATCAACCTGAAGGCCGAGCTGGAGATCCGCCACCTCCACGAGAAGGTCGATCACCTGCTCTCCCACCAGTGGGAGCGGCTGGTGCGGATCCAGGAATTGCAGGTCGAGTTGCTTTCGGATCTTGCCCGGCGCCGGTAAGGGCGTCGCGCCGCACCGGTTTCACGGGACCAGCTTCATCCGCCGCCACCAGCCGGTCACCTGCTCCTCGCGCACCAGCGTGAACAGCCCGGCGCCCAGGATCAGCGCGATGCCGGCCAGCATCGGCCAGTCCAGCGCGTCGCCGAACAGCCAGTAACCGAAGCCGATCGCCCACAGCATCTGGCTGTACTGGGTCGGCGCCACCCGGTTGGCGGGGGCGAGCTGGGTGGCGAGCATCAGCAGCACGCCGGCCAGCCCCGCAAGCAAGCCGTAGCCGGCCAGCAGCTCCCACTGGTGCAGGGTCGGCCAGGTGAACGAGGGCAGCATCAGCAGACCGCCGGCCACCAGGGGTCCGATTACCCCGGCGCCGTACAGGCTGACGCGCTTTTCGTGAGCGCCTGCCATGCGCAGCGCCACCACGGACACCGCTGCCGCCACGCCGCAGGAAATGGCCGCGAAGTGCCCCACGCCGAGGTGGCGGAAGCCAGGCCGCAGCACCACCAGCACCCCGACGAAGCCGGCGAAAACCGCCGACCAGCGCCGCCAGCCCACGTGTTCCTTCAGGAACACCACCGACAGCAGGGTCACGAAGATCGGCATCAGGAAGATCAGCGCGAAGGTCTCGGCCATCGGCAAATGGGTGAACGCGACCACGGCCGATACATTGCTTACCGCGCCGGTCACCGCGCGAATCCACCACAGCGACGGGCGGTTGGCGACGAACATTTCGTGCCAGCGGTCGCCCGGCTTGCGGATGAACGGGATCGCGACCAGCCCCAGCACGGCGCCGAAGAACACCGCCTCGAACGCCGGCAGCGTGCCGTGCAGGGATTTGACGAAGGCGTCGCTGATCGCGTAGGCCGCATAGCAGGCAAAGCCAAGTAGTACGCCCTTGAACATGGAGGGTCCGGGTTGGGTGGGGGCCGCGTGGCAGGTGGGCAGGTGCCCCGGCATGACCTCCCGCCACCGCGGGCGGTAGAATGCCGGGCTTGTCCCTCCAACGGAACCCAAGCATGGCCGCCCGTCTCGACCCGCTCGATCTGTACGACGTCCGCTCGCTGCTCAGCGACGAGGAGCGCATGGTGCAGGACACCGTCGGCCGCTTCGTCGACGAGAAGGTGCTGCCCATCATCGGCGACTGCTTCGACCAGGGCCGCTTTCCGAAGGAACTGGTGCCGGAGATCGCGAACCTGGGCCTGCTCGGCGCGACCATCCCGGAAAAGTACGGTTGCGCCGGTATGAACGGCGTGAGCTACGGCCTGATCTGCCAGGAGCTGGAGCGCGGCGACTCGGGCCTGCGCAGCTTCGCCTCGGTGCAGAGCTCGCTGTGCATGTATCCGATCTACGCCTACGGCACCGAAGAGCAGAAGATGCACTACCTGCCGAAGATGGCGGCGGGGGAGATCATCGGATGCTTTGGCCTGACCGAGCCGCACGGCGGCTCCGATCCGGCCAACATGAAGACCAACGCCAAGAAGGACGGCGGGGACTGGGTCATCAACGGCGCCAAGATGTGGATCACCAACGGCAATCTGGCGCACATCGCGATCGTCTGGGCGCAGACCGAGGACGGTATCCAGGGTTTCATCGTGCCGACCGACACCGCCGGTTTCACCGCGCAGGAAGTGCACAAGAAGATGAGCCTGCGCGCCTCGGTCACCTCCGCGCTGTTCTTCGACAACGTGCGCGTGCCCGAAGCCAACCGCCTGCCCAACGTAAAGGGTCTCAAGGGGCCGCTCGGCTGCCTGACCCAGGCGCGCTACGGCATCACCTGGGGTCCGATCGGCGCCGCGCAGGCCTGCCTGAAGGAAGCGCTCGACTACACCGCCGAGCGCATCCTGTTCGGCCGTCCGCTGGCCTCGAACCAGGCCATCCAGCTGAAGCTCGCCGACATGGGGCGGCGCATCACCATGGCGCAGTTGCTGTCGCTGCAGCTCGGTCGCCTGAAGGACGCCGGCACCATGCAGCCGACCCAGGTCTCGCTGGCGAAATGGAACAACTGCCGCATGGCGATCGACATCGCCCGCGAGTGCCGCGACATCCTGGGCGGCGCGGGCATCACCACTGAGCATTCGGCCATCCGCCACGCGCTGAACCTCGAATCGGTGATCACCTACGAGGGCACCGAGACGGTGCACCAGCTGGTGGTCGGCCGCGAGCTGACCGGCATCAACGCGTTCTGATGTTCCTTCTCCACGCCGGAGAAGGTGCACGAAGCGACGGATGAGGGTTCGGCCGTAGCGCAAGGCAAGCTTGCGGCAAGCGCCGAACCCTCTTTCTTTCCGGTCCCTCTCCCGATTGGGAGAGGGCTATCAGGAGACAGGCCTTGCACGTTCCGGACATCCGCATCGAAACCGACCGCCTGATCCTGCGCCCGCCGCGCGTCGAGGACTTCGATGCCTACGCGGCGAACATGGCCGACCTGGAGGCCGCCCGCTTCATCGGCGGGCAGCAGCCGCGCGCGCTGGCATGGCGTGGATTCCTGTCTTCCGCAGGCGCCTGGATGATCCAGGGCTTTTCGATGTTCTCGGTGATCGAGAAGGCCAGCGGCCAGTGGGTCGGTCGCCTCGGTCCCTGGTTCCCGGAGGGCTGGCCCGGCACCGAGGTCGGCTGGGGACTGGCCCGTGCCGCCTGGGGCAAGGGTTACGCCGTCGAAGGCGCGACCGCCGCGATCGACTGGGCATTCGACAACTTGGGCTGGGACGAAGTCATCCACTCGATCCATCCGGACAACGCTCCGTCGCAGGCACTCGCGCAGCGTCTGGGCTCGACCTGCCGGGGACCCGGCAAGCTTCCCGCCCCTTACGAGGATTCGCCCACGGAGATCTGGGGCCAGACCCGCGAACAGTGGCGCGCGCGCCAAAAGGCACGGGCATGATCACCATCTACGGCATGCGGGCCTCCGGCAATTGCTACAAGCTGCAGTTGCTGCTCGACCAGCTTGGTCGCCACTACCGCTGGATCGATGTCGACAGTGCGGGCGGTGCGACGCGCAAGCCTGAATTCCTGGCGAAGAATCCCAACGGCAAAGTGCCGTTGCTCGAGCTCGAGGACGGGCGCCGGCTGGCCGAGTCCGACGCGATCCTCTGTTATCTCGCCGATGGCACGCCGTTCTGGCCCGGGGACGCCTGGTTGCGCGCGCAGACGCTGCAATGGCTGTTTTTCGAGCAATACAGCCACGAGCCGTGCATCGCGGTGGCGCGCTTCATTCGCGGCTGGCTGCCCGCAGGGCATCCGCGCCAGGCCGACGTTCCAGCGCTGATCGAGCGCGGCAAGGCGGTGCTGGGGGTGATGGAAAAGCATCTGGACGGGCGCGAGTGGTTCGTGGGCGAGCGCTACGGGCTTGCGGACATCGCGCTGTTTGCCTACACGCACTGTGCCGGCGACGGCGGTTTCGATCTGTCGGCGTATCCGAACATCCTGGCTTGGCTTGACCGCGTACGCGCGCAGCCGGGTCACTCACCCATGCAGGCCTGATCGAGATCGGTGGGGTGGACATCCGCCCCATCGTTCCCGGCCGCGCCAGGCGCGGTGGGCTGGAGCCCACCCTACAATTGCAACCTCAACTTTCCGAAGAACCGTCATGTCCCTGCCATTCCCCATCACTGCCCGCCACAAAGGCTTCAACCGCGCCGAGATCGTCGACCAGAACTTCAGCGAGTTCGTGACGCTGTGGGAAGGCCAGGTGCGCGGCGCCCCGCGGGATGATCAACCGGTGCTGCCGGGCAGTGCGCTGGACGCGCGGGGCTTTCGCGAACTGTTCGAATCGCAGCTGATCAGCCGCCACCTGGACCTGATGGCGCGCGTGCTGCGCGTGCAGAACAAGGTGTTCTACACGATCGGTTCGTCGGGCCATGAGGGCAACGCGATGGTGGCGCGGCTGACGCGGCACACCGATCCGGCATTCCTGCACTACCGCTCCGGCGGCTTCATGGCCGAGCGCTTCCGCAAGCTGCCGGGCATGGACCCGGTGATGGATTCGGCGCTCTCTTTTGCCGCCAGCAAGGACGATCCGGCCTCTGGCGGCCGCCACAAGGTGTGGGGCTCCAAGCCGCTCTGGGTGCTGCCGCAGACCTCGACCATCGCCTCGCATCTGCCCAAGGCGCTGGGCACGGCGATCGCCATCGACCACGCGCGGCGCATCGGCCACGCGCTGCCGGTGCCGGACGACTCCATCGCCATCTGTTCGTTCGGCGACGCTTCCTCCAACCACGCTACCGCGCAGACCGCCTTCAATGCGGCCGGCTGGACGGCCTATCAGAAGCTGCCCGCGCCGGTGCTGTTCGTGTGCGAGGACAACGGCATCGGCATCTCGGTGAAGACCCCGACCGACTGGGTCGCGGCCAACTACCGCTCGCGCTCCAACCTGGACTACTTCTTCGCCGACGGACTGGACCTGGCCGAGGGCTACGCCCAGGTGCGGCGCGCGGTCGACCATTGCCGCAGCACGCGCCGGCCGACCTTCCTGCACCTGAAGGCCACCCGCGTGATGGGCCACGCCGGCACCGACTTCGAGATCGAGTGGCGCAGCATCGAGGAGCTGTGCGCGGTGGAGGCGACCGATCCGCTGCTGCGTTCGGCTGCGATCGCGCTGGAATCGGGCCTGTACACCAAGGACGAATTGCTGGCGCTGTACGAAGCCACCCGCAAGCGCTGCTTCGCCGCCGCCGAGGACGCCGACCGCCGACCCAGGCTCGAGCGCCTGGACGACGTGATGGCACCGCTCGCACCTTACACGCCCGCCAAAGTGAAGGCCGAAGCCGAGCGCACCGATTACGCCGAGGCGCGCCTGAAGGCCTTCGGCAGCGAAGAGAAGCTGCCGGAGAACCAGCCGCCGCGTCATCTGGCCATCCAGATCGGCCAGGCGTTGCACGACATCATGGCCAAGTACCCCGAGTCGCTGCTGTTTGGCGAGGACGTGGCACAGAAGGGTGGCGTGTACACGGTCACCAAGGGCCTGCATAAGACCTTCAAGAACACCCGCGTGTTCAACACGCTGCTGGACGAGACGGTGATCCTTGGCCTGGCCCAGGGCTACGCCAACATGGGCATGTTGCCGATCCCGGAGATCCAGTACCTGGCGTATTTCCACAACGCCGGCGACCAGATCCGCGGCGAGGCGGCCAGCCTGCAGTTCTTCTCCAACGACCAGTACCGCAACCCGCTGGTGATGCGCGTGGCGTCGCTGGGCTACCAGCGCGGTTTCGGCGGCCACTTCCACAACGACAACTCGATCGCCGCGCTGCGCGACATCCCGGGCCTGGTGGTCGGCTGCCCCAGCCGCGGCGACGACGCGGCGACCATGCTGCGCACGCTCACCGCGCTGGCGAAAGTGGACGGGCGCGTGTGCGCTTTCCTCGAGCCGATCGCGCTTTACATGACCAAGGACCTCTACGAAGCCGGCGACGGCCAGTGGCAGTTCGCCTATCCGGCACCGGGCGAAGCCATGGTGCTGGGCGAGGGCAGGGTTTATGGCGAGGACGCGGAGGACCTGGTCGTGTTCACTTTCGGCAATGGCGTGCCGATGGCGCTGCGCGCCGCGCGTACCATCGAGGCGGAGTTCAAGTGGAAGGTGCGTGTCGTCGACCTGCGCTGGCTCGCGCCGCTCAATGACGCTTTCATCGCGGCGCAGGCGAAGACGGCCAAGCGGATCCTGGTGCTGGACGAGGGCCGCAAGAGCGCCGGCGTGGGCGAGGGCGTGATCACCGCCATCGTGGAGGCGGGCCTTGGCGCCACGCCACTGGAGCGGGTGGTCGGTGCCGACACGTTCACGCCGCTGGCGGGGGCGGCATTCCTGGTGCTGCCGGGCGAGGCGGATGTGGTGGCCGCGGCGCGGCGGCTGGCCGGCTGACGAAGCGCCAGGGCGCGAGGCAGGTCTTTCACGCTCCGCCCTTCCGGCAACTGTCTCCGCAAGCGGGGGAAAAGCTGGCCGACCGCGGGAAGAAGATCCAGGCCGGCACGCCTCCAGGTGAGTGCTCCCCGCTCACGCGGGAAGTACCGGCAGATGGATGGGCACGCGTGGGCGCGCTATTTCTCCACCTCGGTCACCCGCGGCCAGATCTGGTCGGGGATGGCACGCGGCCGGTCGTACAGGCGCGCCTGGTTACGGCCGTTCACCTTGGCCTGGTACATCGCCTGGTCCGCCCGTTCGATCAGTGTTTCCACCGTGTCGGCCAGCGTGCGCATGGCCACGCCGATGCTCACGCTCAGCATGAACTCGCCGTTGACCGGAATCTCCAGCCGATGTACGCGCCGGCACAGCCGGGTGGCGACCTGCATGGCCTGTTCTTCCACCACGCCATCGAGCATGGCGATGAATTCCTCGCCGCCGTAGCGACCGAGCAGGTCGGAGGGACGCAACTCGGCGCGCAGCGCCTCGGCCACTTCGATCAGTGCGCGGTCGCCCGCGCGATGGCCCTGCTGGTCGTTCAGCAGCTTGAAGCGGTCCAGGTCAAGGAACAGAAGTGCCACCGGACGGCCGGTACTTTCCTCCAGCATGGTCTCGGCGCCTTCGTTCCATGCGCGGCGGTTGAGCACGCCGGTGAGCGAATCGTTGTCGGCCAGCGCGCGCACCATGTCTCGGTCGCGCCGCATCGTCAGCGCGCGGTCGCCCAAACCGATGGAGAGCACGATCGCCTCGAACGCGCCGGCCACCACGCTGGCGTCGCTGATCCAGCCCATGTCGGGCAGGGCGCCACTGAGCTGCGCCGTGGACAGCGCGGTGAGCGCCAGCAGCGGCGTCCAGCCGATCAGAAAGAACCATGCGTGGCGGGAGCCGTGCGAGGCGGCCACGATGGCAGTGAGCAGCATGAGCAGTGCGCCCAGGATCAGCAGCGGATCGACCAGCGCCTGAGCCACGTCCACCAGCACGCCGATCGAACTGCTGCGCATCAGCACCAGCAGCGGCATCCCGATCGCCAGCGCCAGCACCGGCGCGCGCAGCAGGGGAGCAAAGCGCTGCAGCTCGCAGAATCGCGCCATGAACAGCGCCGCGAAAGCCACCGACAACGCGATCGAGGCCGACTCGAGCAGGCTGGCCGAGGGCGCCAGCCAGCTCGCCTCCAGCGGATGGAACAGGAAGCCGGTCTGGATGCTCTGGATCAGCGCGTAGCAGAAGATGTAGCCGGCGTACCAGAAGAAGGTGTTGTCGCGCAGCATCAGGGCAAAGCAGAGCGCCATCAGCGCCATCGCCAGCATCACCGCGAAGCACGCGCTGAACAGCGTCAGCCAGTGCGCGTCGTGGGCGAGGAAGGCGGTCAGCGATTCCAGGTGGAAACTCAGCGGCGGCGAAAGTCCGTCCACCGGCTCGAGCTTCAGCAGGATGACGGTGGAGGCGGGCACGCTGGCCGGATAGCGGAACGCCAGCCGCCCGTGGCCCAGCGGCGGCCCGCTGACGTCGTCCAGGGCCAGGCGGCTGATCGGCCCCTTCTCGTTATAAACGGTGATCCGCCCCAGCGCGGGCGGATAGATGGTGAGCACCCGCTCCTCGTCCACCCACGGCGGCTGCGGGCGCAGTACGACCCAGGTACCCAGGCCTTCGCGCGGAAAACCGTGCAGCAGGGAGGGGTCGAACGCGGCCAACTGGCCCTTGTGGAATTGCTCCAACACCATGGCGGGCGTGTCGCCGGCGCGCGCCTCGCGCCAGCCACCGTCCAGCAGCATGGCCGCGTGCACCACGCCAAACCACAGCCACAGCAAACCGAGCACGCTGCCGATCAACGGGAGCCTGCATCGGTTCCAGATCCTCGCTGTGGACAGTGTTCGCATCCCCTTGTCCCCGCTTGGCGACGGCTGCAAGTCCCTGCAGTCCGCGGCCCCTCCTCTCGTACAGGCAAGCCGGAACTCCCGGCGGTGTGCCTGCGTTGAAGACGATCCTACGCGAATCGTCCGGTCCGTCGCCCGCTTTTTTGTAGGCGGGCCAAGGGCTGGGCTAGCAGGCTCCGTGCCAAGGGACGGAAGGCTTTCCGCGCTCACGGGGCGTTGCCGGCGCCGGCGGCATGCTCAGCCGAATCGCGGCCGTGTCTGACCTTGTGGGGTAGCTATGGACCCATAGGAGCAGTCGCGCCGCGGCCTTTCACGAAACGCTGACGCCCGGCGGGGCGCGCACCACGCGGAGATACTCCCATGACCATCAAAGTGGCCGTCCTGGTCGGCAGTCTGCGCAAGGACTCCTTCAACCGCCGCCTCGCTCGCGCGGTCGAAAAGCTGGCTCCCGGTGAACTGGCGTTCGAACACATCGCCATCGGCGACCTGCCATTGTACGACCAGGACCTCGACGGCAACTACCCGGCGCCGTGGAAGGCCCTGAAGCAACAGATCCAGGCCGCGGACGCCCTGCTGTTCGTGACCCCGGAGTACAACCGGTCCGTGCCCGGCGTGCTGAAGAACGCCATCGACATCGCCTCGCGCCCCTATGGCACCAACGCCTTCGCCGGCAAGCCGGGGGCGGTGATCGGTGCCTCGATCGGTTCCACCGGCAGCGCGCTGGCGCAGCAGCACCTGCGCAACACGCTGGCCTACCTGGACGTCCCATTGCTGGGGCAACCGGAGGTGTTCGTGCAGTTCAAGGACGACGGCCCGGTGGATGGCGACGGCAACATCACCGTGGACAGCACGCGCAAGTTCCTGCAGGGGTTCGTCGACCGCTACGTCAAGTGGGTGCACACCATCCTCGGTCGCTGAGCGACCCGCAGGGTTGGCTTCCGCCCACTGCTTTTGCACTCACCCGGCTTCGGTGGGCTGAAGCCCCTGCCGACACGGAAGGGCTTGACTCTGGACCTGGATCAAAGGTCTAGACTTGCTCCATGAACACCCAAACCCCGCTCACCATCGGTGCCGTCGCCAAGCGCGCCGGCGTTGCCATCGACACCATCCGCTATTACGAGCGCGAAGGGCTGTTGCCCGCGCCGCTGCGACGTCCTTCCGGCTACCGCAGTTATGGCGAGGGCACCGTCGCCCAGCTGCGCTTCATCCGCCGCGCCAAGACCCTCGGGTTCACGCTGGAAGAGATCCGCGAGCTGCTTGCGCTTTCCACCGACCGGCAGCGCGGGGTGAAGGCGGTCAAGCAGCGGGCGCAGCAGCGCCTGGCCGACATCGAGGCGCGCATCGCCGAACTGGAGCGGGTGCGCGCCGGCCTGGCCGAACTGGTCGAAGCCTGCCCTGGCCACGGCTCGCCGGATGCGTGTCCGATCCTGCGCGCGCTGGACGGGGAGGAGCGGCCATGAGCGGCTGCTGCCACGCGCCCACGACGGCGGGCGAGCGCGATCCGGTATGCGGCATGACAGTGGACCCGGCCACGACGTCCCACCATGCCGCCCGCGACGGCCGCACCTACCATTTCTGTGGCGCACGCTGCCGCGAGCGATTCATTGCCGCGCCCGGCGACTTTGTCGGCGACACGCCGGCGCCGGCAGCCGCCTGCTGCCAGCGGGAGGCACACGACGCGACCGAGGGGCTTGCACACCTCGTCAAGGACCCGGTGTGCGGCATGGATGTCGATCCGCACGCGGCGGAACACCGCGCCGAGCATGGCGGAAGGACCTGGTATTTCTGCAGCGCGCGTTGCCGTGAACGATTCACCGAAGCGCCCGCGCAGTTCCTGGGCGAGCGCCCGGCACCGCCCGCCGATCCCGGTGCCATTTACACCTGCCCGATGCATCCGGAGGTGCGCCAGGTCGGGCCGGGCGACTGCCCCAAGTGCGGCATGGCACTGGAACCGCTCACGCCCGGCGCGGACGCCAACGACGGTGGCGAGGTGAACGCGCTGGCGCGCCGCTTCGGCTGGCTGGTCGCGCTGACGCTGCCGGCGCTGGTGGTGGAGATGGGGCCGCACCTGACCGGTCGCCCCTGGCCGATGAACTGGGCCGGTGCCCTGGGCTGGATCGAGGCGTTGCTCGCCAGCGTCGTGGTGTTGTGGGGTGGCGCGCCGTTCTTCCGGCGCGGCTGGCGCTCGCTCCGGCCATGGTCGCCGAACATGTATACCCTGATCGCGCTCGGCACCGGCGTGGCCTGGCTCTACAGCGTGGTCGCGCTGCTCGCGCCGGACCTGTTCCCGGCGGGCTTCCGCATCCACGGCCGCGTGGGCGTGTACTTCGAATCGGCGGCCGTGATCGTCACCCTCGTCACCCTGGGCGACCTGCTGGAGCTGCGCGCACGCCGCCGGACCGGTGAAGCGCTCAAGGCCCTGCTCGGGCTGGCGCCCAAGACCGCCCGCCGCCTGGAGCACGGTCACGAGCATGACGTGCCGCTGGAGGCGGTGCGCGTGGGCGACCTGCTGCGCGTGCGTCCCGGCGAGAAAGTGCCGGTCGATGGCATCGCCACCGAGGGCGAGAGCCACGTCGACGAATCGATGCTCACCGGTGAGCCGATGCCCGTCGCCAAGACGGCGGGCGATCGCCTCACCGCAGGTACGGTGAACCAGGACGGCACGCTGTTGCTGCGTGCCCGGAAGGTGGGCGGCGAGACGATGCTGGCGCAGATCGTCGCGCTGGTCGCGCAGGCCCAGCGCAGTCGCGCGCCGTTGCAGCGGGTAGCCGATCGCGTGGCCGCGTGGTTCGTGCCCGCGGTGGTGGCGGTTGCGGTGCTGGCGTTCGCCGCCTGGGCGGTGGCCGGGCCGGAGCCACGACTGGCGCATGCGCTCATCGCCGCCGTGTCGGTGTTGATCATCGCCTGTCCCTGCGCGCTGGGACTGGCCACGCCGATCTCGATCATGGTGGCCAGCGGACGCGGCGCGCAGGCGGGCGTGCTGTTCCGCGACGCCGCGGCGATCGAGGCGCTGCATCGGGTCGACACGCTAGTAGTGGACAAGACCGGTACGCTCACCGAAGGACGTCCGGTGCTGAAGGACGTGCTTGCCTTTGGCGACCTGACGCGCGCGCAGTTGCTGGGTCTGGCCGCCGCACTGGAACAGGCGAGCGAGCATCCGCTGGCACGCGCGATCGTTGCCGGCGCTGCAGCGGAGGGCATAGCGATACCGGCGGCGACCGGCTTCCGCGCGCTCACCGGCCGTGGCGTGCGCGCGCAGGTCGAGGGCCGCGACGTGGCGTTGGGCAACGCACGCCTGCTCGATGAACTTCATGTCGCGCTGGACGAACCCGCTGCGCATCAGGCCGAGCGCCTGCGTGGCGATGGCGCCACCGTGATGTTCCTGACGGTCGAGGGCAGGCTGGCCGGTCTGGTGGCGGTGGCCGATCGCATCAAGCCCGACACGCCCGCCGCGCTCGACACGCTGCGGCGCGAGGGCCTGCGCATCGTGATGCTCACCGGCGATAACGCCACCACGGCGCGGGCGGTGTCGCACCAGTTGCGCATCGACGAGGTGCATGCCGATGTCTCGCCCGCGGACAAGGCCGCGGTGGTCGAGCGGCTCCGGCGTGAAGGACGTCGGGTGGCGATGGCGGGCGATGGCATCAACGATGCGCCGGCACTGGCGGCGGCGGATGTCGGTATCGCCATGGGCAGCGGCGCGGACGTGGCGATGGACAGCGCGCAGGTCACGCTGGTCAAGGGCGAGTTGTCCGCGATCGGGCGGGCGCGGGCGCTGTCGCAGGCGACGGTGCGCAACATCCGCCAGAACCTGTTCTTTGCATTCGTCTACAACGCCGTCGGGGTGCCGTTGGCGGCCGGCCTGCTGTATCCGGTTTTCGGCGTGGTGCTGTCGCCGATGGTCGCGGCACTGGCGATGAGTTTGTCGTCGGTATCGGTGGTGACCAATGCGTTGCGGTTGCGGGGCGCGGAGCTTTGATCCGTCGCGGTGCGTGTGAGTCGCGGGAAAGCCAGGAAAGAACCAGCGACGAGGCACCCGATCCAGCGATGCCTTAAGCTGCGCGCCGCCCTGCCACGAAGGACCCCCATGCTCCGCACGCTCGCCGAATGGCTGGCCTACCAGGAAGGCGTCAACCCCCACAGTATCGAGCTCGGCCTGGAGCGCGTGCGCAAGGTATGGCAACGCATGGGCGCCCCGGCACCGGCACGGCGCGTGATCACCGTCGGCGGCACCAACGGCAAGGGCTCCACGGTCGCGTTGCTCGAAGCGATGCTGGCCGCGGCCGGCATGCGGGTCGGCTGCTACACCTCGCCGCATCTGCTGCATTACAACGAGCGCATCCGCATCGACCGCCACGAAGCCACGGACGAGGCGCTGGTCGCCTCGTTCGAGCGCATCGAAACGGCGCGTGGTAGCGGTGCGGACGCCGTCCCGCTGACCTATTTCGAATACGGCACGCTGGCCGCGCTCGACCTGTTCGCCCGGGCCGATCTCGACGTGGCCGTACTCGAAGTCGGCCTCGGCGGGCGGCTGGACGCGGTCAACATCGTCGATGCCGACGCCGTGGTCGTTACCACCATCGACATGGACCACATGGACTGGCTGGGCAACGACCGCGACAGCATCGGCCGCGAAAAGGCCGGCATTGCGCGCCACGGGCGCCCGGCCATCGTGGGCGAGCTCGAACCGCCGGCCGGCCTGCTCGATGCGCTGGCCGCCAGCGGCGCGCAAGTGCAGCGGGCAGGGCAGGACTTCCGCGTGGAACGGCACGCCCGGGGCTGGCGCTGGCAACACCGCGACGGCACCGCGTTCGAACTGCCCGATCCGGCCTTGGCCGCACCGGTGCAGTACGCCAACGCCGCATCCGCGATTG
Organism: Frateuria sp. GZRe14; assembly: GCF_051900395.1. Lineage (NCBI taxonomy): Bacteria > Pseudomonadati > Pseudomonadota > Gammaproteobacteria > Lysobacterales > Rhodanobacteraceae > Frateuria > Frateuria sp. GZRe14. Next base: position 2,395,950 of record NZ_JBHZGJ010000001.1, on the reverse strand, counting down.
CCGCCCTGCATGCGCTCGACGCCGCCGGCAGCCTTGAATCACCGATCGCGCTCGGCCAGGCGGCGGCCGATGGACTCACGGCCGTGCAGGTGCCGGCGCGCCTGCAATCGCTGGGCGGCGACCCTGCGGTGGTGGTCGACGTCGGGCACAACCCCCAGGCGGCGCGCGCGCTGGCCGATTGGCTCAAGCTTCGCCGGTTTCCGCGGGTACATGCGGTCTATGGTGTCCTCGCGGACAAGGACGTGGCCGGCGTACTGGCCGCGTTGGGATCGCTGGTCGACCACTGGCACCTGGCCGGGCTGGACCGGGAATCGCCCCGGGGCCTGCCCATCGGCGCGCTGACCGAGGCATTGCGCCAGACCCTGCCGGAGGCGAAGTTCGACGCGCATTCGACCGTCACCGACGCGCTGGCCGCCGCGCGCGCGCAGGCGCGGCCTGGCGAGTGCATCCTGGCGTTCGGCTCGTTCTTCGTCGCGGGCGCGGTACTGGCTGAACCGGACGCCTGAGCGAACCTTGCCGGTGGCACGGGCAGGTATAATCGTCCTGTTGCATGCCGTGCCGCCTTGGAGTTCCAGTCTTGAAAACACGCCTGCTGGGTGCCTTCGTCCTGATTGCGTTGGCGGTGCTGTTCGTGCCGATGTTCTTTTCCAGCACGCCGCCCACGGCCGCGGGCGATCAGGCGGTGAGCCTGGCGATCCCGCCGGCGCCCGATCGCGACCTGCAGACGCGCACGATGAGCCTGGACCCGAATGCCCCGGCCAGCGGCAGCACGACCGCGCCGGTGATTCCGGCGCGCGCGCAGTCGAGCGCACCGGCATCGTCGGACCGCCTGGCCACGGTCGACATCGCCTCGCGCCGCCCGCACGACGTGGAAATGGAACCCGATGCGGCCACGCCGCCCGCGCCGGCGCCGCAACCGGAAACGCCGGCCACGCCCGCGCCGGTTGCGGAGCAGCCGGCCGCGAAGCCGGTCGAAGAACCGACGGCCGCCAGCGTACCGGCCGACACCGCCGGCACGGCCGCGCGCGGCAACTTCACGCTCAACCTCAGCGCCTATTCGAATGACGGCGCGCAGCGATTGATCCGGAAGGTGCGCGCGCTTGGCTATCCCGTCAGCGGTGCGCCGATCCGCCAAAGCGGCCGCGCGCTCACGCTGGTCACCGCCGGACCGTTCCAGACGCGCACGGCCGCCGAAGCCGCACGCCTGAAGATCACCCAGAGCATCCCCGGCGCGCCGGCGCACCTTGAAAGTGGCGCCAGCGACCAGCATGGTGATGTTGCCGCCGCGCCCGCGACACCTGCCGCGGCACAGGCGCGTGCCGGCGGTTACGCAGTGCAGGTGGCCGCGATGGGTAGCCAGGCCGACGCCAATGCGCTGCGCGACAAGTTGCGCGCGGCCGGCTTCGATGGCTTTACCGATTCGGTCAGCAGCGGTGGTCGCACGCTGTGGCGCGTGCGCGCCGGTCCGCAGATCCAGCGGACGGACGCCGAGCGCGTGCGCGACCAGATCAAGGCCAAGCTCGGGATGGCGGGTAATGTGGTGAGCGTGCCGTAAGGCGCGGTCCACCGGGGGCGGCATGAACTGGATCGACTTCACCATCCTCGGCGTGCTGGCCCTGTCCGTGCTGGTCGGACTGTGGCGCGGGCTGGTGTCGGAGGTGCTGTCGCTGGTCGCCTGGGTTGCCGCGTTCTGGGTCGCCTGGACGTTCGGGCCGGTGGTCGCGGCGCACTTCGAGCACAGCATTTCGCTGCCTGCGGCGCGGATCTTGCTCGGCTACGGGTTGTGCTTTGCGGTCGTGTTGATCGTCGGCGCGCTGCTGCGTTTCGTGGCGCGACGGTTGTTGTCGGGCATCGGCCTGGGCGGGCTGGACCGGTTGCTTGGCATGGTGTTCGGCTTTGCGCGCGGTGTGCTGCTGGTGACGCTGGCGGTGTTCCTGGCCAGCTTCACCGGGCTCACCCGCGAGGCTGGCTGGCAACGCTCGTTGTTGCTGCCGCAGTTCGCCGGCGTGGCTGCCTGGCTGGGTGACCGGGTGCCGGAAAGCGTGCGCCGTTACCTGCACCGGCCGGCCCCGTTGCCCAAGTTGCCGCCGGTCACCTTGCCGGTACTTCCGGGCGGTTCACCCGCGCCGGCGCAATCTGTCCTTTCGGCCGCTCAAGCCGCCACGCTCACCTGAAACACGCTTAACGACATCAGGGCATCAAACCATGTGCGGAATCATCGGCATCGTCGGTCCCACCGAAGTGGCATCGGCGCTTTATGACGGACTTACGGTGCTGCAGCACCGGGGCCAGGACGCGGCCGGCATCGTCACCGTCGATGGCGCGCACCTGCGCCTGCACAAGGGCAACGGCCTGGTGCGCGACGTGTTCAACCAGGCCTCGATGAGCCGCCTGCGCGGAAGCATCGGCATCGGCCATTGCCGCTACCCGACTGCCGGCTCCGACAACGCCGACGAGGCACAGCCGTTCTACGTCAACTCGCCCTACGGCATCGCCTTCGCCCACAACGGCAACCTGGTGAACACCGAGGCGCTGCGCCGCGAGATGTTCCAGGACGATCGCCGGCACATCAATACCGATTCCGATTCCGAGGTGCTGCTCAACGTGCTCGCGCACGAGCTGCAGATCCAGGACCGCATGGCGCTCACGCCCGATCAGATCTTCAAGGCGGTAGCCGGCGTGCACGCGCGCGCGCGCGGCGGCTACGCCTGCCTGGCGCTGATCCAGGGCTACGGCCTGCTGGCTTTCCGCGATCCGCATGGCATTCGCCCGCTGGTGCTGGGCGAGCGCGTGACGCCTGAGGGTCGCGAATACGCGGTGGCGTCCGAATCGGTCGCGTTCGACGTGCTCGGCTTCAAGCGGGTGCGCGACGTGGCGCCGGGCGAGGCGGTCTACATCACCGTCGATGGCCAGTTGCACGCGCGCCGCTGCGCCGAGGCCGCGGTGCATGCGCCATGCATCTTCGAGTACGTCTACCTGGCGCGGCCCGATTCGATGATCGAGGACGTTTCGGTGTACAAGGCCCGTCTGCGCATGGGCGAAAAGCTGGCGCAGAAGATCATGCGCGAATGCCCCGACCACGGCATCGACGCGGTGATCCCGATCCCGGACACCGCACGCACCGCCGCCAGCTCGCTGGCCACCGCACTCGGCGTGCCGTTCCGCGAGGGCTTCGTCAAGAACCGCTACGTCGGCCGCACCTTCATCATGCCGGGGCAGGGCGACCGCGTGAAATCGGTGCGCCGCAAGTTGAACGCGATCGACCTGGAGTTCCGCAACAAGACGGTGCTGCTGGTGGACGATTCGATCGTGCGCGGCACCACCTCCAGGCAGATCATCCAGATGGCCCGGGATGCGGGAGCGAAGAAGGTGTATTTCGCCTCGGCCGCGCCGCCCGTGCGCTATCCGAATGTGTACGGCATCGACATGCCTTCGGCCAGCGAACTGGTCGCCGCCGGCAAGACCGAGAAGGAAGTGGAGCAGATGCTCGGCGCCGACTGGCTGATCTACCAGGACCTGGCCGACCTCGTATGGGCGGTGCAGGACGGCAACGAGGAGCTCAGGCAGTTCGATACGTCCTGCTTCTCCGGTGAGTACGTCACCGGCCTGGACCGCGACTACCTGCAGCAGATCGAGATGCTGCGCTCGGACGACGCCAAGGCCGCCCGCCGCAGCGCGTAACCTCGCTCACCGGATGTTGTGGCCGATGTGCCACAACACGCCGGAGGGATCGATCAGGTGGAAATCGCGGATGCGCCACGGGCGGTCCGCCGGGGCCGTCATCCGCACGTTGTGCTCGCGATAGCGGCCGACGATGTCCTGTTCGACCAGGTGGCGGTGCCACGCGTCGGCATCGTCCACCAGCAGGTGCATCATGAAGTTGTCGGCGTGCGCCTGCTCGTAGAAGCGCTGCAGCAGGAAACTGCATTCGCCTTGGGCGAAGTAGGCCACGCCATCGAAGTTGGACTTTTCCTCGAAGCCCACGTCGGCGTAGAAGCGTCGTGACAGGTCGTAGTCACGTGCTGGTACGAACGCCTTGATCTCGACCGCATGAAGGTTGGACATGTCCTGTTCCCTGGAGACGTGGAACGCCACTATGCGGTCGATGGGGTGGCGTTGCAACGCAAGCCACGACGTAAACTTGCCGCATGACCGACCTGCACCAAGCCGCCCGGCGCTGCCTCGACGCCAGCGATCCGGAAGAGAAACTGCGCCTGACCCACGACACATGGCGGGCACTTCAGGCGGGCGAACTTCATCCGGATTCAGAGGCGTCGCCTCCGGAGCCGATCGCAGCCCCGGGCCGGCCGCCACGTCCCGGCCTGGTCGAAGCACGCCACGTCCCGCAGCGCGGGCTGAGTACGCCCGAAGGCCGGGCCGCGCTGGTCCACGCCATCGCGCATATCGAGTTCAACGCGATCAACCTGGCGTGGGATGCGGTCTACCGTTTCCGCGGCTTCCCCGATGACTACTACCGCGACTGGGCCAGCTGCGCCCACGACGAGGCGCGCCATTTCGCCATGCTGAGGGACCGGCTGGCCGAGCTCGGTCACGCCTACGGCGATTTCGATGCCCACAACGGCCTGTGGGAGATGGCCGCAAAGACCGCGCACAGCGACCTCGCCCGCATGGCGCTGGTGCCGCGCGTGCTGGAGGCGCGGGGCCTTGACGTGACGCCCGGCATGATCGAGCGCCTGCGCGGTGTCGGCGACGGGCGCTCCATCGCCATCCTGGACATCATCCTGCGCGAGGAGGTTGCGCACGTTGCGGCAGGCACGCGATGGTTCCGCTGGTGCTGCGAGCGCGACGGGCTGGAACCGCGCGCAACGTTCGTGCAGCTGCTGCGCGATTACATGGGTGGAAGCCTGCGCGGGCCTTTCAACCGTCCCGCGCGGCTGGCGGCCGGTTTCGATGCGGAGGAAATGGATCAGCTGGCTGCCATGGCCACCACCTGACCTTGCGGGGAGCGCCGTTCGGCGCGACCGCCACGCACTTCCGTCGCGCACCAGGATGCACTCCTGCGAGAGCCCGCCAAAGAAAAAGGCCACCGCTAGCGGTGGCCTTTCCACGAACCTTGGTCGGGGTGACATGATTCGAACATGCGACTTCTACGTCCCGAACGTAGCGCTCTACCAGGCTGAGCTACACCCCGTGGAGCCGCGTATCTTAGTGAGCCGGCGCGGGCTTGGCAACATCCCCGCGGCTTTTTTTCGCGCATCGCGCGCCGGGGCGGGCTTGCCCTTCTGCTAACCTAGGCGGCTGCCGTTGCGCGGCCTTCAGCGCCGCTCCCGTTACCCGCAAGCAGAGGATTCCATGGCGCTTACCCCGGCCCGCACCATGCCCGGCGTGCTCGAGTTGCTGCCGCTGGACCAGATCGCGTTCCAGCGCATGCTCGACACCATCCGCCGCAACTTCGAGCGCTTCGGTTTCCTGCCGGTGGAAACGCCGGTGATCGAGTTCTCCGACGTGCTGCTGACCAAGAGCGGCGGCGAGACCGAGCGGCAGGTGTACTTCGTGCAGTCCACCGGCGCGCTGGCCAAGGAAGGCACGCCGGAACTGGCGTTGCGCTTCGACCTTACCGTGCCGCTCGCGCGCTACGTCGCCGAGCACGAGCACGACCTGTCGTTCCCGTTCCGCCGCTACCAGATGCAGCGTGTGTACCGCGGCGAGCGCGCGCAGCGCGGCCGGTTCCGCGAGTTCTACCAGTGCGACATCGACGTGATCGGCAAGGACAGCCTGACCACCCGCTACGACGCCGAACTGCCGGCAGTCATCTACAGCACCTTCCGCGAGCTGGACATCGGTGCCTTCACCATCCAGCTCAACAACCGCAAGCTCATGCGCGGCTATTTCGAGAGCCTGGGCGTGGCCGACGCCGAACAGCAGATGCTGGTCCTGCGCGAGGTGGACAAACTCGACAAGCGCGGTCCCGACTACGTGCGCGACACGCTGACGAGCGAGGCCTTCGGCCTGTCGGCCGACGTCGCGGCGAAGATCCTGGACTTCGTGCAGGTGCGCTCGACTTCGCTGCAGGACGCCTTCGCCAAGCTAGACGCGCTGGGCAGCGGCTCCGAGGCGCTCGAACAGGGCAGGGCGGAACTGAAGGAAGTGCTCGGCCTGATCCGCGACTTCGGGGTGCCCGAATCGCATTTCGCCCTGAACCTCTCGATCGCCCGCGGCCTAGACTATTACACCGGCACCGTCTACGAGACCACGCTCAACGACCACCCGCAGATCGGCTCGATCTGCTCGGGCGGCCGCTACGACAACCTGGCCAGCCAGTACACCAAGTCGAGGCTGCCGGGCGTGGGCATCTCGATCGGCCTGACGCGCCTGTTCTGGCAGTTGCGCGACGCCGGCCTGCTGGGCAACGCGCGCAGCACCGTCGACGTGCTGGTGACGCAGATGGACCCTGCGCAATTGCCGGCCTACCTTGCCATCGCCAACGAACTGCGCACTGCCGGCATCGCTACCGAGGTGGTGCTGGAGAGCGGCAAGCTCGGCAAGCAGTTCAAGTACGCCGATCGCGCCGGCATCCGCTTCGCGGTTGTGCTGGGTGAAGACGAGCTGGCCAAGGGCGTGGTCACGGTCAAGGACCTGCGCCGCGGCGATCAATTCGAAGTGGCGCGCGGCGAGCTGGTCAAAGCGTTGCGCGTGGAACTGGAACAGGCAGCGGCGATGGGGCAGTGAGCCACGGGCTCACCCACGAACACGACGGAGCACCGGTGGACAAGATCATTCTCGATGGCCGCAGCCTCACCCGCGCGCAGCTGGTTGCCGCGGCGCGCCGCAGCGTGCCGGTAGAGCTGGACGCGACGCAGCTCGAGCGCGTGCAGCACGCGGCCGATTTCCTGGCCGACAAGGTCAGTTGCGGCGAGCCGACCTATGGCGTGACCACCGGTTTCGGCAGCAACGCGGACAAGCTCCTCGGCGGGCATCGCATGCGCGACGAGCTGGCGGTGCAGGATGCGTCCAAGGGCGGCGCGAGCCTCATGGAGGAGCTGCAACACAACCTGATCGTCACCCACGCCGTCTGCGTGGGCAAACCGTTCGCGCCGGAAGTGGTGCGGGCGATGCTGGTGATCCGCATCAACACGCTCATGCGCGGCCATTCCGGTATCCGCGTGTCCACGCTCCAGGCGCTCACCGCGATGCTCAACCGCGGCGTGGTGCCGGTGGTGCCGGAGAAGGGTTCGGTCGGCGCCAGCGGCGATCTCGCGCCGCTCTCGCACCTGGCGATCGTGCTGCTGGGCGGTGGCGAGGCTTTCTTCGACGGCGAACGACTGCCGGGCGACGAGGCGCTGAAGCGTGCGGGCCTGGAGCCTATCCGGTTGTCGTTCAAGGAAGGCCTGGCGCTCAACAACGGCACGGCGCAGATGCTGGCCACCGCGGTGCTGGCGCTGGACGAGCTTGAATACCTGCTCGGCGTGGCCGACCTTGCCGCGTCGATGACGCTGGACGCCTTCGCCGGCCGCAGCGGCGCGCTGCGGCCCGAGGTGCACGCGCTGCGTCCGCACCCCGGTCAGATGGAGGCGGCGTCGCACGTGCGCCAGCTCCTGGCCGGTTCGACGCTGGTCGACATTCCCTACCACCTGGTGCCCCGCTTCAAGCCGTGGTCGGCCGATGCGTGGACGCTGCCGGAGGACCTGGCACTGTCCTTCGACATCGGCTGGGACTGGGTGCCGGCCAACCAGCGTCATGGCCGCGAAGCGTTCTACGACCGCTTCCTGCCGTTCAAGGGCGGTAAGAAGCACCAGCCGCAGGACGCCTATTGCCTGCGCTGCATGCCACAGGTGCACGGCGCTGTACGCGATGCCTGGGCGCAGGCCTGCCGCGTGATCGACGTCGAGCTCAACTCGGTGACCGACAATCCGCTGATCTTCCCCGATGCCGAAGGGGCGCAGTTCATCGAGGAGCAGGTGATCTCCGCCGGCCACTTCCACGGCATGCCGCTGGCGCTGGCGATGAGCTACGTCAAGGCCGCGATCCCGGTCCTGGCCTCCATCTCCGAGCGACGACTCAACAAGCTGGTCGACCCGGCCACCAACGACGGCCTGCCGGCCTTCCTCACCGGAAACGAGGACGGCACCGATTCGGGCTTCATGATCGTGCAGTACACCGCCGCCGCGCTGGTCAACGACCTGGCCACCCGTGCGCATCCGGCCAGTGTGTATTCGATCCCCACCAGCGCGAATGCCGAAGACCACGTCTCGATGGGCGCCAACGAGGCGCGCCACGTGCTCGAGATGATGGAGGACCTGGGTCACGTGCTGGCGCTGGAGCTGTACACCGCGGCGCAGGCGCTCGATTACCGCCGTGAAATGCTCAACGCCGCGCGCCGCCTGGCCGCGCGCGGCGAATGGCTCGCGCTGGCCGCCAAGATCGGCAACGCGCCACGCGAAGGCCATCCGCACTACCCCCAGTTCGAGCGGGAAGTGCGCCAGCTGATGGCGGCGCTGGCCGGCAGCGAGGAGTTCCACGCCGGCACCGCCGTGCAGACCGCCCACGCCCTGCTGCGCGAGCGGATCGCCTTCATGCACCGCGATCGTGCGATGGATGGCGATATCCGTACCGTCTGCGCGCTGCAGCAACGACGCGCGTTCGCCGCGGCGGCCCATCCGTGGCTTGTCGCCGACGTCGTCGATTACCCCTGATTCCCCGGAGTCCCCATGAGCCTCATCCAAGTCCCGGTTTCCTATGGCGAGCTGATCGACAAGATCACCATCCTGGAGATCAAGTCGCGCCAGATCAGCGATCCGGCCAAGCTGGCCAACGTGCGCAACGAGCTGGACCTGCTCAACGCGACCTGGGCCAACGACGCTGCCTCGCAGACCGACATCGGTGACGAGCGCGCGCGGCTGCTCGCGGTCAACGAGGCGCTGTGGGACATCGAAGACCGCATCCGGCTGAAGGAGAAGGCGCAGGCGTTCGACGCCGAGTTCGTCGAGCTGGCCCGTTCGGTGTACTTCCGCAACGACGTGCGCGCGGCGGTCAAGCGCGAGATCAACCTCAAGCTCGGATCGCAGCTGGTCGAGGAAAAGTCCTACCAAGATTACCGCTCGCCGGGCGCGTGAGGCGGCCCGTCGGCTCCGCCGCCGTGCGCTGCGCTCAGGTTGAAGGGTTCAGAGACCCGTTAGGCTGAGCGTGGTCCCCCAGGCGAGGTCGAAGCGTCAGCTCCACACCTGCGTCCGGATCCCTTGCCCTTCGGGAGAGGGAGCCGCATCAGCCAAGCCCGCGCGATGAGGCAAACGCCTCGAACCGCTCGATCACATGGTCCACACCGATCAGCTCCATCACGCCGGGGCGCTCGATCTTCGTTCCCCAGGGCAGCTCGCTTGCCGGCTTGCCCAGAAAACGGCGCGCGGCCTCGTCATACTTGTCCACGCACCAGCTGCGATCCGAATACGGTCCGGAGCGGTTCGGATTGCTGGCCGCGTGAAGCCCCAACACCTTGGTGCCGACGGTATTGGCCATGTGCATCGGCCCGGAATCGGGCGTAAGCAACAGTTGCGCTCGACCACACATGGCGAGCATCCGCTTGAGCGTGTCCTTGCCGGTGAGGTCCAGCGGCGGACGCCTGCAGGCCGCCAGCACCGCATCGGCCATGGTGCGCTCGCCGGGGGACGGGCCACCCACCAGTACTACGCGCCAGTCGTGGGCCAGCGCGTGGTCGATTACCGCCGCGTAACGTTCCGGATACCAGTTGCGCAGGGCATGGCTGGACGTGGGACTGACCAGCAGGGTGGGCGTCTCCCCCGATAGTTGTTGCTCGGCCCACGCGTGCGCTTCCTCGGGGACCGGGATGTCCCAGCGCACCTGCGTCTGCTTCAGCCCCAACGGCTCGCAGAAGCTGCCGATTGCATCGAGTACGTGCTCGCCGGTGCGCGCGGGGATGCGCTCGTTGATCACCAGGCTGTGCAGGTCCTTCGAACGCGCGCGGTCGTAGCCGACACGCCGATTGGCATGGATGCCCAGGCTCAGCAGGTTCGAGCGCGCCGCTACCTGCATCTGCAGCAACGCGTCGAAGCGCCGTCCGCGCAATTCATTCCAGACCGCGCGCATCCCGGCCAGGCCGGCGCCTTTGTCGAAGGTGATGAACTCCACCCCCTCGATGTCGCCGACGAGCCTGCGCTCGAGCTTGCCCACCACCCAGGTCAGCGCCGTCTGCGGCCAGGCCCGTTGCAGCGTGCGCACCAGCGGTACCACGTGGGTGACATCGCCGATCGCCGAGGTGCGCAGAAGGCACAGCGTGGGGGGAGCGGGCAGGGGGCTTGGGCTAGAATCGACCGGCATGAACGTCTCCTTCGACCGCACATGATGATGCAGGAGCAGATCCGCGAGGAAGCCGGCGGCGCGATGCTGTTCGATGCCTCGCTGGCGAGCGGCGTGGACAACGACTGGTTCGACCCCGGCTACTGGCGCGCCCGCGATGCACTCGAGGTCCAGGGTGGCGGACGCGGCGGCGTGGCCATGATCGACACGCCCGCCGGCGCGTGCGTCTTGCGCCATTACCACCGTGGTGGCCTGGTCGCCCGCTTCAACCGCGATCGCTATCTCTGGACTGGTGCCGCGCACACGCGCAGCTTCGCCGAGTTTCGCCTGCTGGCGCATATCGCCGCGCTGGAACTGCCCGCGCCGCAGCCGGTGGCCGCACGCTTGCGTCGTCACGGGCTTTTCTACACCGGCGACCTGATCACCCGGCGCATCGACGGTGCGCACACGTTGGCGCAATGCCTTGCCGACGGCCGGCTGGATGCGGACCTGGCGCGCGAGACCGGCGCCCTGGTCGCGCGCTTCCACCGCGAGGGAATCTGGCACGCCGACCTGAACGCGCACAACGTGCTGGTCACCTCCGAGGCGCTCTACCTGATCGACTTCGATCGCGGCGCACTGCGCACGCCAGCAGAAGCCTGGCGGTTGGCGAACCTGGCGCGACTGCGCCGCTCGCTGGTCAAGCTCGGTGCCGCGGAGCGCATTCCCGATTTCCAGGCGGCCAACTGGGGTCCGCTGGTCTACGGCTACGAACGGACAATGGGCGCATGAACTGGTCGCTGCGTTTCCTCGGTGTCGGCGCCGCTCATGCGGTGGAACTGGGTTCCTCCGCCGCGGTGCTCGAACACGGCGGCAAACCCATGCTGCTGATCGATTGCGGCCCGGACACACTGGATCGCTACCAGGCGGCGTACGGTGAGTTGCCGCGCGCGATCTACATTACCCATACCCACCTCGACCATGTCGGCGGCATGGAGCGGCTGTTCACCCGGCTGTGGTTCGACGAGGCGCTGCGAGGCAACGTGCGCATTTTCATCCACGCGGCCCTGGTGCCCTGGTTGCAGGCGCGCGTGGCCGACTACCCGGGCGTGCTGGCCGAGGGCGGCGTCAATTTCTGGGAGGCGTTCCGCCTGGTGCCCTGCAGCCGCGGCTTTTGGCTGGACGGATGGTGGTTCGATGTTTTCCCCACGCGGCACCATCGACCGAACACGTCCTTCGGCTTGGCACTGCACGGCAGCTTCGTGTTCACCGGCGATACCCGGCCGGTACCGGAGATGCTGGCGCAGTTTGCAGCGGGCGGCGAACGCGTCCTGCACGACTGCGGGCTGGTCGGCAATCCGTCGCACAGCGGCGTGGACGACATCGAGCGCGAGTACGACGAGGGATTGCAGCGGCAGCTGGTGCTCTACCACTATGGCAGCGCCGCCGATGGCGAGGCGCTCCGGACGCGTGGCCATGCGATCGCCCGGCCCGGCGGCAGCCTCGTGCTGCCCCCGCCCTTGCCGCCCCACCCGGACGCCGGTTGATTCGCGCAGGTTGTGTCGGTCGGGGGAGATCGCTATCCTTCCGCTTCTTTGCCAGCCCGTTGGGTGGCAAGGAAGATCCGGAGAGGTGTCCGAGTGGTTGAAGGAGCACGCCTGGAAAGTGTGTATACGGCTTATACCCGTATCGCGGGTTCGAATCCCGCCCTCTCCGCCAGTTTCAAGTAGGGCCTGAAAAGCCCACGTCCATGGTGGCCCCGTCGGTCCCCCCGCGACGATAGTCCGCAAACTCCGCCAGGTCCGGAAGGAAGCAACGGTAGTGGATGATTCGGGTGCCGGGGTGTGGCTGGCGGGGCCGCCGCCATTTCGGGGCTCCGACGCGCTCGGCTGACTTGCCGGCGTCGACTTGGCACAATCGGCCTCCGCCCCCAAGTCATTACTGACTTCGAGGCTACCCGCCCAGCCCGCAGAACAGGCTCCAACGCATGTCCTATCAGGTTCTCGCCCGCAAGTGGCGCCCGCGCAAGTTCGTCGAGCTGGTCGGGCAGGAACACGTGGTGCGCGCGCTGACGAACGCGCTGGACACCGGGCGCATGCATCACGCGTACCTCTTCACCGGCACGCGCGGCGTGGGCAAGACCACCATCGCGCGCATCTTTGCCAAGTCGCTCAACTGCGAGCGGGGCGAATCGGCCGATCCCTGCGGCGAATGCGCCGTCTGCACGGCGGTGGATGCCGGCCGCTTCGTCGACCTGCTGGAAATCGACGCGGCCAGCAACACGGGCGTGGACGACGTGCGCGAGGTGATCGAGAACGCGCAGTACGCACCGGCGCGTGGCCGCTTCAAGGTGTACCTGGTGGACGAGGTGCACATGCTCTCCAAGCCGGCCTTCAACGCCTTGCTCAAGACGCTGGAGGAGCCACCGCCGCACGTTAAGTTCCTGCTGGCGACGACCGACCCGCAGAAGCTGCCGGTGACCGTGTTGTCGCGTTGCCTGAAGTTCAACCTGAAGCGCCTGCTGCCCGAGCAGATTTCCGGGCAGATGCGCCACATCCTGGAAGCGGAAAAGATCGTTTACGAGGACGCCGCCATCGGCGAACTGGCGCGCGGTGCGGACGGCTCGCTGCGCGACGGCCTCTCGCTGCTGGACCAGGCGATCGCCTACGGCGGCGGTGCGCTCAAGGCCGACGACGTGCGCGCGATGCTCGGCAGTGTGGCGCGCGGCCAGGTGCTGGGTGTACTCGATGCGCTGGCCGATGGCGATGGCTCGCGGTTGATGGCCGAGTGCGAGCGCATCGCCTCGTACTCGCCCGACTTCGGCGGCGTACTGGACGACCTGGCCGCGACCCTGCATCGCGTCCAGCTGATGCAGCTGGTGCCGGGCTACCACGCCCAGAGCGATGGCGAGGATGCGGAAAGCCTCGCTGCGCTCGCCGAGCGCATGCAGCCGGAAGACGTGCAGCTCTACTACCAGATTGCCACCACCGGTCGACGCGATCTCGCGCTGGCGCCCGACGCGCGCACCGGTTTCGAGATGGCGCTGCTGCGCATGCTGGCGTTCCGCCCGGGCGGAGCGGACGAACCCGCGCCGACCGAACGCATGCCGCGGCCGGCGCCCGCGGCGCGTCCGCCATCGCCCATCGGGCGCGCCGAGCCACCCATGCTCAGTGCCTCGCCCACGCCGCGCGCTCCGGTGGCCTCCGGGCCCGCACCGATCACGCATGCGGCCCCGGTCGGGCGCGCGCCGGTGCCGACCGATGCCCGCGGCCTGCCGCGCTGGGACGCACTGATCGAACAGGCGGGCCTGCGTGGCCCGCTCGGCCAGCTGGCACAGAACGCCGCACTACGCGAGCGCGACGGCAACACGCTGGTGCTGGCGCTGCAGCCGGCGCACATGCACCTGGCCGTCGAGCCGATGGTCGGTCAAATGGCCGACCGCATCGGCGACGTGCTGGGTGAGCGCATCAAGCTGCGCTTCGTCGCCGACAGTCAGGGCGCCACCCAGACGCCTGCCGCCCGCGCCGCCTCGGCCCGCGAAAGCGCGCAAAGCGCCGCCGAGCAGGCGATCGAGGAGGATCCGCTGGTGCAGTCGCTCAAGCGCGAGTTCGGCGCCCGCGTGGTACCGCAGTCCATCAAACCCATCGAAAGTTGAGCGGAGCAGAATCATGAGAGGCCAGATCGGTCAGCTGATGCAGCAGGCCCAGCGCATGCAGGAAGACATGAAGCGTGCGCAGGAGGAGATCGCGAAGATGGAAGTCACCGGCAGCTCCGGCGGCGGCCTGGTCACCGTGCTGATGACCGGCGCGCACGAGGTGCGCCGCGTGCAGATCGACCGCAAGCTGTTCGCGGACGACCCGGAGATGGCCGAGGACCTGGTCGCGGCCGCCGTCAACGACGCGGTCAACAAGGTGGCCGAGGCCAGCCGCAACAAGCTCGGCGGCGTGACCGCCGGGATGAACCTGCCGGCCGGCTTCAAGATGCCGTTCTGACCACGACCTTTGTAGGAACCCATTTGCGGGCGATGCTCTTCCGGCCATTCGGAAAAAGAAGCTCCGCCCGCTTCCTGCAGTTGTCGATACCAGAAACCATGACAGGCTCGCCCTTACTCGCCAATCTCATCGAAGCTCTGCGCTGCCTGCCCGGCGTGGGTGGCAAGAGCGCGCAGCGGATGGCTTTCCACCTGCTCGAACGCGAGCGCACGCGCGGCCTGAAGCTGGCCGGCGCGCTGCGTGAGGCGATGGAGCGCATCGGCAACTGCACGCGCTGTCGCAACTTCAGCGAGGAGCCGGTGTGCGCGCTGTGCGCCAGCACCAGCCGCGACCGCCACGTGCTGTGCGTGGTGGAAACGCCGACCGACCTTGCCGCCATCGAGCAGGCCACCGGTTATCGCGGACAGTACTTCGTGCTGCTCGGCCGTCTGTCGCCGCTGGACGGATTGGGTCCGGAGGAACTCGGCCTGGCGCAACTGAGCGCGCGCCTGGGTGAGGGCGAGATCGAGGAGATGATCATCGCCACCAACCCCACCGTCGAAGGCGAGGCCACCGCGCACTACCTGGCACAGCTGGCGCACGCTGGCGGGGTCAAGCCGACGCGGCTGGCCCACGGCGTGCCGCTGGGCGGCGAACTGGAATACGTCGATCGAGGCACCCTGGCGCATGCCTTCGGCAGCCGCCAGGCGCTGGAATGAGCGAACCGCACCTGTCCTACGCGGTGCCCGCGCCGGCCGACTACTGCGCGCTGCGGCTCGCCGCCGGCCTCAGTCCCATGGATGAGTCGGCCGCCATCGTGGGATTGCCGGCGAGCTGGTGCGCGGTCAGCCTGCGCGTAGGGGACGAGCTGGTAGGCATGGGCCGGATGGTCGCCGATGGCGCCCTGTTCCTGCAGGTGGTCGACATCGCCGTGCGGCCGGACTGGCAGCGTCACGGGCTCGGCCGGCGGATCACGGGCGCGTTGATGGAGGAAGCGCGCCGGCGCGCACCCCGCGGCGTGATCGTCACGTTGCTGGCTGATGGCGAGGCCACGCGGCTGTACGAGCGATTCGGCTTCCGGCTGAGCGCGCCGCGCTCGCAGGGTATGCTGCTGCGCCTGTGAATCCACGCGAGGGCTCGGGCATGGGCGACACCATCTTCGGCAAGATCATCAGGCGCGAGATCCCGGCCGACATCGTTTTCGAGAACGACGACGTGGTCGGCTTCCGCGACCTCAATCCGCAGGCGCCGGTGCATGTGCTCTTTATCCCGAAGAAGCCGCTGCCGACGCTCGACGACGCGCAACCGGCCGATGCCGAACTGCTCGGCAAGGTGCTGCTCGCCGCGGCCGATTACGCCAGGCAGGAAGGGCTTGCCGAGCAGGGCTACCGCACGGTGATCAACTGCAACGAACATGGCGGCCAGACCGTGTTCCATCTGCACGTGCACCTCCTGGCCGGCCGCCGGATGAGCTGGCCGCCGGGCTGAGCGACTTTTCTATGGGCGCTTGCGCTGTGCCTGCCCCGGCTCACCGGTCGCAGCGTGTTCGCTCCTGCTGGAATGTCCGCGATGCGATGCATTTAGCGGCAACAGAAACGCCGGCCCTGGGCCGGCGTTTTTGAGATCGAACCGCGCTTACTTGTGCGCCGGTTTCGGCGCCGGCGCCGGCGGCGGGCGCACGATGATCACGCGCGGGCGGTTCCAGAACGGGTCGCCCCACGGACCCCAGTAGGGACTACCCCAGCCCGGCCCCCAGAACGGGTCGTAGTAACCCGGCGGGTAGCGCACGGTTACCGGACGCTTGGGCCACAGGTACACCACGTCGGCCGCCACGCGCGGGTAGGCATAGTCGTAATCGCCCACCTTCTTCGTTACGGTGCCCTGCAGCGTACCCGTCACCGTGAGCTCGCGGCCACGGGTAAACACCTCCGGATCGTAAAAGCCTTCGTGGCAAGCGACGAAGCGGCCCTCGGTGGCGCCGCTGGTGTCGCTCTCCGGCCGCGCCTGCTTGTCCAGAGGACGGGACAGCAGATAGAAGCAGGTTTCCTGCGGTCCGGGTTCGGTACTGATGATCTCGCCGCCCCAGCGCACTTTCGCACCGCCGGCACCGCCCTGCTGGGCGCCTGCCGTGCTCACGTCGGAGTAGGTGCCCTGCAGCGGCTGGGGCACCGTTGCGCAGGCGGTCAGCAGGCCGAAGGCGGTCGCCAGGCCTAGAGGACGGTAAGGAAAGGACATGATGGTTCTCCCTGGACACCGGCTGCCCTGGCAGCCGCATGGATATTCATTTGACCACGCGCCGGGGCCGGAATTCCCGTACCGCCCGCTGGAATTCCCGCAGCAGTTCAGGCACCGGTTCGTCGTGTGCATAGCGCAGTTCAAGGTAGCGGTTCATCAGTCGCTCCAGTTCAGCGCGCTGCGCCGGCAGAGCTCGCGCGGCGCGGCGCAGGTAATGCTGCGGCCCTTCGCTGCGACGGCGCGTGATGCCGGCGCGCGCGAGCCTGGCCTCCAGCCGGCGTAGCGCCTGGCGCAACGGCTCGGGCCGTTCACGCCGCCACAACGCCCAGCCCACGCCGATGGCAACAAACAGTGCGGTGCCGATCGCCAGCAGGATGCCCAGCATCGCCGTGCCGGTGTCGTGGATGCCGAACGGCGTCAGCAGACCGCGCTGGCGCAGCGCATCGAAACCGATAACGCCCTGGGTCCACCAGTGGTTGACTACATCCCACTGGTTGCGCAACGACGCCAGCCAGCTGGTTTGCACCCAGCCGAGCTGGTCGCCGGCCGCCGCCGCCGCGCCTTGGCTTACGCGCTCCGGCCGCACGGCGGCGGTGGGGTCGACACGCGTCCAGCCGCGACCTTCCAGCCACACTTCGCTCCAGGCGTGCGCATCGGACTGGCGTACCAGCAGGTAGTTGCCCAGCGGATTCCAGTAACCGCCCTGGTAGCCGGTGACCACTCGCGCGGGGATGCCGGCGGCGCGCATCAGCACCGTGAAGGACGAGGCGTAGTGCTCGCAGAAGCCCTCGCGCGTGCCGAACAGGAAGTCGTCTACGGCGTTGCGGCCCAGCGGCGCCGGCGACATGGTGTAGCGGAAGGCGCCATCGTGGAACAAGGCCAGCGCGTCATCGACGATCGCCTGGTCGTCGCCTGCACGGCGCGCCCGCCATTGCGCCGCCAGTGCGTGCGTACGGGGATTGAGCCCCTGCGGTAGGCGCAGGGCGAAACGTCGCGCGGCTTCAGGCAGCTTCGGCTGCAGGTGGTAGTAGAGCGCCGAGCGGAGCGCGTAATGCAGTGGCTCGCGCACGGGCTTATCGCTGAACACCTCGCGGTTGGGGCTTAGTCGCGCGTCCGCCGGTGCCTCCATCGGCATGCCCAGAGCCGGTAGGACGGTGCGGTCGGTCGGTTCCAGGTCGACCTGGTAGCCCGTCGTAACACGAGCTTCCAACGGCTCGAGTGGCCTCGCGCGGCCGTCGGCGAGGCGCAGTTGCACGTGCTCCCAGGTGCGACCGTCGTACGCCCACATCACGTAGGCGCGGAAGTAGCGCTGCTCGGGTGGCGGGGGTGGGCCGTCAAAGGTGACCCGCATCGCCGGGCGCTCGTCGTTCAGCAGTTCGACGAAATCGCCGGGCGACATCTGGTCACTCAGCCCAGTGCGCGCTTCGGTGCGGTTGGGTGCTCCCCACAGCGGCGAACTCAACCGCGGCACCAGGGCGAAGGCTAGCAGGGCCAGCGGCACGGCGGCGGCGAGCAGGGCGAGACCCGGCAGCAGGGCACGCGGCAGGCTTACCGACGCCTGCGCCGGTTCCAACGCACGCAGGGTGGCCAGGGCAGGCAACAGGCCCAGCGCCACCACGAAGGTGGCTACCAGGCCCTGGTCGAACAGCAGCGCGGCCATCAGCCCGAAACAGGCAAAGCTCACGCCGACCTTGGCATCGCGCGGCGCCTCGCTTTCCAGCAGCTTGAGTACCAGCAGGCCGACGGCCAGTGCGGAGCCGGGTTCCTGGCCGAAGATCGTGCCGTAGGTGAAGACGACGCCGATCGCCAGCAAGGCCAGCAACGGCAGCTTGAGCAGCATCGGCGGAGGCGTGCCATGCCGGCGCCGCTGCCACCAGCGCAGCGCGAGTACCAGCGCCAATGCGGCCACCAGCCACCAGGGCAGGTGTGATGCGTGTACGCCGAGGACGCAGGCCATGGTCAGGCACAGCAGGTCGAACGCGCGGCTATCCAGCGAGGGTCCGGTCGGGTGACGTGTCACGCCGATCATGGCAGCGACGCCAGGGCGCTCATGCAGCGCGCGTAATGGCCTGGACCGCTTCCCACCTTGATGGGCAGCCCCGGCAGCCACAGGCTGTGACGGCGGCCCGCGGCGTGCGCCTCGCCCAGCCAGCGGGCGAGACGGGCGATGCGGGCCTCGGTGTCCATCCCCTCCAGTTCGCGCCAGTCCAGGCGCCACTCGGGACGCGACTCGGGCTGTTCGAAATCCTTACTGAGCAAGTGTCCCAGCCGTGCGCTGGCCTTCCATGCGATGTGCTTGCGCGGGTCACCGCTGCGGTAGTCGCGCAGGGCGGCCAGGTCCTCGCCGCGGTGCAGTCGGGGGCGCAGGCCCTCGTCGGCGGGCAGCAGCGGTGGTGGTCCGCCGCTTTCGGGGCGCGGCCAGACCAGCACGGACTGTTCCGGGTGCATCCAGCTCCAGGCGCGAAACAACCCCAGCGGCCACGTCGTCCACACGCGCACTCGCGGCAGGGGCTGCCAGCCACGTTGGCGGGTGGCCAGCGGCAAGGTGACGTCGGCCTTGCCCGAGGCGTCGATGGCGAACGCCTGGCAGGCATCGCCCAGGTCGATGCGGATCGCGCTGCGTGGCCGGGTCGATTCGAATTCGAGCGTCAACGCCAGTGGCTGACCCGCAATCGCCTGCCCCGCGCGAACGCTGGCCAGTGCAAGCCCGTCGAGCGCGCGGAACGCGATCAGCATGCTGGCTGCGCCGGACGCACCCAGCATGCAGGTGAGCAACAGGGCGGCGTTGTTGGAGTAATTGAGCGAGCCGACCAGCATCACCAGCAGCAACACGGTGAAGCCGATACCGAAGCCGGTCGGCACGATGTAGATGCGCCGCCGGTTCAGTTCGATCGGCATCGGCTCCGGGCGGCGGAAGCGGGTGAGCGCAGGCAGCCGCCGTTCGGCCAGCTGCTGCAGGCGGCGCAGCGCGTCGCGCATGGTCAGTCGACCGCGGTATCGGCCAGCAGCGCGCGGGCCAGCGCATCCCCGCTGGCGCCGCGCGAGGGCACCAGCCGGTGCGCGGCCAGCGGTACGAACAACGCCTGGATGTCCTCCGGCAGCACGTGGCCACGGCCACTCAGCAGGGCCCAGGCGCGCGCCGCGCCGAGCAGGGCGATGCCGGCGCGCGGTGACAGTCCCACACGGATGTCGGCGTGACGTCGGCTTGCCGCGAGCAGTGCCTGCAGGTAATCGAGCAATGCGCTGCTTGCAGTGATGCCCTGCGCCTGGAGGTGCAGCGCGGCCAGGCTCGGCGCATCCAGTTGCGGCGTGAGCTGGGCGAGCAGGTCGCGACGATCGCTGCCGCAAAGCAGCGCGCGCTCGGCGGCGGCATCGGGATAGTCGAGCGAGATGCGCAGCATGAAGCGGTCCAGCTGCGAATCGGGCAGGGGGAACGTGCCGTGCAAATCCAGCGGGTTCTGGGTGGCGACGACGAAAAACGGCTGGGCGAGCGTGTGCGTCTGGCCGTCCACCGTGACCTGGCCCTCGGCCATCGCCTCCAGCAGCGCGCTCTGCGTCTTGGGCGTCGCGCGGTTGATCTCGTCGGCGAGCATCAGGCCGGTGAAGATCGGACCCGGATGGAAGCGGAACTGGCCCGTCTCGCGCTCGAACACGCTGACCCCGATAATGTCCGACGGCAACAGGTCGCTGGTGAACTGGACGCGCTGGAAGTCCAGCGTGAAGCTCGCAGCCAGCGCATGCGCCAGCGTGGTCTTGCCCACGCCGGGCACATCCTCCAGCAGCAGGTGGCCGCCTGCGACCAGGCAGGTAAAAGCCAGCTTCACCTGGCGCGGTTTGCCCAGCAGCACGCGGTTGACCTGGGCCATCGCCGCTTCCAGGCGCGGATGGAGCGTTTCTTCGGACAGCGGAGTGGTGGCGGACATGGGTTCCTGGCAGTCGGCACGGGCGGAACGCGGGGAGGGCCGGTCGAGTGTAGCGGCCGGTCTCGCGCGCTGGCGAGGCGGGTTCCTCATTGCGTTCGCCGCTCTGCTCGTTCTCAAGGGCATCGTGGCCGCCACGATGTCGCCATTTGGCGACGAGGCGTTCTACTGGCTGGAAAGCCGGCACCCGGCCTGGGGCTACAGCGATTTGCCGCCGCTCACCGCATGGCTGATCTGGCTGGGCGAACGGGTCGCCGGACATGGCCTGTTCGGCATGCGCTGGCCGTTCCTGATGCTGGGCAGTGCGTTGCCGTGGGTGATGGTGGCGTTCGGGCGGCGCGCGTTCGACGCGCGCACGGGTTGGCAGGCCGGTCTGTTGTGCCTGGCCTTGCCGCTGGCCGGCACCTTCGGCGTGATGGCCATGCCGGACGTGCCGCTGACCCTGGCGGTCGCGGTGGCGCTCTATGCGCTGCTGCGCGCGATGGACGAGGAGCGGCTGCTCCCCTGGCTGCTGCTCGGCGTTGCGCTGGCGGTGGCATGGTTGACCCATTACCGCGCGGCGATGGCGATGCTGGCCGGGCTGTTGCTGCTGGTCTTCACGCCACGCGGTCGCGGGCAGTGGCGCCGGGGCGGATTATGGCTGGCGCTTGCCGTGGCGACGCTGGGGCTGGTCCCCCTGATCGTGTCGAACTGGCGCCAGCACGGCGCGGGGCTTGCGTTCCAGCTGGTCGATCGCAACCCGTGGAGTTTCCATGCCGATGCGCTGGTGCAGCCGCTGGAGCAGGCGATCGCTTGCACGCCGGTGCTTTACGTCCTGCTGCTGTGGGCGTTGTGGCGCAGCTGGCGCCAGCGCGAAGAAGGGGCTCCGTGGGACCTGCTGGCGTGGACCTCGCTGGGTTTCCTGGTGCCGTACCTGGTGTTCGGGCTGTTCGCCGACAACCTTCGCTTTCGCGCGCACTGGCCGTTGCCCGGCTACCTGCCTTTGCTGGCGGCGTTGCCGGCCTTGTGCCGCGAGACGGGCCGGGGCTGGCGCGTGGCCACAGTGGCCGGCGGTGTGCTTGGCGGCATGGGGACATTGCTTGGACTGGCTTACCTGGCGCTGGCGGCCAGCCCGCACGGCGCCGAAGTGCTGGCTGCGAGCAAGGCCTTCCCGACCAACTTCGTGGGTTGGCGCCAGAGCGCGGCGCAGGCACGCACCCTGCTGGGACAGAAGGATGCAGTGCTGGTAGCCGACAATTTCATGCTCGCCGCGGAGCTCGAGTTCCAGCTCGGCGGACGCCCGGTGTATTCGCTGGACAGCACGCTCAACGTCAAGCATGGCCGCGCGCCGCAGTTGGCGATCTGGGGACGCGGCGAAGCAGGGCTGCGCGCCGCGCATGCGGGCGCACCGATGTTGCTGGTGGTGAGCGAGGTGATGCGCGAGCGCGAGAAGCTGGAGCGACTTGGCGCGATCTGCGGAAGCATCCGGTCGCCGGAGCTGGCCACACGGTTGGTGCTGTTCGACGGGCGCAAGAGCTTTGCTTATTACCGCGGTCGGGTGCCGGCGGAGCCACTGGCACGGGTTGCCGATCCGGCGTCCTGCCTGTTCTGGCGCAACGCGCAAGCTTTGCCGCGACCGTAGGGTAGGTTTCAGCCCCCCAACCACCTCGCCGAAGCGACTGCCGGGCTGGAGCCCTGCAGCCGATTTACGGAATGGCCAGGCCGGCCTCGCGTAGCAGCCGCGCCAGCGCGATCAATGGCAGGCCCACCAGCGCCGTCGGGTCGCTGCTGTCGATACGGTCGAACAGCGAGATCCCCAAGCCCTCGCATTTGAAGCTGCCAGCGCAATCGAGCGGCATCTCGCGCTCGACGTAGCGGACGATCTCCGCTTCCGTGAGCTGCCGGAACCGCACGCGCGTGGTGTCCAGGTGCGTATGGCGACGCCCATCGCGAGTGTCGAGCAGGCATAACCCCGTGTGGAAGTGCACCTCGCGGCCGGCGCAATCGGCCAGCTGGGCCCGCGCGCCATCAACGCTGCCGGGCTTGCCCAGGGCGCGCCCATCGAGTTCGGCGATCTGGTCCGAGCCGATCACCAGCGCCCCGTCGAGCCCGCGTGCGGCGCCTTCTGCCTTGGCAATCGCCAGTCGCAGGGCGCCTTCGGCCGGGGACTCGCCGGGCGCCAGGGTTTCGTCCGCGCCGGGCGCCCGTTGTTCGAAGTCCGGCGCCAGACGTCGCAACAGCTCCGCGCGGTAGCGCGAGGTGGAACCCAGGACCAGCCGCGTCATACGTCCGATTCGCGGCGGATGTGTTCGCGCATAGCGTCGTCCAGCTCGTGATGCGCGCGCTCCAGCGCCCGCACCAGCGGGCGCAGCCGGGCGCGGGTCTGGCTCATGTCGGCAGCCGCCTCGTCCAGGCCCTGCTGACTGGCGTCGGGGGCACAGTCGCGGATCCACAGCCGCTGCTGCAGCAGCGAGCGCAGGCCTGCGTCGATCGCCTGCTTGGCTTCCTGCTCGCCGGCGGCCGGCTGGTCGGGGTTGAAGGACATCACCGCATGGGCCTGCTTGAGGCCTTTGCGGCAGGTTTTCAGGTCCGATTCCAGCTGGTCGGCCAGCTCCAGCAACCGGTGCATGCTGTGGCGCCGCCGTTCCAGCCTGCGCCGCCGGCCCACCAGCACGAATGCACCGGCGCCCACCAGCAGCAGGCACATCGCGGCGAGGCCAAAGGCAAGGGAAGCGGGCACAAGGAGAACCAGTTACGATTGGAAGGGCAGTCTGCCGCAGTCCCGACGGCAGGCAAAGCCCGGGTGGCGCGGTTGACTTGGACCCCCGTCGACCCTAAGATTTCGCGATTATGTCCGTGACACTGCCAGAGTCCGTGGACGCTTGGCGCATGGTCTCGGCGCGGCGTTCGTTCGCCGGAGCGCTTCCCGTGGCTGCCATGTCCCGCCTGTGCGGGATGCTGGCCGGCAACGAAGGGGCGGCCCAGTACGCACTGGATTTTGGTCGCGACGATTTCGGCACGGCCTACCTTCAGGTGCATGTCGAGGCGCCGCTGACGCTGACCTGTCAGCGTACGCTCGAACCGTTCGTGCTGCCCCTGACGGTGGACAGCCGGCTTGGCCTGATCCGCAACGAGCGCGAAGAAGCGGCTCTGCCGCCGGGCTGCGAGCCGCTGCTGGTTGATGACGACGGCAAGCTGGACCTAGCCGCCGTGATCGAGGACGAATTGCTGTTGGCAGTGCCGCTGGTACCGGTCAACCCGGACAGCAGCTTGCCACCCGAAGTGACTGGCCCCGGCCCGGAGGAATCCGTGCCTGAGCCCAACGACAACCCGTTCGCGGTTCTGCGCGAACTCAAGAAAACCGATTGAAGCCGGAGATACACCCATGGCCGTTGCCAAGAGCCGCAAGACCCCGTCCACCCGCGGCATGCGTCGTTCGCACGACAAGCTCAAGACCGTGCAGCTGGCGACCGACCCGACCAGCGGCGAGGTGCACCTGCGCCACCACATCACGAAGGACGGCTACTACCGCGGCAAGAAGGTGATCGACACCGCCGCGGCCGTCGACGCCGAGTAAGCGGCTTCCATCGGACGCAACAGGGCGGCGCGGCGACGCGCCGCTTTGCGTTTCGGCGTCCGCGAACGTAACGTTGCGGTTTCGGCGTGGCTGGACATCGGCGCAGCAGCCCCGGCGCCAGTTCCTCGCCTCCGCATGCAGATGGAAAGTCCATGGCCTCGACCTACGCCCGCATCATCGGCACCGGCAGCGCGCTTCCCGAGCGCGTGCTGAGCAACTTCGACCTGGAGAAGTTCGTCGAGACCAGCGACGAGTGGATCCAGTCCCGCACCGGCATTCGCCAGCGCCACGTCGCCGCCGAGGGCGAGACCACCGGCGACCTGGCCTTCCTCGCCGCCGAGCGCGCGCTCGCCGCCGCTGGCGTCAAGGCTTCGGAGCTCGACCTGATCGTGCTGGGCACCACCACGCCGGACCTGATCTTCCCGTCGACCGCCTGCCTGGTACAGCACCGCCTGGGCGCCAACGGCTGCGCTGCATTCGACGTCAACGCGGCCTGCTCCGGTTTTGTCTACGCGCTGGGCGTGGCGGACAAGTTCATCCGCAGCGGCCAGACGAAGAAGGCGCTCGTGATCGGCGCCGAGACGCTGACGCGCATGATCGACTGGAAGGAGCGTGAGACCTGCGTGCTGTTCGGCGACGGCGCCGGAGCGGTGGTGCTCGAGGCCAGCGACGAGCCGGGCATCTACGCCACCTGCATGCATGCCGACGGCGGCCACAAGGAATTGCTGTGGAATCCGGTTGGCGTGTCGGTCGGCTTCCGCGACGAGCCCAATCATGGCGTGCGCATCAAGATGGCCGGTCGCGAGGTATTCAAGGTCGCGGTCAAGACGCTCGACTCCCTCGTCGAGCAGACCCTGAAAGCCGCCGGCATGGAGGCTTCGCAGCTCGACTGGCTGATTCCGCATCAGGCCAACCTGCGCATCATCGAAGCCACCGCCAAGCGGCTGAACATGTCGATGGACCAGGTCATCGTGACCGTCGACAAGCACGCCAACACCTCGTCGGGTTCGGTGCCGCTGGCACTGGACTACGCGGTGCGCTCGGGCAAGGTGCAGCGCGGGCAGAACCTGCTGCTGGAAGCTTTCGGCGGCGGCTTCACCTGGGCTTCGGCGCTGCTGCGCTACTGAGTCCGACTGCCCTGCCGCGATGCCGCCTTCGGGCGGCATCGTCGTTTCCGGCGTAGCCGATAAGCAAGGTCCGAGGAGCGCCAGCAGCCGCGCGCAGAACCTATACGGCTGCGTACGCGCGCCGCTGCTGGCATCATCGCCTTTTTGCCTTTGACGGATCGACACCGATGACCGATACCTCCGCCTCGCTCGCCTTCGTCTTCCCCGGCCAGGGATCGCAATCGGTTGGCATGCTGGCCGACCTTGCCGCCGCGCACGCGGAAGTGCAGGCGACTTTCGAGGAAGCGTCGCAAGGCGCCGGCGTCGACCTGTGGCAGCTCAGCCAGCAGGGTCCAGAGGATCAACTGAACCGCACCGAGAACACGCAGCCGGCGCTGCTGGCGGCGAGCGTGGCGGTGTGGCGCGTGTGGGCCATGCTCGGTGGCGCGCGGCCTGCGCAGCTGTCCGGCCACAGCCTGGGCGAATACAGCGCGCTGGTCTGCGCCGGCGCCCTGTCGCTGCACGATGCCGCGGCGCTGGTGGCGGAACGCGGTCGCCTGATGCAGGCGGCGGTGCCGCCTGGCGTGGGTGCGATGGCGGCGATTCTTGGCGGTGACGATGCGCAGATTGCGCAGGTGTGCGAGGAGGTCGCGCAAGGCCAGGTTGTCTCCCCGGCCAACTACAACTCGCCCGGGCAACTGGTGATCGCCGGCAACGCGGAGGCGGTCGACCGTGCCCTGGTGAAACTCGCCGAGCTGGGCGTGAAGAAGGCGGTCAAGCTCGCGGTGTCGGTGCCCTCGCACTGCGCCCTGATGCGCGAGGCCGCCGATCGGCTTGGCGAACGCATGGCGGCGATCGATTGGTGGCTGCCCACCATCCCGGTGGTGCAGAACGCAGAGGCGCGCAGCTACGGCAACGTGGAGGAAATCCGCGGCGCGCTGCAGCGCCAGCTTTACCTCCCGGTGCGCTGGACCGAATGCGTACAGGCCCTTGCCGGCAACGGCGCCACCCGTGTGCTCGAGTGCGGGCCGGGCAAGGTGCTCTCGGGTCTCATCAAGCGCATCGACAAGGGTTTGGATGCGCGCGCCATCGGCGCGCCGGCCGAACTCGAAGCGGCGCTGGTGTAAACCACCTCTGACGGGACGGGCCTCGCGTCCGTCCCAGGATTCCTGCAAAAGGGCATGACGATGAGCAAGATTCTGGAAGGAGAAATCGCGCTGGTCACCGGCGCCAGCCGCGGCATCGGCGCGGCGATCGCCGACGAGCTGGCGGCGATGGGCGCCACCGTGATCGGTACCGCCACCAGCGAGAATGGCGCCACGGCCATCGGCGAGCGCCTGGCGGCGAACGGTGGCCACGGCCGCGTGCTGGACGTGACCGATGGTGCCGCGGTCGAGGCATTGATCGACGCGATCGGCAAGGAATTCGGCGCCGTCTCGATTTTGGTCAACAACGCCGGCATCACGCGCGACCAGCTGCTGATGCGCATGAAGGACGAGGACTGGCAGGCGATCATCGATACCAACCTGACCTCGGTCTACCGCACCTCCAAGGCCGTGATGCGGGGCATGATGAAAGCGCGCAAGGGCCGCATCATTTCGATCGCCTCGGTGATCGGCCTCACCGGCAATCCGGGGCAGGCCAACTACGCGGCGGCCAAGGCCGGCGTCATCGCCTTCTCAAAATCGCTGGCGCGCGAGATCGGTTCGCGCGGCATCACTGTCAACGTGGTCGCGCCCGGTTTCATCGATACCGACATGACCCGCGCACTGCCGGAGGAATCGAAGCAGGCGCTGCTGGGGCAGATCGCGCTGGGCCGCCTGGGCGAGGCGGGCGATATCGCCAAGGCCGTGGGTTTCCTTGCTTCGCCGGCCGCCGCCTACATCACCGGGGAAACGTTGCACGTCAATGGCGGCATGTACATGCCCTGACGTATGGCGCGGTTGTCGCCAAGAATCCGTTTTTAGGCGACAATTGACCTTTCGCGCCGGCCGGAAAGCCTGCGCGTTTGAACCTGTCGGCGGAGCAATGGCGGCCTGGTCGCTTAGCCACTACAATTCGCCGTCCTTTGCCGGACCCGTGCCGGCCCGACAAAAAAGCACACCCCTTGGGAGGTTTGGCAACATGAGCACCATCGAAGAGCGCGTCAAGAAGATCGTCATCGAGCAGCTGGGCGTGAAGGAAGACGAAGTCACGGCGAACGCTTCGTTCGTGGACGACCTGGGCGCCGATTCGCTGGACACGGTGGAGCTGGTGATGGCTCTCGAGGAAGAGTTCGAGACCGAGATCCCGGACGAAGAGGCCGAGAAGATCACCACCGTTCAGCAGGCCGTGGACTACATCAAGGCCCACACCAAGGACTGATCGGTTTCGTGGCCGGTGTCTGCGCCCATGGCGGCGCGGGTTCCGTTCACGTGGCGATACTGAAAGCTGCGCCACCTTGGCGCAGTTTTCGTTTCTGCGTTTTGAAACGTCCGATACCGTATGGTGGCTGGACGCCGGCCGTTGCGCAGCAGCGAGCCCAGAGAACACGTAAGGATTAAAATCCATGAGCAAACGACGCGTCGTAGTGACCGGCATGGGCATCATCTCGCCGGTCGGCAATGACATCGCCACCGCCTGGGACAACATCCTCAAGGGCAACAGCGGCATCGGCCAGGTGACCCACTTCGACGCCACCGGCTATGCCACGCGCATTGCCGGGCAGGTGCGCGACTTCGACCCGGCACAGTGGATGCCGCCGAAGGACGTCAAGAAGATGGATCCGTTCATCCACTACGGCATTGCCGCCGGCACGCAGGCGCTGCGCGATTCCGGACTGGAGATCACCGAGGCGAACGCGCCGCGTATCGGCGTGGCCGTCGGCGCCGGCATCGGTGGCCTGAACACCATCGAGGACACCTCGATCGAACTGCACGAGAAGGGCCCGCGCCGCGTGTCGCCGTTCTTCGTGCCCAGCTCGATCATCAACATGGTGTCCGGCCACCTGTCGATCATGTTCGGCCTCAAGGGCCCGAACATTGCTTGTGTCACCGCCTGCACCACGGCCACGCACAACATCGGCCTTGCGATGCGCATGATCCAGTACGGCGATGCGGACGTGATGATCGCCGGCGGCGCCGAGTTCGCCACCACCGGCACGGCGATGGCGGGTTTCTGCTCGGCCAAGGCCATGTCCACCCGCAACGACGAGCCGACCAAGGCCAGTCGCCCGTGGGACAAGGACCGCGACGGCTTCGTGCTGTCCGACGGCGCAGGCGTGCTGATGCTGGAAGAGTACGAACACGCGAAGGCACGTGGCGCGAAGATCTACGCCGAGCTGGTCGGCTTCGGCATGAGCGGCGACGCGTACCACATCACCGCGCCGAGCGAGGGCGGCGAGGGTGCCGCGCGATGCATGCAGGCGGCGCTGGACGACGCCGGCGTCAATCCGACCGAAGTGCAGTACATCAATGCGCATGGCACCTCCACGCCGCTGGGCGACCTCGGCGAGGTGATGGCGGCCAAGAAGGTGTTCGGCGAGCACGCCTACAAGCTGGCAATGAGTTCGACCAAGTCGACCACCGGCCACCTGCTGGGTGCTGCGGGTGGCGTCGAGGCGATCTTCACCATCCTGGCGCTGCGCGATCAGGTGCTGCCCCCGACGATCAACCTGGACGAGCCGAGCGAAGGCTGCGACCTGGACTTCGTGCCGCACACGGCCCGCAAGGCCGACGTGGACGTCGCGATCTCCAACTCCTTCGGCTTTGGTGGGACCAACGGCACGCTGGTCTTCCGCCGCCACTGAGCGGAAGCGTGGGCGGCCATCTGAGGGTCCTTGACGGCCGGCGCGACCTGCTCGCGCCGGCCGCTGCTTTTGCGGACCGCTATCCCTGCCTGCTCGAAAGCGTGGTGCGCGGCAGCGCGCAGGCGCGCTACGACATCCTGTTCGCGTTTCCGCGCGAAAAACTTCAATTGCAGGCCGACGGCCGTCTACAAGAGCAGCCGGGTGCCCGATTCCTCGACGCGCTCGACGCCGCCTGGCAGGCCGAGCGCGTACCGCTGCAGCACGACGGGCTGCCGTTCCACGGTGGCTGGGTGCTGATGCTGGCCTATGAACTGGCCGGTGAAATCGAGCCGCGCCTCCGCCTGCCGCCCGGCGAAGGCCTGCCTGTGGCGCTGGCGTTGCGTTGTCCGGCGGCGATCATCATCGACCATGCCCGCGACCGCACGCTGCTGGTGGCCGAGGCAGGAGACGCCGACCTGCTCGATGCGATGGAGGCGGACCTTGCCGTCTCCCTGGCGTTGCCCGCGCTGGCTCCGCCGATCGCCATCGAAGAGGATCCGCCCGAACGCTTCCTGGGTGGCGTCACCCGCGTCCACGAACACCTGCACGCCGGCGACATCTTCCAGGCCAATCTCTCGCGCGCCTGGCGCGCGCGCTATGCGCGGCCGCCCGCGCCGACTGCCTTGTACGGAGCGTTGCGTGCGGCCAACCCGGCGCCGTTCGCGGGCCTGTTGCAACAGCCTGGCTGGGCCGTGATCAGCTCCTCGCCTGAGCGGCTGGTCGAAGTGCGCGACGGCGTGGCGCAGACGCGTCCCATCGCGGGTACGCGCCCACGCGTGGCCGGCGACGACGACGCGGCGCGCATCCGCGAACTCGCCGCGCATCCGAAGGAGCGCGCCGAACACGTCATGCTGATCGACCTGGAGCGCAACGATCTCGGCCGTGTCTGCGTGCCGGGCACGGTCGTGGTCGACGAGCTCATGGTGGTGGAGAGCTACGCCCACGTGCACCACATCGTTTCCAACGTGCGCGGGCGCCTGCGCGAGGGCGTGACGCCAGGGCAGGTGATCGCCGCGACCTTTCCGGGTGGCACCATCACCGGTTGCCCCAAGGTGCGCTGCATGGAGATCATCGCCGCGATCGAGGACGAGCCGCGCGGCGCCTACACCGGTGCGCTGGGTTACCTCGACCTGAGCGGCGAGCTCGACCTCAACATCCTGATACGCACGTTCACCCAGACCGGTTCCGACGTCACACTGCGCGCCGGCGCCGGCATCGTGACCGACTCGATCGCCGAGCGCGAACTGGACGAAACCCGCGCCAAGGCCCGAGGCCTGCTGCGCGCACTGGGAGCGCCCGGTTGATGGCGCGCGTGCTGGTCGACGGGCAGGCAGGCGACCGGGTTTCGGTCCTGGACCGTGGACTCGGTTATGGCGATGGCCTGTTCGAGACGATCCGCTTCCTCGGCGCGGACGCACCATTGTGGTCGCGCCACATGCACCGCCTGGAGGACGGGTGCCGCCGGCTGGGGCTGCTCATGCCAAGTACTGGCACGCTGCTCGCCGAGGCGCGCGCCGTGTCGAGGGAACGGGCGCAATCGGTCGTGCGCATCACCCTGACGCGGGGAATCGGCGCGCGCGGCTACAAGCCGCCTTCGAAGCCCCAGTCCACCCGCATCGTGGCCGCCTTCGATGTTCCGCCACGCGACGAGGCCGCGCAGGCCGAGGGCATTCGC
Organism: Frateuria sp. GZRe14; assembly: GCF_051900395.1. Lineage (NCBI taxonomy): Bacteria > Pseudomonadati > Pseudomonadota > Gammaproteobacteria > Lysobacterales > Rhodanobacteraceae > Frateuria > Frateuria sp. GZRe14. Next base: position 2,365,410 of record NZ_JBHZGJ010000001.1, on the reverse strand, counting down.
GTGCGCCTGTGCTCCATGCGCCTGGGTGCGCAGCCGGTGCTTGCCGGCCTCAAGCATCTCAATCGCCTGGAGCAGGTGCTGGCTCGCGCCGAATGGGATGACCCGGCAATCGCCGAAGGGTTGTTGTGCGACGCCGACGGATTGGCGATCTCGGCCACCGCGGCCAATCTTTTTGCGGTGTTCGCCGGCGTGCTTGCCACGCCGGCAATCGATCGCTGCGGCGTGGCCGGCGTGGCCAGGGCGCAGGTGCTGGCCGCATGGCCGCAGGTGCGGGTGCGCCGGATTCCGCTTGATGAACTTCGCGGCGCCGACGAGCTCTTTCTATCCTCGAGCGTGCGCGGCATCCTGCCGGTTCGCGAACTGGACGGCAGCGCTTTTGCAGTTGGCCCGGTCACGCGCGCGCTGCAGTCGCATTGGCGCGAACTGGGTTTTTAGGATGCTCTGATCGATGCTGTGCAAGTGGCACAACGCGTCGTCGCTTTGTTTCGCGCGCCGGTGGCGCCTGCGTAGAATGGATCGGATCATCCTTGGGAGTCGTCGATGGGGCGCAAGAAGAGAAAGGGGCGAGCCGCCTGGCGCATCCTGACCTGGGTGCTGCTGCTGGGCGTGCTGGCCGCCGCGGTGGCAGGCTGGTACGACTTCGAGCGCTTCAGCCGCGCACCGCTCGCGGTCGGCCCGCAGCGCCAGACGATCGATGTCGCGCGAGGCACCAGCCTGCGCGGCATCGTGGCGCAATTGCGTGCGCGCGACCTTACCCATGCACCCTCGCTGTACTGGCGCGTGCTGGCCGAACGCATGCGGGTGGCCGACCGGCTGCATGCCGGCGAGTACGCGCTCGACCCGGGCGTCACGCCCGGCCAGCTGCTCAATGCCATGGCCACCGGCCGCGTGTTGCAGCGCGACTTCACCATCGTAGACGGCTGGACCTTCCGCCAACTGCGCGATGCCCTGGCGAACGTACCCACGCTGCGCCACGAGGGCGCTTCGCTGGACGACGCCAGCCTGATGCAACACATCGGGGCCGCTGGCGAGATGCCCGAGGGCCGCTTCCTGCCCGAGACCTACGCCTACGTCAAAGGCGACAGCGACCTGGACATCCTCAAGCGCGCGCACCAGGCCATGGTGCATGCGCTGGCCGAACTCTGGCCCAACCGCGACAAGGACCTGCCGCTGGCCACGCCATACGACGCGTTGATCCTGGCCTCCATCGTGGAGAAGGAAACCGGACGCGCCGACGAGCGGTCGAAGATTGCCGGGGTATTCGTACGCAGGCTGGAAAACCACATGTTGTTGCAGACCGACCCGGCGGTGATCTACGGCATGGGGGCGACCTATGCCGGCAACATCCGCCGCAGCGATCTGCTCGCGGACACGCCCTACAACACCTACCTTCACGCGGGCCTGCCGCCCACGCCGATCGCGCTGCCGGGGCAGCCGGCGATCCAGGCCACGCTGCATCCGGCACCGGGCAAGGCGTTGTACTTCGTGGCGCGCGGCGACGGCAGCCACGTGTTCGCCAGCTCGCTGGCCGAGCACAACCGCAACGTCGCCTGCTATCAGCTGAAGCGCTGCCATGACTGATACCCGGCGCGGACGCTTCATCTCGCTCGAGGGTGGCGAAGGCGCGGGCAAGAGCACGTTGCTGGCTGCCCTTCGTGAATACATCGCGGGGCAGGGCATCGGGCTGGTGCAGACCCGCGAGCCCGGTGGCACGACGGTGGGGGAAGCGATCCGCGCGATCGTACTCGACCCGCAAACGCGCGGAATGGCCGGCGAAACGGAACTGCTGCTGATGTTCGCCTCCCGCGCCCAGCTCGTGCGCGAAACCATCGCCCCGGCCCTTGCTGCCGGGCAATGGGTGCTGTGCGACCGCTACGTCGATGCCAGCTATGCCTATCAGGGCGGCGGCCGCGGCCAACCGCAAGAACGTATCGCCGAACTCGAACGCTGGGCCTGCGCTGGGGTCGTGCCGGACCTGACCCTGTTGCTCGATCTGCCGGTGGCGACGGGCCGCGCACGCGCAGCCGGCCGGGGCGAAGCGGACCGCATCGAGACCGAAGCCGATGCTTTCTTCGAGCGCGTGCGCGCGAACTATCGCGCGCGTGCCGCGGCAGAGCCCCACCGCTTCCGCGTGATCGATGCCGGTCGATCGCCCGAGGCCGTGCTGCAGGCGGCCGTCTCGGCGCTCGCGCCGCTGTTCGCGGAGGACGCGACATGAGTACACCGCCGCCCTGGCACGGGGCGCACTGGCAACGGCTGCAATCGCGCCTGGCGCGCGAGGCTTTGCCACACGCGCTGCTGCTATGCGGTCCCGCAGGCCTGGGCAAGCGCGCCTTCCTGCATCGGTTCGTGCGTGGCCTCCTGTGCGATCGCCCGCGCGAGGGTGAAGCCTGCGGCCAGTGTCGCGCCTGCCTGTTGCTCGACGCCGGCACGCACCCGGACTTCGTCACCATCAGCTATGGCCTGCGCAAGGACGGCGTCCAGCGCAAGGAGATCGTCGTCGAGCAGATCCGCGAACTGTCCGCGCGGCTGGCCATGGCCAGCCAGTTTGGCGGCTGGCAGATCGTGGTGATCGACCCGGCCGATGCGATGAACGCATCGGCCGCCAACGCCCTGCTCAAGACGCTCGAGGAGCCCTCGCCGCAGACCCTCTTGCTGCTGGTCGCCGACGCCCCCTGGCGGCTGCCGCAGACGATCCGCAGCCGTTGCCAGCGGATCGAGTTCCAGCTGCCGCCGCCGGACGAGGCGATGGCCTGGTTGACGGCGCGGGGCGTTGCCGATCCCTCTACCGCGCTGCAGGCGGCCGGGGGCAATCCCGGCCTGGCCCAGGCTTGGGCAGAGCAGGGTGCGCTGGCACGCCGGCAAGCGGTGCGCAAGGATCTGGCGGCGTTGGCCGCCGGTCGCGCCGAACCGATGGAAGTCGCACGCCGCTGGCTGGACGCCGAGCCGGAGCAGTGCCTGTGGTTTGCCGCGCAGGCGGCCGTGGACGAAGCGCGGGCGCGCGCGACCGGCGGCGCAGCGCCGCTTGGCAGCCAGCTCGAAGCCGACGCGCTGGCTGACTGGTTCGCCGCCGCCAGCCGAACGCGCGACGCCCTGCGCGGTCCGCTGCGCGGCGACCTGCTGCTGCTAGAGTTGCTCGCCGGCTGGCACTGACCCGATGACTGCGGGTCTGTCCAGTCGCCTGCCTCACGCTACACGTAGTGCGAACGCGCGCTGCCGCAAGCTGCGCGCAACGATCGCTTGCGGCCCGAAGCCCAGGCGTTCCCCACACCCTGGCGCGGGAGGCGCCACGACATGCCGTTGAGCCCGGAGCTGTACAGCCCCGACGCGCGGACCCGCCTGCTGGTGGTGGCGCCGCATCCCGACGACGAAACCATAGGCACCGGCGAACTGCTGCAACTCGTGCGTGCGGCGGGCGGTGAGGTGCGCGTGCTGCTGCTCAGCGACGGCGACGACAACCCCTGGCCGCAACGCTGGATCGAACGCCGCCTGCGTATCGGCGATGCCGAACGCGCGCGCTGGGGACGGCGGCGACGCGGCGAGGTTGCCGAAGCCCTGCGCCGGCTCGACGTGCCGTTCGATGCCCTGCATGCAATGGGCTGGCCCGACATGGGCCTCACCGCGCTGGTGCGCGAGGATGCCTCGATGGCACGCGCGCGGCTGGTCGAGGAACTGGTGGATTTCCGGCCAAACGTAGTCGCCTTGCCGGCACTGTCCGATCGCCATCCGGACCACGGCAGCGCGCACGTACTGATGCGGCTGGCCCTGGCCGACTGGGACGCCGAGCCGCCTCTGCTGTTCAGCTACCTGGTGCACGGTCGCGGAGAGGCATCTCCCGACGTCGCCCTGCCTGCCGCAGCCGGACGCCACGCGGTCAAGCTCGCGGCGTTGACGGCCCACGGCAGCCAGATGGCGTTGAGCGCAGGCCGCATGCGCCGCCTGACCGATCGCCCCGAGCGTTACGACCGCGTCGCCCGCCCCCCGGCCGACCGCGAGGCGGGCGCGCTGCCCTGGCATCCCAGGGCCTGGCGCTCGCAACTGCGCCTGACCATCGCCAGTCCGGACGGCGTGCGCCACTGGCCCTGGGCCGACGCACCATTGCAGCGCGACGGGCAGGGCCGCTGGCGCCTGGCCGAGGTACCCACGGCACCATGCTTTGCCCGGCTGGACATGGACGTGCCATCGCCGTGGATCTTCGATCGCTGGGGCTGGTGCGAGCTGTAGTCTCCGTGGTCGGGGGTGGGGTGGGCTTGAGCCACCGCCCTTCGCGGCAATGTGGCCCGGTTGGCTGAAGTCCACCCTACGCGATCGGCTGGCTTTGCGCCCGCCCATCCCGCTCGCTACGATGCCGGGGCGCCGGCCGAAACCGGCCGTTCGTTCCGGAGCCCAAGCATGACCCCCACCGCCGCCCGTCAGGGCATCATCTCCCTGAAGATCAAGGACGCCGCGTCGCTCTACAACGCGTACATGCCGTTCCTGAAGAACGGCGGCCTGTTCGCGCCGACCGCCCAACGCTACGCGCTGGGCGATGAGGTGGTGCTGCTGATCACGCTGATGGACGAAACCGAACGATTGTCGGTGGTGGGAAAGGTGGCGTGGATCAGCCCGCTCGGTGCGCAGGGCAACCGCACCGCCGGCATCGGCGTGCACTTCAACGAGTCCGGCGATGCCGAGGTGGCGCGCCAGCGCATCGAGAACATCCTCGCCGGCGTACTTTCGTCAGAGCGCCCGACCCACACCATGTAGCGCACGGCCGCGGCAAATCTCGCGCCGCTCCGGCCCCTTCCGCGCGCTCTTCGCACCGTCGCCTGCGATTTGTGAGAACGGGCGCCATTAACCAATAACTGTCGCGTCCGCAATACTTGGCGTAGTCCCCGCGCGCGCTGATACAATGCCGCGGTTACACGAATGGATTTCGTGGAAATCGGGCGCTCGCGGCCCCCACGCGTGCGATCGTGGCTGGACAGCCCCTGCCGTGCGCGGCCTGCCGAATCGAACCAGCCTGACCGCCGACGTTGGCGGTCACTGATGCGTCCGAAGGGCGCGGAGGTACGTTGCATCGTGCTTGCTCAATACTGGCCTATCTTGCTGTTCATCGGCGTTGCCGCCGGCCTGGGCGTGGTGCTGCTGATCATCGGCATGCTCGCCGGCCCGCGCCGTCCCGAGGCGATCAAGCTCGCACCGTACGAATGCGGTTTCGAGGCCTTCGAAGACGCCCGCATGCGCTTCGACGTCCGCTATTACCTGCTGGCGATCCTTTTCATCATCTTCGACCTGGAAATCGCCTTCCTGTTTCCATGGGCGGTGGTGTTCCAGCAGATCGGCATCGTCGCGCTGATCGAGATGGCGCTGTTTCTGCTGCTGCTGGTGGTCGGGTTCGCGTACGTGTGGAAGAAGGGCGCACTGGAATGGGACTGATCTAATGGGAATGCTGTCTTCCATCGACCGGGTGATGCACAACCCGGAACCGCTGAACCTGGTCGACGACATCCTGCGCCCGGCCGAGGACAACCCGGTCGTGCAGCGCGGCTTCGCCACCACCTCGGTCGACGCGCTGATGAACTGGGCGCGCACCGGCTCGATGTGGCCGATGACCTTCGGCCTGGCCTGCTGCGCGGTCGAGATGATGCACGCCGGCGCGGCGCGACTGGACCTGGACCGCTACGGCGTGATCTTCCGCCCGAGTCCGCGCCAGTCCGACGTGATGATCGTGGCCGGCACGCTGGTCAACAAGATGGCGCCGGCATTGCGCCGCGTCTACGACCAGATGCCCGACCCGAAGTGGGTGATCTCGATGGGTAGCTGCGCCAACGGCGGCGGCTACTACCACTACTCGTACTCGGTGGTGCGCGGCTGCGATCGCATCGTGCCGGTGGACATCTACGTGCCCGGCTGCCCGCCGACGGCCGAAGCGCTGATCCACGGCATCCTGCAATTGCAGAAGAAGATCCGTCGCACCAGCACCATCGCCCGCGGCTAAGGCCCAGAAGCCCATGACCGATACGCAAAACACTTCGCTCGCCGCGCGCCTTGCGGCGCGGTTCGGCGACACCCTGTCGCTGCTGCCCGCGCGCGGCGGCGAGACGACCGCCGAGTTGGCCGCCGCCGATCTGCTGAGCGTCGCCACTGCGCTCCGCGACGAACCGGACTTTCGCTTCGAGCAGCTGATCGACGTCTGCGGTGTCGACTACCTCGGCTACGGCCAGGACGAGTGGGCCACCGAGACGGTCACGGCCACCGGCTTCTCGCGTGGCGTCGAAGGCCAGGCCATGGGCCGCTTCAACTGGGCGGAGCGCCCGCGCGATGCCAACATGCCGCGCCGCTTTGCCGTGGTCGTGCATCTGCTTTCGCTCACTCACAACCGGCGCCTGCGCCTGCGCGTGTTTTGCGAAGACGACGCGCTTCCGATGGTGCCCTCGCTCACCGGGATCTGGCCGGTGGCCAACTGGTTCGAGCGCGAGACGTTCGATCTGTACGGCATCATCTTCGATGGCCATCCGGATCTGCGCCGCATCCTCACCGATTACGGTTTCGTCGGCCATCCGTTCCGCAAGGATTTCCCGCTGATCGGCAACGTCGAGGTCCGCTACGACGCCGAGCAGCAGCGCGTGGTCTACCAGCCGGTGACCATCGAGCCGCGCGTGCTGGTGCCGCGCGTGATCCGCGACGATGCCGATCTTGTCCAGGCCAGAGCCGAGGCCGCCGACGACTGGCGGAAGAACTGACATGCAGGAAATCCGCAATTACACGATGAACTTCGGCCCGCAGCATCCGGCCGCGCACGGCGTGCTGCGCCTGGTGCTGGAGATGGATGGCGAGACCGTGGTGCGCGCCGATCCGCACGTGGGCCTGCTCCATCGCGGTACCGAGAAGCTGGCCGAATCCAAGCCGTTCAACCAGTCGATCGGCTACATGGATCGCCTGGACTACGTGTCGATGATGTGCAACGAGCACGCCTACGTGCGCGCGATCGAGACCCTGCTGGGCATCGAGGCGCCGGAGCGTGCGCAGTACATCCGCACGATGTTCGACGAGATCACCCGCATCCTGAACCATTTGATGTGGATCGGCTCGAACGCGCTCGACCTTGGCGCCATGGCGGTCTTCCTCTACGCGTTCCGCGAGCGCGAGGAGTTGATGGACGTCTACGAGGCCGTGTCTGGCGCGCGCATGCACGCGACCTACTACCGCCCGGGCGGTGTCTACCGCGACCTGCCCGACCGCATGCCGCAGTACAAGGAGTCGCCCTGGCACAAGGGCGCGGACCTGAAGCGCATCAACAGCGCGCGCGAAGGCTCGATGCTGGACTTCATCGAGGAGTTCACCCGCATTTTCCCGTCGCGTGTGGACGAGTACGAGGACCTGCTCACCACCAACCGCATCTGGAAGCAGCGTACCGTCGGCATCGGCGTGATCAGCCCTGACATGGCCAAAGCCTGGGGCATGACCGGCGCGATGCTTCGCGGTTCGGGCGTGGAGTGGGACCTGCGCAAGAAGCAGCCTTACGCCAGGTATGCGCAGATGGACTTCGACATTCCGGTCGGCGTCAACGGCGACTGCTACGACCGCTATCTGGTGCGCGTGGAAGAGATGCGCCAGTCCAATCGCATCATCAAGCAGTGCGTGGACTGGCTGCGCGCCAATCCCGGCCCGGTGATGGTGACGAACTTCAAGGTCGCGCCGCCCTCGCGCGAAGAGATGAAGGAGAGCATGGAAGCGCTCATCCACCATTTCAAATTGTTCACCGAAGGCTACGGCGTTCCCGCCGGCGAGACCTACTGCGCGGTCGAGGCGCCCAAGGGCGAGTTCGGCTGCTACCTCGTTTCCGACGGCGCCAACAAGCCCTTCCGCGTGCACCTGCGCGCGCCGGGCTTCGCCCACCTCTCGTCGATGGACGCCACCGTCAGCGGCCACATGCTGGCCGACGTGGTGGCGATGATCGGCACCTACGATCTCGTGTTCGGCGAAGTCGACCGCTAAGCCGGCACCGAGGAGATTCCCATGAAGGCCACCGGAAATTACGAGCAGGTCAAGCACGTCGATCCGCTCGTCGTGCTGAGCGAGCACACCCGCCACCACATCGACGAATGGGTCGCCAAGTTCCCGGCCGACCGCAAGCGCTCGGCGCTGATCCAGGCGCTGTTCGCTGCGCAGGAGCAGAACCAGGGCTTCCTCACCGACGACCTGATCGTGGCGGTGACCAAGTACCTCGACCTGCCCGCCGTGTGGGGCTACGAGGTGGCGAGCTTCTACTCGATGCTCGAAACCAAGCCGGTCGGCCGTAACAACGTGGCGATCTGCACCAACATCTCGTGCTGGCTCAACGGCGCCGAAGGCCTGGTGCGCCACTGCGAGAAGAAGCTGGGCGTGAAGCTCGGCGAAAGCACGCCGGACGGCCGCGTGTACCTCAAGCGCGAAGAAGAGTGCATCGCCGCCTGCGTGTATGCGCCGGCGATGACGGTCAACGGTCATTACCACGAGCGGCTCACGCCCGAGAAGCTCGACGAAATTCTCGACGGTCTGGAGTGAGGCAGGGCATGGCTAGCAGCAACGGTCCGGTCGGACCCGCACCGCAAGACCACCAGGTCGTCTACACGACGCTGCACTTCGACACGCCGTGGTCGATGGACAGCTACGAGAAGGTCGACGGCTACAAGGCGTGGCGCAAGATCCTCGCCGAGAAGCCCGATCCCGCCGGCCTGATCGAAGAGGTCAAGAAGTCCAGCCTGCGCGGCCGTGGCGGCGCGGGCTTTCCGACGGGCCTGAAGTGGTCGTTCATGCCCAAAGGCACGATGCAGAAGTACATCCTCTGCAACTCGGACGAGTCCGAGCCTGGCACCGCCAAGGATCGCGACATCCTGCGCTACAACCCGCATTCGGTCATCGAAGGCCTGGCGATCGCCTGCTACTGCACCGGCTCGACCGTCGCCTACAACTACCTGCGCGGCGAGTTCCACCACGAGCCCTACGAGCACTTCGAGGCGGCGCTGAAGGAAGCCTACGCGGCAGGGCTGCTGGGCAAGAACGTCGGCGGCTCGGGCATCGATGTGGACATCTATACGGCGCTGGGCGCCGGCGCCTATATCTGCGGCGAGGAAACCGCGCTGATGGAATCGCTGGAAGGCAAGAAGGGCCAGCCGCGCTTCAAGCCGCCGTTCCCCGCCAACTTCGGCCTGTACGGCAAGCCGACCACGATCAACAACACCGAGACCTACGCCTCGGTGCCGGCGATCCTGCGCAACGGCGCCGACTGGTTCTTGAACCTCGGCAAGCCGAACAACGGCGGCCCGAAGATCTTCTCGGTCTCCGGCCACGTGAACAACCCGGGCAACTTCGAGATCCGTCTCGGCACGCCGTTCAAGGACCTGCTGGCGATGGCCGGCGGCGTGCGCAATGGCCATCAGCTCAAGGCGGTGATTCCGGGCGGCTCCTCGATGAAGGTGCTGCCGGCGGCGACCATGCTCGAGTGCACCATGGACTACGACAGCCTGCAGAAGGCCGGCTCGGGACTTGGTTCGGGCGCCGTCATCGTGATGGACGACACCACCTGCATGGTGCGCGCCTGCCACCGCATCGCGCGCTTCTACATGGCCGAATCCTGCGGCCAGTGCACGCCGTGCCGCGAAGGCACCGGCTGGATGTACCGCGTGCTCGACCGCATCGTTGCAGGCAAGGGCACTGAGGACGACCTGCATCGCCTGAAGGCGGTCGCCGGCCAGATCGAAGGCCACACCATCTGCGCCTTCGGCGAGGCTGCTGCCTGGCCGGTGCAGGGCTTCCTGCACCACTTCTGGGATGAATTCGAATACTTCGTCGAGCACGGTCGCTCGATGACCGACGACAAGCTTGGAGTCGCCGCCTGATGAGCGCGCAGCCGACCACCACCGCGCCGGACCTGATCAACATCGAGGTCGACGGCAAGCCCACGCAGATCCGCAAGGGCGCGATGATCATCGAAGCCGCCGATGCGATCGGCGTGTCGATCCCGCGTTTCTGCTATCACCGCAAGCTCCCGATCGCGGCCAACTGCCGCATGTGCCTGGTCGACGTGGAGATGGGCGGCAAGCTGATGCCCAAGCCGCAGCCGGCCTGCGCCACTCCCGTGGCCGAAGGCATGAAGGTGATGACGCGCTCGGACAAGGCGCTGAAGTTCCAGAAGGACGTGATGGAATTCCTTCTGATCAACCACCCGCTGGACTGCCCGATCTGCGACCAGGGCGGCGAGTGCGAGCTGCAGGACGTGGCGCTGGGCTATGGCCGCAGCGTTTCGCGCTACACCGAGCGCAAGCGCACCATCGCCGACGAAAACATCGGGCCGCTGGTCGCCACCGAGATGACCCGCTGCATCCAGTGCACGCGCTGCGTGCGCTTCACCAGCGAGATCGCAGGCACCTACGAGCTCGGCGGCATGAATCGCGGCGAGAACCTGCAGATCGGTACGTACATCGGCAAGACCGTCGAGACCGAGCTCTCGGGCAACATCATCGACGTCTGCCCGGTCGGCGCGCTGACCAACAAGCCGTTCCAGTTCAAGGCGCGCGCCTGGGAGCTGATCGCGCGTCCGTCGATCGCCTACCACGATGCGCTGGGCTCCAACCTGTGGCTGCACACGCGCCGTGGCGAGGTACTGCGCACGGTGCCGCGTGACAACGAGGCGATCAACGAGTGCTGGCTGTCCGACCGTGACCGCTTCAGCTACCAGGGCCTGTACGCCGCCGACCGCCTGCATGCGCCGCAGATCAAGCGCAATGGCCAGTGGCAGCAAGCCAGCTGGGAAGAGGCGCTTTCGGTTGCCGCCGAGGCGCTGAAGTCGGTGCCGGGCAGCGACATGGGCATCCTTGCCTCGCCTGCCACCACCAACGAGGAAGGCGACCTGCTGGTGCGCCTGGCGCGCGGGCTGGGCAGCGCGCACGTCGACCATCGCCTGCGCCAGCTGGACCTGTCCGATCGCCCGGTCGCGGCCCGTTTCGAGGTGCCCGTCGCCGAGGTCAGCCAGGTTCAGGGCGCGCTGCTGGTTGGCTCGGACCTGCGCTACGAAATGCCGCTGCTCAACCATCGCCTGCATCAGGCGGTCAAGCGCGGGGCGAAGGTCTATGCGGTCAATCCGGCGCGCTTCGGCTTCAACTACGCGCTGGCCGGCGAGGCCATCGTATCGCCGGCCGCCCTGGTCGACGCGCTGCTCGCGCTGGCCAAGGCCGCGGTCGCCGACGGCGCCGCCGCGCCGGCCGCGCTGGCCGATGCCATCAACGGTGCCCGGCATGACGAGGGCGACCGCGATGCGATCGCCGTGCTCAAGGCGGGCAAGGCCGTGGTGATCCTGGGCGAGGCTGCCGCCACGCATCCGCAGGCGTCCTGGCTGCGTGCCATCGCGCGATTCATCGCGCAGGCCACCAGTGCCGGCTACAACGAACTGCCGGTCGGCGCCAATGCGCTCGGACTGGGGCAGGGCGGCGTGCTGCCGGGCAATGGTGGCCTCGACGCGCAGGCGATGCTTGCCCAGCCGCGCAAGGGTTACGTCCTCTACGGCGTCGAGCCGCCGCACGACTTCGCCGATGGCGCCAAGGCGCTGGCGGCGCTGCGCGGTGCGCAGGCGGTAGTGGCGTTCAGTGCCTACGCCAGCCCGGCGCTGCGCGAAGTGGCCAACGTGCTCTTGCCGATCGCGCTGCTGCCGGAAAACGACGGCACGCTGGTCAACGTGGATGGCCTGGCGCAGAGCGCCATCGCCGGCGCCAAGGCACCCGGCGAGGCCCGCGCTGGCTGGAAGGTGCTGCGCGCCCTGGGCGGCCTGCTGCAGTTGGGTGGCTTCGAGTTCGACGACCTGGCTGGCCTGCGCGAGGGCATCGCCGAACGTCCATTGCCGTCGCACGGCGCATCCCTGGCACCGCGCCAGGGTGGGGCAGTCGGCCTTGTGCGCCTGGCGACCTGGCCGATCTATCGCAGCGACGCCGTGCTCCGCCGGGCCACAGCGCTCAACGCGCACCCGATCAACCGCCCGGCCGCCGTGCGCATGAACGCCAACGAAGCCATGCACCAGGGCCTCACCGCCGGCGTGCAGGTGCGCGTCGCCGATGCGCTGCTGCCGGTGGCGATCGACGCCGCCGTGCCCGATGGCGCCGTGTGGATCGAGGCCGCGCACGACCTGACCGCCACGCTGCCGCCGTACGGCGCGGCCATCACCCTGAGCAAGGCGTAACCCATGGGCGAACAACTCCTCAACGAGCTGGTCTGGCCGGTCGTCTACATCCTGTGCATCGCGGTGCCGCTGATCCTGGCGGTGGCCATGTTCGTGTACTGGGAACGCAAGGTCATCGGCTGGATGCACGTACGCATGGGGCCGAACAAGATCGGCCCCTGGGGCGTCCTGCAGGCTTTTGCGGACGTGGTCAAGCTGCTGATCAAGGAAGTGATCCTTCCTTCCAGCGCCAACCGCTTCCTGTACTACATCGCGCCGCTGCTGGCGCTCGTGCCGGCGTTCGCGGCGTGGGCGGTGGTGCCGTTCGACGACAGGATGGTGCTGGCCAACGTCAATGCAGGCCTGCTGTACCTGCTGGCGATGACCTCGCTGGGCGTGTACGGCATCATCCTGGCCGGCTGGGCATCGAACTCGCGCTATGCGCTGCTCGGCGCCATGCGCTCGGCCGCGCAGGTGATCTCCTATGAGCTCGCCATGGGCCTGTCGCTGGTCTGCGTGCTGGTGCTGGCCGGCTCGCTGAATCTGACCGACATCGTGCATGCGCAGGTTGGCGGGAAGGGCTTCCTCGACTGGTTCTGGCTGCCGTTGCTGCCGGTGTTCATCGTCTACTTCATCTCCGGCGTGGCCGAGACCAACCGCGCGCCGTTCGACGTGGCCGAGGGTGAATCGGAAATCGTCGCCGGTTTCCACGTGGAGTATTCCGGCTCGGCCTTCGCGATCTTCTTCCTGGCCGAGTACGCCAACATGATCCTGGTGAGTTTCCTCGCCTCGATCTTCTTCCTCGGCGGCTGGCTGAGTCCGTTGCAGGGCTGGATCACCGCGGACGTCTCGCCCTGGGTCAACTGGATCTGGACCGGCAGCATCATCTGGCTGCTGATCAAGGCCTTCCTGATGTCCTTTCTGTTTCTGTGGTTCCGCGCGACGTTCCCGCGCTACCGCTACGACCAGATCATGCGGCTGGGCTGGAAGGTGTTCATTCCCATCACGATCGTGTGGGTCCTCGTGGCCGGCTGCATGAAGTATTTCGGCTGGGTCATCGCCGGCACGGGGGCATAAGGCAACTCATGAACCGCATTACCGACTACTTCAAAAGCCTGCTGCTCATCGAGCTGCTCAAGGGCATGGCGCTGACCCTGCGCTACATGTTCAAGCCCAAGTACACCGTGCGCTTCCCGATGGAGCACATTCCGCGCTCGAACCGCTTCCGCGGCTTGCACGCGCTGCGCCGCTACCCGAATGGCGAGGAGCGCTGCATCGCCTGCAAGCTGTGTGAGGCGGTGTGCCCGGCGCTGGCGATCACCATCGACTCCGCTCCGCGCGAGGGCGATGGCCAGCGCCGCACCACGCGCTACGACATCGACCTGTTCAAGTGCATCTTCTGCGGCTTCTGCGAGGAGAGCTGCCCGGTCGACTCGATCGTCGAGACCTCGGTGATGGAATACCACTTCGAGCAGCGTGGCCAGAACGTGGTGACCAAGGCGCAGCTGCTCGCCATCGGCGACCGCTTCGAGCCGGAGATCGCCGCGGCCCGCGCGCAAGACGCGGCGTACCGCTAAAGGGCCACCGACATGATCGATACCAACCTTCTGCAATTGATCTGCTTCTACGGATTCGCCGCGGTGACCGTGGCCGCCGCCCTGGCGGTGATCACGGTGAAGAACTCGGTGCACGCGGTGCTCTCGCTGGTCCTGGCCTTCTTCAGCACCGCCTGCATCTGGCTGTTGGCCGAGGCCGAGTTCCTGGCCATCGCGCTGATCGTGGTCTACGTGGGCGCGGTGATGGTGCTGTTCCTGTTCGTGGTGATGATGCTCGACATCAAGATGGAACAGGTCCGCGAGGGCTTCATCCGCTACCTGCCGGTCGGCATCATCGTGGCGTTGGTCATGCTCGGCGAGATGCTCGCGTTGATCGGCGTGCGCGCCATGCACGCGCACGTGATGGGCGCCGATCCGGCCGCGGCCATGGGCCTGTCCAATACCGCCTGGCTGGGCGGGGCGCTGTACACGACTTACCTGTTGCCGTTCGAGATCGCCGCGCTGATCCTGACCGTGGGCGTGGTCGTGGCGGTCGCGCTGACCCTGCGCCATCGCGGCGACAAGCGGCACGAATCGGCCAGCGAGCAGGTGCGCGTCAACCCGCGCGACCGCATCCGCGTGGTCAAGATGGCGCCTTCGCGCCCGGATGAACCGACCGCTTCGCAGGAGCCGCTGCAATGATCACGCTGTCGCATTTCATCGTGCTCGGCGCGGTGCTGTTCTGCATCGCCGTCGCAGGTCTTTTCATCAACCGCAAGAACGTCATCGTGCTGCTGATGGCGATCGAGCTGATGCTGCTTGCAGTGAACATGAACTTCGTGGCGTTCTCGCGCTTCCTGGGCGATGTATCCGGCCAGGTGTTCGTGTTCTTCATCCTCACCGTCGCGGCGGCCGAGTCCGCGATCGGCCTGGCGATCCTGGTGCTGCTGTTCCGCAACCGCAGCACGGTCAACGTCGCCGAAATCGACTCGATGAAGGGCTGAGCCGATGCAACTTTCGACCTCCATCCTGCTGACCATCGCGCTGGCTCCGCTCATCGGCTGCCTGCTCGCAGGCTTCCTCGGCAAGCAGATCGGCCGCGTGGGTGCGCACAGCGCGACCATCCTCGGCCTGCTGGTTTCCTGCGCGCTGTCGTTCTACGTGCTCTACCAGCTCACCGCGGGTGGCGCGCCGGCCTACAACCAGGACATCTACACGTGGTTCGAGATCGGCCGCCTGCACGTCAGCGTCGGCTTCCTGGTCGACCGCCTTACCGTCATGATGATGGTGGTGGTGACCTTCGTCTCGCTGCTGGTGCACGTCTACACCATCGGCTACATGGCCGACGACCCGGGTTACCAGCGCTTCTTCAGCTACATCTCGCTGTTCACCTTCGCGATGTTGATGCTCGTGATGAGCAACAACTTCATGCAGCTGTTCTTCGGCTGGGAAGGCGTGGGCCTGGTGTCCTACCTGCTGATCGGCTTCTGGTACAAGCGCCCGACCGCGATCTTCGCCAACCTCAAGGCGTTCCTGGTCAACCGCGTGGGCGACTTCGGCTTCCTGCTCGGTATTGCCGCGGTGCTGTACTTTTTGAACACGCTGGACTACGCCACTGCGTTTGCCGGTGCGCCCAGCTTGATCGGCAAGTCGCTGGCGTTGACTGCCAACATCCATTGGGACGCGGCCACGGTCATCTGCGTGCTGCTGTTCGTGGGCGCGATGGGCAAGTCCGCCCAGGTGCCGCTGCACGTATGGCTGCCCGACTCGATGGAAGGCCCGACCCCGATCTCCGCACTGATCCACGCGGCGACGATGGTGACTGCGGGCATCTTCATGGTCGCCCGCATGTCGCCGTTCTTCGAATTGTCCGAGGGCGCGCTCAGCTTCGTGATGGTCATCGGCGCCACCGGTGCGCTCTTCACCGGCCTGATCGGCATCGTGCAGAACGACATCAAGCGCGTGGTCGCCTACTCGACGCTCTCGCAGCTGGGCTACATGACCGTGGCGCTTGGCGTGTCGGCCTATGCCGGCGCGGTGTTCCACCTGATGACCCACGCGTTCTTCAAGGCGCTGCTGTTCCTGGGCGCGGGCTCAGTGATCATCGCCATGCACCACGAGCAGGACATGCGCTACATGGGTGGCCTGCGCAAGTACATGCCGATCACCTGGATCACGATGTGGATCGGTTCGCTGGCGCTGGTGGCGATCCCGTTCACCTCGGGCTTCTACTCCAAGGATGCGATCATCGAGGCGGTCGGCGAGTCGCATCGCTGGGGTTCGGGCTACGCCTACGTCTGCGTGTTGGCCGGTGCGTTCGTCACGGCGCTGTACACCTTCCGGCAGATGTACCTGACCTTCCACGGCAAGGAGCGTTTCGTGGTGGTGGGCCATCATGGCCACGCGCATGAGGCCGTCCATCATGACGCGCACGGGGACGACGCCCACGCGGACGAACACCACGCACCTTCGGACGATCCGCACCACGGGCACAAGCCGGGCGAGCTGGAGCATGCACCGCACGAATCGCCCTGGGTGGTGACGCTGCCGTTGGTGCTGCTGGCGATCCCTTCGCTGTTGGTGGGCTTCTTCACGATCGGGCCGATGCTGTTCGGTGACTGGTTCGGGCAGGCGGTCCATGTGGAGGAGGCCAACAATGTGCTGGGCGAGCTCGGCCACGAGTTCCACGGCGCCGCGGCCATGGCACTGCATGGGTTCGCCAGCTGGCCGTTCGCTCTGGTGGCACTGGCCTTCGTGATCACCACCTACATCTACCTGTTCAACCCGGCCATGGCGGGAAGGATCAAGAGCGCGCTCAAGCCGCTGTGGACGGTGCTGGACCGCAAGTACTGGGTCGACGACGTCTACTTCGCCATCTTCGCGCGCGGCGGCGTTGCGCTCGGCCGGCTGTTCTGGAAGGCCGGCGACGCGGCAGTGATTGACGGCGCGATGGTCAACGGCTCGGCCGGGCTGGTGCAGCGCATCGCCGCCGGCGTGCGCCGCCTGCAGTCCGGCTACCTCTACCACTACGCCTTCGCGATGATTCTCGGCCTGATCCTGCTGCTGGGCGGGTTCTGGGTCTTCGGGTCCGTGCAGATCGGGCAATAAGGAAGCACGCTCCATGTTCAATCACTTGCTCAGCCTGCTGATCTGGCTCCCCATCGTCGGCGCCATCCCGGTGCTGCTGGCCGGCAGCGGCCGCCCGGGCCTGGCCCGCTGGATCTCGCTGCTGGTAGCGGTGCTTACCTTCGTGGCCAGCCTGTTCCTGCTGACCGGCTACGCCCCGGCCGATAGCGCCATGCAGCTGGTGGAAAGCCACGTCTGGATTGCTTCGCTCGGCGTGCACTATGGCCTGGCCGTGGATGGCATCTCGGTAGCGCTGATCCTGCTCACCAGCTTCGTCACGATCCTGGTGATCGTGGGCGCCTGGGAGGTGATCCAGGACAAGCCGCACCAGTACATGGCCGCCATGCTGGTGCTCGAGGGCCTGATGATCGGCGTGTTCTGCGCCACCGACGCGTTGCTGTTCTACGTGTTCTTCGAGGCGATGCTCATTCCGATGTTCATCCTGATCGGCATCTGGGGTGGCCCGCGGCGCGTCTACGCCACATTGAAATTCTTCATCTACACCTTCCTCGGCTCGATCTTCATGCTGATCGGGCTGATCTACCTGTACCTGAAGGCGGGAACCTTCGATCTGCACACGCTGGCCGCGCTGCCTCTGACGATGAAGGAGCAGACCTGGCTGTTCTTCGCCTTCCTGATCGCCTTCGCGGTGAAGGTCCCGATGGTGCCGGTGCACACCTGGTTGCCGGATGCCCACGTGGAGGCGCCGACTGGCGGTTCGGTGGTGCTGGCCGCAGTGATGCTGAAGATCGGCGGATACGGTTTCCTGCGCTTCTCGCTGCCGATCGTGCCGGACGCGTCCGAGCATTTCGCCTGGCTGATCATCGTGCTCAGCCTGATCGCGGTGGTCTACATCGGCTACGTGGCGCTGGTGCAGGAGGACATGAAGAAGCTGGTGGCGTATTCGTCCGTGGCGCACATGGGCTTCGTGACACTGGGCATCTTCATCGCCTTCATGCTGGTACGCGATGCCAACAACCTGGACGCGGCCAAGCTCGGCATGCAGGGTGCGATGGTGCAGATGATTTCGCACGGGTTCGTGTCCGGCGCGATGTTCTCCTGCATCGGTGTCATGTACGACCGCATGCATACGCGACTGATCAAGGACTACGGCGGCGTGATCAACGTGATGCCGTGGTTCGGATTCTTCTACGTGTTCTTCGCCATGGCCAACTCCGGCCTGCCGGGCACCAGCGGTTTCGTCGGCGAATTCATGGTGGTGCTGGCCAGCTTCGCGGCCAACCCGTGGATCGCGCTGTTCGCCGCCTTCACCCTGATCATCGGCGCGGCGTACACGCTGTGGATGGTCAAGCGTGTGCTGTGGGGCGACATCACCAACCCGCACGTGCGCGAGATGAAGGAAATCAACGGACGCGAAACGTTCGTGCTGGCCGCCTTCGCACTCGCCGTACTGGCGCTGGGCATCTGGCCGCAGCCGCTGATCCACCTGATGGACGCCTCGGTGTCCCAGTTGGTGCAGCAGCTCGCCGTTCACAAGATCTAAGCGGAATTACACGCCAATGCCCAATCTCAACGACATCATGATCATGCTGCCGGAGTTCTATCTGGTGGCGGCGGCGTGCCTCCTGTTGCTGCTGGACGCCTGGATGAAGCCGGAGCAGCGAAACATCCTGCACTGGGTGTCCATTCTGGTGGTGCTGGTCGGCATCTACCTCGTGGTAGCCGGCCAGCCGGACGTGACGGTGACCGCCTTCGGCGGCATGTTCGTGCGCGACCAGGCCGCAGAGATCCTCAAGGTCTTCGCACTGCTGTGCACCGGCCTGATCTTCGTCTTCTCGCGCCCGTACTTGGTGGACCGCAAGCTGTTCCAGGGCGAGTTCTACACGCTGATGATCTTCGCCACCATCGGCGCCATGCTGCTGGTCTCGGCCGGCAACCTGGTGATGGTGTACCTGGGCCTCGAGCTGCTGACGCTGTGCTCGTACGGCCTGGTGGCGCTGAACCGCGATTCGCCGCTGTCGTCCGAGGCGGCGATGAAGTACTTCGTGCTGGGCGCGCTTTCCTCGGGCATGCTGCTGTACGGCATGTCGATGGTCTATGGCGCCACCGGCACGCTGGCGCTCGCGCAGCTGCACGGCGCAGTGGTGCAGGCGGGCATGTCCAACCTGATGGTATTCGGGCTGATCTTCATGATCGTCGGGATCAGCTTCAAGCTGGGCGTGGCGCCGTTCCACATGTGGATTCCGGACGTCTACCAGGGCGCTCCCACGGCAGTCACCACGTTTGTCGCCTCGACCTCCAAGATCGCCGCGTTCGGCATGGCCTATCGTCTGCTCGAATCGGGCATGGGCGGACTGGCGGGGCAGTGGCAGTTGATGCTGGCGGTGCTGGCGGTCGCATCGCTGGCGATCGGCAACCTGGTCGCGATCGTGCAGACCAACCTCAAGCGCCTGCTGGCCTATTCGACCATCTCGCACATGGGCTTCCTGCTGCTTGGCCTGGTCAATGCGGGTCCCGAGGGTTACGCGGCCGCGATGTTCTACGCCATCTGCTACGCGCTGATGAGCACCGCCGCCTTCGGCGTGATCCTGGCGCTGGCGCGGGCTGGTTTCGAGTGCGAGGAAATCGACGACTTCAAGGGCCTCAACCAGCGCTCGCCGTGGATGGCATTCCTGATGATGCTGGCCATGTTCTCGCTTGCCGGCGTGCCACCGATGTTCGGCTTCTTTGCCAAGCTGCTGGTGCTGCAGGCGGCGATCGATGCCGGCATGCTGTGGCTGGCGATCGTCGGTGCGGTGTTCGCGATCATTGGCCTGTACTACTACTTGCGCGTGGTCAAGGTCATGTATTTCGACAAGCCCGCCGAAGGTCTGGAAGTGCGTCCGCAATCGGATGGATTCCTGCGCACCGCGCTGTCGCTCAATGCGCTGGTGTTGCTGGCGCTGGGCTTGTACTGGGGTCCGCTACTGGGCTGGTGCCGCTCGGCCTTCGCGGGCTGATGGTTTTCGCAGGGGTGGCTTGGGCCACCCTGCGGGAAGATGGGCCGAAGCCCACCCTGAGAAGAAAAACGGTACGGAAAAGCTTGCAAGAAATCGGCCATGCCGCTATAGTTTGCGGACTCTGATGCGGGGTGGAGCAGTCTGGCAGCTCGTCGGGCTCATAACCCGAAGGTCGCAGGTTCGAATCCTGCCCCCGCTACCAGATCTTTCTTAGAACAAGAAAGCCTCCTCGTGAGGCTTTTTTGTTGGGCGCAAGGATGCGTCGCGATGCATCGACCGTTGCAAGGTCGACGCGCCGCCGGAAAGAGCCTGGACGAGTCGGCACATCGTCGGGGTAAGGAAATGGGCCGTTGTGCCCTTTTTTTGTTTCTGGAATCACGCAAACGACGACTATGGATACGCAGGCACTCGCACAACGCTTCACCGACGTCCTGGCCGACCTTGGCCTGGAATGCCTCGGTGTGGAGTTTTCCCCGTCGCAAGGGCAGAGTACCCTGCGCGTTTATCTGGACGTGCTCGATCGCGCCGAGGGGCGTGAGGTGACGCTGGACGACTGCGAGGCGGCCAGTCGCGAGCTCTCGGCGATGCTGGACGTGGAAGACCCGATTCCGGGCCATTACGTGCTCGAGGTTTCTTCGCCAGGCATCGATCGTCCGCTGTTTACGGCGGCCCAGTTCGCCGGGGTGGTGGGGCAGGAAGTGAAGGTGCTGCTGAAGGCGCCGATCGAGGGTCGTCGCCGTCTGCGTGGCAGGCTCGCCGCGGTCGATGGCGACAAGCTGACTTTCGAGGCCGAGGGCAAGACGTTCGAATTCGACCATGCCGACGTGGAAAGCGCGCGCGTGGTGCCGGACTGGGCAGCGCTGGGCTACGTGCCGCAGCCCAAGCCGGGCGGCAGGAAATCCGCAAAAAAGACCGGCGAATAAGCACCAGCGAAGCCGGAACAAATTTGAGAGTGCGTCCATGGAAGGCCGCTTCTTGATCCTCGCGTTCATGGATGGGCGCACAAATACCGAGGTTGCTGCAATGAGCAAAGAACTGTTGCTGGTCGTCGACGCGGTCGCCAATGAAAAAGGCGTGCCGCGCGAAGTGATCTTCGAGGCGATGGAAGCCGCGCTGGCTTCGGCCGCCAAGAAGCGCTACCCGGAAGAGGATCCGGACATTCGCGTCGCGATCGACCGCACGAGTGGCGATTACGAGACCTTCCGACGCTGGGAAGTCATCGCCGACGACGGCGAGATGGAATCCCCGTATCACCAGCTGCGCCTGATGGACGCTCTGGACGAGAAGGAAGGCTCCGAGGTCGGCGACTTCATCGAGCAGCAGATCGAGAATGCCGAGTTCGGCCGCATCGCCGCCCAGGCCGCCAAGCAGGTGATCGTGCAGCGCGTGCGCGAGGCCGAGCGCCAGCAGGTGGTCGACGCCTACAAGGATCGCATCGGCGAGCTGATCACCGGCATCGTCAAGCGCGTCGAGCGCGGCAACGTGTACCTGGACCTGGGCGGCAATGCCGAGGCCTTCATCCCGCGCGACAAGACGATTCCGCGCGAGTCGGCCCGCGTCGGCGACCGCGTGCGCGGCTACCTGTATGAGGTCCGCTCGGAAGTCCGCGGCCCGCAGCTGTTCGTCTCGCGCGCCGCGCCGGAATTCATGATCGAACTGTTCAAGCTCGAGGTGCCGGAAGTCGGCCAGGGCCTGGTCGAAATCAAGGGCTGCGCCCGCGACCCGGGCGATCGCGCCAAGATCGCCGTCATCGCGCACGACAGCCGCACCGATCCCATCGGCGCCTGCATCGGCATGCGCGGTTCGCGCGTGCAGGCAGTGTCCAACGAGCTCAACGGCGAGCGCGTCGACATCATCCTGTGGCACGACAACCAGGCGCAGTTCGTCATCAATGCGATGGCACCGGCCGAAGTGCAGTCCATCATCATGGATGAGGAGAAGCACTCGATGGACATCGCGGTTGCCGAGGACAAGCTGTCCCAGGCGATCGGCCGCGGCGGCCAGAACGTGCGGCTGGCGAGCAAGCTCACCGGCTGGCAGCTCAACGTGATGACCCAGGACCAGGTCACCGCCAAGAGCGAGTCCGAGCAGCAGGCCGCTCGCCAGCTGTTCATGGACAAGCTGGAAGTGGACGAGGAGATCGCCAACATCCTGGTGCAGGAAGGTTTCTCCAGCGTCGAGGAAATCGCCTACGTGCCGAGCGCCGAGCTGCTGGCGGTCGAAGGCTTCGACGAGGACATCGTCGAGGAGCTTCGCGCCCGCGCCCGCGACGCGCTGCTCACCGAGGCGCTGGCTGTCGAGGAAGGCATCGCCGAACCGTCCGAGGAACTGCTCGGCCTGCCCGGCATGGACGAGGCCACCGCCTATGCGCTGGCTGCACGTGAAATCAGTACGGTGGACGACTTGGCCGACCTCGCGGTCGACGACCTGATCGACATCGATGGCATGGACGAGGAACGCGCCGCCGCGTTGATCATGGCGGCCCGCGCACCGATGATCGAGCGACTGGAGAAGGGCGGCTAACCGCGGACGGCGGCGCCTTTGGAAGGGCGCGCCGAGGAGGACCTGCGGGTCTTCCGCCATGGATGGAGGTGGACGTGCAGGCCTGGGCCGCACGGACGATAAGCGCGGGAACGGCGGAGAAAGAACACGATGTCGGATATCACGATCAAACAACTTGCCGAGCAAGTGAAAATGCCGGTTGACAAGCTGCTCGGTCAGCTTGCCGAGGCTGGCATGAACTTCTCTGCCCCCGAGCAGTTCATCAGCACCACCGAAAGGATGAAGCTGCTGGGCTTCCTGCGCCGCACGCATGGCAAGGGCGAGGCTGCTCCGGAGGCGGAAGACAGCGCTCCGCGCCAGATCACCCTGAAGCGCCGCAAGGTCAGCGAACTGAAGGTCGCCACGCCTGGTGGCCGCGGTGCGGCGAGCAGCGCCAAGACGGTGAACGTCGAAGTGCGCGCCAAGCGCACCTACGTCAAGCGCAGCGTGATCGCCGAAGAGGCGAGTGCCGAGCCCGAGCGCGAGGAGGCCGTGCGCAAGCTGGCCGAGTCGCAGCAGCAGCGCGAGCATGAGGAGCGCGAGCGCCTGGAATCGGAGCAGCGCCGCCAGCAGGAGGCGCAGCAGCGCGCGCTGGACGAGCAGCACCGGGCTGAGGAGGCACAGCGCCAGAGCGAACAGGCGGCCATCGAGCAGCCTGCCGAGGTCCCGGTTCCCATGGAGGCCTCCGCTCAGGAAGCCGCCGCCGAGGCGCCGGCGCCGGCCACCGCCAGGACCGCTGCGGCCCCCGCGCCGGCGCCGTCCTCCGGTACCGATCACAGTGCGTTCGGCATGATCGTGCCGCGCATCCATGAACCGCGTAAGCGGGAAAAGAAGGTCGTTGCAGCTCCCGCTCCGGCGCCGGCACCCGCTCCGGCACCGGCCCCCGCCGATGCCCGTGGCGCCGCCAAGGCGCGCTATGGCCGCGATCGCGACGAAGGCCCTGGCGGCAAGCGTTTCGCCGGTGGCGAGCTGCACCTGTCCGATGCCGATCGCGCGCGCCGTTCCAGCAAGCGCGGCAAGCCGGGCAAGGGCGGGCGCGAGATGACCCGCGGCGGCACGGGTGCTGCCTCGGGTCCCCACGGCTTCTCCCGCCCGACCGCACCGGTCGTGCGCGAAGTGGTGGTGGGCGAGGCCAACGTGGTCGCCGACCTTGCCCAGAAGATGGCGGTCAAGGGTTCGGAGGTGGTCAAGGCGCTCTTCAAGATGGGCGTGATGGCCACCATCAACCAGACCATCGACCGCGACACCGCGACGCTGGTAGTCGAGGAACTCGGCCATACGCCGGTCGAAGCAAGCGAGAACAACGCCGAGGCCGCACTGGCCGCGCACACGCAGAACGCCGAACTGGAAGGCGAGAAGTCCGCGCGTCCGCCGGTGGTTACCATCATGGGCCACGTGGACCACGGCAAGACCTCTCTGCTGGATTACATCCGTCGTACCAAGGTGGCGGCGGGCGAGGCCGGCGGCATCACCCAGCACATCGGCGCGTACCACGTGGAAACGCCCAAGGGCGTGATCACGTTCCTGGACACCCCGGGCCATGCCGCGTTCACCTCGATGCGCGCCCGCGGCGCGCAGTCGACCGATATCGTGGTGCTGGTGGTGGCGGCCGATGACGGCGTCATGCCGCAGACGGCCGAGGCCGTGCAGCACGCGCGCGCCGCCAAGGTGCCGCTGATCGTGGCGCTCAACAAGATGGACAAGTCCGACGCCAACCCGGACCACGTCAAGCAGGGCCTGGGCAACCTCGAGGTCATCCCGGAAGAGTGGGGCGGCGATACGCCGTTCATCCCGGTGTCGGCAAAGACCGGCATGGGCATCGACGACCTGCTGGACGCTCTTTCCGTGCAGGCCGAGGTGATGGAGCTGACCGCGGTGTTCGACGGCCCCGCTTCCGGCGTGGTGATCGAGTCCAGCCTGGACAAGGGCCGGGGCCCGGTCGCCACCGTGCTGGTGCAACAGGGTACGTTGAAGCGCGGCGATTTCGTCGTCTGCGGCGTGGAGTATGGCCGCATGCGCGCGCTGGTCGACGAGAACGGCAAGACCGTGCAGGAAGCCGGTCCGTCCATTCCCGTGCAGGTGCTTGGCCTGTCCGGCGTGCCGGAGGCGGGTGACGACTTCGTGGTGGTCGCCGATGAACGCCTGGCGCGCGAAGTGGCCGCCGAGCGCCAGCAGAAGCGCCGCGAGACGCGCATGGTCAGCAAGGCCAACCGCCTCGAGGACATCATGGCGCTGATGGGCCAGGGCGCCGAGCAGCAGACGCTCAACATCCTGGTCAAGGCCGACGTGCAGGGTTCGGTGCAGGCGTTGCGCGATTCGCTCAGCCAGATCGGCAACGAGAACGTGAAGGTCAACGTGATCGCCGCCGGCGTCGGTGGCATCACCGAGTCCGACGCGACGCTGGCGGCCGCCTCGAAGGCGCTGGTCATCGGCTTCAACGTCCGTGCCGATGCCTCGGCGCGCAAGGTCATCGATACCGCCGGCCTGGATGTCCGCTACTTCTCGATCATCTACGACGTCATCGACCAGGTGAAGCAGGCCGCTTCGGGTCTGCTGGGCATGGAAGTGCGCGAGGAGATCATCGGCGTGGCGCAGGTCCGCGAGGTCTTCCGCAGCTCCAAGTTCGGCGCGGTGGCCGGCTGCATGATCACCGAAGGCACGGTCAAGCGGAACAAGCCGATCCGGGTGCTGCGCGACAACACGGTGATCTTCCAGGGCGAACTGGAATCGCTGCGCCGCTTCAAGGAACTCGTCGACGAAGTGCGCAACGGCATGGAATGCGGTATCGCCGTGAAGCAGTACAACGACGTGAAGGTCGGCGACCAGATCGAGTGCTTCGAGCGCATCGAGGTTGCCCGCACGCTGTAATGGTGCATCGCTCCCTCTCCCGTCCGGGAGAGGGTCGGGTCAGGGCCGCTCCAGCGCCAGCGTCTGCTGGACTGACGCGGGCCCGCCCCTCGCCCATCCTCTTCCCGGAGGGAGGGGCGACCATGAGGCTGCCGCTGCGCGGCAGCAGCACTTTTGACTGGAGCCACCATGCCTTCACGCGACTTCAAACGCACCGACCGCGTAGGCGCCGAGCTCCGTCGCGAACTCGGTTTGCTTGTCCACGCCGCCGTGCGTGACCACGCGCTGCCGTCGGTCAGCGTTTCCGACGTGGAAGTCACCCGCGACCTCGACTTCGCCACGGTGTGGGTCACCGCACTGCAGGCCGAGCGCGCGAAGGAAGCCGTCAAGGCTCTGAACGAACTGGCGATCGAATTCCGTCGTACGCTCTCGCGCAGCATGCGCCTGCGGCGCGTGCCGGAACTACGTTTCAAGTACGACGATTCGGTCGACAAGAGCGAGCGGATCGAGCGCCTGCTGCGCGACTCGGGCGACATCCAGCCGAATCCCGATGGCGAAAGCGAATCGTAGGTCCCGGGCTTCCCGTCAGGACCCGGCGCGCCGGCTGCGCGACCTGCACGGGATCCTGCTGCTCGACAAGCCGCTGGGCATGAGTTCGAACCAGGCCCTGCAGGCGGCTCGCCGTCTGGTGCGCGCGGCCAAGGGCGGCCATACCGGCGCGCTCGATCCGCTGGCGACCGGCCTGCTGCCGCTGTGCTTTGGCGAGGGCACGAAGATCGCCGGGATGCTGCTGGGGGCGCGCAAGGCGTATCTGGCCGAGTGCCGGCTCGGCGTGACCACCACCACGGCCGACCTCGAAGGCGAGGTCGTGGAACAGCGGCCCGTGCCAGCGCTGGAGGCCGCCGTCATCGAACAGGCGCTCGCCACCCTGCGCGGGCGCATCATGCAGGTTCCGCCGGTGTACTCGGCCCTCAAGCAGCGCGGCGAGCCGCTCTACGTGAAAGCCCGCCGCGGCGAGATCGTCGACGTGCCGCCACGCGAAGTGGAGATCCACCGGCTGGAATGCCTCGCTCACGAAGGCGACCGCCTGAGCCTGCTGGTGGAGTGTGGCTCGGGCACCTACATCCGCAGCCTGGCCGTGGACCTGGGCGAACGCCTGGGCTGCGGCGCGCATCTGACCGCGTTGCGCAGGCTATGGGTCGAACCGTTCCGCGAACCGGTCATGGTCACGCTGGCCGATCTTGAGGCGGCGGCCGGGCAGGGCGAGGCGGCGTTGGATGCGCTGCTGTTGCCGCTGTCGGCCGGGTTGGCCGATCTGCCGGCGCTGGCGCTGGACGAGGATCAGGCTTTCGCAGTCACCCAGGGCCGGCAGATACCCTGGCCAGGCGATCTGGACCAGGGCCGCAGCGCCGCCTTCGCCCCGGACGGACGCCTGCTGGCAATGGTCGAGCCGGATCCATCGGGCCGGGTGAGGATCGTCCGTGGTTTCAACCTGCCGGGTGGGGCGCTCGCGTCAGATAAACCTCCCACGGGAGCGATCGGCCCGTAAACCGCACCATTTCCGCGCTCTTGTTGCCAACCGCTCCGCCTCGCTACAATAGCGAGCTTGTTCCAGAGCTTTACATCCAACCAGCGGAGCTTGTGCAACTTCACCGCCCGGTGAGGTTGCACAAGTTCCGCATCCGCATTTTGAAGGAAGAGATACCCATGTCCCTTACCGCAGAACAGACCAGCAAGATCATTGCTGACTACGGCCGCGTGCCGAACGACACCGGTTCGCCGGAGGTGCAGGTGGCCCTGCTGTCGGCCCGCATCGACCACCTCACCGGTCATTTCAAGGAACACAAGCAGGACCACCACTCGCGTCGTGGCCTGCTGCAGCTGGTGAATCGCCGCAAGAGCCTGCTTGCCTACCTCAAGGATCGTGACCTTGGCCGCTACCAGGCCCTGATCGAACGCCTCGGCCTCCGCCGTTAATCGGACAAGGACACAACACAGTGGCGAAAGTAACCAAGTCATTCCAGTACGGTAATCACGAAGTCACACTGGAGACGGGCGAAATCGCCCGCCAGGCGTCCGGTGCGGTCATGGTCAGCATGGGCGGCACCGTCGTGCTGGTCACCGCTGTCGCCGCGGCCAAGCCGCGCGAGGGGCAGGATTTCTTCCCGCTCACCGTCGACTATGTCGAGAAGTTCTACTCGGCCGGCCGCATCCCGGGCGGCTTCTTCAAGCGCGAAGGCCGTCCGACCGAGAAGGAAACGCTGACCTCGCGCCTGATCGACCGCCCGGTCCGCCCGCTGTTCCCGGACGACTACAAGAACGAAGTGCAGGTCATCGCCCAGGTCGTGTCGCTCAACCCCGAGGTTGATGGCGACATCGTCGCGATGCTGGGCGCCTCCGCTGCGCTGTCGCTGGCCGGCATCCCGTTCAAGGGCCCGATCGGCGCCGCCCGCGTCGGTTACGTCAACGGCCAGTACGTGCTTAATCCGACGCGTACCGAACTGAAGACGTCCGACCTGGATCTCGTCGTCGCCGGTACGGCCGGTGCCGTGCTGATGGTCGAGTCCGAGGCCAAGCTGCTGTCCGAGGAGGTCATGCTCGGCGCGGTGATGTTCGGCCACAAGCAGATGCAGGTCGCGATCAACACCATCGCCGAGCTCGCCACTGAAGCGGCCAAGCCCGCCTCGACCTGGCAGGCGCCAGCGCGCAACGAGTCGCTGGTCGCCGCGCTCAAGGGCGCCGTCGGCAACAAGCTCGAAGAAGCCTTCCAGGTGCGCGACAAGCTGCAGCGCCGCGACGCGATCGCTGCGATCAAGGCCGACGTGCTTGAATCCCTGAAGGGCCAGGCCGAGGCAAACGCCTGGTCGAGTGCCGAGCTGTCGAAGGAATTCGGCGAGCTCGAGTACCACACCATGCGCGACAGCGTGCTCAAGACCAAGGTGCGCATCGACGGCCGCCAGCTCGACGACATCCGTCCGATCAGCGTGCGCGTGGGCGTGCTGCCGCGTACCCACGGCTCGGCGCTGTTCACTCGCGGCGAGACGCAGGCGCTGGTCGTGGCCACGCTGGGCACGACTCGTGATGCGCAGATCATCGACGCGCCGGAAGGCGAGTCCAAGGATCCGTTCCTGTTCCATTACAACTTCCCGCCGTTCTCGGTGGGCGAGGCCGGCCGTTTCGGCGCGCCGAAGCGTCGCGAGATCGGCCACGGTCGCCTTGCCAAGCGCGGCGTGCAGGCGGTCAAGCCCTCGATCGAGGAATTCCCGTACGTGCTGCGCGTGGTCTCGGAAATCACCGAGTCCAACGGCTCGTCCTCGATGGCATCGGTCTGCGGTTCCTCGCTTGCCATGATGGACGCCGGTGTGCCGCTCAAGGCACCGGTGGCCGGCATTGCCATGGGTCTTGTCAAGGAAGGCGGCGACTTCGTCGTGCTGTCGGACATCCTGGGCGACGAGGACCACCTCGGCGACATGGACTTCAAGGTGGCCGGTAGCGCCGATGGCATCTCCGCGCTGCAGATGGACATCAAGATCGACGGCATCACCGAAGAGATCATGAAGGTGGCGCTGGAGCAGGCCAAGCGTGGCCGCCTGCACATCCTGGGCGAGATGGCCAAGGTGATCAGCACGCCGCGTTCGGAGATGAGCGAGTACGCACCGCGCCTGCTCACCATCAAGATCCACCCGGACAAGATCCGCGAGGTCATCGGCAAGGGCGGCGCCACCATCCGCTCGATCACCGAAGAGACCGGCACCACGATCGACATCAGCGACGACGGCACGGTGATCATCGCCTCGGTCAACCGTCTGGCGGCCGACGAGGCCAAGAAGCGCATCGAGCAGATCGTCTCCGACGTCGAGCCGGGCCGCATCTACGAGGGCAAGGTCGCCAAGCTGATGGACTTCGGCGCGTTCGTGACGATCATGCCGGGCAAGGACGGCCTGGTGCACGTCTCGCAGATTTCCTCCGAGCGCGTGGAAAAGGTCTCCGACAAGCTCAAGGAAGGCGATATCGTGAAGGTCAAGGTGCTCGAAGTGGACAAGCAGGGCCGCATCCGCCTGTCCATGAAGGCGGTGGCCGAGGACGAAGCCGCCAACGGCTGAGTTCCCGATGCGCGATAGCGCATCCGATCGATCAGAAAGAAGAAGCGGGCCCATCGGCCCGCTTTTTTTTTGCTCGCCACAAGCCCTCGCTCTTGCGGTACCCCATTGAGAGCGATGCTCTTTCGACCGGAATAAGAGAGCGCCGCTTACGGCTCCCGGCGGCCAGATATCGCAAAGTCACTGCCATACCGTTTTGGTACGATCCCTTCGATCCCCCGCAAGGCAAGCCCGTGACCGCGCACAACCCTGCCAGCGATTTTGAAGCCCTGAGCCGCCAGGTATGGGAGGCGTGGGGCCGCCAATGGCCTGGTCCTGCCGCCGCGCCCGCCAGTGTGCCCGGCATGGACGGCCTCAAGGGCTACCTCGACTGGATGCAGCAGGCCGCCGCGGCCATGACCGGGCAGGGCGCCCACGTCTCCCCGCCGGTACCGCCATTCGCCGGCTGGACCATGCCGGGCATGGGCGTCGCTCCCAGCGGCCTCGACGCACTGCGTGGGCTGCTCGACACTCCCGCCTTCGGCCACACCCGTGAGCAGCAGGCCCGGCAGCAGACGCTCCTGCGCGCGTTGCTCGACCACCAGCAGGCGAGCGCGCGTTACCAGGAACTGCTCGCTCGCGCCCAGGCCCAGGGCGCCGAGCGTATGCAGCGCAAGCTTGCCGAGCCGGGCTTCCAGGTCGATTCGCTCAAGGCCATGTACGACCTATGGGTCGATGCCGTGGAGGAAGCCCATGCAGAAATCGCGCTATCGGACGAATTCCGCGAAGCCTACGCTGCGCAGGGCAACACGCAGATGCGCGTGCGCCAGTTGCAACAGCAGCAGGTCGAACAGTGGTGCCGCGACGTCGGCCTGCCGACGCGCAGCGAGGTCGACACATTGGGCGAGCGCCTGCAGGAGCTTCGTCGTGAGCTGAGGCGCATGCAGGCGGCCGGTCGCGAACCTGCCGCTGCGTTGGCCGTAAAGACGCCCAAACGCAAGACCGCTACCACTCGGGCCAAGGCAAAGCCCGCATCCACCGCCGGCCGCGCGCCACGCAAGCCTCGCTGAGACATTCCATGCATACGCCAGGCCCGCTGGATTCCGCCCGCATCCTCGACGAAATCACCGCTTTCCAGCGCAAGCTCGCCGCCGGCGCGGCCAGCCTGCACGGCCTGGCGGAGCCGGCCTATGCAGACACCCCGCGTGAGGTGATCTACCGCGAGGACAAGCTCACGCTCTGGCGCATGCGCGGTGAGCGCAAGCCGACGTCCAGGACGCCGCTGCTCATCGTCTACGCCCTGGTCAACACCGTGTGGATGACCGACCTGCAGAGTGACCGCTCGCTAGTGCGCAACCTGCTTGCGCAGGGCGAAGACGTGTACCTCATCGACTGGGGTTACCCGGACGGCGCCGACCGCTGGTTGACCCTGGAAGATTACATAGACGGCTATCTCGATCGCTGCGTCGATGCCGTGCGCGCGCAGGCGGGCGCAGACGCCGTCGACCTGCTTGGCATCTGCCAGGGTGGTGCGTTCTCGCTGTGCTACACGGCGCTGTATCCAGAAAAGGTGCGCAACCTGGTCACCATGGTCACGCCGGTGGACTACCACACGCCCGACAACATGCTCTCGCACTGGGCGCGCGACATCGACGTCGACCTGTTCGTGGACACGCTGGGCAACATCCCGGCGGCACTGATGAACTGGGTCTACCTGACGCTCAAGCCGGTGCGCCTGCTGCAGCAGAAGTACGTGAACCTGGTCGATATCCTGGACAACCCGAAGGAACTGGAGAACTTCCTGCGCATGGAGCGGTGGATCTTCGATTCGCCCGACCAGGCCGGCGAGGCGTTCCGTGAATTCGTCAAGGAATTCTTCCAGGCCAACAAGCTCGTCAAGGGCGGCCTCGCGATCGGTGGCAAGCCGGTGGACCTGGCGCGTATCACCCAGCCCATCCTCAACATCTATGCCGAGCAGGACCACCTCGTCCCGCCCGATGCCTCGCGCGCGCTCGGCCTCCACGTGGGCAGCGACGACTACACGGAGCTCGCCTTCAAGGGCGGCCACATCGGCATATACGTCTCCGGGCGCGCCCAGCGCGAAGTGCCGCCGGCCATCCATCGCTGGCTGCGCGAGCACGACGGCTGACCACGCGCCTTTTGTGATGATGTGTGGGCGCAGCTTGCTGCAGGGCAGGCGGCGACGGCGCGCATGCTAGGCTTTTCCGTCCCCTTCGCTGTACACGCCGGCCATGAATACCTCTACCGAATCCCTCCGCGAGCACGACACCATCCGCGCTGTGCAGTGGCGTGGCGATTGCCTGTGCCTGCTCGACCAGCGCCTGTTGCCGTCCGAGGAGCGCTGGATCGAGTGTCGCGACGCCGGGCAGGTCACCCAGGCCATTCGTGACCTTGCCGTGCGTGGCGCCCCGGCGATCGGCATCGCCGCTGCGTGGGGCGTGGTGCTGGCGGCGCAGCAAGGTGCGCCGCTGGATGAGGTGCTGGCCACGCTGCGGGCTGCCCGACCGACCGCGGTGAACCTGATGTGGGCGCTGGACCGCATGAAAACGCGGATCGCCGCCGGCGCGGATGCCGCCGCGCTCGAGCGCGAAGTACAGGCAATCCAGGACGAGGACCTGGCCGCCAACCGCCATATGGGCGAGTTGGGTGCGGCGCTCATCGCGCCCGGCTCGGGCGTGCTGACTCATTGCAACACCGGTTCGCTCGCGACCGCTGGCTATGGCACCGCCTTGGGGGTGATCCGCGCGGGGGTCGCAAGCGGGCGCATCGACGAGGTGTTCGCCGGCGAGACGCGTCCGTGGCAGCAGGGCGCGCGCCTGACCATGTACGAACTGGTGCGCGACCGGATCCCCGCGCACCTGATCGCCGACTCGGCCGCCGCCCACCTGATGCGTTCGGGCAAAGTGCAATGGGTGATCGTCGGCGCCGACCGAATCGCCGCCAACGGCGACACCGCCAACAAGATCGGCACCTATCAGCTGGCCATCGCCGCGCGCCACCACGGCGTCAGGTTCATGGTGGTCGCACCGTCCTCGACGGTCGACATGGCCACGTCCGACGGCGAGGCGATCGAGATCGAACTGCGCCATGCCGACGAATTGCTCGCCACCGGCGGACGCCGCACGGTAGTAGAGGGAGCGCAGGCCTGGAACCCGGTGTTCGATGTCACGCCGGCGGAGTTGATCGATGCGATCGTCACCGAGCGTGGGGTGATCGAGCGGCCCAATGCGGTAGCCATGCAGGCGATGTTCGGCCGGTGAGGTTGCGTCGCGAGGTAGGGCTGTTTGCGATCGGCGGCGTGCTCGGCCTGCTGGCGGACGCCGCCACCGTGCAGGCGCTGGTCGGCTGGGGCAGGTGGAACCCGTACCTGGCCCGCGTGCTGTCGTTCCTGCTGGCGGCCACGGTGACGTGGTCCTGGAACCGGCGCCACACGTTCGCCCATCGCGCGAGCGGTCGCTCGCCGCTGTCCGAATGGCTGCACTGGATGGGCCTGATGGGCCTGGGCGCGTGCGTGAACTACGCCGTTTACGTGGCCCTGCTGCTGTCCTTCGAAACGCTCGGGCGATGGCCGGCGCTGGCCGCGGCGGCCGGGTCGGCGGTGGCTGCGCTGGTCAATTTTTGTTCGGCGCGGGGCGTGCTTTTCCGGCGGTCAAAACAGGCTGGCTAACTCGCTGATTTCAAAGGCAAAAATAAGGGCCTTCCAAACGCATTCGTGATACAATTTCACGATTGCTTGAGGGCCGCGCAACCGCGCGCATGCAGCGTCCGTTGCGCGGCCTTTTTTGGTTCCACGGAAGCCACTGGGAAGCCGATTGATGGCAGAACTCGCCAAAGAAGTCATCCGCGTCAACATCGAAGACGAGATGCGCCAGAGCTACCTCGATTACGCCATGAGCGTGATCGTGGGACGCGCCCTTCCGGATGTACGCGACGGCCTCAAGCCCGTGCA
Source organism: Frateuria sp. GZRe14 (assembly GCF_051900395.1). Taxonomy (NCBI): domain Bacteria; kingdom Pseudomonadati; phylum Pseudomonadota; class Gammaproteobacteria; order Lysobacterales; family Rhodanobacteraceae; genus Frateuria; species Frateuria sp. GZRe14. The sequence goes on along the minus strand of NZ_JBHZGJ010000001.1, from coordinate 2,332,180 downwards.
TCGCCGCGTCCTCTTTGCGATGAACGAGCTGGGCAACGTCTGGAACAAGCCCTACAAGAAATCGGCCCGCGTGGTCGGTGACGTGATCGGTAAGTACCACCCGCACGGCGACGCGTCGGTGTACGACGCCATCGTGCGCATGGCCCAGCCGTTCTCGCTGCGCTACATGCTGGTCGACGGCCAGGGCAACTTCGGTTCGGTCGACGGCGACAACGCGGCGGCCATGCGATACACCGAAGTGCGCATGTCGCGCCTCACGCACGAACTGCTGGCCGACATCGACAAGGACACGGTCGACTTCGGGCCGAACTACGACGAGAGCGAAAGCGAGCCGCTGGTGTTGCCCACCCGCGTGCCGAACCTGCTCATCAACGGTTCGGCCGGCATCGCGGTCGGCATGGCCACCAACGTGCCGCCGCACAACCTCAACGAGGTGATCGCCGGCACCATCGCGCTGATCGACGAGCCTTCGCTCTCGGTCGACGAGCTGATGCAGTACATCCCGGGTCCGGATTTCCCGACCGCCGGCATCATCAATGGCGCCGCCGGCATCGTCGAGGCCTACCGCACTGGCCGCGGGCGCATCCTGGTGCGCGCGCGCACCGAGATCGAGACCGAGGCCAACGGCCGCGAGACGATCCTTGTCCACGAGTTGCCTTACCAGGTGAACAAGGCGCGGCTGATCGAGAAGATCGCCGAGCTGGTCAAGGAAAAGAAGATCGAGGGCATCAGCGAGTTGCGCGACGAGTCCGACAAGGACGGCATGCGCATCGTGATCGAGGTGCGCCGCGACGCCATGGGCGACGTGGTGCTCAACAACCTGTTCCTGCAGACGCAGTTGCAGGTGACCTTCGGCATCAACATGGTGGCGCTGCTGGACGGCCAGCCGCGCCTGCTCAACCTCAAGGAGATCCTCGAGGCGTTCATCCGCCACCGCCGCGAGGTGGTGACCCGTCGCACCATCTTCGAGCTGCGCAAGGCGCGCGCCCGCGCGCACATCCTCGAAGGCCTGACCGTCGCGCTGGCCAACATCGAGGAGATGATCGAGCTGATCCGCAGCTCCGCCTCGCCGGCCGAGGCACGCGAGCGCATGCTGGCGCGCAAGTGGCAGCCGGGCATGGTCAGCACGCTGCTGGCCGCCGCCGGTGCCGAGGCGTCGCGGCCGGAAGAGATGGACCCGCGCGACGGCCTCAAGGGCGATGGCTACCAGCTGTCCGAGGTGCAGGCGCAGGAAATCCTGGCCATGCGTCTGCACCGCCTGACCGGGTTGGAGCAGGAGAAACTTTCCGACGAATACCGGCAGATCCTGGAAACCATCCGCGGCCTGATCGAGATCCTCGAGAATCCCGAGGTCCTGCTCAAGGTGATCCGCGATGAACTGGAAGTCATCAAGGCCGAGTACGGCGACGCGCGCCGCACCGAGATCCAGCACTCGCAGGAGGATCTCAACGTCCTCGACCTGATCGCGCCGGAGGACATGGTCGTCACGCTGTCGCACACCGGTTACGTCAAGCGCCAGCCGGCCAGCACGTACCGTGCGCAAAAGCGCGGTGGCAAGGGCCGCTCGGCCTCGGCGCTCAAGGATGAAGATGTCGTCGAGCAGCTGTGGGTGGTCAACACCCATGACACGCTGCTCACCTTCACCAGCACCGGCCGCGTCTACTGGCTCAAGGTCTACCAGATGCCGGAGGCGGGCCCGGGTGCGCGCGGCAAGCCGATCGTCAACCTGCTGCCGTTGACCGAAGGCGAGAAGGTGCAGGCGGTGCTGCCGATCCGCGAGTACAGCCCTGACTGCTACGTGTTCTTCGCCACCCGCAGCGGCACGGTGAAGAAGACCCCGCTTACCGAGTTCGCTTTCCAGCTGCAACGCGGCAAGATCGCGATCAACCTGGACGAAGGCGACGCGCTGGTCGACGTGGCCATCACCAACGGCAACAGCGACATCCTGTTGTTCGCCTCCAACGGCAAGGTGAATCGCTTCGACGAGAACACCGTGCGTTCGATGGGACGCACCGCCACCGGCGTGCGTGGCATGCGCCTGGCCGAGGGCGCCGATGTGGTGTCGCTCATCGTGGCGGCCGAGGGCGACATCCTCACGGCCACCGAGCGTGGCTATGGCAAGCGCACGCCGCTGGAGGAGTTCACCAAGAAGGGCCGAGGCACCCAGGGCGTGATCGGCATCCAGTGCTCGGAGCGAAATGGCGCGCTGGTCGCTGCGGTGCAGGTCACCGAAGGCCACGAGCTCATGTTGATCTCCAACCAGGGCACGCTGGTGCGCACTCGCGTCGGGGAAATTTCGCAACTGGGGCGCAATACGCAGGGCGTCACCCTGATCCGTCTGCCTGCGGATGAGAACTTGGTCAGCGTGGTGCGGCTGGATGCCGAGGAAACCAACGGCGAGGACGCCGAGCCTGCCGAGGGCGCCCCGCCGGAGGGGCCGGTGCCCCACCAGGACGGGTCGGAGGCCTGATGGAATGAAGAAAGCTCCGGTTCGCCGGGGCTTTCTTTTTTGGTGCGCAGGAACCGGAGGCTAGCGCCGGTCGATCGAGTACTTTCCAGGGCCGGTGATGCACAACAGCAGCAGGCCACCAATGATCGAGATGTTCTTGTAGAAGTTGATCATGTTGGCCATGCGATCGGCACCTTCCATCGTCCAGTAGTGGTGCCCTATCAACGCGGTGCCGAGCGTGTACAGGGCCAGCAGCAGGGCGAGCGGCCGCGTGCAGAAGCCGAGCACGATTGCCAGGCCCACGAAGAACTCCATGAGGACGACCACGGCCGCCGCCAGCGTCGGCACCGGCAAGCCCTGGCTCGCCATGTAGCCGACCGTTCCCGGGAAGTCGGTCAGCTTGCTCCAGCCGAACAGCACGAACAGGACTACCAGAAGGATCCGGGCGAGCAGGATCACTTCGTTACTGACCTTGTCGAACAGTACGTACCGCATGGCAGCGCTCCTTTGGCGATCGGATGAATATGGCCTGGACTTGCTGATGTTGCGTACTGCGGGCGGATCGTAGCTCCTGCTCACCTCCCATCGCGCGCCGTACTCGCGGCGGTCGCCGATCCACCCGCGTCAGCCGGCCGTCCTGGCCTCGGATGTCGTGATCGCCAGCAGCATCGCTTCGGCGGTCGACACGCGGAATTCGCCAGGCGCCTCCACGTGCAGCTGCCGCACCACACCGTCTTCGGCATACAGCGCGAAGCGGCGGGCGCGCAGCCCCATGCCGTACGCGGTACCGTCGAACTCCAATCCCAGTGCGCGCGTGAAGCTTCCGTTGCCGTCAGCCACCAGTCTCAGGCCCGGTGGCACCTGCTGTACCGCCGCCCAGGCCTGCATCACATAGGCGTCATTGACTGCCATTCCGATCACGTCGACGCCGCGTTCCCGGAACGCCTGGTAGTGCTGTACATAGCCGGGCAGGTGGTGGTCCGAGCAGGTTGGCGTGAAGGCGCCGGGTACGGCGAACAACACCACCCGACCTTGCTTGAACAGGCTGGCGGTGGACAGGCGCCGCACCGGAGCGCCCTCCTCGATCACGGCCACCTCGAGGTCCGGCAGGGCCTGGCCGATCTGGATAGTCATGGGGTTTTCCCGTGGGTTGGGCCGGGCATCGTAAACCCGGCCGGCGACGCCTGTCGCCTTGAATCGGCGGCGCCCGCACCTACTTTTGGGGCAAGCGGCGGCTGCCGTGACCCTTTCTGGAGGAGCAAGCCCATGAGTTCAAACCGCAATCCGATGTGGAACGCCGCCAATGCGTTTCCCGAGGAGATCCGCCACGCCTTCGACCGCTTCTTCCAACAGGACGAGGCCGACCCGTCCAACGTGGTGACCAGCCAGTGGGCGCCGCGCGTGGACATCAAGGAGGAAGACAGGCGCTTCGTGATTTTCGTCGACGTCCCTGGCGTGGATCCGGCGAACATCGAGGTCAGCATGGAAAAGGGAATCCTGACCATCAAGGGCGAGCGCACCGTGCAGAACCAGGAGCAGACCGGTCGATTTACCCGGATCGAGCGCGCGCATGGGACTTTCCATCGCCGTTTCGCGCTGCCGGACAGCGCCGATCCGGAGGGCATCACTGCGGTCGGCCGCCACGGCGTGCTGGAAATCCTGATACCCAAGCGCGCGGAAACCACGCCGCGGCGGATCTCGATTTCCACCGAACACGGCAGCGGCACCGCTGGCGGCTCCAGCAGCGGCAACCACTGAGCGGCTACCGTAGCGTGATCCGGGCGGCCCCTCGCGGAGTAGATCCGCGACGGGCCGCCTGCCTGCGCAGTTTTGCCGAGGAAGGCCAGTGGAATTCAAAGACTATTACGACATTCTCGGGGTAAAGCCCGACGCCAGCGAGGCCGAGATCAAGTCGGCTTATCGCAAGCTGGCGCGGCAGTTCCACCCGGACAAGAACAAGGAACCGGGCGCGGAAGAGCGGTTCAAGGCGATCAACGAGGCCAACGAGGCGTTGCGCGATCCGGAAAAGCGCCGCACGTACGATCAGCTGCGCGCCGGCGGCTACCGTGGTGGCGAGCAGTTCCGCCCGCCGCCGGGTTGGGGGCAGGGCGGCGGCTTCGAGTTTGGCGGGGCCAGCGACGGCGATTTCAGCGATTTCTTCGAGAGCCTGTTCGGCCGTGCCGGGGGCGGGGCGCGTGGTCAGGCAAGGCCGCGCCGCGGCCGTGACGTGCAGGCGCAGGTGCAGATCGACCTGCAGACCGCCTTCGATGGCGGACGCACACGCCTGGCGCTTCATGACGGCGGCAACGAGCGGGTGCTGGAGGTGAAGATTCCGGCCGGCATCCTGCCCGGCCAGGTGATACGCCTGAGTGGCCAGGGCCAGCCGGGTGCCGCCGGCGGCCCCAGCGGTGACCTGATGCTCGAAGTGATGATCCGCGATGACCCGCGGTTCAAGCTGGAGGGGCGGAACGTATCGCACGTGTTGCCCCTGGCGCCATGGGAAGCGGCGCTGGGAGCCACGGTGCCGGTGCCGACGCTGGCGGGCGCCGTGGACCTGCGGATTCCGGCGGGTTCGCAATCGGGTCGCAAGTTGCGCCTGAAAGGCCGTGGCCTACCGGGCAGCCCGGCGGGGGATCAGCTTGTGGAGTTGTCCATCCGCACGCCCGCCGCCGAAAGCGACGCCCAGCGCGAGGCCTACGAGGCCCTGCACAAGCAGTTCGAGGGCTACGACCCGCGCGCCTGACGCTTTCGCGCCCTCTCTTTTGGAAGGAGGGCTCGGTGAGCGGCGATCTCGCGGGGGAGCTGTCGATCGCGCTCCTGAACGTCGAACCGCCACGCGCCTCGGTGAAATGGTCGCGAGTGACGCCGCTCAACTCTCTTCCGGGGAGGGCCGATGGCCCAACAGCACATCCGACGGGGTTTCGCGTCAGGGCTGCTCCGTTTTACTCCCAGGGTGGCTTGGGGAAGAGGCCGATCTTGCGGGAAAGCTGCTTTCCAGCCTGGGGAAGCCGGTCGAGTGTGGACGGGCGGTACTGGCAACCCTTCGCGAAAAAGGCGAAGGGTCAAAGGAAGTGTCAGACCGGCAGCAGCGGCTTGATGGTGGCGACCAGCTCGTCTTCCTTGATCGGCTTGGTCACGTAGGCCTTGGCGCCCTGGCGCATGCCCCACACGCGGTCGGTTTCCTGGTCCTTGGTGGTCACCAGCACGACCGGGATGTGTGCGGTGTCCGGGTCCTTGCTGATGATGCGGGTGGCCTGGAAACCATTGAGGTTGGGCATGACCACGTCCATCAGGATCAGGTCGGGACGTTCCCGCTTGGCCGCTTCGACGCCCGCAGCGCCGTCTTCGGCGGTCAGCGACTCATGGCCGAGCTTCTCGACGATGCGCTTGAGGCCCAGCAGCTGCGATGGGGAGTCGTCGACGATCAGGATTCGTGCCATGAGGTGGGGGTTCCTAGTAGTTGTCGTGGATTCTATGCCGCGAGCGGGGTGCTTCCAAGCGCGGGCTTCACCCGCCGCCGACGCGCACGAGGGTGCGGCCGAAGGACTGGCCAGTCAGCATGCGCTCGAACACGGCCGGCAGTTGCTCCAGCGTGACCTCGTCGGTGGCGATGCGGTCGAGGTGTCGGGGCTTCCAGTCGTCGGCCAGGTGCTGCCAGATGGATTCGCGCAGGTCGCGGGCGGTACCGGCCGAGGCGATGCCGAGCAGGCTCACGCCGCGGATGATGAAGGGCATGACGGTGCTGTCGAAGGCGATGCCGCCGGCGTTGCCGCAGATCGCCACGTTGCCGTAGGGCACGATGAGCGGCAGCAGGCCGGCCAGCATCGGGCCCCCGACATTGTCCAGCGCGCCGCCGAAGCGGGCCGAATCCATCGGCTTGCCGCCGAAGGCGAGCTGGTGGCGGTCGATGCACTGGCTGGCGCCGAGGTCTTGCAGGAAGTCGAAATGGTCGCTCTTGCCGCTGATCGCGTGAACCTCGTACCCGGCGCGGCTGAAGATGTCGATCGCAAGCTGACCGACGCCGCCGCTGGCGCCGGTGACGGCAATCGGGCCGAGCTCCGGCGTCTGCCGGTTGTCCTGCATGCGCAGCAGGGCCAGCGCCGCGGTGAAGCCGGCGGTACCCAGGATCATGCTCTCGCGCAGGGAAAGGCCGGCGGGCAGCGGGATGGTCCAGCGTGCATCCAGCCGGGCGTACTCGGCATAACCGCCGTCGCGCGTCTCGGACAGGCCGCTGCCGGTGCACAGCACGGCGTCGCCTTCCCTGAATGCCGGATCGGTAGAGGCGACCACATGGCCGGCCACGTCGATGCCGCCGTTGAGCGGGTACCGACGCAGGATCTTGCCCCTGCCGGTGCCGGCCAGCGCGTCCTTGTAGTTGACCGACGACCACGCAACCTGTACCAGCACTTCGCCCGGCGTGAGTGCATCCGCGCCCATGGTCTCGATGCCGCTGCGGTAGCCGGCCGGGTCGTTTTGGATGCGCACGGCTCGGAACGCGTTGGTCGGGCTCATCTTGCCTCCTGCACTCAGGCGTCGATGCTGCGGTCGTCCACCCATTTGGGCAGGTAGCGACCCTCGTAGCTTGCCATCCAGTCGAACAGCGCGCCCATATCCTGGCCGAACCAGACGTCCTCGCGCTGCTCCGGCCGCACGAAGCGCTCGGCGACCATGTGGTCTATCATCGCGCTCAGCTGCGTGTAGTAGCCGCGTACGTCGAGGAAGCCACAGGGGTAGCGGTGCAGGCCCAGCTGGGCCCAGGTGAGCATCTCGAACATCTCGTCCATGGTGCCGAAACCGCCGGGCAGGGCGACGAAGGCGTCGGAGAGCTCATACATGCGTGTCTTGCGCTGGTGCATGGTCTCGACCACCACCAGCTCGGTCAGCTCCGGATGGGCGACTTCCAGGTCGACCAGTTGGCGCGGGATCACGCCGATTGCCTTGCCGCCGGCGGCCAGCACCGCGTCGGCCACGGTGCCCATCAGCCCGACCTTGCCGCCGCCATAGACCAGGGCGATACCGCGCCGGGCCATCTCGGTGCCGAAGGCGCGGGCCTGCTCGACGTAGTCGGGATGGCTGCCGCTGCTGGAACCGCAGTAGACGCAGATGGCGGTGGGTTGGGGCATGCGTATCCGGTGTAAGTGTGGTTTGTGTGTGGGAGCCCACCGGTTGGCAACGCTCGTCGCCGGCCGTGGGAACAGTGATCCCCCCCAAGTGGCCTCTGCAGGGATGGGCACGAACGAAACGGCCCGCCCATGTCGCCACGAGCGGGCCGTTTGGCCGTTCGGTGGAAGCTCAGTTGCCCTTGTGGATGGCGCGCTTGTCGACCGACAGCGCGGCCTCGTGCACGGCCTCGGACAGGGTCGGGTGGGCGTGGACGATGCGCGCGAGGTCCTCGGACGAACCCTTGAACTCCATCGCCACGACGCACTCGGCGATCAACTCGGACACGCCCGGGCCGACCATGTGCACGCCTAGGATACGGTCGGTCTCGGCGTGGGCGAGCATCTTCACCTGGCCGATCGCCTCGTTCATCGCCACGGCACGGCCGATGGCGGCGAACGGGAAGGTGCCGACCTTGTAGGGCACGCCTTCGTCCTTGAGCTGCTTTTCGGTCTTGCCGGCCCAGGCGATTTCCGGTTCGGTGTAGATCACCCAGGGCACGGTATCGAGGTTGATGTGGCCGGCCTTGCCGGCGATCCACTCGGCCACCGCCACGCCTTCCTCGGAGCCCTTGTGCGCCAGCATCGGGCCGCGCACGGCGTCACCGATGGCCCACACGCCGTCCACGCCGGTGTGGTTGTGCTCGTCGACCACGATGCGGCCGCGCTCGTCGAGCTTGACGCCGGTGTCGCCGGCCAGCAGGCCATCGGTGTATGCACGGCGGCCCACGGCAACCAGCAGCTTGTCGACGACCAGCTTTTGCTCGCCGTCCTTGTCGGTGTACGTCAGGTGCACACCGTCCTTCTTCACCTCGGCCTTGGAAACCTTGGCGCCGAGCTTGATGGCCAGCCCCTGCTTGGTGAATTCCTTCAGCGCGATCTTGGCGACGTCCGCATCGGCGGCGCCCAGGAAGTCGGGGAGCGCTTCGAGCACGGTCACGTCAGAACCCATGCGCTTCCACACGCTGCCGAGTTCCAGGCCGATCACGCCGGCGCCGATCACGCCCAGGCGCTTGGGCACCTCGGTGAAGTCCAGAGCACCCGCATTGTCGACGATCACCTTGCCGTCAAACTTGGCGAACGGCAGCTCGATCGGCACCGAGCCGGAGGCCAGGATCACGTTGGTGGCGCTGATCGTCTGCTTGGCGCCGTCCTTGCCGGTGATCTCGACCGAATTGCCCTTGAGCAGCTTGCCCTTGCCGTAGAACGCGGTGACCTTGTTGGCCTTGAACAACTGGCCGATGCCGCCGGTGAACTGCTTGACGATCTTGTCCTTGCGGCCGATGAAGGTGCCGAGGTCCACCTTGGCGCCTTCCACGCTGATGCCGTGGACCGGGAAGTTGTGCGAGATGTTCCAGAACTGGCGCGAGGAGTCGAGCAGCGCCTTGGACGGGATGCAGCCCACGTTGAGGCAGGTGCCGCCCAGCGCCTGCTTGCCGTCCTTGCCGGTGAAGTCGTCGACACAGGCGGTCTTCAGGCCCAGCTGCGCGGCGCGGATCGCGGCCACGTAGCCGGCCGGGCCGGCGCCGATGACGATGACGTCGAATTGTTGGTCACTCATGCGAGGTTCCTTGCTGGCGAGCCCTGCTCGCTGGTGAAGCGGAAGATGGGCGCTGGTGCGCCGGAAACAACCGACCTGACGTGGTTCCAGTCGAGTCCGGGCACCAGAGCTTCGTTACCTATTTTCCGATCGCCGGGGCGGCGATCAGAGACCCAGCAGCATCCGCTGCGGGTTCTCCAGCTGGTCCTTGATGTCGACCAGGAACAGCACCGCGTCCTTGCCGTCGATGATGCGGTGGTCGTAGGAGATGGCGATGTACATCATCGGCGCGGCGATGACCTGGCCGTTCTCGACGATCGCGCGCTCCTTGATCGTATGCATGCCCAGGATCGCGCTCTGCGGCGGGTTGACGATCGGCGTGGAGAGCAGCGAGCCGAAAGTGCCGCCGTTGGTGATGGTGAACGTGCCGCCCTGCAGGTCGTCCAGCGAGAGCTTGCCGTCACGCGCCTTCTTGGCGTAGTCGGCGATGCCCTTTTCGATGTCGGCGAAGCCCATGTCCTGCACGTCGCGCAACACCGGCGTCACCAGGCCCTTGTCGGTGGACACGGCGATCGAGATGTCCTGGTAGCCGTGGTAGATGATGTCGTTGCCGTCGACCGACGCGTTGACGATCGGGTGGCGCTTGAGCGCCTCGGCGGCCGCCTTGACGAAGAAGCTCATGAAGCCAAGCTTGATGCCGTGGGTCTTCTGGAACTGCTCGCCCAGCGACTTGCGCATCTTCACGACCTCGGCGAGGTTCACCTCGTTGAACGAGGTGAGCATCGCGATCGAGTTCTTCGACTGCATCAGGCGCTCGGCGATCTTGGCGCGCATGCGGGTCATCGGCACGCGCTCTTCCGGGCGGGCGCCCGGGGTCGGCCGGGCGGCCGGGGCGGCAGGAGCCGGGGCAGCGCCGCCCTTGCCGTAGTTGACGAGGTCTTCCTTGGTCACGCGGCCGTCGCGACCGGTGCCGGCGACCTTGGACGGGTCGATGTTTTCCTCGCTGGCGACGCGACGACCGGCCGGGGACAGTTCGTCCACACCCTTGCCGGTCTGCGGCGCCTCGGCCTTGGCGGGCGCCGCGGCTTTGGGTTCTTCCTTCGCAGCGGGCGCGGGGGCCGGCGCGGCGGCGCCTTCCTCCAGGATGGCGATCACCTGCTGGCTGTTCACCGTGTCGCCGGCCTGGTGCCTGATCTCCTTGAGCACGCCGTCGACCGGCGAGGGCACTTCCAGCACCACCTTGTCGGTTTCAAGGTCGACCAGGTTCTCGTCGCGCTTGACCGCCTCGCCGACCTTCTTGTGCCAGCTGGCGATGGTGGCGTCGGAGACCGACTCGGGCAGGACGGGGACTTTGACTTCGATGGACATGACGGGTCCTTAAAGGTGAGCGCCTCTCCTGGCGCGGCACGTAGCGGCCATCCTGGCCGCATTGATCCGAAAAAGCTTACTCTGCCGCCTGGTCGTCGCCGACCGGCGCGACCAGCGCCTGCTCGACGAGCGCCGTCTGTTCGGCGACGTGGGTGTTGAGGTGGCCGGCGGCCGGCGCCGGGGAGCGGCCACGGCCGGCATAGGAAAGGCTGTGCTTGGTGCCCACGCAGGCCTGCAGATGGTGGCGGATCTGGAACCAGGCGCCCTGGTTCATCGGCTCTTCCTGGCACCACACCACTTCCTTGGCGGAGGGATACCTGGCCAGTTCCTCGACCACGCGCGGGCGCGGGAACGGATAGAGCTGCTCGACGCGCACGATGGCGACGTCCGTGAGCTCGCGCTTCTCCGCGTCCTCGAGCAGGTCGTAATAGACCTTGCCCGAGCAGAGCACCACGCGCTTGACCTTCTTGGCCGCCAGGTCGCGGTGCTCGCCGATCACCAGCTGGAACTCGCCACTGGCCAGTTCGTCCAGCGAGGAGACCGCGAGCTTGTGGCGCAGCAGCGACTTGGGCGTCATCACGATCAGCGGCTTGCGCACCGGGCGCACCATCTGGCGGCGGATCATGTGGAAGGCCTGCGCGGGGGTGGTCGGCACGCACACCTGCATGTTGTCCATCGCGCACAGCTGCAGGAAGCGCTCCAGGCGGGCGGAGGAATGCTCCGGGCCCTGACCTTCGTAGCCGTGCGGCAGGAACAGCGCCAGGCCGCACAGGCGGTTCCACTTGGCTTCGCCGGAACTGATGAACTGATCGATGACCACCTGCGCGCCGTTGGCGAAGTCGCCGAACTGCCCTTCCCAGATGTCCAGCGTCTGCGGGTCGGTCGTGGCATGGCCGTACTCGAACGCCATCACCGCTTCCTCCGAGAGCAGCGAGTCGATGATCTCGACGTCGGCGCCCGCGCGCACGGTGGCCAGCGGCATGTAGGTGTGGCCGTCCTTCTGGTCGTGCAGCACCGCGTGGCGATGGAAGAAGGTGCCGCGGCCGGAGTCCTGGCCGACCAGGCGCAGGTTGTAGTCCTGGTCGATCAGCGTGGCGTAGGCCAGGTTCTCGGCGAAGCCCCAGTCGGCCGGATGCTCGCCCGCGGCCATCTTGCGGCGGTCGTCGTAGATCTTGGCCACGCGCGGCTGCAGCGTGACGTCGGAGGGCAGCTCCAGGATGCGGTTGGCCAGCTCCAGCAACTTCTGCTTCGGCACGCCGGTATCGGTCCTGGTGGAAAGCTTGCCGCCGATGAAGCGGCTCCAGTCCACGTGCACGTCGCGTTGCGGGGCCGGATCGAGCGCGGTCATCGACCCGCCGGCTTCCAGGCGGTCGCGGTAGGTGTCGAGTTCCTTCTGCGCGTCACCTTCGGCCAGCACGCCCTCCTTCACCAGCTGCTGCTGGTAGAGATCGCGGGTGGTCGGACGCTTGCGGATGATCTGGTACATCACCGGCTGCGTCGCCGCGGGCTCGTCCGCCTCGTTGTGGCCGTGGCGGCGGTAGCACACCAGGTCGATCACGACGTCCTTGCGGAACTGCTTGCGGAAGTCGTAAGCCAGGCGGGTGACTTCAATCACCGCTTCGGGGTCGTCGCCGTTCACGTGCAGCACCGGCGCGTTGACCATCTTGGCCAGGTCGGTGCAGTACAGCGTGGAGCGCGCGTCCTGCGGGTTGGAGGTGGTGAAACCCACCTGGTTGTTGATCACGATGTGCAGGCTGCCGCCGATCTTGAAGCCGCGCGCCTGCGACATCTGGAACAGCTCCATGTTGACGCCCTGGCCGGCGAAGGCCGCGTCACCATGGATCAGCACCGCCATTGACTGGGTGTGCTCGCCGTCGTGCCGGCGGATCTGCCGCGCATGCACGGAGCCGGCGACCACCGGGTTGACGATTTCCAGGTGCGAGGGATTGAACGCCAGCGCCACGTGCACGCCGTTGCCCTTGGGCGTCCTGACGTCGGCGGAGAAGCCCATGTGGTACTTCACGTCGCCCGAGTGGGCCGGGTCATCCGGGTGTTCGAATTTGCCCTCGAACTCGTCGAACAAAGTCTTGGGCGGCTTGCCCAGGATGTTGACCAGCACGTTCAGGCGGCCGCGATGGGCCATGCCGATGACGACATCCTTCACGCCATTGTCGCCGGCGGCGCTGACGACGTCGTCGACCATCGGGATCAGGCTGTCGCCGCCCTCCAGCGAGAAGCGCTTCTGGCCGACGTACTTGGTGTGCAGGTAGCGCTCCAGGCCCTCCGCCGCGGTCAGGCCCGCCAGCACGCGCTTCTTGCCGGCCGCGTCCAGGCCGGCGCTGCCGTTGGCCTGCTCCAGCCGGGAGTAGATCCATGCGCGCTGCGCGTGGTCGGAGATGTACATGAACTCCGCGCCGATCGTGCTGGCGTAGATCTTCTTCAGGCGGGCAAGCAGCTCGCGCAGCTTCATGCGCTGGCCGCCGCCGGCGAACGTGCCGCAGTCGAATTCGGTGTCCAGGTCCGCGTCGGACAGGCCGTGGAAGGCCAGCCCCAGGTCTGGCGCCTCCATCTTGTTGGCCAGGCCCAGCGGGTCCAGGTTGGCCGCCAGGTGGCCGCGCGAACGGTAGGCGGTCAGCAGGCGCAGCACGCCGGCCTGCTTGCGGGCGTGGGCGTCGTCGACCGGGGCACCGGAAGCGCGACGCTGTTTCTGCGCCGCCTCGATGCGGGCGATGACGGACGAGTGCGGGATGTCGCTGCCACGACCCTTGAACGATTCGAAGTAACCGGCCCAATCGGCGGTGACCGACGCAGGGTCGGCCAGCCAGGACTCGTACAACTGTTCGACGTAATCGGCGTTGCCGCCAGCGAGTTGGGAGGACTCGGAAAACTCGCGAATCAGGTTCGTGCTCACGTCACCACCGGCAGGGAAGGGAGGCTTTGCGGCCGTCCGACTGGGGAAGGGCGGACGGCCGTATGCAATCTTAACGATTATACGCCGGGCCTGCTGCGCCGCGGCAAGCCGGACAACGCTTCGGAGGTCGCGGTGGGGAAGCGGATTTCAAGGTCGCGCGACGAGGATTGGCATCGCACGGTGCCTTGGAGCGGTCGAGGCCCCTGGCGCCAAAGGGGGCGGCGGTCCAGCCACCGTTCAGTTGCCCGCGCTTGCGGGAGAACTCCAGGTTTGCCCGAGCGCGGCGACCACGTCGGTGGAGCCCACGAGCGCGCTCCGGCGAGGGCACGCAAAAAGGGCCGATTCAATTACGGCTGACGTGCGCCGCGGCAACGATCGCGTCCTGCAACTGCGTCGGTGTGAAAGGTTTGGACACCACGATCACCCCTTCGGGCGCGCCGGAAATCGCTTCCTTGTCGGCGTAACCGCTGATGATGATGCCCGGCAGCCCCGGCTTGACCGCGCGCAGCTTGCGGATCACTTCCGAACCCGAGACCAGCGGCATGGCGTAGTCGCTGATGATGAAGTCGATCGCCTGGAGATGGTCGGCCTGGATCAGCTGGCTTACGTGCTCGCCATCGGCGGCCGTGACGACCATGTGGCCCAGGTCCTCCAGCATCGCCGCGGTGGTGGCGCGCACGCCTTCGTGGTCGTCGACGAGCAGGATGTGGCGGCCGCGGTTCCCCGCGGACGTGCTGTCGATCGCAGGGGCCGCCGGGCGGCGCGCGGCCTCGGGCGCGCGCGGCAACCACAGTTCGACGACCGTGCCCTGGTCCACATGGCTTTCGATGCGCATGGTGCCGCCGGACTGCTGGGCGAATCCGTAGACCATGGACAGGCCCAGGCCGGTGCCCTTGCCGACGGCCTTGGTGGTGAAGAACGGCTCGGTGACGCGCTCGAGCATGTCGGGGGGGATGCCGCAGCCGGTGTCGGAGACCGCCAGCACCACATAGTCGCCTGCGGCCGCCTCGTTGCCGGTGCCGATGCTCACGTTGCGGCACGCGATGCAGATCTTGCCGCCCTCGGGCATGGCGTCGCGGGCATTGATCGCCAGGTTCATCAGCGCCAGTTCGAGTTGGGTCTCATCGGCGTAGGGCGACCACAGGTCCTCCTGCAGCTCCCATTCCAGCGCGACAAGCCCGCCCAGCGTGTACCCCAGCAGCTGGGTGACGCTGCCGGACAGCTCGGTCATGTCGATGTGCGCGGGCTCGAGCTTCTGCTTGCGGGCGAAAGCCAACAACCGGGAGACCAGCTCGGCGCCCTGCTGCGCGGCGTGCCGGGTCATGTCCAGCACCTTGCGCTGGTCGTCGGCCAGCGTGACACGCCGCTCGATCAGGCCCAGCCCGCCGAGCACGGCGGCCAACAGGTTGTTGAAGTCGTGCGCGATGCCGCCGGTCAGCTGCCCCAGCGCGTCCATCTTGCGCACGTGCAGCAGCTGCGTTTCGAGGTTCTTGCGGTCGGTGACGTCGAGCAGGGTGCCGGCGTACTCCAGCGGACGACCGTCGGCGTCGCGCAGCAGCACGGCCTGGTCGAGGAAATGCTTGTAGGTGCCGTCGGCGCACTGCCACCGGTACTCGACCGCATAGGCGCGGCCCTGGCGTCGCGCACTCAGGGCGTCCGCGACGCGGCCGCGGTCTTCCGGATGAAGCCGGTCCAGCCAAAGCGTCGGCGTGGCGACCACGTCGTCGTAGTTGAATCCCGTGACCGCGGTGAAGTTGCCGCTGACGAACTTGGGCATGCGCGGCGTCGCATCCTGGTCCTCCAGGTAAAGCACCAGCGGCAGCGAATGGATGATCGCCGCCTGGCGCTGTTCGGCCAGGCGCAGCTCCTGTTCGGCACGCAGGCGCTCGGCGTTGGCGCGCAGGTTGGCGTCCAGCAGTTCCTGCTCCTGCCTGGCCTTGCGGCGCACCTCGCGGGTCATCATGTACAGGTCGACGAACACCGCCGCCTTGGAGCGCAGCACCACCGGCTCGACCGGCTTGAACACATAGTCGACCGCGCCCATGGAATAGCCGCGGATCAGGTGTTCGGTCTCCTTGTTGACCGCCGACAGGAAGATGATCGGGATGCGCTTGGTTTGCTCGCGCGCGCGGATGATCTGCGCGGTCTCGTAGCCGTCCATGCCGGGCATGTAGACGTCCAGCAGGATCACCGCGAACTCGCCCTTGAGCAGTTGCCTGAGCGCGTCCTCGCCGGAACGGGCGAGCACCACGTCGGCAATGTCTTCCAGCACGGTGCGGATGGCCAGCAGGTTGCGCTCGTCGTCGTCGACGATGAGGATGCGCGCCCGCTCCGGTGGTTCGGACGGGCGGCCGCGGCGCGTGGCGGACGGGGACTGGCGGGAAACAGGTACGTTCATGGGTTCCTGGGCTCCGCGCTACAGCGCGATGGCGGGCGACCGCTCGCGCGAGCGGGCAAGCCACACGCGAAGCAGCGCCAGCAGCAGTTCGATGTCGACCGGCTTGGCGATGTAGTCCGAAGCGCCCGCGTCCAGGCACTTCTGACGGTCGCCCTTCATCGCCTTGGCGGTGACCGCGATCAGGGGCACCTCGGCCAGCGCCGGCTGGGCGCGGATCTGCTGCATGGTTTCGTAGCCGTCCATCTCCGGCATCATGATGTCGATCAGGGCGATGTCGATCCCAGGCGTCTGTTCCAGAATCGCGATGCCCTCGCGGCCGCCCTCGGCATGCATGACTTCCACGCCGTGGCTTTCCAGCACGCTGGTCAGCGAATAGATGTTGCGGATGTCGTCGTCCACGATGAGGATGCGCGCGCCACCCAGCTCAGGCACGGGACGCATGCCACCGGTGGCTTCCGGCATCGCCTGCGGCGCGGGCGTCTGGCGGATGTGGCCGGCCAGGCGCTTGAACACGTCGGCCAGTTGCTCGGGCGCGGCCGGCTTTTCGGTGACGCCGAACGCGCCCAGGCTGAGCGCCGAGCCAAGCTTGTCCGCGCCGGAGATCACCTGGATCGGCATGTGCATGGTCTGCGGATCGTGCTTGAGCAGGTCCAGCAGCACGAAGCCGTCGATGTCGGACAGGCCAAGGTCCAGCGTGATCGCATGCGGCTGCAGCTTGCGCGCGAGCGTCAGCGTGCCGGCGCCGGCGGTGGAAACCACGCCCTTGAGGCCGGCGTCGCGGGCGATGTCCAGCAGGATCGAGGCGAAGGTCGGGTCGTCCTCCACGATCAGCACGAACGGCGAGTCGCCCAATGCATCGCGATCGTCGGTGACCTCCATCGGCGCGGGCAGGGCGCCCGGCACCGTGGCGCCGCTGTTGTCGTAGCGGGCGTTGCTGGTCCCCAGTGGCACGGATACGGGCGAGAGTGCCTCCAGCGGTACGAACAGGGTGAAGGTCGAACCCACGCCCGGGGTCGAGCGCACCTGCAGTTCACCGCCGATCAGGCGCGCGATCTCGCGGCTGATCGAGAGGCCCAGGCCGGTGCCGCCGTACTTGCGGCTGGTGGTGCCGTCGGCCTGCTGGAACGCTTCGAAGATGAGTTTCTGTTTTTCCTTGGGAATGCCGATGCCGGTGTCGGTGACGGCGATCTCGATAGCGTGTTCGGCATAGCGCAACACCGGGTGGTTGGTACTCCAGCCGCCGGACACCGGCCGCACGGCCAGCGTGACGCTGCCCTCGCCGGTGAACTTGAAGGCGTTGGAGAGCAGGTTCAGAACCACCTGCTGCAGGCGCTTCTCGTCGGTGCGGATGGAGGCGGGCAGGGCCGGGTCGAACTCCACCTTGAAATCCAGGTTCTTGTCGCTGGCAAGCTGCCGGAAGGTGCGTTCCATGTGCTGCTTGAGCCCGCTCAAGGGCATGTCGCCGATCTCGATGGAGACCGTGCCGGACTCGATCTTGGAAAGGTCCAGGATGTCGTTGATCAGGCTCAGGAGGTCCGAGCCGGCCGAATGGATGGTGCGGGCGAACTCGGTCTGCTTCTCGCTCAGGTTGCCCTGCGGATTGTCCGCCAGCAGGCGCGAGAGGATCAGCAGCGAATTGAGCGGCGTGCGCAGCTCGTGGCTCATGTTGGCCAGGAACTCGGACTTGTACTTGGAGGTGAGGGCCAGCTGCTCGGCCTTTTCCTCCACCGCGCGGCGGGCCATGTCGATCTCGAAGTTCTTGGCCTCCACCTGCTTCTTTTCGTTCTCCAGCAGCTGGGCCTTCTCCTGCAGCTCCTCGTTGGTGGCGTGCAGCTCTTCCTGCTTCGTGGTGAGCTCGGTCTGGCGCGCCTGCAGCTCCTGGGTGAGAAGCTGGGACTGCTTGAGCAGGCCTTCGGTGCGCATCGTCGCGGCGATCGTGTTGAGCACGATGCCGACCGATTCCATCAGCTGGTCGAGGAAGTTCTGGTGGGTCTCGTTGAAACGGTTGAACGAAGCCAGCTCGATGACCGCCTTGACGTCGTCCTCGAACAACGCCGGCAGGATCGCCACGTTGGCCGGCGGCGCGTGGCCCAGGCCCGAACCGATGCGGATGAAGTTCTCCGGGATGTCGGTCATCAGCATCGCCCGCTTGTCGGCCGCGCACTGGCCAACCAGGCCCTCGCGCAGCTTGAAGGTGGGCTTCAACTGATCGCGGCTCTCGGCGCCGTAGCTGGCGACCAGGTCCAGCACGGTTTCGTTGTCCTCGCGGCGGGCGACGTAGAACACGCCGTACTGCGCGTTCACCAGCGGCGCGAGCTCGGACATGATCAGGTTCGATACCGTCGCCAGGTCGCGCACGCCCTGGAGCATGCGCGAGAAACGGGCGAGGTTGGTCTTGAGCCAGTCCTGTTCCGCATTCTTCAAGGTCTGGTCCTTGAGGTTGCGGATCATCTCGTTGATGTTGTCCTTCAACGCGGCCATCTCGCCCGAGGCGGCCACCGCGATCGAACGGGACAGATCGCCCTTGGTCACCGCAGTCGCCACGTCGGCGATCGAGCGCACCTGGTTGGTGAGGTTCGCGGCCAGCTGGTTCACGTTGTCGGTGAGGTCGCGCCACAAACCCGCGGCGCCGGGCACGCGCGCCTGGCCGCCGAGCTTGCCCTCGATACCCACCTCGCGCGCCATGTTGGTCACCTGGTCGGCGAAGGTGGCGAGCGTCTCGATCATGCCGTTGATGGTGTCGGCCAGCGCCGCGATCTCGCCCTTGGCGTCCACCTGCAGCTTGCGCTTGAGGTTGCCCTGCGCCACCGCGGTCACGACGTCGGCGATGCCGCGCACCTGGTTGGTCAGGTTGGTGGCCATCAGGTTCACGTTGTCGGTGAGGTCCTTCCAGGTGCCGCCCACGCCGGGCACCTGCGCCTGGCCGCCGAGCTTGCCCTCGGTACCCACCTCGCGCGCCACGCGGGTCACCTCGGAGGCGAAGCCGTTCAACTGGTCCACCATCACGTTGATGGTGTCCTTGAGCGCGAGGATCTCGCCCTTGACGTCCACCGTGATCTTCTTGGAAAGGTCGCCGCGCGCCACCGCGGTCGTCACGTCGGCGATGTTTCGCACCTGGCCGGTGAGGTTGTCGGCCATCAGGTTCACGTTGTCGGTGAGGTCCTTCCAGGTGCCCGCCACGCCGCGCACCTGCGCCTGGCCACCGAGCTTGCCTTCGGTACCCACCTCGCGCGCCACGCGGGTCACTTCCGAGGCGAAGGAGTTGAGCTGGTCCACCATCGTGTTGATAGTGTTCTTGAGCTCCAGGATCTCGCCCTTGACGTCCACGGTGATCTTCTTGGAAAGATCGCCCAGCGCCACCGCGGTCGTCACCTCGGCGATGTTTCGCACCTGGCCGGTCAGGTTGGCGGCCATCGCGTTCACGTTGTCGGTGAGGTCCTTCCAGGTACCGCCCACGCCGGGCACCTGCGCCTGGCCGCCGAGCTTGCCTTCCGAACCCACCTCGCGCGCCACGCGGGTCACTTCCGAGGCGAAGGAGTTGAGCTGGTCCACCATCACGTTGATGGTGTTCTTGAGCTCGAGGATCTCGCCCTTGACGTCCACCGTGATCTTCTTGGAAAGGTCACCGCGGGCCACCGCGGTGGTTACCTCGGCGATGTTTCGCACCTGGCCGGTGAGGTTGCCGGCCATCAGGTTCACGTTGTCGGTGAGGTCCTTCCAGGTGCCGGCGACGCCGGGCACCTGCGCCTGGCCGCCGAGCTTGCCTTCCGAACCCACCTCGCGCGCCACGCGGGTCACTTCCGAGGCGAAGGAGTTCAACTGGTCCACCATTACGTTGATGGTGTCCTTGAGGGTGAGGATCTCGCCCTTGACGTCCACCGTGATCTTCTTGGAAAGATCGCCGCGCGCCACCGCCACCGTGACCTCGGCGATGTTTCGCACCTGGCCGGTCAGGTTGTCGGCCATGAGGTTCACGTTGTCGGTCAGGTCGGCCCAGGTGCCGGCCACGCCGGGCACCGTGGCCTGGCCGCCAAGCTTGCCTTCGGTACCCACTTCGCGCGCCACGCGCGTCACTTCCGACGCGAACGCGTTCAGCTGGTCCACCATCACGTTGATGGTGTTCTTGAGCTCCAGGATCTCGCCCTTGACCTCCACCGTGATCTTCTTGGAAAGGTCGCCACGGGCCACCGCGGTGGTCACCTCGGCGATGTTTCGCACCTGGCCGGTGAGGTTGTCACCCATCAGGTTCACGTTGTCGGTCAGGTCCTTCCAGGTGCCGGCGACGCCCGGCACCTGCGCCTGGCCGCCAAGCTTGCCTTCGGTACCCACTTCGCGGGCCACGCGGGTCACTTCCGAGGCGAAGGCGTTCAGCTGATCCACCATCACGTTGATGGTGTTCTTGAGCTCCAGGATCTCGCCCTTGACCTCCACCGTGATCTTCTTGGAAAGATCGCCCGAGGCCACCGCCGTGGTCACCTCGGCGATGTTTCGCACCTGGCCGGTGAGGTTGTCGGCCATGAGGTTCACGTTGTCGGTCAGGTCCTTCCACGTACCCGCGACGCCAGGCACCTGGGCCTGGCCGCCAAGCTTGCCTTCGGTACCCACCTCGCGCGCCACGCGGGTCACTTCCGAAGCGAAGGAGTTGAGCTGGTCCACCATCGTATTGATGGTGTTCTTGAGCTCGAGGATCTCGCCCTTGACCTCCACCGTGATCTTCTTGGAGAGGTCGCCGGAGGCCACGGCCGTGGTCACCTCCGCGATGTTGCGCACCTGGCCGGTCAGGTTGGTGGCCATGGCGTTGACGTTGTCGGTCAGGTCCTTCCAGGTGCCGGCCACGCCCTTCACGGTCGCCTGGCCACCCAGCTTGCCCTCGGTACCCACTTCGCGGGCCACGCGGGTCACCTCGGAGGCGAACGAGGCGAGCTGCGCCACCATCGTGTTCACCACCTTGCCGATGCGCAGGAACTCGCCGCGCAGCGGGCGTCCATCGATCTCCACCGTCATGGTCTGGGACAGGTCGCCCTTGGCCACCGCGCCGATCACGCGCGCCACTTCGGCAGTGGGCTGGACCATGTCCTCGATCAGGTCGTTGACCGAGCGGATCGCGCTTTCCCAGCCGCCGGTGGCCGCCTTGACGCGGCCGCGCTGGTTGATGCGGCCTTCCTTGCCGACCACGATCGACAGGCGTTCCAGTTCGTCGGTCAGCTGCCGGTTGAAACCGACGACTTCATTGAAGAGCCGCGCCACTTCGACGTCGGCGCCGGGGCCGCTCTCGGGCAGGCGCACGCTGAAGTCGCCGCTGCGAAGACTGCGCAGGGCAGCGATGAGCTGGGCACGGTCCAGCGATTCCAGGCGAATTTCGGCGCTCACATGAGTCTCCTGTGGTGACAGCACGTCCTGTCCAGGGTCGAGTCATGGATACGTGGCTGGCACCCGGCATTCGAGGGGCAAGCCGCCGAGGGTGCACGTCCCACGCTGAACCCATGCTTCAACCGGCCAACGCGGTGGACAGGTGGCGACCCGGGCACGAACGTGCCATGGCGCGGCCCGCGCCATGGTTCCCAGGTCAACGCTTCTCCACCGACGCCCCCTCCTGGTGCCGTGTCCGGCCTTCCGGCGCCGCCGAACCATAGCATGGGGCCGGGTTGGCTTCGTGGGAAAGAGTCCATAGAATGCGGGCGGCTGCTACAGCAGGTCGCTCCGCTTCGGGATCGGCTTTTGGGGGTTTGAGGGGGCCCGCGTGATCCGCCAGACAAGGGGGCGAACTTCGGCATGCCATTGGAGAAGGATGTAGCCGGTTTTCTGCGGTCGACATTCCGGTCCATCTGGTCGATGGAACTATTGTTCCTGCTGCTGCGCGATCCCGCGCGCTGCTGGTCCTCTCCGGAACTGGTCGATGCGCTGCGAGCCAGCGAACTGGTCGTGAGCCAGGCGGTGGAATCTCTCCACGCCGCTGGCCTGATCGTGCGCGAGAGCGACGATCTGGTCCGCTACGGCCCGGCCTCCGAAGATCTCCACGAACTCGTCGAAGCCTCCCAGGCCCTGTACGTGCGCTCGCCCGACGCCGTGCTGCGGCTGATCATGCGGTCGCGATCCGACAACCTCGTCGCGTTCGCCGACGCCTTTCGATTCCGTAAGGACTAGCGCGTGTCCCAATACTTCGCACCGGCGGTTTACCTGTTGTGTTTCCTGGCCAGCACGGTCTGTGCGGTGATGCTTGGCCGCAGCTTCCACCGGACCCGCGCCGGGCTGCTGTTCTGGAGCGCCCTGTGTTTCCTGCTGCTGGCGATGCAAAACCTGCTGCTGGTGCTTGACCTGATCGTCTTTCCCGGTTCGGTCGACCTGGCCGTCCCGCGCGCCCTGTTGTCGCTGGCGGCGGTGGCAACGCTGTTGTTCGGCTTCATCTGGAACGGAGAAGGCGAATGACGCTGTTGATCTATTTCCTCTCCGGTGCCGTCACGCTCGGCTTCTTCGTCGGGGGTCTGTTCTTCCTGCGTTTCTGGCGGCGCACCGGCGACAAGCTGTTCCTCGCCTTTTCGCTGGCGTTCGGCTTGCTGGGCGTGGCCCAGATAGTGATCGCGATGACGAACGTGTATTTCGAGGACCGGAGCGCGGCCTATCTGGTCCGCCTGGCGGCGTTCGCGATCATCATCGTGGCGATCGGCCGCAAGAACCGGAAGGTCCTGTAGGGCTGGCTCCAGTCCACCGCTTTTTTCCGTGCGTGATGGGAACTGGGCCGTAAGCCAACCTAGGCCCGTCCTACAGATCCAGCGGCTGCAACGTGCGCGCGCGCTCGGCGCGCTCCCACATCTCGTCGAACTGTTGCCGAAGCGGTGCCCAGCCAGGGCGATCGGCCAGTACGGCACGTCCCTGCGCGCGTTCGGCGTCGGGCTGGAACAGATAGCCGCCACCATCGGTCAGCAGGCATGCCGACGGATTGCCCAGGTCGATCTCCTCGACCGGCACGCGTACCTGGATAACGCTCGGAAGTCGCTGCATCAGCAGGATCAGGCGGTGCCCATCGCGCAGGGCAGTCGCCGGGTCGTTGAGCAACAGGCGGATCTGCGCGCCACGGCCGGCGGTCGCGATGCGGCGCAGCTCGGCCATCTCTTCCGCGCTGGCGTAAAGCGAGTCGTCCAGGCGCGGGAGGCGGATGTCCACCTGTCGGCGCGTCGCGACCAGCAGGGCTTGCCGGGCAGACGCCAGTTCGGCCGGGCTACCGACCGGCAGGGATTCGTCCGGGCCGGGATGGCTCGTCACCGGCGCCCTTTGTGCGGCACGAGGTGGCCATCGTTCACCAGGGTCAGCAGCAGCGCCATGGCCTCGTCGCCGGGCGCGTCGTCGAAGGCGAGCGAGCGTTCGGCGCACAGGCGCCGGGCCAGGTCGGTCGGAGCGGCATACGCGTGGCCATTGGCGAACAGCACCGCCGCGCGCCGACCGCGGCTCCACGCCAGCCGTGACCATGGATGGCGCAATAGCGTCGCGCCGCCGTCCAGGCGTTTGCGCAGGGCAGCCTGGGTCATCGGCCTGGCCGGCGTCGCCGGCGTCTGGGCGTTGCGGTAGCGGGTGATGAATCGCCCGAACCAGTCGCGCAGGCTTTCCTCGTCGAGCGCGCTGGCGAAGGGCAGGGCGATGCGCAGGCGCTCCAGTGCAGCGGCGTCGATCTCGCCCGTCGAACGTGCGGGGGCGAGGTCGGGGTCGGTGTAGCGCTGCGATTCGTCCAGCCGCTCGGCGAGGTAATCGGCCAGGTCGCCGGTGAGTTCCGCCTGCGAGGGCGCGCGCATGCCGACCGAGAAGGTCATGCACGGGCCGCCGAAAGCGACGCCGTCGTGCGGCACACCCGGCGGCAGGTAAAGCATGTCGCCCGGCTCGACCAGCCACTCGTGGGTGGGCTCGAAATGCGCCAATTGCTTCAGTTCGATGTCGGGACGGAAATCCTTCGGCGCCGCCGGGTCGGTGCTGATCGCCCAGTGCCGCGAGCCCAGGGCCTGCAGCAGGAACACGTCGTACTGGTCCACGTGCGCGCCCACGCCGCCACCCGGTTCGGCGTAGGACACCATCACGTCGTCGATCCGCCAGCTCGGCAGAAAGCGGAAATGCTCCAGCAGCTGCGCCACGTCGGCGTCCCACTTGTCCACGTCCTGCACCAGCAGCGTCCAGTTGCGGTCGGGCGTGCGCGAAAAATCGGCTTCGTCGAGCGGCCCGGTCTTCACCGACCAGCGCTCGCGCGCTTCGTCGTGGACGATCAGCCGCGACAGCGCACCGTCCTCGCAGGCCAGGCCGCCCAGGTCATCCGGCCGCAGCGGCGGCTGGAAATCGGGGAAGGCGCTGCGGATCAGCAGCGGGCGTTTTTGCCAGTAGTCACGCAGGAATTGCGCGGGCGGCATGCCCAGCGGTTGTTTAGCCGAACCTCGGACTTCGATCGGGAGTTGCTCGTTCATCCGCGCATTGTAAGGTGCGGGTAGCCGGCTGCGTGCCGGGAAATCCCGTGGAAGTGCCCGCACGCGGCCGCGAATGCATGGCGTTTGCGCGGCGCGGTCCTGCACGGCGCGTTGCCTAACCGAACGCCTTGACCACGTTGTTCACGCCCAGGCCCAGTACGGCGAGCGCCGCCAGCACCGTCGCCACCCGCGCGGGCATGCGCCGGGCAAAGATCGCTCCCACCGGCGCGGCGGCGACGCCGCCTGCGATCAACCCGAGCACGGCCGTGCCATGGCTGAGGCCGATCATCAGCAGGAAGCTGATGCTGGCGGCGATGCTGACCACGCATTTGGCCAGGTGCACCGTGCCGATCACCATCCGCGGCGTGGCGCCACGGGCGACCAGCGTGGTCACGGTGAGCGCGCTCCAGCCGCCGCCGGCCACCGCGTCGGCGAAGCCCGCGCCGAGCCCGAGCACGGGCGTGCCGCGGGGGACGTCCGGCCCGGGCGGGCGTCCCAACGCGCCACGCATCAGCAGGAACACACCCATGCCCAGCAGGTAAGGCGTCAGCGCCAACCGCATCCACTGCGCCGGAACATGCACCACGACCGCGGCGCCGATCACGGCGCCGATCACGCCCGGAATCGCCAGCATCCAGAACAGCGGCCAGCGCACGTTGCCGGCAAGCCAGTGGCTGAGGCCCGACGCGCCGCAGGTGAACGCCTCGGCCTGGTGCACGCTCGCGGTCGCGGTGACCGGCGGCACGCCAAGCCCCAGCAGCATCGCCGCAGAAGTCACGCCATAGGCCATGCCCAACGCGCCATCGACCAGCTGGGCCAGTACGCCGACGGCGGCAAAGGTAAGGAACTCGGCGGGAATCATCATCGATGCGCGCGGGCGTAGGGGTGGCTGGAGTATCCAAGGCGCTGCCCATGCGCGGAAATAAGGGCCTGGTATATCCACATGCCGAGCTGTCCTTTCCCTGGCGCGACCACCGCGCCTAGATTGTCCGGGCCCCACATTTGGACGTCCAAAAGGACAAGATTACGTGAACGCCCTGGCCGCACCAGAGCCCTTGCCAACCATCCTGGCGCCGGAAAAGACGGCCTTGCTCGCCCGACTGGCCGAAGGTCTCGCGCCGGAGGAACTGTACTGGGTGGCCGCCTGGAGCGCGGCCCGCGCCGGCCTGGCGCAGCGTGGTGCCACGCTGATCGATACCCACGCCGGTGCCGGCGAAACGCCGCGACTGACCATCCTTTACGGTAGCCAGACCGGCAATGCCCGGCGGCTGGCCGAGCAGTTGGCCGCGCGCAGCGAGTCGGACGGCCTGCCGGCGCGGCTGGTGCGCGCGGATGCCTATGGGCTGCGCGAACTGGCCAGAGAAACCCATCTGCTGATCGTGATCAGCACCCAGGGCGAAGGCGAGCCACCGGACGATGCCCGTGGTTTCGTCGAATTCGTCGTGGGCAAGCGCGCACCCCGGATGCCCGGGCTTCACTACGCGGTACTGGGGCTGGGCGATTCGAGCTACCCGCAGTTCTGCGCGATCGGTCGCCAGCTCGACGCGCGCCTGGCCGAGCTGGGCGCCAGCCGCCTCGCGCCACTGGGCGAGGCCGACGTCGACATCGACCAGGTTGCCATCCCATGGTCGGCCAAGGCGCTGGAACAGGCGCGCGAGGCGCTTGGCAGGACCCGGTCCGTCACTCGGAACGCCACGGTCCATACCTTGCCCGCGCGCAGCACACACTCGCGCGAGCATCCTTTCGCCGCCACCGTGCTGGGTAACCAGCGCATCGTCTCGCGCGAGAGCGAACGCGCCGTGCATCACCTGGAACTGTCGCTGGAAGGCTCGGGTCTGCGCTATGCGCCCGGCGACGCCATCGGCATCTGGCCGGTCAATCCACCGGCGCTGGTCGAACAATTCCTGCACGCGTTGCGCCTGGACGGCGCGGACGAGGTGACGCACGACGGCCGCACCCTGTCGCTCGCGCGATGGCTGGGTCGCGAGCGCGAACTGACCCGGCTTACCCGCGCCTTCGTCGCCGCCCATGCGGCCGCCAGCGGTCACGCGGACCTGATGCGCGTACTGTGCAAGGAAAATGCGGCGTCGTTCGCCGAGCTGCTCGCCACCCACCAGCCGATCGACCTGCTGCACCGCTACCGCGCGGTGTGGCGGGCGGAAGAACTTGTCGCCGCGCTCCGTCCGCTCACGCCGCGCCTGTATTCCATCGCTTCCAGCCCGCGTGCCGTGGGCGAGGAGGAAGTCCACCTCACGGTCGCGCGGGTGGAATACGAGGCATTCGGCATGCCGCACTGGGGCGCGGCCTCGGCCTTTCTGTCGGCGGCGGAGGACGCGGCCGCGGTGCCGGTGTTCATCGAAACCAACGACCGGTTTCGCCTGCCCGCCGACGACCGCCGCGACATCATCATGATCGGCCCGGGCACGGGCGTGGCGCCGTTTCGAGCCTTCGTGCAGGACCGTCGCGAAACCGGCGCTCGCGGCCGCAACTGGCTGCTGTTCGGCAACCGCCATTTCACCCGCGATTTCCTCTATCAGGTCGAATGGCAGGAAGCGTTGAAAGCGGGGGCACTGCACCGCCTCGACCTGGCTTTTTCCCGTGACGGCGCGCGAAAGGTCTACGTGCAGGACTGCCTGCGCGAACAGGGAAGGGAGCTGTACGCCTGGCTCGAAGGCGGCGCGCACCTGTACGTGTGCGGCGACGCGACGCACATGGCGAAGGACGTGCACGCGACGCTGCTCGACATCGCCATCGCCCACGGCGGGCATTCCCCCGACACGGCCAGGGAATGGCTTACCGACCTCCTCACCCAGGGCCGCTACGCCCGCGACGTGTACTGACCATGCCAGCGCTTTCCGAACTCGAATACATCAAGGATCAAAGCCGGCAGCTGCGCGGCTCCATCGCAGACGGCCTGGCCGATCCGGTCACCGGCGCCATCGGCGAGGCCGACACGAAGTTGCTCAAGTTCCACGGCAGCTACCAGCAGGACGATCGCGACCTGCGCGAGGAACGACGCCGCCAGAAACTGGAGCCGCTTTACAGCTTCATGCTGCGCGCGCGCCTGCCCGGTGGCGTGGTCACGCCGGCGCAATGGCTGGTGTTCGACCGGCTCGCCCGCGACTACGCCAGCAGCGGCCTGCGTATCACCACACGCCAGACGTTCCAGTGGCACGGCATCCTCAAACGCGACCTCAAGCCCACGATCGCGGCGATCAACGACGCCATGGCCAGCACCATCGCCGCCTGCGGCGACGTGCTGCGCAACGTGGTGAGTACCCCGTTGCCGGTGCAGTCGCACGCTCATGCCGAGGCCTACGCCTGGGCAGCGAAGCTGTCCGAGGAGCTCGCGCCGAAGACGACCGCCTACCACGAGCTCTGGCTCGATGGCGAAAAGCTGGTCGGCGAGCCCGAGCCCGAGCCGCTCTACGGCCGCACGTACCTGCCGCGCAAGTTCAAGATCGGTCTGGCGATTCCGCCGCTCAACGATATCGACGTGTTCGCGCAGGACCTGGGGCTGATCGCCATTGCCGAGGACGGCCGCCTCGCCGGCTTCAACCTCGCCATCGGCGGCGGCATGGGCGCCACCCACGGCGATCCCGGCACCTATCCGCGCCTGGCCGAGGTGATCGGCTTCGTCGAGCCGGGGCAGTTGCGCGACGCGGCCGAACAGATCATCGCCATCCAGCGCGACTGGGGCGACCGCGGCGAGCGCAAGTGCGCGCGGCTGAAGTACACGCTGGACCGGCGCGGCACCGATGCGTTCAAGGCCGAACTGGAGCGGCGCCTGGGCTTCGACCTGCAGGCCGCGCGCCCGTACCGCTTCGAGCACAACGGCGACCGCTACGGCTGGTTGCAGGGCAGCGATGGTCGCTGGCATCTCACCCTGCATGTCGAATCCGGCCGCCTGCTCGACCGCGCTGAGCGCCGGTTGCTCAGCGGCATGCGCGAACTGGCGGCGGCGCACACCGGCGACTTCCGCCTCACCTGCAACCAGAACGTGATCGTCGCGAATGTCCAAGCGGCCGACCGCGAACGCATCGACGCCATCGTTGCCGCCCATGGCTTGGACGGCTACCGCCGGCAGAGCGCGATCCGTCGCCACGCGATCGCCTGCG
Source organism: Frateuria sp. GZRe14 (assembly GCF_051900395.1). Taxonomy (NCBI): domain Bacteria; kingdom Pseudomonadati; phylum Pseudomonadota; class Gammaproteobacteria; order Lysobacterales; family Rhodanobacteraceae; genus Frateuria; species Frateuria sp. GZRe14. Next base: position 2,303,796 of record NZ_JBHZGJ010000001.1, on the reverse strand, counting down.
TGGCGCTGCCGACCTGCGGCCTGGCCATGGCCGAGAGCGAGCGCTACCTGCCGACGATCCTGGACAAGCTCGAGGCGCGGCTGGCGCGCCACGGCCTGCTGGACGCACCGATCCTGCTGCGCCTCTCCGGTTGCCCGAACGGCTGCTCCCGGCCGTACCTGGGCGAAATCGCGCTGGTCGGCCGCGCGCCCGGCCGCTACGACCTGCGCCTGGGTGCCGACTTCGCCGGCCAGCGGCTGAATTCCCTCTACCGCGAGAACGTGGACGAGAAGGCAATTCTGGACGCACTCGACCCCCTGTTTGCCGGCTATGCCGCCGAGCGGTCGCCCGGCGAAGGCTTCGGCGATTTCCTGCTGCGCAGCGGTGTCCTCGCGCCGCCGGGACCTGCGCGCCGCATTCCGGCAGAGGTGATCGGATGAACGCGGCGATGCTTCGCCAGGCCGTTGGCGAGCCGCAGGCGCTGGCCGACATCAACGCCCATCTGGCCGGGCTCGATGCCGAGGCGCGCGTGGCCTGGGCGCTGGAACATGTGCCAGGCGAGCACGTGTTGTCCTCCAGCTTCGGCGCGCAGGCGGCGGTGTCGCTGCACATGGTCACGCGGCAACGGCCATGGATCCCGGTGGTCCTGATCGATACCGGCTATCTGTTTCCCGAAACGTACCGCTTCGTCGACGAACTCACCGGGCGGCTCGAGCTCGACCTCAGGGTCTACCGCGCCACGCTGAGCCCGGCCTGGATGGAGGCCCGCCATGGCCGACTGTGGGAGCAGGGCGTGGCCGGCATCGATCGCTACAACCAGATGCGCAAGGTCGAACCGATGCAGCGCGCGCTGGCGGAACTGGGCGCGGCCGGCTGGTTCGCCGGCCTGCGCCGCAGCCAGGCGAGCACGCGCGCCGGCGTGGAGTTCGCCGAACACCGCAACGGCCGCTGGAAATTCCACCCGCTGGCCGACTGGACCGACCGCGACGTCGGCCTCTACCTCAAGCGCCACGATCTTCCCTACCACCCGCTGTGGGAACAGGGCTACACCTCGATCGGCGACGTGCACACCAGTCACCGCTGGGAGCCGGGCATGGACCCGGAGGACACGCGCTTCTTCGGGCTCAAGCGTGAATGCGGCCTGCACAACATCCTTTGAGCCTTGGACTAGCCTAATCACCAGCGACTGGAGGAGAGCCACATGAACGTGACTGCGCTCGCTGCCGATACGGCCGCCACCGACCGCTTGATCGCCCCGCACGGCGGCGTGCTCAAAGACCTGTACCTGCCGTCGGCGGAAGCCGAGGCGCTCGGCGCGCGCATCGGCGACTGGCCGTCGCTGGTGCTCAACACGCGCCAACTGTGCGACCTGGAACTGCTGCTTTCGGGCGCGTTCTCGCCGCTGGAGGGTTTTCTCGGCCGCAACGACTACAACGGCGTGGTGCAGGACATGCGCCTGGCCGACGGCACGCTATGGCCGATGCCGATCACGCTGGACGTGGACGAGGCCTTCTCGGCCAAATTGTCCATCGGTAGCGAGGTGGTGCTGCGCGACGAGGAGGGCATGCCGCTGGCGGTTCTCGAGGTTCAGGACATTTACTGGCCAGACCGCCTCCACGAGGCGCTGCGCGTGTTCGGCACCAGCGACCGCACGCACCCGGGCGTGGCCGAACTGTTCGATCGGACCGGACCGGTGTACCTGGGTGGCCGCGTGCGTGGCCTGCGGCCGCCCGCGCACCCGGATTTCGCCGAGCTGCGCGATACGCCGCGCGCGCTGCGCGCCTGGTTCGAAGCCAATGGCTGGAGCCGCATCGTCGCCTTCCAGACGCGCAACCCCATGCACCGCGCGCACCGCGAACTGACGCTGCGCGCGGCCGAGCAGGTCGGCGCCAGGTTGCTGATCCAGCCCTCGGTCGGGCGCACCAAGCCCGATGACGTCGACTACTCCACCCGCGTGCGCTGCTACCGCGCGCTGCTCTCGCACTACCCGGAGGGCCAGGCCAGGTTGTCGTTGCTGCCGCTGGCCATGCGCATGGGCGGGCCGCGCGAGGCGATGTGGCACGCGATCATCCGCAAGAACTATGGCGCCAGCCATTTCATCGTGGGGCGCGACCACGCCGGCCCGGGCAAGGACGCCAGCGGCAAGCCGTTCTATGGCCCATACGAGGCGCAGCAGCTCCTGGAGCAACACCAGGCGGAGCTCGGCATCCGGATCGTGCCGTTCCCGGCCATGGTCTACGCGGTTAACCGCGATGCCTACATCCCGGCTACCGAAGTGCAGCCCGCGGACGAGGTGCGCGACATCTCCGGTACCGAACTGCGTCGGCGCCTGCGCGAAGGCAGCGAGATCCCCGACTGGTTCTCCTTCCCCGACGTGGTGAAGATCCTGCGCGAACGGCATCCACCTCCCTCCCCGTAAGGCGGCTCTTCTCCCCTTTTGGGCAGACGGCATGGAGGGGCGCAGGAAGCCCCGATTGAGCACTCCTCTTTCGGAGAGGCGGACGCGAGGGCGAAGGCCAACCGCCGCCTCAGGCAGCGTCCGGAAGCGCCACGGCCCGCTCGCGCCAGTGCGGCGCCTGCGGCCATGCGTCCGGCAGCTCGTCGCCGGCCAGCACGCGCGCCACGTCCCGGCGGTCAAGATGCGGCGCGAACCGCCCGATGAACTCCAGCACGAACTCGCGTACCACCGCTTCCCGGCGCAACACGATCCACGTCGTGCATTGCGGGAACAGGTGGTCGGCCGGCAGCACGCGCAGGTCCCCGTCGGCGGCCAGCATCGCCATCTCCGCCAGCACGCCGATGCCCAGGCCCGCGCGGACGTAGGTCTTGATCAGGTCGGCGTCGCCGGCGGTCATCGCGATCTGCGGCACCAGCCCCGCGGTCTCGAACACCCGCCGCAGCGAAGACTCCGGCTTGACCGAGGAGTCGTAGCTGATCAGCGGCTCGGCCGCGAGTTCGGCCAGCGTGGGCGGCAGGGCGCGCCGCGCCAGGGCGTGGCCCGCCGGCGCGACCACCACGCGATGCCAGCGGTAGGCGGGCAGGGCGATGCCGATGGATGGCGGCGCACCGGCCGTGCTGATCACGGCCATGTCCACCCGACCGCTTTCGAGCTGGGCCAGCACGTCGGCATCCTGGCCCGGCTGCAGGTGCACGCTCACCTGAGGGTAGGACTGGTTGAGCGCCGCGATCGAGGCGGGCAGGGCAAAGCGCGCCTGGGTGTGGGTCGTGCCGATGCGCAGTTCGCCATGCGCCTCGTTGCGAAGGTTCGCGGCGATCGAGCGGATGTTGGCCGCCTCGGCCAGGATCACCCGCGCGCGTTCGAGCACCTGGCGGCCGGCGTGGGTGACCGCATCAAGGCTTTTGCCCTTGCGCACGAAAAGCTTGAAGCCAAGTTCATCCTCAAGCTGCTTGAGCTGCTTGCTGAGGCCCGGCTGGGTTGCATGCACGCGTTCGGCGGCCAGGGTGATGTTGAGCCCGGCGTCGGCGATAGCCACCAGGCAGCGGAGTTGGACCAGGGTCATGGCGGGGAATCCGTGTTCGTTCGGCAGGAGGGGTGGACGCGGACGAATCACGGGTACATCGCCCAGGCGCACCTCGGGGTGGGCCGTAGTGATTGCGTGGTGGCTGCCGTTCGCTTGACATATTTGGACGTCTATACGTCCACTCTTGTGCTGTGTCAAGGAAATGTAGCCGGCGCCCCGGTCCACATGCCGTGAAGGCATATGCCGCCGGCGACAATTCATTTGTCGCCCCCGGAGCGCCCGCCTAGCGTGATCGGACTTCCACGCAGGCCGTCTCCTTGAAGCTCTACCCGCTGTTTGCCGACCTCTCGCATCGCGCCGTCCTGGTGGTCGGTGGCGGCGCCGTGGCCGAGCGCAAGGTGGCGGCCTTGCTGGAGGCCGGCGCGCAGGTGACGGTGAATGCGCCCGAGCTGACGCCGCTGCTGCGAGGATGGGTGGAGCGGGGAGCTCTCGCCCATCATCCGGAGCCTTTCCGGGAGGCCTGGCTCGATCGCGTCTGGCTGGTCGTCGCGGCGACGTCCGATCGGGCGACCAACGCCCTGATCGCGGAGCTGGCGGGGCTGCGGCGGTTGTTCGTCAACGTGGTGGACGATGCGCAACTGTCCAGCTTCCACGTGCCCGCGGTGATCGACCGCGCACCGCTGACCATCGCGATTTCCAGCGGCGGCCAGGCGCCGATGCTGGCGCGCCTGCTGCGCGAGCGGCTGGAGAGCCTGCTGGATCATTCGCTGGGCGCGCTGGCCACGCTGGCGGCGCGGCTGCGTCCGCGCATCCGCCTGCGCTTCGCGCAAGCGGCCGCGCGACGGCGCTTCTACGAAACGCTCTTCTCCGGGCCGGTGGCGATCCTGCTGCGACAAGGGCGCGAGGCCGAGGCGCGCCGTGCGGCGGAGAGCGCACTGGCCGACGAGGAGAACACGGCTGCGGGTTCGGTGGTGCTGGTCGGCGCAGGCCCCGGCGATCCGGGGCTGCTCACCCTGCGCGGCCTGCGCGCGCTCAACGGGGCGGACGTGATCCTGCATGACCGCCTGGTCAGCGCTGACGTCCTGGCGCTGGCGCGGCGCGATGCCGAGCGCATCGAGGTCGGCAAGCAGGCAGGCCACCACCACGTCACCCAGCAACAGATCCACGCGTTGATGCTCGAACACGCCCGCGCGGGCCGCCGCGTCGTGCGACTCAAGGGCGGCGATCCGTTCGTGTTCGGGCGCGGCGGCGAAGAGCTCGAATTCCTCCGCGCCCACGGCATCCCTTACGAGGTGGTCCCAGGCATCACCGCGGCGCTCGCCTGCGCCGCCTACGCCGGCGTGCCGCTGACCCACCGCGACCACGCCCAGTCGGTGCGCCTGCTCACCGCTCACTGCCAGGTTTCGCACGACACGCTGGACTGGGCCGCACTGGCGCAGGAGAACCAGACGCTGGCCGTCTACATGGGCGTGGGTGAACTCGCCACCCTGCAGTCGCGGCTGCTCGAGCACGGGCGCGCGCCGGCCACGCCGTTCGCCCTGGTGGAGAACGGTTCGCGCGCCGACCAGCGCGTCGTGACCGGCACGCTGGCCCAGCTCGCCGGGCGCGCCGCGGCCCATGCGGTCCGTTCACCTGCGCTGCTGATACTCGGCGAGGTCGCCACGCTGGCGGGCTCGCTGGCGTGGTTCGGCGCGCCTCCGCTGGGCGCGGGCATCGACGACATCGGCGAAGCGGGCATGGCGGCCCGCGTTCGCCAACCGGCACGCCAGGACGGCGTGCTCGCCGCGCTCCACCAGGCATGAACCCTCGCCGGCGCATCCGCCGGTACTTCCTACGGAGTCAGTACCCATGATCTACAACAGCATCCTGGACACCATCGGCAACACGCCGATCGTCAAGCTGCACCGGCTCGCGCCGAAGAACGTCGAGCTCTACGTGAAGGTGGAGGCCTTCAATCCGGCCGGTTCGGTGAAGGATCGCCTGGCGCTGGCGATCATCCTGGATGCCGAGCAGCGCGGCACGCTCAAGCCCGGCCAGACCGTCATCGAGGCGACCTCCGGCAACACCGGCGTGGCGCTGGCGGCGGTGTGCGCGGCGCGCGGCTATCCGTTCGTGGCGGTGATGACCGAAACCTTTTCGATCGAGCGTCGCAAGCTGATCCGCGCCTACGGCGGCAAGGTCGTGCTGACGCCCGCGGCGGCCCGTGGCACCGGCATGGTCGAAAAGGCCGCCGAGCTCGCGAAGAAGTACGGCTGGTTCCTTGCCAGCCAGTTCGAGAACCCGGCCAACCCGGCCTACCACCGCAGCACGACCGCGGCCGAGATCCTGCGCGACTTCGCCGGCCGCCGGCTCGATTACTTCGTGACCGGCTGGGGCACCGGCGGCACGCTGACCGGCGTCGGCGAAGTGCTCAAGGTCGCGCGGCCGGAAGTGAAGATCATCGCCAGCGAGCCGGCTGGAGCGGCCTTGCTGTCGGGCAAGGAATGGCAGCCGCACAAGATCCAGGGCTGGACGCCCGACTTCGTCCCGGGCGTGCTCAATCGCGAAGTGGTCGATGAGATCCTGCCGGTGGACGACACGGTCGCCCGCGACACCTCGCGCAAGCTGGCGGAGCAGGAAGGCATCTTCGTGGGCCTCTCCTCCGGCGCCACGCTGGCGGCGGCGCTGCAGGCGGCCAAGGGCGCGCCGGAAGGCTCGGTGCTGCTGGCGATGCTGCCGGACACCGGCGAGCGTTACCTGTCGACGTTCCTGTTCGAGGGCGTCAACGAGGGCTCCGATGAAGTGGAGGCGGCAGGGTCGTCGCTGGCCGCAAAGGCCACTGCGGCCTGAGTCGCGTCGCCCCTGTGCGCGCCAGGGCTTGAACCCTCTCCCGTCCGGGAGAGGGCAGGGTGAGCGGCCGGGGCTCGTCCGACTGATCGGGCATGCGAAAAGCAGCGGCGCAAAGCTCCACAGGGGAGCGGCCTACTCCGCAAGAACCGGCGCTCACCCCAACCCTCTCCCTTGAGGGGTGAGGGAGCAGGTTTGCAGGAACGTGTTGCTTCGCGTGATTGCTGGTATTTCAGGCCGCGCGGCGTCCGCGTGCCTTGACGCTGTGCGCCCCAAGCTCCCACTGGTCGATCAGCTTGCGCCCCACGTGGGCCAGCGCTTCGATCGCCGGCAACAGTTCGCGCCCCAGTGGCGTGAGCGCGTATTCGGCCGACGGCGGCGAGGTATCGAGCACGCGCCTCGTCACCAGCCCACGGGACTCCAGTTCGCGCAGCCTGGCGCTGAGGACGCGCGCGGAGATGCGCGGGATGTCGTGGCGCAACTCGCCGAAGCGCCGCGGTTCGGCGCTCAGGTACCAAATCACGTTGGGCGCCCAGGCCCCGCGCAGCAGCGTCAGGCTCTCGGTCAGCGGGCACGCCGGCGGCGGCGCGGCGACTTTGCTCTTGCGTACGGGCAGGCCCATGAGTGTCCTCGGTAACCGTGGGGATACCACATTCTGGCACTAATCCCTGGTTAGGTGGTATCCAACAGTAACTTCGTGCGGCTAGGATGCGCGGCACGTCCAAGGACGTCCCACCCCCACGAAGGAGAGTCACCCATGAAGCTCTACTACATGCCCGGCGCCTGCTCGCTTTCCCCGCACATCGTCGCGCGCGAGGCCGGCATCGACCTTCAGCTGGTGAAGGTCGACGGCAAGACCAAGCGCACGGAAAACGGCGACGACTTCCTGGCGATCAACCCCAAGGGCTACGTGCCCGCGCTGGAGCTGGACGACGGCCAGCTGCTGACCGAAGGCCCGGCGATCGTGCAGTACCTGGCCGACCTCAAGCCCGCCTCGGGCCTGGCGCCCGCCAACGGCACGCTGGCGCGCTACCGCCTGCAGGAAGTGCTCGGCTACATCAACTCCGAGATCCACAAGTCCTACAGCCCGCTGTTCAAGCCGGACACGCCCGAGGCGACGCGGCAGGAGCGCAAGGAGTACCTGCGCAAGCGCTATGCCCTGATCGAAAGCGCCCTGGCGACCCATCCGTGGCTGCTCGGCGACCGCTTCACCGCGGCCGACGCCTACCTGTTCACGGTGACCAACTGGGCAAAGCACGTGGACCTGGACATGTCCGGCTTCCCGGCCATCCAGGCGTTCCAGCACCGCATGCTGGAGCGACCGGCGGTGCAGGAGGTGATGGATGCCGAAGGCCTCGCCCGCCGCGCTGCGGCCGCGTGAGCCACGCCCGCGCCCCGGCCGTTGCCGGGGCGCGTCACAAGCGGCTACCGGCTGCCGGTAGCCGCTTGCCGAACTCGCGTACCAGCCAGTCGATGAACACCCGCACCCGCGGCGACAGTTGCCGGTTGTGCGGGTAGAGCAACGAGACGGGCGTCGGTGTCGGCGGGAAGTCGGGCAGTACGTCGACCAGGCGCCCCGCGGCCAGATCCTCTTCCACGTGATAGCGCGGCACCTGGACCAGTCCCAGGCCCAGCCGAGCGGCAGCAATGTAGGTGTCCGCACCGGCGACCGTGAGCGTCGCCGGCAGGTGTACGTGGCGGACGCTGCCGGCCACGACGAATTCCAGCGGCAGCACCGCACCGATGGCGGAGGAGACGAAGCCGACCGCACGGTGCCCGTCCAACCCCTCGATGCCGTCGGGCGTACCGTGCCGCGCCAGGTAGTCCGGACTGGCGCAGGTGACTTCCTCCAGCAGGGCCAGGCGCCGGCCGACCATTGCGCTGTCGTGCAGGTCGCCCACGCGCAGCACGCAGTCCACGCCCTCGCGCACCAGATCGACCAACCGGTCGCCCTCGCCGATGTGCAACTGCAGTTGCGGATGGTCGGCGAGAAACTGCGGCAGCGCGGGCAGCACGAAGTGGCGCGCCAGCGTGCCCTGTACGTCGACCCGCAACTGGCCGCGCGGCTTGGCGCCGCTGAAGGCCGCCTCGGCATCCTCCACCTCGTCCAGGATCGCGATGCAGCGGCGGTAGTACGCCTCGCCGTCGAGCGTGGGGCGCACCTGACGAGTGGTGCGCTGGAGCAGCCGCACGCCCAGCCGTGCCTCCAGTTGCTTGATCGCCTGGGTCGCGGTGGAGCGCAGCAGCCCCAGGTCCTGCGCCGCCAGCGTGAAGCTGCGCCGCTCCACGATGCGGGTGAAAAGGCGCATCACGTCCAGCCGGTCCATGCGCCACCATTGTTCGTGTGAGACGAAAAGTGTTGCAAAACTAACATGGATTATTTCCATGTGGCGAAAGAGGATGCTTTCCCCACGCCGGCGCGGTGCCGGCCCTGGAGACATCCCATGAGCACACAGCAACAGAAGGTCGCCCTGGTCACGGGCGCATCCCGCGGCATCGGCGCCGCGATCGCCGAGCGCCTCGCACGAGACGGTTTCAGGGTGGTGGTCAACTACGCCGGCGACGCCGCGCCGGCGGAGGCATTGGTGCGCAGCATCGAGCAGGGCGGCGGCAAGGCCGTGGCTGCCCAGGCGGACGTCGGCGATGCCACCGCGGTGCGCCGCCTCTTCGACGCCGCCGAGGCCGCGTTCGGCGGCGTGGACGTGCTGGTCAACAACGCCGGCATCATGAACCTCGCCCCGATCGCCGAGACGGACGACGCCAGCTTCGACCGGCACATCGCGGTCAACCTGCGCGGCACCTTCAACACCCTGCGCGAGGCGGCCCGGCGCATGCATGAGGGCGGCCGCATCATCAACCTGTCCTCCAGCACGGTCGGCCTGCTGATGCCCAGCTACGGGGTCTACGCCGCGACCAAGGCCGCGGTGGAGGCCATGACCGGCGTGCTGGCGAAGGAACTGCGCGGGCGCGGCATCACGGTCAACGCGGTGGCGCCCGGCCCGACCGCCACGCGGCTGTTCCTCGACGGCAAGTCGCCCGAACTCGTCGACCACCTTGCCAAGCTCGCGCCGCTGGAACGCCTGGGCCAGCCGGAGGACATCGCCGCCGTGGTCGCGTTCCTGGCCGGTCCCGATGGTGGCTGGATCAACGGCCAGACGCTTCGCGCCAACGGCGGCATCGTCTGACATCCATCAATCGGGGAATGCGAACATGAAACAGGTCATCCTCATCACCGGCGCATCCAGCGGCTTCGGCGCGCTGGCTGCCCGCGCGCTGGCGCGCGCCGGCCACACGGTCTACGCCAGCATGCGCGAGACCGCCGGCCGCAATGCGCGACAGGTAGAGGCGGCACGCCGCCACGCCGAAGAACACGGCGTGGACCTTCGCACCATTGAACTGGACATCGCCTCGGAGGCCTCCTGCGAGGCGGCAGTGGAGCAGATCGTCGCCGCGCACGGACGGCTGGACGTGATCGTGCACAACGCCGGGCACATGGCGTTCGGGCCGGCCGAGGCGTTCACGCCGGAGCAGTTCGCGCAGTTCTACGACACCAACGTGCTCGGCGCCCAGCGCGTGAACCGCGCGGCGCTGCCGGTGCTGCGGCGGCAGGGGCGGGGATTGCTGGTGTGGGTATCCAGCAGCAGCGCGCGCGGCGGCACGCCGCCGTACCTGGCGCCGTACTTCGCCGCCAAGGCGGCCATGGACGCGCTCGCGGTGAGCTATGCCGGTGAACTGGCGCGCTGGGGCATCGAGACCTCGATCATCGTGCCGGGGGCGTTCACCCAGGGGACCAACCATTTCGTCCATGCCGGCAAGCCGGCGGATGCGGCGCGCGCCGCGGAGTACGACGGCGGTCCCTATGCCGGTCTGCCTGAGCAGGCGCTGCAGGGGCTCGCTTCACTGGAGCCCGCGGATGCCGACGCGGGCGAAGTGGCCGAGGCGATCGTCCGGGTGGTCGATGCACCGTTCGGCCGGCGGCCGTTCCGTGTGCACGTCGATCCGACGCAGGATGGCGCCGAAATCGTCAACGGCATGGCCGACCGCGTGCGTGCCGAGCTGCTGCGGCGTATCGGCCTGGAGGATCTGCTGCATCCGCGCTGCAGGGCGGCCTGACCACCGGCGACAGCGCGAAGCGCCGGCGCCATGGCGCCGGCGCAACCTGCCACGGGTTTCAGATCTCCCGCGCCAGCGGCTCGGCCAGTCCGACGTAACCGCCCGGCGTCAGGTCGAGCAGGCGTTGCCTGGCTTCGGCCGGCAGCGCCAGCCCCTCGATGAAGGTGCGCATCGACTCCCGCGTGATGCCCTGGCCGCGCGTCAGCGCCTTCAACTGCTCGTACGGCTCCGGCAATCCGTACCGGCGCATCACCGTCTGCACCGCCTCGGCCAGCACTTCCCAGCTCGCATCGAGATCGGCGGCGAGCCGCTCGGCGTTCACGGTCAGCTTGCCCAGGCCCTTCTGCAGCGATTCCATCGCCACCAGCGTGTGCCCGAACGCGGTGCCCAGCGCGCGCAGCACGGTCGAATCGGTGAGGTCTCGCTGCCAGCGGCTGATCGGCAGCTTCTCGGCGAAATGCCCCAGCAACGCGTTGGCCAGGCCGAAGTTGCCCTCGGCATTCTCGAAGTCGATCGGGTTGACCTTGTGCGGCATGGTCGAGGAGCCGACCTCGCCCGCCTTCAACGACTGCTTGAAGTAACCCAGCGAGATGTAGCCCCAGATGTCGCGCGCCAGGTCGATCAGGATGATGTTGCCCCGCCGCACTGCGTCGCAGTACTCGGCCACGCCGTCATGCGGCTCGATCTGCGTGGTATAGGCGTTGTAGTCGAGCCCCAGGCTTTCCACGAAGCGCCGCGAGAACGCGCGCCAGTCCAGCTCGGGGTAGGTGATCGCATGGGCGTTGTAGTTGCCCACCGCGCCGTTGATCTTGCCGGGGATCTCCAGGCCCGCCAGCTGCGCGCGCTGGCGCCGCAGGCGCGCCACCACGTTGGCCAGTTCCTTGCCCAGCGTGCTCGGCGAGGCGGTCTGGCCGTGCGTGCGCGAGAGCATCGGCAGGCCGGCGTTGGCGTGCGCCATCTCGCGCAGGCGGGCGATGATCCGGTCGAACATCGGCAGCAGCACGCCCTCGCGCGCATCGCGCAGCATCAGCGCGTAGGACAGGTTGTTGATGTCCTCGCTGGTGCAGGCGAAGTGCACGAACTCCTTGGCCTGCGCCAGCGCAGGATCGGCGCCGATGCGCTCCTTGATGAAGTACTCGATCGCCTTGACGTCGTGATTGGTGGTCGCCTCGATCGCCTTCACGCGCTCGCCGTCGGCCACGCTGAAGTCATTGGCGATGGCGCGCAGCTGGTCGACCTGGGCGCCGGAGAAGGGCGGCAGTTCGACGATGGCGCCCTCGGCGGCCAGCGCCAGCAACCATTCGATTTCCACCTGCACGCGCCGGTGCATCAGGCCGAATTCGCTGAAGATCGGGCGCAGCGTCTCGACCTTGCCGGCATAACGGCCATCCAGCGGCGACAGGGCGGTAAGGGCGTGGGTGGACATCGGGGCAGGTTCCGGCAAGGGGAAAACGCGGCATTTTACATCCCGCCGAACACCACGCCGCACCGGCAAGCGCGACGTCTTGCTCCATGTCATTGCCATCGGGCCGACAGGGGCGCATCTATAGTCCTTTGGACTACGCACAGGAACCCGCCATGGCCGACTACCGCACCGAACACGACAGCATGGGCGAACTCAAGGTCCCCGCCGATGCGCTCTACGGCGCGCAGACCCAGCGCGCGATCGACAACTTCCCGATCTCCGGCCTCGCGCTGCCGCGCGAGTTCATCCGCGCGCTGGGCTTGATCAAGGCGGCCGCGGCGGCCGCCAACCTGGCGCTCGGCCACCTGAAAAAGGGACAGGCCGCGGCGATCCGCAAGGCCGCGCTGGCGGTAGCCGAAGGGCGGTACGACGCCCAGTTCCCGATCGACGTGTTCCAGACCGGCTCGGGCACCAGCACCAACATGAACGCCAACGAGGTGATCGCCCACCTCGCCGCGCAGGGCGGCGCGAAGGTGCACCCCAACGACCACGTCAATTACGGCCAGAGCTCCAACGACGTCATCCCGACGGCCATCCACGTGAGCGCCACGCTGGCCACCAGCGAACGTCTGGTGCCGGCGCTCAGGCACCTGAAGAAGACCATCGACAAGCGCGCCCGCGAGCTGAAGAACGTGCCAAAGACCGGCCGTACCCACCTGATGGACGCGATGCCGGTGACCTTCGGCCAGGAGCTCTCCGGCTGGTCCGCGCAGATCGGTTCGGCCATCGAGCGGATCGAGGATGCGCTCAAGCGCATGCGCCGCCTGCCCCAGGGCGGCACCGCGGTCGGCACCGGCATCAATGCCGATCCGACGTTCGGCCCGGCGGTGGCGCGCGAACTGAAGACGCTCACCGGCGTGCGCTTCGAGTCCGCCGAGAACTTCTTCGAAGGCATGGCCTCGCAGGACTCGGCAGTCGAACTCTCCGGCGCGCTCAAGACGCTGGCCGTCGCGCTGATGAAGATCGCCAACGACCTGCGCTGGATGAACTCCGGTCCCCTGGCCGGCCTTGCGGAGATCGAACTTCCCGCGCTGCAGCCGGGCTCCTCGATCATGCCCGGCAAGGTCAATCCGGTGATCCCGGAAGCCACCGCCATGGTTGCCGCGCAAGTGATAGGCAACGATGCGGCAATCACCATGGGCGGCCAGTCCGGCAACTTCCAGCTCAACGTGATGCTGCCGATGATCGCCTACAACCTGCTGCAGTCGATCGACATCCTGGGCAGCGTCAGCCGCCTGCTCGCCGACAAGGCCATCGCCGGCTTCAAGGTCAACCGCGAGCGCGTCAACCAGGCACTCGCCATGAACCCGATCCTGGTCACCGCGCTCAATCCGGTGATCGGCTACGAGAAGGGCGCCGCCACCGCCAAGCAGGCCTACAAGGAAAAGCGCCCGATCATGGACGTGGCGCTGGAGACCACGGGCCTGTCGAAGGACGAACTCAAGAAACTCCTCGACCCTACCGCGCTCACCCGCGGCGGCATCCACGGCGAATAGCCTTCGCCGGGACAGGCATAGATCGGAGCCGGCCGTGGTTGGCTGAGAGAACGGGGCGGCCGGATGGCCGCCCCGTCGAACGTTGGTCTATGGATGGAACCACGCGTGTTTTTCTGCGGCGCCGTTGGCGACGTTCCTCAGGGTGTTGTTTCGCAAATCGATGATCTGCAGCCAGCGGTCGTCGCCTACCTGATCCACCAGCAGGCGCGTGCTGTCAGAAGACCAGTCCGCGATTCCCGTATAGCTGAGGACATCCGGGCTCGCGTTGGTCAACACGCGCAGATGGCTTCCGTCGGGGTGGATCACGTACACGTTCGTCCAGTACGGGGAGTGATTCGTCTCTGTCTTGAGGAAGGCGATCTTCCTTCCATCCGGCGAATAAAGTGGGTCGCCGCCAGCGGTCGGCAATGGCGTGAGGGTATTGGTCGCGAAGTCCAGGATCCGCATCGGGTTCCCGTCGTACACCCCATGTTGGCCATCAGGCGCAATGTCCAGCGTGCGCTCGTATGAGTTTTCGAACACCTGTCCGGCGAGCTTGACCGCCGACCCCGTGGAAACGTTGACCCGATAGATGGTCGAGAACCATATGCTGGGCTCCAGCCCGCCATCGTCGCCCGAGGCTTCGATCAAGAGGCCGTTGCCGCTGGGGGTCCAATGGAACAGGTTTAGCGGATAACTCGTCCGCTGCCCTGATGCCTTCGGCGGGCAGAAGACAATGTGCTGTTGCGTGCCATCGGCACGGACAGTGCCAAGGCAGTTCCCGCTGACAAAAGCGATGACCCCGTTGGGGCCCCACAGCGGGGCGGTGTGCGGGCCGTCTCCCGTGGTGATCTGGCGGGGCGAGCCGCCTTGCCGATTGACCACGTAAAGCTGCGAGCCGTAATACGGGTTGCCTTCCTGGGCAGCCTCTCCGTGGTACACCACCGAAGCGCCGCCGGGGGACCAACTGGAACCATAGAAAATGGCTCCGTAGGTCACGGGAGCCAGCACCGCTACGTTGTCCCCGGAAGGTTTTACGCGGTAGAGCTGGGTCCCTTCGGCGCCATCGATCGCCCGATGGATCGTCCGCGTGAAGAGGATCGAGGCGGTAGAGGTCTGTGCGGCAGCGGTTGACGCGCCCAGGGCAGTGAGCAGAAGGGCACAGATGGAGCCGGCTAGCTTGTTCGTTTTCATGGGTGATGCTCCCTGACGATAGTCCCCCTGATTCGGCTCGTGCGGTCGGCGTCCGGCCCCGAACACGGGGCCCCCTGCCGGGGATCGATCGACACGGATGTGCGGGCGAAGCGGGGCGGCCGGGCGGCCGCCCCCGGGTAAGTCGCTTAAGGATGGAACCAGGCGTGTTCGCCGGCGGTGCCTTTGGTGACGTTCCGCGCGGTGTTGTCGCGCAGGTCGATCATGTGCAGCCAGCGGTCGTCGCCCACCTGGTCCACCAGCAAGCGCGTGCTGTCCCACGACCAGTCAGCGATCGCGGTATAGGTGAGAAGCGCGTTCGCGTCCGAGGTCAGCTTCCGAAGATGACTTCCATCGGGGTGAATCAGGTAGACGTTCGAGTAGTACGGAGAACCGTTCGTCTCGTTCCTGAGAAAGGCAACCTTCCTGCCGTCCGGAGCGTAGACCGGATCGTAGCCTCCAACCGGCAGCGCGGTGACGGTGTTGCTGGCGAAGTCGATCGAATACAGCGGGTTGCCGTCGTACACCCCTCGCGTGCCATCGGGCGAGATGGCCAGCTTGCGAATCTGGTCACTGTCGAACACCTGGTTGGCCAGCGCCACGGCTGCGCCCGTGGACACGTTGACCCTATAGACATTCGAATACCATTTCTCCGGTTCCAGACCACCCTGCTCGGCGCCGGACGCGACCAGGACGCTCTTGCCGTCAGCTGTCCATCTGGCGATCGAGAGCGAGATGTTCAGCGCCGTCCCCGGCTGGGTCGGTGGGCAAAAGACGATGTGCTGGTTCGTGCCGTCGGCGCGAACGGTGCCAAGGCACTGGATCAACCGGTTGGTGGCGACGTACGCGATGGTCCCGCTGTTGGGCGCCCACAAGGGCTGTTCGGGCCTGCTCGCGCCGCTGGTGATCTGGCGCGGAGAGCTGCCCTGGCGGTCGACCACGTAGAGCTGTGTGCCGTCACTGTTCCTGACTTCGAAGACGGCGGAGGCACCCGTGGGCGACCAACTGCTGGCGGTGATGTCCGTTCCGTACGTGACCGGCATCAGGAGCGCCAGGTCCGACCCGGAAGGCCTGACACGGTAGAGCTGGCTTCCATGCGTGCCGTCGACTGCCCGGTAGAGGGTCCGGGTGAACAGGATCGAGGCGCTGGAGCTTTGCGCAAACGCGGAAGAAGCGCCCAGGGCAGTGAGCAGAAGGGCACAGATGGAGCCTGCAAGCTTGTTGGTTTTCATGGGTAGTGCTCCCAGACGGTAGTCCCCCTGATTCGGGTCGTGCGGTCGGGTCCGGCCCGCGAATGCGGGCTCCCCTGTCGGGCGGGATCGTCACGGGTGTTCTGGCAAAAGCTCGGTGGGGGCGACTGGGCCGCCGCCCCCGGCAAGCGGCTTACGGATGGAACCAGGCGCGCTCGGCCGCGACGCCGTTGGTGACGTTCCTGGCGGTCTTGTTGCGCAGGTCGATCATTCGCACCCACTGGTTGTTCCCGACCTGGTTGAACAGCAGGCGCGAGCCATCGGCCGACCAGTCGGAGATGGACGGGTTGTAGACGTCGGGATTCGTCGTCTGCGCGGGTGCGAGGTGAATGTTGCTGCCATCGGCACGCATGATGTAGATGCGCGACGTCTCGATACTCGGTTCGTAATGGAGGAAGGCGATCTTCGAGCCATCCGGGGAGTAAACCAGCGAGGTGCCATACGTCGAGAGCGGCGTGAGCGTGTTGGTGGTGAAGTCGATGGCATACATCTGGCCCCCGCCGAACACGCCGTGTTTGCCATCGGGAGCAATGACCAGGTCACCTTCGTTGTCGTCGAACACCTGCGCGGTGAGCTTGACGGCCGCTCCGGTGGAAACGTTGACTCTCCAGGCGTCCGAATACGACTTTTCCGGCTCGAGTCCGCCTTCGGGGGCGCTGGCGACCAGCAGGATCCCATTGCCGCTGGCCGTCCACCGCGACAGCGTGACCCAGATGCTCCAGGACTCGCCTTGTTCGCCCGGCGGGCAGAACACGATGTGCTGGTCGGTGCCATCGCCGCGGACCGTCGCGAGGCACTGGCCGTGGCCCTTGGTGGTGACAAAGGCGATGACGCCATTGGGTCCCCACAAAGGATGGGAGTGCTGGCCGTCCCCCGTGGTGAGCTGGCGCGGCGAGCCGCCTTGCCGATTGACTACATACAGTTGCGAGCCGCTGTAGGTGCCGTTCGTTTCACGCGCGACCGCCTCGAACACGACGGAGGAGCCTCCCGGTGACCAGGAGGGGTTTTCGAAGTCGACACCGTAGGTGACGGGCACCAGCGTCGTGAGGTTCTGGCCGGACGGGTCCACCCGGTAGAGCTGGCTGCCGTGGGCGCCGTCGAAACGGTAGATGGGTCGGGTGACGAGGATCGAGGCGGTGGCGGTCTGTGCGGCGGCGGTCGACACGCCCAGGGCGGTGAGCAGAAGGGCACAGATGGAGCCGGCAAGCTTATGGTTTTTCATGGGTGATGCTCCTGACGGAAGTCCCCCTGGTTCGGCTCGGTGCGGTCTGGTCCCGCCCGCTGGAAACGCGGGCTCCCTGTCGGGCTCGATCGCCACGGGTGTTCTGGCGGCGCGGAATAATGCTTCAGTTTTCGTGAGCGTTTTGCGTACGTTCATGTTCAGCTCGCTGTCTAGGCAGTTTTCGGCCGAGCGGCTGCCTGGCGGGCGGAGGCGTGGTTCCGCGCCCCTGCGAGCAAGCCTTGGTGCACAAGGAATACGCGCCGGTCGGCCGGCACATCACGCGTGGCCGAGGGCCACCTTCAATGGAAGGGTTCGATGACAACGATCGCCATGGCAGAACCGGCGATCAGGCCGCCGCGGGCCTAGCGGTCGTCACCCTTGGCGATCGTACGGTCACCCGTGCGCCCGGCCGGCACCACGTGCCAGCCCGGTGCGGGTTTCATCGTCCAGCCTCGGCCTCGCAGCGTGTCGCTCGTGGCATCGCCCGCGGGCGCGCCCACGGTCAACAGCGTCCAGTCGGGCGCCATCAGTGCGCCGCCATCGACAGTGATCGACCCCCAGTCGTCGATCACCTGCATGGTCGGGTACACCGTCCCCGCGTCACCCAGCGGTACCAGGTTGCTCGGGTTGAACTGCACCTTCATGTGCTTGAGCGGCAGCTTCAGCACCGGCCCGGTCACCAGTTGCGCGGTGTACTTCGCCGCTTGCCGCGCTCGGGCCTCGGCACGCGCGTGTTCGCTGGCGAGGAGGGCAGGGCCGCCATAGCGCGCGGCCAGCTTCCCGACATCCGGCGTGGCGCTCATGTCGACGTGCAACGCCTCGGCCAGCATTCGCGCGGGCGAGCCGCCCTGGACGATCGCCTTGCGCCATCCCGGCCGGTAGCGATCGAGCAGGATCCCGTACGCCGGTCCGCTCGGGTAGGCGAACGATCGCGCGAACGTCGAATCGTTCTTCGGATGCCAGGTGAGGTCCCAGTGCGCCATCGCCACCTGCTCGGCCGGCGTGCGGTTGCCGACCATCACGCCGGTGTATTCGGCCAGGCCTTCGTTGCGCTCCAGCGCGGTCTCGGCCTGCTCGGCCTCGGGAAACTTCTGGTAGCGCGCGGCGCGAAACGCCAGCGCATCGGCGGCACGCGCGCGGCGTTCCGCATCGGTCTTCGCCGCCAGTGCGGCATCCAGCGCGCGCCACTCCAGTTGCACCGTGTAGCGGCCTTCCAGCGTGTCCATGTGCGGGCTGTCGCGACCGGCCAGGGGCAGGCCCAGGCTGTCCTGGATACGGTGGAAGGCTTCGTGCGCCATCACCGTGTGCCGTAGCGCGGCGTCTTCCTTCAGCGGCCAAAGCATTTCCGTCCAGCGCACCCCGGCCCACGCCACCGCGGTGTTGGCGATGGCCTGGTCCGGCGGCAACTGACCCACGTACACGCCGCCCTCGGCGCGCAGCCGACCCTCGGCATCCGCCTGGTTGGCCACCACCTGGCGCGTGACCGGGTCCACCAGCAGGGTCGGGCCGCACAGCGACTTGCCCCACAGGCGGCCACCGTCCGCGTGGCAAAGCTGCGCAGCTTCCTTGAAATAGCGGCCGGCGAGGGCGGGATCGATGGCCCGCGCATCGGCACCCATCGCGGCGGGTGCCAGGGCCATCAGCACGAAGCAGGGCAAAGCGGACCGAAGCAACATGCGCGTCTCCCGGACAGGAACGATCGACAGCTTGCCCGCCGAGTCTATCGCCGCGCCCGCCTCGCACACGTGCCGGCGGTCACCCCGTGCGGCCGGGAAAGCCGCCCTGCGCCCGCTGGCTATACTCGGCCATCTGCCTCAAGGAGACCGGCCATGAACGCCCCCACCCGCATCGACACCACCCGCACCATCCGCGCCCCGCGCGGCAGCACGCTCACCTGCAAGAGCTGGCTCACCGAGGCGCCGTACCGGATGATCCAGAACAACCTCGACCCCGAGGTGGCGGAGAACCCGGCGGAGCTCGTGGTCTACGGCGGCATCGGCCGCGCCGCGCGCAACTGGGAATGCTTCGACGCCATCCTGCGCAGCCTTCGCGAGCTCAACGACGACGAAACCCTGCTGGTGCAGTCCGGCAAGCCGGTCGGCGTGTTCCCGACCCACCCGGACGCCCCGCGCGTGCTCATCGCCAACTCCAACCTGGTGCCGGCCTGGGCCAACTGGGAGCACTTCAACGAGCTCGATAAGAAGGGCCTGATGATGTACGGCCAGATGACGGCCGGCAGCTGGATCTACATCGGCTCGCAGGGCATCGTGCAGGGCACCTACGAGACCTTCGTGGAGATGGGCCGCCAGCACTACAACGGCAGCCTCAAGGGCAAGTGGATCCTCACCGCGGGCCTCGGCGGCATGGGCGGCGCGCAGCCGCTGGCCGCGAGCTTGGCCGGCGCCTGCAGCCTCAACATCGAATGCCAGCAGAGCCGCATCGACTTCCGCCTGAAGACCCGCTACGTCGACGAGCAGGCCACCGACCTGGACGACGCGCTGGCGCGCATCGAGAAGTACACCAGGGCCGGCGAAGCCAAGTCCATCGCGCTGCTGGGCAACGCCGCCGAGGTGCTGCCCGAGCTTGTGCACCGTGGTGTGCGCCCGGACGCTGTCACCGACCAGACCAGCGCGCACGACCCGGTCAACGGCTACCTGCCGCTCGGCTGGACCGTGGAAGAGTGGTTCGAGCGCCGCAAGAGCGACCCCAATGGCACCCGCGACGCCGCCAAGCGCTCGATGAAGCAGCACGTGGACGCCATGCTCGCCTTTCACGCCCAGGGCATTCCCACCTTCGACTACGGCAACAACATCCGCCAGATGGCCAAGGACGAAGGCTGCGAGAACGCCTTCGCCTTTCCGGGCTTCGTGCCCGCCTTCGTGCGCCCGTTGTTCTGCCGCGGCATCGGACCGTTCCGCTGGGTCGCGCTATCGGGTGATCCGGAGGACATCTACAAGACCGATCAGAAGGTCAAGGAGCTGATCCCGGACGACAAGCACCTGCACAACTGGCTGGACATGGCGAAGGAGCGGATCAGCTTCCAGGGGTTGCCGGCGCGAATTTGCTGGGTGGGGCTGGGGCAGCGGCACAAGCTGGGGCTGGCGTTCAATGAGATGGTGCGGAAGGGGGAGTTGAAGGCGCCGGTGGTGATCGGGCGGGATCATCTGGATTCGGGGTCGGTGGCGAGTCCGAATCGGGAGACCGAGGCGATGAAGGATGGGAGCGATGCGGTGTCGGATTGGCCGTTGCTCAATGCCATGCTCAATACAGCGGGTGGCGCGACCTGGGTGTCGCTGCATCATGGTGGGGGTGTGGGGATGGGTTACAGCCAGCACTCGGGCGTTGTGATCGTGTGTGATGGCAGCGAGGCGGCGGACAAGCGGATTGCCCGAGTGCTATGGAATGACCCGGGGACGGGAGTGATGCGGCATGCGGATGCGGGGTATGACATCGCGGTTGATTGCGCGCGGGAGCAGGGGTTGAAGCTGCCGATGATCTGAGCAGGAGCCAGGGAGGCTGCCCCAGTTGTTGCCATGGGAGTCTCGACGCGCGACGGGCACAGCGAAAGGAGGCAAATATGAATGATGTTGTGGCGGCTCTTAGCGGTTTCTTTTCTAAGTCCAAATTGCCCGTATTGTTCGCTGGCGCGGGCGTTTCTTCTAGAGCCGGCTTGCCAACCTGGGGAGCCTATTTGGCTGAGCTAGGAGCGGCTGCTTTTGAGTATGATGAATACACGAAATTCATCATAGATCGAGCGATCCGCGATGGCGCCCTCGGAGACGCTGCTGCGTACTACATGATGTGCCGGCAAATGCCGGAGGCAACGAAGCTACGAGAGCTGGCGAGGCCGTTGGAGACCTTCGACGCACAAGCGCTCAGTCATCTAGTCGCACTTCCCTTTCGATCTGTTGTGACTACGAACTTCGATCGGGCGTTGTTTGCGGCTTATGCGAAGTACTCGAAGCAAGCGGTCCAAGAAGTCAACATCGATGATCCCACGTTAGATGCGGCGGCTTTTTGCGAAGACTTGTATATCGCGCGCATCCACGGAAGAGTGGAGGTTCCAGCCTCCATGCGCCTCGCTACAGCGGCTCTAGCAGATCTCGAGAAAAACGCCTCGTACCAACGGTATCTGGAGCACATCTTCAGCCGCAGACAGGTGCTATTTTTAGGGTTTTCCTTTCTTGACCCGGCAATTCAAGCAGTGCTTCGCGCCGTGCGATCTGCCACTAAGAGTATGCACAGGCAAGAGCACCTCGCTTTGGTTCCAAAAGGAGCCTCGGCAGAGTTCCTATTGCAGTTGGAGCTACATTCAATTAGGCGCATGGAGTACGACGATGGGGATCATCACAGTGCGCTATGGGACGGCATTCAGACGTACGCAGCGATTTACAAAAGAAACGAAAAAGAGGCGGTCGATGTTCGGGAGCAACCTTTTTCGGTTGCAAAAAAATACCTGGCTACAGCGTTCGCACGTTCGCGAGTCGGTAAACAACGCGAACCACTTGCGCAGGCGATTGCTGAAGGCGTAGTTTCGGGCGTGGTTCAAGCGTCGGGGGAGTTGGGCGTGAGCGAGCAACAACTAATAATGCAATTGCAGGAAGATCTCTCTCTTAAGGAGGACGCCGCAACTTCGCTTGTCGCTCAATCTGTGGTCGCGTTGGCGAGAGCGGGGGTCTGCAAGATCGAGCTCGGCACCGGAGTTCCGCGTTACTTCCCAGCAAATAGCGAGGCTAGTGCATATGATTCGGCAATTTCGAGGTTATCGGACGGCTCAATTAACCGATACATCTTATTAGAGAAAGGAAAGGATTCAGCTCCGGCACGTCTATTCCTCAAGGAACTTTACGCCCAGCTTCTGCTTACGCGCGGGTGGGAGCTTGGTGCTGCGTTTGCAGCTCGTAAAATGCCCGAGAACGTCAGCGTCTCGGACGTTGCAGACGAGATCAAGGATGTAGGGCTCAAGCCATCGGAGGTCCGAGGGTTGATTCGCTCGGTAGAAAGTTTAGTAACTCGCCCGGATGACGAGGAGGTTGAGCTTTTGGCTGAGCTGGGGCGAACGGCCTTCGGCCTAGAGCTCTTGCTTGAAGCGCCCCATGATCCGGTATTTTTACAACGAACGCTTCCTGAGCGGATCTATTTTGATGCCAACGTGATTATGCCCGCGATTACACCGGGGCATCCTCACTATCAGCTATTTAACGAGACGATCAGCTCGTTAAGAAAGGCGGCTGGTACTGCCATCCTGGATGTTTCACTGCGAGTTTACGATGGGTTTTTGAACGAGATCGTCAGCCATAGGAACCTCGCCCGGGAAGCAATGGATGCGAACGGTGGCGAAGGTGCGATGTGGGAAGCTCGGGCGGTCGGATTGTATGGGTCAGGAAACGTAAACGTTTTTGTGGGGGCCTATTTCAATTATGTTGAGGCCCATGCCGGCGTTTCGTTTGAAGAGTTTTTGCATGTGGCGGCACCCTACAATAACGAGGCAGATCTTAGGAGACACATAGAGAAGCTCGGTTTTCAGGTGATTCGAGATAACCAAGCGAACAAATATGGCATGCCGGAAATCTTGCACTCGCTGGAAAAGTTCTATGCGAACAAGTTGGAAGTGAGTCGTAAGTCTCCAGTGGTAGTGCGGCATGATGCGGCGCAGTTGGCGATTATCTATGCGGAACTACGCGAGGGAATTAGGACGATGTTCGTGTCGGCGGATCGCGGAATTAGATTCGCGTTGGAGTATGAGGGGCACTCCAATATCTCTAATTCCATGATGACGCATTTGGGTCTAACTCAACTAGTGGAACTCTTAATTGGTCGCCTTCCGGCGTCGCGCGGGTTAGCGTCATTGTTGTGGATGTCGCCAGTTTCAAACGATACCGATAGAATCCGAAATTACTTGATAAATCTTGGCCTGAGGGAGCACGATGCCGCGTTGGCGATGGGTATGAGCGAGATCGTCTCTGACGTTTCTGAAGACGCTGGGATGGAGCTTTCTAGGAAAAGACTCAGACTTGACTCTGAGAACGAAAGCGATCGTATTGAGATCAATCATACCCTTGAGCGTTATGAGGCTAGCTTTTTCCAGAAGATGAAGGCGGCCGCTGACAAGATTCGCGGACGAGGCTAATTCAGGCGAAACGTGGGCAACGGGTAAAGGGGTTCAACCGGTAGCGGAGCCAGAGCCCGTTCCTTGGCTACCACGTTCCGCGGTCTGCAGGTTAAAGAGGGGCGACTGCATGTGGAACGCAGAGCGGAATTTGAATTTGGCGCTGCCTCAAGGTTTTTTCGATTGGCTCGAGATTCACCCTGGACTGTCGAGCTGGGTTCAAGCGATCGGTAGCATATTGGCAATATGTGTGGCGATATGGATTGCAAGTCGCGATCGGCGTCACGAGGCGAGTCTTCGCCGTGAAGAGAGGGAGGAGGACCGCCGGCTTCTTGAAATACGCGAAAAACGAATCGCTCGCGCATTAGCGACGGTGGTGATGGTCGACCTTCACGCCATCCAGCAAGACATAGACAGGTTGATTGGGCAGGGCGACATTTCCGATCAGGCCATGTTTCATCAAAACGTGGAACTACTCCTCGAAATACCGAGCTCTTTGGCGGAAATGCGCGGCCGCATTCACGAGCTGGGAGCTGCTGCCGACGTGGTGACGGACTTGGTTGCGGAAATGCAAATGGCGCGGCGCGAGCTTCTTGACTGGAAGTCGATGCAGCGGACTCACCCAGAATCGCGTGACATCGTAGTTGATGTTGAAAAGGTTAGGCGAGCCATTCCGAAGATCGAAGAGCTCGTCACCGTAGCTCTCAATAGGATCGGTCAGCTATTCTAAAAAAGGGGTCAGGTTCAATTTCCAGCCTCGAAAATGAACCTGACACCTAT
This sequence comes from Frateuria sp. GZRe14, assembly GCF_051900395.1. NCBI lineage: Bacteria > Pseudomonadati > Pseudomonadota > Gammaproteobacteria > Lysobacterales > Rhodanobacteraceae > Frateuria > Frateuria sp. GZRe14. Next base: position 2,279,904 of record NZ_JBHZGJ010000001.1, on the reverse strand, counting down.
TGTTGGAGCCGTTTTTTCTTTTCTCAGTTATGCGCCGGCAGCGTCTGGTCCGATCGCAGCTCGCGGGTTACCGGGTCTAACAAAAAAAGGGGTCAGGTTCATTTTCCCGCATATTTAAATGAGCCTGACCCCTTTGTTTGCCAAAAAGGGACGGAGGTAATTAAGCTCCATCGGTCTAAGTGCCCCAAGTACGATAGGACGTTGATTCCGACGCTCGGTCTGGATCTACCTTGCGGCGGCCTCGTTGCTGGACAATCTGGAGGAATACGACATGGAAGGTGCGCCGTTCACCCATGAGGAATGGTTTCGACTGCAGCGCAGAGTGAGATGGCTTGGCATTGGATTCTTGCTCGCGATGGCGGTAGCCATCGGGGCAGTGTGGCTTGCGCTTCCCCGGACAGATCCCCTCCGCACCCGCGGACTTGTCATCGTCGATGATGACGGGCGAACACGGATCCTCATGGGCGCGTCCGCCACGTCACCTGCAGATGTACCGAATGCGGCCGGCGCCATCACCTATTTCGACCCACAGGGCCACCGGCGCCTCGCGATCGGCCAGACACCCGCGCTCGTGAAGAACGGAAAGGTAGTCCCCCGCATCAGCAGCGAGGCCAGCTACTCCCTGACGATCTACGATGCCGTCGGCAACGAGCGCGGTGGGGCAGGCTACGTTGCAGGCGCGCGACGAGCGGTGATTGCGCTGGATCGCGCTCCACCCGCTGCGGACGCCGTCGGCTTGCTCGTCGACGACTCAAGCGGATTTGCCGGTTTTGTCGCCAATTACGAACACGACTCGGGAAGCTTCGCGGTGCAGTTGGGGACCCAGGGCGACCGTGCTGCGCTCGACCTCTTCGACACCAAGGGCCGACAAAAAGCCCATTAAGCAGAAAAGGGGTCAGGTTCATTTTCTGAGTTGGTAAATGAACCTGACTCCTTTCTCTGTTTGCCGGAGACAGTTTTGAAAAATAACGGGGTCAGAACCCCTTATTTTGTTTTTGATGGATATGGCGAGTCGCACGAAGTAGGCGTATGGTGCCGCACATGGCGCTGATCAGGGATGAGGATGGTCATGCACAAGGAAGGAGCGTCGGCGCGGCTGCGCCGACGCAGGGCGGGGATCGTCGAAGCGTTCAAAAGCGAAATCCAAACCACGGGAAATTCCACATGCCGCGTTTCTACTTTCTCCGCCGCGCCCTAGTCGTGAGTGTCGGCCTGGCCGCTGCCTGCATGTCGCAGCCCACACTCGCCGATACGCCCACCGCAGTCACCTTCGCGGCAAACAGTGTCTGGGCACAGGAAGTCGGCAACCTCACCCATTCCGACGACTCGCTTGATTACACGGTTGCGGTCGCGGCGGGCAAGACGTTGCAGCTCAACCTCCTGAGCCGTAATCCCAACGTGTTTTTCAAAGTGAAAGATCAGAGCCAGGACAAGGTGGTGCTGGATACCGGCAAGACAGGTGAGTCCACCTGGTCAACACCGAACCCGACGGCCACCACGTATGCGATCCGGGTCTATATCGATTCTGCCGCGATCAAATCCGGCGAAAGCGCGAAATTCGCGCTGCAGATCGGGCAATACGGAGCCGAAGACATGCAATCGCCGGCGACCGCCGTGACGTTCGAAGCTGGCAAGCCATGGGCGCAGCGGGATGGGGTGCTGGATTCCGGGGCTCCTGTCTACAACTTCACCGTTGCCATCGCGGCCGGCATGACAGTCAAGGTCAATCTCGTCTCGGGCAATCCCGAATTGCACTTCAGAGTGACCGACCAGACCCATGACAAAAAGCTGGTCGACACGAGCGTGACCGGGGTGAACACCTGGTCCGAATCGGTTGCGGCGGCGACGAATTACGCGATTCAGGTGTACGTCGATCCAGCGGCGATGCCGTCCGGACAAAAAGCACGGTTTACCCTGCAGGTCGGGCAGTATGCTTCGGGGGACACGCAACCCGCGAAGCCAGCCTCCGTGCCCGCAGCTGCAGAACTGAAGTAGCACTTATGGGGACGGAGGCAATTATGGCCCCGCACGCTCAGCGCCTTGGGTCTTTCAATCGCGAGTCGAGATCAGAGTGCACGTTCGTGACAGGCGCTTTGTGCAAAGTCGACTCCGACCCTGTTTCGAGCCTGCGCCGTCCGGCTGTGACGCCCCTGTAACGGCACGCGCGCAACCTTATGGAGCGCCGCGGTGTTCCCGCCGTGGGGAGGAGAGCACCATGCTCCAGGGTAAGACGTCGAACGCCATCGTCGCGGTCAGCGACCTCGAACGCGCTCGCGCGTTCTACACCGACATCCTCGGCCTGGAACTGGCCGAGGAGGCCATGGAGGACGTGCTGAGGTACCGCACGGGCGACAGCTACCTCGTGGTCTACCGATCCGAAAACGTGCGGCCAGGCTCGGGCAATGCCGTTGCCTGGAATGGCGGCGAAGATGTGGAGACCATCGCCGAGGCGTTGCGCGCGAAGGGCGTGACGCTCGAGGAATATCCTGCGTTGGGGATGCGAATCGACCGCGGCGTCCACATATCCGACGGCTTCGCTGCCATCTGGTTCAAGGATCCGGATGGCAACGTGCTTCACATAAACAGCGTCTGACCTTGCAGCGATAACCGGACGCACACTGCATGTTCGCCGCGCCGCCGCTACCGCCACCAGCCATTCCGGCCCCGGTCATTCGGGAGGAGGTCCGCTACTACGCCATCGAAGGTCGGAACGAGCCGGCGCTGGTCGCACAGATGAATACGAAAGGCTACGCAAGCGGGGGTAACCGCTATTGGGCATACACCGCGCCGCAGCTGACCTGGAATTTCGATGTGAAAGACGTGGGCGGTCGCTGCATGCTTGTCCACCCCAAGGTGTCGCTGATCATCACCACGACCCTGCCGTCGTGGACGCCGCCACCTGGCACGTCCGACACCGTGGTGGCCAAGTGGCATGACCTCGAGCGAGCGATGCGCCATCACGAGGGTGAGCACGCAGAGATAGCCCGCACCGCGGCCGAGGCGTTGGTGGCGTTGATGCGTGAACACCCTACCGACGTCTCCTGCGACCACCTCAACGCCTTCTTGCAGGCGAAGGGGAGGGGGATCATGCAGCGTGCGGACGCTGCTGGTATTCGGCTCGATGCGCAGACCAGGCATGGGGCGTCAGAGGGGGTGGCCCTGCGCTGGTGAGATCAACAGGAACTAATGGGGTCAGATCCCTTTTTATTAAGAGCGGGCATGACTGAGGCTGGGGTCAGAGTGCACTTTTAAAGTTGATTCTGACCAGATCTTTGATCAGCTTCAGATCACAGCCCCGAGGAAGTGGTCGGGTTCCCGTTGTCGGCTGCTTCGTAAACATTCAACCCACTCAACAAACCGAGCGAGAGCGCACTTATGAAAGGCATGGATCAGAAGAAGAGCGACAAGAAGAAACCGCTGAAGACACCGAAGGAGAAGAAGGCTGAGAAGGCTGCAAAAAAGGCCGAGAAGCGATAGGGAGCCGGTTAAGCAAGAAACGGGGTCGGAGTGCACTTTCTCTAGCTGGTTCGTGGAAGTCGACTCTGACCCCGTTGGCGAGGGAGTTAGTTGTTGTCTACGGACAGGGGGAACGTATGCGTCTTTCGAAGGCCGTGTTGGGGCTGCTTTGCTTGCTTCTCGTCGCGAGCTGTGACGGGTCGCGCATGATCGCCGCGTTCAGTTCGCCGGCTGACGAGAAGGTTGCGGCGCACTACATCGAACTGCTCCGTAATCATGACTACGGCGCCATCGAGAGGGACCTCGACCCCTCCATAAAGGCGCCGGGGGTTCATGATGCGCTGGTGGCGATGGCGTCTCTGGTGCCCGCCAAGCCGCCCTTGTCGGTGAAGGTCGTCGGCGTAAGGACGTCCGATGGCGCCGGTGTGCACAGCAGCAACTACACCTACGAATACGAATACCCGGACAAGTGGTTGTTGATCAACGCCGCGGTGAAGAGGGAAGGTGCTGCGCAGACGATCATCGGCTTGAACGTAAAGCCGATCGACAGCTCGCTGGAGGCCATCAACCGCTTCTCGCTCGCGGGCAGGAGCGCCTTGCAGTACGTCGTATTCGTGGCTGCGGTGCTGGTCCCGCTCTTCTGTCTGTATGCCCTTGTGATCTGTATCCGCACGCCCATGCGGGGACGCAAGTGGCCCTGGATTCTTTTCATCCTCTTCGGCGTGTGTTCGCTGTCCATCAACTGGACGTCCGGTGCATGGGAATTCCGCCCCCTGTCCTTCCTGCTTCTCGGGGCAAGCGCTGTCCGTTCCCCTTACGGCCCCTGGGTACTGTCCGCCGCCTTCCCGCTGGGAGCCGCATGGTTCCTCCTCAGACGAAAGGGTCACGTGCGGGTCGTCGCAGCCCCGGCTTCCGTGGATGCAGACGAAGGTGTCCGGACCGGGGTGGACTAGCGCCGGAGAACAGAGATCGTGCACTTTTCTCTGGGGGGCAAGCAGAAACGGGGTCGGGTCCACTTACCACGCGCGGTAAGCGTCCTCTCGCTGGCGAAGTGACACGCGGATTTCCTTGTGGTCTGCGCCCTAAGTGCCGATGATGTTCCCCTTGCATGGTTCCATCGGCCACACCGTCATGCGTGCGCCGCTCCCGTGGCGACGCGCGCATCGGTGGAGAATCCCGGGTCGTCCATGGGTCGCCTGTCACTCATCGTTCCGCCACGACCGACAAGGGAGAAGGCATGTACCCGTCGCCTGCCGAGCAAGCTGCCAACACGGAGGTCTTCATTACCTCCGAGTTGTATGCCCGGGTTCCCCGCAAGGTCGACTACCGGCGCGAGAAGGCCGCGCTCCAGGACCTGGCGGCGCGCATGGCCGGTTGTCCCGACGAGCTGCTTCCCCGGCTGGTCGATCTCGCGCTGGAAGCGACGGGAGCGGTCACCGGTGGATTGAGCCTCTACGACGAGGCATCGACGCCCGGCGCATTCCGCTGGCGTTTTCTCCGCGGCTTGCTGGAGCCGTTTGACGGCGGACTTGCGCCCCGCGACTACAGCCCTTGCGGCATCACGCTCGACCAGCGCGCCCCGGTGCTCGCGCAGAACCCGGAAAAGGTCTACGACTGGCTGGTTGAAGCGGGGCTGTCGCTGCCGGAGGTGCTGCTCGTGCCGCTCTACGTCGGAAACGAGTCGCCGCTGGGCACGCTGTGGGTGGTCGCCGATAGCAACGGGTACTTCGATGGGGAGCATGCCCGCGTCCTGACCGAGTTCGCCTCGTTCGTGGACATCGCGTTGCGCATGGTGCGCAGCGAACAACACCTGCGCCAGACCCTCGACGAGCAGGAAATGCTCACCCGGGAGATGAACCACCGGATCCAGAACCTCTTCGCGATGACCCACAGCCTGGTCCGCATGAGTGCGCGCCATGCAGGCAGCGCAAGCGAACTGGCCGACACGCTGCTCGGGCGGCTGGGGGCGCTGCAGCGCGCCCACGGGCGGGTGCGCAGCGGCTTTGCCTCGTCGCAGGCGGCCCCGAGCGGATCGGATCTGGAGGACCTGATCCGCGACATCATGGAGCCGCACGAAGCAAAGTCTGGACCCGCGCGTTGCGCCCTCTCCGGCACGCCGCTCGTTTGCGGCCCGCGCAGCGCGACGGCTCTCGCGCTCATCTTCCACGAGTTGGCGACCAACGCCGCCAAGTACGGCGCGCTCTCCACCGAGGTCGGCCGTGTCGCCATCGACTGGCGCGAAGAGGGCGAACGCCTGTTCCTGCGTTGGACCGAGAACGGAGGACCGCGGATCGAGGGCAACCCTGAGCGGTCGGGATTCGGCGCAACTCTGGTGTTGAACTCGGTGACCCGGCAACTGGGCGGCTCGCTTCGGCACGACTGGCGACCGTCGGGTTTGGTCCTTCAAATGGAACTGCCGATCGCAGCGCTCGCCCAGTGAGCGTCCTATTTCCGAATCTGTAAGAGAGGGGGCAGGTTCTTTTTTCCGAATGCACTTACATGGCGCATGGAAGTGAACTTGCCCCCGTTCCGCTCCTCCGAGTAGCCCCGTGGCGCTCAGGGCTGGAACCAGGATCCCGGTCCACCCTCGCCATCCGGCAGGCGTACCTGGGCGCCGGTGTCGAGGTCGAGGATGTGGAGCTCGTGCCGCGGGTGGACGATCGGATCCCCGGTGTAGACGAGCTTCTCGGCCAGTAGTCGCCTACCGTTCCTGGACCACTGCACGGGCAGCCAGCTTATCGTCGTGTTGTTGTAGTTCCTCGTGATCTGGCGAAGGTTGTCGCCGAGGCGACCTGCCACGTATACGTTGGCGAAATCGATGTATCCGGGAATGGTGGTATGCCCGCCCAACGCGACGCGCGCGCCGTCCGGCGAATACACGAACGAGTAGCCGTCGATGGGATACGCGCTGAAGGCCCCGGTGGCGAGGTCGACTCTGTAGACGCTGGGTTGGATCTCGGGGTCACGGAACAGCAGCGCCTCGCGCCCGGTCGGGGAAAAGTACAGCTCGTCGGGCTGGGGTTCGGCTGCCTGGGGCTGGACACGCGAGGCGCTGGTGCTGATGCGAATGGGCGGCCAGTGGGCAAGCAGTGAAGCCTGGCCCGTGCGCGAATCCACGCGCCAGGCGGAACTGAGGAGCACCGGCTCCAGGCTGCCCTCGTAGTGGCCAGTCCGGATGAGGATGTTCGTGCCGTCGACCATCCATTGCGGAGGCTGGAGCAGGCTGTCTTCCGGCGGACAGAACAACTCGTGCTGGCCTTCGCCATCGCCGCGCACCAGGGCCAGGCAGGGGCCCTCCGCATAGGCGATGCCGCCCGGGCCCCATGCCGGCATGCTGTGGGTGCCCGTGCCTTGGGTGATCTGACGCACGCTGCCGCCCTCGCGGTCCATCGCATAGAGCTGCGAGCGGCCCGGCCGGTCCTCACGGAAGAGTTCGTAGACGATGCTGTTGCCGCTGGGCGACCAGCCGCCGAGCCTGTACTGGACGCCGGATGTTTGCGGCGTCAGTCGCACCGTGCGCAGACCCTGCGGATCGGTGCGGTAGATGCCGATGCTGTCGATCTGGTTGTACGTGCGCCATTGCGTGCGGGAAAAAGCGATGGCGGCGGTGGAGGGCGAAGAAGCCTGTGGCAGGGGGCTCTGCCCCAGAAGCGGAGTGCTCAGCAGCGCGAGGCCGAGAAGCCCCCAGAGGCTCGGATGGTGATGTCTGTTCATGTGTTTCTCCTGAAGCGATCTGCTCATGGCGATCTGTTTCCGCGATGCCGTGGCAGTGCACGTCGGCACCGCGGGCGCGGCCGGCTCAGGGCTGAAACCAGGCTCCCTCGATGGCCTCTCCGTCCGGGAGGCGGGTCTGTCTGCCCGTGGCAACCTCAACGATTCGCAACTCCTGCTTCACCGGAGGGAGCGAGCGTTGCGCGTTGAGCGTGCGCCGGATCGCCAGCACGTATTGGGCATCCCTGGACCACTGCACGGGGACCCAGTGGATGTCCGGATTGCTGTAGTTCCTGCTGAGCTGATGCGTGTCGGAACCTTCGCGCCGGTCGGATACGTACAGGTTGGAGAAGCCCGTTCCATCGGGCAGGACCAGATACCCGCCGAAGGCGACGCGATTGCCGCCCGGCGCGTACTTGAACCCGTAACCCTCGGAGTTGTACGACCAGAAGTAGCCATTGCTGAACGTGACGCGGAGGGCCGGCCACCCACCACCCCAGAGCATCCCCTCCTCACGCGTCGGAGAGAAACTGAACTTGGGTTGTTGTGTGTGCTGCTCGTCCTCGAGACGGAACAGACGCGTCGCCTGACCCGTACTCGCGTTTACGCGCCACAGCGTCTGGTAGATGGGACCCTGGGGCCCGCCCCGATGGCCGGCCTGGATGAGCAGGCTCGTGCCGTCGGTCGTCCATTGCGGCCGGCGCAACAGGTGGTCGTCGGGCGGACAGAAGAGGACATGCTGGTTCTCACCATCGCCACGCACCAACGCCAGGCACCGCCCTTCGGCATAGGCAATGCCGCCGGGGCCCCACACCGGCATGCTGTGGCTGCCCTGGCCATGGGTAACCTGCCGGACGCCGCCACCCTGGCGGTCCATCACGTAGAGCTGCGACTGGCCTGCGGGACGGTCGTTGCGCACGAGCTCGTACACGATGCCGGTGCCTTGCGGCGACCAGCCGCCGAGCTTGAACTGGTAGCCCGATATGCGGGGCGTGAGCCGAATCGTACGCAGACCCTGGGGATCGGTGCGAAAGATGCTGATGCTGTCGATCCGGTTGTCCTGGGTGTACTGCGTGCGGGAAAAAAGGACAGCGGCAGTCGAGCTCTGGGCGTCGGCGGGTGGCGCGCCCAAGGCAGTGAGCAGGAGGGCACAGATCGAGCCGACACGCTTGTGGGTTTTCATGGCTGAACCTCCCAGCGGTAATCCCCCTGATTCGGTTCGAGCGGTCTGGTCCGGCCCCGCGCATGCGGGCTCTTCTGCTGGGCTCGATCGCCACGTAGTTTTTTGCGGCGCGGAATACTGCTTCAGCCTTCGTGAGCGCTCTGCATTTGTTCAGGATCAGCACGCTGAGCGGTTCGCGCCCGACAGACGCGTGGCCCGGTTCGCGCTCCGCCCGGCTTCAAAAGACCATGCCTTTCTCACGCGACCAGCGAATGCAACGGCGCGGACAGGTCCGTCCGAAGCATCTGCGAGGCGAGCAGGCACGTCAGTCCACTGTTGCAAGAGCAGCGGATCGATAGGCGAGCGGAAATAAAAAAGGGGCAGCCCTCAGGCGGCCCCTGGGAGCGCCTAGTCGGTGACGCTTAACGGGTGTGAGTGTCGTGCTTGGTGTTCGAGTAGAAGTTGCTGCAGAAGAAAAGGGATCAGGTCGTTTTCCCGAGTTGATAAATGAACCTGACCCTCGGCCAAGGTGGTGGTTCAGCTCTACAAAGGAGCAAGTTCGAGAGGCTATCTCGATTGCCGATTATTTCGGCATGAGGTGGTACAAGCCGCCCGGTGCGGCATCTTCCAGCATCCAGAGCGAGCCGTCCGGCGCTTCTTCGATATCGCGGACGCGTTTGCCGATGTTCCAGCGCTGGACGGCGGTGGCTCCGCCCTTGCCGTCGAACGTGACGCGAACGATGGTCTCGGCGGCAAGTCCGCTGATCAAGGCGCTGCCTTTCCAGTGCGGGAAAACGTTGCCCTTGTAGAACATCAGGTTGCCCGGTGCGATCACCGGCACCCAGTAGATCACCGGCTTGGCGAGGTCGGGGCGCGTGTCAGGATTGGGGATGGGCACGCCGTTGTAGTTCACGCCATAGGAGACCAGCGGCCAGCCGTAGTTCTTGCCACGCTGGATCAGGTTGAGTTCGTCCCCGCCGCGCGGGCCATGCTCGACTTCCCACAACCGGCCGTCGGGTGCGAAGGCGAGGCCATACGGTGTGCGGACACCGGTGGCCCAGGTTTCGGCCGGCGTCAGGTTGGGCCCGGGGAAGGTATAGGTGCTGACCACCGGCGCGGTCTTGGCTTTCTCCGTGTCCTCGGCAGGGTCAATCAACGGAATGGTGCGCGCACCGACCTTGCCTGCCCACGGGTTGCCGGGCGCGGGCTTGCCGTCCAGCGTCAGACGCAGGATCTTGCCTGCCGGCTGGTCGGGATCCTGCGCGGGCGTGAAGCGCTGGCGGTCGCCCACCGTGAGGAAGAGATATTTGCCATCCGGCGAGAAGGCGATCTGGGCGCCGGCCTGGCCGCCCTTGCCGGTCGGCATCTGTCGCCACAGCACCTTGAAGCCGTCGAGGCGAGGCTGCTTGCCATCGAGCACGAGCTGCCCGCGGCCCAGCGTCAGGCCGCCGCCATACTCGCCCGGGGCGACATAGGTGAGGTAGACATTGTGGTCGGTGGCGTAATGGGGCGAGAGGAAGACGCCCAGCATGCCGTTCTGGCCTTCCACATAGGAGGGCGGGACGCCTGCGATCTCGGTCTTGGCGCCTTGCGGGGTAACCAGGGCGACGCGGCCGACCTTCTCGGTCACCAGCATGCGGCCATCGGGCAGGAACGCGATGCGCCAGGGTAGATCGAAGCTCGCCACCTTCGTCATGGTAAAGGGCAGGCCGGGATCGGTTTCCTGTTCCCCCGCGTTGGTCTGCGCATGGACGGCGCACGTCAGCAGGGCCGCAAGAATGCCCCCGGTTGCCAGCTTCATCATCTGCACGCTTCCTTCTTTGAACGACCTGAAACATCTTAGTGTCAGGCTGCCGCGGTGGTGTGACGGGCCCGACCGGAAGAAAAACGGCCCCGCGCCCCTTTCGTGTTCGTCCCTCGCTCTGCTTCACTACCGTACGTTCTCGTTCCGGCTTGGAGCCTATCGATGATGGTCCGCGCATGGGCGCTCGTCGCTTTGTTGCTGGTGGCGTGCCTGCCTCTTTGGGCGCAGACGGCCACCGACGCCACCTTGCCTTCGGTGGTTCAATCGCCCGTCGAATACCCTCCCGCTGCGGTTTCGGCCGGCGAGGAAGGCACCGTCATGGTTGCCCTGGAGGTGGACGCGAGCGGGCGGGCGCGCGATGTGCGAGTGCACGCATCCAGTGGCCATCCGCTGCTGGACGAGGCGGCGCTCCGAAGCGTTGCCCACTGGTCGTTCCGGCCTGCCACAAGGAAGGGCGAGCCGGTGGCGCAGCCGATCCGGGTGCCTGTCGCCTTTCGGCTTGATAGGCAGGAGGGCGCCATGACGGCACCGTCGGTCGCCAGCCTGGGCGGCGCACTCCTGTGTCTGCTCGGAACTGCGGTCTGGCTGATCGGGTTCGTTTGGTCGGTGGTTCTGGCCAAGCGCCGTTCGATCCTCTGGCTTTCCGGCATGGTTGCGGTCTGGATCGTGACCTACCCGATTTTCGTTGCCGTGCATTGGTCCGTCGCCAAGCGCACCCTGGCTGTAGTGCTGGGCGGTCTCTTTTTGTGCTTTCTGGGGCTCTACATCGCCCCTTCGGCTTGATCAAAAAAAGTCCGGCCGCGGACAACGGGACGAAGGTGTAGTCGGAGCGGAGTCGAACATCGCTCCGACTTGATCGAAATGGGGCAGGTTCGTTTGAACCGCCCCTCCTTCCCTGGCCCGCTATACGCCGTCGGAGAAGGGCTGCAGCACGCATGCGTGCATGCCTTGACGTGCCGCTTCCCGGGCCAAGGGAACCTGACGCTTTCGTTCCCGCCACTCCCTGGCGGTCTACACGCCGGCTGCACGAGGCGGGGCGTAATGCGGACTGCCCCCGTGCTCGGGCTGAAAGGCCCCGCTGAAGCCCCCGCCATCGAATCGATCAAGGAGAAGGCAATGTCTCCCGCGTCCAAGCCGACGATCGTGTTCTGCCATGGCATCTGGGCGGACGGCTCGTGTTTCAGCAAGGTGATCCCGCCGCTGCAGGCCGACGGTCATGAGGTGATCGCGGTCCAGTACGGACTGGACAGCTACGAGGAAGACCTCGCGACGGTCAAGCGCACCCTCAACCGCGTTGGCAGTCCCGTCATTCTGGTCGGCCATTCCTATGGCGGTGCCACCATCACGGGCGCTGGCGTCGACGAGCGCGTCGTCGGCCTTGTCTACATTGCAGCCGTCGCGCCTGATGCCGGCGAGACCGTGCAAGACCAGCTCGACAAATATCCTTCGGACATCTTCAGCCGTGTCGAAGTCGCGGACGGGCGCGCTTGGATGCTTCCGAACGGCACGGAATTCTTTGCCGGTGATTTGTCCGAGGAAGACCAGAAGCTTGTCTGGGCCACGCACTATGCGCCGGTCGCGGACCTGTTCCAGCAGCAGAAGCTCGGCAAGAACGACGTCGCTTGGAAAACCAAGCCGAGCTGGTTCGTGCTGGCGACCGAGGACCACACCGTACATCCGGATCTCCAGCGCTGGGTCTCCAGCCGCATGGGAGCGACCGTCACCGAGGTCGCAAGCAGCCATGTACCGATGCTTTCGCAACCCGATGTCGTGATCGACGTGATTCGCAAGGCCGCGGCTTCGGTTACGCAGGGATAGGCAGTACTGGCCCGCCAGCGCCAGCTTTTCGTTGCGATAGCCGCATCGTTGCCTGCAATAGAAGCCGTGCGCCGAGGCGCATTCCCCGGTAATGCCCCATCCACGTCAAGGGATGGCGACCGTAATGGCACGCCCTGCAGGGATCGGTAGTGCGCGAGCGCCGAAGCGGGCGGCAAGACCACCCCCGCAGGCCGGATCGATAAGCGAGAGACAAAAAAAGGGGCAGCCATGAGGCTGCCCCGGGGAGTACACAGCGGGTGATGCTTAACGGGTGTAGGTGTCGTACTTCGTGTTCGAGTAGAGGTTGCTGTACACGGAAATGTTGTAGCAGCCCTTGCTGAACTGGATGTCGCGGCTCAGCGAACCGCCTTCCTTGGTGGCGGACATGTAGCGGGTGCTGTTGTACTTGAGCGTGTTGCCGGTGATCAGCCAGTCGTGCGACTTGCCACTCGGGCGCACGCCCGCCAGGCCGTTCTGGGTCGCGAAGTTGCCGGTGAACGTCACGTAGCCGGCGCCGATGCCCATCGCGCCGAAACCGTAGTTGCCCTTCAGCGTGTTGCCGACGATCGCGATGTCGGAAATGTTGGTGTGCAGCTCGATGCCGTTGCCGTGGTTGTCGGCAAAGGTGTTGTTCTCGAGGCGGACGGCGTTGGTCTGGCCTTCGGTCATCGGCTCGATGTCGATGCCGGCTTCCGGCAGCGTGCCGTTGGTGCCCTGGAAGGTGCTGTTGACGATGTAGACGTGCTGCGACGGACCGATCGACAGGCCCTGGCGGCGGTTGTTGCTCGACACGACACCGTCGACGGTCACGTAATTGGAGCGCATGTGGACCTTGTTGACGTCCTTGGCGCCGATCCAGACGCCGTCGCCCCAGAAGTTGGAGAGGTTGACCTTCTGCACGAGCACGTTGGTCGCGGCCGTGATGTTGATGCCGTAGCCCCACTCGCCGGTGTCGCCGATGTGCTTGGCGCGGTCACCGATCAGGTTGCCGCCCGAGATGCTCACGTCGGTTACGTTGTAGATCTGGAACACCATGTAGCGGCTGGCGCTGGTCGGGATCACTTCCACGGTGGCCAGCGGATCCATCACGACGCTGGTGTGCGAGCGCAGCTTGATGGGCTTGGTGGCGTTGACCATGTAATGGCCGGCCGGGATGGTGACCGTGCCGCCGGTGGTCGGCAGCGCGTTGATCGCGGCCTGAATGGCGGCGGTGTCGTCATGCACGCCGTTGCCCAGGGCGCCGGTGGTACGCACGTCGATGGTCGCGGTCTGGCCGATGACCGGCTTGGGCATGGCAGTCCACCAGTCGGCGGCGAACGAGGGCGCGGCGACGGCGGAAAGGGCCAGCGCGGCGAACGCCAGCATCAACGGCTTCTTCACGAGGCGCTTCGTGGTGACGGAGGTGCGAGCGGCCGCCGCAAGCGTTTGGTTCTTAAGGGAAACGTTCATTTTTTTGGCAGGTCTCGGGTCTTTGTCGGGAAAAGACTTCGTCACGCGAAGCTCACGGCAAAAATGCGCGATCGTCACATGCCTGAGCAAGCTCGACAGAAGGCCGCTGTGACGAATCCTTGACGCCGTTGGCAGAAAGTGCCGAATGGCCCTGCAGGCGCCCCCTAGCGGTTGGGAACCACATCACACACGGGCCGGAGAGCACCCAGGCAGGGCGTGTCAGCCAGCGCCGCGCCATTTACCGTAGAGCCCGTTCCGAGGCGGAAACCACGCTGCCGGCTGTTTCAGGGAGGCGGGTAATCGAAGTCGTAGCCGGCATGGGAAGCCGACGGCGACGTTCGTTTTCTGCTGCCCGCGAAGACGTCGCGCACTGCCGGAACCTTGAAATCCACCCACCCCGACACCCAACGGAGTACGCGCATGAACCTGATCCCGTCCCGCAAGCTGCTTCTGACGTGCGCACTGACGCTCGCAGCGTCGTTTCCCCTGGGGGCCGCCGCGCAGAGCTCCGCCGCGTCGAGCGTCCCGGTATCCGGCACCGCCACTGCAGGAACACAGCCCACGCCGATCGCGCGACCGGCGGACGTGGCATCCATCGACGCGATACTGAAAGCGGCCTACGACACGATTTCGGGGCCCAAGGGCCACCAGCGCGACTGGGATCGCCTGCGTTCGTTGTTCGCGCCAGGGGCGCGGATGATTCCCACGCGCACCGGCGAGGACGGCGTCACCACGACGCGGGTGCTGAGCGTCGATGAGTACATCCGCCTGGGCGACCCGAAGCTCAAGGAGATCGGCTTCTTCGAAGACGAGGTACACCGCACGGTGCAGCGATTCGGCAACATCGCCCAGGTGTTCAGCACCTACGAAACGCGCCATGCGGCGGCCGACAAGCCTTTCCAGCGCGGCATCAACAGCATCCAGCTCCTGTTCGATGGCCATCGCTGGTGGATCGTGACCATCTACTGGCAGGGCGAGCGCCCGGATTTGCCGATCCCGAAGCAGTTCGGCGGCTGAGCCTTTTCGCCATTTGGCCATGGCGCGCGCCGCGCGCCAGTTGCCGGATAGGCAGAACCGCCGATGAGTGAAGACCGCCGCGGCGGTGTGGCCGCCCGCCCGAAGGCGGGCGACCATGCCGGGCTACCAGCTGAAGCCCGCGCCCGCGGAGACGCTGCGCTCGCTGCCGGAGAAAGCGCCGCCAAGGGACACGCTGGCATTCGGCGCAACCAGATGCTGGTAGCCCACTGCGAGTGCGGGCCTGCCGCCCTGGGAGCCGATGCCGACGCCAACGCGGTTGCGCCCGGGCAGGCCGGCGGTGTTCATCGCCGCGGCGGCCATGGCGCCGTTCATCGCACCCACGCGGTCGATGCGCGCATCGGTCTGCGCGAAGCGCCGCTGGATCTGCTGCTCGAATTGCGCGAGGCCATCGGTCCACGCGGCGAAGCGGGTGTCGGTATAGGCCTTGGAGGCGCTCAGCGTGGCCGCGTCGCCAGCCTGCACCTGGCCCACATTCGCCGCATCGGTGGTCGCGGTACCGGCAGCCACGTGGGTGACGCGACGCTCGCTGCCGGACGCGCCGACGGACACCGTGTTCGCTTGGTCCGCAACCGAGCCATTGCCCAGCGCGACGCTGTTGTCGGCGGTGGCCTGCGCGTTGTTGCCGTAGGCCGCCGAATAGTCGCCGGACGCCAGTGCGTCGTCGCCCACCGCCGTGGTGTTGGTGCCCAGCGCCTGCGCGCCTGCACCGACCGCCACCGAGGACGCCGCGATCGCGCCGTCGCCGATCGCGACGCTGCCTTCGCTCTGCGCCTGTGCGTTGCGGCCTACCGCCACGCCGCCCTCGGCCGATGCCTGCGCGCCGTCGCCGCAGGCGATCGCCTGGGTCCCGCATCCGCCGCTGCCACCGAGGCTGGCCAGCCATTCCTCTTCGGTACCGGTGTAGCCCGCGGCCACCGCCACTTGGTAGGCGCTGGCACCGGCCGGCCCCTGCGGGCCCGCGGTTCCAGTCGCGCCGGTCGCCCCCGTAGCACCTGTATCGCCAGCGGAGCCTTGTGGGCCCGTGGCGCCGGTGGCACCCGTGGCACCGGTGGCACCCGTCGGGCCCGCCGGTCCCTGCGGCCCGACCAGCGAGGCCAGCCATTCGGTTTCGGTACCGACGAAGCCATTGTTGACGGCGACCTGGTAGGCGCTGTCGCCGGCGATGCCGACGCCCGACGTGGTCATCCATGAGTCCACCGCCGCGAACGCCGCCCCGACGCTGTTGTAGTTCGTCCCCTGGATGGCGTATGCCGGCGGGGTGTATGTCCCGCCCGCGTAGCTGGCGCCGCCGCCCAGTGCGGACATCATCGGCAGCAACTGCGACAGGTTCACCGCATCGGTATCCGCGGTGCCCGCGGCAAGGTGGATGATCTGGTGCTCCGCGCCGGCCTGGCCAACGGAGACCGCATAGTCGCGGTCGGCCACCGCACCGAACCCGATCGCGGTGCTGCCGATGTTGAACGCACGGCTGTCGACGCCGATCACCGTGCTGCTCTCGCCCGCGGCCAGGTTGCCGCCGCCGACGACGACCGAATACTTGCCGGTCGCGCCGCTGGCCTCGCTGCTGGCTTCGTTCGTGCCGTCGCCGTCCAGGTCGAGGTCCAGTGTCACCGCGCCGTCGCCGTCGCGGTCGTACCAGCTGCCGACCACCACCGCGCCGTCACCGCCGGCCAGGCCCAGTTCTCCCAGTGCGACGCTGCGCGCGCCGGTGGCGATATTCAGGCGGCCGATCGACACGCTGCGGCTGCCGCTGGCGACGTTGATGCTGCCCACGGCAGTAGCGCCGGCATTGGACGCCTCGTTGAAGCCGCCGATCGCGAACGACTCGGTGCCGCTGGCGACGTTGCCCGTGCCCATCGCCGCGGAGTTGGTCGTCGACGCGGTATTGCTGTTGCCGAAGACGCTGCTGTAGTCGCCAGAAGCGGTGTTGAGCAAGCCGACTGCGGTCGCCTGCCCTCCGCTTGCGACATTCGCGTAGCCCACCGCGAGGGACCCCAGGCCCGAGGCGCGCGACGCGACGCCGAGCGCAGTGGCGAAGCTGGCGGAGGCGGTCGTGACCTCGGAGCTGCTCTCGTTCGTGCCGTCTCCATCGAGGTCCAGATCGATGGTGACCCCGCCGTTGCCGTCCGCGTCGACCCAGTTGCCGATCGCCTGGCTGTTCTGGCCCGAAGCGACCGCGCGCACGCCGACGGCGACGCTGCCGACCGCCGAGGCGGTGTTGCGCCAACCGAACGTCTGGGCGCCCTCCGCGCTCGACGTGTTGTTGAAGCCGAAGGCGCTGCTTTGCAGGCCGCCGGCGGTGTTTGCATAACCGAACGCGCTGGCGCTGCTGGCGCCACTGGCGGTGTTCGCGTAACCGAACGCGCTGGCTTGCGCGCCGCTGGCCGTGTTGCCGCCGCCGAAAGCCGTGCCGTTCAGGCCGCTGGCGGTGTTGCCCAGGCCGAACGCGCCGCTCGACGACCCGGTGGCGGTGTTGTTGAAGCCGAATGCCGTGTCGCTGCCGTTGGTCGCGGTGTTATTGCGGCCGAAGGCGACGCTGTTCCCGCCGGCGGCGTTGTTGTTTTCCCCGAACGCGTTGGCGTGCTGGCCGCCGGCGGTATTGTTGAAGCCGAACGCACTGCTGTAGTCGGCGCTGGCGAGGCTGTTGTTGCCGTGCGCGCTGCTGAACATGCCCAGAGCGTTGTTGTTGAACCCGAACGCGCTGCTGTACTGGCCGGCGGACGTGTTCCCGTAGCCGAACGCGCTGCCGTAGCTGTTCCTCGCCACGTTGCCGTAACCGAATGCGCTGCTGTAGGCGGCGCTGGCGTTGTTGAACATTCCGTAGGCGGAAGCCTGCGGATTGCAGGTCGCGTTCTGTCCCAGGACGCCGCCGGAGGCGGTTTCGTTTTCCTCCACGCCCTGGTTGGTGGACGGCGCGGGTGAGATCACGTTACCGCTGGCGTCCACGCAGGAGGGATCGGCAGCCCAGGCGGGCGCCGATATCGCGGCGAGCAGGGCCAGCGCCAGCGGCGACAGCATCCGGTTGCGATCGCGGTTTCGGTTCGAGTGTTTCATGTGCTTCCCCTGTGGTTGGTATTGCTTGAAGAACGCCGCGGCGGCTCAGCCGCGGGGTTGTGATCGGGTGGCGGCGAATGCGTCGAGCGCCCAGACCGCCGCGCGTTGCGCGCCGGCGGCCAGAGCGGCGCTGGCGTAGGCGTCGAGCAGGCGGTCGCGGGCGGCTTGCACGGCGGCGGCCTCGGGCTGCCGGCGACGCGTGAGGTAGTGCGAAGCGGGTCGTGCAAATGGCAGGGCGAGCCAGGCCGCCAGCGCCGTGTCCGTCACCCCCGGGAACACGCGCGAGTGCAGGGCGATGGCGCCGAGGGCTTCTCCTGCGCGCTGCGATCCGCTGGCGACGGCGAGGAAGCGGCGCCATTTATCCAGCAGCAGCGGCGGCGGCGAGGGCGCTTCACCGATCGCGCGCAGGTCCACGGCAGCCAGCCAGGCCATCCCGCGCAACTCGACCGCCCATGCCTGCGCGGTGGCGAGGAGGCCAGGTTCGCTGGCGTGCCAGCCGGCCAGCGCATCCATCGCTTCCGCGCAAAGGCTGTCGAGATCGGCCTCCAGGGCCAGCCAGTCCCGATAGGCCTGGCGCCCGAACCCGGCTCTGGCGGCGGTCTGCTCCATGCGCTCGGACTGGTCCCGTTGCGCCCGCCGGAGCAGTTCCGGCAAACGCGGCGGTGCGTTGTTGCCTTGTCCGTCGATCTCCTGGAACACCAGCGCCCCCTCACGTCGCGCAGTTCGCCGCAGGGCACGGGCCCGCCACGTGGGCCGAAGTGGGCCATTCCTGTCCGCTGCGGGTCTTTCCCCGGCGGGGAAAAGTTCTGAAACCTTCTGAAAACCGCTTGCCGGTCGGCCGGTACTGCCTGAAGCTGGCGGCCGATCAGGGGCATCGGGGTGCGGGGATGGAAGAGGCGGCGGGTGCGCCGGACGGGCGAGTGCGGACCGGCACCTGGCGGTTCGGCCGGGTCGTGCTCGACGAGGCGACGGCGCAACTGCACGTCGCCGGCGATCCGGTCCAACTGGACCGCAGCAGCTATGACGTGCTGCTGGCCTTGCTGCGCCACGCCGGCGAAATCGTCACCAAGGACGAACTGCTGGACGCCGGCTGGCCCGGACGCGTGGTGTCGGAAAACTCGCTGGCCAAGGCGGTCAGCCGGCTGCGCCAGGCGCTGGCTGGCGATGGCGAGGCGATCCGCGTCGTCCACGGCTACGGTTACCGCCTGGCGGCAACGGTGCGATTGCAACCCTCGAGCGCGCCGCTCGTCGCGCCTCCCGACGAGGCGATGCGGCTGCGCGAGGGCGACCCGGTCCCGCACCGTTCCGGCTGGCGGATCGAGCGCCGACTGGGTATGGGCAGTTCGGGCGTGACGTTTCTTGCCCGCTCGCCGTCAGGCGACGCGCACGCTTTCAAGTTCGCCAAGGGCGAAGCCGGCGTGCACGGCATCAAGCGCGAGATCACGCTGACCCGCTACATCCGCGCGGTCAAGGCGGACCTGCCCGACGTCGCGCTGGTGGTGGACTGGAACCTCCGCCAGCCGCCGTTCTTCGTCGAGTTGCCGTACTTTCCCCACGGGAACCTGGCCGACTGGGCCGCCGCGCATGGCGGCCTGGCCCAGCTGGATATGGCGATGCGCCTGGAGCTGTGCGCCAGCCTCTGCGAAACGGTGGCCGGGCTGCACGAGATCGGCGTGATCCACAAGGACCTGAAGCCGGAGAACCTCTATCCGTGCCCCGACGCGGATGGCCGCCATCGCATGGTGTTGTCCGACCTTGGCGCGGGCGAGGCGGCACTGTCGCCGCGCCTGGCCGAGCTTGGACTGACCCTGACTCTCCTGGGCAGCGGCGAGGCGCGCGCGGGCAGCCTGATGTACCTCGCGCCCGAAGTCATCGCGGGAGAGGAACCCACGGTGCGCAGCGATGTGTTCGCGCTGGGCGTGCTGCTGTACCAGATGGTCGTGGGAAATCTGCGGCGGCCGCTGGCGCCCGGTTGGGAAAGCGACGTCGAGAATCCGCTGCTGCACGAAGACATCGCGTTGGCCGCCGCGTCGAATCCGGAGCGGCGGCAGCTCGATGCACGCGCGCTGGCTGAGCGCCTGCGCACGCTGGAATCGCGGTGCGAACAGCGGGAGCGCGAAGGCCATGCCCGTGTGATGGCGCAACGCCGCGAGCAGGCGCTGCAGCGCGAACGCAGCCGGCGGCGCCTCTGGCTGACCGCGGCGATCGCGTCCGGCATTGGCCTGGTGGGCGCGCTCGCGATGTACTTCCGGGCCGAAAACGCGCTGCGTGAAGCAGAGACCCAGGCTCGCCAGCACCAGGCGGTGCTCGCCTTCGTGAACCACGACATCCTTGGGCAGGGCGATGCCTATGGCGGCGAGGACGCCGCGCCCGACATCACGCTGCTGGCGGCCGTGCAGCGTGCGGCGAGCCATGTCGACCAGCGCCTGGGCGACGACCCGGCATCAGCCGCGGCGGTCCACGCGATGGTCGGGACGGTGCTGTTCGCGCGCGACCGGCATGCCGCAGCCATCGACGAACTGGAACGCGCGCGGGCGCTCTATCGCGGCGCCGGCAACGACGAGGAAGCACTGGTCCGCGTGGAGACGGCGCTGTGCGACGTCCACCGCATCGCCAGCGATTTCGCGCGTGCCGAAGAGGCGTGCATGGCGGCGTGGAACCGCGCCCGTCGGACCGGGTCGGACGTGGCGCTTGCGTCGCTCAAGCTGGGGCAGTTGCGCACCGAGCAGGGCCATTACGCTGATGCGCACGCGCTGCTGCAGCCCCTGCTGGCGCAATCGGCCTTCGCCGGCAACAGCAAGTACCTTGGCGAACTGCGCTGGGCGCTCGGGCTCGGCGCGCGCAACAGCGGGCGATTCGACGAGGCGCGCCAGCACTTCGAGGCGCTGCTGGCGCTGTACCGGAAGGCCGGGCCGCAAAGCACGTGGATGGGATGGGCCTACAACTCGCTCGGCAGCGTGATGGTGGAAACAGGTGACTACGCACGCGCGGAGACGACCCTGCTCGCCGCACGCGACGCCTTCGTCCATACCCAGGGCGAGGGCGGGGTGGAGGCACAGATGCCCAATATCTGGCGTGCCGAAATCCGCCTGCGCCAGGGCCATTGGCATGAGGCCAGGGCAATGCAGCAGGCGCTCCTCGACGCCTGGCGCGACACGCTCAGGCCCAATCATCCGCTACGCCTGCTGGCCGAGGCGAACCTGGCCTGGGCCGAGGCCGGGGACGGCATGCGCGAACAGGCGCACACCCGGCTGGACGCGGCGTTGCGCAACCGGGCAGTCGTGTTCGACCGCCCGGGCGACCGCATCGCCGAGCGCACTTTGCGCTGGATCCGCGTCGCGATCACCTTGGGCGACCGGGACGCCGCCAATGAATTGTTCGGCGTCCTCGACAAGGGACTGGCGCGCGAGGATCCCGGACCGATTCCGATGCGTGTGAAGGCCCGCTGCCTGCGCGCGCAATGGTCGCTGCTGCAAGGCGACCATAGCGCGCGGATTAACGAAGCTTGCGAAGCGGCAACAGCACCGGCGACGACGATGGATGCCACCGGGGGGTAGTAAGCCCGAAGCGCGACTCCGAGCCCATCTTCGGGGCGGTCGAGGGGATGGGTCCTGCGCGCTGCCCGTTCACGACGATCGACATGCTTCCGGGCGGGGCGCTCCGGACCGATGGATGAGCGAAGGGAATCGAGGGATCGTCGCTTGGCCCTGGCAAACCGAAAGCAGGGCAGGGCACTCTTGAACTCGGCTCTTACTCGTCTTTGCTACTTCAGCCGTGTATCCGTCGCCAGCCAGTTGAGCTCCCAGGTTTTGCCACCGTCGTCGGAGAACGACTGCTCGAAGCGGATCGTGTCCGCGTCGATCGGCGTGATCACGAAACGGACGAAGACAGCACGCCCGTCGAAGTCCTCCTGGTCATAGAACTCGCCACGGCCGTTGACGAATCCGCCGATCGTCGGCTGGCCCAGTGTTCCGCTGCGGCTGCTGGCGAAGTTGAGGCTCCACTGGCGCGACTGGGGATTGTAGAGGCGCAGGTTCAACCCCTCGAAGTGGCCGGCTGGACCATCGGCGGTCAGCTCGACCAGGTTCGCACGGCCGTTCCAGACCTTGCGCACGGTGGTCACGCCCTCGTATTCCACCCATTCGTGCGACCCCGACAAGGGATGCACCAGGCGTTTGAGGTGGGTTTTCCATGTGCCGATCTCGAAATCGAAATCGCGCTGGCCGTCGCGGGGTGTCTGCGCCCGCGTGCTGGTGGCTTGGGTCTCCGCTCGCGCGCACAGGGGCAGGGCCGGCAGGCAAAGCAGCCCGAAGGCGGCCAGCCACGGCAGGAAAGCACGGGAAAGGCTCGGCATGGCATGCTCCAACGCGGTCGGTGACTGAACGCTAGAGGCAGCCATGTACAGCGACAAGACGGCACCTCGAGGTGCGTATCTCCTGGCGAAACCACATCCGCTCGCCGATTGCCCGCTGCACGCCGCGTTCGTTGCGGTCGGCGGCAAATGGAAGCTGACGATCCTGTACTGGCTGGCGCGCGAACCGAACCACTTTTCCGGACTCCTGCGCCGCGTGGCTCCCATCTCGCACAAGGTATTGACCGAACAACTGCGCGAACTGGAAGCCGACGGCCTGATCGAGCGCCACGTGATCGGGCCGGTGCCAGCGCCGGTCCGGTACCGCCTGAGCAGTTACGGCGAGTCGGTGTTACCGCTGGTCGAGCAGGCAAGGGTATGGGGCCAGGTGCACCTAGAACGCGTGCGTGGTCCCCACGCGGGACACCCGACGGCGGGAGAGCCGTCCCTCGGTTGTGGGGAACAAGGGTGGAATAAAGGCGCGTGACTGGGCGGCGGCAGCTGGAGTGATCGCGGCGTCGGCGCTGCGGACGTCCACGCAGAAGCCCGCTCGCGAGACCGTGTCGTATCCCGATCTCGTGGCCAGTTTTCGCATTCGCGAAAGCCGATCAGGGAACGTGGTCAACCAGACCAGCCGGCTAGCTTGCCGGTTGGTTTTCGGTTCGGATTGGGGTGGTGTCGCGTGGACTGCGCGAATGCCCACTGCCACCGTTGCTCAACGACAGCCAACCACGGCCTGCGCAAGCTTCGCACCAGCGGCCAGGCCAAGCGCCAGCGCGGCGTAGGTCACCACCATCGAGCGCTTGCTGAGCACGAGTTCCCATCCGGGCGTGAACCTTTTCGGGGTGACGCCGTAGTCGATCGCTGCGGCGACCGCGGATGTCATGCAGGCGCCGCGCAAGAGCGTGCCCGCGGTCGAGGGCCGATGCCTGGCGCGCCAGAACTCGAAAGGCAGCGCCCAGAAGACGGCCGATGCGTAGTGGGTCGCGAAGCCGAGCAACGTGTGGCTGGCATCGAGCTCGTCACGCCCGGCCGCTTTCTCGCCATGCAGCCAGTGGCTCGTCGCATTGATGGGTTGCAAGGGGCCTTTGCCTTCGGCTTTGGCCAGCAGCGCCAGGGCGGCCACCGAAGCGAGGCTCGCTACGGCACCGGTGACCACGGCGCTGACGGGAAGTGCAGGGCGGTCTCTATTCCGGTTCGTTCGCATTTCCATCGGGCCCCGCCTCTCGCGCGTCGCGTGTGTGCCAAGACTGCGCAACCCACGGTTGGGATCGTGTGAGTCACGCGCTGCACTTCGATGAAGGCAGCCTCGGCCTTGCCGCGCGCGAACCAGTGGCTGGCGAAACAGGGCAGAGCGGCAAGCCCTTTTCGGGCGATCGCCCAGGCCGCAGCGGCCTTGACCTGAGCCGCGGCAGTTTCAGACACCAACGGCCGAAGCTGGCGAGCCCATGCCCGCCCGCTTCCGCCACTCGGCCTCGTCCACGCCCCTGATCAGCAGCCACAACGCCAGCGATAGCTCGGCGAGGAGGCACGGCACCATGATGGCGGGGAACAGACGCGCCTCCAGGTGGGGCGCGAGCAGCAGGGCAAAGCTGTTGATCAGGTAACAGGCGCCCGCGATCTGCATGAGTACGCCGATCAGCTTCGGCAGATAGCGCGAAGTGCGGATCAGGTAGCCCTCGAGCAGGCAAACACATCCAAAGAAGATGAGCCCGATACCGAAGCCGTAATCGTGCAGCTTGATCGCCAGGTACGACCAGGCCTGCAGCTGGGCCTGGTCGAAGGCCTTGGGGTAGGCCGCATCTCCCAGCAGGAACAGCGGCACCAGCAAGATGATCTTGTTGGCCACCAGCACGGCCGTCTGGATGAGATTGAGCAGCAAGTTCAGCAGGGCGAGGTTGCGGCTGACCGGCCGTAGCAGCAGGTAAAGCGCCCACATGACGAACACGTCACACACGTGCATGACCAGGTCGCCGGCGATGCCCAGGCGCCACAGCGATGGCGAGCCCAGGATGTTGCCGGCAGTGGCGGCTGCATCACCGGGTACCGCCAGCCTGCCCCGGATGAAGATCTCCCCGAGCGCGCCGGCGATGATGAGGACGATGTAAAGCAGGCCGGCGATCCGCGCATAGACCTGTGGCGATGTTCCATTCGCTGGAGTGGCCATCGTGAACTCCAAGGTTCGAGACTTGTATCCGTGCGCCGTCCCGGGCGCGAGGTCGCCGGCACGCCAACCCGCGGTCGGCGACGCAGGCTATCGATCGATGGGGCAGCCGGGCACGTGCCGAAGGACACCCCGAAAGCCCTGGGACGGAGAAGGGAAAACGGACGGACAGCGTGCGCGTTTCGGCGGCTCGATCCACTGCTTGCCGATTGGCGAAACCTGTCGTGGCGCTTGCAACCGTGGAAGGTTTCGCGCGGCGCTTTCTTTCCGTGGCCGTGTTCCCGGAACCCTCACTTTCCCGGGATATGATCGCGGAGCCCGCCGTAGCCTGGCGGACCGGGGCTTGCCGAGGGGAATTCGTGCCACCGAAATCGACCGACCGACGTCTCCTTGCGCCGCAAGTCGTCGAACAGGATGCCCTGCCACTGGCCAGCCGGGTGCCCGGCGTGCTCTGGGGACTGATCGCGGTCGGCTGCGGCCTTCTACTGACGTTGTGGCTGTACCGGATCCAGGCGCGGCAGTGGCAGGCGGCGCAGCGCGATGCCGTGGTGGCCGAAGCGGAAAAGGGCGTGGTCCAGCTGCGGGCGAAGCTACGCTCGGCCGAACTGCTGCTGCGATCCCTGCAGACGATGTTCCTGGTCTCGGGGAAGATGGATGCGGGTCAGTTCGCGCGCGTGTATGCCAACCTGGATCCGCGCCGGGACTTTCCGAGCCTTCTCGCCGTGGCGTACGTCGTCCGCGAACCGCGGTCCGACGGCGACCATTTCCCGACCACGCTGGTCGCGCCGCTGGACGGCAATCGCAATCTGCTGGGGCTGGACGTCGTCGACCAGCCGGCGAACCTGCAGGCCTTGCTCCAGTCGCGCGACACGGACCGGCTGGCCGTGTCGGAGCCCTTTCCGCTGGTACAGGACCTGGGCACCAGCGGGCGCAGGCAGGGCATCACGTTGCGGTTGCCCGACTTCGGACCCGGCGATTCGCTCGATTCGCCGGCGGTGCGCCGGCAACGGCTGCGCGGTTCCATCGCGATCTCCTTCCGGATCGCCGACCTGATCCGGACGGGCCTGCCGGCACCGCTGCTGAATGCGGCGCGCATCTCGGTGACGGACATCACCCGGCGGCCGCACGTCCCGCTTTTCGATTCCCATGGCGGCGCGCCAGGAGCGGCGCCCTCGATCGTCCATCGCTTGCCATTCGGGGGACGCATCTGGGAACTGGCGGTCTTTCCGACGGAGGCCGCCGGCAGTCCGCCCTGGCCGCAATCGGTGGCGCCCGCCGGGATACTTGCCAGCGTGTTGCTCGGCCTGCTGGTCTGGTCGCTGACCGACACGCGGCGTCGCGCCGTGGAACTGGGGCGGCGCCTGGGTGAGCGCTACCAGGAAAGCGAGGAGCGCTTTCGCACCCTCAACGAACTGCTTCCCGCGCTCGTGGTGCTTGCCGATGCCGCGGACGGGCGCATCGTCTACGCCAACCAGGCCGCGCGAGGGCGCCTTGGGGAGAGCCTCGCAGGGAGTCCGTTGGCCTCGGTGCTGGAGGTGGACGAGGTCGAGGTGGAACGGCGCCTGGCCAGTCCCGAGACCGGCGCGGTCGAGCTGGCCCTTCACGACGCATCCGGCGGACGCTTCTGGGCCAGCGTGTCGATGTCCTGGTTGATGCTCGATGGACGTCCGCAATGGGCGATGGTCGCCAGCGACGTGACCGAGCAGCGCGCGCTGACCGAACTGCTCGGTTACCAGGCGACCCACGACGAACTCACCGGACTGATCAACCGGCGCGAATTCGAACGTCGCCTGCAGCGGGTGACCCAGGACGTTCGCGAGTCACCACCGTATGCCGCGGTGCTGTTCATCGACCTGGACCAGTTCAAGCTGGTCAACGACACCTCCGGGCACGTGGCAGGTGACCAGCTTTTGCTGCAACTGGCGACGGTGATGCGCGCGCGACTGGGCGAAGAACACGTTCTCGCGCGGCTGGGAGGCGACGAATTCGGCGTGATCCTGGCGGGACTGGATACGCCCGCGCACGCCGCGGAGCTGGCCGAACACCTGCGCCGGGGCCTGGACGGCTTCGTCTTCGTCTGGGAGACCAAGAGCTACATGGCGAGCATCAGCGTGGGCGCCGTCATGATCGATCGTCCCGGCACGCCGTTGGCGGAGTTGCTCGCCGCCGCCGACACCGCCTGCTACATGGCCAAGGAGCAGGGGCGCAACCGCGTGCACTTCTACTCCGAACGGGACGAGCAGAGCGCGCTGCGGCGCGGCGAGATGGAGTGGGCCAATCGTCTGCGCTGGGCGGTGCAGGAGCAGCGTTTCGTGCTGACCTACCAGGAGGTTCGTGCGCTAGGCGCCGAACCGTCGGGGATCCACGTCGAGCTCCTGCTTCGCTTTCGCGACGAACACGGCGACTTGGTGTCCCCCGGGGCGTTCATTCCCGCGGCAGAGCGTTATGGCCTGATGCCGCTGATCGATCGCTGGGTGATCGAGACCGCGCTGGCGAACGTCAACCGGTTGCATCCGGCGGGGGCGGCGCTGCGCATGGTGGCGATCAACCTGTCCGGCGCCAGCATCGACGATGA
Source organism: Frateuria sp. GZRe14 (assembly GCF_051900395.1). Taxonomy (NCBI): domain Bacteria; kingdom Pseudomonadati; phylum Pseudomonadota; class Gammaproteobacteria; order Lysobacterales; family Rhodanobacteraceae; genus Frateuria; species Frateuria sp. GZRe14. Next base: position 2,253,322 of record NZ_JBHZGJ010000001.1, on the reverse strand, counting down.
AACGCTGGCCGAGCGGATCGTCGAGCTGCTGCGCTTGCATCACGTGGCACCCGAGCGCGTGTGTTTCGAGATCACCGAAACGGTGGCGGTACGCAAGTTGGCCGACGTCATCCGCTTCGTGACCCGGCTGCGCGATGCCGGTTGCCGCGTCGCCCTGGACGACTTCGGCGTGGGCATGTCTTCGTTCTCCTATCTCAAGCACCTGCCGGTGGACATCCTCAAGATCGATGGCAGCTTCATCCGCGACATGCTCAGTGATCCGATCAGCCATGCGATGGTGCGTGCGGTAAGCGACATCGCACACCGGTTGGGCCTGGTGGTGGTCGCCGAGTGGGTGACGGACGAGGCGGTCATGGCGTCGTTGCGCGATCTTGGCGTCGACATGGCGCAGGGCTTTTCGCTGCATCAGCCCGAGCGCGTCATGTTCCAGCGGGACTGACTGCCATTCGAGCGGACGAGGGGAGAAGGCCCGGGTAGCTTGGGCCCCTTTCGAAAGGTCGATGCAAAGTCGCAGCTTTCGTTCGAGCTCACGAGTCGCATGGCGGCGCCTACGCGCAAAAAAAAAGGAGGCGCACCTGCGCCTCCCACCAAAAATTTATATCAGCCAGCGGGGCTTGCGGCAAGGCTCGCCGCGTGACCTAGGATCGCCGCCCTGCCGATCGGGCAGGAAGCGTGGGTGCGCCGGACGATGCATGACGACGAGTGGTTTCCGGTTTCGCACGACAACTGCTGCCGGGTGGAAGGACCGTTCTATCACGGGACCCGGGCGGACCTTTCGGTCGGCGACCTGCTGACTGCCGGGTTCGTCTCCAATTACGACGAGCGGATCGTGATGAACCATGTGTACTTCACGGCCGTGCCGAAGGGCGCCGGTCTGGCCGCGGAGATGGCGCGGGGCGAAGGCAGGCCGCGGGTCTATGTCATCGTGCCGACCGGAACATTCGAAGACGACCCGAACATCACGGACAAGAAGTTCCGCGGCAACCGACACGGTCGTACCGGAGCGCGTCGCCGCTGAGGATCGTGGGCGAGCTTGAACGCTGGGAGCCATACGACGCGGAGTTCATCCGGGAACTGAGGCGTCGGGTCGAAGGCGGCATGGGAGAGATCATCAATTGAGCAGCCACGGGTCGGCGTCCCTGGTGTCGTCGGGAGTGAAGTGACGCGCGCTCCGGAGACTGGCGCCAGCGTCCGGGCGGCGTGACGCCAGAGCCGGCTTCGATCGCGCATCGTGCCGGTATCCGCTCGGGTCGAAACCTGTAGTCTTTCGCCCGAACGCAGGTCGGCGCGGCTACCGCGCCGCTTCGGACAGCCCGCTCCGCACGGGAGGACGCATGAACAAGCACGCGCGACAAGGCCTTCTGGCCGTCTGTTTCCTTCTCAGCCTGACCTGCATCGCCAGTCCGCAGACACAGCCGGCGCCCGCCGCCGGACACCGCCCATCGGCGGCTGAAAAACGCGCGTCGATGGAGACGATGGGCATCCCCAGCCACGGCCAACGGATGAATGCGCTGGTATACGTCGCCGCAGGTACCGGCCCACACCCGGCGGTGATCCTGCTCCACGGCTTCCCTGGCAACGAACGCAACCTGGACCTTGCGCAGGACATCCGTCGCGCCGGCTGGGACGTGCTCTATTTCAACTACCGCGGGTCATGGGGTACACCCGGCGATTTCTCCTTCAGCCACGGCATCGAGGATGTCGCATCGGCATTGGCTTACCTGCGGCAACCGGCCGTGGCGAGGAAGCTGCGGCTGGACCCCGCGCGCATCGTGCTGATCGGCCACAGCATGGGCGGCTTCATGGCGATCCAGGCAGCCGCGGCCGATCCCCGCGTCAGGGCCATCGGTGTGATTTCCGGCGGCGATCTCGGTGGGGAGTACCAGCATCTGCGCCGCGACAACGCCAGCGCGGACGCGACGAGAAAAATGGCCGCCGCCTTGGCCGACGAAGGCATGGCCCCGCTGCACGGCTGCACGCCCGATGGTCTCGCGCAGCAGGTGGCCGCACACGCCGCCGATTGGGTGTTCACCGCCAAGGCGCCCGCACTGAAGGACCGCAACGTGCTTGTAGTCACCTCCGACGACGGCCTGGCCAACTACAACGATGCTTTCGCCGACGCGCTGCGCAAGGCGGGCGACGGCCATGTAACCACCACGCACCTGGCCACCGATCACGCCTATTCGGACATGCGTACCGAACTGTCGAAGACGGTGCTTGCCTGGCTGGCCGGATTGGCGCCATAGGTCTCGCGAAGGAAAGCGAAGACAAAAAAAGGGGCAGCCAAAAGGCTGCCCCGTTGCGTTCCCGGCAGGTGCTGCTTAGCGGGTATAGGTGTTGTACTTGGCGTTGGAGAAGATGTTGTTCGACACCTTGATGTTGTACACGTTCGCGCCGAACTGGATGTCACGGCTCAGCGAGCCGCCGTCCTTGGTCGCGGACATGTAGCGGGTGCTGTTGTACTTGAGCGTGTTGCCGGTGATCGACCAGTCGTGCGACTTGCCGCTGGGGCGCACGCCCGCCAGGCCGTTCTCGGTCATGGTGTTGCCGGTGACGGTCACGCCCGGGGCGGACACGCCCAGCACGCCGAAGCCGCGGTTGCCCTTCATCGTGTTGCCGACGATCGCGATGTCGGAGATGTGGGCGTGCATTTCGATGCCGTTGCCATTGTTGCCGGCGAAGGTGTTGTTCTCCAGGCGGATGGTGTTGGTCTGGCCTTCGGTCATCGGCTCGATGTCGATGCCCGCCTCCGGCAGCGTGCCGTTGGTGTTCTGGAAGGTGCTGTTGACGATGTACACGTGCTGGGCCGGGCCGATCGACAGGCCCTGGCGGCGGTTGTTGCTGGACACGACGCCGTTGACGGTCACGTAGTCCGAGCGCACGTGCACGCGCTTGACGTCCTTGGCGCCGATCCAGATGCCGTCGCCCCAGAAGTTGGAGATCTTGATGTTCTTCAGCACGACGTTGGTCGACGCCGTGACGTTGACGCCGTAGCCCCACTCGCCCGAGGTGCCCTTGTGCTTGGTGCGGTCGCCGATCAGGTTGCCGCCGACCACGCGCACGTCGGTCGCGTTGTAGACCTGGATCACCATGTAGCGGCCGGCGCTGGTCGGGATCACTTCCAGGGTAGCGGCCGGATCCATCTTCAGGCGGGTGTGCGAGCGCAGCTTGATCGGCTTGGTGGCGTTGACCATGTAGTGGCCGGCCGGCACGAAGACGGTGCCGCCGCTGGTCGGCAGCGAGTCGACGGCGGCCTGGATGGCGGCAGTGTCGTCATGCACGCCGTTGCCCTGGGCACCGAACTTGTGCACATCCACATAGGCGCTGCCGATGACGGTATGCGGCTTGGGGTTCCACCAGTTGGCCGCAAACGAGGGCGCGGCGACGGCCGAAAGGGCCAGTGCGGTGAATGCGAGCATCAACGGCTTCTTCACAAAGCGCTTCGCGGTGACGGACGTACGAGAAACGGTCGCAAGCTTCTGGTTTTTAACGGAAACGTTCATTTTTAGGCAGGTCTCAGGTCTTTGTCGGGTCAAACTTCGTCACGCGAAGCTCACGACAAAAATGCACAGCCTTCACAAGCCTGAGCAAGCTCGACAGACCAACCTGAATGGCAGATTTATGACCACGTTGGCAAAAAGGGCCCGGGCGCCCCGAAAGTCCGCCGGGGCGGCTGAGAACCGCATCACACAAAGGCCGGAGAAACTTTTGGCGGGATGTGGCCACGCGTTGCGCGGACCGGCGACGCGGGACCCAGTTGAGGCAGCCCTCGACGGACACCTTGGAGGAGCCATCGACGGGACGTGTCAGAGGGTCAGCGGCAGCTCCCTGGGCGGTTGCAAGCGTGAAGCGACGCGTCTTCTCGACGAGGCAGGCTTGCGGCGTTGGCGCTGTCGATTGATGTCGGTATGTGTCGGAACCGGCCCTGCAAGTGGACGCCGGGCTGGAACGTTCCGGTCATTCCCGGGTTGCGGAGGTCGTACGTCCCAAGCGCGAGCTGGCTCGCATCTGGAAGAGAAGAGCGCAACAAAACCCGGGTCGGCTCCGAGCCGATCCTGGAATCAGCCTGACGGCTCTTCGTACAGGCCGAACTCGTTGCCGACCGGATCGGCGAACGCCGCAAAGGCGCCCATGCCAGCCCCGATCTCCGTGCGCGGCGTCAATACGCTGCCGCCCGCTGCTTCGATCTGCCGGAGCGCATGCACGATGTCGTCCACCATGATGTAGACGCGGGTCCGCTCGTCCGGCGTGCGGTCGGCTGCCTTGACCCACGTTCCGCTCACGCCGTCCGCGTCGTCGAAGGCCAGGTTGCCGTCGCCGCGCTGCCGTGTCTTCCAGCCGAAAATGCTGGCATAGAACGCGGCGGAGTCCTCCTCGCGGTTCGCGGGGATTTCGAGGTAGCAGATCTTTCCGTGGGGCATGGGATGACCTCCGGACTATGGCTGTCGTGGTGCGGAACGCAGCTTAATCCGTTGGGGGGGGGCCGGCTTCGCGGACATTCGATGGACACGTGCCGTTTCCGTGGCACCGAACCCCCGACAGGCAGCCCGTGCGAAAGGCGTCCGGGCACCGAAACGTCTTCAAGGGAAATCCCCATGGTCGTGCTGGAAACCGAACGGCTGCAGTTGCGGCGGTTCACGCTGAACGATGCCGCGTTCATCCTGCGGCTGCTCAACGATCCGGGCTTTGTCCGGTACATCGGCGACAAGGGTGTGCGCGATCTGGATGCCGCCCGCGGTTACCTGCAGGCCGGGCCGATGGCCAGCTACGAGCGCCACGGCTTTGGACTGTGGTGCGTCGGTCTGCGCGGCGAAGACACGGCCATCGGCATGGCGGGCCTGATCCGGCGCGACTACCTGGACGACATGGATATCGGCTATGCCTTCCTGCCCGAATACGCCGGGATGGGATACGCGCTGGAGGCGGCCTCCGCGGTGATGGCCCACGCGCGCGGCGTGCTCGATGCACCGCGCGTGCTGGCGATCGTGGACGAGGACAACGCCTCGTCCATCCGGTTGCTGCAAAAGCTCGGCTTCCAGGGCAATGGCGTGGTTCGCGCTCCCGGATCGGAGCACGACGTGCGGCTGTTTGTTGCCGATTCGGAATAACGGCCCACTGCCTGGTTTGCGGATGGCTCGCGAGAGGCCTTGAGCCTGGAGCCGGCAACAAAACTTAGGTATTGACCTAAGTAAGTTGAACTGCCAGACTGCCGCCGTCGGACTTCAGTCCATCCATCGGGAAACCGGCATCGAGATGAGCCCATCCGCCGTCGTCGACGAGGTCTTTTACGCCCTGTCCAACACGACCCGACGAAAAGTCCTGGAGCAGTTGTTCAGCGGGCCAGCCACCGTCAGCGAGCTGGCCGCGCCGTTCGACATGAAGCTCCCTTCGTTCGTGCAGCACCTGTCGGTGCTCGAACAAAGTCGTCTGGTGAAGTCCACGAAACAGGGAAGGGTGCGTACCTACGAGATCGCACCGGAAAGGTTCAAGGCGGCCGAAGACTGGCTCGCCGAGCGGCGCCAGCTGTGGGAAGCCCGGCTAGACCGGTTCGATGCATACGTCCAACGACTCAAGGAAAAGGAATCGCAGGCATGAGCAAGCAACCCACGTTCGATCCCAGGCTCGACATTGTTTTCGAACGGTTTGTGGACGCGCCACCGCAACTGGTGTGGGAAGCCTTGACGAAGCCGGAGCACATCAAGGAGTGGTACATGCCCAAGGCCTGGGGACGCGTGTCGCGCTGCGAGATGGACCCGCGTCCGGGCGGTGTCTTCGGTATCGACATCGTGGTGGGCGACGGCCAGGAGGTCCCCAACCTCGGCTGCATCCTCGAGGCCGTGCCGAGGGAGCGGCTGGTCTGGACGTCCATGTTGTTCCCCGGCTATCGCCCGGCCGTCTTCGACGATATCCCGATCACGGCCATCATGACGCTGGAGCCGGCGGGGACGGGCACGCGCTACGTTTTCACGGCGCTGCACCGGAACGAGGCTGACGTTGCGGCGAACCAGGAGTCCGGTTGGAAAGAGGGCACCGACATCGCGCTCGATCAACTGGTCGCGCATGTCGCGTCGATCAGATAGTCCAGACGCCAGAAAAGGGGAACGGAGGCACGAGCCTCCGTTCCCTCGATGCCACCCGGCAGCAACAGCTTCAGGGCACCAGCAGCCAGCTCACCTGATGCACGTTCGGCGGAGGCGGTAGCCACCAACCCGCGGCAGGGTGGCCGTACTCATAGGTGGCGTCGTCTCGCATGGCGAACGAGTGCATCGGGCCCGCCTGGCAGACCAGGTCCCTGGCGGGCATGACGCCGGAGTTCAGATAGCCGAACTCGGCATCGGTGGTGCAGGCGTTGTCGTCGAACATGGCGCCGTGCGTGGTGGCGTTGTTGACCAGCACCATCGGCGCGGCATGGCCGTTCTCGCGCCGGTCCTTGAGCGCCCCGGCGTAGGGCGTGGACGGATCGAACTCGTGCTGCACCATCAGGGCATGTACCCGGGTGTTCGACTCCAGCCTGCGATCGAGCGCCGGCCGCCACGGCCATTGCTGGCACTTGTCCACCAGCGTGGATGCGCCGACGGCCCAATCGGTGCGGACATCCCTGATCTTCTGCGCGATGCTGCGCGGATCGGTCGAGCCCGAATCGTTGCACTGAAGAGCATCGGCCATGGGGTTGAAGCTGGGCAGGTTGCGCAAATCGGCGAAAGTCATCGCCGCCATCTGTTCGGCGTAGGCGACGTGGGCCGGATCGCCATCCAGTGCCGTGGACATCGCGCTCAGCGATGGCGACACCAGCAGGTCCCAGAAAATCCACATGCCGGTGCCTTCCAGCGAACCCAGCGCCTGGTCCGGCGTCACGCTGCCCATGCGGTGTTCCGAGGCGGCCTGATAGATCCGCTGGAACGTCGTCATCACCTGGTGCGGCGTCGTGCCCATGTGGAACTGCTCGTCATGTCGGGCCATGAACGGGATGAACGCCTGCTGCAGGTTGAGCTGATCCATCGAGGCCCGATGCACTGCCTGCCGCTGCCAGTCCAGGTGCAACCAGTTCATGTTGCTGTCGAGCGCCACGCGCTCGAACCGGTCGGGAAACAGGCGGTCGGCATAGGCCATGAGGCTGGTGCCGCTCGATACGCCCAACAGGTCGGCGTGCTGGAACCCCAGCACGGCGCGCACCAGGTTCAGGTCACGCGCGTGGTTGGGCGTAGTGATGCCTTTGAGGAACGTGGCGTGCTGCTGCAGGCAGGCGCTGATCGACCGGTTCCACCAATCCTGCTGCGCCTGCACGCTACGGGGCGTCGGATTGCGGCTGTCACCGTCCATGAAATTCTCGGCACCGCTGCGCTGCGCATATTCGCAGCTCACCTGCGTGCCCAGGCCGTCGGTGATGCCGCGCAGGTCGACGCCCACCACCAGGTGATCGACCTGGACCTGCGGTTGCCACTGCTCGAGCATCTCGGCCATGGAAGCGCTCGAGTTGTCCGGGCCACCCGCGTTCACCAGCAGCAGGCGCGTGTAGGGCGGCGGATCGAGCGGCCGGGAAATGCCGATGGCGATGTCGCCCTGGCTCGGGTCGGCCCAGTCGACCGGCACCGTGACCAGCGCACACTGGATGGTGCTGCCATCGGTGAATAGCGATGGCGGGCAGGCGCCCCAGTTCACCGATTGCTGGTAATACCTGGCGTACGCCGGATCGCCGCTGTGATCGTCGACACCGTGGGCGCTGGCCAGCCCCGAGAACACCAGGCCGATCAACACGACGAGCTTGCGCGCGGACAGTGCAGGGAAATTCATCCTGATGCCTCCTTCTTCAGTAGTGACATGCCGGACGCATGGGATCGGCCGAGGCATCGGCCCCCAAGGCCGTGGACGGGGCGAAAGCGAGCGCACCGGGTCGCCGGGGACGTCGCCCCGGTGTCGTCTGGAATGATCAATCGCGGTTCTCCCTGTCTACCCGAATCGGGCGGTCACGGCGGCGGAGCGCACGCTCGGCGTCCAGCCAGCCGCGGCACGATGATTCGTCAGGGCGGCAGCATGGGTAAATATCCGGTCGCGGTGTTTTTTCTAGTAACCAGTTCGGCCCTGCGGGAGCGGTCCTGGCGCAGCCGACGGAGACGCAATCCCTTGCCGGCCGCTCCGCCGAGGGCTACCGGCTGTTGTCGACCTTGGCCGCACCGAGTGGCGGTTCGACCGCAATTTCCGGGGACGACATGAGGCGTTCTACTCGTTGCGGGCTCCGGCGAGCGCGACCCTTCCGGCCGTCCATGCGCTGGCATCGGCTCTCGACAAGAGCGACCATCCGGCCAATCGCGATCGCGTTATCCGGAACGCTCATGACCCTTCGTCCTGCATGGGCCTGCCTCGTGCTTGGCTTCCTGGCGGCGTGGCCGCTGGCGACCTGGGCACAGTCGCCGATCCGGATCGGCAACCTCGACAACCGGATCGCCGTGCAGGCCGGGGATTCGGCGCCGGAGCTGCTGCAACTGGCGCGCCCTGGTGGCGTCGCCTGGCAGGGCGCCGCGGCCGCGGCCCTGATCGGGCACGCCGATGTCGCGGGCAGGGAGGTGCCGCTGCACTGGCGCTTCGATCCCGACGCCAGCCGTCACGGGATGGACGCCGCAAGCCTGGTCTACGAAGATCGCGCCGTCGGACTGCGGTTGCGTTGGGAATGGCGCGCGCGGGCTTCGCACGGTCCGCTCGAACATGCGATCCGCATCGAGAACCGCAGCGGGCATCCTGTCTGGCTTCCACTGCAGCCCAGCCTGCAGGTCGCGTGGAAAATCGCGGCAGGCCAGCCGCTGCAGCAGGTGTGGATCGACAAGGGCGCCGGCGAGCCGCCGCCGGTGGGGACGCACCAGGTGCCGATCGCCGATGGCCGCGATTGGCGCGGCACCTCCAGCACGTTCGCGCACCCGCGCCCGGGCGAGACGCGCGAGATCATTCCCTGGTTCCTCGTCCGCAGCGAGGACGCAGGCGTCGGCGGCTGGTACGTCGGCGTGGAATTCAGTGGTCGTGTCGCAATGACCCTGAAGCGGAAGGGCGCGAGGCTGGAAAGCACGGTCGGGCTCGATCCCGAGCCCGGTCCATTCCGCACCCGCCTCGCACCGGGCGAAACCTTCACCACCCCGACGGTCTTCGTCGGCGCCAGCGACGGCGATATCGACGACACCGGCAACGCGCTGCGGCGCTGGGTGCGCGAGGTGCTGGGTGATCCGTCGACGCTGGCCGACGCGGCCTATCCGCTGGTGACGAACAACAGCTGGGGCAGTGCGATGGCAATCGACGAGGCGCAGGCGCGGCGCATGATCGATGATGCGAAGCGGCTGGGCTTCGAGATGTTCCACCTGGACGCAGGCTGGTTCCGCGCCGTCGGCGACTGGCACGCGGATCGGAAGAAGTTCCCCCGCGGCGTGGCGGCGTTGTCGGATTACGCGCACCGCCGTGGCCTGAAGTTCGGGCTCTGGGCGGACTGGGCCCAGGCGGGCACCAGCAAAGGAAAAGGTGCACTGGACGTTGCCGATCCGGAGGTGCGCGACTGGCTGACCACCGACCCGCCGCCCGGCTGGAAGCCCACCGAGTTCAAGGGCATGACGATCGACCTGGGCGTGCCGGCGGCGCAGGCCTGGGCGGCTGGCGAGACCGATCGCCTCGTGCGCGAGTACCACCTCGACATGCTCGAACACGATGGCTACGTCGTCGCACAGGGTTGCGACCGCGACGATCATCCCCACGCACCGGCCGACCCGGCCCGCATCCGGCGTTACCGCGACGACGACTTTCTGTGGGCCGACGGGAGCAATGCGACCGACGTCAGCCTGCACGCCACGCGCGCGTACTACGCCATCCAGCACGCGCTCAAACGCCAGCATCCCGGCCTGCTGCTCGAGATCTGCAACGACGGCGGGCGCATGGTCGATTTCGGCAGCGCCGCCCACGGCGACTACTTCTCCATCGTCGATTCCTACGACCCGCTGTCCAACCGGCAGGCGTTCTACGACGCCAGCCACGTGCTGCCGCCGGCCATGCTCGAGACCTACGTCAAGGCGTGGCCCACGCCCCGGATCGAGAATTTCCGCTACATGCTTCGCAGCGGCATGATGGGCTGGTTCACCGTCATGATCGACACGAACGGCTGGACGCCAGCGCAACACGCGGCCGCGGCCAGGGAAATCGCCTTCTACCAGTCGACGCTGCGACCGCTCATCCGGGCCGCCGATCTCTATCACGTGGGTCCGCGACCGGACGGCAAGGGCTGGGATGGCACCGAGTATTTCGATGGCGTACGCGACCAGGGCGTGGTTTTCGCGTTCCACGGCAGCGATCCGGCGCCCGGCGTGTTCCGCTTCAGGCTACGCGGATTGCGCGCCGGTCATCGGTACCGCGTGCACTTCCGCGACCACTCGGCGCCCGCTCGCGTGGTCGACGGGAGGGAACTGATGGATGTCGGCCTGGCGGTAAGGTTGCCGACGCCGCGATCTTCCGAACTGGTGGTGATCGAGGGCGTTCGTTGAGAGCGTCGACACCGCGGTTTTTTTCAGCCGGAGCAGCCGCCACAACATATGCTGGGCAACTGCACCACTTGCGCCGGCTCCACCGCCCAGCCGGTTCGCTGCAGGACGCCGATCAGGTCCTTCACGGGCACCCAGGACGATATCCGCATGACCAGCCCGCTCATGTCCAGATCGACCAGCGCGCTGGGGTCGATATCGAACATGGCGTCCTGGACCACCTCGAGGCGAGGGCTGGCATCGGTGATTGCGATATGGAATTCCATCGTGCGGCCTCGTTACGGGCATGTCGTTCTGCTGCATCGCATGCTTTCCGATCAAAGCGCTCCTCGTCTTGATCCCGGTCAGCCCGACGGGCGAAACACGCCGGCGGATCAGCTTGGACGGGCCGCCCGCCCCGGGCGGGTCCCCGACTCTCCCCGATCTGTCCCTTTCGCTCCGGTCGCCGCCTACACGCTGTGGTGGAACGCAGATCGACAGCTGCGTAGAGTGACATTGCGCTGCGGCGTCTTGTTTGCCGCTGCCAGGCTTGGTGGCCCTTCGCGCTTGCCCGGAGGAGGACCCGGGCGCGGCACGAGTTTCAGGGGTCGACTTCCGAAACTTTCTACTGGGCGGTCGTGGATGCATGGCCCGCGAGGAAGAAGCCGTACACACCGCAGACGGGAGGCGAAATGCATCTGCGTTATTGCTTGTTGGTCATAGCTGTTGGGCTGGCGCGTGCTGGTGCCGCCTTTGCCTTTACGTCTGATGGAATTGCCGCGCTGGCCAATTTCCAGGCGGTGTCCGGTGAGTTGAACGAAGTCCAGAGCAAAAAGTTCTTCGACACTTTGGCTGAGTCGCGCATGCTTCAAAGAAGCGAGCTAAGCCCGCGAACCATCGACGCCATCGGTGACGTCATTGCGCGTACGAATGGTGGCGACGAACGGAGGTCGGAGTATCTGGACGGGTTCTACGGGCTGTGGTCGCGCGTCGGCATCGACGTGGACCCGCTTGGCTTCGCCAACCTCGAAGACCGTATCGCCCGAAAGCAAGGCGAGCCGCAGCCGTTCGGTACGCTGGCGCGCGGTAAGGCCGACTATCCCGTCGCCGACGCTCAGCGCATCTATGCCGCCGCCCGCGACATGATCGGCCTGGACCCGCGCACGCCCGCGGCACCTATCCATGGCAAAGCCACGCTTGCCATGGCGAAACCTCTGCATCCGACACTTCCCGCATTGCGCGCGGAACTCATGCGCCTGGGAAGCCTGGACCAGGAGGCCCGACGCGAGCCGGCAGGCGGCTTCCAGGGCGGCGACGAAAAGGCGTTCATAAAGCGCATGTCCGATACCGACGCGTATACGTTGCCTAGAGTCAAGGCGATCTTCGACCGGTATGGAATTCCCTCGCCGATGCAGGTGGGCCGGTCAGGCACGCATGCGGCGTTTCTCCTCATACAGCATGCGGTCAACGAGCCGGGACTGATGCGTGGCGCAGTCGCTCAAGCCAAACAGCTAACGGACAGAGGCCAACTGCCAGGCATCGACTACGCATTGCTGTCCGATAGGGTCGACTGCGTCCTCGACCATCGTCCTCAGCAGTTCGGCACGCAAGGTAGCAGAGACCCCAAGAGTTATTGGTATTGCCCTATCGCGGATCCGGAACACGTGAACCAGCGGCGCGCGGCCCTGCATATGGCTCCCTTGGCAAAGGAGCGAATCTATGGAAAGGCCGATTGAGCGATGGAAAGTGGACCGGGAATGCCTTATCCCTGACCGAGCACGTCCTCGACCGTCACCTCCTTGCACGATGCGAAGGCGCCGGTGACGGTCACCGTCACCTGGTTGAGGTAGAACCCGCCGGCCGGCTTTATCCGGACTTCCAGCCCGTCCCTGGTGGCGTGTGCGGTAAAGCCACCGTTGCCCCGCAGGTTCTGGAAGCTTGCGCTCTTGATGAGCCAAGTGGCGTTCTTGAAGACGATGTCGCACGCCGACAGCGGCATCGCGTAGAACGCGTTGTCCGAGATCGACACCCTGTCGCACGCCGTCTTGCGTTCCGGCTCGAGTCCTCGCTGGGACGCTGCCGCAAGGAATGCGTCTCCACGGAACTGGACCTTGCATGTCCTTTCCGTTTTACCCGCCGGCGAGCCCGTGGCTGCGGCGGATAGGGCGTACGACAGGAGCACGGCAAGCGCGGGGAGCGGGTGCATGTCAGTTGGCCTTGATGGGCGCAACGTCGAGGTACTGCTGGTCGGGGACGACCAGTTGCAGGCGCTGGACGCCATTGATCAGGATGACCTGATTACCCGGCACGGCATTGAAGTAGTACATGCCGTCGGATCCGGTCACGTAGTCCATGCAGCCGCCACCGCTGTCACACAGGCGGACGTTCGCGCCGGCCATCGGCACGACCCCGTACTGGAGCGTGATGTCGACGCGACCGCGAACGACCGTGACCGCGGCTGCATCCGTGCAAACGAAGGCCAGCAACAACACAAGCCACTTTTTCATTGGGCGTTCCCCTGGGACACCGGCGAGGTCGTCGGGGATGGCGGACGCGCCTCATCCGCCGGATCCGGATAGGTCGCCAGCTGGCTCCCGTTGGTGGCGCCATAGGCGTTCCTCAACACGATCCATACCGGCTGGGTCCCGATGATCTGGCGCGACGGATAGTCGAAGCGGACCTTTTCCGAATCGTTGAGATCCAGCACGACCGGATCCAGCGCGGGGAGCTGGAAGCGCGCCGTGGGAAATTTGCCGTCCGAGAGGATGACGCGGAAGGTGACGTCGCTGGCGGACGCCTGGATCAGCGCGGGCTGGGTTTCGACGCGAACCTGGGGCAATGTCCCGCCATCGACGGGCAGTACGTTGCCGCTCGCGTCGCGAAGCCGGATGGGTACCCGTACCGTCCATGCCTGGTTGTCCTTCAGGGAATCGGCGATGCGCTGGGCGTCCTTGTCCGCTTCGTTCATCAGGAACAGATAGGTGAATATCGAGACCGCCAGCAGCACGACGTAAGTGGCGGTGGAACCGACGACCTTGAACGTGAGATTCGCCTTTCCGAACATGCGGCCGTCCGCGCTCCAACCCCCTTGGGCTTCACCTTCCTCGGGCGTGGCTTTGCCGGTCGCATCCGCCGGGCGCTTGGGGGTAAGGGCCTTGTAGAGCACCGCGGCCGGAACCAGGGGAATCAGCAGCAGCGCTGCGATGGCAAGCAGGGCGCCTATCGATGCCATCTCGAACTCCTTACCGGTATTTGCCGGACCGGTCGGTCGTCCATCTGCAAACAGGGCTGCCATGCCGGGCGGGGGTGCATCCACCAGGCAGCGCCGGGGGAAGCGCGATCGCTGCGGATCCGGGAACGGCTCGCGTTTTGGACGGGACAGAAGACATGGCTGTCTCCTTGGCTCGATTTCCGATGGATCGAGAAACGAACGCTATGGCCTCGAACACCCCTTACTCGCGGCGGAAGTTGCTCCACGGTATGTAGACGGATTGTGTGTTTCTGCGGCCGAGTTTGCTGACCTTGGCCAGCGCGGTTCCGGAAGACGCGTCTGCCCACGCTGGTTACGCATCGTCCCGTGCCATCCGGCCCGCTCGCGGCGTTCCGGCTCGGGCCGCGACCCGATTCCTGCAGCCACTTTTCCGAGGGTGCCAGCGGGTAGCGCGGGGCGTCTTCATTGCGCCGTTGACATCTACTAATCAAATAGTACTATCTGTTTAGTAAGGAGGATCGCATGACGAATGTACGCCCCACCGAAGGCGAGCTGGCCATCCTGCAGGTCCTGTGGGACCGCCGTGAGCCGTGCACCGTTCGAGAGGTCCACGAGGCACTCTCGCGCCACAAGGACACCGCCTATACGACGGTCCTGAAGATGATGACGATCATGGCCGAGAAGGGCCTGGTCCGCCGCGACGAATCCGAGCGTAGCCACCGCTACGTCGCTGCCCATCCGCAGGCCAATGTGCAGTCGGCGCTGGTGAAGGACCTGGTGCAGCGGGCGTTTTCAGGTTCGGCACTGCAACTCGTGCAGCGTGCGCTGGACGTGGAGGGCGCCAGCCGCGAGGAACTCGACGACATCGCGCAGTTGATCGCTCGCGCCCGCAAGCAACGCGACCGCTGACGCCGCCGCCATGCACATCCTTCCAGACGCGCTCAAGGCGGCGCTCGCGCTGACCCTGCTGCATTCGGTGTGGCAGGTCGCGGCGCTCGCGCTGCTCGCAGGTTTGGTCCTGGCGATCCAGTCCACCGCGAGCGCGAAGGCGCGGCATGCGACGGGCATGGCCTTCCTGCTGGCAATGGTCCTGCTGCCGATGCTGACGCTGGTGAACCTGCTCGCCACCCACGCCAAAGTCGCCGACGCCATGACGGTCGTCCAGGGGCCGCTGGCGCGCGTTCCGGTCGTGGTCGCGTCGATCGCCTATGCGCCCGCCAACCTGGCACCGCTGTGGTTGCCGTGGGTCTGGACGTTTGGCGTGGCGACGATGCTGCTGCGCCTGTGTGGCGGCTGGTGGATGGTCCGCAGGCTGGATCGGAAAGCCTGCGATCGGTTGCCCGCGCACTGGCACGCGCGTGCCGAGGCGTTGCGCCAGTCGCTGGGCATTCGCCGCCAGGTAGCCATCCGGCTGCTGCGCGACACGGGATTGCCGTGTTCGGCTTATGCGTGGCGGCCAGTGATCTGGTTGCCGCTTTCGATGCTGACGCGGCTGTCGCCCGATCAGATCGAGGCGCTCATCGCGCACGAGCTGGCGCATATCCGCCGCCTGGACTGGATCTGGAACAGCCTGCAGTGCCTGGCCGAAGCGTTGCTGTTCTACCACCCGGGCATGTGGTGGCTGAGCCGCCGCATCCGGCAGGAGCGCGAGAACGCCTGTGACGATCTTGCGGTGGCGGCCTGTGGCGACGCCATCGTGCTTGCCGAAGCGCTCAACAACCTCGAGCGCTTGCGTGTCGCCGCCCCGATGTTCGCCTTGTCAGCCAAAGGAGGAGTGCTTATGCAACGCATCAAGCGTCTGTTGTTCCCCGATTCACCGCCGCACCGGCTGCGCCTGGGTGTTCCCCTGGCCCTGCTCGCCGTCGCATGTTCCGGCGCGTTGTATGCCGCACAGGCGAACCGTCCGACCGCCGCGGGCGACGTTGCCGCGCAGGAGGTTCCGCACTGGTGGAACACCGTCGGCCATTCGGTCCACATCGTCGCAACGGTCGACGGGCATCTGCGCGAGTACCGCCAGTGGAGCGATATGGACGGTCGCCCGCACGAGTCCTATACGGTCGACGAGCGTCCCTCGCGCATCGACGCCAAGGTGCGCGAGTGGCTGGCGGTCGCGATGAAGCCGCCGGCACCCCCGGTGCCGCCAGCACCTCCGCCGCCTCCCGTGGCACCGCCTCCGCCCGCGCCCCCGGCGCCGCCGCTTCCGCCCCGGATCGAGACCACGCAGGCCTACACGACCGCCATTGCCATGGTGCAACGGGATGCACGCGTGAGTGCCATCTTGGGAACGCCGATCGGCGCGGTCACCGGTCCGTGTGCGCTCAACGGCGATGCGTTCGACTGCTCGATCATGCTCAGTGGCCCGCAGGGCATCGCGAGGTTGCAGGCGAACGGCGAGCGCCGTGCCGGGCAATGGCGGTACTCGCGACTCGAAGTGCTCCCGGAGCGCGGTGATGCAGTCGATGTGGCGCATCACGACTGAGGGCTTCCCTGGTTTTTTTGTACGCAAGTACTAATCAATTAGTAGTAATGAGGAGCATCGGATGAAAAGGTTCCTGTCATTGGCGGCCTGCGCCGCGTCCCTGTGCGGCGCTTCGTCGGTCGTAAACGCACAATCGACTCCGGGACCGCCCCCGCAGCCGGACATGGTCATCGACGCCGCCACGCGCCAGCAGGTGGTCGACACGCTCGTCGCCGACCTGGAGCGCTATTACGTGTTTCCCGACAAGGCGAAGCAATACGCCGCGATGCTGAACGCCAAACAGCAACAGGGCGCCTACGATGCGGTGTCGAGCGCGGAAGGCTTCGCCCGGCGGCTGACCGGGGATCTGCAGGCCGTCAGCCATGACCGCCATCTGGAGGTCCAGTACAGCGCGGAACCGCTTCCGCCGGAAAGCGCGAACACCGAACCTTCGGCGCAGGAAAAGGCCGAGCTCCTGGGCATCGGCCGCAGGCTCAACTTCGGCATCGAGACGGTGGGCCGGCTGCCTTTCAACATCGGCTACGTCGACCTGCATGCCTTCATGCCGCCCGATCAGGTGAGCAGCCGGTATGCCGCCATGATGACCCTGCTTGGCGATACCCGCGCCCTGATCATCGACCTGCGCAAGAACGACGGCGGCGATCCCGACGCCGTGGGACTGCTTGCCAGTTACCTGTTCGACAGGCGTACCCATCTCAACGACATCTACACGCGCACCGACAACCGCAACCATGAGATGTGGACTCGCACCCGGCTGGATGGGCCCCGCTATGGCGCCGCGCGCGAGGTCTACGTGCTGACCAGCGGCAAGACGTTTTCAGCCGGCGAGGACTTCAGCTACGCGTTGAAGAATCTCAAGCGCGCAACGCTGGTTGGCGAGACCACCGGAGGCGGGGCGCATCCGGGCATGCCGCACATGCTCGACCGGCATTTCGCGGTATTCATCCCGTTCGGTCGCTCCATCAGTCCGGTCACCCATACCGACTGGGAAGGCACCGGTGTCGTCCCGGACCTGGCTGTACCTGCGGACGACGCGCTCGCCGTCGCGCAGCGTCGGCTGCTGACCGGCTTCCTGGCGACCGAGAAGGATCCTGAAGTGCGCGATGCGCTGAACAGGCGCCTGAAAGAGCTCCATTGATCGGGTGATGGAAAAAAGGGTCGGCAATACCGGCCTTTTTTTCCGCCTCGAAGGCCAGGGCCGGCTTTGACGGCAACCGGATACGGGACCCGCTCCAATGACCGGTACGGGCCGACCTGGCCCCATGTCGTTCGGGAATATCCATGAGCTCGTACATCTCCGCCGCTGACCTGGGTATCCGCGTAACGGCGGATGACGAGCAAAGCCTCTTCAAGTGGCTGTTGGCAAGCTTTCTGTTCGGCAAGCGGATCGGCCAGAAGGTGGCCGCCGCCACCTGGCGGGTGCTGGTGGAGGTCCATGGCCTGGATACGCCGCGAAAGCTGTGCGGTTGCACGCACGCTCAACTGGTCCGGATGCTCGGCGAAGGCGGCTACGCGCGTTACGACGAATCCACCGCCGCACGCCTGTCGTTGCTGTGCCGGATGTTGCTGGAGCAATACCAGGGCCGCGTGCTCGGCATCTTCGAAGCCGCCGGAAGCCGCGAAGACTTCGAGCGTCGATTGCGGGAGTTCAAGGGTATCGGCCCGGTGACCGTCGGCATCTTCATGCGCGAAGCCGGCCCGGCGCTGTTCCGGTCCTGACGGACGCGCACGCGGCTCTGGTTGCGCCTGCGCTCGACCGGCGAGGCCCGATATGACCTCCGGCGGTTCCAAAAAGACCCCGCTGCGTGCAAAGTCGCGCGACCTCTTTTCGGAAACGTCCGATGACCCGCCTGGCAATTTCCCTTCGCACTACGATGCTGTCGGCAGCGCTGGCCTTCGCCTCCACGGGCGCCTTGGCCGCCGACGCCACGCCCCACCAGGATTTTCTCGCCGCGCACATCGACACGTCGGTCGATCCGGGCGTGGATTTCTTCCAGTACGCGAACGGAGCCTGGCTGAAGGCGCATCCGATCCCGGCCTCCGAGGCGACGTGGGGCATCGGCAACGAGGTGGATGACGAGCTGTATGCGCGCCTGCGCGGCATCAGCGAATCGGCAGCGAAGCAGCCGGCCGCACCCGGCAGCGACACGCAGAAGATCGGTGATTTCTGGGCCACCGCCATGGACGTGGCGAAGGCCGATCGCCTGGGCCTGCATCCGCTGGATGCCGAGCTGGCGCGCATCGACGCGATTTCCTCGCCCGCTGGCGTGCTCGATGCGGTGTTCGCCTCCAAGCCGATCGGCGCCGGCGCGCTATTCCGCATCGGCATCGCGCAGGACGACAAGGACAGCGCGACGATGGCGGTGCAGATCCACCAGGGCGGGCTGGGCCTGCCCAACCGCGACTTCTACTTCAACCCCGAAGCGGGCGTGGCGAAGATCCGCGCCGCCTACGTCGAGCACCTCGCGCGCACGTTCACGTTGCTCGGTCGCAACCCGGTCGCGGCCAGGGCGGCGGCGACGCAGGTGATGGCGTTCGAGACGGCGCTGGCCAAGGCCTCGCGCAAGCTCGAGGACCTGCGCGATCCGGAGAAGAACTACCACAAGATGGCGCCGGCGGATTTCACCGCCAAGGTCACGCCGTCCATCGACTGGAGCGAGCGGCTCGCGGCCTGGGGCATCCACCCGACCTACGTGATCGTCGGCCAGCCGGAGTTCTTCGCCGCCGAGGACCGCCTGCTGCGCGAGACGCCGCTGCCGGTAATCAAGGATTACCTTCGCTACCACCTGGTCGACGGGTACGCGCCGTTCCTGTCCACCGCATTGGATGAAGCGCACTTCGACTTCCACGGCCGTGCGATGTCTGGCCAGCAGGAGCAGCGCCCGCGCTGGAAGCGGGTGCTAGACGAGGAGAACGACGCCATGGGCATGGTGCTCGGGCGCATCTTCGTCAGGCAGTATTTCCCGGTGGCGTCGAAGCAGCGCTACACGGCGATGGTCGAGGCGATCCGCAGCACCTTCCATGACCGCATCGAACGGCTCGACTGGATGAGTCCCCAAACCCGGGCCAAGGCGCTGGCCAAGCTCGCCGCGGTCACGCCCAAGGTCGGCTATCCGGACAAGTGGAAGGACTATTCGGCGCTGGTCGTGGGACGCGATTCCTATGCGGCGAACGTCATGGCGGCGCGGCGCTGGCAGTTCCAGGACAACCTGGCGAAGTTCGGCAAGCCGGTCGACCGCACCGAATGGGACATGACCCCGCAGACCTACAACGCCTACTACAACCCGTCGAACAACGAGATCGTGCTGCCGGCGGCGATCTTCATGGTGCCGGGCGTGCCCGATGACCAGGTGGACGATGCGGTCGCCTACGGCTATGTCGCCGCCAGCACCATCGGCCACGAGATCACCCACGGGTTCGACGACCAGGGCCGCCAGTACGACGCACAGGGCAACCTGTCCGGGTGGTGGACGGCGCAGGATGCGGCGCGCTTCAACGCCGCGGCGGAAGTGATGGTCAAGCAGTTCAATGCCTACGAACCGCTGCCCGGCCTGCACATCAACGGGAAGGCCAGCCTGGGCGAGAACATCGCCGACTACGGCGGCGTACTGCTCGGGCTGGAAGCTTTCGAGAAGACGGCGCAGTTCAAGAAGGGCGGGAAGATCGGCGGCCTGACGCCGACCCAGCGCTATTTCCTCGGCTATGCGCTGGGCTGGATGAGCCAGCAGCGCGAGCAGCGACTGCGCCAGCGCCTGCTGTCGGATGTGCATGCCCCGGCAAAGTGGCGCGTGCTCGGCCCGATGTCGAACATTCCCGCGTTCTACCAGGCGTTCGACGTGAAGCCCGGCCAGCCCATGTGGCGTGCCCCGCAGGATCGCGTGCGGATCTGGTGATGGAACCGGGGTTGCTTTTCAGGGAACGGGCTTGGGCGCCGTTCCCGTTGGCGAAGGCTCGCGCCCGAGGCGATTGATCGCGTCGTTCTCCACTATCGGGGGCGGCGACGGATCACGCGCCAGGGCGAGCATGGCCCGGCCCACGCGGGCGGTCGTGGTCATCTGGCCAGGCAGCAGGCGCACGGCCAGGGCCAGCGCAGGCGATCCGAGCCGGTACAACAGGTTCAGCTGCTTGTGCGGGGAACGGATGCCTTCCACCGGGCGGATGCCACCCGGCCGGAGCATCACGGTAGTGATCGGCAAGGCGGCAAGGGCGCGCTCGGTTTCGCCCTTGGCCCTTGCCACCATCATGCGACTACCGGGGTCCGAGTAGGCCCCGGAGATGTACAGGAAGCGGCCACGGGGGTTGTACCTGGCGAAGGCCTCGGCCACCTTCGAGGTCAGCGTCAGCGTGACATGACGATAGGCCTCCGCGGTGATCCCCACCAGAGGTGCGCCGGCGCAGTAGAGGCACGCGTCGAACCCTGCCAGCCGATCGCCGAGCGATTCCACCTGCGCGAAATCCGGGCAGGACAGTTTCTCCAGCCGGGCATTGTGGATGCCGGTGGGGTGTCGGCCCAGCGCGACCACCTGCGTCACGTCCGGGGCACGCAGGCACTCGCGAAGCACGCCTTGGCCGACCAGGCCGGTTCCGCCGGTGATGAGGATCCGCATGGGCCATCTCCGCTCGTGGGAATCGCGAGCTTAGCCTTAATGGCGCGTGGCCTATGCGACAGCCGCGCGGGAGGGGGCTTCACTGCGATGAGCATTATGCAGGTGCGCGTACAAGGCGCCATGAAAGCGCTCGCGGCTCGTCGCACGGTCGACTTCTGAAGTACGCCACGAGTGGAAGGAGAGGAGCGCTGCGTCGCTCCGTTGCAACGCGGATATGCCGAGGGGCGCCGTAGCGCCCCTCCATGCATCGTTGCTGGAGTGTTGGGTCAGCTGTTCTTGTGGCTCTGCTCGCCCGCTTTCACATGCTGCTCGTGGCTGCCGCCCTGGCTTCCGCTCTGGCTTCCGCTCTGGTTGCCGCGATTGCCGCCGGACGAGCTGCTGCTGGCCGACTTCGACCTGTCGTCGTTCTTGTGGCTCTGTTCGCCTGCCTTGACGTGCTGCTCGTGCGAACCACCACGGTTGTCATTGCTATTGGGCATTTCCGATCTCCGGGATAGATGGGACAGCACGGCTGTTCACCGTGCTGGGCCACCATCCCTCAACGGGCCTTACGTTGCGGTGAGGAGCCGGTCAAGCGATGTTCGCGATGCCTGCTGCCAGCCAAATCAGTCTTCGGCCATCGCAGCTTCTCGCCCTTGCTGGCGGATGAGTGCTTCCTCGCGCGCGTCGATGATGGACTGCATCACGCTGTCCACGTCGACCGCGCTCTCATCGAACGCGAAGCGGCCGGTCAGCTCGCTTTCGGGCTGCAGTTCGCCCTGTTCGAACAGCGCCCACATTTCCTCGGCGTAGTACGTGTCGAGCAGGTCGGGTGCGAAGCGCGATAGATTGATGGTGAGGTTGCTCACGTCCCGCCGCAGCATCGTGCGCGCGGCGTTGTTGCCGGATGCGCTGACCACCTGGGGCAGGTCGATGATGACCGGGCCGTCGGGCGCCACCAGCACGTTGTACGGAGAAAGATCGCCATGGATCAGGCCGACGCAAAGCATGCGCACCACCTGGCGGATAAGGATGCGGTGGTACTCGCGGGCGGTGTCGGCGGAGAGCTCAACCTCGCCCAGTCGCGGTGCCGACTGGCCATCGGCGTCGGTGACCAGCTCCATCACCAGCACGCCGTTGAAGTAACCGTAGGGTTGCGGCACGCGCACGCCGGCGTCGGCCAGCAGGTAGAGCGCGTCCACTTCGGCATTCTTCCAGGCGGCTTCGGCTTCCTTGCGGCCGAACTTGCTGGCCTTGCCGATCGCGCGCGCCTGCCGGCTGCCGCGCACCTTGCGACCTTCCTGGTATTGCACGCGCTGCTGGAAGCTGCGCTGGGCCATGTCCTTGTAGACCTTGGCGCAACGCACCTGGTCGCCCGAGCGCACGACATAGACGGAAGCTTCCTTGCCGCTCTTGAGCGGGCGCAGGACTTCGTCGATGACGCCGTCGTCGATCAGCTCCTGCAAGCCGGTGGGAGTTTTCATGCGTAGGGGCGGGCGGTCAGTGGGAACTGTCCATTATGAACGGTCGGGCATGACTGCGAGCTGCGTCACTGCGCGTGGCCGTGAACCATCGCCGTGCAGGCCCGCGACCGCGGTCGACCCTCGAACCGGCCGTGCTGGCGCTGCCAGGTTTTTCACCCCAGCGGGCGCACGCGGAAGTTGCGCCCCTTGATCTTGCCGGCGCGCAGGCGCTCGAGCGCCTTGTTGGCCAGCGCGCGGGTGATGGCGACGTACGCGCGGGTGGCGAAGACGTCGATCTTGCCGATGTCGTCGGCCTTGAGGCCGGCGTCGCCGGTGAGTGCGCCAAGGATGTCGCCGGGACGCAGCTTGTCCTGGCGACCGGCATCGATGACCAGGGTCTTCATTGGCGCAAGGTGCAAGGTCTTGCCGCGTGGCGGGGCCAGCTTGAGCGCTCGCCAGGGCAGGGGCTCGCCCAATGCCTGTTCGATGTTCTCGGCCTTGGGTCGCTCGCGCGGCGTGCACAGGGTGATCGCGACGCCCGACTGGCCCGCGCGTCCGGTGCGCCCGATACGGTGCGTGTGTGTGTCCGGGTCGTGCGCGATGTCGTAACTGACCACCAGCGGCAGCGCGACGATGTCCAGGCCGCGCGCTGCGACGTCCGTGGCCACCAGCACGCTGCAACTGCGGTTGGCGAAGCGCACGAGCACTTCATCGCGGTCGCGCTGCTCCATGTCGCCGTGCAGGGCCAGTGCGGAGAAGCCGCGACGGTCCAGCTCCTGCGCCACGGTGTCGACCTCGCGGCGCATGTTGCAGAAGACCAGCGCGTGCTGGTCGCGGTCGCGGCCGAGCAGTTGGGCGAGCGCGTCGGGCTTCTGCGCGGGCTCGACTTCCACGAACTGCTGCTCGATGGCCGGCGCGGCCTCGGCCGGCGTCTCCACGGTGACTTCCACCGGCTCCTTCTGCAGCCGCCGGCTGGTGGTGCGGATCGCTTCCGGATACGTGGCCGAGAACAGCAGCGTCTGGTGATGTTTCGCGATCCGGCCGACGATGTCGTCGATGGCTTCCCCGAAACCCATGTCGAGCATGCGGTCGGCCTCGTCCAGCACCAGTGTCTTGATGCCGCCACCGTGCAGGCTGCCGCGCTTGAGGTGTTCCTGCACGCGGCCGGGGGTGCCCACCACGATGTGCGGATCGTGGGTGAGCGAGGCCAGCTGGGGCCCGAGCGGCATGCCGCCGCACAGGGTCAGCAGCTTGACGTTGGGGAGACTGGCGGCGAGCCGGCGGATCGCCTTGCTTACCTGGTCGGCGAGTTCGCGGGTGGGGCATAGCACCAGTGCCTGCAGCCGGATGGTGTCCACATCCAACGCCTGCAAAAGCCCCAGGCCGAACGCAGCGGTCTTGCCACTGCCAGTGCGCGCCTGGGCGATCACGTCGCGTCCGGCGAGGATCGGGGGAAGGCTCTGCGCCTGCACGGGAGTCATCTCGGCGTAGCCGTGCGTTTCCAGGCTGGCGAGCAGGGCGGGCTTGAGGGGGAGCGTGGTGAAGTCGGTCATTCGCCATGATCGCATCAATCGGCGATGCGGACGGGACAGGGCCGGGCCGCCCAGACATCGCGGCAGGCGTGAGGGTGTAGGATGGCCGTTCGCCCTCTGCACCCGTGTACGCTCGTCCTGGCCGCCCGGCGGCCCTCCGCCGCGTTTCCTTCCGTCGCCCCACGGCTGCGGAATTGGCAGAAGTACCAGCCTACTCATCCGCAACGACGATTCCGCTTTTTGCGCCGGCTCAGCGCCCGGCGCACATCGCCCGCGACACACGCGTCGCGACGGTGGCGGTCATTTCCATCCCAGCCCCGAGAGGACTCCCCGATTGGCCAAGATCAACTATGCGTTCGAAAAGCGTCAGCGCGAACTCGCCAAAAAGAAGCAGCAGGACGCCAAGCAGTCCAAGAAGCGTCCCGTACGCGAGGGTGACAAGCCCGACGACCGGTCGGACAACGTTTCCCCGAAGTGAGCGGTGCCGCCTGAAAGCGCCACAGAGACGCAAAAAAAAGCCCGGCGCAAGGCCGGGCTTTTTCTGGAACGGGCGAAAGCCTTAGAGCGGCTGCACCTGGTCGGCCTGCAGGCCCTTCGGGCCCTGGGTCACGACGAAGGACACCTTCTGGCCTTCCTGCAGGCTCTTGAAGCCCGAGGACGTGATCGAGCGGAAGTGCACGAACACGTCATCGCCGCTGGCGCGGCTGATGAAGCCAAAGCCCTTGGCATCGTTGAACCACTTGACGGTACCGGTTTCGGTCTGCGACATCGTTGTATCTCCTTGGAACGGATGAAAAAGCCGCGAAGTGCGGCGGGGTAGCTGGTTACAAGGAGGAAACGGGTGCAACGGTGTAGTGGAACTGCTCTCTACAGCATCGGGCCACAGTTCGCGTGACCCTTGAAACCCAGCCCGGGCACAGTAGTGTCTGTTGCGTCCCGAAGCAAATGTTTTTGTGAACACAGGTTCAACAGCCGCCGGCGAAGTCGGTTCCCGATCGTCGCCGCCGCGCGCATCGGCCCACGCCAGGCGTGCTCCGGCGCCACGTCCGCGCGGATGCCACCTGGCCCGTTTGGCGGCGGGCCCTGTGGCCCGAACGACTGAACGGGACGTCGCCGGAAAGCGGGCACAACAACCCGACATGCCGCGGACCGGCGAAAAGGAGCCGGCCGGAAAAGGGCGGTCTGGTCTGGCGCAGATGCCGGCATCCCCAGCATGACAGGCGGACAAGGGCATCCTTGCCCTTCGTGCGATCAGGAGAGCTTGTTGTTCTGCAGGGTGACGCGGGTGGCCTGGCGGCCGATCTGCCGCTCGCGCTGCGCGCCGCCGCCCCTGCGGGTCGGGCCATGTAATGCGTGCTGTTGTACTGCGGGACGTTGCACGTGATCAGCTCATCGTGCGATTTGCCGTTGACGCGCGCGCCGCTCAGGCCGTCGCGCGGCGGGCTGCCTCGATCGCGGCGATGTCGATCTTCGTCATCGTCATCATGGCGTCGAATGCGCGCTTGGCCACCGCAGGATCCGGATCGGTGACCGCAGCTGTCAGCACGCGCGGGGTGATCTGCCAGGACAATCCCCATTTGTCCTTGCACCATCCGCAGGCGCTCGGGCTGCCGCCGTTGTCGATGATCGCGTTCCACAGGCGATCGGTCTCGGCCTGGTCGTCGGTCGCGACCTGGAACGAGAAGGCCTCGGTCTGGGGGAAAGCCGGTCCACCGTTCAAGCCCAGGCAGGGGATGCCCATGACCGTGAACTCCACCGTCAGGACGTCGCCCTGCTTGCCGGAGGGATAGTCGCCGGGCGCGCGGTGGACGGCTCCCACGGCGCTGTCGGGGAAGGTCTGGGCGTAGAACTTCGCGGCGTCCAGGGCGGTGCCGTCGTACCAGAGGCAGATGGTGTTCTTGCTGGTCATTTCCCTTCTCCAGGTTGGGGCGGTGAGGCCGCCTTAGTCTGTCGACGGTTGAAGGGGTGCCGGATCGACACGCGGGTCGAGAAAAGTCCTGCGCCGTCGACTGACAATCGGCGAAGGCCCTGGGCCTGCCTTTTATAGGGAAGTTCGGATGGCAGCGGGTGGACGCGCGCGACACGGAGCGTGGAGCGGGGGTGACGCCGCACCGTGTCGTGTTCGCGGGCCGCAGGTTCAATCCGGCGCGAAACGCCAGGTGCCGTCGAGGAACTCGTCCAGCTCCCATCGCTTGAACGGCGCCCGTCCCTTGAACTTGCCGAGGGCCGCGGACACGACGTCCCGATTCCAGTGGGTGACCGGCCGGTTGTGCGATTGCAGGTAGTGATCGATGTAGTACTCGGGCGTCCACGCTTGCGTGGAGGAGGCCTGCACCCTGTCGATCTTCCCGACGTATGCCTTGTTGGGGTGACTCGACCAATCGCCCAGGGCCTGGCCGAGTTGTTCCGCGCTATCCAGCATGGTGTGTCCCGTGAGCTTTCAGACAGTGGGTGATTAGTCCTGCAAGCCGGTCCAGCAGCCGTCAAAACGCCGTTCCGGAGCGGCTGATTATGGCTAACCCACGCCAAACGACAGCGCCGGTTAAGACGCCCGTTGCAAGCAGTTCAGGCAATCGGAGTTCCGCGACGAACGTCAGCGGGTGGTTCTTGCGTTCGGCGCGGACGGAACGATGGTGTCCCGCGATTCGCTCGCAGGATTTTGCCCGTAGCGCGCGAGCAGGAAGTCGATCGCGCTGCGCAGCTTGGCCGTGGGGTGGCGGTCCTGCGCGTAGATCAGATGCATCGGCGAGGGCGTGAGCGACCAGTCGGGCAGGACGCGCAGCAGCCGGCCCGCGGCCAGGTCGTCGGACAACAACGGCTCCGGTTGCAGCGCAATGCCGATGCCGCTGAGCGCTGCAATGCGAAGCGCATCGCCCTGGTTGGCGGTGAAACGCCCACCCACAGTGACGACGCACGTGGTGCCGTCCGGCCCGACCAGTCGCCACACATCCGATCGCCGCCAGTACGACATGCCCAGGCACTCGTGTCGGGCCAGGTCGTCCGGTCGCATGGGATGACCGTGGCGGGCCAGGTACCCGGGCGAGGCGGCCAGGATGCGCCGGTAGTGGCGCAACGGCCGCGCGACCACGCCCGGTTCGGTGACGTCGCCGACCAGGACGCCGAGCTCGAAGCCGCCATCGGCAAGATTCGGTGGACGGTTGTCCAGCGTAAGTTCGACGCTGACCTCGGGGTGACTCGCCATGTACTCGGCCAGCGCGGGCACCATGTG
This sequence comes from Frateuria sp. GZRe14, assembly GCF_051900395.1. Classification (NCBI taxonomy): domain Bacteria; kingdom Pseudomonadati; phylum Pseudomonadota; class Gammaproteobacteria; order Lysobacterales; family Rhodanobacteraceae; genus Frateuria; species Frateuria sp. GZRe14. Next base: position 2,226,338 of record NZ_JBHZGJ010000001.1, on the reverse strand, counting down.
GCTGCCGAAGCCGACCGGCGCCACCAGCCGCAGCCGTCCCCTGGGGGCGGCTTGCAGTTCCAGCGCGCTCGCCTCGGCGAGCGCGACTTCGGCCAGGGCCTGCTTGCACCGCTCGTAGTAAAGCCGCCCCACATCGGAGAGCTGCTGTTTGCGCGTGGTGCGGTGGAGCAGGCGGGCGCCCAGCCGTTGCTCGATCGCCGCGACGTGCTTGGCGACCATGGTCGCGGATACGCCGCTCGCTTCGGCAGCGCCCGCGAAGCTGCCGCAGTCCACCACGCGCACGAACATTTCCATGCCAGCCAGCTTATTCATGATTCAAAACCATGGGGTTGGTTATGAAGCAAAGTCTGGCACGTTTATTACGCCCTGGTGTGGCCTCAACATGCCGCGCATACCTTCCGCAGCGAGGAGCGTCGCCGTGCCGAGCCTTCATCTGGACATACCCAGCATCGATTGGATCGTGCGCCCCGTGCGCGGCGAAAAGCCCGGTGGCGGCAAGGCCCGCCCCGCCGAAAGCGTCCGGCTACCAGCGACGCCGGCAGAGCCGCGCAACCGGCCGGTGCGTGACGTGCGGCAGCCGATCCTGCCGCCCGGCCGGCCCGCCGGTGCCATGGCATGAGGTGGAGCAGCACCGATGCGGATATAAGGGAGACATCGATCGACGTGCCGCGGATGCGTCCCGGCGTACCGATGGGCCTTTCCGGCAGGACAAAAGCCATGAACGAGGCGCACGCGCCGTACCACGCGCACATCTACTACGAAGCGGCCAGCCGGCCGCTGGCCGAGACCATGCGCTGCGTGCTCAGCGAGCGGATGGCCGCCGGCGAACTTGCGCCGTTGCGCTTCGTCGGCAGCCTGAGGGACGGCAAGGCCGGACCGCATCCCTTGCCGCAGTTCGAGATCCACTTCACCGCCGACGGACTGGCGGTGGTGCGCGAGATCATCCAGGCATCCGGACTCACCGCGCTGATCCACCCGCTGACCGACGACGACCTCGCCGATCACACGCGACTGGCCGAATGGATCGGCACGCCGTTGGCGCTGGACCTGGACACGCTCGATCCGCCGGGACGCAACAAGGGCGTTGCGCGTTTCGGCTTGTCGGACTTCTAGTCCTTCAGTGGGTGCGTGCTCCATCACCGCGGCGTCGCTGCCGATGGACGCGGCTACGCCGGATGTGATGGGTCGCAAAGGCCGCTGATCAGTGTCGATCCGCGTTGTCGGCCGGTTTTGCGAAAACCATGTCCTCGAGCCGGACCGCGACCACCTTGCCGCGGTCCACCTGGAACGCCATCACGTTGCCGCTGTTGGGCACCAGTTCCACACGGACCTGGTCGTGCTTGGGATAACCGGTGGCGACGGCGTGCAGGCGGCCCCAATGGATGGCCATCGCGCCGTGCCGATCGACGTGGATCCGCATCGTGCCGAGCAGTGGGTTCGCGTAGGTGCCGGCGTAAGCCTCGCGCGGCAGCGTGAGGTGCCAGGGACGGGCGCGGATCGCAGCACGCTGCCTGCGCACTTGCTGACGCAACCCGGTAGCTTCGCCCGGTAGCGCGGCGAAGCGCTTTGCCACCGCCGCTTCGTTGCCGGTCTGTCCGAGCAACGCGCCATACACGTAATCGGCGACCAGATTGGTCATGCGCGGACAGAGCATGTCTTCGTTGCACAGGACCACCAGACCCGCGTTCTCGTCCGGCATGAGCGACAGGTGCGCGTGGAAGCCGGCGAAGCCGCCGAAGTGATGGAGCAGGCGATGACCCTTGTACTCGCCCGTGTACCAGCCCAATGCATAGCCGGTGCGCTCGAAGTCGAGGTACCGGGCTTTCAGGTCTACCTGGGTCGCGTGCGATTGCCCGATGGCGCGGGCCAGCGAGGGATGGTTACCGGCGGGTGGCTCCAGTTGCGCGATCAGAAACCGCGCCAGGTCCGGCGCGGTGGACACCATGCCGCCGGCTGCCTGCATGGTGTCGTCGGACTTGGTGAGATATAGCGGCGCCTGCGGGTCATCGGAAGCCAGCGAATAGGGCAGGGCCATCGCCCAGCCCCGCGCCTGGGCCTGGCTGATGTAGGCGGAGGTCTGCCGCATGCCCAGCGGCTCGAAGACGTCCTGCTGCAACTGTGCCTGCCAGGGACGCTTGAACCGCGCATCCAGCCAGACGCTGGCGATGTTGTAGCCCACGTTCGTGTACTCGAACGTGCCGTGCGCGGCCTCGGCGCCGGTGCCTGAGCGCGCCACCAGCGCCCGCAGCGTGTCCGGATCGTGCAATCCGCTGAACGCCGTCGCCCAGACCAGCGGCTCGTTGTCGATGCCGGATGTGTGGACGAGCAGGTCGCGCAGGGTGACGGCGCCCGCGTCGATGCCAGCGAAATGCAGCCCGGGAAACATCGCCTGCAACGGCATCGCCAGGTCCGCCTGTCCCTGCTGCACTTTGAGCAACACCTCCAGTGCAGTGAACGGCTTGGTGGCCGAGGCGATATAGAAGTCGGTGCGCGCGGTGACTGGCGCACGGCGAGCGATATCGGCCAGCCCGACGTAATCCTGGTAGACGACCTTGCCATCGTGCACTACCGCGATCGCCATGCCGGTCGGGTGGCCGATCGCCGTGTTGGTCGTCGCCACGAGCTTCGCGAGTGGACCGAAGTCGACCGGGGGACTGTCGGCGCGCGCCGGGTGGGCGAGCGCCACGGCGATAGCCACGAGGAGGGGCGCGAGTGGTTTCATGAGCATGGCTCCGCGGGCAACTGTTGCCTGGCAGAGATACGTGCGGCGCCGGTCCGGTTGCGTCAGGCGCACGCGCGCCACGCCAACTTCGCGCGAACCGTCCTTGCGGGGCTCAGCTCCCTGCAGGGCACGTGGCTTGCCGGGCTTTGCGGAAGGCCGACGCGCCGGCGTCGTCGGTGGCTGTGCCTTCGTCGCCGCCATCGAACAGCACGCGCCAGACGCCATCCTTGCCGCGGTGCCAGACGGTAGCGAAGTGGCCGGCGATGTAATGCGGCTTGGCGGTGGGGTCGACCGCCTCCATCAACCAGCGGCCGCTGGAGTAGGCCACATCCTCGATGCCGCCGGTCACGACCTGCGTGGGATACCAGGCCAGGCGCATGTCCTTGCCGTCGATCAGCCCACGCCAGTGGGCCAGGACGGCTTCCTTCCCGCGCTGGGGTCGGGGCGTGTTGGCGGCGAACACGGCGTCGGCTTCGATATGGCTGGCGAAGGCGGCCGCGTCGTGCTGTTCCACGGAACGGGCGAACGAGAGCTCGCGCTGCCATACCGTGCAGCTTGCGTCGGCGGCATGCGTCATGGTCGGGGCGGCGGCTAGGCCGAGCGCGAGGGACAGGAGCGTACGGTTCATGGGCCTACTCCTCTGGACGTGCGGACGGATCGCCCGCGGCCGGGCGATCATCGCGCCGCCGCGGGCTGCGTGCACCGTTTCGTGCATCGGCGCCTGCTGGACCGGTTCCTGGCACGCGCGCGAATCTATGCCAACCTTCCATTCGCGCTGCGCGAGGGACAGACCGGGGCCAACCTGGCCCGCGCCATCGGGCAGCTGCGGACCTGATCACCCAACCGGCGAAGTGGAGTCACGGAATGAACGCTGCGCGCACCTCATCCTTCATCACGACCTTCAATGCCGCCGTCCTCGGTATCGGCGGGGTGGCCCTGCTGTTCGGGTCCGACGAGCTGTTGCCGCGACTGATGCCGGGGATGCCGGCCGGTGCCACGGTGCTCGGTCAGCTGATCTCGGCCGGATGGCTGGCGCTGGCCTGGCTCAACTGGAACCAGCGCCGGATGATCGTCGGCGGCATCTATGGGCGCCCGACGACGCTTGCCAATCTCATGCTCCATCTCGTCAGCGCGTGCAGCCTTGGCCACCCGGTCCTGGCCGGCGGCGCACCGCGCGCGATGGGTTTCCTGACCGTCCTGTTCGCGGTGATGACCGTGATCTACGGCACGCTGCTCATGCGCGGGCCTTTCGGCGCGGACAAGCCGGCGCGAGCGGGCGCGGGAGGCTGAATACCGGCCCGCACACTCGCCGCGGCAACGACACTTTCGCGCGCCGTTGCCGCAGCGTCGCGCAGCATCGGTCGCCTCGGATCGGCAACCACAGGAGGCGACCGTGGGACAGTTAGCGAAGCTTGCCGCCGCGTTTGCGGCGGGCGCGGCGGCGATGTATCTGCTCGACCCGGTGGCCGGACGCCGCCGGCGAACCATGGCGCGGGACAGGGTGCTTGCGGCGGGACAGGACATCCAGGATTTCGCCCAGGACACGGCCAGGCACGCGGCCGACCGCCTGCACGGCGCATCGGCCCACCTGCACGCGCAGGCGCCCTCGGACGACCGGCAGCTACACGACCGCATCCGCTCCAAGCTCGGGCACCTGGTGGCACAGCCGGGCAAGGTCGAGGTCCACGTGGAGGACGGTCTGGTGACATTGAGCGGTTCGGCACGGCTCGCGGAAGTGGACGAACTGGTCGCGGCAGTCTCGGACATGCTGGGCGTGGCGCGCGTGGACAACCGCCTGGATGCGGCGCAGCTGCCGCCCGCGAGCGAGAGCCGGCACTAGCCTCCAGTGAGGGCGCGACGGCGTTGCCCTGCAGGAGCGCACCTTCCCCGAGGACGACCCATAGGATCGGCCATTCGCGGCGTGGTCTGACGTGCCCCGCCGGCGCTAGGCCGGCATCCGCAGCGCCGGCGCCGGCGGACGCAGGACGAACTCGCGCTGGACGTGCGCGTAGAGTGTGCGCTGGCCACCGAACGGCAACCGCGCGATCGCGTCGGGGAACGACAGCCAGGCGTGATCGTCGTGTTCGGCGTCAAGGTGCACCTCGGCATCGGGCGCCACGAAGGCGACGAACGCCGGCACCACTGCGATGCACTCCTCGCGCACGTCGTAGTAGGTCTCGCATTGGTCGGACGAATAGAGCGCCGTCGGCCGCAGGCCCGTCTCTTCAACGAGTTCGCGCACGGCCGCCTGCCAGGCCGTTTCGCCGGGCTCGAGGTGCCCGGCCGGGTAGGTCCACAGGCCATGGAGGTGGGCCTTGGCGCGGTGCAGGAGCAGCGTACGGGCGTCCTCGCCCTGGCTGCGGACGGGAATTACCGAGACGAGTGAACAGCGCGTGGGTATGCCATGCATGTCTTCTCTCCGACAGGCCGCACGGGACGGGCGATGCCATCGTCGTGCTTGCTTGGGGTTCAGTGGCGCAACCCCATGATTCGATAACAGTTTGACCAGATAGAGCCCATGCAGCCATTCCTTCGCACGCCGGAAGCCGCAAGCCGGTCCACCGTGGGTGCAACCTCCGACGTGCGCAAGTCGCGCACGTGCCATGGCTCCGGCCATCCCGGCGTACTCGACCCGACCGGCAACCTGTCCGGCCGCTCGGCAGTGCGGCGGGTCGGCGCGGGTTTGCGCAAGATCTGGCGTACGGTTGGCCTCGTGCTTGCCGGTGCGTGCTCCGTCGGCCTGGCCGGACTGACCGCGGCGAACGTCTTGCCTGCGGGCCCGGGGCTGTCGCAGGCGCCGGCCAACGTGGCGCCGGTCGATAGCCCGGCGTTCCGGCAGCAGGCCGAAGCCCTGCTCGGAAGTCCGGTCACCCAGGGCGACGCTGTGGTCGACCTGCAGAACGGCGATGCCTATATCCCGGCCATGCTCGCCGACATCCGCTCGGCGCGGAAAAGCATCGAGCTGGAGAGCTACATCCTGCGGCGCGGGCACGTCGCCGATGTCTTCGTCGCCGCGCTGTCCGAGCGCGCGCGCGCCGGCGTGAAGGTGCGCGTGGTGGTCGACTGGATGGGTTCGCGCGGCAACGTGGCCGACGCCGAGCGACTGCGGGCGGCGGGCGTCGATTTCCATTTCTACCGGCCGGTGCGGCTGGACCAGCTGGCGAACCTCAACAAGCGCACCCACCGCAAATTGATGGTGGTGGACGATCACGTGGCCTGGACCGGCGGCATGGGCATCGACGATGCCTGGCTGGGCAATGCCAGCAACGGCAGGCAGAAGCGCGACATGATGTTCCGCATGCGGGGCCCCGCCGTGGCGCAGATGCGCGGCGTATTCGAGGAACACTGGCTGGCCACCGGTGGCAAACCGCTGCCGCCAGCCGACGTGGCGACCTGTTCGCCGGCGGGCCGGTTGCCCGTGCAGGTGATCGCCAGCACCGACCGCGTGGGCGAGTACAACTCCCAGCGCATGTTCCTGCTGGCCATCGCCGGCGCGCGGCGCTCGATCGACCTGGAAGCCTCCTACTTCGTGCCGGACGAGCCAGTGCGGCAGGCCCTGCTGGACGCGCTGGCGCGCGGCGTCCGGGTGCGCATCATCGTCGAAGGCGATCACGTCGATGGCCACATGGTCGGCGACGCCTCGCGCACCTATTGGGCCCAATTCCTCGACGCGGGTGCGCAGATCGCCCGCTACACGCCGTCGCTTTTCCACAGCAAGCTGATGGTGGTCGATGGCTACCTGACGCTTGCCGGCTCGGCAAACTTCGACAGTCGCTCGTTGCATCTCAACGACGAGGCCAATATCGCGATTTACGACGGCCGCTTCGCGGGGCGCATGACCGATGTGTTCGACCGGGACCTGGCCGTGTCACAGCCGGTCACGATGGCACGGCTGCGCGCACGGCCGTGGACGCAGCAGGTCACCGACCGCTTCTGGGCCGAATTCGCTTCCCAGTTGTAATCGCGCCCGCAGGCTCCGTGCCCGCACGCCCATGGCGGGCCCAAGCCCACCCCGCAGGATCCCGCACCTCAGCGGATCGGCGCCATCAGGTGCCGGTAGGGCGTGTCCGCCCACATCACGTACGGCGCATCCGTGACCGGATCGGCCGCCTTCGGATACTGGTCGTAGAACGCCGCATCGGCGCCGACCACCATCACGTGCGGTCCGGTCTTGACCCAATGGTTGCCCTGCGGCTTGCTCGCGTAGGGATCGGTGTTGCTGGCGTCGGTCCCGCCTTCGAGCATGTACATCAGGCCGACCTTGCCGGCCGGCGGCGTGGCGTGGGTCAGCCAGGCGTGTACCCAGCCCATCGCGGCCTTGTCCGCGCACATTGGATCCGGTCCCGGCGTGGCGGGGGCGTCGGGGATGCAGGTGAAGCCGTTGCTGCCCTGGCGCAGCGTGCGCATGGTGCCGTCCGGCTGCATCGTCATGATGGTGGCATGGCGACCCACGCCGGCCGGCGCCGCACGCATGGCGCTGGCGATGAGCTGGGCATCGGAGGGCTGTTTGGGATTGTCGGCATGCGCCACGGGCGTGGCGAGCAGCGCGGTGGCGAGGACAAGGGGAGCGATCGAGGCAGGCATGAGAGGCCTCCCGCAGGACAGCGAGGCCAGCCCGGGTTTCCCGGCGGCATCCTGTGCCCGCGCGTGTTACCGGCCGATCAAGCGCGCGTCAGCAACATCGGACCGTCGTCTTCATGCCAGCGCCCTGCGACGTGGCGGCCGCTTGCCGGCGGGGCGTGCCTGGCTGGCGGTCGCGGCCCGCAGCAGGCGCCGGAACTTCGGGCACTCCAGATGGCTTGGCGCAGGGCAGCTGGCCGCGTGGCGCAGGCCGTCGCGCACCGCGGCGAGCTGACGGATCGTCCGGTCCAGCTCGTCGGCCCTGGCCGCCAGCTGGCGGCGGTCGATGCGCGGCTTGTCGCCGGTCTTGAACAGCGCCGCCAGGTCGTCCAGCGCGAAACCGGCGATGCGTCCCAGCGTGATCAGCGCCAGGCGCTCGAGCACCTGGGGCCCGAACAGGCGCCGCAGGCCATGCCGACCGACCGAGGCGATCAGTCCCTTTTCCTCGTAGAAGCGCAGCGTGGAAGGCGGCAGGCCGGAGCGGCTGGCCACTTCGGCGATATCGAGCAATTTCATGCTTGACCTTAAGTGGACTTGAATTCGTAGGCTCTCCCAAACGCGATCGGGAGACAAACCGATGATGACAAAACAGCAACCACGGGAGCATGGCTCATGGCTGAGCTTGCGCACTTTCTTTTCCACGCCGCCGTGGTCGGTATCGGCGCCACGCTCGTCATGGATGCCTGGTGGCTATGCCAGAAGCACGTCTTGGGCGTGCCGGTGCTCGACTATGCGATGGTCGGCCGTTGGCTTGGTCATCTGGTGCATGGGCGCCTGCGTCATGCAGCGATCAAGAACGCACCGCGGGTAGCCGGGGAACGCGCGATCGGCTGGATGGCGCATTACACGATCGGCATCGGCATCGCCGCCACGCTGCTCGGCGCCGCCGGCGTCGGGTGGGCACACGCACCGTCACCCGGTCCCGCGCTGGCGGTGGGACTGGCCAGTGTGGCTGCACCGTTCCTGGTGCTGCAGCCGGCGCTCGGGGCAGGCCTGGCCGCCTCGCGGACGCCGCGCCCCGGCGTGGCGCGACGGCGCAGCCTGGTCACCCACCTGGTGTTCGGCCTGGGCCTGTATCTGGCGGGCGAAGGGTGGGTGCTGCTCGTCCGGCTGGCGAACTAGCGCGGAAGCAAGCCCCCACGTAACCTGCCGGCCTGTCGAAACGGGGCGCCCGTGCGCGTCGTGCTAGTGAACGCCCTTATGTCAGGAGGCCAACCATGGGTACCGTCCGACTGCACCGTGTCCTTCGCACCACACCCGAGCGCCTCTACCGCGCGTTCGTCGATCCCGACGCCATGGCCAAGTGGCTGCCGCCCAACGGTTTCACCGGCAAGGTCCACCACATGGACGCCCGGGTCGGGGGCAGCTACCGCATGTCGTTCACCAACTTCTCGACGGGCAGCAGCCACACGTTCGGCGGCACGTACCTCGAACTGCAGCCGGGCGAGCGGCTGCGCTACACCGACCGCTTCGACGATCCGGATCTCGCGGGCGAGATGGTCACCACCGTTTCGCTCGCGCGGGTTTCCTGCGGCACCGAGCTGACCGTGGTGCAGGAAGGCATCCCCGACGCGATCCCGACCGAGGCCTGTTACCTCGGCTGGCAGGAATCGCTGGTGCTCCTGGCAAGGCTGGTCGAGGCGGAGATCCCCGACTGAGCCCCGCGCGCACCTCCGGGACCGTCGCGTCCGCTGCCATGCTTGGCCGATGACTGCCGACCGCATGCTCGACAGGCTTGATCGCCTGGCCCGCGATGCAACGCTCGAGGCGGCGGAGCGCTGGCACGCGCGTGCCGAAGCGTTGGACTGGATCGACCGCGTGTGGCATGTCCTCGCGCACGAGGCGCCCGATGCCACCGTCCGCGCGCAAGCGCTGCGCCATCGGCTGGAACGGGCCGACGACATGCTGCACCGGCGCTTGCGCGCGGTGGTCCGGGCCGGGTACGGGCCGGCAGTGTTCCAGCGCTGGCAACAGGAGACGGGCCTCATCGACGGCGAAGGCTACGACGCGCTCGACGAACTGCTCGCCGGCGTGCTGCAACTGGCGGACCCGGGTCCCGGCTCACGACCACTGGAACCGGAGATGGTGTTCTACCAGCCGACGCCGGCGCGCCACGCGCTGGACATGCTCGTGCGCAGCCGCGTGGGTCCGCGCGACGTGCTCGTCGATCTTGGCTCCGGACTCGGGCACGTGCCGATGCTCGCCTCGATCTGTACTGGCGCGCGCGCCATCGGCGTGGAATGGCAGCCGCCCCATGTCGAGGCCGCGCGGCGCGCGGCCCGCCGACTCAAGCTGGAGCGCGTCGGGTTCCTGGCGCAGGACGCGCGCGACGCGGACCTGTCACGCGGCACCGTGTTCTTCCTCTACACCCCATTCCTGGGGACGGTGCTGCGAGAGGTGCTGGACGCGCTGCGGCTCGAAGGGATGCGGCGGCCGATCAGGGTGTGCACCTACGGTCCATGCACCCGCATCGTCGGCGACGAGGCCTGGCTGCATACGGATGGGCCGACGACGGCGGACCGGGTGGCCGTGTTCCGGTGCGTGGGGCAAGGAAGCGATTAAGCTCGACCGGCCGCCGTTGGCCCAACCGAGGAGTACGCGATGAAACTGTCACGCTGGGTGTTCATGGGGCTGCTGGCGCTGGTTGCAGCCCTGCCCGCCGCGGCCGCGACCGACGATGCAGCCGCCATCCGCCAGGTGCTGGCCGACCAGCAGGCCGCCTGGAACCGCGGCGACGTGGAAACCTTCATGCACGGCTACAAGGACGCGCCGGATACCACCTTCGTCGGCAGTTCGGTGCGCAAGGGCTATCAGGCAATCCTGGCGAGCTACCACAAGCACTATGCGAACAACGCGCAGATGGGTCGGCTGACGTTCTCGGACGTCGACGTGCGGATGCTGCCTTGCGCGCAGGGTGAGGTGCGTTACGCAGTGGTCACCGGGCGCTTCCACCTGGATCGCAGCGAACATGGCGAAGCCGCCCAGGATGACGGCGTCTATTCGCTGTTGTGGGAGAAGACGGCGCAAGGCTGGAAGATCATCCTGGATCATTCCAGCTGAGCCGGCATTCGCACTGCTGCAGCTTCGCGCCATGGCAAGGCGCAGAAACCGCCGTCTGCTGCCGGATTCGCGATCGCGCACTTTCTTCTATGCTGCGTGAACGCGATCTTGATTTTGGCAAAGACGCAAGGACACGGAGAGAAGGCATGAGCGAAAGGAAGTACTTCGGCGCCGCCATGTACGGTCGGTTGCTTGTGGGGTGCGTGGGCGCAAGTCTGTTTGCGTTCGCGCCGTCGACCGCGACGGCCCAGGAAACGGGCGGCAGCATCTTCGGCTGGGGACCGGCGGGCCAGACGGTCACGGTAAAGGGAGTGACCTCGGGCATGCGTCGCCACGTCACCATCAAGGACAGCGGGCGTTACTCGATCAGCCGGTTGCCGCTGGGAATCTATACGGTGACGCTGGAGAAGGACGGGAAGGCCGCCGACACGCGTTCGAATGTCGACCTGAAAGTCGGCCGTGGCGCGGAAGTCGATTTCGCCTGTCCCGACGACAAGTGCGCCGGGCACGAAGAGGGCTGAAGGATTCCGGAGGCGCCCCGGGGTGCCTCCTGAGTTCGACCCGGTCCGCCGCCGCCGTGGCATGCTCGATGGCCTGCCGCAGAGGAATTCGCGTCATGCCGCTACGCCCGCCGAGGCTTGTTCTCATCCTGTTTGCCGGCGCGCTGGCCGTGGTCGCTGGCATGGCTCAAGCGACTCGCTATCGCGTAGTGGGCTATGCCACCGACTGGAATGCCACGCAGGCGCACACGCTCGAGCGCATCGATACGTTGATCTTCGCCTTCGCCCACGTCGAGCGGGGCCGCGTGGTGCTGGATGGCGACGCGGCTGCCCGCCTGCGACGGCTGCTGGCGCTCAAGCGCACGAAGCCTTCGCTCAGGGTGACGATCGCGGTGGGCGGTTGGGGCGCCGGCGGTTTCTCCGAGGCGGCCGCGACGGCCGAAGGCCGGCGGGTCTTCGCGCAGAGCGCGGCGAGTCTCGTCGCGGCGCAGGGCGCCGATGGGCTGGACGTGGACTGGGAATATCCGGGCCATGGCGAATCGGGCATCGCTTCCAGCCCGGCCGACCGGACCCACTTCACGCTGCTGCTGAAGGCGCTTCGCCAGGCGCTCGACCAGCAGGGCAAGGGCCGGCATTACGTGCTCAGCATTGCGGTCGCGGATGGGCCGTTCGTCGATGGCGTCGATATCGCGGCGGTTGCGCCGCTGGTCGACTGGTTCAACTTGATGACCTACGACTTCGTCAATCGCATGACGCCAATCACCGGGCATCACACGGGACTGTATCGCTCGCGCCTGGCTGCGGCCGATGCACGCACCGGCGACGGCGCGGTGCGCCAGTTTCTCGCCGCCGGTGCGCCATCGGAGAAACTGCTGCTTGGCGTGGCCTTCTACGGCCGCGAGTTCGCGCAGGTGAAGCCCGACCACGATGGCCTCTACCAATCCTATGGCGATTACCAGGGAGAGCATCCCTGGCCGGAGCTGAAGAAGAAGTACATCGGCCGCAACGGCTTCGTGCGCTACTGGGATCCGCAGGCCAGGGCTGCCTGGTTGTGGAACCGGCGCACGCACGCCTTCATCACCTACGACGACCCTTTGTCGATCGCCGCGAAGGCCGTCTACGTGAAAGCACACAGGCTTGGCGGCCTGATGTATTGGGAACAGAAGCACGATCCCGAGGGCGAACTGGTCGATGCGATCTGGCGGGGGCTGCAGGATGCGCCCTCGAACCGGGAGCAGGAACCGGCGCGCGACGAGCCCGCCCAGCCACCTTTGCGCTGAGTGCACGCGGCGAAGGCGAAGCGCCTCTCGGTGCACTTCCGCGGGAGAAGATTCGAGGCACGTCTTGGACGAGGGCCAGCCGGCCCTACGACCCTGCGCCTACGCCCACGGTAAACGGTGTCCGGAAACCGTTCGCAATGAGCGTAGGCGCGCAGTGCCGACGTCGAAGCGCCTCCCTTGAACCGCCGCCCATCCCTTCCGGGAGAGGGGGCCGACAGGCGGGCGGGGCTTCAGACGGAGCGGGTGCGCCGCCGCATCAATGGCGCACGGTGTCCCTCGGCTCACCCATGTCGTGCATGACGTCGCGTGCCTTGTCGGCACCGGTCCGGACCGCTTCCTTCGCCTTGTCGGCGAGATCGTCGCTGGCTTCTCCCATCAACCGGTTTTCCGGTTCGGTGGTGGGCAGCGCGGCACCAAGCAGGGCACCGACGGCGATGCCCATGGCGCCGAGCGCCAACGGGTTGTCGCGCAACAGGTTGTTGTAGCCCTGCACGGCCCGGTCCTTCTGGTGCAGCAGGGACTCACGCGCGCCCTGGGCCGTGTCGGCCATGCGCGAGGTGGTGTCGGCGACGCGCGACCTGGCCTGGTTCCAGGTGCTGGAAACGGTGTCGGAAACCTCGCTGCCCATCTCACGCGCCCGATCCATCATGCCGCTACCGTCATCGGTGCCGGTATCGGCAAAGCTGCTGCGCATCGGTGCCGGCTCATCGCGGCTGGCGTAAAGCCATAACAGGCCGATGGAGGTCAACAGGGCGGGCACCGGGTTGGCCTTCACCGCGTTGCCGATGTTCTGCGCGAACTCGCGGCCGTTGCCCTTGCCGAAGTTCACCATGCGGTCGAACAGCTGGCCCGGCGAAAGCTTGTTCTCCAGCGCGTCGACGATGTGGTTGATGTCCGCGCGCTGCTGGTCGATCTCCTGCTCCAGGCGCGCCGGATCCTTGTGCGATTCGGCTTCGATCCGTTCGGCAGTGCTCATGGCGTCCTCCCGCGGATGGCATCGGCATCCTTCTGCAGCGAGTGGATGGTGTGGTCGGGCTTGAGCGAGCCAGGCTCGAACTGCTTCTTGCCGGCGTTGATCATGACCCAGCCGACGAGCAAGGCGGCCGCGCCCACGATCAGTGCGGACAACCATGGCGCGAGCACGGTGCTCAGGCCGTACACGCCGGCCATCAGCAGGATGACCAGCCCCGCCAGCATCACGGCGCCGCCGGTGGCCACCGCCGCCACGCCCGCCTTGGTCGCGCGCAGGTTCTCGCGCATCTCGGCCTTGGCCAGCGCCAGTTCCTTGGTGAACAGCATCGGGATTTCGCGCGCCAGCTGCTTGAGCAGGCCACCGATGGAGACGTCTTCCTCGCGCGAGGGTACGGCGCGCAACGCGGGTGGTGTATCGAAGGATTGGGACTGTTCGAAAGACTTGCTCATGGTTGGTTCCTCCCGCGCAGGGTATCCGTGGATGACAGGCTGTCTCGACCGTCGTCCGTCGTGTCGCTCGCGGCCGCGCCGGCGCGGGCCGAGATGGCATCGGCCGTGGAAGCCGAGGGGCCCGGCACCGCGGGGATGGAGCCGGTCAGGCCGCCGGGCGCGGTGGTGTCGATGGTGTCGTTGCCGGTCGCCGGGTGGGCGGCGGTCCCGGGGACGGCCGCGTCGGCATCGGTCCAGCGGGCGCGACTCGTGCGTTCGCTGGTGGCCAGGTTCGACGATCGCCCGCGATCCGCGCCGTTGCTGGCCGAGGCGCGCGCGAAGCGGGTCAGGCCGAAGCCGATGGCGATGCTGCCCGCGATGAACAACGTGGGGTTCTCGCGCGCGATCCGGCGAACGTCATGCAGGATCTCGTCGGCGCTTTTCTCGCGCAGCCCGTCGGCCATGCGGCCCAGGCCGCTGGCCATGTCCGAGACGTGCCGGGACAGATGCGCCACGTCGTCGTCGCGCATTTCGGCCGCGGCGGCCTTGACGCTGTCGGCGAGCGTGTCGACCTTGTCGGCCGCGACGTTGCGGTAGTGCTGCACCTGCTCCTGGCCTTCGGCGCGCACCTTCTCTGCCATGTCCTCGGCGCCTCCGGCGACGCCAGGGTCGGTAACCTTCCCGCCGGCGGACGGGCGGTAGCTGCTGTCCTGGGGTGTATTCATCTGCGAGTCCTCGGTATGGACGGGCGGCGCCCGCGCGCGAATCCGCCTTGCGTCCCTGCCGAATTCGCGGTGTCGGTGGTGTCCATGGGTTTGTCTGCGGCGGTCTCCGCCGCCAGGCCGGTGGCGGGGCGTGGCGCCACCGTGGTTTGGCCGTCTATTCCGTCATGCGCCACGACGGAAGCGCAGCATGGAACAAGCGCGATGACAGGCCCGTCTAAAGGGGTTGCATCTTGCGTCACGGCGGATGAAGGCGCGCGCCGCGGGAAAGCAGGCGCAGGGCAGGCAGGCGTGTGCCGTGTATTGCCCGCGGGGCGGCGCGTCCGGTGTGTGGCGGATGACGTGGCGCGAGGAACACCCGACCCATCGGCCGCAAGGCGAACTTGATAGAGTCCACCCGCACCGGGCGCCGCGCTTGCGGTCGCCTCGCCGGACGGAGGGAACGGATGGACGCGAGTAAACGCCAGGGTCGTCGGCCCGGCATGGGCAAGGGCCGGCTGGAGGCCTTCAGCGATGGCGTGGTCGCCATCATCATCACGATCATGGTGCTGGAGCTGAAGGTGCCGCACGGCAGTTCGCCAGCCGCGCTGGCGCCGCTGTTGCCGGTGCTGCTCAGCTACGTGCTCAGCTTCGTGTACGTGGGCATCTACTGGAACAACCACCACCACATGCTTGCAGTGTGCCGGCGCGTTTCCGGCGGCGTGCTCTGGGCGAACCTGCACTTGCTGTTCTGGCTGTCGTTGTTTCCCTTCGCCACTGCGTGGATGGGGGAGAAACACTTTGCGGCCGCGCCCACGGCCGCCTACGGCGTGGTGCTGCTGATGGCGGCGGTCGCGTACTGGCTGCTGCAGCGGACGCTCGTGCGCCTGCAGGGCGATGACTCGGTGCTCATGCGGGCGATCGGCAGCGACTGGAAGGGCAAGCTTTCCCCGGTGCTGTACGCGCTGGGCATTGCGTCTACCGTGTGGGCGGCCTGGATTGCACAGGCGCTGTACGCGGCGGTGGCCGTGATGTGGCTGGTGCCCGACCGACGGATCGAGGGCCTCGTCGGGAGCGACCAGGACGGGTAGCGCAAGGCTCGCGCGCGCTTGCCCCGACAACGACAACATCTCGTAGTGATGGGCACGGCAAGCAAGCACGCGTTGGCGGCCCGTGCGCCCGACAGACGGCGCCCCACCGGGGCTTCTTGCTACAGTCGGGCGCTGGGGAGGCGCCTCTGGTTCTCCCGATGCACGGGAGTCCGGATGAGCACCACCACCCACGAGGGCGGCCGCCTGCCGCGGCAGATCGGCTACATCATCGGCAACGAGGGTTGCGAGCGGTTCTCGTTCTACGGGATGCGCAACATCCTCACGCCCTTCCTGATCAGCAGCCTGCTGGCCTACATGCCCGAGGCCGAGCGCACGCTCGCGGCCAAGGACGTGTTCCACAGCTTCGTCATCGGCGTGTACTTCTTCCCGCTGCTGGGCGGCTGGATCGCGGACCGCTTCTTCGGCAAGTACCACACGGTGCTGTGGATGAGCCTGGTCTATTGCCTGGGCCACGCGTGCCTGGCGCTGTTCGAGGACCACCGCCTGGGCTTCTTCGCCGGGCTGGGGCTGATCGCGCTGGGCGCCGGCGGCATCAAGCCGCTGGTGGCCTCGTTCGTGGGCGACCAGTTCGACCAGTCCAACAAGCACCTGGCCAAGGTGGTGTTCGACGCCTTCTACTGGATCATCAACTTCGGCTCGTTCTTCGCCTCGCTGCTGATGCCGCTTTTCCTGCGCCAGTTCGGTGCCGCGGTGGCGTTCGGCATTCCGGGCGCGCTGATGTTCGTCGCCACGGTGGTGTTCTGGTTGGGGCGGCGCCAGTACGTGATGGTGCCGCCGGCGCCGCCGGACCGCGACGCGTTCTCTCGGGTGGTGCGTACGGCGTTGCTCAGCCGCCGGCCGGGACGGGCGCGGCCGGGCCTGTGGGTGGCCGTGGCCGGCATCCTGGTGGGACTCGCATCGGCGGCGTTGATCCCCAGCCTCGGTTTCGTGATCGCCGCCTGCCTGGCCGTGGTGGCGGTGATTGCCGGCATCGGCGGCGGCGCCTGGATGCAGATGGACCGCGCCCGCGGCGTGCATCCGGACGCAGCGGTGGACGGTGCGCGCAACGTGTTGCGCGTGCTGGTGATCTTCGCGCTGACCACGCCGTTCTTCTCGCTGTTCGACCAGAAGGCGTCGACCTGGGTGGTGCAGGGCGGGCACATGAGCATGCCGGACTGGTTCCACCCGGCGCAGATGCAGGCATTGAATCCGCTGCTGGTCATGCTGCTGATCCCGTTCAACAACCTGGTCCTCTACCCGTTGTTGCGGCGATTGGGCTACGCGCCCACCGCGTTGCGCCGCATGACCGCGGGCATCGCCTTCAGCGGCCTGGCCTGGATCGCCGTGGGTGCGTTGCAGCTGGCGATCGACGGCGGGGATGCGCTCTCGATCATGTGGCAGGTGCTGCCGTACGCCTTGCTGACCTTCGGCGAAGTACTGGTCTCGGCCACCGGCCTGGAGTTCGCCTACAGCCAGGCGCCGGCGTCGATGAAGGGCGTGGTGATGAGCTTCTGGAACCTCACCACCACGATCGGCAACCTGTGGGTGCTGCTGGCGAACGCGGCAGTGCGCAACGATGCGGTGACCGATTCGATCGCCCGCACCGGGCTCGGCACGATCGCGTTCCAGATGTTCTTCTTCGCCGCGTTCGCGCTGCTGGCGGCACTGGCGTTTGGCCTGTATGCGCGGCGGTATCGGGAGCGGGATTACTACCGAGTGGGGTGAACGCCCGGGGCACGTCGCGTTGGCCCTTGAACGGGCAAGGATCGGGATAGCGGCGCGTGGTCCTTTCCCCGCTCGGCGGGGATGATGCCAGGCGGATGGGCGCCCGGAGCGGGCGCCCTGACTTACCGGCCCAATTCCACCACCGGCGCGAACCCGCCGAAGATCATCCGTTTGCCGTCGAAGGGCATGGGGGTCTTCTCGGGGCTAAGGCGCGGGTCCTTCATCATCTTTTCCATGCCGGCATCGCGCGTGGCCTTGTCGGGCCATTCGATCCAGGAGAACACCACCGCTTCGTCAGGCGTGGCCTGCACGGCGCGGCGGAAATCGGTGAGCTTGCCTTCGGGCACGTCGTCGCTCCAGCACTCGACCACGCGCGTGGCGCCGAACTCCTGGAAGTAGACGTCGAACGTGCTGGCGTGCTCGATGAACTTTTCCCGGTTGGCCGTGGGCACGGCAATCACGAAACCGTCGATGTAGGACATGGCATGTGCTCCTTTGGCGGGGGTTGCCTCTTGTCGACGATCCGGGGCGTGGAAAATCGACAGACGACGAACGCAAAGCGCTTCGGCCCACCGTCCTAGCGAGGGGCCGGACTGAAGCCCTACGAGAGCTCGATCCATAGCGGCGCGTGGTCGCTGCCTGGGCGCATGGCCGGGTCGTCCTCGATGCCAGCCCCGACAACACGCGGCAGCAGACTCTCGCCCACCAGCGCGAAATCCACCCGCGCCGCGTCCAGCCGATGGCGGCTGCGTGGGTGGAACCAGGTGTACGCGCGTGCATCCGGGTACAGGTGGCGGAAGGCGTCGGTCAGCCCCAGGCCTGCGACGAACTCTTCGTTGAAGCGGCGCCGCGCGGTGGCGTGCGGCTCTTCCGTGCGCAGGCGCGGCGCCGTGTCCTGGTGCGTGCGCGAAACGTTCCAGTCGCCGATCAGCACGAGGTCGAGGCCGTCGGCCTGCAGCGCCCGCGCCTCGTCACCCAGCCGCTCGATGAAACGCTGCTTGAACTGGTGCCGGTTGCCGTACGGCCCGCCGTGCTCGGCGTCCCAGTGCGGCCGACCCGTGCCGTTGACCGCATAAACGTTGGCGATGGCCACGCCCAGCGAGGGCAGGCCCGAGACGATCACGCGCCCCTCGGTGTCCCACGGGAAGCGCAGTGGCGTGGCGTCGAGGTCGGCGCGCAGCCAGGTCGCCACGCCGTACGCGCGACCGCCGCGGAAGCGGCCATTGTGCGGATCATGGTTAAGCGAGGCGTGGCAACTGAAGCCGGGCAGGGCGGAGTGCATGCGCGCAACCAGCGCCTGGTCCTGGGGCCGGATGCGCACTTCCTGCAGGCACAGCACCTCGGGCGAGCCCAGCCGCGCATGCAGGACGGGCAGGCCGGTGGCATCGTTCTCCAGCCAGTGCGCCAGGTTCTCGACATTCCACGAGACGATGCGCATCCGCTGCGGGCCGGCGGCGCGAGTTGGTCAGGCGGCTGCCTGCCGCCACAGGTCTTCCCAGCCCAGGCCGCGGAAGCAGGGGCCGCGGGTAGCCTCGGAGAACTTGATGTCGTTGTAGCGCGCGTTCCACTCCATCAGCCGCGGCTGGTCGTCCTCGTCGATGCACAGGTCCCAGCCCAGGCACGGCATGTGCGGGCAGCCCTGGTGCAGCGAGCGGCACAGCTGGGTGGCCGCGGCGAAGTGCGGGATGACACGTCCGCCGAAGCCCAGGCCGGTATCCGGGTGCGCGTCGATGGTGCGCCAGTCGTGCAGGAAACCGGTCTCGTCCAGCGCGCCGTTGGCCGGGTCGACGGCCACGCGCACGTGGCTGCGGCTGCGCACGATGTCGTCGTCGACACGGCCCAGGCGCAGGTAGGCGGCCTTCACCGCGATGCTGCCGTCGAGCTCGCGCGCGGTGGTGATGCGCAGCGTGGCGGTGGCGCTGGGGCTCAGTTCGGCAAAGAAACCGTGCTGGCGGATCGGCGCCTGGAAGACGCCGTCGGGCAACGGCAGGCGGCCGTCCGCCGGGAAGTGCCCGCGCGTCATGAAGGTCACGCTGCGGCCCTGGTAGGAGTTGTCGGCCTTGAACACGGCGCGGTCTTCGCGCGCGAACAGGATGTCGATCAGTTCGCGCTGAGACACGGGGCGGTAGTCGCGCGAGTAATAGAGGCCATCGATGACGTAGGCCAGGTCCGGCAGCGCCTCGGTGTTGAGGATGCGGTTGGTGAAGGACTTGATCAGCGCGACCTTGGCCACCTCGCCGCTCTTGTGCGGGTCGACCACCAGACCATAGTAGTTGTCGGGGATCCAGCCCTCGCGGAAGCCACCGCTCACCGCGGCGTAGACGTGCAGCCAGGGCGCGTAGCGGACGCTGCCAAGCACCTCGCGGGCGTACTCGTCCGCTTGCCGGACCGCCGTGCGATCGGTCGGTCCGCGCTGGCTTTCCACCGCGTGCAGCACGGCCTGCGCCTGCTGGTTGTAGTGCGCCTGGCGCTGCGTCTGCTGCAACCCGGTGTAGAGGCGCTTGGCGGCAGCAAGGCTGGTCTTCTTCAGTGACTTGGCGGACAGGGACATCGACGTTCGATTCCTCTGCGGGAAACAACGAAAGGCGCTGCAGCGGGGCTGCAGCGGGCCGGAAAGGGTCGTGGGCCTGGCCGGCCCGAGCGCACGGGGGCAGGCGGCAGATGCTTGCTGGTGACGCGCCAGTCCGCGGCGTGGATGCTTCCTCGATCGTCTGGCTGGGCCCGGTCGCTTCCGGGATTCTTGGCTGCCCTTGCGTGCGGGAAGGGCCTGCGCGTCATACCGGGCGCGAGCTCAAGGAGTTGTGAAAGTTCGCGGTGCAGGCCGCAGTCGCGCGCTGCGCGCTCCTACAGAGAGCCAGGCCTGTGCGCCAAGGCGATGGCGGCGGGGCAATCGCGCACGGGGTCGCCTGTCGGAGAGCGCCTGTGCGCGACCGCCATGTCCGGTCCGCTAGCCAGCCTCGGCACGCCGGGGCAGCTTCCATCCCGGCCGCACGAAGTGGCAGGTGTAGCCGGTGGGGTAGTGCTGCAGGTAGTCCTGGTGCTCCGGCTCGGCCTCCCAGAAGTCGCCGGCAGGCTCGATCTCGGTGACCGCCTTGCCGGGCCACAGACCCGAGGCGTCGACGTCGGCGACGGTCTCCTCGGCCACGCGTTCCTGTTCGCCGGTGGTGTAGTAGATCGCCGAGCGGTAGCTGCTGCCGCGGTCGTTGCCCTGGCGGTTGGGCGTGCTCGGGTCGTGGATCTGGAAGAAGAACTCCAGCAGGCGGCGGTAGCTGATCTTCTGCGGGTCGAAGATGATCTCGACCGCCTCGGCATGGGTGCCGTGGTTGCGGTAGGTGGCGTTGGCCACGTCGCCGCCGGCGTAGCCCACGCGGGTGGAGATCACGCCCGGCTGGTGGCGCAGCAGTTCCTGCATGCCCCAGAAGCAGCCACCGGCAAGAACGGCGCGTTCGGTGCTCATCGTTGGGCCTCCTTCGTGGTGTCGAACAGCTTGCGGTACTCGCCGTAGCCCTCGCGTTCGAGCGCGTCGAGGGGAATGAAGCGCAGCGAGGCCGAGTTGATGCAGTAGCGCAGACCACCGGTTTCGCGCGGGCCGTCCGGGAAGACGTGGCCCAGGTGGCTGTCGCCGTGGCTGGAGCGCACCTCGGTGCGGATCATGCCGTGGCTCACGTCGCGCTTCTCGACCACATGGGCGGGCTCGACCGGCCGGCTGAAGCTCGGCCAGCCGCAGTGGCCGTCGAACTTGTCCAGCGAGGTGAACAGCGGCTCGCCGGACACCACGTCCACGTACAATCCCGGCTCCCGGTGATCGTTGAAGGCGTTCTCGAACGGACGCTCGGTGCCGCTTTGCTGGGTCACGCGGAATTGTTCGGGGGTAAGGCGGGCGAGCGCCTCGGGCGTCTTGCTGTAGGTCGGCATTGGCTACCTCGTGTGGGTGCAGTATTTCGCTGGCTGGCTGGCGATGGGCGCCTCCGTGCCGAACCGCGGGCGGAAACCCACGATCCGGGCGTCACAACGACATAAGGCCACGCGTAAGCGTTCCAAGCGCTGTCCGGTCACGGCCGCTCCATGGGGCGATCGGCCAAAGGTGCATGTGAAGGCCAGTCAACGGAACGGGTGGCATGATGTGCCGCCCCCGGGCGCGCGCCCGGGGGACACACGTGCTTCGCCGGCCCCCCGTTTCCGGTTACGCATGCCCCGGGCCGACGCACCCACCACCGCCAGCGCGGTTACGGACGGAGCGAGCCCATGCAAGCGCAACCTTCTCCCGATGCGATCCTGCAGACCGGCCTTGCGTTCTGGGCCTCCAAGACGCTGCTGAGCGCGATCGAGCTTGGCGTGTTCACCCGCCTCGCCCGCGGCCCGGCCGAGTTGCCGGCTCTGCGCGACGCGCTTGGCCTGCATGCGCGCTCGGCCCGCGACTTCTTTGACGCGCTGGTCGCGCTGGGCTTCCTCGCGCGTACCGATGGCGTCTACGCGAACACCGCCGAAACCGACCTGTTCCTCGACCGTGCCAAGCCGTCCTACGTCGGCGGCATCCTGGAGATGGCCAACGCGCGCCTCTACCCGTTCTGGCGCGGCCTGACCCTGGCGCTGCGCACCGGCCTGCCGCAGAACGAGGTCGCGCACGGCGGGCCGAACCTGTTCGACACGCTCTACGCCGATCCGGCGCGCCTCGCACAGTTCCTGGCGGCGATGACCGGCATCAGCCGCGGCGCCAACCTGGCGATCGCACGGCAATTCCCCTGGAGGGACTACCGCAGCTTCGTCGACGTCGGCACCGCGCAGGGCGACCTTGCCGCGCAGATCGCGCTCGCCAACCCGCACCTGCATGGCACCGGCTTCGACCTGCCGCAGGTGCGCCCGATCTTCGAGGACTACATGCGCGCGGTCGGCGTGAACGACCGCGTGGATTTCGCGGCGGGCAGCTTCTTCGAACAGGAGCTGCCCAAGGCCGACGTGGTGCTGATGGGCCACATCCTGCACGACTGGGACCTGCCCACCAAACGCATGCTGATCGGCAAAGCCTTTGACGCGCTGCCCGAGGGCGGCGCGCTGGTGGTGTACGAGTCGATCATCGACGACGAGCGCAAGGAAAACGCCTTCGGCCTGCTGATGAGCCTCAACATGCTGATCGAGACGCCCGGCGGGTTCGACTACACCGGTGCCGACTGCGCGGAATGGATGAAGGATGCGGGCTTCCGCCAGACCCGCACCGAGCACCTGGTCGGCCCCGATTCGATGGTGATCGGCATCAAGTGAGCGGCCTGTGCGGCGATCCACTACCGGGCGCTTGGATTCGCCGGTAGGCTGCGCACACCCCGTGTGGAGCGCTGTCGCATGTACTGCACCTTGCCGCCGGCGTCCCGGCCCTTGCCCGCAGCCCGTCCCGTCGGCGCGCCCCGGGACGCGGCGGCGTGAGCGAAGCTGCCGCGGGCACCCTGGAGCAGGCGCTGGCGCACGCCCAACGGTTGCTGGAGCACGATGCCGCGCTGGCCAGGGAGCAGTTGGGGGAAATCCTCAAGGCCGTTCCCGGCCATCCCGGCGCGCTGCGGTTGCTGGCGGTCGCGCACGGGGCACTGGGTGAGGAGGCGGCCGCGCTCGCCATCCTCGCGCCGCTTGCCGAGGGCCAGCCGAACTGGGCCATCGTGCAGCTGGATCTGGGCCTGGCGCTGGGGCGTGCCGGTCGCGGACAGGAGGCGATCGCCGCGCTGCAGCGAGCGGTCGCGCTCAAGCCCGACCTGCCGCAGGCCTGGCGGGCGCTGGGCGATCACCTGGCGGCCGTGGGCGACACCGGAGCGGCCGATGCCGCCTATGCACAGCACGTTCGCCACGCCACCAGCGACCCGCGCCTGCTCGGCGCCGCCGCGGCCCTGGCCGAAGACCGGCTGCCGGATGCCGAGGCCTTGCTGCGTGCACACCTGAAGGCCGTCCCGACCGACGTCGCCGCGATCCGCATGTTCGCCGAGGTCGCCGCCCGCCTGGGCCGCAACGAGGATGCGCTGAACCTGCTTTCCCGGTGCCTCGAGCTCGCGCCCGGCTTCCACGCCGCGCGCCACAACTATGCGCTGGTGCTCCACCGCAGCAACCAGCCCGAACGGGCGCTGGCGGAGATCGAGCAACTGCTCGCCACCGATCCGGATCATCCGGGCTACCGCAACCTCAAGGCCGTGGTGCTGTGCCGCGTGGGCGACTACGCACCGGCCATCGCGATCTACGCCGAGCTGCTGGCGCGTTATCCCGACCAGGCAAGGGTGTGGATGAGCTACGGCCACGCGCTCAAGACCGCAGGACAGCTGGAGCGCGCGATCGACGCCTACCGGCGCAGCCTGGCCATCGAGCCGTCCTTCGGCGAAGTCTGGTGGAGCCTGGCCAACCTCAAGACTTTCCGCTTCGGGCCGCCGGACGTGGCGACCATGCGCACACAGCTGGCGCGTGCCGACCTCGCCGAGGAGGACCGCCTGCACCTGCAGTTCGCGCTCGGCAAGGCGCTGGAGGACGAAGCGGATTACGCGGCCTCGTTCGAACACTACGCCCGCGGCAATGCGATCCGTCGCGCGCAACTGCACTATCGGGCGCAGGACACCCGCGCCCGTGTCGCGCACATCCGTGGGCGCTACACCCGCGACTTCTTCGAGGCGCGCCGGGGCGGCGGATGCCCGGCGCGCGATCCGATTTTCATCGTGGGACTGCCGCGCTCCGGTTCCACGCTGATCGAGCAGATCCTGTCCAGCCACAGCCAGGTCGAAGGCACGATGGAGCTGCCGGAAATCACCTCGCTCACGCGCCTGCTGCGGGAACAGGCGGACGCGGACAGCGCGATGCCGTACCACGACGCGCTGGCCGCGCTCGACGGCGAGGGCCTGCGCGAACTGGGCGAACGGTACCTTGCCGGCACGCGCATCCATCGCAAGACCGGCGCGCCGCTGTTCATCGACAAGATGCCGAACAACTTCATGCATCTTGGGTTGATCCACCTGATCCTGCCCAATGCCATCGTCATCGATGCGCGGCGGCATCCGCTGGCCTGCTGCTTCTCCGGTTTCAAGCAGCACTTCGCGCGGGGGCAGAGTTTCAGCTACAGCCTGGAGGACCTGGGCGCGTATTACCGCGACTACGTCGCGCTGATGGCGCACTTCGATGCGGTGCTGCCGGGGCGCGTGCACCGCGTCGTCTACGAGCGCATGGTCGAGGACACCGAAGGCGAGGTGCGCCGGCTGCTCGCGCACTGCGGCCTGCCGTTCGAGGAGGGCTGCCTGCGCTTCTTCGAGAACGCGCGTCCCGTCCGCACGGCCAGCTCGGAACAGGTGCGCCGACCCATCTATCGCGAGGGCATGGACCAGTGGCGCCATTACGCACGATGGCTGGGGCCGCTGGAGCAGGCGCTGGGGCCGGTGCTCGAAAGCTATCCGGCCGTACCTGAAAGTTTGCAGGGGGAAAACACGCTGTTGTCCTGATCGTCATCTTCAAGGGAGGGGAGTCGATGTACCGCCAAACAAACCGCAAGAAGCCGGGAAGATCGCCCGGAGTTCCATCGTCCGCACGGCTGCCGCTGGCCGCGGCGATCTGCCTGGCCATCGCCGTGCCGGCGTTTGCCCAGGACACGGGGCAGCCGGCTTCGCCGCCCGCGGCCACGCAGAAAAGCAGGAAGGTCACCACGCTCAAGCAGGTGACCGTCACCGCCGAGAAGCGCACCGAAGACCTGCAGAAGGTGCCCGTCAGCATCCAGGTGCTGGGGGAGGAAAAGCTGCAGCAACTGCACGTG
The DNA here is from genome assembly GCF_051900395.1 of Frateuria sp. GZRe14. Lineage (NCBI taxonomy): Bacteria > Pseudomonadati > Pseudomonadota > Gammaproteobacteria > Lysobacterales > Rhodanobacteraceae > Frateuria > Frateuria sp. GZRe14. Next base: position 2,201,476 of record NZ_JBHZGJ010000001.1, on the reverse strand, counting down.
CGCGACTTCGACGACTACGTCAAATACCTGCCCAGTGTCTCGTACGAAAGCTTCGGGCCGGGCTTCGCGCACGTGTACATGCGAGGCGTGGCCAGCGGCGGCGACGGCAACCACTCCGGCTCGCTGCCCAGCGTGGGCGTCTACCTGGACGAGGAGCCAGTCACCACCATCCAGGGCCCGCTCGACATCCACATGTACGACATCGCGCGCGTCGAGGTGCTGGCCGGGCCACAGGGCACGCTCTACGGTGCCAGCGCCGAGGCGGGCGCCCTGCGCATCATCACCAACAAGCCCGACCCCAGCGGTTTCGCGGCCAGCTACGCGCTGGGCACGAGCACGGTGAAGAACGGCGGCGTCGGTTACACCGGCGAAGGCATGGCCAACATCCCGCTGGCGAAGAACGCGGCCATCCGCCTGGTCGGCTGGCATGAGCACGATGCCGGCTACATCGACAACAGGACGGGCACGCGGACCTATCCGGTTTCAGGCATCAGCGTCAGCAACGCGAAGGACTGCACGCCCTCGCCGACGCTCGACTGCACCTACCGCGCCGAAAACGCCTATAACGATGCGACCACCAACGGCGCCCGCGCGGCGCTCAAGGTCGACCTGGACGATGACTGGTCGATCAGCCCCACCGTCATGGGCCAGCAGACCATCGCCCACGGCAACTTCGCCTACGATCCGGCGATCGGCGACCTGGCGGTCAGCCATTGGTATCCCGAACGCACGGACGACCGCTGGTGGCAAGCCGCCCTCACGGTGCAGGGCAAGATCGGCAACTTCGACCTGACCTACTCCTACGCGCACCTCAAGCGCAGTCAGGAGGAGGAAAGCGACTACAGCGATTACTCGTTCTGGTACGACACGCTGGCCGGCTACGGCGCGTACATCTACGACAACAGCGGCGCGTTGATCAATCCGTCGCAGTACATCTTCGCCCGCGACCGCTACAACCGCGACAGCCACGAACTGCGCATCGCCTCGCCGTCGGACGATCGCCTGCGGCTCGTCGCGGGCCTGTTCTGGGAGCAGCAGCATCACGACATCCAGCAGCAGTACAAGATCGACAACCTGTCCGACACGCTGGACACCCCCGGCTGGCCCGACACGCTGTGGCTGACCAAGCAGACCCGCGTCGACCAGGACGAGGCGGTGTTCGGCGAGCTCTCCTACGACTTCATACCCGACACCCTCACCGGCACGGTCGGCGGGCGCTACTTCCGCACCAACAACAGCCTGGGCGGCTACTTCGGCTTCAGCTCGGGCTTTTTCCCCGGTTCGAGTTACGGCCAGGCCGGCTGCATCTCGCCCGAGCCCTACCACGGCGCGCCGTGCCTGGACTTCGACAAGCGGGTGAAGGAGACCGGCTCGCTGTTCAAGTTCAACCTGACCTGGAACATCACGCCGACCAAGATGGTTTACGTGACCAAGTCCGAAGGCTTCCGGCCGGGCGGCATCAACCGGCGCGGCACCCTGCCGCCGTACATGTCCGACTACCTCACCAACTACGAGATCGGCTGGAAGAGCACCTGGTTCGACAACCGGCTGTCCTTCAACGGCTCGGTGTTCCGGCAGGACTGGAAGGATTTCCAGTTCAGCATCCTGGGCGCCAACGGTCTCACCGAGATCAAGAACGCCAACCAGGCGCGCATCACCGGCCTGGAATCGGAGCTCAACTGGGCGGCGACCTACAACCTGGAGCTGAGCGCCGGCTTCGCGCTCTACAACGCCAAGCTCACCGCGAACTACTGCGGCTTCACCGACCTGGCCGGCAATCCGATCACCGACTGTCCCGCTGGCACCATCAACCCGCTCACCGGCGAGGCGGTGGATGGACCGCAGGCTCCGGAGGGCTCGCGCCTGCCGGTCACGCCGCGCTTCAAGGGCAACCTGCAGGCCCGCTATACCTTCGACGTGGGCGAGAACGAAGCCTTCCTGCAGGCCGCCATCGTGCACGTGGGCGAGCGCCGTGCGGACCTGCGCCAGTTCGAGGGCGGGCTGCTCGGCAACCTTGCCGCCTACACCACGGCCGACCTCTCCGCCGGCTTCCACAAGAACAGCTGGACGTTCGACGTCTACATCAACAACCTGTTCGACAAGCGCGCGCAGATCTACAAGTACGCCGAGTGCGCGGAGGCGACCTGCGCCGCCCACGATGTGGTGCCGCAGTATCCGAACGGGCAGGTGTACACCGTCACCAACCAGCCGAGGACGATCGGCGTGAGGTTCAGCCAGGAGTTCTAGCCGTCGCTGTTGCAGAAAACCAAAAGCCCCGGCATGTCCGGGGCTTTTTTTTCGTGGCGCTGCGTGGCGCGTCAGTCCGGTCGCTTGTAGAGGACCCCGTCTTTCATCACGAACGGCACGTGCGCCAGAGCGCCGATGTCTGCTGTCGGGTCACCGCGCACCGCAATGATGTCAGCGTGGAGGCCCGCCTTGAGCTGACCGAACGCGTCCTGCTGGCGCAGGATCTTCGCGTCGACGGCGGTGGCGGCGAGCAGGGCCTGGGCGGGGCGCATGCCGTCGCGGACCATCCACTCCAGTTCCTTGTAGTTGTCGCCGTGGGTGAACACGCCCACGTCGCTGCCGTTGCCGATGGTGACGCCGGCCTCCAGCGCGAGCTTGAAGGCGCGTGCCGATTGCTGCATGTCGGCGTCTAGCGGCTGGCCGGGTTTCCAGCCGCGGAAGTACTCGGCGTAGGCCGCTTCGGCTTCCAGCGTGGGCAGGTAGGCGACGCCGTGCTGCTTCATCTGTTCGAACACCTCGCGGGTGCCGCCATAGCCGTGTTCGATGGTATCGACGCCGGCAAGCACCGCGCGGCGCATGCCCTCGGGCGTGGTCGAATGCACCGAGACCGGCAGGCCGAGCGAGTGGGCGGTCTCGACGCCGGCCTTGAGTTCCTCTTCGCTGAAGGTGGGTACCGAGCCGTGGCTCTTGCCGCAGTGGTAGTCGGCGTAGATCTTGATCCAGTCGGCGCCGTGGCCGGCCTGGTCGCGCACCGCGTCGATCATCTGCGGGACGCCACTGACCGGGATGCCGCCCTGCGGCAGGTCCAAGTCGCCGCGGAATCCCATCGGGCCGGGGCCGTAGCAGTGGCTGGCGATGGTCGCGCGCGTGGCGACGAACAGGTGCGGGCCGGGGATAAGTCCCTGGTCGATGGCGTGCTGGACGTCCACGTCCGCGTAGCCGGCGCCCTCGGTGCCCAGGTCGCGCAGAACGGTGAAGCCGGCCATCAGCGTGTCGTGCGCGTGCTGCACGGCTTCGATCGTGCGGTAGGGCAGGGATTCCTTGAGCACCTGGTCGTTCCACAGGGTCTCGTTGTACGGATGCAGGAAGATGTGCGAGTGCGCGTCGATCAACCCGGGCAGCAGGGTGGTGCCGGGCAGGTCGATGGTCTGCGTGCCAGGCGGCAGCTTCACCTGCGAGGCCGGGCCGACCGCCGCGATCCTGTCGCCTTGCACCAGCACCACCCAGCCCGCGTGCGCCTGCTCGCTGCGGGCATCGAACACACGGTCGGCCTTGAGCAGCCAGGGGTGATCGGCGGGCTTGGGCGTCGCGGCGCCGGCGGCGCCGGCAAGCAGCAGACCGCCGAGCAGCGCGGCGAGGGCGCGTTGAAGACGCGGCAATGGCATGGGCGTGTTCCTTCCGGTGGGGCCTGGTCGTCTTTTGTATCACCGACCGCCTGCCTTCGCAGGGCACCTCGAACTGCCCGGAGTTGCAGGAGCGCGCGTGGGCGCGACTGCGATCCGGTCGAGCCCGAGGGCGATCCTGCGGAAGAGCCGGCGGTTTTTCGAATGCTGGGCATGGCCGGCTACAGGGCCGACGGATGGATGCGGTATAAGACCCGTTTGCGGTCGGGAAGCGGGAATCATGTGTGGATTGGCGGGCCTGCTGCTGCCTTCGCCGGCGTGGCAGGAACAAGACCTTGCGGCGCTGGCCGGGGCGATGGGCGGTGCACTCCAGCACCGCGGGCCGGACGACAGCGGCACCTGGGTGGACGCGCCGGCCGGCATCGCGCTGGCGCACCAGCGGTTGAGCATCATCGACCTGTCGCCGCTGGGACACCAGCCGATGGCGTCGGCCGATGGCCGCTATGTGCTGGCCTACAATGGCGAGATCTATAACTTCGGCGAGCTGCGCAGCGAACTGGAGTCGCGCGGAGCGCACTTTCGTGGTCACTCCGACACCGAAGTGCTGCTGGCGGCGTTCGTCGCCTGGGGCGTGGAGGAAAGCCTGCGCCGCTGCAACGGGATGTTCGCGCTGGCGCTGTGGGACCGCAGCGAGCGCTGCCTGTGGCTGGCGCGCGACCGCGTGGGCAAGAAGCCGCTTTACTACGGCTGGGCCGGCGACACGCTGGTGTTCGGCTCGGAGCTGAAGGCGCTCTGGCGGCATCCGGATTTCGACAATGGCGTCGACCGCGACGCGCTGACGCTGCTGCTGCGGCTGGACTACATCCCCGCGCCGCACTGCATCCACGAGCGAGCGTTCAAGCTGATGCCGGGCCGCCTGCTGCGCCTGAACGCTGCAGCCGTCGCCGCCGGCGCCGGCGCGCACCGGCCGGACGTGGCGCAACGCCCGTTCTGGGATGCCCGCGAGCAAATGCGCGCCGCGCTGGCGACCCCTTTCGTCGGCACCGCCGCCGAGGCCGAGGAGCAGCTGGACACGCTGCTGCGCGACGCAGTCGGGCTTCGCATGGTCGCCGACGTGCCGGTAGGCGTGTTCCTTTCAGGCGGCACCGATTCGTCGATCGTCACCTCGATGATGCAGGCGCAGAGCGCGCGCCCGGTGCACAGCTTCAGCATCGGCTTCGAGGGCTCGCACCACGACGAGGCGCCGCTGGCGCGCGAGGTGGCCGGACACCTGCGTACCGACCACACCGAACTCTACGTCAGTGGCGCCGACGCGCTGGCCGTGGTGCCGCAGTTGCCGGCAATGTTCGATGAGCCATTCGCCGATGCCTCGCAGGTGCCGACCGCGCTGGTCGCCAAGCTCGCGCGCGGTGGCGTCACCGTGGCGCTGTCGGGTGACGGCGGCGACGAGCTGTTCTTCGGCTACAGCCGCTACCAGCGTGCGTTGCGCAACTGGCGGATGCTCTCGCGCATACCTTCCGCACTGCGCCGCCCGCTGGCGCGCATCGCACAAGGACAGGGCGAAGCCTCGCGCGGTGGCGGCATGGCCGCGCTGCTGGCGGAGATGGGCGCGCGTGGTATCGGTGACGTGTACCGCAACCGCGTGGCGCGCTGGCGCGACCCGGCCGCGGTGGTGCCGGGCGCGCGGGCGCTCGACTCGTTCTATCACCAGGCCGATCCGCTCGATGGCGTCGGCACGCCGGCCGACGCGATGATGCTGGCCGACTTCGTCACCTACCTGCCGGACGACCTGCTATGCAAGGTCGACCGCACCAGCATGGCCGTGAGCCTGGAGGCGCGCGCGCCGCTGCTGGACTGGCGCGTGGCGGAGTTCGCCTGGTCGCTGCCGCTGGACATGAAGCTGCGCGATGGCGTGAGCAAGTTCCTGCTCAAGAAGGTGCTGCTGCGCTACCTGCCGGCGTCGATGGTGTATCGCGGCAAGCGCGGCTTCGGCGCGCCGGTGACGGAGTGGTTGCGCGGCGATCTGAAGCCCTGGGCGGGCGACCTGCTTTCGCCCGGGCGCCTGGCCGCCGAAGGGGTGTTCGACGCGGCGGCGATCGCGCAGGTATGGCAGCGATTCGGTGGGGGCGAGCGCAAATGGCACACACACCTCTGGAACGTGTTGATGTTCCAGGCCTGGCAGGACTACTGGCGGCAGAGCCGCGCCGCGCTGCGACGGTAGTCCTGGCCGGTGCCGTCAGTCGGACTTGCTGACGGTGAGTTTCTGCCCGATGCGGATGTCGCTTCCGCCCAGGTGGTTCCAGCGTTTCAGCTGCGCGACCTGCACGTGGTACCGACGGGCGAGGTCGAACAGCGTGTCGCCGCGGCGGACCACGTGCACGACCGGCGTGGCCGCGGCCTCGGCGTCGGGCGCGCCCGGGATGTGCTCGGCCGTGCTGGTGGCCGGTGCATCGTCGCGGTCCAGGCCCGGCAGCGCGGGATTCGCGCCCACGCTGGCGACCCGTTCGTTTGGATCGGCGACCGCCTGGGCCAGTAGCGCCGTGCGCAACTGGTCGGCATTCCGGCGCGGAAGCAGCAGCCGGCCACCGTGCCGGGTGTCGATGACGCCGTTGCGGTAGCCGGCGTTGATGACGCTCAGGGTCTCCAGCGGCAGGCCCGCCTGGCGGGCCACTTGTTTGAGGGGAAGGCGCCGGTTCACGTCCAGCGCAACCAGCTGCTGGTCTTCGTCCAGCGTCGGCAGGGTGACGTGGTAGCGCTCCGGCTCGCGCACCACGCAGGCGAGCGCCATCAGCTTGACCAGGTGTGCACGGGTGCCCGCGCGCACCGGCAACGTCGGCACCGCCGGTTCGGCTGGCGGCGCGCCTTCGCGATTGACCAGGCGGTCGATGCCGTAACGGCCAGCGTTGTAGGCGTAGTCAGCCAGGCGCCAGTCCTGGAAGTAGTCGTGATAGTGGCTCAGCAGCGCCATCACCTTGTCGGTCGACTCGGTCAGATCGAGGCGGCCGTCGTAGCTCGGCCCGACGCTCAGGCCCATGTGGCGCGCCGTGTTCGGCATGATCTGCCACATGCCCGCGGCGCGGTTCCGGTTCGGCGCGACCGGGTTGAAGTGACTCTCCACCCACGGCAGCAGCGCGAACTCGCCCGGTACCCCGTGGCGCGCGGCGCTTTCCTCGACGTAGACCAGCCGAGGCAGGATGCGCTGCATCTGCGCCTCGAAGCGCTTGGGGGAACGCGTGTAGCGGCGGGCCCAGGTTTCGATCGCCGGATCGGCCGCGCAATCGGTCATCGCGAAGCTGTCGCGCAGGCGCTCCCATACGTTGGTGGTGGTCACTGGCACCTGCGGGATCGCGGGCGCGGCGGTCACATCGGGTACCTCGGCCTGCGGCGCCTCCGCGCCTGGTGTCGTGGACCGGGGAACGGGCGCAATGGCGCAGGCGGCGACCAGCAGCGACAGGACAAGCGGCAAGGGGCGCAGTACGTGTTTCATCCTTGGAAGACATCCTTGGCGGCGCGCAGCGCGGCGAAGCGTTCGACCCGGCTGCCGGAGACGTGGTGCCGGCTCGCCCATTCGGTCAGCGATTCGCTGTCGATGCGCAGGAAGGGATTGCAGGCCAGCTCGCTGGCCAGCGGCACGGGAAGGGTGGGGCGGCCCAGCGCACGTGCCTCGGCGACCTCGGCGCAGCGAGCCGCCAGCGAAGGATTGGACGGGTCGACTTCACGCGCGAAGCGGCCGTTGGACTGGGTGTACTCGTGGCCGCAGCAGACTTCGAGGTCCCCTGGCAGCGCTGCCAGCCGTTCGAGTGACGCCAGCATCTGCGCTGGCGTGCCTTCGAACAGGCGTCCGCAGCCGAGGCTGAACAGCGTGTCGCCGCAGAACAGCAGGCCTTCGCCGGCATATGCGATGTGGCTGCGGGTGTGGCCGGGGACTTCGATCACTTCGAAGTGCGATTGCGGCCGGTCCAGCATGACGACCTCGCCATCGCCCACACGGTGGTCGACGCTGCCGATGCGCTCGTCGCGCGGCGCATGAACGGTGGCGCCGTGGCGCTCACGCAGCACCTTAGCCCCGGCGACGTGGTCGCCGTGGTGATGGGTCAACAGGATCGCCCGCAACTGCAGCGCACGCCCGGCAAGGGCGGCCTCGACGGGCGCGGCGTCGCCGGGATCGACCACGATCGCCTGGCCGGCATCGTCGTGCAGCAGCCAGATGTAATTGTCGGCAAGCGCCGGTAACGGTACGACGTGCAAGAACGGTCTCCGCAGTCTTCGTATCGACTGGCGCAGGCATCCGGCTTGCGCGAACCGCCCGACTATAAGTGGCGTATCCGGGAGGCTCGTTAGTGAGCCGTTAAACGTGTGATTTTTGTTCAGGCAGGCGGCCGGTTCCGCGACCTGTGACGCGCTTGCGACCGCCAACGGCTACACTTCGCTTTTGCGGCATAACGGGCGCGACATGGCCGAGCGCGATCAAGACATCTATGCCAGCAAGCCGATGCGCGGCCTGCTCGCCGCAGAGGCGCAGGCGCTTGCTCCGGAGCTGCAGCGCTGCGCCGGCGCGTATGCATTGCAGGTGTCCGCTGTCGCGCGGGCCTCGCCGCCGGCCCTGCCGATGCTCGATCGCTGGGTTCACCTGCATCTGGATGGCAACCATGGCGCGGGCGACCTGCACACGTGCATGGACGAACCGCTGCCGTTCCTGGACGACGCCTTCGGCCTGGTGCTGCTGAGCCATGCGTTGGAAGTGGCGCCCGATCCGCAATTCTTGCTGCGTGAGGCCGCCCGCGTCCTGATGCCGGGTGGGATGCTTGCGCTCACCGGCATGCATCCGGCCAGCGGCTGGTTGCCCTGGCTGCTCTGGCGCGGCCGCCGTGGCGTGAACCTGGAATCCCCGCTGCGCATCGGCCATTGGCTACGCAGTGCCGAACTCAATGTCGAGCGCGTGCAACGGGTCGGCCCCATGTGGCCGAGCTCGGCCGCGGTGCCGCACCATGGCGGTCCGCTCGGCGGCGGTTACCTGCTGATCGCGCGCAAGCGCCGCCAAGCGGCGGCTCCGGTCCGGCTGCGCCCGCGTGCGATCGCCGCGGCGCCGGTCGCCGGCCTGGCGCCCGGTGCGCGCCGCAGCGCCGCCGCCTGATTTTTCGCGAGGAACGATGATCGAAGTCGAAGCGTTTACCGACGGCGCGTGCCTGGGCAATCCCGGGCCCGGCGGCTGGGCTGCATTGCTGCGCGCCAAGGGCGTCGAGCGCGTGTTCTCCGGCGGAGAGCCAGACACCACCAACAACCGCATGGAACTGATGGCCGCCATCGGTGCGCTGGAGGCACTGACGCGCCCGTGCAAGGTCGTGCTGACCACCGACTCGCGCTACGTCATGCAGGGCATCGAGCAATGGCTGCCGAAGTGGGTCGCCAACGGCTGGCGCACGTCCGACAAGAAGCCGGTCAAGAACCAGGACCTGTGGGAGCGGTTGGCAGCGGCCAAGGCGCCGCATCAGGTACGCTGGGCGTGGGTGCGCGGCCACACGGGCCACGTGGAAAACGAGCGCGTCGATACCGCCGCGCGCGAGCAGGCCGAGCGTTACAGGGGCAGGGCATGAGGCAGATCGTTCTGGATACCGAGACCACGGGTCTGGAAGTGCGCCAGGGTCACCGGTTGATCGAAATCGCCTGCGTGGAACTCATCGAGCGACGTCCCAGCGGCCGGCACTGGCAGACCTATCTCAACCCCGAGCGTGCGATCGACGAGGGCGCGCGGCAGGTCACCGGCATCGAGGACGAATTCCTGCTCGACAAGCCGCGTTTCGCCGAGGTCGTCGCGGAGTTTCTCGAGTTCATCGGCGATGCCGAGCTGATCATCCACAACGCAAGTTTCGACGTCGGCTTCCTCGACGCGGAGCTGGCGCGCGTGGGCGCGCACATGGGCTGCATCGCCGACCGCTGCCGCGTGATCGACACCCTGGCGATGGCGCGCGAGCGCTATCCCGGCCAGCGCAACAGCCTGGATGCGCTGTGCAAGCGCCTGGGCGTGGACAACTCCGCGCGCGACCTGCACGGCGGCCTGATCGACGCCCAGCTGCTGGCCGACGTCTACCTGTACATGACCTCCGGCCAGGTCGCGCTGGACCTGGCGTTCGAAGGCGCCACCGACGAAGCCGGCGCGGCCGTGCTGGCGCCGGTCACGCTGCTGCGCCGCCCGCGCGTGCTGCGGGCGGATGCCAATGAAATCGCTGCGCACGAAAGCCGTCTGGATGCGCTGGACAAGGCCGCCCAAGGCGGTAGCGTGTGGCGTCGGCTGGAGCAGCCTGAAGCGGCGTTGGCCGAAGCCTAGGCATCGGCGGCGCAACGGACGCTACGGTTTGCCAGGAAGGCTGGCGAAGCGACTCGCGACGCCGGATGGGATTGTTTTTTTTAGAGATTATTGGGCGCGACTGCGGGGCATGGCGGTCGCCCGAGGCGCCCCTACAGGTGCGAGCGTCGGGGTTCGTTGAGCGCTAAATCACGCGCGCCAGGATCACCGTGATGTTGTCGTCCGCGCTGCCGTCGAGTGCGGCCAGCAGCAGGTGATCGACGCATTCCTGCGCGGCCAGGTCCGTACGCCCGACGATCCGCGCGATCGCGGCGTCGGACAGGCCCTCGGTCAGGCCGTCGCTGCACAACACGAAGCGGCTGCCCGGTTCGGCGCGCCCGCGCGCCATGCCGATATGCAACTGCTCGATCGAGGTCACGCCCAGCGCCTGCGTCAGCACGTTGCGCTGCGGGTGGCGATTGGCCAGCGCCGGGTCGAGCTGGCCGGCGGCGACCAGTTCCTGTACCAACGAATGGTCGTGGCTTACCTGGCGCAGCGCGCCGCCCTGCCAAAGATAGATGCGGCTGTCGCCGACCCAGGCCACCTCGTAGCGGTCGCCGGCCAGCTTCAGCGCAGCGACCGTGGTGCCCATCGGCAACCGGTCCGCCGCGGCGCTGGAATGCCGGAACAGCCGCTCGCCCGCGCTGCGCACTGCCTCCACCAGTCCGCGCCCGCGCGCGACCTGCTCGACGATCGCATCGCGCACCAGCGCCGAGGCCACCTCCCCATGCTGGTGTCCGCCCATGCCATCGGCGACGAGGAACAGGCCCAGCGCCGGATCGGCGTAATAGGTGTCCTCGTTGCGCGCGCGGCGCAGGCCGACGTGGGTACCGTGTCCGAACTCGATCATGGGGTGCCTGAAGGTGCGAGCGCCACGCAGCATGCCATGGCGCCGGGCTTCGCAAAAGAAAGGCGGAAAAACAAAACGCCCCACGAGGGGGCGTTTGTCTTTACTGGCGGAGAGGGTGGGATTCGAACCCACGGTACGCTTACACGTACGCCTGATTTCGAGTCAGGTACATTCGACCACTCTGCCACCTCTCCGAAAAGGTTCGCGGGTCGACGCGAGCCGGCGATTTTACGTGGAGCCGGGAGTCCTGACAAGCGCTCCCGGCACGCCGGGCTCCGACCTCAACCGGCCTTCTTCTTGGCCAGCCGCAACCAGGTGTCGACCACCGTGTCGGGGTTGAGCGAGACCGATTCGATGCCCTGGTCCATCAGCCATTCGGCCAGGTCCGGATGGTCGCTCGGGCCCTGGCCGCAGATGCCGACGTACTTGCCCTTTTCGCGGGCGGTCCTGATCGCCATGGCGAGCAGCTTCTTGACCGCCGGGTCGCGCTCGTCGAACAGGCTGGCGACGATGCCCGAATCGCGGTCCAGGCCGAGCGTCAGCTGGGTGAGGTCGTTGGAGCCGATGGAGAAGCCGTCGAAGATCTCCAGGAACTCGTCGGCGAGCAGGGCGTTGGATGGCACCTCGCACATCATGATGACCTTGAGGTCGCCCTCGCCCTTCTTGAGGCCGTTCTTCTCCAGTACCTCGATCACCTTGCGACCTTCGCCAAGGGTGCGCACGAACGGGATCATCACCCACACGTTGGTGAGGGCCATGGTCTCGCGGACCTTCTTGACCGCCTTGCATTCCAGCGCGAAGGACTCGGCGAAGCCCGCATCGACGTAACGGCTGGCGCCGCGGTAGCCGATCATCGGGTTCTCCTCGTGCGGCTCGTAGCGCGAGCCGCCGATCAGGCCGGCGTATTCGTTCGACTTGAAATCGGACAGGCGCACGATCACCGGCTTCGGGTACACCGAGGCGGCGATGGTGGCGATGCCTTCGGCGAGGCGGTCGACGTAGAAGCTCACAGGGTCGGCATACCCGGCCATGCGCTCGTCGATCTTCGCCTTGGTCTCGGCGTCCTGGCGGTTGTATTCGAGCAACGCCTTCGGGTGCACGCCGATGTGGCTGGCGATGATCATTTCCAGGCGCGCCAGGCCGATGCCGGCGTTGGGCAGCATGCCGAAGTCGAACGCACGCTCGGGGTTGGCGACGTTCATCATGATCTTGAGCGGCGCCTCGGGCATCGCGCCGAGGTCGGCGGTGATGCGGTCGAAGGCGAGCTTGCCCTCGTAGATCGTGCCGGTGTCGCCCTCGGCGCAGGACACGGTGACTTCCGCGCCATCCGGAATCAGCTGCAGGGCATTGCCGGTCCCGACCACCGCCGGCACGCCCAGTTCGCGCGCGATGATCGCGGCGTGGCAGGTGCGGCCGCCGCGGTTGGTCACGATGGCTGCGGCGCGCTTCATGATCGGCTCCCAGTCGGGGTCGGTCATGTCGGCGACCAGCACGTCGCCGTTCTGGAACTCATGCATCTGGCTGATCGACTTGACCACGCGGGCCTTGCCCGAACCGATCTTCTGGCCGATGGCGCGGCCCTCGGCGAGCACCTTGCCCTTCTCGTTGAGCTGGAAGCGTTCGAGCTGCGTGGCGTGCGCGCGCGACTTCACCGTCTCCGGACGCGCCTGCACGATGTAGAGCTTGCCGGTGTTGCCGTCCTTCGCCCACTCGATGTCCATCGGGCGGCCGTAGTGCTGCTCGATCACCAGGGCCTGCTTGGCCAGTTCCTGCACGTCTTCGTCGGAGAGGCAGAACCGGTTGCGCAGCTCGGCCGGGGTTTCCTCGATGCGCACGCGCTCACCGGGCTTGTCCGAATAGACCATGCGCTGCTGCTTGGCGCCGAGGCTGCGGCGGAGCAGGGCGGGCTTGCCTGCCTTGAGCGTGGGCTTGAAGACATAGAACTCGTCCGGGTTGACCGCGCCCTGCACGACCATCTCGCCCAAGCCGTAAGAGCCGGTGACGAACACCACGTCGCGGAAGCCCGACTCGGTGTCCAGCGTGAACAGCACGCCGGAGGCGCCGATGTCCGAGCGCACCATCAGCTGCACGCCGGCGGAAAGGAACACGTCTTCGTGCTTGAAACCCTGGTGCACGCGGTAGGCGATCGCACGGTCGTTATAGAGCGAAGCGAAGACTTCCTTGACCTTGTGCAGCACGTCGTCGATGCCGACCACGTTCAGGAAAGTTTCCTGCTGGCCGGCGAAGGATGCATCCGGCAGGTCTTCAGCGGTGGCCGAAGAGCGCACGGCGACGGCGATGTTGTCCGCGCCGGCGTCCTTGCACAGCTTGATGTAGGCGTCGCGGATCGCCTGGTCCAGTTCCTGCGGCAGCGGCGTTTCGGTGACCCAGCTGCGGATCTCCTTGCCGGCGGTGGTCAGTGCCTCGACGTCTTCCACGTCCAGACCATCAAGCCGCGCCCGGATGCGCTTGGCCACGCCGCTCTTGTCCAGGTACTGCTGGAACGCGTCAGCCGTGGTGGCGAAGCCGCCGGGCACCGAGACGCCGAGCTTGGCGAGGTTGCCGATCATCTCGCCGAGCGAGGCATTCTTGCCGCCGACTTTGCCCAGGTCGGTCATGCGCAGGTTGTCCAGCCAAAGCACCAGGTCGTTCAAGGGAATCTCCTTAGTAAAGCTTGGGTAATACGCTGCGCCGCGCCGAAACCGGGCCGCAAAGGACTGGTATTGTCCGCTTTCGATGGTGCATGGCACAAGAAGACCATTTGTTCACGATGCCGCGCCAACTGCATACCAGTCAGCGCGGAGTCAAGCAGGGACAGGCTTTGGCGCTTGCGCTAAGGTGCCTGGCCAAGCCCCGCGGACAAATGGAAGACAGGCATGCAACGTACGGTTTTCTTCATATCCGACTCCACTGGTATTACGGCGGAGACGATCGGCAACTCCATCCTTGCGCAGTTCGAGGGCATCCAGTTCGACAAGCATCGCCTGCCGTTCGTGGACGACGCGCATAAGGCCGAGGCTGCTGCGCTCCGCATCAAGACCCGTTACGCGCAAACCGGCGAGCGGCCGATTGTCGTCAACACGATGGCCGATCGGGGCCTGTGCGAGGTCGTGGCGGCGAGCGGTGCGCTGATGCTGGACGTGTTCGCGCCGTTCATCGGGCCGCTGGAGGAAGAGCTGGGCGCCAAGCGCTCGGGCATGGTCAACCGCTCGCACGGCCTGGTCGACTTCGACAAGTACGAGGCGCGCATCAACGCCACCAACTACGCGCTGGCGCACGACGATGGCGTGGACGTGGATTACGAGCAGGCCGACCTGATCCTCATCGGCGTGTCGCGCTCGGGCAAGACGCCCACCTGTCTCTACATGGCCTTGCATTACGGCGTCAAAGCCGCCAACTACCCCCTGACCGACGACGACCTGGACAAGCTGGAACTCCCCAAGCGGCTCAAGCCGTACAAGGATCGCCTGTTCGGCCTCACCATCGACCCGCAGCGGCTGGCGCAGATCCGTGAACAACGCCGGCCCGACAGTCGCTATGCCACAGTGCAGCAGTGTCGCTGGGAACTGGAACAAGCTGACCGGCTCATGCGCCAGGCGGGGATATCCTCGCTCAACACCACCCACGTCTCGATCGAAGAGATCGCCAGCAAGATCTTCGAGCGCTTCGGTATCGAGCGAACCATGTTTTGAGGTATATGCAGGCTCAATGAGTGCCGTACTGGACAACCGCTCCGCCTTGCTCCCGGGACGCTTCGAATTCCTGATGGGGTTGTATGCGGAGAACTACCACCGCCTGGCGCACCTGTTCGCGCCGCAGACGCTTGCGCCGGGGCGCTATCGTTCCAGCGTGGACGACGGCCTGGACGTGCACATGCATGTGCAGGAGCGGCATCCCTACACGCTGGAGCTGGAGTTGACCTACGGGTTCGTCGACGCGAACACGGGGCATCCGACTCCGTCGGCGCAGCTTCGGATGTACACCGATGCGCACGTAGCCGAGGCGCTGCATTGCCATCCAGGCCGGCACCTGTGGCAGGTGCTGGGACCGTTCCCGGAAGCGCACACGGTGCTGCAGCATCGGCTGCGCATGAACGGGTTCCTGTCGCGCTGGTTGGAGTACCTGGCCGAGCAGGGGCATTCGCCCGGAACGCTCGAGCGGATCGAGGAAGCGGCATTTCCGTAGGTGGGCCTCAGCCCACCATGCCCTTGGCGAACGTGCGGTGGGCCCAAGCCCACCCGATGTTTCCGGCCACGGTCGAAAGCAGTGATGCTTCGCGAATGGCGAAATCGAAACAACAAAAAACCCGCACGAGGCGGGTTTCTCATTAGTGGCGGAGCGGACGGGACTCGAACCCGCGACCTCCGGCGTGACAGGCCAGCATTCTAACCGACTGAACTACCGCTCCGCGTTGTCTTCCAGCTACACAAAGTGCGAGGCCAACCTTGGCGTCCCCACGGGGATTCGAACCCCGGTCGCCACCGTGAAAGGGTGATGTCCTAGGCCTCTAGACGATGGGGACGTATTAGGTTGGTGGAGCCAGGCGGGATCGAACCGCCGACCTCCTGCATGCCATGCAGGCGCTCTCCCAGCTGAGCTATGGCCCCGCCGCTGGAAGCCCGGAAGAATAGGCAGGGTTCGCGAATCCGTCAAGCTTTTTTTGGAGAATTTTGCGCCTGTCGTCACGCGTGTTTGCTCCGCGCCGACACGCTCGCGTTGTGACGTAAGCTGGACGGCCACACTCGCCGGAGCATGCATGCACGAGATCGGTTTCATCCGCGACCTCGCCATGGTGATGATCGTCGCGGGCGCTACTACGGTGCTCTTCCAGCGCCTTCGCCAGCCCGTGCTGCTCGGCTACATCCTCGCCGGCATTTTGATAGGCCCTCACACGCCGGGCGTGTTGGTGGGCGACCCGCGCGCCATCGACGACATCTCCAATCTCGGCGTCGTGCTGCTGATGTTCACGCTGGGCCTGGAGTTCAGCGTGCGCAAGCTGCGTGAGGTCGGCATGGGCGTGCTGATGGTCGCGGTGATCGAGGTGGGCCTGATGCTGTGGATTGGCACGGGTCTGGGCGAGGCGCTCGGCTGGAACCGGATGGATGCGTTGTTCCTCGGCGCGCTCATCTCGCTGTCCTCGACCATGGTCGCCACGCGCACGCTGGCCGAAGGTGGCCTGCGGCACCTGCCGTTCGCGCAACGGGTGGTCGGCATCCTGGTGGCCGAGGACGTTCTGGCGATCGTGATCCTCACGGTGCTCAGCGCAGTGGCCATCGGCGGCGCCATGGAGGCGGGTACCGCGTTGACGGTAGTGGGGCAGGTGGGACTGTTCGTAGTGGCCGGCATGATCCTGGGCCTGTTGCTGTTGCCCAGACTCATCGACTACGTGGCCGGTTTCGGCCGCGACGAAACGCTGCTGGTGTGTGCGTTGGGCGTGTGCTTCGGCGCGAGCCTGTTCGCGGCATCGCTGGGCTTCAGCGTAGCGTTGGGTGCATTCCTCGCGGGCGCGGTCATCGCCGAAGCGCGCAATGCGCATCGTGTCATGCGGCTGGTGGAACCCCTGCGCGACATGTTCGCGGCGCTGTTCTTCGTGGCGATCGGCCTGAAGATCGATCCTGCCCTGTTGTGGCAGTACGCACTGCCCGCGCTGGGCGTCGCCGTGGTGGTGATCGTCGGCAAGACGCTGACGGTCGGCATGGGCATGGTCGCGGTCGGGCAGGAGGTCCGCTCCTCGATCCGCACGGGCCTGAGCATGGCGCAGATCGGCGAGTTCTCGTTCGTGATCGCCACGCTGGGTGCCTCGCTCGGCGTGGTCAGCGATTTCGTCTATCCCACCGCGGTCGCGGTATCCGTGGTGTGCATGGCCGCGTCGCCCTATCTGGTTGGACATGCCGACGGCATCGTCGATGGCATGCGGCGCGTCACTCCCGGCCCGCTGCGGCTGTTGCTGACCAGCTATGCGGGCTGGCTGGGAAGCCTTCGGCCGGTGGAGCAGAACGCGATGATCGCCGCGATGCTGCGCCGATTGCTCTGGCACATCGGCGTCAACGTGGTGCTCGTCATTACGCTGTTCGTCATCGGTGCGTACGTCAATGCGCACAACTGGGCATGGTTCTCCACCTTGGGCGCCGGGCGCGAGACGCGGCATTCGCTGATCTTCGCCGCGGCGCTGTTCCTGTCGCTGCCGATGCTGATCGCCATCTACCGCAAGGCCGAGGCGCTGGGCATGCTGTTGGCGGAACTGGGCATCCGCGAGCAATTTGCCGGCGGCTACACACACGCCATCCGCAGCCTGCTGGCGCGGCTCATCCCGTTGGGCACGCTGCTGGCACTCGGTTTGCTGGTAAGTGTGCTCGGTTCGGCGATCCTGCCGCCGCGAGGCGTGGCGATTTTGCTGCTGGTGGCGGGCGTGTTGCTGTCGGCCGTGCTGTGGCGTGCGCTGGTGAAGATGCACGCCCGGTTGCAGGCGGCCCTGCGCGACACGCTGGAGCGGCCGTCGGCCGACGACTGAGGGGAACCTTTCCAAACCATGACGGTCGACAGCCGGTGTCGTTGCCAAGACCGCTCGACGCGCCTCACAATGCTCCGCCTGCCTCCATCGGGGAGGCCCGGCCGCATTGCCGGCAAATCCATACACGAGGGAGTTTCTTCGATGAAGCATTTTCTGCGTCCCACGCTGACGGCGGCCACCCTGGCCGTTGCGCTGGGCATGACCGCGGGGGTCCACGCCCAGTCCGCCAAGTCGGGCGCCGCTGGCACGGTCGACAAGACCAAGGCCAGCTATGTGGTCGGTTGGGACCTGGCCAGCCAGCTGCCGCCGCTGGTGCGCGAGGAAGTCGATCCGGCGACGGTCGCCCGCGCCGTGCAGTCGGCACTGTCGGGCCAGAAGCCGACGATGAGCGAGGCCGAAGCCAAGACCGTGCGCGACGCCTTTGTCGCCAAGCTCCAGGCCAAGGCCAAGGCCCAGTACGAGAAGGTCGCCTCGGAGAACAAGTCCAAGGGTGAAGCCTTCCTCGCCAAGAACAAGAGCCAGCCGGGCGTGAAGACGACCGCCTCGGGCCTGCAGTACAAGGTTGTCAGCGAAGGCACCGGCGCCCGCCCGGGCCCGAACGACACCGTGCAGGTGAACTACGTCGGTACCTTCGTCAGCGGCGAGAAGTTCGATGCCTCGGCCGATCACGAGAAGGGTCCGGCTTCGATCCCGCTGCAGGGCGTGATCCCGGGCTTCCGCGAAGGCCTGGAGCTGATGAAGACCGGCGCGCACTACATGCTCTACATCCCGTCGAACCTGGCCTACGGCGCGCAGCCGCAGAACGGCTTTCCGCCGAACGCCACGATCATCTTCGACGTGACCCTGGTGAAGACCGGCCCGACCCCGGCCGGCGGCGGCCAGGACGCGGCGGGCAAGTAAGCCTTCCTGCATCGGCAAATCGAAGGGCGCGGAGCGATCCGCGCCCTTTCTTTTTGCGGTCGTCACGGGTGGCGCCTGTTAGAATCCGCGATCGTTTTGTTGGAGCGATCACCCGGATGATGAATGTCACCCTGTTCGGCACCGGCTACGTCGGCCTGGTCACCGGCACCTGCCTGGCGGAAATGGGCAACCATGTCCTGTGCGTGGACGTGGACGCGGCCAAGGTCGCGCGTTTGAAGCATGGCGAGGTGCCGATCTACGAGCCAGGCCTCGCGCCGATGGTCAAGCGCAACCACGAGGGTGGTCGGCTTGACTTCACCACCGAGGCGGAGCCGGCGGTGCACCACGGCGACGTGATCTTCATCGCCGTGGGGACGCCGCCGGACGAGGACGGCAGCGCGGACCTGCGCTACGTGCTGGAAGTGGCGCGCAGCATCGGCAAGCACCTCAACCGCTACGCGGTGGTGATCAACAAGTCGACCGTGCCGGTGGGCACCGCCGACAAGGTGCGCGCGACCATCGCCCAGGCGCTGGCCGAGCGCGGCGCGGTGATTCCGTTCGACGTGGTCTCCAACCCCGAGTTCCTCAAGGAAGGCGACGCGGTGGAGGACTGCCTGCGGCCGGACCGCATCGTGATCGGCAGCTCCAGCGAGCGCGCCGTCGGCGTGCTGCGCAAGCTGTACGCGCCGTTCAACCGCAACCATGACCGCACGGTGGTGATGGACGAGCGTTCGGCCGAGCTGACCAAGTACGCGGCCAACGCGATGCTGGCGACCAAGATCAGTTTCATGAACGAGATCGCCAACATCGCCGAGCGCGTCGGCGCGGACATCGAGCAGGTGCGCCGCGGCATCGGTTCGGACCCGCGCATCGGCTACCACTTCATCTACCCCGGCGCCGGCTACGGCGGCTCGTGCTTCCCCAAGGACGTGCAGGCGCTGGAGCGCATCGCGCGCACCGTGGACTACGAGGCGAAGCTGCTGGGTGCGGTGGAGGCGGTCAACCACGCGCAGAAGGGCAAGCTGTTCGAGCTGATCGAGCGCCACTGTGGCGGCCAGCTGAAGGGCCGGACCGTGGCGTTGTGGGGCCTGGCGTTCAAGCCCAACACGGACGACATGCGCGAGGCGTCCAGTCGGCGGCTGATGGAACAGCTGTGGGCGGCCGGCGCCAGGGTGCGCGCGTTCGACCCGGAGGCGCGCGCGGAGACCACGCGCATCTACGGCGAGCGGGCGGATCTCACGCTGTGCGAGGACGCGTACGAGGCGCTGGACGGCGCCGACGTGCTGGCGATCGTGACCGAGTGGAAGGCGTTCCGCGCGCCTGACTTCGCGCGCATTCGCGGCGTATTGAAGGACCCGGCGATCTTCGACGGACGCAACCTGTACGACCCGGCGCAAGTGGAGGAGGCGGGGCTGGCCTATTACGGCATCGGGCGCGGGCGTTCGCTGAGGCCGGCGAATGTCTGACATCGAGCGCCGCCTGGAAGAACTGGAGGTGCGCCTCACCTTCCTCGATGACACGGTGGCCGCGCTGGCCACCGCCGACGCCGAGCAGGCCATGCGACTGGTGGCGCTGGAGCGCGTGCTGCACGATCTGCGTGCGGAACTCGCCTCGATGCGCACCTCCCAGGGCAGCGATCCGCACAGCGAGCCACCGCCGCCCCACTATTGACAAGCACCGGACGCGCGTGGCGTTTTCCGGAAGACCAACGCAACACTGGAGCCGGATCATGGCCGACTCTCTTCGTGATCAGCTGCTCAAGAGCGGCATCGTCAAGCAGGTGCGCGAGGAACAGCGCGCGAAGTCGCCGTCCCCGGCACCCCGGGGCGGACGTCCGCCGCAGGGCAAGGGCAAGGCGTACGTGCCGAAGCCGCGGCGCGACGACGGCGAGGTGGACCTGGCCAAGGCTTACGCCATCCGCGCGCAAACGGAGGCTGCCGAGCGCAAGCGCGCCGAGCAGGAGGCCGCCGAGCAGGCGCGCATCAAGCGCGAGCGCAAGGCAAAGATCCAGAAACTGCTGGAAGGCCAGGCGCTGAACAAGGCCGAGGCCGACCAGGTGCGTCACTTCGAATACGGCGGCAAGATCCGGCGCGTACACGTTGACGCGGACCAGCTGGCGGCGATCAACGACGGGCGGCTTGGCGTCGTGCAGCAGAACGGCCGCTATCTGCTGGTCAGCCAGGCGGTCGCCGAGCAGGTGCGCGGGATCGACCCCCACCAGCTGGCGCTATTGGTCGATCCGCAGGCGGCGACCGACGATGACGGCGTGCCTGATGACCTGATGTGGTGAGTAGGGTGGGCCACGCCCACCCTGCGAGAGCTACGGCGTCATGGGCTGGCTGAGCGCCGGCGAGTCCCAACCCTGCTTGGGCAGGAAGCGTTCGCCATGCCGATGCGCCAGTTGCTCCAGACGGCCGCGGACATTGGCGGCACCCTCGCTGCGGATGTACTGGATCGGGCCGCCGCGGAACGGGGCGAAGCCCGTGCCGAAGATCACGCCGGCGTCCAGGAGGTCGGCATCATCCACCACGCCATCGGCCAGGCAGGCGACCGCTTCGTTGACCATCGGCAGGATCATGCGGTCCTGGACCTCCGGCGGCGGCGTGTAGTCGGGGTCGACTTCCGGCTTGACCGGCTTGCCGTCCTGCCACACGTACAGGCCCTGGCCATCCTTCTTGCCGCGCTTGCCGGCTTCGAGCTTGTCCTCGATGCCGGGCGGCAGTTCCAGCCCCAGGAAAGGTGCCAGTTCCTTGCCGACCGAGGCGCACACGTCCAGACCGACCGTGTCGGCCAGCTCGATCGGCCCCATCGGCATACCGAACTTCTTCGCCTCGCGGTCGAGCACCGGTCCGGGGACGCCTTCGCTGTAAAGGCGCAGGGCTTCGAGCAGGTAGGGCATCAGAATGCGGTTGACCAGGAACCCAGGCGTGCCCTTGACGGCCACGGGCACCTTGCCCAACGCCTTGCAGAAAGCCAGCGCGCGCTTTTCGACGGTGGGGTCCAGCTGGTCATGGCGCACCACCTCGATCAGCGGCATCTGTGCCACCGGATTGAAGAAGTGCAGGCCCAGGAACCGCTGCGGGGCGGCCAGCCCCGGACGCAGTTCGTCCAGCGGGATGCTGGAGGTGTTGGTGGCGAGGATTTCCTGCGTCTTGAACTGCGGCTCGATCTTCGCGTAGAGCTCGCGCTTGGCTTCGGGGTTCTCGTAGATCGCCTCGATCGCGAGGTCGGCCGTCGCCACGCCCGCACCTTCGACATCCGCCCGCAGACGGCCCATCGCGGCTTCCACCTTTTCCGGCGTCTTGAGCTTCTTCTCGTAGAACCCGCGGGCGCGATCCAGCGCAGGCTGGACGAACTTCATCTCGCGGTCCTGCAGGGTCACGTCGAAGCCCTTGTAGGCCGCCCAGGCGGCAATGTCGCCGCCCATCACGCCGGCACCGACCACATGCACGCGGCGGATGCCGGGGTCGACCCCGCCGCCGGCCCCTTTCAGTCGCTCCTGCAGCAGGAACACGCGGATCAGGTTGTGCGCCGTGGGCGTCTGCGCCAGCTTCGCCACCGAGCGGGCTTCGAGCTTCAGGCGCTGCTGGATGCTGGCGCCGCCGTTCTGCCATACGTCGATCAGCGCGAACGGCGCCGGGTAGTGTTCCTTTCGCACCTTGGCCGCAGTCTGCTTGACCACCATCGGCGCCAGGATCTGGCGTACGGGCCACCAGTTGGTCGCCCAGGCCTTGGCACGCTGCGCGAACGGCCGCGCATGCGGGCGGCGCAGCAGGGCGCGTGCCTCGGCCAGCAGTTCGGCCGGCGGCGCCACCCGGTCGACCACGCCCAGCGCCAGCGCGCGCCGGGCCGAGAGCGGCCTGCCGGTAAGCATGATCGGAAGCGCCTCGGTGGCGCCTATCAGGCGCGGCAGGCGGGCGGTGCCGCCCCAGCCGGGATGGATGCCCAGCATCACCTCTGGCAGGCCGATCTTGGTCTTGTCGTCGTCGGCGGCGATGCGCTGGCGGCACGCCAGGATCAGTTCCGTCCCGCCGCCCATGCAGGCGCCGTGCACCGCGGCCACGGTCGGGCAGGGCAGGCGGGCCAGCGATTCGAACACCTGCTGACCGTGCCGGATATTTTCCAGCACGGTGTCCTGCTCGGCGTAGCGCACGAATTCCTTGATGTCCGCACCCACGGCGAAGCCCGAAGCCTTGGCCGAATGGACGATCACGCCGGCCGGCTTCTCGATCGACAGCCGCTCGACGATCTGCGCCAGTTCGTCCAGCACTTCGCGGGAAATGGCGTTGACGCTGCTGTCGGCACGATCGAGCGTCAGGGTGACGATGCCGCCCTCGTCCACGCTCGTCTTCCAGTGATTGAAGCGCAATCCTTCGAACATGGCGTTGGGAGGGGTGGCCGGGGAGCCCTGAACCATACCGCTGCGTGCGGATGAATGCGAGTTGAGGGGCCGGTCGCGATCGGGGCCGATCTTCCGGAACGGTGACTTGGCGCTATTGCGCTTCGCCCGCAAGTCCGTAACTTACGCTCGATGAACCCCTTGCTGGCCTCCGCCCCGCCACCTCCCGGCATCGAGATCTTCGAGCGCATCCTGGCCGCGCCGGCCGGGCTGATCCTGCTCGAGGGCTGCGACAGCCAGGCGTTGATCGAGCAGTTCCGCGCGGTCGTGCGCCGGAGCGGGCAGACGGTGTACCTGTGGCAGCCGGACCTGGGCCTGGGCAATCTGATCGACGCCCATGCACGCGTGCCGGGCAGCCAGCGGCTGGGGGCGGCGCTGCGCTACATGCAGCAGAGCATGCATTTCGGCGTCTACCTTCTGATGGGCCTGGAGCCACCGCTGTCGGCGATGGACAGCACCTTGCTGCGCCAGTTGGCCAAGCCCCCGACCGGGCACGTGCGCCGGGTCGTATTGCTGGATGCCTCGCCCGCACTTATCGATCACCTGGGCGACATGGCCATGCGCATGAAAGGCCAGCCCGATGCGCCACTGCGCCCGCGCCTGCGCGACGGCCGCTGGCTGGTTGCCTGAGGACCACGTGAGCGCCGGCATCCTGGTGGTCGCTGCCCAGCGCGATTTGCGCCGGAACGTGTTCGACGCCCTGGACGGCGCCGGCCACCCGACCATTCATACCGCCCGCGGGGTGCCGCACGCCGAATTGCTGCTGGACGGTCGCCCCCCGCTGGCGCTGGTAGTGGTGGCCTTCGACGGCGACGAAATCGTTGCGCAAACGGCCTGCGAGCAGCTGCGGCGCATTCCCGCCTGTGCCGAGGCCCCCATGATCGCGGTGCTGGCCGATGGCGCCACGGTCAAGCCCGGTCAGCTTCCGCCTGGCGTCTCTGACTGGTTGTACGCATCGCAGGTGGAGCTGGAACTGGTTGCCCGCTGGCGCCGGACCCGTCCGCAGGCGTCCCTGCCGATGCAGGCCGGGCCTGACCAGTACCGCTTCGCATTCGAAGAGGACGCGAGCGAATGGTTGATCGTCGACCCGCAGACCGAGCGCGTGCTGGAAACCAGTTCGGCCGTTGTCCGGCACAGTCACCTCGAGGTCGAGCAACTGGTCGGCCGCGGTCTGAGGGAGCTGCTGGCGTTCGAGGGCATCGCGATCGAGCACGTGCTGCAGCAGGCCGACCGGCGCTGGTATGCCTGCCAGCGGCGCTCCAGCCGCGGCGCGGACACCGGCCAGGCCAGCGCGCGGCGGGTCCGCCATGGCGGACAGGATGCGATCGCGCTGCTGTTCCGTAGCGACCGGGCCGACATCCGCGCCGAGGCGGCGCTCAGCCTGCTCTCACGCATGTTCGCCTCGGCCAGCGGCATCGACACGCAGAAAGTGGCTGCCCGTCTGCTGGTGGACGAATTGGGCCTGGACTATCTGGCCCTGTGGTCGTCCCGGCCGGCGGAGGGCGCTTCCGGCCCCGGTCTGTTGATCCAGCTGTGGCGCGGCGAGGACCAGCCCTGGCCCGCGCCCGCCCAGCAGGGCGTGCTGCGCCAGGTGCTCGACGGCAAGGCGATCCTGCATCCGGTCGACGCGCGCAAGCTCGGCGCAAACGACCCGCTGATCGAGATGCTGGGCGTCTCCGGTTTCGCGGGCCTGCCGCTGTTCGACGAGCGGCGCTCGGTTCTGGGCGCCCTGCTGGTCGGCAGCCGCACGCCGTTCGGTGACATGGGCCTGGTCGAGCCGGTGCTGCGTTGCGCGGCGGCGCGCTTCGCGCATGCGCAGGAATTGCGCCTGACCCGTGAACAGGGCCGCGCGGAAGGCTTGATCGACTCGCTCACCGGCCTGCCCAACCGCCTGCTGTTCAACGACCGCCTGGACACCATCATCCGCGAGGCGCACCGCACCCGCGAAACCTTCGCCGTGCTGTTCGTCGACCTGGACCGCTTCAAGGACATCAACGACACGCTCGGTCACGCCGCCGGCGACCATGTGCTGAAGACGGTCACCCACCGCCTGTGCTCGAGCGTGCGTGCCTCCGACACGGTGGCGCGCTACGCCGGCGACGAATTCGTGGTGGTGCTTCGCCACATCATCAAGAACGACGACGTGCTGCGCGTGGCGGAGAAGATCGTCCAGGTGATGGAGGCGCCACTGAAGATCGCCGGCGAGGAAGCGCCACTGAAGGTCACCGCCTCGATCGGCGTGAGCTTCTACCCAGACGATGCGCTCGATGCCGAGACCCTGCTCAAGCACGCCGACGAGGCGATGTATGCGGCCAAGCGCCAGGGCCGCAACAACTTCCAGTTCTACGAGATCAGTCCGGAACAGGCGCAGCAGCACGACGTGCTGCTCAAGACCCGCCTGCGCCATGCCGAAGGCAACGGCGAACTGCGCGTGTTCTACCAGCCGCAGGTGGATGCCGAGAGCGAGGACATCGTCGGCATGGAGGCGCTGGTCCGCTGGGAACACCCGGAATTGGGCCCGATCAGTCCCGGCGTGTTCATCCCGCTGGCGGAGGAGACGGGCCTGATCGTTTCGCTCGGCGCCTGGGTGCTGCGCACCGCCTGCCGACAGGCGCACGAGTGGGAGGAAAAGTACGGCCTGCGCCTGCGCCTGGGCGTCAACCTCTCGGCCGTGCAGCTGATGGAGCCTGACCTGCTGGACACCGTGACCGCCGCGCTGGCCGAAACCGGGCTGGATCCGCGCTTGCTGGAACTGGAAGTCACCGAGAGCATCAGCATCAAGGCAGTGCCCAACCTGGTGGAAAACCTGCACGGCCTGCATCGGCTCGGCTGCCGCATCGCCATCGACGACTTCGGCACCGGTGCCGCGTCGCTGGACTACCTGCGCAAGTTGCCGGCCGACCGCATCAAGATCGACCAGAGCTTCGTGCGCAACATCGGCATCGATCCGGACGACGAGGCGATCGTGCGCGCGACCATCGAAATGGCGCATCGCCTGAAGCGCGGTGTGGTCGCCGAGGGTGTGGAGATCGAGCAGCACCTGAAGTTCCTGCGCGCCAATCATTGCGACGAGTTGCAGGGCTACCTGTTCTGCCGCCCGCTGCCGCATGCCAGCTTCGATCGCCTGCTGGCCGAGCGCCAGCGGCTGCTGGTCGAGCCGCAGGCGAACGTGGCCTGAGTGCAGGGCGGGCGTCGGCCCGCCGCTCTCGCGCCGTCGGGCATGGTGGGCTGAAACCCCTATGGGGCACCCTTGATCCCCACCATCCCAACCGCATCTCGGACACGTGCCGTCGCCCGTCGACGGTTTTTTTTGGACCGGCTGGCCATCGTGACACCCGCGTGAACTTGCGCTCCTGCCGCTTGTCTGAGGGCGGCGCGTTACCATCCGGCTGGCGCCACCGAAAGCGGTTATCGAAGGAGACGGCCCGGATGGGCGAAAACGAACTGGATAGCGCGCTGGTCGAGCGTGTTCAAAACGGCGACCGGCGCGCTTTCGACCTGCTGGTGCGCAAATACCAGCACAAGGTGATCGGCCTGATCTCCCGCTACGTCAACAACTACGCCGAGTGCGAGGACGTGGCGCAGGAGGCCTTCGTGCGCGCCTGGCGGGCGATCGGCTCGTTCCGCGGCGACAGCCAGTTCTATACCTGGATGTACAAGATCGCCGTCAACACGGCCAAGAACCACCTGGTGGCGATGGGGCGACGCCCGCCGATGGACGACATCGCGGCCGAGGACGCAGTTTTCCTGACCGGCGCCGAGCGGATGCAGGAGGGCGCCACGCCCGAACGTGAACTCCTTCGCCAGGAAATTGAACAAACCGTCTTCGCCACTGTCCAAGCGCTGCCAGAGGAGTTGCGGACCGCCATCACGCTGCGCGAGGTGGATGGCCTGAGCTACGAGGAAATCGCCGAGGCGATGGGTTGTCCCATCGGCACCGTGCGTTCGCGAATCTTCCGTGCGCGCGAAGCGATCGATCAGCAACTGCGGCCACTGCTCTCGGACCGCGAGGATCAACCGACATGACCCAAGACCAACGTGAACACCTTTCGGCCGGCATCGACGGCGAACTCGCCCGCGAGGAGCTGCGTTTCCTGCTCCGCCGGTTCGAGCACGATGCCGAACTCGGACAGGCCTGGACGCGCTACCACCTGGCGCGTGACGGCCTGCGCCGGCAATTGCCGGCCGTGGCATCGGCCGGGTTCGCGGCACGCGTGGCACAGGCGATCGCGCAGGAGTCGGAGGCCAAAGCCGGGCGCCGCGCACCGCACTGGCTGCGTTGGTCGGCCGGCGGCGCGATTGCGGCCAGCGTCGCCGTGGCGGCGTTGATGATCGCCCGGCCGGTGACGGACGACGATCGCGCATCGACCGGGCTGGCGCAGAGCGCGCCGACCGCCGAAGTCACGCTTCCTACGGGACCGGCTGCCCCGGCCGCGGTGCCGCCGTGGCTGAGCGGCGATACCGCTTCGCGCTACAGCCAGCAGGCTGCCGCCACCCTCGGGGAGAGCTACGGCGAAGCGTTGATGCCCTATGCGCGCAATCTGTCGCCCTATCGCGTGCAGCCGGTGCGCGCTCCCAGCGACCAACCTGGTTACTACCTGCTGATCGACCCGCAGCGGGCGGCCAATGCCCGTTATCCGCGCCAGGCGGCTGCCGGCGCCCAGTGATCAGCGTCCGCGTGTCCTTGCCGCGGTCGTCTTCCCCCTAGCCATCGGCCGGCCCGCCTTGCGGGCCGTGCACGGTCGCGTCCCTAGTTTTTGCCTGAAGGAGGAGAGTCCATGAATCGAATTCCCTTGCGCACCTTGGCCTGCTGCGTGCTGATGGGGCTTGTGACGGCCGGCTGCGCCCAGGCCGAACCACCGGCAGCACAGGCGAACGCGCCGACGGCCAGAAGCGCTTCCGCGCCGGCGATGGCCAGCTTGCCGGACTTCACCCAGATCGTGAAGAAGAATGCGCCGGCGGTGGTGCACGTGGAGGCCAAGTACAACGGTCAGCGCCGCGAGCCGCGCACGCAGGCGGGCATGCCTGACGATCCGCAGATGGAACTGTTCCGTCGCTTCTTCGGCATGCCGATGATGCCTTCACCGGAAGAGCAGGAGCACACCTCGCTGGGCTCGGGCTTCATCATTTCCAGTGACGGCTACATCCTGACCAACAACCACGTGGTCGATGGCGCCGACGCGGTGACCGTGCGGCTGCAGGACCGGCGAACCCTCACCGCGAAGGTGGTCGGCACCGACCCGAGTTACGACATCGCACTGCTCAAGGTGGACCAGGACGGCCTTCCCGCCGTGTCGATCGGCGAATCGCGCTCGCTCGAGCCGGGCCAATGGGTGCTCGCGATCGGCTCGCCGTTCGGCCTGGACTACACCGTCACCCAGGGCATCGTCAGCGCCGTGGGCCGCAACCTGGGCAGCGGCGACCAGCCCTACACCTCCTTCATCCAGACCGACGTGCCGATCAACCGCGGCAACTCCGGCGGACCGCTGTTCAATCTGCAGGGGCAGGTGGTTGGCATCAACTCGCAGATCTATTCCAACACCGGCGGCTACCTGGGCGTGTCGTTCTCCATCCCGATCGACGTGGCGATGAACGCCGTGCAGCAAATCAAGGAGCACGGCTACGTCACCCGCGGCCAGCTCGGCGTGCAGGTGCGCGGCGTGGACAGCCAGATCGCCAAGGCGCTCAACATGGACAACCCGCGCGGCGCCATCGTCGGCGTGGTGCAGGACGGTAGCGCGGCCGACAAGGCGGGCATCCAGGTTGGCGACATCATCACCGGGTACAACGGCCAGCCGATCATGGATGCCGGCGATCTGCCGCCCGTGGTGGGCATGACCAAGCCGGGCACCAAAGTGCCGGTAGAGATCCTGCGCAACGGCAAGAAGCAGACCGTCCAGGTGACGGTGGGCGAGGCGCCCCATGACAAGGCCGGTGCCACCGGCAGCGACCAGTCGCCGGTGCAGTCCGGTTCCGCGGCGCTCGGCCTGAGCGTGCGCGAACTGGACGAGGACGCCCGCCAGCAGATGGACCTGAAGAAGGGCGAGGGCGTGCTGATCGCGGACATCACCGGACCGGTGGCCGCGCGCGCCGGCCTGCAGCCGGGGGACGTAGTACTGCGCGTGGGCCAGCAGAACGTCGGCAGCGTGTCGGCTTTCCGTGCGGCGACCCGGGGCGTCAAGCCTGGCGACACCGTGCTGTTGCTGGTGCGCCGGGGTGACGACACCCGCTTCATCGCGCTGACGGTGCCTTCGGACAAGTAGGCGCCCGCCTGCCCGGCAGGGAGCCCACCTGGGGACGACGCTCTTCCTCGATGAGAGAAACGCGTCGCCCGCACGTGGGCTCCTGCCCAGGCAGGGCAGGCGTCCGATTCCATGCGACAATACCGGGTTCGTATCGCCATCCCGGCGATGCGCGGCCTTTGCGGGCCGCGAAGCCCGACCAGCGTATTCCATGGAACTGATCCGCAACTTCTCCATCATTGCCCACATCGACCATGGCAAGTCGACGCTTGCCGACCGGATCATCCAGATCTGCGGCGGCCTGAGCGAACGCGAGATGGAAGCCCAGGTGCTCGACAACAACCCGATCGAGCGCGAGCGCGGCATCACCATCAAGGCCCAATCCGTATCCCTGCCGTACACGGCGCGCGACGGCAAGACCTACCAGCTCAATTTCATCGACACGCCTGGCCACGTCGACTTCTCCTATGAGGTGTCGCGTTCGCTTGCCGCCTGCGAGGGTGCGCTGCTGGTCGTCGACGCCGCCCAGGGCGTGGAGGCGCAATCGGTCGCCAACTGCTACACCGCGGTGGAGCAGGGGCTGGAAGTCGTGCCGGTGCTCAACAAGATCGACCTGCCCACCGCCGACCCGGAAAAGGTCAAGGGCGAGATCGAGGCCGTGATCGGCATCCATGCCGACGATGCCGTGGCGATCAGTGCCAAGACCGGGCAGAACGTCGCCGAGGTGCTGGAAGCCATCGTCGCGCGCATCCCGCCGCCCAAGCCGCGTGATACCGACAGGCTGCAGGCGTTGATCATCGACTCCTGGTTCGACAACTACCTGGGTGTGATCTCGCTGGTGCGCGTGATGCAGGGCGAGATCAAGCCCGGTGACAAGCTGCTGGTGATGTCCACCGGTCGCGTGCACGAGGTCGACGACGTCGGCGTGTTCACGCCCAAGCGCAAAAAGCTGGAGAAGCTCGGCGCCGGTGAGGTGGGCTGGATCAACGCTTCGATCAAGGACGTGCATGGCGCACCGGTGGGCGACACGCTGACCCTGGCCGCCAAGCCGGCGGACAAACCGCTGCCGGGCTTCCAGACCATGCAGCCGCGCGTGTTCGCGGGCCTGTTTCCAGTGTCGGCGGACGACTATCCGGCGATGCGCGAGGCGCTGGACAAGCTGCGCCTGAACGACGCCGCGCTGTTCTTCGAGCCCGAGTCCTCCGAGGCCATGGGTTTCGGCTTCCGCTGCGGTTTCCTTGGCATGCTGCACATGGAAATCGTGCAGGAGCGACTTGAGCGCGAGTACGACCTCGACCTCATCACCACCGCGCCGACCGTGGTGTACGAGGTGCTCAAGACCGACGGCACCGTGATGGATCTGGACAATCCCGCGAAACTGCCGCCCGTGCCGCAGATCCAGGAGATCCGCGAGCCCATCATCGTCGCGAACATCCTTACGCCCCCCGACTACATCGGCAACATCATCACCCTGTGCGAGGAAAAGCGCGGTGTGCAGCGCTCCATCCAGTACATGGCCACGCAGGTGCAGATCAGCTACGAGATGCCGCTGGCCGAAGTCGTGCTCGACTTCTTCGATCGTCTGAAATCCGTCTCGCGCGGCTACGCCTCGATGGATTACCACCATGAGCGCTTCGAGGCCGGTCCGTTCGTGCGCGTGGATGTGCTGATCAACGGCGATCGCGTCGACGCGCTCAGCCTGATCGTGCACCGCAGCCACGCCGACCGTCGCGGTCGCGACCTGGTCGAGCGCATGAAGGACCTGATCCCGCGCCAGCAGTTCGACGTGGCGATCCAGGCGGCCATCGGCGCGCAGGTCATCGCCCGTTCCACGGTGAAGGCGCTGCGCAAGAACGTTCTGGCCAAGTGCTATGGCGGTGACGTGAGCCGCAAGAAGAAGCTTCTGGAGAAGCAGAAGGAAGGCAAGAAGCGCATGAAGCAGGTAGGCCGCGTGGAAATCCCGCAAGAGGCCTTCCTTGCCGTCCTGAAAGTGGATAAATAGTCGGGCCGGGATCGGGATCCGGATTCGAGGCGCGCCCTGTGCTTCGATCCCTGGATCCGGAGCCGATGCCGCGTCCAAAGGGAGCCACCATGGAATTCGATTTCTCCGCCATCCTCCTCGCCCTCACCGTGCTTTTCGGCGTGGTGTGGGGCCTGGACCGGCTGTTTCTGTACAACAAGCGCAAGGCACGCCTGGATGCGGCCGGCGAGGAGTACCACGACCCGGTGCCGGTGGACTGGGCGCGCTCGCTGTTCCCGGTGGT
Organism: Frateuria sp. GZRe14; assembly: GCF_051900395.1. NCBI lineage: Bacteria > Pseudomonadati > Pseudomonadota > Gammaproteobacteria > Lysobacterales > Rhodanobacteraceae > Frateuria > Frateuria sp. GZRe14. The sequence continues at coordinate 2,170,377 of NZ_JBHZGJ010000001.1, read as the reverse complement.
GCTGGTGGTGCTGGTGCTGCGCTCGTTCGTGGCCGAGCCGTTTCGTATTCCTTCCGGCTCGATGATGCCCACGCTGGACGTGGGCGATTTCATCCTGGTCAACAAGTTCGCCTACGGCCTGCGCATGCCGGCCTTCAACAACAAATTCCTGGACCTGGGCGAGCCCAAGCGCGGCGACGTGGTGGTGTTCCGGTTTCCCGGCTATCTGTGCCAGGACGAGGACGGCAAGTGGGTACGCAGCGGCGACATCAGCTGCTCCGACCCGCATGCGCCGGTGCCGAACCAGAACTGGATCAAACGCGTGATCGGACTGCCCGGCGACACCATCGAATCGCACGGCGACCAGCTGGTGATCAACGGCACGCCGGTGCCGGCCGACCTGATCGGGCCATTCCAGGGCCGCCCCAACGGCGACGAGTCGCGGCTGATGCGCGACTACGGCGCCGCGATGTGGACCGAGCATCTGCCGCGTTCTGACGGCAAGGGCAATATCGACCACATGATCGCGCGCATGCCGGCCTACTCGGTCCCGCTTTCGATCCCCAACGACAAGGTGCCCGCCAAGGTGCCGCCCGGCTGCTATATCGTGATGGGCGACAACCGCTACAACAGCACCGACAGCCGCTGGTGGGGCTGCCTGCCGGAGAAGAACCTGGCAGGCAAGGCGTTCCTGATCTGGCTGAGCTGGAAGGGCACACAGGATGGCTGGATCGATTTCGGCCGGATTGGCAAGATCATCCACTGACGCAGGACGTGACGGGCGCCACCTGTGGCACCCGTGACCCAAGGCCAGGGCGGCGCGCAGAATACAGACGAGGTAGCCGCCGCAGCGGCATAGCGAGGGGACTATGAAAAGCAAGCAAGCAGGTATCACGATGATCGGGTTCCTGGTCGTCCTGGTCGTCGTGGCTTTCTTCGGCTACATGGCGATGAAGCTGGTGCCGGCCTACACCGAGTACATGGGCGTCGCCAAGGCGATGACGCAGGTCTCGACCGAGGGCGTGGAAGGCAAGTCGCTGGACGAAATCCGTCGCAACCTGCTGTTCAAGATGGACTTCCAGTACGTGGATGACGCCACCATCGAGCCACAGGACATCACCATCGACCGCAGCAACGGAAACCAGCTGCACGTGGCCTACGACAAGCAGATCCCGTTCATCTACAACATCGATTTCCTCGTGCATTTCGAGAAGAGCGTGCCGTTGCAGGGCAACGTGTCCTCGCTCTGATCCCAGTGAAGTTGGATTACCGTTTCCGCGACCCCGCGCTGGCCGAGCTGGCATTGACCCACCGCAGCGTGGGCCGGCCGAACAACGAGCGGATGGAATTCCTGGGTGATGCGCTGCTCGGCGCGATGGTCGGTGAAATGCTCTACGATGCCCACCCTCGCGCCAGCGAGGGTGAGCTTTCGCGGTTGCGCGCGCAGCTGGTCAACGGCCAGGCCCTTGCGGTGGTCGCGCGCGAACTGGACCTGGGCGATGGGCTCAAGCTGGGTTCGGGTGAACTGAAAAGCGGCGGATTCCGTCGCGATTCGATCCTCGCCGATGCGTTCGAGGCGTTGGTTGCGGCGGTCTATCTCGATGGGGGATTCGATGCCTGCCGGGATGTCGTGCGTGGGTTGTTTGCCCGGCGCGTGGCCGACCTGCCCAAATCGTCCAAGGACGCCAAGACCCGTTTGCAGGAATGGTTGCAGGCGCGAGGCCTGCCGCTGCCGACCTACGAACTGGCCGGCAGCCACGGCGAAGACCACGCCAAGGTATTCGAAGTCAACTGCAGCATCGCCGAGCCGGTGCCGCTGAGCGCCGCGGCAAGCGGACCCAGCCGCCGGGCCGCCGAGCAGGACGCGGCCGAGACCGTGCTCGGCCAGCTGACCCCACCGCTGCCGCCCGCCTGAATCCTTCATCCCTTGCCGCTGGCGCCGTTGGCGCGGCGGCGCCATGCTTTGCCCTCTGCCCGCCGGAAAACCTTCTGCCATGAACGACGAAACCGAATCCGCCGGCGATCTGCCGCACGAGAACTATCGCTGCGGCGCGGTAGCGCTGGTCGGCCGCCCCAACGTAGGCAAGTCGACCCTGCTCAATGCCCTGATCGGCTTTCGCCTGTCCATCGTCAGCCCGCGCCCCCAGACCACCCGCCACCGTATCCTGGGCATCGCTACCAGTGAGGCGGGGCAGGTGATGTACGTGGACACGCCCGGCCTGCACCGCGGCGCCAAGCGCGCGATGAACCGCAGCCTCAACCGCGCCGCGCGCACCGCGATGGCCGAGGTCGACCTGGCCGTGCAGTTGATCGAGGCCGGTCGCTGGACCGACGAGGACGAGGCGCTGTACGCCGCGCTGGTCGAGCAGAACGTGCCGCGCCTGCTCGCCATCAACAAGGTCGACCTGGCCAAGGACAAGGGCGCGCTGCTGCCCTTCGTCGCCGAACTGACCGCCCGACACCAGTTCGAGGACATCCATTACGTCAGCGCCCTCAAGCAGAAGGGCCTGAAGGAACTGGAGGGCGCGATCCTCAAACGCCTGCCGGTGCGCCCGCCCGTGTTTGGCGAGGATGAGATCACCGATCGCAGCGAACGCTTCCTGGCCGCCGAGATGGTGCGCGAGCAGCTGATGCTTCGTCTCGACCAGGAGCTGCCATACGCCACGACGGTGGAGATCGAGCAGTTCACGGATCGCGAGGATGGCGTGGCCGAAATCCATGCCATCGTCTGGGTGGAGCGCGATGGCCAGAAGGCGATCGTGATCGGACAGGGTGGCGCCCAGCTCAAGGCCATCGGCAGCGCCGCGCGCCGACACATGGAGCGGCTGTTCGAGCGCAAGGTCTTCCTCAAGCTCTGGGTGAAGGTGCGCGAGGGCTGGGTGGATGACGAGGCGATGCTGAAGAAGCTCGGATACACCGACTGACAGCCGATCGCGGGGGTGCGATTCTGTCACTCCGAAACCCGTTCCCGCCCCGGCCTTGATGCATGCTCCTGGATCAGCAGCCCGCCTACGTCCTGCACGCGCGGCCCTACCGCGAGACGTCGCTGCTGCTTGAATGCCTCACCCGCGACCACGGGCGGATAGGCGTGGTCGCGCGCGGCGTTCGGCGCGAGCGGGCGCGGTTGCAACGCGCGCAACTCGAACCGTTCCAGCCGCTGGCGCTGGACCTGCTGCTACGCGGTGAGCTGGCCACCTTGCGCGGCGCCGAGCCGGCCGGTGCGCCACGTCGGCTGACCGGTGACGCTGGCCTGGCCGGTTTGTATCTCAACGAACTGGTGGTACGGCTGACCGGCCGCCAGGATCCGATGCCCGATCTTTTCGCGGCGTACGCGCGCACCCTGCCTCGCCTTGCCGAACCCGGAACGCTGGCCTGGCAACTCCGCCGCTTCGAACGCGACCTGCTCATGGCGATCGGTTATGCGTTGCAACTGGAGGCCGAGGCCGACAGCGGCGAGCCGCTCGCGCCCGAGGGCTCGTACCGCTATCAGGTCGAGCACGGTCCGGTGGCCTGTCCGGCGGGTGCGCCGCGGGCGATCCGTGGTGCCGACCTGCTGGCGCTCGCGGCGGACCAATGCCCCGATACCGCTGGCCTGGCGGCGTTGCGCCGGCTCATGCGCGAGGTGATCCGCTTCCATCTGGGCGGCGGCGAACTGCACGCCTGGCGCGTACTGGCGACCGCCATGTCGCGCCGGCAACCGGACTGAGCCGGGGACATCACGCCGAAGTCGCGGCGCATCCATCTGGAAGTCCCGCTCGGCAGAACAGGTTGCCTTCGGTGGTACTCAGCGCTCCAGCACCGCCAGCGTCGCGACGAGCGCCTGCCGGAATCTTTCCCGCGCACCTTCGCCCACGGAACCGCCGGTCTCCACCTGGCGTTGCAGATGCTTCGCCTGCAGCGCCAGCGCGGGTGCGCCGCAGAAGCCGCAGGCCGAACGCAACCGGTGCAGCCGCTCGACCAGTCGGGCCGGCTCGCTGCACAAGTGCGCCAGTTCGTTGAGTAACGTCACCAGTTCCTCGCGCAGCAGGCCCCGCAGCGCATGCATGGTGCGCGCGTCGCCGCTGCTGGCGAGCCCGGCCGCATCGTCCAGTAGCGGTGCGTTCCGGCCGCTGTTGCGGGCGAGTGTGACCAGCGCACGCAGCGCATCCAGTTCGCAGGGCTTGAGTAGTACGTCGCTGAAGCCGACGGCCAGTAGTTGCTGGCGATCCTCGATCGAGACCTCGGCGCTGGTCGCCACGGCGGGCGCGTCGGCGGAGCGGGCCTGGGCATCGGCGCGCAAGGCGAGCAACACGTCGCGGGCGCCGGCACCGGGCATGCGGCAATCCAGCAGGAGCAGGTCGAAGGTCTCGATGGCGGCACGCGCCAGCGCCATCTGGCCATCGACGCACTCGTGCACCTGCGCGCCCAGCGCGCGCAGGCCATCGCCCAGGAAGCGGCGGCTGGCCGGGTCGTCGTCGGCCACAAGCACGTAGGGAAGGGGGAGATTGGAAGGCGGCGGGTGGCGCAGGAAGGCGGCTGTGCTCATTGACGAATCCATGTCGTTCAGCTGGCTTTGGCAGAATGATGGCACATGCTCCCTCCCTCCCGCCGCCTGCTGATGTGCCTCGGCCTGCTCCTCGTCGCCCTGTGGACGAACCCGGCCTGGGCGGATGTCGACCTGACTGCCAAGGTGGTCGCGATGCCGGGTGTGCGCCTGCAGCAGGTGACCCTGCACATCGGCGAGGATGGCAAGGGAGGGCTCGCGCTCAAGCTCCATGCCGCGCGGGCGGACGTTGGGGCGATGGGCTGGCGCCGGGTCGGGCTGGATCTGGAGGGGGCGCTGTCGCGCGACCTGCAGATGCGCTGGCTGCTGGACGGCTCGATCGCCCTGCGGGGCGCCCCGGGCGGGGCGCTCGGCAATTCGGACGTGCATCTGGTGATCGACGAGCGCGCCAACACGCTGCAGGCGGATATCGCCCAGGCCACGGCGACCGCCAGTGCCTGGGTTCCGCTGGACCAGACCAGCCACGCCCAGATCACCCTGAAAAACCTGCCGGCGCAATGGCTGGCCGGGCTGCTGGGTACGGTGTGGTCGGGCCGGCCCACGGGTGGGCGGCTGGACGCCGAGCTGGCGCTGGACGTGCACGACAATGGCATCCAGTCATCCGGCGAGTTCAGTATGGATGGCGTGGGTTTCGATACCCCCACCGGCACGCTGGCCGGGCAGGGTGTCGATGGCACGGGCCGGCTGGGCATCGACACGGAGGGCGGGCCGGCCCGCTTCACCGTGGATGCCACCCTGCGCGGCGGTGAGCTGCTGCTCGGTCCGATCTACGCGAAATTGCCGGACCACGCCGTGCAGCTCAACGTGGCGGCGGTCGGGCAAGGCGGTGCGCTGGCGATCAGCCGCCTGCGCGTCAACGATGCCGATGCGCTGCAGCTGGACGGCGCGCTCGCCTTCGATGCGAAGGGCAATCTGGACAAGCTGCGCCTGGAGCGTTTCCAGGCCCGGTTCCCCGCCGCCTACGACCGCTATGGCGCCGCCTGGTTGGACACGCTGGGCCTGCATGGGATGAAGGTGACCGGTGCCTTGAGCGGCAACCTGGATTTGCGCGAGGGCGGCCCGCGCGGCTTCGCTTTCACCGCCGACCATCTCAACCTCGCGACGGCCGACGGCAGGCTGGCGATCGACGACCTCAATGGTGGCCTGGATTGGTCCGCCGACGCCGATCGCCCCACCACCAACCTCGGCTGGCGTGCGCTTCGCGTCTATCGCCTGCCGTTCGGTTCCGCCCGAGCGCAGTGGCGCAGCCGCGGCGGCACGCTCGGGCTGACCCAGCCGCTGGCGGTGGCACTGCTGGGAGGAACGGTGCAGATGAGCCAGCTCGACTGGCGTCCGGCCGCCGCCAGGGGGCAGCGACTGGAAACCTCGCTGGCTGTCACCGGCGTGGACATGGCGTCCTTCAGCAAGGCGATGGGCTGGCCGCAGTTCCCCGGCACGCTGGGTGGCGCGATTCCTTCGTTGCGCCTGGTGGACGACACGGTGGAACTGGCTGGCGGGTTGTCCGTCAATGTATTCAACGGCTTCGTGGACATCACCCAGCTTGCGCTGACGCAGCCGTTCGGCCCCAGCCCGGTGCTGGCGGCGGATGTGGGCTTCCGCCAGCTGGACCTGGGCTCGATCACCAGCGTGTTCGACTTCGGCAGCATCACCGGCCCGCTGCACGGCAGCATCGACAACCTTCGTCTCGTCGACTGGCAGCCGGTCGCGTTCGAGGCGCACCTGCTCGCCGACGAGGGCGGGCGGATCAGCCAGCGTGCGGTCAACAACCTCACCGCGGTGGGCGGCGGCGGCATCGCCGCGGGCCTGCAGGGCGCGGTGCTCAAGCTCTTCAAGACCTTCGGCTACGCGCGCATCGGCCTCAACTGCGCTTTGACCGGCACGGTCTGCCACATGAGCGGGCTGGAGAATACCGGGGACGGGTACACTATCGTCGACGGCAGCGGTTTGCCGCATCTGAAGGTCATCGGCCACCAGCACGAGGTCGACTGGCCCACCCTGGTGAGCCGGTTGAAGGCGGCCACCGAAGGCGGCGGCCCGCAGATCCGCTGACGTCCACACCCTCAGGAGCCTCCCCATGCGCAAGCTCGTCTACGTCCTGCTGACCGCCGCAATGGTCGCGCTCGTCGGTTGCGTCACGATCAACGTCTATTTCCCCGAGGCTGCAGCGCAGAAGGCGGCCGACCGCTTCATCGGCACGGTGATCGACCAGGGCAGCGCACCGGCCCAGGACGCCAAACCAGCCCCGCCCGCGCACGAGCCGGCCCAACCTTCGGCCATGCTGCTCGACCTGCTGGTGCCGGCTGCCTATGCCGCCGACACGCCCGATATCCGCGTGCAGACGCCGGCCACCGAAGCGATCCGTGGCCGCATGCAGGCACGTTTCCAGACCATCCTCCAGGCCTTGCTCGACTCGGGCGCGATCGGCTTCACGAAGGATGGGCTGGTGGTCGTCCACGACGCCAGCAAGATTCCCCTCAGCAAGCGCGCGCAGGCCACCGCCGCGGTGTCTGACGAGAACGGCGACCGCAACGCCCTGTATCGCGAGATCGCCCGCGCCAACGGGCATCCCGAGTGGGAGTCGCGAATCCGCGCCACCTTCGCCAAGGGCTGGATCGAGCGCGCGCACGCCGGCTGGTATTATCAGGACGCTTCGGGCGCCTGGAAGCGCAAGTAAGCCGCGCCCGTCCTCCAGAGCTTTGACCGCTGCGCCCGGGTCGCCGATCCGGGCGCAGGCGTTTTACGAGTGCCATGAAAGAATTCGAAGCCACCATCACCGACCTGGGCCACGACGGCCGCGGCGTCGCCCGCATCGACGGCAAGACCGTGTTCGTCAGCGGCGCGCTGCTTGGCGAGCAGGTCCGCCTCGGGATCCGCAAGCGCCACCGCAACTTCGACGAGGCAGAAACCCTTGAGGTACTGGAGCGCTCGTCGCATCGGGTCGAACCGCGCTGCGTGCATTTCGGCCAGTGTGGCGGTTGCTCGCTGCAGCACCTGGACGCACCGGCGCAGATCCAGGCCAAGCAGCGCGTGCTGTCGGACAACTTCGCGCGCATCGGAAAGGTCGAGCCGCGGCGCTGGCTGGAACCGCTCACCGACACGCCCTGGGGTTATCGCCGCAAGGGGCGACTGTCGGTGCGTGCGGTGGCCAAGAAGGGCCGCGTGCTGGTGGGTTTTCGCGAAGAGTCCAATCCACGCTTCGTGGCCGACATCAGCCATTGCGACGTCGTGCATCCGATGCTGGGCGGCCGGATTGGCCAGCTCGCCGAGCTGCTCGGCGGCATGGACGCGGCCAACGATATCCCGCAGATCGAATTCGCCGCGGGCGACGATACCGTGGCGCTGGTGTTCCGGCACCTGAAGCCGCTCAGTGAGCACGACACCCAGGCGCTGGTCGCATTTGGCCAGACGCATGGCTTTGCGATCTACCTGCAGCCAGGCGGCGTCAGCAGCGTCCACCCGTTGTGGCCCGAACAGCCACGCCTGGCCTTCCGGCTGCCGGCCGGCAAGGGCGTGGCCGATGTCGAATTGGAGTTCCAGCCGCTGGATTTCGTGCAGGTCAACGCGGGCATGAACCGGCGCATGCTGGCGCTCACGATGGAACTCCTTGACCCGCAGCCGACCGACCGCGTGCTCGACCTTTTCTGCGGCCTGGGCAACTTCACGCTGCCGCTCGCACGGCGCGTGGCCGAGGTCGCCGGCGTGGAAGGCGAACACGGGCTGGTCGAGCGCGCAGGCGCCAACGCCGCCCGCAACGACATCGCCAATGCGCGGTTCCACGTTGCCAATCTGTTCGAGGACCAGCGCGGCAGCGCCTGGGCGCGCGCCGGGTGGGACAAGATCCTGCTCGACCCGCCCCGCGCGGGCGCCGAGCAGGTACTGGAGTACCTGCCGCGCAAGGGCACCAACCGGATCGTCTACGTCTCCTGCCACCCGGCCTCGCTCGCACGCGACGCCGGCCTGCTGGTGCACCGCCATGGCTTCGACCTCACAGCCGCTGGCGTCATGGACATGTTTCCGCATACCGCGCACGTGGAATCCATCGCGCTGTTCGAGCGCCGCTGAGCGCCGACGCTTTCCTGCCGAGGGGCCACTTGAGGGGGATGCTGTTGCCGCAGTCAGGAGCAAGGCATCGCGCTCCAGTGGGCCCTGCAAAGGGCCGAGCGTCGACATAACCTCGCACCCGCCGCGCTATCCTTTCCGTTCCCTTCTGCCGAACTCCGCCATGGCCGTCGAAATCGAACGCAAGTTCCTGCTCGCTAGCGACGCGTGGCGCCAGGCGATCGTGCATCGCGAGCGTATCGCCCAGGGTTACCTGGTTGGTGCGCAGGCGCTGCACGAAGGCCACGCGCGCGCCTCGGTGCGCGTGCGCCGCGCGGGCGAGCGGGCATGGCTGAACATCAAGAGCGCCACGCTAGGCATCGAGAGGGCAGAGTTCGAATATCCGGTGCCGCTGGAGGATGCCGAATCCATGCTGGCCTCGCTGTGCGACGGCGTGCTGGAGAAGATCCGCCATCACGTCGAGGTGGACGGCACGCTGTTCGAAATCGACGAATTCCTGGGCGACAACGCCGGGCTGGTGGTGGCCGAGGTCGAATTACCCGCTGCCGACGCGCCGTTCCCGCGCCCAGCCTGGCTGGGTCGCGAGGTCAGCGCCCTGGGGCGCTACTACAACGTCAACCTGATCGCGCATCCGTTCGCGCGCTGGTCGGATGCCGAGCGCACCGCTGCCGATGGCGTGGAAGCCGCAGGAGCGCGGGCATGCTGCTGATCGGTCTCGCCGGGCTGGAGCTCGAGCCGCGCGAGCGCGACTGGCTTCTCGCGCCCGGCGTGGCGGGCGTAATCCTGTTCGCGCGCAACTACGCCGATCGCGGGCAGCTGATGGCGCTGGCCGAATCCATCCGCGAGGTCGGCGGAGAACACCTGCTGATCGCGGTCGACCAGGAAGGTGGTCCGGTACAGCGTTTCCGCGAGGGATTCACGCGCCTGCCAGCCCTGTCGAAAATCGGCGCGACGTACGGGCGCGACCCTGAAAACGCCGTGCGCCTGGCCGAGGAACACGCCTGGGTGATGTCGAGCGAGCTGCGCGCCTGTGGCGTGGATTTCAGCTTCGCTCCGGTGGTGGACCTGGCCCGCGGCAGCGCCGCGATCGGTCCGCGCGCTTTCCATGAAGACCCAGGCATCGCCGGCGAGCTGGCACAGGGCTACGTGCGCGGCATGCACCTGGGCGGCATGGCGGCGGTGCTCAAGCACTTTCCCGGCCATGGTTCGGTCGCGGCCGATACGCACAAGGCGCAGGCGATCGACCCCCGTCCGCTGGACGCGATCCGCGACGCCGACCTGCGTCCGTTCGTCGAAGCCATCGAGGCGCATGCCGAGGCGGTCATGATGGCGCACGTGATCTATCCGGCCGTGGACGAGCGTCCGGCCGGCTTTTCACCCGTGTGGATCGAGGACATCCTGCGGGGCGAGCTGGGCTTCGCCGGCATTGTCATCAGCGACGACATCAGCATGGCCGCGGCGGGTACCGCCGGCGGTGTGGGGGCGCGGGTCAGGGCGCACCTGGCCGCCGGGTGCGATCTGGTGCTGGCGTGTTTTCCGGAGGTGGTGGACGAGGCGATCGCCGCGCTGCCACCGCCGTCCGACGACGTCCTCGAGCGCCTTGCGCCGCTGCGCGGCGCCATTGGCGCGACCTGGGAAGGCCTCCTGGACAACCCGCAACGCGACCGTTTCATCGCGCGGATCACCGCGCTGGACGAACCTGAAGGAAACGCATGACCACTCCGCTTCCCCCGCTGGCGCAGGCGCTGGCCAATGCCGACGTGCTGTTCGAGCGCGATGAACTGGAAACCGTGATCGCCGATCTTGGCCGGCGTATCGATGCCTCGCTCGATGGCGAGCGGGCGGTGTTCCTGACCGTGATGAACGGTGCGCTGATGTTCGCCGGCCAACTGGCGCTGTCGATCCGCACTGACCTGGAATTCGACTATGTGCACGCCACCCGCTACCGCGGCGCCACCGCCGGGCGTGACCTGTGCTGGCTGCGCGAGCCGCAGGCGGCGCTGGCCGGGCGGACGGTGCTGCTGGTCGACGACATCCTGGACGAGGGCCACACGCTCAAGGCGGTGCGCGACGATTGCATGAAGCGCGGCGCTAAGCGTGTGCTGATCGCCAGCCTCTGCCGCAAGCTGCACGACCGCTGCGTGGAAGGCATCGCCCCGGACTTCAACGGCGTGGAGCTGCCGGATCGCTACGTGTTCGGCTATGGCATGGACTACTACGAGCAGGGCCGCAACCTTCCGGCCATCTACGCACTGAGGGGCGAATGAGCCCGGGAACGACCATGACCGAACCGACCATCGACCTGGCCGTCATCGGCGGCAGCGGCCTGTACCAGTTCCCCGGCCTTGAAAACATCAGCCGGCGTGCGCTGGAAACGCCCTATGGACCCGCCTCGGGCGAGGTGGTGCTGGGCGACTTCGCCGGCAAGCGGCTGGCTTTCCTGGCGCGTCATGGCGAAAGCCACGCGCTGGCGCCGCATCGGGTCAATTACCGCGCCAATCTTTGGGCGCTGCACGCGCTGGGGGCCCGGCGGGTGATTGGCGTCAACGCAGTCGGCGGCATCCGCGCCGACATGGGCCCGCGCGTGCTGGTGGTGCCCGACCAACTGATCGATTACACGCACGGCCGCGTCACCAGCTTCTGTGACGCCGAGGGCGTCGAGGTCCGGCATATCGACTTCAGCGAGCCCTATACCGCCTCGCTCCGGCAGGCGCTGTTGGCGGCGGCAGGCAGGGCGGGCATCGCCATGATCGACGGCGGTTGCTACGGCGCGACCCAGGGCCCGCGGCTGGAAACCCGTGCCGAAATCGCCCGCATGAAACGCGATGGCTGCGACCTGGTCGGCATGACCGGGATGCCGGAAGCGGCCCTGGCGCGTGAACTCGAACTGGAATACGCCTGCCTGGCGCTGGTGGCCAATTTCGCCGCCGGTTGCGGCGATGAGGCGGAAATCAGCATCGAGGAGATCTTTGCCCACCTGGCCGCGGCCACGGCGCAGGTTCCGGTGTTGCTCAAGGCAATGCTGTCCTAATCAGCTAATGGCCTTTTCGCACAAAAGTTAATCGCGCATATTGCGCTTTACCGGTAAACATGCTGATACTTTTGCCCGTGCCAGGGGCGGCCGACCAGGGGAAATGGCGGTCAGGCTCCAAAGCCCTGGTGCATCCAGTCCTAGTCAGAGGTTCACGCAATGCGTTTCGGTACGGTCAAGTGGTTTAACGACGCCAAGGGTTTCGGCTTCATCGCACCCGAGGACGGTGGGGAGGACGTGTTCGTCCATTTCTCGGCCATCAACTCCAAGGGCTTCCGTAGCCTGCAGGAAGGTCAGCGCGTGAAGTTCGAAGTCACCACGGGTCCGAAAGGCGCCCAGGCTTCGGGCGTGGAAATCGCAGCCTGATCCGCGCTTAGCGCGTCATGATGAAAGAAAAAGCCCCATGCTCGCGCATGGGGCTTTTTTTGTGCTTCAGGCGGGAGCCCGCAAGGGGGCTCCTGCGCAGGGCCAGGGCTCGGATCAGCCGAGCAAGTGCTGCTGGTCCAGCCAGCGCTCGGCATCGAGCGCGGCCATGCAGCCGAAACCGGCCGACGTGATCGCCTGGCGATAGACGTGGTCGGCGACGTCGCCGGCGGCAAACACGCCCGGCACCGAGGTCAGCGTGGCCATGCCGCTGGTCCCGCTACGGATCTTGATATAGCCGTCGTGCATTTCCAGCTGGCCTTCGAAAATGCCGGTATTGGGCGTATGGCCGATGGCGACGAAGAAACCGGTGGCCTCGATATCGCGGGTCGCGCCGGAATTGACGTCCTTCACGCGCACGCCGGTCACGCCGGACTGGTCGCCCAGCACTTCGTCGATGGTGCTGTTCCAGACCAGCTCGATCTTGCCGGCAGCCGCCTTCTCGAACAGCTTGTCCTGCATGATCTTTTCAGCACGCAGTTTGTCGCGGCGGTGCACCAGGGTGACCTTGCGCGCGATGTTGGCCAGGTAGAGCGCCTCCTCCACGGCGGTGTTGCCGCCGCCGACCACCACCACGTCCTGTTCGCGGAAGAAGAAGCCGTCGCAGGTGGCGCAGGCGGACACGCCGCGGCCCTTGAACTTCTCCTCGCTCGCGATTCCCAGGTACTTGGCGGTGGCGCCGGTGGCGATGATCAGCGCGTCGGCGGTGTACTCGCCGGAATCGCCCTTCAGGCGGAACGGGCGCTGCTTGAGGTCCACCACGTGGATGTGGTCGAAGATCATCTCCGTGTGGAAGCGTTCGGCGTGCTCGGCCATGCGCTGCATCAGCGCCGGGCCCTGCAGGCCCTCCACGTCGCCCGGCCAGTTGTCCACTTCCGTGGTGGTCATAAGCTGCCCACCCTGCTGCAGGCCGGTGATCAGCGTCGGCTTGAGGTTGGCGCGCGCGGCATACACCGCAGCGGTGTAGCCGGCGGGGCCCGAGCCGAGGATCAGCAGGCGGCTGTGCTTGGGGGTGGTCATCGTTATAATCCTTGGGTTTGCTGGCGGCTTTGATCGTTACTTGCCTTGACCAGGCGCGACATGGATGTTGCCGCGCCGAAAAGGCCGGTGCTTGGAACCCCGCAAGGATGGGGAAGGGCGACGGGCGATTCAAGGCTTCCGCTTTCCGGTTTCCCACCCGTCGACGCGTTTGCGCCGGCCCAACCCCACAGGATTGCTAACTGCCATGCGTATCGGTATTCCTTCCGAAACCAAGACCCTCGAAGGGCGCGTCGCCCTCGTCCCCGCCGCTGCCGCCGACCTGGTCCGCCGCGGCCACGAGGTGTTCATCCAGGCGGGCGCCGGCGAGAAGAGCGGCTTCTCCGACGAGGCCTATACCAAGGAAGGCATCACCGTCGTTCCCGACGCCGCCGCGCTGTACGAGAAGGGCGAGCTGATCGTCAAGGTCAAGGAGCCGATCGCCGGCGACCTGGCCCTGCTCAAGAAGCACCACCTGCTGTTCTGCTACCTGCATCTGGCGGCCGAGCCGGCGCTGACCAAGTCGCTGCTCGACATCGGCCTGACCGGCGTGGCGTTCGAGTCCGTTGAAGAGAACGGCGGCCTGCCGCTGCTGCTGCCGATGTCGGTGATCGCCGGCCGCATCGCGACCCAGATCGGCACCACGCTGCTGCACCGTCCGCAGGGCGGCAAGGGCAAGCTGCTGGGCGGCATGGCCTCCACGCCGCGCGGCAAGGTCGTCGTACTGGGCGCCGGCGCAGCCGGTGGCAACGCTGCTGCCCTGGCCGCGGCCGCGGGCGCCAACGTGGTGGTGTTCGACAAGCGCCAGGATCGCCTCGCCGAGATGATGGCGATGGGTCCGAACGTGACCGCGCTGTACGCCTACGAGTCGTCGGTGGCGCAGGAAGTGCGCGACGCCGACCTGGTCGTCGGCGCCGTGCTCATCCCCAGCGCCAAGGCCCCGCGCGTGGTCACCGAGGACATGGTCAAGACCATGGAGAAGGGCTCCGTGCTGGTCGACATCTCGATCGACCAGGGTGGCTGCTTCGAGACCTCGCGCCCGACCACCTGGAAGGAGCCGACCTACGACGTGCACGGCGTGACGCACTTCTGCGTGACCAACATGCCGGGTGCCGTGCCGCAGACCTCCTCCGTGGCGATCTCCGCAGCGATCCTGCCGTACGTGCAGCGCCTGGCGGCCGGCAACCAGTGGCGCGAACATGCCCCGCTGGCCGGCGGCATCAACGTCGATGGCGGCAAGCTGGTGCATCCGGCGCTGCAGGGCATGGTCTGAGCCTCGAGGCCTGAATCCCTCTCCTCCCGGAGAGGGTGTAGACAGGCGGGTGAGGGTACGGGCGGAGCGCGGCATTTCGCTGCGCCCGTGTCCTCGCCCCAGGCCCCTCTTCCAGCGGGAGAAAGGCGCCTCCGGACACCTGCGCCTTTGCAGAAAAATCAAGCTACTACCCCCTCCGCGCCCTGTGTAGACTTGGGGCGAAGTCTCGAGGGGAATCCACTCTGGTGGCGCGAAGCGCAGCAAACGTAAAGAAGGCACCCGAATCGGTCGGTCTCAGCGAAGAAGCCAAGCGCCGCCTGCGCGAGGCCGGCGCGCTGCTGCTGCTTCCGCTGGCGGTCTACCTGCTGGTCTGCCTGGCCAGTTACAACGATCAGGACCCGAGCTGGGGCCACGTCGGCACGGTCGAACACGCGCGCAACTTCGGTGGCGCCGTCGGCGCGAACATCGCCAACCTGCTGCGCTACATCTTCGGCTGGGTTTCCTATTGTTTTCCGCTGCTGCTCCTGTTGCTGGGCGTGCAGGTGCTGCGCCAGCGCGGCGAGCATGCCGAACACCCGTGGGAGTCCTCGCTGCGGCTGATCGGCTTCGTGTTCTTCTTCATCACCGCGCCGGCGTTGATGTATCTCAATTTCAGCGAGCCCGTGCTGCCGCAGGGAACCGGCGGCATCATCGGGCAGTGGGTCGGCCACGGCCTGCTGCAGGCCTTCGGCGAGAAAGGCGCGCCGCTGTTGCTGCTGGCGCTGTTCCTGATCGCGGTGACGCTGGCCACGGGCCTGTCCTGGTTCAAGGTGATGGACTGGACCGGGCAGGGCACGCTCATGCTGGTCGGCTGGTTGCGCGGCAAGCTCAAGCAGGCGCCGGAAGTGGCCAAGGCCCAGCAGGCGCGCGCCGAGCGCGAAGTGGTCAAGAAGGCCGAGGCGGTCAAGCAGGCCAAGCGCGAGCCGGTGCGCATCGAGACGCCACCCGCGCCCGTGGCCAAGAGCGAGCGCGCCAGGCTCGAGACGCAGATCCCGCTATTCGTGGGCGCTTCGCAGCCCGGTGAGTTGCCGCCGCTGTCGCTGCTGGACGAGGCGCCGGAGCAGGGGCCGGGTTACTCGGAAGAAACCCTCGAAGTGCTCTCGCGTCAGGTCGAGCTGAAGCTCAAGGATTTCCGCATCGAGGCCAAGGTCGTCGGCGTGTATCCCGGCCCGGTGATCACCCGCTTCGAGCTGGAACCCGCCGCCGGCGTGCGCGGCTCGCAGGTGTCCAGCCTGGACAAGGACATCGCCCGCGGCCTCTCGGTGGTCAGCGTGCGCGTGGTCGACGTGATCCCCGGCAAGAATGTGATCGGCCTGGAGATTCCCAACACCCGCAAGCAGATCGTGTATCTGTCCGAGATCCTGCGCTCGGACAAGTACGACCAGATGAAGTCGCCGCTGGCGCTGGCGCTGGGCAAGGACATCGGCGGCAAGCCGGTGGTCACGGACCTGGCCAAGATGCCACACCTGCTGGTCGCCGGCACCACCGGTTCGGGCAAGTCCGTCGCGGTCAACGCGATGGTGCTCTCGCTGCTCTACAAGGCGAGCCCGAAAGACGTGCGCATGATCATGATCGACCCGAAGATGCTGGAGCTTTCGGTGTACGAAGGCATCCCGCACCTGCTCGCGCCGGTCGTGACCGACATGAAGGAGGCCGCCAACGCCCTGCGTTGGTGTGTCGCCGAGATGGAGCGCCGCTACAAGCTGATGGCCGCGGTGGGCGTGCGCAACCTGGGCGGGTTCAACAAGAAGGTCAAGGACGCCGAGGCGGCCGGCCAGCCGTTGCTCGACCCGCTGTTCCGCCCGAATCCCGAAATGCCCAACCTGGCGGCCGAGCCGCTGGAACCGCTGCCTTACATCGTCATCATCATCGACGAATTCGCCGACATGATGATGATCGTCGGCAAGAAGGTGGAGGAGTTGATCGCCCGCCTGGCGCAGAAGGCGCGCGCCGCCGGCGTGCACCTGGTGCTGGCCACGCAGCGTCCCTCGGTGGACGTGATCACCGGCCTGATCAAGGCCAACATCCCGACCCGCATCGCCTTCCAGGTTTCCTCGAAGATCGACTCCCGGACGATCCTCGACCAGTCCGGCGCCGAGGCGCTGCTCGGCCACGGCGACATGCTCTACCTGCCGCCAGGTACCGCCACCCCCGAGCGCGTGCACGGCGCCTTCGTCGATGACCACGAGGTCCATGGCGTGGTGGCCTGGCTGAAGGCCCAGGGCGCGCCACAGTACATCGAGGGCGTGCTGGAGGAGGTGCAGGCCACCAGCGACGGCAAGTTCATCAACGACTCGGGCCTGCCGCAGGACGGCGAGGAAGGCGGCGACGCCGACGCGCAGCTCTACGACAAGGCGGTCGCCGTGGTGACTCAGACCCGCCGCGCCTCGATCTCCGGCGTGCAGCGCCACCTGCGCATCGGCTACAACCGCGCGGCGCGGTTGATCGAGCAGATGGAACAGGACGGCGTGGTCAGTGCCCCGCAGCACAACGGCAATCGCGAGGTTCTCGCGCCGCCACCGCCGAAATAGCCACCTGCCGCGACGCGATCCCGTGTACAGGCGCCCTCGGGCGCGACCGCCATGCATGATGAAACACCGGGGTGCGCCCAAAGGCGCCCCTGCATACGTCTCGCAGGGCATACGCGTCAGCGAGCCTACAATCCGCTTGTGCCGCGATTAAGCCGCGGCTACCCAAACTTTCCCGCACGTTCCAGGAACAGGGTTTCCATGAACCGCCTAGTCCTCATCCTCCTCGCCTCGCTCGCGTTTTCCCTGGCGAGCCTGGCCCATGCCACCACGGGCCCCGCGCGCCAGCGCCTGGACGCTTTTGCGACCGACCTGCATTCGCTCAAGGGCCACTTCACCCAGACCCTCGCCGATGCCAGCGGGCAGGGCGCAAAGACCAGCTCCGGCACGCTCGCGCTGGAGGCTCCGCGCCAGTTCCGCTGGGACACGCTCGAGCCGTACAAGCAGACCATCGTGGCGGACGGCAGCCGCGTGTGGTTGTACGACCCGGAGCTGGAACAGGTCACGGTGCGCGTCCAGAGCACCGAGGAAGCGCACAGTCCGCTCACCGTCATCACGGACCTCAAGCAGCTCGACAAGGATTTCAGCGTGGCCGAGCGGGGCGAGCGTGATGGCCTGGTCTGGCTGCGCCTGAGCTCCAGGGCCAAGGATCCGCAGTTCGACTACGCGGACCTCGGTTTCGACGCGCAAGGCCTCAAGCGCATGATGTTCCGCGACCAGCTCGGCGCGGTTACCGACATCCGCTTTTCCGACTGGCAACGCAACGTCGACCTGTCGCCCTCGACCTTCAACTTCACCCCGCCTCCGGGCGCCGACGTGATCGGCGACCTGCCGGTCATGACCACCCATCCGCTGAAGGACTGATCCGGTCATGCCCGTGCTGCGCCAGCTGCCGCGCTGGGCGTGGGTTGGCGGTGGGGTGCTCGCTTTCATCGCGGGCCTGATCAATGCCGCGGGCTACATGGGGTTCCGCCACCAGTCGATCAGCAACCTGACCGGCTCGACGACGCTGCTTGGCATCTCCTTGGGCGCCGGCGACCGCGGCGAGGCGTTTCATTGGGCCTTGTCGCTGCTGGCCTTCGTGTTCGGCGCGATGGCCAGTGGCGCGATCGTGCAGAAAAGCACGCTCAAGCTAGGACGTCCCTATGGCGTGGCACTGCTGCTCGAATCGCTGCTGCTGTTCGCCGCCGTGCCACTGCTCCAGCGCGAATGGTCGATCGGCCTGTGGCTGGCCTCGATGGCCTGCGGTCTGCAGAACGGCATGGTCAGTGCCTACAGTGGCGCCGTGTTCCGCACCACCCACGTCTCGGGCATGTTCACCGACCTTGGGATCTACCTCGGGCATCGTTTGCGTGGGCTGGAGGTGGATACCTTGCGCGTGCGCGTCTGCCTGCTGGTGATCGGCAGCTTTCTGTTGGGGGGCGTCGTAGGCGCGCTCCTGTTTGACCACCTGCGCGAGCGCAGTCTGTTGATACCGGCGGTGTTGACCGGCCTGTGCGGCACGCTCTACAGCCTCTACCGCCAGCGCACGACAACCCCGTAGGCGCGCGCCCGGCAGCTGTCAGCGCCCGCAACGCGGCGGGCGGTATCATCCGCCGATGCCCGAGACCGCCTCCCTGTTTCCCGATTCCGATGCGCTCAAGCCGCTTGCCGAACGCATGCGTCCGCAAAGTTTCGATGAGATCGTCGGCCAGCCGCGGCTGACCGCCAATGAATCGCCGCTGCGCCGCGCGCTGGAGGCGGGCAAGGTGCATTCGATGGTGCTGTGGGGCCCGCCGGGCTGTGGCAAAACCACGCTGGCGCTGCTGGTGGCGCGCTACGCCGATGCCGACTTCCGCGCCATCTCGGCGGTGCTTTCCGGCTTGCCGGACGTACGCAAGGCCTTGGCCGAGGCGGAAGCGAACTTCGCCCAGGGCAGGCGCACGGTGCTGTTCGTGGACGAGGTGCACCGCTTCAACAAGGCCCAGCAGGATGCCTTCCTGCCGCACATCGAGCGCGGCGTGATCGTATTCGTCGGCGCCACCACGGAGAATCCGTCGTTCGAGCTCAATTCCGCGCTCCTGTCACGCTGCCGCGTGCACGTGCTGGAGGCGGTGTCGGCGGACGCCATCGTGGCGGCGCTCGAACGGGCGCTGGCCGACGAGGAACGCGGCCTGGGCCGGCTGCACCTGCAAATCGAAGCCGAGTCGCTGAAGCTGATCGCGCAGGCGGCCGACGGCGATGTGCGCCGCGCGCTCACGCTGCTGGAAATCGCCGCGGAACTGGCCCACGAAGGGCGCATCGACGAATCCACCCTGACCCAGGTACTGGCCGATCGCACGCGACGTTTCGACAAGGGCGGCGAACAGTTCTACGACCAGATTTCCGCGCTGCACAAATCGGTGCGCTCCTCCGATCCGGACGCCGCGGTGTACTGGCTGTGCCGCATGCTCGATGGCGGGTGCGATCCGCTCTACCTGGCGCGCCGCATGACCCGCATGGCGGTCGAGGACGTCGGCCTGGCCGAGCCGCGCGCTTGGCGCATGGCGCTGGACGCCTGGGATACCTACGAGCGACTGGGCAGCCCCGAGGGCGAACTGGGCCTGGCGCAACTGGCCATCTGGCTGGCCATCGCACCGAAGAGCAACGCCGCCTACATGGCCTACAACAAGGCCCGCGCCGCCGTGCGCGACTCCGGCACGCTCGAAGTCCCGATGCACCTGCGCAACGCACCCACCAAGCTGATGAAAGGGCTGGGTTACGGCAAGGGCTACCAGTACGACCACGATGCCAGCGGCGGCATCGCGCTGGGGCAGCAGTGCCTGCCCGACGCCCTCGATGGCGCGGTGTTCTACGAACCGGTCGACCGCGGACTGGAGCAGAAGCTGCGCGAGAAATTGCTGGCTCTGCGCGAGGCCCGTCGCCAGGCGCGCAAGTAGTGGCTTCAAACGCCGGCCCAAACATCGGCGGCGCTTGATCCGCGGCGTGCCGCCTGCCTAGAGTCGGCCCACCAACCGGGGAGGGAAGCATCATGCGTATCCTGATCGCGGCGCTGATCGGCGGCATCGTGATGTTCATCTGGGGCGCCGTGGCGCACATGGCGCTGGGGCTCGGCAATCCAGGCATACGCCCGCCGGCCCACGAGGACGTGGTGCTATCCAGTCTGCACGAAGGGCTGGGCAACGAACCGGGTGTCTACATCCTTCCCTGGCTCGACCCTGACGCCATGGGTGACGAGGCCGCCGTCAAGGCATACGGCGCCAAGGCCAGCGCGGCGCCGTATGCCTGGGTGGTCTATCTGCCGCAAGGCGAGGACATGACCCGCATGGGGCCGCAGTTGGCCACGCAGTGGGCGGGCGATACGTTGGCGGCGCTCGTGCTGGCGAGCCTGATGAGCGTGACCGGTCTGGGATTCGGTCGGCGCCTTGGCCTGGCCGGCGCGGTAGCGGTGTTCGCCTGGATGAGCACCATGGTGCCCTACTGGAACTGGTACCGCTTTCCGGCCAGCTTCACGGCGGCGGCGCTGATCGAGCAGGTGATCGGCTGGCTGCTCGCCGGTGCCGCGATGGCCTGGTGGCTTGGCCGACGCGAACGCCGACCCGCCTGAACCTGGTTTCCTTGCGGGCTCCTGCAGGTTTCCGGAGGCGACCACGCGTTTGCTAGCGCGTGGCCCCCACGGCGATAATCGACGGTTCAAGCACTTCGACGGAACGCCCCCATGCTGGACCCCGCCCTCCTGCGCTCGCGCCTGGCCGACACGGCCGCGCGCCTCAAGCAAACCCGTGGTTTCGACCTGGACGTTGCCGCCGTCGAAGCCCTGGAGGCCGAGCGCAAGCGCCTGTCCACCGAGACGCAGGAGTTGCAGAACCTGCGCAACACCCGTTCCAAGGCCATCGGGCAGGCCAAGGCCAAGGGCGAGGACGTCGCGCCGCTGATGGCCGAGGTCGCCGGCATCGGCGACCGGCTCAAGGCCAACGAGCAGGCGCTGGGCGAGGTGCAGTGCAAGCTCGCCGGCATCGCGCTGGGCATCCCCAACATTCCGCACGAATCGGTGCCGGTCGGCAAGGACGAGCGCGACAACGTCGAGATCAGCCGCTGGGGCCAGCCGCGGAGTTTCGACTTCCCCGTCAAGGACCACGTCGAACTGGGCGAGCGCCACGGCTGGCTCGACGGCGACGCCGGAGCCAAGCTCTCCGGCGCCCGCTTCACCGTGCTGCGCGGCCAACTGGCCCACCTGCACCGCGCGCTGGGGCAGTTCATGCTCGACCTGCACACGGGCGAGCACGGCTACCTCGAATGCAACGTGCCGGTGATCGTCAATGCCGACAGCATGCAGGGCACCGGCCAGTTGCCCAAGTTCGAGGAAGACCTGTTCGCCACCGACGTCGGCGAGACACGGCGTTACCTGATTCCCACCGCCGAAGTGCCGCTGACCAACCTGGTGCGCGACACCATCCAGGATGTCGAGGCGCTGCCGCTGCGCATGACCGCGCACACGCCGTGCTTCCGCGCCGAGGCTGGCAGCTATGGCCGCGACACCCGCGGCATGATCCGCCAGCATCAGTTCGAAAAGGTCGAGATGGTGCAGGTCGCCCGTCCCGACCAGTCGCACGCGCAGCTGGAAGAAATGGTGGGACACGCCGAAGCCGTGCTGCAGAAGCTTGGCTTGCCGTACCGCAAGATGCTTCTGTGCAGTGGGGACATGGGTTTCACCGCCGCCAAGACCTACGACCTGGAAGTGTGGCTGCCCAGCCAGAACACCTACAGGGAAATCTCCAGCTGCTCCAACTGCGAGGATTTCCAGGCCCGTCGCCTGCAGGCGCGCGTGCGCAACCAGGAAACCGGCAAGCCCGAGCTCGTCCATACCTTGAACGGTTCCGGTCTCGCTATCGGACGCACCCTGATCGCGGTCATGGAGAACTACCAGAACGCGGACGGTTCGATTACCGTACCCGACGCACTCAAGCCCTACCTGCGGGGCCTCGATCGCCTCGCCTGACGCGACCCGAGCGCAGGCCCGAGTCAAACGGAGAGATGGCCGAGCGGTTTAAGGCACCGGTCTTGAAAACCGGCGAAGGGTCAAACCTTCCGTGGGTTCGAATCCCACTCTCTCCGCCATATTCCGGGACGGGACACCGCGCCGCCTGATTCGATCCACGCGGGGAGGTCCACCGCCGCCGATCACGCCCGCTGGGGCGGCGGGCAACGGCTGACCAATTCCGCCCGACATCTCGGCGCCAGACTGGTGGTTTCGAGAACGCCAGGCCGGCCAGGACGGGGAGAAGATCGGCCAATCTTCCAGGCGTGCGTGCACTGCCGCCGCAAGGTATCCGCAAACGGGATTCTCGCCGCATGGCGATCCGGTGCGGGGGTCTGCACCGGGACGTACCCTGGCATCCTCGATCTTTTTGGCTGGGTCGGGAAACCCGCAGAACGCATGTCTTTGTTTCCTTCGCAACGGTTCGCTCAAGTCCGATGCAGATGGCACATCCCGCTACACCGGCGTCTCCAGGGACGTGGCATCGCGTTGCGCGCATGCATTCCTTTTCAGCGGCACCGTAATCGTCACGGTCGTGCCGCTTTCGCCGGTCAGGGTTTCCGCATGACCGCCAAGCTGGGCGGTGAAAATCCGGATGAGCTTCGAACCAAGCCCACCGCCCTGGACCTTGCCGCGCATGCCAAGGCCGTGATCCCTGACCACGAGCCGCAGTCCGTCGCCTGCGCTATCAGCCCGTACTTCGACGGGACCGGGCGAACCGGCATAGGCGTACTTGGCCGCATTGGTCAGCAGTTCGGTGACCAGCAGTGCAAGGGTGACGGCAGTCTGGCTTGGAATGGCCGCGTCCGTGGCTTCGACCGCGACGCGGCCAGACCAGCCATCGCCCCACGAGAACATGAGATCGGCGCAGAGCTCCTTGAGATACGGTCCCAGACGAACATTCTGCGCGTCGCTGGATCGCCACAGGTGCCGGTGCACGGCGCTCACTGCCATCAACCGATTCACGGCGCCCTCGAACTGCCCGCGCACTTTGCGATCGCTGGTCTGGCGCGCCTGCAACTGAAGCATGGAGTTCACGATCTGCAGGCTGTTCTGTACCCGGTGATGTACTTCCTGCATCAACACGTTCTTCTGAGCAACCAACGACTGTTGTTCGGCCAGCGTGTCGCGCAGTCGACGGTTGAGCTCCCGGAGCGCCTGTTGCTGGAACAGGGCGGTCAATGAGCGCCCCAGCTGGCGCGCGGCGTTGACTTCGGCCCGCGACCAGCTGCGAGCCGTCTGGCGGACGGTCTCTGTCCAGGTGGCGAAAGAGGTCCGTGGCGTCGGCTCGGCCGGCCCGTCGTCGTAAAATTCGTGCGAGCTTCCCGCCCACCTGACAGGGAAGATTTCCTCGGCGCGGAACCACAACAGCACGATCGGATCGGGCGCGTCGATCGACGTTGCAAGCACGCCGCTCGCTTCCGTCGCATAGGCCGCCGCCGCGGCAAGCTCGCCCGGCAGCTGGTGGGTGGCGAACGCTTCATGGCGCAGCCGCTCCTCCAGCCATTGGGCGAGTGCCGCGGTTTCCGTTTCGCCCGGTGTCTGTCCGCGTAGCTCGGTCCGCCCGGCCGATACCAGCGCGACCCCGTCGCACGGAACCATCCCGGCCAGCCGGGCCAGATCGAGTTCCAACGGACGGTCCCTCTCGAGCGCCACGCGCATATCGTCGAGCCAGGCCGTCCTGAGATGTCGCAGGCTGGTGCTCTGGCGCTGGTGACGGGCTTCTTCGCGTGCCTCGATCTGGTGGGAAAACACCCGCGCCAGGTGCCGGCAAGCTTCGCGCATCTCATAGGCCATGTGCCTGGGCGTGCTGTGATGGCAGGCGACCAGGCCCCAGAGTTCGTTCTTCACCACTATCGAGATGGACATCGACGATGCCGCGCCCATGTTCCTCAGGTACTGCAGATGTATCGGCGGCGCGCTGCGCAGGGAGCAATCGCTGATATCGAGCGTTTGCGCTCCCTGGAACCCCGACGTTCGCAGGGGGGCAGGTACGTAGTTCGCATCAGGGATGATCCTGAACCGGTTCCTGAGATAGAGCCCGCGGGCCTCGCCTGGAATCTCGGAGCCCTGGAAGCGGTGGTTGAGCAGGGAAGGGAGCGCGTCGGAGCGAGACTCGCCGACCACCTCGCCGGCTTCGTCGTCCAGGAACCGGTAGACGAGGACGCGATCGTAGCCGGAGAGCCGGCGCACCTCGGCGGCCATGGTGCCGAAGAGTTCATCCGTTTCCCCCGGCAGATCCAGCGAGGCAATGGCGCGCGCCAGTTGCGACATGCTGTCGGCGGCCTCGGCGGGTGGCGTCGCCGCTGGCTCGAATTCGATGATGGCTCCCTCGCGATTGGGGTGCGCCGTGATATCCCAAGCACCGTTTCCCGGGGGCTCGGGATGCCACTTGACCACGTAGCCCTGCAGCCGCGGGTCGAGCCTTTCCATGATCTGTGCAAGCCCGAAGCCCTTGCTGTCGATCAGCGCGTCGACGGATTGCCCAAGCAAAGCTTCGGGTGCCACGCCGACAGCCCGCGATGTGTCGCCGGCAAGCTGCGTAACCACGCCCAGGCCGTCGAGCCAGAGCAGGGCGCCGTGTGGCTGTATCGCTGCGGGAACATGGATGAGCTCCCGGTCGAACAGGTTGTGGTGGTGTTCCTCGGGGGAATAACCCATGGGCTGGCCAGTAAGGCCGCTTGGCGTTTGCGGCGTGGGTTGCGGGCGTACGCTTCGCCTGGTGCGTTCAACGACGGGCGTGGCGTGAGAGTGCTCCCCGACTCTAGGTGAGTTGCGCCCGGAAGTATGTCCAATTGTGGACATAGAGCTGACGAGGTACTCACGCGAAAATTACCTGCAGCGCCTTGAGATAACGTCATAAGACCGTGGGCAAACGGCCCTCTCGTCGTGTGCACAGTCACGGCCATCAGGGGGTTTATGGCTAGCCAATACGAGCGTGCGCAATCACCCGGCGAGACGAGCGAGATCGCACCGCCGAACAATCTGCTGCGTGCGCTGCACCAGGACGATCTTGTCTTGCTCCAGCCCCACCTGGAGCCCCAGCGAGTGGAGGTGGGTCGCGTGCTCTTCGAGCCCGGCGATCAGGTGCGGCACGTCTACTTCCCTTGCGGTCCGACGCTGATCTCCTTCATGGTTTTGCTGGAAGACGGTCGCGGCATCGAAACCGCGCTGGTGGGCCGGGAGGGGGCGGTGGGTGGCATCGTCAGCCAGGGTCGGCTGCCCGCCTATTCGCGCACCGTGGTGCAATTTCCCGGCCCGTTGCTCAGGATGGGCGCACTGGAGCTCGAACAGGCCAAGAGCCGGTCGACGAGCCTGCGTCATCTGTTCGCCCGGTACGCGGACTGCCTCATGGCCCAGGTGTTCCAGTCCGTGGCCTGCAATGCGGCCCACTCGATCGAACAGCGGACGGCAAAATGGCTGGTCGCAGCGCTTGATCGCACGGGTGACCACGATGTGCCTCTCACGCAGGAGCAACTTGCGTCCATGCTCGGTGTCGGGCGCAGCTACATCAGCCGCGTGATCAAGCAGCTGAAGGACCGCGGCATCCTGGAAACCCGCCGCGGTGGCGTGCGCGTCACCGAGGCCGGTGGGCTCGACCGCATCGCCTGCGGCTGCAACCGGGCGGTCCGGTCGCACTTCGACGACGTACTGCGCGGGGTGTATCCAGGGGAGGAAGAGAGCGACGCGATCAAGGCAAGTGCCGGCGACCTGCAGCCCGGGTCGCGCATGCCTGGTTGATGGCATCTGGCCTTCCCACGGGGGAAGGGGGCTGCGACGGAAAGCGGGCGTGTCTCGCGGTCAGCAGGCCCGCGGTCGTCGAACGCGTCGCCTTTGTCATCGCCGAGCAAGAAATCTGCGGCAAGCTGCCGGCGTCTTCCAGCTCGGGTCCACGCATGCGAATCGAAGAACTTTTCGACCTGATGGGCGTGCTGGCGATCCTCGTGTTCCTTGCCCTGGTTCTTGGCTGGCTCGCATGTTCGGTCTCGGCCGTGCTGGCGTGATCCGGAGATCGCCGAAGGCCCCGGCGGCTGCCTACGCCCACAGCAGGATCAGATTTCCCCTACGGCGACCAATAGGGTGGCCCCTCATACTTCGCGCCAATCGGAGACAGTGCACGCCGGCCAGGCGTCAGCGGTTGCCGACAAGCCATCGCCCGCGGCGGCGACCGCTTCCTGTCACAAATACGGCGTAGCATGGCCCTCCCGCGGGCCGCTCGGTGTCATGACCATGGCCATTGACGAGAAGATCCAGGAAAGGTTGGCGCAGGCGCATCGCCTTTTGGCTCTCGAGATCGAGCATCGCGACCGGGTGCGGGCAGAACGCCTGGACGACTCGGATGCGGAGAAGGCCGTCCGGCTACGACAGGCCTGCATCGAGCGGATCCAGCAGGTGCTTGCCCGGCACCGCCCGATCATTCGGCTCCGGACGGGTTGACCGCCGCCGGGTAGCGCTTCAACAGCCACGCCAGCACCGGCGGCGTGACCATTGCGGTGAGCAGCGACATGGCCACGATCACCGCGTAGATGCGGTCGCTGAACACGCCCGCCGCGAGGCCGAGGCTCGCCACCACCACACCTACCTCGCCGCGCGGCACCATCCCGAAGCCGACGATGGTCGCGGCGCGTCGGCCCAACGCCAGCGAGCCGAGCCAGCCGCCAACGAGCTTGGAAACGATCGCGATCACGGTGACGATCGCCAGCATCCCCATGGCCTCGGCGCTGGCCAGCTGGGCCAGGTCGATCTTGCTGCCGGTGATGACGAAGAAGAACGGCGTGAGCAACGCCAGCAGCGGTTGGGTCTGTTTCTCCAGCGTATGCTGTTGGTGCGTCTCCGAGGCGATCATGCCGGCGAGGAAGGCGCCGATGATCGCCGCCAGGCCCAGCAGGGTAGAGAGCCAAGCCAGGCCCAGGCAGATCGCCAGCACGATCGCCAGCGGCGAGTGGGCGCTATGCGGTTTCTCCAGCCACCCGGAGTTCCAGCGCATCACGCGCGCGCCGCCAAGCCCGACGAGCACGATGAAGCCGACCGCGCTGCCCAGCACCACCAGCAGCTTGACCGGCTCGAAGCCCTGGCCGCCCTGCAGTGACACCACCACGCCGAGCAGCAGCATGGCCAGAATGTCGTCGATCACCGCGGCGCCCAGGATGACCTTGCTTTCGACGCGCTGCAGCGCACCCAGTTCCTGCAGTACGCGCGCGGTAATGCCTGCGGAGGTGGCGACGAAGGCGGCGGCGATGAACAGCGACTTGCCCCAGGGAAAGCCGCTGCCGTGCGCCCATACCCCGCCCATGGCGAAAGGAACCAGCACGCCCAGCAATCCGACCAGGAAGGCGACCTTGCCGACTTTCTTCAGGTCGTCCAGTCGCGTTTCCAGTCCGACGGAAAACAACAACAGCACGACACCGATTTCGGCCAGCACGTCCAGCGGCGTGCCGGGCAGGATCTGGTCCGGACTGATCCAGCCGAGCAGGGAAGGTCCGATCACGCAGCCGGCCGCGATCTCGCCCACCACGCCCGGAAGCCTGAGTCGCTGGGCGATCTCGGCGCCGATCTGGGCGGCGACGAAGACCAGGAACAGGGTGAGCAGGATGTCGCTGGCGTGGTGCATGGAGTTCCTTGGTGGCGATTGCATGTGACAGGCGGCGACCGGCGCATGACGGTCGCGCACAGGGTGCGCCCCCTACGGGGTTTTACGTGCCGTTGAGCGCAAGGTGAAGGGCGATGCTCGCCCCGTAGCCGAGCGCGATCGCCCAGCTCCAGCGCAGGTGGCTCATGAAGGTGTAACGGCCGCCGGAAGCTCCCATCAACGCCACGCCGGCGGCCGAGCCGACCGAGAGCAGGCTGCCGCCCACGCCGGCGGTAAGGGTGATCAGCAGCCATTGCGACGCGTCCATCGGCGGGTCCATCTGCAGCACCGCGTACATGATCGGGATGTTGTCGATCACCGCCGAGAGCACGCCCATGGCGGTGTTGGCCAGGGTCGCGCCGAGCGAGCCGTAGAGCGTGTGCGAAGCCAGTTCCAGGTAGCCCAGCGCGGCCAGCCCGCCGACG
Organism: Frateuria sp. GZRe14; assembly: GCF_051900395.1. NCBI lineage: Bacteria > Pseudomonadati > Pseudomonadota > Gammaproteobacteria > Lysobacterales > Rhodanobacteraceae > Frateuria > Frateuria sp. GZRe14. Next base: position 2,142,435 of record NZ_JBHZGJ010000001.1, on the reverse strand, counting down.
CAGCCGAACACGCCGTAGAAGAACAGCAGCGTGTCCCATTCAGCGTTGGCGATGATGCGGAAGATCGAGTACGGCTCCTCTTCCACGCCTTGCGCCAGCGCATATCGACGCTGGCTGCGATCGATGCGCGAAGCGAGCAGGTTGAGCAACGCCAGTCCCGTGAGCATGCCGTACGCCGCTGGCATCCCGAGCCATTGCCTGCCCATCACGGTGATCGCGATGGTCAGGGCGAAAGTGAGGCAGATGCCAACGCCGCCGGGTTTGACGCGCACGCGACCGGGCAGGGATTCCGGTAATCCTTTCGGCAACGCGAAATGCATCGCGACCGCCGGCACCAGCCAGTTGACCAGCGCGGGCGGGAAGAGGCGGAAGAAATCGAAGAATTCGGCCTTGTGCGCCTGCCACACCATCAGCGTGGTGATGTCGCCGAACGCGCTCCACGCGCCACCGGCGTTGGCCGCGACCACCAGGTTGATCAGCGAAAGCGTGGCAAAACGCGCCTGTCCGCCGCCCACCGCCAACACCACCGCCGACATCACCAGCGCGGTAGTCAGGTTGTCCAGCACGGGCGACAGGAAGAACGCGATGGTGCCGGTGATCCAGAACAGCGCGCGGTAACCCAGCCGCCGGCGCGTCAACTGCGCGCGCAGCGCTTCGAACACGTTGCGCTCGCCCATCGCGGTGACGTAGGTCATCGCAACTACCAGGAAAAAGAAGATTTCCGCGTACTCCAGGAACATCGCCTGAAAGGCATCGCGTGCGGCAACCGAGCCGCCGCCGTCATCGCGCGTTTCCCAGGCGATGAGGCCCCAGATCAGCGCCGCGGCCAGCATCACCGGCTTGGACTTGGCGATCTGGATGCGTTCCTCCAGCACCACCGCCACATAGGCGAGCACGAACAGCGCCAGCGCCAGCCAGCCGACCGGATGGCCGGTCAGATGGAAATTCGCGCCGGATTCGGCGGCGACGGCCGAGACGGGGAAGACCCCGCCCAGCGTGGCGAGGAACAATGTCGAACGCATTGGATCGCTTTCCTTGGGAACGCCGGTCAAGCCTATCAGGCGCGTGCTCGTCGACCGCGCCTCAGGCGGGCAGTTCCCTGCGTGCCGGACGGTCGGCCCGAAGACGGCTGAACACCCGGCTGGCCGAGGCCGTGACCACCGCCAGGATCAGGACCGTCCATCGGAACGCGGCCACGTAATCGGAGTGTGCGTGGCCCTGCAATAGCGACTCCATCAGGAGCGTGGCCAGCGCAATGCCGAAGCTCATCGACAGGTATTGCGCGGTGGATGCCATCGACGACGCCATCGAGGCGTGCTTGATGTCCAGGTCGTGATAAATCAGCGTGTTCATCGCCGTGTACTGCAGGCCGCCGAAGCTGCCGTAGAGGAACACCATCGCCGCGATCAACCACGCCGGCGTGTCACGGCCGAAGGTAGCGAACGAGGCCAGCAGCATCGCCACGATCAACGTGTTGCCGATCAGCAGGCGGCGATAGCCCAGCCGCGCCAGCGCGCGATTGACGATCCACTTGGCGCTGATCGAACCCAACGCCTGCGGCACCATCATCAGGCCCGCCATCAGCGCCGACCAGCCGCAGCCGACCTGCAGGAACAACACCAGCAGCAGGAACATGCCGGAGATGCCCAGCCGGGTGAACAGGTTGCCGGCCAGCGCCACCCATACGCTGCGCACCTTCAACAACGACAGGTCGGCCACCGGGAACGCCGTGCGCCGGCTGTGCCAGACGTAGATCACGCCGATCAGCAGCGCCAGCGCCGTGCATTCGACGATGCGCGCCCAGGCCACGTGCTCGCCGCCGACCAGCTCCGAGGCCGTCAGCAGCAGTGCCGAAGCGGCCGCGAACAGCAGAAACCCGAGCAGGTCGAAGCGGTTGGCATGGCGCATCCGGTACTCGGGCATGTCCTGCTTGTTCATCCACAGGCCGCAGATGCCCACCGGCACGTTGATCAGGAAGATCAGCCGCCAGGACGTGAACTCCACCAGCGCGCCGCCCAGCAGGGGCCCCAGCACCGAACCGAGCAGGCCGAAGGTAGCCACCGTGCTCATCACCGCCACGAACTCGTGCTTGGCGATGCTGCGCACGAGCACGTAGCGGCCCACCGGCATCAACGCCGCACCGCCGACGCCCTGCATGACGCGCGCGGCCACCAATTGGGGCAACGTCTGCGCGACGCCGCAGAACAGCGAGCCCACGCCGAACACCGCAATGGCGGCGCCAAAGACCTTGCGCGTGCCGAAGCGGTCGCACAGCCACGGACTGGCCGGGATCAGGATCGCCAGGGTCAGCACGTAGCTGGTAAGCGCGCTTCGCATGCCCAGCGGGGTGACGCCCAGGGCATTGGCCATGGCGGGCACGGCGGTATTGACGATGGTCGAATCCAGCGCCTGCATGAAGAAGGCCGCCGAGACCAACCAGATCAGGCCGCGAAACCGTTCGCGCGAGGATTCTTCGACCGGCTCGCCCGCGTGCAGGGGAGGGGCGGGCGTGACGGCATCGTTCGGCATGGGGGCGCATGATACGGGCCCGGCTGCCTCTGATGCGTGCACGATCGCGGGTCCGTGACGGGCTTGCCTTTTTGTGCCGTCGTCACCAGATTCCACTTGGAACCTGCGCCTTGCGCGCATCCCTGTCTGAAAGCGCGCCGGCATGACCGCCGGCTTTTCCCGTGGAGAATCCCATGAGCCGGCCTGCCATCGTCCTGTCCCGCCTGGATGTCGAACGCATCGAGAATCTGCTCGATCGCCTGCCAGCCGGCGAGGCGCAGAAGCACGCGTCGCTGCGGTCGGAGCTGGAACGGGCGGAAGTGCGCGAGCCGGCGCAGATGCCTGCCGACGTGGTCACCATGAACTCCACGGTGACCTTCAGCGAAGAGGGCACCGGCGAACGCATCACCATGTCGCTGGTGTATCCCGGCGCCGCGGGCAAGCCCGGCACGGTGTCGATCCTCGCCCCCGTTGGCAGTGCCTTGCTGGGACTGGCGCGCGGCCAGGAGATCGACTGGCCGATGCCGGGCGGGCGGCCCCGGCACCTGCGCGTCATGGAAGTGGACTACCAGCCCGAGGCCTCCGGCCACCTGCATCGCTGAGCGCAGGCCGATCCACCCTCATGGTTTGAAGTGGTGCACGTAGCCCACGCTGAAACCGCCGGGTAGCCAGCCCACGACCAGCGGCGAGTCGCGCCGGGTCGCCCACAGGCCAACCCCGGTGCCGATCAGTGCGCCGACCAGCACGTCGCTCTGCCAATGCGCGTGCACCTTCATGCGCGCGACGGCGTCATAGGCCGGGAGCAGGGCCAGCGCATAGACCGCCGGGTGTTCGTCGCCGTAATTGGCGATGAAGGGCGTGACGGCGGCGGAGAGTGCAGCCACCTCGCCACTTGGGAAGCTCTGGCCGTGCTTGAAGAAGCGGTTCGGATCGTCCGTCTGCGAAGGACGCTCGCGACGGAAGGTGTACTTCAATGCCTGCGTGCCTACGCCGCTGATGACCATGGCGTCGACCGAGCGCCAGAAGGTGTCGCCGAGCTTGTCGTCGTCGCCGAAGGCGATGGCGCCGGCGCCGATGGTGACGATGCTGCCGTACAACAGCGCCTTCTGGTTGCTGCGCTTCCAGATGCCGCTGTTGTCGTAGTGCAGGCGGTGGTCGATGCCGAGCGGGCCGCCGCTGGCAAAAACAGGCCCCGAGGCCAGGAAAAGCACGCAGGCAAACCACTGGAAAGGACGCACGGCCCACCTCCCGCGGCGGCAAGAGGCCACCGGCACCGGCACGCTAGCGCCGCGCGCTTTCGGTTCCCTTAGCGACGGCCTGCCGCACATACGGGCGTGTCGCTACACTCGCGCCATGCATCCGAACACTCCCGACTGGCGGGTCCGCGCCGCCGAACTGCGCGAGCGCATCGAACAGGCCAACTACTGCTACCACGTCCTCGACGAGCCGGAGATCACCGACGCCGAGTACGACGCACTGATGCGCGAACTGGAAGCGCTCGAACTCGCGCACCCGGAGCTGGCCACGCCCGACTCGCCCACCCGCCGCGTCGGCGCCCGCGCCCACGGCGGCTTTGCCGAGGTGCGCCACGCGTTGCCGATGCTGTCGCTCGGCAACGCCTTCGAGCAGGAGGGCGACACCGAGCGCGAGCGCTTCCGCGAGATCGCCGAGTTCGAACGGCGCGTCGAGCAGACGCTCGACCGGCGCGAACCGGTGTTCTCGGTCGAGCCCAAGCTCGACGGCCTGGCGATCAGCCTGCGCTATGAGCAGGGCGCGTTCGTGCAGGGCGCCACGCGCGGTGACGGCGAGACCGGCGAGGACGTCACCGCCAATCTGCGTACAGTGCGAGCGATCCCGCTCAGGTTGCGCGGTACCGGCTGGCCCGGCGTACTGGAGGTGCGTGGCGAAGTGATCATGCTGCGCAAGGATTTCGAAGCGTTCAACGATTACGCCCGCACGCACGGAGAGAAGCCCCTGGCGAACCCGCGCAACGGCGCGGCCGGCTCGCTGCGCCAGCTCGATCCGGCGATCACCGCGAAGCGCAGGCTGAGTTTCTTCGCCTATGCGGTCGGCGTGGTCGAGGGCGGGGAGCTGCCGGCGACCCACTCGCTGACGCTCGCATGCCTGCGCAAGTGGGGTTTCCCGGTCTCGCCCGAGGCGGACGTGGCGCGCGGGTTCGATGGTCTGATCGCCTACTACAAGCGCATCGGCGCCAGGCGTGACGCACTGCCTTACGACATCGACGGCGTGGTCTACAAGCTGGACGACTACGAAGGCCAGCGCGAGATGGGCTTTGTTTCCCGCGCGCCGCGCTGGGCCATCGCGCACAAGTTCCCGGCGCAGGAACAGAGCACGCAGGTCGAGGCGATCGAGATCCAGATCGGCCGTACCGGGGCGGCCACACCGGTCGCGCGGCTCACGCCGGTGCAGGTGGCGGGTGTCACCGTCACCAACGCCACCCTCCACAACGCCGACCAGATCGCGCGGCTGGACGTGCGCGTGGGCGACACGGTGATCGTGCGCCGCGCCGGCGACGTGATCCCCGAGGTCGTGCGCGTGCAGACCGAACATCGACCTGCCGGCACGCACCCGTGGACGATGCCGGCGCGATGCCCGGTGTGCGGCTCGGCGCTGATGCGCGAAGAGGGCGAGGCGGCCTGGCGTTGCAGTGGCGGCCTGGTCTGCCCGGCGCAGCGCAAGGAAGCGCTGATCCACTTCGCGTCGCGTCGTGCGATGGACATCGAAGGCCTGGGCAGTCGCTTCGTCGATGCCCTGGTCGAACTGGACATGGTGCGCACGCCGGCCGATCTGTACGACCTGACGGTCGAGCGCTTCGTGGCCATGAAGCAGACCATCGACGAGCGAGAGGGCACCACACCGGAAACCGTCAAGGCCGGCAAGATCGCCACGAAGTGGGCGGAAAACCTGGTCGAGGGCATCGACGCCAGCCGGCGCACCACGCTGCCGCGCTTCCTGTTCGCGCTGGGCATCATGCACATCGGTGAAAGCACCGCGCGCACGCTGGCTACATGGCTCGGCAGCCTGGACATGGTGCGCAGCATGCCAGCGGCCGTGCTGCGCGCGCTGCCGGACATCGGCGAGGAAGTGGCGTCTTCCATTGCCGGTTTCTTCGCACAGGAAGGCAACCAGCGCGTGGTCGATGCGCTGCTGGCCGCGGGCATCACTTTCGCCGACGAAACGCCGCCATCCCCGCGCCTGCGCGAGAAGCTTGGCCTGGCCGCGCTGCTCGACCACGCGAAGGTGTCCAAGCTCGGACCCAAGAGCACGCAACTTCTGGTGGAGCACTTCCCCACGCTCGATCGCCTTATCGCAGCGGGTGAGGCGCAATGGATCACCCACGGCCTGCCGCAGGCCGCGGCCAGCAATCTTGCGGCCTTCCTGGCCGACGAAACCGGCCTCGCGCCGTTGCGCGACGCCGAAGCGGCCATCCAGCGCCTGCTTGCCGCCGTTCCGCAGGCCGACGTCAGCGCCGCGCCGCTGGAGGGGCAGACCGTCGTCCTCACGGGCACGCTGCCCACGCTGAGCCGCGACGAAGCCAAGCAGCGGCTGGAGGCGCTAGGTGCCAAGGTGGCGGGCTCGGTATCGAAGAAAACCTCGTTCGTGGTGGCGGGCGAGGCGGCCGGTTCCAAACTCGACAAGGCGCAGGAGCTCGGCGTGCCGGTGTGGGACGAAGCGCAGTTGCTGGCGTTGCTGGCGGAGCATGAGGCGTCATGACAGGCGCAGTCATGCGCGTTGCGCGAGCGTGCCGTGATATCGATGCGATCGCCGCCCAGTACGTCGGCGGACTCGGCTTCGACGTGCTTTCCTCGTTTCGGGATCACGAAGGCTTCGACGGGATCATCCTCGGGCATCCGCGTGGGCCCTACCACCTGGAGTTCATCCGCGATCACCGGGCGCCGCCGCCGCCGCCATCGCCACACGAGGAACAACTGCTGGTCTTCTATCTGGACGAGGTGGTGGACTGGCAGCGCCGCTGCGACGCGATGCTTGCGGCAGGGTTCACTGTCGTGCAGAACGCCAACCCGTTCTGGGAGAGGAACGGCCGCACGTTCATGGATATGGAAGGTGGCCGGGTGGTGCTGCATCGCGGTGCCTGGCCTCGATGAACACGCATTCTCCGCAAGAGGCGTTGCACCTGCGTGCCGGGCTCTACCGGCTGCTGCGTACCTTCTTTTTCGAACGCGACGTGCTCGAGGTCGAAACGCCCATCCTTTCCGCCGCCGGCAATACCGAGCCCAACATCGAAAGCTTCACCACGGTATTCCATGGGCATGTGGACGCCGGCGTGCGCGAGCGGTGGCTGCGCACGTCGCCCGAATACCCGCTGAAACGCCTGCTCGCGGCCGGCCTGGGTGACTGTTACGAGCTGGGCCGCGTGTTCCGCAACGGCGAGGCGGGCGGGCGGCACAATCCCGAGTTCACCATGCTCGAGTGGTACCGCGTCGGCTGGGACCATCGGCGACTGGCGGGAGAGGCCATCGAATTGGTGCAGGCCGCGCTCGCCCTCGTTGGCCGCCGCGCCGAAGTGCGGGCGTGCAGCTATCGGGAGCTGTTCCTCGACGCGCTGGGCCTGGATCCGCTCACCGCGCCGCTCGAAGCGCTGAAGCAGGCGCTGGGCCGGTCCAGCATCGACCCGCAAGGCCTCACCCGCGACGACTGGCTGGACCTGCTCATCACCCATCGCCTGCAACCGGATTTTCCGCGCGAGCGCATGACGCTCATTTACGACTACCCGGCCAGCCAGTGCGCGCTGGCCCGGGTCCGTCGCGACGACCCGCCGGTGGCCGAACGTTTCGAGCTCTACCTCGGCCCCTACGAGCTGGCCAACGGTTACCACGAACTCAACGATGCCGCCGAGCAGCGCGCGCGCTTCGAACGCGACAACTCGCGGCGCCGCGCCCGCAACCAGCGCGAGGTGCCGATCGACGAGCGCTTGCTGGCCGTCCTAGACGCGATGCCCGACTGCGCCGGCGTTGCGCTGGGTGTCGAACGATTGCTGATGTGCCTGGCCGGCACCGACGCGATCGCCGACGTGCTGGCGTTTCCTTTCGCCAGGGCGTGATGGGACGTTGACGGGCGGAGGTGTCGTGCGCACAGTGGCCGCTTCCGTCCCTACCGAGATAACCGATGCGCCCGAGCGTGCCCGGCATCCTGCTGATCGTCATCGGCATCCTGTTCCTGTTGCGCAACCTGGGTTTCGACCTGCACCTCGGCGAGCTCTTCGCCACCTGGTGGCCGCTGGCGCTGGTAGCACTGGGCGCAGGCATGATGTTCAAGAACGCTCGCGGCTGACGGCGAGCGGCCGGGGGATCGCATGAACGCATCGACGCTTGCCTTGAATGCCGGGCGCCTCCGGCGTGCGGACATGCGCACGCTGGCGCTGGCGGCGCTCGGTGGCGCGCTGGAGTTCTACGACTTCGTGGTGTTCGTGTTTTTCGCGATTCCGCTCAGCAAGCTGTTCTTTCCGCCCGACAGCGCGGCGTGGCTCGCGCAGGTCAAGATCTACGGCATTTTTGCCGCCGGCTATCTCGCGCGCCCGCTCGGCGGCATCGTGATGGCGCACTACGGCGACAAGCTCGGGCGCAAGCGGATGTTCACGCTGAGCGTGTTCCTGATGGCGCTGCCTACGCTGGGTATCGGTCTGCTGCCGGTCTACGCGCAGATCGGCATGCTGGCGCCGTTGCTGCTGTTGCTGTTGCGGGTGGTGCAGGGGATCGCCGTGGGTGGCGAGGTGCCGGGGGCGTGGGTGTTCGTCGCCGAGCACGTGCCACCGCAAAGGGTGGGCTTTGCCTGCGCCAGCCTGACCTCCGGGCTCACCGTGGGTATCCTGATCGGCTCGCTGGTCGCCGCGGGCCTCAACCGGTCACTCTCGCCGGACGCACTGCTTGATTACGGTTGGCGGTTGCCGTTCCTGATCGGCGGCGTGTTCGGCTTCCTGGCGGTGTGGCTGCGCCGCTGGCTCAGCGAGACGCCGGTGTTCGAGGCCATGCACGCGCGACGCGAACTGGTCGCCGGGCTGCCGCTGGCGCAGGTGGCCGCACGACACCAGCGCGCGGTCCTGCTCTCGATGCTGGTGACCTGGATGCTGACCGCGGCGATCGTGGTGCTGATCCTGATGACACCCTCGCTGGTGCAGTCCGTGTTCCACGTCGCGCCGGCACGGGCGTTCCTGGGCAACAACGTGGCGTCGTTCGCGCTGGCGGTGGGCTGCCTCTTCTATGGCGGCGTGTCGGACCGCATCGGGCCGGCGCGGGCGCTGCTGTTCGGTGCGGCCGGGCTGCTGATGGCCGCGTACGCGTTGTACATGGACCTGGCGGCGGGCGGCGCGCATTTCGTGATGTTGTACGCCCTCGCTGGGTTCGCGGTGGGCGTGGTCGGCGTGGTGCCGGTGCTGATGGTGCTGGCATTTCCGCCGGCCGTGCGATTCTCGGGGCTGTCGGCCTCGTACAACGTCGCCTATGCGCTGTTCGGTGGCCTGACGCCGCCTTTGATCGGGCTGCTGGTGAAGCGCTTCGGGGTGCTGGCGCCGGCGCACTACGTGGCGGCGACGGCGGTGCTCGGGATGGTGGTGGCGCTGGTGCTGCTGCGTCGCCAGCGCGTACCCCTTTAAGGCGCTCTTACAGCGCTGCGGCTAGAACTCGAGTTCCTGCGCGGCGCACAGGTAATCGACCATCGGCGCCACGCGCCGGAAGCTCTCCACCGCCCACGGCAGCAGTTCCGACGAACAGGCGAAAGCGTCGTCGAAGTTCTCACCGGCGGCAAAATCCTTGCGCTTGAGATCGTCGATCAGTTCGTGATCCGGATCGAAGCCCCGCGGCGGGCGACTCAGGCTCTCGCCCCAGAAGCTCAAGCCCTGGAAGGATTTGCCGCGAGTGGCGCGCTTCCAGGCTTCGGGGTTGTCGGCGAGGAAGCCACGGATGTTCTTGAGCGTGTCCGCTTCCGGATGCCACATGCCGCCGCCTGCGAAGCAGTCGCCCGGCTCGATGTGCAGGTAGAACGACGGCGCCGGGATCTCGTGGCGGCGCGCGTGGAAGAAGCGCGACCCTTGCCAGGTCTTGTAAGGCAGCTTGTTGTTGGAAAAACGCGTATCGCGGTGGATGCGGAACAGCGAGCCGCCGTTCTTGCGTGCGTCGGCGCGATAGTGCGGACTGATCTTTCCCAGCGGCGCGGCCATGTCGGCGATCAGCGCCAGGAACGGCTCGCGCACGTGGCGCTCGTAGTCGGGCTTGTGTGCCGCGAACCATTCGCGGCTGTTGTTGCGGCCGAGGGCACGCAGGAAGCGGAAAGTGGCGGGGGTGAAGTAGGGCTGTGGCATCGGCCGATTATCGGTCATTCGTGTTCGCCTGCAGGAACGGCTCTGCGCGTGGCGCGGATAACGGCCGCACACAGGATGCGCTCCTGCAGATGCGTGCGCGCGACCGGGATGATCCACGGTCGCGCCCAAGGGGCGCTCCTACAGGAGGTCTGCGGCCATGGCCGGGATCGGGGCGAGTTCGCGGCCCCAGGCTTCGAGCTGGTCGAGCAGGGCGGCCTGGTCGGGGCGCTCGGGCCGCAAGGTGGCGATGCGCGCGAAATAGTCATCGAGCGTGCGCGCGGTCAGCGCGGTGGGGCGAGTGAGGCGCGCCAGCCGGAAGGTTTCCCAGCGCGCTTGCTCCCCGGCATCCAGGCTGTGGGGCCAATTGCGCGCTCGGTAGCGGAACAGCAGTTCCGGGTAACGCGGGTCGCGGAACGGAAAGTTGCGCCGGCCCAGTTGTTCGGGGGGCGTGGCGCGGACCTCGGCCAGCAGGCGCTTGTCGGCGTCGGGCAGGAAACCGCTGTAAAGGGCGAGTTCGGGATCTTCCGGCGCGGGCATCTCGGAGGCGCGGGCGAACACGTGGCGCAGTTTGTCGACCAGGCCTTCGGTGGCGCGCAGCAGCGCGTGGTGGCGCAGGCAGCGCTCCAGGTCGAGCTGCAGACGACCATGGTCCACATCGCGCAGGACCGACAAGGGCGCCAGCGCAGGTGCGCGGTTGGCGCGCACGGTGCGCAGCGGGATGCGCTCGATCCCCTCGGGAAGGTCCGCCCGCGCGGTGAATATGCGGTCGGCGATGTCGTCCTCGTCCAGGTCGAGCCACGTCGCCGGATCGGCGTCCAGGTCGTAGATGATCACTTCACCTGGCCGCGACGGGTGCGGCGCCAGCGGTGCGATCACCGCCAGGCAATGGCGGCTGGCCGGGTAGCGCGAGGACACGTGCACCAGCGGCGTCATGCCCGCCACGTCGAGCAGGCCGAAGACCTTCTGCTTGCGACGCAGCTCGAAGTGCCAGTCCCACAGCCGCGGCTGGCGCACGCGAATCAGCCGCGCCAGGTCGATCAGCGCGTAGACATCGGACAGGGCATCGTGCGCGCGCTCCTGCTTGAGATGGTTGGCCGCGGCCAGGTGTTCGAGCCTGAAGCTGGGCGTGCCGTCCTCGCGCGTGGGCCAGGCGATGCCCTCGGGCCGCAGCGCCTGGCACATGCGCACCAGGTCGATCAGGTCCCAGCGCGAGTTGCCGTTCTCCCATTCGCGACCGTACGGATCGAAGAAATTCCGGTACAGCAGCTGCCGGGTGAATTCGTCATCGAAGCGCAGCGAGTTGTAGCCCACGCCGCAGGTGCCGGGCAGGGCCATTTGTTCGTGCACGCGGGCGGCGAACTCGGCCTCGCAGACGCCTTCGCGCTCGGCCTGCTGTGGCGTGATGCCGGTGATCAGGCAGGCGTCCGGGTCCGGCGCCATGTCGCGCGGTGGGCGGGCGAAGAACATTACCGGCTCGCCGACGATCTCCAGGTCCGCCGTGGTGCGGATGCCCGCGAACTGCGCCGACCGGTCGCGCCGGCTGTCCGCGCCGAAGGTTTCGTAGTCGTGCCAGAGGAAGGTCTGCATGGCCTCGATCATCGCATGGCACGGGGCTTTGGGCGGGCTCCTGCGCTAGACTGCGCGCTCCAAGGAGGATGCATGAACCAAGCGAACGACGACAACCTGATCTGGATCGATCTGGAAATGACCGGCCTGGATACGGACAACGATTCCATCCTGGAAATCGCCACGATCGTGACGGACAAGGAGCTGAACGTGCTCGCCGAAGGGCCGGTCTTCGCGATCCGCCACGAGGTCGACCGGCTGGAATCGATGGACAGCTGGAACCGCAACCAGCACAGCAAGTCGGGTCTGTGGCAGCAGGTGCTCGATTCGACCACCGATCACGCGCAGGCCGAACAGGCCACGCTCGAATTCCTCAAGGTGTGGACGCCGCCGGGCAAGTCCCCGATGTGCGGCAACTCGATCTGCCAGGACCGGCGTTTCCTGCATCGTCAGATGCCCCGCCTGGAGCGACATTTCCACTATCGAAACCTGGACGTTTCCACGCTCAAGGAACTGTCGCGCCGCTGGTCGCCGACGATCGCGCGCGGCCTGAGCAAGGAGTCGGCGCACACCGCGCTGTCCGACATCCGCGATTCGATCGACGAGCTGCGCTACTACCGCCAGCACATGGGCGCGCTCGGCGGCCAGGCCTGAGCCAGACGATGTTCGACGACCCCTTCGCAACCGTGCTCGACTGCGCCGGCCGCGCCCTCGTGCTCGACCGCCCGCGCGTGGTCGGCATCCTCAACGTGACGCCCGATTCGTTCTCCGACGGCGGTGCCTTTGCCGACACGGACGCGGCCGTGGCGCATGGCCTGGCGATGGCGGAGCAGGGCGCCGACATGCTGGATGTCGGCGGCGAGTCCACGCGGCCCGGTGCCGACGATGTCCCGGTCGACGAGGAACTGCGTCGCGTGATTCCAGTGATCGAGCAGCTCGTCGCGCGTACCGCGCTGCCGATCGCCATCGACACCTCCAAGCCCGAGGTGATGCGTGCCGCGGTGGCCGCCGGCGCGGGCATGATCAACGATGTCTACGCGCTGCGCCGCGAGGGCGCGCTGGATGCCGCTGCCGAGCTGCGCGTGCCGGTCTGCCTGATGCACATGCAGGGCGAGCCGCGCGGCATGCAGGACGATCCGCAGTACGACGACGTGGTGGGCGAAGTCCACCGTTTCCTCACCGACCGCCTGTTCGGATGCGAGCTGGCCGGCATCGACAAGCGACGCGTGCTGGTCGATCCGGGCTTCGGTTTCGGCAAGGCGCTGGAACACAACCTCGCGTTGCTGCGTGCGCTGGAGCGTTTTGCCGATCTGGGTGCGGGCGTCTACGTGGGCCTGTCGCGCAAGTCCATGATCGGTACGCTGACCGGTCGTCCTTCCGGCGAGGCGCGCGCCGCGGGCTCCGCCGCGGCGGCGTTGATCGCCGTGCAGCGTGGCGCGCGCATGGTGCGCGTACACGACGTCGCCGCCACCGTCGACGCCCTTGCCGTCTGGCGTGCGGTGCACGAAGGCGATACGCCCGCACGACGTGATACGCGTCCGCCGGCTCCACGCTGGCCAGACGAAGATTGAGTTATCTAGGTGACGCCCGCCCCGTGGCGCCACCACAAGGAAAGATGATGAGCACACGCAAGTATTTCGGCACCGATGGAATCCGTGGCCAGGTCGGGGAGTGGCCGATCAGCGCCGATTTCATGCTGCGCCTCGGTCGCGCCGCGGGCGCGGTGCTGGCCCGCGGATCAAGTCGCAAGCCGACCGTGTTGATCGGCAAGGACACGCGCGTGTCGGGCTACATGTTCGAGTCCGCGCTGGAGGCGGGCCTGGTCGCCGCCGGTGTGGACGTGGGGCTGCTCGGCCCGATGCCCACGCCCGCCGTGGCTTTCCTCACGCGCTCGATGCGGGCGGCTGCCGGCATCGTGATCAGCGCCTCGCACAATCCGCATACCGACAACGGCATCAAGTTCTTCTCGGCGATGGGCGAGAAGTTTTCCGACGAGGTCGAGCAGGCGATCGAGGAAGAGCTGGACGCGGAGTTCGTCACGGTGTCCTCCGAACAGCTCGGCAAGGCGACCCGGGTGGCCGACGCGGTCGCGCGCTACGCCGAGTACTGCAAGGCGACCGTGCCGGAGGAATTCACCCTGCGCGGCACGAAGATCGTGCTCGACTGTGCGCATGGCGCGACCTATCAGGTGGCGCCCAAGGTTTTCGCCGAACTCGGCGCCGACGTCACCGCCATCGGGGACAAGCCGGACGGCTTCAACATCAACCGCGACGTGGGCTCGACCCATCCGCAGGCGCTGCAGCAGGCGGTGCTGGCGCAGAGCGCCGACGTCGGCATCGCCTTCGACGGCGACGGCGATCGGGTCATCCTGGTCGATCGTAACGGCACCATCGCCGATGGCGACGACATCCTCTACGTGCTCGCGCGCAGCCTGTTCGCGCGCGGCTGCCTGCGCGGGCCGGTGGTCGGCACGCTGATGAGCAACTACGGCCTGGAGCAGGCGCTGGCGGAGTTGGAAGTGCCGCTGATCCGCGCCAACGTGGGCGACCGTTACGTGCTCCAGCAGCTGAAGGCCAATGGCGGCATGCTCGGTGGCGAGACCTCAGGCCACATCCTTTGCCTGGACCGTGCCACCACCGGTGACGGCATCATCGCCGCGCTGGCGGTGCTGGAGACGCTGGCGGCGTCCGATCAGGACCTGGCGCTGGCGCGCCGCGGCCTGCAGAAGTTGCCGCAGGTGATGGTGAACGTGCGCGCACCCGGTGCGCGCGAGGCGCTGGCGAGCGATACCGTGCGCCACGCGCTGACCGAGGTCGAGCGCACGTTGCAGGGGCGCGGGCGCGTCGTGTTGCGCGCGTCCGGCACCGAACCCCTGGTGCGCGTCACCATCGAGGGTGCCGATGCCGGCGAGGTGCAGCAATTGGCCGGCTGGCTGGCCGACGCCGTAAAATCCGCCGCGCATGTGCACATGACGGAAAACCCATGAAGCAAGTCCCCACGCTCGACATCCGCCGCTACGACACCGACCGCGATGCCTTCGTCGCCGAACTGGGCGCGGCCTACCGCCAGTTCGGCTTCTGCTGCATCAGCGGCCACGGCATTCCGCGCGAGCTGATCGACGGCGCCTACCGGGCATTCGAGCAGTTCTTCGCGCTGCCGGCCGACACCAAGATGAAGTACCACGTGCCCGGTTCCGGCGGCGCGCGTGGCTATACCCCGTTCAAGGTCGAAACGGCCAAGGACAGCCGCTATCCGGACCTCAAGGAGTTCTGGCACGTCGGCCGCGAGATCCCGCGCGATTCCAGGTTCGCCGACGTGATGCCGCCGAATCTGTGGCCTGAGGAAGTGCCGCAGTTCAAGCCCTGCGGCTACGGCCTGTACGAGGCGCTGGACCAGCTAGGCACCCGCGTGCTGCGCGCGCTGGCGCTGCACATCGACTTGCCCGAGAACTATTTCGAAGACAAGACCGACCAGGGCAACTCGATCCTGCGGCCGATCCACTACCCGCCGATCACCCAGGAAAACATCCCCAACGTGCGCGCCGGTGCCCACGAGGACATCAACTTCATCACCCTGCTGGTCGGCGCCAGCGCCGAGGGCCTGGAGGTGTTGAGCGAGGGCGAGTGGCTGCCGATCACCACCGAGGGCGATGCCATCGTGGTCAACATCGGCGACATGCTGCAGCGGCTGACCAACCACGTGTATCCGTCGACCTCGCACCGCGTGGTCAACCCGCAGAACGAGAACGCGCGCAAGCCGCGCTACTCGGTGCCGTTCTTCCTGCACCCGAACCCCGACGTGGTGCTCGACCCGCTGCCTCAATGCGTGACGCCGGACAACCCGAGCCGATACGACACATCGCTGACCTCGCACGAATACCTGATGCAGCGGCTGCGCGAGATCAAGCTGATCTGACGCAACCCACGCCCTCTCCCCGTCCGGGAGAGGGCGAGCGTGAAGGGCGATGCCCCCCTCGAACCACGCCGCTTCCTCGCTTGTGGCGCGTACGGGTGCCGTGACCGCGGGCCGAAGCGCACCCTGCGCAGTTCAGGCCATCCAGAAAAACACCGCGGTCATGCGTTTGCTGGCCATGTCCTCCAGCCCCCAATACGCGCTGGCGCTGTGCACGATGTTGGCCTTGTAGACCAGCAGCCGGTTGAAGCGGTGCGCCACGCGCACGTCCTCGGCAAAAGCATTGGGCATCACGAAGCGGTTTCCCAACGCATCGACCAGGTTGCGATGCGGCGGCGCGACCATGTTGCCGCCCAGCTGGCCGTTGGGCATGCGCTGGCGGAAAAAACTGGTGCCGCAGCTATCCGGTACCGCGGGATTGAGGTACAGCACGGCTGCATAGCGGCACAGGTTCAACGAGTCGGTATGCGGTTTGACAGCTCCCTCGACTGCGCCGACGACCTGCACGCAGTTGTGATTGAGCTTGTGTCCGGCTTCGGTTTCGCCGACCCAGAGTTTCTTTGCGCCGGTGACATGCCGCACCTTCGCCTCGATGGCGGCGAGCTCGTCCAGCTCCAGGGCCGGCATGGTCCGCATCCCGGGCCAGACTTCGCCGGTGGTCGGAAAGCCGTACTCCCAGTCGGTCTTGGCCAAACAACGTTCGCGCACCGCCATCGGGTCGGGCAGTGCATCGTCGATCACCCAGTAGTCGCGTCCCTCGGTGGGTTTGCGATAAGGCAGCGGGCGCATCTGGGTCGGAAACAGGCTCATGGTCATCTCGCGAGCGGCAGGCGGTTGACGTTAGCGCAGTCGGCCCGTGTTCGCGTCAATCGAGTTGACGATAGCGCCGGGATTCGCGCGCCGAGAGCCACAGCGCGAAGCGGTCGGGCATCAGCTTGGCCAGTGCCTTGATCGCACGGTTCACGCGCCCGGTGACGCGCACCGCTTCGCCGCGCTCGACCGCGTCGATGCCTTCGCGCACGACCGACTGCGCGTCCTGCCACATGAAGCGTGGCAGCTTGCCGACCAGCGCGCGGGTGCCGGTGACGTCGTGGAATTCCGACCATGTGAAACCGGGGCAAAGTGCGCATACGTTCACGCCCCGGTGCCGGTTTTCCAGCGCCAGCGATTGCGAAAATTTGATCAGGTACGCCTTGCTGGCCGCATACAACGTGTGCCCGGCCGATCCCGGCACATGCCCGGCCAGCGAAGCGACGTTGACGATGCGGCCGTAGCCGCGCTCGAGCATGCCGGGAAGCAGCCGCCACGCCAGCTCGGTGGGTGCAGTAAGCAGCACCTGCAGGAATTCCGCATGGACCGGCCATTCGCTGGCCTCGAACGTGCCGGGCACGCCGTAACCGGCATTGTTGATGAGCCAGTCCACTGCCAGTCCCTGCTTGCGGAGCGCATCGGCCAGCTGGCGCGGCGCGTCCGGATTGGCGAGGTCCGAGGGCAATACGTGGATCTGCGCGCCCTGGTGCCCGCGCAATTCTTCCGCCAGTGCGTGCAGACGCTCGGCACGGCGCGCCACCAGCACCAGGTCATGCCCGCGCGAGGCCAGTTCCCGCGCGAATGCGGCACCGATACCAGCCGAGGCACCCGTGACCAGGCTTAAGGGACGATGGCTGGACATCCGCGTTTCCATGAGATGGGTCGGGCCATGATCGCCGAGCCCGGACCTCGCGGCCAGCGCCCGTTTGCCGGCCTGCGGGGCGGTCGCTATGCTTGCCGTTTTTCATCGGACGACTCCGCATATGCGCAGGAAACTCATCGCCGGCAACTGGAAGATGCATGGCAGCCGCTCGATGGCCGAGGCCCTGGTATCCGAGATCGTTGCGCAGCGCCCGCAGACCGCCGATGTGCTGGTGTTCCCGCCGTTTCCCTACCTGGCCGAGCTGGCCGCGCGCCACGGTGCCGGCGGCATCGGTTTCGGCGCCCAGGACGTCAGCGAGCACGAGGGGCAGGGCGCCTATACCGGTGAGGTATCGGCCGCGATGCTCGCCGACGTTGGCGCGCAGTGGACGCTGGTCGGCCATTCCGAGCGTCGGCATTACCATCGTGAAAGCGACGAGCTGGTGGCGCGCAAGTTCGCCGCAGCCTGCGCTGCCGGCCTCACGCCGATCCTGTGCATCGGCGAAACGCTGGAAGAGCGCCAGTCGGGCCAGACCGAAGCGGTGCTCTCGCGCCAGCTCGGCGCCGTGATCGCCCACTGCGGCATCGCCCCGTTCTACACCGCCGTGATCGCCTACGAACCGGTGTGGGCGATCGGCACTGGCCAGACGGCCTCGCCGGAGCAGGCGCAGCAGGCGCACGCGTTCATTCGTAGCCAACTGGAACGTGAGGATGGTATGATTGCCCGTCTGACCCGGCTGCTTTACGGCGGCAGCGTCAAGGCGGCGAATGCCGCGGCATTGTTCGCGCAGCCGGACGTGGATGGGGGCCTGATCGGCGGTGCTTCGCTCACCGCAGACGATTTCCTCGGCATCTGCGCCGCAGCGCATTGAAGCCTACGGATCCCTAAAGAACATGTTCGTCATCTTCAGCGTGTTTTACATCCTGATCGCCGCGGCGATGATCGTGCTGATCCTGATGCAGCGCGGCGCCGGTGCCGATGCGGGCTCCGGTTTCGGCGGCGGAGCATCGGCCACGGTGTTCGGTGCGCGCGGCTCGGCCAGCTTCCTCACCCGCGCGACTGCGGTGCTGGCGGCGCTGTTCTTCGTGCTGAGCCTCGGCATGGGTATCTACCTGAGCCGCAACGGCGCGCCGCAGGCGAAGCAGGCCGATCTCGGCGTGATGTCCGGTCTTGCCAAGAAGCCCGCGCCCGCCCAGAATGCGCAGCCCGCGGCTCCGGCCGGCAGCGACGTGCCGCAGGCGCCGGCCAAGAACAATAGCGATGTGCCGGCCGCCGGCGCTCCCGCGAAGTCGGACGTTCCCGCCCCGGCGGGTTCGACGAAGTAACACAGGCAACACACCTGCCCAGGTGGCGGAATTGGTAGACGCACTACCTTGAGGTGGTAGCGCCGAGAGGCGTGGGGGTTCGAGTCCCCCCTTGGGCACCAACACTAGATTCTGAACAGTCCACTATCGTTCGGAATTGCACATAACCCCGCGATTCGCGGGGTTTTTTTGTGCCTGACTATCGAAGTCGTCCGATCGTGTCCGAGGGTGTCCGAGAATTTTGGGTATAAATTTGGGTACAATTTGCATCGTTTGTACCCAAGTAGGTCCCAAACCATGCCCCGCCTCGCGGTCTCACTGACAGAGCTACAAGTTCGTCGGGCCAAGCCAGGCAACAAGCCGTACTGCATGTCCGATGGCAACGGGCTGGTGCTTTGGGTGAGCCCGGCTGGCCTCAAGGCTTGGCGGGTGCGCTATCGCCTTCCGGATGGCTCCAGACCTGCTCCCGCGACGATCGGGCACTACCCAGAGGTGTCGTTGAGCCAGGCGCGCATCAAGGCGATCGAGATACAGCGCGCGGCCAAGCAAGGCAAAACTGCGGCGGGAATTCGAAAGGCGCAGCAGGAGGCGAGGGCTGCACTCGGGGCCCGACAGGATGCCGTAGCGCAAGAGCGCTCTGAAATTGAGCACGCGTCCTTGCGTGCTGTGTCGGCCCGATGGATGGCGGAAAAGCGTGCAACTTGGGCGATGGAGACCTACCGCAAGGCCCGCTTGGTGGTGGAGTCCTACCTCGTACCCAAGGTCGGCGACCTCGACGTTCGAACGATGGAGACGAAGGATGTCCGCCCTTTGCTGGTCGAGATGGCCAAGGAAACCCCGCAGCTTGCCCGTAAGGCACGGCAATACATGGCCAGCATCGTGGAGCATGCCATCAACGAAGGCCTGCGCCCCGACGACAGCCGGCTCCGGCTGGACCGCATCCTGCCGACCCATCGCAGCGGCCATATGCCCGCGGTAACCGAAAACGCCAGCAAACTGGGCGATGTCATGCGGGCGATCGATGCGCACGAAAACCGTGTCGTACGTGCCGCTCTGGTCTTGGCCGCCTTGACAGCGATGCGATCAGGCGTAGTGGCCAGCGCTCGATGGGATGAGATCGACTTGGAGGCTGCCGAATGGCGTGTACCCGGGAAGAATCCGGATGGCACCCATCGCATGAAGACGGGGCAGGACTACAGCACGTCGCTGCCTCGGCAGGCTCTCCAAGTGTTGCGTGAGATGCGGGAGCGGAACATGGGAAGCGAATACGTGTTCCCTCCCCAAGCTCGCCAGAAATCGGCGCATCTCAGTCGAGATGCCTTGAGCAAGGCCTTGCGCGAGATGGGCTTTCAGGGCGAGCACACCACCCATGGCTTCCGTGCATCACTACGTACCCTGGGGCGTGAGCGCCTGGGTATCGACGTAGACGTGCTCGAAGCCCAATTGGCCCATGCGCCTAAGGACGAGGTGGAGGCGGCTTACGCGCGCGTCAAATTTCGCGAGAAGCGTCGTGAGGTCATGCAGGCGTGGGCCGACTATTTGGATCAGCTGAGGATTGGCCCGCGAAAGCCTGTCCCCTCTAACAAGGTGATACCACAAGGGGCTGTCGCCCCAGCCCAGGCTAAGCCTGCAGAACCACGTTCAACTCCTGACCGTTGCGATCAGCAAGCGGCCATTCTTCATAGGGAACAAATGTCAACGCGCCGTAAGCCATGGTTGAAAGATCGAGGGGCGCAAAGCGCGGTTCCAGATGTAGGAGCTCAATCAGTCAAGTGTCCTGCATCTGTCGATGGGGTCGGAGAGCGGAAGGATGCGCTTAACGGAAAAAAAATCTCTGAACGCTCTAAGCCGTGGTTGCGTAAAGATTCTTGATCAAGCAACTGCCAGTGCAGCTGACGCATACACCAGGGGAGGGCGGCGGTTGCTTTTTTGGTGATTGTTGCCAGGATGGCAACGACGATGGAGAGCGGGGGTGTAACTCTGGATTCGTGTTTCTTTTTTGCTTCGACAGCGCCTAGTCAACTACCCTCTCGATGGGCCTGTATTCCGACGCAAGACAAATTCGGGGTCCCCTAAAGATGGCGCGCTGGTGTCTTTGCATGTGACGCTTGCTTAAGGCAACATCGTTTGGGACCTTGGGCGGTTGTCGTCAAGGGTTAACTCGCAAGAAGGCTACGCAAGTCATGGCGCTGAGCGCGATCGATCAACGTGCAATGCTCAAGGGGTTTGAGGCTGGCGGCTACGCGCTCACCCAACAGCAATCTCCGCTGCCGGCCAATCCAATGCGCTTGAAATGGCGCGTGGAAGGTAAGGAAATCGCCGTCCGAATGTGGGTGTTTCAGATCACCCCTGGGGGCGGCGGCTCCGAAGTGCGGGCAGCAGATGAATTTCGAATTCAAATAACAAACGGGCCTGCCAGGACGGCGGAGTTCGACAAGGGTGGATACGTCGATCTGCTCTTTGGTTATGCGCCTGGAGAAGAAGACGCAATAGTCGCGATTGATCGGCAATATCTGGAGCTTTGGACGAAGCGAGAAGAAGAAAAGCCAGGAAGTGGGGGGTCACCTTCAGTTCAAATCAAGGACGCGGACATCCGGAGCGGGGTATCGAATGGAATTCATCATTTCAAGAAGGCTACCAAGCTCTTCGGTGACGTTAACATTGTCTCCATGCATCCTAATTTTCTGCCCGGATATTTGATGGAATCGCAGCAAGTCTTGGGCGGAGCCCTTGACGCGGAAGCCGTCAGTGATCTAATTCCTCCCGCAGATGCTTTAGACATCGTGGAGTATTGTGAGGAGCGTGGTTTTGCTTTCGAGCCGGAACTCGTTGCGCGTTACATTGCATCGTTTCTGACGAAGCCGTTCGTTATCCTCGCCGGGGTAAGTGGCACAGGAAAATCAAAGCTGGCCGAATTGGTGGCTGAGTTTTACAGTCGAAAGCCAGCTGATTACGCAGCCCTAAGTTCGCAAGACGCCGCGCCCGATGTTGCGGAAGGGCCTGATTTTATCTTCGAGAATCGTTCCTTTGCAAAAGATCCCACACGGTCTGCCCTTGTCGCCGTGCGGCCCGATTGGCTCGACAACCAATCCGTGTTTGGGTTCGTCAATCCCATCACACAAGCCTATGAATCGACCCAAGCGCTGGATCTGATTCTTCGTGCGAAGGACGCATTAACGTCGTCCTCGGTTGCAGAAGAGAGCCCGCGTTATTTCATGCTGCTCGACGAAATGAACCTGGCGAAGGTCGAACACTATTTCTCAGACTGGTTGGCGTGCTCGGAGAGTCGTCGCTACCAGCCGGATGGCTCGATCTCACAACAGCCCATCGCGCTGCATCGATCTGCAGACGATCTGCATGCATTGGTTACCGACTGTGACGGCAACGAGCATTCATTCACCGTTCCCAAAAGCTTGGAGCTCCCCATCAACCTTGTGGTGACAGGCACGGTAAACGTCGACGAGACGACGTATGGCATGAGTCCAAAGGTCCTCGATCGTGCGATGGTGTTGGAATTCGATGCTGTTGATTTGGATCGTATGCGGGGTGGGATCGAAGTTGGCGAGGGTGAATTTCGTTTCCCAGCTACACTGCCGAAATTTCAACTTCCAAGCGCGGGCGATTACGAAAGTATGCCCGAGGAGACGCACCGGCATCTCAAGAACATCAACGGTATCTTAGAGGGAGCGCGCCTCCATTTTGGTTACCGATCGGCGGCTGAAATGGCGCGATTCATGGCGATATACAACGACTTTCTCCCGGAGCTCGTGGCCCCTAGCGAAGACAAGGAATGGATGCGCGCGCTCGATATTGCGCTACTCCAGAAAGTGCTGCCGCGTCTCCAGGGCAACCGTGCGAAATTGGAAGGGGCCTTGGTTGGTCTCTGTGCATATCTGCGAGATGGTGCCCTCAGCAAGGGTCTGGCGACGACAACCGTCTTTGACGCGAACGCACAAGCAGTATTGCCAAAATCATATCGTCGGGCGTTGGATATGCTCGAATCACTGCGTGATTTTGGATTTGTTTCTTTCTTCAAATGACGGAAGCGTTTCGCTATCGGCTTCGTCGTGGGGACCCTCAAGAACACATAGCTGTGGTCGGCACTTCAATCGACTTTGAAGAGCGACGCGAATACCTGCTGACGTTCCCTGAGGCTTGTGACCTGCGCTTACGAGCGCAGATTACCGAGCTAGGCGGGGAGATGCTTGGAGATGACACCGCCCTCATTGGCTTTGGCAATTTTGTCGGCGAAACCCAGTTGGCCGGGGTCGCGATCGATGTGATCTCCAGCAAGATTGGTCCGGACGGCGTTTCTAAGCTGCTGGAGGAGGTCTCTGAGCTCGCCACTTCCCTGATCTTCTCGCATGGCTCGCCCACCATTTTTCGGTCGGATGGCGTTCAAAGCCACACCTCGCCGGTGCCTTACCACCAGCTTCAATTGCTCCGAAAAACTATGCTGGGTGACCAGCCCGGTAGGAGACTCCAGGACTGGCTGGCGGTGATTGAGCGCAACCCTACCCGTCGTTTCGAGCAGGAGCGACCGGTAGTATCTGTTGATCGCGTACGTCGATTGGACCAGCGCGCCATGGCGTCGGTATTTCACCGGATGGAGCGACTCTCGGTCGTGCCCGCTGGGTCCGCCGTGGTAACAAGCCCGTTGGCTAAGGTCCTTAAATTCGGTGCGCCGCCGGCGCTCCATTTCCCCAACCACGTGGCCACCCCGCGTGGTCGGCTCTCCTACGATACCGCGGAAAACCGGTTCGTTCGGCATGCCGTGGAGGGGTGCCTGGCTCTGATCTATCGCTTTGTTGATCATCCCAAGCTTCACCCGCGATTACGGGCCGATTGCCGGTTAATGCTATCTATCCTGGAGCACACGACGGCTCAGCCGTTCGTCACTGGTGCTACGCGCCTCAATGGCTTCGCGTCACCAAGCCAGGCGCTGGCAAAGGCTGACGGCTATCGGGAAGTATTTAGTTTCTGGATGCGGCTCCAAGAGCAAGTTTCGTTGCCCACCGAGCCGGGCGAGACCCAGCGACTACTGGAAGGTCGCGACATGGCCTCGCTTTACGAATACTGGGTCTTCATGAAAGTGTTGGAGGCGGTAGTGGCGGCCACTGGCGTACCACCTGATGCGCCCCCGACGATCATCCGTAATGAGATGGGCGACAGTATCCAGATCGCTTTACCCACCTTCCTCGGTGAGGATCTGTCGGTCTCGTATAATCCGAGCTATACGCGATCCGAGCAATCGGCCTATTCGACCCCTCTTCGGCCTGACGTAATCCTTCGCGTCGGAGCAGACCTCCACGCGTTTGACGCCAAATATCGATTGGATTTTTTGAACACCAATGAAGACGATGCCGACGAGGATTCGGCGACCTACAAGCGTGCGGATCTTTACAAGATGCACACCTACCGGGACGCTATTCGCGGTCTCAAAACGGCGTTTGTGGTTTACCCAGGATCACAGTTCCGCTTCTTCGATCGCCAAGCAGGTTTGGCGATTGATCCTCAGCATCTCGTCTCGGCCGACGGCGTCGGAGCGATACCGCTTCGGCCGGCGACGGTTGAAGCGGCCGCCGCGCTGCGCGTAACCATCCAACGACTCATTGCTATTTCTTACGCTTGCTCTTGAGCTCGTGAGTGAATGCTTCACAGATGGTACGCACGTCTCCGTAGTCCACGAAACGTTCCGAACCCAGCGAGGCGAGACGCCGCATCACCTCGGCATGGACCCCTTGAATACCGTGTGCGATCTTGGTGCTCTTAACGACACTCCGAACGAGCTCGAACAACTCTTCGCGCGACGGAGGATTGACCTTCGCGTGCGCCGACGAAGGCGCTTCGGGGTCGAGCGGCTTGCGCAAGTTGAAAATCACATCGAAGTGAGCCACATCCTCGGCACCGGACTTGCCCTTGTAGCCTTTGTGGCTTTGTTGCTTGCGATCCAGTGATGTCGCCTGATGGAAGGTGAACCCTGCACGCGCAGAAGCATCTCGGATCGACTGCCAAACCTCGGCATCCGTATTATGAAAGACAACCGTGGCCCAGCCGCCTGGCTTAAGCACGCGTGCGATTTCCTTCATCGCGTTTTCCATGAGGTCCGTATAACCTCTGAGCGTTTTACCGCCATTTTCCTCGCGCAGGGATCGGTTGATGACGGCTTCGTTCGTGCGGTTGGTCAATCGGCCGAGCCATGATTCCCAGATCAGATTGCAGTCGGCATAAAACAGGTTAGATCCAAACGGCGGATCGGTGAACACATAATCGATGCTGCCGCTTTCAATCTGGCTAAGATCCGTCGCGCTGCCAATTTGGACGTAGACGTTGCCGCCCTCGGCCGCCTTAAACGACTCGTAATAACGCCGAAGCTGCTTGATCTTGTTGCGCATGACTTCGAGCACGTTGGCTTCGGACGACAATTGAGGGATATAAAGCGTTCCTGTCAACGGCCGCTGGCCCCCGCGCGCGTTGAATCGGCGCATGCGCGTGCCATGCCATGCCGTATTGGTGAAGGCGAACGCCAGCGCGCGGCGGGTACGGTCGTCCGGCTCCTCCTGGATCGCGTTCCATAGCATCGACAGCGCTTTTAAATTCCGCGGGGTATAGAAGTCGGCGACTGACGCGACACCCTGGCGGCCCAACGCACACCGGATATACATCTCGCGATCTTGGCCAATGGGGACCGCCGGAAACCATTTGTCGATCGTATCGCGGCTATGGGCTAGAGCGAGTTTTACATCGTGGGCCGAGGCCGCCTTTTCGTGACGCTTGCCATCCTTCGTCTCATACGCAATCCATACAGGGATCGACCCCAATGATTCCAGCCGGGAGCGCTTGATATCGTCACCGCACTTGGGACATTGAATCAGGCTGCCCAGCCGCCCCGTGACTTGGTCCATCGCATCCCATAGGCGAAACTTCTTGCCGCACTCGGGACAGAGGTGTTCGGTGCTCCAAAGGGTCCAATGGATATAACCCGCCCCCCCCTTTGGGTGGCGAGTGGCATACATGGTTTCAAAGACCTTTAACAGACGTGCTTCAATCGTTGCAAAGGCTTTTTCGAGCACGTCCGGATCAACCGCATGGGTGTGGTTCCACGCGAGATGCGCGGCGGCCGGTGACAGGTCATTCAAAATGGCCTTTCGCCCCGACATAGCCGCGGCCACGCCCGTCATGCCCGATCCGCAGAAGGGATCCAAAATCACGTCGCCAGGTTTCGTGAAGTGCGCGATAAACGGCGCAATCGATTCGGGCGGCACTTTCGTGTGATAGCTGTGCGCTTGGTAAAATGGGCTGGAACGGCTGCCCGGTACGCTGCGCGCGACCGGTGCGGACGCCGGCGTCTCGCTGCCAGTGCTCCGCGGCAGATCAACCGGATTGGCGAGGTAACCCGCGACGAAATCGTGCTCCTGAATGATGTTCACCTCGAACTGCCAATGGCCATCCACCTCCCGCGCGCCAAGGGCGCGGCACTTGGAGGCGATCGCTGGCATCGTGATGCCGGCCACGGAGAAATGGGCCGCGAGACTGGCGCGGATCACTGCCGAGTAGACTTCATCGGTGCGACAACGGGACGCTTTCACGGTATCTCGGATCACTTGTTCCACGAATCCGATTGGGGGGCCATTCTCCACGTCGGTGGCAACCGATACCGATGTCTTGGAGGTGTGCTTCAGGCACAGAAGCAAGTCAAGAGTGGTTACGGATTCTTTGCCGGTCACGCCCTTGACGCCTTTGATCGAGGGTTGCCCCTTGTTCAACACGTGGACGCTTGCGCTCTCAAACCCCGCCTCTCGGAGCGCGTCCTGAACCGCGGTCCAAACCTTGTCGTCCGAGTTGGAAAAGGCCAGGACCGCGCGGCCTCCGGGCTTGAGAACTCGCGACGTATGCGAAAACGCTTGCTGCATGAGGTCGCCGTAGTCACTGAGGCTTTTGCCGCCCATTGAACCTTTGCGACTTTTATTGACGACAATTTCTGCGTTTTCATCGGTTAGCCGACCCAGCCATGAATCCCACAGTAGAGACGCGTCGGCATAGAAAATGTTGGACCCAAACGGTGGATCCATAAAAACCATGTCGATGGAGCGATCGGGCAGGCAGTCTAGATCGGCAGCGGACCGCTGAAAAACGTCCACCTTGGCGCCGGTAGACGGGAACTTCGTGTAGTAGCGAAGCGCATCCTCGGCCTTACGGCGAAATAAGCTCCAGACGTTCCATTCATAACGCAAGGACGAGATATAAAGAGTCCCAGTCATCACGTTAGTAGGCCGTTTCGCATTCCATTGGTAGCGCTTCGAAGCTCGATTGACGCACGCTGTGAACGCAAACATTAATGCTTCCCGCACTCGTCCGGTCGATTCGCACACGATCGCGTGCCGCAAGGCCGCCAGCGCATGTAAGTTGCGACGCGTGAAAAACCCCTCGATAGTTGTAATACCCATGGCGCGATGACTACCGCGCCACATTTCGCGTTCGGGGCCGAACGGAATGTGCGGGGTCCAGTAGGGGATGGGCGCGGCGTTGGCATCTTCGATTAGCGCCAACTCGTGCCGGGTCATCGCATGGCTATTGATGCGATTCGAGGTGCCTGACGATGTGTGACTTTGGACCGCCTGCTCTCCAATCCACGTGAGCTCCGTTTTGCGATGGGCTACTTTGCAGTGCGTGCAGAGAATTCGGTCTGTGTCCGATGTCACACTGGCTTGTACAGCATCCCAATACAAAATTGGTCCAGCGCAGGTGGGGCAACGGAAGATATCGCTCCATGTCGTGTATTCCACGAACCCGTCGTGGTTCAGCGGCCGATAGAGCCAATCCATGGTCGAGCGCACTGCGGTAAAGACGCGGAATAGCCCTGCGGATAGCTCATCCGGAGAACACGGAGCTGTGTAGTTGCGAGCGATGTGGACCGCCGACGGCGACAGGTCGGAGAGCAAGCCGTTTCGGCCCTCTGATAGCGCCGCCACTCCTGTCATTCCTGAGCCGCAGAAGGGATCAAAAATTGTTTCACCTGGACGCGTGAAAGCACGAATGAAGGGCGTGATGGCCTCCGGCGGCACCTTGGTGTGGTAACTGTGAGCGCGGTAGGACGTCGAAGTTTTCTGCGCGTCAATGCGCTCCGGAATGGCTGCGTTACTGGCGCGGCTAATCGTCGGTGTCGCGCCTGCGATCGGAACAAATGAGGGCACGTCGGCATAGTGCACGGCCTCGGCTTCACAGAATTGGCGAATGGCCGCGACCGCGGCAGAGGCGTCCGAATCAAAGATGTCTCTAACGTCTTCCGGCATCCTTCCGGAGCCCAGCATGAGAAGCTCGGTTGGCATTCGTAACAGCGTGGCCAACGAACTCACCTGCTCATTGGTGAGCGGTCGGTTGCCATTCTCGATATGGCTGAGCGCTGATTTGGTGATGCCGAGGGACGCTGCCAAATCAGTTTGAGAAAGGTTCAGTTGTTCGCGACGGGCGCGAACGGCACGGTGTAGGGACCAGGTCATAGTGGAATAGTATTCGTGTTGACAAAGGCGGTAAACACCGATCATCAGTGGAGGTCGTCTCAGTCGCTGCGACCCACCGTGACCACAATCGGCAGCCCTGTCCCTGGCGTGAGCGCTTCGGTGCCCTCGACGTGCTCGCAACTGCATAGGCTTGCTCGCGCAAAGCGATCTAGAGGGAGCGATCAGCCTCGCCGTTGCGTGACGCGGTAGGGTCGGGTGCGCAGATCACGTAGGCCAACCGGTACAGCGCGCGCCAACCGGGCGATGAACAGCCCGAGACACGGCTCCGCGGCGAGCGAACGCGAGGCCCCAGCGCCGAATCCTCACGTTCGGCTTACCGATGTGATAGAAACAGGCACTAGGGGGCGCGACATGGTTGTGATTGATAGGACGGCGGTTCGGGGGCCGGCTGCGGTACTCGACAGGATGTTGCAGGCGCGGGGTCTACCAGCTGGGCCCGACGGAAGAGCGCTTTACCGATACGAATGCGATCCCGCCGACCTGGCGGCCTTGGAAGCATTCTTGGCTGACGCTCTCTATCCACTTGAGCAGAGAATGCGACTCGTTCCCTTGGTGGCGGCAGAGCGTTTCCGGCGCTCCTACCGTGAAGGTCCTTGGTCCTGGGATCACTGCGGGCCCGCCATTGTGGCGCTTCGTCGGGCAGGGGGATTGCGCTTTGGTCCTCTGCTGTTTCAAGCCCTGAATTTTTGGAAGCTACAAGTGATCAGGGGCGACGGTATGCGTCGCCAGTTCCTGGAGACCCTCGTTGTCAATGGCGGGTTTCCAGTGGCCTTTGTCGAGGGCCAGAGCGCACTGCGCGCGCTACTGAAGCGGCTGATTGCGGAGCATGTTCGTAATGGTGAAGCGGCGGCGCAACACCGAGCCGCCCTCGAGATTCCCGTGTCTCGGCTGCCACGGGGCTACCGCCAATCGCAAGATTTCGAGCGCTTGTGCGTCGAGTTGACTGGGCAGCTTTCACTGCTGGCAAGGGGCCATGACCCTAGTTTCGAACCGCTTTCGGAGTATTTGGAAGGAGTCCCTGGCTGGGAAAGTCGATTGCCGCTGCGACTGGATTCGCACGAAGCAAAACAGCTCGTCGAGGAGTTGCTGCTTACCGCTCGGGAGGCACGCAACACCGGGACGCTGGACAGCGCGGTTTGCATTCGCAAGCTGCACTTCGAAGCTGGAATGTGGCGTGCCATGACCTTCTTAGCGCCCTTGCCCGACTCCCTCGAGCTTCCGGGTAGCGAGGTTCCCGCGGTACTCAGACTGGGCGTGACGGCTGACGGCGTAGCGGTACGACAGCTGGCCTCTCTATCCCGGCAGCCTAGCGGCAGGTATGCCGTTCGGCCCCGGCCGGTGGACTCACAGCTACGAATTCCTGCGCCGTTCGATAGTCCAAACATCGCAATTGGACTCGCTGCCACGGGGGCGGGTTACCTAAGCACGTTGCCCGTGCGGGACGGTGATGCGCTCGATCACGAAATGCCCTGGGTATTCGTCAGGCGTGACGCACCTATTCCTGGCATGCCGAGCGAGGATTGGCGTTTTCTTGCGCAGGGTGATGCCCGCGCCCGAGACGAAAGCGTGCTGCTGTGCATTCCAGAGGGATCCAGCGTCGAGGGTGATGCCGTGGACCGAGGGTTCATTGGACTCCATTCGGGACGCCGGCAGCTGGTAGAGGTGGCGGGACGCACTGAAGTGCGGTGCGGCGGTGAGTCTTTTGTCATCCGAACCGGCGACACTGCCGACACGGTTGCTATCGATCTGCGGGGCGCACTGCTGTCGTTGCGCTCGCCTGACGCTCCAGCGGTGTTCGCCGGTGCACCAACTGCGCAACTACGGGAGGCTGATCCGGGGACCGTTGTTGAATGGAGATCAAGCCATGGCAGTCAGTGGTCCCCGACGCTTCGGGACGCGATAGGGCTAGTGGTGTATCGGGCGCGCGTCGGCGAGAAGGTGGTGGCTCGTCGGAAAGCGCTCGTCTTGCCCGCGCAGTTTGAGTTGCGTCTTCAGCCGGGCAACGAGTTTCGTCTGACTCTGGCGCCGGGCTGGTTTGCCGCAGGCAAGCCGCCCAGCCCACGACAGGCCCCAGACCTAACTGGCCAGTGGTATGTGGCGGCTGAGGCCAACCCAGGCCAGCCCGCCAAGGCTACCGTCATGGTGCGACCACCGAAGAACGCCCCGGCTTCGGTGGCGACCATAGAGCTGCGCTCGCACGCACGAACTTCCGGCTTTCGTGAATTGGTCACGGGATCAGTGGCACCGCCGAGGGCAGCCCTTGACGAAATCGGCCGCTACGAGGCGTTCATCGCCCGCCATGCGGGTCGGCTGGTGCATGTTAGCTGGGGCGGTAACCGCACTATGCCGGTAGCGTGCGAACTGGAACACGCCGACGGGTTTAGCTTGCCCTTGTCGTGGATATCGGACGATCTTCGTGACCTTCAAACGAGCCGTGAGCTCATGGACGAGTCGCTCCGCTTGGAATTGTTCGACCGGGGCAGTACAAGCGTGTTGGAGATTGCGCCGGCTCGATTACGGCGCCAAGGCGACCGCATAACAGTGCTGGGGGTGCGCGCGGTCGACAAGCTTGAGCTCGTGGTCCGTCACTTCTCTTCAGATGCCTTGGCGGTTCTTTCGCGTGATCCAGATCTGCCTGGGGA
The DNA here is from genome assembly GCF_051900395.1 of Frateuria sp. GZRe14. NCBI lineage: Bacteria > Pseudomonadati > Pseudomonadota > Gammaproteobacteria > Lysobacterales > Rhodanobacteraceae > Frateuria > Frateuria sp. GZRe14. The sequence goes on along the minus strand of NZ_JBHZGJ010000001.1, from coordinate 2,111,974 downwards.
CTGGCAATTGCCCGGCGTCTTTGAGCCAGGATGGGCGCTGGTCTCGGCCAACTTGCCCTCGATCCGGCCCATGGCTGTGTTGTTTGGCGAAGAGCCAGGCAAACCGGAGGAGCATTCGCTCGCTTCCATTCTCCAGGTCGATCAATCTGTTGACGAGCGCATCCGCATGCTTCGCGAGCGCCTGCTCGCAGTCGCCGAAGAGCCGCTCAAGCCGGCCAATGACGTCGATCTTGCTTTTCTCAACAGCTGGCTGCGGCGCTTTCGCGATGTGCCAGGGCCATACTTGGACATCGTGAAAGCGCTGGTCGATGCGCCCGAGGCCATGGTCCGGTTGATCGCTTACTCTGGTGCCGGCTCCTCTGATGCGCTGGTACAGCGGGCGGACGAATCTGCGTTGTGGTGGCATCTGGTGCCGGTTCGTACGTGGCAGGGGCTGTCAACCTGGTGGGCGAAGGCCATGCTGGGAGTGAACAACAGCCACGCGGTGGACCCAGCAGTGTTCGACAGTGTGGTCACCGCCTGCACGGAAAGCCTCCACCTCTCCGATGCCGATCGTGGCGCATTTGCAAGCGTGCTGCAGAACGCTGTTGTTAGCCAACGTCTCACGCAGCCCCAAAGGGTCGCGCTAGGTGCGCAGGCCGCATCGCGCTACGCCCACGAATTCGAACAGTGGAACCAATGCCTCGCCACAGCGGAAGACGGGGGCGCGCGGTTGTCTCCGCTCAGTGCCCTGGCTGAGCAGGCCAGCGTTGTGCAGCGCTTGCTTCCCGCTGCATTGCCAAGGGCATGCGACCCAGATCGCCTGCCTTATCTCATTGCGCCGGTTGTATGCGCCCTTGCTCCCGATGCCGGCGCGGTTGGTCCCGATTTGCGCCGGGAACTCGTGCTCGCCCGTCGCTTTGACCGGGGCCTCTTCGACTCGTTGTTCGCCCTCTCTCGAATCCAGCTCGCCTGCGCATGAAAACCAACAACTACTTGAAGGTCGCCCCTTTGCTGGAGGCGCTCCCGGCCCGTGTGGCTGACGCCGCGGTGAGCATGCTGCGTCCCGCCAACGATTCCCTACGCGCGCTAATGCATAGGGTGTTCTCTGCGCCCGCAGGAAGCGCCCCAGGCATCACCGCTGACCCTGCCTTTGAAGCGATGTTCGGGTGGGAGCAGGCTCCGGTCACGCTTGGGCAGCTGGCGCAAGAAGGTCTACTTGACGCTCGATTCATAGATGCGATCGGTGATCCGGCGCCCCGCTATGCGGCTGAATACGCGTTTCCGGCGACGCGCCAGCCTTTTGCCCACCAGTTGGCGGCGTGGCGTGCTGCGCTCGAGGAGCGCAAGAGCGTCCTGGTCTCAAGTGGTACCGGCTCGGGCAAGACCGAAGCGTTCTTGTTTCCCATCCTTAGCGATTTGTCGCGCAGTCTCGATGATCACCCGGGTGCTGGGGTGCGCGCCCTCTTTATTTATCCGCTCAATGCGCTCATCCGTAGCCAGCGGGAGCGCTTGGCCGCATGGACTGAGCCGTATGGTGGTCGCATCCGTTTTTGTCTGTACAACGGACGGCTAGAGGATGAGTTGCCACAGCGGATCCGCGCGAATTACTCGGCGGCTGAGGTGCCTGATCGCAAAGAGCTACGCCGCAACCCGCCGCAGCTGCTGATCACCAACACGACGATGCTGGAATACATGCTCGTTCGCCACGAGGACGCCCCGATACTCAATGCGTCGCACGGCAAATTGCGCTGGATTGTGATCGATGAAGCTCACTCGTACATGGGCACACAGGCGGCGGAACTGGCACTACAGCTGCGGCGAACGATGCAGGGATTTGGTGTCAAACCGGATCAAGTCCAAATCATCGCTACGTCGGCAACCATTGGGGATGACTCGCCAGCTTCGGACGAGGCATTGCGTCGCTTCCTGGCTGACTTGTCGGGTACCTCGATCGAGCGCGTGTCGGTGGTTAGGGGGCGTCGCCAGATCCCGACATTGAGCGACAGCCGCCATGGTGGCCAGGAACCATCCCTCGATGAGCTGGAAGCCGAGCAGGACGGGGCCAGGCTCTTCGAGCGGCTCGCGGGTTGTCGGCGTGCCCTTGAATTGCGTGCCGTTCTTGGAAGTCGACCACGTAGCCTGTCAGAGATCGCATCACGGCTGGGCGTTGGTTTGGCGGATGCCGCACGGTGGGTGGATGTGGCCAGCTCCGGTGTCGCCGGCGAAGGCATGTTACCGGAGGGGCAGGATGCGCGATTCTTGCCGCTGCGTGCCCACGTCATGCAGCAAACCGTCGAGGGTGCTTGGGCCTGCCTCAATCGCGACTGCCCTGGCCGGGCGGAGCAAGAACTGGACGAGCGCTGGGCTTTCGGCCCGGTCTTCTTCAAGGAACACCGTGCCTGCATGCACTGCGAATCGGTCGTGTTGCCGTTACGCCTGTGCGTGCACTGTGGCGCCGAGTCGTTGGACGCAACGGCGGTCGCGCGCGACGGTCGCATGTATCTGGCGGGCGATGCGTCACGTGAGGACGAGTTTCTTTGTGACATGGATGGAGGCGATCCCGTCGAGGACAGCAACGACGCCGAACTGGAGACTACGTCGACACCAGCAGTGCAAACCGCTTACGTAGTGTTGCCTCAGCCTTCTGAGCTTGGGGGAGACGTCCTGGAGTCAATGCAGATCGACTGCCGGACCGGCGAGGCATACGGGGATAACTGGCAGACCGAGCTGACGGTTGGTGAGCGCACTCACCTTACAATCTGCCCGGCTTGCGGAGGCGACTGGCGCTCGACGCGCGCGCGCCGCGAGGTTCGCGTGCCCGGGCCGTTCACCCTAGGGACCGTTATTCCGGAGCTGTTGCGTGCGGCACCTCCGGACCCCGATGTAGGCGACGGTCCGGAGGTGCTAATGCAAGGTCGCCGGCTACTGGCGTTTACCGACAGCCGCCAGGGCACGGCACGGGGCGCGGTTCGGTTATACGACCGTTCTTTGCGTGAGTTCATCCGCTCAGCCGTTCCACACATGCTTGCGGAAGCCCGTCTGGACGCGGGGGCGTCTGTGGATCGGGACTACTTGGAGATGGCCAGGGTTGGTTTCGCGCAGCAGATGGCCACAGCCACCGACGAGCCGCAGCGGCGCGTAGTAGCAGAGAAACTGGCCGCTTTTGAGGCGAAGTTCGCCCCCAAGAGCGGCTGTATGACCTGGAAGGAGATGACTGCGCGTCTTGCCGGACGAGTCGAGCTCGAGCACATTGCGCGCTATTTCGGGGAGGTTGCCAGGCTCTTCGGCCACCCTCGCGAGGCTGCCGACCAATTGTTGCTCCGCGAGCTTTACCGCCGCCCCAAGCGCATGAATTCGCTTGAGACGCTAGGCGTGGCAGAGTTGCGTTACGACGGTCTCACAGCGCTGCGCGCGCCGCAAAGCTGGCGTGGCCTCGGGGGCTCGGATGAGACCTGGCGAGATCTCCTCACGATCATCTTGGACATGCTCGTTCGTGAGAACGCTGCTGTCGACATCAGCGATGACAGCGCGCGCTGGATCGGCGCGCCCTTGATGGCCAAGCGCCTCTACAGACACCGCGAGGAGGTTCCCCGACCTCGCTCTGGAGAATGGGGACCGCGCATGCGCCCCCTTTTTTGGCCCGCCCCGTTGCGAGCCGGACGTTTGCCCCGCCATCGCCTGCATCGCCTGGTCATAGCGGCATATCAGCTCGATCCGCTCGATCCGGACGTGCTGGCTTTGCTCAACGCTGTGTTTGACGATGCCATTGGCCAGCTTGCCCGTGGCGTGCGACCACTGCTTCACGCGGATGGCAATGGTTACTTCCTTCGGCTCCAAGACCACAAGATTGCCGAACCCGATCGACTCTGGTTGTGTCCGGTCACCAATCGCTTGTTGTCCACGACACTGAACCAGGTCACCCCCTACCTGCCAGATATGGGGGGCGAGCATTCGCGGTCCCGAGCTGTCGCCTTGCCGAAAATCCCAATCGCGCATTGGCGAGAGGGGCATCAGGTCTGGCCGATGGAGCGCCGGAAAGCGTGGCTTAGTGCGCAGCCTGAAGTGGAGGCCCTTCGTCGCGCGGGTGTCTGGAACGATGCCCTGGACCTCGCGTATCTGGGTGCGGACTTCTTCGCTGTGCGAGAGCACTCGGCTCAGATTACGAGCGCAACTCTGGACCGGCTCACCGAGGCGTTTAAGGCGGGCGAGCTCAATGTACTCAGCTGCTCCACGACGATGGAAATGGGCGTGGACATCGGCGGTCTATCTGTGGTCGCGATGACCAATCCACCGCCGCTTGCTGCGAACTACTTGCAGCGGGCCGGCCGCGCCGGCCGCCGAGGCGAGACACGTGCTCTCGCCTACACGCTTTGTCGGCCGGAGCCGCGCGCACAGGCGCTTTTTGACCAACCAGGCGCTTATCTCTCACAAGTAACTCGCGTCCCCCGGGTAAGCCTGGAAAGTGCTCTGATCGTGCAGCGGCATGTGAACGCCTGGTTGCTTGGTCACTTTCTCAACCTCAAGGGAACCCCGCGCGGGGACAAGCTGTCCGCCGGGCTCTTCTTCGGTGCGCTTGAAAATGGGTCGCGGGCAAACTCGCCAGAGGACAAGGAGGCATCTCCAGCGATGCGCTTGGCGGACCGACTGCGTACGCATCCGTTGGCGGGAAATGAAGAGGAAGTCCTGGCGACGCTCGTAAAGGGTAGCCCGCTTGCAGGCCGTGCCGCGGAAGACTTGGCCTACGCTTGCGGCCAGGCCCTATGCGCCGTACTAGACGCGTGGTGGGCTGAATACGTACCGCTGCTTGAGGAGATGGAGGAGGCGACCGGCCGGGCGCGCCAGGCAATTGGCCTTAGGCTGGAATACCTGCGTGATCAACCGTTGCTCTCGTTGCTCGCGACGAAAGGTTTCCTGCCCACGCGAGGTTTCCCTACTCACGTACGCGAACTCGTTTTGCCTGACGCCCAACATCGTGAGGGGGAGGGGGATAGTAAGCGCGACAGCAGCCTGAGTCGGCCCATGGCAATCGCATTGCGCGAATACCAACCCGGGGTCGACATCGTCGTCAATGGCGCCAAATATCGCGTTGGCGGGGTGACGCTCAACTGGAAGCGCCCTGCCTCCGAGGACGACGGGCGCTCACTACAAAACTTCCGCTGGTTTGCGCGATGCAACCGCTGCGGTACCGTCTCAGAAGAAAGCCACCGGCCGATCGCGTGCCGCGGTTGTGGCGAGGATGGCGCCGCTCTCCAGCGTACTGAGTACTTGGAGCCAGCTGGCTTCGCGGTAGGCATCGAGTGCAAGCCCAGTGACGAAGTCTCGCTTCCGGCATACCGGCCGCTTGAGCCGCCTGCGTTTGCCGTGCCGGCGACCTGGGCTGAGCTCCCGGGCGGTGTTGGGCGAGTCCGCGCTGCTGCCGAGAGCGAGGTCTTCTACGTCGCCCGCGGCGAACACTACACCGGGTTCGACGTGTGCCTACAGTGCGGGCGTTCAGAATCGGCGCACGCGGATCCCACGAGCGTCGCGCTCCCTGCGAGGCACTTGCGCCTGCGGCGTGGCGGATGGTGCGAGTCGGAGGATAGGCCCTGGTCAATCAAGCGCGTCGGTGCCCTCGGCACGCGCGAGCTCAGTGACGTGCTTGAGCTCCAGTTGGTCGACGTGGCCGGGCTGCCCCTGGCGGATGAGTCCACTGCAGTGTCATTTGCGCTCCTGCTGCGCAACGCCGCCGCCGAGCATCTGAGTATCGAGCCGGATGAGTTGGGCTTTGCGGCCCAGCGGGCGTTGCATGGCTGCCACCTGGGCTATTCAGTCGTGTTATTCGATCGAGCCTCCGGTGGGGCAGGGTACGCCACCAAAGCCCTGGATGACATCGCGCAGTTGGTGCGCCGCGTGGCAGAGCTCGCACGGTGTGCAAAGGGCTGTGAACGCGCCTGTACCCACTGCATGCTCTCGCACGATGCGAAGGACGTTGGCGAGAAACTTGACCGCCACAAGGTCATCCGGCTGTTGGCTCCTGACTTGCTAAATCGCTTCGCCCTTCCTGCGGAACAGCAAGTTTTCGGGGCCTCAAGCGTCGTCGAGACGGCGCCGGTTGGCCTCTCAATCGGGCGGGCGCTTATGTCTGGCGGCGGAACGCTGCGCGTATTCGTGCGTGCGGACCAAGGTTGGGATGCTGGCGTATGGCCATTGCGTCAGGTCCTTCTGCAGAATGCCGCCGACGTCGTAGCCCCGGCAGCGGTGTATATCGTGCTCATGACGTCGCTGGACTCGATGGATCCTGCCGCACGCGATGACTTGAACGCGTGGTTGGCGGCGGACCTCGTAGACGCGGTGGAAGTGACTGAGCCTCGCTCAGACTTGGTTTTCCCGTTGGCGGAGTACGTTGGCGGTGATGGTTTAACGCGCGCCTGGGCGATTGTCGGGCCGGACGCCTCATCACTCCGACCAGGCTTAAACTGGGGCACTGGTGGGGTCGTGGTTCGGGGAAGCGTGGCATTCGATAGCCTGTACGCAACGGTCGATCCTGCACAGTTGCAACGCTCGCCACGTGGCGGAAACGCCGGTCACGTGACAGTCGGCGCACATGGACCGATCCCAGCACGTCGATTTGGCGAGTGGCTGGCCAGCGAGCTGGAAAAAGCGTTGCCGGGTGTGCGCGAGAGATTGGAGCAGCGTCCGCAGCGGATCGAATACTCCGACCGCTATTTCCGTAGTTTCGATTCCCCCGCAGTCTTGGCCGCATTCGTCCAGATGCTCGCCCCTCCTGGGGACGCACCCGTACCAGTCTGTATCCGGACTGCCGAACTCGAACGCTGTGACCATAAAGGAAGCGGCCGAGATTTCGCTGACGAGCGAGCGCGGGAACGCGCAATCAAGGAGGCGTTCAAGGCGAGGCCTGACTTCGCTATCGAAAGCACGGTTCGAAGCAAGCCGCAGGTCGAGCACGCACGTCTGCTCAAAGCTTGCTACAGGGACGGTAGCACGCTAACTCTCCACTTAGACCAGGGCGTAGATTACTGGGCCTGCGACCCGCCGCTGGGCCTGGAGGGGCGAATCCGGCCGAGATACCCTAGGCAGAAAACGAAGGTCACCGCGTGGGTCGAATAGCTGCGCCGAGTTGTCGCGGCACTCTAAAAAAAAAGAGCGACAAAATTGAAGGGCGTGGGGGGCCTGAGCCCCCCTCGCTTTATGCTTCCGTTGCCTCTGGGCATTATTTGCGTGTGAGTTCTTCCCTGGCCTGTACAAAGCAATACCACAGCTTGCTAGCGCCAACTGCTTTGAATGCTGCACGCCCTCTAGGTTGCCGCATTACGCACCACCTTCGCGTGCAAGCATTCGCGTAGATTGCCTGTCGGTGCCTGGAAAGTGCCCTCGGCAACACCGATGGACAGAAACTCCTCCACCACCGCTGACCCATCCTCTTCAAGTTCTTCGAAGGCACCATTGGCGAAGCCGCGGTGCGCCGCCTGATCCAACGCCACCTGATCGAAACCCGCCTCATGGCGGCGCGCGGCAGCCTGCTGCGCATCCGCAATGGCCTGTTCCAGCGACAGCCCTGCACGCGGTACCAAATCGACATAGTAGATCGGTGCTCCGAAGCTCATGGCCGTGGACTTGCCCCGCAGCTTGAGTTCCAGCGGCAGGCAGGCGAGGTTCCCACCGGACGCCGCGTGGAGGTACTCCAGTCGGGCCGCGAGCGTGCGAATGGTGTTGTAGGAGGTGGTACGAAGCACGAAACCGCCGAGCTCATCGCCCTCACCATCGCTCACCAGCGCATGCAGGCGGGCGTACGCCTTGCAATCACCCTGCGCGAAGCCGCAGGCATCCGCTCCGGGGCAGGGCAGTTGCTCGATCGCGTCCTTTCCCCGTCGCCGGCACGTCTCTCCGTTGCCCACGCAAATCGGCCGGCCCTTGGTACGGTCGAAGAGCGAGTAGTTTGCGCGCAGGTTGAGCGCCGGGTCGTTGAACAGCATCCGCACGGGAATCGACCGCAACTTTCCCCCGGCGGCCTTGCGCAGATCTTCGTCCAGCGGATGAAGCACCCAGCCATCGCGGGTCTGCACTTGGGTGGTGAGGGTGAACTGGTCGTCCTTTTCGGGCAGCCGCTTGCCGTTGCGTTCGACCACGCGGCCGATGGAAATGCGCCCGATGACGGGCGGGGTGATAGCCAAGCCCTTGAGCATGATTGTTTTCCTCGTGGGTTTCGGAAATCAAATACCTGCTGCGCGAGGGGAGGGCGCGACCGCCGCATTCCGGTGTTTCGAGAGGCTCGGCGTCGGCCTTCCGATCGGTGCAGCCTGCCTGCAGGTTTGTAGGTAGCAGAAACGCCAAGAGCCCGGCATGCCGGGCTCTTGGTTTGACTAGCGCTGGAGACAGTCTGGTGGCTGCCGGCCCTTCAGAAGCCTGGGGCGTGCTTTCTTTCCTTGCACCAGCTGTTCCACTCGTCAAGCTGATCCTGCGTGACCACGGCATCTTCGCCCACTTCTTTGCGGTAGGCATCGGTCCAATGACCGACGCATTGGTCTGCATCATTACTGGATGGCTCGCTCATGGCGGCGTCCAGGTCGGCAAGGGTCTTGTAAGCGGGCGCCGTATTTTCGGCCTGCGCATAGTTGGTGGCCATGTGGTTGCCAATCAGCAAGCAGATCCCGCCCAGCACCCAGGCTCCCACCATCAGGAACCACCACTGCCACAACTGGCGCTTGGTGGGGGTGATCTTCTTCTTGCGCAGCCGGATCCGGTTGGCAATACCGAAACCGAAAAAGAACCAGCCAACGATCGTCAGGATCTTGCTCAGCCCGGTGAAAAATTCAGCCATCGTCATTCTCCATGTCACAACAGAGTCGTCCCATGTGCGCAAGCGTCATGGGTTGGTGCCTAGAGGGGCATCAGGAAGGAAGGGGAGCGGATGCGCAGGCCGCGCATCGCGAGGCAGCAGTCAGGTGAGCAGCGTGAGGACGAAGCAGGCCATCCAGACGATGAAGTAGCCGAGGCTCTGATTCAGGGCCTTGGCACGCTTGTACAGGTACACCGGCACAAGCCAGGCCAGGGCCTTGAATTTCCCGGTGTCATAGCCGGCACGATTGAGCCTGCCTTCATCGAAATACGAGAGACCGACGTTCAGCGCGAGCGTGATGAACCAGTACTTCGAGTCGCTCATGGCGGCATCCGCCGCGCTGTCGCTGCTATTGACGGCGTAGGCGAAGGCGCTTTCGAGAACGTAGCCGATGAGCGGGGCGAAGGCGAGCGTCCACACTACGCCGTTGCCAATGTGCTTGCCCGTGATCGGGGGCGGTGCCACGCGCTCCAGATGGCTTCGCAGCTCGCTGTCCTCGGCCTTCAGCCACTCGGGAAACCCGGCCTTCCAGATCAGCGTGCCGTAGGTGACGATGCCCTGTTTGATCAAAGCGAGCATGCCTTCTTCGGAAACTGGCCCCTTGCGTTGTCCATCCGTTTCGTAGAACCAGCTCACCGTTTCGGTGGTTGATGCGTCCATCTGCACTCCTTTGGCGCGAGGTGTTCGAGAGGTTGAGAGGCGTTAGGTGCCGGACACACGGTGAGAGGAGCCAAGGCGTAGCCATAGCCATCGGCACAAGATGGAAGAGTCAGCGGCAGACAATCGGCTGCAACGGCAACATGCCGTTCATGTATGCGACGCAAGGCGTGCCCCCTGGCTGCTTCAGGCCGCGTGAGGCCTGCTTCGTCGTGCGATATATACTGTTGCGGTATAGTCTGTCGCACGATGCAAGCTTGCGCAATGCTGGGGCCGCCAGACCAAGCCCTGCCGCCCCTTGTCCAAGCCCATCGGATCCATCTTTGCGACACGTCTGAAGGCCGCGCGCGAAATGCGTGGTCTATCCCAGCGCGCGCTTGGAGGCCTTGTGTCCGAGAGCAAGAGCAACGGAAGCGTCCGAATCAACCGCTACGAGCAGGGCGTCAATCGCGCGGACATGGACACAGCGGCGGCGCTTGCCGAGGCACTGGACGTGCCGCTGGCCTATCTGTTTGCCGAGAAAGACGACCAGGCCGAGTTGCTGCTCGCCTTCGCCAAGCTATCAAATGCGGATCGCGCCAAGCTGGTTGCACTGGCCAAGCAGATGGGCGAAAAGCGCGACAGCAAGGGCGCGAAAGCTCCTTGAGGAATATGCCGGAGCGTACTCGCATCCTGATCACCCCGAAGCCTGGCGCCTATAGCGCGCCCACTGAGCCGCGACCAGGTCGTTCATGCTTTATGAGGCGTCAGGACAAACCGTCGTGTGCCGGGTCGGGTGACCACATATTGCGCGGCAATTCCCGGGTGCTCGGCGGCGAGCCTTTTGAGATCGACGGTGGCTCCATCCTTAGCGCGCTTGAACGTCACCTCGCCGCTGGCAAAACGCGCCTTGCTGGCGTCGCCCATTGCTTCCTGGATCGTCTGCTTGAGCTGCTCGGCACGCCCTTCCGTTGCGTTGAGCTCGCCCTTGAGCTCCACCAAAGATTCGAAGACTGTATTTAGTGCGGGATCCCCGGTGAAGTCCAGGCTGGTGTCGTTGCCTGGGTACAGTTGACGCAGGGCCTGGGCGGCCGAGGCACTCCCATCTGCCGGTGGTGGCGTGTCGGATTCCACGTGCTCCCAGAACCGCGTCTCCAGGATGATCAGGCGGGCGATAAGATCGTTGTCCCGCTCGATCCGGTGAATGGTCAGCTGCTGCCCGCACAGCAATACCGCCACGTCCGCCGCCTGCTTGCCGGTGACGGCCAGCTGATGCTGAACTTGCAGCTGCACGTAGTCAGGCACTCCGTCCTTCCACAGCCGCGCCCCGAATTCGCCGGCGGTCTTGCATTCCAGAATCTGCACGTCCGGATTGCCTACGATTTCCCGGTCCAGGTTCGCGAGCATGAAGGGGAATGTGGGGTGCTGCAGGACCGCATTGACCCTGCGCACCTTGCGCTGGGTCTTGGCCTGGTAAGCCGCGGCCACATAGGGCTCCAGAAGGGTGCCCCAATAGCGGGGATCGTCCATGGCCTGGGCACTGGCCTCTTCAGGTGGGCTGCGCCCGGTCTTGTCCATCCACAGCGCCAGCGGACTCTTGTAAGGATTGAGGCCCACGGCCGCCGCGGCGTCGGAGCTACCGATGCCGCCACGACGCACCTCCAGCCACTGACGTCGATCAAGGGTGCGCGTGTCGACCAGCCGTAATGCTGCTTGCTTCTTCATGTGATCTCCCAAAAAGAAACGCCCGGCCTCATGGTCGGGCGCTATGTCGATTGCCTCGTCGGATGCCGCTGGTCGGCGCACTCGCTCTACATCAAGCCGCGGGTCGCCATTGAAACTGCTTGCTGGGCGGTGACCACGAAGTGATCCAACACCCGCACATCGACCAGGGACAACGCCTCCCGCAGCCGAAACGTCAGCGACCGGTCGGCGGTCGACGGCTCTGCTTGCCCGCTGGGGTGGTTGTGGGCCAGCAAGACGGCCGCCGCGTTCAAAGCGAGGGCGCGCTGCACGACGACCCGGGGATGTACCTCTGTGGCCTGGATGGAACCGGAGAACAGGCGTTCGGCCGAAATCAGCCGGTGCTGGTTGTCGAGGAACGCGACCTCGAAGTGCTCGCGCATCTCACTACCCAACCGTAGGCGAAAGAAGTGCCCGCAGGTTTGCGGATCGCTCAACAGCTCACCGGAGGTTGCGGCCCGGCCCTCGAGGATGCGCAAGGCCCGCTCGATGGCCCAGTCCTCGCTGGCACGGGATGGCCGGCGTGTTGCCGACCCCGCCGGCTCCCCGGGCCGTTGTGTGGAGAGCGCACGCATCAGGCCACCAGCTTCATCAGTTCATCCCACGCCCGCTGTTTGATCTGGGCGCCCTGGCCGAACCAGGCGGCATCCCGGCGGTGATCGTCCGTACGGGCTCGCCGGTGGTGGTCGACGAACTCGGTCACGCTGTTGAGCAGGCCCCAGGCCGTTCCGCGGCTGGAAGCCATCTGGGCACCCCGGCCACCGCCTTCGTACAACGCCCGCACCGCAGTGACGGCCTGCTCGTTCACGACGGCAGTTCGCCCGTCCTGTCCCGGATAGGTCAACGCTCGGCGTAGCAGGCCCTCGGCCCAGTCTGGGTCAACCGGCTTGTCGACCAGCGCTTTCATCCGGGCGACGAAGCCGTCCCAGGACGACACCGTGATGCCGAGCTGGCGTTTCACCGCATCGGCATCGAAATGGCTGCGGTGTGGCACCTTGATGACCCCCTGGCCCTTGCCCAGCGCGATCTGCAACGTGTTGTTGCAGACCACACGGACGCTGGTGAACTGCGCCGTGGTGGCCAGCGTGCCATCGCAGGCCGTGGCCAGCAGCAGGTATCCTTCCACCTTGTCCTTGCCGCGCAACGTCACGTTGTGGCCCGTGCGGGCCAGCGCCCAGAACTTGCGACCTTCGCGCAGCACGCCGGCGGTCTCCAGCTCGAACCCGCCAACCTCGGTCAGGTCGCGGTAGAACTCCAGGATCTCGCCCGGCTGGACGACCTGGAAGCGCTTGGAGACCACCGCCAGCGGCGCCTTGGTATCCGAGCGGTACAGCACCCTGTGGCTCGGAAAGGACTGGATGACGCCCAGCCCCTGGTTCCCCACCACGTAGCGCACGTCGGCGTCCTCGATGGACCAATTCATGCCGGCGCGCGCCCTCCAGACCTCGATGGGCTGGCCGGCTTCGAGCCGGGTGCCCAGGCCGTGCCAGGGTTTCTCGCCTCGATAGGCGATCGATTCGACCAGATGCATGTGCAATTCCTCGTTCAGGCGGCAGAAACGCCGAAGGCCCGGTTTCCCGGGCCTTCGGCGAGTCCTGGCGGTTCGGTGGACGGGTCAGGGAACCTTGGTGAGGTTCCCTGAGCAGCGGACGAAGCCCAGCAGCAGCGCGGCGGTGACCACCAGGACGCAGGTCAGCGGGTTGGGTTTTTCGGCAAGCATGAAACATCTCCGTTGAAAGCAGGCATCAAAGCGGACGCCGCTCACGCGATGCTGAGAATCTACCCAGCTCCGGAAGGTGATATAGGCTTCAAAAAAGTTTCATTTACGAAGATATCGCCCCGCTTGATCGGGCTTGTCATCGTGAAGAGCCAGATGGCGCTCAACGGATGGGTAGTGGGCTCATCGATGGGGCCACGAATTAAAGTGACGCTGTTGCCCAGTGGCGTGATTGTTCGATGCCCGTTTCAACGAAGAATTTCGGAAGGAACCGAATAATGGGATCTCTGCCGCCCAGCATTTCCACCTGGCCGCCGCTTTGCATGTGGGCGAGCACGGTCGAGAACTTGTGCGCGCTCAACCACGAAAGCCGCTGGGCGAGACTCCACGGCATGGTCTCGATACCGTTCATGCGCAAGTGGTTGTACAGGTGTCCCTTGGCACTGCGCGCCTCCTCCAGCTGGCGCTCCTTGACCCTCGATGGCTTGGGTGGCTTGGGCATGGGGGGCGGAAAGACCTTCGAAAACTGTCCAAGGGACCACTCGACAATCGCCCACGCCTGGCGGACGGTTTGGGCAGGGATCGGTGGGAAGGGAGGGAGGGGATCGCTAGCAGTTGTCGGGACAGGGAAGGACTGGTAGCAGTGCAAGATCGCCGCGATCCGCCAGGTCTTCTCGGTGGCGCGGCCGGCTGAGTCCTGATAAGCATGGAAGCCGGAGGCTGCGCGCGCCTCGATGTCCTGTTTCAGGTGTACCCAGCATGCCTGCGCTTCCTGGGACAGGGACAGCATTACCCGGTCCGTCTGCCCAGCCAGCAGGCGTTGAAGACGTTGCTCCAAGAACCAGACGGCAAGACGGTGGAACTCGTCGAGAGCCGGTGTTGCCATGTTTGGCACCTGGGTGCCACGTCCCTGCAATGTGTGAGCGAAAAGAATCCTGGACGCCAGGCCGGACTTGCGATCGCTGTTGCGCGTCGCGAGCTGGTAGTCCTGGTAGATGTCGGGCTGGACCAAGCCACAGATGCCCACCGAAGGATAGTAGGCAACAAGGCGGTCATGATCACGGCGAATGAGCGACTCCTTGATGGAGCCGTCAAAGAAGCGGTTGAGCTTCCCTCGGCGCTTCATGACATCGCTCTTCAGCAGATCGAAGCAGTCGTCGTCCGCGATCGTCAAGCCGAGGCCTCTGCCCTCGAGTGCCTCAATTAAGGACGACCCCGTGACATCCATCTGGAGGACATCACGGAAGGCCGGATGACTGCGCCGCTCGGTATTTAGGGCGCGACGCTCGTCGAGCGCCTGGTCGAAGTTGCGAATGGGCGCGTAGAACTCCCGCATCGCGGAAGACTTGCCGCATACCGGCGGGCCAACGCCAAAGCAGTACAAGGCGAGTGGCATCCAGCCACCACCCGGGGGGCGGAGCGCGAAACCGTGCAAGGACGTCGACATCGCGGAAATTGCCACGAGGATGACGATCTCGATGGGGGCCCCCGTTTTGTTGTGTACCTCCAGAATGGCGCTGGCGATATTGGGTGGCAGATTTTTAATCAATTCGAAGTTCGGATCGGTCATGTTGGGGTTGGGGTACACCTACGCCTCCATGGGCCTGTTCGCAGCAACGCCCAGCCTGGGCGGGGCGGTTGGCGATGGGCCTCGAGTGTTGGATGCCGGCACGCGGCTGTGCTCGCCGTCTCTGCAAAGGTCGCGTGGGTCACCGGAGGCCTCGACGATCCCACATGGGAACGGATCTCGCTCCCCCGGGAATGACCACATTTCCTGTGTCTAGTCAGGAATCCGGCGGTGGGACAATGGCTTAGACAGCAAAAAAGTCGTGTTACCCGCAAGGCTTCCCGCTGCTCCAGCAGTCCCGAACATAACGTCGATTTTCTTTTTTTTCGTGGGCAGTTGGCGCGAGGCCTTGAGAACGCACAGGTCCACGTGGAGGGCGAAAAAAAATTCGTGTCGCCCATATTGCAAAAGCGTATCCCTAGCCGCGGTGCCACCGCTGACCCGCTTGGCTGACTTTAGGAGCGGTAGCTTCGGCGGCAAATCATTGATGCGCTTTGTAAAGCGGTGAGCCGTCAATCCAGGCGCTTCCAAACTGCCGATATTCATCTGCGGTGCCAAGCGTTGCTTAGTGATATCACTTACGGGTCGCTCCCCGACATACCGGGTGCGGCGGCCGATCCATCGGGCTTCAACTCGACGGGTTGTCGGTGTTTTCTGGCGCTATCTCAACATGGCTTTTTTTGTTGAACGAGATGCGCCGAATTGCTGGTGCAATCGGACGCTTACTTGCTAAGCATGTGAGTCGGGAGGCTTTTTTGTTTCCGGTTCGTATTCTTTTTAGATCAATCAACCTATTTGGTAATCGATTAGTGATCAAAGGTAGTTTGGTTGAATCGGCGGCGTTGCGGGTGGGTACATTAACGACGACAAAGGATCCGATGATGTGATCACGGATGGAGTGGAATGAATTTGATGGATATTGAGCAAGAGTGCATACGTAGGGAGCGGTTTCATAACCTGGTGTCCTCGGGCCTCCTGAATCCGCGCGACTATTACGACGACATAGGGAGGGTCGCCCATGTCTATGAAGTGGATGCGAATCGGCGCGCCAAGGATCACTTGCGTATGCTGAAGAAGGCGGTAAGGCAGGTCGCGGAGACGACAACTGTGCCAATCAAGCGCCAGGAGATGGGGGGCGT
The DNA here is from genome assembly GCF_051900395.1 of Frateuria sp. GZRe14. Taxonomy (NCBI): domain Bacteria; kingdom Pseudomonadati; phylum Pseudomonadota; class Gammaproteobacteria; order Lysobacterales; family Rhodanobacteraceae; genus Frateuria; species Frateuria sp. GZRe14. The sequence continues at coordinate 2,096,354 of NZ_JBHZGJ010000001.1, read as the reverse complement.
TGTCCGCTATGCCTTGTCCCGGGAAGCGCGTCGACTGTGGCACGCCATGCGGGGCATTGGCCTTGCGCCGAAGGCGTGGGGTCGCGAGCGTGAGATGCATCCGCACCTTGCTCTCGGCATGCGCATGGCACGGAAGTGGGAACCGAAGTTGCGGTACTTCAAGAACACCAGCGATGAGCTGCTGGTCAACGAGGAATACCCGAGGCGCATTCTGACCCACGTGGTGAAGGTCATCCGGCGTGTTGGTTGCTCACCTAAGGTAATCAGTCGGATCCAGCGACTGACTCGCCAGCGTTCGGATAACCTCGAGGAGTGCTGCAAATACGTCCTGGCTATCCTCCGGGTGCATGCTCGCCCCTTGGTGCTTCGTGTTGATCTGTACGTCGAGGCCGAGGCGAAGGAGGCCGCCAAGGAAGGCAAGATCAAGCGGGCCTTGCGCAAGCTCGCTCGTAACCTCGGCGAAGACCGTATCGTCCCTGATGTTCTTGGTTACATCATCAAGCTTGAGAACGGCTACGACCGCGGTATCCATCTGCACGTCATGGTCATCCTTGACGGAGACAAGCACTTCCAGTCGTACAAGTTGGCTGAGCAGCTCAGGATGTACTGGATCCACGAGTGTGTGGGGTCGCCGCAGTTTGCGTCAGGCTTCAACTGCTATCTTCGAAAGGACGAGTACCCCTTCAACTGCATCGGTCACGTCCATTACCTGGACGGGAACGCGCTGCGAGGGGTCCTCGAGGCGCTGAAGTACGTCACGAAGACAGACATGGAATTCCTGCTGCCCAAATCCTTGGGGAAGTCCCTGCGCAAGGGCCAGGTCCCCCCGGTGCCGCTGGATGGGAAGCGGCGTGGAGCGCCTCGGAAGAATGGGGACGACGTGGCGCTTGCCGAAGGCATCCTGCTCGGGTGGAAAGCTGAGCAGCGCTCGGCAAGGAAGGGCTCCAGGAGGACGCCTCAGAGGGTCTGACTGCTGCCAAAAAAAAGGAGCCGCTCGTTTTGCACGAGCGGCTCCTGGCGCTGGGAGCTTGGTGGCCCGGTCTACCACTTCACAGCGTGGGCACGACGGCGGAAAAGTCGGAGGATTGCCTGCCGCTCCCCGCAAAGGAACCCGAAGGCCTTCAGCTTCTCGTCCAGATCAGCCGTGGTCAACGGGTTCACGCGCGGCTGGATCGACCGCTGACCCTGTTCGAGCGTCCACCACTTGGCCGCGCAAATGATCAAGCTCAATCCGGCGGTCAGGTGGGCGTCTCCGGGGAACGTCTGCCTGAACCAACTCAGCGTTTCATGGTTAAACCGCGCGCTGTTTGCGCCATGCCCTCGCGGATTGATGAACTTGAAGGCTTGGCGGACGACATAGCCGTACTTGAAGGGCGAATGGGGTGGGAGCTTGCCCAGACGCTGAATCACCGCCTCCTCACCCAAACGTCGGTTCAGAAGGCCCGGAAAAAGTTCGGTGGCGGTCTTGTACATCGCGAAAACTGCGGGTGCGCTGATGCACAGGCCATGTGGATCTACGGAGTTCGACTCAACTGCTGCGGTGACGCCGAAAGCCCCACCGTGGCAGGCCTCTTTCGAGGCAAGATGCTCCTCATTCACCGCATCAAGCATGCTCATGCCCCCCCCTTGATCGGGGTTTGCTCAATCAGCGCCCGGATGCTCTCGACACGCCATGCAGCAATTCGTGGGCCCAGTGCACGACTCGGCGGGGGGAAGCGGCCGCTCCGGACCCCAGCCCACCAGGTCGAGCTGCTGACGGGGATGACCGGCGGGATTGCCGGTGAGCGTGCGGTGGCCTGTTTGCCGATGATATCGCGAAGACGAACGTAACCGGTTGCTGGGAGGTTGCGCGGCTCAGGAACCAGAGAGCGATCAGGGCTCCACACAGGCGTCCGGGCGTTTTGTTGAACTACCGGATTTGCATCCGACACGTGCTGAAGGGCCAAAACATCATCGTGCGGCGCGTCAGCGCCGCCTGAAGTAACCGTATGTGACATGGGTCGTTTCTCCGTTGTACAGCGGCACCCAATTGCGTCGCTGTCCGGCGGAGTCTCAGGAGGTGCAACACGCTTGCCGACGCGATTGCCGGCTATTGGCTTGACAAGGTCTTACTTGTGTCGTAGAGGATTCTTGGCGTGATGGGCCTGGTGATGTGCCCGTTCGAACGCGGTCACAAGCTCAGGGTACATCGGCTTCTTGGCAGTAACCCACTTGATTAACGTGTCGAGGATCCGATGTTCCGGCTTATTGGTAGTCTTTTTGCCTGAAGTTGCTTGCGCGTTGTAGCGTGCTAAGACCGCTGCCTGGCGAGGGTCGCGCTGAATATTTTCCACCACGATACCCAAGAGATGGATTGGATCCGTCATTTTTTTGGTCACCTCAAGAGCGTTGAGCTCGTTGGTTACCATGGTCGCGACGGCATCCCTAAGTGCCTTGCCTTGCTTTCCACCCGCATCGCTCTTGGCTTCGCTTTCTGTCCTGGCTGAAAGGGTTTTTCCGATATTCCTCCAGCACTCAATCAGGGCATGTAGACAGCGTAGGTCGTCGTGGTCTTTCCTCGCATTGGTTGCCTCAATCCAGTAGGCTATTGCGACCTCAACAATGTCGTCGATCTCAAACTTGATTTTTGCTTCAAAATTCTCGCATTCGCGCTCTGCGGCTTCGAAGGCATTATCGCACTCTACCCCTAGGGCCGGATCCTTTTGACGATCAATCGATATGCGTTCAACCCAAAGAGCGGCTGCCTTTTTCCGAAGCTCCTCCATTGCCTGGATCGGTTTTTTCGCAAGTGATGCGCTCTTCCAATGCTCGAAGGACGTTGCATTCTTTTGATGCTCCAGTCCCTTGCACACCTTGTTCCAGAGCTTGTTGAAGTCCTGGGATCCTCGATCCCGAATCACGTGCGCCCGTTCGATGTCCTCAAGCGTTCGCTCAAGGAGCCGATCAAGGTCGGGGAGGCCGGCGCTCTCGTACTTTCCCGAATCTCGCGTAGAGTTGCGCAGGGTCGTAGGAACGCGTGGCATGTCATCTACACGCCGGTTGGCAAATGAATTGAGCGGGGCGTAAAGTTTCATGGAATGCCGAAGTTGTTAGAAAACAGGATGGTCCAAGACATTAGTAACCGTGACGATATGCGGCACCCTTACTACGAATAATGGGTCGCAGCGCAACGACAACCGGTTCATGATGAGGTTTCGCCACTTTATCGCTGACTGGCTCAGGTCGACGAGGATTTTCGACCTTGCAGCCTGGGGCATCCCGTCCCGGAGCATTTCGGTCGCTTGCTGAGGAGCCCGGTGCTGTTCGTGACAGCTTACGTGGAACTGGACGACTTCGAGCCCTTCAAGACCTCTACGCACGCTTCCGTGGAGACGGGATGACCAAGTTGCTCGGCGGCATCTTGGCCGCACGTCAATGCGCACGCCGACTTCGTGACCAATCAGCGGCGACGAAAAGCTGCCACGGTGTTGACAGGCCTTCGCACAGGTTGCGCGCCCTGTTCGACTCGCACACTTCAGTCATGGATTCCCTCCTGGCAGCTTTCGGCGAAGCGTTGCAACCAAACGCCAGCAGCTTCTACATGCGCAAATCGCTTTTAGCCGGTAGCAGATATGCTGAATTACGCAACCTCTCCTGCGACCGGCGGATTCGCGCCGAGCGTCGAAACCCGCAGGAGCACGCCGGCTAAGCTACGAAGGTCCTGCGCATTGTGGTGAGCCACGCGACGTAGGTTCGTGGCCGGCCCGCCTCGCAGGAATGTCAGCCAAGCCGCGGGCGCTTCCGACCCCGGAAGGTCGTCGTCGCGCACCACGCCCAGAAGCTGCCGCTCGGCGGTCGCGAGGCGGCAGTTGTCCCAGACGCCTTTCCAGCGCCGGCGGACCGGGTGGAGCAGGTCGAGATGGCCGAGGCCCGTGAGTGGGTTGGGCAACCGCGCCAGTCGGTAGCGAGTTGCGAGCAGCGGCGCGTCGTAGCTCTTGCCGTTGTAGCTGACGAGTACGGTGTCCTCGCGCAGCCAGCCGGCGAAGGTCTGCAGCATCGCGGTCTCGGCCGCCATGGTGGTGATCGTCAGCTGGCGGATGCGGAAGCGGCCGTCCGGCTCCCAATGGGCCGCGCCGATCATGAAGGCGCGGGTGCCGGTACCGCCGGCCAGCCCGGTGGTTTCCGTATCGAAATGCAGCAGCCGGCCGCTGGCGACCGCCTCGCTCCAGCGGGCGAACGCCGTGTCGAGCACGGGCGGTGGCGGCAGCCAGTCAACCACCGCTTCGGTGAGGAACAGCCCGTCGGCGATCTCTTTGCCCGGCACCATGCGATCCGAAGAGGTCGCGCGTGGCGCCGCGCGCTGCATCCGCGAACGGCCGTAGATCAGGCGCAGCACATCGGCCGGCAGGGCGGGTTTCGGCGGCGACGTCGGAGCTGCTGGGACCGATAGTCCGGATTGCGTCCGCAGTTGGCGCAGCCGATCGGCAAGCGCGCTCACAGAGCCACCAGCAGGCCCAGGACTCGCAAGGCCAGGGCCTTGGGCGTGTCCGCGGCTGCCTCGTCTGCGGCCAGGATCGGTCCGACGCAGGCCGGGCAGCCGGCCGCACATTCGCAGCGCTCGACCAGCGTCAAAGCCAGGCGGACAAGGTCCTCGCGCCGCTCGAACAACGGCGCGCTCAGGCCCACGCCGCCGGGGAAGGCGTCGTAGAGATAAACCGTCGGGGTGAAGGGCGCATCGGGCGCCAGCGCCGTGGGCTGTCCGTCCATCCCGCGCAGCTGGCCACGGCCCGCGATGTCCGAGGCGACGAACCACGCCCCGTCTGCGCTGCCCACCGACTTCTGCAAATCGCGAGACTCAGCCATCACCGCCACGGTGGCGACGATGTGCAGCGCATAGGTGGCCCCGAGGAAACCGTCCAGCGCCTGCTGTCGACCATCGAAGGCCTGCTCGAGCTCGCGCTGGGCTAGCTGCCACCAGACGGCGGTGGTGTGCAGCTCCTGGTCGGGCAGGTTGACCGGGCCGTAGCCGATGTTTTCGTGGGTGTAGTAGCGGATCTTCTTGTAGCCCGCCACGCGCCGGACCACGTGCACCTCGCCGTGGTGGGCCTCGCCGCGCCCCGCGCTGGAGCTGCCGAAGCAGTCGAGGACCTTGAGCTTGGTGTAGTCGATGGCGTCGGTGTAGTAGTCCACCTGGGTGCGCGTCACGAACGCCTTGCGGCCCTCCCAGTCGAACCGTTCGACCTGGTAGGGCATCGACTGGATCATGTGGATCGCCCCTTCGTAGAGCGTCACCGGCACAGCGGTGAAGTCGACCTCGGCGATGATGGTCTGCTTGCCGCCGGTGCGGTCGACCACCACGAAGTTGCCATCGGCCACGCTGCGCAGCGAGACCGCGTTGGCCGGATAACTGTCAGCGATCCATTCCCAGCGGTCGCATTCGCGGTGGAGCACGCCCTCCTCACCGAGCACTTCCAGCCAGGGCGTGGCCGCACCCGGTCCGAACTCCTCGGCGCCCACGAACGGCAGCTCGAACGCGGCGCAGCGGATATGGTCGAGCAGGATCAGCGGCTGGTCCGCCGCGATGCGCGCGTGCTCGGGTGGGGCGCCCTCGAAGAACTCCGGATGGCGCACCAGGTACTGGTCCAGCGGATCGCTACTGGCCACCAGCACGCCCAGCGCCGGCTGCTGGCGGCGGCCCGCCCGGCCAAAGCGCTGCCAGGTCGCAGCCATGGACCCCGGGTAGCCGTTGAGTACCACGACATCGAGGCTGCCAATGTCCACGCCCAGCTCAAGCGCCGAGGTACTCACGATGCCGTCGATGCTACCTGCGCGCATCTCACGCTCGGCGGCGCGCCGCTCGGTCGGCAGGTAGCCGCCGCGATAGGCACGGATACGTGGAGGTTTGCGTGGATCGTGATCGAAGACGTCCTTCAGGTACTTGGTCAGCACCTCGACCATAGTGCGGCTCTGCGCGAACACGAGAGTCTTCATGCCGGCCTTGATGGCCAGCCGGGCGATCCGGTTTGTCTGCGAGCGTGCCGACGCGCGCAGGCCAAGGTCCGGGTTGACCACGGGCGGATTCCACAGCAGCACGTGCTTGTCGCTCGAGGGCGCGCCGCTCTGTGTGATGGCGGTGATCGGGTGCTCGATCAGCGCCTCGGCGTGCTCCCTGGGGTTGCCAATGGTCGCCGAGCACAGGATGAACTGTGGGGTGACGCCGTAGAACGCGCACACGCGCTTGAGCCGGCGAATCACGTTGGCCACGTGCGAGCCGAACACGCCGCGGTACGTATGCACCTCGTCGATCACGATGTAGCGGAGGTTCTCGAAGAACTGCGCCCATTTGGTGTGATGCGGCAGGATGGCCTGGTGCAGCATGTCCGGGTTGCTCACCACGATATCGCCGTGAAGACGGATCGCCTGGCGGGCATCGCCGGGCGTATCGCCGTCGAAGGTGAACGCCTTGACCCCAAGCTCGCCGGCCTTGTTGAGCTCCAGTAGCTCGGCGACCTGGTCCTGCGCCAGAGCCTTGGTCGGAAAAAGGTACAGCGCCTTCGCTCCCTGCTGCATGGCAGCACTGATGACCGGCAGGGTGTAGCAGAGCGACTTGCCCGAGGCCGTCGGGGTCACGATCGCTACCTGTTCGCCACGTTGCGCGGCGGCCCAGGCCTCGGCCTGGTGGCTGTAGAGCGCATCGATGCCACGCGAGCGCAGGGCCGTCGCGAGTGCTGGCGGTAGATCCGCGGGTAAGGGTTCGAATGAGCCCTCGCGGCCCGGAACAACGAAGGCACCGGTGATGCGTTCGGCGTACCGTTTGGAAAGGCGCTGGGCGAGCGCGCGGCCGTCGCTGGGGCCGGGTAGCATGAGATCATCAGAGGCTTGATATCGGTCGGGAAGAGCGTTCAATGGAGGAGCCGCCTGTGTTCGTTGGCGGCAGTACATGGGCAGAGCGTCTCGCCAGGTGAGACTGTCAGGCTCTCTGGTGCATGAAGCTCAGCCAGGATGCCGTTGTCCGCGCGCCTTCGACATGCGGTCGGTATGCTGGTTCTCCCGCGCCGGAGCCTCCGCCATGTGTTACTCCGCCCAGATAAAGGCCGACTATGTCCGCTACGTTCGCCACTTTGGCGCAACGATCAGTCTGCAACGCTTCACCGAACTCTTCTGGGAACGCCGCCGGGACGGCACGTGGACGAAGATCCCGAAGGCCTTGCGCGAGAGCTTCCGGCATCCGGACAGCGAAGCCGGCTTTGAACTCGCCAAACTGGTGGCGGAAGGGGATCGCGAGTTGGAGCAGCGCTATCGGGAGGACCTGGTGGCCCAGCGGGAGCGTCTGACCAAGGCAGAGGCCGTGCTGGCTGGCCCAAAGCCGACCAAGAAGGCGGCTGAGGACAAACGAATCGCGAACAATAAGATCGCGGCGACAGAGGCCAACCTGGCTGCACTCCAGCGACGCGACCTGGTCGACGACGACGCCCGCATCTTCCCAGGCTCGTATGCGCCGGTGCTGATCGAGCGCGATGGACAAAGGTTCGTGGTACCCATGCGCTACCAATGCCGCATGCCCGGCTGGACTGCCGCCGTGGAGCGCAAGTATCCCGGCACCTACAACGCCAGGCGCGACAAGCTGGAGGAATCTTGGGGCCAGCTCTTCGGTTACCGCCACGGCATCCTGGTGATCACCCGCTTCTATGAGAACGTGGCGCGCCACCGGCGGGAGGGCAGAGAGTTGGCGCCGGGCGAAAAGGAGGAGAACGCAGTGCTCGCCTTCGACCCTCAGCCGCCTCAGGACATGCTGGTGGCCTGCCTGTGGAACGTGTCCAAGGGGGCGGACAACGGCTCCGATCTCTTCACCTTTGCCGCCATTACGGACGAACCCCCGCCCGAAGTCGCGGCCGCAGGCCACGACCGCTGCATCGTCCCCATCAAGCCCGAGCACGTCGATGCGTGGCTGAATCCGGCAGTGGCGCCGCGCGAGGCGCTGTACGCCATCCTGGATGATCGAGCGCGGCCGTACTACCAGCACCGGCTCGCGGCTTAGCCTGCCGGTGTTTGGGTAGACGGCGTAAAATCGAGCCATGAACGAACCCACCGCCGAAGGCCGCCGCCGCTATCCGTACACGCACGGGTACTTCCCCGACCCGGGGCAGATTGAGGCTGCTCCGGACCGAGAGTTGCCCTGCACCTGCACGAATGGGTGCCCGAGCCGCTGCGCAGGAGAGTGCGGCTGCAAAGCGTGCGAACAGGCCTTTGCCGAGTTTTGTGATGTGGCGGGCTTCTACGGTCCCGGCGAGTTCGATGAAGCCGCCGCGCTGTCGGCCTATCGCGAGGTGCACGTGCATGGCGGCGTTCCTGGCGGTACTGGCGCCTGAAGCCGACGCCGTTGTCGGGCACTTGCGCGAGCGCTGGGATCCGTCAGTGCAGCGCGGGCTCGGCGCGCACATCACCCTTCGCTACCCGTTCCTCCCGCTCAGGGCGCTGAGTACACGCGATCGGGAGATGTTGGTGGACGCGATCGCCTCGGTGCCCAGCTTTCACTACACGCTTGCGCGCGTTTCCAATTTCCCATCGACGGTGTTCCTCGACCCGGAGCCGGTCTCACCGTTTGCCGCCCTCCGCGCCGCGGTGGATCAGGCGTTCGAGCGGCGACTGCCGGAGGACCCGTTCCCACGGTATGCGCCGCATCTGTCGGTGGCACGCCAAGTACGGAAAGACCGCACAGAGGTCATGGAAGCGCTTGGAGCAGCTCTGGCCGGCAGCGGTGATGGTGCAATTCACGCGACGTGCAAGATGGTCATGCTGCTAGAGCGAACATGTGGCGGCCCATGGCAAGTGCAACTGGACTTGCCGCTCGGCCCGCCTCGCATTGGTTGAGGGAACCCGGTCCCGCCAGGGACCATGCACCTTCATGCCATCCGGCCTTGCGATGGAGAGACGGTGTGCTACCAGGCAGTGCGCGGAAGAAGTATCGGTGTTGCCCTACAAAACGAGGAGCGGGCGCCTGATAGGCGGGCAATGCAACACGCAGCAAGCTATGGCTGCCCCGCGAGTCAGGTCCAAGGCGACAGGGAGTCAGGCGCGAGCCGACGATGGGATGTCCAGGCGCGGACCGATGACCGGGGTTCCTTCCTTTTCTTGAGCATGACCCATGCGGTTCGTCTTTTCCGTCGAAGAGAGCGCTGTGGGCTGGCGCGTGCGTGAAGGTAAGTCCGGTGTCGCCGAAGGGCTCACCTTGGGCAAGGCCATCAAACGTGCGCGACAGCTAGGCCGCGAGCGTCACGAACGCACGGAGTTCGCGGTCACCGTCGAGTTGGTCATTCCCGAGAAGACGTTGCTGCTGGCGCAGTATCCGCGTCAGATCAGGGAAGCGACGGCCGCGGCCTAAAGCTTGGGGTGCGAGGCAGCGAGTTGCCGTCAGCCCTTAGCCCAAGAGGCGGTTGAGGACGGCGGCCAAGCGCAACCCGGCCTGTCCCAAGCGCTGCTCGACCACGGGGCGCCACACACGCACGTATTCGACGCCGACCTTGCGGGGCGGGTAAAAGCCCGGCGAGCCAACCAGTGCTCCGCTCTCGTGAACCCAATCCTCGACGTCGCCACCGGTCGGCGCATGGGGCACGTCCATCTCGACTCGGCGCGCCAAGTCGGTCGGTGCCAGCCCGAACGTCTCGATCAGCCCCGTGTCCCAGATGTGGTGCAGGTTCGATCCGCGTCCCTGCCAACGCACCTGATACGTATTGCCGCCCTTGTCGTCGCCGTAGCCGGCATGCAGCGGCTGGTGCGCGTCACCCACCAGGTGGACCACATAGCGCAGTGCCTTTGCCCGATCCTCGTCTGAGGCATGGCGGTTGCCCAGCACCAGCTCCTGACGTTTCAGTGCAGCAACCAGGCACTGGTCGCCGCCGGGACATTGCTCGGGCGTGTAGTGAAAGTCCGAACCGCGTGGAAAATTGACGTAGTGCCACTTGCCCGTGGCGGGGTTGCGGTGCTCGTCGGCCCAGGAGGCGATGGATTCCAACGTGGCGCCTGGCTCCAAGCTGAGCAGCCGCTGGATTTCCGCGTGGGCGGCGGGCGTCAGGTGATCGGCAGCAATCCGGGCGACGACGGCATGGCCGTCGCGACCCCATGCGTAAAGATGGGTGGCAGGCAGGAGGAGGGCGAGAGCCAACAGGAGGCGTGTATTCATCACGCCATGGTAGCGGCTGGTCGACCGGATCTCGGCGCCAGGCAGCGCTTTTGGGGCCGCGCAGGTCTAGCGCGTACGGGCTGCAATGAGTTGCTGCAGGTAGGCGATCCCTTCCTCTTCCGGAAAGAAGGTCACGACGTCCGCGACGGTCAGGCCGTAGCGCTTCCTGAGGGCGAGAAACTCTTCCTTTGCGAGTTCCATGGGCGTCTTGGAAGGGCGACTCGCATCAAGGGCCGCCAGTTCGGCCTGGAAACGGCGGAAGGCGTCGGTAGGCATGGTCATTAGCGCATTCTCCCATGCGGCTGGAACGGTGATCACTTGATCGGTGGTGCCGGTCAGAGGCAAGCCGGCCTGGAGGACGTCAAGACCCCGGACTCAAGGTACGGCGCGGGCTAGGTAGCCGATCTCGCGTTGTGAGCCAGACTGCGTGGTAGCTTTGATTTCTGTCCCAGAAATCAAACAAGCATGAGCACGTCCAGCAACAACCGCGGGGGCATCCGCCCCGGCGCCGGCCGGCCCGGCGCGCCCTCTCAGCGTATCCGCGTCCCCGAGCCCCACGTGCCCGTGGTCCTTAGCTTGATCGAACGTCTGCGCAGGGAGGACGCCGAGGGCATCGAGCACCTCGGCATCGTCGCCGAGGCCAGCCCCTGGCTACTCCGACACTTCACCGAGGTGCCGTGCGGTTTTGCGTCCCCCGCCGAGGACTACGAAGAGAGCCCGATCGACCTCAACACGGTGGTGATGGATCCGCATCACCGTGAGGCGACCTACCTGGTGCGCGCCAAGGGGCACTCGATGACCGGCGCGGGCATCAACGATGGTGACGAGCTGGTCGTCGATCGCGCCCTGGAGCCGCGCAATGGCTCCATCGTCATCGCCGTCTACCAGGGCAAGGCCACCTGCAAACGCTTGCGCTACATGGCGAACGGCCGCCCCTTCCTGAAAGCCGAGAATCCTCACTACGAGGACCGCATCATCGCCGAAGGCGACGAATTCGAGATCTGGGGCGTGGTCCGGTACGCCTTGCACAAGCTCATCTGATGGCCACGCGCTTCGCGCTCGTGGACGTCAACAACTTCTACGTCTCCTGCGAGCGGTTGTATGACCCTACGCTCCTCGGCGTGCCGACGGTCGTTCTCTCCAACGGGGACGGTTGCGTGGTCGCGCGCTCGGCGGAGGTAAAGGCGCTGGGGGTGCGCATGGGGACCCCTTGGCATCAGATGCAGGGCTTGGCGCAACAGCATGGCATTCAGTACCGGTCCTCGAACTACACCCTCTATGGGGATATGAGCCGTCGAACGATGAACGTGATCGGGCAGTTCGTGGCGCGCCAAGACCAGGAGGTCTACAGCATCGACGAATCGTTCCTGGATCTCCGTCGCTACCCGCGCGCAGATGGTGCTGCACTAGGCAGGCAGATCCGCCAGCGTGTAGCCCAGTGGTGCGGGCTGCCGGTATGCGTCGGCGTGGGTGCCACACGCACGCTGGCCAAACTGGCCAATCACCTGGCGAAGAAGCGGCCGGAGTTCGGTGGAGTGTGTGACCTCACGGCCATGGCTGCTCGGGATTTCACCGACGTTGCCGCGACGGTCGCCGTCGGCGACGTTTGGGGCATCGGCGGCAAGCTCTCGGCCCACCTGAACAGCATGGGCATCCATACGGTCGCGCAGCTTACGGGCACTGACCCCAAACGCCTGCGGGAACGCCTGGGCGTGGTGGTCGAGCGCACGGTACGCGAGCTCCAAGGGATCGCCTGCCAAGGGCTGGACGTGGTCGGACCGCGCCAGCAAATCATTGCCTCGCGGTCCTTCGGCAACCCGGTTTACACGCATGAGGATCTGAAGGCGGCAGTGCAGACCCACGTCGGCCGCGCGACTTACAAGTTGCGGGGGCAGGGGAGTCGGGCCGGCACCGTGAAGGTCTGGCTGGAAACCAATCGCTTCCGACCGCAGGACGCGCAATACCACCCTTGTGCCGGGGTGCGCCTGCCAACCCCAAGCGATGATCTGGCCGAGTTGACGCGCGCCGCCGACGTCGTGCTCGCGCGGATTTTCAAGGCGGGCTACCGCTACACCAAGGCCGGCGTCACGCTCGAAGACCTGGCCGACCAAACGCACGTGCAAGGAGGGTTGTTCGATGCGGCCGAGGCAAGCCCCCGACGCCAAACCTTGATGGGCACGCTCGATCGCATCCACGCCCGTTTCGGGCGCATGGAAATTGGCATGGGGCACGCCGGCGTCAAAGCAAGCAAGGGATGGACGATGCGGCGCGGGCAGCTCTCTCCGGCGTACACCACCGACTGGGCCCAACTGCTGGTCGTCGAAGCGTAGTTCACCAAGTTATCGGGGTAGGGTCGACGTCTGCTTCCGACCCGAAGCGGACATTCGGGCGAAAAACTTGAATCGAGGCAACTCCGGGTTGCTACGTCTGAATGGGGCGCCTCAGGGTTCTGGCGACAACGGGGTTGCGGGGTTTGCGCCCGCACGCCCCTGTGCGTAGGCTTTAATGCACAGGGGGGAGTGCCATGGTGATGCCGATTTGGGGATGGGGTCTTGTCGTACTGGCGAGCACTTTGGGTGTGCTCTGGCGCTGGACGACGCGCCGCCAGCTGCTCAGCCAACTCAGCGAGCGCGATCGTCAGGTCCAAGAGCTACGCGATCGCGTTGACGCACTCGCCCGTGATGCGGCACGCCTGCCGGACGCCTTGGATCGGGTCGTCGAAATGGAGACCACGGCCAAGCAGCTCCAGCAGGCAATCACCGAGGCCACCGCCCGAGAGGCGGGTCTGCAGGCCCAGCGGCAAACCGCGCTGGAGCAGGTCGCGGTCCTACAACAAGAACGGGACACTGCCCGCGCTTCCCTTGAGCTCGAGAGAGACGCAGCGTCCCAGTTGCGGGCCGCACACGAGCGGGCTGCGGCCGAACGCACGGCCGCCACCGACCAAGCGGGTGTCCTGCAGGCGGAACGCGATGCTGCCCGGCTCGCACTCGATGCGGAGAAGGACGCGACGGCCCAACTGCGCGCCGCGAACGCGCGCGCCATTGCCGAACGCGCGGCCGCCGTTGAGGCCTACGAGGGCGTCAAGCAATTCCTGACCAACGCAGAAGAACAGCTGCGCAACGCATTTCTTGCCGCGTCGAGCCAGGTATTTGATCAGAAGGCCGCCGCGCTCGATCAACGCATCAAGGACTCCGGCGAGGCTTCCAAACGCGGTCTCGATGAGACCTTGAAGCCCTTCGCAGACCGCATCGCGGAATTCCAGGCCGAGGCGCGCAAGTTGCACGACGACTCGGCCACTAAGGTCGCCACACTCACCGGCAATATCCAAAATCTCCAGACGCTGAACCAGCACATGGCGACCGCGACGGAGAATCTAGCGCGCGCGCTCAAGGGCAACGCCAAAGCGCGTGGCGACTGGGGCGAAATGATTCTCGATACCGTACTCAAGGCCTCGGGCCTCGAAGAAGGCACGAACTTCCTCAAGCAAGATCCCAACCGCGACGAGGAATCCGGCCGTTTGCGCAAGCCCGACGTCATCGTGAACCTGCCCGACGGACAGCAGGTCGTTGTCGACTCCAAGGTCAACTTGGTCGCTTGGGCAGACGCATGCAATGCGGAGTCGCCGGAAAGCTACCAAGACGCGCTCATTCGCCACACGGCCGCGCTGCGCCAGCACGTGCGGGACTTGGCCGACAAGAATTACCCCAAGGTCGTCGGTCCGTCCGCATTGGACATGACCATTCTCTTCGTACCGATCGAGGGGGCGTTGGCGGCCGCCCTGTCGGTCAACCACGACCTGCAGACCGAGGCGTTTGCCAAGCGCGTCGTGTTCGCATCACCCAACACGCTTATGGCGATGCTGCGAGTGGTCGAACGTCTGTGGATGCGCGACAAGCTTCAGAAACAAGTCGGCAAGATCGGTGAGGAAGCCGGCAAGCTGCTCGATTCGCTGGCGGCATTCTTGGAGGAATTCCAAGCCATCGGCAACAGTCTCGACAAGACCCGCGGCGTCTTCGACACGGCGCGCAACCGCCTCATCGAGTCGCCGCAATCGGTGACTGCGCGCGCCAAGCGCCTGGTCGAGGCCGGGGCCAAAGGGAAGAAGGCTCTCCCCGATGAGCTGCTGCCTGTCATGGATGTCCCCGCGCTTTCGCTGGAGACGACGCTCGACTAGTCCGGGCGACGACCCTGTACTGCGCCGGCACGGAAGCGGTTGCAGGTCCAATCAAGCAGCCGTTGAAGCCTAAGAGAAGGGAGGCCGCTTTAACCCGAAGCGGACATCGGAATGTTCAAGGCGCATTTCCTGTCAGCAGATTCGTAATCCCGTCGTCGTCCGGATAGATAGGTAAATCAGGGTGCAGGCCGCTGCCGGGGCTGACCCGGCAGCGGCGGGGGCTTTCCGGCTTTTAGAAGGGGGGCGATTGGCTGACCAGTGACTCGATCGTCGGGGCATGGGGACTTCCGGTTTTTCCGCCCAGGGCCCGACCGAAGGTATGCTCCTCCAGGGTTGGGGGCGCCGGCAAGGACTTCCGGTTTTTGAGCCGACGCTTCGACTGGGGACACTAAACGACCCGCTGCTCGGGGGCGTGCCGAAGGGCTTCCGGTTTTTTTACCCACGCTACGACTGGTGGGGAAACGACCCCATTGCACGTTCGACGCTGGCCCGTGGCCTGCCGCGATCGCGTAAGGCGCCAGATCGGATGGTCCGCTCTTGCGCTCGAAGAGGTCGGAAAGCCTGGAGGAAAGTAGCCGCATGAAAGCCGACCTAGAACCACCTGACAGCGAACGAGGGCAGCCGCCCCAAGGCCGACTTCCCGAAGTGATAAGCCAAATCGACGCACTCGAAGCGCTCAGCCGCGATGAGCGACTGGCCCGCCTCAAGCAAGCGGCACGAAAGAGAGATCTGCGCGCCGAAGCGTTGCTGTACAGCGTATGTGCAGGCCATGACGCCAGAGACCAAGAGCTTTACTGGGCCGCATTCGAGGCTTTGGTCAAAGCCGCCACCCCGATGATCGCCGGCCGCATGCGCCGGTTGTACGGCATCTCCCATGACGATCTGCTCGATCACCAGCAGCTGATCTTCGAGAGCGTGCTCAAGAGCGTAGAACGCAAAGATCCGGGCCTGGAGTACGGCATCCGACGCTTCTCCTCTTACCTGATCTGTCGTTCGATCGATGCCATGCGCTCGCGGCACCACCCCTGGACGCGCAACCTCGAGCCGGCGTTGGAAAAGGTCGATGAGGATGACGACGGCGACGGCAAGCTGATCGCGCCTGACTGGGATCCGCCGGATCTGGAGTTCGAGCCCGAAGCCCGTGCTCTGGCTCACGAAGAGCTCGTGGCTCTCCAGCGCCGCCTGTCCGATCTGCCCCAAAAGGCCATCGAAGCGTTCTTGCTCTGGCGCGTGCTGCAACGAACCCAACCCCAAATTGCACAGCAGCTGGGCGTCTCCGACCGCACCGTTCGCGAGTGGGTCGGCAAGGTCGCCAAAGCGCTTGGTGAAAGGAAAGATCTATGAACCACAAGAATATTCCCGACGACGTCCTCGGCGCCTTCGCCGCGGCGGCAGACCGCCCGTCCAAGGCCCTAGTGGACGAATGGACCGAAAAGTACCCGCAGTTCGAGAAGGAAATCGTCGACTTCGCCCTCGAATGGATGGCGACGGTGCTGGTCGGCAGCGAGCCGCTAGCCGAAGAGGACGAAGACCAGCTAGTCAGCAACACCATAAGCCACCTGCAGCGGGTTAGCCAAAATCAAGATCATGTCGCCGCCGCGCCGGCGCCGGAGCGATCGGCCGGAGCGACCCGCGACCAGATCCAGCGCGTGGAGGCGGCGTTTCGTGCGCGCGGACCCCAGGCCGCGTGGACGAAGAGCCTGGGAATCGACGATTCAATCCTGGCTCTGTTTGAGGAGCACATGATCTTGCCGCCGGTGCCTCAACGTCTGCTCAGCGCCCTTTCGTCCGCGCTCAACGAAAGCGTGGAGGCAGTCAGCGCCTGGTTGTTTCAAAGTAACCGGCGAGTGGTCCTGGCGCGCTCGGCGACCAAAGCACCCACGCGTACGCACTGGACGTTCAAGCAGGCCGTCGAAAACTCCACGCTATCGGATGAAGCCAAGCAGCAATGGCTTCGTGAGAGCGTATAGACCATGCCCGCCGTGGATGCGTTCATTTCGGTCCGACTCCAGGCGCAAGAGGTGCGCGAGCGCCTGCAGCAAAAAACAAGCTGTGGCCAAGCGGCCCAGGAGCTGTTGCAGGCCGCGATGGAGGATGCCGAGCTCACCGTCTTGCACGTGCCCGCCGACTACCCCTTGCTCGGGGGCGGCATGGGCGCGCTGCAACGCAAGAGTCAGCGCATCATCGTTTCTGCCGCGCTTGGCCCGGAAGCGAAGGTCTTCGTCCAAGCCCACGAGTTCGGTCATTGGGTGATTGAATCGCCCGCCGATCCGGTGCTGGTGAGCTTTGATGTCGACCCCGAA
This sequence comes from Frateuria sp. GZRe14, assembly GCF_051900395.1. NCBI lineage: Bacteria > Pseudomonadati > Pseudomonadota > Gammaproteobacteria > Lysobacterales > Rhodanobacteraceae > Frateuria > Frateuria sp. GZRe14. The sequence continues at coordinate 2,079,718 of NZ_JBHZGJ010000001.1, read as the reverse complement.
GGCCCTGAGCAGGCCACGCCCCTCGGCATCGGGCGCGTGGAAGGCTACAGCGCGCTGGAATTGCGCGAGCGCTATGCCAACGTGTTCGCGCGCGAATTCTTGTTGCCGGTCGGCCTAGCCCGGCACCTGTTCATCGAGCAGCAGTGGCCGGCCTCGAAGATCGCCAGCGAGCTTGGAATAGCATCGGGCTTGGTCTACCAACAGCTTCAGTACGCCTTGCTGGTGCCCGATCCGCCGCCTGTGCAACCGGACAAACCGCTCGCGAGACTGGACCCGTCACAGCGAATCGCCGCCCATCACGTAGGCACGCCGGCGCTGGTGGAAGCCGGGCCGGGCACGGGCAAGACGCGCACGCTGATTGGGCGCATCGAGCATCTGCTCAAGGAGGACACCGATCCGCGTTCGATCTTGGCGCTGACCTTCTCCAACAAGGCGGCGCGCGAGATCAAAGAGCGCATTGCACGCACTATCCCGGCCGCGAACGAGCTGTGGGCTGGGACCTTCCACGCCTTCGGCCTGGAATTGTTGCGCAAACACGCCGCCCAAGCGGGCCTACCCGAGCCAGTGCGCGTGGTGGATCCGGCCGAAGCCCTCGAGCGCCTGGAAGCGGTGCTGCCCAGCCTGGAGTTGCACTACTACCTGCGCGTGAACGATCCGCTCGCCCAGATCCAGCCGGTGCTGGGCGCGATCTCGCGCGCCAAGGATGAGCTATGCACGCCGGCCCAATACGCCGCGTTGGCGGCGCAAATGGCCCAGGGCGCGCAAACCGATGCCGAACGCGAAGCGGCTGAACGAGCCGACGAAGTATCGAGGGTCTATGCCCGCTACGAGTTGATGCTCGAAGAAGCGGGGGCGGTGGACTTCGGCGACCTGATCTGGCGCGCCATCCGCCTGCTGGAAGAGCACCCCGAGGTACTGACCGAGGTCCGCGGCCAGTTCGCCCACGTGCTCGTGGACGAATACCAGGACGTCAACCGCGCTAGCTCGCGCTTGCTGAAGTTGCTTGCGGGCGAGGGCGAGCGCTTATGGGTGGTCGGTGATGTGCGCCAGGCGATCTACCGGTTCCGCGGCGCATCGCCGGGCAACATGCGCCTGTTCACCACCGAATACCCAGGGGCCAAGGTGTTGCCGCTGGAGTGCAACTACCGCTCCGGGCAACGCATCATCGATACCTACACGACCTTTGCCCGAAGCCTGGACGATTCGGTCTGGCGCGCGGCCATGCAGCTCAATGCCGATCGTGGGGAAGGCCATTGGCCCCAACTGCTGGCCGCACCGGACCTAGATTCGGAAGTCAGTGCCATCGCGCAGACGATTGAGGCCCACCGCCAGCAAGGCGTGGCCTACCGCGACCAGGCCATCATCGTGCGCACTCATACCCACGCCGAGCGTATCGCCGTGCGTTTGCAGGCATTGGGCGTACCGTCGATGTATTTGGGGGACATCTTCGAGCGCGCGGAAGTGCGCGATTTGCTGGCGCTGATTTCGTTCGTCGCCGAACCCAGCCGCGGTGCCCTGCTGCGACTGGCGGCCACCGGCGCCTACGGCATGCCCCTGGAGGACGTGCGCGCCTTCTTGCAGCACGCGCACGCGGCCCAGCGCATGCCGCTAGCGGCTTTATCAGACCCCGTGGTCGTCGCCGCGTGCTCGCCGGCCGGGCGCGCGGCCCTGGAGCGCCTGCGCGATGACCTGGCCGGCGTGTCGTTCGAATCGACCGTCCCGCAAGTGCTCCATCACGTGCTGTTCGAGCGCCGCGCCCTAATCGATGCGCTCTTGGAAGGAGAGGGTAGCTCCGCCCAGCAGCGCCGTCTGGCCGTCTTCCAGCTGCTGCAGTTCGCCGCCGAACATTTTGACCCACGCAAGGGCAACTCCAAGAAGAACCTGTTGCGCTGGATCCGCCGGCTCGAGCAATTCGGTGAGGAGCGAGCCCTTCGCGAGTTGCCGGTGGCCGCCGCCTCGATCGATGCGGTGCGGCTGATGACAGTCCACGCGAGCAAGGGCCTGGAATTTCCGGTGGTGTACGTGCCGTACCTGGCCACCAGCCACTTTCCGCAGTCAGGCCGGTACGTTCCGTGCCCGCCGCCGACCGGCATGCTGCGCGCCGAGGATGTTAGCGACCGGTTCGAGGAAGAGAGCTTGTTCTACGTGGCGCTCTCTCGCGCACGCGACCATCTGCATCTGTCGCGAGCCCAGCGGCTGGGCGCACGCAATGCCTCCGAATCCAAGTTCCTGTCGGCCATCGCGGGGCATGTGACGCGCACCAACGCCCCCCAATGCGCGTCCTTGCCGATCGCCGAAGACCTGCCCGCGCGCCCAGAGCTCAAGCTGGAGCCGCCGATCCACGAGGCACGCGAGCTGGACCAGTACGAGCGGTGTCCACGCAAGTACGCCTACTCACGAAGCTTGGGTCTGCACGCCAGCGGGGACGATGACGGCTACGCACGCTTCCACCGTTCGGTCTACGCGGTCTTGTCGTGGGTGTTGCAGCAGCGGCAAACGCGTGAGGTGCCACTGGAGGAGTACTGGCCTCAGCTTGAGCAAGTGTGGGCGACCCAAGGGCCCGGCGATCATCCGTTTTCGCCGCTCTACAAAGACTTCGCCGTGCGCTTGCTCACCAAGGCGCAAGAGCATCTAAGCGCGCCCGGGGCGATTTCCCAGCCGGTGGAGGTGGACGTGGGCGGCGTGCGCGTGCGCGTGGAGCTCGACCAAGCCGAACCGGGCAACGGCGGCATGGTGCGCCGCTACAAGACTGGACGCCGCCCCAAAAAAGTGAAGGCGGAGCTGCCCGACATCTTGCGGCTGCTGGCCGGCCAGCAGCTCTACGGAAAGCGCGCCCGTTTGCAGATGCACTATCTGACCTCCGGCGACACCGTCGATCTGGAAATCACCGGCAAGCAGTTCGATGCCACCGTGGACCAGGTGCGCACGATTGCCAACGCCATCGCGGCCGGCGATTTCCCTCCAAACATCAGCGATCAATGCCCACGTTGCCCCTTCTTCTTTTTGTGCCCAGCGATTCCGGCGGTCGCGGTGGCTTCCTGAGTCGGGCGCGCCTGGCCGCTGTTTCTTCGCGACTTTCATAATCATCTTCCGGTTTTTTCTAGCGCTACGCGACTAGCTGTGTGACGGCATTGGAATTCCCCAATGACGAATGACACAGAGGGTGCTGTAGCGTGAAAAACATCAAGATCGTATTGCAGCGCGGCGGCGCTGCGCGGGTGCTGGTCGGCGACGTGAACGGCCAACAGACGGTAGGTGAGGCGCTCGAGGCGCTGGGCGGCACCGACATCGGGCAGGACTTAATTCACGCCGAGGACCACGACGGTCCGGTCGACCTGAAGACGCCGGTACAGGCGCTGGTTTCGGGCGAAGGCGAGGGCGGGCCGGCGCTGCTGCGCTTGCACCAGGGACGCTGCCAGCGCGTCAGCGTCAACGTCACATTCAACGGGGTGACGAAGTCGCGCGACTTCCCCCCGGTGACGCGAGTGGGCCACGTGCATCAGTGGGCGACGCACAGTGCCTTCGGGATGTCGCCGCGCGATGCGGCCGAGCACGTGCTCGAGCTCGAGGGTGGCGACGAACGCCCCGACTCGGACACCCAGATCGGCACGCAGACCGATGGCACGCTGTGCGCGGTGGCCTTCGACCTGGTGCCCTTCAAGCGGGTGGAGGGCTGACATGACGTCCTTGGATCAACAGGCCTTCGAGGCCGACGTCAATTCCGGGGCTTTCCTCAATGGCTCTTTTTCGGGCCGTTGGGGACTGAACTCGATCGCCTGGCCGCACGCACTGATCTGGGTGCGTGCCGGCGACGGCAGCCAGCTGCTGCTGCGCTTCGAGCTGACCAACTACCCGCGCGACGCACCCACGGCGCAGCCGTGGGATGGCGAGTCCAACGCCGCCCTGCCTCCGTCGCGTTGGCCGCGCGGCCACGACCGGATCAACGCCGCGTTCAACCCGAACTGGAACGCCAGCGCGCTGTACATCCCTTGCGATCGCATCGCGATCCAGGGGCACGAGGCCTGGCGCCAGCAGCATCCGTCGATGCTGTGGGATCCGGCCGTGGGTATCCACCGTTACGTGCGGGTCGTGTCCGACCTGCTGGGGTCGCCTGATTATGCCCGCGCCCAGTGAACTTCGGATGCCGTGCCGGCTGTGGGACGGTCTGGTCGCGCAATTGCATGCGCGCACTGGCGGCGAGACCCACGAATCGGGCGCCTTCCTGCTCGGGCAGATGACCGAGCACGTCCGTCGCGTCAGCGAAGTGCTGTACTTCGATGACCTGCACCCGGATGTGCACGCCCGTGGCGTCGTGGACTTGCCCGCGGCGGCGTTTCGCCGTCTGTGGGCGATCGTGCGCGAGCGCGGCGTGCAGGTGGTGGGCGATATGCACGTGCACCCGCGCAGCGCCCGTCAAAGCTGCATCGATCGCCAGAACCCGCTGATCGCCATGCGCGGCCACGTCGCAATCATCTTGCCCAACTTCGCGCGACCGCGAATCCGCCGCTGGTCAGTGGGCGTGTACGTCTACGAAGGGGACCACCAATGGCAGGCGGTAGGCGGGTGCGGCCACCGGTTCTTGGTGCTGGAGGATGACCATGAGTGAGTCGATGGAAGAACTGGGCGAGCGCCTGAGCCGCGTGCTCAAGATGGTTCTGGACACCGGCGAGGCGGCTTCCGAGGCCGAGGCGCTGGAAATTTTTGCCCGCTATCGCGTGCAGCTGATCTTTGGTCCCGACTTGGATGAGATGGCGCAAGCCGCCTTGCTCACTGCCGCCGCCACCGCGTTGCCGTGCCTGCTGGGCGGCGTGAGCTACCTGGGGCCCGAGCAGCCGCTGCGCGCGCGCTGGCGGGGGCATCCGGATGCGCCGGCGCCTTCGGGCTTGGCCGCGACCCTGGAAGCCTTCGGTGTCACGCGAGCAAGCGGGCGAGATCCCCAGCTGCCTTGCCTGGTGATCGGACGGGCGCAGGCCGACGGTTTTGGCGTGCGCGCCAGCTTCGATGGATGGACAGCCGCGGTGCTGCAGTTGGAAGACGAGCCACTGGCCGAGCAGGGCAACTGCGCGGCCGCGGCCGTGCTCGCAGGCGCGATGGCAGTGAGCGAGATCTTCCAGTTCTTCCGGGGCACGCAGCCGCTGGCCTGCCATCGGCGCATCGGCTGGTCGTTGTGGGATCCCGCGGTGCCGTGGGCGGCGGCCGCGCCTGGTCCGGCGCTCACGGTGCTGCCGCAAGCGGCATGGCTGGTGGGCTTGGGAAACTTGGGCCAGGCCTACCTCTGGACCTTGGGCCTGCTGCCTTACGGCGCCGACCCGTGCGAGCTGGTGCTGCAGGATTTCGATCGGGTTTCGCTCGCGAATAAGAGCACCTCTTTGCTCAGCCGCGAGGTCGATATGGGACGCCGCAAGACGCGCATGGCGGCGGACTGGGCCGAGCACCGCGGCTTTCGCACGACGCTCATCGAACGGCGTTTCGCCGCCAACTTCACCATAGCCAACGACGAGCCGGTCGTGGCGCTGATGGGTGTGGACAATCCGGCGGCGCGACGGCTGGTCGAGCAGGTGGGCTTTTCCCGGGTGATCGAAGCCGGCCTCGGACGCGGCCCGGGGGATTACCTCGGCATCACCGTGCACACGTTTCCGGCCTCGCGGCCGGCGCTGGATTGCTGGAGGGACCCGGCAACCGTGCAGAGCGACGTGACTCCAGTTCCCTTCGACCAAGCGGCCTACCAGCAGTTGCTGGCCGACAGCGGCGATCGCTGCGGCGCACTGCGCCTGGCCGGGCGCAGCGTTGCCACGCCCTTCACTGGTGCGGTCGCGGGCGCGTTAGTGATCGGCGAGTTGCTGCGGCTTTGTCACGGCGGGGCGCGAGTGGAGTACACCGCGCTGCATCTGGCTCGGCCGCATGAGCGCACGGTCGTGGCCGGGGTGCCGTGGCCGGTCAGCAACCCGGGGCTCGTCGCGCCCGCGCTGCCGGTGTAGGCGAGCCTGGAGTTAACGCAGCTGCTTGTACACGGCCGCGCCGGCGGACGTGTGTTTTGGGACTGAACACGCTGCGGATGTCCGCTTTTGGCCGGGAGCAGACACCTGGCCCTCGACCATAGCTCGTCGCGTTCGCGGAGCGCGCGCTGTGATGCGACCATGGCACTGGTGAGAGCGCTGCATTTCGACGGTCGAGGCCAGCTACGGCTGTTTGAGCAGCCGCCGCGAAGCGCGAGCAAGAGCTTCCTCGTCGTTGATCAAAAACCCGTCCGGCACCAACTGATGCCCCGTCTCAAAATTATCGTCACCTAGGGATTTCGCATGGCAGCTCTAACGATTCCCGGCGCCGTGGTCCAACTACTTGCGATCGTCGAGCAACTTCGTGCTAGCTACCCAAGTAAGCGGTTCACGCTCGACGGCCGACTGGTCGGCGACATCGGCGAAATCCTCGTCGAGCAATCCTACGCCTTGAGGCTTCACGAGGGCTTGCAACGTCACCATGACGGGATTTGCTGGGCCGGGCGCAATGTGCAGATCAAGGCTACGCTGAAAGACAGCGTGACCTTTCCATGCGACCACGTCCCCGATCACTACATCGCGGTCAAGATCAGGCCGGACGGTTCGTTCGACGAAGTGTTCAACGGGCCTGGGGCGGTAGCGCAACGGGCGATTGCCAAGCGCAAGGTCAGCAAGACGAACTTGCATTCGATCTCACTCAGCGCCCTCCGCAGTTTGCAGAAGACAGTCAGACAGCAGGATCAAATCCCGCGGCGCGCGGAGCTTGAAGTGGTCACCTAGCCTAATGCGCTAAAAGCCGGTCCGCGCGCGAGCGGCGGACAGCTAGATGGGCGAGCGCTCTCTCGATATTTTGGGTACATGCGTGGGTATAAATGGCACTCCATGCTTAACAGACGCCAATCTAAACAATGGTTTGTGCTGCTTTACGAGTCTCCCCTTGGCACCAACATCGGAGCGAACGATTCGTACGCTTCCCGAAAGACCCGCCGGATGGCGGGTTTTTTGTTTGCGCGGCGCGCGAATGCTTGCATTGCGGAGAGCGCCCGCCTACTTTTCGTTGACTATTCCCAAGGAGGGCTTGAAGTGATCAACATCGTGCTCGTGGACGATCACGAACTGGTACGTACCGGCTTTCGGATGATCCTGCAGCAGCAGCCGGACGTACGCATCAAGGGTGAGGCAGGGACGGCGGAAGAGGGGTTGCGGTTGATCCGCACGCTGGCGCCGGACGTGGCGCTGGTCGACGTACACATGCCGGGCATGAGCGGCATCGAGCTGACCGAGCGGGTCATCCGCGCCAAGCTCAACACCCACATCATCATCATCACCGTGGTCGACGACGCGCGCTTTCCCAAGCGGCTGCTCGACGCGGGCGCGCTCGGCTACCTGACCAAGGGTTGCTCGGCCGACGAATTGCTGGTGGCGGTGCGCCAGGTGGCCAGTGGGCGCCGTTACCTGGCGCCGGCGGTCGCGCAACAACTGGCCCTGGCTACGCTCGACGGCAACAGCGGCTCGCCGTTCGACGCGCTGTCCAGCCGCGAGCTGGAGGTCGCCATGATGCTGGTCCGCGGCAAGCCGCTGACGGTGATCGGCGATCAGCTCAACCTGAGCCCCAAGACCGTTTCCACCTACAAGCAGCGGCTGATGGAGAAGCTGCAGGTGGAGCACGTGATCGGCCTGGCGCACCTGATGACGGTGCACGGACTGCTGGACGCACCCAACCAGGTGGGCTGAGGCCTGCGCGCACGGCCACCTGCAGGCAGGCACGGCTATTCCAGACGGGTTGCGGGAGAGCATCTGCGCGCGACCATCATGTCCGGTCACAGCACAGCCGCGCTCCTGCAATCGACGTTCGCTGGTCGGGGACAAAAAAAAAGCCGGACTTGCGTCCGGCTTTTTCATGCTTCGGTTCGGCGAAATCTCAGCCCTGCGCGGCATCCTTGGGGGGATGCTGGTCATTCGACGGTGCCGGCTCATGCGGCGCTTCCACGGGCGGGACGACGCTCGCGCGAGGGGTTGCCTGACCAAGCAGATCGCCCTGCTTCGGCATCGGCGCCGGAGCGGGAGCTTCGGACGGAGCCGGTTGTTGCCCGGCTTCCTCGCGAGTTGGCGTTTCCGCCTCCGTCGCGGGTTCGGCGGCCATGACCGGCGTTGCGGGCGGTTCCTGCACCGGTTCCGGCGCGGAAATGGCCAGCGGAGCCTCCGGCACGGGTGCCTGGACTGGCACCGCAGCCACGGGGGTAGCAGCCGGCGCAGGTGCCGATTCCTCGACATCGACCCCGGTCGCAGCCGGGATCGGCGGAAGCGGCGGCAGGTTGAATGCGGTGGGCGTCGGCGCGGGAGTGACTGCCTCCGGCACCCTGGACTCGCCTGGCTGGAATTCGGCCCGCGATGTGACCGCCGGCATGGCCTCGGTCTCGACCTGGATCGACTCGAGGCCCGGACCAGCGGCCACGGCGGCGGTGACGGCCGCGGCTACCGGGGCACTCGACGGCGCCTGATCTGCGCGGCCGGTCGGTGCGTCGGATTCGCCACCCTCGCCACCCTCGCGATCCTCATCATCCAGCTCATCGAGCTGGGTCGACGCTCCATCCTGGGCGACCGTGCCATCCTCGTGACGGCGACGACGACGACCACCACGACGGCCACGACGGCGACGCGGCTGGCTGCCTTCCGACTCGGGCTTGGCTTCCGGAGCGACAACACCCGTATCGGTCTGGGTCACGACCGGTGCCTCGATCTCCTTGACCGGCTCGCTGGCCGGTGTCGGCGCGGAGGCCACAGCCGGCTGCTCCGCCCGCGGCGGACGCGGGGCGCGCTCCGGCCTGGCTGGCGTCTGCTTGCGCGGCTCCTGGTTCTCGTTGCTGGCCGACATCTCGGGGGCGGGTTTGGGCTGGCGCGGTTGCTGCTCCTTGGCCGGCTGCTGCTGCGGTTGACGCGAACCCGCCTCGTTGCCGCGCTGGCGCGGGTTGTTGTTCTTCCCCGCGCCGCCCTTCGGTTGCTGCTGCGACTGTGCCTGAGCCTGGTCACGACGTCCCGAGCGCTGGCCATTCTGGCCCTGCTGCTGCGGGCGGTTGCGATCGTCGCGACGACCCTGGCGGGTGGTCGGCTGCTCGGTCCGTTTACGTTCCCTGGTTTCGACAGGTGCCGGTTCGGCGGTGCCGCGGAACCAACCCAGCAGGCGCGAAATCACGCCGCCCTGCGGAGCGGGCGCGCTTGCAGGACGCGGACGCGGTGCGGCCGGGGCGGGCGCCGGAGCCGGCGTTTCCTCGCGCACCGGCGCCGGCGTGGCCGGCACGATGCCGCTGACGGCCGGTTGCTCGGAGCTGCCCAAGGCCTGGCCCATCTTCGGGATCGGCGCGGCCTCGACTGCGGTCAGGCGCTCGTAGCTGGGCTTGCTGTGCTCGCCCATATCCGCTTCGCGGATGCGCTGGATCTCGATATGCGGGGTTTCGAGGTTGTCGTCGGCGACGATGACCACGTGCACCTTGTTGCGCAGCTCGATCTCGACCACGCTGGCGCGCTTCTCGTTGAGCATGAAGTTGGCCACCGCGGGCGGGGCCTGCACCAGCACCTGGCCGGTGTTGTCCTTCATGGCATGCTCTTCGATCAGCCGCAGGGTCGAGAGCGCCAGCGATTCGATACCACGGATGTGGCCGTGGCCCTCGCAGCGCGGGCAGACGATCTGAGTGGCTTCGCCCAGGCTCGGGCGCAGGCGCTGGCGCGACATTTCCAGCAGGCCGAAGCGGCTGATGCGGCCAATCTGGACACGTGCGCGATCGAGCTTGAGCGCGTCCTTGAGCTTTTCCTCGACCTCGCGCTGGTGGCGCGGACTGTCCATGTCGATGAAGTCGATGACGATCAGGCCGCCGGCGTCGCGGATGCGCAGCTGGCGGGCGATCTCGACCGCCGCTTCGACGTTGGTGTTGAACGCGGTCTCCTCGATGTCCGAGCCCTTGGTGGCCTTGGAGGAGTTGATGTCGATCGCGGTCAGCGCTTCGGTCTGGTCGATCACGATCGAGCCGCCCGAAGGCAGGCGGACCTGGCGGTCGAACGCGCTCTCGATCTGCGTTTCGATCTGGTAGCGCGAGAAGAGCGGGGTATCGTCCTTGTACAGCTTGAGCTTGCGCAGCGCGTTGGGCATCACCTGCTGCATGAACTCGCGCGCGTCGTTGTATAGCGATTCCTCGTCGATGAGGATCTCGCCGATGTCGTTGCGCAGGTAATCGCGCAGGGCGCGGATGAAGAGCTTCGATTCCTGGTAGATCAGGAACGGGGCCTTCTGCTTGGCCGCGGCCTCGGAGATCGAGCGCCACAGGGTGAGCAGGTAGTCCAGGTCCCACTGCAGCTCTTCGGCGTCGCGGCCCATGCCGGCGGTGCGCACGATCAGGCCGACGTCTTCGGGAACGGTGAGATGGTCGAGCGCTTCCTTAAGGGCCTGGCGGTCCTCGCCCTCGATCCGGCGCGAGACGCCGCCGGCCTTGGGGTTGTTCGGCATCAGCACCATGTAGCGGCCGGCCAGCGAGATGAACGTGGTCAGCGCCGCGCCCTTGTTGCCGCGCTCTTCCTTCTCGACCTGGACGACCAGTTCCTGGCCTTCCTTGAGCAGCTCGCGAATGCTGGACTTGTTCGGGTTCAGGCCCGGGGTGAAGTACTGGTCGGCGATTTCCTTCAACGGAAGGAAGCCGTGGCGCTCGGCGCCATAGTCGATGAAGCAGGCTTCGAGCGATTGCTCGACGCGGGTGATGCGGCCTTTGTAGATGTTGGCCTTTTTCTGCTCGCGGGAGGGGATCTCGATATCGAGGTCGTACAGGGTCTGGCCATCGACAATGGCCACGCGCAACTCTTCACGCTGAGTTGCGTTGATCAACATGCGTTTCATTGTAGTTATCTTCCTTCGGCCTGGCCGCGCGTCGCGTGCCACGGTGGCGCCTAGAGGGGCTGCCTGCCGGGATCGCGCCGCTGCGGGTGGGCGGCAAATAAAACCGGCATCGTCCGACACCGGGGTGATTCGTGGCACGCGCTCCTGCCGTCTCGCCACCCCCTGGCGGCGGACAACGACACCCCGAACCGTTACGATGAAAGGGAGTTTACGGCCGGCTGCCGGGGTGGCCACCGGCGCAATCCTCGCCGACGTCGCGGACGGGCGTCCCCCACCAAATCGAGCTCGATAGAGGGACATAAAGCGCCCGCCGAGTATCCTATTACCCCAGGTTTTTTTCAATGCAGACGGTAACTTCCCATGACGCACCTAAAGGTGTGCGTCAAGTCGATATCGGCCCCGAGCGCGACGGCCAGCGGATCGACAATGCCTTGGTGACCCTGCTCAAGGGCGTCCCCAAGAGCATGATCTACCGCCTGCTGAGGACCGGGCAGGTGCGAGTGAACGGCAAGCGGGCCAAGCCGGACACCCGTCTCAGCGCTGGCGATACGCTGCGCATCCCGCCGGTGCGCACGGCCGAGAAGGCGCCCGATCGAGGGCCGTCCGCCGAGATGGTGGCCGCGGTCGCCGAAGCGGTCATCTTCGAGGACAAGCACTTCCTGGCGATCGACAAGCCCTCCGGGATTGCCAGCCATGGCGGCTCCGGCGTGAGCCACGGCGCCATCGAACTGCTGCGCGCCGCCCGTCCGGACCAGCACCTGGAACTGGTTCATCGGCTCGACCGGGATACCAGCGGCGTGCTGGTGTTTGCCAAGACCCGCGCCGGACTTACCGGGCTCCAGGCGGCGATCCGCGCCGGCGAGGTCACCAAGCAATACCTCTGCCTGATGGTCGGCCATCCGCCCAAGGCGCGCTTCGACGTCAACGCGCCCCTGCTGAAATCGGTGCTCCAGGGCGGAGAACGAATGGTAAGAGTGTCCGATAACGGCAAGCCGTCATTGACTTTTTTCCGCGAGATGGAGCAGCTCACCGGCGCCCGCCTGATGCAGGCGACCTTGGGCACCGGGCGAACCCACCAGATCCGCGTGCACGCGGCCCACATCGGCCATCCCCTGGCCGGTGACACCAAGTACGGTGATCGCGAGGCCAACAAGCGCTTCCGCGAAAAGGGGTTGCAGCGGCTGTTCCTGCATGCCGCGCACATGGGTTTCGAGTTGGAAGGCCGGGCGTATGGCTTCTCCGCCCCCTTGCCGGACGACTTGAAGAATTTCCTCGATGTCCTTGGTGACAAAGGGAAAAGCAACCGCTGGCTCAGGCCAGCAGCGCCTCGACCCGGGCCGCGCAAACAAAATCGTTGAGTGAAAGACCGCCCACGTCGTGGGTCGACCACAGCACTTGGCAATGCCCGTAACCGGCCTCGAGATCGGGGTGGTGGTCCTCGCGATTGGCCATGAAGCCGACCGCGTTGATGAAACCCAGGGTGCGGTGGAAGTCCTCGAAGCGGAAGTCCTTGACGATGGCCTTGCCGTCGTTGGCCAGCTCCCAACCGGGTAGTTGCGCCAGCAGTTCCTGCACCTGGTGTGGTGCGATCGCGTGTTCCTTGCCCTTGCGCGGTTGGCAGTGCTGGTTGGAAAGATCGGTGCGGTTCATTGCGGACTCCGGCCATGGAAAAGGCGAAGCGTCCGAGTTGCACCGGAAAAAGTCAAAACTGACCGGTACGGGGCCACTGGTGGGTCATGCTGTTTGGCTCCGAACGCCAACGCATCGCCCACAAGTGAGTCCCTGCGAAGAGGGGATGGCCGGACTTTTGCGCGAAACAGGACTAAAATGGTGCTGTTTCGCCGGACGTCCCCGCCGGCGCTGGAGAGTTCGCCCAGATGATCGATATTTCCGACCGCGCACAACAGCATTTCCGCCGCCTGCTCGCACAGCAGGGCGATGAGCTGGGCATCCTGCTGCGCGTGACCGAGCCGGGCACGCCGGCGGCCAACTGCGAGCTGGAGTTCTGCGAGCCGCGCGACCTGGCCGGCAACGAGTGGCTGGTCGAGTGCGAGGGATTCAATTTCTACCTGGAAGGCGACAGCGCGCGCTGGCTGGATGGCGCGAGCATCGATTACGAACCCAATCCCACTGGCGGCCAGCTCAACATCCGCGCGCCCAGGATCAAGGGCGAGGTTCCCGGCGCCGACGCGGGCCTGATCGAGCGGGTGCGCTACGTGCTGGAGGCCGAGATCAATCCGCGGATCGCCTCGCATGGCGGGCGTGTGAGCCTGCTCGAAGTGACCTCGGATGGCGCCGTGCTGCTCCAGTTCGGTGGCGGCTGCCACGGCTGCAGCATGGTGGACGTGACGCTCAAGAACGGCGTGGAGAAGACGCTGCGCGAGCGGGTGCCGGAGATCACCGCGGTGCGCGATGCGACCGACCACACTGGCGGGCGCAATCCGTACTACAAGGAAAAGGCTGGCAGCTCGGCGATGGGGTGAAGCCTTTGCCTCGCTCCCTCTCCCTTCGGGGTGAGGGGCGGGGCTCGCGACTCTGCAGCATCAAGGCGTGCCCCTGAGAGTGCTCGCCGCCAGTCTTGTCCCCTCACCCAACCCTCTCCCGGAGATGAGAGGGGCAAACGAAAAAGGCCCGCCGAGGCGGGCCTTTTGCTGTATCGAATAAGGGCGGGTTACTTGTCGCCCTGGATGTGTCCGTCCAGCGTGTGCAGCTTGGTCGGCAGGCTCGAGAAGTAGGCGGCGACGTCCTCGATGTCCTGGTCGGACAGGGTGGCGACGAAGCCCTTCATGATCGGGTTGTTGCGGCGGCCGTCCTTGTATTCGTGCAGCGCCTGCTGCAGGTACATATTGTACTGGCCGGCCAGGCGCGGGTACTGCGGATCGACTGCGTTGCCGTCCGCACCGTGGCAGGCGAAACAGGCCGCGGCCTTGGTCTTGCCGTCGGCTGCCGTGCCTTCGGCCAGCAGCGCGGTGGAGGACAACGCCAGCACGGCGCCGAAGATGAGCAGGGTGAGCGCACGCTTCATGCGGGATTCCTTCGAGACTTACTTGGCGAGGCTGGAAAGATAGGCGGCGATGTCGTCGATGTCCTGGTCGGACAGACTCTGTGCCTGCGCCATCATGGTCGGATGCGTGCGGTCGCCGGTCTTGTAGCCATGCAGCGCGTTGATGATGTACTGCTCGTTCTGCCCGGCGATCTTCGGCACGGGGTAGTCCGGGTAGGCGTTGGTGTAGCCATCGACACCGTGGCAACCGTTGCAGGTATAGACCAGCTTGCGGCCGTTGGCCTTGTCGCCAGCGGCATGTGCGTTGCCGGCGGCGAGGAGGGCTGCGGCCACGGTCAGGCCGAGCAGTTGCAGTCGAATCATCGAGTCATTCCCACGCTTGGGGTACAAAGTCGCGGAAGTATAGTGTCTGCGTCAGGCGACGGACAACTTGACGCATCGCCCTGATCGAAATCAGGCGGCCGCGGGCGCACTTTCAGAACAGGCTCTTGACGATCTGGATGCCGGCGGCGTACTCGCCGATCACCGTGCCTGCGCTTACCAGGATGAAGTTGAGCAGCGTGCGCGCCACGCGGTTCTTCCACCAGCCCTTCCAGTCGGCGATGTCGTCGCGCAACGTCTCGAAGTCGGCCACGCGAGGACGGCGAATCCAGGCTTCGGCCATCGCGCTGATGCCGCCAGCCGGAATGCCGGGCCGGAACGGCTTGATCGGCGCGGCGATGAAGGCCGCCAGGATGCTCAGCGGATGCCCGCCCGCCGCCAGTGCGCCCAGTGCGGCGCAGCCGCCGGTGAACAGCACCCAGTTGCGCAGCGCCAGCGCCCCGAGCGATGGGTTGCGATGGAACGCGTAGGCGATGGCCGCGAACACCAGCAACACCAAGCCCAGCGCGAGCCACTTGGGCCAGCGCGCCTTGGGTGGCAGTTTCGCCAGTTCGGCGATGCGCTTGGCTGGGGGTTCCTGCTGCTCGCGCAGGTATCCGCTCAGGCCCTTGAGATGGCCGGCGCCGATCACTACCAGCACGCGGCGCACGGCCGGCGCGCCTTGCGCCTGCTCGCGCAGGCGTAAGGCCATGTATTCGTCGCGCTCGCCGATCAGGCTGTTGTAGAGCGGCGCCGAATTCTGCGCAAACTCGCCGAACGCGCTCTCCAGAAGGTCCCCCTCCTTGAGCTTTTCGATCTCTTTTTCGTCGACCTGCTCGCGCTCGAACACGCTGGCGACCAGCCCGCCGAGCAGGCCGAAGCGCGCCCACGTGCCGACGCTGCGCCAGGCGCGCTTGAGCGTGGTGCCGACCTCGCGATCGATCAGCCAGACTGGCAGGTTGGCGCGCTCGGCGCCGTCCATCGCCGCCTTCATCTCGGCGCCGGGCTGGATGCCGTACTGCGCGGCCAGCCGTTGCTGGAAGGAGGACAGCACCAGGCTTGCCGCCACCATGCCGACCTTGCCCTGGCGGATTACGTGGAACAGGTCCATCTGCTTGAACGCGTCCGGATTGCGCATGCCCTCGGCGCGGCTCGGGCAGAGCTCGACCGCGATCGCGTCGAATGATTCGTTGGCCACCAGCGACTCGACCGCCGCCACGCTGGCGCGGGACACGTGCGCCGTGCCCAGCACGACGTATTCCACGCCGTCGCGGGTCACGCGCTCCAGTGGCTGGTCGAGCAGGGCGTTGGGCTGGGCGACGTCGGAATCGGGGAGGGTCATGCGTGGTCCGGGATGCGGGTGGTGGGCGGAAGCCCACCCTACAGGGTGATTCGTTGGATGGGCTTCAGCCCACCGTTTTCAATCCCGATAGCGTTTGAGGAGATCGCCGTACGCATCGATGCGCCGATCGCGCAGGAACGGCCAGATCCGCCGCACGTGCTCGCTGCGCTCCAGGTCGACGTCGACCACCAGCAGCTCGCGCCCGTCGGTGTTCGCCTTGGCCAGAAACTCGCCCTGTGGTCCGGCCACGAAGCTGGTGCCCCAGAACTGGATGCCCGCGCCCACGCCCGAGGGGTCGGCTTCGTAACCGGTGCGGTTGCAGGCCAGCAACGGCAACCCGTTGGCGACGGCATGGCCGCGCTGCACGGTGACCCAGGCCTCGCGCTGGCGATCCTTCTCCGCCAGTTCGTCGTTCGGATCCCAGCCGATCGCCGTTGGATAGAGCAGCATCTGCGCGCCGGCCAGCGCCATCAGCCGCGCGGCCTCCGGATACCACTGGTCCCAGCACACCAGCACGCCCAGTCGACCGACCGACGTATCGATGGGCTCGAAGCCCATGTCGCCCGGCGTGAAGTAGAACTTCTCGTAGAACGCCGGATCATCGGGAATGTGCATCTTGCGGTACTTGCCCGCGATGGTCGCGGAGCGATCGAAGACCACGGCGGTGTTGTGATACAGGCCCGTGGCGCGCTTCTCGAAAATCGAAGCCACCACGACGAGCTTGAGTTCCTCCGCCAACTTGCCGATGCGCTCGGTGCCGGGGCCGGGAATGGTTTCAGCCAGTTCGAACTCGCCCACGCACTCGCGCTGGCAGAAGTACGGGCCGTTGTGCAGCTCCTGCAGCAGCACGAGCCGCGCGCCGGCCGCCGCGGCTTCGCGCAGGCCGGCCTCGATCGCGTCGAGATTCGCGTCGCGGTTGCCGCGGTTGGTTTCCTGCAGCAGCGCCACCTTGAGTGTCTTGCCGGTCATGCCTGTCTCTTGCACTGAGTCGAGACAGGCAGTTTAGCGGAGCAGGGTGGCGCGGTTGTCGCCAAAGTGTTGCCGGCGGCGTGTGTTCAGCCCAGCAAGCCGGCCGGCAGCTGCATGGTGATGCAGTGAAGGCTGCCGTTCTGCCAGATCAGCGGGCGGCACGGCACCTGAACGACCTCGCGCCCGGGGTAGGCGGCGCCGATGATGCGTGCCGCCTCGTCGTCCGCGGCGTCGCCATAAGCGGGCACCAGCACGGCGCCGTTGATGACGAGGTAGTTGGCGTAGGAAGCGGCCAGTCGGCGCCCTTCGTCCAGGATGGGCTGCGCCCAGGGCAGCGGCGAGAGACGGTAGGGCTTGCCTTCGGGCGTGCGCAGCGAGGCGAGCTCGGCGGCCATCCGGCCCAGTTCCTGATGATGCGGGTCCGCCGGATCGTCGCAAGCCTGGAACACGATGCGCTCGCCCGGCGCGAAGCGGGCGAGGGTGTCGATGTGGGCGTCGGTGTCGTCGCCCTCGAGGTAGCCGTGATCCAGCCACAGCACGCGCGGGGCATGCAGGCTTTCGCGCAGGATAGCGTCCATCGCCTCGCGCGATTGCTCGGGATGGCGCTGGTGCAGGCAGCGCCAGGTGGTCAGCACGGTGCTGCCGCCATCGCTCTCGATGCCGCCACCTTCCAATGCCCAATCCACGCGCTCGTGCGCGGCGGGGCCGAACACGCCGGCGGCGACCAGGCCGGCGACCAGCGCGTCGTCCTGGTCGGCGCCGAACTTGCCGCCCCAGCCGGTGAAGCGGAAATCGGTGAGCTGGAAGCCCTGGGCCGAGACGAGCGTGATCGGGCCGGAGTCGCGCAACCAGGTGTCGTCGTAGGGAAGTTCGACGAAGCGGACGCGCTCCAGGTCAACGCCCGCGCCATGGAGCGCGCGTTCGGCGGTCGCGCGCACGCCCTCGTCGGCGACGATCACGACCAGCGGCTGGAAACGGGTGACTGCGGCGGCCAGCGCGGTATAGGTGGTCTCCACCTCGGCCAGGCGCTCGGCCCAGTCGGTGCCTTCGTGCGGCCAGGCGATCAGCACCGCGTCCTGCGGTTCCCATTCGGCCGGCAGGCGCAGGTTGGGAGAGGAGGTCATCGCGCGCTCGCTTGAAGTCGGAAAGCGGCGGAGTGTAGTCGAGCGGGCGACACCGGGCGATGAGGCCCAAACGAAAACGGACCCTCGCCATCGCGGAGGTCCGTTGTGGTGTGCTGCCGTGGGGCTTACTGCGCCGCGGCGGGATTGTGGTTGTTGCCGGCGGGCGTATTGAGCACCGAATGGATCACGTGGTCGTGCTCGAAGTACACGATGAAGGTCTTGTAGTCCCAGCGGTTGATCACCGGATGCTTCTGGCTGTCGCCACCGCGCGGCTGCAGCTTGCGCTCGGGCGCGCCGTAGCGCTTTTCCACCTGCGCCATGGTCATGCCGCGGGTGGGCAGGTTCATCCCCTGTTCCTGCTGCACGCGATTGATCAGCAGGCTGTCGCCCGCATGCGCGGCCATCGGTGCGCCGAACGCGATCGCGGCGAGCATCGCCAGACCGCCAGTGAGCTTGACCATGATTCCCCTCTCCGCAAAGGTCCTGTGCGGCGCCGTTGTAGCAGATGTGCGACAACGGCGCCACGGCGACCGCTGGCGTCTGCGATGGGCTAGGCATTCCAAGGCCGGCTATCATGGCGGGTCGCCCGTGCACGTTTCCTACCGATGATCGCGTTCCGCCATTTCGCCCTCCGCCGTGGCAGCCGCCTGCTGCTGTCCGATATCGATCTCACCATCCAGAGCGGCTGGCGCCTGGGCGTGATCGGCCGCAACGGCTGCGGCAAGTCCAGCCTGTTCGCCGTCCTGCAGGGACGGTTGGAGGCGGACGCGGGCGAACTGGACCTGCCGGCGAAGCTGCGCCTGGCGTCGGTGGCGCAGGAGACGCCCGCGTTGCCGGACGCCGCGCTTGACTACGTGCTCGGCGGCGACGAGGAAGTCGCGGCGGTCCTGCGCGAGGAGGCCGATGCCCAGGCACGCGGTGACGCCGAGGCGATGGCGCGCGCTCACCACCGCATCGAAGAGTTGCACGGCTACGACGCCCGCGCCCGCGCCGGCCGCCTGATGCATGGCCTGGGCTTCGCGCCGGAAACCCACGAGCGGGCGGTGAAGGAGTTCTCGGGCGGCTGGCGCGTGCGCCTGAACCTGGCGCGTGCGCTGATGGCGCCGTCCGACCTCCTGCTGCTCGACGAGCCGACCAACCATCTGGATCTGGATGCCGTGCTGTGGCTGGAGGAGTGGCTGCGCCGCTACCAGGGTACGTTGCTGGTCATCTCGCACGATCGCGAGTTCCTCGATGCGGTTACTTCGCACACGCTGCATCTGCACGACGGTGGCGCGCGGCTGTACACGGGCAACTACACCGCGTTTGAACGCCTGCGCGCCGAGCAGCTGCGCCAGCAGCAGATCACGCACGAGCGCGAGCAGGCCGAGCGCGCGCACCTGCAGTCGTTCGTCGATCGCTTCAAGGCGAAGGCGAGCAAGGCCAAGCAGGCGCAGTCGCGCATGAAGCGGCTGGAAAAGCTGGCTGGCACCGAAGCGGTGCGCGCCGAGCGGCCGTTCCGGTTCCAGTTCGCGGTGCCGGATCGGTTGCCCGATTCGATGCTGCAGCTGGAAGAGGTGTCGGCGGGCTACTCGGCTCTGCCCCCTCTCCCCGCTGGGGTGAGCGGCGGGGCTCGCGGGGATGTTGGTTCGGGGCATTTGGTGGAGTTCGGGGCAAGCCTTGGCCCCTCACCCCAACCTTTTCCCCCGGGGGGAGAGGGAGCGGACGTCGTCCTTGCGGACGAGAGTTATCGATCAAAGGCAGCAGTCGTCCTTACGGATGTCCGCTTTCGGTTGGAAGCCGGCGAACGCATCGGCCTGCTCGGCCCCAACGGCGCCGGCAAGTCGACCCTGGTCAAGACGCTGGTCGGCGAGCTGCCGCCGCTGGCCGGTGAGCGCAAGGCCCACAAGGACCTGAAAATCGGCTATTTCGCCCAGCACACGGTCGAAAGCCTGCGCGAGGGCGCCAGCCCGTTCGACCACCTGCAGGACAAGGCGCCGGGCGTGGCCGCGCAGGTGCTGCGCGACTTCCTCGGCGGCTGGAACTTCGCCGGCGACCGCGCGTTCGAGTCGGTCAATGGTTTCTCCGGTGGCGAGCGGGCGCGCCTGGCGCTGGCGCTCATCGCCTGGGACAAGCCCAACCTGCTGCTGCTCGACGAGCCGACCAACCACCTGGACCTCGATATGCGCGAGGCGCTGGCCGATGCGCTGGCGGACTTCGATGGCGCGCTGGTGCTGGTGTCGCACGATCGCCACCTGCTCGGCCTGGTCTGCGACAGCTTCTGGCGCGTCGCGGACGGCGCGGTGGAATCGTTCGACGGCGACCTGGACGACTACGCACGCTGGCTGCGCTCGCGTGGTGCGGCCGTAAGGAAGGCCAACGAGCCGGCCGAATCCGCCGAATCCGCCGCCGACCGCCGCCGCGCCGCCGCCGCACAGCGCGAACAGGACAAGACCGCGAAGGCCCGGGTCAGGAAGATCGAAGCGCGCGTCGCGGCGATCGATGCGGACCTGGTTGCCCTCGAGGCGAAGCTGGCCGACCCGGCAACCTACAACGGTTCCACCGCCGAGCTCATGAAGCTGGGCCAGCGCCAGGCCGACCTGCGTCGCGAGAAGGAAACGCTCGAGGCCGAATGGCTGGAGCTGTACGAGCAACTGGAGGCCGCCAGCGCATGAGCGTGGAACTGTGGCTGCCCGCGCTCGTGCGCTTCGAGCCCGCGCATCCGCTGCGCCGCCTGTTGGTCCGCGCCGATCGCCTCGAAGATGGCCCAAGGGGATACCTGGCCGGGTTGGCCACCTGGTTCGATGTCCCGCAACCGCTGCCCGCCGGTGCGCTCACCCGGCAGCTGGCCGCCGGCGATGCCGATGACGCCTTGTGGATGAGCGCCGACCCGGCCTGGATCGAGCCGGACATGAACGGTGCGCGCCTGCTCGCCTGCGGGCAGATGCAATTGACCGCAGGCGATGCCGCCGCGCTGGCCGAGCCGCTCGCGCCGCTGTTCGAAGAGCAGGGCATGCGGCTGGAACTGACCTCGTCCGATCGCTGGCACCTGCGCCTGCCGCCAGGCACGGCCGTGCCGACGTTCCCGGCGCCCGAGCAGGCGCTCGGCGAAAACCTGCTGCAGCATCTGCCGCAGGGTGCCGATGGGCGCCGCTGGCGAATCCTGCAGAACGACATCCAGGTGTTGCTGCATCAGCACCCGCTGAACGCGCAGCGTCGCGCCGCCGGTCAACCCCCGGTCAACAATCTGTGGCTGTGGGGGGCAGGCACGTTGCCCGAGACCGTGGCGACCTCGCTTCGCGGCGTCGTCAGCGACGATCCGTTGCTGCGGGCGCTGGCGGCGCGGTCGGGCATTGCGCATCGCTTGCGGACCCCGGCCCGCGAGACCCAGGCCACTTCCGCAGCGCCGACGGCGGCGGGCGAACTCGCCGCTCATTGGCTGATCGACCTGCAGGACCTGCCGGCCCAGATCATCGCCGACCAATGGTGGCCCATGATCGACACGCTCGCCCGCCAGCGGCCCCTGTGCCTGACCTTCGCCAGTGGCGAGCGCCGGGATCTGCGTCCCTGGCATCGCTGGCGTTTCTGGCGCGGGATGCGCGCATGAGCGCACCGACGTTGCGTCGCCGGCTGGTGGCGGGCGCGCCCGAGGGCTGGAGCGATGCGGTGCACCCGGTGCTGCGCCAGGTCTACGCCGCGCGCGGCGTCCTGCATCCGGCGCAGGCCGAGCATCGCTTGCGCCATTTGCTGGCGCCGCAGGCACTGGGTGGGCTCGATCGTGCCGTCGCGCTGCTGATCGAGGCGATCACCGGCGACTGGTCGATCGTCATCGCCGGCGACTACGACTGCGACGGCGCCACCGGCACTGCCCTGGCCGTGCGCGGCCTGCGCCTGCTCGGCGCGCGGCGCGTGGATTACGTGATTCCCAACCGCTTCGCGCACGGCTACGGTCTGAGTCCCGCGCTGGTCGCCTCGCTGGAACCCGCGCCGCAGCTGATCGTCACCGTCGACAACGGCGTGGCCAGCATCGCCGGCGTGGCCGCGGCGAAGGCGCGCGGCATCCGCGTGATCGTCACCGACCACCACTTGCCGGGCGATCAGTTGCCGGCCGCCGACGCGCTGGTCAATCCCAACGTGCTCGAGGTGCGTGCATGCGGGCATGGCGAGCCCGCCTGCGAGTCATGCACCGGCGATGCGCGGATGAACCAGGCTTTCGCCAGTCGCGCGCTGGCGGGCGTCGGCGTGATGTTCTACCTGCTGCTGGCCGTGCGTGCGGAGTTGCGCGGGCGCGGGGCTTTCGCCGGGCGCGAGGAGCCGGACCTGGGCAACCTGCTCGACCTGGTCGCGCTCGGCACGGTAGCCGACCTGGTACCGCTGGATTTCAACAACCGCGTGCTGGTCGAGGCGGGTATCGGCCGCATCCGCAGCGGTCGCGCCTGCCCGGGCATCACCGCGCTGGTGGAGGCTGGCAAGCGCAGCCTGTCCGGCGTCTGCGCCAGCGATCTTGGTTATGCCGTCGGCCCGCGCCTCAACGCCGCGGGCCGGTTGGAAGACATGCGCCTGGGCGTCGAATGCCTGCTCACCGACGACCCGGTACAGGCGCGCGCGCTGGCCGAGCGGCTCAGCGCGATCAACCAGGAACGCCGCGAGCTTCAGGAGGCGATGGTCGCCGAGGCCGAGGCGATGATCGGCGCGCTCGGACTGGAAGGCCTGGGCGAGCGCACCGGCGTGAGCCTGTACGAACCCACATGGCACGCGGGCGTGGTCGGACTGGTGGCGTCCAAGCTCAAGGAACGGTTGCACCGCCCGGTGATCGCCTTTGCGCCGGCTGACGAGGACCGGCCCGAGGAACTGCGGGGTTCCGCGCGCTCCATCGCCGGCTTCCACGTGCGCGACGCGCTGGCGGCGATCGACGCACGCCTGCCCGGCCTGATCGAGCGCTTCGGTGGCCACGCCATGGCGGCCGGGCTGAGCCTGAAGACCGCCGACTACCCCCGCTTCGCCGACGCCTTCGACGCGATCGCGCGCGAATGGCTGGACGAGGAACGCCTGCAGGCGGTGCTCTACACCGACGGCGAACTGCCGCCCGGTACCTTCACCCTCGACCTTGCGCGCCAGCTGCGTGACGGCGGGCCGTGGGGGCAGGGCTTCCCCGAACCGCTGTTCGACAACCTGTTCGAGTGCGCGCAGTGGCGCCTGATGGGCGAGCGGCACTGGCGGCTGAGCCTGCGCGATCCGCGCGATGGCGCCGTACACGAGGCGGTGATGTTCAACGTGCGCGCAGCCGCGCCACCGCCGCGGCTGCGCGCGGTATACGAGCTGACGATCAACGAATGGCAGGGCAGGGAAAGCGCGCGTCTGCTGGTGCGCCACGTCGAACCCGCCTGACGCAGCCGGCTTTTCGCAGAGGCCCGGTTGCGGCGACGGTTTTTTATCTCCGCCAGGAACATCGCCCGCAAGCGGGCCATTGCAGCGTTGCCGCCGAACCGGGCTTTCACGCACCCACGCTTGCATAGCCGCGCCCGCCGCGCTTGGATGGAGTTCCGACCACGCGGAGACACCCCATGATCGAGCAGATGACCGACCTCCCCGCCGGCGCGCTGGGCTTCACCGCGCGCGGCAAGGTGACCGCGGCCGACTACGAGAACGTGTTCGTGCCGGACGTGGAGGCCGCCTTCGCGCTCAACCGCAAATTGCGCCTGCTCTACCACGTCGGTCCCGACTTCACCGGCTTCGAGCCCGGCGCCATGTGGGACGACACCAAACTGGGCTTTCGCCACTGGAGCGGCTGGGAGCGCATCGCGCTGGTCACCGACGTCAACTGGCTGCGGCTGGTGGCACGCACCATGGGTTTCACCGTGCCGGGCGAGTTCCGCCTGTACCGCAACGACCAGTTGATGGAAGCCAAGGCCTGGATCAGCGAATCGTTCCGCGAACACCACGCCTGAACGGCAGACACCCGCTTGCGCGCCTTGTGAAATCCTGCTCCACTCGCGCCATGTCCATGCCGACCACGCATTCCGTCTTCGCCACCGCGCCCTGCGCGGCACGCGTGCGGCCGGCCCTGGACAACCGCTCGAACAATAATCGTCGCCTGCACAAGGGGGCCGGCGCGTAGCCGCAAGTTCGAGCAACAACTACGCGACGAAGGCCCGCCCCGTGCGGGCCTTCGTCGTTTTCGGGTCATGGAAAACGCGAGGGAGACAAATCATGTGCGCCATCTTCGGGATGTTCGATCTTGCACCGGGTGACGACCTGGCCGCGCTGCGCCGGCAGGCGCTGGAGCTTTCGCAGCGCCAGCGCCACCGCGGGCCGGACTGGTCCGGCGTGTTCATCGATGCCGGGGCGATCCTGGTGCACGAGCGCCTGGCGATCGTCGATCCGGCCAGCGGCGCGCAACCGCTGCGTTCGCGCGATGGCGCGCTGGCGCTGGCGGTCAACGGCGAGATCTACAACCACGGCGAGTTGCGCCTGGGCAGTGGCTATGACTTCACCACGGGTTCGGATTGCGAGGTGATCAACGCGCTCTACCGTGATGGCGCGGACCCGGCCGAGTGGATCGCCGGCCTCAACGGCATCTTCGCCTTCGCGCTGTGGGACGGCGTCGCGCAACGCTACCTCGTCGCACGCGATCCGCTCGGCGTGTGCCCGCTCTACTGGGGCCATGATGCGGCCGGCCGGCTGTGCGTGGCCTCCGAGATGAAGGCGCTGGCGGGCGTGTGCGCCGATGTGACCATGTTCCCGCCCGGACATGTCTACGACAGCGCCAGCGGTGAGCTGCGCCGCTATTACCAGCGCCCTTGGCGCGAGTACGCGGCGACGCAGGGCAGGGCGCCGGGCGATCTGCGCGTGGCGCTGGAACAGGCGGTGCAGCGCCAGCTCATGTCCGACGTGCCTTACGGCGTGCTGCTCTCCGGCGGGCTGGATTCCTCGCTGGTCGCCGCCTGCGCCGCGCGCTTCGCCCGCGAACGCGTCGAGGACGGCGGCCAGAGCGAAGCCTGGTGGCCGCGCCTGCACTCCTTCGCGATCGGGCTGGAGGGCTCGCCGGACCTCGCCGCCGCGCAATTGGCCGCCGAAGCGCTGGGCACCGTGCACCACGGTTTCGTCTATACCTTCTGGGAAGGACTGGACGCATTGCCGGAAACGATCCGCCACATCGAGAGCTACGACGTGACTACCGTGCGTGCCTCCACGCCGATGTTCCTGCTGGCCCGGCGCATCAAGGCGATGGGCGTGAAGATGGTGCTCTCGGGCGAGGGCTCCGACGAACTGTTCGGCGGCTATCTCTACTTCCACAAGGCGCCCTCGGCGCAAGCCTTCCACGAGGAAACCGTGCGCAAGCTCGACGCGCTGCACCGCTACGACTGCCTGCGGGCGAACAAGGCGATGATGGCCTGGGGCGTGGAGGCGCGCGTGCCGTTCCTGGACCTGGCCTTCGTCGAATCGGCCATGGCCTTCGATGCACGCCACAAGATGGCCGGACACGGTCGCATCGAGAAGGCGGTGCTGCGCGAAGCCTTCGTCGGTGCACTGCCCGACGCCATCCTCTGGCGCCAGAAGGAGCAGTTCAGCGACGGCGTCGGCTATGGCTGGATCGACGGGCTCAAGGCGTACGCCGAACAAGCGGTGAGCGACCGCGAAATGACCGCCGCGGCCGCACGCTGGCCGCACAACACGCCGGCAACCAAGGAAGCCTATCTCTACCGCGCCTTGTTCGAGAAGTTCTTCCCGGGCGAGGCCTGCGCGGCAACCGTTCCCGGCGGCAAGTCGATCGCCTGTTCCTCGCCGGCGGCGCTGGCGTGGGACCCGGCCTTCGCCGGCAGCGCCGACCCGTCCGGACGTGCCGTGCACGGCATACACACCCAATCCTTGTCGCCCCTTGCCCTCGCCACCTCGTAGGAGCGCGCCTGTGCGCGAGCGCCATGCAGGTCCGGGCTCAGCGGCCGTGAACCGATGCGCTCCTCAATCTGGATGCACTGGATCGCCCATTGTCCCGTCGACCCTTGCAGGAGCGCATTCGTGCGCGACCGCCATGCCCGGCCCGCGAAAGAGTCGCGCACAGGGCGCGCTGCTGAGATCGATGCACTGGCTCGACGGCGCGCGCCCGGCTTACGCTCTGCCTTTCCGCCCGAGGCCAGGAACATGGCATTGCTCCCCTACATTTACTTCAACGGCAGTTGCGAGGAAGCGCTGTCCTTCTACGCCGCCTGCCTCGGCGGCGGCGTCGGGTTTCTCGAGTTGCACCGCTTCGCCGGTTCGCCGATGGCGGCCAACGCACCCGCGGGCTGGGACCAGAAGATCATGCACGCCAGCCTTGGCAGCGAAGGCCAACCGCTGATGCTGGCCTCCGACGGCATGCCGGACATGCCCAGCGAAGCGCCGCGCGGGTTCTCGCTCGCTTTCGCTGCGCCGACGGTGGAAGAGGCCGAGCGCGTGTTCGCCGATCTGGCCGAAGGCGGGCGCATCGAGATGCCGATCGGGCCGACCTTCTTCGCGGCCCGCTTCGGCATGCTCACCGATCGCTACGGCATCGCCTGGATGGTCAATTGCGACTAGCGGACCGCTAGCGGCCCAGCTGCACGCGGAAGGCTTCGACCAGCGTCAGCAGCGCGCGCGTGCCATAGGGCTTGGCCAGGTAGGCGTCGTAGCCCGGTTGGCGGGGAAGATGCTCTTCAGGGATGGCCGTGGTGAGGATGATCGGATGCTCGTAGCCGGCCCCGCGCAGGCGCTCGATCATCTCCAAACCGCTCAGGCACGGCATCATGAAGTCGGTGACGACGAGCTCGGGCAGTTCCTGCAGCGCGATCTCCAGGCCCTCGCATCCGTCGGAGGCGACGGTCACGTGGTAGCCCGCCTCCTCCAGCACGGTGGCGGCTACCAGGGAGACGTCGGGTTCGTCCTCGACCAGAAGTACGCGCAGCATGTCAGCCTGCTTCCCGGGACTCGGCAACCCTGGGGTCCGGTCCGAAGGCGATGCCGCGGGCATTGACGTGGAACTCGTGCGTGCGCGGGTCGAAATCGCTGTCGCGCAGCTTGATCACCGAGAGGTAGCGCCGGAACGCATGCCCGCGCCGCCCGGTGTTGAGCAGGAGCACGTTGTCGACCATCGCCGACAACTCGTCGCTGGGCATCATCGCCTGGTCCAGTTGCAGCTCCGGGATCTCCGAGGTGTAGACGACGCTCGCGCCGATCGCGCCCAATTGCATGCTCAGCGCGTTGATCACGTAGGGCATGCGCTCGGGAATCACCAGGCTGTCGCGGATCGCCACCAGGCCGTCGACGAAGACGCGCTTGGCCTTGCGCGCGCGGGCGCGGCTGACGATGTCGCGCACCAGTTCGTCGACGATGTTCTCCGCCGGCGGCAGCCATGAAATTTCCAGCGTTCCGTCGCCGAGCGGCGTGTCCAGGTCGAGGCCGATGCTGCGCGCCTTCTGGAGCAGGTGCGCGGGCGTTTCGTAAAAGCCGAACATCAACCCCGGCTCCTGCGCACTGGACAACGAGAGGTAGTGCAAGCCGAGCGTGGTCTTGCCCGCACCCGTGGGTCCCACCAGCAACGTGGCCGAACCGGCCGGCAGGCCACCTTGCAGGAGCGTGTCCAGCCCTTCGTGCCCGGAGGTCACGCGATGGGCCTCGGCACGGGCGGCGGGCGCCGCTTCCAATGCGCTTTCGACGCGCGGGAACACCGCCACGCCTTCCCCTGTGATGCGCACGCGGTGCTTGCCCGGGAGAATTGCCGCGCCGCGGTGTTTCCTGACCTGGATCGTGCGGTAGGCGCGAAAACCTTGCGTCTCGTCGCTCAGCTCGATCCAGCCGTCCACCATGGTGTGTTCGGGACAGCTGGAATCGCGGTTCTGGTGGGTGAGCATGACCAGCACGGCGTCGGCCATTCCCGCCACGCCCTGCAATGCATGGATGAACGCGCGGAACTCCTGTTCCGAGGCGACCGACTGCGCCACGAACGTGCCATCGAGCACCATCGCGGTGGCGCGGTGTCGCTTGAGCTCGTGCTGGACCAGCTTGAGCAGTCCGGGCAGGCCTTCGCGCTCGAGCACGCCATATCCGCTGATGTACTGCATCGCGTCGGGCAGCGCGCTGCCCTCGAAAAAGTCCATCTGGCTGACGTAGGCGAGCATCCGCGAGCTCGATTCGGCCAGCAGCGTCATATAGAGCGCACGTCCGCCTGCGCGCACGTGGGCGTAGCAGAACTGGTTGGCCAGGATCGTTTTGCCCGCTCCGGGCGGCCCCTGGACGATGTAGGCCGAGCCGCGGAGAAAACCGCCATCGGTCAGCTGGTCCAGCCCCTCGATGCCGGTCGAGAATTTTTCGATCACTATCCGCTCCACTATGTGCCTGCCCGGGGAACCGTACGTGGCGTGCCGGTGTAGACGAACTGTGCATGGTAGCCGCAGGCGAGGTTTCTTGGGCAAGCACCGCTCCGGCCGCGCTCGGATCGCGGCATTCCGGCCGTGCCCGCATGCCGTGCTGATCCCGCGCCGGGCGGGTTCGGCAGTCCCGTTGACTGCCCATTGACGCGTCCAGCTATTCACTGCGCGGGCCCCCAAAGGCAGGAGCCCGGGCGATGAGGAAACGGCAGTGTGCGGCGCAGATGCCCGGCTGCCGTTTTTGCGTGCCTCACGCCCGAAGCACAGACGTTGATTGCGTGTCATGGGCCTCGTCCCACGACCGTTCGGCCGACCTGGATGTTGCGCCGGCCGGGCGCGAGGTCCTTAGGTCTCCACGGAGAAGATCATGATTTCCAGAAGGCGTTTTCTTCAGTCTTCGCTTTCGCTGGCACTGGTCCCGCTGTTGCCACGCGTGGCCATGTCCACCACCCTGAGCGTGCGGCCCAGCTGGCCGGTGTTCTGCCTCACTCCCCAGCTGCAGTCCTTCTACAACGCGGTCGCCGCGATGAAGGCCGTCAAGGACAGCACCAACCCGAACAGCTGGGCGTATTGGGTCGAGACGCATCGTGCCAATTGCCCTCACGGCGTGTCGTACTTCCTGGCGTGGCATCGCGGTTTCCTCCATCGCTTCGAAGCGAAGCTGAAGGAGATTTCCGGAGATTCCAGCTTAGTGCTGCCGTACTGGAACTACTACGACTCGCCGAGCATCCCGCCGGAGTTCCTGGATCCTTCCTCGCCGCTGTACCGCAGCGACCGCACCGGCACCGACGTCACCGGTGCGCTCAGTTACGACGCCTTCGCCGATACCGTCATCCGCTTCCAGCGGGGCAAGTCGCACGCGTTCGAGACCATCGTGGAGTCGCGCCCGCACAACCTGGTCCACAACCTGATCGGCGGCTCGATGGCCTCGATCAGGATCTCGCCCAGGGATCCGGTGTTCTGGGTCCACCACGCGAACATCGATCGCCTCTGGGTCGCCTGGCTCAAGGCCGGCGGCGGGCGCAAGGAGCCCCTGACGACCAATACCTACTGGTCGGGCGACCTCTATTACGGGCCGGCCGTGGACGGCATGCCGCGGGTGTGGACCGCGGATACCACCAGCTACCTCGGTTACCAATATGACAACGAAACCATGCCCAGCCAGTCCAGCAGCTCCGTGATGGCCGCCAGTGCGATGGCCACCAGTGGCGCGCCGCTGCGTCCTGCCACCCGCGTGAGCGTGCCGTTCGGCAAGTCGCGCGCGCTGTCGCTCGACGAGCAGTCCCTGAATGTCGACGTGGCGCTCGGTGCGACCGATGCCGCCCGCGTGCGTTCGCTCATGCTGCGGCCGACCGCCGGTTCCACGGAGAACGGCCCGGTGCGCGTGGTCCTCGATGGTGTGCACCTGACCGGCCTTGGCCACAAGGGCGGTTACTTCTACAACGTCTATCTCAACCTGCCCGCGCAGCCTGGTACCGGCCAGGCCGCCGGCGCCTATCTGCTGGGTTCGGTGGGCGCTTTCGAGATCAGCGTGGCGCAGATGAAGGCGAGCATGAAGGGCATGCATGGCATGTCGGACATGGCTGGCACGGCGACATCGCACGGCCACGGCGTGCGGCTGGTCTTCCCGGCGACCGAGGTGCTGCAGAGGATCTGGCCGGACAACCTGGACAAGCTCAGCGTGTCCTTCGTGCGTGTCGATGGCAGCCGGCACCCGACGAAAGGCGTGGTGATGAAGGTCGACGGGTTCCGTGTCGAAGCCGACCCCTCGATGTGACCGCGTGGCGCGCCGGTGACCCGGCGCGCAATCCGGACCACGAGGGCTGCTCGCGAGGGACGCCGCCAAGTGCGGCGCCCGTCGCGCACGTCAGGCGTACTGCATCTTGATCGTCATGCCACCGTCGATCACGAAGTGCTGGCCGGTGACAAACGCCGATTGCGCGGACAACAGGTAGACCGCCAGCGCGCCGATATCCCTCGGCGTGCCCACGCGGCCGGCAGGGTGCTGCGTATGGTCCTTGCGGCTGAGCCTCGGCGCGTGGCGCTCGGCGGGCTTCTGCCACGCGTCCGTGGCGATCCACCCCGGCAGGATCGCGTTCACCCGTACCGATGGCCCGGCGCTGACCGCCAACGCATGGGTGAAGGCCAGCATGCCGCCCTTGCTCGCGGCGTAGGCCTCGGTGTCCGGTTCGGATTGCAGCGCGCGGGTCGAGGCGATGTTGACGATCGCGCCGGTGGCTTCGGCCAGCGCGGGCAGGGCGTGCTTGCTGCAGAGGAAGGTGCCGGTGAGGTTGGTGGCGAGGTAGCGGTTCCAGTCCGCCAGCGACAGCGATGCGAGCGGCGCGCGATGCGGATCGGCGATGCCGGCATTGTTGACCAGGCCGTCGATGCGTCCGAACCGCGAGAGCGCCGCCTGCACCCAGCGCTGAACGCTGGCCTCGCGCGCCACGTCCAGCAACGTGAAGGCAGCGCGCGCGCCGACGTCCCATTCGGCCAGGCAGGCGAGGCCGGCCTCCTTGTCCAGGTCACCGATCATCACCCGGCCGCCCGCACCCAGCACCGCCTGGGCGATGCCGCGCCCGATGCCTTGGGCGCCGCCGGTGACCAGCACCACGCGTTCGCTGAGCGGCCGTGCGTCGTAGTCGTGGATGGCGGGAGCCTGGGTCATGAGGAACCTGCAGATCAGCGGATGAGTGAAGGCCCGAGCCTGTATCCGCACTCGTGATGCGGGCGTCGCTTGCGCCCGTCGGCGTATTACCATGCGCCGCCGCGAGTGAGCGGCATGCCGCTGCGGATACCCCGATGAGACAACCCCTCGCCATCCTTGCCTGGTTGCTGGGTTTCGTTGCGCTGGACCTGTACGTCAACCTGGTGCCCCGGCTGGTCGGCGTGGCGGTGCCGGTGTGGCTGGCGTACGTCGCGGGCTTCTTCGTGCTCGTCTTCGTCGTGTGCCGCCATGGGCTGGGAATCACCCGTGCCGAGCCGCTGGGCCTGGGCCGGCCGGGCGGTTGGTCGCGCTGGCTGTGGACCGGTTTCGCCATCGGCTTCGGCATCTGGGCGCTGAAGAACCTGGTCCTCCTCGCCATGGGCAAATTCGAGGTGGTGGGCTGGCGCGATATCGGCTTCGCGCTGCCGCTGTTGGGCCAGGCCCTGTTCGCCATGTTCTTCGCTTCGGCGATCAACGACCTGATGATCCGCGGTTACGGCCTGGCCTTCTGCCGTCGTTTCGGGTTCATGCGCTGGTACGTACCGCTCACCGTGCTGGTCTATGCGCTGGACGACAGCTGGAACGAGGGCATCGACCCGGGCAACCTGCTGTTCTCGGCCATCCTCGGCCTCTCGCTTGCCTGGACCGTGCTCAAGACCGGCACGCTGTGGATGAGCATCGGCATCCATTGGGGCAGCAATGTCTGCTACCGCTTCATGTCGGGTTTCGACGGCCGGGGCGTACCCCGGCTGGAGCATGTCATCGAAGGCGCGCGGTTCGACTACGCCGCCATGGCAATCACCGCGCTGATGTTCCCGCTGGTGATGCTGGCGGTGCGACGGGCCGGGACGCAGCCAACCACGCGCTGACCGCCCACGCTTATTCCTCGGCGATGCGTACCACCAGCTTGCCGAAGTTCCGGCCCTCGAGCATGCCGATGAAGGCACGCGGCGCGTTCTCCAGGCCTTCGACCACATCCTCGCGGTACTTGATCTTCCCCTGCCGGACCCATTCGCCCATGGCCGCCAGGAACTCGCCGAAGCGTGACCCGTAGTCGTCGAAGATGATGAAGCCCTGCATCCTGATGCGCTTGGTCAGCAGCGTGCGCATGAGCAGACCCAGCCGGTCGGGGCCGGGAGGCAGCTCGGTATCGTTGTATTGCGCGATCAGCCCGCACAGCGGCACGCGCGCCTTGGTGTTGAGCAGCGGCAGCACCGCGTCGAACACCGCGCCGCCCACGCTTTCGAAATAGACGTCGATACCCTGGCGGCAGGCGGCCTCCAGCTGCTGTGGGAAACCCTCGGCGTGGTGGTCTGCGCAGGCGTCGAAGCCCAGCTCGTCCACCACGTAGCCGCACTTCTCGTTGCCGCCGGCGATACCTACGACATGGCAACCCTTGAGTTTTGCGATCTGCCCCACCACGGAGCCCACCGCACCGCTGGCCGCGGCCACCACCACCGTCTCGCCGGGCTTGGGCTGGCCGATGTCCAGCAACCCCATGTACGCGGTGAACCCTGGCATGCCCAGCACGCCCAGCGCCAGCGAGGGATGCGCCATGCCCGGGTCCAGCCGATTCAAGTCCCGGCCGTCCGACAGCGCGTAGTCCTGCCAGCCGCCGTAGGCCAGCACGAGGTCGCCGGCCCGCCAGTCCGGATGCCGGGAGGACGCCACCCGCGCGACGGTGCCGCCGACCATCACGTCGCCCACCGCCAACGGCGTGGCGTACGACTCCGCATCGCTCATGCGCCCGCGCATGTAGGGATCGAGCGAGAGGTAAAGATTGCGTAACAGCACCTGGCCGTCGCCGGGAGCGCTCACCGGCTGCTCAATCAGTCCGAAATCGCTGGCGGTCGGCGCGCCGACCGGGCGGGAGGCGAGGGTGATCTGGCGATTGGCGCTGGAAAGGGTAGCCATGGGGATGCCTTGTCACGGCTTGTCGTGCCGGAAGCGTGTGTGAAAATCGCGGTTCGCGGGCAACCATGGGCCATGCGCCGTGGCCTCCGCGTGGAAGACAGGCCGGTCGCTGGCAACGTTTCGAGCCATCGGACACGGGCCCCAGCAGGCGTGCGGCGCCTTTGCTTCACCTGCAGCCTGCCTGTGGTATGACTTTGGTTTCTTTTTTCGGGTTTACGTCCTGGAGGGTCGTTTGACAGAACAGTTATCCGTGGGAGTAACGGGCCTCGACGATGTCTTGAATGGCGGCCTCTCGAGAGGCCGGCTGTTCCTGCTCGAGGGCAGCCCGGGTACGGGCAAGACCACCATCGGTCTCCAGTTCCTGCTGGCGGGCAGGGATGCCGGGGAGCGGGTGCTCTACGTGACCATGTCCGAAACCGAGGACGAGTTGCGCGCCACCGCCAAATCGCACGGATGGTCGATCGACGGCGTGGACGTCTTCGAACTCGTGCCGCCGGAAAACCTCTTGGACGAAGCACAGCAGCAAAGCCTGCTGTATTCCTCCGACCTGGAGCTTGGCGAAACCACCAGCCGGATCTTCGAAGTGTTCGAACGGATCAATCCGGACCGGGTGGTGATCGACAGCCTCTCGGAAATCCGCCTGCTTGCTCAGGGCTCGCTGCGCTATCGGCGCCAGATACTGACGCTCAAGCATTACTTCGCCCAGGCCAAGGCCACCGTGCTGATGCTGGACGACCTCACCAGCGAGAGCAACGACAAGACGGTACACAGCGTCGCGCACGGCGTCCTGCGCCTGGAAGAGCTTTCGCCGGACTACGGTGCCGAGCGCCGTCGCTTGCGTGTCCTCAAGTACCGGGGCCGCCAGTTCCGCGGCGGTCACCACGATTTCGTGATCCGTTCCGGCGGCGTGCAGGTCTATCCGCGGCTAGTCTCCAGCGAACACGGTGAAGGTTTTTCTCGGGACGTGGTGCCTTCCCCGGTGCCCGGGCTCAACGCGCTGCTCGGGGGAGGCATCGAGCGCGGATCGAGCGTGCTGGTGCTGGGGCCGGCGGGAACCGGAAAGTCGCTGCTTACGCTGACCCTCCTTGTCGGAGCCGTCGAGCGGGGCGAGCGCGCCGCCATGTTCATCTTCGACGAGGAACGGCCCTTGCTGGTCCAGCGGGCGCTCGGCCTGGGGATAGACATGCAGCGCATGATCGATGCCGGCCAACTGGTGGTCGAGCAGGTGGACGCGGCGCAGATGACGCCGGGCGAGTTCTCCGCGCGCGTGCGCCACCACGTGGATGCCGGCGTGCGCACCGTGGCCATCGACAGCCTCAACGGCTACCAGGCCGCGATGCCGCAAGAGCAGGCGCTGGTGCTTCACGTCCACGAGCTTCTGCAATACCTCAACCGGCGCGGGGCCACGGCGTACCTCACCGTGGCCCAGCACGGACTGGTCGGCGACATGAAGTCCCCCGTGGACGTCACCTACCTGGCCGATACGGTCGTGCTGCTGCGCTATTTCGAGGCCGCCGGGCGGGTGCGCCGCGCAATCTCGGTGGTGAAGAAGCGCGCGAGCGCGCACGAGGACACCATCCGCGAATACCGCCTCGGACCTGGCGGCCTCCAGCTGGGCGAACCGTTGACCCAGTTCCAGGGCGTGTTGCGCGGCGTGCCGAGCATGACCGGCGCCGAGCCCGAGCGGCGGCTGATGCCGGACCCGTCGTGATCCCGCATCTTTCCGAACGCATCCTGATCCTGGCGCCGCGGGGACGCGACGCACAGGTCGCCGGAGCCATCGTGGCCGAAGCCGGGTTGCGCTGGCTTTCCTGCGCGTCGCTGGAGACGCTGGTGGAGGGCATGGCCGCGGGTGCCGGCACCGCGCTGGTGACCGAGGAGAGCCTGCTCGAAGGCGACCTGCATGCGCTCTCCGCGTGGCTCGAGGCGCAGCCGCAATGGTCCGATTTTCCTTTCATCCTGGTGACCAGCCGCGGCGGCATCGAGCGCAACCCGGCGGCCGGCCGGCTGCTTACCGTGCTGGGTAACGTCACGTTCCTGGAGCGGCCGTTCCACCCGACCACGCTGGTCAGCCTCGCGCAGGCCGCCCTGCGCGGCCGGCGCCGGCAGTACGAGGCGCGGGAGCGCCTGACCGCTCTGTACGAGAGCGAGCAACGCTTCCGCGCGGCGATCCAGGCGGTGCAGGGAGTGCTGTGGACCACCAATGCGCAAGGCGAGATGGTGGGTGACCAGCCAGGATGGAGTGCGTTGACCGGGCAGACGTTGGTCGATTATGTCGGCAACGGATGGGCCGCGGCCCTGCACCCGGACGACGTGCATCCGACGCTCGGCGCCTGGGCGGCTGCGGTCGCCGAAAAGCGGGCCTACCGTTGCGAACAGCGCGTGCGCGTGCGCAATGGAGACTGGCGGACATTCAGCGTAAGGGCGATCCCGACATTCGACCGCGAAGGCGTGATCCACGAATGGGTCGGCGTGCATACCGACGTGACCGAGCAGCGGGCGACGGAGCACTCCCTTCGCGAGCTCACCGCGACACTCGAGCAGCGCGTGCGCGAAGAAACCGCCGCCCGCCAGGAAGCGCTGGTCAAGCTGCACGAGGCGCAGAAGCTTGAAACCATCGGCCAGCTCACCGGCGGCGTCGCGCACGACTTCAACAATCTCTTGATGCCGATCACCGGCGCGCTGGACCTGCTG
Source organism: Frateuria sp. GZRe14 (assembly GCF_051900395.1). NCBI lineage: Bacteria > Pseudomonadati > Pseudomonadota > Gammaproteobacteria > Lysobacterales > Rhodanobacteraceae > Frateuria > Frateuria sp. GZRe14. The sequence goes on along the minus strand of NZ_JBHZGJ010000001.1, from coordinate 2,044,365 downwards.
CAGCGTCGCTTCGCCGATGCGGACGCTCGTGCCGGCCGGTTGATCGACGGCGCCCTGCAATCGGCCGAGCGTGCGAAGACCCTGGTGCAGCGGCTGCTGGGTTTTGCGCGGCGCCAGACCCTGCAGACGCAGGCCGTCGATCTGGAGAGGCTGCTGGAGGGCATGCACGACCTGATCAGGAGTTCGGTCGGATCGACCATCGAATTGCACACGGTCTGCCCGTCCCACCTGCCACAGGCCGTGGCCGATCCCAACCAGTTGGAGCTGGCGCTCCTCAACCTCTGCGTCAACGCGCGCGACGCCATGCCCAAGGGCGGCACGCTCACCATTGCGGCCGATGTGGTGGCGCCGGGCCCGGAACAGTCGGAACTGCCCCAGCGTGAATACGTGCGCGTGTCCGTGACCGATACGGGCACCGGCATGGACCAGCAGACCCTGGCGCGTGCCATCGAGCCGTTCTTCTCGACCAAGGAAACCGGCCGCGGCACCGGCCTGGGCCTGTCGATGGTGCACGGGCTGGCCGGTCAGCTCGGTGGGCACTTTGCCATCTCCAGTACGCCCGGCAAGGGCACTCGCGTGGAGTTGTGGCTGCCCAAGGCGTCGGGAGCCACGGCATCGATCAGGCGCGAGACGCAGCCGGAGCGACTCCGTACGCCTACTCGTGCCCTCAATGTGCTCCTCGTCGACGACGAACAGCTGGTGCGCGATGGCACGGCTGCGATGCTGCGCGAACTCGGCCACCGCGTGGTGGAGGTCGGCGGTGCTGGCGAAGCTCTCGAAAAACTCCAGGATGGTCTGCAGATCGACGTGGTCGTGACCGACTACAAGATGCCGCGCATGGATGGCGCGGAACTCGCGCGCCGACTGCGCCGCGTGCAACCGGCCTTGCCCGTCCTGCTCATCACCGGCTACAGCGGTCATGCGGACGACACCCGCGGGCTGTCGCGCCTGGCCAAGCCTTTCCGCCAGGCCGACATCGCGGCCGCGCTGGAGGAGCTCATGCCGTCCGCCTCCGCCGCCATCACGGTCGGTACGCTGGAGGGGTGATCCTTCCCAACGGTAGGCCTCCTCCGGGGACTCGAGGATATTACGCGGCGACCACCCCACCGGCATGGGATACGCGCGCCGGAGTGCTGGCCTCGCGGGCGCTGGCGCTAGGCCCGCATGCTGCCGGTGTCCAGGTAGCGCTGATGCCAGGACAGTGCCTCGGTCAGCAGCGAGGGTGACTGCTGTCCATAGGCATGCGCCCGTGCGCGCTCGAAGTAATCGGCCAGCGCGGGGCGATAGTCGGGATGCGCACAGCGGTCGATGATCAAGCGCGCACGCTGCTTGGGCGAGAGCCCGCGCAGGTCGGCCAACCCCTGCTCGGTGACGATCACCTGCACGTCCTGCGGGATGTGGTCGACGTGGCTGGCCTGCGGCACGATCGCGGAGATGCGCCCGTCCTTGGCGGTCGAAGGCGTTATGAAGATCGAGATGTAGGCGTTGCGTGCGAAGTCGCCCGAGCCGCCGATGCCGTTCTGGATGCGCGAGCCCATCACGTGGGTGGAGTTGACCGCGCCGTAGATGTCCGCCTCGATCAGCCCGTTCATCGCCAGGCAACCGAGCCGGCGGATCACCTCCGGGTGATTGCTGATCTCCTGCGGCCGCAGCAGGATGTGGTCGCGATAGCGGGCCACGTTGGCGTTGAAGCTGGCCGCCGCCTCCGGGCTGAGCGAGAAACCGGTTGCCGAGATCACGCCCAGCCGGCCGGCCGCCAGCAGGTCGAGCATGCCGTCCTGGATCACCTCGGTATAGGCATTCATGCGCTCGAACGGGCTGTCCAGCAGGCCTCCCAGCACCGCGTTGGGAATGTTGCCCACGCCCGACTGGATCGGCAGCAGCGCGGGAGGCAACCGCCCGACCTTAACCTCGTGGCGCAGGAATTCGAGCAGGTGGCCGGCAATCGCGCGGGCAGCCGCGTCCGGCGCCCGAAAGGGCAGGTTGCGATCCGGCGCATCGGTTTCCACCACGGCGACCACCCTGTCCGGATCGCATCGCAGATACGGCTCGCCGATGCGGTCGCCCGGCCGGACGATCGGAATGGGTACGCGGTTGGGCGGCAGCGCGGTCCCGTAGTAGATGTCGTGCATGCCATCGAGCGCCGCGCTCTGCCAGCGGTTGACCTCCACGATCACCTGGCGCGCCTGGTCGATCCAGGTCTTGTTGTTGCCGACCGAGGACGAGGGCACCAGCGCCCCGTCCGCCGTGATGCCGCTGACCTCGATCACCGCCGTGTCCAGTGGCCCCAGGAACCCTTGCCAGGCCATTGGCGCGACCTGGCTCAGGTGCAGGTCGAAATACTCCATGCGTCCGGAATTGATCTGCTCGCGCACCAGCGGATCGGAGTTGTAGGGCAGGCGGAACTCGATGCCTTCGGCCCGCGCCAGCGCGCCGTCCAGTTCCGGCCCGGTCGACGCCCCGGTCCACACCCGGACGCGGAACGGCCGTCCGGCCGCATGTTCGGCCTCGATACGCGCCGCCAGCGCCATCGGCACCGCCTTGGGATAGCCCGAACCGGTGAAACCGCTCATCCCCACCGCGCTGCCCGGCGCGATGAAGCGTGCCGCCTGGTCGGCGCCCATCACCTTCCCACGCAGACGCGCACACTGGATCCGCTGTCCGTCGTTCACCGTCGTCTCCTCGCAACTGCTGTTGAAACGAAGGGGCACGCTACGCCCGTCGCCGCGGCGGGTATGTGTGCGCTGGATTCGAGGGTCCGTCGCGAGCGTGACGAACATCTTGCACGCGTTCGGATCGCTCCTGGGCCCGACACTGGCGCGGTACCGGAACGGCAGCGTGACCGGGACCCGGCGCTACCTTGCCACCCGTAACAAGGCGGCCCGAGAGCTCTATCGATTTATTAACGGATCCTGCGCGCACGCCTAACGTTGAAGTCACATACCTTGCGACGTGACGTAGGTGGCGGCGCATGGAAAACCTGATCGTCAGGGTACTGTCCCGCAAGCGGCCTCCGGCCGCCGTGGGCTACGTCGTGACGCTCGGGCTGGTGCTCGCGGTCCTGCTGTTCGAGTACATGTATCGCCCCGCGCTGCACCGCTACTTGCCGTTCCTGCCGGTCGTGTTCGTGTCGGCGCTGTTTTTCGGACGTCCCGCCGGGCTCTTCGCGACGCTCCTCAGCGCCGCCCTTGGCGACGACGTCATAGACCTGCTGCGGGATGGATCCGCGCCGCAGCCGACGGAGATGCTCTTCATCGTCCTGTACGTATCGGTCGGCTGCGCCACCGCGTGGCTGATCGAAGCGCTGCGCTCGGCCGTCTGCAAGCTGCTCGACGCGGAGGCGGAAACCTCGCTGCTGCTGGACGAACTGGCGCACCGCACCCGCAACGACCTGATGATGATCTCCTCGGTGCTCAACCTGCAGGCGATGCGCCAGACCGACGCGCATGCGCGTGAGGCGCTCGAGTCAGCGGTGGCGCGCGTGCGCGTGATCGCCGAAGCCCAGGAGCGCCTGCGCAAATCCGGCAAGCACGGCGAGGTGGAAGTGGCCGCCTACCTGCGGGCGCTCGGCCACGGCCTGGCCGAACTTCTGCGCGACGTGCGCCCGATCCGCGTGCGCGTCCTGGCCACTCCCATGTTCGTGGATGCGCCGGTGGCCGTGTCCATCGGCCTGATCGCCAACGAGCTTGTCACCAACGCCTTCAAGTACGCCTTTCCGGACGGGCAGGGCGGCACCGTGCAGATCACGTTGGAATTGACCGCCGCAGGCGTTGTCCTGAGTGTGGAAGACGATGGCGTGGGCGTCCCGCCTTCAAAGAAGGACGGCCTGGGCACACGGCTCGTGCAACTACTCGCCTCGCACCTGGGCGGAACGGTCCAGGCGATGCCCCGCGAGTACGGACATGGCGTCAAGGTGTTGCTGCCGATCAAGCCTGCCGCGGTAGTGCTCACGGCCGTCAGTACTGACGGTTGATCCTTGCAGGCGACGCTGGCCGCCGATCGGCTAGTGCACGACAAAAGAACTGTGCAGGGGAATGGATATGTTGCGGACGTGATCTTTCACCGTGACGGTGACCTGCCAGACCCCGCGCGGGTCACCCGGATCATCCGTGTACGTCATCGACGCGTTCGACAAATAGACGTTGCCAGGATCGCCGGGTCGGATCTTCAGGCAGGGCAGATCCTGCTGCCGGACCGAATCCGTTCCGTCGGGCCGCACCACGGCAAAGTCGCAGGTGATGTCGGTCATCCCCGAGGCCGGATCCACTTTCACGTTGGACACGAACGTAAGGATGAACAGCGCACCGCCCGGCCGTACCTCCCGCGTCTGATCGAAGTGAGGTGTGGTCTCGGGCGCCGTGTTCCACTTGGCCTGCCAGTCCTTGTCGGGCGTGATCAGAAGCGCCGCGCCCAGACCGTCACGCGACTTCATCGCCTCCGTCTCCGGAATGGGTTTGCCCGAGCGGTCGTGCCAGAACTGCGCCGAAGCTGACAGCGAAAGGGAAGCTGCTACAAGACCTACCAACCAACGTCGAAATATCACGGCGCGTCCTTTATCCGATTGGTTGACGCGTGGGCGGCGTACACCAGTTCATTACCGGACAGATCATTGCGCGCCAGCAAGCCATGGGGGAAGTGCTAGCGTGGACCAGGCGCCGCTTCGTCCGAGAAAGACGAGGCAACACCTGCGCCGCCCCTGGGCAAGTGTTGGGTGCGAGCTCGGGGCTATCGGGAAACGAGAGTCCCGCAGTGTGGAATCTTGGGCAGCGAGGTCGAGCGGCGCCCAGCCGTTCGGGGCCCTCTCTTATGCCTCGAGCCGCCGTAGGTTTGAGCTGACAAAGCCTGCGCCGTAAAGTGCGACGAGGACTCAAGGGGAATCACCGTGGCAGACATCACCAAGGCCAGGAAAGGCCAGCTCGTTCGTGCGTTGTTCGACATCCTTCTGGAGCAGCCCGAGGGCATGTATGCGTCCGATGCGTTGCAGGTGCTCGCCGAGCGCATGAAGCCCACTGATTACGAAGCGGGAAACTTCGATTCTGGGGGACGGCGCTTCGAGCGCATCGTTCGCTTCAACACCATCGCGTCGGTCAAGGCGGGCTGGCTCGTGAAGCGCAAGGGGGTCTGGACGGTCACGGATGAGGGACGGGCCGCGGCCCAGGCCTACCCGGATGCCTCGCGGTTCTTTGACGAAGCCAAGAAGCTCTACCGCAAATGGCGAAAAGGGCAACCAGCCGCGATCGAAGAACAGGTGGACGACGAGGCGGTCGAGAACTCGTCCGCTGTCACGCTCGAGCAAGCAGAGGAGATGGCCTGGAAAGAGATCGAGGACTATCTGGCCGAGATGCCGCCCTACGATTTTCAGGAGCTGGTGGGCGAACTGCTGAAGGCCATGGGTTACCACATCGCCTGGGTGGCGCCGCCGGGCAAGGACGGGGGCGTGGACCTCGTCGCCTATAACGATCCGCTCGGCACCAAGCCCCCACGCATCAAGGTCCAAGTCAAGCGCAACGCCAACTCACCCAAGATCGACGTGATCGGTCTGCGGAGCTTCATGGCGGTGCTTGGCGAGGGCGATGTCGGCCTGTTCGTGGCGCTTTCCGGCTTCACCAAGGATGCGGAATGGGAGGCGCGCCAGTCGCACCGGCGCCTCACCTTGCTGGATACCGCCAAGCTGCTGGAACTCTGGACGAGCCACTACAGCAAGCTGGAAGACGCTGCGCGTCGCCGGCTGCCGCTCAAGCCAGTCTGGTTCCTGGCTGGCGAAGACTGACGATTTCGCTTTGCGGCGACAACCATTCGATCGAGGCAGTAAGCATCGTGATCACAGGCACCATCAAATCCCAGGTCGACCAGATCTGGAACGCGTTCTGGAGCGGCGGCATTTCCAACCCCATGGAGGTCATCGAGCAGATGACCTACCTGCTCTTCATCAAACGACTGGACGAGCTGCATACGGCTCGCGAGAAGAAGGCCAATCGCCTCAAGCAGCCCATCGAGAACCCCATCTTCAATCGCAACCAGCAGAAGCTGCGCTGGTCGTACCTCAAGGATCTCGGCGACCCAGGGCTGCTCTACTACATAGTCTCGGAAGAGGTGTTCCCCTTCATCAAGAAGCTGGGCGGTACGCACGGCGAGTCCACCTACGCCACCCACATGAAGGATGCGCGCTTCACCATCCCCACGCCGGCGCTGCTGGCCAAGGTGGTGGACATGCTCGATGCCATCCCCATGGAGGATCGCGACACCAAGGGCGATCTCTACGAGTACATGCTCGGCAAGATCGCCAGCGCCGGGCAGAACGGCCAGTTCCGCACGCCACGCCACATCATCAAGCTGATGGTGGAGATGATGGCGCCCAAGCCCAGCGACGTGATCTGTGATCCCGCCTGCGGCACGGCCGGCTTCCTGGTGGCCGCGGCCGAATACCTCGACCAGCACCACCGCGACGAAATCTACGCAGACAAGAAAACGCTCAAGCGCTTCAACCACGACACCTTCCACGGCTTCGACTTCGACAGCACCATGCTGCGCGTCGGCTCCATGAACATGCTGCTGCATGGCGTGGAAGACCCGGCCATCGAGAACCGCGACTCCTTGAGCGAGAGCCACGCCGGCGTCGAGGACCAGTTCAGCCTGATCCTGGCCAACCCGCCGTTCGCTGGCAGCCTGGACTACCAGAGCACCGCCAAGGACCTGCAGGCCATCGTCAAGACCAAGAAGACCGAGCTGCTGTTCGTGGCGCTGTTCCTGCGCCTGCTGAAGGCCGGCGGTCGGGCCGCGGTGATCGTGCCGGATGGCGTGCTGTTCGGCTCCTCCAAGGCGCACAAGACGCTGCGCCGCCTGCTGGTGGAAGAGCACAAGCTGGACGGCATCGTCTCCATGCCCTCGGGCGTGTTCCGCCCCTACGCCGGCGTGTCCACCGCCATCCTGCTGTTCACCAAGACCAACTCCGGCGGCACCGACCATGTGTGGTTCTACGACATGCAGGCTGACGGCTACTCGCTGGACGACAAGCGCAATCCGCTGGACCCGACTAAGCACGAGACCAACAACCTGCCGGACCTCCTAGCCCGCTGGCAGCATCGGGACAAAGAAGCCAAACGCGCCCGCACCGAGCAGAGCTTCCTGGTGCCCAAGGCCGAGATCGCCGCTAACGATTACGACCTGTCGATCAACCGCTACAAGCAGGTGGTGTACGAGGAAGTGCAGCACGCTTCACCGCAGGTGATCCTGGCCGAGCTGAAGGCGCTGGAGGGGGAGATCATGCGGGGGATGGAGGAGCTTGAGGGAATGTTGAAGTGAATTGGCGAACTGCCACCTTGGAGGATATTTGCGTTTTTATACGTAACGGAAAGTCCATCCAGCAATCAAAGGAAGTAGATGGCCTGCCGATTACCCGCATAGAAACCATCGCCAATGAGTCAATCGACGAGCACCGTGTGGGTTATGCCGGGGTGACAGAAGATGAAGCGGGTGATCACCTCCTCCAGACTGGCGACATACTTTTCAGTCACATTAATAGCCTTGATCACCTTGGAAAGACGGCAATCTATGAAGGTCGGCCGAGGCAGCTCGTGCATGGGATGAATCTTCTTAACCTTCGGCCTGACCAAGCTGCGGTACTTCCCAGCTATCTGTTGCACGTCTTGCGTGCTCCCATGAGCAGAGCCAAGTTCCAGCGGATCGCAAATAAGTCGGTCAACCAGGCCAGCATTTCCGCGGGCAACTTGAAGAAAGTAGTGGTGCCGCTGCCGCCGCTGGCCGAGCAACGCCGCATCGCGGCAATTCTGGACAAGGCCGACGCGCTGCGCGCCAAGCGCCGCGAAGCCATCGCAAAGCTCGGTAAGCTGCTGCAGTCCGTATTCCTGGACATGTTCGGCGATCCAGTGACGAATCCGAAGGGTTGGCCGAGGGCTTCGATAGGAAGTTTCGCGTCCTTCATCACAAGCGGGTCGCGTGGTTGGGCCAAGTACTATGCCGATTCGGGTGCGAAATTCATCCGCATCCAAAATTTGGTTAACGGCGAACTGGATATGGAGGAGTGCGCATTTGTTCGTGCACCTGAATCCGCGGAGGCCCGCAGAACGCTTGTACAAGAGGGGGACGTGCTGGTCAGCATTACTGCCGACCTTGGGCGGACCGCAGTGGTGCCAGAGGGGCTTGGCGCGGCCCACATTAATCAACATATCGCCATTCTTCGACTCTCTGGAATTGACCCGTCTTACGTTTCGCACTTTCTCGCTGGTCCTGGCGGGCAAATTCAGTTCGAGAAATTGAACCGTTCGGCGGTAAAGGCTGGTCTAAATTTTGATGACCTGAGGTCGCTGCAAATTTTTGTTCCTCCGGTTGATGTTCAGGGTCAATATTTACAGAGAATTGAGTCGATCAAGAACCTCAGGCGGAGTAACGATCTTGATTTCCTTGGTTTAGACAAGCTGTTCTTTGGCCTTCAGCAAAGAGCCTTCGCAGGGACGCTCTAACCATGACCAACTTCCAGTTCCTCCTCCCCGAGTTCAAACCGCTCTACGAGCCGGCAAAGGGCGCGGAGCAACTGGTCTATTCCGATCCGCGCGCCTGCTGCATGCGCACCCGCCATGCGCTGGAGCAGGCGGTGCACTGGCTGTACGAGCACGACCGCGACCTCCGCATGCCGTACGACAGCGGCCTCAATGTGCTGCTGACGGACCACGACTTCCAGCAGCTGCTGCCGCCGCATATCCACCAGAAGACCCGTCTGATCCAGAAGCTGGGCAACCAGGCAGTGCATGCCGGTCAGCCGATCGGGCAGCTGGATGCGCTGCGGCTGGTGCGCGAGCTGTTCCACGTGCTGTTCTGGCTGGTGCGCAACTACACCCGCGCCAGCGATCCCAAATCGCTGGAGGCCAGCTTTGACGAAAAGCGCGTGCCGCGGCTGGTGCGTGCCGACGAAGCCATCGCGCTGACCCGCGAGGAGCTGAAAAAGCAGGAGGCGAAGTTCCAGCAGCAGATTGCCGCCCAGCACGCTGCGCTGGAACAGCGCGAGGCGGCGATTGCCGAGCAGGCCGCCACGCTGGCCGAGCGCGAGGCGCTACTGGCGCAGGTGAACGCGAAGCTGGCCGAAGCCCGCGCCGAGCTGGCCCAGGCCAAGGCCGCCAATATCGCCGTGCCCGACACGCACGACTACGACGAGGCGGACACGCGCCGCTTCTTCATCGACGTTTTGCTGCGCGAGGCCGGCTGGACGGTGGGCGGCAATGCCTCGGTGGAAGTGCCGGTGACCGGCATGCCCAACAATAAGGGCGAGGGTTTCGTCGACTACGTGCTGTGGGGCAAGGACGGCCTGCCGCTGGCGGTGGTGGAGGCCAAGCGCAGCCTGAAAGACCCGGACGTGGGCCAGCAGCAAGCCAGGCTCTATGCCGACTGCCTGGAGGCCGAGAAGGGCCGCCGACCGCTGATCTTCTACACCAACGGCAACACCACCTGGCTGTGGGACGACCGCCGCGCGCCGCCGCGTGAGGTGCAGGGCTTTTACACCCGTGAGGAACTGGAGCTGGCGATCCAGCGCCGGGGCATGCAGGGTGACCCGCGCGCGCTGGCGATCAACACCGCCATCGTGGAGCGCCCTTACCAGCAACGCGCCATCCGCGCGATGGTCGAGGCGCTAGCCAGCGGCCGCCGCGCGGGCCTGCTGACCATGGCCACCGGCACCGGCAAGACCCGCACCGCCATCGCTTTGGTGGAGCTGCTGATGCGCGCCAACTGGGTGAAGCGCGTGCTGTTCCTGGCCGACCGCGTGGCGCTGGTGAACCAGGCGGCCGGGGCGTTCAAGGAGCATCTGCCTGATTCCAGTCCGGTGAACCTGGTGACCAAGAAGCACGGGCAGGGCCGGGTGTACCTCAGCACCTATCCGACCATGATGGGCCTGATCGACCAGATGGACGGCGATACCCGTCGCTACGGCGTCGGGCATTTCGACCTGGTGATCGTCGACGAGGCGCACCGCAGCGTGTACCAGAAGTACGGCGCGATCTTCCGCTACTTCGACAGCTACCTGGTGGGCCTCACCGCCACCCCGCGCGACGAGGTGGACCGCGACACCTACCATCTGTTCGGCCTGGAAACTGGCGTGCCCACCGACGCCTACTCGCTGGACGAGGCGGTGGCCGACGGCTTCCTGGTGCCGCCTAAGGCGCACTCGGTGCCGATGAAGTTCGTCCGCGAAGGCATCAAGTACGACGAGCTGAGTGACGAGGAAAAGGAGCACTGGGAGTCGCTGGACTGGGGCGACCGCGCCGGCGAGAGCGAAGAGGCGCCCAACGAGGTGGCGGCTTCCGACATCAACAAGAAGCTGTTCAACCAGGACACCGTCGACAAGATGCTCCGCCACCTGATGGAGCACGGCCTGAAAGTGGACGGCGGCGACAAGCTGGGCAAGACCATCATCTTCGCGGTGAACCAGAAGCATGCCGAGTTCATCGCCAGGCGCTTCAACGACAACTACCCGCATTACAAAGGCGAGTTCGCCCGCGTGATCACCCATGCGGTGAATTACGCCCAGAGCCTGATCGACGACTTCGGCAGCAAGCTCAACAAGCTGCCGCAGATCGCCATTTCGGTGGACATGCTGGACACCGGCATCGACGTGCCGCAGGTGCTGAACCTGGTGTTCTTCAAGGCGGTGCGCTCGAAGGTGAAGTTCCTGCAGATGATCGGCCGAGGCACCCGCCTGTGCCCGGAACTGTTCGCACCGGGCGCGCACAAAACCGAGTTCTACATCTTCGACTTCTGCGCCAACTTCGAATACTTCAACGAGAATCCGAAGGGCGCGCTGGGAGGGCTGGCTGAGCCTCTTGGCAAGCGCTTGTTCAAGGCGCGGCTTGACCTGCTGTCATTGCTGCCGGACGGGCAGTTCCCCGATCCACATACCAGCTCGGACCAGCCGGGTAGGTACGACGCGCTCGGCGCGCTGCGGGCGTCGCTGACCGACGAGCTGCATGGGGAAGTCGTCGCGATGAATCTGGACAACTTCATCGTGCGGACGGAGCGCGAGCACGTGACCCGGTTCCGCGAGCGCGAGTCATGGCTGTCGCTGGACGATTCGGCTCTAGGCGACCTGCGCGCCCATGTAGCCGGACTGCCGAGCGAGCGCGAGCCGGAACACATTACGGCCAAGCTGTTCGACCTGATCTGCCTGAACCTGCAGTTGGCCCTGGTGCGCTCTACCGCGGATTTCATCGCCTATCGGGACAAGGTAATCGAGCTGGCCAGCGAGCTAGAAACAAAGGAGGCGATTCCTTCCGTGCGCGCGGAGCTGGCGCTGATCCAGGACGTGCAAACCGAGGAGTACTGGAAGGACATCACTCTGCCGATGATCGAGCACGTGCGGCGGCACCTACGCGGGCTGATCCAGTTCATCGAACGCAAGTCCTCCAAGCCGGTGTACAGCGTGCTCACCGACCAGATTGGCGAGGGGAGCGAAGTCACTCTTAAGGACTTCAGCACCGGCGTCAACCTCGCCCAGTACAAGAAGAAGGTAGAGGCGTACATCCGCGCCAACGAGAACCATGTCGCGATCGCCAAGCTCAAGCACAACAAGCCGCTGACGCCAACAGACCTGCACGAACTGGAGCGTTTCGTCTACGAGTCCGAGCCTGTGGAGAGCCGGGCGCGATTCGAGCAGTGTTATGGCGATGGGGCACCGCTCGCGCGGTTTGTCCGGTCGCTGGTCGGCCTGGACCGGAATGCCGCCAAGGAGGCGTTCGGCCACTTCCTGGATGAAGCCCGCTACAGCAGTCAGCAAATCCGCTTCATTGAAATGATGATCGACCGCCTCACCATGCGCGGGGTGATGGAGCCGGGTCAGCTCTACGAGCCGCCATTTACCAGGCTGCATCACGAGGGGCTTGATGGGGCTTTTGGCGATGGCGATGCTGATGCCATTCTTGCCGTATTGGCCGACATCAACCAAAGGGCCGCCTAGTTGCGGTCTCCCAACAGGTTGCTATGACTGAGGCCGGCCCGGTGCTACCGCTTTCTGGCTCCTTCGCCTTGGCTGCTGCCTTAGTCCGAAGTTATGAGACTACGCTGCATTAGCTTGTAAGGACCGGTATAAGCCGGGCATGCCTCCGTGGAGACTGACGTGGCCAAGAACGTATTTGCATTCATTGGCTTGTGGGTAGTTGTTGCCGCGACACAGCGGCTGATGCGAGTATGTCAGCAGGCAGCCAACGCCGAGTGACTGGCTAATGCTTAGCCTGCAGACGACCATACAGGGGAATGAATTTGAAAGCCATTTTGAAAAAATGCACGGACGAAGACTTTCAGTATGTTTCTGAGGTTCTGGATAATTACGCTTCGTTTACTAATGATAGTAAGCGCAAAAAGTTGCTTAGAGATCCATCCAAGAGAGAAGAGCTGATTGATTTGCTGGACGAGCAGATCAGGTACTTCGGTTCCGCCGATCTTGCTTACTTCGCGCGGGCAGTGTCGAGCAGAGATCCCGGGATCTCATCGAGTGAGCTAGTCGCTGATGTTTGCGAGAAACTAAAAGTTAAGATCAGGCAAGGAGCAAGCATCGAAGCCATGCTTGAACAGTTGGTCGCCGCGACGGTAGACAAGGAACTGCGGAGCAAGTCCGCCGAGGACCTCGCCAAAACTTTCAGGGACTTTAAGATCGGTGACAAGGAACGCGATCTGTTCCTCGAGCACGTTAAAACGAAGGGCGAAGTTCTTGTTCCCCTGCTTATCGAAGTACTCGGTCCCAAGGTCGCTACCGGAGTCATCGAAACTGTCGTCGTGGGTATTATCGCCCGTTTTATTGGCCAACAGGCAGCCAAGAAGCTGGTGACGGAAGTGATTAAGCGGAACCCGTGGTTGAATGCGCTGGGGCCTGCGGTGTGGGTCGCATCGGGCGCCTGGCTGGCATTCGACATGCAAGGACCTGCATTCCGCAAAACCATACCCATTTGCTTATATCTAGGGTTGGTCGCATTGCGCGATGGGCGGGAAGCTATCGCTGCGACCGAAGTGGCCTAAGTAAGAAGAGTTAGCAGGTCGCGATAAGCCTTTAATTGAGGTTTGTAGGGCTTGGGAATGGCGATCGCTCTTTTGGAGCTAAGCCAAGCTTGGCTAAGCCAAAACTCTGGGCCAGTAACGCAAGCATTTTTAAAGGTCTGGCTCGCGCAACTGGCGCAGGGTCGTTCGAAGGCTGGTTTGCGCGCGCTCGCTACCAAATCGAGTGCGAAGGTGCTTTAGGTGTCGCGCGCGTTCTCAATCAGCGAGCGACGCTCTCTTCCGGCGATGGCCCACCCCATGACTTCCGGCCGTGTCCCTCACGCCCGACTCGGGCAACACTCGCGGGGCTCTATGCCGTTCGTCACCCCCGCGGTGCCGCCGGCACTGCCCGTCGCACCGCTCATCCCCACAAGGACCCCTATGCGCCGTTCACTAGCTTCCGCAATCTGCCTGGCCCTGGCCGGGCTTTCCATGGCTCCGTTGGGGGTCGCTTCGGCGGCCGAGGTGCGGGAGGCGACGACGCAGTTGCCGCGGGGGGTGGTGCCTTCGCACTACGACGTGGCGGTGACGCCGCATGCGGAGAAGATGACGTTCGATGGCCAGGTGACGATCACCCTGACGGTGGTCAAGCCGACCAGCTCGATCACGCTCAATGCCGCGGACCTGACCTTCTCCAAGGCCTCGCTGACGGCGGAGAAGGGCAAGATGGCGTTCGCCGCGCCAAAGATCGCGGTGGATGAGAAGGCGCAGACCGCGACCTTCACCTTCGACCATCCGATCCCCGCGGGCACCTACCGCCTGGCGATGACCTACGCCGGCAAGATCGGCACCCAGGCCAACGGCCTGTTCGCGCTGGACTACGACACCAAGGCCGGCAAGAAGCGCGCGCTGTACACGCAGTTCGAGAACTCCGACGCCCGCCGCTTCATTCCCTCGTGGGACGAGCCCAACTACAAGGCCACCTTCACCCTGACGGCCACCGTGCCGACGGGCGAGATGGCGGTGAGCAACCTGCCGATCGCTTCGAAGAAGGACCTGGGCAACGGCATGACCGAAGTCCACTTCGGCCAGTCGCCGAAGATGTCGACCTACCTGCTGTTCTTCGGCCTGGGTGATTTCGAGCGCGCGACGCTCGACGCCGAAGGCACCGAGATCGGCGTAATCACGCAGAAGGGCATGGTCGACCAGGCGCAGTTCGCGCTGGATTCGTCCAAGCTGGTGCTGAAGGAATACAACGACTACTTCGGCGTGCCGTACCCGCTGCCGAAGCTGGACAACATCGCGGCGCCGGGCCAGAGCCAGTTCTTTTCGGCGATGGAGAACTGGGGCGCGATCTTCACCTTCGAGTATTCGCTGCTGATGAACCCGCACATCTCCACGCAGCGGGACAAGGAGCGCGTGTTCAACGTCGCCGCGCACGAGATGGCGCACCAGTGGTTCGGCGACCTGGTGACGATGAGCTGGTGGGACGACCTGTGGCTCAACGAGGGCTTCGCCTCGTGGATGGCCGCGCGCACCACCCAGAAGCTGCACCCGGAATGGCACACCGAGCTGGACGCGGTCGGCGTGCGCGAAGGCGCGATGAGCCAGGATTCGGTCGTCACCACGCATCCGGTGGTGCAACACGTAGAGACGGTGGAGCAGGCCAGCCAGGCGTTCGACGCGATCACCTATTCCAAGGGCGAGGCGGTGATCCACATGCTGGAAGGCTACGTGGGCGAAGAGGCCTGGCGCACCGGCGTGCGCAACTACATCAAGGCGCACGAGCACGGCAACACGGTGTCGGACGACCTGTGGAAGTCGGTGCAGGCCGCGGCCGGCAAGCCGATCACGCAGATCGCGCACGACTTCACGCTGCAGCCGGGCATTCCGATGCTCGAGGTGCGCGCGGCCGCGTGCACCAATGGCAAGACCAGCATCGCGCTGCGCCAGGGCGAGTTCACCCGTGACCGGCCGGAGAAGAAGCCGCTTCGCTGGCACGTGCCGGTGATCGCCCAGACGGTCGGCGGCGAGCCGGTGCGCATGGTGGTCGACGGCAAGGCCACGATGACCGTGCCGGGCTGTGGCCCGGTGCTGGTCAACGCCGGCCAGACCGGCTACTACCGCACGCTCTACGCGCAGAACAACTTCGACGCGCTGAAGGGCCAGTTCGCCAAGCTCGCGCCGATCGACCAGCTCGGTCTGCTGGGCGACACCTGGGCGCTGGGCATGGCCGGCAACGAGCCGGTGTCCAACGTGCTGGCGTTGATCACCGCGACGCCGGCCGACGCCGACCCGCAGGTGTGGTCCGAGGTGGCCGGTTACCTCTCGGCGCTGGACAACTACTACCGCGGCGACCAGGCACGGCAGCAGCGCCTGCGCAGCTTCGCGCTGGGCCAGCTGCAGCCGGTGTTTGCCAAGATCGGCTGGGAGGCCAGGCCGGGCGAGAGCGCGCCGACCGCCAACCTGCGCCAGGAGCTGATCGGCACGATGGCAGGCCTGGGCGACGAGCAGGTGATCAACGAGGCCCGTCGCCGCTTCGCCGCGCAGAAGACCGATCCGAACGCCGTGCCGGTGGCGCTGCGCAAGACCATCACCGCGATCGTCGCGCAGAAGGCCGATCAGTCGACCTGGGACCAGCTGCACGCCCAGGCCAAGGCCGAGACCACGCCGCTGATCAAGGACCAGCTCTACAGCATGCTCTCGATCCCCGAGAACGATGCGCTGGCACAGCGTGCGCTCGACCTGGCACTCACCGACGAGCCGGGTGCGACCAACAGCGCGGGCATGATCCGTGCGGTGGGCTTCTACCATCCGGAGATGGCGTTCGACTTCGCCGTGGCCCACCGCGAGCAAGTCAACAAGCTGGTCGATTCGACCTCCAGCAGCCGCTACTACCCGGTGCTGGGCGCAAGCTCGACCAAGCCGGAGATGATCCAGAAGATCCAGGACTACGCGCAGAAGTACATCGCGCCGACCTCGCGCCGCGTGGCCGAGCAGGTGGTCGCGAACATTAAGTACCGCATGATGATCCGCAAGGATCGCCTGTCGGAAATCGACGCGTGGCTGGACAAGCACGCCGGCTGATCCGGCCGGGTCGGTGAGAGAGGAAGGCCCCGCATGGCGGGGCCTTTTTCTTTGCGTGCCGCGGGGACCTCAGCCACGCTGGCGGGTGATCGGCTGCCTTGATCGGGCCTTGACGAAAATCCCTTCCACGGCATGACCTCTGGCCCTATCCGATCGCCATGGTCGGCATACGCTGATCGCGCCGTCTGATGGATGGCTCTTTCATCGATGGGACGGCCGTGGGCGGTGCCTGTGGCAGGCGATCATCCGTGCGTGTGGCAGGCGGACCGTCCGAAACCTCATGAGCGATAAGCCAAACCCCTGGCCGCTCATGGGTCCCCCACGTCGATGAGAAGCAGGTATCCCCATGAACGCATGCTCTGCAATCCGCATACACCGCCGCCTTGCGGCGGGGGCCTTGGCGCTGGCGGTCGTTGGCGTCTTCGGTGCACTGGGCTCCGCTACGGTTTCGGCCAACGAGATCACGACGGGCAGGGTATTCGGCAGGGCGCCCGCGGGCGCCACCGTGCTGGTCAGCAGTCCCGAGATCGGCATCCATCGCACGATCCGCGCAAATGACCGGGGCCTCTATCGGATGGGCTGGGTGCCGGTAGGCATCTATTCGGTCACGGTGCTCGACAACGGCCAGCCTACGGTCATGCACCCGAATGTGCAGGTGCTCGTGGACACCGGTTCCAGGGTGGATTTTGGTTGTTTCCATGGACGGTGCTCGGAGGTCGCGGCGAACTAACGAAGGGGCCCCGGCAAGGGCGTCGACGATACGCAAGGCATCTGGCGCCCGGCGCGGAAACGCCGGGCGCTTTATGCGACCGGGCGTCGGCGTGGACCTGGCCTGCTCTTCCCACGGGAATGGGCGGGAACGCCACCGTCCACTACGGCTGCGCCGGTGCAAGCCTGTTGTGGATCTTCTTCCGCCGGGGTGACTTCTTACCCTTCGGCCGCTCCGGGCAATCGAGTACGCTGCGCACGCCGCACGGAGGCGCATGCCTGGTGCGCGGCTGCGGAGGGTGTTGGTTGGTGGCTCGTCGAGCGCCGGTCGAAGCCATCCGCACGATCCGCGGGCACAACGCCAAACCCCTGGCGGCCCGCGGTTCTCCCCACATCGATAACGAAAAGAAGGAAAAACCCATGAGCAAGCTCCACTCGATCAAAACGGGTTCGATCCGTCGTGGCTTCGTGGCGGCCGCCGCCGTCGCATTGTTCGGCATGGCGGGTTCCGCCGCGGTCCACGCGCAGGCCACCGCCGGCGAAGTGTTCGGCAACGCGCCGGCCGGCAGCACCGTCCTGGCCAAGAGCACGACCACCGGCACCCAGCGCGAGGTCCAGGCTGACGAGAAGGGCCGCTACGCGATCCGTGCGCTGCCGATCGGCGTCTACACGGTGACGCTGTCGGAGAACGGCCAGCCGGTCGCCAAGCACGTCAACGTGCCGGTGGTGGTGGGTCGCGGCATCAAGGTGGATTTCGACGGTCAGGCGTCGGCCACCGGCCAGCAGTAAGGCGTCGAGCCGGGCGTCCAGGCGTCCGGCGAAACGAAAAGCCAGCGCCGCAAGGCGCTGGCTTTTTTTGTCAGAAGCGCCCTTAGGCGCGAACCGGGTGTCCGAGGTGGCGATCACCCGAACCGCGGTCGCGCCCAAGCGCTCCTACAACGGTGGCGGCTCCTCCCGGCGAGGGAAGTCCGTCAGAGCGCTTCGAAGATGCCCGCCGCGCCCATGCCGGTGCCGATGCACATGGTGACCATCCCGTACTTCTGCTTGTGCCGGCGCAGGCCGTGCACCAGCGTCGCCACACGCACGGCACCCGTGGCGCCGAGCGGATGGCCCAGCGCGATGGCGCCGCCCAGCGGGTTGACCTTGGCCGGGTCAAGCTCGAGATCCTTCATCACGGCCAGCGCCTGGGCGGCGAAGGCTTCGTTGAGCTCGATCCAGTCGAGCTGCTCACGACTGATGCCGGTGCGCTTGAGCGCCAGCGGGATCGCTTCCTTGGGACCGATGCCCATCACCTCCGGCGGCACGCCGGCGACGGCGAAGCCGACGAACCGGGCCAGCGGCTGCAGGTTGTATTCCTTGATGGCCTTCTCGCTGGCGATCAGCACGGCGCCGGCGCCATCGGACATCTGGCTGGAGTTGCCCGCGGTGACGCTGCCACCGAACTGACCGTTGCGGAAAACCGGCTTGAGCTTGGCCAGCACGTCGGGCGTGCTACCCGGGCGGGGACCTTCGTCCTGGCTGATGACGCGGCTGTCGGTGACGATCGTGTCATTGGCCAGGTCCGGATAATGGTCGTCGAGCTGGAACGGGGTGATCTCGTCCTTGAACTCACCGGCGGCCTGCGCGGCCAGCGCGCGCTCGTGGCTGCGCGCGGCGAAGGCGTCCTGCTCCTCGCGGCTGACCTTCCATTGCTTGGCGACGTTCTCGGCAGTGATACCCATGCCGTAAGCGATGCCGATGTGCTCGTTGTCGAAGATCGCCGGGTTCATCGCGACCTTGTGGCCCATCATCGGTACCATGCTCATGCTCTCGGTACCGCCGGCGAGCATCAGGTCGGCCTCGCCCAGGCGGATCGCGTCCGCCGCGTAGGCCACGGCCTGCAGGCCCGAGGAGCAGAAGCGGTTGATGGTGACGCCGGGCACGGTGTGCGGCAGGCCGGCGAGCAGCACGCCGATGCGCGCTACGTTCATGCCTTGCTCGGCCTCGGGCATGGCGCAGCCGATCACGGCGTCGCCGATGCGGTGCGGGTCGATGCCCGGCGCCTGCGCCATCACGGCGCGGATCACGTGGGCGAGCATGTCATCCGGGCGGGTGTTCCTGAAGACGCCGCGCGGCGCCTTGCCGACCGGCGTGCGCGTGGCGGCGACGATGTAGGCGTCCTGGATTTGCTTGGTCATCGTTTTGCTCCGTCGCGTCGCGCTTGTCTGAAGCGCCGACGCGTTGTGGTTTGCGTTCGTGGGCCTGTCGCGCGGATCAGTTGCGCAGCGGCTTGCCGGTGGTCATGGTGTGGGCGATGCGGGCCTGGGTCTTCTCGGTCTTGGCCAGTTCCACGAAGTGCTTGCGCTCGAGCTTGAGCAGCCAGGCCTCATCGACCAGCGAGCCGCGCTCGATGCCACCGCCGCACAGCGTGTCCGCGATGCGGCTGGCGATCGCCACGTCGTGCTCGGAGGCGAAGTAGCCGGCCTGCAGGTTGACCAGCGACGCCTTGAAGGTCGCCGTGCCGGTGTCGCCGGCGACCGGGATCGCGCGGGCGGGCAGGGGCGGGCGCCAGCCGCTCTCGGCAAGCGCCGAGGCGACCTTCCTGGCCACGTAGAGCAACTCGTAGGCGTTGAACACCACGACGTCGGACTCGCGCAGCAGGCCCAGCTGCTTCGCTTCGAACGCACTGGCGGAAACCTTGGCCATGGCCACCGTCTCGAACACCTTCTTGAGCGATTCGAACGGATCGGCCGGGTTGGCGTTCGCCGCACGTACGGCCAGCTCTTTCAGGCCGCCGCCCGCAGGCAGCAGACCCACGCCGGCTTCGACCAGGCCGATGTAGCTTTCCAGCGCGGCCACGGTGCGTGCCGAATGCATCTGGAATTCGCAGCCGCCGCCCAGGCACAGCCCGCGCACGGCGGCGACGACGGGAACCAGCGAGTGCTTGATGCGCATGCTCGTGCGCTGGAAGTTTTCCACCATCGACTCGAAGGCGTCGAACTTGCCGTCCTTCAGCAGGCCGAGCGCACCCTTCAGGTCCGCGCCGGCGGAGAACGGTTCGCCGGTCTGCCAGATCACCACCGCCTTGAGCTTCTCCTCCGCCACCCCGATGGCGTGCTGGATGCCGTCGAGCACGTGGTCGTTGACCGTGTTCATCTTGGTCTTGAACGAGAGGATGCCGACGCCGTCGTCGCCCAGCGTCCACAGGCGGACGCCCTCGTTCTCCCACACGGTGGTGCCCTGGTCGAACTTCTCGCCGAGGATCGCGTCAGGGAAGAGCTGGCGCGCGTAGACGGCGTGGGTGGAGCGCGGCTTGTCGGTGTTCGACGCGGCCGAGTAGGAGCCCGCCTTGCCGTGCACGCCGTTGCGGCCGTCGGTGACCCAGGCGGGCAGCGGCGCATCGCTCATCGCCTTGCCGGCCTTGATGTCCTCGGCGATCCAGTTCGCCACTTGCTGCCAGCCGGCGGCCTGCCAGGTTTCGAAGGGACCGAGCTTCCAGCCGTAGCCCCAGCGGATGGCGAAGTCGACGTCGCGCGCGGTGTCGGCGATGTCGGCCAGGTGGTAGGCGGTGTAGTGGAACAGGTCGCAGAAGATCGCCCACAGGAACTGCGCCTGCGGATCGCTGGACGCGCGCAGTTTCGTGAACCTTTCGGCCGGGTCCTTGATCGCGAGGATGGCGGCGACTTCATCGGACGCCTTCTGTTCGGAAGGCACGTAGTCGCGCCTGGCCGGGTCCAGGACAAGGATGTCCTTGCCGACCTTCTTGTAGAAGCCGGCGCCGGTCTTCTGGCCGAGTGCGCCGGCGTCGATCAGGCCCTGCAGCACCGCCGGTGTCTTGAAATACCTGTGCCACGGATCATCGGCCAAGGTGTCGCCCATGGTCTTGATCACGTGCGCCATGGTGTCCAGGCCGACCACGTCCGCGGTGCGGTAGGTGGCGCTCTTGGGGCGGCCGATCGCAGGCCCGGTCAGCGCGTCGACCGTGTCGAAGCCGAGCTTGAACTGCTCCGTGTGGTGCATGGTCGCGAGCATCGAGAACACACCGATGCGGTTGCCGATGAAGTTCGGGGTGTCCTTGGCGATCACCACGCCCTTGCCGACCGTGGTGGCGAGGAAGGCTTCCAGGCCTTCGATCACGCTGGCATCGGTGAGGCGCGTGGGGATCAGCTCGACCAGGTGCATGTAACGCGGGGGATTGAAGAAGTGCACGCCGCAGAAGCGGTGGCGCATTTCTTCGGGGAGCGCTTCGGCCAGCGTGTTGATCGACAGGCCGGAGGTGTTGGACGCGATGACCGCGGTTTTCGAAAGGTGCGTGGCGATCTTCCTGTAGAGATCGAGCTTCCAGTCCATCCGCTCGGCGATCGCCTCGATGACCAGGTCGACCTCCTTAAGATGATCGAGGTCCTCGTCGTAGTTGGCCGGGATGATCGCGGCGGCGAGATTCTTGTCCGCCAGTGGAGCAGGCGAGAGCTTGGCGAGGTTGGCGATCGCCTTGATCGCGATGCCGCTCTTGGGACCTTCCTTGGAGGGAAGGTCGAACAGCACGGTTTCGAGACCGGCGTTGGTCAGGTGCGCGGCGATCTGCGCGCCCATGACGCCGGCGCCCAGCACGGCGGCCTTGCGGATGCGGAGTGTTGCGGGCATTGGCTTCTCCAGGGGATGCGGACAGCGAAACGAATGAGGCTAGGCAGCCAGCCGTGGCTGGCCGGTGAGTTCGGAAGGGCTCAGGGGTGGCTGAGGCCGGCGCTGGCGAAGCGGATCAGGTGCGCGATCGTCTGCTCGCGGTGGGCGGCCTCGCTGACGCCGCCCTTGCGCTGGATCATGCCGAAGCCGGACATGGCATGGGTCAGCGCACCGGTCACCAGGTCGATGCGCCAGTAAAGTTCCTCGCGGCTGAGCCCGGGCAGCAGTCGGGCGAACTCGGCGGTGAACTGGCGCATGACATGTCCGTAGTTCTCGGACATGAACTGGCGCAAATGGTCGTCGTGCTCCGCGAATGCGCGTGCCAGCACGCGCATGAACAGCGAGCCGCTGCCGTCGCCGGAGAGCGCCAGGGCAGGGCGGATGAAGGCGTCGAGCACGGCCTCGAGCGTCGTGCCGGGCTGGCCGGCGACCTTCGAGAGCGCTCCCAGTCGGTGTGCGTTCAGCGTATCGAGGCGGCGGCGGAACACCTCCTCGACGAGCTTGTCCTTGGATCCGAAGTGGTAGTTCACTGCGGCCAGGTTGACTCCGGCGGCGGCCGTCAACTGGCGCAACGACGCGCCATCGAAGCCGCGCTGGGCGAAAAGCACCTCGGCGGCACAGAGGATGCGTTCCTTGGTCGAGGCGGAACTGTTCACGCTTGGGCTCGCTCGCAGGGAAGGAATCAAACGATCGTTTGAGCATACGCGGGGCGCTTCGGGCCCGTCAAACGGCCGTTTGGTTCACGCCGTGTCCGCTTGCGATCAGGCTAGAATCTGTCAAACTTTCGTGAGCTAAATCCGCATTTCGTGTCGGATTTAGCCCTACATTGATCGGCAAGACAGCCGATAGCCCACTCAGATACCAGTTTTCCCGGAGCAGACCCATGGCGCTGGAGCGCACCCTTTCCATCATCAAGCCCGACGCCGTCGCCAAGAACGTGATCGGCCAGATCTACTCCCGTTTCGAGCAGGCCGGCCTGAAGGTCATCGCCGCGAAGATGAAGCAGCTGTCCCGCAAGGAAGCCGAGGGCTTCTATGCAGTGCACAAGGAGCGCCCGTTCTTCAACGCGCTGGTGGAGTTCATGATCTCCGGTCCGGTGATGATCCAGGTGCTGCAGGGCGAGAACGCCGTGCTGAAGCATCGCGATCTGATGGGCGCCACCAACCCGAAGGACGCTGCGCCGGGCACGATCCGCGCTGACTTCGCCGATTCGATCGACGCCAACGCGGTGCACGGCTCCGATGCCGCCGAGACCGCCAAGGTCGAAATTGCCTACTTCTTTGCGGAGACGGAAGTCTCCCCGCGGTGAGATAAGTTGTGAACCAGGTTGTAGCCATCCCTTCCATCGACCCGAAAGCGACAAGCGACAAGGTCAACCTGCTCGATTTCGATCGCCAGGGGCTGCGTGATTTCTTCGCGCAGCTCGGCGAGAAGCCTTATCGCGCCGAGCAGGTGATGAAGTGGATCTACCACCGCCTGGAAGACGACTTCGGCAGGATGACCGACGTGGGCAAGGCGCTGCGCGCCAAGCTCGAGGCCACGTGCTACGTCGGTCCCCCGAAGACGCTGTTCGACAAGGCTGCAGCCGACGGCACGCACAAGTGGCTGCTTGGCATGGATGGCGGCAACGCCATCGAGGCGGTCTACATTCCCGAGCCGACCCGCGGCACGCTGTGCGTGTCCTCGCAGGTCGGCTGCGGCTTGAATTGCCAGTTCTGCTCGACCGCGACGCAGGGCTTCAACCGCAACCTGGCTGCATCCGAAGTCATCGGGCAGATGTGGGTGGCGGCCAAGCACCTGGGCAACGTCACGCACCAGAACCGTCGCATCACCAACGTGGTGATGATGGGCATGGGCGAGCCGCTGCTGAACTTCGACAACGTGGTCACCGCGATGAGCCTGATGCGCGATGACCTGGGCTTCGGCCTGGCGTCCAAGCGCGTGACGCTCTCGACCGCCGGCCTGGTGCCGATGATCGACAAGCTGTCCGAAACGATCGACGTCTCGCTGGCGGTGTCGCTGCACGCGGCCAACGACGAACTGCGCACGGAACTGGTCCCGCTCAACAAGCGCTACCCGATCGCCGAACTGCTGGGCGCCTGCCTGCGCTGGATCGAGCGCCGTCCGCGCACTTCGATCACCTTTGAATACACACTGATGAAGGGTGTGAACGACCAGCCCGAGCATGCGAAGCAGCTGATCAAGCTGATGCGCAAGCTGCCCACCGGCAGCGCGAAGGTGAACCTGATCCCGTTCAACCCCTTCCCGGGCACGCGCTTCGATCGCTCGGACGCCGAGGTCATCCGCGCGTTCCAGACGCAGCTGCTCAACGCGAACGTCCTTACCATGCTGCGCCGCACGCGTGGCGACGACATCGATGCAGCCTGTGGCCAGTTGAAGGGCCAGGTGCTGGACCGCACGCGCCGGCAGGCCGAGTTCCGCAAACGCCTTGATCAGGGACAAGGAGTCGTGCATGCGTCTTGAACGCTGGATGGGGGCAGCGCTGGCGCTGGTGCTCGCGGGGTGCGTCACCACGACCACCGAGGAAGGCAGCCTCGGCAAGGTGCCGCATTCGAGCCAGAGCCAGGAGGCACAGGATGCCGCGCGCGTCCATACCGAGCTCGGCCAGCAGTACATGGCCAACGGCGACCTCAAGACGGCGCTGGACAAGCTCAACAAGGCGCTGCAGTTCGACGAGGACTATGCGCCGGCGCACACCGTCATTGCCGTCCTCGACGAGCGCATCAATCGCCCGGAGCAGGCTGAGCAGCATTACCGCCGCGCGGTCCAGCTGGAGCCGGACAAGGGCATGCCGAACAACAACCTCGGCACGTTCCTCTGCCGCGTCGGCAAGGGCGCCGAGGCGCTCAGGTACTTCGATACCGCGCTGAAAGACCCGTTCTACCAGACCCCGGACATCGCGCTGACCAACAAGGGCATCTGCCAGCTGCGCATGAACGACGTGGCTGGTGCCGAAGGCACCCTGCGCAAGGCGCTGGACGCCAACCCGCAGAACGGCGATGCCCTGTTGCATTTGGCCAAAGCCCTGTACCTGAACAACGACGCGTTCCGCGCGCGTGCGTTCATCCAGCGCTTCGACGCGCTGGGACAGCCTAGCGCCGACGCCCTCAAGCTCGGCCACGACATCGAAACCCGCCTGGGTAACACGGATGCTGCCCAAAACTACCGCAGGCGACTGCAAAGCCAGTTCCCGGATTCGGATCAGGCCCGCGCCCTCGACGCACCCGCTAGCCCATGACCTTCCAGCAGTCCAATCCCGGCCATCGTGCGATTGATCTGTTCGCCGTCGCGGCGATCACGGATGGCCCGTCGAACGATCAGTCCCCCAGTTTCGGCAGCCGTTTGCGCGCCGCCCGCGAAGCGCGCAGCCTCGACATCGACGCCTGCGCACATGCCCTCAAGCTTCCGGCGCGCGTGTTGCGCCAGCTGGAGAGCAACCAGCGCGAGGGCATCGACTACGCCGTGTACCTGGCCAGCTACATCGGCAAGTACGCGCGTCATCTGGGCGTGGACGAGGACGCCATCCAGGCGGAACTCGCGAGCCTCAAGCGCGCCGAGCCCACGTTGGTGGCCACAGGCGGCATGTCGCACTCGCGCTACCTGCTCGAGCGCTATGCCACCGCCGCGACGTACGTAGTGCTGACCGCGGTGATCGTGGTGCCGATGGTGTGGCTGGGCGTGCGCGGCACGCTCGACCGCGATCTGAGCCACCTGGCGCCGCTGGACGCCACACCGGTTGCCCAACAGGACGCCCCGGCGCACGTCGCCAGCAACAATGCCCAGACCACGGTGGCGGCACCTGCTCGCAAGGCGGCTGCCACTGCGCCGGCCGAGGAGCAACCGTTGCTGGCCTCGATGGCACCGTTCCCGGGTCTGGACAGCGGCAGCCTGAGTGTCGCCAAGCCTGAAGCCGCGACCACCGCGCCGGCCCCCGTGGCCGCCGCCCCTGGTGGGCACAGCGTGAGCCTGACGCTGGACGAAGCGAGTTGGGTCGAAGTGGTTGCCGCCGACGGTTCCCGCCTGGAATACGGCCTGCTGCCGGCCGGCGTCAGCAAGACCTGGAACAGCGCGCAACCGCTGGACGTGCGCATCGGCAACGCCGGTGGCGCACAGGTCAGCATCGACGGCCAGCCGCTGCCACTGGATGCCTATCGCCGCGCCAATGTGGCGCACTTTCGCGTCCAGGACGGCAAGCCCGCGCCCAGCGGCGCCTGATCCGGCCGTCGGTTGCAGGAGCGCACCCGTGCGCGACCGCCATGGCGGTCGGGCCGGGTGCGTTTCCATATGACGACCTGTGGATTTTGCCCGTCCCCGCGGCGCTTCGGTTATGCTTGTCCATTGACCGCGATGCACCCGCGGTCATGGCATTCCAATCTTCTTTTTCCCAGCGCCGGGTCGGCTTATGCCGTCGCGGCGCGCGCTTTTGACGGACAAATGCATGGCATTCGACGCATACGACGATTACGAGCAAGGCGAACGCGTACAGCAATGGCTGCGCCAGAACGGCCTGTCCATCGTCATCGGCATCGTCATCGGCCTGGTCGCGATCTTCGGCTGGCAGCAGTGGCGCAACCACCAGGCCACGCGCGAGATGGAGGCGTCCAACCTCTACCAGCAACTGCAGACCGCGCTGGCCTCCGGCAACACCGGCGAGGCTGGCAAGCTGGTCGATCGCCTGGAGAAGGACTACGCCAAGTCCACCTATGCCGTGTTCGCCGCCAGCGACCAGGCGCAGCGGCTGGTCGAGGCCAAGCAGCTGGACAAGGCACTTGCCTCGCTCCAGTGGGCGCGCAGCCACGTCGGCGACAACGCGCTCAAGCCGCTGGTGGAACTGCGCACCGCCAAGGTGCAGATGGCCGCCGACAAGGCCAAGGACGCCCTGGCCACCCTCGACGCGGTCACCGCGAAGGGTTACGAGGCGCTGCGCCAGGAACTACGCGGCGATGCGCTGGTCAAGCTTGGTCGCGCGGACGAAGCGCGCAAGGCCTACCAGGCGGCGCTGGCTGCCATGGCTGAAGACGCGCCACAGCGCGCTGCCTTGCAACTCAAACTCGACGATCTGGCCGTGGCCGGGAAGCAGGGCGCATGAAGGTGATTGGCATGAAGCGGGCGGTAATGGTGGCGCTGGTCGGCCTGGTCGCGTTGGCCGGTTGCCATAACGCCAAGAAGGAAAACGTCCAGCCGCCGACGCCGCTGTCCAAGGACTTCAAGCCCACGGTGCAGGTCACCCGCCTGTGGCACGAGACCATCGGCGACGGCGCCAAGGACACCGGCGTGCGCCTGCGTCCGACGGTGGTCGATGGCGTGCTCTATGCCGACAGCGCCGACGGCAAGCTGGTCGCGCTCGATGCCAATACCGGCAAGACGATCTGGGCCAAGAGCTCGCGCACCCACGGTTGGTTCGGCTGGGGCGACAAGAAGCGCAAGGACGCTTTCTACGCCGGCGGCCCGGCGGTCAGCGGCGACCTGCTTGCCGTCGGGACGCTCGATGGCCACGTCTACGGCGTCAACGCGAAAGACGGCAGCCCGCGCTGGGAAGCGACGCTCAAGTCCGAGGTGCTGGCCTCCCCGGTGATCGTGGGCAACCTGGTGGTGGTGCGCACCGGCGACGGTCGCGTCTATGGCCTGGATGCCGCCACGGGCGAGCGCCGCTGGGTCTACGACCAGAGTGAGGTGCCGCTGCTCAGCCTGCGCGGCAACGGTCCGCTGCTGGTGGCCAATGGCGTGGTGTTCTTCGGCAGCGACGGCGGCAAGCTGGTCGCGCTGCGGCTGGACAACGGCGAGAAACTGTGGGAACAGAATCTTGCCAGCGGCGAAGGCCGCACCGAGATCGAGCGCCTGGACGACGCCGACGGCTCGATCCTGCTCGATGGCCGCACGCTCTACGGCGGCGCCTACCACGGCAACCTCGTGTCCATCGACGGCCCCACCGGCCGGCCGATCTGGGCGCATCCATTCTCCACCTACACCTCGCTGGCGACCAAGGGCAACGCGCTCTACGCGGTGGATGAGGACTCGCAGGCGTGGGCGTTCGACAAGAGCTCCGGCGCCGAGATGTGGAAGAACGACAAGCTCAAGTACCGCTGGCTGACCGGGCCGGAGGTGCAGGGCGACTATGTGGTGGTCGGCGACATCGAAGGCTACGTGCACTGGCTGCAGACCGGAGACGGTGCGCTGGCCGCGCGCGAGCGGCTGTCCAAGCACGCCATCCGCGCCCAACCGCTGGTGGTCGGTGATGTCGTGTACGTCGAAGACGTGGAGGGCCGTATCGGCGCCTACCGTCTCGGCGGCGCGCGCTGATCGCCCGCAAGGAAGATGCTGAATCATGCTGCCCGTCGTCGCCCTGGTCGGTCGCCCCAACGTCGGTAAATCGACCCTCTTCAACGCCATGACGCGCAGCCGCGACGCCCTGGTGGCCGACATGCCGGGCGTCACCCGCGATCGCCACTACGGTGTGTGCCACCTCGGCCCGCGACCGTTCGTGGTGGTCGACACCGGCGGCCTGTCCGGCGTCGAGGAAGGCCTCGATGCACTCACCGCGCAGCAGGTGCGCCTGGCGATCGATGAGGCGCAGGTCCTGGTGTTCGTGGTCGACGCGCGCGACGGATTGCTGCCGCAGGACCAGGGCATCCTCGGCGAGCTGCGCCGCAGCGGCAAGCCAATCCTGTTGGCGGTGAACAAGACCGACGGCCTGGAAGAGCAGGACGCCCTTGGCGAATTCGCCCGTTTCGGCATTGCCGCGATGCTGCCGCTGTCGGCCGCACACAACCGTGGCACCGAGGAGTTGATCGCCGCGGCATTGCCGTTGTTGCCGCCGGACGAGGACGAAGCCGAGTCGCACGTCGAGGACGACAGCATCCGCGTCGCCATCGTCGGCCGTCCGAATGCCGGCAAGTCCACCCTGATCAACCGGCTGCTCGGCGAGAACCGGCTGATCGTCTCCGACGTCGCCGGCACCACGCGCGATCCCATCCGCGTGCCGCTGGAGCGTGACGGCAAGCGCTACACGCTGATCGACACCGCTGGCGTGCGCCGCAGGGCGCGCGTGGAAGAAGCCGTGGAGAAGTTCAGCGTCATCAAGACGCTGCAGTCGATGGCCGCGAGCCAGGTCGTCGTGCTGATGATCGACGCCCGCGAGAACCTGGCCGACCAGGACCTCACCCTGATTGGCCACGCGGTCGAAGAGGGCCGCGCGCTGGTGATCGCCGTCAACAAGTGGGATGGCATGGACGCGTACCAGCGCGAGCAGTGCCAGCGCACGCTCGAGCGCAAGCTGGTCTTCGTCGACTGGGCCAAGACGGTCTTTATCTCGGCGTTGCACGGTTCGGGCCTGCGCGAGCTGATGCGCGCGGTCGTCCGCGCGCACACCTCGGCCACCCATGAACTGGGGTCCTCCGATCTCACCCGCACGCTGGAAAAGGCCTACGAGGCCTACCAGCCGCCGCTGGTGCGCGGCCACGCGCCCAAGCTCCGGTTCGCGCATCCGGGCGGGTCCAACCCGCCGACCATCGTCATCCACGGCAGCCGCACCAAGCACATCGCGCCGGCCTACCGCCGCTACCTCGAGAACTTCTTCCGCAAGCGCTACAAGCTGGAAGGCACGCCGATCCGGATCGACTTCCGCGATGGCGACAACCCGTTTGCCGGGCGCAAGAACGTCCTCACCGAAGGCCAGCAGCGCAAGCGCCAGCGGATGATCCGCGAGATGAAGAAGCGCAAGAAGTAGCCGCTTCGGTTCCGTCCGTAGCTAGGATCGAAGTCAGCACCGCCTGGCTGTCGACCAGATCCCCAGGCACCAGCGCGTACACCGCCGCGTCGCAGGCCTCGTCGCGCACCCACAGTCGGTGTCGCGCGATGCATTCGAACCGTGCCCCGGCCTGCTCGGCCGTCCGCCGGCTCGCCTGGTTGTCGACCAGGGCGACGATTTCGATGCGCACCAGGCCAAGCGTCTCTAAGCCGAAACCTGCCGCAAGCTTCGCCGCCCGACGCGCGATCCCCTCGCCCTGGCGCGACTGGCGGACCCAGTAGCCCAGCGCCGCGCTGCGATGCATGCGATTGCGCTGGTTCAGCCCGACGCTGCCCAGCAAAGTTCCGCTGGCCCGTTCGAACACGCCGAACGCGAAGTGCTCTTCCTTTGCCCAGCCCTCGCGGCAGTGACGTATCCACGCCTGTGCCTCGTCGAGGTCGTAGCCGGCGTGGCACCAGGGAAGCCAGCGGCCGACGGTTTCCAGCGACTCCTGGACTGCCATGTGCAGCGCCGGTGCGTCGTCCGGTCGCCACGCGCGCAAGAGCAGCGGGCCCTCGGCAAGTTCCATGTCGGCGTGCAAAGCCACGGCGCCTCCTTTGTGTTTGCTGTGTAGGGCGGGCTTCAGCCGCGCCACGCCAGGTACGACCAACGGAGCGGGGCTGAAGCCCACCCTACGATGCCCGGCGTGTTTGTGCACGGTCGGTGGCGACGGGATAATAGGCGCCTTTGCAGAGCAGGCAGCCCCATGACCGCACGCATCCTCGACGGCAAACGCATCGCGCAGGAACTGCTGGAGCGGGTAGGGCGGCGCGTGTCCGATCGCAGGGCGCAGGGCCTGCCCGAACCGGGCCTGGCAGTGGTGCTGGTGGGCGAGGATGCGGCGTCGTCCGTGTACGTGCGCAACAAGCGCAAAGCCTGCCACCAGGTCGGGTTCCGTTCCTTCGATTACGACCTGCCGGCCAGCACCACGCAGGCGGAACTGTTCGCGCTGATCGACAAGCTCAACGCCGACCCGGCCGTGCACGGCATCCTGGTGCAATCGCCCCTGCCGCCGCACATCGACGAGGACGCGCTGGTCGACCGCATCGATGCAAACAAGGACGTGGATGGTTTCCAGGCGGTGAACGTGGGGCGCCTGGCATTGCGCCGTTTCGGCCTGCGTCCGTGCACGCCCAAGGGCGTGATGACGCTGCTCGGGCACACCGACCGCCCGGTACGCGGCCAGCACGCGGTGGTCGTGGGCGTGTCCAACCACGTCGGGCGACCGCTCGCGCTGGAACTGCTGATCGCCGGCTGCACGACCACCTGCTGCCACCGCTTCACCCGCGACCTGGAATCGTTCGTGCGCCAGGCCGACATCGTGATCGTCGCGGTGGGTCGGCCGGGCCTGGTCAGGGGCGAGTGGATCAAGCCAGGCGCGGTAGTCATCGATGTGGGCATCAATCGGCTCGATGACGGCCGCCTCGTAGGCGACGTCGAGTTCGCTCCCGCGGCCGAACGCGCCAGCTGGATCACGCCGGTGCCCGGCGGCGTGGGGCCCATGACCGTCGCCACGCTGATCGAGAACACCCTCGAAGCGGCCGAAGCCCGCGCATAGCTCGTGCAGCAGCCCACTTGTGGGCGACGGCCGGCTCCGATCGGTATCGAACAAAGAACATCGGTTACAAGAGGGCGCCTGCTGGTTTCAGGATTGACGCATCTGGCGAGCACCACACCCACGCGCGTATAATCCCATCTTTGCAGCGAGACCCACCCGCATGCGCATCCTCGCCGAGGCTCTGACCTACGACGACGTGTACCTCGTTCCGGCCCATTCGGCCGTCCTGCCACGCGACGTCGACACCTCCACGCGGTTGACCCGCAACCTGCGCCTGAACATCCCCATCGTGTCCGCCGCCATGGACACCGTGACCGAGGCGCGGCTGGCCATCACGATGGCCCAGCAGGGCGGCATCGGCATCATCCACAAGAACATGACCGCCGCGCAGCAGGCCGCCGAAGTGCGCCTGGTGAAGAAGTTCGAGGCCGGCGTGATCCGCAGTCCGATCAGCGTCGGCCCCAACACCTCCATCCGCGAAGTGCTGCAGCTCACTCGCGCGCACAACATCTCGGGCGTGCCAGTGGTCGATGGCGAGAAGCTCATCGGCATCGTCACCAGCCGCGACCTGCGCTTCGAGCGCAAGCTGGAAGACCCGGTGCGCAACATCATGACGCGCCAGGACAAGCTCGTGACCGTGCGCGAGGGCGCGAGCCAGGACGAAGTGCTGCAGCTGCTGCACAAGTTCCGCATCGAGAAGGTTCTGGTGGTCAACGACGACTTCCAGCTGCGCGGTCTGATCACCGTCAAGGACATCCAGAAGGCGCGCGACAACCCGCATGCCGCCAAGGACGCGCACGAGCGCCTGCTGGTCGGCGCGGCGGTCGGCGTGGGCGGCGACACCGAGCAGCGCATCGAGGCCCTGGCCGACGCCGGGGTGGACGTGTTGGTGGTCGACACCGCGCACGGCCATTCGCAGGGCGTGATCGAGCGCGCCGGCTGGGTCAAGAAGCGCTACCCACAGGTGCAGGTGATCGCCGGCAACATCGTCACGGGCGAGGCGGCGCGTGCGCTGCTCGATGCCGGCGTGGACGCGGTCAAGGTCGGCGTGGGCCCGGGGTCGATCTGCACCACCCGCGTGGTCGCCGGCGTCGGCGTGCCGCAGATCACCGCGATCGACCTGGTCGCCAGCGCGCTCAAGGACGAGATCCCGCTGATCGCCGACGGCGGCATCCGCTACTCGGGAGACATTCCCAAGGCGCTGGCCGCCGGTGCGTCCACCGTGATGCTCGGCTCGATGTTCGCCGGCACCGAAGAATCGCCAGGCGAGGTGGAACTGTTCCAGGGACGCTCCTACAAGAGCTATCGCGGCATGGGCTCGCTCGGGGCGATGGCGCTGGGCTCCAAGGACCGCTACTTCCAGGACGAGGCCGACGCGGACAAGCTGGTGCCCGAAGGCATCGAAGGCCGCGTGCCGTACCGCGGCCCGCTGCGCAACATCATCCACCAGCTGATCGGCGGCCTGCGTGCTTCGATGGGGTATCTGGGCGCCGCCACGGTCGAGGACGTGCGCCAGAACGCGCAATTCGTGAAGGTGACTTCCGCCGGCGTGACCGAGGCGCACCCGCATGACATCCAGATCACCAAGGAAGCGCCGAATTACCGGCTGAATTCGTGACATGACACGGGGCCCGGCATCGGGCCCCGGATTTTTCATGGCGCCGTTTCCGCAGCGGTGGAATCCACTCCGTCCCGGTAGGGGATTCCCGCGCTCCCGGGAATGGCGCCGGCCCGTTTCTGGCGACAGCCCAAAGAGTCCGGTCCGATGCAGAACATCCATTCCGACAAGATCCTCATCCTCGACTTCGGCGCGCAGTACACCCAGCTGATCGCGCGCCGCGTGCGCGAGCTCGGCGTCTACTGCGAGATCTGGGCGTGGGATCACGACCCCTCGCAAATCGCCGGCTTCGGCGCCAAGGGCATCATCCTGTCCGGCGGCCCCGAGTCCACCACGCTGCCGGGCGCACCCGCGGCGCCGCAGGAAGTGTTCGATTCGGGCCTGCCGATCCTCGGCATCTGCTACGGCATGCAGACGCTGGCCGCGCAGCTCGGCGGCGCCACCGAGGCGGCCGACCAGCGCGAATTCGGCCACGCCCAGGTGGATATCGCCGGCAACAGCCGCCTGTTCGATGGCCTCACCGACCATGCCGGCGCGCACAAGCTCGACGTGTGGATGAGTCACGGCGACCACGTCAGCAAGGCGCCGCCGGGCTTCGCCATCACCGGCACCACCGATCGCATCCCGGTCGCCGTGATGGAGAACGAGGACAAGCGCTGGTACGGCGTGCAGTTCCATCCCGAAGTCACCCATACGAAGCAGGGCAGCGCGCTGCTCCGGCGCTTCGTGGTCGACATCTGCGGCTGCGCCACGCTGTGGACTGCAGCCAACATCATCGACGACCAGATCGAGCGCGTGCGCGCGAAGGTCGGTAGCGACCACGTGCTGCTGGGGCTCTCCGGAGGCGTGGATTCGTCGGTCGTCGCCGCACTGCTGCACAAGGCGATCGGCGACCAGCTCACCTGCGTGTTCGTGGACACCGGCCTGCTGCGCTTCAAGGAAGGCGACCAGGTGATGGCCACGATGGCGCAGCACATGGGCGTCAAGGTGATCCGCGTCGATGCCGCCGACCGCTACTTCAAGTCGCTCGAGGGCGTGGCCGATCCCGAGGCCAAGCGCAAGATCATCGGTCGCCTGTTCGTGGAAATTTTCGACGAGGAGTCGGCCAAGGTCACCGAAGCCGGCCACGGCCAGGTCAAGTGGCTGGCACAGGGCACCATCTACCCGGACGTGATCGAATCGGCCGGCAGCAAGACCGGCAAGGCGCACGTCATCAAGAGTCATCACAATGTCGGCGGCCTGCCGGAGGACATGAAGCTCGGCCTCGTCGAGCCGCTGCGCGAGCTGTTCAAGGACGAGGTGCGCCGTATCGGCGTGGCGCTCGGCCTGCCGCGCGAGATGGTCTACCGCCACCCGTTCCCGGGGCCCGGCCTGGGCGTCCGCATCCTGGGTGAGGTGAAGCGCGAGTACGCCGAACTGCTCGCCCGTGCCGATGCGATCTTCATCGAAGAGCTGCGCAAGGCGGACCTTTACGACAAGACGAGCCAGGCCTTCGCCGTGTTCCTTCCGGTGAAGTCGGTGGGCGTGGTGGGCGATGCTCGCGCCTACGAATGGGTGATCGCGCTACGCGCCGTGGAAACCATCGACTTCATGACGGCGCACTGGGCGCACCTGCCGTACGAGTTCCTCGGCAAGGTGTCCAACCGCATCATCAACGAATTGCGCGGCGTCTCGCGCGTGGTCTACGACATCAGCGGCAAGCCGCCGGCCACCATCGAGTGGGAGTGAGGCGGCAGCGCCTCCGGTCCGGATGAACAGCGAACTACCGTCCGTGTCCTTCACCGACGAGGACACCCAGCACATGCGCCGCGCGCTGCAGCTGGCAGCGCACGCGCGCGATGCGGAGAACGAAGTGCCGGTAGGCGCCGTGCTGGTGCACGAAGGCCAGATCGTCGGACTGGGCTGGAACCGCAACATCACCCTGCATGATCCGACCGCGCATGCGGAGATCATGGCCTTGCGCGCCGCGGGCGAGAAATTGGCCAACCACCGCATCGTCGGCGCCACGCTTTACGTCACGCTGGAGCCGTGTGCGATGTGCGCCATGGCGCTGGTGCATGCGCGGATCGGGCGCGTGGTCTACGCGGCGACCGATCCCAAGACCGGCGCCGCCGGCAGTGTGTTCGACACGCTGGTGTCCGATCGGCACAACCATCGCGTGCTGGTGCAGGGCGGCTTGCTGGCGGCCGAATCGGGCGCGATGTTGCGCGAATTCTTCCGCTCGCGGCGATAAGTCCAAACGCGACCGTAAAGAGGGTTTAGCCGACCGCCGCGGCGCCGGAACGGCAGGCTGACGCCCACCCTGCAAGCCTGCCAGGCTCAAGCCAGCAGGAACGCCAACGCCTCCGCGCACGGCTGCTCCACTTTCAGGCTCAGCAACGGGTCGGCGCGCGTCCTTCCAAGATTCACCGCCGCCACCGGCTTGCCGGCGCGCGCCGCCGCATGCACGAAGCGGTAGCCGGAGAACACCAT
Source organism: Frateuria sp. GZRe14 (assembly GCF_051900395.1). Classification (NCBI taxonomy): domain Bacteria; kingdom Pseudomonadati; phylum Pseudomonadota; class Gammaproteobacteria; order Lysobacterales; family Rhodanobacteraceae; genus Frateuria; species Frateuria sp. GZRe14. The sequence continues at coordinate 2,009,481 of NZ_JBHZGJ010000001.1, read as the reverse complement.
CAGCGAGGAACCGACGACCAGCACCGCGTCGGCGACTTCCAGCGCCTGCATCGCCTGCACCACCCGCTCGCGCGGCACGTTCTCGCCGAAGAACACCACGTCCGGCTTGAGCACGCCGCCGCAGGCCGGGCACGGCGGTATCACGAAATCGCCGAAGTGCGCCGCTTCCAGGTCGGCATCGCCGTCCGGCGCTTCGACGGCATCGAGCTCGGCCCAGCCCGGGTTGAGATGGTCGAGTTCCTGCTGGAAGGCCTCGCGCGACTGGCGCCACGCGCAACCCATGCAGCGCACCTCATCCAGCCGTCCGTGCAGGTCGACCACCTGGCGCTGGCCGGCACGCTGGTGCAGTCCGTCCACGTTCTGCGTGACCAGCAGTTCGAGCCGCCCCTGCGCCTCCAGCCGCTGCAGTGCGTGGTGGGTGCCGTTGGGCTGGGCGCGGCCGAAGTGGCGCCAGCCGACCAGGCTGCGCGCCCAGTACCGCTTGCGCGTGCATTCCTCGCCCATGAAGGCCTGGTAGGTCACCGGTGGGCTGCGTTTCCAGGCACCGTCGCTGTCGCGGTAGTCGGGGATCCCCGAGTCCGTGCTGCAGCCGGCGCCGGTCAGCACGAACAGACGAGGATGGGTGTCGATGAAACCGGCGAGCGGGGCAGGGTGCATGCCGGCAAGTATGCCGCCGCACGGCTGTTTGCAGGAGCGCACCGGTGTGCAACCGCGCGCTACGGCGTTGCCTCGCGGTCGCGCGCAGGGCGCGCCCACGCGAGGTTTCACGGAACGCTTTACGACTGCCTCATCTTTCCGTGACGGCGCCTTCAATGCGCGACGACCAAGATGCAAGCGCTGCCGCAGCACCGCGCGGCCATGGGTGAATCATGAGCCAGTCCGACCGGACCCTGAGCACGATCAACGACAGAGATCCGTTCGCGATGCGGTACTGGTCCAAGCAACTGCGTATTTCCGAGCGCGACCTGCGCGAGGCGATCGCCGTGGTCGGCACCAACACCCAGGCGGTGCGCCAGTACACCAACCGGCCGCAGGCCAGCCATGCGGACAGGCCGCGCGGCGCCAGCCGCCGACGCGGCGACTGATGGCCCGGCGCCAGGGGACAGCGGACGTGCCCGTCCAGTCCGGCGCCCGCGGTCAGCGCAAGCGCCGCCCGGCAACCGCCGCGGCAGGCCCATCCTCGAATCCGGGAGCCACCATGTCGGCACACGCGGCCGCGCCGCCTTGCATCTTCAGTCTTCCCGCCGGGTTCGCCGCCGACAGCGGCGCGCGTACGCGCTGGCTGACGCATGCCGCCGAGCTCGGCTTCAACCATGTGCTCGCGCCCGTGACCCTGCTCGACGAAGGCGCCAGCGCGATCGGCACCCTGGCCTGCATCTGCCGCGACCACAGGCTGGGTTTGCTGCTCGACGTGGACGTGGCGCGACCGATGCCGGCCGACGCACCGCTGCGCGCCGAACATCCGGACTGGTTCCACGCGCTGCCCGATCCGTCGGTGCTGCCCGACCCGCGCCGCCCCGCGGCGGAGGCCGGCGTGCGTTGGCGCTTCCACGACGATGCGGTGGCGCCGGAGGCGCTGGCCTGGTGGTGCGAGCGCCTGCGCGAGGCACTGCATGCCGGAGCGGCGGGACTGCGGCTGCTGTCGCTCGACGCGGCGCCTGCCGCGTGGTGGGCGCACCTGATCGATGGTTTGCGCGGAAAGGCGCCCGAGGCGCGGTTTCTGGGTTGGACACAGGGCCTGGCGCCCGTCGAGCTCGCCGGCCTCACCGACGTCGCCTTCGACTACGCCTTCTGCTCGGCCGAGTGGTGGGATTTCCGCGCCGGCTGGCTCGGTCGCGAATTGCGTCGCGTGGCCGAGGTGGCGCCACCGCTGGCCTGTGCCGCGGCGCCCTTTGGCGATCCCGACGCCGACCGGGGCTTCGGCGAGCGCGACCATGCCGATCACCATCGCCGCCGCGCTGCCTGGTTTGCCGCAGCCTGCGCCACCGGCTGGCTGATGCCGGCCGGCTTCGCGCGCGACGAGCAACAGGCACTGGATGTGACGGGCGAGATCCGCGCCATCAACGACTGGTTGCGGGACTTCGGCGAGCAGGCGCGCGAGCCGGCGGCGATCCACATCGACGATGCCTGGGTCGGCGTGCTGCGGCGCCAGGGCGAACGCGCGTGGCTGTCGCTCTTCAACGCGCGGCTGGATGCCGCGACGCCGGTAGACCTGGGCGCCATCGCCGGCGGCGCGGCCAGTGACTATGGCGACTGGACGGCTCCCGATGGCGCGCCCATGGCCGGGCCGATCATGCTGGGCCCTGGCGAGGCGCGCCTCCTCGAGGGCGCGCGCACGCAGCCGGTCGCCATCCGCGGCAGCGCCGCCGCGTACAAGCAGGCCATCGCCGCGGCCACGCAGGCGCCGCGCATCGCCATCGAAGCCGTCAGCCCTTGCGTGGACGACGGCCGCTTCGCGGTCAAGCGCGTGGTCGGCGACGTCGTCGAGGTCGAGGCGGACGTCTTCATGGACGGCCACGACAAGCTCGCCGTGGCGCTGCGCTGGCGCGCGCTGGACGAGAAGCAGTGGCACGAGCAACGCATGGAGCCATTGGGCAACGACCGCTACCGCGGCCACTTCGTACCCACCCGCATGGGTCGCCACGAGTACACCGTGCAGGCGTGGCGCGACGCATACGCGAGCTATCGCCACGAGATCGTCGCCAAGCACGACGCCGGCGTGCCGATCGCGCTGGAAATGCGCGAAGGCCAGCACCTGGTCGAGCAGACCGCAGCCGGCACCGCACCGGCGAAACGAAAAGCCCTGCGCGCCCTGGCCGCCGCCCTGGCCAAGGCCGAAGACGACGAGGCGCGTTATCGGCTGATGATCGCGCAGGACACCGCCCGGGCGATGACCGACGGCGACCTGCGCGCGTTCGCCGCAGAACATCCGCCGCTGCGGCTGGAAGTCGATCGCCGCGCGGCGCAGTTCGCCAGCTGGTACGAACTCTTCCCGCGTTCCATTACCGACGATCCCGCGCGCCACGGCACCTTCCGCGACGTCATCGGGCGATTGCCAGCGATCCAGGCGATGGGTTTCGACGTGCTGTACTTCCCGCCGATCCATCCGATCGGACGCGCCTTCCGCAAGGGCCGCAACAACACGCTGACGCCGGGCGAGCACGACCCGGGCAGCCCGTACGCCATCGGCTCGGCCGAAGGCGGGCATACGGACATCCATCCCGAACTGGGCACCATCGAGGATTTCCGCGCGTTGCGGGACGCCGCGCTACAGCACGGGCTGGAGCTGGCGCTCGACTTCGCCATCCAGTGCTCGCCCGATCATCCGTGGCTCACGGAACACCCCGAATGGTTCGACTGGCGCCCGGACGGCAGCCTGCGCTACGCCGAAAACCCGCCGAAGAAATACCAGGACATCGTCAACGTCGACTTCTACGAAGAGGGCGCGATCCCGTCGCTGTGGCAGGCGCTGTGTGACGTGGTGCTTTACTGGGCGGGCGAGGGCGTGCGCGTCTTCCGCGTGGACAACCCGCACACCAAGCCGTTCCCGTTCTGGGAGTGGATGATCGGCCGCGTGCGCAGCCAGTACCCGGACACGCTGTTCCTGTCCGAGGCATTCACCCGGCCCAAGCCGATGTACCGGCTGGCCAAGCTCGGCTTCAGCCAGTCCTATACCTACTTCACCTGGCGCCACACCAAGCAGGAATTCACCGAGTACCTGACCGAACTGACCCAGGGTCCGCCGCGCGATTTCTTCCGTCCCAACTTCTTCGTCAACACGCCGGACATCAATCCCTACTTCCTGCAGCATTCCGGCCGCAGCGGTTTCCTGATCCGCGCGGCGCTGGCGACCACGCTGTCGGGCCTGTGGGGCATGTACTCGGGTTTCGAGCTGTGCGAGTCGATCCCGGTTCCGGGCAAGGAGGAATACTTCGATTCGGAGAAGTACGAGATCAAGCCACGTGACTGGGAAGCCCCCGGCAACATCATTGCCGAGATCACCCGGCTCAACATGATCCGCCGCGAGCAGCCCGCGCTGCAGAGCCACCTGGGCGTGCGGTTCCTGCGCGCCGACAACGACCATGTGCTGTTCTTCGAAAGGACAGCACGCGGACGCGATCGCGTGCTGGTGGCGATCAACCTCGACCCGCACCACGCGCAGGCGACCGACTTGCACCTGCCGCTGGCCGACTGGGGCGTGGGCGAGGACACGCCGATAACCGTCGAGGACCTGATCCACGGCGCGACGCTGATCTGGCGCGGCGGTCGCCAACAGGTATGGCTGGGGCAGGGCATGCCCTATGCGATCTGGCGGGTGGAGGCATGAACGCCCGTCAGCCCGCCGCCACATGCAGGAGCGCCCTTGGACGCGACTGCCACGCCACGCCGGTGCCCCGCAGTCGCGCCCAAGGGCGCTCCTGCACCCGCGGCCGGTCTCGGGAACCAGCGCTGCCTGCGCGCGGGAGCCGGTGGCAGCGAACCGGAAGGAACCCCGCATGAGCGCCCATCCCAGAACCCCCAAGCGCAGCTTCACCAGCGACCCGCTCTGGTACAAGGACGCGATCATCTACCAGGTGCACGTCAAGTCGTTCTTCGACTCCAACGACGACGGCGTGGGCGACTTCCAGGGCCTGATCGACAAGCTCGACTACATCGCGGAGCTCGGCGTCAACACGCTCTGGCTGCTGCCGTTCTATCCCAGCCCGCGGCGCGACGACGGCTACGACATCTCCGAATACAAGGACGTCCATCCGGACTACGGGCGGCTCGGCGACGCCAAGCGCTTCATCGCCGCCGCGCATGCGCGCGGCTTGCGCGTGATCACCGAGCTGGTCATCAACCACACCTCCGACCAGCACCCGTGGTTCCAGCGCGCCCGACTGGCCAAGCCCGGTTCGGCCGCGCGCAACTTCTACGTGTGGTCGGACACGGACCAGGCCTATTCGGGCACCCGCATCATCTTCCTCGACACCGAGAAGTCGAATTGGACCTGGGACGCGGTCGCCGGCCAGTACTTCTGGCATCGCTTCTTCTCGCACCAGCCGGATCTCAACTTCGACAACCCGGCGGTGCTCAAGGCCGTGCTCGGCGTGATGCGCTTCTGGCTGGACATCGGCGTCGACGGCCTGCGGCTGGACGCGGTGCCTTACCTCATCGAGCGCGAGGGCACCAACAACGAGAACCTCCCCGAGACGCACGACATCCTCAAACTGATCCGCAAGGAGATCGACGAGCACTATCCCGATCGCATGCTGCTGGCCGAGGCCAACCAGTGGCCGGAAGACACCCAGGACTATTTCGGCGACGGCGACGAATGCCACATGGCGTTCCACTTCCCGCTGATGCCGCGCATGTACATGGCGATCGCGCGCGAGGACCGCTTCCCGATCACCGACATCATGCGCCAGACCCCGGCGATCCCGGAGAACTGCCAGTGGGCGATCTTCCTGCGCAACCATGACGAGCTGACGCTCGAAATGGTCACCGACGCCGAGCGCGACTACCTGTGGGAGACCTACGCGGCCGACCGCCGCGCGCGCATCAACCTGGGCATCCGCCGTCGCCTGTCGCCGCTGCTGGAGCGCGACCGCCGACGCATCGAGCTGATGAACTCGCTGGTCATCACCATGCCCGGCACGCCGGTGCTGTACTACGGCGACGAGCTGGGCATGGGCGACAACATTCACCTGGGCGACCGCGACGGCGTGCGCACGCCCATGCAATGGTCGATGGACCGTAACGGCGGTTTTTCCAAGGCCGATCCGGCCAAGCTGGTGCTGCCGCCGATCATGGATCCGCTGTACGGGTACCAGGCGGTCAACGCCGAGGCGCAGGCGCGCGATCCGCATTCGCTGCTCAACTGGACCCGCCGCGTGCTGGCCGTGCGCAAGCGTTACCGGGCGTTCGGGCGCGGCAGCATCCGGTTCCTGTTCCCGGGCAACCGCAAGATCCTCGCCTATCTGCGCGAGTACGAGGACGAGCAGGTGCTGTGCGTGGCCAACATGTCGCGCACGCTGCAGGCGGTGGAGCTCGACCTGGGCGCGTTCGATGGCCGCGTGCCGGTGGAGATCCTCGGCGGCACCTCGTTCCCGCCGATCGGGCGCCTGCCGTACCTGCTCACCCTCCCGCCGTTCGGCTTCTATGCCTTCCAGCTCTGCGCCAACGCGCAGATGCCGGCGTGGCACCAGCCGCCGGCCGAGCCGATGCCGGACTTCGAAACGCTGGTGCTGCGCGGCCCGCTGGTGGAAGGCCCGGTCATGGCGCACCACCGCGGCGCGCTGGAGCGCGACGTGCTGCCCACCTATCTGGGCCGGCGGCGCTGGTTCGGCGCCAAGGACCGCGGCATCGCCTCGATCAGCGTGATGTACGGCCAGCCCTGGCCGGACCGTGGCGAAGACCTGGTGATCACCGAGATCATCGCCACCCTGAACGACGGCGGCATCGAACGCTACTGCCTGCCACTGGGCATCATCTGGGAGGACGAGAACCCGCCCGCCCGCGCCCAGCAACTGGCGCTGGCGCGCGTGCGCCGCGGGCGGCGCGTGGGCTACCTCACCGATGGCTTCGTACTCGATGCCTTCGTCTCCGGCCTGCTGCGCGGGCTGCGCAATCGCCAGGAGCTGCCGCTCAAGCGCGGCGGGGTGATCCAGTTCAGCGCGACGGCCGCGTTCGATGCGCTGGAGTTTCCGCCCGATGCGGAGAACCGCTGGCTGTCGGCCGAGCAGTCCAACAGCTCCGTGATCGTGCACGAACGCGGCATGCTCAAGCTCTACCGGCACATCGCGCACGGCATCAACCCGGAACTGGAGATGGGCCGCCACCTGACCCGCGTGGGGTACGCCAATACGCCACCGCTGCTGGGTGAAGTACTGCACGTCGGGGCCGATGGCATTCCGTCTGCGCTGGCGGTGCTGCAGGGTTTCGTGCGCAACCAGGGCGACGCCTGGCGATGGACGCTGGATTACCTGCAGCGCACCTGGGACGAGTTCAGCCACGCCGAGGACGATGCGGCGCGCGCGGAAATCCTGGCGGACTACGACAGCTTTGCCGCCGCGGTGGGCACGCGCCTGGGCGAACTGCACGCCGTACTCGCGCAGCCGAGCGAGGACGACGCCTTCCGGCCCGAAACCGCCGACGCCAGCCACCTGGATGGCTGGGCCGCGGACGCCCGCGCGCAACTCCAGCGCGCGCTGGATGCCCTGGAAAGCCTCGACCCGGAGGACGGTGGCCTGCGCGCGCAGCGCGATCGCTTGTTCGCGCGCCGCGAGGCCCTGTGCCAGCGCATCGATACGCTGGCGCGACACGGTGCAGGTGCGCTGCGCACGCGCGTGCATGGCGACTTCCACCTGGGCCAGGTGCTGGTGGTGCAGGGCGACGCCTGGTTGATCGACTTCGAAGGGGAACCGGCGCGTCCGCTGGAAGACCGGCGCATCAAGACCACGCCGCTGCGTGACGTGGCCGGCTTCCTGCGCTCGCTGGACTATGTCGCCGCGGTGGCGCAGCGCGGCGAGGAAGGGGTGGCGCCGATCGAGGATCCATTGTTCGCGCCGTTCCTGGAACGCTTCCGTTTGCGCGCATCGGAGGTGTTCCTGGGCGCCTATGTCGCGGTGCTCGAGCGCGCGCCGGTGCGTTGGATCAGCGCCAAAGCGCTGGCGCCGATGCTCGAGCTGTTCCTGCTCGACAAGGCCGCCTACGAAATCGCGTACGAAGCCGCGAACCGGCCGGGCTGGCTCGGCGTGCCGTTGCAGGGCCTGCTGCGGCTGACCGACGAGGCCGCCATCGGCGAGGCGGCCCCGTGAACGGCCGGGGCCAACTCGATCCCGGCGCGGTGGATGCGCTGCTACGGGCACGCCACGCCGATCCGTTCGCCGTACTGGGGCCGCACCGCGTCGAGGGCCAGCGCCTGGTGCGTACGCTGCAGCCCGGCGCGCAGGCCGTCGAGGCGATCGACGGACAGGGCCGGGTACTCGCTCCGCTGGAGACGGTTGCCGAGGGACTGTTCGCCGGCGCGGTGCCGGGCGAGGGCGCCTATCGCCTGCGCGTGCATTGGCCGACGGCGGTGCAGGAGCTGGACGATCCCTACGCCTTCGGCGCGTTGCTGGCCGAGCACGACCTGGACCTGATCGCCCAGGGCCAGCATCCGGAACTCTGGCGCCAGCTCGGCGCGCACCCGGTCGAACGCGACGGCGTGATGGGCGTCCGCTTCGCCGTGTGGGCACCCAATGCGCGGCGGGTCAGCGTGGTCGGCGACTTCAACCACTGGGACGGCCGCCGCAACCCGATGCGCCTGCGCTTGCCGCACGGCGTGTGGGAACTGTTCGTACCGGGTCTTCGGGCCGGCGCTCGCTACAAGTACGAGATCCTCGGCGCGGACTTTTCGGTCCAGCAGAAGGCCGATCCGGTGGCGCTGGCCGCCGAGGCGCCGCCGGCCACCGCGTCGGTGGTTGCCGCCGACGCACCGTTTCGCTGGACCGACCATGCCTGGATGGCCGATCGCGCGGCACGCCAGCGGCTGGACGCGCCGCTGTCGATCTACGAACTGCACGCCGGCTCCTGGTGGCGCGACGACCGGGGCGAGTCGCCCGGCTGGGATGCGCTGGCCGAGCGTTTGATTCCCTATCTCATCGGAATGGGCTTCACCCACCTCGAACTGCTTCCGATCGCCGAGCACCCGTTCGGCGGCTCCTGGGGCTACCAGCCGCTGGGCCAGTACGCGCCGACCGCGCGCTTCGGCCCGCCCGAGGCCTTCGCCCGCTTCGTCGACCGCTGCCACGAGGCGGGGCTGGGCGTGATCGTCGACTGGGTGCCCGCGCACTTCCCGACCGACGCGCACGGGCTGGCGCACTTCGACGGCACTGCGCTGTACGAACACGCCGACCCCCGCGAAGGCTTCCACCAGGATTGGAACACGCTGATCTACAACCTGGGCCGCAACGAGGTCTCAGGCTTCCTGATCGGCAGCGCACTGGCCTGGCTGGAACGCTTCCACATCGACGGCCTGCGCGTGGACGCGGTCGCTTCCATGCTCTACCGCGACTACAGCCGCAAGCACGACGAATGGGTGCCCAACATCCACGGCGGTCGCGAGAACCTCGAGTCGATCGCCTTCCTCAAGCGCTTCAACACGGTCGTGCACCAGCACCATCCCGGCGTGCTCACCATCGCCGAGGAATCGACCGCGTGGCCCGGTGTCACCCGCGCGCCGACCGAGGGCGGCCTGGGCTTCGACTACAAATGGAACATGGGCTGGATGCACGACACGCTCGAGTACATGTCGCGCGATCCGATCCATCGGCGCTGGCATCACCACGAGATGACCTTCTCGATGGTCTACGCCTATTCGGAGCACTACGTGCTGCCGCTGTCCCACGACGAGGTGGTGCATGGCAAGCGCTCGCTGCTCGGCCGCATGCCGGGCGACGACTGGCAACGCTTCGCCAACCTGCGCGCCTACTACGGCTTCATGTGGGCGCATCCGGGCAAGAAGCTGCTGTTCGCCGGCGGCGAACTGGGGCAGCCGACGGAGTGGAACCACGATGCGCAGCTGCCGTGGGAGTTGCTGGACGATCCCCGCCACCGCGGGGTACAGCAGCTGTTGCGCGACTTGAATCACCTGCTCGCGCACGAGCCGGCGCTGCATGCCTGGGACAGCGACCCGCGCGGCTTCCGCTGGGCGATCGGCGACGATGCAGGCAACAGCGTGTTCGCCTGGCTGCGCTTCGCCGAGGGCGCGCGCCCTGCGCTGGTGGTGAGCAATCTCACGCCGGCGCCGCTGCATGATTACCGCATCGGCGTGCCGCGCGACGGGCGCTGGGAACTGGCGATCAACAGCGACGATGTCGCCTACGGCGGTTCCGGCATGGGGCAGGGCGAGGCGCACGCCGAGCCGGCGCCGATCCACGGGCAGTCGCATTCGCTCGCTCTGACGCTGCCGCCGCTGGCCACGGTGATCTATCTGGCCGGCCAGCCATGAGCTACCTGAACTTTTGCAGGAGCGCCCTCGGGCGCGACCGTCAAACCTCATCGGCACCGCGCGGTCGCGCCCAGGGGCGCTCCTGCACGGGCTTGCCTGGGCTTCGTAGGAGCGCACCAGATGCGCGGCCGCCATGCCACGCCGTAACCGCGCGGTCGCGCACGGATTGCGTTCCCGCGAATTCGCCGACACGGAAGACACGCTGATGCCCACCCTCCCCGAACGCATGCAGCCCGGCACGCCCTATCCCCTGGGCGCGCACTGCGACGGCATCGGCACCAACTTCGCGGTGTTCTCGGCCCACGCCGAGCGCATCGAGCTGTGCCTGTTCGATCCCTCCGGCCGGCGCGAGATCGCCCGCTACGTACTGCCCGAGTGCACCGACGAGATCTGGCACGGCTACCTGCCGCGCCTGCGCGGCGGACAGCTCTACGGCTACCGCGCCTACGGTCCGTACGAGCCGGAGCAGGGCCACCGCTTCAACCCGAACAAGCTGCTGCTCGATCCTTACGCGCGCCAGCTCGCCGGGCAGTTGCGCTGGTCGGACGTGTTGCACGGCTACCGCGTGTCTTCGCCGCGCGCGGACCTGTCCTTCGACCGCCGCGACAGCGCCGCGGCGATGCCCAAGGCGGTAGTGGTCGATGAGCCGATGCACTGGGAAGGGCGCACGCACCGCCCGCGCACGCCCTGGTCGAAAACCATCGTCTACGAGGCGCACGTCAAGGGTCTGACCCGCACGCTCAAGCGCATCCGCCCGCACGAGCGCGGCACCTTCCTGGCGCTGGCCGATCCCTACGTGATCGACCACCTGGTGCACCTGGGCGTTACCGCGATCGAGCTGCTGCCGATCCACGCCTTCGTGCAGGACCGGCGCCTGACCGAAATGAAGCTGCGCAACTACTGGGGCTACAACACGCTGGCGTTCTTCGCTCCGGAACCCTCGTACATGGCGGAGGGCGCGCTCAACGAGTTGCGCGCCGCGGTACAGGCGCTGCACGTGGCCGGCATCGAGGTGATCCTGGACGTCGTCTACAACCACACCGGGGAGGGCAGCGAACTGGGCCCCACGCTGAGCTTCCGTGGACTGGACAACGCCAGCTACTACCGCCTGCTGCCGGACGATCCGCGCCACTGCATCAACGATACCGGTACCGGCAACACCGTCAATACCGCGCACCCGCGCGTGCTGCAGCTGGTGATGGACTCGCTGCGCTACTGGGTACAGAACTTCCACATCGACGGGTTCCGGTTCGACCTCGGCGTCACGCTGGGCCGCGAGGCGAACGGCTTCGATCCGAACTGCGGCCTGTTCGACGCCATGCGCCAGGACCCGGTGCTCAACGGCGTCAAGCTGATTTCCGAGCCGTGGGACGTCGGTCCCGGCGGCTACCAGCTGGGCAACCATCCGCCCGGCTTCGGCGAGTGGAACGGCCAGTTCCGCGACGACGTGCGTCGCTTCTGGAAAGGCGACGATGGACTGCGCGGCGCGCTCGCCGGCCGGTTGCAGGGATCGGCCGACCTGTTCGACCACCAGCACCGGCGTCCATGGGCTTCGGTCAACTTCGTCACCGCGCACGACGGCTACACCCTGCAGGACCTGGTCAGCTACGAACAGAAGCACAACGAGGCCAACGGCGAGGACAACCGCGACGGCGCCAACGACAACGAGAGCAACAACCACGGCGCCGAGGGCCCGACCGAGGACGCCGCCATCCTCGACGCGCGCGGCCGCGCCAAACGCGCCATGCTGGCCACGCTGCTGTTCTCGCATGGCACGCCCATGCTGCTGGGCGGCGACGAGTTCGGCCGCAGCCAGGGCGGCAACAACAACGCCTACTGCCAGGACAACGAGATCTCCTGGCTCGACTGGAAGCTGGCGCAATCCGACGGCGGCCGTGCGCTCATCGACTTCGTCGCGCGGCTGATCCGCCTGCGCGAGCAGCACCCGACCCTGCGCGCGGACTGTTTCATGCACGGCGGCGCCGACCTGCTGCCGGGCCTGGCGCCGGTGTCCTGGTACAACGAACGCGCCAGCGCCATGAAGCAGAGCGACTGGAACGATGCCCAGGGCCGCCTGCTGATGCTTCGCCGCGCGCTGCCCAAGGGGAAGCGCCACCTCGACGTGACCCTGTTGTTGATCAACGGCACCGGCGAGCCCCACGCCTTCGCGCTTCCCGAGCCGAAGTTGCCCTGGCGCCTGCGCATCGACACCGGCAACCCCGAAGCGCCCGAGCGCAACGTCGAGGAGCCCACGCTCGAACTCAAGGGACTGAGCGTCATGCTGCTTTCCGCCGCGCCGCGGCAGGACGGTGCATGAGCGCGCGCTTCCACCACGCCATGCCCTACGGCGCCGAACTGCATGGCGACGGACGCACGCGCTTCCGGTTGTGGGCGCCCGATGTGGCGCAAGTGCAGCTGGAACTCGAATCGATGGCCACCCAGCCGATGCGCGCACTGGACGATGGCTGGCACGAGTGCATCCGCGAGGCGCCTGCCGGCACCCGCTATCGCTTCCACGTCGGCAAGGACCTGCGCGTTCCCGACCCCGCCTCGCGGCTGCAGGAGGCGGGCGACGTACTCGGCGCCAGCGTCGTGGTCGATCCGGTCGCGTTCGACTGGCGACATGCCGACTGGCGCGGGCGACCGTGGCGCGAGGCCGTGGTGTACGAACTGCACGTGGGCGCCTGCGGCGGCTTCCGCGGCGTGCAGGCCATGCTTCCGCGCCTGCAGGCGCTGGGCGTCACCGCGATCGAGCTGATGCCCATTGCGCAGTTCCCCGGCGACCGCAACTGGGGCTATGACGGCGTGCTGCCGTTCGCGCCGGCGGCGGCCTACGGCTCGCCCGACGAGCTCAAGGCGTTGGTCGATGCGGCGCACGGGTTGGGCCTCACGATGATCCTGGACGTGGTCTACAACCACTTCGGCCCGGACGGGAATTACCTGGGTGCCTACGCCTCGCCGTTCTTCCGCAGCGAAGGCCCGCCGACGCCATGGGGCGCGGCGATCGACGTGGCGCTGCCGCCGGTGGGCGACTTCTTCGTGCACAACGCGTTGTACTGGCTCCAGGAGTACCGCTTCGATGGCCTGCGCCTGGATGCGGTGCATGCGCTGCACAATCCGGCATGGCTGCTCTCGCTCGCCGCCCGCGTGCGCGCAGCGACGGACGGGCGGCAGGTGCACCTGATCCTGGAAAACGAAGCCAATCTGGCGCACCTGCTGGGCCCGGATCGCTTCGACGCGCAGTGGAACGACGACTTCCACAACGCGGTGCACGTCCTGCTCACCGGCGAGCGCGCCGGCTACTACGGCGCCTACGCCGACGATCCGCTGGACAAGCTCGTGCGCTGCCTGGCCGAGGGCTTCGCCTGGCAGGGCGAACCGATGCGCGGCAAGCCACGCGGCGAACCGAGCGCCCATCTGGCTCCCCTGTGCTTCGTCGACTTCCTGCAGAACCACGACCAGATCGGCAATCGCGCGCGGGGCGAACGCCTCACCGCCCTGACCGATGCGGACAAGCTCGAGGCGGCGTATGCGCTGTTGCTGCTGACGCCGTCGGTGCCGATGCTGTTCATGGGCGAGGAGTGGGGCAGCCGCCGGCCGTTCCTGTACTTCACCGACCACCAGAGCGAACAACTGCGCACCGCCGTGCGCGAGGGCAGGCGCAAGGAATTCGCCGAGTTCGAAGGCCACGGCGCGGGCGACGTGCCCGACCCGAACGCGCCCGCCACCTTCGAAGAATCCACGCTGGATCCGACCGAAGCCGCCAGCGCGGAGGGCGTCGCACGCCTGACCCTGGTCCGCCTGCTCCTGGCGCAGCGCCGCGAGCACCTCGCGCCATGGCTGGAGCAGGCGCGACCGTTGGACGCGCGTGCCATCGGCGAGCGCGCGTTGCAGGCACATTGGCAATTGGGCGATGCGCGGCTGCACGTCTACTGCAACCTGGGCGAACGCGCAGCACACGTCGACGCCAAGCCAACACCCGCTGCGCGATGGTTGCACGGCGAGGCGTCGGCGATCGCCGCCTTGGCCGAAGGCCGCCTCGATCCCGCCCGCACCCTGGTTTTCCTGGAACCTTCGGCATGAGCTTCAGCGTCATCCCCCGCGCCCCGACAGGAGCGCACCCAGCGCGCGACCTGCGTGGCAGCGCGACCGCCTGGCACGGTCTTCGTCGCCCGTCCTGCAAGGATTGCTCGCGCGGCGCGCGCTCGCGCACGTTCCCACGAGCGTGGTCGTGAGCGACCTCGACACCCGTCTCGCCGAGCTCGCCGGGCAGGCCGGGGTGGACGTGCAGTGGCGCGATGCCAACGACCGTCCGCAACAGGTCGCCCCGCCCACCCTGCGCGCGGTGCTCGACGCGCTCGGCCTGCCATGCGCGAACGAAGCCGACATCGACGCCAGCCTCGAACGGTTGCGCCGCGAACGCGAAGGCACGCAACTGCCGCGCCTGGTGGTCGCCGACGCCGGCAACGCCTTCCCGCTGCCGCCGGCCAATGCGCCGCGCCGTTACCGCATCGAGGACGAACAGGGCAATGCGGTCGACGAAGGCACCGTCACCGCGGACGAACGCATGCTGCGGGCGCCGGCGTCCTGGGGCTACTACCGCCTGTTGATCGGCGAGGACGAATGCACGCTCGCCGCCGCCCCGCCACGCGCGTTCGGCGTGGGCGACATCGCTGGCGCCCGTCGCCGTCCCTGGGGCGTGGCCGTGCAGCTGTCCAGCCTGCGCCGGCCGGGTGACGGTGGCATCGGCGACTTCACCGCGCTGGAGCAATGCGCCCGCGCCGCGGCCTCGCGCGGCGCCGATGCGCTGGCGATCAGTCCCGTGCACGCGCTGTTCGCCGCGGCGCCCGAGCGCTACAGCCCGTATGCGCCTTCCAGCCGACTGTTCCTCAATCCGCTCTACGTCGACCCGGGTCGCGTGGGCGGCGCGTCGGCGCTGCGCACCGTGACCGATGCGCACAACCTGCGCCAGGAGTTGGCCGAGCTGGAATGGCTAGACCTGATCGACTGGCCGCGCGCGGCGCGTGCGCGCATGACGCTGCTGCGCACGCTGTTCGAATGGTCCACCGCCGACTCCAAACTGACCCAGGCGCTGTGCGCCTTCCGCCGCGAACAGGGCGAAGCGCTCGAACGCCACGCGCGTTACGAGGCACTGCAGGTGCACTTCCGCGCGCACGATACGCCCGGTGGCTGGCAGGCCTGGCCTTCGGAGTACCACGACCCGGCCAGCCCCGCGGTCGCAACCTTCGCGCGCGAGCACAGCCGCGAGGTGGCATTCCACGCGTTCCTGCAATGGATGGCGATGCGCGGCCTGGAGGATGCGCAGCACGCGGCGCGCGCCTCGGGCATGGCGATCGGGCTGATCTCGGACCTTGCGGTCGGCACCGACTCCGGGGGCAGCCAGGCCTGGAGCCACCAGGGCGAATTGCTGCACGGCCTGTCGGTCGGCGCGCCGCCGGACCTGCTCAATCGCAACGGGCAGGACTGGGGGCTGACTACGTTCTCGCCTTCGGGATTGAAGCGCAGCGGCTACGCCGGCTACCTCGCCATGCTGCGCGCAGCGTTGGCGCATGCCGGTGGCGTGCGCATCGACCACGTGCTGGGCTTGAAGCGCCTGTGGCTGGTGCCGCATGGGCACGGCGCCACCGAGGGTGCCTACGTGCGTTACCCCTTCGAGGACATGCTGCGGCTGCTGGCGATCGAGTCGCACCGCAACCGTGCGGTGGTGATCGGCGAGGATCTGGGCACGGTGCCGGCCGACTTCCGCCAGCGCGTCGGCGAGGCCGGCGTGCTCGGCATCCGCGTGCTGTGGTTCGAGCGTGCGGCCGACTGCGGCTTCATCGCACCGAAGCACTGGTCACCCGACGCGATGGCGACCACCTCGACCCACGACGTGCCGACGGTCGCGGGCTGGTGGAGCGGACGCGACATCGAATGGCGCGCGCGGGCCGGCCTGGCCGAGCCGGGCGTGGACGAGATCGCCGAGCGCGCGCTCGACCGCAGCCGGCTGTGGCGCGCGCTGTGTGCTTCGGGCGCGGCGCACGCCGCCGGTGGCTTGCCGGACGAGGACAGGCCGCCCTCGCCGGAGGATGTGACGCCGGTGGCCATCGCCGCGGCCGGCCACGTGGCGCGCGCGCCGGCACCGCTGGTGGTGATTCCGGCCGAGGACCTGCTGGCGTTGCCGGAGCAACCCAACCTGCCCGGACCCACCGACGCGCTGCATCCGAACTGGCGTCGCCGACTGCCCGAGTCGGCCGCGCTGCTGTTCGACGGCGCGGTTGCGCAGGCGTGCTGTGGCGCTGTTGTTGCAGCACGTGACGCATCGTGAGCGGGCACGTGTTCGTTGCGCACGCCGCACAGGAAGAAAAGGCACGGCTCATGCCGCGAGATGTGCCGCCAGCCCGGTCGCTCCCCCAAGCCCTTTTCCAGGAGGGGAGGAGGTTTGGGGTCAAGACACGCGCGATGAGGCTTGGTTTGAGTGTCGCGAAGCGAAGCCGAAGGGCCTCGCCGTGAGCGACCCCGCGCCCGTCCCGCCGCGTGCGCTCGCGCGCCTGCAACTCCATGCCGGCTTCACGCTGGACGATGCCGCCGCCCAGGTCGACTACTACGCCGACCTGGGCGTGAGCCATCTCTATGCCTCGCCGCTGTTCACCGCGCGCCGCGGCTCGACGCACGGCTACGACGTCGTGGACTACCACCACGTCAATCCCGAATTGGGCGGCGAGCCGGCGTTGCAGCGGCTGGTGCGCAAGCTGCGCGCGCGCGGCATGGGCCTGGTGCTGGACATCGTGCCGAACCACATGTTCGCCGGCCCGGGCAACGCCTGGTGGATGGACGTGCTGCGCCACGGCCGCGCCAGCCCGCATGCGGGCTACTTCGACATCGACTGGCGCAGCCCGGACCCGCTGGTGCGCGGGCTCGTGCTGCTGCCTATTCTCGGCAAGCCCTACGCGCAGGCGCTGCGCGACGGCGACGTGCGCCTGGACCGCGAGGGCCAGGACTACGCATTGCGCGTTCACGACCATCCCTTGCCGCTCTCGCCATCCACGCTCGACACACTGCGCGGGGCAGGGGAGTTCTCGGCCGTGCTGGCCGCGCACGACGGCAGGCAGGAGGCCGGCTTCCACCGGCTGCACGCCCTGTTGGAGCGGCAGCATTACCGCCTCGCGCTGTGGAAGCTCGCCAACGACATGGTCGACTACCGGCGCTTCTTCGACATCAACGAACTGGTCGGCCTGCGCATGGATCGCACGCGGGTGTTCGAGGACAGCCATGCGCTGGTTTTCCGGCTCTACGCCGAAGGACTGATCGACGGCCTGCGCGTGGACCACATCGATGGCCTGGCCGATCCCCACCGCTATTGCCGCCAGCTTCGCCATCGCCTGCGTCGCCTGCAGCGCCAGCGTCCGGCCGGCGCGCCACGCGGGCCGGCCTACCTCGTGGTGGAAAAAATCCTGGCCGAGGGCGAGCGCCTTCGCCCGGACTGGCGCATGGACGGCACCACCGGCTACGAGTTCATGGACCAGGTCGGCGCGTTGCTGCACGACGGCGCCGGCGAGGCGATGCTGACCGAACTGTGGCAGGCGATCAGCGGCGAGCGCGCCGACTTCGCCACGGTGGCGCGCACCGCGCGGCGGCAGATCCTGGTCGACAGCTTCGAAGCGGAACTGGACCGCACCGCGCGGGCCCTGTTCGACGCCGCCCGCGCCGACATCTCCACCCGTGACGTCAGTCTGCCGGCGATCCGCCGTGTGCTGGTCGAACTGCTGGTGCATTTCCCGGTGTACCGCACCTACGCCGGCGGCCTGGGCCGCGATGCCGTCGACGAGGGCGTGTTCCAGCAGGCCTACGCACACGCGCGCCACCACGTGCGCATCGAGGACCGCGAGCTGCTGGCCGAGGTGGCCGCATGGCTGGGTGGGCAGGCACCGCGCGGCCTGCCGCCGGGCCGCGTGCGGCACGCGCGCGAACGTGCGATGCGGATCTTCCAGCAGGCCACCTCACCGATGGCCGCCAAGGCGGTGGAGGACACCGCCTGCTACCGCTACGGCCGCCTGCTTTCGCGCAACGAGGTCGGCGCCGATCCGGGTCACCTGGCGCTGGACATCCCCACCTTCCACGCGTTGTGCGCCGAGCGCGCACGCGACTATCCGCACAACCTCCTCGCCACCGCCACTCACGACCACAAGCGTGGCGAGGATGCACGCGCCCGCCTGGCGGTGCTCTCGCAGGCCGCCGTGGCGCCGCACTGGGCCGGCACGGTGGAGCGCTGGCGCGACCGCCATGCCGGCCTGCGCGTGGCGATCGATGGCGGCAAGGCGCCGTCCGCGGCCGATGAGTACATGCTCTACCAGAGCCTGGTCGGCGCCTGGCCGCCGACACTCGCACCGGATGATCGGGAAGGCCTGGCCGCCTTCGGCGAGCGCATCGCCCAGTGGCAGCGCAAGGCGTTGCGCGAAGCCAAGCGCCGTTCCCGCTGGAGCCTCCCCAACGAGCCCTACGAGGATGCCTGCGAGGCTTTCCTTGCCGCGCTGCTGGAGCCTGCCAACGGATTCGCCACGGAACTGCACGCCTTCGTGCAGCGCATCGAGGTCGCGGGCGCCGCCAACAGCCTGGTGCAGGCGACGCTGCGGCTGACCACGCCTGGCGTGCCGGACACCTACCAGGGCACCGAGTTCTGGGATTTCAGCCTGGTCGATCCGGACAACCGCCACCCGGTCGACTTCGACGCGCGCCGTGCGTCGCTGGCCAGCGACGCTCCGTGGGAGGGGCTGATCGACCGATGGCGCGATGGTGCGCTCAAGCAGCGCGTGCTCCAGGAACTGCTTCAGTTGCGGGCCCGCCATCCGTCCCTGTTCGCGCAGGGCTGCTACCGCCAGTTGACGGTGGAGAAACCCGGGGGCGCCGCCGAGGATCGGTTGCTGGCGTTCCAGCGCAAGCTCGACGGGCATGCGATCGTCGTGCTGGCGTTGCGGCACACGGCCGGCGTGATGCTGGACGCGCGCGAACCGCGCTGGGGCGCCGCGGCGACGTCCGCGCTGATCCCGGGGGAAGTGCGTCTGCAGGGCGTCGCTCCAGGCAGATACCGCAACCTGCTCGGCGGGCGCGAGGGAACGGTTGCCCTCGCGCTGTCGCCCGCGCACTGGCTGTCGCCGCTGCCGATGGCCGTGCTGGAACCGCTAGCGTCCTGATCCAGCGCCGGTGCGCAGCGCCGATAGCGCCTGCCTGCATCCATTCGTCCCGAGGCCGCGTAAAGGTTGCCGACCACCCCGGCGACCATGGCTATGATGGACCTGGATTACCCCACCAAGACGGTGGCGCGTTTCGAGGCTGCGAGACCCTTGCAAAGACCCCCATCCGCCGCACGACACGACTGGGCCGTGCTGGTGGAGGCGGTGGCGCGTCGTCGCGACCGCAACAGCTTCCTGCACATCTACGACTACTTCGCGCCGCGGCTGCGCCGCTACCTGCTGGGCCTGGGCGGCGACGAGGGAGTGGCCGAGGAACTCTCCCAGGAAGCGTTGCTGCGCCTGTGGCAGCGGGCGGCGCAGTACGACCCCACGCGCAGCAGCCTGAGCACCTGGCTGTTCCGCATCGCCCGCAACCTGTTCATCGACCGCACCCGCAAGGAACCGGTGTGGAGCCAGACACAGGAGTATCTCGAAGACATGGGCGTGCTCGATGGTCCCGGTGGCGAAGACGAGCCGCCCGGCACCGAGGCGCTCACCGAAGAGGCCAACATACGACGCGCCATCGGCCAGCTGCCCGCGGTGCAGGCGAGATTGATCCGCATGTCCTACTTCGAAGCCAAGAGCCATCAGGTCATCGCCGACGAGCTCGGCATGCCATTGGGGACCGTCAAGTCCCATTTGCGCCGGGCTTTCCTCAAGCTGCAGAACGAGCTCCGATGAGACCGATGAATCCACGCCATCACCTGGGTGAAGCGACGCTGCTCAGCTACGCCGCCGGTGCGCTGCCTACCGCGTTGGGAGTGGTCGCCGCGGCGCACCTGAGCGTCTGCGCCGAATGCCGTCAGCAGTTGCGCCTGGCCGAACGCATCGGCGGCGGCCTGATCGAGATGCAGCACGACCGGCCCTCGCCGGAACAGGCGCGGCAGGCCATGCTCGCCAGGCTCGACGACACGCCCGCGCCCGCGGGTGCCTCTCTCTTGCCGCCAGCCAGCCTGGCGGATGATCCCGACGCGCTGCCGGCACCGCTGCATCCGTACTTCGGCCCGTCGCTGAGCGGGCTGCGCTGGCGCTGGCTGGCGCCAGGCGTCCACCTGGTCCGGGCCAAGGTCGACGAGGGCAACCTGTTCATGCTGCGCATCGGCCCGGGGAAGAGCATGCCGGTGCACGGCCACCACGGAAGCGAACTGACGCAGATTCTCCAGGGCGCCTACAACGACCACCTGGGGCTTTTCGCCCCTGGCGACATGGCGGACCTGGATGACGAGATCCAGCACCAGCCGGTTACCGCACCTGGCGGGGCATGCATCTGCGTGGCCGCGCTGGATGGCACGCTGCGCTTCGACGGCTGGTTCGCGCGGACGCTGCAGCCGCTGTTCGGGCTCTAGGCGCGGCCGTTCCCCGGGCAGGCACGAGCTTCCGCAGCGCGCGCGTTGACATGACGGATCCGGTGGAGGCTCGCTCTGGTGCGCCGCGAGCCAGGCGATTGCCCGGCTATCGGCAATCGGCGATTGCACCGTCGATGGCCTGCGCCACGCCGGTGTCCGGCCATCGCTGCGGCACCTTGACCACCTGCGCGGGGTCATAGCCCAGTGCCGCCACCCGCGTGAGCATCGCCTGGTAGTCGGCCGCAGGCACCTGCGGCGTGCGCGCCATGTACCAGAGGTAGTCGCGCTTGTCGCGGGCGACGATGACCTGTCCGTAATCCGGCGCGAGCCAGGCGACGAGGTACTGGGTCTTGAAGAACCAGGCGAAGTGGACGTGCCAGCGCGCCCGGCTGGGATCGGCGTCCACCGTGGCGACCGAACCGATGGTGTCGATCGGCCCCTCGAAGCCGCCCTGGCGGTGGACGTAGCGGGTACATATCTCTCCGTCGGGCGTGAGCTGGTAGAGCTCGACGGCGTTGTGGCTGTTCCGTTCTGGGCGGGTGGGAATCGCGGCGATCACGTACCAGCGGCCCATGTAACGCGGCACGTCGACGTGGGCGACCGGCGCGATCGGCGGCTGGTCGGCCCGGGCGCACCCGGGCAGGCCGATGGCCGCCAGCAGGCAATACAGCATGGGTGACTTCATCGCGGGTCCCTTGCTGGAAGGTGAGGACGACCGGCCGGGCCGGACGGAACCGCCGTTGTACGTGCGCGTTGCCGCCGACGGATGCAGCACCCGGTGCCGGTGATCCGTTCGACCGTGCTTGCCGTACACGTAACCGGGGCGCCCGTGAGTACGGCCCGTCATCCACGCGCGTCGTCGCCCTCGCAAGACGCGCGCCGCGGTAATTTCCATCGACCCTTCGCAGGAGTTCGCCCATGCCATCGACGAGACCATCCCACCCCTGGCTCGGCCTGGCAGGCTGGTGGCTGTTGAGCTTTGCTGCGGCAGCCATCGGCGCGCTCGCCTCGATCCAGGCCGCGGCGTTTTACGGCCAGCTCGTGCAACCGTCGTGGGCCCCGCCATCGTCGGTTTTCGGGCCCGTGTGGACCGTGCTGTACGCGCTGATGGGCATCGCCGCATGGTGCGTCTGGCGCAGGGTTGGCCGTCCGGGACGACAACGGGCGCTGGTCCTGTTCCTGGTGCAACTGGTCCTCAACGCGGCATGGAGCTGGCTGTTCTTCGGCTGGCACCTGGGTGGATGGGCTTTCGCCGACATCGTGGCGCTGTGGTTGTGGCTGGCGGCCACGGTCGTCGCGTTCTGGCGCGTGCACGCGATCGCCGGCGCGTTGCTGCTGCCTTACCTCGCCTGGGTGAGCTTCGCCGCCGCGCTGAACTGGGCCGTGTGGCAGCTCAATCCAGTGGCCCTGGGATGAACCGGCCCGCTCAGCCCTTCAGGCGCTGGTAGGCATCGAGCGCGCGCTGGCGCGACTGGCCCAGCTCCACCATCGGCGCCGGATACCCGCTGCGTCGAAGCAGCGCCGGGTCCTTCCACGGTTCGTGCATCAGCGCCGGCGGCACGTCGGCCAGCTCCGGTAGCCAGCGGGTGAGGTAGGCGCCTTGCGGGTCGAAGCGCTGCGCCTGCGTGACGGGATTAAACACGCGAAAGTAGGGTGCCGCGTCCGCGCCGCAACCGGCCACCCATTGCCAACCCATCGTGTTGTTGGCCAGGTCGGCATCCACCAGCGTGTCCCAGAACCAGCGCGCCCCGTGGTGCCAGTGCTGGCGCAGGTTCTTGGTCAGGAAGCTGGCGACGATCATGCGCACGCGATTGTGCATCCAGCCGGTGTGCCACAGCTCGCGCATGCCGGCGTCCACCAGCGGTATGCCGGTGCGGCCGCGTCGCCACCGCTCCAGCGCTGGCTCGTCCGGCGGCTCCCACAACCGGTCGTCGAAACGCGGGTTGAAGTTGCGACCGGGCGTGTCGGGAAAGTGGAACAACAGGTGGTGCGCGAACTCGCGCCAGCCGAGCTCGCGCAGGTAGGGTTCGAGGTCCGCCCGCCGTCGTACGTCGGCGCGCGCGTTGCGCCGTTCCAGCTCGTAGTGGATCTGCCGCGGCGAGATCTCGCCGAAGTGCAGGTGGGGCGACAGCCGCGAGGTGCCGTGGCGCGCAGGCAGGTCGCGCGCCTGGGCATAGTTCGCCAGCGCGTCGTCCGCGAAGACCTCGAGCCATTCGTGCGCGCCGGCCTCGCCGGGTCGCCACGTGGCTGCCAGGCCGCCGTACCAGGCTATTGCCGGCAACAGATCCAGCGCGGCCAGCGGCTGCGCGCCCGGCAGCGCCGTCCATTCGCGAAAGACCGGCACTGGCAAGGGTTCCTGCACGGCCAGTTGCGTGCGCAGGTTGCGCCAGTAGGGAGTGAATACGCGGTACGGATCACCGGCCTGGGTAGCGATGGACCAGGGCTCGCACCACAACGCGGCGTTGTGGCTATGCACCTCGATGCCGCGTTCCTGCAATGCGGTCTTCAGGCGGGTGTCCTGTGCGATGGCGCCCGGTTCGTAACGACGATTCCAGTGCACCGTGCGCGCGCCGCTGCGGGCGATCAGGTCGAGCAGGGTGTCCAATGTCGGCCCCTGCGCAAGGTGCAGCCCGGCCTGGCGTTCGCGCAGGTCCCGCTCCAGGGCGTCCAGCGAATGGTGCAACCACCACCGGCTGGCGGCCCCGGGAGCGGAATCGCCGTCCTCGGCGGGCGCGTGGATGTAGACCGGTAGCACGCGCGCGTGCGATGCGCAGGCCGCGCTCAGGGCCGGATTGTCGGCAACGCGAAGGTCGCGCCGGAAGAGCACCAGCGCGGTCGTCATGGCAGGCAGGGGAAGGGGCGGCAGGCGCCACCCGGTGCGGACAAAGGCATGGCGCAGCCTAGCGTTGCGTGGGGTTCCGCTCAATGGCCAAGTGCACGACCTGCATGGCCTCTGCCCGCGTGGAGCCTTTGCCTGCCAAACGCGCTTGACTCGATGGCCGCGGATAGCACGCAACGCATCGCTGTCCGGTCACCGCGCATCGGGCAAGCGAAAGGGCGCGTTCCTGAAACGCGCCCTTTAGGGATAAGGATTTGGCGCTCGCCTGTCAGATCAGCCAGCAGGTGGCCGGCTGCGTGGGCGAGATCCAGGGGAACTGGTCGTCTTCGTCCGGTTCCGGCGTGGGCACCGGCATGCGCGGGGTACGGCGATCTTCGGTCGGCCATTCGATGTCGCTGTGGCGACGATCGAGCGGCGCGTCCTGGTCGGTCGGCCAGCGGGGTGTCTGCTCGGGGCCGACCGCCGGGCCATTGATGGTCCAGTCGTGGTCGCGGCTGAAACCGGGGTGGCGGCGGAGGGTCGAGGGGCTGCAGGCGTTCATGGTCATCGGTCGAAACACGTTCCAAAACAACTGGATGTAGTTTCTGGTCGCCCCTGTCTACGCGATGCGAAAGGAAGGCTAGGGACGTTTTAACGAGCCGGCCGGGCACCCTGGCGGCAGGCTTCGGTTCAGAGATCGAGCACCCGGTCCAGCCCGCGGTGCAACCCGACCAGCGTCGGCACCTTGCGTACCGCCAGCAATGCGCCGTCCACGTAGGGCAGGGCGCTGCTGCCGGCGTCGTGCCGCAGGGTCAGCTTCTGGTCGGGCATGCCGAAGATGACTTCCGCACTGATCACGAAGCCCGGCAGCCGGATCGAGTGCACCTGCGATCCGGTGAGCGTCGCGCCCCGCGCCTCGCGCACACCGGCGGTCTGCTCCAGCGGCACCGTCGGCTGCGGCGCCTGCACGCGACCAAGCCGGCTGGCCAGCTCGCGCGCGGTGCCGCTGGGCGCATCGCGCTTGCCGTCGTGCGCGTAGTCGATGATTTCCCACTGCGGGATGTAGCGGGCAGCCATCTCGGCGAACTTCTGCAACAGCACCACCGTCAGCGCGAAGTTGCCGCAGGCGAGCACGCCCAGGCCCTTCGATCGGGCGAGCGCGTCGATCTGGGCGTAGTCCTCGTCACTCAGGCCGGAGGAGCCGACGACGACATGCGCGCCATGTTCGAGCGCGGCAAGGACGTTGGCCTTGGCGGCTGCCACACCGGTGTACTCGACGAACACGTCACAGCGTTGCGCGAGCGCCTCGTTGGCGCTGGCGAAGACCGGGCATCCGAACGGTCCATCGCCGAGCGCCTCGCCCAGGTCTTGCCCGGCGTGGCGGCGCGATACCGCTGCCACGAGTGCAAGGTCGTGCGCCTGCGCCATCGCCCGGGCCAGTTCCGATCCGGCCCAGCCCGTCGCACCGGCAAGGCAGACTTCAAGGTTCATCGTCGATCCTCCATTCCTGTCGGCAGGCGCGGGTGGCGCGTCCGGACAAGCATACCGGCGGGGTCACCGGGGCTTGCTGTGGAAAGCGCAGTCACGCTCTCTTCCATCGCGGCGATGGTGCCGCGTCACTGAAAGCCTGATCGCTGACGACGACAAGACGCGACGCGTCAGGCCTGGCCGACCGCCAGGGTGAAGCTCTGCAGGAAATGGAAGTCCGGCCGGCGCAGCGCGAAATCGGGGTGCCGTGGATCGCACAACCGCACCAGCGCCGCGTAGTCGTCCGCGTCGAGGTACGGCTGCAGCCGTTCGCCCCAGGTGCCGCCGAAGATCGTCTCCAGCAGGTAGTCCGCGCTCGCCGGGTCCAGCGGCGCCACGCGCTCGATCATGAAGGTACGCGCCGTAACGTTGCGCAGCCCCGCGCGGCGCAGGCGGCCGACCAGGGCGCGCACGTCGGCCAGTTCGCGTTCGCTCACCTGATACCGGTCGCGGTAGTACTGGCGCACCGCTTCGTTGACCATCCGCTCCAGCCGCGCGTCCCAGGCGAAATACATGTCCGGCAGCAGCGAGCTCTGGCCCAGCGCGATACGCCCGCCGGGGCGGAGCAAAGTGGCCAGGGTATGCAGTGCGTCGACCGGGTCGCGCAGGTGGTTGAGGGTGTTGACCGACCAGACCAGGTCCACACTGCCGCACGCCAGCGGCAAGTGCGCGAGGTTCGCCTGGACGACCGACGCACCCGGGGGCGTGATCGTCCGCGCCGCCCTGGCATGGGCCAGTGCCAGGTCGATGCCCACGATCATGCCGTCGGGTCCCACTCCGGAAGACAACCAGGCCAGTGCCTCGCCGCTGCCGCAACCGGCATCCAGCACCCGCATGCCCGGCCGTAGCGCGAGGCTCGCGATGGCCTGGCGAAGCTCCGGCGCGGCGAACGCGTTGAACCGGCGCAGCTTGCCCACGTAGTCGCGGGCCGCGGTGTCGCCGAGCAGTCCGGTCGCGGTGGATCGATTCATGCGGGCTCACGTCGGTCGCGGGGCTACATCATCCAATGGAAACGCCGTTGCGCGCTGCATCGCCCAGACCGGCCGCGGCCCGAGGCCACTCGTGCAGGATGGACCGGCGCCAGCGCCCTCAAGACATGCGTGAAGCTGCAAGGCTGATCGGGCGAGGCGTCGGCAGGTCCGTGGAAGCGAAGGCTGGCGGCCAACAGCTTCAGGCGTCCGGCCCGTGCATGGCGAATACCCGCGTGCTGCCATCGGTTCCGATCAGCAGTACCGGATAGCGCTGGGCCGTTCCCATCTCCATCCCGGGCGAACCCATCGGCATGCCCGGCGCAGCCAGGCCGCGGGCGTGCGGATGCTCGGCGAGCAGCTTGCGGATGTCCTCCACCGGGACGTGGCCTTCGATGACGTAGCCGCCGATCCGCGCCGTGTGGCACGAGGCCGCCTCGCCCGGGACGCCCAGGCGCTGCTTGAGCGTGGCCATGGCGGGTTCCTCATGGTCGACCACGGAGTAGCCGTGGTCGCGCAGGTAGGCGATCCACGCCTTGCAGCAACCGCAGGAGGGGTCGCGGTAGACCTCCGCGACGGGCGCGGCGACCGCGGCGAGCGGCAGTGCCAGCGCCAGGGCGAACGCCAGGCGGCGCAGCAAGGTGGTGCGGGTGTTCATGGTTGGGTCTCCGGGGTGGTCTGCCATTGCACGGCGATGATCTTCCAGGCCGAGCCGAGCTTCTTCAGGGTGAGCCGTTCCTTGCCACTCAGGGTTCGCGGTTTGCCCGCGTCGGTGATGACGATGCGCATCGTGCTGCCGACGGTGGCCGCCTCGCCCATGGACATCGATCCCATCCAGAGCGGCATGACCTTGGCGTGTTTCATGAAGGCCAGGTCTTCGCCCAGATGGTGTGCCGCGTAGGCCTCGCGCGACTGGGTCTGGCCGGCTTCGGTGATGGTCGCCTCCGGCGCCAGGATGCCCAGGACCACCGCGCGGTCGCCGTGTTCCAGCGCACCGTGGAAGGCCTGCGCGGTCGCTTCCGCATCCGGCGCTGCGCGCGGCGTGAGGCCGTCGAGCGAGAGCGCTGCATTCGCATGCATGGGCGAGGGGCGTGCGGGGGCGTCGGCCATGCTGCCGGGCCCGCCCTGGTGATGCGCGTGCCCGGCCTCGTCACCCGGATGTCGAGGGCCGTCCTTGTCGCCCATGTCCATGTCCTCGTCCGGCGGCGCCCTGGCGACCATGGCCTCGTATTCCTGTGCGGACATGTCGGGCAGCTTCTGCAGAAAGGCCACCATGCTCCAGATGGTCGGGTCGTCGTGCGTCGTGCCCCAGGCCGGCATGGCGCTCATCTTGATGCCGTGCTTGATGGTCCAGAACGCCGCCCGCGGGTCGACCCGCACCTGCGACAGGTTGGGCGGTTGCGGGTAGAGGCCAGGGCGTATCTCCGAGTCGTCCATGCCAGGCTTGAGGTGGCAGTCCGTGCACATCGCGGCGTACTGGCCGGCGCCCTTGAGGATCCGTTGCGGGTCCCGGAGATCGGGCACGGCGATGTCGCGCGCCCGCACGGCGATCGAGCGCTCGCGCAGGGTCTGCATGAGGGCGAACACGGGGCGCGCGTGATGCCTGTCCGCACCGACGTTGTAGAGCCCCGAGTAGACGAAGACCGCGCCGCCCGCGACCAGGATGACGAGCAGGACCGCGGCGCCGATGCCGTACTGCGTGATGCCTCGTTTCATGGTGATCCCTCAGAACCAGATGCGGACGCCGGCCACCCACTGCCGGTCGAACCGGTCTTGCCCGTGCTGGCGGGCCAGGTCCGCCGTGCCGCCGAAGCGGCGGGACCAGACGACGCCCACGTAGGGCGCGAACTGCCGGTGGAACTCATAGCGTAGGCGCAAACCCAGCGACATGTCGGAGACGCCGCTGCCCAGCCCTCGCGCCGGGTCCGACCTGCCGTACGCGTTGGCTTCGAATTCCGGCTGCAGGATCAGGCGCTGGGTGAACAGCAGTTCGTACTCGGCGCGGAAGCGTGCCGCGGTGCGACCCGCCGGCCCCACGTAGCCGGTGGCCTCCAGTTCGAACCAGTAGGGCGCGAGGCCCTGCAGGCCGAAGGCGGCCCATGATCGGTCCGGTCCTTCGCCGGCGTCCGTGCGCACACCGAGCTGGGTGTTCCAGAAGGCGGCGACCGCGTGGCTCCACAGCAGTTCGCTACTGGCGTCCTCCAGCCGGCCACTGCGCCGCTCGCCCTCGGTGCGCAGCCACAGCTTGTCGTAGTCGTTGCCGTACCGGCCCTCGATATCCCACTGCTGGCCGTTGCCGTCCTGGTTGTGGAACGCTTCCAGCTGATCGACCAGCAGCATGCCGTAGCGGGCGTCGCCTTCCATCGCCATGCCCATGCCGTGGGTGGGGCCGTAGGCGATGCCATCGGAGTAGTCCGGACTGCGGGCGCCAGATGGCGGACTGCCGCGCTGCATGGCGCCATGTTTCATGCCCTGCATCGAGCCATGGTCCATGCCCTTCATGGAGCCGTGGTCCATGCCCTCCATGGAGTCGTGATCCACGTCCTCCATGGAGCCGTGGTCCATGCCCTCCATGAAGCCGTGGTCGATGCTTTCCATGGAGTCGTGGTCCATGTTCCCCGATGGGTTCGTCGCAGGGACAGCGGTTTCGGGTCGCGATGGAGACGCCTCGGTCGGCATGACCGGCGCGGGGGCGGTGGCCGCCGATGCGGGCATGTCGCGTTCCTGTTCCGCGCCTGCCGCGCTACTGGCGGGTGCCGGTGCCGCCTGCGCAAATGCCATGAACGGAGCCAGCGACAGCGGGGCGCCGCCGAGCGCCAGCGCGAGTGCGCGCAAGGGAAGGATGCGGCGACTCATGACACCACCACCTCGCGGAACATGCCCGCTTCCATGTGGTACATCAGGTGGCAGTGGTAGGCCCAGCGCCCGGGGGCGTCGGCGCTGACGCGGTAGGAGACCCGCTGCGCCGGCTGCACGTTGATGGTGTGTTTGCGGGCCAGGAATCGCCCGTCCGGATCCTCCAGTTCGCTGAACATGCCGTGCAGGTGGATCGGGTGATTCATCATCGTGTCGTTGACCAGCACGATGCGCAGGCGCTCGCCGAAGTTGAAATGCATCGGCCTGGCCCGCGCGAACTCCAGGCCGTCGAACGACCACATGAAGCGTTCCATGTTGCCGGTCAGGTGCAGCTCGATCTCGCGCTCGGGTTCGCGCGGGTCGATCGGCCCATCCAGCGAGCGCAGGTCGGCATAGGTCAGCGCCCGGCGGCCGTTGTCGCGCAGGCCGATGCCGGGGTCGTCCAGGTTGGTGCGGGGCGTGTCCACGCGCATGTCCACGCCGGCGCCGTATTCGCTGCGCGCGTGATGGACCGCAGGGGACGGGGCCATCGCCCTGCCAGGCGCGTGCGTCGTTCCGTGATGGTCGCCCGCGGCTTCCATCGGCATGGCACCCATCATGTCGCGCATGCCCAGCCACACGCGCGGGTCCATGGCGGGCACGTCGGCTTCCATCCCTTCGCGTGGCGCCAGCGTGCCGCGGGCATAGCCGCTGCGGTCGATCGACTGGGCGAACACGGTGTAGGCGCGCTCGTCCTGCGGCTCGACGATCACGTCGTAGGTCTCGGCGACCGAGATGCGGAACTCGTCCACCGGCACCGGGTGGATGTCCTGCCCGTCGGCCGAGATCACCGTCATCTTCAGCCCCGGTATGCGGACGTCGAAGATCGTCGAGGACGAGCCGTTGATGAAGCGCAGGCGGATTTTCTCGCCGGGCCTGAAAAGCCCCGTCCAGTTGCCGGCCGGCGCCGCGCCGTTCATGAGGTAGGTGTAGGTGTAGCCGCCGACATCGGACAGGTCGGTGGGATTCATGCGCATCCGGTTCCACATCCGGCGCATGGCCAGCGCCTGGCTCAGTCCGTGCTCCCGCGCATCGCGGAAGAAGTCCGGCACGGCCGGCTGGTGGAAGTTGTAGTAGTCGCTGCGCTTCTTGAGCCTGGCGAAGATGCGTTCGGGATCCTCGTCGGTCCAGTCGTTGAGCATGACCACGTAGTCGCGGTCGGTGGGGTAGCGCTCCGGTCCGGCCGGTTCGATCACCAGCGGCCCGAACAATCCGGTCTGCTCCTGGAAACCCGAGTGCGAGTGGTACCAGTAGGTGCCCGACTGGCGCACCTCGAAGCGGTAGACGAAGGTCTCGCCCGGCGCGATGCCATCGAAAGCCAGGCCGGGCACGCCGTCCATCTGGAAGGGCAGCAGGATGCCGTGCCAGTGGATCGAGGTGGGGGCGCGCAACCGGTTGGTCACGCGCAGGGTGACGGTGGTGCCTTCCTTCCAGCGCAGGGTCGGACCCGGCACGCTGCCGTTGACGGTGGTGGCTGGACGCACCACGCCGGTGTAGTTGACCGGCGTTTCCGCGACCTCCAGGTGGAAATCGGTGCCACGGAGCACGGTGGGCTGGCCTGGGCTGGCCAACGCCCGGGCGCTGGACGGGCGCAGCAGCCCGAAGCCGGCGACCGCACCGCCCACGGCCACGCCCTGGACAAAACGCCGGCGCGACAGGTCGGCCGTCGGGGATGGGTGAAACCACTTCATGGGGAAACTCTCCGGAGGCGCCGGCATTGCCGGTGCGACACATCACGGTGCGGGCAGCAACAGGCGTTGCGACCGCGCAAGGCAGGGAAGACGGAGAGTCAGGCCAACGGTGGTCGCAGCGGCGGCACCCTCGGCGTCGAAGGTGCGCGCACCTGCAAGGGCGGAGCGTAGGCTCGCGTGGCGGGCAGGGCGGTCATCGCGCTGGCGGGCATCGCCGGCACGGCGCTGGCGCACAGGCCGGCGCAGCCGCACGCGTGCCCGAGGGCGCCGCCGCAGCAGCGGTCGTGCGCGTGGTGGCAGTCATCCTTCGACAGCAGGTGCGCCACGCCCGGATGAGTGGGCTGGGCGGCCATTGCTCCCGCGTGGGAACCCGTCGCCGCGTGGGCCTGCGCCATGCCGAAGGGCGCGCCGGTCAGCGAGCTCAACACCAGCATCAGCCACGCCAGCAGGCCCAAGGCGCGAAGGCCACGGGAACGTGCGATCAGGCGCAGCGACGGGGACATGCCGCCAGCGTACCGACACGATCCCACCCCCTCAACCCTGGAGGATGCTCCATGCGGCCTTACGGTTTGCTGTAACCCATATGCACCGTGATCTTGTCGCCGGCGGCGAGGTTCGCCACCGCCGCGGGCGGGAAATGCACCTTCAGCGACATGCCCTCGGCATTGACGTCCACCAGGCCGGTCTGTTTGTCCACCGAATTCACCGTCGCGGGCATCGCATGCATGCCCATCATGTTCATGTGCATGCTCTTCATCGGGTCGTGCCCGCCGTGCATGGTGCCCATGGTGTCCGGGTCATGGGCACTGTCGGTCGGCATGGTGTTCTGGGCCAGCGCCACGCCCCCGCTTGCCAGCGCGAGAAGCAGGCCGGCGAGCACTCCGGTCAGCGGATGATGCGCAAGCGTTTTCATGGTGACCTCCTTTGGTCGGAACAGGATCGAAGCATGCGGCGGCGCATGTGCAGGGGATCGGAAGGCGTACCGCGGCATGCACACCTTGACGGTGGCTTCATGCAGCCATCTTGCGGCAACTTTCCGCGCAGGTCCGGCACGCCTGCACGCACTCGTCCATGCCACCGACCTTGGCGCAACTCTCCGCGCAGGCGGCGCAGAATTCGGCGCAGGCGCGACACATCGCCGGATGCTGGGGCGACTGGTCGAGCATCACCGCCGCCGCGGTGCGGCAGACCTCCGCGCAGCTCAACATCAAGCGCATGTGTTCCGGCGCCACGTGCGCGCCGCCCTGTTCCAGGCACATCCCTGCCGCGTTCGACTGACAGGACTGGTAGCAGCGCAGGCAATCCTGGATGCAGCTCTGGGCGGAAGCGGACATCGTCATGGACGGCTCCTTCGATCGAGAAAAGTTGCGTCGATGGTCGCAAGGGTGTCGTCCGCGTCCCGTGACCAGCCGGCCACATGAAAGACGGACCCGCGCACCTGCTTTAAGCTGCAGCGGGCGAACGCATGGAACGGGGCAGGGCAACAAATGATCGACACGACGCGGGCGCTCCACACGCTGCTTCTGGTCCTGGACCTGTTTGGCACGTTCGTGTTTGCGCTCAGCGGCGCGCTGGTCGCCGTGCGGCGCGGCCTGGACCTCTTCGGCGTACTGGTGCTCTCCTTCGCCGCGAGCAGTGCCGGCGGCATCACCCGAGACCTGCTGATCGGCGCCACGCCGCCGGCGGCCATCGAGGACTGGCGCTACCTCGGCGTATCGCTGCTGGCCGGCCTGCTGACCTTCTTCCGTTATGCCGACATCGAACGCATGCGCAATCCGATGCAGCTGTCGGACGCGGCCGGGCTCGCCCTGTTCGCGGTGGCCGGGGCGCAGAAGGCGCTCGCCTACGATCTTCCGCCGGGCATGGCCGCGCTGCTGGGCATGCTCACCGGCATCGGCGGCGGCATGCTGCGCGACGTGCTGGTGTCGGACATCCCCGCGGTGCTGCGTGCCGAGCTCTACGCGGTGGCCGCGCTGGCGGGCGCCGGCGTGGTGGTGTTGGGCGATCTGCTGCACATGCCGCCCACGGCGACCACGCTGACCGGCGCCGGCCTGTGTTTCGGCCTGCGTTTCATGGCCATCCGTTACGGCTGGCGGCTACCGGTCGCCCGGCCGCCGGATGCGGACCGGCACGGCTGATCCGGTCGCGTGCATGCCGGACGGGCTGAACCCCCGGCGACTGTCGCGGTCCCCTGTTGATCCTGGTCAACCGGATCCGGCCTTCCATTGACGAGGATGCGTCCGGCCCAACGCGAGATGCCTGTGGAACGTTTCGACGAGTTCGAGCGAGCGACGGGACCGCGCCGCGCGGTTCGCTCCGGCTTGCTCATGTTCCTGTGGAGCGTCATGGCGCTCCTGGCGTGGCCGGCTGCGGGCCGTGTCGCGGACAAGCCGTTCTGGCGCCCCGAACTGGCCCCGGTGGGGCCGATGGTGATGCTGGTCAGCCTCGACGAACAGCGCATGTATGTCTATCGAAACGGCGTGGCGATCGGCGCAAGCCGCATCAGCTCCGGACGCAGCGGCCACGAAACGCCGACCGGCGTCTACACCATCCTGCAGAAGGAACGCGAGCACCGTTCCAACCTTTACGACAACGCGCCGATGCCCTTCATGCAGCGCCTGACCTGGGACGGGCTGGCGCTCCACGCCGGCACGCTGCCGGGCCATCCCGCCTCGCACGGGTGCATCCGCCTGCCGGAGAGCTTTGCCGAGAGCCTGTTCGAGATCAGTCCGCGCGGCACGGTGGTGGTGGTGACCGACCAGCGTGTGGCGCCACCGGAGATCAATCATCCCGCGGCGATCGCCCCGCTCGGGCTGGGCGGCGACGAACCCGCGCCGGCGGGCGCGGACGGCGAGCCCTGGCCGGCGGACGACGGCGGACCGGTCAGCGTGGTGGCGAGCACCCACGACCGGGCGCTCTACGTGCTGCAGTCGGGCCGGTTGATCGCGAGCACGCCCCTAAGCGTGCCGGAGGGTTTTACCGTCGGCGGCATGCTGTTGTATGTCCGGCGTGCGGAAGCCGTCGGCCTCGCCGAACAGGACGGCGGACTGTGGTCGGCCTATCGCGTGCTGGGCGAGGGGCCGGCGCCCGCGCCGCGGGCGTTGGCCCGCGAGCTCAAGGTGCCCGACGCGTTCGGCGCCCGGTTGCGCGAGCGCATCGCGACCGGAACCACGGTGCTGGTCACCGACCTGCCGGCGCGCGGCGGCCAGCCGGTGCCCTACGGCACGCTGCTGGAGGCGCGGGAGGCGGTTCCCAAGGCGGGGCCCGGCCATCCCTAGCGCTTTATTAAGGCAGGAGGCGGCAAGCTGCGTTTTTCAGTGCCACACACGACATGCCCGCCTTCGCCCGACGCCTTGCCGCCGCCGCGCTCTTGCTCGCCCCCCTGGCAGCCGGCGCATCTCCCGCCGCCGCCGACAGCCTGGCCCGGGCCCTGAGCCAGGCGGCCCCCGAGGCCAATCCGAAAGTGCTGGCGCTGGCGTCCCGGGCGCTGACCTGCGTGCAACGCAGCAGGCCGGCGAACACGCTGAGTGTGATCGACTATTCGCTTCCCTCCACCACGCCCCGGTTGTGGGTGTTCCAGCTTGGCCAGCAGCCGCGCCTGTTGTTCCAGGAGCGTGTCGCACACGGGCGCAACAGTGGCGACAACATGGCGACGCGTTTTTCCAACCAGCCGGGCAGCCTGATGTCGAGCCTGGGCACCTTCGTCACCGACGGCACCTACACCGGGCACAACGGCTATTCGCTGCGGCTGAAGGGTGTCGACGGACGCTTCAACGACCGCGCGGAGGAACGCGCGATCGTGATCCATGGCGCGAGCTACGTGAGCGAAGCCTTCGCCCGGAGCCAGGGCCGGCTGGGCCGCAGCTGGGGATGCCCGGCGGTGCGCGCGGGCGTCGCGCACAAGCTGATCGACGCGATCGCCGACCACTCGGTGGTGTTCGCCTACTACCCGGATCCGGCCTGGTTGCAGGCGTCGAAACTGCTCGGCGACTGCGGCGGTGGCGACGAGGCGCTGTCCTCGCGCTGATCGCCCGCGCCGGCCAGCAAAACGTGCACGTGGCGGCAGATCTGGCGCTCCTCTTCCGAAGGCATGACGCGCACCTCGCAGGCGGCGTCGCGCGTGCCGATGCGCAGTGCGCCGCCCCGGTTGCGTGATTCGTCCAGCCGGATCCCCGCCCACCCCAGCCCTTCGCAGATATCCGCGCGTGCCTGCGCGTCGTGTTCGCCGATCCCGCCGGTGAACACCAGTGCGTCGATGCCGTGCAGCACCGCCGCCATTGCGGCGATCTGCTTGCGCACCGAGAGCACGAACATGTCGATCGCCAGCTTCGCGACCGGTTCCTTGCGTTCCAGCTGGCGCAGCCGGCGCAGGTCGCCGCTGATCCCCGACACGCCGAGCAGGCCGGAGCGATGATCGATCAGGCGTTCGAGGCCGCGCGCGTCCATGCCTTTCTCGCGGACCAGCCAGGCCAGCACGCCCGGGTCCAGGTCGCCGCTGCGCGTGGCCATCATCACGCCGCCGTTGGGCGTCATGCCCATGCTGGTGTCGACGGAGCGGCCATCGCGTACCGCGGTGACGCTGGCGCCGCTGCCCAGGTGGGCGATCACCAGCCGCGGCGGCGCCTCCGGCCAATGCGCCAGGATTGATGCGCAGGACAGCCCGTGGAAGCCGTAGCGCTGCACGCCATCGGCCTGCAGCGCGCGGTCGATGGGCAACGTACGTGCCGCTTCGGGGAGGCCGGCATGGAATGCGGTGTCGAGGCAGGCCACCTGCGGCAGCGAGGGATAGCGCGCCTGCGCGGCGCGGACCACCGCCAGCGCCGTGGGCACGTGCAGCGGCGCGAAGATGCTGGCCGCCTCCAGCTGCGCCATTACGGCCGCATCGATGCGCGCATGCGTGCGCAACTGCGGCCCTCCGTGCACGATCCGGTGGCCGATCGCATCGGGCGCCGGCACGTCCAGGCCGGCCAGCAGCCGGGCGATGCGCGTGAAGGCCTGCACGCTGTCGGCGATCGCGACGGTTTCCTCGTGCAGGGTGGTGCCGCCGCGGCCGTCGCGCACGCGCAGCAGGCCCGCCGAGCTGCCGATCGCCTGCGCCTCGCCGGTGACGCGCGGATGCATCTCGCAGCCGCGCGCGCCGAACAGCCCGAACTTCAGCGAGGACGAGCCGCAGTTGAGCGCCAGTACGTGGAAGCCACCGGGGTTCACGTCGGAGGCGTCCCGGGCGTCCATTGCCACGTGGCCACTTCCGGCAGGTCCTCGCCGTGCTCGCTGATGTACAGGCGGTGGCGCTCCATCGTGGTCCAGTAGCGGTCGGTCGCGTCCGAGGCGAGGTGCGCGAGGCGCGGCACGCGCAGGATCGCGTCCAGTGCGAGCTGGTAGCGGTCCAGGTTGTTCATCACCGTCATGTCGAACGGCGTGGTGGTGGTGCCTTCTTCCTTGTAGCCGCGCACGTGCAGGTTGTCGTGGTTGTGGCGGCGGTAGGCGAGGCGATGGATCAGGCCGGGGTAGCCATGGAACGCGAAGATCACCGGCCTGTCGCGGGTGAACAGCGCATCGAAGTCGTGATCGCTCAATGCGTGCGGATGCTCGCCCGGCGGCTGCAGCACCATCAGGTCGACCACGTTGACCACGCGCACGCGCAGGTCCGGCGCGTAGTCGCGCAACAGCGTGACGGCGGCGAGCGTTTCCAGCGTCGGCACGTCGCCGGCGCACGCCATCACCACGTCGGGTTCGGCGTCGCCGGCGTTGCCGGCCCATGTCCAGATGCCCGCGCCGACGCTGCAGTGGCGGGCGGCCGCGTCGATGTCCAGCCACTGCGGAGCGGGCTGCTTCCCGGCTACGATCACGTTGACGTAGTTGCGGCTGCGCAGGCAGTGGTCGGCCACCGACAGCAGGCAGTTGGCATCGGGCGGCAGGTAGATGCGAACCACGTCGGCCTTCTTGTTTGCGACGTGGTCGAGGAAGCCCGGGTCCTGGTGCGAGAAGCCGTTGTGGTCCTGTCGCCACACGTGCGAGCTGAGCAGGTAGTTGAGCGAGGCGATCGGGGCGCGCCAGGGAATCTGCCGCGTGGTCTTGAGCCACTTGGCGTGCTGGTTGAACATCGAGTCGATGATGTGGATGAACGCCTCGTAGCAGGAGAACAACCCGTGCCGGCCGGTCAGCAGATAGCCCTCCAGCCAGCCCTGGCACAGGTGCTCGCTCAGCACCTCCATCACGCGCCCCTCCGGCGCGAGGTTCACGTCCACCGGTTCGATCGCCGCCATCCATGCCTTGGAGGTGGCCTCGAAGACGTCCTGCAGGCGGTTGGAGGCGGTCTCGTCGGGACCGAACAGGCGGAAGTTGCATGCGTCCGCGTTCAGTCGCATCACCTCGCGCAGGTAGCGGCCAAGCGCGCGGGTGGATTCCATTTCCACCGCGCCCGGTGAGGGCACGGCGGCGGCGTGGTTGCGGAACGGGGGCAGGGTGAGCGGCTGCAGCAGCATGCCGCCGTTGGCGTGTGGATTGGCGCCCATGCGCCGGCGCCCGGTCGGCGCAAGTTCGGCCAGTTCCGGCCTTAGGCGGCCCTCGGCGTCGAACAGTTCGCGCGGGCGGTAGCTCAGCAGCCAGTCCTCAAGCAGCTTCACGTGCCCGGGCTTGTCGAAGTCCTTCAGCGGCACCTGGTGCGCGCGCCAGGTGCCTTCCACCGGCAGGCCATCGACCACTTTCGGACCGGTCCAGCCCTTGGGCGTGCGGAACACGATCATCGGCCAGCGCGGCCGTTCCGGCGGGTGGCCGTCCGTCGCCGCCCGGGCGCTGCGCTGGATCTCGCCGATTCGCGCGAGTGCGAGGTCCAGCGCGGAGGCGAGCTGCCGATGCACCGTGGCCGGATCGTCGCCCTCGACCAGCAGCGGCTCGTAGCCGTAACCGCGGAAAAGCGCGTCCAGTTCCTCGGGGGTGATGCGCGCCAGCAGCGTCGGGTTGGCGATCTTGTAGCCGTTCAGATGCAGGATGGGCAGCACCGCGCCGTCGCGCACCGGGTCGAGGAATTTGTTCGAGTGCCAGCTGGTCGCCAGCGCGCCGGTCTCGGCCTCCCCGTCGCCCACGATGCACGCGACGATCAGGTCGGGGTTGTCGAACGCGGCGCCGTAGGCGTGCGCCAGCGAGTAGCCGAGCTCGCCGCCTTCGTGAATCGAGCCCGGCGTTTCCGGCGCCACGTGGCTGGGCACGCCGTAGGGCCAGGAGAACTGGCGGAACAGCCGTCGCATGCCGTTGCTGTCGCGCTCGATGTCCGGGTACGTCTCGGTGTAGGTGCCTTCCAGATACGACTGCGCGACCAGGCCGGGACCGCCGTGTCCCGGGCCGATCACGTAGATCATGGACAGGTCGTGCGCCTTGATCAGGCGGTTCAGGTGCACGTAGATGAAGTTGAGCCCGGTGGTGGTGCCCCAGTGCCCGAGCAGGCGCGGCTTGATGTGCCGGCGCTCCAGCGGCACCTCCAGCAGCGGGTTGTCCTGCAGGTAGATCTGGCCGACCGTGAGGTAGTTGGCCGCGCGCCAATAGGCGTCCATGCGGCCGAGCAGCTCGTCGGACAGCGGCGTGGGCATGGCAGGCTCCGGGACTCGCGCTGGGTCGTCGGTGAACATGGCTCCGGCTCCGCGTGGATGGGGTGAACACCTAGCGCTCAGTGCGCGAGCAGCAGCGGCAACTGCGCGTGCGAGAGCACGTGATGGGTGGTCCCGCCGAGCACCAGTTCGCTGATCCGCGAGCGTCCCCATGCGCCCATGACCAGCAGGTCCGCGCGCATGGCCTCGGCCTCGCGCAGCAGGTGCACGCCGGCGTCCTCGCCGGGATGGAACGGGCGTCGCTGCCGCACGGTCACGCCCTGGCGCGCCAGCCATTCGCCCACGGCGAGGGTGGGCGGCCCGAAGCCCGGCAGGGTTTCGTGCCATCCGTCGAGCAGGTGAACCTCCGACGCCTCGCGCAGCAGCGGCAGCGCGGCACGGATCGCCTCGGTGGATTCGCCCGAGCCGTTCCACGCCACCAGCACGCGCTCGGGCGCGCCACGCACTTCATAGTCATCAGGCGCCAGCAGCACCGGCACGCCGCCGGCGAAGAGGGTGCGCGTGACGTTGTCCCAGCCGACTGGCAGATCCCGGTGGCCCGCCGGTGAGCTGCACACGAGCAGGTCGGCCATCCGCGAGCGGGTCGCCAGCACCGGGACGTACACGCCGCGGAAGACCTCCCAGCTGCCTTCCACGTTCGCGCGATGGCACAACTCCTGCCACCAGGGCGCGCGCCGACGCGCCGATTCCTCCTCCGCCTCGAGGATCGCCAGCGCATCGGGGATCGCCGTCACCGAGGGCATCTGCGCGACGATATGGACGCCCGCCACGAACGCCTGCTGCTGCCGCGCGACGGCAAGGCCGAGCCGGATGGCGGGCAGATCCTCGCGCATCTGGTCGACGTCGATGATCATTTCGTACATGGCGTTTCTCCCGGCGGGGGCTTCATCCTCGGGCGGGACGCAGGCGTCGCGCTTGATCAGGATCAACCGCGCGCGGGGTGCCGGGCCGGCTGCATCGCGCGCCATCGCCCGCCGGGTGGGGCGTGGCCCCACGCCGTCCTCGCGGCCCTGAAAAATCGCGGCGACGACGCTTCGCCCGAACCGCTCCCGCGTTGACCGAAATCAAGTCGCGATGGCGACGGCGGCCTAGGCTGCCCTGCAGTCACCGCCCACAGCCGCGGCTGCCGCCGCCGAAGGAGAAGCGCATGTACAAGCACATCCTGTTGCCGACCGACGGTTCCGAAGTGTCCAGGCGGGCGGTGGACATGGGCCTGGAACTGGCCCAGGCGCTGAAGGCTCGCGTGTATGCATTGCACGTGATCCTGCCGTTCCAGGCGCTTTCCTACATGACGCAGATCATTCCCGAGAGCGAGACCAGCTACACCGAGGAGTCGGTGCGCTGGGCCGAACGCTATCTCGGCGAAGTGCGCGACAAGGCCATGCGCGCCGGCGTGCCCTGCGACAGCGATTTCGTGTTCGACAAGCATCCCTGCGACGCGATCCTGGACACCGCGAAGAAGCGCGAGTGCGACCTGATCGTGATGGGCTCGCACGGCTGGCACGGCTTCACCAAGCTGTTGCTGGGCAGCGAAACGCAGAAGGTGCTCGTGCGCAGCCAGTTGCCGGTACTGGTCTGCCGTTGAGTTCCGTGCCCGGTGCGGGCCGCCACGTGGGTGCCACCTGACCGCGCCGGGAATTGACGAGGATCAATCCGGCCCGGTTGACGGCATGCGCCAATGAACGCACAGGGGTATCACACGCGACGAGGTTCGCCCATGGCCACGCTACCCACCGGGATTCCTTCCCCCGCCAACGCCAGCCCACCCGTGCTGCTGGAGGGAACGCACTGGATCGACCACCTGCGCGACGGCACGGTGGTGCTGATCCGGCCGCTGCGCCCGGATGACCGCGAACGCGAGGAAGACTTCCTGCGCGCGATGTCGCCGGACGCCAAGCGCCTGCGCTTCATGTGCAGCTTCCGCGAAGCGAGCCCGGCGCTGGTCGACCAGCTGATGGACGTTGATTACGACAACCGCATGGCATTCGTCGCGCTGGCGCACGAGGACGGCACGTTGCGCGAGGTCGGCATCAGCCGCTACAGCACCAACGGGGACCGCACGCGCTGCGAATGCGCCGTCACCGTGGCCGAACACTGGCGCCACCGCGGGCTGGCCGTGACGCTGATGCGCCACCTGATCGACATGGCCCGCCAGCACGGATTCAAGACGATGTATTCGGTCGACTCGGCGGACAACCGGGCGATGCAGGAGCTCGCCGCCTACCTGGGGTTCGAGCGCGCGCTCGATCCGAGCGACTCCACCCAGGTCATCCATACGCTGGCCTTGTGAGGAGCGCGCCATGAATGCGGTAGTCCATGCCCAGAACCGCGTGCCCGATGGTGCCGCCAGGCCGACGCTGCCGGTGGCTAACCAACCGTCGGACATCGTGGCGATCGCCACGACGACCTCTCCCTGGAATCCCGCCGTGCAGGTGGCCGCGACGCTGGCCGCACGCTGGCACAGCCTGCTCACGGGCTGTTTCGTGGACGAGTCGCTGCGGATGCTGCGCGGCCCGGAAAGCGAGCCGTCCGTGATGGGCCTGCTGCTGGACACCTCCGTGCAGGACTTCGAGGAAGGGGACGCCTTCCGCGCCTTCGCGCGATCCTGCGGCGTGCCGCACGCCTCGTGGGTGGTGGCGCACACCGGGCTTGCGCGCGTCCTGCGCGAACTGGGCGCGTGGCACAGCCTGGCCGTGCTGGAACGCGACCTCGTCGACGCCGAAGCCCTGACCGAACTGCTCGGCGAAGTGCTGCTGACCTGCCGGTTGCCAAGCCTGATCCTGCCCCCCGGCTGGAGCCGCGAAAAACCATTCCAGCGCGTGCTGGTGGCATGGGACGGCAGCACCGAGGCCACCCGGGCCATCCATGCGGCCCTGCCTTTCCTCCAGGGCGCCCGGCGTGTGGTGCTGCTCGATGGCGGCCGCCCGCACAGCCCGGAGGGCGAGTGCTATCTCCCGC
This sequence comes from Frateuria sp. GZRe14, assembly GCF_051900395.1. NCBI lineage: Bacteria > Pseudomonadati > Pseudomonadota > Gammaproteobacteria > Lysobacterales > Rhodanobacteraceae > Frateuria > Frateuria sp. GZRe14. The sequence goes on along the minus strand of NZ_JBHZGJ010000001.1, from coordinate 1,968,471 downwards.
ACTTCGAGCCTTTCGTGTACATGGCCCGCCATGGCATCGAAGCGGACCCGATGTGCGTGGGCGTACCGGCGCGCACCGCGGGCGCGGCCCTGCTGAAGAAAGCCGATCAGGTCGGTGCCGACCTGATCGTGATGGGCGCCTTCGCCCATTCGCGCATGCGCGAACGGGCGATCGGCTGCGCGACGCGCTACGTGCTGGAACACGCGCAGATCCCGATCTTCCTCCAGCACTGAGGCCATCCCATCGCCGGTGCACATGGAAGCGGCGCATCGCACGAGGCGACAGATCAACACGAACAGGAAACTTCACATGAGCAAACAGGGCAAACCCGCCGGTGAGCGCTACACCGGCCTGTCGATCGGCGTGCACTGGCTGACGCTGGCGCTGCTGGTGGGCGTCTACGCCTGTATCGAACTGCGCGAGTTATTTCCCCGTGGCAGCGACACCCGCCAGGCGCTGGCGACCTGGCATTACATGCTTGGACTGGCCACGTTCGCACTGGTCTTCCTGCGTCTGGCGTTCCGCCTGGCCGGGCGCACGCCACCGATCCAGCCACCGCCGCCGCGCTGGCAGCAACGGCTGGCTGGCCTGGTGCACCTGGCCTTGTATGCCTTCCTCGTGGCGGTGCCGCTGCTCGGCTGGCTCATCCTGAGCACGGAGAACGAACCGGTGCCGTTCTTCGGCATGCAACTGCCGCCCCTGGCCGCGCCGGACCGTGCGCTCAGCCACAGCCTGGAAGAGATCCACGAAACCATCGGCACCGCCGGCTACTACCTGATCGGCCTGCACGCCGCCGCCGCGTTGTTCCATCACTACTTCATGCGGGACAACACGCTGCTGCGCATGCTGCCGCGCCACGGCCACGAGTGAAATGCAACCGCAGGAGCGCATCCTGTGCGCGATCGCGCGGCATCATCGTGCCGGTGCGGTCGCACATCGCCGCGTGCCTGCAGGAGCCGTGCATGCGAAAAGCCTGCTTCAGTGCTTCAGCAATACCGGCAGGCGGCTGCGCGCCAGCACGGCGCCGGTGGTGGAGCCGAGGGGACGTTCGCCCGGACGGGGGCGTCCGCTGGCGCCCATGACGATCAGGTCTGCCCGCGTATCGCTGGCGTAGGCCAGTACCTGGTCGCTGGCGTCCTCGTCCGTGCCGGTGACGGTTTCGACCGCGGCGACGGGGACGCCATGCGCGCGCAGGTGTGCGAGCGCATCCGGCAGTCTGCCGCCGTCGCGAACGGCAGCCTGTTGCAGCAGGGAGACGACCTTTGCGCCGCGCAGAAGGGGCAGCGCGGCGTGCAGTGCACGGCTGGATGAAGTCGAGCCGTTCCAGGCCACCATCGCATGTACCACGGGGCCGGGTGCGTGGTTGGCGTCGGGCACGGCGATGCAGGTGGCACCGGAAAGCAAGGCCTCGGCGACCAACCGCTCGTCCGGGAATCCCGGTGACGCATTACCCTGCAACACCAGCAGATCGTGCCAGTCGCCGATCGTCGCCAGGGCGTCGGGCGCCTGGCCGATCGCGACCTGCCAGTACGTATCGGTGACCCCCAACTGGCCCGCCCATGCCGCGAAATCGCGCCCGGCGAGCATCGCCTGGTGCAGGTCGTCCTGCGCATAGGCGGCCATCTCCGCGGCGAGCTGAGCTGGCCCGGGCACCGTACCGCTGCGCGGTGCGATGAAGAGGCCGGTCAGCGTGGCGTGCATCGAGACGGCCAGTTGCGCCGCGTAACGCACGCTGCCATGCCAGGTCCGGTATCCCGGGCTATGGACCACGATATCGCGCACGGCAGACTCCTCGATCGCGGGCCGGCCCGCTGGCGAAGCGTGCGCCAACGCCCGAGGACGAATTTGATCCAGGTCAGCACCGCGCGAAGCAAGCGACACGCGTGCAGTTGACCTGCATCACCTCGCGCCGCGGCCGCTGGCCTAGTGTCGCTGCAATGCCAACCGCTACCCCCCCCCCCGCGGCGCGACACGGAGCCACCGACATGTACGACATCCTGATCAACTCGCTCAACTACGAGGATTGGTCCCGAGGCGTCCAGTACGGCACGCAGCTGGCGACCCTGATGCAGGCGTCGGTCACAGGCGCATACATCTACCCCTCGCCGCTCTATGCCACGCCGAGCTTCAGCACGCCCGAACTGATCGAGGCGGTGTTGGAGACGGCACGCACGCTGGAGGCCAGCGCGCTGGCGGCCGAGCGTCCATTCGTGAGCTGGGCCAGCGCCATGGGCATCGAGCACGCCGCGTGGGTAGTGGGGCAGGGCATCCTGTCCGACGCGCTGGTGCAGATCGCCTGCTGGCATGACCTGCTGGTGCTCGAACGCGATCCGATGCGGACCTGGGCATCGCCCACCGACCTGGCCGCGCTGATCCTCGCGGTGGGCCTGCCGTGCATCGTGGTGCCGCCCCAGCCGGTGCGTGGCGTCGGTTTGTCGCGCGTGGCCATCGCATGGAATGGCGCGCCCGAGGCGATCCGCGCCGTGCATTCGGCCTTGCCGTTGCTGCAGCGGGCGGACGAGGTGGTGTTGCTGCGCGGCGCGCCCAAGGAAACGTTCCACGATGTGACCTGGAAGCCGCCGTTCGACATCGACGCCTATCTTCAGCGCCACGGCATCCGCGCCCGTTCGCAGGACCTGCTCACCAACGAGCACGACGCCGGCGAGGCGCTGCTCGAACAGGCGGATCGCTTCCACGCTGATCTTTTGGTGATGGGCGCCTATGGCCGTAGCCGGTTCAGTGAGTGGGCGCTCGGTGGCGCTACGCGGCATGTGTTGTGGCATGCGCGGTTGCCGGTGCTGTTCCGCCACTGAGTCTCGTCCATGCGCGCGATGGTGCTCGAAGCCGTGGGGGAGCCGCTCGTGCTGCGGCAGGCGGCCGACCCGGAGCCGGGCTCCGGCGAGATTCGCTTGCGCGTGGAAGCCTGCGGCGTATGCCGCACCGATCTGCACGTGGTGGATGGCGAGCTGCCGGCGATAGCCACGCCGGTCGTGCCCGGACACGAAGTGGTCGGCCGGATCGACCGGATCGGGAAGGGCGTGCACCAGCTCGGCCCTGGCCAGCGCGTGGGCGTGCCCTGGCTGGGCTCGACCTGCGGCACTTGCGAGTACTGCCTTTGCGGACGCGAGAACCTGTGCGATACGCCGGGCTTCACCGGTTACACCCGGCCCGGCGGATTCGCCAGCCACCTGGTCGCGCGTGCCGAGTTCTGCATTCCGCTCGCGGAGGACGCCGATCCGGTCGCGACCGCGCCGTTGCTGTGCGCGGGGCTGGTCGGCTGGCGCGCGCTCTGCCGGACGGGACAGGCGCGCGTCCTGGGCATCTACGGTTTCGGCGCAGCCGCCCACCTGCTGGCGCAGGTCGCGCGACACCAGGGGCGGCGGGTGTACGCGTTCACCCGGAACGGGGACCTGGCGGCGCAGGCCTTCGCCCGCTCGCAGGGCGTGGCATGGGCGGGCGACGCCGACGCGACTGCGCCGGAGCCGCTGGATGCGGCGATCATCTTCGCTCCTGCCGGCGAGCTGGTGCCGGTCGCGTTGAAGGCGGTGCGCAAGGGCGGCCGGGTGGTGTGCGGCGGCATCCACATGTCCGACATCCCGGGGTTTCCCTACCGGCTGTTGTGGGAGGAACGCGAGCTGGTTTCAGTGGCTAACCTGACCCGCGCGGACGCCCCTGCCTTCTTCGCCGAAGCCGCCAGGGCAGGGGTGTGCGCCACGACGAGGCGCTACCCGCTCGAAGCGGCGAACGAGGCGCTCGACGACCTGCGCCACGGCAGGCTCGACGGCGCCGCCGTCCTGGTGCCGTAACTGTCGCCGGCAAGACCGTTACGGACCGTTACACGGGGTTGCGCAGCCGACGTCGTCTTGTGGCAATGGATGGCTAACGTGGACCCGTCGCCAGATCCGGGAAGACCGCCATGAACGCCCTTGCCACCCATATCCCGATGCCCGCTCCTGTGGCCGTGCAGCAAGGAATGGCTGCGGCCGGGCCCATCGACGTCGAACAGCTCTCGCGCCACGTGCAGGTGCTGCGCCGCAAGCTCGCGCCCGGCCAGCATGTCTACCGGGCCGGGCAACCGTTCCATGCGATCTACCTGGTGCACGCGGGCTTCCTCAAGACCTGCGAGCTTTCCGAGGATGGCCGCGAGCGGGTGACCAGCTTCCGCATGCGCGGCGACCTGGTCGGCGTCGAGTCCATCGGCCTGGCGCACTACGCCTGCGACGTGGTGGCGCTGGACGACAGCGAGATCTGGGAGCTGCCGTACCCGCCGGTGCTGCACGCCTGCCTGCAGATGCCCGAGCTGCAGATCCGGCTGACCGCGGCACTGGCCGGGGAGATCCGCAACGACCGCGCGTGGATGCTGGCCCTGGGCACGCTCACCGCCGAGCAGCGCGTGGCCGCCTTCCTGCTGGACATGGCCGAGCGCCACATGCGGCTGGGCTTCAGCCCGCGCCATTTCCTGCTGCGCATGGGCCGCGCCGACATCGCCAGTTTCCTGGGGATCAAGCACGAGACGGTGACCCGCGCGCTGTCCAGGCTCGACCGGCTGCAGTGCATCGACGTGCAGCGACGCGAGATCCGGCTGCTCGATACGGACGGCCTGCGCCGCATGGCCGGGCAGGGTGCGACCATCCACTGAGGCAGTCAGCCCGAGCGCCCTTCCAGCGCCTGCGCCAGCGCCTCGCCCAATTGTTCCCGGCGGTAGGGCTTTCGCAACAGGCCTACGCCGCTCTGCAGCGCCTCGTCGGCGCCCTCGGTGGAACGCTCGTACCCGGAAGTCAGCAGTGCCGGCAGTGCGGGGCGCAGACGGCGGGCCTCGCGCACCAGCTCGAAACCGTTGGTGCCGTTGCCCAGCGCCACGTCCGAGAACAGCAACTGGATACCGCGGTCGATGCGCAGCAGCGCCAGCGCCTGCTCCGCGTCCCCGGCCTCCAGCGTGTCGTAGCCGAGCGCATGCAGGAAACGGACGGCGACCTTGCGCACGCCCGGCTCGTCCTCGACCACCAGCACCCGTGCGTGCCCGGGACTGACGCTGCCGGGCGTGCGGGCTTCGCCGGTCTCGTCTTCCGCCGGCGCAGTCGGCAGCAGGATTTCCACGCGCGTGCCGCGACCGGGCTGGCTACCGATGGTCACGCGTCCGCCCGATTGCTTGACGAAGCCATAGACCATGCTGAGCCCCAGGCCGCTGCCCTTGCCTGCCTCCTTGGTGGTAAAGAACGGTTCCAGCGCATGGTCGAGCACGTCTTGCGTCATGCCGCTGCCGCTGTCTTCGACCAGGAACACGACGTACCGGCCCGGACGAAGGGCGCCCGCCTCGTTCGGCCCGATCGCGCGCGCGCGGGCGCTGATGCGCAGCGAACCACCCTCGGGCATCGCATCGCGCGCATTGATCGCGAGGTTGACCAGCGCCGTCTCCAGTTCGCCCGGATCGGCATACACGGCCGGGACGTGGGCGGGACAGTCCAGGGCAATGTGGATGCGTGCGCCCAGCGTGCGCGCCAGCATCTCGCCCAGCTCGTCGAAGATCTGATGCGGCCGCACGCCTCGCGGCGTCAAGGAGCGGCGGCGCGAGAAGCCCAGCAGCTTGCGGGTCAGGTTGATGCAGCGGTCGACGGCGCGCGAGGCGCCATCGATCAGCTCGCGCGCATCGGCCACCTCGCCGTACTCGGCGTCAAGGATCTGCAGGTTGCCCGAGACCACGGTCAGCAGGTTGTTGAAGTCGTGCGCGATGCCGCCGGTCAGCTGGCCCAAAGCATCGAGTCGTTGGGCGTGAGCGAGCTGTTCCTGGCTGCGGCCGCGCAGGACGGCCGCAGCCAGCATGTTGGCCGCCAATTGCAGGAAACCCAGTTGATCGCCATCCCACTCGCCTGGCTTCCGGACGAGCGCGAGCAACGCACCGGTGGCTTCGTGACGGTCCAGCAGCGGCACGATTGCCGCGTCGGCGAACCCATGCACGGCGAGCGCGGCGCGCAGCGCAGGCAATGCTTCGGCGGGGCCGTCCGACAGCATCCACACGCCCGGCGGCTGCCTTTCGCCAAGCCGCGCCGCGAGACCGTCGCGCGCGAAAGCATCGCCCAAGGCGTCGAGCGCATCGATCGGAAGGCCGGCGGCCGAGCGGATTGGCAGCGCCTTGCCACCGGCCAAGCCCACCGCCACGGCGACGGCGTCGACGCCCAACGCCCGGGCGATCAGATCGGACACCGACACGCGCAGGGAACCATCGTTGCCGGCCTCGAGCATCAGTCGGCCCAACTCGGCCAGGTAGCCGTCGCGCTGCGCACGCCGCAGGGCCTGTCGTGTGCGGTGTGCTTCGGAAATGTCGCGGATGGAGGCGGAATATCGTCCGCTGCCTGCCGGGCTCAGCGCGATTTCCATGGGGAAGGTGGCGCCGTCGCTGCGCACGCCGATCAGTTCATAGCCCGCACCCATCGGGCGCACCCGGGGATGGGCCATGTAGCCCGCGCGATGGACCACATGCGCGGCCCGCGCGGCTTCGGGCATCAGGTTCTCCACCCGCAGGCCGACCAGCGCGCCGGGGGCGTAGCCGAACAGCCGGTGCGCCTGCGGATTGGCCAGCACGATATCGCCCGCCGCGTCGACCACCACCATCGCGTCCGGCGCGGTTTCGAAGAGCGTGCGGAACAGGCTTTCGTCGCCGGTGGCTGGGGATGGCATGACGCTACTCCGGGCGTGCCGTGTCGCTGAAAATGTAGCCGGCCCCCCGCACCGACTTGATGAGCACCGGCGAGGCCGGGTCGGGCTCGATCTTTCGCCGCAGGCGGCCGACCTGCACGTCCACCGCGCGGTCGAAGGGACCCGAATCCCTTCCGTACAGATGGTTCATGAGTTCGTCGCGCGAAAGCACCCGGTTGGCGTGGGTGACCAGCACGCGCAGCAGCCCGAACTCCCCGCTGGTGAGCGGTACGGTTTCGCCCGAGGGCGAAACCAGGGTGCGACTGTCCAACTCCAGGCGAAAGCCGGCGAAGCGGTAGACCACCGGTCGCGACATCGCCTGGCGCGGACGCTCGCCGGTGCGGCGCAGCACGCTGCGGATGCGCGCCAGCAGTTCGCGCAGCTCGAACGGTTTGGTCACGTAGTCGTCGGCACCCACTTCGAGTCCCACGATGCGATCGACGGAGTCGCCGCGTCCGGTGACGATGATCACCGGCCCGCGCCAGTGCTCGTGCAGGTGGCGCGTCAGCTCCAGGCCGTCCTCGCCGGGCAGGCCGAGGTCGAGCAGCACCAGGTCGATCGAATCGGTGGCCAGCAGCGCGAGCATGTCCTGGCCGTTGCCGACCGTGCTCACCTGGAAACCCTGGGCCGCGAGGTAGCGCTTGAGCAGCGTCGCGACATCGACGTCGTCGTCGACGACCAGCAGGTGGGCCTGCCGGAGCAACGCGGTCTTGTCATGGTCCTGAGCCGACACGAGAGCCCCATCGCATGCTGGTGTGCGTGGCATTCGCCACAAACCGCGCGGGCCCGCGGACCCGCTACATGGCGCAACCCCCGGCTATATACCAGATAAGGTCCAGTCCGCGCGAAGGCTTTCAGGGTGCGTCGAAACGCCCGACGGACGTGGTTGATCCTCGTCAAACCGGGCGGGCGCGCCTCGCGCGATGCTGGTGTCGGCCCCGACCGAGGAATGCCGCCATGTTCGAGATGCTTGTGGACGCCGGCCCCCATGCGGGAGGGCCCTTCCTGGCGACGGCGCTCTCACTGGCCAGTCGCGTGGAAGCCTTCGCGTGCGGCTTCCAGGTATTGCCGCTGCAACCGCCCGTGGCGTTGTCCTTCGAAACGGCCTTGCTGGAGGCCGAAGCGCAGAGCGCGCGGGCGCGGCGCGACTGGTGGCTGGCGCAGTGCACGCAGGCGGGCGTCGAAGGCGAGTGGGAAGTCCTGCGCGGCGAGGTCGGCCCGGCCATCGCCAAGCGCTCGCGGCTGGCCGACCTGGTCTGCCTGGAAGTCTCCGTGGCAGGCGGTGCGCGTGACGTGCTCTCGCCCGAACCCGACCGCGCGCTGGTGCAGACCGCCGGTCCGTTGCTCCTGCTGCCCTCCGTCTGGAACGGGCCGACGGCCACGCGCGTGCTGGTGGCGTGGAACGGTTCGGCCGAGGCGGCCAATGCCATCCGCGCCGCGATGCCGCTGCTGGCCAGGGCCACCGACATCTGCGTGCTCGACGGCGAGCAGGCTTGCCTGCCGGGCATCTCCCCTTCGCCCTTGCCGCTGCAGGCGTGGATGAGCCGGCACGGCATCCAGGCGCAGTGGGAATCGCTCGACCCTTCGCGCCAGCGCGAACTGTCCATCGCCGACGTCGCCCGTCGCATGGGCGCGGACCTGCTGGTGATGGGCGCCTACGGCCACCACTGGGCCAGCGCCTTCGGGCGCAGCCAGATGACCCGGACACTGCTCAGCCACATCGACCGGCCGATCCTGCTCTCGCATTGAGCCGGGCGCCGCGCGGCCCGCGGCGATGCTCCTGGTGCACCAGCGGGCAGCCGCATCGCCCCGGGCGGGTCCGGTGGGTTCGGGGCGGTCGGATGACGGATCAGTCGAGCAGGTAGTTGCGGATGCCGTCGCTGTCCAGGGCGGTCAGGTTTCGCCCGATCTCGCGGCTCACGCAGTGCTGCAGCGACTTGTCCAGTTTGCCGTGCAAGGTGCCCAGGAAGCGCGGGGACGCGGCGATCACGAGCGAGGTGAAGCGCTGCTCGTCGTGAGCGCTGCGCAACGCGGCGGCGAGCGTCGAGGCGAAGCGCGTGGCGGCCTTGTCCTTCGGATCGGTACGCGGTTCGATCGCGTGCCGTGCCCCGCCCACGCTTTCCTGCACCCGCGGCGGGCGCTCGGGAAGCGGCCCTTGCGTGGTGTCGGCGTTAACGAAGCAGGCCGTCTCCGACCATGGCCCGCGGCAGCGCTCGTACTCGAAGAGCCGCGCCTTCTCGCTGTCGGCCACCAGCACCCACGTCTTGTTCATGCTCTATCTCCGACCGGGCAGGGACATGCAAGGCCAGGGTAGCGAGGCCGCCGGAAGGCCAATTGATGCCGGTCAACAAAGCCACTGCCGCGCCAGTTGATCCTGGTCAACCGGGTGGGCGTGCGAACCGTCATCCTGTGCCATCCGCGGTGGCCGAGGAAACCTTCATGCGCGCAATCGACATCGGCACCCGGCGTGTCATCCAGGCCGCCGCCTCGGCAACGGTCGCCGAGGCTGCCGGCATCATGCGCAGGCAGCAGGCCGGCTGCCTGGTGGTGACGCGCGAGCAGGACGACCGGGTGGAATCGGTCGGCATCGTCACCGACCGCGACCTGGTCACGCGCTGCATCGCCGCGCATTTCGATCCGGCCACGACCCCGCTGGAGTGCGTGATGTCCGCGCCGCTGCTGTGCTGCCGCCCGGACGCGCCGATCGACGAGATCGTCGACACCATGCAGCAGCGCGGCGTGCGCCGGCTGCCGCTGATCGATACCGCCGGCACGCTCGTGGGCATCGTGAGCACCGACGACGTACTGGCGGCGCTCGCCGAGTTGGCCGACCGGGTCAACCAGACACTCAACGCCCAGCCGATGCTCGACCGGGCCTACCTCTAGGAGCCATGCGTGCCTGCCGCCCCCTTGCCGGAGCTGCCGTTCCCGGGCGAACGCCTGCGCCCGCGCCGTATCGGCATCGACACCGGCGGCGAGCACGTGGCCTACCTGCCGCTGGGTTCGTCCGCCTGCCATGGCGAGGGTTTCGGGCCGCACTCGCGGCTGCAGGTAAGCGTCGGCAGCCGCGGATTGATGGCGACGCTGGCGATCATGCACGGCGACGCGCTGGCGCCGGACGAGGTGGGGCTGTCCGAATCGGCCTGGCTGCGTCTGCAACCTGCGGCGCACGAGCAGGTGGCGCTGGCGCATCCGCCGAGCGTCGAGTCGCTCTCAAGCGTTCGCGCGAAGCTCTACGGCCGCACTCTCGCCGATGCCGAGATACGGGCGATCGTCATGGACATCGCCGCCCAGCGCTATTCGAATCTCGAACTGGCGACCTTCATTGCCGCCTGCAGCAATGACCACCTGGCCCTGGACGAGGTGGTCGCGCTGACCGGCGCGATGGTCGACAGCGGCGCGCGGCTGCACTGGCCGGGCGCGGTCATCGTGGACAAGCATTGCGTCGGCGGGCTGCCGGGCAACCGCACGACGCCGATCGTGGTCGCGATCTGCACCGCGCTGGGACTGGTCATGCCCAAGACCTCCTCGCGCGCGATCACCTCCCCGGCAGGCACCGCCGACACCATGGCGATGCTCGCGCCCGTGGATCTGGATCTCGCGCGGATGCGCCGCACCGTCGAGCGCACCGGCGGCTGCATCGTGTGGGGCGGGGCGATCAACCTGGCGCCGGTGGACGACACGCTGATCCGCATCGAGCGGGCGCTGGACATCGACAGTCCGGGGCAGTTGGTCGCCTCGATCCTTTCCAAGAAGATCGCCGCCGGCTCCAACCGCGTGGTGATCGACGTGCCAGTCGGCCCGACCGCCAAGGTGCGCGAGGCGCGTCATGCGCGCACGCTGGAACGGATGCTGCGCGCGGTGGCCGGGCGTTTCGGCCTGGAACTGACGGTGCTGCGCACCGACGGGCTGCAGCCGGTCGGCCGCGGTGTGGGGCCTGCACTGGAGGCCCGCGACGTACTGGCCGTGCTGCAGGATCGGCCGCAGCAGCCGCGGGATCTTCGCGAGCGCGCGCTGGCGCTCGCGGCCGCGGTGATCGAGGCCGGCGGCCTGGCGGCCGGAACGGACGCGCTGGCGTTGGCGCGCGAATGCCTGGACTCCGGCCGCGCGTGGCGCCAGTTCCAGGCGATCTGCGAAGCCCAGGGTGGCATGCGCGCTCCCGGCGTCGCGCCCTACCGGCATCCGGTGGCGGCCGTGAGGGATAGCCGTGTCGAGGCGATCGACAACCGTCGCCTCGCGCAGGCCGCCAAGCTCGCCGGTGCGCCGCTCTCGCCACTGGCCGGGCTCGTGATCGACGTGCGCGTGGGCGATCCGGTCACCACCGGCCAGCCACTCTTCACCCTGCATGCGCAGAGCCCGGGCGAACTTGCCTACGCCATGGAGTACGTCTCGCGTCATCCCGACATCGTCCGCCTCGGAACCGGCCCATGAGCCTCCTGTACGCGTTGCCGGGCAACGCCGCGTTTGCCCGCGCGCTGTGTCGCCACACGGGCTGGCAGCGAGGCCAGCTGGAACTGCACCGGTTCCCCGATGGCGAATCGCTGCTGCGGCTCGCCACGCCGCCGCGCGGCGTCGTGGCCCTGGCCTGTTCGCTGCAGCGGCCGGATGCCAAGCTGTTCGCGCTGATAGCCGCGGCGGCGACCGCACGCGAACTCGGGGCGACGCAGGTCGGCCTGGTCGCACCATACCTGGCCTACATGCGCCAGGACGCGCGCTTCCGGCCGGGCGAGGCGATCTCGGCGCGGGTCATCGGCAACCTGCTTGGCAGCGCGTTCGACTGGGTCGTGACGGTCGACCCGCACCTGCATCGCATCCACGACCTCGCCGAGGTATTCGCCTGCCGCACGACGGTCGTCCAGGCGGCGCCGGAGGTGGCCGCGTGGATCAGGGCGAACGTGCGCTCGCCGCTGCTGGTCGGGCCGGACGGGGAGAGCGCGCAATGGGTGCAGGCGGTGGCGGACCGGCTCGGCGCGCCCTGCGTGGTGGCGCGCAAGCAGCGCCGCGGAGACCGCGACGTCAGCGTGCGGCTGCCGTCACTGGCCCGCTGGCGCGGGCACACGCCGGTGCTGCTGGACGACATTGCCGCCTCCGGACACACGCTCATCGACACCGCCCGGGGCGTACGCGAGCAACTGCCGCAGGCCGCGCCGGTCGCGGTGGTGGTGCATGGGCTGCTGGGGCGTCGCTCGCGGGAGGCATTGCGCGGCGCCGGCATCGCCCGCCTGGTGACCACCAATACCGTACCGGGCGAACTGGCGGCGATCGACGTCAGCGCCCGCGTCGCGCAGGCCCTGGCGACCCTCGGCGCCGAGGCAGGCTAGGGGACGATCCGCCGCGCCTCGTCCTTTGTCCCTCAAGGCGCGAGCAGCAGCGGCACGCGGCTGTGGCGCAGCGAATGGCGCGTCGCGCCGCCGAGCAACCGCTCGCTGGTCCGCCGGCGACCCCAGGCGCCTTGCACCAGCAGATCGACACAGAGGCGGCCTGCTTCGGCGTGGATGGCCTCACCCACGTCGCCCCGGGGCTGGAACGGCAGCCAGTCGCACGAAACGCTCTGACGGGCGAGCCACTCACGCAACGGCGCCCCGGTTTTGCCACCGAGGCCGTGCGTGCCATCGAGCACGGTCACCCGAGCGGCCATCCGCAGCAGGGGCAGCGCCGCACGCGCCGCGCGCGCGGCCGGCGCGCTGCCGTTCCAGGCGAGCAGCACATGGCCGATCGCCGGCCGCGCGACCCAGTCGTCCGGAACGAGGACGATCGGGCAACCACCGTGCACCAGCGTTTCGGCCAGCCGGCGCGAGGCATCCTGCAGGCTGGCGGGCCGACCCGGCAGGCGCCCGACGACCAGATCGGCCAGGCTCGCGCGCTCGGCCACCACCTTGCGATAGACGCCGCGGGCCACCTCCCAGCCGCCGCCGACGCCCGCCGCCTTGCAGCGCCCTTGCCACCAGGCTTCGTCGGCCAGCGCGTCCCGTTCCTCGGCAGCCAGCAGGCCCGCCGCATCGGGCAGGGCCATCACCACCGCATCGATCGGGATCACGCACAGCCCGGTGACCCAGGCGTGCCACTGGCGGGCCAGCGAGAACGCGTAATCCAGCAAGGGCGCCTCGCGTTCGGGTTCGCCCACGGTAACGATCAGCTCGGTCATTGGCCTGGCTCGCGCAGACGTGTGCGCAGAGCATGCGCGGGCGGCGCAATAGTGCTGTTGACCGGGATCAACCCGGGCCGTCGCCAGGTGCGACGCGCGGCGGGCTAGCGCCGGCCGGTTCTGCGCCGGGCCGAAGGTGCGCAATAGGCGCCATACAGGGTCTCGATCACCGCCTGCGCGGGGCCGGGCTCAAGTGCGTAGTGGATCGACTGCGCCTCGCGTCGCGTGCTCACCAGGCCTTCCTCGCGCAGCCGCGCCAGGTGCTGGGATAGGGCCGACTGGCTCAGGTCAGGCAGTGCCTTGTGGATCTGGCCCACCGAAAGCTCGCCATCGACCAGGAGGCACAGCACGCGCAGTCGTTGCGGGTTGCCCAATGCCTTGAGCAGGCGCGCGGCCTCGTCGGCGCGGGCGTGCATGGCGGAAAGATCGAGTGACGGGTCGACGGACATGGTGGCTTGACTTTAGCAGACCTGAATATTAGTGTTCTCTAACATTAGCAATAACTAATATGCAGCAGGGTTGATGCCGGTCAAACGGCACCGGACAGGCGGGGGCGACCCTGCCACGGCAACCATCAGGAGCGATCGACATGGCCAACATTATCGTTCTGGGCGCCGGGCTGGGCGGCACTGCCGCGGCCTACGAGATCCGTGCCGTGCTCGGCAGGGAGCACACCGTGACGCTGGTCGGCGACGGGCCGCGCTTCAGCTTCACCCCGTCCAACCCGTGGCTGGCGCTCGGCTCGCGCAAACGCGAAGACATCGGATTCCCCATCGCAGCGCCGATGTCGCACCACGACATCCGCTTCGTCGAGGTGCCCGCCGAGAAGGTGCTGGCGGCGGAGAGCCGCGTGCGGCTGCGCGACGGGCAGGTGCTGGACTACGACTACCTGGTGATCGCCACCGGCCCGCGGCTGGCGTTCGACGAGGTGCCCGGGCTGGGCCCGGACGGCCATACGCAGTCGGTCTGCACCGCCGACCATGCCCAGCGAGCGTGGGAGGCCTACCAAACATTCCTGGACGCGCCGGGCCCGGTGGTGGTCGGCGCGGCGGCAGGCGCCAGTTGCTTCGGCCCAGCCTACGAGTTCGTATTGTTGCTGGACGCCGACCTGCGCAAACGCAAACTGCGCCAGCGCGTGCCGATCACCTACGTCACGCCGGAGCCGTACATCGGCCACATGGGCCTGGGCGGCGTAGGCGATTCGAAGGGCCTGCTGGAGCACGAGCTGCGCCAGCGCGAGATCAAGTGGATCACCAGCGCGAAGGTGCTCGGCGCCGAGGCCGGCAAGCTCCGGTTGCAGGAGGTCGATGCGAGAGGCGCGGCGGTGGGCGAGAGCGAACTGCCGTTCGCCTACGCCATGCTGCTGCCGGCCTTCACCGGCGTGGACGCGGTGCGCGGCATCGAGGGGCTGACCAACCCGCGCGGCTTCATCCTGATCGACGAGCACCAGCGCAACCCGCGCTTCCGCAATATTTTCGCCGCCGGCGTATGCGTGGCGATCCCGCCGGTGGAAGCCACGCCGGTGCCGACCGGCGCGCCCAAGACCGGCTTCATGATCGAGTCGATGGTCACCGCCATTGCGCACAACCTGCGCGAGGAGATCGCCGGCCGCCAGCCCGATGCGCGCGCAACCTGGAACGCGGTGTGCCTGGCCGACATGGGCGACACCGGCGCGGCCTTCGTGGCGTTGCCGCAGATTCCGCCACGCAACGTCACCTGGGCGAAGCAGGGCAAGTGGGTGCACCTGGCCAAGCTCGCCTTCGAGAAGTACTACCTGCACAAGATCCGCACCGGCAACACCGAGCCGGTCTACGAGAAGTACGTGCTCAAGCTGCTGGGCATCGAGCGGCTCCGGCCGCCCGTCAAACATTCGCAAGGAGACCTTCCATGAACATCGATCGCGTCGTGCTCGGCTTTGCCGGCAGCATGGTGTTGCTGTCCGTTGCGCTGGGCTGGTGGATGTCGCCGGCGTGGCTGTGGCTGGCCGTATTCGTCGGCGCCAACCTGTTGCAGTCCTCGTTCACCGGCTTCTGTCCGCTGGCGATGATCCTCAAGGGACTCGGATTGAAGCCCGGCTCCGCCTTTTCCCGCTGACCACCATCGAGGCATCCGTCGTGTACTACATCGCCGAAACCCCCAAGCCTTTCGTCCAGGCCGCCGAGGACCTGGATGCCGCCGTTCGCCGCCATGGCTTTGGCGTGCTTCATGTGCACGACATCGGCGCCACGCTGCGCGGCAAGGGGCTGCCTTTCCAGCGCGAGTGCAAAGTGTTCGAGGTATGCAACCCGCGACAGGCGGCAAGCGTGATGGCCACGGACATGCGGTTGAACATGGCGCTTCCGTGCCGGATCTCGGTCTATACCGAAGGCGGCCAAACCCGCATCGGCATGATCGAACCAGACCATCTGCTGGGCATGCTGTCGGACGATCCCGCGCTCACGTCCATCGCGAACGAAGTGGGAACGCAGATGCGCCGGATGATCGACGAGGCCCGCTGATGCGCCAGTCCCGGCCACTGACCGCGCTGGCCCTCGCCATCGCGCTGCTGGCCGGGTGCCGCAGCGGCGAGGCGCCGACGCACCGCGAGTCATCCGCGCCGGTGGACCTGGCCAGCCGCGTAGTTCACTTGCAGGAGGCGCCGCGCGAGCAGGCCTGGGACGGCGTGGTCGAGGCCGTCAACCAGGCCACCGTGTCGGCGCAGACCGCCGGCCGCGTGATCGAGTTGCCCTACGACGTCAACGACACCGTGCCGGAGGGCGCGGTGATCGTGCGCTTCACCGACGTCGAGCAGAAATCCGCGCACAACCGCGCGCAGGCGCAGATCGCCGCCGCACAGGCGTCCTATGACGAGGCCGAGGCGTCGTACAAGCGGGTCGCGGCCATTGCCGAGCGCGGCCTCGTCGCACGCCAGCAGCTGGACCAGGAACGCGCGAGGCGTGATGCGGCGAGGGCCGCGTTGCAGGCGGCGCAGGCACAATGGCGCGAGGTCGGCCAGCAGCTGGACTACACCGTGGTGCGTGCGCCGTACGCCGGCATCGTCACGCGCCGGTTCGTGCAGCTGGGCGAATCGGTGCAGCCGGGCCAGCCGCTGATGGCCGGGGTCTCGCTGAAGGATCTTCGCGTCACCGTGCAGGTGCCGCAGAGCGCGGTCGATGCCATCCGCCGGCTCAATCATGCCGAGGTGCTGCTGGCCGATGGCGCGCGCCGCGTGGTCGCCACGAAGCTGACGGTCTTTCCCTATGCCGACCCGGACACGCACACCTTCAGCGTGCGGCTGGAACTGCCCGGTGACGACACCGGGTTGTATCCGGGCATGACGGTGAAGGTCGCCTTCGCGGTCGGGCGCGAGCGCCGGTTGCTGGTGCCGGCATCGGCACTGGTGCAGCGGGGCGAGCTGCAGGGCGTCTACGTGCTGGGGCAGGGCGCGCCGCAGTTGCGCCAGCTGCGCACCGGCGCGCGCTACGGCGACGCGGTCGAGGTGCTGGCGGGCCTGGACGACGGCGAGCGCATCGCGCTCGACCCGGCAGCGGCCGCCCGATGGGTCAGCGCGCATCGCAACGAGTCCGCGCCATGAGCGAGCCGAAGCTCGGCTTCTCCGGACGCATCGCCCGCGCCTTCCAGGCCTCCCCGCTCACCCCGATCCTGGCGCTGGCCGCGCTCCTGCTGGGACTGGCCGCGGCGGCGATCACGCCGCGCGAGGAAGAGCCGCAGATCGCCGTGACGATGGCCAATGTGATGGTGCCGTTCCCCGGCGCCGACGTGCGCGACGTGGAAAACCTGGTGGCCTTCCCGCTGGAGCAGAAGCTTTCCGAGATCGAGGGCGTCAAGCACGTCTATTCGGTGAGCCAGCCCGGCGTGGCCGTGCTGACGGTCGAGTTCCAGGTGGGTGTGCCGCGCCAGAGCGCGATCGTGCGGCTGTACAACCAGGTCTTCCAGAACCAGGACTTCGTGCCGCCCGGGCTGGGCGTCGGTCCGCCGCTGATCCGGCCGATGGGCATCGACGACGTGCCAGTGATGGCGATCACGCTGTGGAGCGATGCGCCGGCGCAGAACCCCACGCGGCTGGCCGAGGTGGCGCACACGCTGGAGACCGATCTGAAGCGCGTGTCCGGCACGCGCGACGTCTACACGCTGGGCGCGCCGACGCGCGCGGTGGTGGTGGAACTGGATGCCGCTCGGCTGGCCGCCTACGGCATGGCGGTCGGCGACCTCGCCGGCGCGCTCAAGGCGGCGAACGTGGTTGCCCAGGCCGGCGACCGGGTAGCCGGTGACCGCGACGTGCCAGTCACTGCCGGCACTTTCCTGGCCAGCGCCGGGGACGTGGCCCACCTGGTGATCGGCCTCAAGCACGGCCAGCCGGTGTTCCTCTCCGACGTGGCGCGCATCCATGCCGGCGCGGACCTGCCGAGCCGCTACGTCTGGTTCGGCGCGACGGCGGGCAACGGCGGGCCGGCCGGCAACGCACCGGCCGTCACCCTCGCGGTGGCCAAGAAGCCGGGCGCCAATGCCGCCGACATCACCACCGCCATCGCCGCGCGGCTGGCCGCGCTGCGCAACGTGACCATCCCGGCCGACGTGCACGTCACGGTGACCCGCGACTACGGACAGACCGCCACCGACAAGGCGGACAAGCTGATCCACAAGCTCATCTTCGCGACCGGCTCGGTGGTGCTGCTGGTGCTGTTCGCGCTGGGCTGGCGCGAGGCGATCGTGGTCGGGAGCGCGGTGGTCATCACACTGATGCTCACCCTGTTCGCCTCGTGGGCGATGGGCTTCACGCTCAACCGCGTATCGCTGTTCGCGCTGATCTTCTCGATCGGCATCCTGGTCGACGATGCGATCGTGGTGGTGGAAAACATCCACCGGCACATGGCGCTGGGCGGGCGCACCCTGCGCGAGGCGATCCCCGAGGCGGTGAGCGAGGTCGGCGGGCCGACGATCCTGGCGACCTTCACGGTGATCGCCGCGCTGCTGCCGATGGCCTTCGTGTCGGGGCTGATGGGGCCGTATATGCGGCCGATCCCGATCAACGCCTCGGCCGGCATGTTGCTGTCGCTGGCGGTGGCGCTGATCGTCACGCCATGGCTGGCACTCAAGCTGCTGGGCCACCACCGGCACGGCGGCGAAGGCGAAGGCGGCCACGCGCCGTCCGACAGCCGCCTGCATCGCCTCTTCGACCGGTTGATGACGCCGTTCATTGCCGGCGAAAAGGCACGCCGGCGGCGGCGCCTGCTGTTCGCCGCGATGGGCGTGCTGGTGCTGGTTGCGGTCGGGCTGGTGACGGTCAAGGCGGTGGTCCTTAAGATGCTGCCGTTCGACAACAAGTCCGAGTTCCAGGTGGTGCTGGACATGCCCGAGGGCAGCACGCTTCAGCACACCAACCGGGTGCTGGGCGAACTGGCCCGGGCCGTGGCCACGCTGCCGGAGGTTGCCAACTGGCAGGGCTACGCCGGCACCGCCGCGCCGATCACCTTCAACGGACTGGTGCGCCAGTACTACCTGCGCAGCGGCGCCAACGTCGGCGACCTGCAGGTGAACCTGGTCGACAAGTCGCTGCGCGACCGCCAGAGCCACGCCATCGCGTTGGCGATCCGCCCGGCGCTGGCGAAGATCGGCGCCCGCTACGGCGCGTCGGTGAAGATCGTCGAGGTGCCGCCCGGTCCGCCGGTGCTCGCGCCGATCGTCGCCGAGGTCTACGGGCCCGACTACGACACGGTGCGGCGCACGGCGCTGGCGCTGGAGAAACGCTTCAAGGCCAATACGGACGTGGTCGACGTCGACTCCAGCGTGGAGGACGCCGCGCCGCGCGAGGTGATGGTGGTCGACCGCGAGCGCGCCGCACGGCTGGGCCTGGACCAGGCCGGCATCGCGCAGGCCCTGCGCACCGCGCTATCCGGCGAGGACGCCACCTGGCTGATGGACGGCCACGCCCGCTACGCCGTGCCGGTGCGCCTGCGCCTGCCGGCCGGCGACCAGGCCTCGCTGGCGCAGTTGCTCGCGCTGGAAGTGCGCGCGCAGAACGGTGCGCTGGTGCCGCTATCCGAAGTGGTGAGCGTGCGTCCGGCCAGCTGGGAGCAGGCGATCTACCACAAGGACCTGCTGCCCTACGCTTTCGTCACCGGCGACGATGCCGGCGCCACCGACAGCCCGCTGTACGGCATGTTCAGCCTGGTCGGCGATCTGCGCGACCACGACGTCGCCGGCGCGCGGCTGGGCCAGCACTACATCGCGCAGCCGGAAGACACCAGCGCGCCCTCGGTGAAGTGGGACGGCGAGTGGCAGATCACCTACGAGACCTTCCGCGACATGGGCCTGGCCTACTCGGTGGGCCTGCTGCTGATCTACCTGCTGGTCGTCGGCCAGTTCAAGAGCTACCTGGTGCCGCTGATCATCATGGCGCCGATCCCGCTGACCGTGATCGGCGTGATGCCGGGCCATGCGCTGGTCGGCGCGCAGTACACCGCCACCTCGATGATCGGCATGATCGCGCTGGCCGGCATCATCGTGCGCAACTCGATCCTGCTGATCGACTTCATCAACCACGCGCTGGCCGCCGGGCGGCCGCTGGGCGAGGCGGTGGTCGAGGCGGCCGCGGTGCGCGCCAAGCCGATCGTGCTCACCGGCGTGGCCGCGATGGTCGGCGGCTTCTTCATCATCGACGATCCGATCTTCCAGGGCCTGGCGGTATCGCTGATCTTTGGCATCCTCGTGTCCACGGTGCTCACGCTGGTGGTGATTCCGCTGCTTTACTACGCATGGCTGGCGCACCGGGCGCCGCACATCGAAGGAGACGTGACGTGAGCGAGGCGCAGACGGTCGAAATCAGCCTGACCCAGGTGGGCGAATACGAGTTCAACGTGCGCTTCGACGGCACCGCGATCGCCGACCTGGCCACCGACGAGACGGCGCCACTGGGGCAGGGCCACGGTCCCAACCCGTCGCGCCTGCTGGCCACGGCGGTGGCCAATTGCCTGGCGGCGAGCCTGCTGTTCGCGTTGCGCAAGTTCGGCAACACGCCGGCGCCGATCACGGCCAAGGCCCGCGCGACCATCGCGCGCAACGCGGGCGGACGCTGGCGCGTGCCGCGCATCGAGGTCGACCTGCAATTGGCCGACGCGGCCGCGTCGCTCGAGCACCTGGACCGCGTGCTGGCGCAGTTCGAGGACTTCTGCGTGGTCACCGGCAGCGTGCGCCAGGGCGTCGAGGTCGATGTGCGGGTGCTCGATCCGGCGGGGGCGGTCTTGCCCTTGCGCGCGGCATCTCCGCTGGCGAGTTGATCCCGATCAACGCCGCCTTCGCCCGGGGGCCTAGGGTTGGACGTGTCCGGCGACCGACCGGTCCGGACGGCCAGCCAACCGGGAGGATGCGCCATGAGCGTCGCCAAGGTCATCGAGATCATTTCCGAATCACCCGACAGCGTGGAAGATGCCGTGCGACAGGGCCTGGAGCGGGCGGCCCAGACGCTGGACGGGATCAAGGGCGCCTGGATCAGCGAGACCAAGGTCGTCACCGGACCCGACGGCAAGATCACGGCCTGGCGCGTGTGCATGCGGGTCAGCTTCGTGATCGGCTGAACTCTGCGAAATCGCAAGTCGCCGCACGTCCAGTTGCGGCTGGAGCAACCGTCATGAAGGGCATGCTTCCATCGAGGACCCGGCGCTATGCCGACCGCGGCGACGCCGGCCGCCAATTGGCCCGGGCATTGGACAGCTACCGCGGCCAGCGCCCGCTGGTACTGGCCATCCCGCGCGGTGGCGTGCCGATCGGACGCATCGTTGCCGATGCGCTGGACGGCGACCTCGACGTGATCCTGGTGCGCAAGCTCGGTTCGCCGATCAACTGCGAGGTTGCCATCGGCGCCGTCGACGAGCAGGGGCGCGTCCAGCTCATGGCCCGCTCCGAAATGGTCGGCGCGGGCATGAACTACGTGCGCGCCGAGGCGGCCCGGCAGCTCGCGCTGATCCGCAAGCGCCGCGCCAGCTACAGCCCGAATGCGCATCCGGTCGATCCCACCGGTCGCGTGGTGATCGTGGTCGATGACGGACTGGCGACCGGCGCGACCATGCGCGCCGCGCTGCATGCCCTGCGCCAGCAGCACCCGGCCGCGCTAGTGGCGGCCGTGCCGGTGGCGGCGCCGGACAGCCTGCAGAGCCTGGAGGACCTGGCCGACGATGTCGTGTGCCTGCACGCGCCGGCGCACTTCCGGGCGGTCGGGGCGTTCTACGAAGACTTCCATCCGGTCGACGACACGGAGGTGCTGCGGCTGCTGTCGGCCCCGTCCCGGGCCGCCGCCGGGTTGCCGGTGGCCGAACCGGTCACGTTCGACCTGCCGGACGCGTGTCTGCCCGGCGACCTGGCGATGCCGCCCCATGCGCGCGGGGTGGTGATCTTCGCCCACGGCAGCGGCGCCGACCGGGACAGCCCGCGCGACCGCCGCCTGGCGCAGTTCCTCCAGCAGGCAGGGATGGGCACGTTGCTGTTCAACCTGCTGACGCCGGAAGAGGAGCTTTCGCGCGCCGCGGTCTTCGACATCGCGACGCTCGCCTGCCGGCTCGCCTCGGTGGTGGCGAAGGTGCGGCTCGATCCGGTACTCGGCCAGCTGCCGCTGGGATTGTTCGGCGCCGGTACCGGCGCCGCTGCGGCGCTGGTGGTCGCGGCGCAGCGACCGCGCGACATCGTCGCGGTGGTCCTGCGCAGCGGGCGACCCGACCTCGCCGGCGCGGGCACGCTGGCCCGCGTGACCGCACCGACCCTGCTGGTCGTCGCCGGCGAAGACCGGCAGGTGCTCTCGCTCAATCGCGCCGCGCAGCGCCGCATCCCCGGCAAGAACGAACTGGCCGTGGTGCCGGGAGCGACCCACCTGTTCAAGGAGCCCGGCACCCTCGAGGCCGCCTCGAAGCTCGCCCGCGACTGGTTCGCCCGCTGGCTGGGCGCCCGCGCCCGTCCACCGCGCCGGAGGCCGACGGACGGACGGGACACGCACCGCCTCGCCGGTTAGAGGCGGGCAAGCCCGGCGCCGTTCTTCGCAGGCGTGCGGGCAATGCATGGCTCGTGGTTCGCGGTCGCGCTCCGAAGGCCGCTGCACGGGACGCGTCTTCAGCCGGCTGCCGCTATGGCTGGATGCGTCCGTCGACGATGCGGATGCGCCGGTCCGCCTGGGCGGCGAAATCCGGATCGTGCGTCACCACCGCCACCGCGCGTCCCTGCTCGTGCGCCAGCGCGAGGATGGTGCGCTGGACGTTGCGGCTGGCCACGCTGTCCAGGTTGCCGGTCGGCTCGTCGGCCAGCACCAGCATCGGGTCGTTGGCGAGCGCGCGGGCGATCGCCACGCGCTGGCTCTGGCCGCCGGACAGCTGGCGCGGCGCCTTGTCCAGCTGCGAGCCGAGGTCCAGCCCGGAGAGGAGGGCGCACGCCCGCTCGCGGATCGTCGCCTCGTCGTAGGCACCAAGGCGGCGCATCGGCAGCATCACGTTCTCGCAGGCGCTGAACTCCGGCAGCAGGAAGTGCGACTGGAACACGAAGCCGATCGCCTGCAACCGTGCCCCGGAGCGCTCGGCCTCGCCGTAGTCGGCGGTGTCCGCGCCGCCCAGCCAGATGCGTCCCGCGCTGGGCAGGTCGAGCAGGCCCATCAGATAGAGCAGGGAGGATTTTCCCGACCCGGACGGGCCGGTGATCGCCACGCACTCGCCACCGTCGATGCGCAGGCTGGCGTCGTCCACCAGCGTCACCGGCACCTCGCCCCCGAGGCGTCGCGTCACATGCTCCAGGCGGATCGCCTCGGCCATCAGGTGCCACCGCGCAGCACGTCGACCGGCTCGACCTTGGCCGCGCGCCGCGCCGGCAGGTAGGCCGCGATCATCGCCGCGAGCATGGCCACCCCGCCGGCCAGGACGAACTGGAACGGGCTCCAGTCAATCGCCAGGTAGTTGACGTCGGTGCTGCCGGGGACGCGGAAGTGGATGCGCATCAGCCCGGCCATCAACCCGCAGCCCAGCCCGATGCCGAACACGTTGCCGACAGCGCCGATCAGCGCGCCCTGGGCGAGGAACATGCTCTCGATGTCGCGCGCCTGGAAGCCCATCGCGCGCAGGATGGCGATGTCGCGCTGCTTCTCCAGCACCACCGTGGAGATCACGTTGTAGATGCCGAACGCGGCCACCACGAGCACCGCGCCGACCACCGCGTACATGATCACGCTGCGGATCGCCAGCGCGCTCATCAGGTCCTCCGAGCGCTCCTGCCAGGACACCGTCTTGTAGCGCACGCGCTCCTCAATGCGCGCCGCCTCGGTGCGCGCGGCGTTGGGGTCGGCGAGCCTGATCACGATGGTGTTGATGCGGTTGGGGCGGTCGAGCATCGACTGCACGCGCTTAAGCGCGACGAAGGCCTGCCCGGCATCGAAGTCCGATCGCCCCGTGTGGAACAGGCCGATGATCTTGAACGTGCGCACCTGGCCGGTGGTGCTGGCCACGCGCAGGTTGTTGCCCATGCCCAGACTCATCCGCCGCGCCAGTTCGTCGCCGATGACGATGCCGTTCGGATTGGCCTCCAGTTCGTCCAGCGTGCCCTGCACCATGTAGCGGCGGATCGTCGAGACCTGTGCGTACTCGCTGGCGACGATGCCGTACAGGCCGATCGCGCGGTCCTTGCCGGCGAAGCTCGCCAGCGCCTGGCCGCTCAGTACCGCCGATGCGCGCAGGCCCGGCGTGCGCCGCAGGTAGTCCAGTATCTGCGGGTAGCCGCGGATGCCACGCGTCTCGGTCTGCGGAACCAGGTGATGCAGTTGCACGGCGGCGTCCGGGAACAGCTGGCTTACCGGCTGCAGGGTCGGATTGCGGTATTCGTCCTCGATGGTGATGTGCGGCGCGTTGTCCACCAGGCGGTGGATGATGTCCTGCTCCGAGCCGCGCATCATTGCGGAGATCGACAGGAAGAAGGACACGCCCAGCACCACGCCCAGCAACGAGACGATGCTCTGCCGACGCCGCGCCAGCAGGTGCCGTGCGGCGACGTCCACGAGCAGGCGGATCATGGGCCGGCTCCCATAGCCACCGCACGCACCTTTGCGTTCGCGCGAAGGTCTCCCGCCGGCATCGCCACGACGGCATCGTCAGCGGACAGGCCTGTCGTGATCTCGACCTGCCGCTCGCCGCGGATCCCGACACCGACCCGCCGCGACTGCAGCCGTCCATTGCGTACGACCCACACCTGATCCCCGACCAGCGCGTCATCGGGCAGCAGCAGCGCGCGCTCGTGGCGGCGCACGATGATGTTGACGTCCGCAGTCATGCCCACCTGCAACGGCGTGCGCCCTTCGAACGCGATGCGCACGCGGTAGCTGCGGCCGGTCGGATCGCCCTTCGGCGTGATGCCGTGCACGCGGCCCTGGAATACCTTTCCCGGAAAGGCGTCGGCGCGGATCAGCACCGCCTGACCGGACGCCACCCGCGCAATGTCCTCCTCGTCGACGTCGGCGGTCACCCGCGGTGGCGAATCGACCGCCAGCCAGAACACGGTGCTCCCCGGCGTCATCAACTGGCCGATCTCGCCGTCGCGACGGATCACGGTGCCCGCCGTCGGCGCCAGCAGCCGGGCGTAGCGCAACTCGGCGGCGGCGCGGCTGGCGGCCGAGCGGGCCGACAGCCAGTCCGAGCGCGCCTTGTCGTACTGCGTGCGCGCGATGACGCCGCGCGGCAGCAGCGCGGCGTAGCGGCGGTATTCGTCGTGCGCGAAAGCTTCCTGCGAACGCAGCTGGGCGAGGTTGCTGGCCAGGTCGGTGTCCTCGAGCCTGGCCAACTGCTGGCCGGCGCGCACGCGATCGCCCTCGTCGGCGTCCAGTTCGACCAGGCGCGCGGTGATGCGCGCGGCAATCGGCAGCATGATGGTCGGCTCCACCGTGCCGGTCGCATAGACCGCCTCGATCGCGGTGCCGCGGTGCGCATGCACCACGGCCACCCGCGGGGGAAGCATTCGCCAGGTCGCGACCGCGATGATCACCAGGACGAGCGCAACAACTGCGACCCATGCCACCCCATGGTGGCGTCGCGCCGGCCGCGGCGACACGGCGTGGGCGGTCGTTGCCGGTGGGGCGTGGGGTGCATCGTTTGGCATGCGGCTGGCTCCTGCGAGCCGGTGCGGGGCCTTGCAGAGCGCGCCGAACCGTTCGCTCGGAGCATAGGTCGGCGTGGTCCGGCGGCTTTGATGCACGTCAAGGGCAGTGCCGCGTGCCGGACGAGGCGCATGAGGCGTTCGGGTTGGACTCCGATCAGATCCCCTCCGGTGGCGCGGCGGGAGCGAAGGTTTGCCGCGGCCATCGCAAAACGGATGACGTGGCCGAAGGTCAACGTCCGGCTCATCGTCTCCAGGGCTGATGGCGATAAGCGAACGCTATGGCGGCCGGGGCGGCGCTGCCGCCCGGGCGGTTAAAGCTCCAGGGAGGTTCCCGCGCCGCGCGCCTTTGCGGTCGAGTCCCTTCACTATCCCGCGCCCACCACCGCGTGACCGGTTGACGTGCATCAACGCCGGCCCTCGCCATCGCCCTAGGTTCCGGTTGCGCGCCGATGCGCGCGGCAAGACCGAGGGCTGCGGCGATGCTGGGCCGCCAGCCACGCACCGGAATGGAGGACACAATGATCAACCGGAGACAATTCCTGCAGGCGTCGGCATCACTGGCACTGGTCCCCATGCTCCCTCGCGGGGCCATGGCGGCGATTAGCTTGCGTACGCGGCCCTCGTGGCCGCAGTTCCGCGACGGCCCTCTGTATCAGGCCTTCCTTGACGCGATCGCCAAGATGCGCGCCAACCTGGACTCCACGAAGCCTGGCAGCTGGGCCTACTGGACGAACGTGCACGCCAACTTCTGTCCGCACGGCAAGCCGTATTTCCTTGCCTGGCATCGCGGTTTCCTGGCGCGCTTCGAGGCGCGACTGCGCAAGGTCTCGGGCAACAGCGCGCTGGCGCTGCCCTACTGGAACTACTACGAGTACCCGGTCATGCCTGCGGAATTCCAGGACCCCAGCTCACCGCTCTACCTGCGCAACCGCACCGGTACGGACGTTTCCGGCGCGTGCACCCTGGGCGCCTTCGATCCCGGCCTGACCAACTTCCAGCAGGGCAAACCCTACGCCTTCGAGCCGGCGGTGGAGACCGCGCCCCACAACGGCGTGCACAACCTGATCGGCGGGACCATGGACAACATCGCGGTGTCGCCGCGCGACCCGATCTTCTGGGTGCACCACGCGAACATCGACCGCCTGTGGGATGCCTGGGTGCTGGCCGGTGACGGACGGCACATGCCCGCCAAGACGGCCAGCTACTGGTCCGGATCGTTTTCCTATGGCGCCGCGGTGTCGGGCATGAAGCGGGTGGACACCTACGCGCCGAGCATCCTCGGCTATCGGTACGACGATACAACCCTGCCGGCGGGTCAGCCGAGCGGTTACGTCGCGCCGCTGCCCGCGATCCAGGACGCCTTTGCCTCCCCGCTGCCGGTGCAGGGTGCCTCGCTGGGCGGCATGGGCGGGCTGGCGCTGGGGCCACAGTCCACGCGCGTGCGGATTCCCCTGACCACGGACGGGCGCAATCGGTTGCGCAGCCTGGCTACCTCGCAGGGGCAGGGCGCGACGTCGCCCGGCAAG
Organism: Frateuria sp. GZRe14; assembly: GCF_051900395.1. NCBI lineage: Bacteria > Pseudomonadati > Pseudomonadota > Gammaproteobacteria > Lysobacterales > Rhodanobacteraceae > Frateuria > Frateuria sp. GZRe14. The sequence goes on along the minus strand of NZ_JBHZGJ010000001.1, from coordinate 1,941,996 downwards.
GCGGTGCGGATCGTGCTCGATGGTGTCGCCCTCACCGGGACGGGCACGCAGGGCGGCTATTTCTACAAGATCCTGTTGAACCTGCCTGCCGAAGGCCTGGCACAACCGGAACAGACCTACCTGGTCGGTACGCTCGGGCCCTTCGAGGTCAGCGTCGCACGCCACGCACGGATGATGGCCGGTGGCGGCATGGCCGCCATGCACGCGCCGGTGAGGATCGTGCTTCCAGCGCAGGACGTGCTCGCCCGGATCTGGCCCGCGCCGCTCGATGCACTGACGCTCAGCTTCGTGCGCGTCATTGCGGCGGGCGCGCCGGCGGGCGATGCGTTGGTGATCGACCGCCTCTGGGTGGAAGCCGACTGAGTGCCCCTGGTCAAAGTCCCGCCGGGACGCATGCGCCCGGCGGGAGCGGCCGGTGTGGCAGGCTGACGCAGCGGCCGCTTTCCTGTGGCGCGCCTGACGCAAGTCAAGCGCGGGTGAAGGCCCGAACCTACGCTGGCGTCGACACCACAGGAGACACCCCATGTCACGAATGCTGTCCACCGTGCTCGCGGCCGCCAGCATGCTGGCCCTCGCCGCCTGCTCCGGAAAGCAGGCTGCCGACGCGGCCTTGTCTGCCAGCCCGGCCGCCTACGCGGCGCCCGCGCCGCTGCCCGCGCCGACCGACTTCGGCCCGCCGCAGGGCGAGCCGATCCACGCGGTGCTGACCAGCCCGCCGCACGTGCCGCCGCCGATCCACCGCAACTACCCGGCGAAGGTCATCGTCGAGCTGGAAGTGATCGAGAAGGAGATGCCGATCTCAGAGGGCGTCACCTACACCTACTGGACCTTCGGCGGCACGGTGCCGGGCAGCTTCATCCGCGTGCGCCAGGGCGACACGGTCGAGTTCCACCTGAAGAATTCGCCGACCAGCAAGATGCCGCACAACATCGACCTGCACGGCGTGACCGGCCCGGGCGGTGGCGCGGCGTCGAGCTTCACCGCGCCGGGGCACGAGTCGCAGTTCACCTTCAAGGCGCTCAACGCCGGCATCTACGTCTACCACTGCGCCACCGCGCCGGTGGGCATGCACATTGCCAACGGCATGTACGGCCTGATCCTGGTCGAGCCGCCGGAAGGCCTGCCCAAGGTCGACCACGAGTACTACGTGATGCAGGGCGACTTCTACACCACCGGCAAGTACCGCGAGAAAGGCCACCAGCCCTTCGACATGGACAAAGCGATCGACGAGCGCCCGACCTACGTGCTGTTCAACGGCCACGAGGGCGCGCTCACCGGCGACAAGGCGCTGACCGCGAAGGTGGGCGAATCGGTGCGCCTGTTCGTGGGCAACGGCGGCCCGAACCTGGTCTCCAGCTTCCACGTGATCGGCGAGATCTTCGACCGCGTGCAGCAGGAAGGCGGCCTGCATCCGCAGGAGAACGTGCAGACCACGCTGATCCCCTCCGGCGGCGCGGCCATCGTGGAGTTCCACACCGACGTGCCGGGCAGCTACGTGCTGGTCGATCACTCGATCTTCCGCGCGTTCAACAAGGGCGCGTTGGGCATCCTGAAAGTGGATGGTCCGGAGAACAAGGCGATCTACTCGGGCAAGGAGGTCGACTCGGTCTACTTGGGCGACCGCGCCGAACCGAACCTGCATGCGGTGAGCACCGCGGCCAAGGCCAACGCCGCCGGCACGCTGAGCAAGGCCGACCAGGTCGCAGCCGGCAAGCAGCTGTTCACCGGCACCTGCTCGGTCTGCCACCAGGCCAACGGCGAAGGCCTGCCGGGCGTGTTCCCGCCGCTGGCCAAGTCCGACCTCGTGGCGAAGCTGGTGAAGGAAGACAAGGACAAGCTGATCGCGATCCCGCTGCACGGCCTGACCGGCAAGGTCACGGTCAACGGCAAGGAATACGACTCGGTGATGCCGCCGATGACGCAGCTGACCGACGACGAGGTCGCCAACCTGCTGACCTACGTGCTCAACAGCTGGGACAACCCGGGCGGGCAGGTGACCAAGGAAGAAGTGGCCAAGGTCCGTGCGCAGCCGGCCCCGGCGCCGACTGCGGAGCACTGAGCGGCGTATCGCGTCGCCTGATCCGCCGGTGACAGCCAACCTGTCACCGGCCGGTTTTGGAGGTGGGCCTGGTGGCCCGCCTCTTTTTTTTGCGCAGATCGAACGGACGGCTGGACGTCCGCGGCGGGTTGCCGCACCGCCCCGGCCGCTTGACGCCCGTCAATCCCCCGCGCCTTCGCGCTCCCGACACTGCGCGCATTCCCCAAGGAGCGACACCCATGCATACGCGCCTCGCCACTGCCTGCCTGCTGGCCCTCGCCAGCGCCCCGGCCTGGCCCGCCGACACGCCCGCCCCGCTGCAACTGGAATGGGATGCGCGCGTCCGCCACGAACAGGTCGACAATGACGCGTTCGCGCGCGACGCCCGCGCCGATACCTTGCGCCTGCGGCTGGGCCTGCGCGCGCAGTTCGGCGCGGGCTTCGGCGGCTACCTCGAAGGCGCCGGCATGGCGGCTGCCGGTGGCCACTACAACAGCGGCGCCAACGGCCACACGCAATACCCCGCGATCACCGATCCGAAGGGCACTGAGCTCAACCAGGCGTACCTCGGCTGGCAGGGCGGCAGCGTCGGCGTGATCGCCGGACGCCAGCGCCTGCTGTTCGACAACCAGCGCTGGATCGGCAACGTGGGCTGGCGCCAGCACGAGCAGACTTTCGACGCCGTGGCGCTGCAGTGGCAGCCCGCCGCCGACTGGACCCTACGCTACGCCTGGCTCGACCGCGTGCACCGGGTCGCCGGCCGCGATGCGCTTGTGCCCATCGCGCGCGAGCGCAAGCTCGACACGCACCTGCTCAATGCCGCCTTCAAGCGCGGGACGCAGCAGTGGAGCGGCTACGCCTACCTGCACGAGGACCGCGACGTCGCCACCTCATCCAGCGCCACCTACGGTGCGCGCTGGAGCGGCAAACCCGCGGCCGACGGCTTCGGCTGGACGCTGGAGGCGGCGCATCAGGCCGACTACGCCAACAATCCCGACCGCTTTTCGCACGCCTACTGGCTGGCCGAACCCGCGTGGACGTTGCACGGCATCACCGGCAAGCTCGGTTGGGAGCACCTCGGCGGCAACGGCCGCCACGCGTTGCAGACACCGCTGGCCACACTGCACGCGTTCAATGGCTGGGACGACCAGTTCACGGTGACGCCAACCGGCGGCCTGGAAGATCGCTACGCCGCGGTCAACGGCGCCTTCGGCCCGCAGGCCCGCCTCGGCTGGGTGCTCGCCTGGCACGACTACCGTGCAGACCGTGGCGGACACTACGGCCGTGAATGGGACGGCTCGCTGGGGTATGCCTTCAGCCCGGCGGCGAATGGACTGCTCAAGCTCGCCCGCTATCAGGCCGACGGTTTCGGTCGCGACGACACGAAGCTGTGGCTGCAGCTGGAGTGGAAGGGCGTGCAGGCGTTGCGCTGAAGCTGCGGCTCCGGCGCCACGATCCTTCCTGTTTTGAAGCCCTCTCCTCTCCGGGGAGAGGGTTTGGGTGAGGGGCCGGGGCTCGCGGGTAGGCCAGCAATGCGTGGACGGGCAGGTCAAGAGCCACGCCTCTCGCGAGCCCTCTCAGCGAAAAAAAACACGTTCACTCTCGAGCGCAGTCTCCCATCGCGTTGACCTGCGTCAGCGCGTCCCCCGGCACCCGCGCGGTCCAATGACCGTCATGACCCCGTCCATCGAACTCGACCTGCGCCATCTCCCTTCGCCGCAGCCCCTGCTGCGTGCGCTCGAGGCGGCCGATGCCCTGCCGCCCGGCGAACAACTCACCATCGTCGCCCCGATGTTCCCGCGTCCGTTGCTGATGGAACTGGCCCAGCTCGGCTTCGAGGCCGAGCCGGGCGAGCCGCAAGCCGACGGCAGCGTGCGCGTGCAGATCCGCCGTCCGGACGATGCCGAAGCTGCGGCTTGACCAGCCGCCGCCGGCCACGTTGCCGCTGCGCTTCCTGCTCGCCATGCCCTGCTGGGGCGTGGCGGGCGGCGCGCTGTTGCTGGTCGACGGCGATGCCGCGTTGCTGACGCGCTGGCATCCGGCCACGCTCGCGCTGGTGCACGTGTGGACGCTTGGCGTGCTGGGCAACGCGATGTTCGGCAGCCTGCTGCAGTTCCTGCCCGCCGCCGTCGGCGCAGACCTGCGTGGCTGGCGAGGCGTGCCTGCGCTGCATGCCACGTTCAACCTTGGCGTGTTGCTGCTGGTGGCCGGACTTCATATGCAGGCGCGCTGGCCACTGCTGGCCGCCGGCGTCGCGTTGCCGGCAAGTTTCCTCTGGCTCGGCGCAATGACGCTTCCCGGCCTGGCGGCCGCCGCCGGTGAACGACTGCTGCGCACCGGCATCGGCCTCGCGCTCGGCTTCGGCATGCTCGCCGCGCTGGCCGGCGGCGGGCTGGCCCTGTTGCTGGCGCGGCGCATCGCATGGCCGCTGGTGGCGGTGGATGTCCACGCAGGCATCGGCGTACTGGGCTGGATGGTGCTCCTGTTGGCGACCGTGGCGCGGGTGGTCATGCCGATGTTCCAGGGCACCGGCCGCGTGCCCGCGCGCCTGCAGTCCGGCTGGCTCGCGGCCGTCGCGATCGCCTTGCTCGCGGCCACGGTCGTCCATCTGCGCGATGCGGGCGATCGCACGTTGTCGCTGGCGGTGGCCGCCGGCGGCGCCAGCTTCGCCCTCGGCGCGCTGTGGCTGCAGCGTCGGGTGCCACGCGCGCGCCATAACGCGCTGTTCCTGCACTGGCGCGCCGGACTTCTGGGGCTGGTGCTCGCCGCGCTGGCGCTTGCCGCGGGGCAGGGGATGGTCGCCGGTGCGCTTGCGCTGGGCGTCGGCTTGCCGCTGCTGGTCGGGGGCATGGCGCAGGAGATCGTGCCGTTCGTCGGCTGGATCGCGCTGCGCCGCCGCGTGCCGCGCGGCGTGCAGTTGCCCGGCGTACAACGCCTGCTGCCGGACCCTTCCAGGCACCGCGCCTTGCTCGCGCAGGGCGTCGCCGCCCCTTTGCTGGTGGCGGCCCTGTTGTGGCCGACGCCATGGCTCGCGCGAATGGCCGCGCTGGGGCAACTGGTCGCGTGGAGCGTCCACGGGCACGCGCTGGGGCGTGCGTTGCTTGCTGGTCGCGCTTTCCTCCGACGCGTCGGGCAACCCGCGTGAGTAGTGAGCCCGACCGGAAGGAGGCGATCCCGCCATCCTTCGCGCTGGCGAGCACGCGTGCTGCCATCGATGCGGTGGACGACGGCCTGCTCGCGCTGCTCGCGGCGCGTCGTCGACTGGTCGGCATGGTGGCGCGCCTCAAGCGGAGCGCCGGCATCCCATCGCGCGATCCGCAACGCGAACGGGTGGTGCGCCAACGCGCCCACGCCATGGCCCGACGCCTTGGCGTGCCAACGGCCACCGCGACACGGCTGCTCGACGTGGCCATCGGCGATGCCTGCACGCAGCAGGGCCTGGCGGTTGACCTGGATCAGGGCGAGCCCGACGGTACGCCGGTCATGCTCGATGGCATGAATCCCGACTTCGCCCACGCCGCGCCGATGCTGCGCCTGTTGCCGCCCCCACGGCACCTCGCCCCCTTGCTGCGCGTGGTTCCCGCGCGCTGGCAGCACGCGCTGCTGGAGCGCGCCATGGCACGCGTGCTGGCTGCGCCGCTGGCCGACCACGCACTCGATTTCATGGACGGCCGGCGTCTGGGCATCGAGGTCACCGACCTCAAACTGCGCTGGGTGCTGACGCTGCGCGAGGGCCACCTGGTCGTGATCGACGACGCATCCGAGGCCAGCGTGCGCGGCAGCGCCACCGACCTGCTGTTGCTCGCCAGCCGCCTGGACGATGCCGACACGCTGTTCTTCCAGCGCACGCTCGTGCTCACCGGCGACACGGAGCTCGGCCTCACCGCGCGCAACCTGCTCGATCGCCTGCCTTGGGAGTCGGTGCCGCTGGGCCTGCGCATCGCGCTCAACCGCGGCGCCCGCCTGGCACGCGCCGCGCGCGACGCGCATCGCCACGCCTGACTCCACGAGGATCGCCATGTCCCCGCGAACCGCCGCCACCGCGCCTGCCTGGCGCGACGGCCTGGAACACGAGTACGCCGGACTGGTGCAGCGGCTCGAACCGCTGCTGCCCTGCCTGGAGCTGCCGCTCCACCTGCCGTGGATCGACGCGATCAACGCGCTCAAGCGCGAGCGCGGCGCGGTGATCATGGCGCATAGCTACCAGTCGCCGGAGATCTTCCACGGCGTGGCCGACGTCACCGGCGATTCGCTGGCCCTGGCGCAGGCGGCGGCGGACTGCGAGGCCGACCTGATCGTGCTGTGCGGCGTCCACTTCATGGCCGAGAGCGCGAAGATCCTGGCTCCACGCAAGACCGTGCTGATCCCGGACCTCGAAGCCGGCTGCTCGCTCGCCTCGTCGATCACCGCCGCCGACGTGCGCGCGCTGCGTAAGCAATACCCCGGGGTGCCGGTGGTCAGCTACGTCAACACCTCCGCCGCGGTGAAGGCGGAGTCCGACGCCTGCTGCACCTCCGCCAACGCGGTGCAGGTGGTCGAGGCGATGGACTGCGGGCGGGTGATCTTCCTGCCCGACCGCTACCTCGGCCGCCACGTCGCCACGCAGACCGAGGTCGAGCTGATTCTCTGGCACGGCCAGTGCGAGGTGCACGAGAAGTTCACCGCGCAGGAGGCGCGCCATGCGCGCGAGCGCTACGACGCGAAGCTGGTGGCGCATCCCGAATGCCCGCCCGAGGTGCTGGCCGAGGCGGACTTCGTCGGATCGACCAGCGCCATGGGTCGCTGGCTGGAGCGCGAGAAGCCCGAGCGCGTGGCGCTGATCACCGAATGCTCGATGGCCGACAATCTGCGCACGCGGTTCCCGGCGACGCAGTTCATCAAGCCGTGCAACCTGTGCCCGCACATGCAGCGCATCACGCTGCCCAACATCCACGCCGCGCTGTGTGACATGAAACATGCGGTCGAAGTGCCCACCGACATCGCCGCGGCTGCCCGCCGTGCGCTGGAACGCATGCTGGCGGTGGGCCGGCGCGAGACCGTGTGATGCGCGCCGACGCGCCGTTGCTGATCGTCGGAGCGGGCGCCGCCGGCCTTTCCACCGCGCTCGCCGCCGCGCCGCGGCCGGTGCGCCTGTTGTGCCGGGCGCACGAGGGCACGGGCAGCGCCAGCGCACTGGCCCAGGGCGGCATCGCCGCGGCGATGGATGCGGCCGACAGACCCGCCGCGCATGCACGCGACACGCTGGCGGCCGGCGCCCACCATAACGATGCGGCCGCGGTGCGCTGGCTCACCGACATGGCGCCACTCACCGTCGACTGGCTTGCCGCGCAGGGCGTGGCATTCGATCGCCATCAGGACGGTACGCTGCGGCTCGGTCGCGAAGGCGGCCACGGCGTGCCGCGCATCGTGCATGCCGGCGGCGATGCCACCGGCGCGGCGCTGGTTCGCGCGCTGCGCACGCAGGCGCAACGCGCCTCGCACATCCAGTGGCGCGGCGGTGTCGACGTCGAAGCCCTGTTGTGGCGGGACGACCGCGTGGCCGGCCTGCGCACACGCGACGAGCGCGGTCGCGAGGAAACCCATCATGCCGCCCACGTGGTGCTTGCCACCGGCGGCATCGGCAGCCTGTTCGCACGCACCAGCAATCCGCCCGGCGCCGATGGCGCCGGTCTCGCCCTCGGCCTGGCCGCCGGGGCCGCGGCGCGCGACCTGGAGTTCGTGCAGTTCCACCCGACCGCGCTCGACCTGCCGCAGCGGCAGAGCCTGCCGCTGGTCACCGAAGCGCTGCGCGGCGCCGGCGCGCGGCTGCGCGACTCGCATGGCCGTCCGCTGATGGACGGCGTGCACCCGCTCGGCGACCTCGCGCCGCGCGACGTGGTTGCCCGGCGCGTGTGGATGGCCTGCCAGGAGGGAGGCGCCTGGCTCGATGCCACCGCCGTCACCGACTGGCCCGGCCGCTTTCCGACCGTGCTAGCCGCCTGCCTGGAGCACGGCATCGATCCGCGCACCGCGCCGATCCCGGTGACGCCCGCCGTCCACTTCCACATGGGCGGCCTCGCCACCGACCTCGACGGCGGCACCGGCGTGCCGGGCCTGCACGCGGTGGGCGAGGCAGCCTGCAACGGCGTGCACGGCGCCAACCGCCTGGCCAGCAACTCGCTGCTCGAAGGTGTGGCCTGCGGACGGCGGCTGGGCACGCGATTGGCGACGCTGCCATGGGCAAGGCGCGGGCAGGGCGCGATGCGCTGGATCGAGCGGGGTCCGTCGCTCGATGCCAACACGCTGACGGCGCTGCGCCAGCGCATGTGGACCGCCGCCGGCCCACAGCGCGATGCCGCCGCGTTGCGTGACGCGCTACGCCTGTGCGGACTCTGGCATGGCTGGCAGGCGCGGTTGGCCGAGGCGTTGTTGCTGGCAGCCCTGCGGCGGACCGCGAGCCTTGGCGCGCATTGCCGGAGGGATGCGCTGGCGGCGTAGCGCCCCGGCAAGGTATTGCCGTTTCGTCCTTCGGGAACATTCCCGCGCAAGCGGGGAAGGATCGATAGCGCGGCATCGCGATGCTCCGGGAGGAGCGGTAAAGCGGAAGATTCCGAATCCGGGCCTTCCCCCGTTCCACGGGAGGGTCCTCGAAGGGGGAAGGGGCGCCCCGCCGCACACCCCCATGCGACCAAACCGCACACCCGACGCCCCCTTGACCCGAATCAAGGCCGCCGCACAGGCCGCTGCCCAGACTCTCTCCACCTCCACCGAAGAACTCTCCATGACACGTCCTTCCTCGTTCGATCGCGAACAACTGCTTGCCTGCGCCCGCGGCGAACTGTTCGGCCCCGGCAACGCGCGCCTGCCGTCGCCGCCGATGCTCATGTTCGACCGCATCACGCACGTCGACGACCACGGCGGCGCGCATGGCAAAGGCGTGCTGCGCGCGGAGCTGGACATCCATCCGGAGCTCTGGTTCTTCGGCTGCCATTTCGCCGGCGACCCGGTGATGCCCGGCTGCCTCGGGCTCGACGCGATGTGGCAGCTCTCCGGCTTCTTCCTGCCGTGGCTGGGCGAACCCGGCCGCGGCCGTGCGCTGGGCGTGGGGCAGGTGAAGTTCACCGGCCAGGTGCTGCCGAGCGCGAAGCTGGTGCGCTACGAGATCGACGTGCGCCGCGTGGTCCGCGGCAAGCTCAACCTGGTGGTGAGCGACGGCAAGACCTTCGTCGACGACCGCCTGATCTACGTGGCGACCGACATGCGGGTAGGCCTGTTCCAGTCGACGGAGAACCTCTGATGCGTCGCGTAGTGGTCACCGGAATGGGCATCGTCTCGTGCCTGGGGAACGTGGCGGACACCGTCGCGCGCGCCTTGCGCGACATGAAGAGCGGCATCCGCGCGATGCCTGACTACGCCACCCGCGGCCTGCGCAGCCAGGTCGCCGGGGTGCCGCACATCGACCTGGAGGCGGCGATCGACCGCAAGCTGCGCCGCTTCATGGGCGACGCGGCAGCCTACGCCTACGTATCGATGCGCTCGGCCATCGCCGATGCCGGTCTGACGCACGAGCAGGTCAGCCATCCGCGCACCGGCGTGGTGGCCGGCTCGGGCGGCGGCTCGGCGCACTGGCAGATCGAGACCGCGGACCTGCTGCGCGAGAAGGGCGTGCGTCGCGTCGGCCCGTACATGGTGCCGCGCACGATGTGTTCCACGGTGTCGGCGACACTCGCTACCACGTTCGGCATCCTGGGGCTGAGCTATTCGATCGCGGCGGCGTGCGCCACCTCGGCGCATTGCATCGGCGCGGCCGCCGACCTGATCCGCCACGGAGCGCAGGATGTGGTCTTCGCTGGCGGCGGCGAAGAGGAGCATTGGGGCATGACCGCGCAGTTCGACGCGATGGGCGCGCTCGCCAGTGGCCGCAACGACACGCCCACCGCCGCCTCGCGCCCGTACGACGCGGGCCGAGACGGCTTCGTCATCGCCGGTGGTGGCGGCATGCTGGTGCTGGAGGACTACGAGCACGCCAGGGCACGCGGCGCGCACATCCACGCCGAGCTGGTCGGTTACGGCGTAACCTCCGACGGCGCCGACATGGTGGCGCCGAGCGGGGAGGGCGCGGTGCGCTGCATGCAGATGGCGCTGGCCGACCTCCAGCGGCCGGTCGACTACGTCAACACCCACGGCACCGCCACGCCGCTGGGCGACATCATCGAGCTCAACGCGATGCGCGAAGTGTTCGGCGAGGCGATGCCCCCGCTGTCCTCGACCAAGGCGTTGACCGGCCATTCGCTCGGTGCTGCCAGCGTGCACGAGGCGATCTACAGCCTGCTGATGATGCGCGGTGGCTTCGTCGCCGGCTCGGCCAACATCGACACGCTCGATGAGCGCGCCCAGGGTTTCCCGATCCTGCGCGAAAGCCGCCCGGCGCGGTTGGCGACGGTGATGTCCAACAGCTTCGGGTTCGGCGGCACCAACGCCAGCCTGGTGTTCGCGCGGGTATGAACCTCCCCCAGCGCATCCGCAAGCTCGCCCGCGCATCGAGCACCGGCGAAGAGATCGCCAACAGCATCAGCCATGGGCTGGGCCTGCTGCTGGCGATCGCGGGCCTGCCGCTGCTCATCCTGGACGCGCTGCAGCGCGGCGGTGCGCTGCCGGTGCTCGGCGCGGCGGTGTTCGGCGGCAGCGCCATCGTGCTGTACCTGGCGTCGACCCTGTACCACGCCATCCCGCATGCACGCGCCAAGTCGATGCTGCGACGGTTCGACCACGCAGCCATCTACCTGCTGATCGCCGGAACCTACACGCCGATCGCGCTGGGCGTTCTGCGCGGCGGCGTCGGCTGGGCGCTGCTCGCCGTGATCTGGACGCTCGCGGTGGCTGGCGTGATCTTCAAGCTGCTGGTCGGCGCACGCTTCCATCGCCTCTCCACCGGCCTGTACGTGGCGATGGGCTGGCTTGCGCTGGCCGCCATCCGCCCGCTGTGGCAGCACATGGCCCCCGGCGGGCTGGCCTGGCTGCTTGCCGGTGGCCTGGCCTACACCGTGGGCGTGGTGTTCTACCTGCTGCACGAGAAGCTGCGCTACAGCCATTTCGCCTGGCACCTGTTCGTGCTCGCCGGCACCGGCTGCCACTACTTCGCGGTGTGGCGCTACGCACACTGATCGGGCGCGGGGCGCAGGCAGTCAGGCTCCAGCCACCTGCATCCCCGGCTCGCCGAACCAGTACCCGTTGCGCGCCCCGATTCGCGGGGGCGGTTGCGGCGAGCGCCGGGCCAGATGGAAGTGCGCCACGACCTCGGCCATCCCCTCCGCCTGCGGATAGAGCCGCAGCACGTCCACGTCCAGTTCGCGCAGCATCGGCAGCTCCGGCCCCAGGTCGGTGATCTCCTCGCCTTGGATCTGGATGCCGTTGATGCGCAGGAAGGGTTTGCCCTCGCGGGTGGCCAGTGGCAGGCCGTCGGGATAGTCGAGGCAGCGGAAGCCGCACTGGTCCTTGGGCACGTCCAGCGCGCGGGCAGTGAAGCAGCGGGCGGAGAAGGAGAGCGGCAGGCGGCCGAAGGCGATCACTTCCACCTCCGGCATGGCGCCGCCGTCGGCGAGCATGGCGTCGCGCAGCTCCCTGATCAGCGCGTGTCCCTGCTCGACGCCCGGCACCCAGCGTCGCAGCCCGTCGTCCATCAGGAGCGCGAGTGCGCGGTGGTTGTAGACGTTGAGCGTGGGACCGGCGACGAACGGCACCCCGCGTTCGCGGCAGACCTGCACGGCGGACAGGTCGTTGGCTTCGATCCAGCCGTAGCCTTCGGCCACCAGTCGCTTGACCACGCCCACCTCCGATTCGGCCTCGATCAGCGCGAGCGAGGAAAGCACGACCTGCTTGCCGCTTCGGGCCAGCTCCGTGGCCAGGTCGATCCAGTCGCGGGTAGCCAGTTCCCGGCGCTTGCTGCACACCGTCTCGCCCAGGTAAATCACGTCGACCGGCCAATGCGCGGCTTCCCGGTAGAAGGCCAGCGTGCGTTCGCGCGGCCAGAAATACTGCAGCGGCCCGAGGCTGAGTTTCATGCGCTGCTCCTGCGTCAGTGCCAGCGGCGGTGGTAGGGACCGAGGGTGGTCTGGTGGCCTTCGGCATGGCGGGTCAGTGCCGTTTGCCATGCGGGCTGCGCCGACCAGGCATCGGGAGCGGCGCGGTAGCGATCCAGCGCATCGCGCCAGGTGTGGGTGACGGCGGTGACATAGGCCACGCCGCGCTGGCGGCCCTCGATCTTCAGGGCGGCGACGCCGGCCTTGGCCAAGCGCGGGAGCAGTTCGAGCGTGTTGAGGCTGGTCGGCTCCTCCAGCGCGTGGAAGGTTTCGCCACCGACGTCGAAGCGGCCCTTGCACACGGTCGGGTAACCGGCCGGTTCGGACGGCTCGAACCTGTCGATCAGCACATCGTTGAGGCGCACGCTGCGGCGCCCGTCGTCGTGTTCGTCCCAGCGCACGTACTTCGCCGGCGAGCACACGCCGTGGCGGTTGGGCGAAGCGCCGGTGACGTAGCTGGAGAGCTGGCAGCGCCCCTCGACCATGATGCACAGGCTGCCGAAGGCAAACACCTCCAGCGGCACCGGGCTGGTCTCGCACAGCCGCTCGACCTGCTGGATGGAGAGCACACGCGGCAGCACCGCGCGGCTGATGCCGAAGCGCTCGTGCATGTAGCGCAGCGCGGGCGCGGTGGTGGCCGAACCCTGCACGGAAAGGTGCCGCGCCATCGCCGGGTGCGTGCGCGAGGCGTAATCCAGCACCGCCAGTTCGGCCGCGATGATCGCATCGCAGCCCAGCACCGCGGCCTTGTCGACCGCTGCGTGCCATTGCGCCAGCCGCGCGCTGTCGGGGTAGGTGTTGAGCGCCAGGTAGACCTTGCGGCCGTGGGCGTGGGCATGGGCGATGCCTTGCTGCAGCTCCGCATCGGAGAAGTTGAGGCCGGGAAAGGCGCGGGCGTTGGTTTCGTCGCGCAAGCCCACGTAGACCGCGTCGGCGCCCGCGGCGATCGCCGCCTGCAGGGCCGGCAGGTTGCCGGCGGGACAGACCAGTTGCATGCGCACCTCGGTATCGGTGGAAGTGCGCGCATCGTGGTGGCCGCGAGCGGGCGCGGCGTTGACGTGGATCAGTTTGTCGCGGATCAAGGCACGCCGGCGGGCGATCGCTACCATCGTCACTGAAGCGGCATTCGCCGCACGCAGGAGCCTGCCCTCATGTCCCCGATGAAGCTGTCCGTCGTCCTGCTCGGTGTCCTCGCGGTGGCGCCGGGCGCCGCCCGTGCGCAACACGACCACGCCGCGCACGCACACATCACCCAGCCGGTGCCGCCGCCGACGCAACGCTGGGCGGCCGACGCGGCGCTGCGCGACGGCATGGGCCGCATCCACACGGCGCTGGAGGAACTGCGCCATTACGAGATGGGCCACATGGACGCGACCATGGCGCTGGATCGCGTCGGCCTGATCGAACAGGCCGCCACCGACATCTTCGCCAAGTGCAAGCTCGCGCCGGCGCAGGACGCCGTACTGCACGGCATGCTGGTGCCGTTGCTGGGCGCCGCGCAGAAGCTCAAGGCCGATCCGCAGGACATGGCCCAGGTGCAGGCGATGCGTAACGCGGTGGCGGACTATCCGCGGTATTTCGACGACCCGAGTTGGGCAGTGGCTTCCGGGCACGCGCACTGAGCGCATCGAGCGTTTAGAAACGACTGCGTGGATCGGGGATGGTGGACTGACGCCCACCCTGCATGGGCATCGACCGTAGGGCGGGTTCGGCCCGCCGGCACGTGGCAGGGCGGCACCTGGCCGCCCTAGCGCTCCTCGGCGCGCGGTCTCAACACGCTCCACAGAGCTTCGACGCGTGCCTCCACCGCCGCATCCGGCGCGATCGGCATGCCCCAGGCGCGGCTGGTTTCGCCCGGCCACTTGTTGGTCGCGTCGATGCCGAGTTTGGAGCCCATGCCCGCGACCGGGCTGGCGAAATCGAGGTAGTCGATCGGGGTGTTCTCCACCAGCATCGTGTCGCGCGCCGGATCCACCCGCGTGGCGATGGCCCAGATCACCTGCGACCAGTCGCGGACGTCGACGTCGGCATCGACCACGATCACGAACTTGGTGTAGGTGAACTGGCGCAGGTACGACCACACGCCCATCATCACGCGCCGTGCGTGGCCGGCGTACTGCTTGCCGATGGCGACCACCGCGACGCGATAGGAGCACGCTTCCGGCGGCAGATGGAAGTCGACGATCTCGGGGAACACCTTCTGCAGGATCGGCACGAAGATCTCGTTCAACGCCATCGCCAGCACCGAAGGCTCGTCGAACGGCGCGCGGCCCATGTAGCTGCCGTGGTAGATCGCCTCCTGGCGCAGGTGCATGCGCTCGATGGTGAGAACGGGGAAGTGGTCCTGTGCGTTGTAGTAGCCGGTGTGGTCGCCGAAGGGACCTTCCAGCGCGGTGTCGTCCGGGTGGATGAAGCCTTCGAGCAGGATCTCGGCGCCGGCGGGCGCGTCCAGCCCGGTCAGCTCGCTGCGCCACAGGCGCGTGCGTTCGGCGCGCAGCAGGCCGGCGAATTCGTATTCGGAAAGCGTGTCCGGCACCGGCGCCACGGCGGCAAGCAGCGTGGCGGGATCAGCGCCGATCGCGACCAGCACGGGGAAGGGCTGGCCCGGGCGATCGATGCGCCAGTCGGCATAGTCCAGCGCACCGCCGCGGTGCGGCAGCCAGCGCATGATCACGCGGTTGCGGCCGATCACCTGCTGGCGGTAGATCGCCACGTTCTGCCGGCGCTTGGCGGTGCCGCGGGTGACCACCAGCCCCAGCGTGACCAGCCGTCCCGCGTCGCCCGGCCAACACTGCTGGATGGGCAGTCGGGCGAGATCGACGTCCTCGCCCTCGACCGTTTCGTGCAGGAAGGCCGCCTCGTCGACGTGGCGCGGCGCGACGTGCGCCAATTGCGCCAGTTCCGGCCAGTTGGCGAGCGCCTGGCGCAGGTTGGCCGGCCAGCGCGGTTCCTTGATCGAGGCGAGCAACTGGCCCAGCTCGCGCAGGCTGGCGATCGGCCGGCCGGCGAGGGCCAGTTCGATGCGGCGGCGGTGGCCGAACAGGTTGCCGAGGAAGGCGTGGTCCGAGCCGACGGGGTGTTCCATCAGCAGCGCCGGTCCGCCTTCGCGCAGGGCGCGGTGGCAGAGCGCGGTGGTTTCCAGGTGCGGATCGACCGGCGCCTGCACGCGGGCGAGCTGGTGCTGGCGTTCGAGCTGGGCGAGGAAGGAGCGCAGGTCGTGGTGGCTCATGGCGGCGTCGGTGGCGTGTAGTGGTGCGAGGCTCGCCGGCATGGGAGCCTCGCGCCTTGACGCGCGTCAGTCGGAGCGTTGAAGCGCCGCCTGGAGGGACGTGGGCGGGCTGGAAGCCTGCGCGCCGGCTATCCGACCACGCACCGGTTGCGCCCGGACGCCTTGGCGCGATACAGCGCCGCATCGGCGCGTGCGACCAGGGCGCCCGGGGCTTCGCCTGCATCGCGGGTCGCCACTCCGATGCTCACCGTGACCTGCGCCGCGCCATCGGGCACCGGCACGTGCATCGTTGCGACAGCCAGGCGGATGCGTTCGGCGGTCGCCAGCGCATCGGTCGGGTCACAGGCAGGCAGCACGGCGAGAAATTCCTCGCCGCCGTGGCGCGCGGCCAGGTCGGAGGCCCGCAGCTCCCGCCGGAGCACCTGGGCGAGCGCCACCAGCACGCTGTCGCCGCCGGCGTGGCCATGACGGTCGTTGACGCGCTTGAAGTGATCCAGGTCGAGCATCAGCACCGACAGCGGCTCGTTGCGGCGATCGGCATCCGCACAGGCCGCCTGCAGGCGTGCGGTGGCGTGGCGCCGGTTGGCCAGGCCAGTGAGCGGATCGTGCGCGGCGTCGCGACGGGCGGCGAGCAGGCGCACCAGCAGGCGCAACTGGGCCTGGCCGGTCCACGTGCCGACGGCCACGATCAGGCCGAACAGCCAGACCCGGTTCCACAGCAACGCATCGGCAGACGCACCTTCCAGGGCAAGCAGCAAGGCGAGCTGGCTGGCTGCGAGCAGTGCCGCGAGCAGATTGCGCCACCACGGCAGCGGGAACAGCGCGAGCTGTGCGGCCATCAGGTAAGGAAACAGGCCATAACCGATCCGCAGCGAGTCCTCGTGCGGCGGTACCCGCCACTGCAGCAGTCCAAAGCCGACCGCCTGCAGCGCGAGCAGCAGCCACATGGCGGTGAAGCGTGGCAGTCGCCGGGCATGTTGCGACAAGGCGAGCAACCCGCCGGCGAGCGCCAGGCGCAGGACCAGTGCGGGCAAAGCGTCGGCAGCGCCGAGCGCCAACACGTCCAGCGGTATCCATGCCAGGGTGAGCGGCGCCAGCCACCGTGCGAAGGTCGCGGTGCGCAGGCGCACCAGTGCTTCGACGTGGGTCCGGCATTCGGGTGGTATGCGGTCACTGGCCGCGAGCGTGGCGGGGAGTCCGCGAAGCGTGATCAGGCGAGTGGGTGCGTCCACGTACCGGTGGCCAGGCAGCGTTCCAGCGCGGCGCGCGCAGGGGCGATGTCGATCGAACGGGCAGCGAGCCAGCCCGGGTCGAACAGGGTTTCAGTGTAGCGTTCGCCCGGATCGCACAGCAGGCTGACGATGCTGCCGCGTTCGCCTCGCGCACGCATGGCTGCGGCCAGTTGAAGGCAGGCCACCAGGTTGGTGCCCGACGAGCCGCCGTAGCGACGTCCGAGCAGGTCCTCGAGCATCCATGCCGCGGCCACCGAGGCGGTGTCCGGCACCTCGACCACGTGGTCGACCACCTCGAACAGGAAACCCGCTTCGACCCGCGGGCGACCAATCCCCTCGATCACCGTGGGCCGCCTGGCGACGGCGCCGCGATCGAGCGTGCGCCAGCCCTGCACGAAGCCGCTGCCGGTCGGCTCGGCCACGCACAGGCGGGTATCGAGGCGTCGGTAGCGCAAATAGCGGCCGATGGTCGCGGAGGTGCCGCCAGTGCCCGCCCCGCAGACGATCCACGCCGGCATCGGCTGCGGTTCGCGCGTCATCTGCTGGATGATCGACTCGGCGATGTTGTTGTTGCCGCGCCAGTCGGTGGCGCGCTCGGCCAGGCCGAACTGGTCCAGGTGGCAGGCGCCGCGCGCCGCGTGTTCGGCGGCGCGGGCGTGCACTTGCGCGGGGTCCTCGACCAGGTCGCAGCGGCCGCCGAGCGCCTGCACGTCGCGGATCTTGCGCGGCGCGGTGCAGGCGGGCATCACCGCGGTGAACGACAGGCCGAGCAGTCGCGCGAACCAGGCTTCTGAGATCGCGGTGCTGCCGGAGGAGGCGTCGACCACCGGCTGGCCTTCGTGCAGCCGGCCGTTGCACAACGCGTAGAGGTAGAGCGAGCGGGCCAGGCGGTGCTTCAGGCTGCCGCTGGGATGGGCGGCTTCGTCCTTGAAGTAGAAGTCGATCCCGGGAAAGCCGGGCAGGGCAAGCTTGAGCAGGTGTGTATCGGCCGAGCGCGCCGCTTCCTGCGCAAGCGAGGCGAGGGCGTCGTGCACCCATGCGCGGTCGTGGCTGGTGTGGTGCGGCTGCAATGAGATGGGATGGTTCATGGCGGATATCACCGTGCTGCGGCCAGCGCACGCAGACGCCGTCCGAGGTAATCGAAATAGCGGTCGATGTAGCTGATGCCGTTTTCGTGATCGATCAGGTACGGGTTCATCAACGTGTGGCGAAGGATCAGCAGGGAGTCTTCGTTGCCATCGAGCGCGAAGGGCTCCAGCCCCAGCGCGTCCAGGATGCGCCGGGTCTGCGCCTGGCCGAGCACGTCCGGGCGCAGGCTGGTGACCGAACCGAAGAACTCCTTCACCTGCAGCGGCTGGTGCACGTCGCAGCGCAGTTCGTCGTGCAGCGCGCGCACGAAGGCGTTGGCGACCGCCGCGTCGCGGTTGCCGTGGGGGTTGAGCGCCAGGCACACCAGGTTGCTGTCGGGCGCAAAGGGCACCAGCACATGCACGCAGCCGGCCAACTCGTCCGCGCAGCGCTTCGCCCGCGCGTGGAAGGCCTCGGCCGCCTGCAGGGTGGCGCGCGGCAGGCGGCCGAAGTGGGCGTGGTCCAGCGGCAGCACCTTGTGCGTGACGTAGACCGCGGCGGCGGTCGCGCCCGGCTTGGAGCCTTCGGGGATGTACTGGCCGAGGTTGCGGTAGCGGGTGAGGTAGTCGGCCGGCGTGGCGCCGTGGAAGACGTAGTCGGCACGCTCGGCGAGCAACGCCATGGCGCGGTGGTCGCGACAGACGAAGGCGCCGGCGCCGTAGGGCAGGTAGCCGAGCTTGTGCGGATCGACGGTGACCGAGTCGGTACCGCCCAGCGCGGCGAACGCGGCATGCACGTCGGGGGCCGGGAAATGCACGTAGTCGGCGGCGACTTCCTCGCGTGGCCTCAGGCTGCCGTCCTCGTGGCGAAACACCGTGGCGAGGTAGCCGCCCCAGGCGGCATCGACGTGCACGGCGAAATCCAGCCCGCTCGCACGGCTCGCCTCGCGGGCCTCCAACACCTCGTGTACGGGATCGATGGTGCCGTATTCGGTGCCGCCCAACACTGCCACGCACAGCAGCACCGGCTCGCGCGCCCGGGCCAGCCGCTGCAGCCGCTCGCCCAGGGCATCGGCGTCCAGCCGCATGTCGCGCGTGGGCAGCAGTTCGAGGTTCTCGCGGCCCAGTCCCAGCAGCTTGACGCCCTTGCTCCAGGAATAGTGCGCGGTGATCGGCGCCAGCACGCGCGGCACGCGCAACTGCGGGTGCGCGGCAAAGAAACCGGCCAGCCCGCGGTGTTCGACGCGTTCGGCCTCCACCCATGCACGCCATTGCGCGCGTACCGGCGAAGCCAGCGTGGCCAGCCAGCGCTGCCACTGCTCAAGCAGGCCGATCGCCGCGGCCGGCGAGAGATTGAAGGCGGTCCAGTCGTCTTCGGGCAGGACCAGGTCCGGCACCCGTGCCGCGCGCAGCGCGACCGGGAACGCCTTCAGCGCCAGCGCCAGGCGCAGCGCCTGGTAGTTGGCGACGGTGCCGCCGGAGGTGAGGTGGCCGAACGCGCAGTCCGGCCGCGCGGGGTCGTGCGGGTAGCCGAGCATGCGCGCCAGCTGCAAGCCGGTTTGCACTTCCAGGTCGACGGTGACGGGCGCGGCATCCTCGCTGACGTTGTTGGGGTTGTAGGGCAGGGTGAGCATCTGCGCCGCCAGTCCGGGCAGAAGCAGGTCCGAGGCCATGTGACCGATGTAGCGCGGGCTGTGGAACGGCACCGACTTCTTCAGCGCCGCCGAAAGCTGGTGCAGCTCGCGGCGCATGCGCGATTCGAAGGCGAGGTAGTCCGGATGACTGGCGGCCGAGGTGGCGATCGCCGGCGGGTCTTCCGGGTGGAAGTTGCGCCGCCAGTAGACGTGGTCGCGCAGGAACTCGACCAGCAGCTTCTCCAGCAGCGTGTCGTTCTCGCCGTAGGGGCCGAGGAAGCAGGCGTCCAGCGTGTGGTCGCGCGGTGCTTCAGGGGGCAGGTCGAATGCGGCGTTCATGCGATCCAACCATGCAGCCAGCCGAGCGGATGATGCATGCGCGCGATCCCCAGGATGAATACGTAGGCCGCTACCGCGGCGAGCAGGAACAAGCGACGCGCCCGCGGCGTGCGCGCGCGTTTGAGCGCGAGACTGCCGAGCACGACGTAGGCCACCACCAGCACCAGCTTCACCGTCAACCAGCCGTTGGCGAAGTAGCCCCGCGGAAGGATGGTCAGCAGCATCAGCGCGGCGGTAAGCAGCGTGGTGTCGATCGTGTAGCTGAGATAGCGCAGCGGCGCCCAGTGCGCCGCACCGGCGCGGCCGGCTTGCACCAGCAGCCCGCGCATCGCGAACAGCGCGCCGCTGAGCAGGACGCAGGCGATATGCACGGCCTTGATCTGGGGATAGAACTCGAACATGGGAAACCGGGACCAGGGCTCGGTAAGGGCGGGGCCTGCCGGTCTTTCGGGTGTCATTCCCGCGAAAGCCGGAATCGCTTGCAGGTAGATCGAAGTGGTTCCCGCTTTCGCGGGGATGACGCTCGGCAGGATCGTTTTTTTTTCTTCGACCAAAGGATCAGGGCGCGCCTCGCGGCGCGCCCTGATATCGGTCAAGCGTTCTCGCTCGCCGCCTGCGGCAGCGGCACCACCCTGGGCTCGCGTTTCCCACGGAGCCACAGCGAGGCCACGAACACGGAGGTCAGCAGTGCACCCACCGCGAACAGCGTGTCGCCCGGCACGCGCATCCACACCAGAAGGTGGATCAGCGGGCGGTCCATGAAGTGCTCCGAGCGGGCGAACCAATAGCCGTGGTCGAGCACCGCGTCGAGCTGCAGGATGCCCAGCGGCAACAAGGTCAGCAGGGCCATCATCGACAGGCCGATGTTGAGCGACCAGAACGCACCTTTCAGCCAGCCTTCGCGCCAGTGCGCCTCCGGCTTGATGCCGCGCAGGCAGAACAGCATCAGGCCCAGTCCGAGCATGCCGTACACGCCCATCAGTGCGGTGTGGCCGTGCGTGGCCGTCAGGTTCAGGCCCTGCATGTAGTACAGCGCGATCGGCGTGTTGACCAGGAAGCCGAACAGGCCGGCACCGATCAGGTTCCAGAAACTCACCGCCACGAAGAAGATGATCGGCCAGCGATAGCGCGCCATCCACGGCGCGGCGTGCTGCTTCTTCCAGTTGTCGTAGGCCTCAAGTCCAATGAGCGCCAGCGGCACCACTTCCAGCGCGGAGAAGCTCGCGCCCAGCGCGATGACCGCCGTGGTCGTGCCGGTGAAGTACAGGTGGTGCAGGGTGCCGAGCACGCCGCCAGCCATGAACACGATGGTGGCGAAGAGCACGTTCACCGTCGCGCTGTGCACGCGCAGCAAGCCAAGGCGCACGAACAGGTAGCTGATCACCGCGGTGGCGAACACCTCGAAGAAGCCTTCCACCCACAGGTGCACCACCCACCAGCGCCAGTACTCGACCATCGCGATGTGGGTGTGCTCGCCCCACATCAGGCCCGCGCCATAGAGCAGGCCGATCGCGATGGTGGAGAGGAACAACAGGCCCACGATGTTGGAGGTCTCGTCGCGGCGCTTGATCGCCGGCCACAGTGCACGGCCGACCAGGAACAGCCACAGCATCAGCCCGATGAACAGGAAGATCTGCCAGAAGCGGCCGATGTCGGTGTATTCCCAGCCCTGGTGGCCGAACCAGAAGTTGTACTTCAGGCCCATCTTGTCCATCACCGCGAACCATTGGCCGGCGAAGGAGCCGACCACGATCAGGATCAGGCACACCCACAGGAAATTGACGCCCAGGCGCTGGAACTTCGGTTCATGTCCGCCGATCACCGGCGCGATGTAGAGCCCCGTGGCCAGCCACGCGGTGGCGATCCACAGCACGGCCAGCTCGGTGTGCCAGGTGCGCGTGAGCGCATAGGGCAGGATGTTGGCCAGCGCGAAGCCGTAGGCCTGCTGGCCTTCCACCTGGTAGTGCGCGGTGGTCGCGCCAAGCAGGATCTGCGTGAGGAACAGGCCCATAACCGTCCAGAAATACTTGGCGGTCGCCTTCATCGAGGGCGTGGGCTTGAAGTCGGCCAGCGGATCGCGCGCCGGCGGCACGGCCGGGCTTTCCTTGTGGCTCTGCACGGCGTGGTGCCAGCCGAGCAGGCCGATGCCGAGGATCAGGAACAGGATGCTGAAGATCGACCAGATGAAGGTGGTGCCGCTGGGCTGGTTGCCCACCAGCGGATCGAACGGCCAGTTCTGCGTGTAGCTCACGCTGTGGCCGGGACGCTCGGCCGCAGCGGCCCAGCTGGTCCAGAAGAAGAACGCGGTGACAACGCGGCGATGCTCCATCTCGGCGATGGTGTTCTCGCGCATCGCGTAACCCTCGCGCAGCTTGTGCGTGGCCGGGTCGTTGCTGAACAGGCTGTCGTAGTGCCGCGCGACCACTTCCATCGCTTGCGCGCGCAGCGGCGACACCGTAATCGTGCCCTTGGCGGCGTCGTAGGTATTGGTGCGCTCTTCGGCCTGCACCCGCGCCTTCAGCGCAGCCTGTTGGCCAGCATCGAGCGAGGCGAACGAGGCGGCGCCTTCGTCACGGGCAAGCAGCTCGAGCATGGTGGTCGCTTCGCGGTGCAGCCAGTCCGCGCTCCAGTCCGGCGCGACCAGCGCGCCGTGGCCCCAGATCGAACCCAGCTGCTGGCCGCCGATGCTCTGCCACACCTGCCGGCCAAGCTCGATGTCGGCCCGCGTGTAGAGCGTATGGCCGTCCGCGGTGACGACCGCCGAAGGCAGCGGCGGCGCCTGCTGATGGACTTCCTTGCCGACCCATAGCAGGACAGCGAACGAGGCCAGCAGCAAAGCCGCCAGCCCCAGCCAGAGTTTTCGGGTGGTGCTCATTGCGCGTCTCCTTGAGGACGCGCGCATGGTCAGGGGCAGGGCAGGGAGCGCTCTTGATTCAGGTCAGGCGGGAAGGGCGCGGGGGAGTGGGCGATTTGTCGCAGGGCCTTACCGCGCCGGCACGCTCAGCCCAACTGGACGCTCAGCATCGAGATCGAGCCACCGTCCATGCCCTCGACGGGGAAAGACACCGGCTCACCCGGAGCGCTGGCGCCCAGCACGTACAGCAGCGGCAGGAAGTGATCCGGCGTCGGGATCGACAGCTCGGCGTCACGGCCGAGCAGTTCGTAGTCCAGCAGCGGCTGGTGCTCGCCCCGCTGCATCAGCTCGCGCGCCAGCGCCTCGAAGCGCAGTGCCCAGTCGAAGGGCTCCACCGGATGTCGCCCCCACGCGTAAGCGTGCAGGTTGTGCACCACGTCTCCGCTACCAACCAGCAGGACGCCCTCGTCGCGTAGCGGCCGCAGCAGCTGGCCCAAACCGTAGTGGAACGCCGACGGTTGCGAGTTGTCGATGGAAAGCTGCACCACGGGTATGTCGGCCGCCGGGAACACATGCCGCAGCACCGACCAAGTGCCGTGGTCCAGTCCCCACGAATGGTCCGCACGGACCTCCAGCGGCTGCAGCAGTTCGGCCACCCGGCGCGCCAGGTCCGGGTCGCCCGGCGCTGGGTATTGCACCTCGAAAAGCTCGCGCGGAAAGCCACCGAAATCGTGGATCGTGCGCGGCGCGGCCATTGCGGTCACCGCAGTTTCGGGCAAGTACCAGTGCGCCGATACCGAGAGAACCGCGCGCGGGCGCGGCAATCGCTCGCCGAGCGCCGCCCAGGCTTGGGTCCAGGGGTTGTCGTGTAACGCATTCATCGGATTGCCGTGTCCGAGGAACAGGGTAGGCAGGCGTGTCATGGCATGACTCCATGAATCGAAGGGAACGTCACAAAGGCCCCGGTGCACAGCTACATAGTGGTGACATTCACGGCGTTAACCTGCCGCGATCAGCGCGGCTTCCTGTCGACGCCGATGCCGCAGCGAGGCGCTACCGGACCAACCGCGGTGGTACGTCGTCCTGCGAGGAGTTCTCCCCATGAAGACATTCAAGGTCGGCTACATCGTCGGCAGTCTGGCCAAGGGCTCCATCAACCGCCTTCTGGCCAAGGCGCTCGCCCGCCTCGCGGCGCCGGGAATGGAACTGGTGGAAATCCCGATCGGGGACCTGCCGCTGTATAGCTACGACTACGACGCCGACTACCCGCAGGTGGCGCGCGATTTCAAGCAGGCGATCGCCGACGTGGACGCGGTGCTGTTCGTCACGCCCGAATACAACCGTTCGATTCCCGGTGCGCTGAAGAACGCCATCGACTGGGCGAGCCGGCCTTGGGGGAAGAACTCCTTCGCACGCAAGCCCTCGGGTGTCATCGGTACCTCGCCAGGCGCGATCGGCACCGCCGTGGCCCAGCAGCAGCTGCGCGGCGTGTTGTGCTTCTGCAACTCGCCACTGATGAACACGCTGGAGGCCTACATCCATTTCAAGCCGGGCCTGATTACCGAGGATGGTGACGTCACCGACGCATCCACGGCGGACTTCCTCCGCAACTACCTGAAGGAACTGCACGTCTTCATCGAACGTGTGCTCACCGTGCTGCCCAGGGAAGGCTAGCCCGCAGCGCCCGCGTGCGGGTGCCTCATGGAGCTTGCTGTGGCACCCTACGTAAGGCTGGCACCAGCCAATCTGAGGCCACAAGGCGCTGATCTTTTCATGAGTACTCACCGAATCCGCTCCGGAGCAACCATCGTTGAGGTGCTCCAAGCACTTTCGACCGCTCCCGCACAGCCAAAGCACACGGTTGGCAAGCAGCAGCCTGCGGCGTCGAGAGATCGGGCAGGCGCGCGCGACCCTGCTGCTTTACGACGAGCGCTGGCCGCGATGGCAGCGAGCGTGGATTTGGACTCCGAGCCGGCCGTGCGAGCACTCAGGAAGCCTATGGTTCGCCACATTCTCTTGTGGGAGTTCGGCGAGTCCTTCCTCGAACATCCGGACTTCACGAGCGCCGTGGCCCAGATCGAATCCGCCATGGACGCGGATCCAGCCATTCCAGCCACGTTTCTGGCAATGCTGAAGCAGCTGCGCGGCGACCGCGCCGCCTAAACTTTTTCCGCACTCCTTGGACTAGCCCCCGGACAGCCCGGCACTGGGTCGGGCATCCGGTTATCGGACAAGGGGAATGCCATGGTGGCGGTGATTTCGGGCAACGGGCTTGGGCTTCTGGGAACGTCAGCGTCGGTGCTCGGGCCTGGTGGCCAGTCCGGACTGGGCCAGAGCGGCGTAGCGCAATACGTCAACGTCGCCACCGGCAATTTGATTCTCACCAACCAGGACGAGCAGCTGGTCGCCCAAGGCTTGCTGGCGCGCGTCGTGCGCACGTACAACAGCTTGGGTAGCGCGGGAGACATCGGCGGGGGAGCCTGGCTGCTGGGACTCGACCGGCACGTGGGCAATCTCACTGGCAGCCTTGGCCAAACCGGCAGCACGGTGACCCGCACCGGAGGGGACGGCGAGGAAGAGTTGTTCACGTACGACCAGGTGCGTGGCCTCTACGTGGGCACCACCAGTGCGGGAGCCCACGACACGCTTGCCTGGGATGCGAATGCCCAGTCCTGGACCTATGTCGACGGCTCCTCCCAGGTCCACGAGGCCTATGACGCCGCAGGCATCTTGCGCACGCTACAGGACCCGACCACTGGGACTACCTTCAGTCTCGAGTACCACACGGACACGCACCAACTGGTCAGTGTGCTGGATGGCCTGGGCGAAGGTTTGCTCATCGGCTACGACCCCGAAGGTCGGGTCGCCACGCTGTCGACCTGCGAAATTCCGCCGGGCGGCAATAGCGCGCAGGTGATCGGCCGGGTCACCTACGGCTACGACGCGCTGAACCGCCTGACCGACGTACTGACGGACCTTACGCCGTCGGACGGCGCCGACACGCAGAACTTCTCCACCCACTACACCTACGACGGCGACAGCCTCCGGTTGGCCTCGCTGGAGCAAGGCGACGGGATCGCGGTTGCCTATACCTACGCACAAGACGCACAGGGCGCCTGGCGAATCGCATCGGTGACGCTAGGCACAGGCGCCGCCGCGCAACGCCAGGACTTCAGCTACGACCTGCAGGCCCGGACCACCACGGTGGCCGATGCCAGCGGCCGGGCCTGGACTTACGCGTACGACGCACAGGACTGGCTGACGTCGGTAACCTCGCCGGCCGTCAACGGGCAACGGCAAGTCACGGCGTACGGTTACACCGCGGACGGCCACCTCGCTTCGGTCACCGACGCGCTTGGCCGCACCACGATCTACCGCTACGACACGCATGGCAACCGGGTGCTCGAACGCGACGCGGATGGTCATACGGTGACTGCCACCTACAGCGCCACCGATCGTCTGCTGACGCGCACGGTCTACCAGGTCGCCGATCCGGAAGGCACCGACGCGGCGGACGCCGGCGCACCAGGCGCACCATCCACCACCCGCTACGTCTACGACGCCAGCGACCGACTGCGCTACTCGATCGATCCCGTCGGGGGCGTACAGGCGCGCGAGTACGACGCGCAGGGGCGGTTGGTGAAGGAGCGCACCTATCCGGCGACCGCGTATGACCTCGGCGGCGTCGCGCTGGAAGGGGCCCTCACGCTCGGGCAGTTGGATACCTGGGCAGCCGCTCAGGACACTGGCCGGAGCGCCCTCACCGAGTACCGCTACGACGCGGCGGGCCGGTTGGCCGGCAGGACCGTGTTCGACGCCGTTGACGCGCAGGGCAATGGCGTCGCCGACACAGGCGCGTCCATCACGACCTATGTCTATGACGCCCAGGGCCTACTGCGCCAGCAGATGACGCTGCGCGGAGCCGACCGCAGCGTGCAGGAGTCGGTGACCTACGGCTACGACGGGCTGGGACGGCTGCTCTCGCGCACCGATGCGGTCGATGGCAGTACCACCACCTACAGCTATGACGACGCCCAAGGTACGTTGCGCGTGAGTCAAGCCAACGGCCATGTGCACACCGAAGTCCGCAACAGTGCCGGCCACCTCGTCGCGGTGACCGAGTCCGCGACCGACGTGGCCCCGCGCACCGTCCGGTACTTCTACGATGCCGAGGGCCAGTTGCGCGCGGTGCAGAACGCCGGCGGCGCTTTCACGTACACGTTCTACGATGCGGCGGGGCAGGTGTCGGGCACGGTCGATGCGACCGGCGCAGTCGTCGCATACCAGCGCGACGCGGGCGGCCGGATGGTCTCCACGACCGCCTACGCGCAGCGGATCAACACTGCCGGCTGGATGGATAATGGAACCGGAGGGTTGCCGGCGGGCCTGTCTGCCATCCTGCCTGCGCCCGCGCCCGAGGACCGCACCAGTTACCGGGTCTACGACGCCGCCGGCCTGTTGTCGGCCACCGTGGATGCCGAAGGCTACGTTGTTACCTACGCCTACGATGGCGCCGGGCATCCGGTGGCAAGTACCGCCTATGCGACCGCGCTGGACTCGGCCAGCCGCGCGGCCCTGGCGACCACGCCAGACGTAACCACGCTTCAGGCCGGGCTGGTGGCCAGCGAACAGGATAGGACGCAGTACTCCTTCTACGACGTGGCAGGCCGTGTGGTCGCCACGCTCGACGCGGCCGGTTACGTCAGCACGATCGCCTACGACGGCGCCGGGCGCGCGCTGCGCACCTGTACGTATGCCACAGCCCTGGACTCCGCTCAGCTCGATCTCCTCGGCGACACGCCGGCGCTATCAGCGGTGCTGGCGGCCGTGTCCTCCAGCGACGACGATGCGGTCTCGCGGACCTGGTATGACGCTGCCGGCCGGGCCGTGGCGTCACTGGACGCAGACGGTTACCTCACCGTCACCACCCACGACGAAGCCGACCACACCACCATCACGACCCGCTACGCGGCGCCGCTGACCTCCGATCAGCGGACCACGCTGACCGGCCACGAAAGTCCGGCGGCGCTGGTCGCGTTGCTGCCCAGCCAGGCGGGCCAGACCGCGGTCCGGCAGTACGACGCCGACGGACGCCTGCATCAAAGCACGGCGGTGGATGGCGCGGTCACGGTGTATGCCTACGACAGCGCATCCAGTCAGCTCACCGGCACGGTCACCACGCCGGCGGAGCCGGGCGGGCAGGTACGCAGCACCAGCGCACAGGTCGATGGCCTTGGTGAGGTCGTCCAGAGCACTGACGGCAACCACGTCACCACCACGTACCGGTACAACGCGCTGGGTCAGCGGGTCCTGGCTACCGATGCCCAGGGCGATCAGGTCTGGTACTTCTACGACCTTGCGGGAAGGCTCGCTTATACCGTGCGCGGCATTGCCGATGCGAACGGGGTGCCCAACGCGCTCGGCGAAGTCGCGCAGCTGCAATACGACGCCTTCGGCGACGTCACCGGCACTACCGCCTTCGCGGCGCGCCTGGACGTGGTGGCGTTGGGGCTGGACACCACGACGTCGCTCTCGGCGATCGACGAAGCGGTCGCCGCGATAGCGGATCCGGAGCATGACGCGCATACCGCGGCGGTCTACGACCATCGGGGCGCGGCCGTTCTGCAATCCGATGGCGACGGGTACCGCGTCGCCTCGGCGTTCGATGCCTTCGGTGAGCTGGTGGCGCGCCAGAACCAGCTGAGCGAGCCCGGTCAAGCGCTGGACGCCAACAACAGCACGACCACGACCTACACCTACGACGCCCGCGGGCACGTTGCACGGACGCTCGAGGACGCGGGCGGATTGGCCCGCGTCACACAGGCCAGCTATGACGCTTTCGGGCGGCTGCAGAGCACCACCGATGCGCGTGATCACGTAGTCAGCTACACCTACGAGCACGACGACCAGGGCCGGCGCGTTGTGCTGGCGAGCCAGACAGTGCAGGGCGCCGTGCGTACGGTCGAAACGGTTTACGACGCGTTCGAGCGGCTGGTGCAGCGGATCGATGCGATGGGTGCGGTCACCCAGTACGCGTATCCAGACAACCACACGACCGTGGTTACCACGCCGGACGGCGTGACCCTGACTACCGTGCGTGACGCCTACGGCGACGTCACCACCGTCACGGACGCGACCGGCCGCAGCACCACCTACACCTACGCCTTCGACACCGATGGCAACGGCCGCCTGGTGACCACCACGGACGCACTTGGACACGCCAGCACCGACCACTACAACGCCCTGGGCGAGCTCGACCGGCATACCGACGCCAGCGGACGGGCGGTGAGCTACACCTACGATGCCGCGGGCCGCGTGCTGGCCCGCACGGTGGATCCGGATGGTCTGGCACAGACGACTACCTATGCCTATGACGGCCGTGGCCAGCAGATCAAGGTCACCGACGCCACCGGCGCGATTACCACCTACAGTTACGACGCCGACGGCAACGTGCTGTCCATGGTGCAGGACGTCGACGTGGGCGACGCTCACGCACTGACCAGCACCACGACCTGGACCTGGGATGGCGCCGGCCGCCAACTCACTGTCACCGAAGGTGAGGGCTCGACCGGGGCGCGCACCACGGCCTATAAATACGACCATCTGGGCCGGCGCACCCAGACGATCGTCGACCCGCAGGGTGAGGCGCTTGCAACCGTCTATACCTATGACGGCAACGACAATCTGCTCGCCGTCACGGACCCGATGGGGTACATCACCCGATACGTGTACGACGAGGGCAACGAGCGGATCTACACCATCACGTCCGCCTACGATCCGGCGGTGACCTCGACACCGGTGGGTGCGGTGGTGCAGGCGTTCTACGACGCCGACGGGCGGGTGACCGCCACCCGTACCTATGCCACACCCATCCCTCTCGACGGACTTACGCTGGCCCCTGGCCTGGACGATGTTGCCAGCCTGGTGACGCAGGCGAGCACCGACCAACGCCGCTACACGGTCTACGACGCCGGCGGACGCGTGCACTACACCGTCGATCCGCAAGGTTACGTCACCGAGACGACCTACGACGCCGACGGCCGTGTTGCCGAGACCGTCGCCTATGCCCATCTGGTCAGCGCCCAGGCGTTCACCAACGCCGGAATGTGGGACAAGCTGGTCGCTGGCACCGCCGACGCCGACATGGCTGCACTGATCATCGCCGCCGGCAACAGCGAAGCCAGCGCCGAGGCGACTCTCAACCTGTATGACGCCGACGGGCGGTTGACCTACGTTGTACGACAGGACCAGGTCGGCGGCAGCCGTGTTGGCGTCGTCACCGGACGCACCTACGATGCCGCGGGCCAGGTGCTGAGCGAGACTGCGTATGGCAAGACACTGCCGCTCGCCAGCGGTGCGCTCGCCCCCCAGTTGACCAGCGAAAGCGTCGCCGCGTCGCTGGTCGGCACACCCGCACACACCACCCGTTACGTCTACGACACGGCTGGTCATCGGCGCTACACCGTCGATGCGGGCAACTACGTCACCGAACAGCGATACGACGCCGATGGTCGCGTGACCGGATGGGTGGTCTACCTCAACGCGATCGCGCTGCCTTCGGTACTCGACGAAGCTCGGGTAGCCTCAGCAGTCAGTGCGGCCAATGACAGTTCGAGCACGCGCACGACGACGACCGACTACGACCACGCCGGCCGGATACGGGAGGTCGCGGACGGAGCCGGTACACGGTCATACACCTACAACGCAACCGGCCTCAAAGACTCCTACACGGATCGCGACGGCCATACCTGGAACTACACCTATGACGCGGCCGGTCGGCTCGAGACCGAAATCGCGCCTCTTACGAAGGTCGCAACCTTCACCACCGGCAACACGTTGACGACAGCCGACGTGCGGCTCGTCACGCGTTACGCGTACGACGACAACGGCAACGTGACCAGCCGTACCGAGGCAGACGCCACCACCGTCGCCCGCAAGATCGCCTACGCCTACGACAGCCAGAACCATCAAGTACGCACGACTTATCCCGACGCCGGTTCCGTTGACAGCGCCGGTGTGTTCCACGCCACCGGGCTGGGCGCCACCACTGCTGTAGTCACGTACGACACGCTGGGTCACGCGGTCGTCAACAAGGACGTGCGCGGCAAGTACCAATACAAGGCCTATGACGTTCGCGGCCAGGTCGCCTTCGAAGTAGAGGACGCCGGTGCAGACGACGCACACCAGGTCCTGTATGTCACCAGTTACACATACGACGCCTACGGGAACGTAACAGGCGTTTCCCGCTACGCCACGCCACTTGATATCAGCAAGATCAGCGGGTGGGCGAAAGGTTCACCGCTTTCGGTCAGCCAGATCAGCCAGGGCCTGGCCGCTTCCACGGCGGACCGCACGCTGACGACCACATACGACC
Organism: Frateuria sp. GZRe14; assembly: GCF_051900395.1. Taxonomy (NCBI): domain Bacteria; kingdom Pseudomonadati; phylum Pseudomonadota; class Gammaproteobacteria; order Lysobacterales; family Rhodanobacteraceae; genus Frateuria; species Frateuria sp. GZRe14. The sequence continues at coordinate 1,911,171 of NZ_JBHZGJ010000001.1, read as the reverse complement.
TGCGCAACAACAAGGTGCAGGTACAACAATCGGCTATTACCTACGTGCTGGCCATGGGGCCCGGCGGCGGCACCGCGGATACCGGCCAGCCGACGACCAATTACACCTACGACGCCTACGGAAATCTGACCAGCGCCTCGGTGCTGATGCAGGACGCCTATGGCGCGCCCGGGCAGGCGAATTACTCGGACGCGGTCTGGGCGACGACTTTCAGCTACTACGACGTCCGCAACCAGAAGGTCAAGCAAGTCGACCCGCTGGGCTACGAGACCCGATGGATCTACAACGGTGCGGGGGGAGTCACCACGAGAGTCGAGTACGCCAATCGTCTCGACACCAGCTCGCTATCAACCGAAACCGTGCCGGGCGTACCGGCGCTGGGCGGCGGCGCCAGCGGCTACGACCGCTGGATCACCTATGACTACGATTCCGTGGGCCGAAAGACCAGCGAGAGCCTGAAAGGAGGCTTCAACTACATCAACGGCGTGGCGAGCCTCGTCTCAGCGAGCACACTCACCACCTACACCTATTACCGCGAGGACAGGGTCAAGACAGTAACCGTCAACGGCGCCACCACGACGACCGTGTACGACGCTCTCGGCCACGTGCAGTCCGTCACCGAGCCCACACGCAAGGCCTTGGCGAGTGGTTGGCAGACGAGCCTCAAGAACGACGCCAGCCTGGACCTGTCCGACTATTCGAACACCTCGCTCTACGCCGACGTCGCTCCGGTCACCACATTCACCTACGACGCCCTCGGGAATGCCGTACGCACGGTGAGATCCGCGGGAAGTGTGACGCAGACGACGATCGACCACTACGACAACCTTGGCCGAAAGGTCCTCGAAGTCGATGCTACAAACACCTCGTACTACTTTGCGTACGACGCGGCCGGCAATGTCACCAAGAGCTGGTACAACCTGACGACAAATGCCGATTCGCAACTTGTCACCACCACGTCAACCTACGACAACGTGGGGCAGCGCCTCAGCACGATCACCGTACGTGATAGCCATACGGACAGCGCCGTCTACGTCAAATACAACGCGTTCGGTGAAGTGGCCGCAAGGGGTGATGGCGTCAAGAACGGCTATAGCGCCGATGGCTACGAAGCCGTCTTCTCCTACAACGCAGCCGGTCAGCTGACCACGGCACCAGCCAGCGGTACGGGCGCAATCCATACCTACTACTACGACCTTGCCGGGCACCTCACCTTCGACGGCAGCGACGTCAGTGCCGCGGCCGGCCGTACCTGGACCCATTACGTCCTCGACCCGGATGGGCGGGCGACGTGGATCCGTCCCCCCTCCAATACCGCAGTTGCCGGTGTGAACGCGGCGGTGGAGACCACTTACACGTACGACCGTTGGGGCAACGTCCTGACCAGTACTGACGGACGTGGCTCCCTTACGACCTACCTCTACGACAGCCAGAACCATTGCATCCTGGAAACCCAGCCCGAGGTGCTGGTGGTCTCTGCGACGGGTGTGCGCTCGTTCCAGATTCCGAAACGGTATTGGTACTACGACCTCAATGGTCTGCTCGCGCGCACCACGGACGAGAACAGCCATAGCGTCTCGAACACGTACGATGCCGTCGGCCACTTGACCCAGGTCCAGGATGGTACCGGCGCGATCAGCTACACGGCGTACGACGCCCTGGGCCGAGCCGTGGCCGCACAGACGCCCACCATCCACACCGGCTCGGTCGCTGGCGCGGACGCGGACGTACATATCACTTACAACGTTTATAACGGCGACGACGACATCGTTCAGCAGGGTGACTTCGTTCTGCAGTCGTCAGGCACGCCGCGCACTACCGTTGTGCTCCAGACCTATGTGCTGGACGAAAACGGCAATCGGCGCAGGGTAACCGATGCGCTCGGCTACAGCACTTATGCGTTCGACAGCCAGGGGCGTGTACTGCAAAGCCAGACCCAGGAGCAGGCCGACCTTGGCAAGTCTGAGGTCTTTACCTACGACGTCAACGGCAACAAAACGGGCGAAACCACGGCCAACAATGATCACCAGTCGTGGTCGTACGACTATTTCGGGCGAGTGCGCTCGCATCATGATCTGCACAACGCCACCTACACCTACACGTATGACCCCGACTCCGGTCTCCTGAACGCGCAGACCTGCACCTGGAATCCTGACAATCAAGGGCAAGACAAGCCCGACTACCTCACCGGCGTGGTCGGCACGGCGAGCTCCATCGGCTACCTGTACTACGCCAATGGTCGTGTCAAGCAGGTCACGGAGAAGATCGATAGCACCGTGACCAATACCACTACGTATGCCTATGACGGCAACGGCAATGTGGTGGATACGGTGACGACCACTTCCGACGGAGCCGGCGCGGGCGTCGCGCTCGAGACCTTGGCCGAATACGACAGCCATAACCGGCTTTCGGTCGTCACCCAGAAGAACGTCACCAGCGGGAAGGGCATCGTTCGGACGGCCTATGTCTACGACGCCGTCGGCAACCGTCGTGCGGTATACGTGCAGAACGGCTCAAATGCCGGCTACACAGACATCGATATGTCCGGCACGGCGGTAACCGTGGGCACGGTGTCCAATCAGACGGCACAGCCTGGCGCGACCTACCGTTTCGACGCGTCCACGTTCTTCCACGACAAGCTAGGCTTTGGCCTGACGTGGAGCGTCGCCATGGCCGACGGCTCGACGTGGCCGAGTTGGTTGAGCCGTTCCGGCGGCGTATTCAGCGGCACGGCACCCGCTTCCGGAAGCTGGCGCTTCACGCTGACCGTGAAGGACGTCGAAGGCAACACGGCAACGGCAACCTTCACCTTGGCGGTCGCCAATGTCGCACCCGTGCTCGGTACGCCCGCCAACAAGACCGGCACGACCAACGTCACCATGGCCAGCTTCCAAGGTCCGGCTGCCACCGACGCGAACGGTGACGCGATCACCTACAGCGCGACGGGCATGCCACCGGGCATCGTGTTCAACGCCAGTACGCGCACCTTCTCCGGGGCGCCCACGAAGGCCGGCACTTTCACCGTCAGCTACAAGGCAACCGACAGCAAAGGCTTATCGACCACCAAAACGTTCACGATCACGGTGCAGGTGGCCACGCTGCCGCCGGTGTACCACGGGGGTTACACCAACAAGACCGGAACCATCGGCAAGTACCTGAGCATTCCGATGCCTACCGGTGCCTTCACCTCGCCCGGCGGACAGGCGATCACCTACACGGCCAAGGTGCTGATCCCGCAGCATCAACTGACCCAGCTCACCTCAGATCCGCTCATGGCAACCGCCATGACGGGCTCGTCCTCCCTGAAGGGGACGTCGTTCATGGCCAGTCCCTCCATGTTGCCCACCGGCGACACCATTACTGTGCCGGCGCAATGGGTCTCGATCAGCCGGGTGGGCCTGGCCATCAGCGCCAACGGCACGATCAGCGGTACGCCGAAGACGCTGGATTATCTCACCAACGAAATTACCGACACCTACAACCACGACCTCAGCTACCGGATCGAGGTCATTGCGACCAATTCATACGGCACCGCCACCGCGCAGTTCACCCTCAGTAACAGCGCCGGGACCTCGTCCATGATGGCGACCATGTCCACCTCGGACGACATGGCCGTCGCTGAACTCGATCCGGAAATGTCTCTCCAACAGGAATCGTCCGACCCGGGCTATTCGCCCGAGCTTGTGGCTGACGAGTCCCTTCTGGACGCAGATGCAGCGGAAGCCCAGCCCGTAACTGACGACTCCGAGACAGGCACCACGGACGCCGAGATGGCGCTATCGCCCATGATGCTCCCGCCTGACGACCCGGATGATCCGGGCACGGGTGGCGGCTCTACAGGTGGCGGCGGCACGGGTGGTACGGGAACGACGACGCCCACGAGCGCGGACATCGAGTCGTACTGGTTCACGTACGACGAGGACAACCGTGTCGAGATCTCGAACGGCTCGCTCGCTGGTGGCAGCATCGTTCTGACGAAGGATCCGACGTCCTACCGTCTCGCTTACGACGCCGCCGGCAACGCGACGTTGCGAACCATCCTGGACACATCAGGCACCGCTCTAACCCAGGAGTCCTTCTACAACCTCAGGAGCCAGCTGACTCAGGCCAATTATTCGGCCGCGAGCGGGACCTCCCGCGGCGTCGAGGAACTTCGCAGCTACGATGACGCGGGTCATCTTAGGGCGATCGAGCAGTTCTATGCCGCCGGCACCGAGATCGGCGGGTCCAACATGCCCTATTACAAGCGCGATCCGGATCTTGAGGCGGAAGGCGTGTACGACGGCACACCTGTCGGCCAAAAGCTGGCCTCGGCCACCATCTATCAATATGACCACAATGGCCATTTGAAGCAGCAGCAAAACTTTGGGCATGCTGCTTCATGGGATGGAACCGGGGCTTTGGCCACGCCCCCATCCACGCTGCCCGGGGTGAACGCGACTACTTGGGGCGGGATGACGCTACAGAACCAGGTCACCTACAAGACGGAAGCGGGAACCGTCGGGTCGGGTTACGACGCGGTGGGCAACGTCACCGACTACCAGTACTACGACGCCACGACAGGTCGGACCGACTTCTACCACGTCGATTACATGCTCAAGGATGGCTACCTCGAAAAGAGGACGACCAGCCACAGCAGCGATACCAACTACCAGCCCGCCACCGACACGAGCTATTACGACAACTTCGGCAACCGCATCGCCATCCTGCAGCACGTGGAGATGGCAAGCGGATCGATGGCCGATACCGGCCGAGCCTTCGCCTACGACGCGAACGGCCAGATCCTGCGCCGGAGCGACGGCACGGTCTCGGGCGGAACCTATATCCCGCAGGGTGGGGCAGGGATGACGTACTACGCCTACGTCAACGGCCAGCAGGTGGCCAATGTTGACGCGGGCGGCGGCATCCACGTGCTGGAGGGGCTGACGGCGTTCAGCAACAGCGAGACGGGTACGTCGGGGTATGTCACGCAGTTCGGCGACTCGCTGAAGAGTATCGCGCAGGCCCAGTACGGCAATGCGAGCCTGTGGTACGTGATCGCGCAGGCGAACGGGTTGTCGAGTGACGAGGACCTGGTGCCGGGGCAGTCGCTGACGATCCCGCAGGTGACTACGAGCAGCAACGACGCTACGACGTTCAAGCCGTATAACGCTTCGGAGGTCAGTGGTAGTACGACCCCACCGAGTGTGTATGCGCCGCCGCCTCCGCCGCCGAGTAGTCATCATTGCAACACGCTGGCGATGATTGTGATTATCGCGGTTGTCATAGTGGCGGCAGTCATGACGGCCGGTGCGGCTGCGGCTGCAATGGGTGCCACGGGGGCCGTGACCGGCGCGGGCGCGAGTGCTGCAGTCGTTTCGGGCACTGCTGCTGTTGGCGGTGCCGCAATGACGGGCGGCACGCTTGCTTTAGGAGCCGGATCGTTTGCCGCGGCCATCGGCAGCACGGCTACCGGCATGCTTGCCGCAGCGGCAGGCGGCTTCGTGGGCAGTATTGCGGGCCAGGTCGTGGGCGACGCTATGGGCGTATCCCATGGTGTTTCTTTGAAGCAAGCGCTCGGTTCAGGTCTCGCAGCAAGCATTACGGCGGGCTTGTCTGGCTACGTCAGCGGCGGATCAAATCTCGCTGCCCTTAAGGAAGCGGGCAATTACACTGCAATCGCCGAAATGGGAGCCGCCGGTAGCGTAGGCGGCTACCTTGGCAACAGGTTCGTCCATGAGCCCGCACATTTCAGCTGGGCTAACGTCGCGGCAGCAGCCATTTCGACGACCGCGACGGCGGCCATGGGCGTTCCCACTGCGCTGGAAACCCGATGGGGCACCACAGAAGCCGGTGACTATATGGCTAAAGTAGGTGGCAATCTCTTCGATGGGGCTGTCGAGAGTGAAACGGCACGTCTGCTGGGTGGTGACGCCAAAAACGGCAGACAGATCGTTGAGGATGCATTTGGGAATACGCTTGCCAACGCAACGATGGCAACAATCAACGGCTACCAGCACAGACAAGCTCACTCGGCTGCCGGGGGCGGGCTCACCTTCGATCCTGGATCAAAAATTCCTCTGGCGCGGTATTGGGTCGAGCCGGACGAGGATGATTATGTCGAAACACTGAGTACAGTCTCTGTGACTGCGGATCTCAAATCAGACCAGGCGCTACAAGACTCCCTAGCGACCTACGAGACGATCAGTGATCCCTCGTTGCCGAGGTCTGCGCAACCCTTGCCACGCCGTTTTGATGTTACGCAAAAGGGTTTCGAAAGAAACAGAGACACAATTGCCGAGCAAATAATTTACGATAAGGGGTGGCTAAATTATGGCAAGTCGCGCCAACAGGCCGGCGATCTTAAGGACCCTCATTCACTTCAGATGCTTAATGCACTGTGGAAATCCATGCCGTATGGTCGCCAGCTAAGCGTGAGCGAGGTATTGGCGCTCAATAATGCTACAAACGAAATGGGCGAACGTAATGGCTTTTTATTTGGGCCGGAGACCCCTAAGACGTTGGAGACTATCCAGGTAACGGCGCCCGTCCCCCTCGGCCTGCCGGAAGTCGAGATTGCTGCTATAGATGTGAAGTTGATTCCTGTCGAGATCGCAACAGCGAACGCAGGTGACAACAATACCCTCGCGGGTGGCGTCACGCTCCTGCAATACATTACATCTGCTCTACCGAGCTGGGGCGATGTTAACTTGGTTAGCAACGTTACAGGCGGCGTAACCGAAATTGCAGAGGCGTTTGCAAAAAAAGGCGCCTTGAATATCTCTTGGGCATCAAACAGTTCATTGTTCGGAAGTATGGTGGTGTCTGGCAACGGAAACTTACCGAACGGCATTTCGCCGCCAAGAATTACTTCTATCAGCCTTGGCTCCGAAGCCGCGCGTGATGCATCCATTTCTTTCAATGTTGGAAAATACGCGCCGCTTTTGGAGAAAGCGGGTCGATTCGCGGGCGGTGCAGGCATCGTTTCCGAATGGTTGTCAATGGACCACGATGACTCTCTTGATCAGGGGCACTTCTATCTCAGCGCTGGACTGACACTTGCTGGCTTTGCCTTTGAAGGACTCAGCCCTGTCGGGCTTGCCTTTGGCGTGGCGGATACGCTAGTGTCCTTTTACCATTACACGCCTCGCTATATTGGCCCAATTGGTGAAGATCAAAGCGGGTGGCGTGCGCTCTATTACAATGGAGACGATGTAGTCGTGAAGCATTTTTTGGACGCCAAGTCCGCCATCCAAGCGTTCCCGTGGCAATATGGCTCTGGTCATGGAATTTGACAATTTTGCTAGAAAAAAAATGTCATTTCTAATCCGGCCACTTTACTTCGTTTATGCTGCTTTTTCTTGGAGAGAAAAATCGCAGGTACACGACGACTTCTATGGATTTATGGGTCTTTTTTTCTTGGCGAGCACGGTTATTTCGGCCTTTGTTTTTGGATTAAAAATATTCGGGCTCGATTTGCCGGCTTTTTTTTCATCTTGTTGCTCATTCGGTCCAAAAATTCCTAGAAACCCTTTTTCCGATAGGGCTGCAGTTTCTGGGTGCGTTATAGTTCCGCTTGGCTTATTGTTGGCCTGGTGGCTGTCGGGGGTGGCAAAAAAAGACACTGCAAATTTTTCTTTTCTGAGTCGAGTGATGGAAAAGAAGATGGTTGCACTTATTTTTGTCTTTGCTTTTGTGGCGCTGGCCCCATATGCAGTGAATGGTGCTCCGGGCTCTTCTTGGGCAACCATCGGGTGGTATGGTGTTATATGGCTAGTACTTTGCTTCTGGCTTAGATTTCGCGAATATGGCGGAATTTCTGGGTAGGTGTGATGTTATGTCGTCAGCTGTCCGAATAGCCCTTCCCGCTAAAGGGGGGGCGAGCTAACGGGGTCAGGTTCACTTACCTGAGCTAGCTGAGGCGTGGCGGCCGGTGGGCATGGCGAATACCGGCGAGGCGGCGGGTCTTGCGAGGCGGCGGGTCTTGGCCTCGACCATGGCGCGGAAATCATCCCGGACCAACGCGCGCTGTTGTTGGAGATGGGCGCGGATGGCAACCAGGTCGTCGTCGGATAGTGTTTCGCGCAGCACAGCTGAAGGGGACGCAGCTAAAGGGCAGCTAAAGGGGACGGAACTAAAGGGGAGAACTAAGGGGACGGAGGGAATTAATGCAGCCCTGGACCGACTCAGCAGACAGAGCGCCTCCATCTCGTCCCCGCGCCAAAGGGGACGGGGGGTTAATTGCTGCCTCCCCCGCTCAGTAGACACAGAACCTTCGTCTTATCGTTGCAGGCGATCAATGTACTTCAAAAAACCAGGGTCCGAGTGCACTTTTCTGACGCTGGTCGGCCCGACAGCTTAAGCAGACAGGGAGCCTTCACTTCGCCGCTGCAAGCAATCAACGAGTGCCAGCCCCCTAAACTCCCAACCACACAAAAGGACTGGCAACCGTGCCAACCAATAAAAGGGGGCGTGGCTAATTAATCCTCACCCTTGCCACTCACTAGCCGCGGCCGCCCACGCGGCCGGCAGGCGGCAGGTCGCCCCAATGCGGTCTCCACCATCCGCCGGAAGCGCTCATCGCCAAGCGCACGCTCCTGGCTGGCGTAAACGCGCAGGCGTTGCAGGTCATCCGGTGCAATGCCGGCATCCAGCCATCGCTTATAGGCATCAGCCCGTTCCACGTGATCGCGCCCAAGGGCGAGGTAGAGCGGGTGAGGGGTGATGAGTGGGGGGCGCGTGCGCGGGCCAAGTGCGTATGCACGCTCGACCAGCGGTACTCCTCGGGGGGGGAGGCGACCATGGCCGCGCGTACCGGATTGAGCTCGATGTAGCGCATTACCGTCAGGAGGTAGCGCTCGCTCTGCACCAGGCACGACTTGAATCTTCCCTGCCAGAGGGCGCCGCAGCGCTTGTGCCTCGGATTGAATGCCTGCACGTGGGACTGGCCCACGCGGCCCATGGCGCTCGTTAGGTGGTCCGATTCCACTGTGGATGGAAATGCTGCGATACACCTATCAGCGAGAAACTCGGCGTCGGGTGGGCACCGACCTTTTTGTCCATATCGCGCTCTTGATCGATCCGCCTTCTGCCGAACCTAAACTTTTGCAGCTCGCGCCGGACTGGTCTTTCATTTCAAGCCACAGCAGCAAAACGGCTCGAAATGTGAGTCGCTGCAGGGCAGTTCATGTGGGTCGGGCCTTGAGGCGCGACCGTCCGACATCCAAAGGCCTTATGCCTCGCCAGCCACGCTTGGACATCGAAGGGATACCCCAGCATGTGATGCAAGTCGGCGCGGATGACGCTACGGTCTTCGAAAGTGCTGACGATTGCCGGTTCTATCTGGAACTATTGGGCGACGCGAGCCGCGCGGCTGGCTGCGATATCCACGCGTACGCGCTTGCTGCCTCGCGTGTGCAACTGCTGGTGACCGGTCGCGTGCCCGGCGCCGTGGCGCGAGTTATGCGACGAGTGGGCTTGACGTACGCGCGCTATGCAAACGCACGCATCGGCAAGCGTGGTGCCTGCTGGCGTGGTCGCTACCTGTCCTGCCCGGTGGGCGGCCATCGACACATCCTGCTCGCCTGCGGCCACGTCGAGCGAGGCGCGGGGCACCCTTCCTTCCAGGCCATGGATCAGTCCTGGTCCAGCCATGCGTGCAACGCGTATGGGGCGGACGATCGACTCGTCACCCCACATGCTGCGTACGCCGCGCTTGGCCCGAGCGATGGTGAACGCATGCATCGGTATCGGCAACTCGTCGAACGCAGCCGCGAGATCGACGAGGCCCTGGCCATGCACACGCGGCAGGGCAGGGCTTGGGGAAGCGGCGACTTCCTGCGGGAAATCGCCTCGACGTTTGGTGAGCAGGCGCCAGCGCGCCCCCCTGGACGACCGCGCAAGCGGCTTCTGGAGGTCGTTCCGCTGCCCGTCTTTTTCCTGTCCCCTTTTCTCTTGACAGGCTGCATGTAGTCGTCGAGACTTTATGAACAGGGTCCCGAATCGGCTGCTGCGGGCAACGCAGAGGGGCGGCCGGGACAGACAGGGGGGCGTTGGCCGGTGGGTAACGGCGCCATGGATCAGGCGACACCGCAGTGCGCGGCCGCAAGGGCGCGTGTGCGAGAAATACAGTGACGGATTACATGCCTGGGCTGGACCAACTCGAAGCCTTCCTTCGGAAGGACCCCACCAATACGGTGCTGGCTGCCGACCTGCTCGGCCAACTGCTGGCGGCCGGACACACGGAGCACGCGCTCGAGGTCATCGGAGATCTGCCGCCGGCTACGCGAGCGGACCATGGTGTGCTGTTCCTCGAGGCTCGTACGCTGTTGCAGTCCGGTCGGGCTGCCGCAGCAGCGGGCGTCCTGCGCAGTCTGCTCGCTCTGGGTACCGACGCCCCGGCGATCCATCACGACCTGGCCTACGCAGAATTCGCCCAAGGCCATTTCGATATCGCAGCCGAAGCCCTGCAGCCGGCGCTGCAAACCGATCCGCCGTTGCCGCAGGCCCAGCATCTGCAGGCACGTCTGCTCCATTGGCAAGGCCGCCTCGATGAGGCACTCGCGGGTATCGACGTTGCCTTGGCGCAGCGTCCCGGCGATGCGGAGGCCTGCGGCATCCGCGCTCTCGTGCTGCTCGACCTCGACCGTTTCGAGGAAGCAGGGCAGACCGCGCTGGCGGCACTGTCGCATGACCCGACCCAACTGGAGGCAGGCATTACTGCCGGCACACTGGCCTTGTGGAGCCAGCGCGTCGACGAAGCGATCGCCGTCTTCGGCGCGACCGCAAAGCGCCATCCGCAAGCGGGACGTGCGGTGGCCGGGCTGGGGCAGTCGTACATGCTGGGCGGCAATATTCCGGAAGCCTGCCGCCTGCTGGAAGGGGCGGTGGTGCGCATGCCGAGCCACATCGGTACCTGGCACGCGCTGGCGTGGTGCCAACTGCTGCTGGGAAATCTTGCGGGTGCGCAGGCGAGTTACGAAAAGGCCTTCGCGCTCGACCGTGGCTTCGGTGAAACCCATGGTGGATTCGCCGTCCTGCACGCCCTGCGCGGCGAGGTAGCAGAAGCCGAAGCGGCCATCGTCCGTGCGCGCCGACTCGACCCCACTGGCCGCAGCGCGGTCTACGCCCAGGCCTTGCTCCTGCTCGCCGACGGTCGCGACGCCGACGCGGCGGCGCTCGTGGCGCCGATCGTGACCCAGACTCCGGCCGCGCAGGAAACTGACCCACTGGAGTTCCTGCGTCGCCTGCGCGCGCAGATGACGGGCGCCTGAGAAAAGCCACCTCGACCGACATGGACGCCGATACCGCCATGCACCTGCTGGCGCAGACTTTGCTGACGGCAGCTAAGGTCTCCGCACCGATCCTGATCGCGACCCTGGTGGTGGGCGTGCTGATCTCGATCTTGCAGGTAGTGACTCAGATCCAGGAGATGACGCTCACCTTCATTCCCAAGCTGGTGGTGGTCGTTGTCGTGTTTCTGGGCCTGGGCGCCTGGATGATGTCGGTGATCGTGGCGTTCGCGCGCCAGATGATCGCCTCGGTGGCAGGGATGTAGCCGTGGCCGGACTCGAACTCACGCGCACCTGTTTCCTGCTTGCTACGGCGCGGTTCCTGCCGGTGCTGGCCGTGCCGGCGTTGACGCCGTTCGCCTTCGTGCCGGTGTTTGTGCGGCTCGCGCTGCTGCTGGCGCTGGCCTTGCTGACGGCAGGCGTGGCCCCCGTGCATGCGGGTCTGGCCGGCATGGACCAACCGATCGTTTTGGGCATGGCGCTGCTCGGGGAAATGGCCATGGGCCTGACGCTGGCGCTGGCGGTGATGCTGCCGGGCGCGGCCATCGGCATGGCGGCCAAGGTGGTCGATGTGCAGTCGGGCGCATCAGCGGTAAGCATTTTCAATCCGGCGGTCCGCACGATGGAGTCGATGACCGGAACGGCCATGCAATGGGTCGTGTCGCTGGTGTTCTTCTCGCTCGGACTGCACCTGTTCCTGCTGCGCTGGGTTCTGGCCTCCACGCACTTCGCGCCGTTGGGGAGCGCCGTTCTGGCGATCACCCCGGGCACCTTCGTGGGCCTGCTGGGCAGCCAGTTCCTGCTCGGCCTGGCAGTGGTGGCGCCGGTGATCCTCGGCCTGTTCGGCGTCGACCTTGCGGTGGCCTACGCCAGCCGCTCGATGCCGCAGGCCAATATCTATTTTGTCGCGTTGCCGCTGAAGATCGCGGCCGCGCTCCTGCTCCTCGCCGCCGATCTTCGTTACGCGCCCGAGCTGATCGGCCGGGTGTTCACGCAGGCTTTCGGCGCGATCTCGACCGGAGGGCCTTGACGCCATGTCCGAGAGCGAGCAGAGCAAGACCGAGCAGCCGACTCCATTCCGCCTGCAGGAAGCGCGCAAGCGCGGGCAAGTGCCGCGCAGCGCGGAGTTCGGCGGCACGCTGATCCTGCTGGCTTTCAGCGTGACGCTGGTCGTTACGGCCGGCCGGCTCGCCCGTGCCTGCGCCACCGCACTGCGCGACTGCCTGCAACTGGCTGGCAATGCGCCGGTGCCCGGGGGTGCACTGGCGCGCTGGATCGCCGCAGCGTTCGCGCCGGTGGGTCAGGCCCTGGTGCCGCTGGTACTGGCGATGGTGGTCGTGGCGGTAGCCGCCAATGTGCTGCAGACGGGTTTCGTGTTCAGCACGCATCCGCTCAAGCCTGATTTCACGCGCATGAACCCGGCGCAGGCGATCAAGCGCCTGTTCGGCATGCGCACGATGTGGGATCTGGCCAAGCTGGCCTTCAAGGTCAGCGCGCTGGCGCTGCTGGCCTGGTACGCCCTGGGCAAGCTGACGCTGATGGTGGGCTCGATGGCGCTGGCAAGCTCCATGCAGCTCCCGCGTCTGACCCTGACTGTGTTCAGCACGGTCGCCACCTGGCTCCTGGCGCTGATGGTGTTGCTCGCCGTGGTCGACGTGCTCTTCTCGCGAAGAGAATACTCGCGCAAGCTGCGCATGAGCCGTCGGGACATCAAGGACGAATCCAAGCGCCACGAGGGTGACCCGGCGATACGTTCCAAACGCCGTCGGCTGTCCGCCGAACTGCTCAAGCGCACGCGCGCGATCGGCCGCGTGGCCGAGGCCGATGTGGTGATGACCAATCCGACCCACTTGGCCGTGGCGCTGCGCTACCGGCCGAGCAGCATGCGTGCGCCGGTGGTGCTGGCCAAGGGCAGCGACCGCGTTGCCGCGCGCATGCGCAAGCTGGCCGAGCGCCACGGCGTGCCGATGCTGCGCTCGCCCGAACTTGCTCGCGCACTGTTCCGCGAGTGCGGGATCGACGAGCCGGTGCCGGCCGAACTGTTCAGCCAGTTGGCGCCCGTCTACCGCTGGCTCATGTCGCGTCCCGGCAACCGGATCCGCACATGACGCCGCTGCTGCGCCAACTGACCGCGGGCAAGCGCGACCTGGCGCTGGTGTTCGGCATGATCGGGATCCTGGTGATCCTGTTCACGCCGATCCCATCGCCGCTGCTCGACTTTTTGCTGGTGCTCAACTTCAGTGCGGCACTGCTCGTGCTGCTGATCACCTTCTTTACCGAGACGCCGCTGAGTTTCTCGACTTTCCCCTCGTTGTTGCTGATCACCACACTGTTCCGGCTCGCGCTGAACATCTCGGCCACGCGCCTGATCCTGGGCCACGGCGAGGCCGGGCGGGTGATCCACGCCATTGGTTCGTTCGTCGTGGCCGGCAACTACGTCATCGGGTTGGTGGTGTTCCTGATCCTGGTGGTGGTCCAGTACGTGGTGGTGACCAACGGTGCGCAGCGCGTCGCCGAGGTCGCGGCGCGCTTCGTCCTGGATTCGATGCCCGGCAAGCAGATGAGCATCGATGCCGACATGAACATGGGCCTCATCGACGAGCACGAGGCCCGCCGGCGCCGCGCCCAGATCGAGAAGGAAGCCAACTTCTACGGCGCGATGGACGGCGCGACCAAATTCGTCAAGGGCGATGCCATTGCCGGCATCGTGATCATGCTGATCGACATCGTCGGCGGCCTGACCGTCGGCATGGTCCAGCAGGGCATGAACTGGGGTGACGCGGCGCAACGGTACACGCTGCTGACCGTGGGCGACGGCATCGTCACGCAGATTCCCGCGCTGGTGATCGCGGTGGCCACCGGCATCATCATCACGCGCGCCGCCACCGACGCGCAGCTAGGCACCGAGATCGCGCGCCAGGTGCTGTCCAATTCGCGCACGCTCGCCATCGTCGCGGTGGCGCTGGGCGGCCTGCTGGTCCTGCCCGGTCTTCCGGCCTGGCCGGTTGCGGTGGTGCTGGCGGTGGTGGTGGCAGGGGCCTGGCTGGCTTCGCGCAACCGAGACAAGGAAGAAGCCGCACCGGAAGAGCTACCGGCGATACCCGTGAACCGCGAAGAGGATCTCTACCGGCTGCTGCAGGTCGACGCCATCGAACTGCGGATCGGTACCGCGCTGGCCGCCGGCTTCCGCGAGAAGTCGCTCGACGTGACCGAGCGCATCGCGCTGTTCCGCAAACAATTCGCACTCGACTACGGCTTCGTGATGCCACCCGTGCAGGTACGGCAGGATCGCCCGGTCGGCGAGCACGGCTACGAGATCCACCTGCAAGGTGCGCGGGCCGGGCAGGGCGAGCTGCGGCTGGACGCGCTGCTGGCCATCAACCCGGGCGGCAAGCGCGCGAAGCTGGAAGGACGCGAGACGCGCGATCCGGCTTATGGCCTTCCGGCGCTGTGGATCGATCCCGTGCAGCGCCAGTTCGCGCGCGGCGCCGGCTATACGCTGGTCGATCCGGAGACCGTGATGGTCACGCACCTCAGCGAGCTGATGAAGCGCCACGCGGCCGACCTGCTGACGCGTGCCGAGACCGAGCGACTGGTGCAGCGAGTGCGGGAAACGCAGGCCTCGCTGATCGATGAGCTGGTGCCGGGCGTGATGTCCTACACCGACATCCAAAAAGTGCTGCAGCAGCTGCTGCGCGAGCAGGTCAGCATCCGCAACATCGACACCGTCCTCGAAGTGCTGGTCGATGCCGGCAAGTCGACCAAGCAGGGCGACGAACTGGCTGAGCGGGTGCGCGAGCGGCTTGGCCCCGGCATTTGCCAGAAGCTCTGCAACGCGCAGGGCGAACTGCACGTGCTGACGCTCGCGCCGGACCTGGAGCGCGCCATCGTGGCAACCGTGCGCCAGCGCGAAGGCAGCGCGGTGCTGCTCAGCGACGCGGCGCAACTGGAGGCGTTGCTCTCGAGCCTCGCCAGGCAGGCCGAGGCCATGATGGGACGCAACCTGCTGCCGGTTCTGCTGTGCTCTGGCAGCATCCGCCGCCCGCTGCGCCAGCTGATCCAGCGCAGCCTGCCGCACGTGAGCGTGCTGGCGGTCAGCGAAGTGCCGACCCATGCGGTCGTGCGCGCGTTCGGCACGGTCGGCTCCAGTGTCCCGGTCGCGGCCTGAGCAGAGAAGGAGAACCATGGACACCACCATCGCAAGCATCACGCGCTACCTGGGTCAGGACGTCGACGCCCTCAATGTGGCCAGCCAGAACATCGCCAACCTGCGCACGCCGGGCTATCGCGCGCAGAAGCTGGCGCCCGACTTCAGTGGCGCGCTGGCCGGGCCGCGGGTGCGCCTGGACATGGGCAACGGCGCGATCGAGCAGACCGGCCGCCCGCTGGACGTGGCGTTGCGAGGCGCGGGCTTTTTCACGGTGGATGCCGGCGGCAGCACGCTGCTGTTGCGCGCGGGCCAGCTGGGCATCGACAGCCAGGGGCAATTGATCGATCCGGCCGGGCATCCTGTGCTCGGCCAGGGCGGGCCGATCACGCTCGGTCCCGCGGCGACCATCCGCGCGGACGGCTCGGTGGTCGACGGTGGGCGCGTAGTCGACCGCTTGCGCATCGTCGATGTCGCCCAGCCCGAGCAACTGCAGGACCTCGGCGGCGGCCTATACGCCTATGCCGGGCCGACGCGAGACTGGAACGGCACGTTGCATGTCGGCGCCCTCGAGCAGTCCAACGTCGACCCTGGCACCGAAATGGTCCGCCTGATGGAAATCACGCGCCACGCGCAATCGCTGCAACACGCGATGGAGGCCTACGACCAGGTGCTGCAGGCCGGCATCAACCACATCGGCGACAACGGCTGAAGGCACTCCCATGATCGACGCGCTCTATATCGCCGCCTCCGGGCTGCAGGGTTCGCAGACCCAGATCGACACCATTTCCAACAACATGGCGAACATGCAGACGCCGGGGTTCAAGCAGTCCCAGGTCAACTTCGCCAACGTGGCCGCGCTCTCGCCTGACCAGGTGCAGCAGGGCGCATCCACGGACGGGCAGGGCGCCGGCATCGAAGTGCTCGATACGCGTGCCGTGTTCACCGAGGGCGCCCTCGTCCAGAGCGGCAATCCGCTGGATCTGGCGATCCAGGGCCAAGGCTTCCTGGAAGCCATCGATGCCACCGGCAACCATGTCTACACCCGTGCCGGCCGGCTGCACGTGGATAACGAGGGTTACCTCGCCACGGTAGGCGGCAACCGGCTCGCGGACGGCATCCAGGTCCCGCCGGACGCACGCTCGGTGACGATCGGCCGCGACGGACGCATCACGGCGCTGCTCGGGAGCGATACGGAACCGACCGAGCTTGGCCAGATCCAGCTGGCGATGTTCGCATCGCCCGAAGGCCTCGAGCAGGTGGACGGCAACGCCTTCGTGCCGACCGAAAAGTCGGGCGATCCGACGCTCGGCCACCCGCAGGATGCCGGCTACGGGACCATCGCGCAGGGCATGGTCGAGCAGTCCAACGTCAACATGGTGCAGTCGATGACCTCGCTGGTGCTGGCGCAGCGCGCCTACCAGCTCAACGCCAGGGTGCTGCAGGCCGCGGACGAGATCCTGGACACGATCAATAATCTGCGCCGCTGATCGTTATGCGACTCCTGGTCATGCTCGCGCTGTTGCTGCTTGCCCCATTCCTGCCCGCCCATGCAGCGCAGCAGACGGTGGCCGCCGCGCGCGTGGTGGACGCGGCCAAGGCGGCCTTGCGAACGCTGCCATTGGAAGCTGGCACGCGGCTGGACTTGCAGGTGATCGGTACGCCGGCAGACATAGCGGCGCCGGCCGGGACGGTGCGGATCCAGGCCCGGCCGCCGTCCGGGCAGTGGCCACGATCGCGTGTGGCCGTCGCAGTCCGCGTATCGCTGCCGGGGCGCCGCGCGAAGACCGAGACCGTCTGGTTTGCGGTGCACGCCGAACGGTCTTTGGCCGTCTATGCGGCCGATACCGGACAGGGAACGCCCGTCGCGTCGTTGCAGACCCGCCAGGCGGAAGTGGATGTGGCACCGCTGCACGGGCGCCCGGCACATGCGCTGTCCACGCTGAAGGGGCAACGCCTGAGGCGTGCCGTGCTGGCGGGTGCACCCGTGCTGGAGGAGGACTTCGAGCCGATACCCGATGTCGAAGCCCGCCAGCAGGTGACGGTGCTGGTCCGCTATGGCGGGATCCACATGCTGACGCGTGGGACGGCGCTGGGCGCGGGTGACACAGGACAGATGGTGGCCATTCTTGCGACCGGCGCGGACAGTCCCGTGCAGGCAAGGGTGGCGGGCAAGGGAGTGGTCGAAATTGCGCGTTGAATCGTTCTTGCTTGCCGCACTAGCGGTGATGTCTGCCTCGCCTGCGGCGGCGCAGTCGCAGCCATCCGGCTCGATGATCCAGCCGGACAGCTACCGCTCGCTCACCGCCGATCGCCGGGCGCACGCCGTGGGCGACATGCTGACCGTCGTGGTGGTGGAGACGGCCCACGCCAGCGTCAGCGCCAACACCGACGGTTCGCACGACATGCAGTTGGCGGCGCAGGCGCGCACGCCGCGTGGGAACTACCCCTATGGCTTCGGCTTGGGCGGCTCCGACCAGGGCGAGGGCCTGACCTCGCGCGCCGGCACCCTGCAGGCGCAACTGGCGGTGCGGGTAACGGAGGTCGATTCCACCGGTCTGCTGCACGTGCGCGGGGAACAGTCGGTGACCATCAACGGCGAGCAGCAGCACATCGCGCTAAGCGGCTTGGTGCGGGAGGAAGACATCCTCGCCTCCAACCTGATCCCGTCCAACCGCATCAGCGATGCGCAGATCGAGTTCACCGGCCAGGGCGATGTGTCCGAAGCCCAGCGGCACGGTGCCATCTATCGCTTTCTCAAGTGGTTGAGGTTGCTGTGAGAGGCATCCGCATCATCGTTTTTCTTCTGGTCCTGCTGCCGCTGGTCGCCGCGGCGGACAACGCCGGCGTGCGCCTGAAGGACATCGCACGCATCCAGGGCGTGCGCGACAACGCGTTGACCGGCTACGGCATCGTGATCGGCCTGTCCGGCTCGGGCGATTCGTCCAAGAACCGTGTCACGGTCCAGTCGGTGGCGAACACGCTCAGCCATTACGGCATCAACGTGACACCGGACGACCTCTCCACCCGCAACGTCGCGGCAGTGATCGTCACGGCCACGCTGCCCGCGTTCGCCGAATCCGGGCAGAAGCTCGACGTGGAAGTCTCCTCATTGGGCGATGCGCGCAGCCTGACCGGCGGCATGCTGCTGCTCACGCCCCTGGAAGGTCCGGACGGCAAGCTCTATGCGCTGGCGCAAGGTCCGGTCTCGGTGGGGGGCTACGTCGTCGAATCGTTCGGCACCCTGGCGCAGAAGAATCATCCGACGGTCGGGCGCGTCCCCAACGGCGCCACGGTCGAGCGGGCGGCACCGCTTGGCCTGGGCGGCGATGCCGACAGCCTGGACGTGGTGCTCTACCAGCCGGACTTCACCACGGCCGAGCGGGTCGCCGAATCGCTCATGCAAAACATTCCCGGGGTCAGCGCCGTTGCGCAGGATGCGGGGAAGATCACGGTGCGCTTCCCGGGTGCGCCAGCGAACCTCGTACGCGCCATCGCGCAGATCGAGAGCGTGCCGGTGGTGCCCGACCAGGTCGCACGCGTGGTGGTCAACGAACGCACCGGCAGCGTGGTGGCCGGCGGCGACGTGCGCATCGGCGCGGTCTCGATCACCCAGGGCGACCTGCGCATCGAAGTGCAGACCGACTTCCTCGTTTCGCAGCCGGACGGCATCTACGGACGGCCGTCGCGGAGCATCGGCACGGCCGTGGTCCCGCAAAGCACGATCAAGGTCGACGAACCGCCAGCCCGTTCGGTCTCAATGCCCAGCGGGACCACCGTCACCGACCTGGTGGCGGCGCTGCACACGATCCACATCAACACGCAGGGTGTGATCAGCATCCTGCAATCGATCAAGGCCGCGGGCGCGCTGCGCGGCGAGCTGGTCATTCAGTAACAGGGGGAATCATGGACATCACTACCGAAGCGGTGCGCCTCGGCTTGGACTTGGCCCAGGTACGCGCGGAGATCGCCAGCACCAATATAGCCCGCGCCAACCTCCCGGGAGCCACGCTGCAACAGGCCGACTTCGCCGATGCGCTTGGTGCCCTGGGCGCCGCAGCCAGGGGCGATGCCGGGGCTGGAGCCCGCCTGCAGGCCATCTCGCAGGCGTCCTTGCGAGGGCAGGTCGAGCAGTCGGGCGCCGCAGACGCGGCGAGCCTGGATGATCAGGTGGCGGAACTGAGTACCCAGGGCCTGGCCTATCGCGCCCTGACAGACGGATTG
The DNA here is from genome assembly GCF_051900395.1 of Frateuria sp. GZRe14. Lineage (NCBI taxonomy): Bacteria > Pseudomonadati > Pseudomonadota > Gammaproteobacteria > Lysobacterales > Rhodanobacteraceae > Frateuria > Frateuria sp. GZRe14. The sequence continues at coordinate 1,891,530 of NZ_JBHZGJ010000001.1, read as the reverse complement.
AGCCGGCATTTCGCGCTCATGCAACTGGCCATCAGCGGGAAGTAAACGACATGAGCTACGACACCCTGTTTGCCGTCAGCCGAGCCGGTCTGGATTTCGAGCGCACACGGATCGAGAACGCCGCGCGCGACATCGCTATCGCCAATACGCCCATCGCGTCGGGCCAGGCAACCACCACCGGCCGGACTGGCGACTTCGGTGCGGCGCTGGGGCTGGCCGGGGGCCAGGAGCGGCTTGTGCGCGATCCGTCCAATCCGCTGGCCGACGCCAACGGCATGGTGCATTACCCCAAGGTCGACCTCGTCACGGAGATGGGCACGCTGGTCTCGGCCAGCCGTGGCTATGAGGCCAACCTGCGGGCGTTCAACACACTGCGGAACATGCTCGTGTCTGCACTCGAGATCGGCAAGGACCAGGCATGATCGACGCGATCGCTTCCGTATCCGGGGCGCTTCCCGCGCCCGAACTCGCGCCCCGTCCGATCGCCCCGACCGGCGATTTCTCCCGGCTGGTCGGTGAGGGCCTGGGCGCCCTCAACGACAGCCTCGGCGCCAGCGACCAGGCACTGCGATCGATGGCGGCGGGCGAAGCCATTCCGCTGCATGACGTGATGATCGCCATGGAGCGTGCGCGCCTGGACATGCAGTTCGCAGTGGAGGTGCGCAACCGCGTGGTCGAGGCTTACCAGCAGCTGACCCAGATGCAACTCTAAGCGGTGACCGACGTGTCTTCCTTTTTTTCCCAAATGACGGTTCGCGCGCGCTGGCTGTTCGCGCTCGGCCTGCTCGGCATTCTCGCCATCGTCGGGTTCGGCGCCTGGTGGGCGCTGGACCCGGGTTACGCCCCGCTCGCCAGCGACCTGCGGCCGGCGGACGCTTCGGAGATCGCCACCGCGTTGTCCGAATGGGGCATCCCCTACCGGTTCGAGGACGGCGACAAGACGGTGTTGGTTCCGCGCGAAAGCGTGTACTCGACCCGCATGAAGCTGGCCTCCGAAGGTATTCCGCGCGGCGGCAGCGTCGGCTTCGAGGCGTTCAAGGATTCCGATTACGGCGTCACAGAGTTCGCCCAGCGCATCAACTATCAGCGCGCGCTCCAGGGCGAACTCGAACGCACCATCGAGAGCATGCGCGAAGTGCGCTCGGCACGCGTGCACCTGACGATCCACCACGCCGGGTTGTTCGAACAGGACCAGGAAGGCTCGAAGGCCTCCGTCAGCCTCGCCCTGCGCGAAGGACAGAGACTCGGCACACGCCAGGTCGCCGGCATCCAGCGTCTGGTCGCCTCCGCCGTGGAAGGGCTCGATCCGTCGAACGTGACCCTGCTGGACGAGCAGGGCGCGGCGCTGTCGGGTGGTGCCGATGCACTGGCCGCCGGTTCGCTGGGCGATCGCGAGGACCAGGCCTCGCGGCTGGAGAGCTCGCTCCAGGCGCAGGCCTCGGCGCTGCTCGCCCGTGCGCTGCACCGCAAGGATTTCACTGTATCGGTGGCCGTGCAGCTCAACTACGATCGGGTCAAGCGGGTGGGCAACCGCGTGCTCGGCCAAGGCAAGGACGGGCACGGCGTACTGGTTCGCGAAAAGACCGATTCGAACCGGGGCAACGCCCAGGCGAACGCGGCTGGCAACCTCGCTTCCAGCCGGGAAGCCGAGTACGCGCACGGAACGGAGCAGGAGGAGATCGTGCAGGCGCCGGGTCGCGTCGAGCGGATCAGCGTCGGCATCGTGCTGCCGGCGAACGTCCCGGAAGCGCGCTTCCAGGAGTTGTCCGACGTGGTGGCCGCGGGTATCGGCCTGGATACCTCCCGCGGCGACCACGTCGAACTCACGACCGCCACGTCCCTCGCGCCAGCGGTGACGGCCGCGCCCCGTCCGGTGTCGGAGACCGCGGAGGCGCCGAGCACCCAGGCCGCCCGGCAAGTCGAGGCTGTGCGAACCACAGCCGGCAGCCTGGCCTACTGGATCGGTGGCGGCGCCACGGGCATCACCATCCTCCTGCTGTTGATGGCGTTGCGCCGGCCACAGCCGTCGCGGCTGACGGCGGCCGAGCGGCAAGAGACCCTGGCGCGCATCCGCCAATGGATCGAGGCGGAGAAGGCATCGTGAACAGCGACGGCATGCGGCAGGCCGCCGTCCTGATCGCCAGCCTGCATCCGCGCGACCGCGCGTGGATGCGGCGGCGTTTGCCGGGTGGCTGGTGGATCCGGCTCAAGCGCCTGTCCGATCAGGTGCGCGCACTCGGTTCGGTCGACGCGACCGTGTTGCGCGACGCGCTGCGCGAGACGCGCGACGCACGGCCGGAACCGCCTCCGCCCGACGTCCTGCTGGCGGGGCTGGATGGACTTTCACCGACATGGGTCGCGCGCACGCTGACGGCCTGCGCGCCGGATCATCGCGAGATGTACTTGTCCGGACGTTCGCCCGCCGACCAGGCCGCGGTCGAGCGCGCACTGCGCGAAGGCCCCGATTCGCTGCCGCCGAAGCTGGCGGCGACCCTGGCGCGGCTGGTCCGCCAGCGTGGCGAGCGCGCGGCGGCCGAGGAGACTCGCTGATGAGCGGGGTGCGCAAGATCGCGTCCGGGGCGATCGAGCTGGCGCAAGCCCCGCGGCCGCTCGAGCTCCGGCCGGCTGTCCCGGTGGCTCTCGTCGAGGCGCCATCTCCCGGATCTGATGAGGTTTACAGGCAAGCCTACCTCGAGGGCTTTACGGCCGGCGAGGAAGATGGCCGCAAGGAAGCCCAGCGCCAGGCCAGCGAATCGCTGAAGCGGCTCGAAGATGCGCTTGCCGAGACCGAAGCGGCCAAACAGCGCTGGCAGGAAGGGTTGCGCGATGCCGTAGAGCAGTTCGTGCGGACCACCCGGGACCAGGGCGAATCGGTGGAAAGGCTCGCCGCGGACTTGGCCGAGATCGCGGTGCGCCGGATCGTCGGACGCCTGCATGCCGAGCGCCGTGCGGTGGAGGCGGCGTGCCGTGAGACGCTGCGTGCGCTGCAGATCGAATTCGCCCAGGTACGCGTCAGCCCGGCCGACCGCGAGGCGTTCGCCGAGCTGCCGCCGGGCATCGAGCTGGTCGCCGACGCGGCGCTCGAGCCCGGCGACTGCGTGCTCCGTTCGCCGGCGGGCGACATCGAGGCAGGCCTTGCCACCCAACTGGCGCAACTGCGCCAGACCATGGCCGCCGCCTTGCTGGAGGAAGACGCGTGAACGCACGGGCGCAACGCCTGGTCGACGCCGTTGGGAGCGCAGCCTTGCGCGTGCATTGCGGGCGCGTCATGGCCTGCAACGGACTGGTGCTTGAGTCGCGCGGACCGGCCTGTTCGCTGGGCGACCTCTGTTCGGTCGAGCTGGCAGGGAGCGAGCCGCTCGATGCGCAAGTGATCGGCTTCCGCGATGAGCGCGTGCTGCTGATGCCGTTCGGCGATGCGCATGGCGTGTCCCCGGGCGCCCTCGTACGCGCCGCCGGCGGACGACGCGAGGTGCCGGTCTGCAAGGGGATGCTTGGGCGGGTGGTCGACGCGCTCGGACAGCCCATCGACGGCAAGGGTCCGGTGGCGTATGCCTCGCGAGTGCCGCTGCATCGCGCGCCGATCACGCCTTTGGAGCGCGCCGAGGTCGGCGACGTGCTCGAAACCGGCGTCCGCTCGATCGACGCGCTGGCCACGCTCGGCCGTGGCCAGCGCATGGGCATCTTTGCAGGCAGTGGCGTGGGCAAGAGCACCTTGCTCGGCATGCTGACGCGGCAGTCCAAGGCCGACGTGATCGTGGTCGCCATGGTCGGGGAGCGCGGCCGAGAGGTAGGCGACTTCATCGCCGAATCGCTCGGCGCCGAGGGCCTCTCGCGCGCCGTGGTGATGGCCGCCACCGCCGACCAGCCGCCGCTGTTGCGCATACACGCGGTCCACGCCGCCCACGCAACGGCCGAATACTTCCGCGACCAGGGGCTGGACGTGCTGCTGGTGGTCGATTCGATGACGCGTTTCGCCATGGCGCAACGCGAGATCGGCATCGCCGCCGGCGAGCCTCCGGCCTCGCGCGGCTATCCGCCTTCGGTGTTCAACTGGCTGCCGAAAATCCTGGAGCGCTGCGGCCGGCTGCGCAGTGGCGGTTCCATCACCGCGGTGTACACCGTGCTAGTGGAGGGCGACGACATGAACGAGCCCATCGCCGACCACATGCGCGCGATCCTGGATGGCCACATCGTGCTGACCCGCGAACTGGCCGACCGCGGCCACCTGCCCGCAGTGGACGTGCTGCGCAGCGTCAGCCGCTTGATGGGACGCCTGGCGACACCCGCGGAGCGAAACCTGGCGACACGTACCCGTGCGCTCCTGGCAACCTACGAGCGTTCGCGCGATTTGATCGGCATGGGTGCCTACCAGGCCGGACATGATGCGCTGCTGGACGACGCCGTGCGCGTGTTGCCGGAGCTCGAGCGCCTGTTGCGACAGAGCCCGGACGAGCACGACTCGCGAGAGCAATCGCTAGCGGCACTTGCGGCCATCGTAGGAACAGCGGAGGCCACCGCATGAAGGCCCGTGACGCCCGTACGCTTGCGCTGATGGCACGCGTGGCGCGGGTCCGCGAGATTCAGGCTAAACAATCGCTGGCCGAAGCCATCGGTGAGAAAAACGCACAGCTGGCGCGCGCCGACGAGGTACGGGCGCGCGCGGAGCGCTCCGACAAGGCGCTGCATGGCGCGGTCCACGGTCCGCTCGTGGATCTCGCGCGCCTGCCGCTTTGGCAGGCGTTGTCCTCACACGTACAGGCCGCCCTGGCGGACGAGAACGAGCAATTGCGCCAGCGCGAACACCAGGTGCTGGAACAGATCGGTGCTGCGGGAAAGCAGGCGCGCCACCGCGAACGCATCGAGGAGAAGGCCGCCGTGGCGACCGAGGGGCTCAGGCGGGCGCACGACGCCCGTCAGCTCGAGTTCGCCACCGACGCCTGGCTGGCCCGCCGCAACACGGAGGCTGCATGACGCGCATCGACCTGCACACGCCGCATCTGCCGCAGGTTCGGGCAGCGGAAAAGCCTGACGCCGACCGAGGCCATGGCGCAGACTTTCTCGACCATTTGCGGAGCGACAAGCCAGCCGTCGGCGAGCGAGGCAGCCGCCAGAATGCCGGAACGCCGCTCCCTGACAAGCCGCAAGCCAGTGCCGGGTCGGAGAACACGGTCACCCGGCCAAGCGACGCCACCGAAGAAGCGCTTACCGATGACGTCGGCGACGGCGCAACCGCGAAGGTGGACACGCCGTTGCACACTTTCCGGCATGCGCCGGTCACGATTGTCGACGCGGCGACCCGCGCCAGGCTATTCGAGCAGCACTGGTTCGCGAACGGCTACCTGTCCTTCCTCAGCGACACCGACCAACCTCGCGCGTCGACGGCAACCGGAGTGGCGGGCGCCACACCGAACGAAGCCTTCGCAGCCGCCACCACGTCCGAAGCCCTCACGCCGGTGCCATCGGCGCCCAGCGGTGAGCCACGCCGCACGGTGATGGCCCCCTGGCCCGTGGCGCTGGAAAGCCTGGCAAGTACAGCCGACGCCCCCTTGCACTCGATCGAGCGCCTGGCACGCACGCTGGGCCCGCTGGTAGCGGCGGATCAGCCATGGCCCGAGCGCCTGCTCCGCATGAGCCAGCGGCCGGGCGGCAAGGCGGCGATATGGGTACGTGACTACAAGCTGGCGCCGCACTTGGTTGAACCGCTGGTCGCCCACCTTCTGCGACTGGCCCGGCAGGACGGGGTAGCGCTGGAACGGGTGGTGGTCAACGGCACCATCGTCTGGCAGTCGGAATCAATCCAAGGAGAAATCTGATGGCCGTCGACGCAATCGGAAGCGTGCTGCAGACGCAGGACTCGGCCCTTCCCGCCAACTCGAAGATCAACGAACAGGATTTCATCAAGCTCTTCGTCAGCGAGCTGCAATACCAAGACCCGATGCAGCCGATGGACAACGGCCAGTTCCTCACCCAACTGGCGCAGTTTGTGGGCATCCAGCAACAACAGCAGACGGTGCAGGGTGTGAACAATCTGCTCGCGCTGTCGGCCAGCGGGCAATCGCTGGGACTGTTGAACCACACGATCCAGTTCGCCAGCCCGGATGGCATCACCGTGGCGACGGGCAGGGTGACCGCCATCCAGTTTGACGGGAGCGGTGCGTCGCTGTCGGTGGCGGTGTCCTCTTCCAACACGGTGACCGGCATACGCATGTCGCAGGTCCAGCAGATCACGCCCTGAGGAACCAGGCCATGTCATTGCAATCGCTCTACAACAGCCTCTCCGGCCTCTTCGCTTTCTCCAAGAGCCTGGACACGATCAGCAACAACATCTCCAACATGAATACGCCCGGGTTCCGCGGCAAGGATTCGTTCTTCGAGAACGTCATGGGCGACGCCGGGACGCGCATCGAGGGCACCGGTATCCGCACCGCCGAGGGGCAGATCGAGCAGACCGGCAACGCGACTGACATGGCGATCAACGGCGAGGGCCTGTTCATCCTGCGCGATCCCGCCACGGGCAAGTACTTCTACACGCGGGCCGGACAATTCCAGTTCGACGCGCAAGGCTACCTGGTCGACACGGTCAACCAGTATCACGTCCAGGGCATCGACGAGAACGGCAACCTTGCGGACATCAGTATCACCAAGCTGCGCACGCTGCCGGCCGAAGCCACGACTACCGTCAGCTTCACCGGCAACCTCTCGCCGCAGGACACCGACTTCACGATCGACAGCCTCACCGTCTACGACACCGACGGCAACACGCACACCTACAGCGCCGAGCTGACGAACAACGGCTCCGTCACTACAGGCAGCTGGAAGATCACCCTGCTCGATGCAGGTGGGCAGGCCGTGGCCAACGGCGAGATCCGCTTCGATTCGAACGGCACTATCCTGGCGGGCTTCAACACCATCACGGCGTCCCTTCCGGTCGCCGGCGGAACGCAGACGGTCACGCTGGATTTCGGCGCGGCCGGCACGCTCAGCGGCGCCACCAGTTACCCCGGGGTCGGTTCGAACTTGGTCGCGTCCCCAAAGGACGGCCATTCGGTCGTCGGAGTGGCCACATACTCGTTCGACGAGAACGGCGTATTGCAGTTGAAGTACACCAACCAGGAAACGCGCCAGGGGGCGCGCGTCGCCCTGGCTGCGTTCGCGGACGAAAGCTCGCTCGAACTACTCAATGGGCGCCTTTACGAAGTCGGTCCGGACCAGGAGCGGGAAATAGGCGGGGCAGGCGAGGGCCTGTTCGGCAAGATCACCGGCGGTAGCCTGGAGATGTCCAATGTGGACCTGACCCAGGAACTGGCCGACATGATCGTCATCCAGCGCGGGTACCAGGCCAACTCCCGCGTCATGACGGTCACCAACGACATGTTGCAGCAGCTGTATGACTCGACCCGCGGTGGCTGACATGGCGCTTCGCTTTGGCTGGATAGGCGACTCGCGTCGCGCCGCGTTGCGGACAAAGGTCGGCGCCTGCCTGCAGGCGTGGCGGGCTGATTGGTGTGTCGCTCACGACGACGGACCTGCCCACGTCGAGGAGGCACCGATCGTGCCGTATTCCCCGGACGAGGCTTTCGTTTTGCAGGCCGGAGCAGGCGCCGCCTGCGTGATGGTGGCTATCGCCAGGGACGAGCTCGTCCGACTCGGCAATTGGCTCGCCGGCGTACTGGAGAGTACCGCCGCGCTGTCGCAAGAGGTTGCCCGTGCCGCCCTGGAAGACCTCACCCGCCGCATTGGCGAACTGGCGGGGGAGGGTGAGGTGTGGGAGCACGGCCAGAGCGCTTGGCCGCAAAGCCTCAGCCGCGAGGAATTGGGCGCAGTCGGTTTGACCTTCAATGCCGGAAGCGTAGCGGTGACGCTGGCGCTGGCGCGCGACGCCGTCGACGTGGTCTGCCCGGCCGGACCCGCCGCGGCAGGTCCGGTGCTGCACGCCCGCGCGGATGCGGTTGACGTCTCCCCGGTTCGCCTGACGGCCGGGTTCGAGTTCGGAACGATCAGCATGCGCGAGCTTGCCGATCTGCGCGTGGGTGAGGTGCTCGTCGGTGAATGCCCGCTCGACACACCGGTCCGCGTGCTCGCACCCGGTCGGGTACCCCTTGGCCATGCCCGCATGGGACGTATCGGCGGCCGCCTGGCGGTCGCCTTGACTCAACATCCAACATCGCAGGAAAACGTATGACCGCCGCGACTCTCGTCGAAAACATCGAGTTGCCCGAACTGTCCGCCAAGGCGCAGGGGGAGGGCGCGCCCATGGCGCGTCGCGACCTTGCCTTGCTCGATCACGTGTCGGTGAAACTGGAAGTCGTTCTGGGTCAGGCCACCCTCACAGTCAAGGAGCTGTTCTCGCTGGAACAGGGCGATACGCTGGATCTGGAGACCGAACTCGACGCGCCCGTGCTGCTGCAGCTGAATGGCAAGTCGATCGGGCGGGGACATCTGGTCGCGGTCGGCGATCATTTCGGACTCAGGATCACAGAAGTCGCCGGATGAACGCATTCACCCGTTTGCCCGATGCCGCAGGTGTGATGGCAGCGCAGCCCATTCCCTATCGCACCGAGTCGCCCGTCACAGCGGGCCAGACGCTGTCGGTTTTCGGCATCACCATCGCAATGCTGGCGGCCGCGATAGGTGTGTTGCTGTGGACGCACAAGAGAGGCTGGCTGCAACGTTGGTCGATGTCGGTCGGCGTTGGCAAGCCCAGCCGGAGCGCACTCCGCGTTCTTGACCAGGCCCGGCTTGGGCATGCCTCGCACGCCTATGTGATCGACGTCGACGGCTCAAGGTTCGTGGTCGTGGAGTCGTCCAGGCACGTGAGCCTGCATTCGTTGCAGGAAGGAAGCGCAATCCCAGGGGAAGGGCATGAATAGGTATCCGCGCAAGGCGTGGCTGCTGATCGCGCTGGTCGTGCTCTCCATCGCGTTGCCAGCGGCCGCGCTGGCCGACCCGTTACAGGACATGTTGTCCAGGGCTTCATCTGACGATCTGTCGCCCGTGTTGCGATCATTTCTGCTGCTAACGCTTCTGTCCTTCGTCCCGCTGCTGCTGATCAGCATCACCTCGTTCACGCGGATCGTTGTGGTGCTTTCGCTCATCCGCAGTGCGCTGGGACTGCAGCAGACACCGCCCAACAGCGTGCTGGTGACCCTGGCGCTGTTCCTTACGTTGTTCACCATGTCGCCGGTACTGCAAGCCGCCAAGACCGGCGCGCTGGATCCCTACCTGCGCAAGGAAATCACCGTTCCCGTGGCACTAGAAAAGGGCTTTCAGCCGCTCAAGCTGTTCATGATCAGGCAGACGCGGAAGGATGATCTGCTGGCCGTCGCCAAGATGGCTGGCCATCCCGCGCCCCGCAGCATCGACGAGGTGTCGGCGCTGGAGCTCGTCCCGGCCTTCATGCTCAGCGAACTGCGCACGGCCTTCCAGATCGGCTTCGTGATCTTCCTGCCGTTTCTCCTGATCGATCTGGTGGTCGCGGCCATCCTGATGGCGTTGGGCATGATCATGGTTCCGCCCTCCACGGTAAGCCTGCCCCTCAAGATCCTGTTGTTCCTGCTCATCAACGGCTGGTCACTGGTCGCCCAGGCCCTGCTGGCGAGCTTTCACCCCGCGTGACGTATGCCACTTCCAGTGGACATTCCGGAAAAGGAACTCTGGCATCGCTGGACCGGGCAGCGGGAGCGGTGCGCGCGCGACGCTTTGATCCAGTTGCACGCTTCATGGGCGCGACTGGTCGCGAGAGACGTGTACCTGAAGGTCCGCATCCGCGACGCGGAATGGGCCGATTACGTACAGAACGCCACCATCGGCTTGATCGAATCCATCGACCGCTACGAGCCATGGCGTAGCGTCGATTTCCGGACGTATGCCCGTCATCGCGTCCGCGGTGCCGTCTTCAACGGATTGCGCCACCTCGCATCGGATTCGTTTGGCCAGCCTGGCCGGGTTCCCGAGGAGAGATCGGCCTCACTGAAAGGGGATGGTGAGTCCGATCCCTTGCAGGCCTTCGTGAGCTGGACCGTCGGCCTCGGCATTGGCCATCTGCTCGAGGTCGCCTCGCTTCCTGACGATCGTGACCGCCGCGGTGACCCGTATGCGGCAGCCGCACGGGACCAGTTGTCCGAACTTCTGCACGAGGCCATCGAACAGCTGCCCGAGCGGGAAAAACTGATCCTGACTATGCACTACCTCCAACACACCGCCTTCGTCGACATCGCATCCCATATGCAGCTCACGAAGGGGCGCATCTCCCAGATACACCGCCAGGCGATCGAGAAGCTGAGGGACCGCATGCGCATGCATGCGATGGCAGAGGACTGAGGTTTCCGTGCCTCCGGAACCAAATCGCGCGGTAGCGTTTGAGGTCGGTGATGGGTGTGCGGAAAGCCTTGAAGCCAACTTCAGGGAGCCATGCGCTGGCCGGATCTGGTGCAGTAGCGGGACCGACTTCGGGATGTCTGTGATCGACCCGGCGAAGAAGTGCGGAAGCCCAAAAGCGGTACAGGTCCGTGGGGCCTAGACGCGTCCCGGCCGCGCGGTGTGGACAAACACATGATTTTACATAATAGACATTATGCGCAATTAAAGATGCGCCAACGTGGCTTTGGCGGGTTATCCATCGTGCCCCATCGCCACCACCCCTCCTGGCGCTGGCGCGGCGCCCCAATCGTTCCAGGCGCTTACGTTGAACACCAGCGTGCCCGCGATGCCGGGATTGCTTGCGCTGGCGAAGCCGACTTCCAGTACGGCCTTGCCGTCGACCAGCGGCATCGGCTTGTAGTCGTCTTCGATGGGTGCGGCTGCCTGGCTTTGCCAGCGGTAACGCACTTTCCAGCTGTCGTCGGGTGTCGCGGGCGGCAGCAGTTCGACGATCAATGTGTCGCGGTAGAGGTAGCTGCCTTCGTAGTGCTGGTCGAGCCAGAGGATGCGGTCGACTTTGTAGTCCGGGACGCGCGCGCCGAAGGTGATGCTGTAGGAAAGCGATGCGCGGCTCTTGTCCACGCGCGAGCGGTTGGCGAGGAAGACGCTGGAGAGGTACACGGTCCGGCGTGCGTCGCCCGGCGCACCGGTGAGTTCCGCATGGCTGCGGCAGGCGACGGAGTCTTCTTCGGCCACGCGCCGGGTCAGGAACCAGGGTTTGCCCCGTGGGGAGGCCAGCACTTCGAACTGGTAAAGGGCGTCGACGTCCTTGCCCTGGATGGCCGGCGGAAGCGTCACCCGGTCTACCCGGGCGAAGATGTCGACCCGCACGTCGCCGAAGAGGAAGCGCGTGAGGTTCTGGTAGGCCTCTTCGCTGTTGACGATGCCGAAGAATCCCGAGTGGGAGCGGTAGGTGTAGGCGGTCGCCACCGGCGTTTCCATGCCGGTCCGGTCGATGTCGCACAGGCAGGCGTTCTCGATGCGCACCAGGCCGTCGCTGCCGTGTCCGGCGAACGTGCGCGACAGGCCCATGGCGGTGTGGTAGTCGCTGCGGTTGCTGCCGACCATGCAGAAGCACCGCCTTGCATCGAAGTCCTGTCCGTTCCGCAGATAGTCCGAGCGTCCCCTCTTCCGCAATGCCTCGTCGTAGCCGAACAGGCCCATCAGCTTGTCGCGGTTGAAGGTGTTCATGTCCCAGGCGCTGAGCCAGCTGGGCACGTTCATGCCGGCCATGTCGATGCCGTTGTGCGGCGTGGCGTAGGTGAAGAACTTGTCCACCGTCGCGCGTGCCTTGCCGTCGCCGAGGTCGGGGTTCTGCAGGAAGGCGCGGCAGACCAGGCCGCCCATCGAGTGCGCCACCAGATAGCAGCGGAAGTTTTCCGGGGGCATGCAGTTGAGCGCGTTGGCACAGACGTGGTCGCGCAGGCGCAGGATGAGGTCGGACAGGCCCTTGGCGAAGCGCTCCAGCGAGGGCGCCTGCTTGCCGCCCAGCAGCGGCGCGGTGTCGTCGTAATAGCGGTAGATGATGATCGAGGTGGGAGGAATCTGGCCTTCGTATCCGTCATCGAGGATATCCAGGCCATTCTCATAGACGTTGCTGTAGCCGAAGTCCTTCATCAGCCGCACCACCGGCGATTCGAACACGAATCGCTGCGCCGGCTTGGTGCGATCGGAAACGGCACGGTAGACCGTGGACCCTGCATTGAATCCGCAGAACGGGTCGGCGGCGGTTTCGTCCTTTTCGCCGTCGGTCATCGCGTAGCCGCGAACGTAGATGATCGGGTAGCGCGCCTTTTCCGGGTCTTGCGATGGGTTGGGCATGGGTGTGCTCCGCAGCGCGGCATTCAGGGTTCTCTGCGCGGTCTTCCCGCACGGTTGGGGGCAAGACGCCTGGTGTTGCCCTTGAGCAGTGCGCAGAGCGAGTCGAAGCGGCAGCAGCATTCGTGGTACGCGCCGTCGTCGCCGGTCGTGCCCAGTACCGCCCGGTGGTGCATGCCGCGGGATTTCATCGCGGCGGCCGTACCGGCGGTCTGCGGCCAGTCCAGCGTGCCGTTGCCACCGACGCGGGCGGGAATCAGCCAGTAATCGCCCGTGGCGTACTGGCCGCCCGGCTCGAAGGTGATCTGGATGCCGTCCTCCAGGTCGATCGCTTCGCCTTCGGCCAGCGCCACGGTGCCCTGCTCTGTCAGATCGTTGCGCTGGTCCCACCGGCGCAGCAGCGGATGGGCGTCGGCGCCCGGGAGATACGGGGCGAGGTTCTTCGGCACGGTGAGGGTGAGGATGCGGTTGGTCGCGTCGATCGCGCCCACCTGCAACAGCGGCAGTGCGCGCTGGGCCAGCGTGTAGCTGTCGTCGATCAGTTCGACCCAGTCGTTGACCGCAAGCCCCAGGCGCTGGTCGCGGCCCAGGTGGCCTAGCGTGACCGTGAGTTGTGCGCTGCCGTCGGCGTTCTGGCTGGAGGCTGCGCCAAGCACCGGGAAAATCACCGAACCGTTCTCGCGCGACCACTTGAAGCTGGCGCCGCCGGGTGCGTCCTCGCTGCCGGCGAGCCCGCCCTGGTGCACCTCGACCCGGTAAAGCTGGTTCTCGCAACCGCGATAGCGGGCGTCGGCGGCAATCACGCACGGGTCGCTGTCCGCTTCGACCGGCCCCAGTTGCGCACGCATGCGAGGCCAGGCGTAGGACGCGCGGGCACCGAGCACCTGACCGAGCAGCACGCACGGGTCATCCCCTGCCCGCTGTCCGCCAAGTCGATCGCTCAGCTTGTCGAGGTCGGCGAGCTGCTGCTTGCAGATCGCCTTTTCGGCGTCGGTCGCGGCAGCCTGCAAGCGCAGCTCGATGGCGGCGCGGGTGTCGTCCAGCGGCGCACCGACGTGTTCGGCATCGGTATCGAGCAGGCGCGCCTGCCAGATCACCTGGGAACGCGAGGCCGTGTCGACACCGTTCAACGCGATGTCGTTGACGCCGGGAGCTTCGAGCGAAGACAGGTGCCGCTCCCATACATCCAGGTACAGCGCGACGCTTGCCGGCGGGTCGTCGATCAGCCCGGCATCGGGTATCGGCGCGTGGGGTTGGGTCGCCAGGGTGCAGGTGCTTTCGTTCACGCAGAGGATACCGTCCACGTAGAAATGGCCGGCGGCCAGTTGCCAGTCCCCGGCATGCGCCTGCAGGGTGACCACGAAGCCGGAACCCGCTGCCCAGCACGGTCCGACAAGGTCCCTCGCCAGCGTGCGCAGCAGATCGAGCTGGATGCTTGCCTGTTCGTTCCAGTCCGCCTCCAGCAGCACCCTTCCCTGCTGCTGGAAAACCTGGCTGTAGTGCAGCGCGGGGTCGAAGGTGACGCGGGCGAAGTCGCCTTTCATGGTCGATCTCCTAATTGGCGTGGATGACGCCGGCGTCGCTGCCGGCGGGCACGCACTCCTGCAGGCGTGCCGCCGCATTTGCTTCCCGCTGCGGTTCGAACAGATCGTGGTAGACACCCATCGCCGAGCCGTCGGACGCACCGCGCCCGATCTCGTCGCAGCACGTATCGGCCAGGCGCAGGTAGTTCGGCGAGGGGTAGCGCGTGCTGCGGAACCGGGGGAGCACGCGCAGCACCTCGCGCTCGCGTTGCGACACCCCGGCCGCCGCCCAGGCCAGGTCCGGCTGGCAATGGAAGCGCTGCGGCGTACGCGATCCGCGCGGAACGAAGCAGAAGCGCACGCAACCAGCCTGTCGGCGCAACACGCGCAGCGGACTGGCGAAGATCGAGTCCTCGGCGAGTGCGATGCCGTGCGCCTGCACCTCGCCGATCACCGTGCAGCGCAGGAAGCTCGCCTCCACGTAGGCCACCGCCTCGTCCGGTGCGCCCAGGGCGACACGCTCCGGACCGGTGGCATCGAGGATGCTGTCGCACAACTGCACGGCCGGCGGCTCGCCGCGATGCACGGGACTCGTCACCGCGATGGCGCCAAGGATGCTGTGCTCGACGCGCAGTGAGGCGCGCGTGCCATCCAGCGTGATGCTTGGCTCGCCCGGGCGCTTGGGGTCGCAGTCGCAATGCAGCGCCCAGCCCGGTACCAGCGTGCAGTGGCGGATCAGCAGCTCGCACAGGTCCTCGTGTCCGGATCGCTCCTCGTCTTCCTCGGGCCCATGCACCTCGATGCCGCGGCCGACGATCAGCAGGCCGTCCAGCACCAGGCGGCTGCCGGCGCCGCCGCCGACGGAAAGCGCATCCGGCTGGCTGGCGCGCACGTCGAGCAGACGCAGCACCGGTCGCGTGCGCTCGGCGGCGCGCAGTTGGATCGCCTCGCCCGCGTCGAGCTGCAGGTCGAGGCGGCCCTCGTAGACGCCGCTCTCGGCCAGCTCGATGACCAGCGCGCGCAGGCCGGGCGTGGCGGTCCGCGCCTGCTTCCACGCATCGAGTGCGGCGGCGATGCTGGCGAAATGGCCGGGCGGCCAGACGACCGTGGCCGGGTCGCGGGCGGGCAAGGCGACATGCACGATGTAGCGCGTCGCGCCATCCGGTTCGGGCGTCACCCGCGCGTACTCGCCGCCGCCCAGGTTGGCCGCAAAGCCGTATTGATAGGACACCCACACCCCACGCTTGGGACGGTGGCCGGCGGGGAACATCATCCGGCCGCGCTCGGGATCGACCGCCACGCGACCGCGCGGGATCGGGTAGCGCCAGCCTGACAGATCGGCCGGGATCAGCGCCTCGCGCGGCACCGGCACGCCCTGCCCTTTCGCCGGCCAGTCGGGCGCGAAAATCTGCACGCTGCGACCGTCGCCGTAGAGGGCGTCGGAGACCTGGTCCCACCGCGCCGATGGACCGCGCTCGGCGAACCGGTAGCGACGCAGCGGTACCGGAAGGTTGTCTTCCTCGGCGATATGCGTCGGCACGGGCTCGGCCACGGGGCGCTGGAACAACGGCGTGTCGTTGCCCAGCACGCTGAAGCTGAAACAATGCGGTCCGCGCTCTTCCACGCAATAGGCCGGCGTGGTGGTGACGGGGTAGCTGCGCAGGCGGAAGGTGAACACGCCGACGTTGGGAATGTGGTGGCGGCCGCGTCGGCGCGGACTGGCCAGGCGGCGCAGATCGGGACTGTGCGCGCAGGTGTCGAAGGCGCCCTGCTCCCAGCCAAGCAACTGCAAGGCACCCGGGCTGCGCAGATCGGCGGTGCCGCCGCGCGAGGGGTGAGGGTGATCCAGGTGCTGCATCCGGCCGAGCAATCGCTGGAATTCGACCGCGCGCGCAGGCCAGCCGGCGGCGTTGCGCAGCAAGTCCTCCAGCAGCGACAGCGTGCCCTTGCGCCGGCGCGCGTCGATCGTGCCGGCCACGTCGGCGCGCGGCGCCAGCACCCGGCCCAGGGTCCCGGCGCACGTCGTGCCCTGCGGGTCCAGCGTCGCCGCTTCGGGCAACAGCGCGTAGCCCAGCAGGTCGCCGATGTACGGCACGACCCAGTCATCGCAGGTCTCGATGAACCAGTTGTCGTAGAGCCGGGCGATGTCCTGTTCCAGCACGTCCGCCTGGGCGCCGAGTACGCGCAGCAGGTCGCGCAGCGGATAGCCCGCGTCCGCGTCGCGCATGCGATAGATCGCGGGCAGCAGGTCGTAGAGCCGGTCCGGTGCGCTCATGGCGTGGCCTCCTGCAGCAGCAACGTGTCCGGCACGGCGGGCAGGAAGCAGGCAAGTTGTGCCGGCAAGGCCAGCCCATCGGTGCCGTAGCGCGCAGGCAAGGCCTGGATGCGTTGCATCAGCCGCGGCGCGTCGGGCGCCGATTTGTCTTCATCCTGTTCGAACGCCGCTTCGAGTGCGGCGGCGCTCAGGCTGTCGAAGGCATCCACGTCGATCCAGGCGACGCCGGAAATGGCCTGCAGGCACCCCACCACTTCGCTCAGGTACGCATCCTGGGCGAGCGCGCGCCGTTCGAAGCCGAAGCGGTCTAGCAACGCGCCACGCAGTTGCGGCTCCACGTCCACCCAGGCGTAGTCCGCCGCCAGCCCGACCCGCGCGCTCATGGTCAGCGCCAAGCGCTCGCGCACTGCGAGGCTTACCGGCAACGACGGGTCGCCGTAGCGCTGCAACGCCTGCAACAGGTTGCGGTAGAGGTCGGAGGTGGTTTCGACGGGCGCGTCGGCGGCGCCGGCGATGGTCACCAGCACGTGCGCGCCAAGCCGGGTGGCGACCGCCTTGCCCACGCCGCCGAACATGCGCGCGAAATCCGCGTAGTCCGGTACCGAGACCAGCCGGTCCAGCGCCCGCACCGCCAGCGGCACGTTGCCGCGTGCCTGGTCGCGCGTCTCCGCGTCGGCACCGCCGGAGGCGTGCAACGGGTTGATGACCTCCTTCACGCCCAGCGGCCGGGTGCCAAGCAGGCTGATCTGTCGCGCTTGCACATTGCCCGGCAGGCCGATGCCGTTGCGATAGCTCGCCACGACATTCTCGATGCCGGTGGGCAGTCGCGCACCGTGGATGCCGTCGCCGAACTGCACTCGGGTCTTGCCCTCGTCGTCGGTTGCGGTAACGAAACTGCGCGCGCGTGCGTCGGCAAAGGCCAGATTGTCGATCTCGTGCCACTGAAGCGCGTTGACGCGCACCACCAGCGTGCTCTGCACGCCATCGACGGTAGGCGCGGAGACGTAGGTCAAGGGCGGCTGCTTCAGCGCGAATACCTGCATCGCCGCCGCTCCATTGCCGCTGCCGAGCACCTCGTTGCGGGTCTCGCCATGGGTGGCACGCACCACGTTGGCGTACACCAGGACACCGTCGCGGCGATAGCGATAGGCCAAGCCCTGGTTGGCGAACACCAGCGTGCTGTGCACGGTATCGCCAGGGAGCCGGGTGTCCACGCCCTGCTCCACCGCAGTCAGCATCACCGCCTCGGCGGCGCGGACCGCGTCGGTGCCGGGGACATCGGTACGCTGGCCTTCGACGAGGATCCAGCGACCTGGCTTGAGCCCGTCCACGGCGGTATCGAGGGTCAGCCGCGTGGCCGTGTCCGCGCTGCTGCGTGGGCCGGCTTCGTCAGCGCCGACCTTGCCAACCGGCTCGTCGATCACCTGCTCCGCCAGCCGCAGCGGCTCGCTCTGCGCATGGACCTGGACGCTGCGCACCGCCGTCATCGATGGTGCCGGCCAGCTGTCCTCGTCGCCGGCGGCGGGATAGAGCGCGATGTCGGTGGTCTTGCCGCTGATGCCGTAATCGCTGCGCGGATGGATCTGCACGCTTCGCGCCTTCGCGACCAGCGGCACCTCGCCCGCGGACTGGATCACCAGGTAGCTGTCGGCCAGAACGCCCTCGTAGGCATTGTCCAGTTGTACGTGCCCGGATTGCTCATGCGCGGCCCAGTCGCCGTCCGGACGGGATATGTAAGGCACGCTGTCCCTGGTGGCGTCGTCGGTGTTGAGGCCCAGCCCCATAATGCGCGGCGCGTTGTAGCCGAACAGCGGCGCGGCCAGGCGCAGTGCATGGACGCCAGTGAGCGCAGGCGACGGCATGCCGCGCGGCACGCTGGTCCAGGCGCGATAGAAGCTGTCGGCCAGATGCGTGCGAAGGTTGACCAGCAGCTGCGGGCGGGCGTCGCTGGATGGCCCCAGTGCGCCGGCGATCGAGCGGTGCAGGTGGAGGCTGCTTGCCGGCTGTGGCGCGGGCTGCCGCGCCAGCGCTTCGATCAATGACCTGAAACTTCCGCCGCCCCGCGAGGGTGCCGGTGCATCGTCGCCCTGGGCGTGCGCAAGGTCGTCCCAGAACCGCATGCCGACCGGTTGCAGGGCCGGATCGAGATGCGCCACCGACAGCGGCCCTTCCCGCTTGTGGGCGGTGTACCAGCTCTCGGGCAAGCCCAGCAGGGCCTGGTTGCGGTAGGCGACCAGCTCGTCGCGCAACGCGGTGGCCTGGGTGGCCACGTCGCCCTCGTAGGCGCCGCTCTCGATGGTCGCGACGGCGACATGCGCCGCGGTGACGACCGCATGCGCCAGCTTGTCCAGCGGCTGCAGCAGCACGCGGCTGCGCGCGCTGGCCTGTTCCACTTCCAGCGACTGCACCCGCCGGATGGCCGGCACGCCGGCGGGAAGATCGCCGAACAGGAACAGCAGCAGGTCGTTGGGCTTGAGCTGGCTGGCGAGTGTGGCGATCCACAGCTCGGACAGGTCGGCAACGGTTTCGAGCGAGATCTCTTGCGGCCGCGTCAGGCGCGGACGCATGGCGTTCCATTCGTAGCGTGATTCCAGCGGCTCGGCGGTCTCGAAGGTCTGCATCTGCTCGCCGGGCGCGGGAATCGACTGCGCGCGGGCGCCAGCCGGGATGGTTACCGACGGCGAGTCCTTCTCGATGGTGTAGGCGAGGTACACGCTGGCGGCCACGCCAGGACGCAGGCGGTAGTCCACCAGGCGGCCAAGCTCCAGCACCGAGCGCCGTTCGGTGGCCGTGCGCAGGTAGCCCTCGTTGGCGATGCGCTCCTGGTAGAAGCTCAGCACGTCGGCGCCGATCGCCCAGGCGTCCAGCAACGCCAGCGCCGGATCGTCCGGCTCGCGGGTACGCAGTCTGGCCAACGCCGGGCGCGCGCCGTCGCTCAGGTCCATCTGCATGGTGGCGTGGAAGTCGGCCCAGCTGCCCACGCGATAGGCGAGGCTGGCGAGGCCGGGGCGGTTGTAGAGGGAACGCGGCGTGCGGGTGCCGGCGCCGCAACCGCAGGCGCAGGCATGCGAACCGCAGGCACTGCAGCAACTCATCGGCCACCTCCAAGAGTGAAGACGAGGGTTCCGCGGTCCGGATGGTCGGGGTCGTTGTCCAGCTGGGCGATCTCGCGGCCGCCCAGGTGAAGCACGCCATCGGCGGGCACCTCGCCCGACCGTCCACCCTGCATGCGCGCCAGCGTCCGGAGCTCCACGTGCGCCACGCCGGTGATCGCCTGCGCTTCGGCCATCAGCACGCTGGCGAAAACCGGTGCTCCCAGTTGCAATCGGTCGGGATGGAAAAAGCCGGGCGCACCATCGCGGCGCAAGCCCGCGCCGAAGCGGTCGGCAAGTTCCGCCTTGACGTGCGCGACGAGGAAATCCGGCAGCACGCAGACGAACAGATCTACGCGAAGCGGCACGTAACAGGCCGCGCGAACGGCCAGGTCGTGGCCGATGCGCCGATAGCGCTCGAGTTCGCCGGCGATGCGCGCGCCCAGTCCATCGGGCAGGGTCTCGCGGCCTCGCGGGTCGACCACCACATCGGCTTCGTACCAGCTGCCATTCCAGTCCAGGCTGGCTGCGGCGCCCTGCAGTTCCGGCGCGCGTCGGGCGAACATCGCGTAGTCGTCGGCGACGATGGCCCGCAACGGGTTGGCGCGGAACGCGCCAGGTGCATACAGCTTCACCTCGGCCAGGCTTTCCGCCGCCATGCCGCCGCTGGCCGGCAGCGGGTTGCGCGGATGCAGGCCGGCCGGCGCCTCGTCCGACTTGAACGCGAGCCACACGATGCTGTCCCGGCCAACATTGCCAGCCGGCCCGTTGCCCACGCGCACGGCGGCGCGGAAGAACTCGCCCGCCTGCGGCTGGCGCCCCAGCACGCCATCGCCGAAGCGCAGGTGCGCGGCGCCGTCGTCGTCGATCTCGACCACGAAATGACGATCGTCCGGGCCGCTTTGCAGCAGGTCGTGCCGAGCTTCCCAGCGGCACTGCGCCGAAGGCGTGCCGCCCACCAGCACGCCGGCCAGCGTGCCGCCATGGACGCGCAGCTGCGGCAGCGCCGATCGTGGGTCGCGCTCGAACAGGCGGCAGACAGGCGCCTGCGGGGGCAAGGGTTCGGCCCATGTCAGCGGTGCGCCAGGCACCACGTGGCCGGTGTCGGCCGGCACGCGTGTGGTGTCCTGCACTGCCCCTTCGCAACGGCAGCACGCGTACTGCGCAGTGCCGGGAACCAGCCAGCAATCCTCGACCAGCGCCTGGCAGCGTTGGCAGGCATCGGGCATGGCGGCCAGTTCGCCGGCCAGTCCGGGATAGTCGCCGTCGTTGGCGGAGGGTGCGCACAAAGGATCGCAACGGCATTGCCCGGCCACGTGTTCGCCGTGGTCGACCAGCAGCACGTTGCCACGCGCGAGGCTGACATCGTGCAGCCATGCGCAGTCGGGCGCCGGCTTGCGTACCGACAGGCACAGGTCGAACGGCAGCGCGTCGCAGGCGTCCCAGGCGACCTCCAGCAGCAGGCGGCCATCCAGCGGATCGACGTCGGGCTGCACCTGGGTCAGGCGCACCGCGTGCCGGTGCGTGGGATCGGCGTCGGCCGGGTTGCCGGTCCCCGGGCCCAGCACCTCCTCGAAGATCACCAAGTCATCGACGGCGAGCTTGAGTACGCGTTGCGGCTGCCCGGATGCAGCGGCAACGGCGTGGCGCGGGTCGGGCGGCGGGGCGTGGGCGGCGGAGTCCGGTCGCGCATCGGACGGCCGTCCATCGGACGACCGCGAATCGGCGCCGGGCCCGGATGCATCGGGTGACGACGCCTCGGAACCGGACTCGGCCTTCGCATCGAGCGGTGCATCGACCAGTGTGGCGCGGATGCTGCCCCGCGGCAGGCAGCACAGTTCGTCTCCCCACGTGTGCAGGCGGATCGCGCTGTGCGCCGCGACCACGAGCTGCGTGGCGGCACCGTCGCGCGGCATGGGTTCGAACACCAGCGCGCCTTGCCCGCGAGCCGTCTCCAGCTGCCGCGCGTCGATCGCGCCGGGTGCGACGTTGCCCTGCCCCGGCGGTGGCACCAGCAGGAGCAGCTGATCCAGTTGCAGCTCGACTTCGCCTTCGGCCAGCCCCAACGTCACCAGCGCGCGCGCGTTGCAGCCCTCGTGCATGCGGTAATCGACCAGTCGCGCATGCCGCCGCACCGAGATGCGCCGGCGCGCCGTGGCGAGGTAGGCCTCGGTGGCGACGGCGTCCTGGTAGTAGCTCAGATAGTCGGCGGTGTAGGCAAGCACCTCGACCAGCGCCATGCCGATGTCCGGAACGTGGCTTTCCTGCCAGGCGGGCATGTCCAGCGCCATGCGATCGAGGAACAACTGGCGGAAGCTGGCGTAGTCCTTGGCCAGGTAGTTGATCTCGGGCACGGGCGTCGGCGGCTGCACGCAGGGTGCCGGCGTGGCGCAATCGAGGTCTTTCGCGCAATCGAGCCTGAAGCGGAGCGAGGCGCACGCATACCGCGGGTCGAAGCCAGGGTACGCGCGCCAGTCCGACGGGTCGCTGCCGGAGGATGCATCGACCAGGCACAGGCAATACACCGTGTGGTCGCCTTCGCGGTCCAGCCGCACGCGCAAGCAGGCATCGTCGTGCATGTCCGGCTCGTGCTCTTCCTGTACGCTCAGCACGCGCAGGCCGGTGATGCGGTCGCCGCCGCTGACCCGCACGTTGGCCACCCCGATGTCGCCGGGGATGTCGCCGAACAGATGCACGCAGAGGGTGACGCCATCCTCGCCCGCTTCGATGTAGTCGATGCCGTTCAACGTGCCTGACAGGCGCAGCCGTTCGCGCCGCGCGGGAACGCTGCAGGACGGCGGCAGCGTGCAACTGATGCGGGCGGACGGGAGCGTGTTCATGGCAGGCTCCGCTCGAAACTGTCGCTGCGCGCCGCGCCGCTGGCGCGAACGGTGTAGCTGAGCTCCACGCGCAAGGTGGCGTCGTCGGTGCTCACCTGCAGCGTGCCGACGTCGATGACATCGCCCAGCCAGCGCTGCAGCGCCGCCTGCACGGTGAACTGCAACGCGGCAGCCAGCTCCGGGCTGTTCGGTGCGAACACCAGTTGCAGCAGGCCGCTGCCGAAGTCCGGGCGGTTCACGCGCTCACCCGGGCTGGTGAAAAGCAGTTGCTCGATCATGTCGCGCACATGCTCGTCGTCGCCTGTTTCCGCGCTCCGGCCACGGTTGTCGAACTGGAACGGATAGTCGATGTTCATGACCTCGCCTCACATCGCGGTGGCGCGCATCTGGCTGGCGACCACGAGCAACGGCGTGCCGGTGGGCACGCAGATCGCCTGGCTATCGAACAACAGCAACGGCTGCCCGTTGGAGGTGACCCGGGTGGCCGCGGTGACGAACTGCGCGCTCACGCAGGGTCCGTTCGCACCCGGTGGTGGCGGCAGCGCGCAGCCGACGATCAACCACGGCGCGGCGATCGTCACCGTCGGCTGGCCGCTGACCATCACGCGCGGGTTCGGCGTCGTCGGCTGCGCCTGCCCGGCGTGCGAACAGAGCACGCTGGCGCCGACATGGAGGACGAAGCCGGGCATCGTGCATCTCCCTACGTCACGACCAGCGCGCCGTTGTTGATGGTCACCGTCGGCCCGGCGAGCACGATGGTTGCGCCCTTGCCGTTGGAGATGGTGATGCCGATGTCGTTGACCAGGATCATCGCCCCGGTCGTGCTCTTGAGCAGGATGCCGCCGGTGGGTCCGGGCACGTCGCTGATCACCAGTGCGTTCTGCAGTCCGCTCTGCAACACGATGCTCGGGCTGGCCGGGTTGCCGGCCAGCGCCAGCGCCGGCACTTCGGCGGCGAGCCCCCAGAAGCCGCCGGTCCAGATGGGGTAATCCGGATCGCCCTGCTCGAACTCGATCCACACCCCGGCGCCGATCTGGGGCACCACCCAGCTGCCGCTCTGCTTGCCGGCGATCGGCACGCAGGGCATCGCCCAGCTCGAGGGAAGCAGGCCGGCCACGTCCGGCACCATCGCCTGGATGCGGCCGCGCTGTTCCGGATCCACGTTCTGGAGCACCGTACCGCGGTATTTGCCGAAGTAGGTTTTCATGCCGGCACCACCGGCAGCGTCGAGAGCAATCCCTTGCGCGACAGGCTGAAGCTCTGCTTGTACTCGCCGCGCTTGATCGTGTGGCGCACCTCGCTGACGTAGTGCAGGCCATCGAACGCGGGGCCGACGCCGCGCACACCTACCAGCTGCCGCGACCTGAGCACGCGACCGTAGCGGGTGACATCGAGCGTGCCGGTGCCGGTCACGGTATCGGCGGACCTCGCCGCCTCGGCCATGCCCAGCAGCATCGCCCGCAACGGCGAGTACTTCGCGGTCTCGGCAAGCGGATTGAACTTTTGGGGTGGCGGATCGAGCAGGCCCAGCGGCGGATTGAGCGGGCCGACGTCGGGGATCGGCAGCGGCAGCGGAACCTTGGTCTGCTCGTTCTGGATGTAGACCACCGGCAGGCTGCGCGCGTTTCCGTCGTAGGTGAAATTGAGGCTTTCCACGTTGCCGGCCGCGTCCATGTCCGCGTTCAACGCCGGCTGCGGGATGCCGATCTTCACCTTCGGCCCCCAGTAGGCCACGCTCATGCCAGGTGCCGGGCCGGGGTCCAGGTAGAAAACGTAGCCCACGCGCTGCGCCAGCAGACGCACGTAGTCCAGGTCGTTGCCCTGCTGGGTCGGTATGCGATGGGTCGGGATCGGCACGTCGATCGCCACGCTCGGCACGATCATCGGCACGATGCCCAGGAAGGCGTACTTGGCCAGGATCGCCAGCACGATCGCCTCGGCCGGCATCGCCGGATACGGCATGCCCTGGAGACCGGAGAATTCCAGTTTCTGCATCACCGTGGTCAGGTCATCGCCGGTGACCTGCAGCGTCGCGTGGCGCTGATCGGCGCCCGGCACGATCTGGGTGCGGGTCACCACGCCGTCGATCAGCACCTGTGGCATGCCGTTCAAGGTGACTACCAGGATCACCCGCAACAGCGGCACCACACCGCCGCCGCTCAGCAGGAACAGCGTGTGCAGCGGCGAGCGCACGCTCAGGGAAAATTGCAGGGTGAACGCGCCGGCCGCTTCGTCCGGCGCGACCACCTCGACCTGGGTCAGCGCGTCGAGCACGATCTGCGGCACCGGCACCGGCACCACCGGGCCGACCAGCAACGTCAGGTGCACGCCCTTAAGCATGCGGCACCCCCGGGATGCCTTCGGGCAAGGTGATGCGCAACGCCCGTCCGATCGTGCCGGTCAGTTCTTGCGGACGCAGCGCCCGGTTGGCATCGCACAGGCGCCAGAACTGTTCCGGATCGCCCAGGTATTGCGCGGCGATGGTGTCCAGCCGTTCGTTCTGCAGTACCCGGTGCCATTGCAGCGTGGCGTAGTTCTCGGGCGCCGGTACGAAGCGCCGCGTGAGGTAGAGCACCGGCGTGCCGTCGGCGCGCGTCCAGGTGGCGGTCGGCGTCAAAGCGTAGCGGCTGGTGGGCGGGAAGATCGTGTTCATCACGGCACTCCGACAACCCCCAGTGCGGACAGCGGCTGGCTGGCCGCGGTGCCGGCCAGGCGCTCCTTCTGCTGCAGGTAGTTCATGAACAGGGCGGCCGCCTTGTGGCCGGTGGGCACGTCGTTCACCGACAGCACGCGCAGCCCCAGGCTCACCTTGGCGCGGATCGGGTGCAGCGCCGTGTCGAAGGCCTCCTCGGTAATGCTGAACTCGGTGATGCGCACCGGCAGGATGCGCGTGGCGCTCCACACGAACAGCGCCAGCGGTGTTTCCATCGGCACGATCTCCAGCGTGCCGATCCGCGCCAGCGCGTCGTTGGCGTGCAGCTGTGCACTGGTCGGGTAGACCATCGTTTCCAGCGCAGCGAGCTGGGCGAACAGGCCGGACTGGGCGGTGCCGGCGTTCTGGTCCGGCGACTCGAGTTGATCGGTCGCGTCGATGTCCGCTTCCAGCTTCAGCGTTTCCACGGGCGGCCCCTTCAGCCGCAGCAGCTCGGAGCGGTCACCACCGTCGGCGCCCACGGGCTGCACCTGCAGCGAGCGGGTGAGCGAGTCGGGGTTGTACTGCAGTGCGATCACGCGCAGCACCGCCGAGCTGTCGGGGTCGATCAGCACGATGCCGCCCTTGAGGATGCGCGGTGAGCCGGGGAACCCGCTCATGGGCCACCTCCGTCGGGCCGTGGCGGAGCGCCTGCGTCGCCCTGCCCGCCCGAAGGCGGCTGCCCGCTTCCGCCGCTCGTCGCGGGAGCGAGATCGGACTTGGTCACGTCGACGATGGTGACGTCGTGCCCATCGACTTTGCCCTTGCGGAACTGCCGCCGGATGCTGTGCGTTCCAATCACCACGCCGTCATAGGCGTACTCCTGCCGGCACACCGATTCACAGGCGTCGATGCCCTTGGGATTGCGCGCGGCATCGTGCAGGAAGCTCAGGCTCTGCGACTGCGAGGTATGGATGTCGTAGAAGCGGTTGCGCATCGCCGGCTGTTCCGGCCGAACGCCGCGGCCGCGCATCGCACTGCCGATCGGGAAATGCGAATGCCCGTTGCAGGGGCCCGGCTGGGTGAGCGTGTCCGGACAGGTCGAGGAGGTCTGCTGCAACGACTCGACGACCTCCTTGCCGTCCCAGGTCGTGCTGTCGGGCAGGACCTGCATGCGCGCGATGATTCCCAGGCCCGAGAGGTAGCCGGCCTGCAGCGCCGCCTGGGTGTAGCTGGTGGTGGTGTCGACCAGGGTGCTGGCCGGTCGCACGGTCGGCGTTGGCTGCGTACCGCGATCGGTGCCGGGTCCCGGCGCATCGACCGACTCCATGCCTTCGTCATCGGCGGTACCGTCCAGGGTTTCGCGTGACGCGCGCAGCGTCATGCGCGTGAAGTCCTGGGCGAGTGGCGATCGGGGATCGCTGCCCGCCGGTGCGTGCGCCTGCACGGATTGATGGTCGCCAGCGTAGGGCGCGATGGCACGCGAGCGCTGCCGATTCGCCCGGCACCCCGGGCAGCCGCGGCCATGCGGGCCGCAGCCGCACGATCGCTTCAGGCCGACGATCGGCGCGGGAACGTGCGGCAAGGAAAGCCGGCGTGGCGCCAATGCATTCATGGCACGTGTCCGAAGCCGAGCAACCGGTCCATGCGGCTGAGCACATACGAGAAGCCCTGCACACGCGGGCTGCGGTTGCCCTCGATGGTGTAGAGCATGCCGTCGCGCACCGAGTGGACCAGTCCGACGTGGCCAAGCCAGCCCCGCAGGTTCACCCGCCACCACACCACGATGTCGCCCGATTGCGGCGGGTAGCCGCTGCCGGGCGCACGCGCCCAGTCCTGCGCCTTGAATTCCGCGAGCATCGCGCGTGCGCCCGGTACGTAGGCGAACGGCATCGCCGCCGTGTCGCCGCCGGCGGCTTGCAGGAAACACCAGCTCACGAACGAGGCGCACCACGAATTGCCTTCCGCCACGCCCGCCGGCGCCAGGTATTTGCGGATGAAGGCGCCGCAGTTGTTGCCGCCGGATTCGCAGGCGCCCGACTTCAGTTCGCCGATGGCCGCCGCCAGCGCGGCGCGGCCACGGGCGCTGCCGCCGTCCGCGGGCATGGCCGTGTAGTCGACGGCCGAGGGCGTGTCGATCAACGGCTTCGGATGCTCGAGGCTCCACTGCGTCAACGGCCCGACCGCGCCATCGACCACCAGCGGCTGGCCGTGCTGGTCGAGGTTCTGCGCCTGGAAGGCGCGCACGGCGCGCCAGGTCGCCGCATCGAAGCTGCCGCTGTCGGCCACCGCGTAGCCGCGCTGCGCGAGCCGCTGTTGCAGCTGGCGAACCGGCGGGCCGTGATCGCCCTTGCGCAGTGCATCGTTCATGGCTGGATTCCCGGCGCTGCGCGGGTGCGAGCCGCGCGATGCACCTTGGGATGGATCCTGATCCCGGGATCGGTGCGGCGCACGGCTCCCTTGGCACGTCGTCCCGGGACGGGCGATGCCGCGCTGAAGCACTGTCTCTTGTCGGGTAGGCAGGACATCGCGATAACCGTCTATTTGCGCAGCCACGCCTCTTTGGCGAAGTTGGAGTAGGAATCGGCATTGTTGTAGGCGTTGGCAGGTCCCATCGTTGCGCAGGCGCCACCGCCGCCCTGCCAGCAATAGCCCTTGTCGGCCGTGCCGTCGTAGAGATGGCTGGATTCGTGAATGATGGTTTCGGCGATATCGATGTCAGGGTGGGTGAACACCGCTTCGCAAAGGTGGATGTGCAGGGCGAACAGGCTGTTCCTGGTGTATCCCTGCGTGACGACGTCCCCGTCCTTGCAGAAGTGGTCGTAGAACCAGGACCCCTTGCGCTCGCATTCGACCGTGAGGTCCGAGGACAGGCCCATCAGCGTGGCCAGGAGGCCATCGTGGACGTGCTCGAAGGTGGTCTTGCTGTCGTCGCCGAAGTACGCGCGCAGCAGCGACTTGATCTCCTGGTCGCTCTGGTCGCGAAGGCGGAACAGCGCCACCTGCAGCATGTCCTTGGCGATGGGCTGTGCTTGCGCGACGGCCTTCTTCTGCGCGTCGCTGCAATCGACCACGTCCGGGTCGATCGGCTTGGGCACCGGCCGCTTGCCCTGGATGGGATCGTCCTCCTCGAACTGTACCTCTCGGCTGACCGGCGTGATCAGGGCGGCACGGTTCCATTGCCGGGCGACCGCGTTGCCGTTGTCGGTCATGCAGTCATTGAGCGCCGCGCCCGAGGTGGCGGTGATGCCCGGTGCTAGGCTGGCCGGCAGGAACGCACGCACGGCATCGGCGCGCTGCTTGCGCAAGCCGGTGTTGAGCGGCTCGTCGCCGTGGCAATCGGACAGGCCGATGATTTCCCATTGGCTCTTGGGCTCGGAAATCGACTTGACCAGCGTGGGCCATAGCGGATGGCGCTTGAGATCGCTCTTGACCGTGGCCTTGTCGATATCGAAGTTCGCCACCAGGAAGCCCGCCTCGGGCGCGGTGACGTATTCGAGGATCATCGGCTGGGCGCGCGTGGTGCGGTCCTCGTCCGGATCCCGTTTCGGACAGTCCTCGGTGGACAGCCGGGCGCGTGTGCAGGGAACGAAACGCTGCAGCGCCACGCCGGTCTGCGCCTGCTGCACGGTATGGGCGAGTTCGTGGGCCAGCAGCAACCGTCCGTCCCGGGTGTCGGGCGCATAGGCCTGGCTGTCGAAGGCGATGTGATTGCCGACCGTGTAGGCGCGGGCATGCAGCTCCCGGGCCGATGCCGCCGCCGCCTGGTCGGTGTGGATGCGCACCCCGGAAAAGTCGAGGCGTGTTGCGCGATCCGGCGATGACATCCCGACGACGCGGCCGGCCACGGCATCGGCCTCGCGCTCGAGCGGATCGTGCGCCGAACCCACCGTGAGCGCCGACGTCGCGTTGGGTGCCGGATGGTTGACGCGTACCTGGCTCAGGTCGTGCCCGAAGCGGGGTTCCATGAATGCGCGCGCCGAGCTGCCGAGAGGTTGTCCGGGCGAGCCGATGATGTCGTGCACGCTCGCGGGCGCGTCGCCCCCGCCGTCCTGACTGGAGGTTTTGCGCTGAGCAAGCTGGCGCTTCCTGCTGCACTCGGGGCACGCCCCGCCGCCTGGACGGTGGGCACCGCATGCGCACTTGCGCTGCAGGGTCATGCCGCTGCGCGTCGGGGGACTTTCGGCGACTGGCTTGAAAGCCGTTTTCATGGCCGCCGTCCTCCGGCATCGCCAGGGCCGGCCGGCACAAGCGACTGATGGACGGCGTCGGCGATGCGCCGGCCCAGGCGATCACCCGGATGCGACGGCGGCGGCAGCGCGATCGGTCGCCGCGAGGCCGCGTTGCCAAGGCCGAGCAACGCCTGCGCAGTGCCAGGAAGGGCCAGCCGTCGGGACAGCTCCTGCGTGATCGCCTCGCTCACGGCGGCCGGGCGCTCGCCAGCCACGAGTGACTCGTCCAGTACCAGCCGCTCGATGTGCAACCGGGTGTTCATGGCCGGCCTCCGGCGCTTTCCAGCCAGCGGAAGTCGGCTTCGTTGACCGGCTTGTCCAGCTTGCGGAATTCGGCGCGGGCGGCTTCCAGCACGATCGGCATGGTGATCTGGACACCGGCGCTGGCGGCCATGAATGCCGCGTTCAAGGCAATGCCCTGGATGCTGCCGCCGGTGAGCGCGAGCCGCGCCAGGCGTGCGACGTCCAGCGCCGAGGTGGCGGCCTGCGCCGGGAACACCGAGGCCCAGATCGCCTCGCGCTCGGCCATGCCGGGGAACGGGAAATTGACCACGAAGCGGATGCGGCGGAGGAAGGCGCTGTCCAGCGCGCCTTTCATGTTGGTGGCCAGGATGGCCAGGCCGCGGAAGGATTCGAGCCGCTGCAGCAGATAGTTCACTTCGATGTTGGCGTAGCGGTCGTGGCTGTCCTTGACCTCGCTGCGGCGGCCGAACAGGGCGTCGGCCTCATCGAAGAACAGGATCGAACCGCCCTCCTCTGCCGCGTCGAAAAGCTTGCGCAGGTTTTTTTCGGTCTCGCCGATGTACTTGCTGACCACCGCCGACAGGTCGATGCGATAGAGCGAGAGCCCGAGTTCCCGCGCTATCACCTCGGCCGCCATGGTCTTGCCTGTTCCGCTCTCGCCGGTGAACAGCGCGCTGATCGACAGACCGCGGTTCATGCGCTCGCGGAAACCCCAGTCGTCGTAGACGGTGCTGCGCAGGGCGACCTGGTCGGCGATCTGGCGCAGCAGGGCGCGTTCGTTGCCGGGCAGTTTCAGGTCGTCCCAGCCGGCCTTCGGTTCGATCCGCTGCGCGAGCTGGTCCAGCGCTGGCCGCGTGCGGGACAGCGCGCCGTGCCACAGCGCGTGGGCCATCGCGCCCGGGCCGCTCTCCACCGTGGTGCGGGCGGCATGCGCGACCTGTTCGATCTTGCCGGGACCGAAGTCGAAATGGCCGGCCAGATGCTGCGGGAGATCGCCGGCTGCCTCGCCCAGGGCCTGCTGCCAGAGCGTGCGCTGCTCGACCGCCGTGGGTTTGGCGACGTCCACGCTGAGCAGGTTGGCGGTGGCGGGCCATGGCTCGCGGGTGTCGATGAAGACCAGCCCGCCCAGGCGCCCGAGCGCGCGCTGGATCTGCGTGGTCGATGCATCGCCTCGCCCGGTGTCGGCTGCGTCGACGTAGAGCGCAAGGGGCAGCAGTTGGCTTTCGCGCTGCCAGAGCCGGATCAGCGTCTCCTGTTCGGCAATGGCCGCCGGCAGCAGATCGGCGGGCAAGCGATACGCCTGCGCGCCGAATGCGGCGGCGATGGCCTGGGCGATGGCCTGCTTGCTGGCGCTGTCGCTGCCCAACAGTTGCACCGCGGGCAATGGCGCGCCCGTCAGGGGCTTTCGCAGTTCGTCGACGACGCCCTCGACTACGGCCTGCTGTGACGGCGGTAGCGGCCAGGACACCAGGGCGGTGAGCAACGGCGTCAGGCGGTCGTCTAGGTAATTCATGCCCTTGACGAAGTTGACCACGCGCTCGTCGGCGCTCAGTGCGGCGCCGATCAGTGGCTGCGGGCCGGGCTGGTGGATGTCGATCAGGCGCCAATAGCGCAGCGGCCGCTCCGGCGAGAGCGCATCCCAGCTCGGTTGGTCGAGCACCGCGAAGGCCAGCGCGAAGGTCGGCCAGGGTTTGGTCGGATCGCGTTGGGCCTGCGCGCACAACGCGGGCAACCGCGTGTCCAGTTCCATGCCGACGCACAGCAGGAGCAGGTCGCGCTCGAACGGGCTCAGGCCGAGGCGCTGGGCGAGCAGCATCAAGGCCGGCGTATGCGCACCCTCGGCGCCTGGCGTCGCCGCCTGCGGCGCCACGTCGTCCTTGACCGGTGGTTCCGCCGCACCGGCGGACGGCTGGGGTGGCGGCGCGGTCGCCGGCGACCGATGACCGAACATGCGCGACAACCAGGAAGCGTGCTTCGGCGCGACGGGCACGATCGCGGGCATGCGTGCCACCGGTTCGGCGGCGGCAGCCGGCAGCCGCACGGGCGTGTCCGGCGCGGCGCTCGTCGCGACCAGCTCGCCCTGCCGTTCGGCGGCGTGTTGCAGCCGTGCGCGGATATCCGCCAGCGCATCGGCGAGATACTGGTCGTTGGCGCTCAGCCATTGCGCGTAGTCGCTCATGACACCACCACCTGCTGGCTGGCCGCGAAGGCCGGCACGGCACCGCTGAAATCGACCGGGATGCTGTCGGCGCCGTCCACGCGCAAGCGCACCGTGTAGCGTCCGGCGCCGACCGCGGGCACCTGGAAGGTCAGTGCGGTCGGCTGGTGCAGGTCGGCCGGATTGCTGATGGCCTGCGGCGCGACGGCGCGATCGCCGAACAGCAACAGCACGCGCTGGCCGTCGCGGATGCGCGGCAGGCAGGTCAGGGTCAGCGCGAGGTCGCCCGCGGGCGCGGCGAGCGGGCTGACCGTGATGGTCGGCGCCAGCACCAGCGGCAGCTCGTTGCTGAGCAGTGCGGGCAGTCCGGTCGGTTGCACGAGCAGCGCGACCGTGTAGATGCCCGGAGCCCAGCGCGCCGCGGCATCGGCATCGTTGGCCAATGGCACGCGCAAGCTTCCGGCGGCCTCGCCCGCGAGCGGTGCGACATCGACCGGCGCATCCAGCCGCAGGCTGCTGAAGCGGGCGGTCGCATGGTCTGTGGTGAGCTGGCGGCCGCCCAGCACGATGGCCTCGCCCAGCCGCGCCGCCACCTGCGGTCGCGGGTAGGCGAGCGTTTCCAGCACGGGCGCGGCCGAAGCGATCGCGGTGACGCCCTGGTCCTGCGGCCCACGCTTGAGCACCGGCAGCGGCGCACGCGCCGTGGCGTGGCTGTCGATCAGCACCACGGTGGCCTCGTACGCCGACGACACGCGATAGTTGGTCTGGAAGGCGGTCCATAGCTTGGACAGCTCCTCGATGCTCTGCGGCAGCGGCGTGATGCGCACGCGCTCGACCTGGTCGGCCAGGTCGTTGTCAGGCAGCGCATTGCGGATGTCGTTGCCGTCCAGCACGGGGCGGTCGTGCAACGTGCTCATGGCTGCGGCAAGCACGCGATGGCTGGTCGCATCGTTGTCGTTCTCGCCCCGGCCCCAGGCAGTGAGCAGGTAATGCAGGGTCAGCGGCAGCGCCGGCGGCGCGCTTTCGCCGGGACGCACCTGCCCGGGCATGTCGAGGTTGCGCCACGCGGCGTTGTGGACCACCTGGTAAAGGAACAGGTTGAGCTGCGCCTTGCTGATGCCCTTGCGCGCCGTGTCCGGTGGCTGCAGCGTGACTTCCAGGTCGCCGAGGTCCGCGTCCAGCATCGGCATCTGCGCCAGCAGCAGGTTGCGCAGCGTGCGGGTGGTCGCGGCGATGGCCAGCACGCTGCTCATGGCGAGGCCTTGCCACGCTGGCGCAGGTAGTCGTCGAGGCTGCCCGGTCGCGGCTCGTCGCGGCGGGGCCGGGATGCGGGCGCAGCGGGCAAGGCGCGTACTTCCAGCCGGCCGATGCTGACGTGGATGACCGGCTCGCTTGCACCGCCGCGCCCGCTGTCAGCCAGCTCCGGGCGCGAACGCGCGGCGTCGAAACGGGAGCCGCGTGGTTGCACCGGCGCTCCGGCACGCGGCGCGGCGAAGACCGGCGATGTGGGCGGAAGCAAGCTGCCTCGCCGCGGCTGCGGTCGCGGTGGGGCAATGGGGTCGACGGAAACGGCGTGCGCTTCGCGAGCGCGTGCCTGCGGCGGCGCTGCGGCAGCATTCCGGTGTGGCGTGGGTTCCTTCGGCTGCTCCTCGGCCCGGTAAGGGCGTCGCTCAATGACGGCAACGGTTGCCGCCGGTGGTTCGATGGAAGTCGGTCGAGGCGACGGTTCCAGCGCCGGAGCCCCCACTGCGGGTATGGGCGCGGCCGCGATGGCGCTCCCGGACACCGGATGGGAAGGCGCCGATCTGCGTTCGTGGGCGACCGGGGCGGCCTCGATACCTGCCGAAACCACGTCGCGCCGCCCCGGCTCCCCGTGCATCTCGCCCATGGGCGGCATGACCGCCACGCCCTGCGGCTCGAACAACGACGGCAACCGCGGCAGCAGCAGTCCTTCGCCGCCGAGCGCGCGGGTGGCCAGCCGGTCGAGGAAGTCGGTCATGGCTGGCACAACTCCAGATACGCCTGTCGGCGGCGCGGGCTCAACGCCAGGATGTCGGCCTCGGCCCAGTGATAGGCGTGCGCCAGCGTGTCGACGTCGCGCAGCGTGCGCAGCGCCCAGGCATGCAGTTCCTGCCATAGGAAACGGGCGATATCGAACACCGGCTGCCAGCGATGCGCGCACTGCGGGCAGGCCAGCGCGAGCTGCAGATCGGCCTGCGGATCGGCGGCCGCCATGGCCGCCCCGATTTCCGCCTGCAGATCGGCCGGCAAGCCATGCGATTGCCCTCGCCTGCTCTGCACCGCGATGACGCAGCGGTCGAGCAGCATCCGCCGCGCCGCGCCGGCATCGCCGCAGGCCTGCAACGCGATCAGGTCGTTGCTGTCGGGCAGGCGGAAACGCACCCGCAGGCCGTGCGCCGGCGAGAAGTGTTCGAGCACCGCTTCGGGGAGGATCGGCTGGACGGTCAGCAGGTCGCCGCAGCGGAAATTCGCTTCCACCGTGGTCGCGCAGGCCGGGCAGATCGCCACGCCGCAGACCTGCGCACCGAACAGGCGCTCGCGCAGTTCCAGCAACAGCGCATCGCGCCGGCCCAGTGGCAGGTGCGCGAGCGAGTCATCCGTGCAGTCATCACAACTGACAGCCAGCAATGCCAGGCAGCAGGCGGCCGCGGGCGCATCGCCACCGCGCTCCCAGACGTGCAGCAGTTGCGCGGGTGTGGGCGTGCGCATGATCGCTAGCCGGGCGGCACGGCAAAGCTGGGTTCGGTTGGCTCGACCACGCCGACGTCGCGCTCCCAGCCCTCGTTCTCGAGCTTGATGTGCTGGATCGCCACCGCGTTGGCGTTGGCGTCCAGGTCCGGCAGCGCCTGGTATTCGGACACCCAGCAGCGATAGAGCTTGTAGGCGATGGCGAGCTGGCCGGCCTCGTTGTAGACCTCCAGGATGAGGTTCTTGCGGAAGTCCTTCAGCGACACCTCCGCGCCCAGGCCGGCGCCGAAGTTCCACACCTTGTTCGCCCAGCGCTCGAACTCCAGGTCATGGGTGACGCCACGCTCGATGGTGATCGCCTCGTACTCGCTGCGGCCCGGCGACTTGCGGCTGCTGCTGGGATCGCCGCCCTCGCGGTGCTTGACCACCTCGGTGGTGCGCTTGAGGCCGGAAACCTTGCTGACCCCGGCCACGTAGCGCCCGTCCCACTTCACCCGGAACTTGAAGTTCTTGTACGGATCGAAGCGCTGCGCATTGACGCTGAACTCAGCCATGACTTTTTCCTCAGGTCTGGAGCTGGCCGGCCATCTGCTGCAGCTGGATGACCACGAACTCGGCGGGTTTGAGCGGCGCGAAGCCGACCACGATGTTCACCACGCCCAGGTTGATGTCGTTCTGCGTGGTGGTTTCCTTGTCGCACTTGACGAAGTACGCCTCCTGCGGGGTGCTGCCCTGGAACGCGCCCTGGCGGAACAGGTCCTGCATGAACGCGCCCACGTTGAGGCGGATCTGCGACCACAGCGGCTCATCGTTCGGCTCGAACACCACCCATTGCGTGCCGCGGTACAGGCTCTCCTCGATGAACAGCGCGGTGCGCCGTACCGGGATGTACTTCCATTCCGACCCGCGCTCGTCATTGCCTTGCAAGGTGCGCGCGCCCCACACCACCGTGCCGTACACGGGGAAGTGGCGGATGCAGTTGATCGCCAGCGGGTTGAGCACGCCGTTTTCGTCGTTGGTCAGCGTGGTGCTGACGCCGAGTGCGCCGCTGAGGCTGGCCTCGCTTCCGGCCGGCGCCTTCCATACGCCACGGGTGGCGTCGGTGCGGGCGTAGATCCCCGCCACGAAGCCGCAGGGCGGGAACGCGCGGGGACGATTCTGCTGCAGCGGGTCGGCGGCGATCACCCAGGGGAAGTAGAACGCCGCGTTGATCGCGTCGGCGGCGGTGATGTCGCCGGGACCGTCTTCGAGCGTATCGAGCGAAGCCGTTTCTGCGCTGTCGGCGATCAGGAAGGCGCGCCGGTCACGACAGAATTTCTGCAGGCTGGCGATCGTGCCGGGGTTGGTCTGTCCGGGCACGCAGAGCAGGTTGAACAGGTCGATGCGGTCGAGGTTGTACAGGCCTCCCGTGCCCGACACCGGCAACAACGCGGTCTCGAAAGGCGCCTTGTTTGGCTCAAGAACGGCGCCGTCACCGCCCCCGCCGAGCTTGGCCGTATCGGGAATGTTGCCGGGTGCCCCGGGGAAGGTGTCCGCCGGCGGCGTGGCGGGGGTGCCCTGGAGCGCGGCGGTCACGTAGCTGGACTGGCTGGCCAGCACGCTGACGACGTAGCGCGCGTCGGCAGGGTCCATCGACAGGTTGTCGAACGACTCCATCACCTTGCCTGCCGGATCGACTTTCCAGTTGACGACCGTCAGCCGGAACCGGGTCGCATCGAAGGTGGACTTCTTGATGACGATCGCGCAGTCGTTGGCCCACTGGCCGGGATTGCTGGCAGTCACCACCAGTTTCCCGTCGAGCGTGACCGTAGCCAGGTCGGCCTCGCCATCGGCCAGCCGCACGATATAGGCGCGTTGCCCGCCGTTGGCGAAGAACTGGTTCACGGCGTGGCCCAGCACGCTGCGGCTGTCGAGGCCGCCGTACTTGCGCGCGAAATCCGCGAATCCCAGCACCAGCCCGGCCCGGTCCGCCGGGCCGAAGGGTGCCCAGCCGGCGAAGGCCGCGATCGAGGTCGCCACGCCGGCGATGGTATGCACGCCGCTGGAGATCTCTTCGATATAGACGCCCGGATAAGTGAGGGTGGAAGGCATGTCTGTATTCCTCGATCGTGGCGGTCAGTGCAAAGGCGGTTCGGCGCCCCGGCGCAGTCCGTAAAGAACGGCGCCCCCAGGCAATCGGTCGCACCGCAGTTGCCCCCGTGCGACCAGGTCATCCAGCACGCGCCCGATACGCGCACGCGACGTTTCGTAGCGCTGCCGCGGCAACCACCACAGCACGATGCCGTCCAGCGTGTCCGCCGCTTCGGGGTGTTGGTGCAGGTACGCAAGCACCGCCGACTCGACCTCGCGTCGGCTTGCCTCGTCATCAGATAGCCGATCGGTCACGCGGCACCTCCGCGCCTGCGCAGGAGCGAGGCAACACCCATGCCATCGCCGGCGTTGGAAAACACCCGCGCGGTGCGGTTTCGGGGAGGGCTACGGAGGATGCCGGGGCAACGGTGACCCGGGTTCGCCCGCGGCGCGGGTCGACTTCAACCCGGACGGAGGGCGCGCCGGCGAGCCGCTACTGGCAACGGAACTGCTTGGTTTCGATGCCGTGCTTCTTGAGCAGCTTGCCCAACTGGCGGCGTTCGGTACCGGACAGACGCGCGGCGATGCTGACGTTGCCGCCGGCCCGGTGCATCAGCTGCAACAGATAGCTGTGCTCGAAGACGCGAATGGCGTGGCTCTTCGCCACGCTGAAACCGGCCTCGTCGTGTCCCGGGCTGGGGGCCAGGGCGCCGTCGATGGCGGCAAAGGCCGACTCGGCCGCGGCGAGGTCAGCCAGGCCGATGACCACATCATCCGCGCGCATGTAGGCGCGCAGCACCACATGCTCGAGTTCACGCACGTTGCCCGGCCATGCGTGCGCGACCAGCGCTTGCAGCGCGACGCCGCTCCAGCGCTTGACCGGACCGTCCACGCGTTCGGCTGCGATGCCGAGGAAATGCTCGGCCAGCAACAGCACGTCGCCGGAACGTTCGCGCAGCGGCGGCAGCCGCACCGCAAGCGCGTTGAGCCGGTAGTGCAGGTCGCGCCGGAAAAGCCCCGCTGTCACCTGCTGCTCCAGCGGGCTGTTGGTGGCGGCGATGATGCGCACGTCGGCAAGACGTGTCGCACCACCTCCGACGGGGCGGTATTCGTTGTCCTCCAGGAAGCGAAGCAGGATCACCTGCGCCTTGCTGGACAGCGCGTCCACCTCATCCAGGAAAAGGGTGCCGCCGCGCGCGCGATCGACGAGGCCGATCTGTGCACACCTCGCGTCGGTATAGGCGCCACGCTCGTGGCCGAACAATTCGTTTTCGACCAGGCCATCGGGGATCGCACCGCAATTGACGGGCACGAACGGGCGGTCGCGCCGGCGGCTTGCATAGTGGATCTCGCGGGCAGCCAGCTCCTTGCCGGTGCCGGTCTCCCCTTCGATCAGCACTTGGACATCGCAGCCGGCATATCGCTGCAATTGCGCGCGCACCGCCATCAGCGCACTGGATTGACCGAGCATGACCGGCATCGTGCGTTCCCCGCGTTGCCCGTCGAATCGCGCACACTCTATTCCCGCGATGGGCCAAAAAAAAGCGATTGTGTTCATGATCGGCCGGCGGCGGAACCGGGAGGATTTGCGGGCGCGCACCGTGCCTCACGGAGCTTTCACGCCGTTCTCATGCGGCACGAAACGAAGCTCGCGCGTCGCAGATGAAAACCAGGCGGCAGAGGAGAACCCATGACTCCGCTGGACAAACCACTCAAGCGGGAGATCGAGGTCGACGCCGTCCCCTACACGCTGACCATCGATGCGGAGGGATTGAAGTTGACCCGGAAAGGCCGCCGTCGCGGCGTGGAGTTGCGTTGGCAGGATCTGGTCAGCGGTGATGCCGCACTGGCCACGGCCTTGCAAGCGTCGTTGAAGGCGGATTAGCCGCTGCCGGGCGCCGCTGGGTGGCGGCGGTGGAGATGCTCGTGGCCGAAAGTGTCTGGCGCAGGTGCAGCTTCTGCGGGCTGCGCCGTGATGGATCAGCGCGCATCCTTCGGTCGGGCGGTGACCGTGCGGATTGCCTCGGCCATCCGGCGGCTGTCCTCATCCTGCAGACTGTCCAGCCCGGCCAGTACGCCGTCGCGGTCGGCGTCGGTGCGGTTCTGGCTCAGTTTCCATTTGCCTTCGATGCGCCCGATCGGCAGGCGCAGGCCGGTGATGGCTTTGAGGTTGCGGTCGATGTATTCGGCCGGGGCGTCGTCCAGGCGCCAGGGCCTGGGCATGGGACGTTCGTGGCGATCGGTGAGTTTGCGCAGGAGTTCGCGCAAAGCGGCCGGGTCTTCGAATGTTTCCAGGGTGCCATGGGCGTGCACGGCGATGTAGTTCCAGGTGGGCACTTCCTTGCCGTGGCTCTGCTTGCCGGGGTACCAGCCCGCAGAGATGTAGGCGTGCGGTCCAAGGAAGATCGCCAGCGACGTCGTGCCGTTGCAAAGCGCGTGGGCGTTGGCGCGGGCGACGTGGCCGTAGAGGGTGCCGTACGTGCCCTCTTCCGACGCCAGCAGCAGCGGGATGTGGCTGACCTGGAGGCCGCCGGCGGTGGTGCTGATCAGGCTGGCGAAGGCATGCGCATCGATCGCCGCGTGCAGTTCGGGCAGGCGCGTTTCGCGGAAGGCGGAGGGCGTGTACATGGCGCGCTGATCCGGGCGGATGGGCTGTAGGTGAGTACCTGTGCGCGACCGGACGCATGGCGGTCGCGCACGGCGCGCTCCTGCAAGGGTGTTTCCCGCGACGGTGGGCGGGCGTCAACGACCGAAGATGATTTCCTGGCCTTCGTGGTCGCGATCCCAGCCGCGCAGTTCGTCCCGGATGTGCGCGATGCGCTGGCGGCCCAGGGCGTTGCGTTCCTCGTCCAGGACCTGGCCGTCGAGCAGCTCGGCAAGACGCTGGGCCGTAGGCAGCATGGCATCCCAGGCGTCCAGCGCGGACAGCGGGCCCGGCAGGGTCATGAAGAAGCTCAGGCCGGGGGTGCGCAAGGCATCGAGCCGGGTCAGGTCGAAGTTGCCGGGCTTGAGCATGTTGGCGACGCTGAAGATCGGGCCTTGTTCGCGCTTGCCATCGACCAGCCGGTGGTAGATGCCCAGGTGGCCGTACTCGAGGCCGGCCTTTTCGGCCGCGACGATCAGGTCGGCACCGTTGAATACCCCGCCGTCGCGGGCCATGACGAACACCGTGACGATGCGCTCCATCGGCAACTGGGATGGGCGGCGGCCAAGGTCCGAGGGTGGCGGAGCCTTCGCGGCAGCCGCGGGTGCGGGAGCGGCTGCAGGCGTGACCACGGGAACAGGCGCCGGCTCGACCGCTTCGGGTGCGCCGGAAGGCGCGCGCAGCGCGTCGATGATCGAAGCCGCGCGACCGTAGGGCTTTGTCGGCGTGGTCCGTTCGCCGGCCAGGGTGGCGCCGAGCTTTTCCAGTTCCTGCCGCAGGCCGATTTCCAGCTCGCCCTGGTGCGGCATGGGCTCGTCGCGATGCATGCGCGGATCGGTATCGTCCAGCAGCATGTCGTCCGCGTCACCCTCGCCCAGCGTGGGCTCGCGGCGTTCGCCACTGCCCTGCCCGGTCGGCATGCGTCGCCTGCCCTGCTCTTTCCTGGGCTGGCCGAACAACCAGAGCAACGCCAGCGCAATGGCGCCGACGATCGCCAGCGGTATGCCGACGGCAGGGTTCCAGGCAAAGGCAAGCACGGTCATCGATGGATCCTCACGCAGCTCCGGCAAGTTTAGCCGCTTCGGCCAGGTCCACCTGCACCAGGCGCGAAACGCCCGGCTCGCGCATGGTCACACCGCAGAGTTGGCTGGCTGCTTCCATCGTCGCCTTGTTGTGGCTGACGAAGATGAACTGCACCTTCTCGCTCATTTCGCGGACCATGTTGGAGAAGCGGCCGACGTTGGCTTCGTCCAGCGGTGCGTCCACCTCGTCCAGCAGGCAGAACGGCGCGGGGTTGAGGTTGAAGATGGCGAACACCAGCGAGACCGCGGTGAGCGCCTTCTCGCCGCCGGAGAGCAGCGAGATGTTGGACGGACGCTTGCCCGGCGGGCGCGCCATGATCGACACGCCGGTGTTGAGCAGGTCGTCGCCGGTCAGTTCCAGGTAGGCGTGGCCGCCGCCGAACAGGCGCGGGAACAGCTCCTGCACGCCGGCGTTGACCTTGTCGAAGGTTTCCTTGAAACGCTGGCGGGTCTCGCGGTCGATCTTCTTGATCGCGCCTTCCAGCGTTTCCATGGCGCTGGCCAGATCGGCGAGCTGGTTGTCGAGGTAGGTCTTGCGCTCGCTCTGCTCGGCGTGTTCCTGGATCGCGGCCAGGTTGACCGGTTCCAGTCGCACGATCTTCTGCGCCAGGTCGCCCAGCTGCGTGCGCCACTGGTTGGCGTCGGCGGCCTCGGGCAGCTCGGCCAGCAGCGGTTCGAGTTCCAGCCCCGAGGCGGTGATGGCCTCGGCGAGCTGGTCGGCGCGCATCTGCAGGGCCTGCGCGGCCAGGCGCTTTTCCGAGACGCTTTCGCGCAGCGTGGCGAGGCCCTGCTCGGCCAGGTGGCGCTGCTGTTCCAGCTTGCGGAATTCGATGTCGCAGTCTTCCAGCGCGCGGCGCGCCTCGACCAGTTGTTTGTCGACCAGCAGGCGCTGGTCGAGGTAGGTCTGGCGCTCGGCCTCCAGCTCGGCGATGGGATCGGAACCGGCGGCCAGCTGTTCGGCGACCTCGTTGCGGCGCGCCTCGACCTGGCGCAGCTGCGTGTCGAGGCGTGCGAGCGCCTGTTCGAGCGAGGCGAGCGAGGAGCGCTTCGATTCCATCGACAGCGCCAGCGCGTGGGCCTGGTCGGCGGCCTCGCGGGCGTTCATGCGGGCTTCCTCTCGCGCTTCGAGCAGCGCGCGGCGCTCGTTCTCCAGCTCGCGGCGCTGGTCTTCCAGGTCGCCCATGTGGTTGACCGACTCGTCCAGGCGCGCGCGGGCCTCGCGGGTCTGCACCTGCAGATCGTCCAGCTGCTCGATCAGCGTGGACAGCTCGCCGGCCACCTTCTCGGCACGGGCGCGGGCAGTCTCCACCTTGCCGCGGTGACTCTGCAGCTGGCCGGCCAGTTCGGACTGGCGACGGTGCGCGTTGTACAGCTCGCGCTGGGCGTCATCGCGGGCGCGCTCGGCTTCGAACTTGGCGGTGCGCAGTTCGTCCAGGCGGACAGCCGATTCCTCCAGCTGCGCTTCGAGCGTTTCGATCTGTTCGGTCAGCAGGCGGATATCGCGCTCGCGCGCCAGCACGCCGACCTGGTTGCCCTGGGCGCGACGGACGCGCGCCCACTGCGGGGCCAGCCATTCGCCACTGCGGGTGATGATGGACTGGCTTTCGGCCAGCGAGCCGACGCGGTTGCGTGCCTCGTCCAGCGTCTCGGCGGTACGTACCTGTGCGAGCAGTTGCATGGCCGTGGCCGGACCGCGCACCCTGGCCGCCAGCGTGCCTTCGGCGCCCTGGCCGCCTTCGCTGGACGCCAGCAACGCGAGGTCGGCTTCGCCCAGCGTGCCAAAGTCGCCGGCGAGGCTTAGCGGATTGTCGACCAGCACGCCATCGAGCAGGCCGGCCAGTACCGTTTCGGCGGCCGATTCCCAGCCGGCATCGACCTGCAGCGCCTCGCCAAGGCGACGCGCCTTGTCCAGGCCAAGACTGGAAAGCCAACCGCTGGCGGCGCTCTCTTCCTGGCCCAGCGCGGCGTGTTGCAACGCCTCGAGCGAAGCCAGGCGGCCACGGGCGCTCTGCAACTGCTGGCGCGCCTCGTTGAGCGAGGACTGCACCTGGCGCTCCTCGTCGAGCACCTTTTCATGGGTGAGCTTGTGCTGGTCGAGCAGGCTGCCGAGCGATTCGACACGTTCGCGCTGGGTGTCGTGCTCGATGTGCAGCTGTTCGGCAGCGGCGTCCAATGCGGCCACGTCGGTGGCCTTCTGCTCGGTTTCCAGCGCTTCGCGGCGCTTGGACAGGTCGATCGCCTGGCGATCGAGGTAATTGAGCTTGGTGCGCTCGACTTCGGCGGCGCGGCTGGACTCGCCGGCGGTGCGCGTATAGACGTCCCAGCGCTGCTGCCAGTCGGCCAGTTTGGATTCGGTGCTGCGCGCGGCGTCAGCGGTGTCGTCCTGCATTTGCTGCAGGGCTTCGAGCCTGGGCTCGCCTTCGGCCAGCGCCATGCGCAGCGTTTCGATCTGCTCGCGGTCGTTGGCGATATGGGCGGACAGCTCCCCATGTTCGCGCTCGGCCTCGGCCTGGGTCCGCTGCAGGCGGTCGGCGGTCTCGCGGTTGAAGCGCACCTGCTGTTCGACGCGGGCTATCTCGGCGCCGACCTTGTAGACCTCCGCCTGCACTTCGTTGAGGTGTTCGGTGGCGCCGGTGTGGCGCTCGCGCACGGACTCGAGCTGGGCCTCGATCTGACGCTGCCCGGCAAGCTGCTTCTCGATCTCGATCTCGGCGGCGGACAGGCCCTGCCCTTCGCCTTCGTGCTGGCCCTTGAGAGCGCGGTATTCGAGGGCGCGCAGCTCGGCTTCCTTGCGGGTCTGTTCTTCCTTCAGCGCCTTCCAGCGCTCTGCGGCGCGGGCCTGGCGGTTCAGGTGCTCCAGCTGCTTGTCGACCTCGTCGCGCACGTCCTTGACGCGGTCGAGGTTCTCGCGCGTGGACTTGATGCGGCTCTCGGTTTCCTTGCGACGCTCCTTGTACTTGGAGATGCCGGCGGCTTCCTCCAGATGCGTGCGCAGTTCTTCCGGGTGCGCCTCGATGATCTGGCTGATCATGCCCTGCTCGATGATCGAGTAGCTGCGCGGCCCCAGGCCGGTTCCGAGGAACAGGTCGGTGATGTCACGGCGGCGGCATCGACCGCCATTGAGGAAGTACGACGACTGTCCGTCACGGGTGACCTGGCGCTTGACCGAAATCTCCGCGTACTGCGCGTACTCGCCCTGGATGGTGCCGTCGGCGTTGTCGAAGATCAGCTCGACGGTCGCCTGCCCCACCGGCTTGCGCGCGTTGGAGCCAGAGAAGATCACGTCGGTCAGCGAGTCGCCGCGCAGGCGGCTGGCCGCGCTCTCGCCCATCACCCAGCGGATCGCGTCGATGATGTTGGACTTGCCGCAACCGTTCGGTCCGACCACGCCGGTCATGTTGGTAGGCAGGTGCAGCGTGGTCGGGTCGACGAAGGACTTGAATCCGGCGAGTTTGATCGTGGTAAGGCGCATGCGGGCTCAACAGTAGGGACGGCCCGCGGTGGATCGGGCGACAGGTCACTGTGCCAAACGCCGGGCGTCGTCGCAATGCGAACCGGGCGTGACAAGTGACTGGAACGAAACAATACAACTAATTGAAATTGCTAATTATGAGTCCTTGGCATCTATCGAGAGTGCATGGATGCCCTGATCCATCAGCCCTTCCAGCGCCGCGTACACCATGCGGTGCCGCTTGATCGGCAGCACGCCGGCAAAGGCCGGACTGACGATGCGCACGTGGAAGTGGCCCTTGCCGGCGTTGGCGTGGCCGGCGTGCTTGTGGCCCTCGTCGAGCACTTCCAGCTCCACCGGCGCCAAGGCATCGGCAAGGCGCTGGCGGATCTGCTCGACCATCGCGCTCATGGCAGGGTCTTGCGGAACGGTTTGACCTCGACACTGGCGTAGACGCCCGCAGCGACATACGGGTCGGCATCCGCCCAGCGCTGGGCGTCGGCCTGCGAGGGGAATTCGGCAATGATCAGGCTGCCGGTGAAGCCGGCCGGGCCCGGGTCGTCGGAGGGGATGGCGGGGAACGGGCCGGCCAGCAGCAAGCGGGCTTCGGCCTGAAGCTTCTCGAGCCGCGCCAGATGTTCCGGCCGGGCGCTCTTGCGCTTGTCCAGCGACTCGGGGACGTCGGTGCCGACGATGGCAAACCACATGGCGTGATGCTCCAATCGGGAAACCGCCAAGTTTAGCCGACCCGCACCGTTGTCCGTTGGCGTGACTGCCACCGGGATCGTCGCGGGGCTGGCGGTCCCCTGGCGCGCTGCCTTGCACGCGGGTGCTTGAAAACCGGGCACGCTGCGCCCACTTGCTGGTTCGCCATGAAGCAAGGAGCAAGGGGTATGTGGTCGATGTTCGTGGATGGACCTTCATCACTGCTGGCGCAGCTGGCCACGTGGCTGGACGGGAGCTACGGCCTGGCGGTGATCGTGCTGGCGCTGCTGGTGCGTCTGGCTCTGTTGCCAATGACGCTGAAGACCGCAGAGCAGAACTGGTGGCGGCAGCAGCAGTTGCTTGCGCTCAAGCCGAAGCTGGCGCGGCTCAATGAGCGCCACGCCGGCGATCCGGCGGCAAAAGCAGAGGCCATGCAGGCGCTATATCGCGAGCATGGCGTCAGTGGCGGATTGGGCAGCAGCCTGCTGGTTGCGCTGGTGCAGGCGCCGCTTGGCGCTGGCATCTATGCGGCGATCCGCCAGGGTGTCGCGGGGGCCGGATCGTTCCTGTGGATACCGAAGCTGGCGCGGCCGGATGTGATGCTGGCGCTGGTGGTGGGCCTGTTGAGCTTCGCGGCGCTGTTGCTCAATCCGGCGATGTCCGAGCAGGCGCGCACGCTGCTGCACTGGTTGCCGGTGGTGGTGTCGTTCCTGGTGGTCTG
Organism: Frateuria sp. GZRe14; assembly: GCF_051900395.1. Lineage (NCBI taxonomy): Bacteria > Pseudomonadati > Pseudomonadota > Gammaproteobacteria > Lysobacterales > Rhodanobacteraceae > Frateuria > Frateuria sp. GZRe14. The sequence goes on along the minus strand of NZ_JBHZGJ010000001.1, from coordinate 1,846,913 downwards.
GCACCTGGCCGCGGGACTGGGACTGTACTGGGCCGGATCGAGCGGCGTGAACCTGCTGCAGATGGCGCTGCTGCGGCGGCGCGTACGCCACCGTGCGCGGCGATGACCGAGGGTGGGCTTCAGCCCACCATGCCTGATCATCGAGGGAACGGTGGGTTGAAGCCGCCCTACTTTGCGTAGCGTCGCACCATCCGTCGGACACTTTACCCGCGTGACGGCTAAGGGTCGGCGGTCAGGCTTCCGGGCGCATGTACGGAAACAGCAGCACGTCGCGGATCGAGGCCGAGCCGGTCAGCAGCATCACCAGGCGATCGATGCCGATCCCCAGGCCACCGGTCGGCGGCAGGCCGACTTCCAGCGCGCGGATGTAGTCGGCGTCGAAGTGCATGGCCTCGTCGTCGCCCGATTCCTTGGCCTCGACCTGCGCCTTGAAGCGCGCGGCCTGGTCCTCGGGGTCGTTGAGCTCGGAGAACCCGTTGGCGATCTCCTTGCCGTTGATGAAGAGCTCGAAACGGTCGGTGATGCCCGGGTCCGTATCGCTCTCGCGCGCCAGCGGGGAAACCTCCACCGGATGGTCGGTGATGAAGGTCGGCTGGATCAGCGTGTGCTCGACGGTTTTCTCGAAGATTTCCAGTAGCAGCTTGCCCCAGCCGTAGCCCGGCTTGACGTGGACGCCCAGGCGCTTCGCATGCGCCGCCATGGCCTCGCGATCGCGCAGTTCCTCGCGTTTGATCCCGGGGTTGTGCTCCAGCACGGCGTCTTCCATGCGCCAGCGGCGGAACGCCGGACCGACGTCGATCTGCGCGCCTTCCCAGGTCACCTCGGTGGAACCGAGCACGTTCTGCGCCGTCTCGCGGATCACCGCCTCGGTGAGGTCCATGATCTCGTGGTAGGTGGCGTAGGCCTGGTAGAGCTCAAGCATGGTGAACTCGGGGTTGTGCCGCGTCGACACGCCCTCGTTGCGGAAATTCCGGTTGATCTCGTAGACGCGGTCGAAGCCGCCCACGACCAGGCGCTTGAGGTACAGCTCCGGCGCCACGCGCAGGTACAGGCTCATGTCGAGCGCGTTGTGGTGGGTGACGAAGGGGCGCGCCGTGGCGCCACCGGGGATGACGTGCATCATCGGCGTTTCCACTTCCATGAAGCGGCGCGGTTCGGCTTCCAGCCACTTGCGCATGAAGCCGATGATCCTCGAGCGCAGCGCGAAAGTGCGGCGCGCCTCCTCGGTCACGATCAGGTCGACATAGCGTTGGCGGTAGCGCTGCTCGACGTCGGCCAGGCCGTGGAATTTGTCCGGCAGCGGGCGCAGGCTCTTGGTCAGCAGGCGCAGGGTCTCGACCTTGACCGACAGTTCCCCGGTCTTGGTACGCATCAACTGGCCCTCGGCGCCGACGATGTCGCCGACGTCCCAGCCCTTGAACGCCTCGTAGGTTTCCTCGCCCACCGTGCCCTGGTGGATGAACAGCTGGATGCGGCCGGTGAAGTCCTGCATCTGCACGAAGCTCACCTTGCCCTGCACGCGCTTTAGCACGATGCGACCGGCCATCTTCACGCGACGTGCGGCCGCTTCGACAGCCTCGGCGTCGTGGTCGACGAATTCGTTGCGCAGGTCGCCGGCGAAGGCGTCCACCTTGAAGTCGTTCGGAAAGGCCACGCCCTGCCCGCGCAGCGCCTTGAGTTTCTCGCGGCGCTCGGCGATCAGCTTGTTCTCGTCGACGGGCAGGTTTTCGGTGGCTTCGCTCATGGATCGTTCCGTGGCCGCGGGCCGGTGCCGGCAGCGGGTGTCTCGTGATGGGTGAGGTTCGATGAAACGTGTCGCGGGCATCGGTTCTGCTAGTCGAACACCTGCTTGACCGCATGTTTGGTGGCGTTCCAGCCATCACGCGCGCCATGGCCGACGGCGATGCCGGCCTTCTTCGCGCCATGGCCGATGCCCAGGCCCGCCTCTTTCGCGCCGTGGCCCACCTTCCTGGCGACGTCGCGCGTGGCATGGCCGACGTCGCGTGCGCCATCAGCCACGCCATGGCCGACGGCCTTGGCATCCTGCTTGATCGACTGGCCGGCGCCGCTGTCCTGCGCGGCCGCGCCGAATGTGGCCAGCGCGACGCAGGCAAACAGGAACACGCCGATGGTCTTGCCGTTCATTCGGTCACCTCCTCGGGGTCCGGATCAGGCGTCGATGCGCTTGGCGCCCGCATCCAGGCCGGACTTGAGGCTCGCCTCGATGAACTCGTCCAGATCGCCGTCGAGGACCTTTTGCGTGTCGGAGCGTTCCACGCCGGTGCGCAGGTCCTTGATGCGGCTCTGGTCGAGCACGTAGTTGCGGATCTGGCTGCCCCAGCCGATGTCGGACTTGCTCGCTTCCAGCGCGTCCTTCTCGGCGTTGCGCTTCTGCACTTCCAGTTCATACAGCTTGGCCGCCAGCATCTTCATGGCGCGGTCGCGGTTGGCGTGCTGGCTGCGCTCGGTCTGGCAGGCCACCACCACGCCTGAGGGGACGTGGGTAATGCGCACGGCCGACTCGGTCTTGTTGACGTGCTGGCCGCCGGCGCCGGAGGAACGGTAGACGTCGGTCTTCAGGTCCGCCGGATTGATCTCGATGTCGATGTCGTCGTCGACTTCGGGCGAGACGAACACGGAGGTGAAGCTGGTATGGCGGCGGTTGTCCGAGTCGAACGGGCTTTTGCGCACGAGGCGGTGCACGCCGATTTCGGTCTTGAGCCAGCCATAGGCGTAGTCGCCCTCGACGCGGAAAGTCGCGGATTTGATGCCCGCCACTTCGCCGCCGGACACTTCCATCAGCTCGACCTTCCACCCGCGCGATTCGGCCCAGCGCAGGTACATGCGCAGCAGCATCTCGGCCCAGTCCTGCGCCTCGGTGCCGCCGGCGCCGGCCTGGATGTCGACGAAGGCGTTGTTCGAATCCATCTTGCCGGAGAACATGCGCTGGAACTCGAGCTTGCCCACCCGGGCCTCGAGTTTCTGCACGTCGTCAGCGACGGACTGGACAGTGTCCTCGTCGCCGTCGGAGGCAGCCATGTCGAGCAGTTCCTTCGCGTCGGACAGGCCGGCGGTGAGCTCGTCGATGCCGGTGACGACGGTATCCAGGCGGGCGCGTTCGCGGCCCAACTCCTGCGCGCGTGGCGGATCGTCCCAGACGGTGGGACTTTCCAGCTCGCGGCTTACTTCTTCGAGGCGCTCGCGCTTGGTGGCGTAGTCAAAGATACCCCCTAAGCGACTCGACGCGGCCGGTGAGGTCCGCGATCTGCGCATGGATCGGATTGGTCTCGATCATGAAAACGTATGGCCGTGGTTGTGGCGCCCGGACGGGCGCTGGCGAGAACGGCGAAGGATAGCAAAGCGCCGCGGCGGTCGGATACGCGGCGGCTGCGTGAATCCGGCCTTCAGTAGAACAGGCGTGCGCTCAGCTGCGTCTGGGTGCCGCGGATGCGGGGCTGCAACCCGTAATCGGCACGGGCGGTGCGCGTGCTGTCGATGTGCAGCACCTCGAACGTCAGGCGCAGCCAGTCGTGGGGACGCCAGTTGAGGGCGGCGGTGACCGCATTGCCGTGCTCCCCTTCGTGAAGTCCCGGGGTTTCGGGCAGATCGCGCGTACTGAAGTGGTCTAGCCGTAGTGCGGGTCGCCACGCACCGCGATTCCAGCCGGCCAGCAGGTACGCGGCCCGATAGCGGGTAGTGAACACCAGGTTCGGCACCGGCTCGATCACGGTATCGCCGTTCATCGCCTGGGCCAGCCAGGTGATCGGCCCGGTGTCGGCGGTGGCGCCCAGGCTCCAGAAGCGGGTGCGCCAGGCGTACAGGCGCTCGCCGCCTTCGTAGGGTTGCCAGGCCTGGGGGTCGGCGTGGTTGTCGTAGTGCATCAGGCTGAGGCGGCCCCAGCCGCGCGCGCGCCACGTCAACTGGGCGTAGTTGCCCCATTGGTGGCCGATGCGGCGGAACGGGTCGTAGCGCATCGGGGGCTCCTCGCCGTCGTCGCGCACGTAGGCATCGGGTTCGCGCAGACGGCTGCCGATGCCATAGGCCAGGTCGCTGAGCGACCAGCCGCGGACCGCCAGCAGGTTGCCGGCCGGGTCGTTGCGCTGGAACAGCGCGCCGCGCAGTTCCCAGCTGGCGATCTCGCCGCGCCGCTCGATGCGGCCCTCGGCACCGACCGCGCGCAGCTCCTCGCCGACCCAGCTGTTGATCGCCGAAGGCGTGAGCGTCCACGGACTGGTCCAGCCGATCGCGTCGTTCTCCAGCGAGACCGGCGGAAAGAACGCGCCAGCCTGCACCGACCCGCGCCAGCGCGTGGTCGATACCGGTCGCCAACGCAGGTAGGCCTCCAGCATGTCGATGCCGGCGCGGTCGCCATCCTGCAGTTGTAGGCCGGCGAAGGCGAGCAGCGAGGGCGTGAGTTGCGCGGTGCCGGCCAGCGCGGCGCCGCCGAAGCGTGCCTCGACGCCACCGCCGCCGTAACGCGTCTTGCCGAGCCCGCCCTCGACCCAGCTGCGCTCGGATGGCGCGGCCACCAGGCGGCCATCGACGTAGCCGTGCAGGCTGAAATCCTGCGCGTAGCCCGCCAACGGCAGCGCGGCCAGGCAGGCCAGGGCAAGCCGGCGAAGGCCGCGGCCGAGACTCATGCCACCCCGGCCCGCTCAAAGGCGAAGCCCGCCAGTTCCGTCGCCGGCAGCGGGCGCGCGATGAAGAAGCCCTGCGCATGGTCGCAGCCGATCGCCGCGAGTTGTTCCAGCGCTCCCTCGTCTTCCACTCCTTCGGCGGTGACCTGGAAGCCGAGGCGATGCCCGAGTTCGACGATCGAGCGCACGATGGTCTGGTCGCTGGCGTCGCGAGCCAGATGGCGGACGAAGGTCTGGTCGATCTTCAGTTCGCTCACCGGCAAGTGGCGCAGATAGGCGAAGGCGGACTGGCCTACGCCGAAATCGTCCACCGCGATGCCGACACCGAGGTCGGCCAACCCCCGCAGCACGCGGATCGCCGTTTCCGGCTCGCCGATCACGGCGCGCTCGGTGATCTCGACAGTCAGCTTGCCGGGCGGAAGTCCGTGGATGGAGAGCAGACGCCCGATGCGCAGCGGCAGTTCCGGTTCCCCCAGATCGCGTGCCGAGAGATTCACCGCCACATTCAGGTCGAGCCCGCGCGCGTGCCAGCGGCTCGCCTGGGCAATGCCGGAGGCCAGCGCCCAGCGGGTCAGCCGCTGGATGTTGCCCGTGTCCTCGGCCATGCCGATGAAGTCCTGCGGCGGCACGATCCCGCGACGCGGATGGTGCCAGCGCACCAGCGCCTCGACGCCGTCCACGCGACGCGTGTCCAGCGCGAGCTTGGGCTGGTAGTGCAGCAGCAGGTGATCGTGATCGAGCGCCTCGCGCAGCTCGCCCATCAGCGACAGCCGTTCGGTGCGATGGGGGTCGGTTGCCGCGTCGTAGAAGGCCAGCGGACGGGTCGAGCCGGTGGCCGCGAACTGGGCCACTTCGCCGTGGCGCAGCAGCACCGACGCCAGCGCTCCGTCCTCCGGGTACATGGCGATGCCAATCGCCGGCAGGGTGTCGACGCTCACGTCCGCCTCGACGTAGGAGGCGTTCAACGCATCGAGGATGCGCAGCGCCGCGGCGACCGCCTCGGTGCGGTCCGCGTCAGGCAGCCAGGCGACGAACTGGGTATCGGTGGCGCGCGCCAGGTAGGCCCTGGCGGCCACGCGCCCCAGGCGTATGCCGACTTCGCGCATCAGGCGGTCGTAAAGGCCATGGCCCATGGTCTTGATGATGTCGGGCACACGCGTGAGACCGACCATCAGCAGCGCGCCGTGGGTCGTGCCGGCGTCCCGCGCACGATCGATCGCGGCCTCGGCGGCCACGCGGTTGGGCAGGTCGGTGACCTGGTCGTGCAATGCCTGCTGGCGGATGCGCTCCTCGCGCTGGCGGACCGCTTCGGCCATGGTGCCGAAGGCTGCGGCGAGTTCGCCCAGTTCGTCGCGACGGCCGAGGCTGGGCAGCGCACGGTAGTCGCCCGCCTCGATGCGCCGCGCCGCGCCGGCGAGGGATTCCACCGGGCGCGACACGCTGCGCGCGGTCAGCCACGCGCCGATCAGGCCGACCACCAGTCCCAGGCCAAGCAGGAAGCCCCAGGCGATCACCACCGCGCGGAACGGCCGCAAGGCGTCGCCCAGCGAGTAACCGAGCACCGCCACCACCGGGGCGCTGCTGCGCGCCTGGCTCAGCGGCTGCGCCAGCACGAGGTACTCGTGCCCCTGGATGCGGCGCACCGCCGGGCTCGTCGGCAGATCCTGTCCGGCCAGGCTGGCGACCAGTCCGGTATGCCTGAGCCCTTGCGCGGCAGCGATCCAGCCCGACGTGTCCGGCCGCACCGCGAGCTCGATATCGCCAGGCAGCGCGGACAGTTCACGCAGGTGCGCCAGCAGCGCGTCGTCCAGCGGTACGTAAACCACCACCAGCCCGACCGGCTGGGGCGCGTAGATGGGCACCACCACCACCCAGTACGCCTTGGACTGCAGCGCCACCACGGCCGCGACGCGCCGGTCGAAGGCATGCTCGACAAGATCAGGAAAGGCGAAGCGCTTGCCGTTCGCATGCGCGTCGGCCGTATCCACCTCGACCACCCCGTCCAGGCCGACCAGTTGCATGCGCGAGGCGCCTACCCGGCGGCCGTGGTTGCGCAGCACGGAAAACACCGTGCCGTGGTCACGTTCGGCGATCGCCGAGCGCAAGGCGTAGTCCAGCGTCATCACTTCGACGTTGCCGGCCACGCGTGCGGAAAGATCGTCCATCTGCGCCACGAAAGCCTGCGCGTTGACCGCGAGCTGGCGTTCGCCCTCGCTGACCATCGCACGCCGGGTCACGCCGTAGACCAGCGCGGCCGTCAGCAGCTGCACGGTCACCAGGGTGGCGACGAAGAACAGTGCCAAGCGGAGGCGGAAGCCGACGACGGCGCGCATGGGGTCAGTAGTCCAGGTGCTCGCGATCGGTGAACCCGCGCGGGTCGGGAATAAGCGAGAGGGTGAAGTCGGCGTGCTGCGCCTCCGTCCCCTCGCCTACCACGGTCATTTCGCTCGGCTGCATCTGGCCTGGCCGCAGCTGCGGGTGCCATACCGTCACGGTGTAACTCCCCGGCGGCAGTTGTTCGAACACTGCCTGCCCCTGCGAGGGCGTCACCTTGGCCTGTCCGGAGGTAATCAGCAGGTAGGCGATCATGTGGTCGTGGATGTTGCAGCCGACAGCGACCAGGCCGGGCTGATCCAGCGTCACCGGCGGCGAACTCTCGCCCGGACGCAGCAGGAACTCGAACGCCTTGGCTTCGGAAAAGGAATAGACGTGGTGGCGGGTGCCGTCGCTGTTGCGGAACACCACGCGGTCGCCGGGGTGGACCACCTGCACGTAAGGAATGAAGGTCTCGTCCCGCTGGTCGACGTAGCGGGTGACCGGCGAGGGCGGCGGTTCGGTCGAAGGGTTGGCCGGGGTCACGGTCACCACCGCGTCGCCCACGGCATGTCCGCCACTATCGCTGACCCGCACCACCAGTTGGCCGGCCCACGACGTACCCGCGCAGCCGGCCAGCAGCCAAGCCAACAAAAGTCGCCCGCGCATGACGCGCACTCCTGGATGTCCCCGGCGCTAGCCTAACCCATGCATCCGCGCCCCGGTCAATGGGTGTCGGTCCGCGAACGATCCGTTCAATCCACGCCCATTTGGCAGCCGGAAGCGCACCCTTACCTTGCATGCCTGGCCGGCATCACGCGCGGCAGGAGGTCGACATGATCGAACGCAGGGCTTTTGACACCTTGGGTGGCGCCAACCATGGCTGGCTCGACGCCAAGCACCACTTTTCCTTCGCCGGCTACCACGATCCCGCCCGCATGGGCTGGGGCGCGCTGCGTGTGTGGAACGACGACACCATCGCCCCGCGCAGCGGCTTTCCGCCGCACCCGCACGCGGACATGGAAATCATCACCTACGTGCGCGAGGGTGCGATCAGCCATCGCGACAACCTCGGCAACGAGGGCCGCACCGTTGCCGGCGACGTGCAGGTGATGAGCGCGGGCACCGGCATCACGCATGCCGAGTACAACCTGGAGGCCGAAACCACCCGCATTTTCCAGATCTGGATCATCCCCGACCGACCGGGCGGCGCGCCGGCATGGGGCGCGCGGCCCTTCCCCACCGGGGAGCGGGCCGGCCGCTTCGTGGCGCTGGCCAGCGGCTTCCCCGGGGACGCCGACGCGCTGCCGCTGCGTGCGCAGGCCCGCGTGCTCGGCGCGACGCTCCGCGCGGGCGAACAGGCGGACTATCCGCTGGGCGGCAGCCGGCATGCCTATCTGGTGCCGGCCAAGGGTGCCGTGGAGGTCAACGGCGTGCGGCTCGATGCGCGGGACGGCGCAGCGATCAAGAGCGAACCGTCGTTGCGCGTGACCGCACTCGAGGATGCCGAACTGGTGCTGGTCGACGTGCCCGCCTGAAGCGACGCTTCGCATACGGAAGCCGTCGTAGCGTGCCGTGGCCGTCGGAGGACCACTGCATGCCCCAACCAACCGGACGCCAGCGCGCCAGCGCCGCGGAAGATCCGAACGAAGTCGACGCCCGCGACGGTTTCTCGCTCTCGCGCGAAGAGAGGGGCGAAGTCGAGCAGAAACGCCCTCCACGCGTGGCCGTGCTGCACGAAACGATCCGCCTGGAAGGCGAGGAGGAACTCAGCCGGGGCCTCCTCGCCCTGAGCCTCTCCGCGCTGGCGGCCGGGCTGTCGATGGGCTTCTCGATGCTGGCCCGCGGCCTGTTGCACCGGCACCTGGAAGGCGTGCCGGGCGCCTTTCTCGTCGAGAGCCTGGGTTACCCGTTCGGCTTCCTGGTGGTGATCCTGGCGCGGCAGCAGTTGTTCACCGAGAACACGATGACCGCGGTACTGCCGCTGATGACGCATCCGAACCTGCGCAAGCTCGGGTCGCTGCTGCGGCTGTGGTCGGTGGTGTTCGCGGGCAACCTGATCGGCACCGCGCTGTTCGCTTACGGCATCGTGCACATGCAGTTGTTCGACGAGGGTACCCGGACGGCCCTGTCGGCCATCGGTGCCGAGGTCATGGGCAACACGCCATGGCAGATGTTCACCAAGGGCATCGTTGCCGGCTGGCTGATCGCCACGATGGTATGGCTGTTGCCGGCGGCGGAGCACGCGAAGATCGCCGTAATCGTGCTTACCACCTACCTGATCGCGCTGGGCGGCTTCACCCACATCATCGTGGGATCGGTGGAGACGTTCTACCTGGTGTTCACCGGTGGACTATCCATCGAGGAGTTCGCCACGCAGTTCGCGCTGCCGACGCTGGCCGGCAACATCGTCGGCGGAAGCTGCATCTTCGCGCTCATCAGCCACGCCCAGGTGCGCGGCGACGAGGCCGAGGAGGAAGCGCAAGATGCGGAGGGCGCCGGAACACGCAACGGGCAATCCTGAGGGCATGACCGACGACCCGCCCTCCAGCGACCCTCGCGCCGACGCGTTTCACGCCATCGACTGGCCGGCCGTCCACGCCGCGCTCGACGCGCATGGCCACGCCGAGTTGCCTGCCCTGCTGGCACCGCAAATCTGCCGCGAACTGACTGAGCTTTATTGCCATCGCGAACACTTCCGCAGCCGGGTCGTGATGGCGCGGCACGGCTTCGGCCAGGGCGAATACCAGTACTTTGCCTATCCCCTGCCCGCGCAGGTCGAGGCGCTGCGCACCGGCATCTATCCCCGGCTGGTGCCGCTGGCCAACCGGTGGAACGAAGCGATGGGGATAGATGTGCGCTATCCGCCGGCTCATGCCGACTATCTGGCGCGCTGCCACGCGGCCGGTCAGGTGCGGCCCACGCCGTTGCTGCTGCGCTACCGGTCAGGCGACTACAACTGCCTGCACCAGGACCTGTATGGCGAACACGTCTTCCCGCTGCAGGTCGCCGTGCTCCTGTCTGCGCCCGGCATCGATTTCAGCGGAGGCGAGTTCGTACTGACCGAGCAGCGCCCGCGCATGCAGTCGCGTGCCGAAGTGGTACCGCTCGCACAGGGCGATGCCGTGATATTCGCGGTCCACCATCGTCCCATGCAGGGCGCCCGCGGCTCATATCGGGTGAACCTGCGGCACGGCGTGAGCAAACTGCGCGGCGGTGCGCGCCACACGCTCGGCGTCATCTTTCATGATGCAGCCGAGTAGCGTGCACTCGCGCAACCGGCAAGTCCGCGGTGTCGCGTCCGCCTTCCGAGTTACGCCGTGAACTTTCCATGCATGAACGATGGCTTCGACCGCATCAATGCATCGATCGGGTGCAACGCAATGCACACCTCGTTCACGCGATGCACCCTCACAATGATTTTCGTTCTTCACCCGCTCGCGATGCTTACTGGATGAACGTGAGCCAACTTTAAATTGCTCCGATCCGGCACTTGCCAGCAGGCATCACCGCCACTACGCTCCCGCCGAATCAAGAATGATGCCCATCGCTCACGGGCATCTGCACGCGACGAACCGGAGGGGTCCGGATCGGCGCGACCCGGCAGAAAGATTGCCGGATGGAACCACCGCTGTAGGCGGAAACAATCCAAGCAGCAGCCGCAATCGCGCAGACCGCAGCCGGTCGCGATTGACAGTGCGCGCGCAAACGATCACGCCGGCTCCGGACCAGCCGGCTCCAACGCCACACTCCCGTGGCAAAGCGTCGCGACTCCTGTTTCGGTCGCGGCGATCAATCCAGGTGGTAACGGCCTGCCCGCCCGTCCACCGCAACGGCGCTCGAGATGGAAGTTTCATCCCGCGCGTACAGCACGCTGGAGGCAGACAATGAAACTTTCCATGCTGTTGTGGCTGACGTCCGTACTGCCCCAGCCGATCGCCGACCAGGCCTGCCTGGCGACGACCGTGTATCTGGAGGCACGCAGCGAGTCGACCATCGGTCAGCTCGCTGTCGCGGAAGTCGCTCTGCGCCGCCGCGAACGCGGCCGCTGGGGCGACACTGTCTGCAAGGTGGTTGCCGCGCCGCATCAGTTCGCCATCACCGCCACGCCCGGCTCCTACGACATCACGAACTTCAAAGCCTTCACCAAGGCCTGGAAGGTTGCCGGCTATTCGATGGACAACTGGGCCCTGCCGCTGGCCCAGCGCCAGTTGCTCGTACCACATGCGGATCACTTCGCCACTGTGGCTATCGCGCCGGCCTGGTCGCTCAACCACACCAGCACCACGATCGGCGAGCATCGCTTCTACGCGGTCAACTGAAAGGTTTCCGGCAGCAAAAAGGCCCTCGCGAGAGGGCCTTTCTTTTTTGGACGCTTATACGTCCGCAGGCTACATGGCGTAAACGTGGTCACCCCGAACCTGTGCGTAGTCGCCCACGCGAAGGCCAGGATCTTCCTTCTGTGTCACCGTGGCGTACTGCCCGTTATCCAGGCGCACCGTGACCCGCCAAGCCGGAACCTCGCCGTTACCACTGCGCTTGCCGACCTGGTTGCCTACCACGCCGCCGGCCACTGCACCGGCAACAGTGGCGGCCTTGCGGCCGTTGCCCTTGCCCACCTGGTTGCCCAGCACGCCGCCGGCCACCGCGCCGATGACCGCGCCCAGGGTGCCATGGCCGCCATCCTCCACGTAGACCTGCTGGATATCCTGCACCACTCCGCAGCTCTGGCAGCGCGTGCTGCCGTAGCCGGAACTCTGGTAGCCACCGTTGTTGTAACCGCCATTGTTGCCTGGCCCGGTGGCGCAGCCACCAAGGGCGAGGCTGCCCGCCAGAGCGGTGGCGAGAGCGAGATTGCGGGATCGGTTGAACGTCATGGCGCGACTCCTCGATGTGGGGTTGAGTCGATGATCGCGAACGGTCCGTCCATGGACCGCGTAGGGAACGTCAGACCATCAATGCGCGTCCGAAACGGCAACGACGCCTTCCTGCACCTGGACGCGATCGCCCGGGTCGTGGTCCATCCGCACCGTGCGGGTGACGCCGTTGTACTCGTAGCGCACGTTGTAACCGACCACCTTGGTGCTGCTGTCGTTGACCGTCTCGCACTTGCGCTCGGTCGTCGTGGTGACGGTCGGCTGCTGGCGCTTCTCCTGGATCTTCTTGCCGGCATAGCCACCCGCGACCGCGCCAGCCACCGTTGCAAGGGTCTTGCCCTTGCCGCCGCCGACCTGGTGGCCGAGCAGGCCACCGGCGACCGCACCGATTGCCGTGCCGGCGATCTGATGCTGGTCCTTGGGCGGTTCGCTGTGCGTGACCGCTTCGTCGTGACAAACCTGGTGGGGATTGTTCACCGTCTTGCGCACCGGGTCCACGCTCACCACGCGCGCGTACTTGACACCGTTGTCCGCGGCCGTGGCGCTGGACTGGGCGTTGGCCAGGCCGGCATCGGCACTGGCGTCACGGTTGCAAGCCGAAATGCCCATCGCGAGCGATGCCGCGATTCCCACCTGAAGCGCATTGACCATCAACCTGTTCATGACTTGCATCTCCTTCGTTTCATTGCGGCGTGGCGGGCGCGCCATGCGTCCACCATTCACCTGCGGAACCATTGAACCTTCGCCATACTGAATCCGGCCTAGACATTCCTCCCTACGCGCAACCCAGGTGACGAACGCGTGACGGAACACTCACATCCGCCTCTGTCCCGGCCCGGCCCCTGGCTGGTCGACAGCCACGTGCACATCGACGACGCCAGTTTCGACACCGACCGCGCGCAGGTCCTCGCGTGCGCTGCCGCTGCGGGCGTGCGGCAGATGATCGTGCCGGGCATCGACGCCGAGAGCTGGCCGCGCATCGACGCCTTGTGCCAAGGCCACGAGGGACTCTATCCGGCCTACGGCCTGCATCCGCTGTTCCTCTCGCGGCACCGTCCCGAGCATCTGCGACTGTTGCGCGAGCGCCTCGGTCACAGCACCGCCGTCGCGCTGGGCGAGATCGGGCTGGACTTCTACGTGGAGGAACTCGACCGCGACGTTCAGCAGCATTACTTCGAGGAACAATTGGCGCTGGCCGGGGAGCTTGGCTTGCCGGTGATCGTGCACGCCCGTCGTGCGGTCGAGGAGGTCGTGCTCGCCTTGCGGCGATTCCCCGCCCTTCGTGGCGTCGTGCACAGTTTCGCGGGCAGCGAGCAGCAGGCCGAGCGGCTCTACGAAATGGGTTTCATGCTCGGCATCGGCGGCCCGATCACCTACCCCCGCGCCAAGCGACTGCGACGCCTGGTCTCGGACATGCCGATCGATTGCCTGTTACTGGAAACGGACGCGCCCGACCAGCCGAACGCAGGGCGCCAGGGCACGCGCAACGAGCCGGTTCGCATGCTGGAAACGCTGCAGGCGATTGCCGAGCTGCGCGGCGAGACACCCGAGGCCGTTGCCGCTGCCACTACGGCGAACGCCTGCCGCCTGTTCGGCCTCCCGCCCTCGGCGTTGTTGTAGAAGCGCACCTTGTGCGCGCGCGAAGGGTCCATTCCACGGCGCTACCGGCACTTGCCTGTCTTTCGCGCCCGCGCTATTTTTGTTCACTGGTGAAATATGAGCTGGTGAAATGGCACGTCTGGGCGACTGCATCGCAATGATGGACGAGGGGATCGGCCGCGTGAGCCAGGTCATCCCCGACATGCCAGCAACCGAAGCGCGCCTGACCCGTCTGCTGCTCATGGTCGGCCATGCCTTCGACGAAGCCGTGGAAGAGGCGCTCAAACCCAACAAGATCAACCACAGCGATTTCCTCACGCTGATGATCCTGTACAGCCGCCCCGACGGCAGTTCCACGCCGGGCGAGCTCTGCGAATACACCTCGCAGGGCGCGACCAACATGACCCGCATCGCCAACGCGCTGGTCAAGCGCAGGCTGATCACGCGTGGCGCCAGCGAGGAAGACCGCCGCCGCGTGGTCATCCGTATCACCCCTGCCGGGCGGCGCTTCGTGCAGAAGCTGCTGCCGCCGCTGTTCCCGCGCGTCAGCGCGGCATTCGTCGGCTTCAACGAGGCCGACAAGCGCAGTTTCAGCCGCCTGCTGCGCAAGCTCGCCGACAACCTCGATCAGCTGGACGAGACCCCCTCCCCGAAGGACGTTCCATGAAACCTGCCCTGCTCCGCCTTCGCACCGCGCTGGCCGCGGCAATCGCGCTGGCGCTGGTCGCGTGCGCCACGCCGCCGGCGAAGCTGTCCTCGCCGCAACTTCGCGACGACGTGCCGCTCGCTGGCCTGGAAACCGCCATTCGCGCCGGCTGGCCCGATGCGCAGTGGTGGCATGCCTATGACGATCCGCAGCTCGACGACCTGATGGACCGCGCCCTGCGCCAGGCGCCGGATCTCGCGCTGGCGCAGAGCCGTGTACAGAGCGCCGAGCAGTCCGCACGGCTGGCCGCGGCGCAAATGGGGCTGACGGTCAACGGCAACGTCCAGTATTCGCGCCAGCGCATGAGCGAGCACGGCCTCATTCCCGCGCAATTCCTCGGCTTCACCTGGTACAGCCAGGCCGACCTCGGCGTGCAGTTGAAGTACGAATTCGACTGGTGGGGCAAGAAGCGGGCGACGGTGGAAGCGGCGCTGGACCAGGCGCACGCCGCCGAGGCACAGCGCAGCGCGGCCGCACTGGCACTGCAATATGCCGTTGCCAGCACCTACTTTGGCTGGCAGGCCGACCAGGCCCGGCTTGCGCTCGCCGACAGGTCGATCGCCGCCGGTGAACAACTGCTGCACATCGCCCAGTTGCGCGTGCGCCAGGGCGTCGACCTGGCCGACACCGCCGAGCAGGCGCGGGCGCAGCTCGCTCAACTGGGGCAGATGCGCACCGCGATCGAGGGCGCGGCCAAGATCAATCGCGTGGTGCTCGCCTCGTTGCTGGGCGTGGCGCCGGCGCAGTTGCCGGAGCTCACGGCGCGCCCGCTGCCGGCGGTCGCCCCGGGGCTTCCCGGCAACGCCAGCCTCGATCTCGTCGCCCGTCGTCCGGACATCGCCGCCAGCCGCTGGCAGGTCGAGGCGGCCCTCAAGCAGACCGACGTGGCGCGCGCGCAGTTCTTTCCGGACCTCAGCCTCACGGCGCTGGCTGGCCTGTCCAGCATCGACATGGGCAAGCTGTTCACCGCCGGCAGCCGCGTCTTTGCGGTGACGCCGGCGCTGCACTTGCCGATCTTCGAAGGCGGCGCACTCGAGGCGAACTATGGCCTCAGCCGCGCCCAGCTCGACAGCGCCGTGGCGCAGTACCGCAGCACGGTGCTGGCGGCCGCGCGCGACGTCGCCACGCAGGCGCTGGGAGCCGAGCAACTGGCCGCGCAGCGTAAGCAGCAACAGGCGCAACTGACCGCGGACGAGCGCCTGCTCGCCAACGCCCAGGCGCGCCTGCGCCAGGGTGTGCGCGATGGTCGCGAAAGCCTCGCCGCCGAACTCGTCCTGCTGGAGCAGCGCGACGCGCAGACCCAGCTCCACGCGCAGGCGTTGGCCACCGATCTGGCGCTGATCAAGGCGCTCGGCGGCGGCTACCGCAGCGAAGCCCCTTCCGAAACCGCATCCAACACCCCTTCCCCCGGAGTCGACCATGAGCGCCACTGAAGCCGACAAGCACGCCGACAACGACAGCGGCCTGGCCGCCAAGAACCCGGCCAAGCGGCGCCGGGCGCTGATCATCGTGGCCGCCGTGTTCATCCTGGTCGCGCTCATCTGGTTGCTGCTATGGCTGTTCGTGTTCTCGCACCGCGAGAAGACCGACAACGCCTACGTCGGCGGCAACCAGGTGACGATCTCAGCGCAGGTGCCCGGCACCGTGGTGGCGATCATGGCCGACGACACACAGCGCGTGGAGGCCGGCCAGGTATTGGTCAAGCTCGACCCGACCGACGCCCAGGTTCGCCTTGCGCAAGCGCGCAGCGCGCTGGCCCAGGCGGTGCGCGGCGTGCGCCAGCAGACCAGTTCGGCCAGCGGCGCCGATGCGCAGGTGACCGCGCGCAAGCTGGAGCTGGACAAGCTGGAGGCCGACCTCAAACGACACTTGCCGCTGCTGGGCGCGCATGCCGAATCGCCCGAGATCGTGCAGCACCTGCGCGACGGCGTGGCGCAGGCGCGTGCCGGGCTGGATGCGGCCAAGGCGCAGGCCGCAGCCGCGCACGCCGCAGTCGAGGGTACGGATGTGGCCGAGAACCCATCCGTGTTGCAGGCCCGCGCCAATTTCCGCGCCGCCTGGATCGCCGCGCAGCGCAACGCGATTCTGGCTCCGGTCTCCGGCTATGTGGCCCAGCGCAGCGTGCAGCTGGGCAACAGCATCGCGCCTGGCCAGCAGCTGATGACCGTGGTGCCGCTGCACGATCTGTGGATCGACGCCAACTTCAAGGAAGGCCAGTTGCAGCACATCCGTATCGGCCAGCCCGCGACCGTCGAGGCCGACATCTATGGTGGCGACGTCGAGTATCACGGCAAGGTGGTCGGCCTGGGCGCCGGCACCGGCAGCGCCTTCTCGCTGCTGCCGGCGCAAAACGCCACCGGCAACTGGATCAAGGTGGTGCAGCGCGTGCCGGTGCGCATCGCCCTGAACAACAAGGAGCTGGACAAGCATCCGCTGCGCGTGGGCCTGTCGACCGATGTGACCGTGGACATCTCCGACGATCGCGGCCCAGTGCTGGCGCAGGCGCCGGCGCAACAGCCTGTTGCCGAGACGGGCGTGTACGACCGCCTGATGGACAAGGCCGATGACGAAGCCCGGCACATCATCCAGGCCAACCTGCCCCGCGCCGCCAAATAACCTGAAGGCCCCGCCCCATGGCCGCCACGCCCAACGACACCAAGCCGCTGCCGCCCCTCCACGGCAGCGCGCTGGTACTGCTCACCATCGCCGTCGCGTTCAGCACTTTCATGGAAGTGCTGGACATGACCATCGTCAACGTAGCCGTGCCGCACATCGCCGGCAGCCTGGGCGTGAGCCCGAGCGAAGGCACCTGGACGATCAGCTCCTATGCGCTGGCCAGCGCGATCATGCAGCCGTTGACGGGCTGGATCGCGCGGCGATTCGGCGAGGTGCGCAGCTTCGTCGTGTCGGTGCTGCTGTTCGTCACCTTCTCGATGGTGTGCGGACTGGCGACCTCGATGCCGCTGCTGGTGATCGCGCGCCTGCTGCAGGGCGCCGGTTCCGGCCCGATGGTGGCGCTTTCGCTCACGCTGTTGCTGTCCAGCTATCCCAAAGCCAAGCAAGGGATCGCGCTGGCGCTGTGGGCGATGACCGTGGTGGTCGCGCCGATCTTCGGCCCGATCCTGGGCGGCTGGTTGACCGACAACTTCTCATGGCCGTGGATCTTCTACATCAACCTGCCGGTGGGCCTGGCCGCGGCGGTGATCACCTGGGGCCTGCTGCACAAGCGCGAGACGAAGACCGCCAAGACGCCGATCGACGCGGTCGGGCTGGGACTGCTGGTGATCGGCGTGGGCGCGCTGCAGTTCATGCTGGACAACGGCAACGACCACGACTGGTTCGCCTCGCCGATGATCACCACGCTCGGGATCATCGCGCTGGTCTGCCTCACCTTCCTGATCGTGTGGGAACTGCATGCCAAGCACCCGGTCGTGGACCTGGCGCTGTTCAAGGAGCGCAACTTCACCGTCGGCGTCATTGCCCTGACGCTCGGCATGTTCGCCTTCTTCGGCATCAACGTGGTGTTCCCGCTGTGGCTGCAGGTGACGCTCAACTACACCGCCACCTGGGCAGGTCTGGCCACCGCGCCGGTGGGCGTGCTGGCCTTCCTGATGGCGCCCATATTGGGCCGCAATATGCACCGGCTCGACCTGCGCGGCGTGGTGACGTTCTCCTTCATCGTGTTTGCGATCACGTCCTACTGGTTCTCCACGTTCAACAGCCTGGCCTCGTTCTCATCACTGGTATGGCCGCGCTTCGTGATGGGCATTGCCATTCCCTGCTTCTTCATCCCCCTCAACCAGATCTACCTCTCCGGCCTGCCGCCGGAGCAGATCGCCAGCGCCACCGGCCTGTCCAACTTCTGCCGCACGATGGGGTCGAGCATCTCCACCGCGGTGACGGTGACGCTGTGGCAGCACCGCGGCGAAACCCACCACGCCACGCTGACCGAAAACATCGATACCACGCACACGGCCGCCACCGGCTTTCTGCAGCAGGCAACGCACATGGGCATGTCGCACACGCAGGGCCTCGGTCTGCTTAACCAGCTGGTCACCCGCGAATCGCTGACTTTGGCGGTGAACGACGTATTCCTCGCCTGCGCGGTGCTGTTCGTTCTGCTGATCCCGATCCTGTGGTTCGCCCGGCCGCCGTTCGGCAGCGCGGGCGGTGCGGTAGGCCATTGACGCGTAGCGGCATGGGTTTCTTTGCTGCACCGGCGGGTGCAGCATGGATGTCTGGTGCAGCGCAATACGTTCTGCTAGCGTGTGCCGCATGGCACAAAAACTGCGCATCATCAAGAAGTATCCGAACCGCCGGCTCTACGACACGGAGATTTCCAGCTACATCACGCTGGAAGAAGTCCGTCAGCTGGTACTGGACGGCGAAACTTTCGAGGTCCGCGATGCCAAGAGCGGCGAGGACCTGACCCGCTCGGTGCTTCTGCAGATCATCTCCGAGCACGAGGAGAAGGGGCAGCCGATGCTCTCTCCCCAACTGCTCAGCCAGATCATCCGTTTTTACGGTGATTCGTTGCAGGGGTTCATGGGCCCTTATCTGGAGCGCAGCCTGCAGGTCTTCCTCGACCAGCAGCAGCAGTTCCGCGCCCAGCTCAACAGCCTGATGGGACAAACGCCCTGGTCGATGCTCAACGAGCTCACCGAGCGCAACCTGGATGCCTGGAAGACCATGCAGCGCGGCTTCCTGGACGCCGCCGCGCAGACGCCGCCGAACAAGACCCGCAAGGGCTGAGCCAGCTCTTATCAGATAAATTGCCGTCCGCCGGGACGACATTCGCACCTTCTCCCCTCCGGGGAGACGGTTGGGATGAGGGGCCGGGGTTCGCGGGGAGCCATCGCTCCAGGGTTGTCGATCGACAACCTCGTTTTGACCACCTTCTTCCAAGACTTGCCCCTCACCCCAACCCTCTCCCCGGAGGGGAGAGGGAGCCAAAAGGCGCGCCGCACCCAGCCCTTTCTCGGGGGAGGGGAAGCGAGCCATTGCAACCCCGCGCCGCTTGCGGAACAGTTCGGCGATGCCCGCAACGGATCGCCCATGAGCAGCAAACCTTCCCTCACCCTGATTGGCGGCGGCCTGGTCGGCGCGCTGCTGGCCCAGCAGCTGGCGCGCCGCGGTTTCGCCGTGGATGTGTTCGAGAAGCGCCCCGACCCGCGCGTCGCCGGCTTCCTCGGCGGTCGCTCGATCAACCTGGCCCTGGCCGAACGCGGCCTGCAGGCGTTGCGCAGTGCGGGGCTGGCTGAAGACGTCCTGCAGCACGCCGTAATGATGCGCGGTCGAATGGTGCACACCACGGACGGCCGCAGCGGCCTGCAGCGCTACGGCGTGGACGACAGCGAGGTGATCTGGTCGGTCTCCCGTGGCGGGCTCAACATGCTGCTGCTGGACGCCGCCGAGGCGGCTGGCGTGCGTTTCCATTTCGGCCAAGGCCTGGTTTCGGCCGATTTCGATGCCGGCCGCATCCGCGTGGCCGATCTCGATGGCATCGAACGTGAGCTCGATGCTCCGGTAGTGATCGGCGCCGACGGCGCGGGCTCCGCGCTGCGCATGGCGATGAATGCCCACCACCCGCTGGGCGAGCGCACCGAGTGGCTGGGGCATGGCTACAAGGAACTGGAAATCCCGCCCGCTTCCCGGTTGCCGCACGCGCTGCTGCGCGACAGTGGCGGCCACGACCAGTACGCCATCGAGCCCAACGCGCTGCACATCTGGCCCCGTGGCGGCTACATGTGCATCGCCTTGCCCAACACCGAGGGCAGTTTCACCGTCACCTTGTTCCTGCCCACTCGAGGACCGCACCCGAGCTTCGCCACGGTGCCGGATGCGCGCGCGGCCGAGGCGTTCTTCCAGGACGATTTCGCGGATCTGCTGCCCCTGCTGCCCAGCTTCGCCGACGATTACGACGCCCATCCGGTGGGCACGCTTGCCACGCTTTACCTGGAGCGCTGGCACCTCGGCGGCCGCGCGTTGCTGGTGGGTGACGCTGCCCACGCCATCGTGCCTTTCCACGGCCAGGGCATGAACTGCGGATTCGAGGACACGGTGGTGTTGGCCGAGCTGCTGGAGGGCAACGGTCCGGCCGAAGCCTTCGCCGAGTTCCAGCGCATCCGCCAGCCCAACGCCGACGCGATCGCCGCCATGGCATTGGAAAACTACGTCGAAATGCGCGATTCGGTAGCCGATCCCCGCTATCTGGCCAAGCGCGAACTTGCCTCGCGCCTGGCTGCGCGGGCGCCGGAGCACTTCATGGCGCGCTACCGCATGGTTACCTTCACCCACCTGCCCTACGCCTACGCGCTCGAGCGTGGACGTGCGCAGGATGTGCTGCTGGAGCAGTTGCTGCGCGATTCCAACGATGTGGCCTCGGTCGACCTGGACGCCGCCGTGGCCACCCTCAAAGCCACGCTGCCGCCCCTGCCGCCGCTGCGCCATGGATGAGGAACTGCTGAAAGCCTACTGCCGCAGCGCCTATCGCGTGCGCCTGCGCTCGGGCGGCGCCGCCACCATCCGGATCGGCGAGCCGTTGCCGGTCGCATTACGACCGCTGGCCGGCAACCGCGACTGGGGCTTTTTCACCGCATGGAACCCGCGTTCCAGGCCACTGCCGCCGACGGTGAACCGCGCGGCCGAACGGCGCCTGCTAGCCGACCTGCGGGCCGATGCCTCGCTCGAGGTCCATCCGGCACTGGGCATGGGCACCGATGGCTGGCGCGAACCGAGCTTCTGGATCGTGGGCATCGGCCCGGAGGCGCTGGAGCGCCTGGGCGACCGGTACGGACAGAACGCCTGGCTGTTCGGGCACGGGGCGGGGGTTGCGGAGTTGCAGTTGGGCTGATTGCGACCTTCCGGCAAGGCGCTCCCATCCGCCTTTCGGCGCCTTCCCCCGCAGGCGGGGGAAGGCCCAATCAGCGTCCGGGGCCTTCCCCAAGCCTTCCCGGGTGCGCCTCCACACCGCATGGACAAGTTACGCACGCATTGCGGACAATCCCCGGGATGACCTCCGCCCACGCCATCCCGCTGCTGCAAGCGCGGGGCCTGTCCTTTCTGCGCGCCGACGAGCCGGTGTTCGGCCCGCTGGATTTCGCCCTGCACGCAGGCGAACTGGCGCTGGTCGAAGGCGACAACGGGAGCGGCAAGACCACCCTGCTGCGCCTGCTGGCCGGCCTGCTGCACATCGGCGAGGGCGAACTTCAGTGGCGCGGACAGCGCTGGAGCCGCGACGCCTGCGCGAGCGAGGTGCTGTTCCTGGGCCATCAGCTCGGCCTGAAGATGGACATGAGCCCGCGCGAGAACCTGCACATCGTCGCCGGCCTGCATGGCACGCGCGAGGGCCGCAGCGCGGCGTCCGTGCTGGGCGAGGTCGGCCTGGCCGGCTACGAGGACGAACCCGTACGTCGCTTGTCCGCGGGCCAGAAGAAGCGCGCCGCACTGGCGCGGTTGTTGCTGCTGCCGGCGGCCCTGTGGTTGCTGGACGAGCCGTACGCGAACCTGGACCGCGCAGGCATCGCGCTGGTCAACCGGCTGCTGGAAACGCACATCGCCGAGGGCGGCGCGGCGCTCGTCACCAGCCACGGCGCGGTGAGCTTCCACGGCGGCGAACCGAAGCGGATCCGCATGCATGTTTGAGATGGTTGGTTCGTCACCGACACCGGAGCTGCCTGCATGAGCCGGGCCTCGCTTGCGGTCGCCTGCGCGGCCGTGCTGCGGCGAGACCTCACGCTCGCCTGGCGCCGCCGCGGCGACATAGCCATGCCGGTGTTGTACGCGTTGATCGTGGCCACGCTCTTTCCGTTCGCGCTCGGGCCGGAGGATGCCCTGCTTCAGCGCATCGCCGGCGGTGTAGTGCTGGTCACCGTGCTGCTGGCGATGCTACTGGCGCTCGATGCCATGTTCCGCAGCGACATCGAGGACGGTTCGCTGGAGCAACTGGTACTTGCACCCCAGCCGCTGGCGATGATGCTGGCGATGAAGATTCTCGCCCACTGGCTCACCACCGCGCTTCCGCTGATCGTGATCGCACCGCTGCTGGCCGGCATGCTGCACCTGCCCGTGCCGGTGATGGGCGTACTCATGCTGGCGTTGCTGCTGGCCACGCCGATGCTCAGCCTGCTGGGCGCGGTGCTGGTCGCGCTGACGGCCGGAACGCGGCGCTCTGGTATGCTGCTCGCCCTGATGCTGCTGCCACTGTGCGTGCCGGTGGTCATCTTTGCCGCAGGTGCGGTCGCGGCCGCCCAACAGGGGTTACCGTGGGTTGCCCCGATCGCCTGGCTCGGTGCGGCGCTCGCCCTGGCCCTGGTGCTTGCACCGCTCGCCTGCGCCGCCGCCCTTCGCATTGCTTTGGACGCCTGACACCATGTCCAAGTGGATTCCCCTCTGGCTGCACAAGCTCGGCTCGCCGCCGATCTTCTACCGCTTCGCCGGCACGCTGCGGCCATGGTTCCTGGCGCTGGCGCTGATCGCCGGGGCGATCGGCCTGTACGGCGGACTGGTGTTGGCGCCCGCTGATTACCAGCAGGGCGACGCCTACCGGATCATCTTCATCCACGTGCCCAGCGCGTGGATGGGGCTGTTCATCTATGGCGTGATGGCGGTGGCTTCGTTCATCGCCCTGGTCTGGCGCATCAAGCTGGCCGAAGCGGTGGCCATGGAATCGGCGCCGATCGGCGCAGCGTTCACCTTCATCACCCTGGTCACCGGTTCGCTGTGGGGCAAGCCGATGTGGGGCACCTGGTGGACCTGGGACGCGCGACTGACCTCCGAGCTGGTGCTGCTGTTCCTGTACCTGGGCGTGATCGGGCTGTACCACGCCTTCGAGGACCGCCGGCAAGGCGCCCGGGCCGCCGCGTTCCTGGCCATCATCGGCATCATCAACGTGCCGATCGTGCACTTCTCGGTGAACTGGTGGAACACGCTGCACCAGGGCTCGACCGTACGCATCCTTGGCCCCTCCAAGATCAGCATGGACATGTTGTGGCCGCTGCTGACCATGATGCTGGCGACCAAGCTGTACTACGTGGCCAGCCTGTTCGGACGCGTGCGTGCGGACCTGCTCGAGCTCGAAGGCGGCAAGGACTGGGTGCGCAGGATCGCCACCGGCGGACAGGCCTCGGGGGAACAGGCATGAGCCAGTTCCTCGCCATGGGCGGTTACGCCGCATACGTGTGGCCGGCTTATGCCGTGTTTTTCATCGTGCTGCTGGCCGATTTCATTTCCCCGCTGCTGCGCCGCCGCCGCAACTTGCGTGAACTTCGCGCCCGACTGGCGCGTCAAACGGCGCGCCAGCAACGCGCCGCCTCGCCCGCCGTGAATCCATGAACCCGACCCGCAAACGCCGCCTGATCATCGTCCTGCTCGTGCTCGCCGCCGCCTTGGTGGCGGTGGGGCTGACCGTGTTCGCCCTGCAGCAGAACATGAACTACCTGTTTACCCCGAGCCAGGTGCGCGCCGGCCAGGCCGAGGCGTACAAGACCTTCCGCCTTGGCGGCATGGTCAAGGCCGGCTCGATCGAGCGCTCGGGCGAGTCGCTCAAGGTCGGCTTCACCGTCATCGACGCCGACGGCGCGATGCCGGTCGAGTACACCGGCATCCTTCCGGACCTGTTCCGCGACAACCAGTCGGTGATCGCCACGGGACACATGGCTGACGGTCATTTCGTGGCGACCGAAGTGCTGGCCAAGCACGATGAAACCTACATGCCCAAGGAACTGAAGGACGCCATGGAGAAGGCGCACCACGGCAAGACCGTGGCCGCCAACGAGGCCCCGCAATGACTCCCGAACTTGGCCAGCTCGCCCTTATCCTCGCCATGCTGCTCGCCCTGGCGCAGGGCGTGCTTCCGCTGGTCGGCGCCTGGCGCGGCAATCGCGCGCTGATGGCAACCGCGCGCCCGGCCGCCGCAGGCCAGGCGGTATTCGTGGCGCTGGCGTTCGGCCTGCTGGTGTGGGCGTTCCTGACGTTCGATTTCTCGGTCCAGTACGTAGCCGACAACTCGAACCTCGCCCTGCCCTGGTACTACCGCATCGCTGCGGTATGGGGCGCGCACGAAGGTTCGATGCTGCTGTGGGTGCTGATCCTCAACGTCTGGACGGTCGCACTGGCCGCCTTCAGCCGCCAGTTGCCGGAGGAGTTCCTGGCGCGCGTGCTGGGCGTGCTCGGCATCGTGGCGGTCGGCTTCCTGGCCTTCATCGTCTTCACCTCCAATCCCTTCGCGCGCCTGCTGCCGATGCCGCCTGACGGTGGCGACCTGAACCCGGTGCTGCAGGACCCGGGTATGACCTTCCACCCGCCCGTGCTGTACATGGGCTACGTAGGCTTCTCGGTGGCCTTCGCCTTCTCCATCGCCGCGCTGCTGGGCGGCTCGCTGGAACAGGGCTGGGTGCGTTGGGCCCGACCGTGGACCAACGCCGCCTGGGCGTTCCTCACCTGCGGCATCGTCGCCGGCAGCTGGTGGGCCTACGCGGAGCTGGGCTGGGGTGGTTGGTGGTTCTGGGATCCGGTCGAAAACGCCAGTTTCATGCCGTGGCTGGTGGGCGTGGCGCTGATCCATGCGCAGGCGGTGACCGAGAAGCGCGGTTCACTCCGCGCATGGACGATCCTGCTTTCGATCTTCGCTTTCTCGCTGTCGCTGCTGGGTACCTTCCTGGTGCGCTCGGGCGTGCTGACCAGCGTGCATGCGTTCGCCTCCGATCCGCGCCGCGGCCTGTACATCCTGGCCTTCCTGGCGATCGTGATCGGCGGTTCGCTGCTGCTGTACGCGGTGCGTGCCCCGAAAGTCGCCGGCGGCAAGTCGTTCGCGTTGCTCTCACGGGAGACGGTGATCCTGATCGCCAACCTGATGTTCACCGTGGCCGCTGCCATGGTGCTGCTGGGCACGCTGTTCCCGCTGATCGGGGACGCGCTGCACCTGGGCAAGATCTCGGTCGGCCCGCCCTACTTCGGCTTCCTGTTCCCGCTGCTGATGCTGCCGGTGGTCCTGTTGTTGCCGTTCGGTCCGTTCCTGCGCTGGGGCAAGAGCGAGGCCGGCCCGCTCAAGAGCGTGCTGCTGCGGGTGACCATCGCCGCGGTCGCGTGCGCGATCGTGGCCGCGTTCTTCGTGCAGGGTCAGGCGAAGGCGATCGCCGGCGTGGCAGCGGCGGTGTGGTGCGGCGTCGGAACGCTGCTTTACGTCTACAAGCGCTGGCGCGAGATGCCGCGCGGGCGGCGCTACCCCGCCGAGATGGCCGGCATGCTGCTGGCGCATTTCGGCCTGGGCGTGTTCCTTGTCGGCGTGCTGCTGTCCGAGTCCCTGAGCGTCACCCGCGACGTGCGCATGGCGCCGGGCGATACGCAGACCGTGGGCGCCTACACGTTCCGCTTCGATGGCGTGGACGCCACCCGCGGTCCCAACTGGCACGCCGAGCAAGGCACGGTCACGGTGATGCGTGACGGCAAGACGATCGACGTCATGCACCCACAGAAGCGTACCTATCCGCGCGGTCAGGTGCAGACCGAATCGGCGATCGACCCGGGCGTCACCCGCGATCTCTATGTGGCCCTCGGCGAGCCGATGGATCCGAACAAGCTCGAAGGCGCCTGGGCGCTGCGGCTCTACGCCAAGCCGTTCGTGCGCTGGATCTGGGCAGGTGGCCTGTTCATGATGCTGGGCGGTTTCGTGGCCGGCGCGGACAAGCGCTTCCGGGCCAGACGCTCGGCCGCCAAGGTTGCGGCCGAGCCCGTCCTCCCGGTCGAGGAATCACGTGCATGAGCCGTTCGCTGCCGCTGATCGGCTTCCTGATGCTGGTGGGTCTGTTTGGTTTCGGCATCTGGTGGAATACCCGGCATGACCCGCGCGAGGTGCCATCGCCACTGATCGGCAAGCCGGCGCCCGAGTTCGTTCTGCCGTTGCTGGACGACCCCACCAGGACGGTCAGCAAGGCCTCGATGCTGGGCAAGCCTTACCTGGTCAACGTGTTCGCCAGCTGGTGCATCGCCTGCGGCGAGGAGCATCCGGTGCTCATGGCCGAAGGCCGCACTCTGGGGGTTCCATTGGT
This sequence comes from Frateuria sp. GZRe14, assembly GCF_051900395.1. Taxonomy (NCBI): domain Bacteria; kingdom Pseudomonadati; phylum Pseudomonadota; class Gammaproteobacteria; order Lysobacterales; family Rhodanobacteraceae; genus Frateuria; species Frateuria sp. GZRe14. Next base: position 1,820,734 of record NZ_JBHZGJ010000001.1, on the reverse strand, counting down.
CGGTTACGATTACAAGGACGCGCCCGAGGATGCCAAGGCTTGGCTTGCCCAGCACGGCAATCCGTACGACATGGTGATCGCCGACCAGCCCGGCCGCACCGCCATCGACTTTGGCGTGTACGGCGCGCCGGAAAGCTTCCTGATCGATGCCAGGGGTACGATCCGCTACAAGCACATCGGGCCGTTCACGCCCGAAGTGATCGAGCGCGAGCTCAAGCCGCTGATCGCGCAGCTCAAGCAGGAGGCGCCATGAGCGTCCTGCTTCCCTGCCGGAGTGCTCTTGGGCGCGGGCGCGCGGCATGCGGGCCGCGCCCGGGGGCGCTCCTGCAGTTGCTCTTCGCGCTGTTCATCGCGTTCTCGGGCGTGGCGAACGCCCAGGCGATCGACCCGCTGCCCTTCAAGGATCACGCCCAGGAAATCCGATTCCAGAACCTGACGCGCCAGCTGCGCTGCCTGGTCTGCCAGAACGAGAACCTCGCCGACTCCAACGCCGACCTGGCGCGCGATCTGCGCCATGAGGTGTTCGGCCTGATGCAGCAGGGCAAGACGGATGACCAGATCAAGCAATACCTGGTCGACCGGTACTCCGACTTCGTGCTGTACGACCCGCCGGTCAAGCCGTCCACCTGGCTGCTCTGGTTCGGTCCCGCGCTGTTCCTGCTGATGGGTGGCGCGGTCGTACTGATGACCATCCGCAAACGCGGCCGCGCCACACGCATCGACAGCCGGCTGGTCGACAACGCCACGATCGAACAAGGGGACGATTGGTGAAGCTCGCGTTCTACCTGATCGCTGCCGCGATGATCGCGGCGGCGCTCGCGCTGCTGCTCTGGCCACTGGTGCGGCACGGTCGGCGCCAGGGCCGCCCTGGCGGCCTGTTCGCAGTGGTGCTGGCGGTCGCCTTCGTCGTGCCCCTGGCCGCTGGCGGGATCTATCTGCTGGTGGGAACGCCGGTGGCACTCGACGGCGTTGCGGCACAGCCGTCGATGGACATCGACCAGGCTGTCACCGAGCTGCGCGACCATCTCAAGCAGCAGCCGGATGACCTGCAAGGCTGGATGTTGCTGGCACAGACCGAGGCGGCCCTTCACCAGAACGCGCAAGCGCGCGAAGCCTACGACCAGGCGCTGCGCCTGGATCCGAAGAATGGCGCGGCGATGGTCGGATGGGCCGAGGCCGATTCGATGGTTCGCGACGACCACCGCATCGAGGGCCGTGCCCTCGATCTGCTCAAGCAGGCGGTGCAGTCCGATCCAGCCAACCAGCGCGGTCTTTGGCTGCTCGGCATCAGCCAGTTCCAGCACGAGGATTACGCCGCCTCGGCCGCCACCTGGCGCCGCCTGCAACCATTGTTGGAGCCGGGCTCCAACGTGGCCAAGGCGGTGACCGAGCAGATCGCCGTGGCCGAAGCGCGTGCCGGCGGGAAACCGGCCTCCGCCACCAACGTTGAAGGCCCCCGCCTCACGGTGCGGGTGCAGCTTGCCCCCGCGTTGCGCGACAAGCTCAAGCCCGGCGCCGCGCTTTTCGTCTACGCGCGCGCCGAACGGGGACCGCCGATGCCGCTTGCCGTGGCACGGCTGGATGCTTCGCAATTGCCGGCCACGGTCACGCTGACCGACGCCATGGCGATGGCGCCGCAGCTGAAGCTCTCCTCGGCGGACAAGGTGCTCGTCGGCGCGCGGATCAGCGCCAGCGGCCAGGCCATCGCCCAGGCCGGCGACCTGGAGGGTGATGCCGGCGTGGTGGCGGTGGACCAGGCCGGGCCGATCCGGATCGTCATCGACAAGGTCCACCCATGACCACGCACGCGCCCGACGCCCGTCGCTACCATGCCCTGCCCTCGCCGTTCGCGATGAAGCGCGGCGGCCAGTTGCAGGCGGCGCGGGTCGCGTACGAAACCTGGGGTCAGCTGAGGCAGAATCGCGACAACGCCGTGCTGATCCTCACCGGTCTCTCGCCCAGTGCGCACGCCGCCTCCAACGCAGACGACCCGACGCCAGGCTGGTGGGAGGAGATGCTCGGTCCGGGCAAGGCGATCGACACCGATCGATGGTTCGTGATCTGCGTGAACTCGCTGGGCAGCGACAAGGGCTCGACCTGCCCGGCTTCGATCGACCCGGCCACCGGCGAGCCCTACCGTCTGCGCTTCCCGGAGCTGGCGCTGGAGGATGTGGCCAACGCCGCCTTCGATCTGGTGCGCCACGGCCTCGGCATCGAACAGCTGGCCTGCCTCATCGGCTGTTCGATGGGCGGGATGGGCGCGCTGGCCTATATGGTTCTGCACCCGGACAGCGTACGTGCGCATGTCAGCGTGGACACCGCGCCGCAGGCGCAACCCTTCGCCATCGCCATCCGCTCGCTGCAACGCGAGGCGATCCGGCTCGATCCGCAGTGGAACGGCGGTGACTACGACATCCATGACAGCGACGGTGGCCGCTATCCCGAGATGGGCATGAGCATCGCGCGCAAGCTGGGCGTGATCACCTACCGATCCGCGATGGAATGGAACGGCCGATTCGCGCGCATCCGGCTGGATCCGGAAAAGCGCGAGGAGGAGCCGTTCGGTTTCGAGTTCCAGGTCGAGTCCTACCTGCAGGGCCACGCGCAACGCTTCGTGCGCAGCTTCGATCCCAACTCCTACCTCTATCTGTCGCGCGCCAGCGACTGGTTCGACATCGGCGAGTACGGTGGTGGCGACATCATGGAAGGCCTCAAGCGCATCCGGATCGAGCGCGCGCTTGTGATCGGCGTCAGCACCGACATCCTGTTTCCGCTCGAACAGCAGGAACAGATCGCCACCGGGCTTTCGGCCGCCGGCGCCCAGGTGGAATTCGTGGCGCTGGACTCGCCGCAGGGCCACGACGCCTTCCTCGTGGACATTCCCAACTACAGCCGCGCCATCGGTGGCTTCCTCGCCCGTGTGTGAATCCCTGACGAGTCCGTCTCGGCTGGCTAACAGTCGTGCGCTAAACTCCGCGTGAAGTCGCACCGCGAGAATCCCCATGCTCACTACGGAATTTCCCGGCTGCCGCGAACTGATCGATGCGATCGATCATGCCGTCGGCATGGAAACCACCTTTGCCGTCACCGACACCCTGCGCAACGGCCTGTGCAAGCTGATGCGCACCGGTGCAGTCAAGCTGCCCGATTGCGTGTTCGAGACCGCCGAAGGCCGCTACGCCCGACGTGAGCTCTACCGCAGCGAGAAACACGGCTACTGCGTCGTGGCGATGACCTGGGGCCCCGGACAGGGGACGCCGATCCACGACCACTGCGGCATGTGGTGCGTCGAGGGCGTCTGGAGCGGCGCGCTGGAGGTGGTGCAATACGAGCGACTCGCCGACGAGGACGGCCATTGCCGCTTCCAGCCGGTCGGCTCGATCCAGGCTGGTCCAGGGTCGGCGGGCAGCCTGATCCCGCCGCACGAATACCACACGATCCGCAACCCCAGCGAAGACGCCATCGCGGTCAGCCTGCACATCTATGCGGGCAACATGACCCGCTGCGCGATCTTCCGGCCACTGCCCGAGGATCACGGCTACGAGCGCTGCGAGCGCCAACTGGGACTCGACCCGGTGCACTGAGCCGGGCATAATCCCCCTTCTTGTGCCGGTGTGGCGGAATGGTAGACGCGGCGGACTCAAAATCCGCTTCTGGCGACAGAGTGTAGGTTCGAGTCCTATCACCGGTACCACAAGATCCGTATCGAAAGAGCCCGCCACGCGCGGGCTTTTTTTTGTCCGGCATTGCGAGAGAACAGTCATCCATCAGTCGACGTGCCGGACGCTGCAATTGGAAACCCGCGGTCCACCACCGCGACAACCGCCGCACAGGTTTGCATTAGCACTCGCGACTTCTCAAAAAGATCACTTTTGCTGCTGATAGAGTGGCGAAGCTCAATCAGTGAGCAATCAACTAGGGGAAAATTGTCATGAGCAAATCTTCGTTTCGTCGCGCCATTTGTGCGAGCCTGATCGCCATGGGGATTGCGGGCACCGCCGTGTCGGCAGCGCCCCTCAATGAAGGTCTGGGACAGGCTTGGCCCAATGCACAGGATGTAAGCGCAAATGGGCATTGGCATGTATATGTATTCGCCAATAACGGAATTCACTACATACAGGTCAACGACACCAGCGGTAATGTTCGTGTCGCATTCGGCACCGCCGGCGGCCAGTTCCTGGTTCTTCCCATGGGGCGCGATGCCCAGCGTGTTTCCACGCCACAGCAATCGTCGGCTGCGGACACCACGGCGGTACCGCTGACCTCCTACACCGAAACCGTGTACAAGGATGGCGATATCCAGCTCGACGCCGTACCGATGAGTGATGGGACCACGCGTTTCTCGGTATCACCGCTTACAACGACCAGCCTTGTGTCCCCGTGCGATAATCCGGCCGAATGCAATGGCCACCTGAATTGACAGCAAAAAAAAACCGCCTCGAAAGGCGGTTTTTTTTGTTTTACGAAATATCGGGATCGTAGAGTATGACGCTGACGCGCTGGCCGCCCCCCAACGCTCGTTCCCGCGCCCTTCCCTCGAAGATGATCGCCCTGTCCTTGATGGCTCCCAAGCCGAGGCCACTGCCCCCCAGTGCGGGAAACAGATCGTCCCAACGCACCTTGCCGAGCTGGGCGTAGTCGACCTGGGCATCCACGCAGAGTACCGCCCAGCGACGTCCTCCAAAGGACCCGCATCGCAGCTGCAAGCTGATGCGGCTGACGTTTCGCTTTGAACAGGCGAGGGTTACGGCCTCGCACGCCAGCCGGTAAAGCGCGATGCGCAGACCGTTGGACAACTCGTCGAGTTCGGCGCCCCTGATGTTGCACCAATAGGCGATGCCCGCCTCGTCCAGCGCGCGCGGCATCGCTCCCTCGCGCAGCGCGGCCCTCAAACCTCGCTCCTGCCAGGCCAAGGGATACAGCGAATCAGCGAGCCGGTACATCTGATGCTGCGTGATCGCCGCTTGCCGACAGTAGCTGCGCTCGTCGGTCCCGGGCAGCAGACAGCGCAGCCTGCCAAGCAGCTGGGCATAGGAAGCCTGGATGAGGCCGCTCATCTGCTCGAGGGCGTGGGAGGTTTGCCGCAGCTGCAATTCACCCAGGGAAATGTTGCGCTGGGCCACCGCAAACGCCATGCGGGCGTCTGTCAGCTTGCGATCCTCTCTTTCGTGTAGCGCTGCAATGCGCCCGCCGAGCATCAGCATGGTGGTGGTGGTAAAGGCAACGAACACCTGCGCGTGCAGCGTGTCGCTATCTTCGACTGCCGGCATCGAAAGCACGACCGCGATACTGGCTACGGTCCCACCTACGGCAGCTCCGCGCCAACCATGTCGCAGCGAGAGCCACGCCACGGGCAGGAACATCGCGACCCTGGCTTCCTCCCCGGCCTCGCCCGGGACACTCGATGCCAGCCAGACCAGCAATGCCAGCGACGGAAGCAGCAAGCACGCCGTATCCATGACCAGACGGCTTTCCGAAAAGCGCGTCCAAAGCCCGGCTCCATCGCTGGTGGCCAATGCCTCGCGCACAAGCAAGACAACTGGCACGAGGGCGAGCATGCCCATGTAGTTGCCCACGAAGTACCAGCCGGCGACCACCAGCATCTTGACCTCGAAATGATCGACCTCCACGCCGCGCATCATCGAATACGTGGCCATGTTCACGGTCGTTCCGATAAGGGCGACCAGGAAGATCGTCAGCAGCAGGACGTTGGTATTCGTCGTGGATGGCGTGGGGAAAAGACGCCGGCGTTCCCGGCACCAGCGCGCGACCGGCATGGCGAACAGCATCGGCGGCACCATGTACGTGCTGCCCCACAGCCAGCCGTACACGCTTGCGCAATCCACGGCGTTGCCGACCAGCGCCGCTCCCTCGCCGACGGCGAGCGCGGGCCAGTAGCGATACGGAACGAACAGCAACGCGCTGAGTCGGACGCCGGCAAACACTGCCCAGTGGGAGAAGGACAGGTGGTGCGCTGCGCTATATGCAAGCGCGTAGGCGGCGGCTACGGCGACCTGGCGCATCCAGGCGCGCTTCCATAGTTCCCGTGGCATCTTCCCTTCCCCCGGCATCCCGAGCCCCACCTGCTCAGAGCGTTCATCCGTATAAATCAACCGAATTCCGCGTGAAATCGCGATGAATCCGGCCAGTCCCGATCCTAACCGAAGCAAGGCTCCGTTGCTTCCACGTATTGGCGGCGACGAGATCGAAGGCCTAGCAAGAATAGGACGATGCGAGCTCGGCCACCATCCGGAACAGGTCGTTTCGGTGGAATGGCTTCTGCAGGGTGGGGCGTTCCTGCCAGGGTTCGCGCAGGCCATGGGCGCCATAGCCGGTGGCGAAGGCGAAGGGGATCTCGCGGGCCGCCAGGGCCTCCGCGACGGGGTACACCTCGTCGCCCCCGACGTTCACGTCGAGGATCGCCAGATCGATCGCTTCCGTGCGAGCGGCTTCCACCGCCTGTTCGATGCGCGCCATCGGCCCGATGATGGTGTGGCCGGCCTCGGAAAGCATGTCTTCCAGCAACATGGCCACCAGCATCTCGTCTTCGACCAGCAGAATCCGCCAGGGGCCGGACGTCTTTTCCATTGGGTTACCTATTGCAACAGAGTCGTGGAGTCCGGATCGGCCAGTTCATGCCAGCTGCCGTCGCTCTCCTGCACGCGCACCGGCGGATGCTGGAGACCCCAGGCGCGCGCCAGCTTGGCACGCACCCGCACGGCCGCCGAGATCGCCTCGGCGCGCGTGGGATAGGTTCCCACACGGGAGGCATCCCCCTTCACGATCCAGGGAGCCTCACCGCTGAACGGCACGAACAAGCGTACGGTTTCCGGATTCATTGCGCCCTCCCCCCGGAAGGCTCCGCCTGCCGGGCATCCGGCGAGCAGCGCGCAACCGCTGGCCGGATATGCAGTCTTGCAGATGTCGCATGGCTTGGGTAGGTCGTTTCGCGCGCCCCTTGCGGGCCCGCGCTCCGGCCGTTGGGGCATCCTCTTCAGGCGCGTGTCTACAGTTCGCGAACGACGCGGAAGCCCACGCGTCCGCTGCGCACGCTGCCGTCCGCGCCCTGCCGGTAGGCCGAGCGCACCTGGTCGGGCGAACTGCCCCACGAACCGCCGCGCACGACGTGCACGCTGCAGCCAGGATTGAGCCAGGCGCTGCCGTCGACGGGTGCGCGCACGTAATTGTCGTGCCAGCAGTCGGCGACCCATTCGGAAACGTTGCCATCGATGTCGTACAGGCCGAACGGGTTCGCCACGAAGCTCGCCCCCGGCGCCGGGCCCCAGTAACCATCGCGGTAGCTGGGAAAGGCGTTGCTCCAGCGCCGACCGCTGGGTGACCGGTCGCCGCTGCCGGTGAGGTTCTCCACCCTGCGCGTGGGCGCCTGTCCGCCCCACCAGAAGCGGGTCTGGGTACCGCCACGCAGCGCGTACTCGAACTCGGCCTCGCTCGGCAGGCGGTAGCGCTTGCCAGTGCGTTCACCGAGCCAGGCAGCGTAGGCCCTGGCATCGCGCCAGGACACGTTGACTACCGGCAGATCGTCCGAGGCCGGGCGGCCGGCGTAATCATCCTGCCAGGTGGCATGCGAGTCGTCGCGCAGGACGCCGCTGCGCTCGTCGTACACGCTGGCGCCCCCCAGCCTGACCGAGTCGGGCTGGTAGCCGCTGGCCCGCACGAACTCGCGGAACTGGCCGACCGTGACCTCGGCACGCGCCATCGCAAAACCCTTGTCCAGCGCGACCTGATGCATGGGCGTTTCCGCGTCCGAATGGTCCTCTTCCCCGTCCGGCGCGCCCATGCGGAAGCTGCCAGTGGGAACCACCACCATCGCCGGCGTATGACCCGGCAGGTCCACGAACCGATCGCTGAACACCTGCCCCGGCTTGTAGCTGGCGTACAGCCGGGCGTTGGTGAGCTGTTGCTGGAACGCGTCAATGCCCTTCAGGTCCGGCTGCAGGGCCTGTGCCTGGCCAGCAAGCCGCTGTGCCAGGTCAAGATTGCCGGCGTCCAGCGCCGAACGCGCCTGCGCCAACAGCCCGCTGGCGCGCTGGCGACGGATGCCCTCGACGCGGTTGCGCACGTCCCTCAGTTGCTGCGCTCCGGGGCGGATGGTTTCCGCTTCCGCCAGCGCCCGGTCGGCAGCAGCGAAATCGTTTTGCGCCACAGCCGCGAGGGCACGGTCAAGCACGGCCCGCTGCACCTGGAAGATGCCTTGCTCCGCCATCGCGTTCTGCGGATCGAGCGCCTGCACCTGGCGGTAAACGTCCAGTGCGCTGTCACCCTGTGGCTGGTCAACCTTGCCCTGCTGAAGCAGCGAGGCTGCCTGGGCGAGCATGGGTCGAACCTTGGCCAGCGTCTTCAGTCCCTGCTCCAACTGGGCCACGTCGCCAGCCGTGTTGGGCAGACCGCGCAGGCCCTCCAGCAGGTCCTGGGCCGAGTCGGCATCGCCGACCGCGATGTCCTGGCCGATCTGTGCAACCACCTGCGCCCGCACCTGGTTGACGCCCTGTGCGGCGGCCCGGCTGTCGGGCTTGTCCTTCAACGCCTGCGCGTAGAACGCGGCGGCGCTGTCCTCTCCGCCGACCAGCCGCCCGCCCTGCATGGCCTTGTCGGCGCGCGCAAGCAATGCCTGCACCTCCGGCGTGTCGGCGCTGAGCTGTTCGGGAAGATGCTGGTTGCCCTTGTTCATCCTCGACGCGATCACCGCGGCCGGGGCCAGCGTAAGTGGTGGGCCAGCATCGGCTTCTGCGTCCAGCGGCGTGCGCGACGCACGCTGCCCGGCAGGCGGGGCAACGCCCATCGAGGCCGGCCGGCGGGTCGTCATCGTGGCGGGGTCCACGTGGAAGACCCGCGGAAAGAAGTGGTAGACCAGCGCCGCGCCGAGCACGAGCACGCCCAGTGCGCCACCGAGAGTGCGCTGGAGGCGGACGGTTTCGTTGCTCGGCATGAAGGTCCCAAGGCTGTTATCGTGCGCCGCTCACCTTATGGCAGGGCCGATGACAGGGCAATGCGCGTCGCGCGCCCGGGACGCCCGCCGAACCCGACACCGAGGAATCTTCCGCATGTCCGTGCCCATCGCGGCCGCCGCCACATGGATCGATAGCCGCGACACGCTGGACGCGTGGCTGGCCGAACTGCCGGCCGACGCGGCATTGGGTGTCGACACCGAGTTCATGCGCCGCAACACGTTCCACCCCCAGCTTGCATTACTGCAGTTGGGTTGGAACGGCCGCTACGCGCTGGTCGACCCGCGGGCCTTCGATATCGGCGATGCGCTGCAGCCGCGCCTGGCCACGGGGCCGACGGTAACGGTCATGCACAGCGCCGGCGAGGACCTGGAAGCCCTCGCCCCGCTGCTGCCCGAAGGCCCCGGCACGCTGTTTGACACCCAGATCGCGGCCGCCTTCGTCGGCATGGGGCTGGGGATGAGTTACCGCGCATTGGTTGCGGAACTGGTCGGCGTGGAGCTGGACAAGGGCGAAACCCGCTCGGACTGGCTGCAACGCCCGCTCACCGAGTCGCAACGGTTGTATGCCACCCTGGATGTGGTCTACCTGGAACCGGTCCATGCACACCTCGCGGCACGGCTCGTCGAGCGTGGCCGCGCACAATGGCACGCGGAAGATTGCGAGCGACTGAAGCGCCGCGCCAACGCACACGAGGGCGACCCTCAGCCGCAGCGCAGCTTCCGCGCCGCCGCGGAATGGTCGCGCGAACAGCAGGCACTGTTGCGTCGCATCCTGCTATGGCGCGACCGCAGCGCACGCACGCTCGACCGTCCACGCTCGTGGCTGCTGGAGGATGCGCTGGCACTCGGTTTCGCTCAGCACCCGCCGTCCAGCCTTGCCGAACTGGACCAGCGCGCCCGCGGCCAGCGGGCGCTGCGTTCGCCCCAACGAGCCGAACTGTTCGAACTGATCAAACCCGCCCTTGATGCGCAGGAACTGGCGACGACCGCCGCGATTCCCATGCCCGTGATGGGCGCGGCCAAGAAGTCGCTCGCCGCGATGAAGGACACCATCGATCGCGTGGCCGGCGAACTCGACCTCCCCGCCGGACTGCTGTGCCCGCGCAAGGTGCTCGAGGAATACCTCGCCACGCGCGAATGGCCCGATTTTCTCGAAGGCTGGCGCCGCGAGGTGCTGCACGGGCCGCTGACGGGGTTGTTGCCGGACTGACGCGCCGGAGCCTCTTGGCGAACGCCACGCGACGCTGCTAACATGCGCGGCTCGCGTGGGGTGGTAGCTCAGCTGGGAGAGCGTCGCGTTCGCAATGCGAAGGTCGGGAGTTCGATCCTCCTCCACTCCACCAATCCGTTCCAGACGAAAGCCCCGGCGGCGCAGGCCTCCGGGGCTTTCTTTTTTTGCGGCGGCAGCTACGAACGGTCGAAACCTTCCTCGCGTTTGGCTTCCCGGTCGGCCTCCGCGGCGTCGCGCGTTTCCTTGGCGTCGCGTTTTTCCTGCAGCTTGTGGTCCATCCGGGCGACGTCGGCGTCGTTGCGGTCGCCGGTGCCGTGCCGATGCTGGGCGGTGGGTTTGGGATTGGGCATGCGGTGGCTCCTGTTTGGAGGAAACAATCGCGAATCTACGCACCGGCCGCTCACTGTCGCGTGATCCCCCGCAAGCGCGGCTCAGGCGGCGCGCGCGAACACCACCCCGTGAGCGGGCAACCGCAGCCGCCCGGAGGCGAAGCTGCCTTCCGGAAGCCCGTGACCGTCGATGGCCTGCCAGCTGCCGTCGAGCGCCAGCTCGGCTTCGAGCGCGGTCGCGCCGAGGTTGAAGGCGACAAGCACAGTCTCGCCCTCGTGGCTGCGCGTGAAGGCAAGCACAGGCTCGGGCGCGTCGAGGAAGACGATGTCGCCCCAGCGCAACGCAGGCTGTCCGCGACGCCAGCGGAGGATGCGACGGAAGCCGTGCAACGCCGAGGCGAGGTCGGTTTCCTGTCGCGCCACGGCCAGCGCACGATGTTCGTCCGGCACCGGCAGCCAGGGTTCGCCACCGCTGAAGCCGGCGTGCGTTTCGTCATTCCAGGGCATCGGCGTGCGACACCCGTCGCGGCCCTTGAACTGCGGCCAGAACGCGATGCCGTATGGGTCCTTGAGCGACTCGAACGGAACCTGCGCCTCGGTCAGGCCCAGTTCCTCGCCCTGGTAGACGCACACCGACCCGCGCAACGAGCAGACGATCGCGGTGAACAGGTTGGCCAGCAGCGCGGTCGGCCGTGCCCTGCCCCAGCGGCTGAGCACCCGCTCCACGTCGTGGTTGGAAATGGCCCAGCACGGCCAGCCTTGCCGCATCTGGGCTTCCAGTTGCTGCACCGTGCCGCGGATATGCGCGGCGCTGAAATCGTCGGTAAGCAACTCGAAGCTGTAGCCCATGTGCAGGCGGCCGGCCCCGGTGTATTCGGCCATTGTCGCCAGCGAGTCCTCGGAAGAAATCTCGCCCAGCGCCACCGTGCCGGGGTACTGGTCGAGCAGTGCGCGCAGCTCGGCCAGGAAGGCCAGGTTTTCCGGCTGCGTGTTGTTGTACCAGTGGTACTGGAAGGCGTAGGGGTTGTCCGGGCTGAAGCCGCGGCCGACGCGCTGGTCCTTCGGCTTGGGCGGGTTGTCGCGCAGTTGCGCGTCGTGGAAGCAGAAGTTGATCGCATCCAGGCGCAGGCCATCGACGCCACGCTCCAGCCAGAAACGTACGCAGTCGAGGATCGCCGCGCGCACCGCCGGGTTGTGGAAATTGAGGTCCGGCTGCGAGGCCAGGAAGTTGTGCAGAAAATACTGCCCGCGCCGCGGCTCCCACTGCCAGGCGACGCCGCCGAAGATCGACAGCCAGTTGTTCGGTGGCGAGCCGTCGTCCTTCGCGTCCGCCCAGACGTACCAGTCGGCCTTGGGGTTGTCGCGGCTGGCGCGGCTTTCCTGGAACCAGGCGTGGTCGACCGAGGTGTGGCTGAGCACCTGGTCGATCATTACCCGGATACCCAGGCCGTGCGCCTTGGCCAGCAGCCGGTCGAAATCCTCCAGTTGCCCGAACAGCGGATCGACATCGCAATAGTCGGCGATGTCGTAGCCGTAGTCGGCCATCGGCGACTTGAAGAACGGCGAGATCCAGATCGCGTCGACACCCAGGCTCGCCACGTAGTCGAGCTTTTCGATGATCCCCGGAAGATCGCCTACGCCGTCGCCGTTGGTATCCAGGAAGCTGCGCGGATAGATCTGGTAGGTGACGGCGCCGCGCCACCAGGGTGCATCACTCATTACCGGTCCCTGTTCCTTTCCCGCACCGCGCAAGGGCGCGCGCCGCAGCGTGGCGGGCAGCTTAACGGCTCCCCGCGCGGCCACCGGCGAACGTGCATACGTATTCATGCCTGCCTGCCATCGCATCGCAGCAATGGCTTCCGCCGAGGCTTGCATGAGCCGGCTCGACCATTGCTGTCCAACGAAAGCAGCCGCTTGGCAGAGGCCGCGAGAAACGCCGCGCCGCCAGGGTTTTCGATGCAAAGCACAACAATGAATACGTATGCATACGGCTGTGCGCTCTTCAGGGGGCGACCTACCATGCCCATCGCGCCGGCTTGCCAGGCAAGCACCGGCCCAGGCCACACACGCATCGGTACAGATGCCAACAGAACAAACGAAGTCCGGGGGAGAAAACGGTGATACTCAAACGCAATGTGCTTGCCTTTGCGCTGGCATCGGCGCTGTGCGCGGCCACTGCCGCCCATGCGGCTGGCGTGCAGGACACGGGCGACCAGGCTACGCCATCGACCGATAGCACCAGCACGCAGAAGGCCAGGCAGAAGAAAGCCAAAGTGCAGGCCACCGAACTGACGGGTGTCACCGTCACGGGCTTCCGCAAGAGCGTGGAAACCTCCATCGACGTCAAGCGCGATGCCGATACCATCAAGGAAGTCGTGACTGCCGCGGACATCGGCGGCTTGCCCGACGTTTCGATTTCCGATGCCCTGACCCGCCTGCCCGGCGTGGCCGCCGAACGCATCGACGGCGAATCGAGCGCGATCAACATCCGCGGCCTGTCCGGCGATTTCGTCGAGACCACGCTCGATGGCCGCGAACAGGCCGCCACCAGCGGCAGCCGCGTGACCCAGTTCGACCAGTACCCGTCGGAGCTGATCAGCCAGGCGGCGATCTACAAGTCGCCCAAGGCCTCGCTGATCGAAGGCGGAGTCGCCGGCACGGTGGAGATGCAGACCTCCAACCCGCTGGACAACGCCAAGCAATACTCCGGCGTGCTCAACGTGCGTGGCAGCTACAACGACCGCGCCAACGAGACCGAGGGCGCCAATGCGCGCGGCTATCGCGTGAGCGCTTCGTTCCAGGGCAAGTTCCTGCACGACACGCTGGGCCTGGCCGCCGGCTTCGCCTCGCTCTACCAGCCGCACGTGGCCGACCAGTTCAACGGCCTGGCCTTCAACGGCACCAAGGACGTCAACGGCGACGGCACCAACGAGTACACAAGCGAGGGCTTCGAGCTGCAGCAGAACGGCGGCATGCTCCGCCGCAACGGCTACATGGCCGTGCTCCAGTGGCGCCCGAGCGACAGCTTCGAGCTGAAGGCGGACGGCTTCTATTCGAAGTTCGACACCACCAGCGAAGGCCACGGCTTCCGCGTCAAGACGCTCAACAACGGCATCATCACCAACCCGGTGATCCTGCCCAACGGCGCGGTAACCGGCGGCACCATCACCCAGGATCCGGCCAATCCCTACTTCGTCGTGCAGACCACCAACGACGACAACTCGCTCAAGAACAGCGTGCTGTCCGGCGGCCTGAACGCAAAGTGGATGCTCGGCGGCTGGACGATCAGTTCGGACGTCTCCTACTCGCACGCCAAGAGCGACTTCAACAACGGCGTGTCCTGGGGCCTGCTCTACAACGACATGAGTGCGACCAACCCGGTGGCGGCCAACGATGAAGTGGTCGACTACCAATTGAACGGCATGCAGCCGGGCACGGTCGGCTTCAACCACGACTACACCGACCTGTCCCGCATGGGCCTGGGCAAGGTGGGCGTGTACCCGTACGTCTACGATGACGAGAGCAAGGCGTTCCGCACCGACGTGCGTTACGACTTCGTGGACAACAGCTTCCTGTCCGCGCTGGAAATGGGCGTGCGCTATTCGCGCCGTACCTACAACGCCGACCGCAGCGCGTTCGAGTACGGCAACGACTTTGGCCAGTACCCGGACGGGCAGCCGCCGCTGGCGCTCGATCCGTCCAACGCGCACAAGGTCTGCTTCGAGGGCAATCTCTCCTCGTTCCCGTGCTTCCTGTCGATCGACACGCTGGCGGTGCTTGCCGCCAATGGCATCACGCCGACGCCGACCAAGAACTGGAATGCGAACTGGACGATGATCCAGAGCGCGGAGGTCGACGAGCACGTCTCCTCCGGCTACGTGATGGCCGACATCGACACCAACGTCGCCAACCACAACCTCACCGGCAACGTCGGCGTGCGCGTGGTGCACACCTCGCAGTACTCCAACGGCCTGCAGCAGATCGGCAGCGGCCAGGGCGAGCCGATCACCGACGAACTGGGCGTCACGAGCACCGACTACATCCACGTGCGCCGCGGCAAGTCCTACACCGACTACCTGCCCTCGCTGAATCTCAACTGGCATTTCGACGAGTCCAACCAGTTGCGTTTCGCGGCGGCCAAGGTGATGTCCCGTCCGCCGCTCAACAAGCTGCTGACCGGCTCGGGTTCGTGGATCGACGGCAACACCTACAACATGTGGGGCAACACCAGCCCGTTCCTCGATCCGTTTTACGCCAAGCAGTACGACCTCTCGTTCGAGCACTACTCGCCCGACTCGAGCGGCGCGTTCGCCGCGGCGCTGTTCTTCAAGCACATCGACTCGTTCATCGAGGACTACACGATCAACCCGTACGACTTCGCGGGCAACGGCATCCAGGTGCCGATCAACCCGGCGACGGGCCTGCCGTACGAGAACGGCCAGTACCAGACGGCCGTGAACAACGACAAGGGCGGCTTCGTGCGTGGCGTGGAGCTTTCCTACTCGCGCGTGTTCAACTTCCTGCCAGGCGCCTGGTCGGGCCTGGGCTTCACGGGCAGCTATTCGTACTCGCAGAGCCAGGTCACCTCGACCTCGACCCTCGGCGGCGCACCGCAGAAGATGGGCCTGCCCGGCCTGTCGCCGCGCGTGATCAACGGCACGCTGTTCTATGGCTACCAGGGCTTCGACACCCGCCTGTCGGTCCGCCATCGCAGCGCGTTCGTGTCCAACCAGATGGCCGTCGACACGCAGATCGTCTACTACGCGCCGGAGACGGTGGTCGACTACCAGGCCTCCTATGCGTTCAAGAACGGCCTGAGCGTACTGTTCCAGGTGAACAACCTGACCGACGAACCGACCCGCACCTACTTCGGCAACGAGGCGCAGACGGGCACGCTGCAGTGGTTCGGCCGGCAGTATCTGGTCGGCTTCACCTACGCGCTGTAAGCCTCGCGCCGGGCATGCACCTCCCCGCCCGCCCGGCGCGTCATTCTCCCCGGACCCGCGCGACCTGGCGGGTCCTTTTTTTTTGCCTACGGGAAGCCTGCATGAAGCCGAATCGACTCCCGATCCGCCTCGCGACCGCCTGCCTGGCCCTCCTCTGCGGCATCGGCGACCTCCAGGCCGCCGCGCCCCCGGAGAAGGTGGCGCAGCCGGCCGCGCGCAGCGGCGTGTGGTACGAGATTTTCGTGCGCGCCTGGTACGACACCGACGGCGACGGCGTGGGTGACCTCAACGGCGTCACCGCCAAGCTCGACTACCTCAAGTCGCTGGGCGTCGACGGTATCTGGCTGATGCCGATCAACCCGTCGCCCAGTTACCACGGCTACGACGTGACCGATTACCGCGCGATCAATCCCCAATACGGGACGCTGGACGATTTCCATCGGCTGGTCGATGCGGCCCACGCGCGCGGGATCCGCGTCATCATGGACCTGGTGGTCAACCACACCAGCGACCGGCATCCATGGTTCCTCGCGGCCCGCGATCCGGCCAATCCGCACCACGCCTGGTATACCTGGGCCGGGCCGCGCACCACGCTGCAGGCGACCAGCGCCACCGGCGGCCCGGCCTGGCATGCGCTGGGCAAGCAGCGTTACCTGGGCACCTTCACCGGCGCCATGCCGGACCTCGACTTCGACACGCCCGCCGTGCGCGAGGCAATCGACGACGTGGGCCGTTACTGGCTGGCGCAGGGCGTCGACGGTTTTCGCCTCGATGCGGCACAGCACGTCTATTACGACTTCGCGACGCAAGCGGACGACCCGGCCGTGCTGCGCAAGAACCTTCAATGGTGGTCGTCTTTCCACCGGGCGATGAAGGAAGCCGATCCGGACGTCTACCTGATTGGCGAGGTCACGCGGGAGCAGCCGGGCGAGCTCGGCCCCTGGTTCGGCCCGCTGGATGCGGTGTTCGATTTCCCGCTTGCCAGCCGCCTCGTCGCCAGCGCGCGGGACGAGCGCTCCGGAGCGTTGGCCGCCCTGCTCCAGCGCGTGGCGGCCGCCATCCCGGCCGGGAAGGATGCCCCGTTCCTGTCGAACCATGACCAGGAGCGGGTGATGAGCCAGCTCGCCGGCAACGCACAGCACATGCGCATGGCCGCCGCGATGCTGCTCACCCTGCCCGGCGAACCCTTCGTCTACTACGGCGAGGAGCTTGGCATGCGCGGCACCAAGCCCGACCCCGACCTGCGCGAACCGATGCGCTGGCATCGTGACCCGCGCGCTGCCGGCGAGAGCCGCTGGAAGCGCTTCAGTGCCGGCGATGGCCCCGGCGTATCGGTCGAGGCCCAGCAGGACGATGCGCATTCCCTACTCGCCCGCTACCGCATGCTGATCGGCTGGCGCCAGGAGGTGCCTGCGCTCCGCGAGGGCGTCCTGAGCGTCCCGGCCGTGTCCAATCCCCACCTCGCGACCTGGGAACTCGCTCACGCCGGCACTGACGTGCTGGTCGTACACAACCTTTCCCGTGAACCGCAGACACTGAAACTGGCCGGCACGCTCGCGCGATTCAGCCGGGTGCGCCTGGCCAGCATGCCGGACGCTCGCATCGACTCCGGACAATTGCGATTGCCGGCCTACGCATCAGTGGTGCTGCAGTGAGGCGCCGTGTCCGCCCGCGCCGGCCGACGTCCACGGAGTGTGAAATCACCCGGCACCGCAGTACGGATGAGTCCGTTTTTACGCCCGCCGCCCGCACGTCCGGATCGTGCACCGCACCATCGGAAAACCGCGCCATGTCACAGATGAATACGTATGCAACCGGGTGTCGCGACGTGCGTAAAGGCCCCTACTATGGGCCCGGCCCCGGTCGCCTGCACGCGCTTTTCACAAAGCTCAAGCGCGCGTCGATGGGGCCGATCACGTTGTTTGTTGTCGGAGTATTGCTGGTGTCCCCTTCTTCCGCTGCTGCATCGTTTTCCCAGGCCCGGGCGCACGCTGCGCTGGCCAGGCCCGCTTCCATCGCGCCCGCCGCGCCGGGCTTCGATATTCCGCTCGGTGCCGACACAGTTCGCGTCGAACTGACCGCCCCCGGCACGCTGCACGTGCAGATGCGCAAGGCCGGCCACGCGGCGACGCCGACGATCGTCATCGATCCCGCGCTGCACGCTTCGGCCCGGCCCAGCGCGGACATCTCCCAGGATGCCGCTGGCGCGCGGCTGCAGTCGGCCCAACTGGAAGCAGTGTGGGACAAGGAACACGGCGAGCTGCGCATCGGCGTGCCGGGCCAGGCGCCCCTGCTGCGCCAGTTCGCCCTGCCCTCGCTGGGCCACGGACGCCTGAGCCTGATCCACGCCAAGGGCGAGCCGATGTACGGCATCGGCGGCTTCGATGCCACCGAGGCTGCCACCGCAGGCCTGCTGCGTGATGGCTACCGCCCGGTCACCGCCGGCGAGCAGGGCCATGCCGGCGCGCCGTTCGTGTGGACCACCGCCGGCTATGGCGTGCTGATCGACGGCGTCGGCGGGCAGATCGCGCTGGGCGACACCCGCATCGACGCGCGCATGTTCGATGGCGGGCTGGACTACTACGTTTTCGTCGGCGGGCCGCACGCGATCTTCGGCGCACTGGCGCAGGTCAGCGGCCGCAGCCCGTTGTTCCCGAAATGGGCGATGGGCTTCACCAACAGCCAGTGGGGCATCGACCAGAAGGAACTGCTCGACATCGTCGAGGGCTACCGCGAACGCCACATCCCGCTGGACAACTTCACCCTCGACTTCGACTGGAAGGCCTGGGGCGAGGACAACTACGGCGAGTTCCGCTGGAACGAGCACAAGTTCCCCGACGGCGACAGCGGCAAGCTCAAGACGCTGCTCGACGCCCAGGGCGTTCACCTGACCGGCATCATGAAGCCGCGCATTCATGTGGACACCGTAGAGGGCCGCGAAGCCAGCGAGCACGGCTACTGGCTGGCACAGAGCGACCCGGCGCCGGACTACTTCTCGCACCAGACCGTGCGCGAGATCGATTTCGCCGACCCTGCCGCGCGTGCCTGGTTCTTCAACAAGGCGCTCAAGCATTCGTTCGAGACCGGCATGGTCGGCTGGTGGAACGACGAGGCCGATGACGTCGCCGTCGACCTGCAGCACATGGACATGCAACGCGCGCTCTACGACGGACAGCGCGCGATCTCCGACCTGCGCGTCTGGTCGCTCAACCGCAATTTCTACCTGGGCGCCCAGCGCTACGCCTACGGCCTCTGGTCGGGTGACATCCTCACCGGGTTCGAAAGCATGGCCGGGCAGCGCCAGCGCATGCTGAGCGCCATCAACGTCGGTGCGATGCAGTGGGGCATGGACGGCGGCGGCTTCAAGAAGGGTCCGCCGTCGCCGGAAAACTACGCACGATGGATCCAGTTCGGCGCGTTCACGCCCGTCTTCCGCGTGCATGGCGATTTCAACCAGAAACGCCAGCCATGGGTGTACGGCCCGGTCGCGGAGAAAGCCGCAACCGACGCGATCCGCCTGCGCCAGTCGCTGATTCCCTACATCTACAGCTACGAGCACCAGCGCCGCGCCACCGGCGTCGGCCTGGTCCGCCCGCTGATGTTCGACTGGCCGACCGACGCCAACCTGCGCAACGACGTCGACGCCTGGCTGTTCGGCGACAGCCTGCTGGTATCGCCCGTTGTCGATCAGGGCCAGACGACCAAGCCGGTCTACCTGCCCGCCGGCGAATGGATCGACTGGTTCAGCGGAAGGCACTACGCCGGCGGCCAGACCATCGAGCACCGGGCCGATGCCACGCACTGGAGCGACATCCCGCTCTACATCCGCGAAGGCGCCATCATCCCGGTCGCCCCGGTGATGGATTACGTGGGTCAGCAGCCGCTCACCGAGCTGACGGTGGAATTGTTTCCCGCCGACCATGCGACCGGCTTCGACTACTACGACGACGACGGCAAGACCTACGGCTACGAGCAGGGCGAATATTTCCTGCAGTCGATGCAGCTGGAGGCGCACGGGGACAGCGTGGCCTTCGCCATCGCATCGCCCCAGGGCAGCTACCAGCCTGTCCTGAAGTCCTGGCTGCTGAAGTTCCACGGCAAACCGGCGCATGCCGTGCGCAGCAACGGTCGCGCGCTGGAGGCATTCGCCAGCGCCGACGCCCTGCGCGCCTCCGCAGACGACGGCTGGGCCGTGGGCGAAGACCGCTTCGGCCCGGTGACCTGGGTACGCGTGGCTGCCGGCAAGGGCCAGACCGTCACGCTTGACGTGGTGAAGTAAGCGACGTATCGCTGGACGGGCCGTGTTCGCACGGCCCTTTCACCGGGCGCTCTCTCCAACGGAGCGGCGCCGAAGCAACCCCACGCCTGCCGGGAGCCTCGAACACCATGCTGAGCCTTTTGCTGATGGCCTCGATGGCAGCCGCCCCGAACGTCCCCGAATCCGCATGGCGCGACGGTTTCGACTGGCACGGCGTGCACGTGTCGATGCAGAAAAGCGACAAGGGTAGCTACGTGCTCGGATGGCCGACCGGCCAGCGCGTGATTCCCGCGCCCCCGCTCGAGGCCGCCACCGGCAGCAGCCTGTTCGACGGCCTCTACGCGATGGCCCAGGACGACCTCAAGCGGGACTCGGTGGAGGCCATCCGCGACGGTGCCTTCGACCACGGCCAGCCGATCCCCTGCGTGTGCTTCGAGACGGGCGAGAAATGGCCCTACGTGTGGACGCGCGATCTCTCGTACGCGATCGACCTGGGGTTGTGGCGCTTCGATCCCGCACGCTCGCGCAACGGACTGGAGTTCAAGCTGTCCGAGGTGCGCGCGCCGTCGGCGCCGCAAGGGCTGTACGTGATGCAGGACACCGGCTCGGGCGGCAGCTGGCCGATCAGCACCGACCGCATCGTGTGGTTCCTTGGCGCGAAACACCTGCTGGATGACGCCGGCTTCGCCACCCGGGTGCGGCAGGCGCTGGGCGACACGCTGGCGCAGGACCGGCAGTACGCCTTCGACCCGGCGCTCGGGCTCTATCGCGGCGAAACGTCCTTTCTGGACTGGCGCGAGCAGACCTATCCCGTCTGGACGGCGGACAACGTGGTGTTCATCGCCCAGTCTTTCGCGCTTTCCACCAATGTCCTGCACTACCAGGCGCTCGAGCTGGCGGCCGACCTGGCCGATCGGCATGGCGACCCGCACGCGGCCGACTACCGCGCCCAGGCTGGGGCGCTGAAGACTGCGATCAACACGCATTTCTGGCGCGCCGACCGCGGCCTCTACATGAGCTACCTCGGTGGCGACGGCCTTCCGGTGGAGGCCTATGACCTGCTCAGCCTGTCGCTGGCGATCACCAGCGGCGTGGCCGATCCGGCGCGCGCACGCCAGGCGCTGGCCAACTACCCGACCTGGCCCTCGGGCAGCCCGGTGATCTGGCCCGAGCGCGCCGACCAGCCGATCTACCACAACCGCGCGATCTGGCCCTTCGTCAGCGCCTATGCGCTGCGTGCGGCGCGGGCGGTCGACGATCCGCTGCGCATTGCACACGAAATCCGCTCGGTCATCCGTGGCGCGGCGCTCGCCGGTTCCAACATGGAAAACTACGAGCTCGCGACCCAGGGCGTCCACGTCGACGATGGCCCGCTGAGCGGCCCGGTCGTCAATTCGCCGCGCCAGTTGTGGTCGGTGGCCGGTTTCCTGGACGTGGCGATCGAGGGGGTGTTCGGACTGACCGACGACGGTCGCGTGGAACCCAAACTGCCCGTGTCGCTCGTTCCCATGCTGTTCGGCGAGGCCGACCACATCGACCTGCAACTGCACGACCGCCGCATCACCCTGCGCCGGCCGGCTGCGCTTGATGGCAACCTGCTGGTGGCCGGCTCGACGCAGCAGGACGGTCGCCACACCATGGTGATGCTCAAGGCGATCAAGGTTCCCGAGCGCCCCCTGCGTACCGACGCACCGCTGTACGCGCCCGCCACGCCGGCGGCGCCCACCGTCGAGGCGGATGG
The DNA here is from genome assembly GCF_051900395.1 of Frateuria sp. GZRe14. Lineage (NCBI taxonomy): Bacteria > Pseudomonadati > Pseudomonadota > Gammaproteobacteria > Lysobacterales > Rhodanobacteraceae > Frateuria > Frateuria sp. GZRe14. The sequence goes on along the minus strand of NZ_JBHZGJ010000001.1, from coordinate 1,799,261 downwards.
CGACCACTGGCGGGTACGCAGCCCGGGCAAGGGCGTGCTCTACGTCAACGGCCGCCGCCATGGCGAAATCGACGGCAGCACGACGCTTGCGCGCAACACCTCGCTGCAATGCATCCGCGTGACCCGGGTGGACACCCATGGCATTGAATCGCTGCCCAGCCCCGAGGCCTGCCCTGGCGATCGCGCGCACGTCACCGGCGCGTGGCCGCGCCACTGGACGGCGCCGGCGAGCGGCCGGTACCGCGCCCTGCTGGACTACGCCAACCCGCACGGCCCGATCAACACCGGCATCACCGCGGCGGTGAAATGGCTGCTGGTCGATTGCGGCGACGGCGCGCCGCAGCGCCTGCCGCTGGTGATGCCGCACAGCGACGGCCGCCAGCATTCCACCTGGGGCGAGTTCAGCGCGAAGGCCGGCGCAAGCTGCCGTTTCAGCCTCGAGGACGGCTTCAACATGAGCTACCTGCGCCACAACGCGCACTACACCGGCGGTGAAGGCGGTGCGTCAGGTCCGCTCAACGAAGCCGACGTCGGTGATCTGCTGATCGCGCCGCTTTGACCATGAATCCTCATAGGAGCGCACTCCGTGCGCGGTAGCCGTGCTGCCGGTCGCGCACGGGGTGCGCTCCTGCAGAAAACCTTTGCTGACGGAAGCCCCGGATGAGCAACAAACCCACCCTGTCCTTCTGGCAGATCTGGAACATGTGTTTCGGCTTCCTGGGGATCCAGTTCGGCTTCGCCCTGCAGAACGCCAACGCCAGCCGCATCTTCCAGACGCTGGGCGCGGACGTGGCCGACATCCCGATCCTGTGGGTGGCCGCGCCGCTGACCGGCCTGATCGTGCAGCCGATCGTCGGCCACCTGTCCGACCACACCTGGAACCGGCTGGGCCGGCGCCGGCCCTACTTCCTGGTCGGCGCGGTGCTGACCACGCTGGCGCTGTTGTGGATGCCCAACGCGCCTTCCCTCTGGATCGCCGCCGGCCTGCTGTGGATCATGGATGCCTCGATCAATGTGTCGATGGAGCCGTTCCGCGCTTTCGTCGGCGACCAGCTGCCGCCGCGCCAGCGCCCGCTCGGCTATGCCATGCAGAGCTTCTTCATAGGCGTGGGCGCAGTGGTCGCCTCCGCCCTGCCCTGGCTGCTGGCGAAGCTGGGCGTGGCCAACGTCGCCCCCGCCGGCGGCGTCCCCGACACGGTGAAGTACGCCTTCTATGCCGGCGGCGTGGTGCTGCTCGGCGCGGTGCTGTGGACGATCGTCACCAGCCCGGAATACCCGCCGCAGCAGCTCCGTGAGCAGGCCGACGAGGCCCCCACCGAAACGCCGGCCGATACTTCCGGCGCGTGGCGCTTCGGCGCGTTGTTGCTGGCGCTGGGCGTCGCGCTGCTGTTGGCCATTGCGCACTTCGGGTTGGAGAAGGAGCTTTACCTCCTGGGCGCTGGCCTGGCCGTGTTCGGCCTGCTGTTCGTCTGGGTCGCCTTCACCCGCGGCCACGGCATGGCGCAGCAGGTGATGAGCGACCTGTATGCGATGCCCGCGCCGATGCGCCGGCTGGCCTGGGTGCAGTTTTTCTCCTGGTTCGCGCTGTTCGCGATGTGGATCTACACCACCCAGGGCGTCGCGCAGAGTTTCTTCGGCAGCACCGACACGACCAGCGTGGCCTACAACGAAGGCGCCAACTGGGCCGGCGTCCTGTTTGCCGTCTACAACGGCGTGACCGTCCCGGCGGCCCTGCTGATCCCGTGGATGGTGCGCCGCTGGGGCTTGCGCGTCAGCCACCTGGTGAACCTGTGCCTGGGCGGCGCCGGGCTGCTGTCGTTCGTGGTGCTGCATGACGCACGCTGGCTCGTCGGCTCGATGATCGGCGTGGGCTTCGCCTGGGCCTCGATCCTGTCGCTGCCCTATGCGCTGCTGTCGGACAACCTGCCGGCGGCGAAGATGGGCGTGTACATGGGCATCTTCAATTTCTTCATCGTCATCCCGCAGCTGCTGGCCGCCAGCGTGCTCGGGCTGCTGCTGAAGACCTTTTTCCACGGCCAGCCGATCTGGGCGCTGGCGCTGGGCGGCGCCAGCCTGATCGTCGCCGGCCTCTGCACGCTGCGCGTGCGCGAGCCCGAAGCTGCACCGCAACCCGTCGCCTCGCCGCTGTAGGTGCCCACGTTCGGGCGATGCCCTCAAGTGCATCGCCCGCCAGCGGGCGCCCGCAGGATTGAATCCTTTGCACAGGGCTTCAGACACATGAAAGTCATGTACGCATCCATCGGTCCGGTCCTCACGCTGGTCGTCGGCCTGGCCCAGGCCGCCACGCCGCAGCCGGACTTCTATGGCACGGCCGCGCCGTTCGCATCCGACGCGATCTACTTCGTGATGACCGATCGTTTCGTCGACGGCGACCGGACCAACGACTACCGCGACCAGGGCGGCGTCCACCCCACCTTCGACATCCCGGTGTCCGGCGCGCCCAGGGGCCAGAGCGCGAACATCGGCTACCTCGGTGGCGATTTCAGGGGTGTGCTGGACAACGCCGGCTACATCCGCGGCATGGGCTTCGGCGCCGTGTGGATCACTCCAATCGTGGACAACCCCGATCAGGCCTTCACCGGCGGCGACCCGGTCTACTGGGGCTCGAAGTTCTCCGACCGCGGCAAGACCGGCTTCCACGGCTACTGGGGCACCAACTTCTACAAGCTCGACGAACACCTGCCGAGCAAGGACCTGGACTTCGCGCAGTTCACCGCCGGCATGCACAAGGCGGGGCTGAAGGTGGTGCAGGACATCGTGCTCAACCACGGCTCGCCCGCGTTCACCATGCCGGTGCGCCAGCCGCAGTTCGGGCAGATCTTCGACGAACACGGCAAGCTGGTTGCCGACGAGCAGAACCTGCCGCCGTGGCAGCTCGATCCGCGCCACAACCCGCTGCACCGCTTCTACCACGCATACGAAGACCTGGCGCAGCTGTCCAACAACGACGAGTCCGACCCGGCGGTGCTGGATTACTTCACGGGCGCGTATCTGAAGTGGATCGGCCAGGGGGCGGACGCTTTCCGCATCGACACCATCAGCCACATGTCGACCAGCTTCTGGAAACAGTTCTCGGCGCGCATCCGCGCGAAGCATCCTGGCTTCTTCATGTACGGCGAGGCGTTCGACTACAGCCCGGACAACATCGGCAAATACACCTGGCCCGAGAACGGTGGTATCAGCCTGCTCGACTTCCCCCAGCAAGCGGCGATCAAGGCCGTGTTCGAACACCCCGGCAGCGATTACGCGCAGCTGCAGTCGAAGCTTTACCTGACCAACGGGCCGTACGAAAACCCATACGAGCTGGTGACCTTCTACGACAACCACGACATGGCGCGCATGGACGCCAGCGACCGTGGCTTCATCGACGCCAACAACTGGCTGTTCACCACGCGCGGCATCCCGGCCGTGTACTACGGCTCGGAGACCGGCTTCGAGCGCGGCCGCGCCGAGCACCAGGGCAACCGCAACTATTACGGCCAGGGGCGCATCGATGCTGCCGGCAAGAGCCCGATCTATCGACAGCTCAAGCGCATTGCCAACCTGCGCGCGCGCACGCCGGCATTGCAGCGCGGATTGATGCTGGTCGAGCACATGGGCGGCGACCAGGCGGCGTTCTATCGCGTGTACCAGAAGGCAGGCGCGCACCAGATCGCGCTGGTGCTGCTCAACAAGGGCGACAAGGCCGCGCGGTTCCATGTGACGAAATACCTGCAGCCGGGTCGCTGGCAGGCGGCGCTGGGCGGTGCGGCGATCGCCGTGGCGGACGATGCGCTGGATGCGAGCGTCGGGCCGCACGACGTGGCGGTCTATCTGCTCGACGCGCCAGCCACCCGCGCCGACCTCGTCGCCGAACTCACCCGCCTGATGAGCGACAAGGGCCACGCGCATGACTGAGCGTTTCGTAGGGTGGGTTTGGTGGTTGGCCGTGCTGCTGCTTCCCTGCGCCGTGCATGCGCAGGGGCAGAAGCTCGCACTGGATGCCCCGGCCTTCGCGCCCGAGCGCATTCAGGTCACGGTGTATCTCCCGCCGGGCTATGCCCATTCGACCGCACGCTACCCGGTGCTCTACGCCAACGACGGCCAGGACATGCAGGCGGTGGGGCTCGAGGCTACGCTGGCCTCGCTGTATCGCGAGAAGGCCATCGAACCGGTCATCGTCGTCGCCATCGACATGCTGCACGACCGCGCCAGTGGCTACGGGCTTTCCGACCGCCAGCGCGGCCAGAGCGTGGTCGGCGGATCGCGGATCGGTGCAATCGGCCTGAAGGCCGCGGACTACTCGGCCTGGGTCGCCACATCGCTGGTGCCCTACATCGATGCGCACTACCGCACGCGCGCCGCTGTCGGGCAGCGCACGGTGATGGGCTGGTCGCTCGGCGCACTCAACGCGTTCAACCTGGGTTGGGAATATCCGGACGTGTTCGGCAAGGTTGGCGCCATGTCGCCCTCGTTCTGGCTGGCCGGCGATCGCGGCGACGCGGCAGCGGTGCAGCGCAGCCGGCTGCCGCAGGCGATGGTGGATCGGGGACCGAAGCGCGAAGGGTTGAAGTTCTGGTTCGCCGCGGGAACGGCCGAGGAGACCAACGATCGCGACCATGACGGCGTGATCGACGTGATCGACGACCTCAACGACCTGGTGGATGGCTACCAGGGCGACGGCGTGCAGCTCGGTGGCCTGCGCCAGCTCGGCTACTCGACAATGGGTGCCGATGCCGCCGTGACCGTCTTCCTGCTGCGGGGCGGGCACCACCAGCAAGCCTCGTGGGCGAAGATGCTGCCGGTGTTCCTGCGCTGGGCCTTTCCGGTTTCGGCGCGGCCCTGACTTCCCGTGGACCCTGGCCCTCACACCAGCCGCCGCCGCGGCAGGGAGAGTGGGCAGAAACCACGCTTACGGCCGCACGCTCGACTGCCGCACCATCAGCTTCACCGGCAGCATCACGCTTTCGGTCGGCTCCCCGCGGATCATCTTCAGCAGGTTTTCCACCAGCACTTCGCCGGCACTGCGCGTGTCCTGCAGCACGGTGGTGAGCGGCGGGCTGGCGAAGCGCGCCATCGGGATGTCGTCGAAGCCGGCCACGGGCACGTCCGCCGGCACCTTGTAGCCGTGCTCGACCAGGGCGCTCATGGCGCCAAAGGCGATCAGGTCGCTGGCGGCGAACACCGCGTCGAACGCCACGCCCCGGGCGATGAGTTCGGACATGGCCGTGTGCCCGCACAGCTGCGTGCTTTCGGCGTCCACCTGCAAGCTCTCGTCGACCTCCAGCCCCGCCTGCTGCAGGGCCCGGGCATAGCCGCGGTAGCGCTCGAAAAATTCGGGATAGTGGCTTGAGGCATCGCCCAGGAACGCAATCCGTCGGCAACCCTGCCCGATGAAGTGCCGCGCCACCGCCTCGCCGCCGCTGAAGTTGTCGCAGCCGACCGAAACGCCCGGCTGGTCCGACTGCACCGCGCCCCAGCGCACGAAGCGGGTACCGATCGCCACCAGCTTTTCCAGCCGCGCGCGGTAGGCGAGGTAGTCGCCGTAGCCGAGCAGGATGATGCCGTCGGCTTTCTTGCTGTCGGCGTAGTCGGCATGCCAGTCGGTGGAGAACTGCTGGAACGAAACCAGCAGGTCGTAGCCCTGCTGGGCGCAGGCGCGGGTGATCGACCCCAGCATCGAGAGGAAGAACGGGTTGATGTTCGAGCCGTCGGTGGTCGGGTCCTCGAACAGCAGCAACGCCAACGTGCCCGAATGCTGCAGGCGCAGGTTCGAGGCGTTCTTGTCGACCTTGTAGCGCAACTGTTCGGCGGCGGCGCGAATGCGCTCGCGGGTTTCCTCGCTGACCAGCGGGCTGCCGCGCAGGGCGCGCGAAACCGTCGCCTGGGAAACCCCCGCCAGGTGGGCGATGTCGATCGACGTCGCTTTGGCCTTGCTCACTGCTGCGGAAACCTCTGGTACGGCCGACTCGGACAACATTACCATCGGGCGGCCGCGGCGTGCCGGCTCGCCATGCATACGTATTCAGCCGGACGGCGACCGCGGCAGCAGCCAGACTCGCACCATTGTCGTCCTGGGGACCTTCGGGGGAAGAACGGATGAGTACGCAGCAGACGCCAGTCGACCTGGCACTGGAACAACGTGCGACGGCACGCATCGTCCTGATCGCCGCCGCAGCGGCGCTGGGTGGCTTTCTCTTCGGGTTCGACACAGCCGTCATCAATGGAGCGGTGGAGGCGATCCGCGGCGGCTTCCAGCTGGACGCGGGACGGATCGGCCTGGCCGTGTCCTGTGCCCTGCTCGGCTCGGCGGCCGGTGCATGGTATGCCGGCACGCTGGCCGACCGCCTGGGCCGCGTGCGTGCCATGCAGGTGGCCGCCCTGCTGCTGGCGGCCAGCGCGATTGGCTCGGGACTGGTCACCGGAATGTGGGACCTGATCCTGTGGCGCGTGGTCGGCGGCATCGGCGTGGGCATGGCATCGGTGATCGCGCCGACGTACATCGCGGAAGTGTCGCCGGCGCACGTGCGCGGACGGCTCGGTTCGCTGCAGCAGCTGGCGATCGTGCTGGGCATCTTCGCCGCGTTGCTGAGCGATGCATGGCTTGCCGCCACCGCCGGCGGCGCCTCGGCGAAACTCTGGTTCGGGCTGGAAGCCTGGCGCTGGATGTTCCTGGTGGCGGTCGTGCCGGCGCTGGTCTACGGCGCACTGGTGCTGGGCGTGCCCGAGTCGCCGCGCCACCTGGTCGCCCGCGGGCGCATCGCCGAAGCGCGCGAAGTACTGCGCCGGGTGCTGGCGATGCGCAGCGACACCGCGCTGGACTACAAGCTGGGCGAGATCGAGCGCAGCCTGAAGATGGAATACCGCCCGCGCCTTCGCGACCTTCGCGGCGCGAGCTTCGGGCTCCTGCCCGTGGTGTGGGTCGGCATCCTGCTCTCGGTGTTCCAGCAGTTCGTCGGCATCAACGTGATCTTCTATTACTCCTCGGCGCTGTGGCATTCGGTCGGCTTCAGCGAGGCCGATTCGTTCTCGATCACGGTGATCACCTCGATCGTCAACGTGCTGGTGACGCTGGTCGCCATCGCGCTGGTCGACAAGGTCGGCCGCAAGCCGCTGCTGGCGATCGGCTCGGCAGGCATGACGGTCACCCTGGCGTTGATGGCCTGGTGCTTCTCGCAGTCGATCGGCGTCGGTGCGAACCTGACCCTCCCGGCGCCATGGAACATGGTTGCGCTGGTCGCGGCCAACGCCTACGTGGTGTTCTTCGGCCTGAGCTGGGGCCCGATGGTGTGGGTGCTGCTGGGCGAGATGTTCCCCAACCGCATCCGCGCCGTCGCGCTGGCGGTGGCGGCCGCGGCGCAGTGGTTGGCGAACTTCCTGATCACCTCGACCTTCCCTGCTCTGGCCGAGATCGGACTGAGCTTCGCCTACGGCCTGTATGCCGCGTTCGCACTGATCTCGCTGCTGTTCGTGGTGTTCGCGGTACGCGAGACCAAGGGCATGGAGCTGGAGGACATGCCTGGCTGACGAAAACCCTGTGCGCGACCGCCCATGCGGGGGTCGCGCACAAGGCGCGCCTGGGCGGGAAACCTCACTTCGGCAGCGCGTAGGCGATCAGCGAATCGCCGATCTTCGTTCCCAGCGACCGGTGACCGCCGGCCATCACCACCACGTACTGCCGTCCCGTGCGCTCGGACACATAGGTCATCGGCGTCGCCTGGCCGCCGGCCGGCAGGCGCGCCTGCCATAGTTTCTTTCCGGTGCGCACGTCGTAGGCGCGCAGGTAGGAGTCCAGCGTTCCGCTCAGGAACGCCACGCCACTCGCCGTCACCATCGGCCCGCCGAGGCTCGGTACGCCCAGCGGCAGCGGGATGCCGAACGGCGCCTGGTCTTCGATGGTGCCGTTCCTGTGCATCCAGACCTTCTTCATGGTGGTGAGGTCCACCGCCGCCAGGTAACCCCACGGCGGCGCCTGGCACGGCACGCCAACAGGCGACAGCAAGGGATGCAGGTCGACCGCGAAGGGCGTGCCTTTCATCGGCTGCAGGCCCTGCTCGCTGCCTCCGGCCTGCACCGCCTGCGCCTTCTCGCGCGGGACGAGCCTCGACACGAAGGCCATGTAGCTCGGATTGAGGATCGCCACCTGGCGCACCGGGTCGACCGCGATGCCGCCCCAATCGAAGATGCCGTAGTTGCCGGGATAGATCAGCGATCCCTGCACCGACGGTGGCGTGAAGATGCCCTCGTAGCGGTATTTGCGGAAGGTGATGCGGCAAACCAGCTGGTCGAAGGGCGTGGTGCCCCACATGTCCGCTTCGCGCAGCTTGCGCTCGGGCATGAAGGTGAGCGCCGAGAACGGCTGGGTCGGCGAGACATGGTCGCCCCGGGCGGCCCCCTGCGGCACCGGGCGCTCGGGTGCGGGCACCAGCAGGTGCCCGTCGCGCCGGTCCAGCACGTAGATGTCGCCGCGCTTGGTCGAGGCAACCAGCGCGGGCACCTTGCCTTGGGGCATATCCAGATCGACCAGCGTAGGCTGGCCGCCAACGTCCATGTCCCACAGGTCGTGGTGCACGGTCTGGTAGGCCCAGCGCGCCTGCCCGGTGGCGATGTCCAGCGCCACGATCGCGCTGCTGTATTTCTCGGCATTGGGGTCGCGGCGGCCGCCCCAGATATCGGGCGTCTGGTTGCCCGTCGGCAGGTACACCAGCCCCAGCTTCTCATCGACGCTGAACACGCTCCACGCATTGGGCGAATTGCGGATGTAGGTCTGGCCCGGCGGCAACGGGTTGGTCTGGCGCGGCTCCGACGGATCGAAATTCCACAACAGGCGGCCGGTATCGATGTCGTAGCCGCGGATCACGCCGGAAGGCTCGTTGGTCGATGCGTTGTCGGTGACGCTGGCGCTGGCAATGAGTACATGCCGCGTCACCGTCGGCGGCGAGGTCGGGTTGAGGAAGCCCGGTTTCTTGACGGGCTGGTCGTTGTACAGGTGGATGACGCCGTCGACGCCGAAATCGCGGCATGGCTGCCCGTTGTCGGCATTGACCGCCACGATGGTGGCATCCGCAGTGGGGACGAAGATGCGCCGCGGGCAGGTATCGACCTTGATCGCGGTGGGTGCGACCGCGCCCGGCGGCGTGGGAGCCGATGCCGCGGCCGCCACTTTCGGGTCGGCGGCCAGCCCCATCGCCGCAGCCTGCGCGGCATAGGCGCCGGAGTCGTAGTAGGCCACGCCCCGGCAGATCATGTGCTGGTAACCCTTCGCGTGGCGATCGATCTTCGGGTCGAAGCGCCAGATCTCGCGGCCGGTGTCGGGGTCCAGCGCGATCACGATGTCATGCGGCGTGCACAGGTACAGCATGCCGTTGGCGTTCAGCGGCGTGACCTCATTGGCGATCTCCTGCGGATCGCCGGGGCCGGGAAAATCGCCGGTGTGGAACGTCCAGGCCACCTGCAGCTTGTCGACGTTCTGCGGCGTCACCTGCGAGGCAGGCGAGTAGCGGTCGCCGTAGCCGGAGTGTCCATAGGCCGTCCAGTCGCCCGGTTTGGCGAGCGGCGCCGGCGCGCTGCCGGTGGCGTTCATGCGGGCGGCGGCGATCTCGCCCGGATGGTCGTGCGGGGAACGGAACAGCGAGATCACCCCGACCATCAGCGCGAGCGCCACGGTCATGCCTAGCGCCCAGCGTCCGCCACGCAGCGAGCCGTCCGGCACCGCGCGGTGTGCCGCGTCGACGGGACCCAATCGACGGTTGACGAACGGCAACCACAACCACAGCGCCAGGACGAACCACACGTCCAGCCGGGGCAGCAGTTGCCACCAGTCCAGCCTTACCTCGATCACGGCCCATACCGTGCTTGCCAGCAGCACCAGCGCGTACAGCCACAACGCCAGCGTGCGCCCCAGCACCAACAGCACGCCGGTCGCCCCCAGGGCCAGTCCGGCGAGCAGGTAATACCAGGAGCCGCCGAGCGCGATCAGCCAGATGCCACCGATGGCGAGCGCCAGGCCCAGAAGCATGAAGACGGCGCCAGTGACGAACAGCAGCGGGCCGGAACGCGACAGGCGAGCCAAGGGCTTTCTCCCGGGAGCGCGGCAAAAGCCGCAATGGAAGTCCCGATATAACACCGGCTCCGCCTAGGCTTTGTTGATTAGGGTCGACCGTGTGCGGGAATCCACGAAAAAAGTTCATCAGCGATGGTTTGCGGGAGCCAACCTGCGGGCGATGCCCTTTCTGGCGACACCGGAGCACGGCATCGCCCCACCAGGTGCGTTTCTACGGGGCTTGGGCGCGGGCGTCATGGCCCGTTTCGGACGCGAAAAAAAAGGCCGGCGATGCCGGCCTTGAAATGGCGCCCCCGATACGATTCGAACGTACGACCTTCCCCTTAGGAGGGGGACGCTCTATCCAACTGAGCTACGGGGGCGAGGCGCGGATTCTGGCATGGATGGCCGTGCGGCGCGATTCCCGTGATCGGAACTCCAACCCGCGGAGGCCCGGACACACCGCCTCGCTTTTGTAGGAGCGAACCGGGGCGCGACCGGGACGCACGGCAGTCGCGCACGCGCGCGCTGCTACAGCGAATCCGCCCAAGGGAGCCCCCGGACCCACCCTGCTAGAATGGCCGTTTCGCAATAGTCCGGCGCCCCCACGTCGCCCGACCACAAGGAGTCACGCATGTCCCACGATATTCTCAAGGCGCTCGGCCTGGGCGATTCGCAGTCCGGCACCTACCTCGGCAATGGTGAATGGGCCAAGACAACCGACGCCGGCACGCTCAAGCCGCTGAATCCGGCCACGGGCGAGGTGATCGCCAGCGTGCACGCCTCCAGCGCGGCCGACTACGAGACCATCGTCAAGCGCGCGCAGGATGCCTTCAAGGTCTGGCGCACCACGCCGGCGCCGCAGCGTGGCGAGGCCGTTCGCCTGTGTGGCGAGGCGCTGCGCAAGCACAAGGATGCGCTGGGTTCGCTGGTCGCCCTGGAGATGGGCAAGATCAAGCCCGAGGGCGACGGCGAAGTGCAGGAAATGATCGACATCGCCGACTTCGCGGTCGGCCAGAGCCGCATGCTGCACGGCTACACCATGCATTCGGAGCGCCCCGGCCACCGCATGTACGAGCAGTACCAGCCGCTGGGCCTGGTCGGCATCATCAGCGCGTTCAACTTCCCGGTCGCCGTGTGGGCCTGGAACGCCATGCTGGCTGCCATCTGCGGCGACGTCTGCATCTGGAAGCCCTCGCCCAAGACCCCGCTCTCGGCGGTCGCCACGATGAAGATCTGCAACGAGGCGCTGAAGGCCGGCGGCTTCCCGGACATCTTCTTCCTGTTCAACGACGCCGGCACCGAGCTGTCGCAGGCGTTCGTCGACGACAAGCGCATCCCGCTGATCAGCTTCACCGGTTCGACCAAGGTCGGCCGCATGGTTGGCGAGCGCGTGGCGCGCCGCCTGGGCCGTTCGCTGCTTGAGCTCGGCGGCAACAACGCGATCATCCTGGACGAGAGCGCGGACCTGAAGCTGGCGATCCCGGGCATCGTGTTCGGCGCCGTCGGCACGGCCGGCCAGCGCTGCACGACCACGCGCCGCCTGTTCGTGCACGAGGCGATCTTCGACAACGTGCTGGACACGCTGGTTGGCGCGTACAAGCAGGTCGAGGGCAAGATCGGCGACCCGACCCAGGCCACCACGCTGATGGGACCGCTCAACAGCCCCGAAGCCGTGCAGGGTTACCTGGCCGCGATCGAGAAGGCCAAGGCCGCCGGCGGTACCGTGCGTACCGGCGGTGCAGCGCTGACCGACCGCAAGGGCAACTTCGTGCTGCCGACCATCATCACCGGGGTGAAGAATTCCGACGAGGTGGTGCAGACCGAGACCTTCGCGCCGATCCTCTACGTGATGCCGTTCAAGACGCTCGACGAGGCCATCGAGATGCAGAACGACGTGCCGCAGGGCCTGTCCTCGGCGATCTTCACCAACAACCTGCGCGCGGGCGAACAGTTCCTGTCGTCGGCCGGTTCGGATTGCGGCATCGCCAACGTCAACATCGGTACCTCCGGCGCCGAGATCGGCGGCGCCTTCGGCGGCGAGAAGGAAACCGGCGGCGGTCGCGAATCGGGCTCCGATGCGTGGAAGGCCTACATGCGTCGCCAGACCAACACCATCAACTACTCCGACGCGTTGCCGCTGGCGCAGGGCATCAAGTTCACGGTGTAAAAGGTCACCTTCCCCCTGGCCCTGCCGGGGGGAAAAGGTTTGACAGCAACCTTCGCCCACCAGCGGGCCGGGCCCGGGAACGGACGGCATTCCCGCGATAGCGGGAATCCATCTTCGCTACTTCGGGTTCCAGAGCACAATGGATTCCCGCTTTTGCGGGAAAACGCCGGCGGTCTTACCGTCAAGCCGGCACAACAGCGAGGACCGACGCCATGAACGCACTGCCTCCCGTCCAACGCACCACCAGCGCCATGGCCGTGGTGAGCCTGGTTTCCGGCATCGCCTCCTGGTGCGTGCTGCCGCTGGTCGGCGCCATCGTGGCGGTCGTCTGCGGCCACCTCGCGCGTGGCGAGATCCGCCGCTCGCAGGGCCAGATCGAAGGCGACGGCCTGGCGGTCGTCGGCTTGGTGCTCGGCTACGTGCAGTTGGCTTTCGGCTTCATCGTGCTGCTGTTTGCCATCGCCGCGATCGTGCTGGGCCTGTCGATCGGCTTCGGCGCCTCGCTCTTCCACTGACATGCGCGACAGCGCCTTCGACTTCACCGGCTACCGCGTGCTGGTCGCCGGCGGCAGCAAGGGCATCGGCCGCAGCATCGCGCTGGGCTTTGCCCAGGCCGGCGCGGCGGTGTCGATCTGTGCCCGCGGCGAGCAGGCGCTGGAAGCGACGCGGCAGGAGCTGGCCGCCTTCGGCCACGCCACGCACGCGGCCCGCTGCGACCTTTCCGACGCGCAAGACATCACCACCTACGTCGCCGGTGCTGCCGAAACCCTGGGTGGCATCGACGTGCTGGTCAACAACGCCAGCGGCTACGGTTTCAGCGACGACGACGACAGCTGGGTCCGCGGCTTCGAAGTCGACCTGATGGCCGCCGTGCGCACCTCGCGCGCCGCCCTTCCCCATCTGCAAGCCTCGCCGCACGCCTCGATCCTCCACACCAGCTCCATCGCCGCCTTTCATCCGCGACGCAACGGTGCGCCCTACGCGGCGGTGAAGGCGGCGCTCAGCCAGTACACCACCTCGCAGGCGCTGGCCCTGGCCGGGAAGCGCATCCGCGTCAACGCCATCGCCCCGGGCTCCATCGAGTTTCCGGACGGCTTGTGGGACCGTCGACGCCACGAAGAACCCGAGACCTACCAGGCCACGCTCGCGAAGATCCCGTTCGGCCGTTTCGGCGCGCCGGAAGAAATCGCCCACGCCGCCCTGTTCCTCGCCTCCCCCTACGCCGCCTGGATCACCGGCCAGACGTTGTGCGTGGACGGTGGCCAGGGCCTCAACGGATAAGCCATGTACGACCACGTCCGCCCGCTGCTGTTCGCGCTCGATGCCGAGACCGCGCACCGTCTCACCCTGTACGCGCTGGGCGTGGCCCACCGCAGCAACCTTGGCCGCTTCGTCGCCACGGCACCGGAAGACCTGCCGGTCACCGCGTTCGGCGTCCGTTTCCCCAATCCGGTGGGACTGGCGGCGGGGCTGGACAAGAATGCCGCGCATATCGACGAGCTGGGCGCGCTGGGTTTCGGCTTCCTCGAGGTTGGCACGGTCACGCCGCGACCGCAGCCGGGCAATCCGAAACCACGCATGTTCCGGCTGCCCGCCCACGAGGCGATCATCAACCGGCTGGGGTTCAACAACGAAGGCGTCGATGCGCTGGTGCGCAACGTGGAGGCGTCCAGCTACCGCGGCGTGCTGGGCATCAACATCGGCAAGAACAAGGACACGCCCAACGAACGCGCGGTCGACGACTACCTGTTTTGCCTCGAACGCGTGTACCGCCACGCCACCTACATCACGGTCAATATTTCCTCGCCCAACACGCAGGGCCTGCGCGACCTGCAGGAAGAGGCCACGCTGCGGCGCTTCATCGAGACGCTGCGCGAGGCGCAGGAGCGATTGGGCAGCCAGTCCGGCGCGCGCAAGCCGATGCTCCTGAAGATCGCGCCCGATCTCGCCGAGGCCGAACTCGACGGCATGGCCGAAGTACTGCGCACCGCCGGCATCGACGGCGTGATCTGCACCAACACCACGATCGACCACAGCGCGGTGGCGGGCGATCCGCACGGGCAGGAGGCGGGTGGCCTCTCCGGCAAGCCGCTGTTTGCCCGCTCGACCGAAGTGCTGCGCGGCATGCGAGCCCGGCTGGGCCCGGGCGTGCCGATCGTCGGCGTCGGCGGCATCCTCGATGGCAGCGACGCGGTGGAGAAGCTCGATGCCGGCGCAAATCTCGTGCAGGTCTACTCGGGACTGATCTACCGCGGTCCGCGCCTGGTCGCCGAGTGTGTCGATGAAATCCGTCGCCAGCATGGAGCATTCCATGCCGGCTGAGCGCGTCGACATGGGCGGCTACACGCTGATCGAGAACGCGCCGCTGGTCACGCGCAACACGCTGCGCGTGGCAGCTCGCGCGCGGCTGCTGGCCGAGGTCCGCGACGCCGCCAAGCTGCCCGAACTGCTGGATTTCCCGGCCGTGCGAAACGGCCCGCTGCTGGTGCTGGGCGAAGGCAGCAACCTGCTGCTCACTAAGGATTTCGACGGCACGGTCATCGCCATGGCCACCCGCGGCGTGCAGGTCGAACAGGACGGCGAGGTCGCGCGCATCGCGGTCGCCGCCGGCGAGCGCTGGGACGACTTCGTGCGGTGGACGCTGGGCCAGGGTTTCGCGGGCCTGGAAAACCTCATCCTGATCCCGGGCACGGTCGGCGCCGCGCCGATCCAGAACATCGGCGCCTACGGCACCGAGGTTGCCGAGTTCATCGAGAGCGTGGAGGCCTGGGATCTCGACGAGCGCCGTGTCGTCTCGCTCGACAACGCCTCCTGTGCCTTCGCCTACCGCAATTCGCTGTTCAAGCGCGAGCCCGGCCGCTACATCGTCACCGCCGTGCGCTTCGCTTTGCCGCGCGCGCACGCCCTGCGGCTCGACTACGCCGGCATCCGCGAGGAGTTGGCCCGCATGGGCGTGGACAAGCCCGCGCCGTTCCACGTGGCCGAAGCGGTGGTGCACCTGCGCACCCGCAAGCTGCCCGACCCCGCCGTGATCGGAAATGCTGGCAGCTTCTTCAAGAATCCGGTCGTCGAGGCCGCGCTGGGCGAATCGCTCAAGCACGAGCATCCGGAACTGGTCGCCTGGCCCGGCAGCGACGGTCGCTGGAAGCTCTCCGCCGCCTGGTTGATCGAAGCGGCGGGCTTCAAGGGTTGCCGCGACGGCGACGCCGGGATCTCCAACCGCCACGCCCTGGTGCTGGTCAACCACGGCCACGCCAGCGGCGCCGAACTCTGGACACTGGCGCAGAAAGTCATCGCGGGTGTCGAGGCGACATTCGGCGTACGGCTGGAGCCGGAGCCTGTCGTCGTTTGAGGCGGTCTTCCACGGAAAACAAAAGGCCACGCAATGCGTGGCCTTTTTGTTGCCTATGGCGCACGTTTACCGGCGCGCCTTGGACAGCAACCGCAGGATCTCCATGTACAGCCACACCAGGGTCACCATCAGCGCAAACGCGCCGTACCACTCCATGTACTTGGGCGCGCCCGCCTGCGTGCCGCGCTCGATCAGGTCGAAGTCCAGCGTCAGGTTGAGCGCCGCCAGGCCGACCACCAGCAGGCTGAAGCCGATGCCCAGCAGGCCGGATTCGTGGATGAAAGGCACCTGGATGCTGGTGAACGCGCGCAACCCGATGTCCACCAGGTAGAGCAGCACGATCGCACCGGTCGCCGCGACCACGCCCGTGCGGAACCGGTCGGTGACCTTGATCACCCGCGTGCGGTAGAGCACCAGCATCACCGCCAGCACGCCCGCGGTCAGCATCACCGCCTGCAGCACGATGCCTGGATAGCGCAGCTCCATGAAGGCCGAGATGCCGCCGAGCGCGAAGCCCTCGGCGATCGCGTAAAGCGGCGCGGTGATGCCCGACCACTGGCGCAGGAAGGTGCTGGCAAGTGCCAGCACGAAGCCGACGATCAACCCGCCCCACATGAAGGGCGCGATGGCCGCGAAGGCCGCGGCGACGTCGCCCGTCGCCACCAGCGTGTCGAAGCGGTGCCAGGTCCAGCCACCGGTGACCACCGCCAGCAGGAGCAGCAGGCCGGTCTTGGCCACGGTGCCGTTCAGCGTCATGCGATCGCCTTCGGCGAACAGGCCCTGGAAGGTGTTCTCGCGCAGTACCGGGTTGCTGGAGCGCATGGATTCCCTCGTTCGTGTGTTCGCGCGGTGCGCGGATGCCATCATCCTAGCGCGCCGGAAGACCTCCGCGCTGCGCGTCCCGCGGCTTCGGCCGGTCCAGCTCCGGCAGGAACACGGTGATCAGGCCCATCAGTGGCAGGAACGCGCACAGGCGGTAGACGTACTCGATGCCGTGCACGTCGGCCAGCTGGCCCAGCACCGCCGCGCCGATGCCGCCCATGCCGAAGGCGAACCCGAAGAACAGTCCCGAAACCATGCCCACGCGCCCGGGCAGCAGTTCCTGCGCATAGACCAGGATCGCCGAGAACGCCGAGGACAGCACCAGTCCGATCACCACGCTGAGTACCCCCGTCCAGAACAGGCTCGCGTGCGGCAGCAGCAGAGAGAACGGCGCCACGCCCAGGATCGAGATCCAGATCACCGACTTGCGCCCGATGCGGTCGCCCACCGGGCCGCCGATCAGCGAGCCGGCGGCTACCGCAGCAAGGAACACGAACAGGTGCGTCTGCGCGCTCTGCACCGACACGCCGAAACGGTGGATCAGGTAGAAGGTGTAATAGCTGGAAAGGCTCGCCAGGTAGAAGTACTTGGAGAAGATCAGCAAGCCCAGGATCAGCAGCGAGAGCACCACGCGATTGCGCGAAGGCAGCACCAGCGCATGGTGCCGGCGACTGCCATTCCGGCTGGCATGGTGGACGCGGTACCAGCCACTCACGCGCAGCAGCACGACGATGGCCAGCAGTGCCGCCAGCGAGAACCAGGCCACGCTGCCGCGCCCGTGGGGAACGATGACCCAGGCGGCCAGCAACGGCCCCAGCGAGGAGCCGGTGTTGCCGCCGACCTGGAACAACGATTGTGCCAGCCCGTGCCGGCCACCCGAAGCCATCCGCGCCACCCGTGAGGCTTCCGGATGAAACACGGACGAGCCGGTACCCACGAGGGCGGCGGCGGCGAGCAGCATGGGGAAGTTGGGCGCCACGGCGAGCAACAACAGGCCGCACAGGGTGAAGCCCATGCCTACCGGCAGCGAATACGGCATTGGCCGCCGGTCACTCGCCACGCCCACCAGCGGCTGCAGCAGCGAGGCGGTGAGCTGGTAGGTCAGCGTGATCAGGCCGACCTGGCCGAAGCTCAGCGCGAAACCGCTCTTGAGGATCGGATAGATCGCCACGATCAGCGACTGGATCATGTCGTTGAGCAGGTGCGAGAAGCTGATGGCGCCGAGCACGGCAAAGGCGGTGCGCGGCTCCGCGGGCAAGGCGGCGGCGACGGGTTCGGCGCGGGTCTGCATCGGGTGGGGTCCGGGGAGCGCGGCCTGGAGCCGCGGCGCGCACTCTAGAGCCTGAAGCGGTCGTTCGTATACCGGCTTGCGGCCGATTTGGGGCGTTATCGGCGGTTCCGCGCAAGCTTCCCCATGGGCCCTTCGGGCTTTCTCCGCACTCCGGGGGAACGGATCGAGCCGCGCGGCGGGTCATCGAGCCCTCGCTCGCCCGGGAAATGTGTCACGCGCAGGTGGGGGAAGCCTCGCCCAAGCGCGCCGAAGCGAACAACTAACGCCTCAACCCGAACTCCTCGGCCGCCCGCCCGGCGCGCAAACGCGCGGTACGAATCGCCGCGGCCAGGCGCCCGCCAAGCAGGCGCGTCTGCTTGCCCTTGCGCGGTCTCCTGGCATCGGACGCCACGCCGCGCCGACGCGCCGACGCATGCATCGTCGGGAGCGTGGCGCGAGGCGCGCCCTCGCCCGGCGGCAGATGCCGGCCGTCCGTCCCCCGACGCGCTCGCCCGCCGATGCCGATCACCTTTCGGCCCGGATCGCCCGCGCGTTTCGAACCTGCCTTTGCCGCCATGCGATGCCACCCTGTGCTGGTTGGGAGGGGCATGCTGCGCAGCGCAGCGTGAAACGACGGGCAAGGCTTCGTTGGATGTGCATTCGACGCAACCGCGGCCGCGCGGCTTCCGATTGACCGCCTGCGGACGCCACCGGATCATGGCCGGATGCCTCTTCTCCGACGTCTCCTGCTCTGCCTGCTGCTGACCGCCCTTCCCGCGCTCCATGCGCAGGACACCCCGGCCAGCGCCACGACGCCCGCGATCTCGCCGGCGCAGGCGCTGGATGCCCTGCGCGACCAGCTCGATTCGATCAAGTCCGAACTCAAGAAGAAGCCGGACGACCGCGCGTTGGCCGCTCTGCGCACCACCGCGCTGTCCGTGCAGGACCAGGCCGAGCAACTGGCCGCGACGCTGGCGCCGCAGATGGCCAGCCTCGATGCGCGGCTGGCCGTGCTCGGTCCCACCCCCGCCAAGGGTGCGCCACCCGAAGCGGCCGAGGTGGCCGCGCAACGCCGGCAGCTGGACAAGTCCAAGACGAGTCTGGATGCGCAGATCAAGCAGGCGCAGCTGCTGGGCGAGGAAGGCATGCAACTGGCCGCCCAGGTGTCCGGCCTGCGCCGCGACCAGTTCCAGGCGCAGCTCGCCTCGCGCACCGCGACGCCGTTGAGCGGCGCGTTCTGGTCCGAGCCTGCGCGCTCGCTGCCGGACGACCTGGCGCGACTGAAGCGACTCAGGGCGCACGTCGCCGATGCATGGCAGGACGCCTGGCAACCGCCCAACCGCCTGCCGCTCCTGTTCTGCCTGAGCGCAGCACTGCTGTTGCTCGTCACCGGCCGGCTCCTGCTCGAGCGCTCCCTGATCTTTCTTGCCGCTCGCGTGATGCCCGACAGCCACCTGCGCCGCAGCGCCACCGCGTTCGGCATCGCGCTCGGCGCCGTGCTGGTATTCGGTCTGGCCGCCCAGCTGGTACGGCTGGGGCTGGACTGGAACGACACGCTCGACCCGGGTCTGGATGAACTGGCCCTTTCGCTGGTGCGGCGCGTGAGCTTCGCGGCCTTTGTCGCCGGACTCGGGCGGGCGCTGCTCGCGGTACGACATCCATCCTGGCGCCTGCCGACGCTGTCCAACGCCGCGGCCCGCCGGTTGCGCCTGTTCCCCGGCCTGCTGGCCGCCGCGACCCTGCTGCTGAGCGTGGTCGAACGTATCAACAGCACGATCGGCGCCAGCCTCCCGGCGACCGTGGCCACGCGTGGCGTGATCGCGCTGGTGGTCAGCGGCCTGGTCGGCGCCGCCCTGCTGCGGCTGGGCCAGGCCCGGCGCGCCCTGCTCGCCTCCGGCACTGCACCGGCGCAGCGACCGCTGTGGGTCGGACTGCTTGCCGGAGCGGCTGCGCTGGGCGTGGTGCTGAGCTGGATTGCCGTGGCGCTGGGCTACATCGCGCTGGCGTTCTTCCTGGCGACTCAGATGCTGTGGATCGGCGTGCTGATCGGCTCGCTCTACCTGCTGTTGCACCTGGTGCACGACCTGATCGCCACCCTGCTCGCCCCGAACGGCCGCAGCGGACAGCGGCTGCAGGCGGCCTTCGGGCTACCACCCCGCACGCTGGAACAGGCTGCCACCGTGCTCTCGGGCATCAGCCGCGTACTGATCCTGCTGCTGGCCATCGGCGCGCTGCTGGCGCCCTTCGGTACCGACCCGCAAGAGCTCGCCGCGCGGATGGGCCAGCGCTTCGGCAACCTCACCCTGGGCCAGCTCACCATCGACCCCAGCACGGTGTTCGAGGCACTGGCGGTGTTCGCCCTCGGGTTGATTGCGGTGCGCGTGCTCAAGCGATGGCTAGGCGACCAGCTGCTGCCCAAGACCACGCTCGAACCGGGCATGCAGAACTCGGTGGTGACATTGCTCGGCTACGTTGGCGGCGTGCTGGTGTTCGCGCTGGCGCTGGCCGCGCTCAACGTGAGCCTGCAGAGCATCGCCTGGATCGCCAGCGCGCTGTCCGTGGGTATCGGCTTCGGCCTGCAGGCGATCGTGCAGAACTTCATCTCCGGCCTGATCCTGCTGGCCGAGCGGCCGGTGAAGGTCGGCGACTGGGTGAGCCTGGCCGACGTCGAGGGCGACATCCGCCGCATCAACGTGCGCGCCACCGAGATCCAGATGTGGGACCGCTCGACGGTCATCGTGCCCAACTCGCAGCTGATCACGCAGAACGTGCGCAACGTGACCCTCGCCAATGCGCAGGGGCGCGTGCAGATCAAGTTGCCGATGCCCCTGGATACCAATGCCAGGCGCGCGCGCCAGATCATCCTGGACGCGTTCCTCGGCCATCCGACGATCCTCGACACGCCCGCGACCAGCGTGCAGCTGGAGCACGTGGACGCACAGGGCATCCACTTCGTCGCCACCGGCTACGTGCCCAGCCCCCGCGAAGTCGGCGGCGTGCGCAGCGAGCTGCTGCTGGCGATCCTGGAGCAGCTGCGCAGCGAGGGCTTGTCGCTCATCCGACCGCAGGACATGCGCATCCACCGCCTGCCCGACCCGGGCGAAACGGGCTGAGCGGGGGGCGGCGGTCATGGCATTCCACCAGCGCCTGCCTGCCCCGCCGCTGGATGTCCTGGTTGAAAAGCTGTGGGACTGGGACATGCCGCCCGCCGCGCACCAATTCGAGCGGGTGCTGCCGCAGCCCGGCGCGCAGCTGATCATCAACCTCCACGAGGACCAGACGCGCGTCTACACGGACGACGCCGAACGCCGCTGTCTGGCTTCCGCGGGCAGCGTGCTGGGTGGCCCGCAGTTGTACAGCCAGATCATCGATACCGCCGAGCAGGTGCGCGTGATGGGCGTGGTGTTCCGCCCGGGCGGCGCCGGTGCATTTACCGGCGAGGACATGGGCGCGATCGCCGGTTGCGACGTCGACCTGGCCAGCCTGTTCGGTAGCGATGCGACCGCACTGCGCCAGCGCCTGCTGGAAACGGCCGATGCAAGTGACCGTTTGGCCATACTGGAACGATGGCTGCAGGGGCGCATGCGCCTGTCACGGCTCGAGTCCTGCGTCGCCCACGCGCTGGCCTGGCTTGAGCGGACGCCGCAGGCGGTACGCATCGGCTGGCTGGTGCGAGAGGTCGGGGTATCCGAGCGGCGGCTGGCGCTGCTGTTCCGTCGGCAGGTCGGCTACGGTCCGAAGGAGTACGCGCGGCTGCTGCGCTTCCGCGCCGTGGTGGCCAGGGTGCATGGGCTTGCGCGCGTCGATTGGGCGGGCGTGGCGGCCGACGGCGGCTATTGCGACCAAGCCCACCTGGGGCACGAGTTCCGCCGCTTCGCCGGCGTCACCCCGGGCGAATTCCTGGCCCGGCGGGGGCCCTACCCCAACCACCTGCCGCTCGACTGAGCGCTCGAAAATCTACAAGACCGCGCTGGCCGCGCGAGGCTAGATTCACGGCTCCCAACCTGGAGAAACCCGTGATGAGCCAAGGAACGAGCAGCATCATTCCATGCCTGCGCTACCGCGACGCCCACCGGATGATCGACTGGCTGTGCCATGCGTTCGGCTTCCAGAAGCATGCGGTATACGAGGACGACCACGGTGGCGTGGCGCACGCCCAGCTGGTCTACGGCGGCGGCATGCTGATGCTCGGCAGCGTGCGCGAGGACGGCTTCGGCCGCTTCCTGGCCCAACCCGATGCGCTGGGCGGCCGCGAGACCCAGTGCGCCTGCGTGACGGTGGCCGATTGCCACGCGCACTACGAGCGGGCGAAGGCGGCCGGTGCCGAGATCGTGGACGAGTATGCGGAGAAGGATTACGGCGGGGCCGGCTATGGCTGCCGAGACCCGGAAGGCCACCTGTGGTGGTTCGGCAGCTACGACCCCTGGGCGGGATAAATCCCAGCTCCCTCTCCCCGGACGGGAGAGGGAGCAGATCGCGCCAGCTATGGATTCACGGCGACGCGCTTGAGCTCCGACTGCGGCCGCGCCACGGCGTACATCTCCCAGGCCATCTGCTTGAGCAGGCCCTGGTGGTCCTTGCCTTGGGTGTAAAGGTCCATGTGCGTGCGACCGGGCAGGAAGTGGAAGTCCGACTTCGCGCCCAGGCCGTCGAGCACGGCCTTGAGCCTGTGCGCGGCGCCATCGAGGTAGAACGTGTCCGCGGTGCCGACGACCAGGTGGATCTTGCCGTCCAGGTCTCCCTTGAGCTCGGGCCAGTGCGCCTTCAGGCGACGTGCGATGTCGTAGTGCTCGCTCCAGTAGTCAACCACCGCCGGGTCCACCGCGCCGGTGTCGCGATCGAACATCGGCACCGGGCGGCCATCCGTGCCGCGCGGCGAGAACACCCATTCGAACGAGGCCATCTGGCCGCCGTAGGGGCCCAGCACGCGCTCCAGCCTCGCGAAGGTCTCGTAGGTGGCCAGCACCTTGCCCTCGTCGCGCACCAGCGGGTACGCGGCGCCGTCGGCGCGGTGGTAGACGTTGGCATGCGGGGCGTACAGGTCGACGCCGGTGAAGTCGTGGAAGTCGCTCGGATCGGGCGAAGTCGACCAGGTGCCGCCGAACACCTTCGGATAGCGCGTCTGCAGCCACAACGTGGCCCAGCCGCCGGAGGAATGGCCGGTGAGGAAGCGGCCCGAGGGGCGCGCATCCATGCGGTATCTGCCTTCCAGTGACGGGATCAGCTCGGTGGTCAGCGCCTGGCCCCACGGGCCGTTGTTGACCGAGTCGGCGAACTCGTGGGTGCCCGTCGCACTGGATTCGTCCAGTACCACCCAGATCATCGGCGGCAGCTGCTTCTCGGCCATCGCGCCGAACACCATCGCCGCGGTACCGGCCTGCGTGTGCAGGTCACCGCCGTAGCCGTGGGTCTGGAACACGGTCGGGTACGTGGTCTTGCCCGACGTGTCGTAACCCGGAGGCAGCACTACCCAGCCGCGCATGTGGATCGGCCGCCCCCAGAAAGCACTCAGCGCCGGACTGACGAAATCGATCGGCTGCACCTGCTCGCGTGCCTGTGCCAGGTGCTTCTTCGTCGTCTCGCTCATGTAGCGCGTGGGGAGATCCCACAGCGCGGGCGTGGGCAGGGTTTCGGTGAGCACCAGCGCCGGCGCTGCAGCGCTGGGCAGGTGGACTTCCATCACCGGACTCACCAGATCGCCACCGTTGCGCCCGTGGTAGTTGTAGTCGTGCTGGGTATCCAGGACGGCCTGCACGAGGTAGTCGCCCGGCGGCAGCTTTGAAAACGCCGACGGAAAGGCCTGGTCGTCCGCGTCCAGCAGCACTCCGCCACCGGGCGCCAGGCGTTCGACCTCGCGCGCGGCGACAGCGGTGTCCTTTGGCGCGAACGGGCTGCTCTCCACCTCGGTGACCTTGCCGTCCTTGGCGGCGGCCCTGGCGGCTTTCGCCTCGGTGGCGAACAACAGCAACCGCCCGGTCGTCGGCTTGCCCGCCGACGCCGGCAGGTTGACCTGGAAGAACTGGTGGGTGACCGGTGCCGCCTCGCGCGCGCAGGCGCCGGATGCAAGCAGGCCGGTGAACAGCAGCGCCAGTGCGCCGCGGATGGGGTTCGACATGGCAAGCGCTCCTTGGAAAAGCGATCCGTCGCAGGTTAGCGGGAAGTGCGCGATCTTTTACAGGGAGCGCCCTTGGGCGCGACCGCCATGCCTGGCACAGACGGGATGGTTGGCATTCCGGTCGCGCCCGAGCGCGCTCCTGCAGGACGAGTCCGCGGTGAACAAAAGGGCCGGTTGCCCGGCCCCCTGAAGGTCAATCGTCCGATCCCTTGCCGCCCTTCGCCACCGGCGCCAGGCGCAGGTCCTGGAAGTCGAAGCTGAAATCGGTCAGCGGCGAGATCGGTTCCATGCGTGCCTCGCGCACGTGACCGTCCTCGTCCAGCGCGAAGGTCACGAAGGCATCGGCGTTGAGCGTGCGGTCGTCCCAGCGCACGGTGAAGGTGTCGTGCTGCCAGGGCGTCATCGTGCCGACCAGCTGCGGCGTGTGGCTGAAGCGCATGCGCAGCTTGCCGCCCTCGCGACTGACGATGACGTCGCCGTACCACGGATCGCGGTAGGTGCCGGCGTAATCGGCCAACGGCAACGACGGCTTGCTGTCCTTGTCGCGCGCGGCCTCGTGCTTGGCCATGCTGTCGTCGGCCTTGGCCTGTGCTTTTTTCACCGCCTTGTCGTAGACGGCTACCCAGTCGGTCTTCTTGCCAGCGTTGAGGTAAGCGTCGAGCACGCGATAGGTCACCGCATTGAAGGCCGCACCCGACTCGGCGTTGGTCAGCACCACCACGCCCAGCTTGAGCTCAGGCACCAGCGTCACGCGCGAGACCATGCCCGGCCAGCCACCGGTGTGCCAGACCAACTTTCTGCCCTGGTAGTCGGACAGGAACCAGCTCTCGCCGTAACCGAAGAAGTTGGGCGTCAGCGAGGCGAGCTCGGGCACCTGCGCCTTGTGGATCTCGATCGGCGTGAGCATCGACCACATCTGGCGCTGGCTGTCCTCCGAGAACAGCCGCTTGGGCTTGCCGTCGGCGCCCGTCGTGGGCAGCTCGCCCCCGGCAAGCTGCACGTTCATCCACTTGGCCAGGTCGTGCACGCTGGAATAGATGCCACCGGCGCCCGGGTCGTTGAGCCAGGCCATCGGCGGCACGGGCTTCAGATCCTTGAAGTCGGCCTTGGCATGGCCGGTGGCCACGTCCATGCCGGACATGAGGTAGGTCTTGTCGATCAGCGACTGGTCCATGCCGACCGGCTTGAAGATGTGGTCGCGCACGTAGTCGGCGTAGCTCTGGCCGGAGGCCTGCTCGATCACCAGCGTGGCCACCGCGAACAGGATGTTGTCGTAGGCGTAGCCGGCGCGGAAGCCGTTCTTGATCGGCACCTTGGCCAAGCGCTCGACGACGTCCTTCGTCGTGTAGTTGGTCGGCGGCCAGTACAGCAGGTCGCCGGCACCCAGCGACAGGCCGCTGCGATGCGCCAGCAGGTCACGGATGCGCATCTCGTGCGTGACGTAGGCATCGGACATGCGGAACCACGGAAGGTGTTCGATCACCCGGTCATCCATGTCCAGCTTGCCCTGCTCGGCCAGCTGCTGCAGCGCGGCGGCGGTGAAGGCCTTGGTGTTGGAGGCGATCGCGAATAGCGTGTTCGCATCCACCTTGTCGGTCTTGCCCAGCTCGCGCAGGCCAAAGCCCTGCTCCATCACGACGTGGCCGTCCTTGACGATGGCTACGGCAATGCCCGGCACGTCGAAGGTCTTGCGCGCGCTGTCCACGTAGGCACCGAAGTCGGCCAGTTGCGCAGGCAGCATCGGTCGCGCGGTGTCGCCGGTGGACACCGGTGGCGGCAGCGGCCGCTGCGCCGGCGTCTGCGCCAGCGCTCCGGTGGTCGCGATCAACAGGGCGCAGGCGACCGCCAGGCGGGTGGAAAGAACAGGCTGGGTCATCGAACGGGCTCCGCTTTGAGAACGCCCCACTATCGCGGCAAAACCGGCACGATGCCAGCCTGCCGCGTCCGCTCGACGCCGTGGGCATGGGCTTCGATCCAGGGCGCCAGGGAGATCGACCAGAGGTTGTCCAGGCCGTTGTCCCAAGCATCCATGCGCGCCACGTCGCGGTGGCCCTGTGCCTCGCTGCGCGGGTAATGCACGGGTACGCCGCGCGTGCTGGAGAAATACAGCGTGCGGTGGTCCGGCCCCAGGTGCGAACCCCAGGGCGAGCCCTTGTTCACCTCGTTGCCCAGGTCGGCCGGCGTGCCCCAATGGTCGCCTTCGCGGAAGGCGATCTGGAGCCGGTCGGGCTGATCCTTGTCGGCGTAGTTGGCGTCGAACACGATGAACGATTCGTCCGGCGCGACGGCCGGGTCGAGCTTGTGCGCTGCCTCGTCACCCAACCGCACCTCCACCGGGGCCTGGTAGCTGCCGCCGCGGTACTGCGACCGATAGAGCCGGAAATCGCCATCCGCGCCCGGCGCCTGGAAATACACGCTGCCGTCCGCGACCACGCTCGGCGCGTAGGTCCGGCTGCTGGCGTTGACCGCATCGGGCAAGCGCACCGGCTCGCCCCAGCCATTGCCCTTCCGGTCGACCCGCCACAGATGCCCGCCGGAACCCGGCGCGACCTTGCCGTTGGCCATCACTGCATCCAGCGCCTTGCTGCCCGGTCGATCGGGACGGTTGGAGGTGAAAACGAGGAACGAGCCGTCCGGCGACATCGCCGGATCGTGGTCCAGCCAGCGGCCGGAAAACGGTGCGATCTCGGGCGTCGACCAGCCCGTCGCGGTCCGGTGCGACACCAGGATCGCGGCGTTGGGCCAGCGGATGCGATCGAAGAAAACGGTTTGCCCGTCGGGCGCAAACGCCGCCGAGTCTTCGGCGGCCGGACCGGAAATAATGCCCGGGGCGAAAATTTCGGGTGGCTGCGACGATGCGGCTCGAAGCGGAAACGGAACCAGGCCACAGACGAGGAAGGCGGCCAGCACACTACCGGTCACACGGGACATGCTCGATCCTTGTAGCGCGGGGGAGGAAGCCCCGCACAGATACGCCGGCCCATGAACACCTGCGCGTGCCGCAAGTCACGACGCTCACATGCCTGGCCACGGTGGCATGCCAGGATGGGCGTCCGCCGAAGGAGCACCCCATGACACCGTCCCGCACCGCATCGCCCGCTGGGCCCATCCGCGTCGGCATTGGCGGCTGGACCTTCGCGCCCTGGCGCAACAACTTCTACCCTGCGGGGCTGGTGCAGCGGCGCGAGCTGGAATACGCCAGCCGCCAGCTCCGCGCGATCGAGATCAACGGCACGTTCTACGGCGCGCAGAAGCCGGCCACCTACGCAAAGTGGGCGGCTGAGACGCCCGAAGGCTTCGTGTTCGCGCTCAAGGCGCCGCGTTACGTGGTCGAAAGCAAAAAGCTCGCCGGGGCCGGCAAAGGCATCGAGGCGTTCGTGTACGGCGGCATCGCGGAAATGGGCGATCGCCTCGGGCCGATCAACTGGCAGCTTGGCCCCTCGCGGCCGTTCGACGAGGACGACATCGCCGGCTTCCTCGACGCGCTGCCCCGCGAACTCGACGGCCGGCCGCTGCGCCACGTGCTGGAGGTGCGCCACCGCAGCTTTGCCTGCGAACGCTATGTCGAGCTCGCCCGTGCGCATGGCGTGCCCACCGTGTTCACGGATGCGACGCGCTACCCCTCGTTCGCCGACCTCACCGGCGATTTCGTCTACGCGCGGCTGATGCGCAGCGCCGCCGATGAGCCGGACGGCTATCCTGCCTCGGCGCTGGACACATGGGCCGAACACGCACGCGGCTGGGCGCAGGGCAAGGACCTGACCGAGCTGCCGCACGCCGGTTCGTTGCAACCAGACGCTGCACTGCGGGAAGTGTTCATCTTCTTCATCAGCAGCGCCAAGGAACGCAACCCCGCGGCCGCCATGGCTTTGCAGGCACGTGTCGACGCGCGCTGAAGAGTGGCCTGAGAGGATGTTTACAGTCGCTTGCCCCTCGCGTCACGGCGCTTGAGGCAGGCTGGAAACTGTCGCAACGACGACGATTTCCCCCACTGCCCAGGAGGTCCCCCATGACCATTCAATCGACCGGCATGAACTCGACCAACACTACCCGCGCAGGCATGGGCACCGGCCCCGTGCTCGCCTCGAGCACGCTCAGTGGCGAGAACGTTCGCAACGCCTCCGGCGAGGATCTGGGCGAGATCAAGGACCTCATGATCGACACCGCCAGCGGCACCATCCAGTACGCCGTGCTGACCTTCGGCGGCGTCTTGGGCATGGGCAACAAGTTGTTCGCGGTGCCGTGGAACGCGATGCGCCTGGACACCGAGAACCATTGCCTGGTGCTTGATGTTCCCAAGGAACGCCTGAAGGACGCACCGGGTTTCGATCAGGACAACTGGCCGGACTTCGCCGATACCACGTTCACCAACCGCATCAGCAGCTACTACCACTGAGGCGTCGAGCCTGGCTCCATACGAGGGCGTCGCGATCGCGGCGCCCTCGTCGCGTGCGCTCCCCATTACACTGCCCGCCCCAGCCAGTCGCACGCCATCCATGCAAACGCTTACCTTTCAGCTCGACCGGGACCACGTCGAGCTCAACCAGCTGCTGAAACTCGTGGGGCTATGCGACAGCGGCGGCGCCGGCAAGATGCTGGTGGCCAGTGGTCAGGTCCATGTAGATGGACAGCAGGAACTGCGCAAGACCTGCAAGATCCACGCGGGGCAGACCGTGAGCCTGGGCGACGTGGAAATACACGTGTCCTGAGGACCTCCGTGCAGGGGCCCACTCGTGGGCGACGCTTCACGGGCACAACCTGTAACCACGGCGCCCCCTCCAGCGAACAACCGGTAAGCCACGCGCATCCGTTCCCGGCATGCATCCGTAGCTTCCCCTGACCCGTTGCGAGGTGTTGCCATGCCAGCTCGATGGATTGCCCTGATCTCCCTGGCCGGCGCCATGCTGGCCGGCTGCAGCGTTCCCGGTTCGGCATCGGCCGATGCCGCTCATCTACCCGATCCACGCCTGGATCCCGCACCGTCCCGACCCGGCGAGCAGATCGCGGTGTTTGCAGGCGGCTGTTTCTGGGGTGTCGAGGCGGTGTTCGACCACGTTCGCGGCGTGCGCGAGGCCTGGTCCGGTTACAGCGGCGGGGCCGCCGACACCGCCACTTACGAGCAGGTCAGCGACGGCGATACCGGACATGCCGAATCGGTCAAGGTGATCTACGACCCGGCCAAGGTCAGCTACGGGCAGCTGCTGAAGGTGTTCTTCTCGGTCGCGCACGATCCCACCCAACTCGACCGCCAGGGACCGGACGTGGGCAACCAGTACCGCTCGGTGGTTTTCTACGCCACGCCCCAGCAGCAACGGGTGGCCGATGCCTACATCGCCCAGCTCACCGCGGCGCATGCCTTCGCTGCGCCGATCGTCACCCAGGTCGTGCCGCTGAAAGCGTTCTACGCGGCCGAGGGCTACCACCAGAATTTTGCCGCGCAGCATCCGGACAACACCTACATCGTCTTCAACGACGCGCCCAAGGTGGCGCACCTGAAGCAATGGCTGCCGACGCTCTACCGGCCGCAGCAGCAGATGGTCCAAGTGCGCCTGCGCTGACGGGTGATCGCCGGCGGCCATGGCGCCGCTCACCGATGCCCCAGGGTGGGCTTCGGCCCACCGCTCTTACGTGCATCGGAGCCGGTGGGCTGAAGCCCACCTACGGGAACGCACAATTCAGTGCGCGGGGGGCACGAGCCGCAGCTTGGCCGAACCAGGGCGGTGGCCGGGGCGCAGCATACGCTCGATCTCCTGCACCTCCAGCGCGCGCGCATAGAGGTAGCCCTGGCCTTCGGTGCAACCGGCGCGCAGCAGGAACTCGTGCTGCGCCTCGGTCTCGATGCCTTCGGCAATGGCGCACAGACCCAGCCGCTTGGACAGGGCCAGCATCGCCTCGACGATGGCCGCGTCGTGTGAACTGCCCGGCAATCCGTCGACGAAGCTCTTGTCGATCTTGAGGAAGGCGATCGCCGGCAATTTCAGATAGGCCATCGAGGAATAGCCGGTACCGAAGTCGTCGATCGCCACGCCCACGCCCAACGCATGCAGCGCGTTCATGGTGCGCTCCATCTCGTCGCCCAGGCGCAGGATCGCGCCCTCGGTGATCTCCAGCAGCAGGCGCTGCGGCGCGACCTGCTCGGCGACCAGCCAGCGACGCACGTCCTCGACGAAATGCGGCGCACCATAAGAGCCGGCGGAAATATTCACCGCGACGCGGATCGGCGGCATGCCCTCCGCATCCCATTGGCGCATCTGCCGGGCCACGGCCTGCAGCACCCAATCGTCGACGTGGCGGATCAGGCCCAGCTTCTCGGCCATCGGGATGAATTCGGCCGGCGACACGTCGCCGCGTGCCGGATGACGCCAGCGCAGCAGCGCCTCGACCGCGACCACTTTGCCGTTGCGCAGATCCACGCTCGGCTGGTAGACCAGCCGGAACTCGCCACGCGCCAGCGCCTGGCGCAATTCCGCCGCCAGCGCCAGGCGCTTGCGCGCATCGGCCTGCATCATCGGCGAGTAGAAACGGTAGGTGTTGCGTTCCTGCGTCTTGGCCGCGTACATGGCGGCGTCGGCGTTGGCGATCAGGGTGACCGGATCGCTGCCGTCGAGCGGATAGCCGGCGATGCCGATACTGGCGCTCAGCGCCACTTCGTACTCGCCCACCTTCATCGGTTCGCCCAGCACGGCCAGCAGCCGTTGCGCCAGCGTGCTGGCCTGTTCGCGCGAAACCAGTTTGCCGATCAGCACGGTGAACTCGTCGCCGCCGATGCGCCCGGCGACGTCGTGTTCGCCCAGGTCGCGGCTGATGCGCTCGGCCACGTGCACCAGCAGGCGGTCGCCGATGGCGTGGCTGTAGCTGTCGTTGACGACCTTGAAGGCGTCCAGGTCGATGAACAGCAC
The DNA here is from genome assembly GCF_051900395.1 of Frateuria sp. GZRe14. Classification (NCBI taxonomy): domain Bacteria; kingdom Pseudomonadati; phylum Pseudomonadota; class Gammaproteobacteria; order Lysobacterales; family Rhodanobacteraceae; genus Frateuria; species Frateuria sp. GZRe14. The sequence continues at coordinate 1,768,591 of NZ_JBHZGJ010000001.1, read as the reverse complement.
CGCCACCGCGCCGTGCTCGCGGTCGGCCGTGTTGAGCGCGAGCGCGCATTGGCGCTCGAACTCGGCGCGGTTGGCCAGCCCGGTCAACGGGTCATGGGTGGCAAGGTGCTCCAGCCGGCGCTGGTTGGCCTTGGTGGTGCTGATATTGGTGAACACCGCGACGTAGTGCTGCACGCGTTCGTCCATGTCGCGGATCACGCTGATGCTGAGCAGCTCGGGATAGACGCTGCCATCGGCACGCTGGCTGTGCACCTCGCCGAGCCAGTTGCCGCCCCCTTCCAGGGTTTCCCATACCGACGGCGGCAGCGGACTGTCGTCGGGCAAACGGCGGGTTTCGTCGAAGCGGCGGCCCAGCATCTCCTGCAGCGACAGCCCCGTAATGGCTACGTGCGCCGCGTTGACCGAGAGTACCCGGCGCGCGGCATCGGCGATGATCACGCCCTCGGCAATGCTGGCCAGCGCCTCGGCGGCAATGCGCCGCTCCTGCTCCAGGCTGATGCGTTCGGAAATGTCGCGGACGATCGCCTGGCGCACTTGCCGTTCGCCCCAGCGCACCAGGCTGCTCTGGGTTTCCACCGGCCGGGAGGATTCTCCGCCGCCGCGCAACGCGCCCTGGGTGATGCCCTCCCCGTGCGGCTGTCCACGCTCGAACAGCGCGGCGAAGGGCATGCCCAGGAGTTCCTGTTGCCCACGCCCGGTCCATTCGGCCGCCTTGTGGTTGGCATCCAGGATGCGGCCGCCCTGCTCGTCCACCATGACGATCGCGTCCGGTGCCCGATCGAACAGCAGCCGGTAGCGCTCTTCGGTGCCGCGCATGTTGGCCAGCACGCGCCTGGCCATCCACAGCCACAGCAGCGTCGCCAGGCAGGTGGCCCCGAAGATGGTCGAGTACAGCACCCGGCCCATCCACACCGCACCGTGGGCCACTTCCTGCGAAAACACCTTGGCGCGGGGTTCGATGTAATCGTTCAGCGCGCGGATGCGCGCCTGCTGGCGCGCGATGCTGGCCGGATCCATCGCGCCGCGCGCGTGGGCCGCCTGCAATTCGCGGGCGATCGTGTCCAGTTCGGCAACCTGGCGGTCGACCGACCGCCACGCCGCGAGCGCCTCCTTCATGTAGGGCCCGGAGGCGAAATGGTCGAGCATGAAGATCACGCCGGGCACGGCGGACTGCATGGTGTTGACCCGCACCAGGGCGTCGGCCACGGCGGCGCGGTCATAGTCGCCGGTGGCCACCACGTCGCGCGTCCAGCGATCGATGCGCAGGATGTCGTAGTTGCGGCGGTAGGCGGCAAGGTCCGCCGGACTGCCACTGGCGGCATAGTTGCGCAGGTCGATGACCGACTGTTTCTGCGCTTTCGACCAGATGCTCTCGCCGTTGAGGAACCCGGCGAGAGCAACCTGGACCTGCAACGCACCCCAGGTAAAGGCCAGGATCAAGCCGATGACGGCCGCAAGTCCCCATGCCAACGGCAACAGACGCCGGGGCAGTGAGGACAAGCTGGGCACGGCAGCAGGCATCTGGTCCCTTATCCTGTGGCTGACCCGCGCAATTCTACGGGTGATTGTTCAACTTTCATGCGCCATCAAGCCGCTGCCTCGTTCACGGTTCCGTAAACGCGCGCCCGGCCGATGCAGCGATCGGCAAGGATCCGCATGCCGACGTAACTGCGCTTGACGCACTCGGTCAGGTGGTCCACTTCATCGGCAGCCGGGGCCGTTCCCTTGAGGGTACAGACGATCTCCAGCGCCTCCCAGGGGTGGGTGTCGTCATAGGCGGCGTGCAACTGCAACCAGCGCAGGCTCTGCACGCGCTTGTCCGAAGGCATGCTCTGGGCATAGGTGGCGCTGTCGTAGATCAGCTGCGACCACTCGCCGGTGGCGCCTTCGACCGCATAGTTGGTCGCCACGATGCCGGCGGCCAGGCTGTCATGCTCGCTGACCTCCTCGCACCAGTCGGCCAGGACCTGGGTGCCCTGCGCGCGCTCGCCGTAGAGCACGTCCCAGCGCGGCACGCCGGCACCCTCGGACCAGTTGAGCCAGTGGTCGGCGTGGTTCTGCTCGACGCGGATGTTGCGCACCAGCCAGCGCCTGGCCATGTTGTCGCCGGGACTGCGCCCGTACTGGGTCTTGAGCAGGTTGCGCGCCATGTAGGCGGGGAAGCGCTCGATCACCGGCCAGATGCCTGCCATGAAGTCGCGGGTGCCCTGCCGGTCGAGCTTGACCTCTCGCATCAGGTCCCACAGCTCGTGGCGGATGACGCTCTGCTTGGTCTCCTCGCAGGCGCCTACCATGTCCTGCGCCCACTGCGGATAGCTGGAAATTTCGGTCAGGGGGCCGGTGCGTTCAAAACGATTATTCATTGCGTTGCTCCTCTCGGGGTGTGCTGCGAAGCGTTCGATCCAGGTCGCCCGGGCACGGGCACCCGCTCCCCCGGTTCGCAGCGCGCCGGGGAAATCCATGGTTTCAATCGGTCGTCTCATGAATGGCGAATGCGCACGCGCCCGTGTGGGCCGTTCACGCCCGAGAAGGAATCAACATTGCCATATCCCGATCTTCGCGCCGAACGCCGGCGCTTGCGTCAAGACGGTGTGCTTGGGTGGATGTCCGGGATCAATGGCGGGTGCGCTGCTCGGCGGCAAGCGCCGAGGCCACGTCGCGCGCGTAGGTGCGGGAGGTGCGCACAAGGAGCAGCAGGCCCGCAACAGCGAGCGGCGCCAGCATCGCCAGGAAGGCGAGGCCCAGCCCCGCCGCGCCGCCGGCCTGCACGTGGCCGGCAAAGCGGGCCGACACGTAACCGAACAACGGCGGCGCGACCGCTTCCAGCGCAAAGCGGAAGGTCGCCCGCACGCCTTCGGCCCGCCCCCACAGTGCCGAGGGCATCACGTCCAGGCGCGCGGCGTCCACGGCGGGGTTGGCGCCGCCGATGCCCGCCGCTGCGAGGAAGAAGAATGGCGCGGCCAGCCACAACGAGCCGATCAGCAGGCCAGGCAGGAAGGCAGCCGTCGCCAGCAGGTAGGCTCCGGCCGCCACCAGCACCCGCCCGGTCAGGCGACCGCGATCGATCAGCCGGTCGCCCAGGCGCCCGGCCAGCAGCACGCCGACGATGGCGCCCAGACCGAGCAGCACCGCCAGGCTGCTGGCCACCGACTGGCCGAGTTCGAAACGCCCACGCATGAACACGATGGCGAAGGTGCGCAGCCCGGTGAAGTAGAAGTAGCCCAGCGCCGAGGCGACGATCAGCGTGCGGTAGGTCGGCACCGCCAATACGTAGCGCACCGCGCGCCAGAGCGAGGCGGAGGCCGGGTTCATCGTCATCAGCGCGTGGCGGGGACGCACGCCCCGCCAGCGGATCACCCGCCGCAGCGAACCGCTGTCCGCCGCACTGCCGGTCGATGCCTGGCCGGGTTCGTCCTCGACGGGCACGCGGCGGGCGCCGACGGGGATGCGGCTTTTTCCGCCGCGCGAGGGTTCGGGCAGGCAACGCCACAGCACCACTGCCAGCACGAAACCTAGCCCGGCCAGCACGAAGAACGCCGCGCGCCAGGACCACCAGGCGGCGACGTTGCCGCAGACGAGGAAGCCGAACGCCACGCCCAGAAGTTCGCCCGCGAGCACGTAGCCGAAGATGCGCCCGCGCTCCCCGGGCCGGAAGAAATCGCCGGTCAGCGAGGTCACCGCAGGCGAGGCGGCCGAGGCGACCACGCCCAGCGCCAGGCGGCTCAGCAACAGCATCGAATAGGAACCCGCCAGGCCGCTCAACAGCATGGCCGCCGACCACACCACCAGCGTGATCGCCAACAGGCGCACGCGCCGCACGCGGTCGACCAGTGCGCCGAATGGCAGCGTCACCACGGCGGCGATCGCGGTCGAGGCGGTCACCAGCCAGCCGATCTGGAGATTCCCGATATCCAGCGCCGACTTCATCGGCGCGGCCACCGCGCCCACGGTCGCCTTGTCGGCGGCATCCAGCGACAACACGCAGGCCAGCAACACGATCACTTTCAGCCGTGCGCGGCCGCCTGCCAGCTCGTCCAGAGGCCGCTCGATGTCCTGGCGCAACCACCGGCGCAGCCTGCCTGCCGGCGCGGCGGCGCGCGCGTCGCTGTTCGATGGGGCCATGCCGTGATCCTGTGGATTACGCGGGCGTCCACCCTCGCGCGCCTCACGAAACATTCTCGAGCGGGCGCCCGCCCGACCCGGCGCGATTTCCGCCGCGTGTGCGGCCGGCCGATTCCGGCACCTGTGCCGCCAAAGGCGCGTCAACGGCTCGGACGCGCTCGGGCCCCGTGGCGTGTGCTGGCTGGGCCCCACGCGCTGGCGCCCCTGGACCACACCGGCGATACCGGCCATCGCCACCATCGACGGCGGCCGCGGCGGCCTGCTGGGCGCGCCTTTGATTGCCGACGGTCCGGCGATCAGCCAGATGGTCCGAGGCCGCTGGTCGACCGCGTCGGGACGACGCCGCTGATGCTCGGCGGCATCCCCACGCGGCAGGAACGGAAGCGTGGATCATGTCGTCTGCGAAAAGGCGATCCGGCGCCGTGCCCTGCCCTGTCCGGCGGCACCGGGTTTCGATCGCGGACCTCGCGGCAGTGCGCTGCAGCGGGGGCGACGGTGCCGTCCCCGGGTTCAACCCTGCACGCCGGCCACCACCATCCAGGACACGCCGAACCGGTCGACCACCATGCCGAAGCTGGAGGCGAAGAAGCTGGGGCCCAGTGGCTGCTGCACCTGGCCGCCGGCGGCCAGCGCGTCGAACAGCTTGCGCGCCTGCGCGTCGTCGTCGGCGGCGATGGAAAGCGACACGCCTTTGAACTCCGGTCGACCGTTGGCGAAACCGTCCGAGGCCATCACCACGGTCTGGCCGATCTGCAGCGCGGCGTGCATCACCTTGTCCGCGGGCGGCATCTGGCCGCCGGGGCAGCCAGCGTCGCCCGGCGGCGCGTCGGCGTAGTGCATCAGCGCGATCACCTGCGCGCCGAGCGAATCGCGGTAGAACGCCACGGCTTCTTCGCAGCGGCCATCGAAAAACAGGTAGGGCTGGACTTGCATGGGCATTTCCTCGTCGGGAATGAGTGGGCCTGCGTCATTCCGACGAGCGGGCCGGCCGGATTTCGACACCCGCGCCAAGCCAGCCCTTCAAGGGAAAAAGCGGCCTAGCGGGTCGAGACCGGCACCCGTTCCTTTGTCCCTGTGAGTTGGCACGACAGCGCGTAAAGCACGCGCAGGTCCTGCGCATCCAGCGTATCGCCGTCCATGCCCCGGAAATGATGGTGGAACGAGCGCACCGCCGCCGGACGATCGTCCAGCGGATAGCCCACCAGTGCCAGCGCCATCCACGGATCGAAGCCAAGCGGCGGGTCGATCAGCAGCCCTTGCGGCCACAGGCCGAAGCCCGCCTCGGCCAGGCGCTGCCAGGGAAACAGCGGGCCGGGGTCGTCCTTGCGGCCGGGCGCGAGGTCTTCGTGACCGATGATCTGCGTGGGCGGGATGTGCAAGCGCGTGGTGAGGTCGGCCAGCAGGCGCAGCAGGCTGTCGATCTGCGCCTGAGCGAAGGGCGAATGCCCGTTGTTGTCCAGCTCGATGCCGATCGAGGCCGAGTTGAGGTCGGTGATAGTGCCCCAGTGCCCCGGTCCGGCCTGCCAGGCGCGCTTGTCGTCGGCGACCAGCTGGTAGATCCCGCCATCGCTGCCGATCAGGTAGTGCGCGCTTACCGGCCCGCCGCTGTTGGCCGTGCGCAAGGTGTGCAGGCTCTCCTGCACCGAGCCCTGGTCGGTGAAGTGGATGACGATCGCCACCGGTCGGCGCTGGTCGTAGTTGGGCGAGGGCACCCAGTGCGCCATCGGGTTGCGTACGGGGCCGCAGGCGGCCAGCAGCACGGCCAGCAACAGAAGACAGCTCACGCGAAACAGGGGCGCGCGCCCGAAGCGGATGAAGGACACGGCAGTCGCCAGTGGGGAAGGCATCGCCCGAACCTGCCGCAGCAGCTTGGTAGGCGTCAAGAGCGGAGGGCCCCGATTCGTGATGGCCGACCGGTCATCGGATTCGTACGGCGACCGTGCCTGCTATGGTTGCCGGCGACGTCCGGCGGACCCGGTTGCTCGCGGCCCCCCCGGCCCAGCCACGCAAGGGAGCCCCTGATGCCTGCCACCATTTCGTCCACGCCGGTCCGCCCGACGCTCCATCACGCGCTGCGCGCCCTGCCGCTGGCCACCTTGCTTGCGCTTGGCCTGGTCGGCACCGCGCATGCCGATTCGGGCGAGCAGGCACGCTGGAAACAGGAAGCCCAGGCCGTGACGATCACCCGCGACGACTGGGGTATCGCCCACGTACACGGCAAGACCGACGCCGATGCCGTGTTCGGCATGGTCTACGCGCAGGCCGAGGACGACTTCAACCGCGTCGAGACCAATTACCTCAACTCCATGGGGCGACTGGCCGAGGCCGAAGGCGAAAAGGCGATCTGGTCGGACTTGCGCCAGAAGCTCTTCATCGACCCGGTCGAGCTGAAGAAGCTCTACGCGCAAAGTCCCGATTGGCTCAAGCAGCTGATGAACGCGTGGGCCGACGGCCTCAACTATTACCTGGCAACTCATCCGGACGCGCACCCGCGGGTGATCACCCACTACGAACCGTGGATGGCGCTGAGTTTCACCGAAGGCAGCATCGGCGGTGACATCGAGCGGGTTTCCCTCGAGCAACTGCAGGCGTTCTACGGGAAGCCCGACGATGCGCCGGCACCGGTGGCCATGACCCAGGCGCATCCGAGCTGGGTCGAACCGACCGGCTCCAACGGCATTGCCATCGCCCCGAAGCTCACCGCCGACGGTCACGCGCTGCTGCTGATCAATCCGCACACCTCGTTCTTCTTCCGCTCCGAATTGCAGATGGCTTCCGATGCGGGGCTGGACGCCTATGGCGCGGTGACCTGGGGCCAATTCTTCGTCTACCAGGGCTTCAACCACCACATCGGCTGGATGCACACCTCCACCGGCGCCGACGTGGTGGACGAGTTCGCCGAAACCATCGTGCGCAAGGACGGCAAGCGGTATTACCGCTACGGCAAGGAGCTCCGTCCCGTCACCGAGCGCGAGATCACCGTGCCCTACCGCGCTGCGGACGGCTCGATGGCCAAACGCAGCTTCACCGCATACTTCACCCATCACGGCCCGATCGTGCGCGAGGCGGGTGGCAAATGGATCGCCATGGCGCTGATGAACCGGCCGATTCCCGCGCTGGAGCAGAGCTGGTTGCGCACCAAGGCGCACGACTACGCCAGCTACATGAAGGTGGCCGAGCTCATGGCCAACTCATCCAACAACACGCTGTTCGCCGACGACAAGGGCGAGATCGCCTATCTGCACCCGCAGTTCATTCCCCGGCGCGACGACCGTTTCGACTACACCAAGCCTGTCGACGGCTCCAACCCCGCCACCGACTGGCACGGCCTCACGCCGCTGGACCAGGCGCCGCGCGTGGTCAACCCGGCCAACGGCTGGGCCTACAACACCAACAACTGGCCCTACTCCGCCGCCGGCAAGGACAGCCCGAAGAAGGACGACTTCCCGCGGTACATGGACACCTTCGGCGAGAACCCGCGAGGCCTGCACGCCATCCGGGTGCTTTCCGGGAAGGACGACTTCACTCGCGCCTCGCTGATCACGGCCGCGTTCGACTCCTACCTGCCGGCGTTCGCGCGGCAGATCCCGATCCTGGTCGCCGACTACGACGCACTGCCGGCGAGCGATCCGCTGAAGAAGAAGCTGGCAGGCCCGATCGCCCTGCTGCGCCACTGGGACTATCGCTGGGGCATTGCCTCGATGCCGACTTCGCTGGCGGTGTTCTGGGGCGACACGTTGTGGGATGAAGTGAGCAAGGCCGACACCGCCGAGGGACTGTCGATCTACGATGCCATGGCCGAGAAGGCCGGCTCGAAGGCGCGCCTTGGCGCGCTGGTGGAGGCGGTCGACCGGCTGGAAAAAGACTTCGGCCACTGGGGCGTTCCCTGGGGCGAGATCAACCGTTTCCAGCGCATCAACGGCGACCTCGTGCAGCCATTCGACGACAGCAAGCCGAGCATTCCGGTGCCCTTCACCTCCTCGCGCTGGGGTTCGCTGGCCTCCTTCGGCGCGCACCGCTGGCCTGGCACCAAGCGCTACTACGGCACCAGCGGCAACAGCTTCGTGGCCGTGGTGGAGTTCGGCCCCAAGGTCAGCGCACGGGCGATCACCGCCGGCGGCGAGAGCGGCCATCCCGAGTCGCCGCACTTCAACGACGAGGCCGAGCGCTACACCACCGGCAACCTGCGCGAGGTGTACTACTGGCCCGAGCAGCTCAAAGGCCATACCGAGCAGGTCTACCACCCGGGCGAGGGCAAGAACGTCCTCTGACGCGGCATTGGTAGGAACCCGCGGCGGTTGACATGACCACGGCGGGCTCCATGTAACTTCCACGCCACCGCTGGAACCGCCATGACCGCTCCCACCCCGCTCCGCATCGACTTCGTCTCGGACGTTTCCTGCCCCTGGTGCGCCGTCGGCCTCGCGTCGCTCGAGCAGGCCCTCCAGCGCCTGGACGGCACGGTGCAGGCGGACATCCACCTGCAGCCGTTCGAACTCAACCCGCAGTTGCCGGCGGAGGGCGAAGATGCCACCGAGCATCTGATGCGCAAGTACGGCATCGACATGACGCAGGTGGAATCCAACCGGGCGGTGATCCGCGAGCGGGCGGCGGCGGTGGGTTTCGCGTTCAACATGGGCGTGGGCAGCCGCGTCCACAACACCTTCGATGCCCATCGCCTGTTGCACTGGGCCGAGCTGCAAGGCCACCACCTGGCGCTCAAGAAGGCACTGCTGCGCGCCTACTTCACCGACGGCGAGGACGTCGCATCGCACGAGGTGCTGGTGCGCCTGGCCGGCGAGGCGGGTCTGAATCGCGACGAGGCCCGCGGCATCCTGGAAAGCGGCGCCTATGCCGACGACGTGCGTGCGCAGGAGCGCTTCTTCCAGCAGCGCGGCATCCGCTCGGTACCGGCCACGATCGTCAATGGCACGCACCTGATCCCTGGCGGGCAGCCGCCGGAGGTGTTCGAACAGGCGTTGCGCGAAATCGCTGCGTCCGCGAACCGCTGATCAGGCGCCGGTAGCGCGGACCTCGCGGCGGCGACCAAGGCAGGGCAAGCATCCACCGAGCCTTCTGTCACGTACAGGGCTCCAGGAGGATCGTTTCCCCGTCAGGGCGCGCCCTTCATCTCCGCCGGCGCACGCTGGTGCCTTGCCGCTCATTGGACATACTTCCATGCGCCTGCATCCGTCGTCCCTGTTGGGTCCCCTGGTCGCCCTGTTGCTGGCCGCCTGCAGCGCTGGCGGGGACATCACCCGTCCGATTCCGACCCGATGGGTACCTGCTGCGCAACCGCCGCACCGGCTGGTCGTGATGCTGCCCGGACGCGGCGACGACCTCCAGTCGCTGGGCAAGCGCGGCATCGCGCAGACGATCCATGAGCAGTGGCCCGACGCCGACGTCATCCTGACCGGCCTCACCATGCCCTTCTATCGCGAGGGGCGCGCGGCCGAGCGCCTGCATGAGGAGGTCCTTCTCCCGGCCCGCGTGCGGCACTACGACCAGGTCTGGCTGGCTGGCATCTCGCTCGGCGGGCTGGGCGCGCTGATGTACGACCGGGCGTATCCGGGCGAGATCGACGGCATGCTGTTGATCTCGCCCTACCTCGGCGACAAGCCGCTCTATCGCGAGATCCGCGCCGCGGGCGGTCTGGATCGCTGGCAACCGGGACCACCGCAGCGATTCACGGCGCAAACCTACCAGCGCGAACTGTGGCGCTACATCCAGAGCTGGTCCGGCGATCCCGGGCGGGCCGGATCGATATGGGTGGCCTACGGCGACAAGGAACGCTTTCGCGACCGCATCGGCCTGCTGGCCGCGCAGCTGCCGCCGGGCCACGTCTTCGAGCTGCCGGGACACCACAACTGGACGTTGTGGTCTCCGGCGGCGACCACACTGCTGGAACATGCGCGACTGGACCGGACCCGAGTGAACCCGGCCCGGGTGGAACCGGCCCGCACGGAAACTGCCGTGCCGAAACCGGCTCACGCCAAAGCATACATCGGAAACTAGCCGCGGCCGGGGATCTGCAGGCCGCGCTCCACGGCCGGACGGGCCAGCCCTCGCTCCAGCCACGCAGGCACGTTCGACAATTCGTCGAAATGCACCAGGTCGCGCGCCTCGTAGAACCCGACCAAATTGCGCACCCAGCCCAGCGTGGCGATGTCGGCGATGCTGTAGTCCTCGCCCATCAACCACGGTCGCTCGTCCAGGCGCGCTTCCAGCACGCCGAGCAGCCGCCGCGATTCGACGACGTAGCGCTCGAGCGGACGCTTGTCCTCATACTCGCGCCCGGCGAATTTATGGAAGAAACCGACCTGCCCGAACATGGGTCCGATCGCCGCCATCTGGAAAAACACCCATTGGATGGTCTCCCAGCGCAACGCCGGATCGGCGGACAGGAACATGCCCGTCTTCTCCGCAAGATAGAGCAGGATCGCACCGGACTCGAACAGCCCGATCGGCTCGCCGCCCGGCCCGTCCGGATCGATGATCGCGGGGATCTTGCCGTTCGGGTTGAGCGAGAGAAACTCCGGCGTCTTGTTCTCGTCGCGCATGATGTCGACCAGGTGCGGCTCGTACGCCAGTCCGGTCTCCTCCAGCATGATCGACGCCTTCACGCCGTTGGGCGTGTTGAGCGAATAGAGCTGGATGCGGTCCGGATGACGTGCCGGCCAGCGCGCGGTGATCGGGAAAGCGGAGAGGTCGGGCACGGTGGTTTGCTCCTTGGGGCCAGCCGCACAACATGGGGATTGACCGCACCCAGTGCAACGGCCCGCGCGGCCGCAGGAGCGCACCCCGCGCGCGCTGTTTTATCTCCGCTACCAGTGACGCCGGCCGCTATTCGGCGCGGCGCCTACAACCGTTTTTGGCCTGCGAAACTCATCCGAACTGCGGTGTCGTCGACGCCGCTCCCTGCCCCGGCATGAAGTAATCGTGCAGGTACTTTTCGCCCTCGTCGCAAAAGGCGGTCACCACCGTCGTGAGCTCCGGGAAACGCTCTCGCACCCGCTTGGCCGCCAGCAGGTGCGCGCCCGAGCTGGGACCACACAGCAGGCCGTGGTGGCGGGCCAGGTGGCGCATCGCAGCCACGGCATCCTCGCTGGACACGCTGAGCACGTCGTTCACCAGGCCGGCGTTGCGCTGGAAGATGCCGGGAATGAAGCCGTCGGAGATGCCTTCGATGGTGTGCGCGGCGATTTCGCCGCAAAGGATGGTTCGCGACTCGCTGGGTTCCATCGCGAACAGACGCACCCGCGGGTTGGCCTCACGGAAGGCCTGGCCGACGCCAACCAGCGTGCCGCCGGTACCTACGCCCAGCACCAGCGCGTCGGGCAACCGCCCTGATGGCAATTGGGAAAGGATTTCCGGCCCGAGGATCAGCCGGTTCTCCTCCACGTTCCACTCGGACTCGAACTGGCCGGGGAAGAAGAACCCCGGCTGCCGCCCCAACTCCCGCGCCCGCTGCAGCGCCTGGTCCACGTGGAAGTTGCCGCAGAACAACACATCGGCACCATAGGCACGCGAAATCGCCACCCGCTCGCTGGACAGGCCCTCGGGCATCACCACCAGCATGCGGTAGCCCTTGACCGCGGCGACCATCGACAAGGCGTTGCCGGTATTGCCGCTGGTCGCCTCGACGATGGTGTCGCCAGGCTTGAGCAGGCCTTCCTGCTCGGCCCGCTCGATCATGTACTTGGCGATACGCGCCTTGATCGAGCCGGACGGATTGAGAAACTCGAGCTTGGCGTAGATGCCTTCGACCTCGATCAGGGGCGTGTCGCCCACCGCATCGAGCACGTTGGCCGAGACGCCTTCGAACCGCGTCGCCATGGCAGTCAGGCACCCTTGCCCGGATGCGTGTGCTGCTGCATGGCGTCCAGCGCCAGCGCGGAATGCGCGTAGGCGCCGCCGGCGCGCATCTCGGCGGCCACCCAGATGGCCTCCATGATCTGTTGCTCGCTGGCACCATGCTTGAGCGCCTCGGCGGTGTGGCCCTTGATGCAATAGGGGCATTGGGTGACGTGTGCCACCGCCACTGCGATCAGCTGCTTGGTCTGCGCCGGCAACGCGCCCTCGGCGAAGACCGCCGCGCTGAAAGCCTTGAAAGCCTGCAAGGGTTCCGGTGCGAGTTCCCTGCGCTTGCGCGCGAGCGCGGCAGTGGATTCGGGGTATAGCAGTTGCGTCACGGTGTCCTCCTGTCGGTGTCGCTGGCGTCGTCCGGATCCGCGGCGCCAAGGGTCCAGCTGGGTGGATCGCTGGCCGGGAAGCTCTGCGCCAGTTCGTCGTCGATCCTGCGCTCGGCGACCTGGCGCAAGCCGGTGGTGTCCGTGGACGGCGTGCGTTTGACGGGCTTGTTCATGGCGGGCTCCTCGCGGATGTGGCGGATGCGCGCCAGTCATCGACGGCGGCCGCATGATGTTGGCCGGCCCGGTGTTACCGCGTCGCAACGGAGTCACGATGCGCGCGATGGCGGGACTTTGCATTGATACAGGTCAGCGGGCGCTGCGCCGGGTCAGGAACGCCCGGGGAAGATCTGGCAGGAGAGAGCCGCGAGGATCGCCCTCAGGGCACGCCGACGCGGGATCTGGCCCCCGCGACCCTGCCGACGGAGGCGTCCGCCCCCTCCTGCACCGACGCCACCGCACGCGCCTGCCAGCACAGGCTTTCCCAGCGGATCCAGCCGGCCGCCAGTGCCATGCCACCGAAGGTAAGTGGTCCGCCCGGCCAGGAATGCGACTTGAACACGTTGATGCCGAAGCTGGCGACGGCCAGCAGCAGCACAGGCAGCCAGCCGTGTCCCGCCCGCTTGAGGGAAATCGCGCCGGCCACCGCGCCGAACGACAGCGACAGTCGGCCGATCAGGCCCATCAGCGGCGCATCGGTGAAGCCTTTGCCCCCGAGTACGGGGTCGAACCACAACGCATCGATCATGTCGCGCCACGATTCGGGATGACCGGACGCCACCGCTCCTTTGACCAGCAGGCCGATCGCCAGCCCGGCCGCCGTGTCGAACGAGGTGAAGGCCACTGCGAAGACGAACATGCCGGCCTTGCACAATCGCGCCGCCCAATCGGTGCGGTCGCGCACCAGCAGCGCCATCGACAGCGCGGCAAGCGGGAACAGCGGGATCTGCGCGTAGTGAACGAACATCCACCGTTGCACGTCCAGATCGAACAGATCGTGGGGATGCGGGTGGAAAATCTCGACGATCGCCAGCAAAAGCGGTGCGGCAGCGACCGCTGCAATGGCATTCCAAAGCCGCAAGGCGGACACGCTCATGGGTTTCCCTGGGGAAGGTGGCGTGCTGGACGGCAGGCGCATGCGGCCACCCTATCCCGGCCCTGGTCTACGCCATGTGGGGAAAGAGACAAGAACCGCCGCGGCCGGTTGCGACCGATCACGCCACCTGCGGTGGACCTATGGGAGCCGGCACGCTGCTAAAATCACCCGGCTGCGCCGTCTGGCGCGCCATCAACTTCTTGGAGGACGCATGGGATTCCTGCACGGCAAGCGTGCCCTGATCGTCGGCATCGCCAGCCAGCGCTCGATCGCCTGGGGCATTGCCAACGCGATGCATCGTGAAGGCGCGCAACTGGCCTTCACCTATCAGAACGAGCGGCTGAAGGACCGCGTCGACGAAGCCGCCAATGCGTTCGGCTCCAACATCGTGCTGCCCTGCGACGTCGCCCAGGACGGCCAGATCGAACAGATGTTCGGGGAGCTGGGCAAGCACTGGGACGGCTTCGACATCCTGGTGCACTCAGTCGGCTTCGCGCCGCGCGAGGCGCTGCAGGGCCAGTACCTGGACAACCTCACGCGCGAGAACTTCACCATTGCGCACGACATCTCCAGCTACAGCCTGGCCGCGCTGGCCAAGGCCGCGCGTCCGATGATGGCCGGCCGCGGCGGCGCCATCCTCACGTTGACCTACCTCGGCGCCGAACGCGCGCTCAACAACTACAACGTGATGGGTCTGGCCAAGGCAAGTCTCGAAGCTAACGTACGCTACCTGGCGTTCAACCTGGGCCCTGAGGGCACGCGCGTCAATGCGATTTCGGCGGGTCCGATCAAGACCCTGGCCGCCGCGGGCATCTCCAATTTCCGCAAGATGCTCGACCACGTGGACGAGAATGCACCGCTGCGCCGCAGTGTGACCATCGACGAGGTCGGCAACGTCGGCGCGTTCCTGTGCTCGGACCTGGCTTCGGGTGTTACGGGCGAGATCACCTACGTGGACGCCGGCTACAACATCCTGGGCATGACCGGTATCTGACACCGACCCGGATCGCAAACGAACAAGGCGGCCTTCCGGGCCGCCTTTTTTTTTCGATCGGAACATGGGCATCCGCCTCGCACCTGCAGCGATGCCGCCAGCGACAGGACAACGCGATCTGCCCTCTCCCACGCCGTGGGCACCCTCCCAGGCGGCAAAGGCCAAAAGCAAAGAGGCGGCCCGGAGGCCGCCTCTCTGGTTTGCAACGGTGGCCGGCGCCTACATCCGGTCCTTGGCGATCTTGATCTCGGTCTTCGCCTTCAGGGCGTCGATGAAACCTTCGGTGGCCACGTTGCCGTACGCGGCCATCATGCTCTGGCGCAGCATCTTGCGCTGTTCGGGCGTCACCTTCGACAGGTCGCCGTCCTGCACCTTGTCCACCGCGAGCAGCGCGTAAGCGCCCTCAGGCAGGGCCACCGCGGCGAACTGTGGCTTGCCATCCTTCGGATGCGGCAACAGGAAGGCCTCGTCGCGCAATTGCTCGGGCAGGCCTTCCTGCACGCGCAGCGCCTCCGGCACGTTCTGGACGGCGGCCCCTGCCGAAGCGGCCACGACGTCCATCGGCTCGCCCTTCTGCAGGCGCGCCAACAGGCCATCGGCACGCTGCTTGGCCGCCGCGGCGGTGCGCTCGTCGAGGATGTCCTTTTCGATGGCGTCGCGCACTTCGGCCAGCGGCTTCACCGCCGCGGGAACGTGCTTGTCGACGTGAATCACCAGCGAGTGGTCATTGCCCAGGTCGATCAGGCCGGAGTTGTTGCCCTGCACCAGCACGTCGTCAGAAAACGCCGCCTTGGCCACCTTGGGGTCGGCGGCGATGCCGCTCTTGTCACCCTCGCGGGTGAACAGGCCGGTGCTCTTGACCGGCAGGTCCAGTGCCTGCGCCGCGGGCTCCAGCGAGGTCGGGTTCTGGTAGGTCTTGTCGGCCAGCTTGCCGGCCACGTCGTTGTACTTGCGTTCGCGCTCCGCGGCGACGGCCTCTTGCTCGAGTTGGCCGCGTACCTCCTCGAACGGCTTGGCCTGGCCACTGCGAACGTCGCGCAGCCAGATCACGTGGTAGCCCTCGTCCGACAGCACCGGCTTGGAAATCTGGCCTTTCTGCAGCGAAAACAGCGCTTCGTCGAAGGCCTTGTTCGTGACACCCTGCTCCAGCCAGCCGAGGTCACCGCCCTGGCGCCTGGAGCCCAGGTCGGTCGAGTCCTTCTCGGCCAGCTTGGCGAAGTTCTGCGGGGTCGCCTCGGCGGCGATCTGCTCGGCCTTGGCCAGCGCGGCCTTCTGCTGCTGCGGCGTGGCGTTCTTGGGGACGTCGACCAGGATGTGCGAAACCAGGCGCTGCTCCGGCTGCACGAAACGCTGCTTCTCGTCCTCGTAGCGCTTGCGCAAGTCGTCCTCGGTCGGCGGGTTGTCCGCCTTGAGGCCGGCTGCACTCACCTCGACGTAGCGAATGGCTACCTGTTCGGGCGCCATGAATTCGGCCTGGTGCTGCTTGTAGTAGGCCTGGACCTGGGCGTCGGTGACCTTGCTGTCGGTAAGCGCCGGGCGCGGCAGCATCGCGTAGCGCACGTCGCGGCGCTGCAGGCGCAGCTTCAGGAAACGGTCGACCTCATCCCCGGTGACGATGGTGCTGGCCGTAAGCGCATCCGGCACCAGGCTGATCGCCATCGAGGAGCGCACCTCGTCCTCGAACATCGCCGGCGACTTCCGCTGGGCGGCAAGCACGGCCTGGTAGGTGGCCGCATCGAACTGCCCGTTTACCTGGAAGGCGGGGATCGCCGCGATGGCATCGCGCACCGCGCCATCGGAAACACGAAGTCCCAGATCGTCGTTGGCCTTGAGCAGCAACTGCTGGTCGACCATGGCATCGAGCACGCGCTCCTTCGTTTCCGGCTGCTCGTAGACGCTCGGATCGAACTGGTCGCCCATCTGCTCGCTGGCCTGCTGGCGCAGCTGGTTCATGCGGTTCTGGAAATCCTGCTGGCTGATCTCCTGCTTTCCGACCTTGGCCACGAAGGTCTCGGTGTTGGCAGTGAAATAGCCCTCGATGCCGAAGAAGGACATGGCGAACACCGCCACGCCCAGCACGACGATGGACGGCCAGCCGTGCATCTTGTCTCTCAACGACTGCAGCATATGGATTCCCGCGATTCGAAAGCTTTGCAAGCGGCAAAGCATAAACGACAAGGGCGCCACGCGGGCGCCCTTGGAACTACTGGCGGAGTGGACGGGACTCGAACCCGCGACCTCCGGCGTGACAGGCCAGCATTCTAACCGACTGAACTACCACTCCGCGATTCTGGTGGGTGCTGTAGGGATCGAACCTACGACCCTCGCCTTGTAAGGGCGACGCTCTACCGCTGAGCTAAGCACCCGAAACCGAGCGAACTAGCCGCTCAGTTTAGGGCATCCTTGAGCGTCTTGCCAGCCTTGAACGCCGGCACCTTGGAAGCCTTGATCTTGATCGTCTCGTTGGTGCGCGGGTTGCGACCGGTGCGAGCGGCGCGCTTGCGCACGGTGAACGTGCCGAAGCCGACGACCGACACATCGTCGCCCTTCTTCAGCGCCTTCTGCACCGTCTCGAAGAACGCTTCGAGGGCACGGCCGGCGTCGGCCTTGGTCAGCTCGGCCTTTTCGGCGACGGCATTGATCAGATCGGTTTTATTCATTGAGACACTCCCTTAAACGGTTTGCTGCCCGCGTGATCGGTCTGGGACGGGGAACGCCGCCATAAAATGGCATGACCGGCATCCCCCGCAACCCCGCATCGCTACGCCAAATGCACGGCGCTTTGACTGCGGTGTCGTCTTTATACCAGCGCCTCACGGCGGTCCGCAACACAAGCAATACCAACGGTTCCGGCGGTTCCTCGCCAACCCGGACCACTTGCAAATGGCGGCCGGAACGGCTACGGCCGGAAGCCTCCCGAAAGGCGCTCCGTGAACATGAAAAAAAGGCCGCCCGGGGACGGGCGGCCTTGGGGAAAAAACCTTGCGTATCAGTGTGCGCGAGTACGGTTCTCAGCCGTTTCCTCAGTCGCCGGCTCGACCGGCGCATGTTCCTCGCCCGCACTCTCTACCGCCGGCTTGGCCGGACGCAGCGGTTGTTCGAGCGCGATGCCGAGCACTTCGTCGATCCAGCGCACCGCGTGGATGTCCAGCGAAGAGGTGACGTTGGCTGGAATGTCTGCAAGGTCCTTCTTGTTCTCCTCGGGAATGATCACCGTGGTGATCCCGCCGCGGTGTGCGGCCAGCAATTTCTCCTTGAGGCCGCCGATCGGCAGGACGCGGCCGCGCAGCGTGATCTCGCCGGTCATCGCCACTTCCGAACGCACCGGCACCTTGGTCAATACCGAGACGAGCGCGGTGCACATGGCAATGCCTGCGCTCGGGCCGTCCTTGGGTGTCGCGCCCTCGGGCACATGGATGTGCACGTCCAGGTTCTGGTAGAAGTCCGGGTCGATGCCAAGCTGGTCCGCGCGGGCTCGTACGACCGACATGGCCGCCTGGATCGATTCCTTCATGACGTCGCCGAGCTGGCCGGTGTGCACCAGCCTACCCTTGCCCTGGACCACTGAGGCTTCGATGCTGAGCAAGTCGCCGCCAACGGAAGTCCACGCCAGGCCGGTCACCAGGCCGACCTCGTTCTCCTGCTCGGCACGACCGAAGTCGAAGCGGCGCACGCCAAGGTAATGCTCGATGTTCTCGGGCGTGACGGTCACTTGCGTCGCACCCGGCTTCTTCTTCGTCTTGGTCGCGGCCTTCGCGGCCGGTTTGGCCTTGGCCTGCTTGACCTGGCCGAGGGTGAGTTCCTTGACCACCTTGCGGCAGATCTTGGCGATCTCGCGCTCCAGATTGCGTACGCCGGACTCGCGCGTGTAGTAGCGAACGATGTCGCGCACGGCCTCGGAGACGATGCTCAGCTCCTCCGGCTTCAGACCGTTGGCCTTCAGCTGCTTGGGCAACAGGTAGCGCTGTGCGATCGCAAGCTTCTCATCCTCGGTGTAGCCGGGCACGCGGATGACTTCCATACGGTCCAGCAGCGGGCCGGGAATGTTGAGCGAGTTGGCGGTGGCGATCCACATCACCTCGGAGAGGTCCAGGTCGACTTCCAGGTAGTGATCGTTGAAAGCGTGGTTCTGTTCCGGGTCGAGTACCTCGAGCAGCGCCGACGAAGGATCGCCGCGGAAGTCCATCGACATCTTGTCGATCTCGTCCAGTACGAACAGCGGATTGCGCGTGGCGACCTTGTTGAGGTTCTGTACGATGCGCCCCGGCATCGAGCCGATGTAGGTGCGCCGGTGGCCGCGGATCTCGGCCTCGTCGCGCACGCCGCCCAGGCTCATGCGGACGAACTTGCGGTTGGTCGCCTTGGCGATCGACTGGCCGAGCGAGGTCTTGCCCACACCGGGCGGGCCGACCAGGCACAGGATCGGACCCTTCATGGTGTTCACGCGCTGCTGGACGGCCAGGTATTCGAGGATGCGGTCCTTGACCTTTTCCAGACCGAAGTGATCGGCATCGAGCACTTCCTGCGCGACGGCGAGGTCCTTGCGCACCTTGGTCTTCTTCTTCCACGGTACGCCGGTCAGCCAGTCGAGGTAGTTGCGCACCACCGTGGCTTCTGCCGACATCGGCGACATCTGCTTGAGCTTTGACAGCTCCTGCTTGGCCTTGGCCAGCACCGGCTTGGGCATGCCGGCATCCTCGATCTTCCGCTGGAGTTCTTCCAGCTCGTTGACGCCTTCCTCGCCTTCGCCCAGTTCCTTCTGGATCGCCTTCATCTGCTCGTTGAGGTAGTACTCGCGCTGGCTCTTTTCCATTTGCGATTTGACGCGGCCGCGGATGCGCTTTTCGACCTGCTGCAGGTCCATCTCGCCATCGACCAGGCCGATCAAAAGCTCCAGTCGCTGGCCGACGTCGGCCGTTTCCAGCACTTTCTGCTTTTCGGACATGCGCACCGTCAGGTGCGCTGCGATCGAATCGGCCAGGCGCGAGGGATCGTCGATGCCCGATAGCGTGGCGAGCACCTCCGGCGGCAGCTTGCGGCTCTGTTTGACCAACTGCTCGAACAGCGAGACCAGCGTGCGCGAGATGACGTCGAGTTCGCGCTCCTTGGCACTGTAGACCGGCTCGATCACGCGCGAGCGGGCCATCAGCATGCCGCTCTCGTTGCGGTATTCCTCGATGGACACGCGTGCCTGGCCCTCGACCAGCACCTTGACGGTGCCATCGGGCAGCTTGAGCAATTGCAGCACGCCGGCGAGGGTGCCGACCTCGTGCAGGTCGTCGGACGCAGGGTCGTCGATGTCGGGGCTCTTCTGCGCCACCAGCAGGATCTGCCGCTCGCCTTCCATCGCGTGCTCGAGCGCGCGCATGGACTTGTCGCGTCCGACGAAAAGCGGGATGACCATGTGGGGGTAGACCACCACGTCGCGCAGCGGCAGCACCGGGAGTGCGTCGAGCGTGGCGCCGGTAGCGGTAACGGAGGCGTGTTTTGCCATCGAAAAATCCCCGAGGGTTTGTAAGGTTTACCTCGACACTGCGCCGAGGCCTCCGACAGGTCAAGTGGAGTCGACCCGCGCCGCCGTCAAGTCAACTCGACCTTCCGGAGCGGCTGTCATGCGATCTTGCAGTTTCCAGGCCAAGGCTACGCAGCACGTGCCGGACTCGGTGAGAACCACGGCTCAACGCGTCCTGCGCAATCCAGCCTGAGCAGGCGCCTGTGTGCCTGCCGCCAAAAAACAAACGGCCCCGGCAATTGCCGGGGCCGCTGTTTTTTGACGCTTCGCGTCGGTCAGGCGGCGTCGCCGCCCTCACCCGCCACGCGCTGCTGCTGCAGATTGCCGCGATAGATCAGGTAGGGCTCCGCCTGGCCTTCGATCACAGCGTCATCCACCACCACCTTGCTGACGTGCTCCAGCGACGGCAGCTCGTACATGGTGTCCAGCAACACCTGCTCAAGGATGGTGCGCAGGCCGCGAGCACCGGTCTTGCGCTTGAGCGCCTTCTTGGCGATCGCCTGCAACGCCTCCGGGCGGAACTCGAGCTCCACGCCTTCCATTTCGAACAGGCGGCGGAACTGTTTGGTGACCGCGTTCTTCGGCTCGGTGAGGATCTTCACCAGCGCCGGCTCGTCCAGTTCGTCCAACGTCGCCACGACCGGCAAGCGGCCGACGAATTCCGGGATCAGACCGAACTTGACCAGATCGGACGGCTCGACTTCGGCCAGCACTTTGCCCAGGTTCTCGGTACGCTCCTTCGAGCGGACCTCGGCCGAGAAGCCGATGCCGGTGGTCTCCGAACGCTGCTGGATCAGTTTTTCGAGGCCCGCGAACGCACCACCGCAGATGAACAGGATGTTCTTGGTGTCCACCTGCAGGAATTCCTGCTGCGGATGCTTGCGTCCACCCTGTGGCGGCACCGACGCCAGCGTGCCCTCGATCAGCTTGAGCAGCGCCTGCTGCACGCCTTCACCGGAAACGTCGCGGGTGATCGACGGGTTCTCGCTCTTGCGCGAAATCTTGTCGATCTCGTCGATGTAAACGATGCCCGACTGCGCCTTGTCGACGTCGTAGTCGCACTTCTGCAGGAGCTTCTGGATGATGTTCTCGACATCCTCGCCCACGTAGCCCGCTTCGGTCAGCGTGGTGGCGTCGGCGATGGTGAACGGCACATTGAGCAGGCGCGCCAGCGTTTCGGCCAGCAGCGTCTTGCCCGAGCCGGTCGGGCCGATCAGGAGGATGTTGGACTTGCCGAGCTCGACCTCGTCGCTCTTCTGGCGCGATTCCATGCGCTTGTAGTGGTTGTACACGGCCACCGCCAGCGCCTTCTTGGCGCGGGTCTGGCCGACCACGTACTGGTCGAGGGTTTCCATGATCTCGCGCGGCTTGGGCAGATGGCTGCGCCCGGAGGCGGCCTTCTCCTCCAACTCCTCGCGGATGATGTCGTTGCAGAGCTCCACGCACTCGTCGCAGATGAACACGGATGGACCCGCGATCAGCTTGCGCACTTCATGCTGGCTCTTGCCGCAGAAGGAGCAGTAGAGAATCTTGCCGCTGTCGTTGGAACGGCCCTGCCGCTCGTCGCTCATATCAGGTCCTGCTGTGTTTCGGTTGCGGCGCCAGAATAGCACAGGGCTCCGCGCCTGCTTGCGCCTGCGCGGAGCATGCTTCCTGGCGATCTAATCGGCCAGAATCAGGCGGACTGAAGTCAGGCAGACTTGACGGTTTCGACGCCGCGGCGGTCGAGCACCTGGTCGATCAGGCCGTAATCCCTGGCCTCCACCGGATTCATGAAACGGTCGCGCTCCATGTCGCGCTCGATCTTCTCCAACGGCTGACCGGTGTGGTCGACGTAGAGCTGGTTCAGGCGCTGGCGGATGTACAGGATCTCGCGTGCCTGGATCTCGATGTCGGTCGCCTGGCCCTGGGCACCGCCGGAGGGCTGGTGGATCATGATGCGCGAGTTGGGCAGCGAGAAGCGCTTGCCCTTGGCGCCAGCCATCAACAGCAGCGAGCCAGCGCTGCACGCCTGGCCGATGCACATGGTGCTGACGTCGGGCTTGATGAACTGCATGGTGTCGTAGATCGCCAGGCCCGCAGTGACCGCGCCACCGGGGCTGTTGATGTACAGGTGGATGTCCTTGTCCGGATTCTCCGACTCCAGGAACAGCATCTGCGCGATCAGCACGTTGGCGACCTGGTCGTTGACCTCGCCGACCAGGAAGATCACTCGTTCCTTCAGCAGGCGCGAGTAAATGTCATAGGACCGCTCACCGCGAGCGGTCTGCTCGACGACGATCGGCACCAGGTTGAGGTTCTGGATCGGGGCCATGGCCATGCGTGCTTGTTCTCCGGATGAGGCCCGCCTTCAGGCGGGCCTGATGATGGTGCCTGGCAGTGTCGCTCAGGCGCCGGCCGGGCGCATCACTTCGTCGAAGCCCAGATGCTTTTCGGTGGTCTTGGCATGTTCCGCCACCCACTCGGCCACCTGGTCTTCCATCACGCGGTTCTGCAGCCCAGACATCAATTGGGGGTCGGCGTTGTAGAGTTCAACGACCTTCTCCGGTTCCTCGTAGGTCGAGGCGATGGCGGCCAACTGCTCGGCCACGCGCTTGCGATCGATCTTCAGCTCCTGCTTGCGGGCGATCTCACCCATCAGGAGACCGGCGATCACGCGCTTGCGGGCCATCGGCACGGCCGCCTCGACGAGCTGCTGCGGCGGCTGCTGACCGCGCGGCACGCTACCGGCGGCGAGGTTGCGCGCCTCGGACTGCACCATCAGGTGCGGGACGTCGAGGCTCCCATGGGCGTCGGCCAGCTTTTCGGCCACCTCGGCCTTCAGGCGGCCCATAAGAGTGGCCTTGAGCTCACGCTCGAGGTTGGCGCGGACTTCCTTGCGGAAGGTGTCCAGGTTGCCGTCGGCGATGCCGAACAACTGGGCGAACTCCTCATTCACCTCGGGCAGCTGCGGCGCCTGCACCTTGATGATCTTGAAGCTGACCTGGGTGGTCTTGCCGGCGAGCTGGGGATTGCCGAAGTCTTCCGGGAAGGCGATTTCGCTCTCGAACTCATCGCCTGCCGTGCGGCCGGTGAGCGCCTCATCCAGCGCCTTGAACAGCGTGCCCGAACCGAGCACGCTGCCGGCGCGCTCCAGGCCCTCGGCCGGGAAGCGGTAGTCGCCCGCGGTGGCGGCATACTCGAACATCACGAAGTCGCCCTCGGCCGAGGCGCGTTCGACCTCGTCGAAACTGCGGCGCTGCAGGCGCAGGGTTTCGATCATCTTCTCGATGTCGGCGTCCGTCACTTCGGCGACCGGGCGGCTGACTTCCAGCGCGGCAACATCGATCTCGGGGAATTCCGGCATCACCTCGAAGGTGGCGGTGTAGGCGATCTCGCCGTTCTCCGGCTTGCCCGTGGTGTCGATCGAAGGGTTGGCAACCGGACGCAGGTTCTCCTTCTCGAAGGCCTCGCGCAGCGTGCTGCCGATCAGGTCGGACAGCACTTCGCCGCGTACCTGCGAGCCGAAACGCTGCTGGATCACGGTCGCCGGCACCTTGCCCGGGCGGAAACCCTTCAGGCGCACCGTGCGGCCCATCTCTGCGATGCGCGCACTGACCTGCGACTCCAACTGGTCCGCCGGGAACCGCACCGTGAGCTTGCGCTCGAGCTTGCCGACGTTCTCAACCGAAAACTGCATGACGACTCCTGGTGACTCTCGTGATGGGCCGGCGTGCGGGCCGGCCTTGCATAAATTGAAAGGGAATGGTGCGAAAGGAGGGACTCGAACCCTCACGGGGGTTACCCGCCAGAACCTAAATCTGGTGCGTCTACCAGTTCCGCCACTTTCGCGTCGCGCCCCGCGGACTGGAAGCGGCGGATTCCGAACGGAAATCGGCCCAAGCGCCCCGCCCCGCTAAGTCGATGATTCCCTTGCGCCAAAGCGGGGCATTTTACGGTTGCGCGGCGGGGCAGCACAAGCGCGGCCTTGGATGATGGCGCCCGCCCACAGGGCAGGATCCGCCGTCCTCACCGCCCGGACGCGAGGGCTGGCGGGGGCAGGGTCAAGACCTGGCCTGTTGCCATAGCGAAGCGTTCGATAGAGAGCCCACCGGTCCTCTCGCCAGGCGAGACGAAGAAGCGCTCAAAAGAAAACAGGCGCCCGGTTTCCCGGGCGCCTGTCTTGTATTGGTGGGCCGTGTAGGATTCGAACCTACGACCAATTGATTAAGAGTCAACTGCTCTACCAGCTGAGCTAACGGCCCGTGAAACTTTCAAATTGGGGTGAGCGATGGGATTCGAACCCACGACATCCGGAATCACAATCCGGGACTCTAACCAGCTGAGCTACGCCCACCATAAAACTCTAAGGAAGCTGGCGCGCCCGACAGGAATCGAACCTGCAACCGTCGGCTTAGAAGGCCGATGCTCTATCCGGTTGAGCTACAGGCGCATGTCGAAAGCATAACGCCTGCTGGTCGGGGCAGAGGGATTCGAACCCCCGACATCCAGCTCCCAAAGCTGGCGCTCTACCAGACTGAGCTATACCCCGTAGCAGATCCGTGGAACGCTTTTCGCGTACCGAAGCCCTCGAATGCTACGGGCGACGCTTCACCTCGTCAATCCGTATCCAGCGCACCGGAGATTCCTTTCCGGTCCCATCCGTGCCTTCGGCGCCGATGGACAGGTCATATCGAAACATGACCTGCGGTACAAGTGGCGCGCCCGGAGAGATTCGAACTCCCGACCACCAAGTTCGTAGCCTGGTACTCTATCCAACTGAGCTACGGGCGCGCATTAAAACTGGTTCGCCGTGGCACTGCCGCCGAAGCGGTGGGTGCCGAAGCAAGAAGCGGAATTATTCAGATTCGGCGCGGTTGCGTCAACACCTTTTTCAAAAAATCTTCGCGTTCATCGACGCCAGGATTTCTCGCCTCTCGCCAGCCCGCAAATGTTTGGACGTCCAAACTGAGCGGGCTCGCGCGCCAGAAACACCCCCGCCCCTGCCACGCAGGACAGGAAGCGATTGCCGTCAGCCGTGTGGCTGCGTGGCCGGGTCACCGAGCTTGGGCGAGCCGGCGTCGCCGCGCGGCGGCAGGTTCGGCGGCACCGGGCCACCGGAGGTCGGCTTGGACCAATCGGCGGGCTCACCCGGCTCGCGGCCGGCCATGATGTCGTCAATCTGGCGTGCGTCGATGGTCTCGTACTGCAGCAGCGCGTCAGCCATCACATGGAGCTTGTCCAGGTTGTCGGTCAGCAGCCGCTTGCTGCGTGCGTAGGCGCGATCGAGGATATCGCGCACGACCTCGTCGATGCGCCGCGCGGTCTCGTTGGAAACGTTCTTGTGTTGCGTGACCGAGCGCCCGAGGAACACTTCGTCCTCGTCCTCGCCGTAGGTGACCGGGCCGAGCTCGTCGGAAAGACCCCATTTGGTAACCATGTTGCGCGCCATCTTGGTGGCCCGCTCGATGTCGTTGGAAGCGCCGGTGGTGACCTTGTCGGCACCGAAGATCAGCTCTTCTGCCACGCGACCACCATAGAGCGAGC
This sequence comes from Frateuria sp. GZRe14, assembly GCF_051900395.1. Classification (NCBI taxonomy): domain Bacteria; kingdom Pseudomonadati; phylum Pseudomonadota; class Gammaproteobacteria; order Lysobacterales; family Rhodanobacteraceae; genus Frateuria; species Frateuria sp. GZRe14. The sequence goes on along the minus strand of NZ_JBHZGJ010000001.1, from coordinate 1,743,152 downwards.
AGAGCTGCGATTCGATCGCCACCCGATTGATCGAGTACTTGTCCGCCTCCGGCAGGTACATGGTCACGCCCAACGCGCGACCGCGCGGGATGATGGTGACCTTGTAGACCGGATCATGCTCGGGCACCAGGCGACCGACAATGGCGTGGCCGGCCTCGTGGAAGGCAGTCAGGCGCTTCTCGTCCTCGCTCATGGCCATCGAGCGGCGCTCGGTGCCCATCAGGATCTTGTCGCGAGCCTTGTCCAGATGGCTCATGCGCACTTCGCGCGCGTTCTCGCGCGCGGCGAACAGGGCCGCCTCGTTGACCAGATTTGCCAAGTCCGCGCCGGAGAAGCCTGGCGTGCCGCGCGCGATCACCATCGGGTTGACGTCGCTGGCGGTCGGCACCTTGCGCAGGTGCACCTTCAGGATCTGCTCGCGGCCCTTCACGTCCGGCAGGCCAACCACCACTTGGCGGTCGAAGCGACCCGGGCGTAGCAGCGCCGGATCGAGCACATCGGGGCGGTTGGTAGCGGCGATGACGATGATGCCCTCGGTGCCCTCGAAGCCGTCCATCTCGACCAGCAACTGGTTCAGGGTCTGCTCGCGCTCGTCGTGGCCGCCGCCCAGGCCCGCGCCACGATGACGGCCGACCGCATCGATCTCGTCGATGAAGATGATGCACGGCGCATGCTTCTTGGCCTGCTCGAACATGTCGCGCACGCGGCTGGCGCCCACGCCGACGAACATCTCGACGAAGTCCGAACCGGAAATCGAGAAGAACGGCACCTTGGCCTCGCCGGCAATGGCCTTGGCCAGCAGCGTCTTGCCGGTGCCCGGCGGACCGACCATCAGCACGCCGCGCGGAATCTTGCCGCCAAGCTTCTGGAACTTGCCCGGATCGCGCAGGAACTCGACCAGTTCGCCAACTTCCTCCTTGGCTTCATCGCAACCGGCGACGTCGCTGAAATTGACCTTGACCTGGTCCTCGCCCTGCAACTTGGCGCGCGAACGACCGAAGCTCATCGCCCCGCGTCCGCCGGCACCGGCCTGCATCTGGCGCATGAACCAGATGAACACGCCCACGATCAGGATGATCGGCAGCCAGTTGACCAGCAGGCCCAGCAGCGAGAAGCCGTTGTTCGACGGCTCCTGGGTCACAACCACGTTCTTGTCCTGCATCTGCTTGACCACCCCATTGGTGGAAAAGCCGAGCACGGGTGCGACGGTGCGGAAGGCGCTGCCGTCTTTCAGCTTGCCGGTGATGGTGGCGGGATTGTCGGCGCTGATCGTGGCGCTGGCGACATTGCCGCTGTCCACGCTCTGCACGAAGCTCGAGTACGGCAGGTCGGAAGAGGAGCCGCCGTGCGGATTGAAGCTCTGGAAGACCGTCAGCAGGACCACCGCGATGATCAGCCAGAGCAACAGGTTTTTCGCCATTTCGTTCATGCGCGGGTCTCGTCCGTTTGCCCGCCGACGGCCTTCTTGCCGGTGGCGAGCGCATAAACCTCGCGCGAACGCGCGCGCGAAGCCTTGGGTTTACGCATGGTTACGCGCGCGAACTGCGCGCGCAAGTTGCGCAGGTAGTCATCGAAGCCGGCGCCCTGGAACAGCTTGATCAGGAACGCGCCGCCCGGCTTGAGCCACTGCCGGGAGAAATCCAGCGCCAGTTCGGCCAGGTCCATCGCGCGGATCTGGTCGGCCAGCGCCACGCCACTCATATTGGGGGCCATGTCTGACAGTACAAGATCGAGCGGCTGGCCGCCCAGGCGTTCTTCCAGTTGGCGCAACACCGTTTCCTCGCGGAAGTCGCCCTCGATGAAATCGACTCCGGCAATGCCTTGCATCGGCAGGATGTCCAGCGCAATCACCGTGCCGTTGTCGCCCAGGCGCTGGCGCACGAGCTGGGACCAGCCACCCGGCGCCGCGCCCAGGTCGACCACGCGCATGCCCGGCTTGAGCAGGCGGTCGCGGTCGATCAGCTCCTCCAGCTTGAATACCGCGCGCGAGCGCAGCCCTTCGGCTTGCGCCTTTTTCACGTAGACGTCGTCGAAGTGCTCCCGGAGCCATCGGGAGCTGCTTTTGCTGCGGGACATGCGGCAGGGGCACCGATGGGGGAAGACGCCCGCATGATACCCTTTACGGCCCCCCGACCGCGAACTGTGGACGCTTCCCGCATGCCGATCTCCCCTTCCCAGCGCCGCTACCTGCGCAGCCTCGCCCACGACCTGCACCCGGTGATCCTGCTCGGGGCCAAGGGGGCGACACCGGCCGTGGTCAAGGAACTGGATCTGGCACTCAGCCATCACGAGCTGGTCAAGGTGAAGCTCTCCGGCGGGGACAAGGAAGAGCGCGAGGCGCAGATCGTCTTCCTCACCGAAGGCACCGGTGCCGAATGCGTGCAGCAGATCGGCCATACCGTCACTTTGTTCCGCCGCAACGAGGACGAGCCCAAGCTCGCCCTGCCCCGCTGATGGACCTTTCGCTCGAGCGCCCCGAGGGTTACCTGTTCATTCGCCGCGTGAGCGAGCGGTCGATCACGGTGATGGACCGGGAGCTGGATGCGAGTTTCCTGCTGGCACCGGATCGGGTGGTCGAGACCTGGCCGATAGACGATGTCATGTCACTGGACGAAAGCGCCGGCGAAGCCGTACGCGATCTCCAGCCTGAGGTAGTGCTCCTTGGCACCGGCAATCGGCAGCGATTTCCGCCGGCCGCGTTCATGGCCGGATTCCTGCGCAAGGGAATCGGCATCGAGGTGATGGACAACGCCGCGGCGGCACGCACCTACGACCTGCTGGCTGGCGAGGGGCGGCGCGTGGTCGCTGCGTTCATCCTGCCAGGGACCAGATCGGCGGGCTGAAGCCCGCCCTGCGAAGCCGCACATTGCAGGTGGGCTTCAACCCACTAACAGTTACCTCGCCGGCAGATAGTCGAGCGGGTCGACCGGATTCCCATCCCGCCGAATCTGGAACTGCAACTCGTCCCGCGACGCCCCGGTCGAACCCATTTCCGCGATCAGCTGCCCTGCGCTCACCCGTTGCCCTTCCTTCACCAGCCGCTTGCGGTTGTGGCCGTATGCCGACAGGAAGTCGTCGTTGTGCTTGATGATGATCAGCTCGCCGTAACCAACCAGCCCGTTGCCGCTGTAGACGACCACGCCATCGGCGGCGGCGCGCACCGGATCGCCTGCCTTGCCGGCCAGCTCGATGCCCGGGATGGCATCCCCGCCCTGGAACTTCTTGATCAGCGTGCCATCGGCCGGCCAGCGCCAGTTGACCCCGCTCGCCGTGCGGGTCGCTCCCTTGGGGGCCGGCACGACCGGCGGCGCAGGAACGGCGGCCACCGGAGCCGGCGCGGCTACGCTCGCGCTCGGATGCGAGGGTGTGGGAACCGGCTTGGCCACCGATGCCGGCATGCGCGTGGGAGCGGAGGTGACCGGGCGTCGCGTGCCCGCAACACGATCCCTGGCGGGCGAAAGCCGTAGCACCTGGCCCGGCCATATCGTGTACGGCGACGCGATCCCGTTCCAACCGGCCAGGTCGCGGAAATCCACCCCATGGCGGAAGGCGATCGAGTAAAGCGTGTCTCCGCGCATCACCCGGTAGCTGTCCCTGTCCGAGGCCGCCCGAGCCGGTGCGACCGGCGTGCGCGGGGTCGTGGCGCCGCGATTGGGCTGGACCACGACCGACCGTCCACAGGCGGCAAGGAGAAGCGCGGCCGAGCATGCCGCCGCGAAGCGCGTCCATTTCGTCATGTCACCAGCATACCCAGCCGACACACCGATTTCACGAAAAGCGCCACGCCGCTCAATGCAGCCAGATCCACCACACCAGCAGCAGCGCCAACACGACGATCGCCGCCCAGCCGATGCGCTCGATGTGCTTGTGCAACACCCGCTCGGCGCGCTCGCCGAACAGGCGGATCAAGAGCGCCAGCAGCCACACGCGCTTGCCGCGCCCGACCGCCATGCAAAGCAGGAACGGAATCACCGGCACGCCCACGATGCCCGACGCCCAGGTGACGAACTTCATCGGCACCACCGGCTGCAGCGCGGCCAATGCCAGCACCAGCAGCAGGCCCAGCCAATGCTGGTTCATCTGCGCGCGCAGGCTGGCCACACCCTGTTCGATCGGCTCGAGCAAGTGCAGCGAGGCCAGCAGCGGCTGCAGCGCCTGGAACGCCCAATGGCCCAGCGCGTAACCCACCAGCGAGCCGAGCAGCGAAAACAGCAGGCTGACGTTGGCGTAGAAGAATGCCTTCTGCCGCTTGCCCAGCATCATCGGCGCAAGCATCACCTCCGGCATGATCGGAAAGATGAAAGCTTCGACGAAGCTCAGCCCGCAGAGGTAGTACACAGCCCGCGGGTCGCGTGCCCAGGTCAGCGCACGCGAGTAGAGCGCTCCAAACAGACGCATCTAGTGGATTCCTTGTCGCCGGAGGAGTGGCATCAGCCGATGCCGCCGAGCAGCGGCACGAAACTGACCGCACCGAGTTCTTCCTGGATGAAGTCGCCCTGCCCGTTGCCGCGAATGCGCAACAGCATCTGGCTGCTGGGCGACCCGACCGGAGCGACCAGTACGCCTTCGGGCGAAAGCTGGTCGAGCACCTGGCTGGGGATCGCGTCCCCTGCGGCAGTGAGGATGATCGCGTCGAAGGGCGCCTGGTCCGGCCAGCCCAGCTTGCCGTCGTCGTGGCGCGAGCGAACGTTGGCCAGGCCCAGCTGACGGAAGCGCCGGCGCGCCTGGCGCAGCAATTCCTCGATGCGTTCGACGGTGAACACCTGCCCAACCAGCGCCGCCAATACGACCGCCTGGTAACCCGAGCCGGTTCCGATCTCCAGCACCTTCTGCGGCACGCCGCCGTTGAAATGTTCCAGCAACGCCTCGGTCATGCGCGCGACCACCCACGGCTGCGAGATGGTCTGGCCGTGGCCGATCGGCAACGCGGTGTTCTCGTAGGCGCGCGAGTGCAGCGCCTGGTCGATGAAGTGATGGCGCGGCGTGTTGCGGATCACCTCGATCACGCGCGGGTCGCGAATGCCGCCTTCCTTGAGTGTGGCGGCGAGGCGGTCGCGCGCGCGTTGGGAGGTCATTCCCTCGCCCTTGAACGCCGACGGCGGCAGCGGATGGATGTTCATCGTCATCGTCAGGCCGCCTTCTCGTCCATGGCCTCGGTCATCGCCTGCATCCAGCCGCTGATCTTCTCCAACGCCTGGTAACGGGTGAGGTCCACGTGGATCGGCGTCACCGAAACGTAGCCGCGGCGCACCGCATCGAAATCGGTTCCGGGACCATCGTCTTCGGCGCCACCGGAAGGACCGATCCACCAGATTGGCTTGCCGCGCGGATCGGTCTGCGCGATGCAAGGTGCGGAGCGGTGCCGTTTGCCCAGCCGCGTGACCTCGAAACCCTGGATTTCGTGCCAAGGCCGGTCAGGCACGTTGACGTTGAGGATGGTGTCCGCCGGCAACGGGTCGACCAGCAGGCGGCGCATCAGGATAAGCACGGCCTGCGCGGCCGAGTCGTAGTGCTCGCCCTTGTGATCACGGCTGGCCAGCGACACGGCGATCGCAGGCAAGCCGAGGAAACGGCCTTCCATCGCCGCCGACACGGTGCCCGAATAGATGACGTCGTCACCAAGGTTGGCGGAGTTGTTGATGCCTGACACCACGATGTCCGGCTCGTGGTCGAGCAGGCCGGCCAGCGCCAGGTGTACGCAATCAGTCGGCGTGCCGGCCACGCGGTAGCGTCCATCATCCATCTTCAACGCACGGATCGGCGCATCCAGGGTGAGCGAGTTGCTGGCGCCGGAACGGTCGCGATCAGGTGCCACCACCGTGACCTGCCCCACCGCTGCCAGACAGTCGGCCAATACGCGGATGCCGGGGGCGTCCACGCCGTCGTCGTTGCTTACCAGGACTCGCATGATGTTCCGTCGACAGATGCACGAACGCGGCCCCGAAGGCGCGCTCCGAATCCTCTGGAGTCTACCGGAGCGGGCCCCCTCTTTCACGGCCGTGCGATATGACACCCCGTGGCTCCAGCGACAGACAGGGAGTGTTTGCCGGAATCGCGTGCAAGTCTCTAGCATGACCTCATGAAGAAGCGCCGTGTCCCCGCCGAACCCGACGAAGACGACATCCGCCTGTTCCGCGATGCGATCGGGCCGGTGCGCGAGATCCGCGTGGATGCGCCTCCGCCGCCCGCGCCCCGGCCAGAGCCGCGCGCGCACATGTTCGAAGCGGACGAGGCCGCCGTGCCTGGCGAATTGCTGGAGCTGGCCTTCGATCCCGCACTGATGGAAATCGGTGAGGAGCTCAGCTACCTGCGCGAGGGCTATCCGCCGCGCCTGCTGCGCCAGCTCAAGCGCGGGCAGTTCAGCATCCAGGACGAACTGGACCTGCACCACATGAATGCCGCCGCCGCACAGGCCAGCATCGCCAGCTTCCTTGCCGAAGCCCGCCAGCATGGCCTGCGCTGTGTGCGCATCGTGCACGGCAAGGGCCTGCGCTCGAAGGCCGCCGGGCCGGTGCTCAAGGTGCTCACCGACCGCCTGCTGCGCCGGCGCGACGACGTGGTGGCGTTCGCTTCGGCCAAACCTGCCCAGGGCGGCACCGGTGCCGTCGTCGTCCTGCTGAGAAACGCCTGATCCCCGCAGGGGCGCATCTGTGCGCGACCGCGGTGTCGCGCGCAGGGGCGCCCTGCATCGCGACCGGGGATCAGTCCGCCTCAGGCCTGCGCCAGTTCGCGCACCACGACGGTGGCGTAGGCGCCGGCAGGCAACTCGAAAGCCAGTTCCAGAGCATCCTCGCCCAGCCAGCGCCAGGACAGCTGGCGGGGAATCAGGCGCAAGGGGCGCCGTTCCTGGTCCATGCGAGCGGCCGCCAGGCCTTCCGCCAGGTCGCTGTCGCGCGCGGCAACCTCGCGCTCCAGGGCGCCGGCGTCAGCGGCGGTCGGCGGTTCGCCCTGGCCCCAGAGCGGGCCTGACGGGTGGATATCGCCGCTGGCCAGGCGCCCTGCCAGCGCGGCATCAAAGGGCTCCGGCCCGAACCACGAGCGCGAGCCGGCGAGCGACCATATCTCGCCCTCGATAGGCGTGTCCCACGTGCCCTGTTCCACCCGCGCCGCAAGCACGCCATTGAAAATGTGCGAGCGTGCCGCCGAAAGCAGGAAGCTGCGCTTGTCCCGATCCACGCGGCGGCCGGCGAACATCGCCCGCGCCTGCGCCACGTTGCCGCCCTCGCGACCGAAGCGTTGTTCACCAAAGTAGTTGGGCACGCCGCGTGCGGCGATGGCGGCCAACACTTTTTCAGCCGCCGTGCGATCGCCCTGCACCTCACGCAATACCAGCACGAAGCGGTTGCCGCGCAACGCGCCGCGCTTGAGTTTGCGGTTGTGTCGAGTGGCGGCCAGTACCTTCACTTCCGCGTGCGGAAAGGCCGACCAATCAGGGTCGGGCTTGCCCGCGAGCTGCACGGTGAAGGCCTGCCGGGTCACCGCATGACGGTCCTTCAGGCCCGCGAAACCCACGGCCACCGGAGGCACGCCGGCGAAACGCGCCAATTCCTTGGCCACCCAATCGGTGTTTGCGCCGCGTTTCTCCACCCATAGCAACGCATGCTCGCCGGAACCCTCCGCGTCATACCCAAGGATTTCCTCGACGAGGAAATCCTCCGGCGCCGCACGCAGGCGGGCGGTGAGCGGTGGCATGCCGTGGGCGTAGGGAAGTTCGTGCACTGCGGTCCTTTGATCGATGGGCTCTTCCGGCTCTGCCGGAGTCACTTGTGGGCGATGCTTGTGGGTCGCCAGCAGATAGGCTGCTGCAAGGGCCGCTACATGAGAAAGAGCGAGGCGAGCCCGAGGAAGATGAAAAAGCCACCGCTGTCGGTCATCGCCGTGATCAGCACGCTCGATCCCAGCGCCGGGTCGCGACCGAACTTCATCATCAGCATCGGGATGCCGACGCCGCAGAACGCGGCAAGCAGCAGATTGAGCGTCATGGCCGCGGTCATTACCACGCCAAGGGCGATGTTCTCGTAGAGCAGCCAGGCCACCACGCCGATCACCCCGCCCCAGACCAGGCCGTTGAAAAGCGACACGGCCAGTTCCTTGCGCCACAGCCGCTTGGCGCTGTCGGGCGTGATCTGGTTGAGCGCCAGCGCGCGCACGATCATGGTGATGGTCTGGTTGCCCGAGTTGCCGCCGATGCCGGCGACGATCGGCATCAGCGTGGCCAGCGCCACCAGCTTCTCGATCGCGCCTTCGAACAGCCCGATCACGCGCGAGGCGATGAAGGCCGTGACCAGATTGATCGCCAGCCACGACCAGCGGTTGCGCAAGCTGGCCCACACCGAGGCGAAGATATCCTCCTCCTCGCGCAGACCGACGCGGTTCAGGGCGTCGCTCTCGCTTTCCTCGCGGATCACGTCGACCATCGCATCGACGGTGATGCGCCCGATCAGCCGGCCACCGTCGTCCACGACCGGCGCAGTCACCAGGTCGTAGCGCTCGAATGCCTGCGCCACCTCGTAAGCGTCGTCGGCGGGGTGGAAGGTGTTGACGTCCGGCGCCATCACCTCGCTGACCATCTTCTCGGGCGGATTGACCAGCAGCCAATGCACAGGCAGCACGCCGGTGAGCAGGTTGTCGTGATTGATCACGAACAACTTGTCGGTCTGCGCGGGCAGCTCGTCGAACCGGCGCAGGTAGCGCAGCACGGTCTCCAGGCTCACATCCTCGCGGATCGTGACCATCTCGAAATCCATCAGCGAGCCGATCTGGTCCTCTTCCCAGGACAGCGCCGACTGCACCCGCTCGCGCTGCTGCGCGTCGAGGCTGGCCATCAGCTCGGGCAGCACCTCGGTCGGCAGGTCCTCGACCAGGTCGGCCAGTTCATCCGCATCCAGCGGCTCCACCGCGGCGAGGATCTCGCGTTGGTCCATGTCCGCGATCAGCGATTCGCGAACCGCATCGGAGACTTCCAGCAGGATTTCGCCGTCGCGGTCGGCTTTCACCCGCTGCCAGACGGCCAGGCGCTCATCCAGCGGCAGCGATTCCAGCACGAAGGCGATGTCGGCCGGGTGCAGTTCATCGAGCCGCTGCTGCAGTTCGGCCTGGTGCTCGGGCGTCGGATCCTCGACCAGCCGCGCCAGCAGCTCGGTAATGGCTTCCAGCTGCTCGTGCAGCCGGTTGGCGCCGCGGGCTTCGGCCTCGCTCACGCGCGCTCCAGCAGCACGCAGGCTTGCGCCGCGATGCCTTCGCCACGGCCCGTGAAACCGAGCCTTTCAGTGGTAGTGGCCTTGATACTGATACGGGCGACCTCGCAGGCGAGGTCTTCGGCAAGGTTGGCGCGCATCGCCTCGGCGTGTGGCCCGACCTTTGGCGTTTCGCAGATCACCGTGATGTCGGCATTGCCGAGCCTGTAGTTGTGCTGCGACATCAAGAGGGCTGCGTGCCGCAGGAACTGGCGACTGTCCGCATCGCGCCAGCGATCGTCCGAGGGCGGGAAATGCCTGCCGATGTCGCCCAGCGCCAGGGCGCCGAAAATGGCATCGCACAAAGCGTGGATCACCACGTCCCCATCCGAATGGGCGACCACGCCCCGACGGTGCGGGACGCGCACGCCGCCGAGCACGACGACATCGCCCTCGCCGAATGCGTGCACGTCGAAACCCTGCCCTATCCGCATCGCGCCGTCCTCGTCAGCAGGAACTCGGCCAGCGCGAAATCCGCGGCCGTGGTCACCTTGATGTTGTCCTCCGCGCCTTCCACCAGCCGCGGCGCGTAGCCTGCCCGCTCCATCGCCATCGCCTCGTCGCTCACCACTACGCCCGCGCGGGTGGCCGCTTCCAGTGCCGCCACAAGCTGCCCGCGTCGGAACATCTGCGGCGTGAAGGCGCGCCAGCGCTGTTCTCGTGGCTCGGTAGAGATGCTGCGCTGGCTCTCGTCCGCGCGCTTGAGGGTATCCCTCAGCGGCGCACCAAGCAGGCCACCGTCGCCCGCGGAGGCGTGGTCGACCAACCGTTCGACGTCGGCGGCGCGAATGCAGGGACGCGCCGCGTCATGCACCAGCACGAAATCCTGCTGGGCGACTTCGGTTGGCAGCGCGCGCAAGCCTGCCAATACCGAGTCGGCGCGCTCCCCACCACCGATCGTCGTGAGCACCATCTTGCCACCCAGGTTGTCGATGCCGGGCCAGTGCCCGTCGTCGGCCGCCAGGGAGACCATCAAACCGGCGATGCGCGGGTGCGCCGCCAACCGCTCCAGCGTGTGCAGGATCAGTGCGCGCCCCGCCAACGGCAGGTACTGCTTGGGGCAATCGCCGCCGACCCGGGTGCCGCGTCCGGCGGCCGGTATCACGCACCACAGCGGGGCCATGTCAGTGCCCGCCGCCGTCGCTGGCCGGTGGGGCACTGGCGCTGCCGGCCGGTCGTTCGACCACCTGGTAGAAGGTCTCGCCGGGCTTGATCAGGCCCAGCTCCGCGCGGGCGCGCGCCTCGACCGCCTGCTCGCCATGCTTGAGGTCGCTGACGTCGGCCGCCAGCGCCTGGTTGCGCTGGAGCAGCTTGTCGTTCTCGCCGGTCTGCTTCTGCACGGCGGCGCGCAGCGTCTGTACTTCGTGCATGCCGCCGCTGCCGGTCCACAGTTTGAGCTGCAGACCGATCAGGATCACGAGCAAGACCAGGGCGATCCAGCGCAGCATGGACGTTGCAGACTCCGCGTCAGCCCGGCAGGCGGGCGAGGTTGGGGAATGCGTCGCGACCGGCGTAGCGGGCGGCACTGCCCAGAGCCTCCTCGATGCGCAGCAGCTGGTTGTACTTGGCCACGCGGTCGGTGCGGCATAGCGAGCCGGTCTTGATCTGGGTCGCGGTGGTCGCGACGGCGATGTCCGAGATGGTCGTGTCCTCGGTCTCGCCCGAACGATGGGAGACCACGGCGGCATACTTCGCCGCGTCGGCCATGGCGATGGCTTCGAGCGTCTCGGACAGCGTGCCGATCTGGTTGACCTTGATCAGGATCGCATTGGCGATGTGCTTCTCGATGCCCTCGCGGAAGATCGACGGGTTGGTGACGAACAGGTCGTCGCCGACCAGCTGCACTTCCTTGCCGATCCTGTCGGTGAGCAGCTTCCAGCCGTCCCAGTCGCCCTCGGCCATGCCGTCCTCGATGGTGACGATGGGATACTGCTTCGCCCACCCGGCCAGCAGATCGACGAACTGCTCCGGCGCGTAGGCCTTGCCCTCGCCTTCCAGGTCGTACTTGCCGTTCTTGAAGAACTCGGAGCTGGCCACGTCCAGGCCCAGCAGGATCTCGCTGCCGACCTTGTAGCCGGCCTTGCCGACCGCCTCCAGGATGGTGTCCAGCGCCTCGATGTTGGAGCGCAGGTTCGGCGCGAAGCCGCCCTCGTCGCCGACCGCGGTGTTGAGGCCCTTGCCCTTGAGCACGGCCTTGAGCGCGTGGAAGATTTCCGCGCCGGCGCGCAGCGCCTCGGCGAAGTTCGGCACGCCCACCGGCAGCACCATGAACTCCTGCACGTCGACATTGTTGTCCGCATGTGCGCCGCCGTTGATGATGTTCATCATCGGCACCGGCAGGCTGCCAGGCTTGTCATGCGAGAGGTACTTCCACAACGGTTCGCCGCGGGAGGCGGCCACCGCGTGCGCCGCAGCCATGGAGACGCCCAGCAGCGCGTTGGCACCCAGCTTGCCCTTGTTCGGCGTACCGTCCAGTGCGATCAGCTTGTCGTCGAGGCCCTTCTGGTCGGCCGCGTCGAAACCCTTCAGCGCAGTGGCGATCGCGCCATTGACGTTGGCGACCGCCTTGGTCACGCCCTTGCCGCCGTAGCGCGCCTTGTCGCCGTCGCGCAGCTCGACCGCCTCGCGCGAACCGGTCGAGGCGCCGCTGGGCACCGCGGCCCGGCCGAACGCGCCCCCGTCCAGGGTGACTTCGGCTTCCAGCGTGGGGTTGCCGCGCGAGTCGAGGATTTCACGGGCGTGGATGCGGGTGATCTGAGTCGTCATTGGGTGATGTCCCTAATCGATGTACTTGGAAAACCAAAACAGCAAAGCCGTGATACCAGCGAACAGCACAGCGACCACCAACCGGTAGAACCCCTGGAAGCGCCGGGTCACGTCCAGTGCCTGGTTCTGCTTGGCGATCGCCGTCTCGCTGTTCTTCCGGTAAAGCTCCAGGTGCTCGCGCTGGACGTCGCGGATTTCCGTCAACAGCCGGACCAGCGAGTCTTCCGTGGACATGCTCGTCCCCCGGTCAGAGTGTGTTTTCGAGAAAGCCGTGACGCTTGGTCGCGGCGTCCAGTTCCATAAGGGTTTCCAGCAACGCCTCCATCTTGTCCAGCGGCCAGGCATTGGGGCCGTCGGAGAGCGCCTTGCTCGGGTCCGGATGCGTCTCGGCGAACAGGCCGGCCACGCCGACCGCGACCGCCGCGCGCGCCAGTACCGGCACGAACTCGCGCTGGCCACCCGAGCTCGCGCCCTGGCCGCCGGGCAACTGCACCGAATGCGTGGCGTCGAAGACCACCGGGCAATCCGTCTCACGCATCACGCTCAGCGAACGCATGTCCGAGACCAGGTTGTTGTAGCCGAAGCTCGCGCCGCGCTCGCACACCATGATGTCGTCGTTGCCCACGGCCTTGGCCTTGGCGACCACGTGCTTCATGTCCCACGGCGCCAGGAACTGGCCCTTCTTGATGTTCACCGGCTTGCCGGCGCGCGCCACGTTCTGGATGAAGTCGGTCTGGCGGCACAGGAAGGCGGGAGTCTGCAGGACGTCGACCACCGCGGCCACTTCGTTCATCGGCGTGTACTCGTGCACGTCTGTGAGAAGCGGCACGCCGAGCTGGCGCTTGACCTCGGACAGTACACGCAGGCCTTCCTCAAGCCCCGGGCCGCGGAAGCTCTGGCCCGAAGAACGATTGGCCTTGTCGAAACTGGACTTGAAGATGAAGTTCACGCCCAGCCGGCCGGTGATTTCCTTGAGCTTGCCGGCGGTGTCCACCTGCAGTTGCTCGGACTCGACCACGCAGGGGCCGGCGATCAGGAACAGGGGCTGGTTGAGACCGATTTCGAAACCGCAGAGCTTCATAGGTATTTCCTGTCGGTGCATCGCCTGGCCGGCGAGCCGCTACCCCTCGGGACGTCATTCCCGCGAAAGCGGGAGTCCATCTCCAAAGGAATAACCAAGAGCAAAGTGGGTTCCCGCTTTCGCGGGAATGACGCCCGCGCTCTGTTGGGCGCCACACCGTTCATCTGGAACGAGGCACGTGGGGCAAGGCCATCATGCCCTCGCCTGCGCGCTCGCCAGCTTCTCTCCCTCGCGCATCGCCTTGTACTCGCGCGCCGCCTCGACGAAGCCGATGAACAGCGGATGGCCGTCGCGCGGCGTGGAGGTGAACTCCGGATGCGCCTGGCAGGCCAGGAACCACGGGTGCTTCTGCTGCGGGAGCTCGACGATCTCGACCAGCAGGTCGTCCATGGACTTGCCGGACACCACCAGGCCCAGATCCTCGAAATCCTGCCGGTAGCGGTTGTTGAATTCGTAGCGGTGGCGATGGCGCTCGCGCACCACTTCCTGGCCGTACGTCTCGCGCGCGAGCGTGCCGGTCTTCAGGCGCGCCTCCTGCGAGCCCAGGCGCATCGTGCCGCCCAGGTCCGAGTGTTCGCTGCGCTGCTCGGTCTCGCCGGCGGCGGTGGTCCATTCGGTAATCAGCGCGATCACCGGGTTGGCGGTGTTGCGATCGTTCTCGCTCGAATCGGCATCCTTCAGGCCCGCCACGTTGCGAGCGAAGTCCACCACCGCCGCATGCATGCCGTAGCAGATGCCGAAGTACGGCACGCCGTTTTCGCGTGCGTACCTTGCCGACAGCACCTTGCCCTCGAAGCCGCGCTTGCCGAAGCCGCCCGGCACCAGGATGGCGTCGGCCTTGCCCAGCACCTTCTGCGCGCCCTCGGCCTCGACCTGTTCCGAATCGATCCAGTCCAGGTTGACCCGGGTCTGCTGCTTGATGCCGCCATGGCGCAGCGCTTCGCCGAGCGACTTGTAGGCGTCCTTATGTTCGACGTACTTGCCGACGATCGCGATGGTGACCTCGTCCTTCGGGTGCTCGACCGCCTCGACGGTGCGGCGCCAGCTGGAAAGGTCGGCCGGCTTGGCGTCGAGCCCCAGCCGCCGCACCACGATGTCGTCCAGCCCCTGGCTGTGCAGCCACAACGGGGTCTTGTAGATCACGTCCACGTCGATCGCGCTGATCACCGCGTTCTCGGGAACGTTGGTGAACAGGGCGATCTTTCGCCGTTCGCTATCCGGCAGCGGCTCCTCGCAGCGGCACAGCAGGATGTCAGGCTGGATACCGATCGAGCGCAGCTCCTTGACCGAATGCTGGGTCGGCTTGGTCTTGATCTCGCCGGCAGCCTTGATGAACGGGACCAGGGTCAGGTGCATGAACAGGCACTTTTCCGGCCCGTGCTCGATGCGCAACTGGCGGATTGCCTCCAGGAATGGCAGCGACTCGATGTCGCCCACCGTGCCGCCGATCTCCACCAGCGCCACGTCGAAGCCACGGGTGGCCTCGTGCACGCAGTGCTTGATCTCGTCGGTGATGTGCGGGATCACCTGCACGGTGGCGCCCAGGTAGTCGCCGCGGCGTTCCTTGCGGATCACGCTCTCGTAGATCTTGCCGGTGGTGATCGAGTTCTTGCCGGTCAGTCGCGTGTGGACGTAGCGCTCGTAGTGACCCAGATCCAGGTCGGTCTCGGCGCCGTCGTCGGTGACGTAGACCTCGCCGTGCTGGAACGGACTCATGGTGCCCGGATCCACATTGATGTAGGGATCGAGCTTCATCAAGGTGACCGAGAGCCCACGCGCCTCGAGGATGGACGCAAGCGACGCCGCCGCGATGCCCTTGCCGAGCGAGGACACCACACCGCCGGTGACGAAAATCAGGGGGGTCATGGAATGCAGCCGTGCTGGAAATTCGGCATTTTAGCGGGTGACGGGCCCGGCGGCGAGACATTCCGGTGGTGCGGTTCACGCTTGGGCCTCTCCGGCGGCGTGGAACCACGGTGCGGGTCCCTCATAACCTCACATCGTTCGCCCGGCGCAGGCGCGCCGCGCCCAAGTCGAAGGCGCCCCCGAAAAAGCCCCGGCAGCGTTTTCCACCCTGGCGCCGCACGCCTAGGTAGGCGTGACCGGTCGAGGATGGAAGGCGATAGCATGGGCGAATGACCAACCCCATCCCTTCCCGCCTGGTCGCCCTGCGCCAGGCCATGCAGAAGCACGGCGTCGCCGCCTGCCTGATTCCTTCCGCCGATCCCCACCTGTCCGAATACCTGCCTGCCCACTGGGCCGCGCGGGAGTGGCTTTCCGGCTTCACCGGCTCGGCCGGCACGCTGGTGGTCACCGCCGACACGGCCGACCTGTGGACCGATTCGCGCTATTTCTCCCAGGCCGAACAGCAACTGGCCGGCACGGGCGTGGCGCTCAAGAAGCAGAAGGTCTCGCACGCCCCCGAACACCTGCAGTGGCTGCAGCAGCACCTGAAAGGCGGCGACGTGCTGGCGGTGGCTGGGGACAGTCTGTCCGTCGCCGCCCGCAAGCAGGTCGAGGGCCTGCTGGACGAGGCCGGCGCACACGTTCGCACCGACCTGGACCTGCCCGGCGAGGCCTGGACCGACCGCCCCGTCCTGCCCAAGGCGCCGGTGTTCGAGCACCCGCCCGGCTACCCTGGCAGCACCCGCGCGGAAAAGCTGGAGCGCCTGCGCGCCAGCCTGCGCCGCCAGCAGGCTACGCACCACCTGGTCTCCAGCCTGGACGACATAGCCTGGCTGACCAACCTGCGCGGCAGCGATGTGGAATGCAACCCGGTATTTCTGGGCCATCTGCTGGTCGAAACGGACGGACCGGCCACGCTGTTCGTCGACCGCGGCAAGCTTTCCGATGCCCTGGTGGCCGCACTCAAGGCCGACAATGTGCGCATCGCCGACTACGCCACCGTCACCGATGCCCTGGCCGAGTTGGGCAAAGGCGCACGCCTGCTGCTTGATCCGGCGCGGGTCGTCTGCACTGTAGCCGAAGCTATCGGACCGGCGGCCGACCGCGTGGAGGCGCCCAACCCGTCGACAGCCCTCAAGGCCCGCAAGACCGAAGCCGAGCTCGAACACATCCGCGAGGTGATGCGCCGCGATGGCGCCGCGTTGGTACGCGCCTTCCGTCGGCTGGAAGAGCGCCTGGCCGCGGGCATGACCCAGACCGAGCTGGACGTCGACGTGCTTCTGCGCGAAGAGCGCTCGGCACAACCCGATTTCGTCGGCGAAAGTTTCGCCACCATCGCCGGTTACCAGGCCAATGGCGCCCTGCCGCACTATCGCGCCACGCCCGAGGCGCACAGCACCTTGCAGCGCAAGGGCCTGCTGCTGGTCGACTCGGGCGGCCAGTACCTGGGCGGCACCACCGACATCACGCGTGTGCTGGCGCTGGGCGAAACCTCCGCGGAGCAGCGCCGCGACGCCACGCTGGTGATGAAGGGACTGATCGCGCTCTCCCGCGCGCGCTTTCCCAAGGGCGCCAGTGGCCCGCAGCTCGATGCGCTGGCGCGTGCACCGCTGTGGGCCAGCGGCCTGGACTATGGACACGGCACGGGCCACGGCGTGGGCTACTTCCTCAACGTGCACGAAGGCCCGCATTCCATCCGCCCGCCCTCGCCCAACGGCGCGCTGGTGCCGCTGGAACCGGGGATGATCACCTCGATCGAGCCAGGCCTCTACAAGCCCGCGCGCCACGGCATCCGGCACGAGAACCTGGCGGTGGTGGTGCAGGCGGACCAGACCGAGTTCGGCGAGTTCTACGCTTTCGAAACGCTGACACTGTGCCCGTTCGATCGCCGCGCACTGGAACCGGGCCTGCTCAATCCTGAAGAACGCGCCTGGCTGGATGACTATCACGCCACCGTGCGGGCGGCGCTGGCACCGCTGCTGGAGGATGCGGACCTGGCGTGGCTGGAGCGGCATTGCGCACCGTTGTGATTCCGTCAGGAGCGCTTCCGTCGCCGATGAATGGGGCCAGTGCACCACCGCTCCAGTGCCTCCTATCGCGCCCTCGCCCGCAACGGGGGGAGGGCGCAGAAGACGGATGGCCGCGCACTTCGCGGCAAGCCCGCTTGACCACCCCGCCCGCCTCTCGCCATCCTGCAACGTTTCCGTCCCCTGACCGACCCCACGCATGAGCAGTCGCTACAACGCCGCCGACATCGAAGTCCTTTCCGGCCTCGATCCCGTCAAACGCCGCCCCGGCATGTACACCGACACCTCCCGCCCGAACCATCTGGCGCAGGAAGTCATCGACAACTCCGTGGACGAGGCGCTGGCGGGGCACGCCAAGGCCATCGAAGTGGTACTGCGCGCTGACGGCTCCGTCGAGGTCAGCGACGACGGCCGCGGCATGCCGGTGGACATCCATCCGGAGGAAGGCGTGCCGGGCGTGGAGCTGATCCTCACCCGCCTGCATGCCGGCGGAAAGTTCAACGGCAAGAACTACAACTTCTCCGGCGGCCTGCACGGCGTGGGCGTATCGGTGGTCAACGCGCTGTCGCAGCGCGTGGAAGTGACCATCCGCCGCGACGGCAACGAATACCGCATGGCCTTCGAGCATGGCGACCGCGTCAGCGAACTGGAAGTCATCGGTTCGGTGCCCAAGCGGAAAACCGGCACCACCGTGCGTTTCTGGGCCGACCCGAAGTATTTCGACTCGCCGAAGATCTCGTTGCCGAAGCTCAAGCACCTGCTGCGCGCCAAGGCCGTGCTCTGTGCCGGCCTGAGCGTGAAGCTGGTCGACGAAGCCAGCGGTGAAACGAGTGAGTGGTACTACGAGGATGGCTTGCGCGATTACCTGCGCGGCGAGCTCGATGGCGCCGAGGCGATCCCGGCCGACCTGTTCGTCCACCACGTCGCCCGCGACACCGAAGGCCTGGATGTCGCCCTCACCTGGCTGCCCGAAGGCGAGCTGGTGCAGGAGAGCTACGTCAACCTGATCCCCACCGCGCAGGGCGGCACCCACGTCAACGGCCTGCGCAGTGGCCTGACCAACGCCATCCGCGAGTTCTGCGACATCCGCAACCTGCTGCCGCGCGGCGTCAAGCTGGCGCCCGAGGACGTGTGGGAACGCCTGGCCTTCGTGCTCTCGGCCAAGCTGCAGGATCCGCAGTTCGCCGGCCAGACCAAGGAACGCCTGTCCTCGCGCAACGCCGCGGCACTATGCGAGGGCGTGGTGCACGATGCCTTCAGCCTGTGGCTCAACCAGCACGTGGACCTGGGCGAAAGGATCGCCCAACTGGCGATCGAGCGCGCCAGTGCGCGCCTCAAGGCGGCCAAGCAGGTGGTGCGCAAGAAGATCACCCAGGGCCCCGCCCTGCCCGGCAAGCTGGCCGACTGCACCGCCACCGACCTCACCCGCACCGAGCTTTTCCTGGTAGAGGGCGATTCGGCCGGTGGCAGCGCCAAGCAGGCACGCGACAAGGAGTTCCAGGCAATCCTGCCATTGCGCGGCAAGATCCTGAACACCTGGGAGGTCGAATCCACCTCCGTGCTCGCCTCCGAGGAGGTGCACAACCTCGCCGTGGCCATCGGCTGCGACCCAGGCAAGGACGACCTCTCCGGGTTGCGTTACGGCAAGGTGGTGGTCCTAGCGGATGCCGACTCCGACGGCCTGCACATCGCCACCTTGCTCTCGGCATTGTTCCTGCGTCACTTCCCCTCGCTGGTGCGCGAGGGGCACGTGTTCGTGGCGATGCCTCCGCTGTTCCGCGTGGACGTGGGCAAGCAGGTCTTCTACTGCCTGGATGAGGCCGAGAAACAGTCGATGCTGCAGAAGATCGAGCGCGAGAAAATGAAGGGCGCGGTCTCGGTCACCCGCTTCAAGGGCCTGGGTGAGATGAACCCGGCGCAGCTGCGCGAATCGACCATCCATCCGGACACGCGCCGCCTCGTGCAGCTGACCGTGGACGACAGCGAAGGCACGGCCAGGCTGATGGACATGCTGCTGGCCAAGAAACGCGCCGGCGACCGCAAGAGCTGGCTGGAAGAAAAGGGCGACCTGGCCACGCTGGAGGTCTGACCGCTCGCTGGCAGGCGCCACGGCCAGCATGCTGCAAGGCATGCCGGTCCTGTGCCGCGCAGGCGACATGGGCGCGGCCATTGCGAAGGGCAGCTTGAGACGCCGGCTTTTCGCTCCCGGCCCAACAGCGACCGGATTAGCCATCGCGCGCGCCCCGCCCTCCGGCGCTAAGGTAGGCTTTTCCACACGCCGAGCTCAGCCATGGCCCTGCTTCCGCCCATCGACCTGCAACGCTGGATCGACGAACACCGTCACCTGCTCAAGCCGCCCGTCGGCAACAAATGCATCGTGGACGGCGACTTCATCGTCATGATCGTCGGCGGCCCGAACGCTCGCACCGACTACCATCACGACGAAGGCCCCGAATTCTTCTACCAGCTCGAGGGCGAGATGGTGCTCAAGGTGCAGGACGAAGGTGTCGCGCGCGACATCCCCATTCGCGCGGGCGAAGTATTTTACCTGCCGCCGCGCGTGCCGCATTCGCCGCAGCGCATGCCCGAGTCGGTCGGCCTGGTGATCGAACGCCGGCGCGTCACTGGGGAGCAGGATGGCCTGCTGTGGTTCTGCGAACGCTGCAACCACAAGCTGTACGAGGAATATTTCACCCTGCAGAGCATCGAGCAGGACTTCCCGCCGGTGTTCAATCGCTTCTATGGGTCGCGCGATGCCCGCACCTGCGACGCCTGCGGACATCTCAATCCGGCACCTGCGCGCTACGAATCGGCCTGATCTTCCATGGTGGCTTCTAGCGGGCGAGCCATCGCTGCGCCATGCGCCGCAACGATGCGTCCGCCTGCGGGTCCTGTGCGATGGTCCGGATGGATCGCCAGGCCAGATCCAGAGACTCCTCGCTGACGGCAAACGCTTCGCTGCCTGTCGCGCGCACGACGTAGCGCACGTCGAAGTGCCAGTGCGCCGGTACCTCGCCACGAGCGGGAATCAGGTGGCGATCCAGATCGAAGATCTCCGGTTCCACGACGAGGTTGCCCAGACCGGATTCCTCCTCCGCCTCGCGCAACGCGACACGCGCGAGGTCGCGATCGCCGTCGGCATGGCCGCCCAGTTGCAACCAGCGGCCGAGCTTGCGGTGATGCGTCAACAGCACGCGCTCGCCATCGGCGCTCACCAGCCAGGCCGAACCGGTGAAATGCCCGGGCGGGTGCGAGCGCTCGAACACCTCATCCGCGCTGGCCAGGAACCGCAGGAACCCGCTCACACACGGGTCATCCGGACAGGCCAGTCCATGCCGGTGCAGCGCGTCGCCAAGCCGGCAGGTCGATGTTTCGGGCATGATGGTTCGGGCGGTGGTCAAACGGCAATTCTAACGGCGTCCACGCATGTCTCGTGGCGCTTGTACCCCCAGTCACGCTCGGCTAAGGTTGCCCGTCACATCGGCTCGACGCGTGGCTAACGCAAGGGTCGGGGAGCACGCCGTCTTTCATGGGGAACGCTATGCTGTTTAAGCGCGTCAAGCCGCTCGACCAGATTCTCGCTACCGCCGAAAAGAAATCCCTCGTCCGCCAGCTCGGTCCGTTCCAGCTCACCATGCTGGGCATTGGCGCGATCATCGGCACCGGCATTTTCGTGCTCACCGCTGAAGCGGGCCAGAAAGCCGGCCCCGGCATGATGATTTCCTTCATCATCGCCGCCGTCGTCTGCGGCCTGGCCGCGCTTGCGTACGCAGAGCTTGCCTCCATGGTGCCGGTCGCCGGATCGGCCTACACCTATACCTATGGCGTGATGGGCGAAGGGCTCGCCTGGGTCGTGGGCTGGGCGCTCGTACTGGAGTACACGATTGCCGCCAGCACCGTGTGCGTGGGTTGGGCCGGCTATTTCAACGGGCTCCTGGCCAGCCGCGGGCTCGGGTTGCCGATGTTCCTCCGCGTCGGTCCGCTGGATGGCGGCGGCTTCAACCTTTTTGCCTGCCTGATCGGCCTGGTCATCACCGCCCTGCTCGTCGTGGGCACCAGCAAGTCGGCCAAGGTCAATGCCGTGCTCGTGCTGGTCAAAGTGATCGCCCTGACGGTCTTCATCATCATTGCGCTGCCGCGCGTCCAGGACGCCAATTTCCAGCCCTTCACGCCCAACGGCTGGGGCAGCCCGATGGGCGGCATCGGCGTGCTTGGCGCCGCGGCTTCGATCTTCTTCGCCTACGTCGGATTCGATGCCATCTCCACGGCGGCCGAGGAAACCAAGAATCCGAACCGCAACATCCCGATCGGCCTGCTCGGCGCACTCGGCGTATGTACGGTCTACTACCTGCTGGTGAGCTATGGCGCTATCGGCTCCGTCGGCGCGCAGCCGGTGGTCGCCCCGGACGGGTCCGCGATCCAGCCGGGCACCCCCGCCATGGCCGCTGCGTGCCAGGCGTCCCAGGCGCTTGTTTGCAGCAAGGAAGCGCTGGCCCATGCGGTGCGGCTGCTCGACCATCCGTGGTGGGGCAACTTCATCGGCGCGGCGGCCAGCCTCGCGTTGCCCTCGGTCATCCTGACGATGACCTACGGCCAGACCCGCATCTTCTTCACCATGGCCCGCGATGGCCTGCTGCCGAGCTCGCTGGCGAAGATCCACCCGCGCTACCACACGCCTCACGTGATCACGATGATCACCGGCGTCTTCGTGTCTCTGTTCGGCGCGATGTTCCCGGTGGGCGCGCTGGCGGACGTGACCAATTCCGGCACGCTTTTCGCGTTCATGATGGTGGCGCTGGGCGTGCTTATCCTGCGCGTCAAGCAGCCTCATCGTCCGCGGTCGTTCCGCACCCCGTTTGCCTGGATCGTCTGCCCTCTCGCCGTCCTGGGCTGCCTGCTGCTTTTCCTGAACCTGTCGAAGGTGACCATGTACGTGTTCTTCGGCTGGGCGGCTGTGGGTCTGGTCGTGTACTACCTCTACGGGTACCGCAAGAGCCATTTGGCCAACGGCACCGAACCGGTCTGACGTTGGCGTCGCCTCTCCAGTGAAACCCTGCCGGCACGGTGAAAACCGTGCCGGTTTCATGTCCGGAATGCCCATGCTGAAGCAACTGCTCGCCCGCAAGACCGATTTCTCCGACGTCGACGACTCGCACGGTCCCGGCCTTCGCCGCACGCTGGGCCCCTGGGGGCTGACCGCACTGGGCATCGGCGCGGTGATCGGCGGCGGCATCTTCGTGATCACGGGGCAGGCCGCGGCCGAGCACGCCGGCCCGGCGGTGATCCTCGCCTTCGTCATCGCTGCAGTGTGCTGCAGCTTTACCGCGCTGTGCTATGCGGAATTCGCCACGCTGATCCCGATGTCGGGCAGCTCCTATTCCTATGCCTACGCAACGCTGGGCGAACTGGTCGCCTGGTTTATCGGCTGGAACATGGTGCTCGAGTACGGCGTTTCGGCCTCGGCGGTCGCGGTCAGCTGGACGGGGTATTTCGTCAGCCTGCTCGACCATGTCGGCATCCACCTGCCCGCCGCGCTCACGACCGCGCCCCTTGCCTACACGGGCGGACACCTGGTGAGAACCGGCGCCTTGTTCAACCTGCCCGCGGTCGCGATCGTGCTGGCGCTGACCTGGCTTTGCTACGTGGGCATCCGCGAATCCAGCGGCGCCAACGTCGCCATGGTGCTGCTCAAGGTCGGCCTGATCGTGGTGGTGATCGTCGCCGGCTGGCGCTACGTGAATCCGGAGCTGTGGCACCCGTTCATCCCGGCTAACGAAGGGCCGGAAACCTACGGCTGGTCAGGCATCATGCGGGCGTCCACCCTGGTGTTCTTCGCCTACATCGGCTTCGAGGCCACCTCGACCGCGGCACAGGAAGCGAAAAACCCGCAGCGCGACCTCCCGATCGCCACGATCGCCTCGCTTGCCATCTGCACCGTGCTCTACGTGGGCATGGCAGCGGTGATCACCGGCCTGCTGCCATTCAAGCTGCTGGGCACGGCCGAGCCGGTGGTCACGGCGGTCAAGGCGCATGCCGAACTGGAATGGCTGCGCTGGCTGGTCGAGGTCGGCGCGTTGATCGGCCTGTCATCCGTGGTACTGGTAATGATCATCGCGCAGCCGCGCATCTTCATGATCATGGGCCGCGACGGCTTGTTGCCGCCGGTATTCGCGAAGATCCATCCGCGCTACCGCACGCCGCACATCAACACGGTGATCACCGGCCTGGGCATCGCCGCGCTGGCCGCGGTATTCCCGCTCGACATCCTGGGTGACCTGGTCTCGATGGGCACGCTGATCGCGTTCGTTGCGGTCTGCGCGGGCGTGCTGATCCTGCGCCATACCCAGCCGGAACTGCCGCGCACGTTCCGCGTGCCGTGGGCGCCAGTGGTCTGCACGCTGGGCGTGCTGAGCTGCCTGATGCTGCTGTACTGGGAGAACTGGTATCAGTGGCTGATGTTGGGCATCTGGACGGTGATCGGCATGGTCATCTACTTCGCCTACGGCCGTCGGCACAGTCAGTTGCGAAAGGCATCGAGCTCAGCCGCCAACTAAGTGGCGGTAAGTACCGTCCCCCATCGCAAGGGCGGCTTCTGTCCTTCCTGCGCCCCAGTGCGTGAGGTCCTGCACTCGCGTCGCATCGATCGCGGCGCGTCCCGACGGATTCACGAACCCGACCGTTGAACGACGTTCGCAGGCGGACGCAACATTTAATAAAATTATTACAACTGCCCGAGTTGCGGACCGCAAACAATTTTTCTTCCTAAGTCCTTGAAAAAAAAGGCTTTAACGGAAGTTTTCCGAGAAAAAATCCGGCACCGATCGCCCGAACCGCCCCTCACGGGAGTATCATCCGTGCTCCGAGGGTTGATCACTTGGCAGTGGGCCCCGGATCGCCGCCCGGCGCGTCAGGCGGGTCAGCTCCTCAGCCTGACGCGTCTGGGCAGCATTTTTCAGACAGGCCATTCGGCCAATCTCCACGCACGCAAATCTTTCAGTGCGCCTCGCGCATCGAACGCGTGTGTGCGTGCTCAGGCCTTCCTGGTAGTGTGCGAGACACACCAGCCCTTGGCGTTCACCGCCTTGCCGGGGAACAACTGGCAAGGACCGTAAGCCTTGGCGGTCGGGTCAGTGAAGAACTGACAGTTCGAACACACGGCGCCCGCCGTATGCTTCGGGTTCTTCGACTTGCTGGCGTCCTCGACATAATCGAGCGCCTTCGCCGTCGGATCGGACTCGGCCACATGCGGCAGATCAGCGGCGCGCGCGAAGCGTGGCATGCCACCGACCACCGCGGCGGCCGCCGCCGTGCCGGCCGCGACCTTCAGGAAGCGTCGACGCGATTCGATGTCTTTTTCTTGCGACATAGTTGAACCTCCGTTGTTTCCGCCACCGCGGACGCGGCAGCCTGTCGCGATGGTACGCCGCGAACGTCAATTCCACCTGACTTGCGAGAACGACTCGCATTTGCCGTTGGTCGCACAGGCCGGCGTGTTATAGTCGCGCACCGTTTGGACGTCCAAATACCCATGCAGGAATTGCCTCTTCCGTCGATCCATCCCGTTTCGCGCTTTGCGCGGACGCCGTCGCCGAGGCCGCGCGCGAGCTCGCGTCACTGGGCTGGACGCCGGCGACCAGCAGCAATTTCTCCATGCGCGTGAACGAGGAGGTGGTTGCCATCACCATCTCCGGCCGCGACAAGGGTCGCCTGGGGCGCGAGGACATCATGCTGGTCGACATGGCCGGCCATGCGGTCGGCACGCGCGCGCGCCCCAGCGCCGAAACCGAGCTTCACACGCAGGCCTACCGTCGCCTGCCCCAGGCGCAGGTGGTCCTGCATACCCATTCGCGCACGCAGAGCGTGGCCTCGCGGCTGTTCGCCCGCGAGGGCGCGGTGCGGCTGGAAGGCTGGGAACTGCAGAAGGCGATCACCGGCTACACCACGCACGATAGCGTGCTGGAGATCCCGGTCTTCCCCAACACGCAGCACATGCCCGAGCTGGTCGAGCGCATCGACGCCTGGCTGGATGCCGGCAAGCCGCTGCATGCCTACCTGATCGACGGCCACGGTATCTACACCTGGGGCGCCGACATGGCCGAGGCGCGCCGTCATCTCGAGGCGCTCGAATTCCTGCTCGGCTGCGAACTCGACCTGAGGAGACTGTCCGCATGAGCCGCCTGCGCATCTTCGAGGACACCCAGCCGTCCACGCCGGTTTCCGTGCATACCGCACCGGCCGAGATCGCCCGCGAGCTCGGCCAGGTCGGCGTGCGCTTCGAGCAGTGGGAGGCCAATGCGCCCATTGCTCCGGGGGCCAGTCAGGAAGAAGTCGTCGCCGCCTACCGCGATGACATCGACCGCCTGATGCGCGAAGAGGGCTACCAGTCGGTCGACGTCATCAGCCTGGCGCCTGATCACCCGGACCGCGCGGCGCTGCGAAAGAAATTCCTGAGCGAACACACCCACAGCGAGGACGAGGTGCGCTTTTTCGTCGCCGGCAGCGGCCAGTTCACCCTGCACCTCGCAGGCAAGGTGTACGACGTGCTGTGCGAGGCAGGCGACCTGATCGGCGTACCTGACGGCACGCCACACTGGTTCGACATGAGCGAATCGCCCTACTTCGTCGCCATCCGTCTGTTCACCAACAAGGACGGCTGGGTCGCCAACTTCACCGGCACCGACATCGCCGAACGCTTCCCGCGGATGGATCCGGGCTCTCGCTAAGCCTCGCGAAGCGGGCGTCAGCCCGCCGTGGATTCGCAGCGAGGCTCCCGTGGGTTGAAGCCCGCCATGCGGGAGCTCGGCTATCCTTGCCGTCTTTCCGGACACGTGCCGCCCATGACCACCATCCGCGCCATCGTCACCGACATCGAAGGCACCACCAGTTCGATCGATTTCGTCAAGGACGTGCTGTTTCCGTACGCCCGCAAGCGCCTGCCGGCCTTCGTCGAAACGCACGCCGACCGGCCCGAAGTGCAGCACTGGCTGCACGAGGCGGCCAAGGAAGCGGGCATCATCGAGGCCAGCCGCCAGGAAATCATCGAGCTGTTGCTGGGCTGGATCGACCAGGACCGCAAATCCACCGCGCTCAAGGCGCTGCAGGGGATGATCTGGAAGGAAGGCTACGAGGCTGGCGAATACCGCGCGCACGTCTATCCCGAAGTATCCGCACGCCTGCATGGCTGGCGCGCCGACGGCCTGCACCTGTACGTCTATTCCTCCGGTTCGGTACCGGCGCAGCGATTGTTCTTCCGCTACAGCGACGCGGGGGACCTGACGCCGCTGTTCGCCGGCTACTTCGACACCGAAACCGGCCCCAAGCGCGAATCCGACTCGTACGCGAAGATCGCCGAAGCGATCGGCGAACGCCCGGAGCACATCCTGTTCCTGTCCGACATCGTCGAGGAACTGGATGCCGCAGGCACCGCCGGCATGCAGACCGGCTGGCTCGTCCGTGCACCACAGGCGATGCCGTCCGAGCCGCGCCATCGCGCCTACGCGGATTTCGACGCCATCGAACCCTGAGACCTGCAATGCGCGCAAGCCTGATCGCCCTGCTCGCATTTGCCGCCGGCATTCTGGCGATGCTGCTGGCCCAGGGCTGGCTCCCTCACCACCCGGCCGGCCAGGCATCGCGCGTGCCGGCGATCGCCCGGGTCGCCACGCAGCCGCCGCTCGACGACGCCGAAGCCCCGGCGTTGCCGCAGGATGACTGGCCGGAACAGGCACCGACGCCCGAGCAGGTGCTCTACACCCAACCACAGCTGCTGGATGCCGCGCTCGCCCGGCTCGGTCCACGCGTCCCGGGCAGGCCAAATCTCTACCTGCTCGCCTTCGCCGGCGACGGCAGCGAGGACGTCTTCCACAACGAAGCAGAGTACGCCGCGCGCCTGTTTACCCGGCGCTTCGGCGCCACGGCGCACGCGCTGGTGCTCGAGAACTCCCCGGACACGCTATCCACCCGGCCGCTGGCCACCTGGAGCAACCTGGAAAGCGCCCTCGATGGACTGGCCGACGCCATGGACCCACGACAGGACGTCCTGCTCCTCTACCTTTCCACTCACGGCAGCGAAGACCATACCCTGCTCGTGGACATGGACCCGCTGCCGCTGGACCAGATCGGCGCGCAGGACCTTGGCGCGATCCTCGCGGCGCGCCCATTCAAGTGGAAGGTGGTGGTGGTCAACGCCTGCTACTCCGGCGGATTCATCCCCTCGCTGCAGGGCGAGGGCACCCTGGTACTCACCGCTGCGCGCAGCGACCGCAGTTCGTTCGGCTGTGGCAACGATTCGGCGGCAACCTACTTCGGCCGCGCATGGCTGATCGATGCGCTGAACCACACGCCCGACTTCATCGCCGCCTTCGCGCAGGCAAAAGGCGAGATCACGAAGTGGGAGCGACAGGAGCGACTGCTGCCGTCCGAGCCGCAGATGGCGATCGGCAAAGGCATCGCCGAGCAGCTGGCGCGATGGCGCCAGGGCCTGAAGCCGGGCCCGGCCGTGCCCTTCCAGCAACCACGGCAATCCGCTCCGCTGGCTGCCCATCACTGAGCCCCCGTAGGAGCACACCCCTGCGCGACCGATAACGGTGGACGCCTGGGCGGATGCATGCATGACGGTTGCGCACAGGGTGCGCTCTTGCAAGGTGGGGCCGATCACTTCACCGACTGCTGCGCGTGCCGATCTGACAGCAGGGCAGCGACGTGCGAGAGTCCCAGTCCACGCGCATGCAGGGCCACCGTGAGGTGGAACAGCAGGTCGGCAGCTTCGCCTAGAAACTCCGCATCGTCCTGCGCGACAGCGGCAAGTGCTGTCTCCACGCCTTCCTCGCCAACCTTCTGGGCGATGCGGCGAATGCCACCCTCGAACAGTTGCGTGGTGTAGCTGCCGGCGGGCCGCTCGACCGCCCGCCGGGCGACCAGCGCATCGAGTTCGGCGAGAAAACCCAAGGGGAGCCGTGCTCCGTCGAAGCAGCTGGACGTGCCGCGATGGCAGGTCGGCCCGGCCGGCTCGGCGAGCACCAGCAGCGTATCCGCGTCGCAGTCGACATGCAGGCTCCTCATCCGGAGCACGTTCCCCGAACTCTCGCCCTTGGTCCACAGGCGCCCCTTGCTGCGGCTGTGGAAGGTCACCAGGCCGCTCGCTTGCGTGGCCGCCAGCGCTTCGGCATCCATATAACCCAGCATCAGCACTTCGCCGGTCAGCCAATGCTGCACGATCGCGGGCACCAGGCCGCCGCCCTTGGCGAAGTCGAGCGCCTCGGTCATCGCACACCTCCGGTTTCCGTCGTCACGCGCACCGCAATGCCATGCCCGGAAAGCCACTGCTTCAATGCCGACACCTCGATCGCGCCGGAATGGAACACACTGGCCGCCAGCGCGCCATCTACATCGGCCTGGGCGAACACCTCGCGAAAATGCTCGGCTGCGCCGGCACCGCCGGAGGCGACGAGCGGCACTCCACAGACCGCGCGCGCCTCGGCCAGTTGCGCCAGGTCGTAGCCGCCACGCACGCCGTCGCTGCCCATGCAATTGAGCACGATCTCGCCGGCGCCCAGGCGCTGCGCCTCCACGATCCAGTCCAGCGTGCGCCGCGGCAGCGCCTGCGTGCGCGACGGATCGCCGGTGTACTGGCGCACCCGCCACTGCCCATCGGCATCGCGCAGCGAATCGATGCCGACGACGACGCACTGCACGCCGAACGCCGCGGCCAGTTCGGCAATCAGCGCTGGCCGCTCCAGCGCCGGCGAATTGATCGATACCTTGTCCGCCCCGGCGTGCAGTACCGCGCGCGCCTCATCGACGCTGCGGATGCCACCGGCCACGCAAAAGGGGATGTCGATCTCCCGCGCCACCCGTTCGACCCAGGCTCTGTCGACGGCGCGCCCCTCCGGGCTGGCGGTGATGTCGTAGAACACCAGCTCGTCCGCCCCCGCGTCGCGATACCGCAGCGCCAGCTCGACGACGCCGCCGACCACCGCGTGGTCGCGAAAGCGCACGCCCTTGACGACCTGACCGTCGCGCACATCCAGGCAAGGAATGATGCGTCGGCTCAGCACGGAGACCTCCCGCGTGACCGTCGCGGCGCTCTGCCGTCCATTCCGAGGGAACGACTCATGCGGCCATCGCCTCCGCCAACCCGAAGCAGCCTTCCAGCAGCCCTCGCCCGAGAATCACGCCGCTCGCGCCGGCCATCCGCGCATCGCGGATGTCGTCGATCGAACGCACGCCACCGGACGCCTGCACGGCAAGAGCCGGGGCAATGTCCGACAGGTGGCGGTACAGCGCCAGGTTGGGGCCCGCCAACATGCCGTCGCGGTCGATGTCGGTGCACAGCAGGTGGCGGGCGCCACGTGCCGCGAACCATGGCGCCAGGTCATCGAGCGTGCGCGCCTCGGCCTGGGTCCAGCCGGCGCTCGGCAACGTCCAGCGATCCTCCTGCCAGCGTGTATCCAGCGCGATCGTGAAGCGATCCGCACCGTGACGCCGCAGCCAGTCGACCACCCGTTCCGGATCACGGATCGCCACGCTGCCGACCACTACCCGCTCCACGCCTGCGTCCAGCAGCCGATGCACGTCGGCGATGCCGCGCACGCCGCCACCGGCCTGTACACGCAGACCGGTGCGTGCCAAGGCTTCGATCACCGGCAGGTTGGCGAATCCGCCCGACTTCGCCCCGTCGAGGTCGACCACATGCAGCCAGCGCGCACCGGCCGCCGCGTAACCGGCAGCCAGCGCAACGGGGTCATTGGGGTAAGTCTTCTGGCGGGCGTAGTCGCCTTGCGCGAGGCGGACGACACGGCCTTCGCGCAAATCGATGGCGGGGAGGATTTCAGCTTTCATAGGTCCAGGAAATTACGCAGCAGGCGGGCGCCCACTGCAGCCGAGCGTTCTGGATGGAAC
The DNA here is from genome assembly GCF_051900395.1 of Frateuria sp. GZRe14. NCBI lineage: Bacteria > Pseudomonadati > Pseudomonadota > Gammaproteobacteria > Lysobacterales > Rhodanobacteraceae > Frateuria > Frateuria sp. GZRe14. The sequence continues at coordinate 1,713,237 of NZ_JBHZGJ010000001.1, read as the reverse complement.
TGCATGCCGAAGAAATTGCCGCGTGCCACCACGGCCGAGAACACCTCGCCGTGGTGGGTTGACGCAAGCGTGTAATCGCCTGCCGGCACCGCATAGCTGTGCACGAAATAGGCCTGCGCGTCGGCCGGCACGCCCTCGAGCAGGGGGTGATCGGCGCACGCATGCAGCCGGTTCCAACCCATGTGCGGAACCCTCAGGCCAGGCGCGGCCCGCAGCCGCTGCACCGCGGCCGGGATGACGTCGAGGCAATCCACCTCGCCCTCTTCCGAGCGCGAGCAAAGGAGTTGCATGCCCAGGCACACGCCAAGCACCGGCTGGGTGAGCCCGCGCAGCACGTCGACCAGGCCCTGCGCACGCAATCGCCCCATCGCCGGACCCGCCGCGCCAACGCCGGGAAGGATCACCTTGCCGGCTGCGCGGATCGTCGCTGGATCGGAGGTCAGCGGCGCTTCAACGCCCAGTCGCTGCAGGGCATAACGCACGGAGCCGATATTTGTACCGCCGGCGTCGACCAGCACGACGGACGGACTGGCTACGCCCACGGACTGTTCCGTCAGGGCTCGGGCGGACGTGGCGATGGCAGCGCTCACAGCGCCCCCTTGGTACTGGGCAATTCGCTGCCCTCCCTGCGCACGGCCTGGCGCAGCGCACGGGCGACGACCTTGAAGCAGGCCTCGACCATGTGGTGCGCGTTGTCACCCCGCACCGACAGGTGCAGGTTGGCGCCCAGCGTCTCGCACAGCGAGCGGAAGAAATGCACCACCAGTTCCGTGGGAAGGTCGCCCACCCGCTCGCGCGGGAAGCGGCCGTCGAACTCGAAGCAAGGTCGGCCGGAGAGATCGAGCGCCGCACTGGCGAGCGCCTCGTCCATCGGCAAGGTGAAGCCGTAGCGGCCGATGCCGCGCTTGTCGCCCAATGCCTGGCGCAAGGCCTGGCCCAGCGCGAGCGCGCAATCCTCCACCGTGTGGTGCTCATCCACCTGCGTGTCGCCCGCACAGGCGAGCGTGAGCGCGAAGCCTCCGTGCTTGCCGATCTGTTCAAGCATGTGGTCGAAGAAACCCAGCCCGGTGCGCACCTGTGGCTCGGCCGGGCGATCCAGGTCCACGCCCACTTCGATGGACGTCTCGCGCGTACGCCGACTCACTGCCCCGAGGCGCGGCGCGTCCAGCAGGCGATGGGCGATTTCCTCCCAGGCAAAACCTGACGGACCGACCCGCAACCCGCGCACGCCCAGATTGGCGGCAAGCTGCATGTCAGTCTCGCGGTCGCCGATCACCGCGGACGCGGCGCGGCTCCAACCGTCGTCGGCGAGGTAATGGCGCAGCAGGCCGATCCCGGGTTTGCGTGTATCCAGCCCTTCGTGCGGGAAGCTGCGATCGACCAGAACCTCGCCGAACACGATGCCCTGCGAAGCGAGGACGCGCAGCAACAGCTCCTGCGGCCCGCGAAACGCCTCCTCGGGGAAGCTGGCGGTACCCAGGCCGTCCTGGTTGGTCACCATCACCAGCTCGTAGCCGGCCGCGACGCAACGCTGCAATGCGCCGATCACGCCCGGCAGCAGATCGAGCTTGGCGTAGCTGTCGATCTGCTCGTCCGGCGGTTCGACGATAAGGCAGCCGTCGCGATCGACAAAAAGGATTTTCCGGCTCATACGGCTCCACCGCCGGAGCGCGCCCCGGGCACGACGGCCATGCCGCGCCCGACAGGGCGCCGTGCAGAGGATTCCTCGCAACGGGCAACGCTCACGCCTCACCCCCGAGCACGGCCAGCACCCGGCTGTTTTCTTCCGGCGTACCGACCGTGATGCGCAGGGCATCGTCCAGCCCCGGGTAACGCCGCACGTCACGTACCACGATCCCGGCCCCGGACAGCCGCCGGTACGCACTGCCCGCGTCCTCGAAACGCACGGCAAGGAAATTCGCCTGCGACGGAAGCACCGCGCGCACACCCGGCATCGCGGCCAGCGCGGCCGCCATCCGCGTACGTTCGGCGCGCACCACACCAATGCGTTCACGCGCCGTCGCCTGCCCCGCCGACGACAACGCGTCCAGCGCCGCGGCCACGCAAGGGCGCGGCAGCGGATAGGGCGGCAGGATGCGTCGCAACAAGGCCACCACATCGGAATTGGCCAGCAGGCAACCGATACGCGCACCGGCCAGCGCCCACGCCTTGGACAGCGTGCGCAGCACGGCCAAGTGCTCGTAGCGATCGAGCAACGTTGCGGCGCTGGCGCTCTCGGCGAACTCCACGTAAGCCTCGTCCACCACCAGCAGCGCACGCCCGGCCAGTCGTCGCGCCAGTTCTTCGACCGACTCCAGGGACACACCCGCCCCGGTCGGATTGTTCGGTGCACAGACAAAGACCAGCTTGACCGCCGGCGTCACTGCCGCCAGCAGCGCGTGGACATCGAGTGTGAAATCCGCCGACAGCGGCACTTCGACCACCGCGGCGTCCTGCACGCGCGCGCAGACCGCATACATCCCGAAGGTCGGCGGCTGCACCAGGATCGCGTCCTCGCCGGCGCGGCAGAACGCGCGCACCAGCAGGTCGATCGCCTCGTCGCTGCCGCGCCCGACCAATACCTGATCGGGTCTTACGCCATACAGTGCGGCCAGCCGTTCGACCAGCGCCGCCGGCTGCGGGTCCGGATAGCGATGGCAATCCAGTCCAGCATCGCCGAACGGCGCCCACGCCGATTCGTTCGCGTTGAGCATCAACGCGCCACCGGTTGCCTCCATGCGCGCGGAGGAATACGGCACCAGCGCGCGGATCTCCGCGCGCGCGAGTTCCAGCACGCTCATGCGATGGATACCTCCGCATCGAGCGCCGCCAGCCGCAGCGTCACCGCGCGGCGGTGCGCCTCCAACTGTTCGGCGGCGGCCAGCGTGGCGGTGCACGGGCCGATCGCCCGCAGGCCTTCCGGGGTCAGCTCCTGCACGCTGATCTGCTTCTGGAAACTGGCCACAGATACACCGCTGTGGCTGCGCGCATAGCCGTAGGTCGGCAGCACGTGGTTGCTGCCGCTCGAATAATCGCCGACCGACTCGGGCGTCCATGCACCCAGGAACACCGAGCCGGCACTCTCCACCCGCGCCAGCCAGGCACGCGGCTCGATGACCTGCAGGATCAAATGTTCCGGCGCGTAGCGGTTGCTCACCTCGATCGCCTGCTCCAGCGAGTCGACCTCGATCAACCGGCTGTTCGCCAGCGCCCGGCGCGCGACATCTGCTCGCGGCAAAGCCGTGCACTGGCGCTCGACTTCGGCCGCCACGGCATCCAGCAAGCCGGCCGACGGGCTTACCAGCACTACCTGCGAATCGGGTCCGTGTTCGGCCTGGGACAAGAGGTCTGCCGCCACGAAGGCGGGCTCGGCGTGCGCATCGGCGACCACCAGCACTTCCGATGGACCGGCCGGCATGTCGATTGCCGCACCTTGCGGATCGGTCGAAACCTGCACCTTGGCCTCGGTGACCCACGCGTTGCCCGGCCCGAACAGCTTGTCGCAGCGGGGCACGCTTGCCGTGCCGTACGCCATTGCGGCAATCGCCTGCGCGCCGCCGAGCTTGAACACCCGATGCGCACCGATGACGCGCGCCACATGGAGAACGGCCGGATCGCAACGACCATCCGCGCGCGCCGGGGAACACAACACAACCTCGGCGCAGCCGGCGATGCGCGCCGGCACGCCCAGCATCAACGCCGTGGACGGCAACGGCGCTGTGCCGGCCGGCACGTAAAGCCCGACGCGGCCGATTGCCCGCAACACGCGTTCGACGCGCACACCTGGCGCGGTTTCCACCGCCACCGGTCGAGGTGCGGCGGCGCGATGGAACGCCTCGATGCGCGCGGCCGCCTCGCCTATCGCCGCCTTCAACGCCGGATCGAGCGCCGCCTCGGCCTCGTCGAACTCGGACGGCTCGACCTCCAACCGCTGGAGCGCGCAGCGGTCGTACCGAGCGGTGAAGCGCAGCAGCGCCGCATCGCCCTGCCCGCGCACGGCTTCGATAATCCCAGCGACGCCTTCGCGCAGCTCGTCGCTGCGCGCCTGCACCGGCCGCGCCAGAGCCGCGGCGCGCCCCTGTTCGTCCAACGCATTCCACGCCAGCCGCTTCATGCCAGCATCCTTTCCACCGGCAACACGAACATCTCGCGCGCACCGGCCTTCTTGATCTCTTCGAGCTGGCGCCAGCTCACCTCGCCGGCGCACAGCGCCTGCAGCATCACCTGGTCCGGCTGGCCGGCCAGCGGCAGCAGCGTCGGCTGCGGTCCGCCCGGCAACAGCCGGGTGATCGCCTCCAGCGAACCGCGCGCGGCCTGCAACAGCAGCAGCCGCGACTCGCGCACCTGGATCACGCCATCGATGCGTTTGAGCAGCAGCTCGACCAGGTCGCCGCGCTCGTCCGCCGGCAGCACCTTCGGGCCCACCAGCAGCGCCTCGGTGTCCAGCACCACCTCGACCTCGCGCAACTGGTTCGCCACCAGCGTGCCGCCGCTCTGCACCAGGTCGCAGATGGCCTCGGCCGTGCCCAGCCGCGGCGCGATCTCCACGGAACCGGCCAGCGTCACCACGCCGGCCTCGATGCCCTGCGCGCGCAGCCAGCGGCCGAGCAGCCCCGGATAGGACGTCGCGATGCGCCGCCCGGCAAGGTCCGCGGCGCCGGCATAGTCCATCTCCTGCGGCACCGCCAGCGAAAGCCGGCAGCGCCCGAAGCCCAGCCCGCGCCACTCCGCCAGCGCCATGTCATCCTCGCGCCCGGCGGTGAGCTCGTACTCGTTGAGCACGTTGCGCCCGACTATCCCTAAGTCGCACACGCCTTGCGCAATCAGCCCGGGAATGTCGTCGTCGCGCACCAGCAACAGGTCCACCGGCTCGCCCTCGCCAAAGCAGAACAGCTTGTCGCGGCTCTGCCGGAAGGTGAACCCGCAGCGCGTCAGCAGGTCCTGCGCCGGCTCGGTAAGCCGCCCGGACTTCTGCATCGCGATGCGAAGTCGATCGCGCGGCCTCATGCCGGCGCCTTGGCGGTCTTGCGCTTGCGTGCCGCGCGCGCCGCCGCGGCGAGATAGCCGCCGTTGCCCTGGTTGAGGTACCGCGCCACCCGCCCGATGGTGGTGATGCTCACCCCCGTGCGCTCGTGGATCTCCCGGTAAGGCAGCCCTTCCTGCAGGTACGGCACCACCCGCCAGCGATCCACCATCGCCTCCAGTTCCGCCGGCGTGCACAGGTCATGCAGGAACGCCTGCATCTCGTCCACGTCGCGCAGCGCCAGCAGCGCCTCGCACAGGCTGCGCTCCACCGACTCGTTCGGGGTCTCGGGATCAATCGCTCGTCGCTTCATAATGTACTAACGCGCTAACACATGAGTTGCGCAATATAGACGCACTTCAACCGCGGCGCAAGACCACGGCAAGCGGCTAGTCGCCAACACGAGAAGCCTGGGCGAGCACGCTGACAGCGGCCCACCCAACCATTCGTAGGTCTTCACCCACAGCGAGGATGTCACGTGGATGACGCCACGTACTGACGCATCGGGCTTGTCGCTCGTAGCGGGCCGCGGCTCTAATAAGCACCGCGTTCAAGTGACGTGAACGCTACTGCCAACAGGTCTCTCGCCTTGCATCCGAAGACCTGCTTGAAGACGGAATAGACAGGGAGTCGGAATGGAATCGCCAACTAGTGCAGCGTGGGCCCTGCAAATTTTGTTGCTCGGCGCGCTGATGCCGGCAAGCAAGTGCCTACACGCCTTCCGCGCATGCGGACGGAGTGTCGTGCGCGCGCCATCGCACCGGCTCCAAGGCTTTCTCCACATCTACTGATTTGCCCCGGCATCGAACAGGGTGCGGCGCCGCGCCGTGCCGGTGCGCGCGTACGCGCCCCACGCCACGCGGCTGACAACTACCTCGACCTGCGAGCTCCACGTGAACAAGGTTTTTCCGAACCGGATTCTGAGCGCCCTGTTGCTGCCAGCACTCCTGCTGGCCGGCTGCGGAACGCCTGCCGCCAAGGATTTCGGCGGGCGTTGGAAACCAGTCAATCGCTTCCAGCCGTCTACCACCGAGATTCCGCTCAATCAGCCCTATACCTACTACGCCGCTCCGATGGACGAGACGCTGCGCAACATGCTGGTTCGCTGGACCACCGACACCGGCATGACGCTGGTCTATCGCATTCCTTCCGATTACACGCTGTTCGCGCCAGTCAGCAAGTTGCGCACGACGGACATCCAGCAAGCGGTTAGCGAACTGAGCGCGGTCTACGCGGCGCAGGGCGTGTCGGTCACCGTTGCGGGTGAAAGGCTTCAAGTCGACCGCGTAAAGAGCTTCGGTTCCAGCATCACGCCTTCAGGGATGCAGCAGCCATCGATGCCTCCGACCGGCGTAGCTACGAAGCCGGGCTCTACCGACACCGTCGGCGGAGTGCGCTGATGCTTGCCAGGAAAGCCAGCTCCCGCAAGGTCGAGGAAGCCGTCGCCAAGGCGGTCAACTACGAACTCTCGATCGCAGACATCGCGCGCCGCAGCGAGCGGCGCGCGTGGTGGGTGGCATTTTGCGCGCTCGGCATGTCGCTGATCCTCGCTGGCGGCTATTTCTACATGCTTCCGCTCAAGCAAAAAGTGCCCTACCTGGTGATGGCTGATGCCTACACGGGCACGAGCACCGTGGCCCGGCTGACCGGGGACTTCACGCATCGCCGAATAAGCACCAGCGAGGCGATCAACCGCAGCAACGTCGCGCATTTCGTCATGGCCCGCGAGTCCTACGACCTGGCGCTGCTCAACCTCGGCGACTGGACCACCGTACAGACCATGGCCTCGCCTGGCGTCAAGGCGGACTACACGCGGCTCTACTCGTCGATGAACCCGGACAGCCCTTACAAGGCATACGGAAAGGACAAAGCCATACGAGTGAGGCTGCTCAGCATCGTCCTGATCGGCGGCGGCGCGGGCCGCACGCCAACGGGCGCCACCGTCCGCTTCCAGCGCAGCCTCTACGACAAGCAGAGCGGCGCCACGCAGCCGCTGGACAGCAAGATCGCCACGATGGAATTCATCTACAAGGCGAACCTGGAAATGGACGACCGCAACCGCATCGAGAACCCGCTGGGTTTCTGGGTCACCAGCTACCGCGTGGACAACGACTACGCCACGCCTGCGCCTGCCGAGATCCCGGAAGCCGCCAATGCCCAGGCGATGACGCAGTCCTCCACGCCAGCCTACCCGCCCGCGCCTATCCAAGGTCAGGGCTCTTCACCACGGCTCGATGCGGCAGCAGATGCCCCAACGGGAGCGGCTCGATGACCCGGTACCACCTTGCGTTCGTGGCGACCCTGATGTGCGCGGCCGCCATTGGCATACCAAGCCAGGCACAAGCACAGGTCGTGCAGCAGTACGAGTACCAGCCGGACCACATCTATCCAGTGCGCTCGGGCCTGGGCATTACCACGCAGATCGAGCTCAGCCCGAACGAGCAAATCCTCGATTACAGCACCGGCTTCAGCAGCGGCTGGGAACTCACCCGTCGCGACAACGTGTTCTACCTCAAGCCCAAAAACGTAGACGTGGACACCAACATGATGGTGCGTACGGCCACGCACTCCTACATCTTCGAACTGAAGGTAGTGGCGACCGACTGGAAGGTACTGGACCAGGCCAAGCGCGAGGGCGTGCAGTACAAGATCACTTTTGCCTATCCCGCCGGCACCAGCTTCTCGACGGAAAGGAAGAAAGCCGCCGAAGCACCTCCGCTGGATACCCGGTTGATCCCGGGACGCAACTACAACTTCGACTACGACTACGCCACGCGGAGCAAGCGCGCGCCCTGGCTGGTCCCGGCGCACGTCTATGACGATGGCCGCTTTACCTACATCCGCATGAGCGACCTCAAGCGCTTTCCCACCGGCAACTTCCCGGCGATCTTCATGCGCGAGACGGAGCACGGCGACGATTCCCTCGTCAACACGACCGTCGAGGGCAACACCATCGTCGTCCACGGAACGTATCCCTATCTCGTCATCCGCCATGGCGACGACGTCATCGGCCTGCGAAGGAACGCCGCCAAGTGAGCACGCACACCCCCTACCAGTCCGTCGATAGCGCGGACGCCGGTCATGGCGAAGCGTTAACGCACAATCCTTACTCCGCGCATTACCAGCAGTCCGCCTCGCCCGACTTGGACGCCGGCGCGCCACTGCTGAAATCGCATGAACTGCGACGGATGAACCGGCGCGTGCTGCTGATGCTAGGTTCTGCAGTCGCGCTGTTGTTGTTCGTCTCGTACTGGATGATCAGCAGCGCCACCTCGCGTCGCGAACCGAACAAACCGAGGGAAGAAAAAGTCACCGTGGCCGATGCACCGCCGGCCTTGGCCCTGCCGCCTGCCCGCCACCCCGGGCCCGAACCGATTCCTCTGGCCACGCAACCCGCCTTGCCGCCGCTGCCGCTACCGCAACCGCCCGCCAAACAAACCCCACAGGCGTCTTTGGCTTATACGCCCCGCGAACCCACGCTGATCGAGCGCCGCATCGCCGGCACATCGGACCCGATGGGCAACCTTTCGGCGACACCTGCCGGCGCACCGTCTCCAGGCCTAGGCGGGGCCTCGCTGTCCGGCCGAGCGACGGCGACCCAAGCCGAGCCGCTGGAGCACGCCGATGCGCTGATGCAGCGCGGGACCTACATCCGCTGCGTGCTGGAAACCCGGATCGTCACGGACGTGCCGGGCTACACCTCCTGCCTGGTCACCGAGCCGGTGTATTCATTCAACGGCCGCAAGCTGCTGCTGCCTAAGGGCTCAAAGGTGCTCGGCGCCTATTCGAGCGGCCCGAAAGGCCGGCGCGTCGCCGTGGTGTGGGATCGCATCATCACGCCAACCGGCATCGACGTGGACATGAGCAGCAAGCCGAGCCCCGGCATCGACAATCTGGGCGGCGCCGGACTGCCCGGGCACTACGACGCGCACTGGGGCAGCCGCATCAGCGCCGCATTGCTCATCAGCATGCTCAGCGACGCTTTCAAGTATGAGGCCGCCGAGCACGGCCCCACGACTTCCTCGATTGCCGCAGGCGGCGTGATCGTGCAGGAACCTTTCGAGAGCAATACCGCCCGCACCGTCCAGAACCTGGCCGACATGGCCGTGCGCGAGGCCGCCAACAGGCCGCCCACGGTGACCATCAACCAGGGCACGGTGATCTACGTCTACGTCGCCCGCGACGTTGACTTCAGCGACGTCGTCGCGCGCTTCTGAACAGGCTTATGGAAGATTCCCTCGCCCTTGTCTCGAACGAGTTCCTCGACTACCAGTACGAGGTGCTGGGCGTGCGCGAATTCATGGCCTCATCCGAGGTCACCGAGATTTGCATCAACCGGCCTGGCGAGCTCTACCTTGAAAGCCGTGCCGGCTGGCAGCGGGTGGAAGTCCCGGCGCTGACCTTCGAGCGCGCGCGCCAGTTCTGTACGGCCGTAGTCAACGAAAGCAATACCGGGCAGCGCATCACCGACATCGATCCCGTCGTCTCGCTGACCTTCCCGACCGGCCAGCGCGCCCAGTTCGTCATCCCGCCTGCCTGCGAGGCGGGCAACGTGTCGATCACCATCCGCCTTCCCGCGAAGCAGTCCAGGACGCTGGACCAATACCAGGCAGATGGCTTTTTCGATCACATCCTGGACGACGCGTGCGACCTCGGCGACGAAGATCGCCACCTGCTCGACCTGCGTGCCGGGCGCCGCTATGCCGAATTTTTCAAGGCGGCCGTACGCAGCAAGAAGAACATCGTGGTATCCGGCGCCACCGGCAGCGGCAAGACCACCTTCATGAAGTCGCTTGTCGACCACATCCCGCCCGAGGAACGGCTGGTCACCATCGAGGACGCCCGCGAGCTTTTCATCAGCCAACCCAACGTCGTGCACCTGCTCTATTCCAAGGGTGGCCAGAGCGCCAGCAACGTCACGGCCAAGAGCTGCATGGAAACCTGCCTGCGCATGAAGCCCGACCGCATCATCCTGGCCGAGTTGCGCGGCGACGAGGCGTTCTACTTCATCCGCAACTGCGCATCGGGCCATCCCGGATCGATCACCAGCTGTCACGCGGGCAGCACCGAGCAGACCTGGGACCAGCTTGCGCTGATGGTCAAAGCCTCGGCAGAAGGTGCCGGGCTCGAGTTCGCGACCATCACACGGCTGCTCCGGCTGACGATCGACATCGTCGTCCACATCAAGGCGCATGCAGGGCAGCGGCACATCACCGGCATCGACTTCGATCCTGCACGCAATTTCCTGCAGGACCCGCGGTCGCAAGCGTGCTGACGACGAGGAACCAAGGATGGTCGCCGTATTCAACCCGATGTCCTGCCCTCACCTGGCGGTCCCGGCCGAGGTAATGGAGCATGTGATCAAAGCCGAATCCGGCGGCAATCGCTTCGCCATCGGCATCGTCGGGGGCCGTCTGGAGCGCCAGCCGCGCAACCTCGGCGAAGCGGTCGTTACCGCGCGCATGCTCGAAGCGAAGGGATATGACTTTTCGCTCGGCATAGCCCAGATCAACCGCAGCAACCTACCCCGTTACGGGCTCGACACCTTCGAGCAGGCCTTCGACGCCTGCGCCAACCTCACCGCGGGCGCACGCATCCTGGCCGAGTGTTATGGCCGCTCGGGTGATGACTGGGGCAAGGCTTTCAGCTGCTACTACTCGGGCAACTTCACCACGGGCTACCGCGATGGCTACGTGCAACGGATCTTCGCCTCGCTGCACGTCGACCCGCCTGGGACCTCCGAGCCGATAACCGTCCGCCCGCAGACGACCGAACATCCTGTCGACAAATCGGTTCCGACGGCGCTCCCTACCGCACCCGGCAGCTCTGCCTATCGCGTGTCGATCCGTTCGGTGGCCATAGATGCAGGTGGGGGCGCGCTGGTTGCCGCTGTGTCAGGGACGCCGGGCCCCGACAAGACGGCCGACAGGCAGCCGCTACCTGGGACCAAGGAGCCCGCCGAGACCACCGCGTCGGCGTTCGTGCCGCGCGTGAGCGGTCCCGGCGATGCGCCAAGTAGCGAGCCCACGCCAGCCACCTCCACCACTGGCAGCCAGACCGCCTCCGACCAAGAGACTCCTGATGCTGCGTTCGTCTTCTGACCGACCGCGCCGGCAAACGCTGGCGCTTCCGCCAAATCCGGCTGCCTTCCGTGCGGCCATCCATGAAGCGCCCATTGCCCGATGGCCGCTGCTTTCCAACCGTCCAAAAGGAAAAACCAAGATGGCCAAGAACCTGTCTTCAAACCCGAACGCTCGCCACCCCATCCGCAGCGGGACCGCCGTGTTCATCACACTGGCGATGTGCCTGGCGCTCGTGCTGCCGAGCATCGCGTTCGGCCAGGATGTCACCGATACCATCGCCACCACTTGCGGATTCGCCAGCAACGTCAACAAGATCCTGAATGCCATCTCGATCATTGTGGTGACAATCGCGATCGTCTTCTCCGGTTACCAGATCGCCTTCGCGCACAAGCGCATCTCGGATATTTCGCCGGTGCTGATCGGCGCCGTCCTGATCGGCGCCGCGGGGCAGATCGCCAAAATGTTCCTGGCCGGCAGCACCAGCGCTTCGGGCGCCACAGCCTGCACCGCGAGCCTGGTCACCCACGTGCTCAATTTCTATGCATAAGGACGCACTGTTCCGTGGCTGCACCCGACCGCCCATGTTCATGGGCGTGCCCTACGTGCCGTTTTTCATGGCCGCAGGCGGATGCCTGCTGCTGGCGATGTATTTCAACCTGTTCTTTCTGCTGCTGATCCCGCCGGTGATCTTCGGGATGCGCCAAATGGCGCGACGCGACGAAATGATCTTCCGCCTGCTCGGACTGCGCCTGCAGTTTCGCACCCGGGTCAGGAACCTCGAGGAAAACGACGGTATGTGGGTATTCACGCCCAACATTCACCGCGGCCAGTCCAAGGCCAATCCGTAACGCCACAGCCCCCTGGCCCTATCCCAGGGTGGTTACCGGAACCTGCGCATGTCCAAGCCCGTCTTCCTGCCTGAGACCCCGATCAGCGAACTCGTGCCGCTGTCCACCCACGTCTCGCCCACGGTGCTCAAAACCACCGGCGGCGATTTCCTGATGGTTTGGCGCCTGGGTGGCCTGCCGTTCGTGGGGCGCGAGGAATGGGAACTCGAACATCGCCACGCCACCTTCAACCGCATGCTGCAGACCCTTCGCGCGCCCGATTTCGTCAATGTCGCGTTTTGGGTCCACGACGTACGCCGCCGTCGCCGTATCGCCAGCGGGGCCCGTTTCGCCCAACCGTTCAACCAGGCCCTTTCCGAGGCGTATTACGAGGCGCTGTCGAGCCAGAAGCTCATGCAGAACGAGCTTTACCTCACCATGCTCTACCGCCCGGTTGTCGGCGGGAAGAAGCTGGCCGAGAAGTCGGGCGACGTCACACGGCTCGAGGCGGAGCAGCACCAGGCCGTAAGTACAATCCTGGAGCTGGCGGCCAACGTCGAGGCGGTGCTCAAGGACTACGCGCCACATCGCCTCGGCATGTACGAGGCCGCCAACGGCGTGGTGTTCTCCGAAGCGCTGGAATTCTACGGCTACCTGCTCAACCGACTGGACGAACCGGTGCCCGTGCTGCCGGCGCCGGTCTACAACTACCTGCCGCTAAGCAAGCAGCGCTTTTCCGCCAGGACTGGGGATTTCGTCATCACCACGCCGCAAGGGGTCAACCACTTCGGCGCGATCCTCAACATCAAGGAATACACCGACGGCACCTACCCCGGCATTCTCAACGGCCTGAAGTATCTGGGCTTCGAGTACGTGATCACGCACTCCTTCAGCCCGATGGGACGTCAGGATGCGCTCAAGGCGCTGGACCGCACCAAGGGCATGATGGTGTCTTCCGGGGACAGGGCGTTCAGCCAGATCGCCGAAATGGACCTCGCGATGGACCAGCTGTCTTCAGGTAATTTCGTGCTTGGCGAGTACCACTTCACCATCGCCATCTACGCACCGAGCCAGGAAGCGCTGTCGCAGCAGATCGCAGCAACCCGCGCGGAGTTGTCCAACGCCGGTTTCGTATCGGTCAAGGAAGACCTCGCCGTCACCGCTGCCTTCTACGCGCAGCTGCCAGGCAACTGGAAGTACCGCACCCGCCTGGCCAATGTCAGCTCGCTCAATTTCCTGGGCCTGAGCCCACTGCAAAATTTCGCCATGGGCAAGCGGGAGAACAATCCCTGGGGCGACTGCGTCACCACCCTCCAGAGCACTAACGGGCAACCCTACTACTTCAACTTCCATGCCACCCACCCGGCCGAGAACTCGCTAGGCGAGAAAGCCATCGCCAACACGATGGTCATCGGCAAATCAGGCACCGGCAAGACTGCGCTGATCAACTTCCTTCTGAGCCAGGCGCAGAAGTTCGAACCCGCGCCGACCATCTTCTTCTTCGACAAGGACCGCGGCGCGGAGATCTTCGTGCGCGCCTGCGGCGGCAACTACCTTGCGCTGGAAAATGGCAAGCCCACCGGTTTCAACCCGTTCCACTGCGAGCGGACCGAGGCCAACGTCCAGTTCCTGGCCGATCTGGTCAAGGTGCTGGCGGGCAAGAGCGTGTACAGCCCTCGCGAGGACGAGGACATCTTCCGCGCCGTCGAGAACATGCTCGACACCCCCATGCGCCTGCGCAACATGACCAACTTCCAGAAGAGCCTGCCCAACCTGGGCGACGAAGGCCTGTTCATCCGCATGCGCAAGTGGACCGCCGGCAATTCGCTCGGCTGGGTGTTCGACAACCCGGTCGACACGATCGACCTGGAGAAGGCCAACATCATCGGCTTCGATTACACCGACATCATCGACAACCCGGAAGTACGCGCGCCGGTGATCAACTACCTCCTGCATCGCCTGGAAGCGCTGATCGACGGTCGGCCACTGATCTACGTGATGGACGAGTTCTGGAAGATCCTCGATGGCAAGGGCGGCCTGAAGGAGTTCGCCAAGAACAAGCAGAAGACCATCCGGAAACAGAATGGCCTGGGCATCTTCGCTACGCAGAGCCCGGAGGACGCGCTCGCCAGCGACATCGCCGCCGCCCTGATCGAACAGACGGCCACGATGATCCTGCTGCCAAATCCCAACGCAAGCCGCGAGGACTACATCAACGGACTGAAGCTCACCGAGGCCGAATATCAGGTGGTCGTGAGCCTCGACGAGCGGTCCCGCTGTTTCCTGATCAAGCAGGGCCATGCCAGCGCCGTCTGCCAACTCAACCTGCGCGGCATGGATGACGCCCTGGCGGTGATCTCGGCGTCCACCGACAACATCGAAATCATGCATCAGGTCCTGCGCGAGTGCGCCGCTGTCGAGGGCTTGCCCGTCGATGCCTTGCGCCCCGAACAATGGCTCGACCGGTTTTATGAAAGTCGCAAGGGCAGCGGCAAATCCCGCTCCATCGCGCCACCCGCTGCCCGCGCGACGTACGCAACGGCAGGCTAACTCAACGTCGCTCGCCAGAGGAATACGCCATGACCCATGTGCTCCGTTACCCGATGCGCCCGCGCCTTTGGAGCCAAGTCGCGCTCATCGTGGCCTTGCTCGGCATTTGCGTTGCGTCTACCCAGGCCCAGGTGCTGGTCACCGACCCCACGGCCATAGCAACGAGTGAAGAAGGGTTCAAGTCACAGCTTGCGCAAAGCATGGCGCAATACGCCAGGCAAGGGATGGAGTACGCAAAGCAGCTTGAACAATATTATCAACAAGTCGAACAGTACAAACAGTTGCTCATGACCATAAAGGGTCTCGGCATCAATGTTTCCTTGTCGTCGAACAAGCTCGAGCCAATCGACGACCCGACTGAGCTCATCGACCAGAATTGTCCGAGCACGCCAGGCGGTTCGATAGTCTTCAAGCTTGTGACATCGGTTGCATCGTCTTTCAGCCCTGACACGCCCATTACCGTCGCTCAACAACAGGTCTGTGCAAATATCACGATGCTCCATATTGATGAGTACAACCGTACGGTGGCTATCCTCGGCAAGCTCGATCAGTACGGCCAAACTTTGCAAAAGCTGAACAAGCTGGCAAACGAAGTGAAAACGCTAGGCACGACAAGCGGCGCCACTACGCAGGCTGCCACTTACAGCGCGACCGCCGCCTACGCCATGCAGGGATGGCAGACAGCCATTGCCGGAGACGAGGCGCTTATTCAGGCCCTCAACCAGCAACAATCCATCCTGGCAAAAAAAGCGCTAAAGGGAAGCAGCGTGATTGGGACCGTCGTTCAGGCGGCAGCCTTGAAAGCGGCATTCTCGATCGACTGACGTATTCGGGCGGCCTCCCAATGCACAAGGGGTGAGTCGCCAAACGCGCAAGAAGGGAATCACGCGCAATGCCAACAAACCTCGCCGATTTCGTTTACTTCAGGCTGGTGTACGACTACCTGAGCAAACAAATCAACACCTTTGGAATGGACCTCATGGCGTCCTTCATGACCTGGGCAAGCGCACTAGCGCTGCTCATGGTCACGTTGTGGATCATGATCCAGGGTTATCGGCTGATTACCGGGCACTCGCGCGATTCACTGATGGCGATGGTGATGAACATGACGCGCATCGTCATCATCGTCAGCGCCGCAACCACGATGTCGGTGTTCGGCTCCAATCTGCAGCAGCTGTTCACGACTGACCTGAGTACAGGCATCAATCAGCTGTTCACCGGCAGCGACGACACGGCTGCGGAGACCATCGACCAGAACCTGGCCTGGACACAACTCGCACTGGGCGCGATCGATGCCGTGCAGGTTGCCCCCGGCGACATCGAGAACGCCGAACGCAAGGCGCACGCCATGCTCATCGCTGGACTGGGCACGGCCAGTCCACCGATGGCTGCCGGTGCCATGTTGTTGCTTTACCAGGCCACCATCGCCCTGTTCATCGGTATGGGACCGCTGTTCATCCTTTGCCTGATCTTCGACCAGACCAAGGATCTCTTCCGCAAGTGGCTGCTCTACGGCATCGGCACCATCTTTTCCATGGCCGCGCTCAGTTTCATCAGCTCCCTCGTGTTGCAGCTGACATTACGCGTAGCAGCAGCACTCTGGACGGCGAACTTGATTACCCAGATGACCGGTTTCGGTGCTGAAGGCCTCTCCAACCAGGCACTGCAGCAAGGTGGCATCGGCCTGTTGATGACCGTCCTGATCGTCAGCGTGCCACCACTGGCCGCCGCTTTTTTCCAGGGCACCGTGGGAAGCTTCATGCACTACTCCGCCTTCGGCGGCGGCACCGGCAATCGCCCAGGGCCGCAGGGACAACCGCCCGGGTCCTACGGTGGATATAGCGGATCGCTTGCGCAGCGAGCTGCGCAGGCAGGACAGCAAAGTCATCACCTGCATGCCGGCAGTGGTCCGCACGGCGTTGCGCTGTCCGTATCCGGCGCACGCACGACGGCCATGTCGGCCCCGCAGCAGGCGGAAGCAATCCCGATTCGTCCGCATCCGAGAGACCGCACCTGAGCACGCGCCAGGTTCGCGTAAATGCCTTGCCAACCCGATGGAGGTCGCCTTGATACGACACGCCCGTTCTGCCCTTCTTGCGTTCACCGTCGCTGCCTCAGGCCTGACCGTAGCGCCCGTTCATGCTCAGAGCGTGGACCCCTGCAGCGTCTACACTTGCATGGCTGGCGTCTCCGGCGCAGGCGCAAGCGGCGGCGCTGCCTGTGTCCCCGCGACCACCTACTTTTTCAGCCTCGTCGTATTCGACCCCTGGTTCGATGCCGCGGCGACCTCCCAGCTGCGCAGGATGTATCTGATGACTTGCCCTGGCGCGGACGCCGCGACCAACGCTGTCCTACTGAACGCCATCATTGCCGAATGGGGTTCGGTGCCCTGACCACTGGCGAGATCGGCCGGATCCACAACTCACACGGAAAGGTGGGCCCACGATGTTCCGCAACAAGGCGATCGCCGCCTTCTTGGCCCTGCTACTGGCCTTGAGCGCGGGTGTTTACGCATCCGGTTGGCTGGTGTTGGCCCTCCTTCATCTGCAGGCGCCCCTTGACCCTGCAACCTACGGACGTTACCTGGCCGCTGCCTCCAGGCCGGAGGTTCGGCCCTACATGGCCCAGATCAAGCTGGCCGGGGTTGCGGGTTTCGGCCTGCCCGTGGCCGCTTGGGCCGGACTGCTCTATTGCATGTTCAGGACGCGCGCGCGCTCCACCCACGGTGACGCCCGCTTCGCCACCCGTGGCGACCTGGCCCGGCTTGGGCTGCTCAACGATGACCCTACCGGCATCATAGTGGGCAGGCTCGGACGTAGCTTCCTGCGCCTCCGCGGCACGCGGCACGCCTTGCTCGCCGCGCCAACCCGAAGCGGCAAGGGTGTCGGCGCGGTCATTCCCAACCTGCTCAGCTACCAGGGTTCAATGGTCGTGCTGGACATCAAGCAGGAAGCCTTCGACATCACCTCGAGATGGCGCTCGAAGCTAGGGCCGACGTTCCTGTTCAATCCATTTGCCGAGGACCTTCGGACCCATCGCTGGAATCCGTTCGCGTATGTGCGGACCGAGGCGACCTATCGCACGTCCGACCTGCAGGCCATTGCCGATTGCCTATACAAGGACCCGCCGAACCAGGACCCGTTCTGGGTAAACATGGCGCGCTCGGCATTCGTTGCATCCGCCAGCCTCCTTTTCGATTGCTGGACCGATGGCTTGGACAAGGGTTTCGCCAAGGACGATGGCTATCCCACGCTCGGCGCGATCTATCGCCTGCTTTCCGGGTACGGGAGCGATTTGAAGGCTCACTTGAAGTCCGTGCTCCAGCTACCCCATGTCAGCCACGAGACGCGCACGGCCTTTGCCAACATCACCGCGTTGGCGGAACAGACCTTCACCTCCGTGATCGCCAGCACGCAGGCTCCTCTCCTCCTCCTCGCCAACCCGATCCTGGACAAGGCCACTTCGGGCAACGATTTCTGGCTACCCGACCTGCGCCGCCGGGTGCAATCGATCTACGTGGGCATCTCGCCGAGCAAGCTCAGCGAAGCGTCCGGCCTATTGAACCTGTTCTTTAACCAGGCGATCAAGCTCAACGTGGACGTCACTCCGGACAAGGACGCGACCCTCCGGCATCCCTGCCTGTTCATGCTGGACGAATTCACCGCGCTGGGACGGATCGACGTGATGGTCGACGGCGTCGCCTACTTCGCAGGCTACAACGTGCGCGTGTTCTGCGTGATCCAGTCGCTCTCACAACTGGACGCGGTGTACGGCCCGGACAAGGCCCGCAGCATGATCACCAACCTGGCCTGCCAGGTGATCTACACGCCGCGCGAGCAGCGCGATGCCACCGAATACAGCGAGATGCTCGGCTACACCACGGAACGCAGACGGCAACGCACTCGCTCCAAGGGAGGATTTAGCCAAGGTAGCAGCGTGTCCCTGGCCGAAGTGGAGGAGAAACGCGCGTTGATGCTGCCGCAGGAACTGAAGGCACTCGACCCGAAGAAGGAGATCGTGTTCATCGAGGGCACGCCGCACCCGATCCGCTGCAACAAGATCCGCTACTACGAGGACAGCTACTTCAAGTCGAGGCTGCTAGGCGCTGCCAGCGTGCCCCGACTGGAGATGGGCCAGCCGCGTAAGGGCTCCGCCGAAACCAGCTAGCCCCGCGCCCCGTGGGCCGCCCGGATACGGCTCGCCAGCGCGTCAAAGAATTCTGCAGGCAACTCCGCGCGCACGGGCACCCGCCACCAACCCGGTTGCGCAAAGCGTCGGCACTTGATCGCGTCCTTGTCGGTCATCAGTACCGGCAGGTCCTCGCCCAGGTTGAAGTCCGAGGGGACGAAAGCGTGGTGGTCGGGAAACGCATGCTCGACCGGCAGGATGCCGTAAGCGCGCAGGCTGTCGAAGAAGCGGGCCGGATGGCCAATGGCAGCCACCGCGTGCACGCGCTGTCCAGTGAAGGCGGTCAGGGGCTGACAAGTGTCGTCGGTGAGCGAACAGGCATCGCCACCGCGCAATTGCATGGGATAGGCACCCATGCGCTCACCGCCGTTGCACACGCGGATGTCCGCGGTGGCCAGGCGCATCAGCGGTTCGCGCAGCGGGCCGGCCGGCAGCAGGCGGCCGTTGCCGAAGCCGCGCACGGCGTCGATCACGCACACTTCCACGTCGCGGGCGAGGCGGTAGTGCTGCAGGCCATCGTCGGCGATGACCACGTCGCAGCCGGCATTGACGAGCAGGCGGGCGGCGGCGGGGCGGTCGCGACCGACTGCAACCGGGATGCCCTGGGTGCGGATCAGGCTGGGTTCGTCGCCCACCTGCTGCGGGTTCGGTGCGTCACCAAGTAGCAGCGGCTCGCGCTGGGTGCCGCCGTAGCCGCGGCTGACCACGCCGGGATTGAAGCCGCGCTCGCGCAATGCCTGGGCGACGGCAATGGCCAGCGGCGTCTTGCCGGTGCCCCCGGCGGTGATGTTGCCGATCACCACCACTGGCACGTGCAGGCGTACGCTGCGCCGCCAGCCATGGCGATAGAGAAAACGGCGAAGGCCGGTCACGCAGGCGTAGAGCCATGACAGCGGATGCACCCACAGCGGGGTGCGGCCATCGCTGTACCAGGCTTCTTCCAGCTTCTGCGCGAGCGCCATGAGGACGCCTCAGCCTTCTTCCTGTTCGTGGAACTGCATGCGGTGGAGCGCGGCGTACTGACCGCCCAAGGCTACCAACTCCGCGTGAGTGCCGCGTTCAACGATGCGTCCCTGGTCCATCACGGCGATCTGGTCGGCGTGTTCGATGGTGGACAGCCGGTGCGCGATCACCAGCGTGGTGCGGTCGCGCATCAGGCGCTGCAGCGCCTGCTGGATCAGCCGCTCGGACTCGGTGTCGAGCGCGCTGGTGGCTTCGTCCAGCACCAGGATCGGGGCGTTCTTCAGGATCGCGCGGGCGATCGCGAGGCGCTGGCGCTGGCCGCCCGAAAGCATGCCGCCGCCCTGTCCGATCGGGCTGTGGATGCCTTCGGGCATGCGCTGGATGAACTCCATCGCGTTGGCTGCCTCGGCTGCGGCGATGATGTCCGCCTCGCTGGCACCGGCCAGTTCGCCATAGGCGATGTTCTGGGCGATGGTTCCGTCGAACAGCACCACGCTCTGTCCGACCCAGCCGATCTGGCGCCGCAGCGATGCAAGCGTGTACTCCTGATAGTTCTGGCCATCGAGCACGATGCGCCCGGCGCTGGGTTCCTGGAAACGTGGCAGCAGACTGACGAGGCTGCTTTTGCCGCTGCCGGAGCGGCCGACCAGGGCGGTGACGGTTCCGGGCGCGCAGTGCAGGTCGATGCCCCGCAGGGTGTCGACCTCGCTACGTGGATAGCGCAGGCGTACGCCTTCGAAACGCAGGTCGCCACGGGTGCGCTCGATCTCGAGCCGGCCGGTGTCCTGTTCCGGCGGCAGGTCGATGACGTCGAACAGGTCCTCGGCCGCCGATATGCCGCGCTGGATCGTGCCCTGTACGTTCGCCAACCGCTTGAGCGAGGGCATCATGGCGCCCATGGCGGTCAGCACGGTCACGAACACGCCGGGGGATATCCCGTCGATCACCTGCGGCCGTGTGGCCAGGTAAACCAGCAGCGCGAGCGCGAGCGCGGCGACGGTCTGGATGGCCGTGCTTGAACTGGCGGCCGTGGTGGCGATCTTCATGTTGAGGCGGCGCGCCCGGTGCGACACCTCGCCAAAACGCGCGGCCTCGTGCTGCTGTCCACCGTAGACGCGCACCTCGCGGTGCGCGTGGACCGATTCGTCCACGGCGCCGGTCACCGAGCCCATCGAACCCTGGATGCGCCGGCTGATCTCCCGGTAACGCCGGCTGACCATCGTGGCGACCAAACCGATGCCCGGGGCCATCATCAGCAGAGTGAGCGAGAGGTAGGCGCTGTTGGTCAGCATCACGTACAGCATCCCGATGACCGTGACGCCCTCGGTCACCACGACCTTCAGTGCATCGGTGGAAGCCGATGCGACCTGCTCGCTGGTGTAGGTGATGCGGGAGATCTGCTGGCCCGAAGGCTCAGTGCCGAAGAACGCAGCCGGCAGCCGGAGATAGGCCGCGAATACGTCGGCCTGCATCGCTTGCACGACGTTGCGGCCGACGTACGAAATGCCATAGCTGCTGATGAACGTCCCGACGCCGCGCGCGGCGAAGATCAGCACGATCCAGATCGGCATCCAGAAGATCAGGTAAGCGTCCTTCTTGGCGAAAAGCTCGTCGATCATCGGACGCAGCTTCTGCGTGAAGGCCGCCAACGCCCCGCCGTCAACCGCCATGCCGACGATGGCGATCACCCCCACTACCCACCATCGCCGTGTGTAGCCGAGCAGCCGTTTATAGACGCGCAGCGTCTCGGCGTCCCAGACGGCCGCCTTGCGGGTGGGTGTCAACGTGCAGCTTCCTGGCTTGGCGTGGTCGCGATCGCCAGCCGGGTGAAGCCGAGCTGGCCGAGCGCGTCCATGGCGGTCACGACGTCCTGGTGCGCCGTCTTCGCGTCGGCGCGGATCGTCACCGGGCGGTCGCGGTCGTCGCCGGCCACACGTGCGATGGCCTGCTTGAGCGGATCGACGCCCTCGCCCGTCACCGCATCGCTGCCCACATAGAAATGCCCGTCGCGGTCGATCATCACCGTCAGCGCGGGCGCCTGCATGTCGCGCTCTTCGGCGCTGGCCTGCGGCAGCGTGACCTGCAGGCGCGAGTGCTGCACGAAGGTCGTGGTCAGCACGAAGAACATCAGAAGCGTCAGCAGCACGTCGATCAGCGAGATCACGTTGATCTCGAAGTCGTCCTGCCGACGGTCGGAACCGATACGCATGCTTACCCTCAGGCGCTGGTCGCGGCGGTCGTCGCCGTGCGGCGCGGGCGGGCCGCCGGGGCCGGCGTGCCGGTCAGGTCATCGAGCAGCGCGGTGGCCTGCTTTTCCATGTCGACGCAATAGCCGGCCACTTTCGAGCGGAAGTAGCGGTGCAACACGTAGGCCGGGATCGCCACCACCAGGCCCATGGCCGTGCAGATCAGCGCCTCGCCGATGCCACCGGCCATCTTGGTGGGGTCCGCCATGCCGCCGGCCATGACCTGCATGAACATGCGGATCAGGCCGATCACCGTGCCGAGCAGGCCCAGCAGCGGACCAATCAGGGCGATGGTGCCGAGCGTGTTGAGATAGCGCTCCATGCGGTGCACGACGTGGCGACCGGTGTCCTCGATGCGTTCCTTGATCTGCTCGCGCGGACGGTTGCGCACGGCCAGGGCGCCGGCGAGCAGCTCGCCCAGCGGCGAGCCGGCGGCGAGGGCTTCCAGGTGCGCGGGATCGAGCTGGCCGCTGCGCGCCCACTTGCGCACTTCTTCGCCCAACCCGTCAGGAAGGACGGCCTTGCGGCGCAGGGACCACCAGCGCTCCAGCACGATCGCCAGAGCCACCGCCGAACAGATCAGGATGGGGGCCAACGCCCATCCGCCAGCCATCAGAATTTCAAGCACTGCCTAACTCCCGCCAGGGCAACTTCTCAGGGGACGCCGAATCATAGCAGTCCCTTCACATCGTTCCGCGGTGCGCTTGGCAGTTGCAAAAACACCCGTTCATTCGCGCCAGTAGCGGGGTCTGCGCTGCCGCCAGGTGACCTCGATGGCGGGCTCGGCAGTGGCTGGCGCGTCGACCTCGATGGCGCCGCGCGTGGCGGTGTTCAGCAGCGGCACGCCCGCCTGGGCGTAGCGCCCGAGCACGAGCGGGTGTGGATGGCCAAAACGGTTGTGCCAGCCGGCCGACACCAGCGCCAGACGCGGTGCGATCGCGGCGATGAACGACGGGTCGGACGAATAGCGACTGCCGTGGTGCGGCACCACGAGCACCGTGGGGCGAGCGCTTCCGAGGGCAGAGGCCACGGCGGGTTCCACCTGGCTGCTGATGTCTCCAGTGAGCAGCAGGCGCCCGCCCTCGCCATCCACGACCAGCACGCAGGAACGGTCATTGCGCCGCGCTGTTCCGTGAGGACCGGGCGACAGCACGCGGAAGCTCACCCCATCCCAGCGCCAGGCCTGCCCTGCCCGGCACGGCTGCATCGGGAGCGGCATGCGTGCGGGCTCGCCTGCATAGCGCGTGGCGTGCGGAAAGGCCTCCGCCACCGCCGAAGCGCCGCCGGCGTGGTCGTTGTCGGCATGGCTGATCATGAGAACGTCCAGCCGGTCGACCCCGAGTGCGTGCAATGCCGGCACCACCACGGCCTCGCCCAGGTCGAAACCCGACGGATAGCGCGCACCGGCGTCGTAGACCAGCGCATGCCCGCGGGTGCGCACCACCACCGAGAGCCCCTGCCCCACATCCAGCACCCAGGCCTGGAACCCGCCAACCGCCGGCAGCGGCGACACTGGCCAGGCCAGCGGCAGGAACAGCAGCAATCCCACCCCCCGCAGCGGAAGGCCACGCGGGGCGAACAGCCACAACGCTCCCAACGTGGCCAACACGAGCGCCGCTGGCCCTACTTCGGGCAGGTACCAGTGCGCGCCGGGCCAGGCCGCCATCCGCTCAAGCAACCACCATTGGGCATGCGCGAAGAGCGCGGCCAGTTTCAGCACGGGCGTTGCCACGCCGGGCGCGAGCAGGAGCAGCAACGTACCCATCAGCGCGCAGGGGACGATCACGAAACTGACGAACGGCACCGCGATGAGGTTCGAGAGCGCGCCGACCAGGGACGCTTCGCCGAAGAACCACAGCGTCAGCGGTAACAAGGCCACCGTCATCACCAACTGGCCCGCGGAGAGCTCGTGCAGGAAACCGCGCAGGCCGCGCGGGCGCGCCTCCAGGCACAGCATCAGGAACGCCACGCCCACAAATGAGAGCCAAAAGCCCGCCGACAACACCGCGAGCGGGTCGGCCAGCAACATCGCGATCAATGCCAGACCGAGTGTCTGCGCGCCGCCGATCGCCCGTCGGCTGCATCGGGCCAGCGCGACGACCGCAATCATCAGCAAGGTACGCACCGTTGGCAGCCCGAAGCCAGCCAGTGCGCCATACAGCCCAGCCGCCACCAATGCTGCAGCCGCCTGCGCGGGCAGCCGCGGCAGGCGCAGCGCCAGACCGGGCCAAACCCAATACAGCAAGCGCAAAAGCGCTACGCCGAACAGCGCGGCCACGCCCACGTGGAAACCTGAAATGGCGATCAGATGCGGCACGCCGTTGGCACGGGCGACTTCCCAATCGTCCTGGTCCAGCCCACGCGTATCGCCGATGGAAAACGCCTGCAGCAGCGCGGCATCGTGCGGATCGGGCACACGGGCAGCGATGCCACGGGAAATCCGGTCGCGTATGCCGTCAACGCAGTGGCCCGCCTGCAACAGGTGATTGGCGCCGTCTTCGCGCACGTAGCCTGTGGCGGCGATGCGTTTTTCCAGGGCGTTCCGCTCCCCATCGAAGCCGCCAGGGTTGAGCAGGCCGCGCGGCCGGCGCAGTCG
The DNA here is from genome assembly GCF_051900395.1 of Frateuria sp. GZRe14. Taxonomy (NCBI): domain Bacteria; kingdom Pseudomonadati; phylum Pseudomonadota; class Gammaproteobacteria; order Lysobacterales; family Rhodanobacteraceae; genus Frateuria; species Frateuria sp. GZRe14. Next base: position 1,688,761 of record NZ_JBHZGJ010000001.1, on the reverse strand, counting down.
CACGTGCAATCGCCAGCGCGAGCATGCCGGTAGCGCCGGCGCGTCGTCGTACCAGCTCAGGCGCACGTGACCATGCAGCGGCACCGGCTTCCCGCCGAGGGTGGCATGGTCGACGTCGAACACGACGCGGGTGGCGTCGCTGCGCACCTGCGGCAACCCGGACAGCGTGCCGGTCACGTCGAAGTCGCGACCATCCAGGTCACGCGGCAGGCGCAGATCGAGCGCGAGCGTGCCGCGCCAGATCGCCCAGCCGGCGCCGAGAAGCACCAGCGCGGGCAGACGCAGGCGCGGCCAGCGCAGGCTGGCCCACAGGACGAGCAGACCGGGCAACGCGATCCACGTCGATGGCGGCAAGGCGGGCAGCCATTGCACGGCCGCCACGCCGCACAGCAAGGCCGCGCCGGTTGTCGCCGCACCGGGCCTCCGTGCCTCGTGCATTCCACCCTCCCGTGGGAAGGAGCCAGTTTAAATGGGGCCTGCCGGTGGAGTGGCTGAAATGCGTGTAGGGATACGGCGCGAACGAACGCTCTGGCAGGCTGGGCTTCACCCCATCGCCGCTGGCATGTGATGGGCTAAAGCTCCCCTGCGGCGTGCTGGCTGTCAGCCCAGCGTTGTGCGGGCTTTTTCCTGCAGCACGCCATTGTGCAGCTCGAGCGTGCGATCCATCTTCGCGGCCAACCGGTGGTCGTGCGTGACCAGGATGAAGCTGGTGCCGACTTCACGGTTGAGTTCGAGCATCAACTCGTAGACGTGTGCCGCATTGCCCTCGTCGAGGTTGCCGGTCGGCTCGTCGCCGAGCACGCAGGCCGGGCGCGTGACCAACGCACGCGCCACGGCACAGCGCTGGCGTTCGCCGCCGGAGAGTTCGGCCGGCTTGTGCTCTTCGCGCTTGCCCAGCCCCACCCGTTCCAGCAGCACGCGTGCCTGGCGCTGCGCATCGGCGATCGACACGCCGCGGATCAACAGCGGCATGCACACGTTCTCCAGCGCGGTGAACTCGGGCAACAGGTGATGGAACTGGTAGATGAAACCCAGCGAGCGGTTTCGCACCCGCCCGCGTTCGGCATCGGAAAGCTTGGACAGGATGCGCCCGTCCACCTCGACCTCGCCACGGGTGAGCGTGTCCAGCCCGCCGATGATGTGCAGCAGCGTGCTCTTGCCCGAGCCGGAGGCGCCGACGATGGCCAGCGTCTCGCCGCGTTTGAGGGTGAAGTTGACGTCGGTGAGCACTTCGGTCTTGAGGTCGCCTTCCTCGTAGGTCTTGGCGATCCCGCTGGCACGCAGCACGACGTTCTTGTCCATGGTCGAAGGCTTATTCATAGCGCAGCGCCTGTGCCGGCTGGGTCCGCGAGGCGCGCCACGCGGGATAAAGCGTGGCCAGCAGCGAGAAGAGGAAGGTGACCAGCGTGACCCAGCCCACGTCGCTGGCGACCAGCTTGCTCGGCACTTCGCTGATGTAATAGACGTCCGGCGAGAGGAAGGTCACGCCGGTGACGTGCTCGATCCATTTGACGATCGCCGGCAGCTTCCACGACAGCAGCGAGCCCAGGCCCACGCCGAAGCCGATGCCAACCACGCCCACCAGCACGCCCTGCACCATGAACATGCCCATGATGCTGCGTGGCGTCGAACCGAGCGTGCGCAGGATGGCGATGTCGGCCTGCTTGTCGGTCACCAGCATCATCAGCATCGAGATCAGGTTGATCACCGCGACCAGGATGATCAGCGACAGGATGATGAACATCACGTGCTTCTCCATCGAGATCGCCGAGAAGAAGTTGGCGTGACTGTCCATCCAGGTCTGCACCATATAAAACTGGCCGAGCGTACTGGCCAGCTCCTTGGCGACCGGGCCTGCGTTGAACATGTCGTCGAGCTTGAGGCGGATGCCGCTGGGGCCATTCAGACTGCCGAGCTTCTCTGCATCGCGCATGTTGACCAGCGCCAGGCCCGAGTCGAACTCCTGCATGCCCAGCTCGAAGATGCCCACTACGTGGAAGCCACGCAGGCGCGGCACGCTGCCCATCGGTGTCGCGCGGAACTCCGGCACCGCCATGGTCACGCGGTCGCCGACGGTCACGCCGAGCGTCAGCGCCAGTTCCTTGCCCAGCACGATGTTCCAGCTGTCGGGCTTGAGCTCGTCCAGGCTGCCCTCGACCATGTGCGTATTGATGTCCGAGACTTTCGGCTCCTGCGACGGATCGACGCCGCGCACCAGCGCACCGCTGGGGCGACGAGCCTGCAGGAAGGCCTCCATCTCGACGTAGGGTGCGGCCCCCTTGACGTGCGGATTGGCCTCGGCGATCTGCACCGCCCGAGGCCAGTCGCGCACTGCTTCACCCGGCAGGCCCGACACGGTGGCGTGCGAGATGGCGCCCAGGATGCGCGTGCGCAGTTCCGAGTCGAAGCCGTTCATCACCGACATCACGGTGATCAGCGCGGTGACGCTGATGGCGATGCAGACGATGGAAACGGTGGAAATGAAGGAGATGAACTGGTTGCGGCGCTTGGCGCGCGTGTAGCGCAGGCCGATGAACAGTTCGAGCGGTCGGAACATGGGCGGTCGCTTCTTCCAGTCGGTGGGCGGGCCGCCCTGTCGGAGCATTATCGGGTATTCGCTCGGACAGTGCCCATGAGGAAAAGTGCCGCGTGGTATCGGCAGGAGCACCCTTGGGCGCGAAGACGGCGGTCGCGCGCGGGCGCTTCTACAAGGCCTCGGCAACCGCGGATTGCGCGGCCAGGCGCATACGCAGACGGCGACGGATGTCGGCGTCGCTGTTGTCAGGTGCCAACAGCAGGACTTCGGTCGCGTGATCGGTCTTCAGTCGCAGCAGCACGCAGCCGCCGATCACTCGATGGGAGAGCAACCTGGCCGGGAGCGGGGTGCGGTCGGCCTGGTAGAGGGTCCAACCATCGGGACCGTAGCCTACGCCGGCAATGCGCGACAGCGTCAAGCGCCGCGTGGCGACGAACGCCAGCGCCAGCGAGCCGGTCGCGATCACGAGCTTGAGCCAGAGGGGTGCACCGCTGAGTGCGACGGCAACGAGGCCCAGCGCCGTGACGATGCCCAATAGCCCACCCGTCAGCCGCGATGGCCGGTAGTCAAAGCCGATGGCGGGCGCGGATGTCATCGATGATCGCCTGCCAGTCGGCGCGCGGGGGCTGCGCGTGGCCCATGATCCAGTCCCACAGGTCCGGATCCTGGGTGCCCAGCAGTTCGTCGAAGGCCTGGCGGGTGGCCTGGTCCGCCGCGTCGTAACGCTCGTCCAGCCAGCCACCCAGCAGCGCATCGAGTTCGCGCGTACCCCGACGGGCACGCCAGCGCAGGCGGGCGAGGCTCATGCAGGTGCATCGCCTTTGGCCCCCTCTCCACCTCGGGGAGATGGCTTGGGTGAGGAGCTGGTCTTGCGGGAAAAGCGGCGCACGGCCTCACCGCACGTTGCCGGATGTCCGTGTGTGGAGCGCTTCATCTTTCCCGGCTGCGCCACGACGGTCCTGGTGAAACTTTGTCGCAAGCGTGTCCCCTCACCCCAGCCCTCTCCCCGGAGGGGAGAGGGAGCTTGATCTTCGGCTCTTACGAACGCCGCTCCACCATCAGCTTCTTGATCTCCGCGATCGCCTTGGCGGGGTTAAGACCCTTCGGGCAGGTGCGCGCGCAGTTCATGATTGTGTGGCAGCGGTAGAGCTTGAACGGGTCTTCCAGGTCGTCCAGGCGCTCGCCGGTGGCCTCGTCGCGGCTGTCGGCAATCCAGCGGTAGGCCTGCAGCAGGATGGCGGGGCCGAGGTAGCGGTCGCCGTTCCACCAGTAGCTCGGGCAGCTGGTCGAGCAGCAGGCGCACAGGATGCACTCGTAGTAACCGTCGAGCTGCTTGCGGTCTTCCGGCGACTGCAGGCGCTCGCGCGCCGGCGCCGGGCTCTGCGTGCGGATCCACGGCTTGATCGAGGCGTACTGCGCGTAGAAGTGCGTCAGGTCCGGCACGAGGTCCTTGACCACCGGCATGTGCGGCAGCGGGTAGATCTTCACCTCGCCCGAGGCGCAGTCGTCGATCGCCTTGGTGCAGGCCAGCGTATTGGTACCGTCAATGTTCATCGCGCAGGAACCGCAGATGCCTTCGCGGCAGGAGCGGCGCAGCGTGAGCGTCGGGTCGATCTCGTTCTTGATCTTCAGCAGGGCGTCCAGAACCATCGGGCCGCACGCGGCCATGTCGACCTCGTAGGTGTCGATGCGCGGGTTCTGGTCGTCGTCCGGGCTCCAGCGGTAGACCTTGAAGGTGCGCGGCTTCTTGGCGTCCTTGGCCGGATAGTGCTTGCCGGACTGGATCTTGGAATTCTTCGGTAGCGTGAACTCTGCCACGATGTGTTCTCCGGTCCGGTTGCTCAGTAAACGCGCTTCTTCGGCGGCACCACGTCGACCTCGTCGGTCAGCGTGTACATGTGCACCGGGCGGAAGTCGAAGCTGGTCTGGCCCGCGTCGCTCAGGCTGACCAGGGTGTGCTTCATCCAGTGCTCGTCGTCGCGCTCGGGGAAGTCCTCGCGGGCATGCGCGCCGCGGCTTTCCATGCGCTGCTCGGCCGAGTGCATGGTGACCACCGCCTGCGCGAGCAGGTTGGACAGTTCCAGCGTCTCGATCAGGTCGGAGTTCCACACCAGCGAGCGGTCGGTGACGCTGACGTCCTTGAACGCGTCGAACACCTCGGAGATGCGTCGCTTGCCCTCGCCCAGCGTCTCGCCGGTGCGGAACACCGCCGCGTCCTTCTGCATCGTCTTCTGCATCTCGGCGCGGATCTGCGCGGTGGGCTTGCTGCCCTTGGCATAGCGGAGCGCGTCGAAACGGCCCAGCGCGTTATCCAGGATGCTGGTCGGCAGATCCTTGTGCAGCGTGCCCGGCTGGATCAGCTCGGCGCAGCGGCCCGCGACGGCGCGGCCGAACACCACCAGGTCCAGCAGCGAGTTCGAACCGAGGCGGTTGGCGCCGTGCACCGACACGCAGGCCGCCTCGCCGATGGCGAACAGGCCCGGCACCACGGCGTCGACGTCGTCACCCTTCTTCTGCACCACTTCGCCGTGGTAATTGGTCGGGATGCCGCCCATGTTGTAGTGCACGGTCGGAATGACCGGGATCGGCTCCTTGGTTACGTCCACGCCGGCGAAGATGCGCGCCGACTCGGCGATGCCCGGCAGCCGCTCGTGGATCACGTCGGCGCCCAGATGCATGAGGTTGAGGTGGATGTGGTCCTTGTCCGGACCGACGCCCCTGCCCTCGCGGATCTCGATCGTCATCGCACGGCTGACCACGTCGCGCGAGGCCAGGTCCTTGGCGCTCGGCGCGTAGCGCTCCATGAAGCGCTCGCCCTCGGAGTTGGTGAGGTAGCCGCCTTCGCCACGCACGCCCTCGGTGATCAGGCAGCCGGCGCCGTAGATGCCGGTCGGGTGGAACTGCACGAATTCCATGTCCTGCAGCGCGAGGCCCGCGCGCAGCACCATGCCGCCACCGTCGCCGGTGCAGGTGTGCGCCGAGGTTGCGCTGAAGTAGGCGCGGCCGTAGCCGCCGGTCGCCAGAACCACGGCGTGACCGCGGAAGAAGTGCAGCGTGCCCTCGTTCATGTCCAGCGCGAGCACGCCGCGGCAGACGCCGGCCTCGTCGAAGATCAGGTCGATCGCGAAGTACTCGATGAAGAACGCCGCGTCGTGCGCCAGCGCCTGCTGGTAGAGCGTGTGCAGGATCGCGTGGCCGGTGCGGTCGGCGGCGGCGCACGTGCGCTGCGCAGTGCCCTTGCCGTAGTGCGTGGTCATGCCACCGAACGGGCGCTGGTAGATCTTGCCTTCCTCGGTACGCGAGAACGGAACGCCGTAGTGCTCCAGCTCGATGATGGCGGCCGGCGCTTCCTTGCACATGTACTCGATCGCATCCTGGTCGCCGAGCCAGTCGGAACCCTTGATGGTGTCGTAGAAGTGGAAGCGCCAGTCGTCCTCGCCCATGTTGCCCAGCGCGGCGGAAATGCCGCCCTGCGCCGCGACGGTGTGCGAGCGGGTCGGGAAGACCTTGGTGATGCAGGCGGCCTTCAGGCCCTTCTCGGCCAGGCCGAAGGTGGCGCGCAGGCCCGCGCCGCCGGCGCCGACCACGATCACGTCGTACTTGTGTTGCTGAACCTTGTAGGCTTCCATCGAACTCAGGCTCCCAGGGCGATGCGCAGCACCGCGAGCACGCCCGCCAGGGTGGCGAGCACGGCAATGAACTTGATCGCCATCAGGAGCGTCGCTTCCTTCCAGCGGGTGTGCACGTAATCCTCGATCACCACCTGCAGGCCGAGCACGGCATGCCAGAACGCGGTGACCACGAAGGCAATCAGCAGCACGGCGTTCCACGGGCGGCCGACGAGCTCGCGGGCGGTGGCGTAGTCGGCGTGCAGCACGCGCAACACCAGCGTGACCAGCCAGATGCCGAGGCCGACCAGGGCAACGGCGGTGACGCGCTGCACCCACCAGTGGCTCACGCCGTGCTGGGCCGAACCCAGGCCACGGGCCTTCTTGAGCGGGTTGCGGTATTCCTTCGGATAGGCACTCATGCTCCAGCTCCCAGAGTCAGCACGTAGGCCCAGACGGCCACCGTCAGCAGCAGGCTGACGATGATCGAGGCCCAGCTCGATCGCACGAACTGCACGATCTCGTAGCCGTAACCGCCGTCCTGCACCAGATGACGGATGCCGTTGCACAGGTGGTAGAACAGCGCCCAGCTCCAGCCGATCAGCAGGACGAGGCCGATGGGACTGCCGACGAAGGCGGTGAAATGGCCGAAGCGCTCCTCGCCGCTGGCCAGCGCGAGCAGGCCCCAGGCAACCAGCAGCAGGCCCACGGACAGGGCGATGCCGGTGGCGCGGTGCAGGATGGAGGTCACCATCTGCACTTGCCACTTGTAGACGGAAAGATGCGGTGAGAGCGGTCGTCGCGTGTCTGCCATGGCGGCTGTCCGTGTAGTGGATTCGCGTCTCGCCCGAGTCGCCCGCCCCTGATGACCTGTACCGGCTCGCGCCGCCACGGGCGAATCAGAAGTCGATGCAGCGTCCGTTCTTTTCCCAGTCGCCGTAGCGGGTGGGATCCGGCGCCGGCCGCTCCGGTCGCGCCTCGCCCTCGGCCGGCCGCGCGGGCACGGCGGGCTGCTCCGCGGGCGCGGAAGCAGGGGCGGGTTCGTTCTTGGAGGAGGACTCGGACATAAGTAAAGCCGCAGAAGCGTAATACGCGCTGACCAAGCAGCACAACCTTGACTGGTGCGTGAAAACCTGTCCGCACCTTGCCTTAACGCGTTTCTTCCCTTATTTCATGCGCCATGCCCAACACCTATTCCGCCGAGCTCATCGCGCTCGAAGGCCCGGACGCGATCGCGTTCGCGCAAGCGCAATTCAGCAGCAACCTCGCCTCGCTGGCCGATGGCCAGTGGCAGTTCAGCGCCTGGCTCGATGCGCAGGGGCGCGTGCGCGCGTTGTTCCATCTGATGCGGCTTGACGGGCAACGCCTGCGCCTGCTGCTGCGCGGTGGTGAGGCGCAGGCGATGGCAGGCGAACTGCAACGCTACGTGTTCCGCGCCAGGCTGCGGGTCCTGGCGTTGCCATTGCGGGAGCTGGCAACCGCCGAGCCCATGCCGTTGCATGCCGTCACGGAACAGGGCGACACGCTGGTGATCGGTTGTGGTTCGCACGCACTGAAGCTGGCCACACGAGGCGACGACGAATGGCGCCTGCGGCAAGTGCGCGCCGGCTGGCCGTGGCTTGTGCGCCACACCGCAGGTGAGCTGCTGCCGGCCTGGCTCAACCTGGGCGCGCTTGGCGCGACGGCGCTGGACAAAGGCTGCTACCCGGGCCAGGAGATCGTGGCGCGTATGCATTACCGCGGCGGCAGCAAACGGCATCTGCACCGCGTTCGACTGTCGCGCCCACTGGAACCGGGCAGCATGCTCGAAGTGGACGGCCAGACGATCCAGTTGCTGGACGTTGTGGCGGTGGGTGGCGCGGCCGAAGCGCTGGCGGTGGTGCACGACGATACCCAGGCCAGCCTGGCTTCCGGAGTGGAGGCGGGGCTTCCGGACGGCTCCGGCGGCGTGCAGGTAATCGCGTTGACTGCGTAGGTGGGCTTCGACCCACCGCTTACGGGGCCAGATGACGGTGGGTCGGGGACCCACCTACGGAGCGAGCCGCTTGCCGTAGACGTGCTGGCTCTTCTGCCGCGCGTAGCCCAAGTGTTCGTAGAACGGATGCGAATCCTGGCGTTGCACGTTGGAACGCACGACCACCATGTCGATGCCCTGCTCCGCAGCCCAGGCTTCGGCCGCGCCGACCAGGGCGCGCCCCACACCGCCACGACGGGCCATGCCGTCGACCACCAGACCCGTGATCTCCACGCGTTCGCCAACCTCCAGATTCAGGCGTCGCTCGGCGGCGATCCAGCCGGCCAGACGCCCTTGCCAGTCGATCACGCGCACGCATTGGCGCGGATTGCCAAGCAACGCATCCAGCCGCTCGGCCATGTTGTCCGGGTCGACCGGATAGCCCAACTCGCCCGCCAGCCGCGCGATCTCGGCAGCGTCGGAGGTGCGCGCTGCGCGCGGCGCTTTCACGCCAGCCGCGAACCGTTGGGTACCGGTCGCTCGACCGCGGTGACAACCACGCCCTCGTCGGTGTGGAAGCCGGTCAACAGGAACTGCGATCGGAACGGGCCGATCTGCTTCTCCGGAAAATTGAGCACGCCCACGATCTGCCTGCCGACCAGTTGCTCGGGCGTGTAGAGCGCGGCGATTTGCGCACTGGTCTTGCGCTCGCCGTAAGGGCCGAAGTCGGCCCACACCTTCCAGGCCGGTTTGCGCGCTTCGGGAAACGGCTCCACGCGGACGATGGTGCCGACCACGATCAGCACCTTCTCGAAGTCCGACCAACTGATTTCTTCCACGCTCATCCTTCCAGTCTCGTTTTCAGCCAATCCTGCAGTTCGGCGCGCCAGTAGCTCGCCTGGGCCGCCATGAAGCCCAGCGGGCGGTAAGTGGAGGCGAGCCCATAATCGTTGAACTCCCGCCACGCGGGATCACCCTCGGCGATGGCAGCCGCCAGCAGCTCGCCGGCCGCGCAGGTCGAGCTCAGCCCATGGCCGCCGAACGCCTGCGCCCACCACAGTCCGTCTTCGCGCCCGCCGATCTGCGGCATCTGGTGGCGCGCGTAGCTCATCAGGCCCGACCAGGCGTAATCGACGCGCACCTCGCCCAACTGCGGGAACACGTGCAGCAGGTCGCGCCGCAGCAAGCGCTGCACCGCGCGCGGCGAACGGTCGAGTACAGAGATGCGGCCACCCCAGAGCAGCCGCGTGTCCGGCAGCGGCCGGTAGTAGTCGAAGGCGAAGCGCGTGTCGTAGATGGCCGCGCGCGTGGCCAGGCATTCGTCAAGGCGATCGCCCAGCGGTTCGGTCACCATCACGTAGGTGGCGATCGGCAGGATCGCGCGGTCGATCCGCCGTTCCAGGCCCGCCAGGTAGCCTCCGCATGCCAGCACGACCTGCTCGGCGAGTACTTCGCCGGAGGCGGTCTGCACGCGCCAGCGATCGCCGTCGCGCTGCAGGCGACGCACGCCGCTGTGTTCGTGGATGCGCACACCCCGCCCGGCCGCCGCCGCGGCCAGTCCGATCGCATAGTTGAGAGGGTGCAAATGCAGGGCATCGCGTTCGAACAGGCCGTCGTGGTAGCGCGGGCTGCGGACAAGCTCGCGAAGGCTGGCTTCGGGCAGCCATTCCCAGTCCACGCCATAGCGCTCGGCCAGCAAATGTTGACGCGTGCGCAATACGCCCGGATCACGAAACCAGTTGGCCCAAATCACGCCCGCATCCACTGCGTCGCAGGGAATCGCGTATTCGGCAACGCGTTGGCGGATGCGGTGCACACCTTCGATGGTCCGCCGGAACAAGGCCTGCGCCCGCTTCTCCCCCAACTGGTCGAACAATGCCTGCTCGCCCAACGAATAGCCGGCGAACACGAAGCCACCGTTGCGCCCGGAAGCGCCATGGCCGATCTGCTCGCGCTCCAACAGTACGACGTCGCGCAGCCCGCGCTCGGCCAGTCCCAACGCCGTGTTGAGTCCAGCGAAGCCGCCTCCGACGACGACCACGCGAGCCTCCTGCCGGCCTTCGAGCGGCGCATGCGGGGCATACGGCGTGGCCGTGGCGCGGTAATAGGACGGAACGGGCGGCGGCATGAGGGACAGGCCAGTCGGGCGACGGCTGAGCATATCGCGGTGGCCGGCGCTATTCGAACGAACCGCCATGGCGCGCAGAACCCGTCGAAGCAACGGTCGGCGCCGGAGCCCGGCTTGCGGATGATGCGCGGCACTGGTCGCCCGGCACATCGCCCGCAAGCGGGCTCCTACAGGTTCATCGGATAAGGGTCAGAGCTGGCTGGCGAACTCGCGCACGACCGGCGCGAGCTTGGGATCCTGCATGGCCATGTGCATGGTGGCGCGAACCAGGCCGGCCTTGTTGCCGCAATCGAAGCGGGTGCCTTCGAAGCGGTAGGCAAGCACCTTTCCCTGCTCCATCAGCAGCGCCTCGATGGCGTCGGTGAGCTGGATCTCGCCACCCGCGCCCGGCTCGGTCTGTTCAAGCAGCTCGAAGATGCGGCCGGGCAGCACGTATCGGCCCACCACGGCAAGGTTCGATGGCGCATCGGCGGGTTTGGGCTTCTCCACCATGTAGCGGATGCGCGCACTGCGCTGGTCGATCGGTTCGGCGTCGACGATGCCGTACTTGTCGGTCTGGTCGTGCGGCACTTCCTCGACCGCGATCACGCCGGCATGTTCCGATTCGGCCAGCGCCGCCATCTGCCCCAGCGCGCCCTTGCCGCGGTTCCAGATCAGATCGTCGGGCAGGATGATGCCGAAGGGCTCGTTACCCACGACCGGCTTGGCGCAAAGCACCGCATGGCCCAGGCCGTGTGCCTCGGGCTGGGTGACGAAGATCGCGCGCACGTTGGACGGCAGCGTGCCCTGTACCAGCGCCAGCAGCTCGTCCTTGCCCTTCTCCTCGAGCTTCGCTTCCAGCTCGTAGGCCTTGTCGAAGTAATCGGCGATGGCGTGCTTGTAACGGTTGGTGACGAACACCAGGGTATCGGCGCCAGCGTCCACCGCCTCGTCGACCGCGTACTGGATCAACGGCTTGTCCAGCACCGGCAGCATTTCCTTGGCGACGACCTTGGTCGCGGGCAGGAAACGGGTGCCGAGGCCGGCCACGGGGAACACCACCTTGCGCAACGGCTTGGTCACTCAGCTTTCTCCTGTTTCGATACGGCCCTGTTCGATACGCCCCGCCTCGCGGCGGATCGACACCACGTTGTCCGGTTGCGCCGTCTCGCTCCAGCGGAACGATGGCAGCAAGCTGGAAACGCAGCGACGCAGTTCGTCTTCATTGAAGATCGCGGTGGCTTCGCAAGCCTTGTTGAGCAGCGCCTGCAACAACTCCCACGAGACCTCGCGATGCTGCGCGAGGAAAATCTTGGCGTGCGCCGTGGCGCTGTAGTTCTCGAGCTGGTGGAAGAGTTCCTCGAACAGCTTCTCGCCTGCGCGCAGGCCGGTGTAGACGATGGGGACCTCGGTACCCGGCTTCTTGCCGGCGAGACGGATCATCTGCTCGGCGAGATCGCGGATCTTCACCGGTTCGCCCATGTCCAGCGCGAAGATCTCGCCGCCCTGCCCCAGGCAGGCGGCCTGCAGGATCAGCTGGCAGGCTTCCGGGATCGTCATGAAGTAGCGGGTGATCTCCGGATGGGTGATGGTCACCGGTCCGCCGTCGCGGATCTGCTGGCGGAACAGCGGCACCACGGAACCGGCCGAATCGAGCACGTTGCCGAAGCGCACCGTGATGTAATGCGTGGCCGAATGGGCGTTGAGGTTCTGGCAATAGATCTCCGCCACGCGCTTGCAGGCGCCCATGACACTGGTGGGGTTGACCGCCTTGTCGGTCGAGATCAGCACGAAGCACTCGACCTGGAACTCGTTGGCCAGGTCCGCCACCGTGCGGGTACCCAGCACGTTGTTGCGGAAGGCCGCCCGCAGTTGCTTCTGCAGCATCGGAACATGCTTGTAGGCGGCCGCATGGAATACCACCTGCGGCTTGGTCTCGGCGAAAGTCTTCTGCAAGGCGATGCGGTCGCCGCAGTCGCACAGCACGCATTCGAGCAGCAGTTCGGGATAGTCGCTGCGCAGTTCCTTGCCGATGCGATAGAGGTTGTATTCGCTCTGCTCGACGATGATCAGCGACTGTGCACCGAGCCGCGCGACCTGGCGGCAAAGTTCCGAACCGATCGAACCGCCGCCGCCGGTGATCAGTACCCGGCGGCCTGTCAGCGTCTCGCGGATGGCGGTCCAGTCCAGCTCGACCGCGTCGCGGCCCAACAGGTCCTCGATCGCCACTTCCTTGATCTCGTTGAATTGCGCGCGGCCGGCAACCACATCCTCGAGCCGCGGTACGGTGCGGTACGGCAAGCCGGTCTGGTCGCACAATTCCACCACCCGGCGCATCTGGCCGGTCGTGGCGCCCGGCAGCGCGATGAGCAGCATCTCCACCGCCGCCTCGCGGGCCAGTTCCGGCAGCTGGTCGATGCACCCCAGCACCGGATGGCCATTGATCGAGGCGCCGCGCAGGCTGGCCTTGTCGTCGACGAAGCCGATCACGCTGAAGCGACCGTCATGGCGCAGGTCGCGTGAGAGCGCCTCGCCCGCGCGATCGGCGCCCACGATGAGCACCCGCTTGGAGGAGCGCGTGCTGAAAAGGTCCAGCCGGCTGTCCTTCCAGAACCGGTAAGCCAGGCGCGGCAGGCCCAGCAGCAGGGTCAAGGCGACTGGGTACAGCAGCAGGACCGAGCGGGGTACGCCCTCCATGCGCTCATAGAGGAACAGCGCCAGGCCGATGGCCAGCGTGCCGAAGATAGCCGCCTTCAGGATGTTCCAGAGATCCGGCAGGCTGGCGAAGCGCCAGACGCCCTTGTAGAGGCCGGTCCAGGTGAACATCAGTCCCTGCATCGCCAGCACGATGGGGAATTCGAGGGCGTCGAAGCTGCCATCCTGGCCCTGCACCGTGGCATAGCGCAGTGCCTTGGCGATCCACCAGGCGAATCCGGCCATCGCCAGGTCGTGCGCGACGACGGCGATCCGCGGGTGGATGAGAGCGATCCATTTACGTGGCGACATGACGGTCCTTCAATGGTGCACGTCGCAGACAGCGGCGCTTGGTAACGATCCATGTTGCGCCGGCCACCGTATAGACGGCGGCACAGGCGGGCAATGCCATGGCCGGGAGTTGCCTCGCGACAACCGCCGCAGGCGCGGCGACGAGCAGATTCCAACCCAGGTACCACGCGGTAGCGCGCGCATGCGTGCGGCCGGATCGTACCAGCCACTGGTAGAGATGCTCGCGATGCGGAGCATACCAGCGCCTGCCGCGTAGGAAGCGGTTCAGCAACGTCAAGCTGGCATCGGCAACGAAACCGGACACGAGGATGAGTGCCGGCCAAAGCAGCGCCGGTTCAACCCGCCAGAGCATGGCCGCCAGTGCGAACAGCAGCAGGCCCACGCTGCCACTTCCCACGTCGCCCATGAAGATCCGGGCCGGCGGCCGGTTGTAGAGCCAGAAGCCGAGACAGGCCGATGCCACGACGAAGCTTGCCCCCATCAGCGCAGGCTGGGCCACGCTCGCGGCGAGGCAGCCAAGCCCTGCCGCCACGAAGATGCCCTGCTGCGCCAGCAACGCGTCGATGCCGTCCATGAAGTTGTGCAGGTTGATACTCCAGCCGCCGGCGAGCACCAGCAGCGGCAACCAGACCCAGGCAAGACCTGCGCTCGCGATCAGTGCCGCGCTGAAAAGCGCGGTCGCGAGTAGCTGAACGCCCAGTCTCGGCCATTGCCGCAGCGGCCGATGGTCGTCCCACCATCCAATCGCTGCGACCAACAACAAGGCCAGCGCCAGACTGGCGATCGTCAACGCCGACCAGGCACCGGCCAAGCTCAGCAACGCACCGGGCATCGCGACCAGGCAGGCCAGCACGATGCCGATGCCGCCGCCGCGCGGTGTCGGCAGCGTGTGCGAACGGCGCTGGCCGGGCTGGTCCAGCATTCCACGCCGGTGCGCATAAGCGATTGCGCCACGGACCGCCACCGTCGCGATGACCAGCGCGACCAGGCTCCATCCCAGCACGATGGTGAGTTCGGGACGGATCACTCGTTGGCGACGCCGTGGATCGGGCGGATGGTGCTCCAGCCCTTGCAGCTGGGACATTGCCAGTGATGGGCCTTGGCGCCGAAGCCGCACCGGCTGCAGCGATACATCGCCTGGCCCTCGAGCAGCTTGCGCGTGAGGTCGCGCAGGATCAGGAAATTCTCGCGCGCCTCGCCTTCGATCTTGTCCATGGTCGCATCGATCAACGCCATCAACCCGCGCACCGAGGGGCGCTGGCGCAGCTGCGACGTCAGGAACTCGATGCCGGCCCGTTCGCCATCGCGCTGGTTATAGAGCTTGGTCAACGCCAGCACCGGCGAGATGCCGTTGTAGCGGGCGAGGATGTCACGCAGGAAATGCTCGGCACGCTCCATCTGCCCGGTGCGTGCGTAGCTGTTGAGCAGCGGCGGGAGGATTTCCGGCACGAACGCGATGTCCGCGCCGACGGCTGCCTCGTAGGCCTCCACGGCTTCGGCGTGCTCACCAGCTTCGGCATGCAGACGGCCGGTAAGCATGAAGGCGCGCACGCAATCGGCCTGGCACCCGAACGCCTGGCGCAGGTAGTCGCGCGCTTCCGACCTTGCGCCATGCTGGCGGGCCTGCTCGGCCAGTTCGCAATAGAACTGGGCGATCATGGGCGATTCGTCATCACCGGTCATCGTCTCGAGCCGGCGCGCGTGGTCGATCGCCTTGTGCCAGTCGCGCTCGTGCTGATAGATGGCCACGAGATGCCGCAGCGCCGACGGTGCGTGGGCGTTCATGGCGACCAGATCGGAGAACAGCGCCTCGGCGCGATCGAGCAGGCCGGCTCGCATATAGTCTTCGCCCAGTTCCAGCAGCGCGACCGTCTTCATCGCCTCGGTCAGGCCCGGTCGCGAAACCAGGTGCTGATGCAGGCGGATGGCGCGATCGACTTCGCCGCGCCGACGGAACAGGTTGCCCAACGCAAGATGGGTTTCCACGGTGTCGCGGTTGTATTCGGCGAGCTTGAGGAAGACCTCGATTGCCTTGTCCTGCTCTTCGTTGAGCAGGTAGTTGAGGCCGCGGAAGTAATCGGACGAAAGCTCACTGACCCGCATGCCCGAGCGATGGACCGCTGCCCGGCGGGCCGCAAACCAGCCGCTGGCGAACGCGGCAGGCACCAGCAAAACCAGCACGTAGAGGACGTTCATGCGCGGGCCGGCGTCTTCCCGCTGGACGGCCGCGCGCGACGCAGCACGCGCCGATGGCGCAGGCTCATGCCCAGCCAGGCGGTAAGACCGCCCAGCAGCCAGCCGATCAGCAATGCGACCAGCAATCCGGCTCCCTTGGGCAGGGTCACCCTGAAAAAGGCCAGGTCGTAGCTCACCGGATCGGCGTTGAGCGCGCCGACGACCACGCCGATGACGACGAAAAGCGCCAGGATGAGTAAGGCAATCAATCGCATCGCGCGACTTTACCGGAATCCGCTTGAACTGGCACGGACCATCCCTTCAGGGAGGCGTGGATGGGGATCGGGCCCGTAATGCGGAATGGGGTAACCCGCCCTCGGTCCGCCACCTGTGAAAAGAATCGACCAGTCACGCATGAGAACAAAAAAGGCAGGATCGGCTTGCGCCGCCTGCCTCCAGACGATGTCCGCTTGTCGAATCAGGCCAGTTCGGCTTCGGCCTGCAGCGACAGATTCACGCGTTCACGCAGTTCCTTGCCCGGCTTGAAATGCGGCACGTGCTTGCCCGGCAGGGCCACCGCGTCGCCGGTCTTGGGGTTGCGCCCCATCCGTGGCGGCCGGTAATGCAGCGCGAAGCTGCCAAAGCCGCGGACCTCGATGCGCTCGCCCTGTGCCAGGGCGTGGCTCATCTGCTCGATCACGCTCTTGACCGCAAGCTCCACGTCGCTGAACGCGAGATGGGTCTGGCGCCTGGCCAGCGCCTCGATCAGTTCGGATTTGGTCATGGGTCCCCAATGTCCGTGACGTTAAACGGCGGGGCGGCTAGGTGCCGCCCCGCTTCGTACTCAAGTCATTGTAATCCTAAAGGAATTACTCGGACTTGTTGAGCTGCTCCTTGAGCAGCGCGCCCAGCTTGGTGGTGCCGCCGGCCGCGGAGCCATACTCGGCCATCGCATCGTGCAGGTCTTCCTCGTCCTTGGCGCGGATCGAGAGCGCCAGCTGGCGGCCCTTGCGGTCCATGCCGGTGAACTTGGCTTCGACCTTGTCGCCCACCTTCAGGTGCTGGGTGGCGTCGTCGATGCGCTCCTTGGCGATGTCGTTGGCGCGCAGGTAACCCTCCACGCCCTCGCCCAGGTCGATCACCGCACCCTTGGCGTCCACTTCCTTCACGGTGCCGTTGACGATCGTGCCGCGCGGATTGTTGGCCATGAACTGGCCGAACGGATCCTGCTCCATCTGCTTGATGCCGAGAGAGATGCGCTCGCGCTCCGGATCGACCGCCAGCACCACCGCCTCGATCTCGTCGCCCTTCTTGAAGTTGCGCACGAGGTCCTCGCCCGACGCCTGCCAGGAGATGTCCGACAGGTGGACCAGGCCATCGATGCCGCCGTCCAGGCCGATGAAGATGCCGAAGTCGGTGATCGACTTGATCTGGCCGGACACCTTGTCGCCCTTCTTGTGCATGGCGGCAAAGGCTTCCCACGGGTTGGAACGGGTCTGCTTGATGCCCAGCGAGATGCGGCGACGCTCTTCATCCACGTCCAGCACCATCACTTCGGTCTCGTCACCGACCTGCACGACCTTGGCCGGGTTGACGTTCTTGTTGGTCCAGTCCATCTCGGACACGTGGACCAGACCCTCGACGCCCGGCTCGATCTCGACGAAGCAACCGTAATCGGTGACGTTGGAGACCTTGCCGAAGATGCGACTGCCGACCGGGTAGCGACGCGAAATCGCGACCCACGGATCGTCGCCCAGCTGCTTGAGGCCCAGCGAGACGCGGTTGCGCTCGCGGTCGTACTTGAGCACGCGCACGTCCAGCTCGTCGCCGACGTTGACCACTTCGGACGGATGGCGCACGCGCTTCCACGCCATGTCGGTGATGTGCAGCAGGCCGTCGATGCCGCCCAGGTCCACGAACGCGCCGTAGTCGGTGAGGTTCTTGACCGTACCCTTGACCACCGCGCCCTCGGTCAGGCGCTCCAGCAGCTTCTCGCGCTCCTCGGAGAACTCGGTCTCGACGACGGCGCGGCGGCTGACGACCACGTTGTTGCGCTTGCGATCCAGCTTGATGATCTTGAACTCGAGGTCCTTGCCCTCGAGGTACACCGGGTCACGGACCGGACGCACGTCGACCAGCGAGCCCGGCAGGAACGCGCGGACGTCCTTGATGTCGACGGTGAAGCCGCCCTTGACCTTGCCGGAAATCTTGCCGGTGATGGTCTCTTCCTTGTCGAAAGCCTGCTCGAGGTCGTCCCACACCATCGAACGCTTGGCCTTCTCGCGGGAGAGCTTGGTCTCGCCGAAGCCGTCTTCCAGGGCGTCGAGGGCAACCTTCACCTCATCGCCTACCTGCACTTCCAGCGTGCCCTCTTCGTCGCGGAACTGCTCGATCGGGACGATGCCTTCGCTCTTGAGGCCGGCGTTGATCACGACGACGTCGTTGCGGATTTCCACAACGATGCCGGTGACGATGGCACCCGGCTTCAGCTTGGCGATGGCCTGCTGGCTCTGTTCAAACAGCTCGGCAAAACTTTCAGTCATGTTGATTCCAGAAATGGGAAAAGGCCCAAAGCCCCTTGTGCGCGCCGTCGGATCAATTGCGCACGGGCTAACCGGCCCACCGGTTGTGGGTGTCGCAGAAAACGCGCCCTGTGACGGACCGCCCTGTCGGCACCGTTGACCAAAACCCCCGCCGCGGCGGAGGCGCCTAAAGCCGCGTGCAGCCTTATCGGGGCTGCACCACGGCAAAAACTTTCGCGACGACGACCTCGATGGGCATGCCGGTGGTATCCACCAGAACCGCATCCTCGGCCGGGCGAAGCGGGGCGACCGTACGCGACGCATCGCGTTCGTCACGCGCCTCGATCTCGCGCTGAAGGGATGCAAGTGTAACGTTCAGTCCCTTTTCCTTCAACTGCTTATAGCGCCTTTTCGCCCGTTCGGCGGCGCTGGCAGTGAGGAAGACCTTGAAGGACGCGTCCGGGAAGATCACCGTGCCCATGTCGCGTCCGTCGGCGACCAGGCCCGGGCTCTTGCGGAAACCCAGCTGCAGGTCGACCAGGGCTTGCCGTACCGATGGGATCGAGGCGATCGCCGAGGCTGCAGCGCCCGCGGTTTCCGTACGCAGTTCGTCGGTGGCGTCGTGACCATTGACGATCACCCGCGTATCGCCGCCATCGGCGGCTGCCTGGAAACGGATCTTGGTCGTCTGGGCACAGCGGGTCACCGCATCGGCGTCGGACAGGTCCAGCCCCTCGGCTCCCGCCGCGTAGCCGACCGCCCGGTAGAGCGCGCCCGAGTCGAGCAGGCGCCAGCCCAGTTGCTCGGCGACCAGCCGACTGATGGTGCCCTTGCCCGACCCGGACGGCCCGTCGATGGTGAGGACTGGGACCGGCTGCGTGCGGCTCATGGGGCTCCCTGGGATCTGCAAAAACGCGATGGTAGCGCGTTGACCACCCCCGAGGCGCGTGCTATCTAGCCGCGCACCGCCGTTGCAGCGCCCTCTGCCATGACCAATCTTCGCCGCGAGTTCGAACAAGCCGCCGAGGACGTCAAACGACTCGGCGCCCGACCCGACAACGACACTCTGCTCAGGTTGTACGCCCTGTACAAGCAAGGCTCCCTGGGCGACATCCAGGCCCACCCCCCCGGCTTTTTCGATTTCGTCGGCACGGCCAAGCACGAGGCATGGGCACAACTGTCCGGCATGCCGCAGGAAGAAGCGATGCGCCGCTACGTCGCGCTGGTGCGCCAGCTCCTCGCCTGAGCCTGTCGTCGCTCGAGGCCATCTCAGGTCGCATCGGGTTCCCCATCCATTCCAACCTCGCCCCCGAGGTACGAAATGGTGTGCTGAAACTTTCCCATTTCCTCACGCACAGCGTGAGACAGCTTGCTTTCATTACGCCCACCCGGCACATTCATACGATCGTTTGAATGGACGCCGGCATGCATTACCCGCACTTGTTCGCCCCCTTGGACCTGGGTCATGTCACCCTTCCCAATCGCATCCTGATGGGCTCGATGCATACGGGGCTGGAAGACCGCGCGGCAGACTACGACAAGCTGGCGGCCTATTTCGCCGAGCGCGCGCGGGGCGGCGTGGGCCTGATGGTGACCGGCGGTATCGCGCCCAGTATCGAGGGCTGGCTCAAACCGTTCGGTGGACGCCTGTCGATGCCCTGGCACGTGGGGCGACACCGCAAGCTCACCCGAGCGGTGCACGCCGAGGGAGGCCACATCTGCCTGCAGATCCTGCATGCGGGCAGGTACGGCTATCACCCGCTGTCGGTAGCGCCCTCGAAGATCAAGTCGCCGATCACGCCATTCACGCCGCGCGCTCTGTCCGCCCGCGGCATCGAGCGCACCATCGACGATTTCGTGCGCTGCGCGCGGCTCGCCCGCGAAGCCGGCTACGACGGCGTGGAGGTGATGGGCTCTGAGGGCTACCTCATCAACCAGTTCCTGGCCGCGCGCACCAACCAGCGAGAGGATGCCTGGGGCGGCGACGTCACCCGGCGCATGCGCTTTCCGGTCGAGATCGTGCGACGCACGCGCGAGGCGGTCGGGCGCGACTTCATCATCATCTATCGGCTATCGATGCTGGAGCTGGTCGAGGGCGGCCAATCCTGGGACGAGATCGTGATGCTGGCCAAGGCCATCGAGGCGGCTGGTGCCAGCATCATCAACACCGGCATCGGTTGGCACGAGGCGCGCGTGCCGACGATCGTCACTTCGGTGCCGCGTGCAGCCTTCGCCTGGGTCACCCAGCGGCTCAAACGCGAGATTGGGCTTCCGCTGGTAGCCACCAACCGCATCAACATGCCCGAGGTGGCCGAGCGCGTACTGGTCACGGGCGAGGCGGACATGGTGTCGATGGCCCGCCCGCTCCTGGCCGACCCGAACTGGGCGACAAAGGCGCGTTCCGGCCGCGGGGCGGCCATCAATACCTGCATCGCCTGCAACCAGGCCTGCCTGGACCATGTATTCCAGAACAAGCGCGCCAGTTGCCTGGTCAATCCACGTGCCTGCCACGAAACGGAACTCGTCATCGGACTGGCCGCGCAGCCCAAACGCATCGCCGTAGTCGGAGCCGGCCCGGCGGGACTGGCCTGCGCGACCACACTGGCCGAACGCGGGCATGCGGTGACGCTGTTCGAACAGGCGGCCGACATCGGCGGGCAGTTCAACTACGCCAAGCGCATTCCCGGCAAGGAAGAGTTTCACGAGACGCTGCGCTATTACCGCCACCGCATGGCGGAATTGGGCGTACATCTGCAGCTTGGAAGTCGGGCGGACGTGGCGGCGCTGAGCGGCTTCAACGAAATCGTGGTGGCGACAGGCGTACTGCCGCGGCAGGTGCATTTCCCAGGCAGCGACGACCCGCGCGTACTGGGCTACCTGGACGTACTCGCGCACGATCACCCCGTCGGTTCGCGTGTCGCGATCATCGGCGCTGGCGGGATCGGCTTTGACGTGGCCGAATTCCTGGCCGAACAATCGCCCTCCCCCTCGCTGGATCCGGTCCGCTGGGCGGAGGCATGGGGTGTGGACCGCACGCTCACCGCGCGCGGCGGCCTGGTACCTCCCGCACCCGAGCCTCCCTCGCGGCAGGTCTGGCTGTTGCAGCGAAGCGAAGGCCGCCCCGGCGCCCGCCTCAACAAAACCACGGGCTGGGTGCATCGAGCCACGCTCAAAGCCCATCAGGTGCGCATGCTGGGCAGCGTGCAATACCAGCGCTTCGACGACGAAGGGCTGCACATCCTGCTCGAAGGGCAGCCGCAAGTCCTGCCGGTCGACCATGTGGTGATCTGCGCCGGCCAGGAGCCGGCCCGAGGCCTGGCCGACGCCCTGCGCCAGGCTGGCTTGACGCCGCACGTCATTGGCGGCGCGGACGTGGCTGCCGAACTCGATGCGAAGCGGGCGATTGCCCAAGGCACGCGACTGGCGGCGATGCTGTAGGAGCGGCTCACTGCGCCCTGCGGGCTAGAGCAGAAACGTTACCGGCAAGCGGGCTCCTGCATGGGCAGGCGGACGTCAAGGGCAAGGGAGGTTCCGCGAGGTTTCGCGGGAACCAAAAAGAAAGCGCTCCGCGAACGACGCGTCGGTAGCGGCTCTGGGGGAGGAGGCCGGTACCGCGGGGATAGCGTCGCTGCGGAGCGAGGGTCACCGCCACCTGGGGGGAGGGGGAAGGTGGCGGGACGAGGCAAACGATACCCTCGTCACAAACGCCCATCCAATATATATTTGCAGCCCGATTTATTCGCGAATCGACTATGTTCGACTTCCGCCAGCTCCGCTATTTCGTCGCCGTGGCCGAGGAGCTGAGCTTCACCCGGGCCGCCCAACGCCTGCACATTTCCCAACCGCCGCTGTCGCAGCAGATCCAGGCACTGGAGCAGGATCTGGGCACGCGCCTGTTCGATCGCGACAAGCGCAACGTGGCGCTGACCGAGCCCGGGCGCATCTTGTTGGAGCAGGCGCGGCAGATCCTCATCCAGGCTGAGCAGGCGCGTGCCAACGTCAGCGATGCGGCGGCCGGCTTCAGCGGCGTGCTGCGCCTGGCCTATACGATCTCGGTCACCTTTCATCGCGCGCTCCCGCAGACCCTGCTGCGCTTTCGCCAGCACGTGCCGAAAGTGCGGATGCAGTTGCAGGAGATGTACAGCGAACCGCAGTTCACCGCGCTGCGCGCCGGCCAGATCGACGTGGGTTTCGTGCGCGATGAACCCCGCCACGAGTCCGATGCCCGCATGCTGCGGATCGACGTGATCGACTACGAAGCGCTGGTGCTGGCCGTGCCCAGCGGCCACCCGCTGTCCGGACAGGACAGCGTGCAGTTTGGCGCGCTGTCAAACGAAGTGTTCGTCAGCCAGCCCCGTGAACTGGCCGCGACGCTGTATGACCGGTTGGTACAGCTGGCGGGCAAGGCGGGCTTTCATCCGCTGATCGGCCAGCAGGCGCAGCAGATCAATGGCTTGCTGGCCCTGGTCGCAGCTGGCATCGGGCTGGCGCTGGTTCCGGCCAGCATGCGCGCAGTGCAGTTGGGTGGCGTCAGCTACGTTTCGCTGGAGGATCCGGACGCCTACCTGCTGTTGGCCGTCGCCAGCCGCAAGGACAACCCTTCCCCGGTGCTGGCCAAGTTCCTGCAGATCGTCAAGGGTGTTGAAGATGCGGACTTGTGAGCGCCAATGGAACCGGCTAAACTTGGCGGCTTGAATTTCCCCGATTTGGTTTCCAGGAGCCTGCCGTGAAGGTGCTTTCCTCTTTGAAGTCCGCCAAGCAGCGGCATCGTGACTGCAAGGTCGTGCGCCGTCGTGGCAAGGTCTTCGTGATCTGCAAGAGCAACCCGCGTTTCAAGGCGCGCCAGCGCTAAGCTTTCCGGGTTGGACGAAAAAAGGCCGCTCCATGCGGCCTTTTTTGTTGCCTGCGTTTCCGGCTCGCCCCACCGGACCCGCACGGCAAGGTGGGCAAAGCCCACCTGCCCTCGACGGCGGTTACTCGTAGCGCACGCCGGTGATTTCGTAGTGCTTGACGCCGTTGGGCGCCTTGAACTCGAAGCTGTCGCCTTCGCTCTTGCCGATCAGCGCGCGGGCGATCGGCGAGGACACGGCGATCAGCCGCTGTTTGATGTCCGCTTCCAGGTCGCCCACGATCTGGTAGGTCACCGGCTCGCCGGAGTCCTCGTCCTCCAGATCCACGGTTGCACCGAACACCACCTTGCTGCCGGCGCCCAGCCTGGACACGTCGATGACATCGGCGGTCGACAGCGCCGCTTCCAGCTCGCCGATCCTTCCCTCGACGAAACTCTGCTGCTCGCGTGCAGCGTGGTATTCGGCGTTTTCCTTCAGGTCGCCGTGGGCGCGGGCCTCGGCGATTGCCGCGATGATCCGCGGGCGCTCGACCGACTTGAGGCGATCCAGCTCGCCGCGCAGGCGCTCCGAACCGGCCTTGGTCATGGGGGCGCGACTCATGCGTTCAGCTCCTTGTGCAATTCCTGCAGGCTGTGCACGTCCGCCTCGCCATGGAAATCCAGCGAGTGGACGAGCGCACGCGCGCCTGCCACGGTGGTCGAGTAGGTGACCCGGTGCTGCAGGGCCTCGCGCCGGATCGAGAACGAATCGGCGATCGCCTGCTTGCCCTCGGTCGTGTTGACGATATAGACGATCTCGCCGTTCTTGATCAGGTCGACGATGTGCGGCCGCCCCTCGAGCACCTTGTTGATGCGCTCGCATGGCACGCCGTGTTCGGTGAGGAAGGCAGCGGTGCCGCCGGTGGCGACCAGGCTGAAACCACGCGCCAGCACTTCCCTGGCCACCGGCAGCAGCCGCTCCTTGTCCGCGTCGCGCACCGACAGGAAGATCTTGCCCGTGTTCGGCGAGCGGATGCCCGCTGCCTCATGCCCACGCGCGAAGGCCGCGCCGAACTGACGGCCAACGCCCATCACCTCGCCGGTCGAACGCATCTCCGGGCCGAGAATGGGATCGACGTTCTGGAACTTCAGGAACGGGAAGATCGCCTCCTTGACCGAGAAATAATCAGGGATGATCTCCCTCGTGGCGCCCTGGCTGGCCAGCGTGCGGCCGGCCATGCAACGCGCGGCAATCTTGGCCAGCGGCATGCCGGTCGCCTTCGAAACGAACGGCACCGTGCGCGAGGCGCGCGGGTTCACTTCCAGGATGAAGACCGTGTCACCCTGGATCGCGAACTGGGTATTCATCAGGCCGATGACCTTCAACTCCCTGGCCATCGCGGCAGCCTGGCGGCGCAGTTCGTCCTGGATCTCGGTCGAAAGCGAGTACGGCGGCAGCGAGCAGGACGAGTCGCCCGAATGCACGCCGGCCTCCTCGATGTGTTCCATGATGCCGCCGACCAGCACGTTGCCCTCGGCGTCGGCGATGATGTCCACGTCCACTTCGACCGCATGGTCGAGGAAGCGGTCCAACAGCACCGGCGAATCGTTGGACACCTGCACCGCTTCACGGATGTAGCGGGCGAGGTCGGCGTCGTCGTAGACCACTTCCATTGCGCGGCCGCCGAGCACGTAGCTCGGGCGCACCACCATCGGGTAACCGATCTCGCGCGCGAGCGCCAACGCTTCGTCGGCATTGCGGGCGGTACGGTTGGGCGGCTGGCGCAGCCCCAGCTTGTGGATCATCTGCTGGAAGCGCTCGCGGTCCTCGGCCAGATCGATCGAGTCGGGCGAGGTACCGATCACCGGCACGCCGGCAGCCTCCAGTGCGCGTGCGAGCTTGAGCGGCGTCTGGCCGCCGTACTGCACGATCACGCCCCTGGGCTTCTCCAGATCGACGATCTCCAGCACGTCCTCGAGCGTCAACGGCTCGAAGTACAGGCGGTCGGAGGTGTCGTAATCGGTCGAAACGGTTTCCGGGTTGCAGTTGACCATGATGGTCTCGAACCCGTCTTCGCGCAGTGCCAGCGCTGCATGCACGCAGCAGTAGTCGAACTCGATGCCCTGGCCGATGCGGTTCGGGCCTCCGCCGAGCACCACGATCTTCTCGCGGTCGGTCGGATTGGCCTCGCACTCTTCCTCGTAGGTCGAGTACATGTAGGCCGTGCTGGTCGCGAATTCCGCCGCGCAGGAATCCACGCGCTTGTACACCGGGCGCACGCCCAGCGTGTGGCGCAAGTGGCGCACGGCTGCCTCGTCGGTGTTCAGCAGCTGGGCGATGCGAGCGTCGGCGAAGCCCATGCGCTTCAGTTCACGCATGCGCGGCGCGTTCAGTGCGGTCATGCCCTGGACCCTGACCTCCTTCTCCGTCAGGACGATGTCCTCGAAGGCGGCAAGGAACCACGGATCGATGCGGCTGCAGTCGAAGATCTCTTCCAGGGAGAGACCGGCACGGAATGCGTCCGCCACGTAGAACACGCGCTCGGGCCGCGGCTCACGCAGCTCGCGCCGGACCCTGGCCTGTCCCTCGGCGCTGGCCAGGTCCAGGCCCGTCGGATTGAGACCCGTCTTGCCGATCTCCAGGCCGCGCAGCGCCTTTTGCAGTGACTCGTGGAAGGTGCGGCCCATCGCCATCACCTCGCCCACCGACTTCATCTGGGTGGTCAGGCGCGCATCGGCCGAAGGGAACTTCTCGAACGCGAAGCGCGGGATCTTGGTGACGACGTAATCGATGGTCGGCTCGAACGAGGCCGGAGTCAGGCCACCGGTGATGTCGTTCTTCAGCTCGTCCAGCGTGTAGCCCACGGCGAGCTTCGCCGCGACCTTGGCGATCGGGAAGCCGGTCGCCTTGGAAGCCAGCGCCGAGGAGCGCGACACGCGCGGGTTCATCTCGATCACCACCACGCGGCCGTTCTCGGCATTGATGCCGAACTGCACGTTGGAGCCGCCGGTATCGACGCCGATCTTGCGCAGCACGGCCAGGCTGGCGTCGCGCAGGCGCTGGTATTCCTTGTCGGTGAGCGTCTGCGCCGGCGCCACGGTGATCGAGTCACCGGTGTGCACGCCCATCGGATCGAGGTTCTCGATCGAGCAGACGATGATGCAGTTGTCCGCGCGGTCGCGGACCACTTCCATCTCGAATTCCTTCCAGCCGAGCACCGATTCCTCGACCAGGACCTCGTGCACGGGCGAGAGATCGAGGCCGCGCTTGACGATCTCCTCGAACTCCTCGACGTTGTAGGCGATGCCGCCGCCGGAACCGCCCAGCGTGAAGCTCGGCCGGATGATGGTCGGGAAGCCGACCCGGGTCTGGATATCGACCGCCTGCTCGTAGCTCCTGGCCACTTCCGCCTTAGGGCAGTCCAGGCCGATGTCGGCCATGGCCTGCTTGAACAGCTCGCGGTCCTCGGCCATGCGGATCGCATCGCGCGAGGCGCCGATCAGCTCCACGCCGTGCTTTTCCAGAACCCCGTTGTCGGCCAGGTCCAGTGCGCAGTTGAGCGCCGTCTGGCCGCCCATGGTGGGCAGCACCGCGTCGGGCTTTTCCTTGGCGATGATCCGCTCGACCGTCTGCCAGTTGATCGGCTCGATGTAGACCGCGTCGGCCATCTCCGGGTCGGTCATGATCGTGGCCGGGTTGGAGTTCACCAGGATCACCCGGTAACCCTCTTCCCGAAGCGCCTTGCACGCCTGCGCGCCGGAGTAGTCGAACTCGCATGCTTGCCCGATGACGATGGGACCGGCGCCGATGATCAGCACGCTCTTGATGTCGGTGCGCTTGGGCATTAGCGGGCCTCCTGCATGAGCTGCGCGAAGCGCGCAAAGAGATAGCCGACGTCATGTGGGCCGGGCGCCGCTTCGGGGTGGCCCTGGAAGCAGAACGCCGGGCGGTCGGTGAGCGCGAAGCCCTGCAGCGAGCCGTCGAACAACGAGGTGTGGGTGACGCGGACGTTGGCCGGCAGCGTCGCCGGATCCACCGCGAAACCGTGGTTCTGGCTGGTGATCAGCACGCGACCGTCGTCATGGTCCTTCACCGGATGGTTGGCGCCATGGTGGCCGAACTTCATCTTGATGGTATTCGCGCCGAGCGCCAGGCCCATCAACTGGTGGCCCAGGCAGATGCCGAACAGCGGAATCTTCGCGTCCAGGAAAGCCTTCGTCGCCGCGATGGCGTAGTCGCACGCGGCCGGGTCGCCCGGGCCGTTGGACAGGAAAACGCCATCGGGCTTCATCGCGAGCACATCGGCGGCGGGCGTCTGCGCCGGCACGACCGTGATGTCGCAGCCGTGGCTGGCCAGCAGCCTCAGGATGTTGAGCTTGGTGCCGTAGTCGTAGGCAACGACCTTGTAACGGGGGCCCGGCGCGGTGAACGTCGCGCGGTCAAGGTCGTACACGCCCTCGGTCCAGTGGTAGGGCTCGCGCACGCTGACTACCTTGGCCAGGTCCATGCCATTCAGGCCAGGAAAGGCGCGCGCCTTTGCCAGCGCGGTCTCGGCGTCGACGCCTTCGCCAGCCAGGATGCAGCCGTTCAGCGCGCCCTTGTCGCGCAGGATGCGGGTCAGGCGACGCGTGTCGATACCGGCGATCGCCACGATGTTCTGGCGCGCCAGGTAGTCGGGCAGGCTTTCGGTGCTGCGCCAGTTGCTCGGCCGGCGCGGCACGTCGCGCACGATCAGGCCGGCAGCCTGCACGCGGGTGGACTCGGCATCGGCGGGATTCACGCCGGTGTTGCCGACGTGCGGGTACGTGAGGGTGACGATCTGGCGGGCATAGGAGGGATCGGTAAGGATCTCCTGGTAGCCCGTCATCGCCGTATTGAAAACCACCTCGCCGACGGTTTCGCCAGTCGCGCCCACGGCGTGGCCGTGGAACACGCTGCCATCTTCGAGGGCAAGCAGAGCGGGAGTGGGCATTGGGGGCCGCCTTTAGGTGCAGCAAAGTCCGCAAGCCGCTGTAAGCAGGCTTGTGGACCTTGGGTCGGAAGAAGTCTCGGGCGGGACGCAATGATAGGTGCGAGGGGCGATTCTGTCCACCGCGCGGTGCGTGAACGAGGCATCCAACCGGGCCTCTGTGCGTGGTCGACGCGCGCTAAACTGGCTGTTATCCGGTCCACGAAGCAGTCCATGAAAGCCACCGTCCTGCTCGATCCCGCCCGCCTCGATCGTCCCGACACCGACGTGCGGCAGGACCCGTTCCCGTTCCTGATCGCCCACGGCCAGTTGCCGGACGATGCCCGCAACGATCTGGAACGCGATTTCCCGCGCTACACCAGCGCGGGCTTCTTTCCCTACGATCCGGTCGATTGCGGCCCGTCGATCAACGCGCTGGTGGCCGACCTGACCGCACCGGCTTTCGCCAGCGTGATCGGCGAACGGCTAGGCATCGCGGACCTGGCCCAATACCCCACGCTGGTGACGCTGTGCCGCCACCTCAACAAGCGCCACGGCACCATCCATACCGACAGCAAGTCCAAGGTCGCCACCGCCCTGCTCTATCTGAACCACCAGTGGCCGGACACGAGCGAGGGCTGCCTGCGCTTCCTTCGCTGCATCGACGACATCGACGATCTGGTTGCACCGGAATTGACGCCCCTGTACGGAGAGTTCGCCGTATTCAAGCGTTGCGACAATTCTTTTCACGGCCACCTCCCCTTCGAGGGCGAGCGCCGGGTCATCCAGGTCGCCTGGCTGACCAGCGAGGAAGAAAAGCTGCGCAAGACACGGCGCGGCAAGTTCTCGCGTGGATTCAAGAAACTGGTCGGCGCGCTGGATCGCCGCTTCGGCGCGCGACGCGCCCGCAACGCCGCGCACCGGGACTGATCGTCAGGCCAGGTGCCAGGCCACGAACGCGGCGAACACTCCGTATAGCAGGCCCACCGGCATCAGCCAGCGCGCGTTGACGTGCCCGCGCTGAAACAGCCACCACAGGTAACCCACCGCCACCGTGGTCAGCGCCCCGGCCACGATCAGTGGCAGGTCGAACAGCCATGGCGTGAAGAACAGGGCCAGCGAACTTGGAATCGTCGCCTGGATCATCATGGCCCCGGAAATGTTCGCCAACGCCAGCCGCTCCTTGCCCTGGCGGACCCAGATCAGCGCGTTGACGGTTTCGGGCAGTTCGGTCGCGACCGGGCTCAGGACCAGCGCCACCACGTGCGCCGACAAGCCAAAGGCCAGACCGATCACCTCGATCTGCGTGACGAATATGCGCGAGGCGATGGCGATCACCACCAGCGCAAGTCCACTCTGGGCGACCACGCGCCACATCGCTGGGTCGTCGGCGTGGGGCTGGAATTTCAGCGGTTCGAGTTCCTCCTCGTCCGCCGCCATGTCGCCGGTTTTCAGCTCGCGCCATACGTACAGGCCGTAGGCGCCGATGAACAACACGCCCAGCCAAGGCTTCAATGCGAACGCGACCAGACCCAGCGTGCACTTGACCACGAAGATCGAAAGGAACCACCGCTGGTCGCGTGCAAGCCGCGCGTGGTCGACCTTCACCACCGCGTCGGGGCGTCGCAACCGGTGCCGGTTGCTCCACAGGGCGATGCCAACCACCGCATAGGCGATGGTGCCCAGCACCAGCGGTCCACCCAGGGCCGCACCGACGCCGATGCCGCGCTGCTCGGGGGTGTGCCCGAACACCACGGCGATGAAGGTGACGGCGCTCTCGGGCAGCGCGGTGCCGAAGGCGGCAAGCACGGTCCCGGTGGCGGTGGCATCCAGCCTGAACTTACGGCCCAGCCATTCGATACCGTTGACGAAGTACTCGCAGGCGGCATAGATCGCCCCGGCGGAAAGCAGGAACCACAAGGCAGTAAGCATCAACGCGAATCCGGCCGGGCGAGCGGAAAACCAATGGCACGACGATGCGGCCCGCCCGGCAAGGGTTCGAGCACATCGTGGCCAAAGGTCTCGCCGGGCACGCGCTTGGCCGATGTACGGCGGCGCTGCCACCCACGCCATGGAGCGTTGGCTCCAAGTCTGTTGACGCGGATTCCTCGGGGAACGAAGGCGGACGGCCTTCGCGGGTGAGGATGGCTACTCCCCAATGACAATAAAGACCATGGTAACGGGCAAGGTGCGAACGCGACAAGCAACGCCCGTCCCGTGTGGGCATCCGGCCGCTGGACACAGTCGTATACACGGCGACAGGTCGGGCCCGGCCTGCCACCTACGCATCGAGTCGCGCGGCCAGCATCGCCTGGAGGTCGTAGGCGGCCGGCGGTTGGGCATGCAGCCAGTGCGCCGCCTCGATCGCACCGCGGGCGAAGATGCTGCGATCGGTGGCACGGTGGCCCAGTTGGACACGCTCACCTGCGCCGATCAGCATCGCCGTGTGCTCCCCCACGATGTCGCCACCACGCACCACAGCGAAGCCGATGCTGCCGGCGCGCCGCGCCCCCTCGCGCGAGCCGGTGACGCCATCCCGCGCGAGCGTGGTACCGCGCGCCGCGGCAGCCGCCTCTCCAAGCGAGATCGCGGTGCCCGAGGGCGCGTCCGTCTTGCGCTTGTGGTGTGCCTCGACGATCTCCAGGTCCCACTCCGGCAGTGCGGAGGCGGCCTGGCGAAGGAGACGCGTGAGTACCGCCACGCCGAGGCTGAAGTTGCTCGCGTGCATCAGCGGTATCTGCGAGGACGCGTCCACCAGCCGGGCCTTCAGCGCGGCATCGATGCCGGTGGTGCCGCTGACCAGCGCCACCCCGTGGCGGGTGCAGTAGTCGAGCGCGGAGGCGAGCCCGCCCGGGCCGCTGAAGTCGATCACAGCGTCGAGCGCTTCCGGTGGCCAGTCCGCGCGGAAACAGGGCGTGGCGCGGTCATGCCAGGAACGCTCCCCCACTTGCGGCATGCCCGGAGCGATGAGTGCCGCGGCGATCTCGAATCGTGCGTCGTCGCGCAACAGATCAAGCAACGCCCGTCCCATACGGCCGTTGGCGCCGTTGATGGCGAGGCGTAGCGGTCGGGTCATCGCTTGGGTCCGTGCATGCTGGAGCGCGTAGCGTACCCGGGAGAGCTAAGGCGCGCATGCGTACTGTTTTGCTCTCTCCCTTACCCGGGGAGAGGGATCAGATGCGAGTAGCGCCCAACAAGATCGGTTTACGAAGTGACGCGGGAGAGGAATTCCTTGACCCCATCGACCCAGCTCTTGGCGCGCGGGGTGTGTGCGTCAGGCTCGCCTTCGCTGAAGCTCGCCTCGAGCTTCTCCAGCAACTCACGTTGCTCGCGGGTCAGGCGCACCGGGGTTTCCACCATGACGCGGCAGATCAGGTCGCCGACGCGGCCGGAACGAACGGACTTCACGCCTCGCCCGCGCAGGCGGAAGGTCTGGCCAGTCTGGGTCTCCGGCGGGATCGACACCGCCACTTCGCCTTCCAGCGTGGGTACCTTGAGCTCGGCGCCCAGCGCGGCCTGGGCAAACCGGATTGGCACTTCGCAGTGCAGGTCGTTGCCTTCGCGCTGGAAGATCGCGTGTTCGCGCACGCGCACATCCACGTAAAGGTCACCCGCTTCGGCACCGGCCGGGCCGGCCTCGCCCTGCCCCGAGAGGCGGATGCGGTCGCCGTTGTCCACGCCAGCGGGGATCTGCACGGACAAGGTGCGCTTTTCTTCAAGCAGCCCTTCGCCGCGGCAGGCCTTGCAGGGCTTTTCGATGGCCTGACCGCTGCCACCGCAATGCGGGCATGCCTGCTGGATCGAGAAGATGCCGTTCTGCATGCGCACGCGGCCGTGGCCGTGGCAGGTCTTGCACTGGGTCGTCTTGCCGTCGGCCGAGCCCGAGCCGTTGCAGTGGTGGCAGTTGACCTGGGTCGGGATCTCGATCGTCTTCCCGACGCCGAACACCGCCTCCTCGAGGTCCAGCTCCATCACGTAGCGCAGGTCCGCGCCACGACGTTGCCGGCCGCGACCGCCGCCACCCATTCCAAAGATGTCGCCGAAGATGTCTCCGAAGATGTCGCCCATGTCGCCGAAACCGCCGCCACGGCCGCCCATGCCGCCTTCGAAGGCGGCGTGGCCGTGCTGGTCGTACATGGCGCGTTTCTGGGCGTCGGACAGGACTTCGTAGGCCTCCTTGGCCTCCTTGAATTTCTCCTGCGCGGTGGGATCGTCCGGGCAGCGGTCCGGGTGGTATTTCATCGCCAGGCGGCGGAAGGATTTCTTCAGCTCGACTTCGGTGACGGTGCGCTCGACGCCGAGCACCTCGTAGTAATCGCGCTTGCCCGTTGCTGCATTCATGACTTGAACCAAACCCCTGCTCTGTCCTGCCCCGATCCGCGGGGCTGCCCGATCAACAAGCAGCCCGCGTCAGCCATGATAGCCGGCGCGGGCTGCCTGATCGGCGGCGTCGACTTCCTTCGATTACTTCTTCTCGTCCTTGACCTCGGTGAACTCGGCATCGACCACATCGTCGGGCTGGGCCGAACCGCCGCCCGGCGCCGCCTGCGGACCGGCCTCCCCGCCGCCCTGGGCCGCGGCATAGAGCGCCTGCGCGGCCTGCTCGAGCTTCTGCATCTTGGCTTCGATCTGCGCCTTGTCGTCGCCGTCCTTGACCTTTTCCAGTTCCGACAGCGCCTCTTCGATCGAACCGATCTGGCCCCCGACCTTGCCGCCATGCTCCTTCAGGGCGCTGCGGGTGGCGTGCACCAACTGGTCGGCCTTGTTGCGGGTGGCGACCAGCTCGTGGAACTTCTTGTCCTCTTCCTTGTTCGCCTCGGCGTCGGCCACCATCCGCTGGATCTCGTCCTCGGACAGGCCCGAGCCGGCCTTGATCTCGATCTTCTGTTCCTTGCCCGTCTTCTTGTCCTTGGCAGACACGTGCAGGATGCCGTTGGCGTCGATGTCGAAGGTGACCTCGATCTGCGGCATGCCGCGCGGCGCCGGGTCGATGCCGGACAGGTCGAAACGGCCCAGCGACTTGTTCGCACTGGCGCGCTCGCGCTCACCCTGCAGCACGTGCACGGTCACCGCAGTCTGATTGTCATCGGCGGTCGAGAAGGTCTGCGCCGCCTTGGTCGGCACGGTCGTGTTCTTCTCGATCAGCTTGGTCATCACGCCGCCCATCGTCTCGATGCCAAGCGACAGCGGGGTGACGTCCAGCAGCAGCACGTCCTTGACCGAGCCGCCCAGCACGCCACCCTGGATTGCCGCGCCCACGGCGACGGCCTCGTCCGGATTGACGTCCTTGCGGGGCTCCTTGCCGAAGAAGTCCTTGACCGACTCCTGCACCTTGGGCATGCGGGTCTGGCCGCCGACGAGGATCACCTCGTTGACGTCCGACACGCGCAGGCCGGCATCGTTGAGCGCGATGCGACACGGCTCGATGGTGCGCTTGACCAGGTCCTCCACCAGCGCTTCCAACTTGGCGCGCGTCAGCTTGATGTTCAGGTGCTTCGGACCGGAGGCGTCGGCCGTCACGTATGGCAGGTTGACCTCGGTCTGGTGCGCGGAGGACAGCTCGATCTTGGCGCGCTCGGCCGCGTCCTTCAGGCGCTGCAGCGCCAGCGGGTCCTTGCGCAGGTCGATGCCCTGGTCCTTCTGGAATTCGTCGACCAAGTAGTCGATGACGCGCTTGTCGAAGTCCTCGCCGCCAAGGAAGGTGTCGCCGTTGGTGGCCAGCACCTCGAACTGCTTCTCGCCGTCGACTTCCGCGATCTCGATGATCGACACGTCGAAGGTGCCGCCGCCCAGGTCGTACACCGCGATCTTGCGGTCGCCGCCCTTCTTGTCCAGGCCATAGGCCAAAGCGGCCGCGGTCGGCTCGTTGATGATGCGCTTGACCTCCAGGCCCGCAATGCGGCCGGCGTCCTTGGTCGCCTGGCGCTGGCTGTCGTTGAAGTAGGCAGGCACCGTGATGACGGCTTCGGTGACCGGCTCGCCGAGATAGTCCTCGGCGGTCTTCTTCATCTTCATGAGGACCTTGGCGGAGATTTCCTGCGGCGCCATCTTCTTGCCGTCGGACGTCTCAACCCAGGCGTCGCCGTTCTCGTGCGCGACGATGCCGTAAGGCACGATGTGCAGGTCCTTCTGGACCTCGGCGTCGGTGAACTTGCGGCCGATCAGGCGCTTGACCGCATAAAAGGTGTTCTTCGGATTGGTCACGCTCTGGCGCTTGGCCGGCGCGCCCACGAGGACTTCGTTGTCCTTGCTGAAGGCGACGATGGAAGGCGTGGTGCGATCGCCCTCGGCGTTCTCGATCACCTTCGCGGTGCTGCCGTCCATCACGGCGACGCAGGAATTGGTGGTACCCAGGTCGATGCCGATGATCTTGCCCATAGTGTTCAGCTCCAATGCTTTCTAGGCGGCCCCCGCGGCCGCGATGGTTTTCCAGATGGTGGCCCACTCCCGGCGATTCAATGCCGCGGGGCCGCCTGTGTGTTCAGCGAGCGATGCGTCAGTCCTTGGCCACGGCGACCAGTGCGGGACGAAGCAACCGGTCGTTCAGCACGTAGCCCTTCTGCAACACGTTGACTACGGTGCCGGGCGCCTTGCCGGGCGCTTCGACCATGCTCACGGCATGGTGGCGCTCCGGGTCAAGGGGTTGGTCGACCGGATCGACCTGCACCAGTCCGTGGGTCTCGGCGACCTTCAGCAACGCTTTCAGGGTCAGCGCCAGGCCTTCGCGCACGGCGGCCGCGTCACTGCTCTCGATGGCCAGCCCGCGTTCCAGGCTGTCGTAGACCGGGAGCAACTCGTTCAACAGTTTTTCGTTGGCGAAGCGGCGGGCCTGTTCCAGGTCGCGATGCAGGCGCCGGCGCTGGTTTTCCAGCTCCGCGTGCTCGCGCAGCACGGACTCGCGCAACTCGGCGTTGCTCGCCTCCAGCTCGGCGACCCGCGCCTGCAGGGCATCGGATCCTTGCGTTCCCGGCGAACCGGATTCCTGCACCTGGTCCGGCGTCTGCTCGTTGTTCTGCATGCATTACTCCCAAACAAAAGTCTGGACCGGCACCTCCGTGCCGGCCACCGATAACTGCGGGAAACCCGCCCTCCGGGGGCGGTTATAGGGACGTCGCGGCGCGATTCAAGGCGTCGCTGAGCAATCCGGCAGTTGCCTGCACCACCGGGATCACCCGGTCGTAGGCCATGCGGGTGGGCCCGATCACGCCGACCGCACCCAGGACCCGCCCCTGCACGCCGTAACTGGCGGTCACCACGCTGCAGCCGTCCAGCGCGGCAAAGCCCGATTCCTCGCCGATAAACAGGCGCACGCCCGGGGCCCGGGCGCACACCTCCATCAGTTGCAACAATTCGTTTTTCTTCTGGAAGGCCTCGAACAGCTCGCGCAGACGGTCCAGGTCGGCAAGCTCGGCGTAACCCATCAGGTTGGTCTGGCCGCTCACCAGAACGTCCTCCCCGCCACCTTGCGGCGCGAAAGAGGCCGCCGCGAGTTCCGTCGCGCTGGCGACAAGGCGGTTGAGCTCGCTCCCGGCCTCGCGCAGCTCGCGCAAAAGGTGGGCGCGGATGTCGTCCACGCGCAGACCGGCAAAATGGGTGTTGAGGTAGTTGGCGGCCTGTTCCAGTTCGCGGCTGTCCAGCGGCCTGGCCAGCTGCACGATGCGGTTCTGCACCTGGTTGTCGGAGAACACCAGGATCACCAGCACGCGTGCGTCCGGCAGCGGCACGAAATCGATATGGCGCAGGGGAAAGTCACCCTGGCGCGGCACCGTCACCACGCCGGCGAAGTGGGTCATCGCCGAAAGCAGCGTGGACACGTTGCCCAACAGGTCGCGGGTGGTCGTGGGTCCGGGTGGCAACTCACGCTTGAGCCGCGCCATGTCCTCGCGCGGCAGCGGCTGCAGCTCGATCAGGCTGTCGACGAACAGGCGCAGGCCACGTGGCGTGGGTATGCGCCCGGCGGACGTGTGCGGGGAGGCGACCAGACCTGCGTCTTCGAGGTCCGCCATGATGTTGCGGATCGTTGCCGGGCTGACGTCCAGCCCCGACGATCGGGACAGCGTGCGCGACCCGACGGGCTCGCCATCGGCCAGGTACTGCGCGATCAGGGTGCGCAGCAGGCGGCGGGCGCGGGCATCGAGGTCGTGGGGTCGGGTCATTCGCTGTAACAAACGGTGAGACGGGACAGAAATAAGGTGTCGCCGCCGAGTTTGCAAGAACGCCGGTCGCGACGGTAGCCGCGCCCGCGCGCCACTTTCTGCCCGTACAATTCCACGCCATGCTCACTTCCCTGTACGTCCGCCATTTCGCCGTCGTCGAAGAAGCCGAAGTCGCCTTCGGCCCGGGCCTCACCGTGGTCAGCGGTGAAAC
This sequence comes from Frateuria sp. GZRe14, assembly GCF_051900395.1. Lineage (NCBI taxonomy): Bacteria > Pseudomonadati > Pseudomonadota > Gammaproteobacteria > Lysobacterales > Rhodanobacteraceae > Frateuria > Frateuria sp. GZRe14. Next base: position 1,652,709 of record NZ_JBHZGJ010000001.1, on the reverse strand, counting down.
GGGCGCCGGCAAGTCGCTGCTGGTCGACGCGCTGATGTTGCTGGCCGGCGCGCGCGCCGACAGCGGCATGGTGCGCGAGGGCTGCGACCGCGCCGAACTCATCGCCGAATTCGACCTGGCCGCGCTGCCCGAAGCACGCGCCTGGCTGGAACGGGAGGAGCTGGACGATGAAGGTGCCTGCCAGCTTCGCCGCGTGATCCGCGCCGAGGGCAGCTCGCGCGCGTGGATCAACGGCCGCCCGGCCAATGCCAGCCAACTCGGTGAACTGGCCACGCTGCTGGTGGAAATCCATGGCCAGCATGAGCACCAGGCGCTGCTCTCGCGCGGCCACCAGCTCGATCTGCTTGATGCGTACGCCGGCAATGAGGAACTGGTGGGACAGTTGCGCACGCTGGCCGCGCAGTGGCGCGAGCTGGGCGCGCGCATCCGCAAGCTCAGTGGTGGCGGTGACCGCGAGCAACGGCTCGAACTGCTGCGCCACGAGGTCGGCGAGCTCGAACGCTGGGTGTTGCCGGCTGCGGAATTGTCCGAACTCGAGGCCAGCCACAAGCGCTTGGCCAATGCCGGCCGGCTGGCCGAAGGCGCCTCCGGCGTGGTGGAACTGCTCGATGGCGACAGCGAATTCGCGTTGCGCCGTGCGCTCGGCCGCGCGCACGGGGAGTTGGGCAAGCTGGCTGCCCTGGACCCGCGCCTCGCGCCCCTGCTGGAACTGCTGGACAACGCAGAGATACAGCTGGGCGAAGCTTCCGACGGCCTCTCGCGCTACGCACAGGACGTCGACCTCGATCCGGAGCGCTATGCCGACGTCGATACCCAACTCACCCGCCTTCACGAACTGGCGCGCCGCCACCGCCTTCCCGTCGCCGAATTGCACGATCGGCTGGGCGCATTGCAGGCCGAGCTGCTCGAACTGGAAGGCGCCGGCGACGCGCTGGAGCGGCTCGCCGGCGATCGCGCACGGCTGGAACGCGGCTATGCGAAAGCGGCCGATGAACTGAGCAAGGCCCGCCGCACGGCCGCCGCGCGCCTGGGCGAGGAGGTCAGCGCGCTGATGGGCGAACTGGGCATGGCCGGCGGCCGGCTGGTCGTCGACCTCGAACCGGTCGACGACGGCGAGCCGGATGCGCAGGGCCGCGAGCGCTGCGAATTGCTTGTCAGCGCCAATCCCGGCCAGCCACCGCGCGCGCTGCGCAAGGTCGCCTCGGGCGGCGAACTGGCACGCATCAGTCTCGCCATCGAGGTCGCCACGCTGGGCAAGGACACGATCGGCTGCATGGTGTTCGACGAGGTCGACACCGGCATCGGCGGCGCCGTGGCCGAGGTGGTCGGGCAGAAGCTGCGCGCGCTCGGCGGCGAGCGCCAGGTACTGTGCGTCACCCACCTGCCGCAGGTCGCCGCGCAGGGCCATGCACACCTGCGCGTCAGCAAGCACAGCGACGGGGACACCACGCGCACGCAGATCGAGAAGCTGGACCCAGCCGGCCGCCGAGACGAACTGGCGCGCATGCTGGGCGGCGTCGAGATCTCCCGCGAAACGCGCGCCCACGCCAAGCAGATGCTCGAGCGCGCGCAAAGCGCCTGACGCGAGTCCCGGGAGGATGGACCTCAGCCCACCATCGCGGTGCGGCACGGGGGGTTCAAGCCCACCCTACGTCACCCGGTCCGTCAGTTCTTGCGCTCGGACAACAGCCCGCGCTCGCTCGCCATCCGGTACAGGTCGAGTTCCGACCCCGCGCCCAGCTTGCCCATCAGGCTCGCGCGATGGATATAGATGGTCTTCTGGCCCACCCCGAGCACTGCCGCGACCTGCTTGGGCGCCTTGCCTGCCGCCAGCAGCAGGAACACCTCGCGCTCGCGCGCGGTCAGCCGGTTGACCGGATCGAGTGCCTCGCTGGGCCGCTCGGCACGACGCTGACGCAAATCCGAACTCAGGAACGTCTCGCCCTGCATCACCTGGCGCAGGCCCGCCACCAGTTCTTCCGGCGCGGCGCCCTTGGTGACATAGCCGCTGGCGCCACGGCGTAGCGCCTCGGATACGTAGGGCTCGCCGTCGTGCATGCTCAGCACGACGATATGCGTGTCCGGCGCCAGGCTATGCAGGTGCTCGATCAATGGCAGGCCACTGCCATCCGGAAGCGACAGGTCCAGCGCGACGAGATCGGGGCGACGCTGGTTGATCGCGTCCACCGCATCGTCGGCACAACGGCATTCGGCGATCACTTCCAGATCCGGCTCCAGTTCGATGAGCCGCTTGAAACCCTCGCGGACGATGGCGTGGTCGTCGACCAGAACGATGCTGTACATGATGCCCCGCTGACTTGCTGGTTTCGGGCGGTACGCCGGCATGCGGCTCGACCGCTTCGGACGCCCCCGCGTCCGGCCCTGCCACCCGAGTCTATAAGAGACCGGCCGCCCCTGCCCAAACATCCACCACCCGCTGGGCAGGCGACAGTCGCATGTAACATCGCCAGCATGCGATCGAAGCCTTTTTCCCTGCCCGAATCCGGTCCTCTGCTCGGCGTGGTCTACGCGCTGCTGTGGCTGGCGCTGCTGCCTACGCAACAGCCGTACTGGATGCTGCCCTTCGGTCTGCGCTTCGCCGCGCTGCTGATCGTGCCGGTGCGGCAGTGGTTCTGGCTGTTGGGGCTCGAATTGGCCGTGACCGTCATCCTGGACCTGCGTTCGGGCCTGCCCATGGGCTGGCAGACCTTCGTGATCGGCGACCTGCCCGAGCCATTGATCATGGCGGTAGGCCTGTGGCTGTTGCGCCGGGTGAACCTGCACGCCAGCCTGCGCGACCCGGAGGAAGCCACCCGCCTGCTGCTTTCGGCCGTGCTGGTGGTCGGTGCGGTGGCGGCCGCCGACGCGGTGCTGCTGGCGCTGCTCCATGAAAGCGCAGCCCCTGCGGCGATGGTGCGCGCGCTCGGCCGGGAACTGCTGGGCAACTACCTGGGCGTACTGCTGGTGGCGCCGCTGTCGATCATGCTGTTGCGCGCGCGACCGAACCGAAAAATGGTGGCCAGCCTGGTGATGGATGGGCTGCTGGTGATGCTGCCAGCGATGGCGCTGTTGCTGATGCTATCGGAGCACGCCGCGCCCCAGCCGGAATTCGCCCGCGTGTTGTCGCTGGCACCGGTGTTGTTCTTCGCCTTCCGTCACGGCTGGCGCGGCGCCACGCTGGCGATGTTGATCTCGTGCTTGGGCATGACGGCGGTCGACCATCAGCCTGGACATGCGCAGAGCGCAGCCGGTTACCTGTTTCTGGCCGTCGCCGGCACCGGAGCGCTCATGCTTGGCGCGGCCACCGATGCCCTGCGCCGCAGCAGCGAACGGGTGGCCGAACAGAACGTCTACCTGGGCGCGGTCAACCGTCGACTGGACCAGCTCGCCCGCCAGCTGCGCGATGCGGCCCGTGGCAACCTGCAGGCCGAGGAAAACCAGCGCCGGCACATGGCCGCCGAGCTGCACGACGAGCTCGGCCAGAACATCACGGCCATCCAGACCCACATGAAACTCGCGCAGGTACGCCTGCGCCAGGCAGGGCTGGAAGACATCAGCGTCTCGATCAATACCATCCTCGGCTACATGCGCCGCGCCCTGCATCGCCTGCTGGACGACCTGCGCCCCGCGGTGCTGGACGAGTTCGGCCTGCTGCGGGCGCTGGACGAAGGCCCGATCCGCGACCTGCTGACCACTGCCGGCATCGTCTTCCACACCGACATGCGCGGCGACCCGCGGTTGCTGGACGAAGACACCCGCATCGCGGTGTACCGCCTGGTGCAGGAAAGCGCCACCAATGCGGTCAAGCACGCCCAGGCAAGCGAATTCCGCCTGCGCCTGCGCATCGGCGAGCGCCATGGGGTGGTGCTGGCCCTGCTCGACATCCGCGACGACGGTGTGGGCTTGCCCAGCCGATTGCCCCGCGGCGGCCGCGGTCTGCAAGGCATGCGCGACCGCGTCACCTCGCTGGGCGGCCTGTTCCGACTGAGGCCCGACCGTCAGGGCGTCCACTTGCGGATTTTGCTGCGGAGCAGCACGCCCGGCCGTGAACCCGGTCGGCTGGCATAGGAATTTTTCCAATACCGGAGTCGTGAACAGCTCGTTAGCATCAGTCCATCGATGTGGGGGAGCCGCCATCGCAAGATGGCGTGCCGTGGTCACCGTGGGGACGGTGGCCACGAAGAACGGCAGGATGCCGTTCCGCCGGTACCAACGGCGCCACCCGGCCAGCGAGCAATTCGCACTGCCGAGGCGCTATGTGGTAACGGATCAGCCGTGGGTGGACAGGAGTCCTCCCGCGGCTTTTTTTATGCCCCTCGCGTACGCCGCATTTCAAATGGCGGGTAGCCAGCTTGCGCGGCGATGCCTACATCCCTGGAACGGCAGAGCACCTCGCCGCAAACGCGCTCGTGCAGTCCGGATCAGCGGGCCTTGTTTTTGGGCCGCACGTACAGCACCAGACTGTGATCCTCCAGCACGTAACCGTGCTTGGCGGCGATTTCCTTCTGCAGCCGCTCGATCTCTTCGCTGACGAACTCGATGACCTTCCCGCTGTCTACATCGATCATGTGGTCGTGGTGCTTGCCACGGTCGAGCTCATAGACGGCCTGGCCGCCTTCGAAGTTGTGCTTGACCACGATGCCCGCGGCCTCGAACTGGGTTAGCACGCGGTACACCGTTGCCAGGCCGATGTCTTCCTGTTCGGCCAGCAGCTTCTTGTAGACGTCCTCGGCGGTGAGGTGCTGCACGCCCTCCTCCTCGAAGATCTGCAGGATCCGCATGCGCGGATGGGTGACCTTCAGGCCGACCCGGCGCAGCTCTCTGGTTTCCTGTTCCATAGCTCGCTCCACGCACGGCGTATCAAGGCCGTTAGTGTATCATCGCCCCCTTCACGATCCGGACGCAAAACACGCATGCACAAGCTGATTCGCACGCTCGGTTCCGCCATGCTGGCGCTTACGCTGGTGGGCTGCGGACTCGTCTATGTCCCCAACGTGCAGCAGGGCAACTTCCTGGACAAAAAGGACGTCGATCAGCTCAAGCCGGGCATGACCAAGCACCAGGTGCTGGTGCTGCTGGGCTCGCCGTCCGTGCATACGCCGTTCAACCAGAACCGCTGGGACTATGTGTCCACCCAGCAACACCGTGGCGGCAAGATCAAGATCCGCACCTTCACGCTCACTTTCAACAACGACACGCTGGTGCGCACCGACGGCGACTTCTTCGCGCAGGATCCCGAGAAGATGCTCGAGGAAAGCAAGAAATACCACGTCACCTACCCCGTGGACGAAAACCAGGGCGACAAGAACACCAGCGGCACCGACGATAGCGGCTCGACGCCGCCGGACAACGGCAATCCCTGATTTCAGCGGGCGCGGCGCCGCCGCGCCTCCTTCGGATCGAGCACCAGCGTCCGATACAGTTCCACCCGATCGCCATCGCGTAGCGGATGTTCGGGTGGAACGCGGCGGCCGAAGATGCCCAGTCGCTGCATATCGACCAGCGCGCTGTCCTGGCCCAGGCCAGTCGCCGCGATCGCGTCGGCCACCGTCGCGTCTGCGCCAAGCACCAGCCGCTTGAGCAACGTGCGCTCGGGCAGCGCCAGCACCACTTCCACCGTGATCTCAGCCATACGCGCGCTGGGCCTCGCGACCGAAGTCCTCGACCATCTTGCTCGCCAGCGCCTGGAAACCGAGCTTGATTGCGGTGGCTCCCAGGCCCACATAGTCGAAATCCAGCGCGAAGGCGATCTTGCACCCATGCTCGCCTAGCGGAATGAATTCCCACAGACCGTCCAGGCTGCGGAACGGCCCTTCCACCAGTTGCATGCGCAGGCGCTTCGGTGGTTCGGTGGTGTTGCGAGTCGTGAAACCCTGTTTGAGGCCGGCGTATTTCAGATCCAGCCGCGCCACCAGCACGTCGCCCTCGCGCTCGAGCACCCGCGCGCCGGCACACCAGGAGAAGCGCTTTGGGTATGCTTCGACGTCGTTGACCAGATCGAACATTTGCGCCGGCGTGTAATTGACCAGGGCGCTTCGTCGGATTTCGATCACGGCTACCTCTTCCATCATTCGGTGCGACGGCTTCCGGCGCACCGCAAAGGCGCAAGTCTAGCGGACATGGCAAAAGCGAAGGACAAGGACAAGCACGCCGGCGGGACCATCGCGCTCAACAAGCGCGCCCGCCACGAGTACCACATCGACCAACGCTACGAAGCCGGCATCGCGCTGCAGGGTTGGGAACTGAAGGCACTGCGTGCCGGGCGCATCAATTTCGGCGATGGCTACGCGGTCGTGCTCAAGGGCGAGATCTTCCTGGTGGGCACCTCGATCCCGCCACTGATCAGCGCCTCCACGCACGTCATCGCCGAGGACCGTCGCACGCGAAAACTGCTATTGCACAAGCAGGAGATCGACCAGTTGATCGGCGCAGTCGAGCGCAAGGGATACACCCTGGTACCGATCGCCATGTACTGGAAAGGCAACAAGGTGAAGGTCGAGATCGGTCTGGCCCGCGGCAAGCAGGCGCACGACAAGCGCGACGCGGAGAAGGAACGCGACTGGCAGCGCGAGAAGCAGCGCACCATGCGCGCTCACAACCGCGAGGCCTGACGTCGCGGCGTGCCATTGAAGTGCGCTCGCCGACCCCCATATACTTGCCTGACTGACCAGCTCAGGTTTTTCCCCGGGGGTGTCCTGGCTTCGACGGGGGTAGTGAGATGGCTTGGTGCATGCCGAGGGGGCAGCTTTCCTCGTAAATCCAGCCGCAAAACTCATAATTGCCAACGACAGCAATTACGCTCTCGCCGCTTAAGGCGTAGCCCCGAACCCACTTGTGCTCGTGCTCGTCGGTGTAGGGTCATTATCACGGGATCGCCCAACCACTGCCGCCTGTCGGTGCAGGGCCAAATCAAGCAGGCTGGTCCTTCGATGCGCTTCGCACATCGTGCTGTCGCGGGACGAGATCCAACGGTGAGCTAAGCATGTAGTACCGGGCGTCAAGCGCCTTCGGACGCGGGTTCGACTCCCGCCACCTCCACCAATAAGGCATCCCCGCGATGCCCGAACAGCCGGCATCCCAGCGCAAGGAGGTGCCGGCTTTTCTTTTGGCCAACCGATGCCCTGACTATGGCCGCGCAAACGCGCGGCGCAGGCTTTCGGCGAGGCTGGCGCCATCGTAGGGCTTGCACAGGATCGCGGCGCGCGGCCGCCCTTCCCGGTTTGCCAATTCCGTATCGCCGGTAGCGAACACAAGGCCAATGCCCGGGTGCAGCTGGCGGGCGAGCTCGGCCAGCTCGGTACCCGACATCCCGGGCAACCCCACGTCGGTGACCAGCACGTCGACGTGACGCGCCTGAAGCACCGCCAACGCATCGGGGCCGTAGTCGGCCTCCACAACCTCGTGTCCCAGTTCGCGCAGCATCTCGGCCGCGTCCATGCGGATGAGCGCGTCATCCTCCACCAGCAAGACCGTCAGCATCCGCGAATCAGCCGAAGGTGCGGACTTGCGCGCCGCCGAGGAGACAGCATCGTGGTCGCCCGGGACATCGGAAATGTGCGGATTGGACATGGCGTGATCGTCGATGGTGCCCGGAGCGGGGGTCGAACCCGCATACCCGTGAGGGTGAGGGATTTTAAGTCCCTTGCGTCTACCAGTTTCGCCATCCGGGCATAAGGCAGGAATCCTAGCACCCGCCTCCCTTTGCGGGAGCGCACCTCGCGAGAGGCTGGCGAATTGAGAATGCATCGCCCGCAAGCTGGCTCCTGCAGGGTCGAGGCGCGCCAGACAAAAAGGCCCGCCGAGGCGGGCCTTCGAGGATTGCGCAATGGAGGCCAGGGTCGGAATCGAACCGGCGTACACGGCTTTGCAGGCCGCTGCATGACCACTCTGCCACCTGGCCATCGCGCACGGAGCGCATGGTTGCGGTCCGCTTAAAAAACAAAACCCCGGTGGTCCGAGGTTTCTTGAAACTGGAGCGGGAAACGAGACTCGAACTCGCGACCCCGACCTTGGCAAGGTCGTGCTCTACCAACTGAGCTATTCCCGCATCAGAGTCGGAAAGGATAGCAGAACCGGGCCGGATGTGAAGGCCCCGCCGCGGTTTTTGCACGTTTCCGTAGCGCCTGCCGGAAACGACGAAGCCCCGGCATGGCCGGGGCTTCGAAAGAAACTGGAGCGGGAAACGAGACTCGAACTCGCGACCCCGACCTTGGCAAGGTCGTGCTCTACCAACTGAGCTATTCCCGCATCGGAGCCGCGCATTTTAGCGGCGAAAACAGGCCCGTCAAGCCTTGTCGATACCGGGCTGCTTCGGCGGGTCCCCGCGCAGCATCGGCCAGGCCGCGCGCAGGTAGTGCATGCCCGACCAGATGGTCAGTCCGCCGGCGATCACCAGCAGTCCTTCGCCGATGTGATACAGCCGCAGCGCTTCTGCCTCCTTCTCGTGCTGCACGATCAGCACGACCAGCGCAATCATCTGCATCACCGTCTTTAGCTTGCCGACGAACGCCACTTTCACCGTGGCGCGCATGCCGATTTCGGCCATCCATTCGCGCAAAGCCGAGATGCTGATCTCGCGGCCCACGATGACCGCTGCGGTCACCGCCATCAGGATGCCAGGCCAGCCGCCACGGTGGGATTCGACCAGCAGGAACAGCGTCACCGCGACCATCAGCTTGTCGGCCACCGGATCCAGGAAAGCGCCGAATGCCGAGGTCTGGTTGAGCCGGCGCGCCAGGTAGCCGTCGAGCCAGTCGGTGAAGGCAGCCAGCACGAAGACGATGGCGGCAGTGATGTTGTGCCCGCGGAACGGCAGGTAGAACACGACCACCATCACCGGCAGCAGAGCCACGCGGAACAGGGTCAGCCAGGTAGGGAGGTTGATGCGCATCGTCCTTTCCGTCGGTTGTCGTCGTCAGTGTCGCACGGGAGATGGCGGGCTAGCCGTGCAGGGTCGCATAGATGCGCTCGGCCAGGCCGCGATCGATGCCCTTGATCGAAGCCAGTTCCTCGACGCCGGCGGCCTCGACCCCGGCCAGGCCACCGAAGGCCTTGAGCAGCGCGGCTCGCCGGCGTGCACCGATGCCCGGCACGTCCTCCAGGATGCTGCGCTCGCGGGCCTTCTCGCGGCGCTTGCGGTGCCCGCTGATGGCGAAGCGGTGGGCCTCGTCGCGCACGGCGGCGACCAGGTGCAGCGCGGGCGAGGCCGAGCCGGGATGGATTTCGCGGCCGGAATTGGCCAGCACCAGGGTTTCCTCGCCGGCGCGGCGGTCCGGGCCCTTGGCGACGCCCACCACCTCGATGCCGGTGACACCAAGCTCAGCCAGCACGTCCATCGCCTGCGCGACCTGCCCGCCGCCACCGTCGATCAGCAGCACGTCGGGCTTGGCGCCCTCGCCCGCCGCCACCTTGCGGAAGCGTCGGGTGAGCGCCTGGTGCATCGCCGCGTAGTCGTCGCCCGGGGTGATGCCGGCGATGTTGAAGCGCCGGTAGTGCGACTTCTCAGGCCCTTCCGGCCCGAACACCACGCAGGAGGCAACCGTCGCCTCGCCCATGGTGTGGCTGATGTCGAAGCACTCGATGCGTCGCGGCGGCCCGGACAACTCCAGCAATTTCTGCAGATCGTCAAAGCGTGCACCCAGGGTCTGCCGGCTGGCCAGGCGCGAGGTCAGCGAGGCCTGCGCGTTGCGCTCGGCCATCTGCAGGAACCGCGCTCGCTCGCCGCGTACGCTGGACTTGATCTCCACCGCGTGACCGGCCTGCTCGCAGAGCACCTGCGCCAGCAAGGCCTGATCGGGAATCGTCTCGCACAGGATGATCTCGCGCGGCACCGGCCGCTCCAGGTAGTACTGGGCGATGAACTGCGCCAGCACGTCCGCCGGCTCGGCATCCAGCGGCAGCCGCGGGAAGAAGTCGCGCGTGCCCAGGCTGATGCCGTTGCGGAAGAACAGCACGCTGACGCACGCGATGCCGCCCTCGATGCGGCAGGCGACCACGTCCATGTCGGCGCTGGCGCCCTGCACGTGATGCTGCGCCTGCAGCTTGCGCAAGGCGGCGACCTGGTCGCGCAGCGCCGCGGCGCGTTCGAAGTTGAGCGCCATCGCTGCCTGTTCCATCGACGTGGCCAGTTCATCGATCACCGCGCTGCTGCGCCCTTCCAGGAACATCTCGGCATGGCGCACGTCGCTGCGGTAGTCCTCCACCGAGACCAGGCCCACGCAAGGCGCCGTGCAGCGGCCGATCTGGTGTTGCAGGCACGGACGCGAGCGGTTGCGGAAGTAGCTGTCCTCGCACTGGCGGACCTTGAACAGCTTCTGCATCAGGTTGAGGCTTTCGCGCACGGCGAAGGCGCTCGGGTACGGTCCGAAGAAGCGGCCTTTCAGGTTCTTGGCGCCACGATGGAACGCCAGGCGCGGATAGTCCTCGCCCCCGGAAAGGTAGATGTAGGGGTAGCTTTTGTCGTCCCGCAGCAGGATGTTGTAGCGCGGCTTGAGCGACTTGATCAGCTGCGATTCGAGCAGCAGCGCCTCGCCTTCGGTACGCGTGACAGTGACCTCGCAGCGCGCGATCTGCGAGACCATAGCGTTGATGCGCGGCTCCATGCGCGGCTTCAGGAAATAGCTGCCGACGCGCTTCTTGAGGCTGCCCGCCTTGCCCACGTACAACAGCTCGCCGTCGGCGTCGAAGTAGCGGTAGACGCCGGGCGAGGTGGTCAGGGTCTGGACGAAGGCCTTGCCGTCGAACGGCGGCGTCTGGGGCGACTGCATGAGGGCGATTCTAGCCGTTCCGGCAACGGCCGCCGTGACCGGATGCCGAACAGGCCGCAAGGCCGAGGTGGCGGGCTTCAGCCCGCCGGCCTGTCACGCGCCAGGTGCTGCCGGACCTGCGCTTACGGCTGGCTGGCCAGCCAGCGCTCCGCGCGTTCGACGTCCGCCTCGGTATCGATGCCGGGCGGGAACGGCTCGGGCGTCAGCCGCACGGCGATCGGAAAGCCGTGTTCCAGCACCCGCAACTGTTCCAGCGATTCGGCCTGCTCGAGCGGCGTACGCGGCAGGCCGGCGTAGCGGCCCAGGAAGCCGGCACGGTAGGCGTAGATGCCGATGTGACGCAGGAACGGCGGGCCTTCGGGCAGTACTTCGCGATTGCTGGCGAACGCATCGCGCGCCCAGGGCATCGGCGCCCGGCTGAAATACAGCGCGCGCCCGTCCGCCCTGCGCACCAGCTTGACCACGTTCGGATCGAACAGCTCGTGCGCGGCCGTGACGGGCGTGGCGAGCGTGGCCATTGGCGCATCGTCCTCGGCCAGCGCACGGGCCACCTCGCGGATGCCCGCGGCCGGTGCGAAGGGTTCGTCGCCCTGCAGGTTCACCACGATGGCGTCCTCCGCCCATCCGTAGTGCCCGGCCACTTCGGCCAGCCTGTCACTGCCGGAGGCGTGGTCGACACGGGTCATGCAGACATCGACCCCCTGCCCCTCCAGTGCCTGGGCGACGCGCGCGTCGTCCACCGCCACCACGACCTGGCCGGCGCCGGCCTGCAACGCCCGCTGCGCCACGCGCACGACCATCGGCACACCGCCGATGGCACGCAGCGGCTTGGCCGGCAAGCGGGTGGAGCCGTAGCGGGCGGGAATGGCGACGATGAACGGTGGGACGGCGGGCATGACGTGGGAGGCTTGGCAAAGCGGCGAGCCTAGCATCGGGTGGGCGGGTGCGCGCGCTTCTGCCATCTTTGGGGAGGGCACCTATGCATCCGCCAGTGCGAACCCGCATCGGTTGGCCAGCTCCACGAACCCGGGAAACGAGGTCGCGACATTGCGGCAATCCCCAATGCGCACGTTGCCCTTCGCCACGAGGCCGGCGACGGCGAAGCTCATGGCCACGCGATGGTCGCCATGGCTTTCGATCGCACCCGGTCCCATTGTGCCGCCGGTGATGATCGCCCCATCCGGCGTCTCCTGCAGCTGTACGCCCAACGCGCGCAAGCCCGTGGCCATGCTGGCGATCCGGTCGGATTCCTTCACGCGCAGCTCGGCCGCACCGCTTATTACGGTGGCGCCCTGCGCCGCCGCCGCGGCAACGAACAGCGCCGGGAACTCGTCGATCATGTCCGGCACCAGTTCGCCAGGCAGCTCGATGCCCCGCAGCGGCGCGTGGCGCACGCGCAGATCGGCGACCGGCTCGCCGCCACTTTGGCGCTCGTCCAGCACCTCGATGTCCGCCCCCATCAGGCGCAGGGCCTGCAACAACCCGGTGCGGCGAGGATTCAGGCCGACCACGCACAACGTCAGGTCGGAACCGGGCACCAGGCTCGCGGCCACCAGGAAGAACGCGGCCGAGGAGAAATCGGCGGGCACCTGGACGTCGATGGCGCGCAGCGCGTGGCCGCCCGTGAGGCGGGCGCGCCCCGGCGCGAATTCGATCGGCCAGCCGAAGGCTGCCAGCATGCGCTCGGTGTAGTCACGGGTCGGGTGTGGCTCGAGGATTTCGGTTTCGCCTTCGGCGTACAGGCCAGCCAGAAGCAGCGCCGATTTCACCTGCGCGCTGGCCACCGGCAACTCGTAGCGGATGCCGCGCAGCCGTTGTCCACCGTGCACATGCAAGGGCGGTAGCCCCGCTTGCGAATCGATGCGGGCACCCATCGAGGCGAGGGGTTCGGTAACACGGCGCATCGGGCGGCGCGAAAGCGACTCGTCGCCGATCAACGTGGCGTCGAACGCCTGCCCTGCCAGCAGGCCGGCAAGCAGGCGCATGCCGGTGCCCGCGTTGCCGCAGTCCAGTGGACGGCCGGCGCCGCGCAGCCCGCGCAGGCCCACGCCATGCACCAGTCGCTCGCCCTCCGCCGGCGTTTCGATCGACACACCCAATTGCGCGAGCACCGCGGCGGTGGCGCGCGTGTCTTCGCCTTCGAGGAAACCGCTGATGAGCGAGTCGCCCTTCGCCAGCGCAGCGAGCATCAGCGCACGATGGGAAACGGATTTGTCGCCCGGCACCGTGAGCGTGCCACGCAGCGGGCCTGCCGGGTGGCTGATCCAGTCCAGGCGCCCGGTCGTGTCGCTGGCGCCGCTCACGGCAGCGCCACCGGGTAGGAACCGAGCACGCGCACCTGCGTGGCGACCGGCCCCATGTCCCCAAGCGCTGCCTGCAGCGGCGCGTCGTCAATGTGGCCGGAAACATCGATGAAGAACGCGTATTGCCACTTGCCGGTGTGCGCCGGCCGTGACTCGATGCGGTTCATGCTCACGCCGTGCTTGGCGAACGGGTTCAGTACGTCGTAAAGCGCACCGGGCTTGTCGTTGACGGTAATCAGCAGCGAGGTGCGGTCGTTGCCCGAGGGCGGGAACAGCGAACGGCCGATCACCAGAAATCGGGTGGTATTGTCGGCCCGGTCCTCGATACCCTCGGCGAGCGGCTTCAGGCCGTAGACCTTGCCGGCCGTCTTGCCCGCGATGGCTGCCGCGTCGTCGGCGTGCCGGGCCAGGCGCGCCGCTTCGGCGTTGCTGCTCACCGCCACGCACTCGACCTCCGGCAGGTTGATCCGCAGCCAGGTCTTGCACTGCTGCAGCGACTGGGCGTGCGCGAAGATGCGCCGGATGTCCGTCAGCGCACCGGCCTTCGACAGCAGGCACTGGTGCACGCGCAGCTCGATCTCGCCGCAGATGCGTGCTTCCGAGGTCAGGAACATGTCCAGGGTCACCTGGATCATGCCCTGTCCCGAATTTTCCACCGGCACCACGCCGAAATCGGCATGACCGGCGGCGACCTCCTGGAACACCTCCTCGATGCTTCCCAGCGGAAGGCCATAGGCCGCGTGGCCGAAATGCTTGCGCACCGCCTGTTCGCTGAAAGTGCCCTCGGGGCCGAGGAAGCCGACCTTCAGCGGGTCCTCCTGCGCAAGGCAGGAGGACATGATCTCGCGGAATAGCCGTACCATTTCTGTGTCGGACAGTGGCCCCTTGTTGCGGTCGACGACCATGCGCAGCACGTGCGCTTCGCGCTCGGGCCGGTAATAGTCGATCGCCGACAGGCCCTCGCCCTTGACCCGCGCGACCTCCCGCGCCCAGTTGGCGCGCTCGGAAATCAGCTCCTGGATCTGGCGATCGATGCTGTCGATGCGATCGCGCACCCTGACCAGCGATTCCTTGGGTTCGGTCATCTGGCTGTCCAGAAGTAAAGAAGTCCAAACGTTAACAGGTGATGCCTAGCCGTGGCGACGCGCGAAGTCGCGCATGAAGGCCACCAGCGCCTCGACGGCCTCCAACGGCACGGCGTTGTAAAGCGAAGCACGCATGCCGCCCAATGCCTTGTGGCCCTTCAGCGCAAGCAGGCCGGCGGCCTCCGATTCGGCCAGGAAAGCGGCGTCGAGCGTGCCGTCGTGCAGGGTGAATGGCACGTTCATGCGCGAGCGCGAGGCCGGCTCGATCGGGTTGCGGTAGAAACCATCGGAGCCGTCGATCGCCCCGTACAGCAGTGCCGCCTTGGCGCGGTTGCGCTCGCCCATGACTGCCAGCCCGCCCTGCCCCTTCAGCCACTGGAACGTCAGCCCGGCCAGGTACCAGCCAAAGGTATTGGGCGTGTTGAGCATGGAACCGGCCGCGGCATGCTCGGCGTAACGGAAAATCCGCGCCATCGGTCGGCCCGGTCGCGCCAGCAGGTCGCGGCGGACGATCATCAGCACCAGGCCGGACGGGCCGATGTTCTTCTGCGCGCCGGCGTAGATCAGTCCGAATCGGCGCACGTCCAGCGGCCCCGACAGGATATTGGACGACATGTCCGCCACCAGCGGCACGTCGCCGACTTCAGGCACGTCGTGGAATTCGACGCCGTGGATGGTCTCGTTGGGCGTGTAGTGCACATAGGCAGCCTGCGGGTCCAGTTGCCATTCGCGGCGAGGCGCCAGGTGCAGGTAGCCACCGACCTTGCTGCTGGCGGCCACGTTTACGCGCAGGTAAGGCGCAGCCTCGCCGGCGGCCTTCTCGCTCCAGTGCCCGCTCAGGACGTAGTCGGCCGTATCGTTTGGGCCGGCCAGGTTCATCGGGATCTGCGCGAAGTGCTGCGTCGCGCCGCCCTGCAGGAACAGCACCGCGTAGTCGTCCGGCACCTCGAGCAATTCGCGCAGGTCGGCCTCGGCCTGTTCGGCCATGGCGATGAAACGCTTGCCACGGTGGGACTGTTCCATCACCGAGGCACCGCTGCCCTGCCAGTCCAGCAGTTCGCGCTGCGCCTGCTCGAGCACCGCCTGCGGCAATGCCGCCGGCCCCGCACTGAAGTTCCAGACCCTGCCCACGGCGCGCATCCTCTTCCGGTGAGCGTGCATTATGGCGCGGTGCAACATGGCGTCGTCAAATCATCTGCCGTGCCGCCTCGCGTTTGGGTCGGGTGGACAAGTTCGCTAGTCTTGCCACTTGCATCTCGCCAAGCTCGCCGCCCCCAAGTCGATGCTCACCGCCCGCTTCCACCCTGCCATCGCCGAGCTACCCGCGGCGACCTGGGATGCGCTACGGGCGAACGCCAATCCGTTCGTCTCGCACGCCTTCCTGCACATGCTCGAACGCACCGGATGCATTCGTCCGGACTGGGGCTGGCAGGCACACCACCTGGGCCTGTACGAGGACGACCGCCTGGTCGCCGCCGCGCCGCTGTACCTGAAGGGCAATTCGCACGGCGAGTTCGTGTTCGACTGGAGCTGGGCCGGCGCATGGGAGCGTGCCGGCGGCGATTACTACCCGAAGCTGCTCAACGCCGTGCCCTACTCGCCCGTACCGGGTCCGCGTCTGCTCGCCGGCCGGGATGCGCGCGCTACGCACCTTCGCCAGGCGCTGGCAGAAGCGATGCGCGCGGAAACCGAACGCCTGGGCCTGTCGTCGGTGCACGCCAATTTTCTGGAGGATGCGGAGCTCGACGCTTTCGGCGGCGACTGGCTGTCGCGTTCGGACGTGCAGTTCCACTGGCACAACCACGGCTACCGCGGCTTCGACGACTTTCTCGCGACGCTCAAGGCCAAGAAACGCAAGAACATCCGGCATGAACGTGCCCAGGTACAGGCCTCCAGCCTGGACATCCGCATGCGCGATGGCGCGAGCCTGGATGGGGACGCCTGGCGCCAGATCCATGCGCTGTATGCAGGCACCTTCGACGCCAAGGGGAACCACGCCGCATTGACCCGCGGGTTCTTCGAGGCCCTGGGCGACCTGGGCGACGCCGTGCAGGTTGCCTGCGCGATGGACGGCGAACGCATCGAGGCCATGGCGCTGTTCCTGCAAAGCGACACGGCGCTCTACGGTCGCTACTGGGGCGCCCGCGTGGAAGTGCCCGGGCTGCATTTCGAGCTTTGCTACTACCGCGGCATCGAGCATGCGATCGCCCGCGGCCTCGAACGCTTCGAACCGGGCGCACAGGGCGAACACAAGCTCGCGCGCGGCTTCGTGCCGGTACGTACGCATTCGCGCCACTATCTGGCCCATCCGCAATTTCGCCGCGCGGTACGCGAGGCGCTCATCCACGAGGCCCAGGCCATGGACGACTACGCCGCCGAGCTGGCCACGCACGCGCCCTACGCCGGAGGGTGCCGGTGATCCGCCTGCCGCTGCTCGATCCGGCGTCGCCCGAGCGCTTCCCCGATCCGCGCCATGCGCTGGCCGAACCCAACGGGCTGCTCGCCTTCGGCGGGGACCTCTCGCCGCGCCGGCTGCTGGCGGCTTACGAGCGCGGCATCTTTCCCTGGTTCAATCCGGGCGAGCCGATCCTGTGGTGGTCCCCCGACCCGCGCTGCGTGTTCGATACCGCGACGTTCCATGCCAACCGCAGCCTGCGCCGTGCACTTGCCGGGAAGGACTGGCGGATCACCGTGGATGAGGCGTTCGTGCGCGTAATGCGCGCCTGCGCCGCGCCGCGGCCGGACCAGCATGGCACCTGGATCGGCCAGGCCATCATCGACGCCTACGCGTCGCTGCACACGCAAGGCCACGCGCACAGCGTCGAAGTATGGGAGGGCGATGCGCTGGTCGGCGGCGTGTACGGCGTGAGCGTGGGGCGGCTGTTCTGCGGCGAGTCGATGTTCAGCGCACGGAGCGGTGGTTCGAAGCTGGCGCTGGTCGCGCTCGCATCGTTATTGCGCGAGTGGGGCTTTCCGTTGCTTGATGCGCAGGTCAGCAATCCGCATCTGCTGGGCCTCGGCGCCCGCGAGATGCCGCGCGAAGCGTTCCTGGCACAGGTGCGCGCGCTCGTCGCGCAGCCGTTCGATCCGACGCGCTGGCGCAAGGTCGCCGCGCGGCCCGCGAGCGATTACCTCTAGGCCTGCGCCAGTTCCGGCGGCGGGCCCGCCATGCCCAATGCCTTGATGGCAGGGTAGTTGGCGAGGAACAACTCGACCAGTTGCGGGTCGAGCTGGCTGCCGGCGGCCTGACGCAGATAGTCGAGCACGTCCTCCTCCGGCCACGCCGGCTTGTAGACGCGCGGAAAGCTCAGCGCATCCCACACGTCCACGATGCTGAACACGCGCGCGGCCAGTGGTATCTCCTCGCCTCGCAGGCCTCGCGGATAGCCGCCGCCGTCCCAGCGTTCGTGATGCGCATAGGGAATGTCGATGGCGCCGCGCAGGAAGTCGACCTGCTCCATCAGCTCGCGGCCGATCTCCGGATGCCGACGCATGTGCGCCATCTCGGCGTCGTCGAGCTTCCCCGGCTTGATCAGGATGGCGTCGGGAATCGCGAGCTTGCCGATGTCGTGCAACAGCGCGCCGAACTTGACCGCCAGCAACGCCTCGCCATGCATGCCGGCCAGCCGCGCCAGCCCCATCGCCATGCGCATCACGCGGTCGGAGTGGTCGCGGGTTTCCTTGTGGCGGATGTCCATCGCCGACACGAGCACGCGCAAGGTCTGCTCGTGGCCCTGCACCAGGCGGCGGTTGATCGCGGCCAGGCGACGGAGGTCCCGGCCTATCAGCCAGTACAGCATCACGCCGGTCAGCATGACGAAGAACCAGCCCTTGACGCTCTGCGCCCAGACGACTTGCGATGGATTCAGGGCCAGCGACGCGAGCGCACGGTCGGAGAGCCAGATCCACAGGGAAGCCAGCGCCACATACAGGAACGCGATTCGGAACTGCGGGCTGATGGACACGCCGGACTCCAGGCACCAGGACGGCACGGGCGCATTCTTCCGTGCCACGAGGAGAACTGTCGACAGCCTGTCCCCCGGCTGTACGGCCGGATGTGAAACGCGTGATGCAGCGCACATCCCGGCAACCCGGCGGCTGCCGGGCGCGGATGTGTCAGGAGGTCCGGACGGTGTATTTGCGAGCCACGTAGTCGTCCAGGATGCCGACAAATTCCTCGGCGATGTGGTCGCCGCGCAGGGTCATCGCCTTTTCGCCGTCGATGAACACCGGCGCCGAGGGCGCCTCGCCGTTACCGGGCAGCGAGATGCCGATGTTGGCGTGCTTGGATTCGCCCGGCCCATTCACCACGCAGCCCATCACCGCGAGGGTGAGGTTTTCCACGCCGTCGTACATCACGCGCCATTCGGGCATCTTGGCGCGCACGTGGCCCTGCACGGTCTTGGCCAGTTCCTGGAAGAACTCGCTCGTGGTACGGCCGCAGCCCGGGCACGCGGTAACCAGCGGGGTGAACGCGCGCAGGCCCATGGTCTGCAGCAGCTCCTGCGCGACGATCACTTCCTGCGTGCGCGAGCCGCCGGGCTCGGGCGTGAGCGAGATGCGGATGGTGTCGCCAATGCCTTCCTGCAGCAGCACCGCCAACGCTGCGGCGGAAGCAGTGATGCCCTTGGAACCCATGCCGGCTTCGGTCAGGCCCAGGTGCAGCGCGTAGTCGCAGCGGGCGGCCAGGTCGCGGTAGACCGCGATCAGCTCCTGCACGCCCGAGACCTTGCAGGAAAGGATGATGCGCTCGCGCGGCAGGCCGAGCTGTTCGGCGCGTGCGGCCGAATCGAGCGCCGAGCGGATCAGCGCCTCGCGTGCCACCACGCCGGCATCCCACGGCTGCGCGCGTTGGGCGTTCTCGTCCATCAGCGTGGCGACCATGCCCTGGTCCAGCGAACCCCAGTTGGCACCGATGCGCACCGGCTTGCCGTACTGGATCGCCTTCTCGATGATCGAGGCGAACTGGCTGTCCTTCTTCTTGCCGAAGCCGACGTTGCCGGGATTGATGCGGTACTTCGCCAGTACTTCGGCACAGGCCGGCTCGGCTTCGAGCAGTTGGTGGCCGTTGTAGTGGAAGTCGCCGACGATCGGCACGTCCACGCCCATCATCGCCAACCGTTCGGCGATGCGCGGCACCGCGGCCGCCGCGGCCGGCGTGTTCACCGTGATGCGCACGACCTCCGAACCCGCGCGCGCCAGTTCGGCGATCTGCCTGGCGGTGCTGGCCGGATCCTCGGTATCGGTATTGGTCATCGACTGCACCACGACCGGCGCGCCGCCACCGACCATCACCTTGCCCACGCGCACACCCACGCTCGACCGGCGCACTGCGGGACCTGCCGGACGCGGCTGCTGGGAAACGGAATCGCTCATAGATCGAATGGGTGTTGCGCCGCGCTGGCTGCGGCAATGCACAAGAATACCACTGGCGTTGGCTTCCTCTCCCTCCAGGGAGCGCAGCCGGGGCGCCGGGCGCCATGCAAGGCAAACGACCTCAACGAACGTGTCGCCGTCGCGCCGCGGCACCAGCGAACAGGCCAACGCCGAAGGCCACGTAGACCGCGGCGATCGACGTGCGGCTGATGTGCCGTTCGAAGCCGGGCCGGAACCTTGGCGGTGTGATCGTGTAGTCGACCGCACAGGCGGCCATCGCCACCGTTGCGGCGCGAGCGGCCGACACGCGAGCCGGTGCCGGCCGGCGCAGGCACCACGCCTCGTAGATGCCGGCCCAGAGCAGCGAGCTGAAATGGTGGACCAGGTAGCCCACCGCCGTGTAGCGCCAGCTCGGGCCGACGTGCCGCTTCGCCCGCCGCCCCCAGAACCATTGGCTGGCCGCGTTCACACCGGCCAGCGGCGCACGCGCTTCGCACGCACTACACGCGGCCACCACCACGCTCGACAGCACCGCGGCGATGCTGCCGCTGAGGTTGGTGCGGGCGATCCATGAGGGGTTCAGACGCGCGGGCGGCATGGGCATGATGGGGGCTTCCGGAGGGGACAGGACGCGCCTTCGCGTGCTGGTGCTGGGTGCCGATGGATTGATCGGGCGGGCCGTGTGCGACGCGCTGCAGGCGGCCGGCCATCGCACCGTGCGCGGCATCCGGCACGGGCAGGGTAGCGGTGGTGCGGGTGTAGGCCATGTCGAAGTGGACTTCGCGCACGACACCCATCAGACCGACTGGCTGCCGCGTCTCCGGGACATCGATGCGGTGGTCAACGCCGTAGGCATTTTTGCCGAGCATGGCGCGCAGACATTCCGGCGCATCCACACGCAGACGCCGCGCGCTCTGTTTGCCGCCTGTCGCGCGATGGGCATTACGCGCGCCGTGCAGATTTCCGCGCTGGGCGCCGACGAGCACGCCACCAGCCGCTTCCATCGCAGCAAGCGCGCCGGCGACGCCGCGCTTCACGCGATGGTGCCCACCGGCACGGTGCTGCAGCCTTCGCTCGTGTTTGGCCCGACCGGCGCCAGCAGCCGGATGCTGATGCTGCTTTCCTGGTTGCCGCTGGCGGTGTTGCCCGGCAGCGGGCGCCAACGCATCCAGCCGATCCATGTCGACGATATCGCGGCACTGGTGGTGCGCCTGCTGGAGGCTGACGCCCGCCCGCCCGGCCTGGCCGCGGTGGGGCCACAGCCGCTCTCGCTGGCGCGCTATCTGTCGGTGCTGCGCCATGCACTCGGTGGCGGACGGCTGCGCGTGCTCGGCATCCCCACCGCCTGGCTGGCGCGCTTCGGGCGCCTGGGCGGGCATTGGGTAGATCGCGAGGCACTGGCGATGCTCGATCGGGGCAACACGGCCGATGCCGCACCCGCCACGCAATGGCTGGGCCATCCGCCACGGCCACCGCGGCTGTTCCTTTCGCGTGCCGAGGCGGCGGACATGCGCGTGCTGCTGGCCTGGCGCATCTGGTCACTCGCGGGCCGGGTCGCCGTCGCGCTGGTGTGGCTGGTGACAGCCGTGCTTTCGCTGGGCTTGTACCCGGTAACGGCCAGCATGGCTCTGCTCGCGCACGTCGGGTTGCATGGCCCGATGGCCTCGGCCGCACTTTATGGCGGCGCGCTGCTCGACCTTGCGCTTGGCATCGCCACGCTGGCGCTGCGCGGCCGCCCGCTGCGCCTGGCGTACCTGGCGCAGGTCGCGCTCATCCTTTCCTACACGGCCATCATCACCGTCGCCCTGCCGGCGTTCTGGCTGCATCCCTTCGGACCGATCCTGAAGAACCTGCCGATGCTGGCGCTGATCGGCGCGCTGTACGCCACCGAGCGGCGCTGATGGACTACCTGATCGTCAAATGGCTGCACGTGCTGTCGTCCACGCTGCTGTTCGGCACCGGCATCGGCACGGCGTTCTATCTGCTGGTGGCCAGCCTGCATCGCGACGTGCGCGTGGTGGCGGTGGTGGCGCGCTACGTGGTGATCGCCGACTGGCTGTTCACCGCGACCACGGTCGTGTTCCAGCCCGCGAGCGGATTCTGGATGGTGCACTGGGCAGGGATTCCCTGGCGCAGCGGCTGGGTCGGCTGGTCGACGCTGCTGTATGCGCTGGCGGTGGCGTGCTGGCTGCCGGTGGTGGTGCTGCAGGTGCGCATGCGCGACCTGGCGATCGATGCGGCCGCACGCGACGTGCCGCTACCGCTGGCCTACTGGCGTGCCTTCCGGCTCTGGGTGGTGCTGGGGATCCCGGCCTTCTTCGCGTTCGTGGCGGTGTTCTACCTGATGGTGGTGAAGCCGCCGCTGTAGGCGTCCGACCTTCTGTAGAAGCTACGTGTGTGCTCTTACGAGACGCGGGTTTGGCGCAGGGCGGCCAGGACGAGCCGTCGTTGCAGGCGCTCGCCCATGCCCTCTGGCTGTGCCAACTGCATTCGTTCGAGCGCCGCGTCTTCGCCAGCCACCGGTTCGCCCGGTCGTAAGAAGGCTTTCGCCAGGGCAAGGCGTCCACGCCAGTTCGCGCCGCGCTCCTTCAGCCAGCCCAGCGCCGGCACCAGCTGTTGCTCGACATCGGTGAAATCGCTGCCGAACGGAAACAGGGGCAGCAAGGCCGCGCGCCTGAGCGGCGCCAGCGCCTGCTCCAGGCATTCCGGCCGGTGCCGGCGCCACGCCTCGGGAATGCGGAAGCCCGGCGCGAGCTTGCCGTTCGCCTTGGCCTCGGCCGCCAGCGCATCGAGGAAGCGCGCGTCGCAGATCGACAGCATCGCCTCGATGCACTCGCTGTCGCTCTTACCGCGAAGGTCGGCAGCGCCGTACTCGGTCACCACGATGTCGCGCAGGTGGCGCGGGATCGTGGTGTGACCGTAGTCCCAGCGGATGTTGGTGCGCACCTCGCCGCCCTCGCGGCGGGTCGCGCGCAGCAGCAGGATCGAGCGCCCGTCGTCCAGCTCGTGCGCCATGGCCACGAAGTTGTACTGGCCACCGACGCCGCTGACCACCTGGCCATCCTCCAGCGCGTCCGACACGGCGGCGCCGAGCAGCGTGGCCATCATGCAAGTGTTGAAGAAGCGCGCGCCGCGGCGCTGCAGCGCCGCCAGCGGCTGGTGGTCGCCATAGAGCTGGTTGACGTTGGAGACCGGACACATGTCGATCGCGTCCGGATCGGCCGCCTCGGTGGCATCCAGCCATTCGTACAGCTCGCGGCTGCCGAGGAAGAACGCGCCGCGCAGGTAGTGCCCGCCCGGCGTGGCCGGATTGAGCCGCCCCGCCGCGGCGGCCTTCTCCAATGCGAGGTTGTCCCAGCTGCGGCGCTTGAGGATGCCGCCGCGCGCCAGGTGCATGAAACCGTCCATCACCATTTCGCTGGCGCCATACACGCCGGCCTCGAACGGCTCGAGACCGCCGATGCGCCGGGCCAGCGCGAGAGTGGGACTCTCGCCATCGAGCGCGCGCAGGCCATCTCGCCAGGCGGCGTTGTCCCGCTGGCGCAGCAGCAGGCTGCGAACCAGTGCGTCCGACAGCGCACCGATGCCGATCTGCAGGCAGCCGCCGTCCTTCACCAGCGCACTCGCGTTGAGGCCGATCGCATACTCGGCCACGCCCACCGGCGTGCGCGGCAAGGCGAACAGCCGCGGCGACCGTGGCGGGGCCAGTTCCATGTCGAAGAAATCCGCCGCGACCTCCGCGTGCCCGCTGAGGTAAGGCAGGTCCGGATGCACCACCGCCACGCACAGCGGCCGCGGCTTGCCGGCGCGCGCGCATTGGGCGAGGAAGTCGAGCGTCAGGTCCGGGTTGCAGGAAAGGCTGTAGCGCACGCCGTCCGGCGTTTCCCGGCGCGCTACCAGTTGCACCAGCAGGTTGACGTCCTGCGCGGCCAGGTCGCGTGCCACGTGGGTGTAGTTCTGGCTGATGTAGTCGCGCTGCGCCCGCGGCGCGTGCAGCAGGGCGCCGGACTGCAGGTAGAACTCGTGCACGGCCACGTTGGTGGGCAACGCGTGGCGCTGCTCGGCGAGGGCGTATTCGGGATCCTCGTAGTCGGCGCCGAAATGGCGCTCGAGGAATGGCGTGAGGAAGCGTTGCTCCAGCCCCGGTTTCGGCCGCGGCCGGGTCAGCGAAAGCGCGGTGTAGAGCGTCAGAGAGCGGGCCGGATCGGCGACGGTCAACCGGTACAGCGCGTTGAGCAGGCCATGCGGCTTGCCCAACCCCAGCGGCGCGGCGACGCAAAGATGCGCTCCCAGCCGGTCGGCAATGAGCTGTGCGCAGGCGGCAGTGTCGTCGAGGCGCGGCGCGGGCGGCATGCGCGGATCATGGCAGATGCCGGGCGAGCCGCGCATCCGTCCCGCGACGTCCCGGGGACGGACCTTGCCCTACACTCACGGCCATGGCGACGATCCCGCTGATTCCCTCCGCGCCCAGCCGCTTCCTGGCCGAACAGGCACTGAGCCGCGCCGCCGGCGCGCCGCTGATCGGCGGCAATGCGGCCGAACTGCTGATCGACGCCCAGGCGCATTTCGACGCCTGGCTGGCCGCGATCCGCGGTGCCCGCCAGCGCGTCCTGCTGGAAAACTATCTGATCAGCGACGACGCGGTGGGCCGCGCCTTCCGCGATGCGCTGGTCGAACGCGCGCGGGCCGGCGTGCTGGTCGCGGTGGTCTGCGACTGGCTCGGCTGCCTGGGCCAGTCCGGATACGCATTCTGGCAACCGCTGCGCCGGGCCGGCGGCGAGGTGCGCGTGTTCAACCCGCCGCAGCTGGGCAAGCCGTTCGGGTGGATCACCCGCGATCACCGCAAGCTGCTGGTGGTCGACGGTCACCTGGGCTTCCTCTCCGGCGTGTGCATCAGCGCGCGCTGGCTGGGCAACGCCAAGCGAGGCGTGCCGCCGTGGCGGGACACCGGCGTGGTGCTGCGCGGCCCGGCCGTGGGCGAGTTGGAGCAGGCCTTCGCGCAAAGCTGGGTGAGCATGGGCAAGCCCCTCACGCTGCCGCCCCCGGAGGACAAGGCCGCCGGCGAGACCGCCCTGCGCGTGATCGCCACGCAGCCATCCACCGCCGGCATGTACCGGCTCGACCAGCAGGTCGCCGCGATGGCGCGGCGCACGCTGTGGATCACCGACGCCTACTTCGTCGGCATGGCGCCTTATGTGCAGGCGCTCGCCTCGGCTGCGCGCGACGGCGTGGACGTGCGGCTGCTGGTGCCGGGCACCAGCGACATCCCGCTGGTCGCCGGCATGTCCCGGTCTGGCTACCGGCCCTTGCTCAAGGCCGGCATCCGCGTGTTCGAGTGGAACGGCTCGATGCTGCACGCCAAGACCGCGGTGGCCGACGACCAGTGGGCGCGCGTGGGTTCGTCCAACCTCAACATCGCCAGCTGGCTGGGCAACCGCGAGATCGATGTGGCGGTGGAGGACACCGGCTTCGCCCGACAACTGGCCGAGCAGTACGAGCGGGACCTGACCAACGCCACCGAGATCGTGCTGGCGCCGCGCCGGCGCCGTCCGCACATCGCAAGGGTGGAGAGCACCACCCAGCGCCCGCCGCGCCCCAAGCGTCCGGGCGGCAGCACCAGCCGCGCCGCGGCCGGCGCGCTGCGTATCGCCAATACCGTCGGCGCGGTGCTGACCGACCGCCGGGTGCTCGGCGATACCGAGCGCGGCCCGCTGCTGGTCGGCATCATCGTGCTGACCGTGCTGGCGGTGGTGGCCATCGCCTGGCCCAAGGCGCTGAGCTGGCCGATCGCCACCTTTTCCGTCTGGTTCGCGTTCAACCTGGCGATCCGCCTGTGGCGGCTGCGCCGCCGGAAGTAGCCCCGCTTCTCCTGCGCCTGGGAACCGCGCAGGAACCTGATAGAACGCCTTCAAACCATCGCCCAAGCGCATGTTCGGCAAGCGCTTCGTGCTAGGCTCGACGGTCCATGCGCACTCCCGACCACGCCGCGGCTCCGCCACGCAACATCCTCACCCCGAGCACGCTCAACCGGCTCGTGCGCGGGCTGCTGGAGGACGCGCTGCCGCTGGTGTGGATCGAGGGCGAGCTGTGCAACGTGTCGCGTCCGGCCTCGGGGCACCTGTACTTCACCCTGAAGGACGCCGGCGCCCAGGTACGCGCGGCGATGTTCAAGCCCAAGAGCAGCTGGCTGCGCTTCAAGCCGGCCGACGGCATGCACGTGCTGGTGCGGGCGCGGGTCGGCCTGTACGAACCGCGCGGCGAGTTCCAGCTGGTGGCCGAACACATGGAGCTGGCCGGCGAAGGCGCGCTCCGGCGCGAGTTCGATCTGCTCAAGGCGCGGCTCGATGCCGAAGGGCTGTTCGAGCCGTCCCGCAAGCGTCCCCTACCCCGGTTCGCCCGGCGCATCGGCGTGATCACCTCGGCCACCGGTGCGGCGATCCGCGACGTGCTGAGCGTGCTGCGCCGGCGCTGGCCGCTGGTCGAGGTCGAGGTGTTGCCGGTGCCGGTGCAGGGCCGCGAAGCGCCACCGACGATCGTGGCGATGCTGCGCAAGGCCTCGGCTTCCGGTCGCCACGACGTGCTGCTGCTGACCCGCGGCGGCGGTTCGCTGGAAGACCTGATGGCCTTCAGCGACGAGGCGGTCGCCCGCGCCGTGCATGCCAGCGCAGTCCCGGTGGTGAGCGCGGTCGGACACGAGATCGACTTTTCCATCGCCGACTTCGTCGCGGACCTTCGCGCGGCCACGCCCTCGGCGGCCGCCGAACTGCTGGTGCCCGACGCGCTGGCCTTGCGCCGGCATCTGGGCCAGCTCGGCCAGCGCCTCCGGTTGCTGCAGAACCGCCGTCTGCAGGCGCAGACCCAGCGCCTCGACCACTTGTATGCCCGCCTTCAGGCCCAACGTCCGCAGGCGCGATTGGCGCGCGACCGCGAGCGGCTCGTGCAATTGCACCGTCGACTGAACGCGGCGCTGCGCGAGCAGGTTCGCACCCGTGGCATGCGGCTCGAGCGCCTGCACGCGCGGCTGCTGGCGCAGCATCCGCGCCAGCGGCTGCAGTTGCTGCAGCGACGCCTGGCCGAGCGCGAGCGCTCGTTGCAGCAATGCATGGGCCATCGCCTGGAGCGCGCCCGCCTGACCCTGCGCCAGTCCGCGCGCGCACTGCAGGCGGTCAGTCCGCTGGCGACGCTCGAACGTGGCTACGCCATCGTGTTCGACGCCGAAGGCCACGTGTTGCGGGCGGCAAAGGATGCGCCGGCGGGTACGGTCGTTCGTGCGCGGCTCGCCGAGGGTGAACTGACGGCCCGCGTCCTGGCCCCGGATACACCCAAACTCTAGGTGCGATGCCGGCTCACGCATCGGCAACGCCTGCGGCGGCAACCTGTTCTTCTCCATCCGGGAGACGTCCATGCTCGAGAAGACCTACCCCTACTACCTCGCGAACCGCCCGCAACACCCCAACGCCGACCTCGAGGTGCGCGACAAGTACAGCGGCAAGGTCGCCACGCGCGTGGCCGTGCCCGACGCCCGTGCGATCGAAAAAGCCATCGCCGCGGCGGCGAAGGCGACGGCGCCCATGCGCGCTTTCAAGCCCTGGGCGCGTCAGGCCGTGCTCGAACATTGCGTCGCACGCTTCGAGCAGCGCCGCGACGAACTGGCGCTGGCGCTGTGCGTGGAGGCGGGCAAGCCGATCAAGGACGCCGCCGGAGAAGTCACTCGTCTGATCGAGACCTTCCGCATCGCCGCCGCCGAAGCCGTACGCCTCGACGGACAGACGCTCAACCTGGAACTCGCGCCGCGGCTGGACGGCTATCACGGGTACACGAAACGCGTCCCGATCGGTCCGGTGTCTTTCATCACGCCGTTCAACTTTCCGCTCAACCTGGTCGCGCACAAGGTCGCGCCGGCGATCGCCACCGGCTGCCCGTTCGTGCTGAAGCCGTCCGAAAAGACACCGATCGGCGCGCTGATCATCGGCCAGGTGCTGGCCGAGACCGACCTGCCCAAGGGCGCCTTCTCGATCCTGCCCATCGGCGGCCATGAGGCCTCGCCGCTGGTCGAGGACGAGCGCTTCAAGCTGCTTTCCTTCACCGGCGGGCAGATCGGCTGGGACTTGAAAGCCCGTGCCGGGCGCAAGAAGGTGGTGCTGGAACTGGGCGGCAATGCCGCCTGCATCGTCGACGCCGACCAGGGCGACAAGCTCGACGCCATCGTGCAGCGGCTCGTGTTCGGCGCGTTCTACCAGTCCGGCCAGAGCTGCATCGGCGTGCAGCGGATCTACGCGCACGCTTCGCTCTACGACGCGCTGAAAAGGAAACTCGTCGCCGCTACGAAGAAGCTCAAGGCGGGCGATCCGAAGAAGAAGGACGTCTTCATCGGTCCGATGATCGACGAGGCCGCCGCCGAACGCCTGCACGACTGGATCGAGGAGGCCCGCCGCGCCGGCGCGAAGCTCCTCTGCGGTGGGAAGCGCCAGGGCAACATGCTCGAGGCGACCCTGATGGAAGGCGTGCCGCGCGACGCCAGGGCCAATCGGCAGGAAGCCTTCGGGCCGTTCGCCCTGCTCGCCCCGTTCGACACGCTGGACGAGGCCATCGGGCTGGTCAACGACTCGGACTACGGCCTGCAGGCGGGCATCTTCACCGATCGGCTGGAACACGCGCTGCGGGCGTGGGACGAGCTGGAACAGGGCGGCGTGATCGTCAACGACATCCCGAGCTTCCGCGTGGACAACATGCCTTACGGCGGCATCAAGCTCTCGGGCTTCGGCCGCGAGGGCGTGCGCTATGCCATCGAGGACATGAGCGAAGTGCGGTTGCTGGTGATGCGTCGACCAGCGTAGGTCAGTCCTCCGCCGGCCCCTCGTTTTCCGGCGGCACGTCGGTCCGCCCGCGCCACGCGTACCAGTGATAGACCGCCATGCCCACGTACTCGTGCAGGGCCGCGTTGGTGACGTAAAGGTTGTACGCGCTGGGCATCAGCGACCACACCCCACGCAGGTAGTCCGCCCGCACCGGCGTCACCTTGATGCCGAAGTGCTCGAACGCGAACACCGCCCGCCGCAGGTGATGCGCCGAGGTCACCAACCAGACCCGGTCGGCGCCGATCTGCCGCAGCATGCCCCGGGCGTACAACGCGTTGCCCCAAGTGGTGAGGCTGCGTTTTTCCAGCACCATGTCCTCGCGCGGCACGCCCAGTTGCATCAGCGTTCTCTTGTAGGTGCGCGCAAGCGGCTCGCCGGTGTTCTCCGCGTCGCCGCCGCTGACCAGCAGGGTGCAGCGCGCGCCGGACGCGCGGCAATCGCGATAGAGCACGACTGCCTCCGCGATGCGCGAATAGGCGGTGTGCCCCGGCTCCAGCGGGCCGCCCGGCGGGTAGGTCGCCCCGGCGGTGAGCAGCACGATCGCATTGGATGGCGCCCAGTCCAGCGCCGGCCGCTGCGCGTACGGCGATTGCCATACCCGCAGCAGCACCTTGGGCAGCGCGCCGCAGCCGGCCGCGACCAGGAAGGCCAGCGCCAATACGATGCCGGTGAGCCGCAGCCGCCGCCAACCCCGCCGGCCGGCCAGCCAGGCGAAGGCGAACAAAGCGATCAGCAGGTGCACGGTCATCGGCGGCCTCTCCACGGTCGAGTCCGGCATTATGCGGACGCAAAGATGAGCGGGAGGTGGTGCAGGTGCGCACCCCGTGCGCGACCTCGCGGGCTGTCGCGCACAATGCCGTGCTGCAGGGACGGCGACCTCGCCCTGCTACGCTCCCGCTACCCACGAAGGACCATCGCATGACGACGCTCGTCTTCGTCCATGGCTGGAGCGTGACCAGCACCGCCATCTACGGCGCGATGCCCCGGCGCGTGCAGGACGCCGCCCGCGCCGCCGGACTGGCGCTGACGATCCACGACATCCGGCTGTCCGAATACGTGAGCTTCGACGACGCGGTGACCATGGGCGACCTGGTCCGTGCGTTCGACCACGCGCTGCGCGACCTGCACCTGTCGACCGGAAGCTTTGCCTGCATCACCCATTCCACCGGCGGCCCGGTGGTGCGCGAGTGGTTGCGTGCGCAGCGCGACAGGCCGGGAAGCTACAGCACCATCCGGCTCAGCCATCTGGTGATGCTCGCGCCGGCCAACTTCGGCTCGGCACTGGCCAGGCTCGGCAAAAGCACCCTGGGCCGGCTCAAGGCCTGGTTCAATGGCGTGGAACCGGGCCAACGGATCCTCGATTGGCTGGAGCTGGGCAGTGCCGCCTCGCTGGCGCTCAACCTGGACCATATCCATGGCGCCGATCCTTCCGCGAAGGGCCAGTTCCTGTTCGTGCTGACCGGCGACCGCCCCGACCGCTCGCTGTACGACCACTTGAACAGCTACACCGGCGAGAACGGGTCCGACGGCGTAGTACGCATCGCCTCGGCCAATCTCAATGCCCGCCACGCGGTGCTTGCGGTAGCCGACGGACGGCGCGGCGCGGCGGCCGACGCGCTCTCGCTCAGCCTGCTGCGCGGCCCGCGCTGCGCGTTCAAGCTGGTCGCCGGCGCCGCGCACTCGGGCGACGAACAGGGCATCCTCACCGCCGGGGCGCCGACGACGGTCGAGGCCATCGTGCGCTGCCTGGCGGTCAACGACGCGAGGGCCTACGCCGACCTGTGCGACGCCTTCGACGCCGAGAACGCCGCCCGCGACGCGAACAAGGTGGAGCTGGAGCCCGCCGGCCCGTTCGCGCCGCGCGTGCACATCCACGACCCGCGCAGCATGCTGATCCTGCGCCTGGCCGACGACACCGGCGAGCCGCTGACCGGCGCCGGGTTCCTGCTCACCGCGGGCCCCGAGGCGAGTCTGGACCAGCTGCCAGTCGGATTCCTGAGCGACCGCCAGGCCAACTCGGCCGATCCGTGCACCGTCACGCTGTTCCTCAACCACGCGCTGCTCGCCGGCGACGCGCGCGTGCCCGACCCGCGCCAGCCCCGCCGCACGCTGCGACCGGCCGTGGCTAGCCACCGTCCGTATGGCGCGCGCGTCCAGCCCCTGGATCTGGCGGGGCTGGTGCACCACGCCCTGGCCGCCAGCGCGCCGGGCGAGGATCTGTTCGCCATGCTGGGGCCGCACCAGAGCACCGTGCTGGACGTGGTGCTGCCGCGGCGCATCCACGAAGGCGTGTTCCGGCTGACGCGGGATCTGTCGCCACACGACTTCCACCATCCCGATCCGGGCCCGGCGATCGGCGACTGAAGCGGGTGCCCGGACAGGGCGTGCTACCGTGCCGGCGTTTCGTTATCCCCCGCCCCGCATGTCCGAGACCCTGCACGTCCTCGTCGCGCCCTGCCGGCATGTGCAGGACATCCGCAAGAGCCGCTTCCTCGCACAGGCCGCGCCGGTGCCGTCGGTCGAGCAGGCGATGGCGTTCCTGCATGAGGTCGCCGACCCTGCCGCCACGCACAACTGCTGGGCCTACCGCATCGGCCAGGACTACCGCTTCAACGACGACGGCGAACCCGGCGGCACCGCCGGCCGGCCGATCCTGCAGGCGATCGAAGGCGCCGGCGTGGACCGCGTGATGGTGGTGGTCACCCGCTGGTACGGCGGCATCAAGCTCGGCGCCGGCGGCCTGGTGCGTGCGTACGGCGGCACCGCCGCCGAATGCCTGCGTCTGGCCGAACGCATGCCGCTGGTGGCGATGGCGCGGCTGGCCGTGCACTGTCCGTTCGCCGAGCTGGCGCTGCTCAAGGCGCGCTGTCCCGGTTGGCAGGCGCGGATCGAACACGAGAGCTTCGACGCCGAAGGCGCCACGCTGGAACTGGCGTTGCCGGCGGACTGCCTCGACGAGGCATCCGCGCGCATCATCGACCTCACCCGCGGCCAGGCCCGCGTACGGCCGGTGCCGCCGTCGTAGGAGCCCGGGCTTGGACCGGTGCGCCCACTCAACCCATGCCAGCTCCCCGCAGGAGCGCATCCACCCGGATGCGCTGCGGCAGACATGCGGAGGGGCCGGAACGGGCTGGATCGCGTCCATCCACGCTATGCTCCCCGCAGCGACTGCCGGGGAGCGGTCGCTAGGGGCGCGCCGCCGG
Organism: Frateuria sp. GZRe14; assembly: GCF_051900395.1. Classification (NCBI taxonomy): domain Bacteria; kingdom Pseudomonadati; phylum Pseudomonadota; class Gammaproteobacteria; order Lysobacterales; family Rhodanobacteraceae; genus Frateuria; species Frateuria sp. GZRe14. The sequence goes on along the minus strand of NZ_JBHZGJ010000001.1, from coordinate 1,621,118 downwards.
CGCGCAGGGGAACCAAACCAGAACGGAACCGCCACGTGACTGCCCAAGCCCAAGGCGCCAAGCGCACCGAATTCACCCTACGCGGCCTGATCATCGGCATCGTGATCACCGTGGTGTTCACCGCGGCCAACGTGTTCTTCGGCCTGAAGGCCGGCCTCACCTTCGCCACCTCGATCCCCGCGGCGGTGATCTCGATGGCGATCCTGAGGGCGATGAAGAACTCCACGATGCAGGAGAACAACATCGTGCAGACGGTGGCCTCGGCCGCCGGCACGCTCTCCTCGATCATCTTCGTGCTGCCGGGCCTGATCATCATCGGCTGGTGGAATGGTTTCCCGTTCTGGATGTCCTTCGGCATCTGCGCCACCGGCGGCATCCTGGGCGTGATGTACACGATCCCGCTACGCCGCGCGCTGGTCACCGATTCGGACCTGCCCTACCCCGAGGGCGTCGCCTGCGCCGAGGTGCTCAAGGTCGGCTCGAGCAATTCGCAGGAGGCGGCCGAGTCGGTCGAATCCGGTGGCGCCGGCCTCAAGGCGGTGATCGTCGGTTCCATCGTCTCGGCGGTGTTCTACGTGATCGTGCAGACGAAGGTGTTCGCCGCCGCCGTCTCCGACTACTTCCGCGTCGGCGACCGCGGCGCGGCCACCGGTTTCGACTTCAGCCTGTCGTTCGCGCTGTTCGCCGTCGGCCACCTGGTCGGGCTCTGGGTCGGACTCGCGATGCTGGTCGGCGCGCTGATCGGCTGGGGCTGGGCGGTACCGCACTTCCTGTTGATCCATCCGGAAACCGGTTCGGTCGCGGATGCCGCGCAGGCGACCTGGAGCCACTACGTGCGCTTCGTCGGCGCCGGCACCATCGGCGTGGCGGCGATCTGGACGCTGGCCAAGCTGGTCAAGCCGGTGATCAGCGGCCTGGCCGGCGCCATGGCGGCCTCGCGCGTGCGCAAGGCGGGCAACCTGGCCACCCTGCCGCGCACCGAGCACGACATCCCGATCGGCGTGGTGGGCCTGGTCACGCTGGTCTGCATGGTGCCGGTGGCCTGGCTGCTGGGGCATTTCGCGAACGTCAGCGGCCTGGGCTCGCACACGGCATTGCTGGTGATCGGCGGCGTGCTGTTCGTGCTGATCCTGAGCTTCCTGGTCTCGGCCGTATGCGGCTATATGGCCGGCCTGATCGGTTCGTCCAACAGCCCGCTGTCGGGCATCGGCATCCTGGTGGTGATCATCGCCGCGCTGCTGCTGGTGCTGGGCGTCAAGGCAATGATGCCGGCCGAGGCCGGCAAGGCGCTGGTCGCCTTCGCGCTGTTCATCACCGCGATCGTGTTCGCGGTGGCCTCGATCGCCAACAACAACCTGCAGGACCTGAAGACCGGCCAGCTGGTCGATGCCACGCCGTCGCTGCAGCAGTGGGCGCTGGTCATCGGCGTGATCGCCGGCGCGGTAGTGATTCCGCCGGTGCTGGACCTGCTCAACCAGGCGTACGGTTTCCTCGGCGCGCCGGGCGTCGATCCGGCGCGCGCGCTGCCGGCGCCGCAGGCCGGTTTGATTTCGGCGCTCGCCCAGGGCGTGATCACCGGCAACATCGACTGGAGCCTGATCATTATCGGCGCGATGATCGGCGTCGCGCTCATCGTCGTCGACGAGGTGCTGGTGCGCACCACGAAGTCCGCGCGCCTGCCGCCCCTGGCCGTGGGCCTGGGCATCTACCTGCCGACCTCGACCACGTTGATGGTCGTGGTCGGCTCGCTCGTCGGCGCCTGGTTCGACAAGCGCGCGGATCGGGGTCCCAACGCGGACGCGACCAAGCAGCTCGGCGTGCTGCTGGCGTCAGGGCTGATCGTCGGCGAAAGCCTGCTCGGTGTGATCGTGGCCGCGCTCGTGGCGTTCTCCGACGAGCTTGGCTTCGCCAACCACGACGCGCCGCTGGCGCTGGTCGGCGACGGCTTCGCGACTCCGGCGATCTGGATCGGCGGCATTGCGTTCGTGGCCTGCGTCGTGGTCCTGTACCGCTGGATCGCACGCATGGGCCGCAATGCCGCGTGACCGCTGACCCTCCCCGGCAACGCCGGGGAGGGTCCATCCGCCGGCAGGCTTGGGGTAGGTCCCACCCGCCCCCACCTCACCAGGCTCCACTCCTGCAGGCGCCTCGATGAGCGACACCACGCCCCCCGGCAAGCCCACCGCCCGCGTCGGCGCCCTGCGCCAGCTGTGGCCGTTCCTCAAGCCGCACAAGGCGCTGGCGATCGGCTGGCTGGTGTTCCTGGGGCTGTCTTCCGGCTCCACGCTGGTGTTGCCGATGGCGGTGCGGCACATGATCGACGCCGGTTTCGGCCATGCCAGCAGCGACACGATCAATCGCACCTTCCTCGGCCTGTTCGGCGTGGCGCTGGTGCTCGCGTTCGCCACCGCCGCGCGCTATTTCTGCATCACGCTGCTTGGCGAGCGCTCGCTGGCCGCGCTGCGGGCCAAGCTGTACGCGCATGTGATCCGGCTGGACGTCGGCTTCTTCGAGCGCTCGCGCGTGGGCGAGCTGATCTCGCGGCTGGGTACCGACACAGAGGTGGTGCAGGCGTTGATCGGCTCGGGCATCTCCGTGGCGCTTCGCAGCGCGGTGATGCTGCTGGGCGCCAGCGCCATGATGGTCTGGACCAGTCCGCGACTGGCCGGCCTCACCGCGCTGGTGATCCCGGCGGTGATGTTGCCGATCCTGATCTTCGGCCGCCGCGTGCAGAAACTTTCGCGCGCCAGCCAGGACCGCCTGGCGGACGCCGCGGCGATCGCCAACGAAACACTCAACGCCGCACCGGCGGTCAAGGCCTACGCCCGCGAGGGGATCGAGAGCCGCCGCTACGGCGACGCCATCGACCGCGCACTGGAAAGTGCGCGCCGGCGCATCGGCATGCGCGCGCTGCTCACCGCCGCGGTGATCGTGCTGTTCTTCGGCGCGATCACGCTGGTGCTCTGGGTCGGCGCGCGCGACGTGCTGGGCGGCAGGCTCAATGCCGGCATCCTCGGCCAGTTCGTGCTGTACGCGGTGTTCGCCGCCGGCTCGGTGGCCGGGCTGTCCGAGGTATGGGGCGACGTGCTGCGTGCCGCCGGCGCGATGGAGCGCATCGGCGAACTGTTCGGCGAACAGGCGCACATCGCCGACCCGCCGCAGCCGCTCGCGCTGCCCCGCCCGGTCAGCGGCGCGCTGCGCTTCGAGCACGTCGGATTCCACTATCCCACGCGACCGGATGCGCCGGCGCTGCATGACTTCACCCTGGACATCCGCCCCGGCGAGACCGTGGCACTGGTCGGCCCCTCCGGCGCCGGCAAGAGCACCGTGTTCGCCCTGCTGCTGCGCTTCTACGACCCGCAGACCGGCGCGATCCGGCTGGATGGCATGGACCTGCGCGCGGTCGCGCTGTCCGAACTGCGCGGCACCATCGCGCTGGTGCCGCAGGAAACGGTGATCTTCGCCGGCAGCGCCGCCGACAACATCCGTTTCGGCCGTCAGGCGGCGAGCGACGACGAGGTACGGGAGGCGGCCCACGCCGCCGAGGCCCACGAATTCGTCAGCGCACTCGGCGAGGGTTACGACGCCGAACTGGGGGAACGCGGCGTGCGCCTGTCCGGTGGCCAACGCCAGCGCATCGCCATCGCCCGCGCCATCCTGCGCGACGCCCCGCTGCTGCTTCTCGACGAGGCCACTTCGGCGCTAGACGCGCAATCGGAAGCCGCCATCCAGCAGGCCCTCGAACGCCTGGAAAAAGGCCGCACCACGCTGGTCATCGCCCACCGCCTGGCGACCGTGCAGCGCGCCGACCGCATCGTGGTGATGGACGGCGGACGCATCGTCGCCCAGGGCACGCACGAAAGCCTGCTGGCCGAAGGTGGGCTCTACGCCGAGCTGGCAAGGCTGCAGTTCGTCGCCTGATCCGCGGAATTGCGCCTCTCCCGCGACGAGGGCTGGCTGAAAACCGGGGACGCGTCATGGCGTCCCATTGGTGCGACGAGCTGTTGCCGCCAACTTGACGCCCCGGCCACGAGCATCGCCACATGCCCGATCCGTTGCTCCAGCCCCGTCCCGAAGGCCTCTACTGCCCCGCCGGCGGTTTCCATATCGACCCGGCCGAACCGGTCGCGCAGGCCGTGGTGACGCACGCGCATGGCGACCATGCGCGCCAGGGCAACGCGCGCTACCACGTCGCGCGCGCCGGCCTCGGGCTGATGCGCGAGCGGCTGGGCGAGCCGGCGGTGATCGACGCCTACGATTACGGCGAGCCGTTCACGCTCGGCGAGGTGAAGGTGTCGTTGCATCCCTCTGGCCACATGCTGGGCGCGGCGCAGGTGCGGATGGAGCATGCCGGCCGCGTCGTGGTGGTCTCGGGCGACTACAAGCGCGAGCCTGACCCCACCTGTGCACCGTTCGAGCCCGTTCCCTGCGACACCTTCGTCACCGAATCGACCTTCGCCCTGCCCGTCTACCGTTGGCCGCCGATGGCACAGGTAATCGACGAACTGCTCGCGTGGTGGGACGACTGTGCCCGCCGCAAGGTGTCGGCCGTGCTGTTCTGCTATGCGCTGGGCAAGGCGCAACGGCTGCTGGCCGAACTCGCGCCGCGGGTCGATCGCGTGATCCACCTGCATGGCGCCCTGTTGCGGCTGACGCAGCTCTATCGCGAGGCGGGCGTGGCGATGCCGCCCACGCAGCCGCTGGAGGAGAACGCACGTGGCGCGGCGCTGGCGGGGGAGCTGATCCTGGCGCCTCCGTCGGCCGCCGGTTCGCCGTGGATGCGGCGCTTCCCCAACGCCTCGACCGCCTTCGCCTCCGGCTGGATGCAGGTGCGCGGCAACCGGCGCCGGCGCGGCTACGAGCGCGGCTTCGTGGTCTCCGATCACGCCGACTGGAACGGCCTGGTGCGCAGCGTGCGTGACAGTGGCGCCGCGCGCATCTATGTGACCCATGGCGATGGCGATGCGCTGGTGCGTTACCTGCGCGAGCAGGGCCACGATGCGCTCCCGCTGGCGGCGCTGGGAGCCTGAGCGATGCGCCGCTTCGTCCAGCTCTATGCCGCGCTCGACCGCACCGGCTCGACCACCGCCAAGCGCGACGCCATCGCTGACTACCTGCACGACGCGCCCCCCGCCGACGCGGCTTGGGCGGTGTACGTGCTCGGCGGCGGCAAGCTGCGCCGGCTGGCCAGCGTCACCGAATTGCGCCTGGCTACCGGCGAGGCCACGGGCTACCCCGACTGGCTCATCGACGAGAGTTACGCGCACGTGGGCGACCTGGCCGAAGCCATCGCCCTGCTGCTGCCGTCCGGCCGGCCATCCGACGATGCCCGGCTGCACACGTGGATGGAGCAGCGCCTGCCGGCCTTGAGCCGGCTCGATCCGCCCGGTCGCGTGGCGCAACTGCAGGCGTGGTGGAAAACCCTGCCGCCGGACGAAGTCTTCCTGCTCAACAAGCTGATCACCGGCGCGCTGCGGGTGGGCGTGTCGCAGCGCCTGGTGGTGCAGGCGCTGGCGTTGTGGTCGCAACTTCCCACCGACCTGATCGCCCATCGCCTGAGCGGCGACTGGAGGCCGAGCACCAGCTCGCTGGCGGCCCTGGCGCAACCCGCGGAGGACGACGCCCATCGCGAGCATCGACCTTATCCCTTCTTCCTCGCCTCGCCGCTGGAATCGCCGGCGGAGAGCCTGGGCGAACGCGGCGACTGGCTGGCCGAATGGAAATGGGACGGCATCCGCGCCCAGCTCATGCGCCGCGCCGACGAGGCGAGGCTGTGGTCGCGCGGCGAGGAGCGGCTGGACGGACGCTTCCCTGAAATCGAACAGGCCGCCTGCGCCCTGCCCTCCGGCTGCGTGCTCGACGGGGAGATCCTCGCCTGGGATGGCGAGGCGGCGGCGCCGCGACCGTTCACCGCCCTGCAGAAGCGCATCGGCAAGCTCAAGCCCGGCGCGAAGCTGCTGGCCGAGACGCCGGTGCGCTTCATGGCCTACGACCTGCTGGAACTGGATGGCGCCGACCTGCGCGAGACGCCGCTGCACCTGCGGCGCGAGCGTCTCGCCGCGCTGCTGGACGGCATGCCGCCGACGCTGCTGCTCTCGCCCGCCGCCCACACCGACGACTGGGCCACCTTGGCTCAACTGCGCGAGCAATCGCGCGAGCGGCGCACAGAGGGCTTGATGCTCAAACGCCTGGACTCGCCCTATCGCGTCGGCCGCAAGCGGGGCGACTGGTGGAAGTGGAAGGTCGATCCCTACACGCTGGACGCGGTGCTGATCTACGCCCAATCCGGCCACGGGCGACGGGCGGGCCTGTTCACCGACTACACCTTCGGCGTGTGGGACCGGGGCCATCTGGTGCCGGTGGCCAAGGCCTACTCCGGGCTGGACGATGCCGAAATCGCACGGCTGGATGCGTGGATCCGGGCGCATACCCTCGAACGCTTCGGTCCGGTGCGTTCGGTCGAACCGGAGCATGTGTTCGAACTGGCGTACGAGGCGATCCAGCGGTCCACGCGGCACAAGTCAGGCGTGGCGGTGCGCTTCCCGCGGATCCTGCGCTGGCGGACGGACCTTTCGGTGCGCGACGCCGATCGGCTGGAAGAACTGAAGCGGATGGCCGAAGGCTGAGTCCAGGCGCAAGGCTTCCTGTAGGAGATTTCGCCGCTAGAACCGCACCAGCAGGATCAGCGCGATCAGGAGCGCCAGCACCGCGGCCGTGGCGATCAGCCACCACACCTCGCCCCGCGGGCCGGCCTGGTCCTCGGGGAGGTGCGCGGCCGGCGGCTCCGGCGGCGTCCCCACCGGCGATGGCAGCAACCCGGGCGCGTCCACCAGGAAGCGGTGCATGGCGATGCCCAACTGGTCGCCCGGATGCAGCGCGGCCTGTTCCACCGCGGCCCCGTTGAGCCGCAGCGGATAGCGTGACGGCGTCGCGCTGGCGGCCACGCGCAGTTCGCCCTCTTTCCAGAACAGCGCGAGCGTCGCGGTGGTCGCCTGCGGCAGCTCCAGCGGCTGGTCGCCCTGGGGCCCGAGTTCCAGCCGCTCGTGCAGCGGGAACACGCGCCCGGACAACGGCCCGGCCACCGCACGCAGCGCCGCGGTACAACGGCCCTGCTCGGAAAGCGCCACCGGCGCGCGCCTGGCGGGTGTCTCGTCGGCGCACAGCAACATGCGGCAGTCGCCCAGGCTCAGGATGTCGCCTGCGCGCAACAGCGCGCGCTCGCGCACGGGGCGCGCGTTGACGTAGACCCGGCCGGCGCCCGACAGGACTTCGAGCACCCAGCCGCGGCGATCCTGCAGGATACGCAGGTGGTGCGCCGCGCCTTGCTGCGCGGAGACCACCAGGTCGTTGTCCGGCGCGCTGCCGATGCGCAAAGCGACCTGCGCCCAGCGGAACTCCTCGCGAGCCGAATTGGGGAACTCGATGCGCATCTGAAGACCGATCCGGAGATGCCCGGGACTCTAGCAGATGCATGGCATGTGCTTCGCGTTCGCCGCGTAAGATGGACGCTTCAACACGGAGCCCAGCCATGCCCAAGATCGACATCCGCCGTCCGCACAACCTGCCCCTGGACCAGGCCCGCGCCGTGGTCGAAAAGGTCGCCACGCGGATGCGCGAAAAGTTCGACATGCAGAGCCAGTGGGAAGGCGACACGCTGAGGTTTTCCCGTTCGGGCGTGAGCGGCGCGATCGCGGTGGCGCCGCAGGCGGTCCACGTCACCGCCGAGCTCGGCCTGATGCTGTCGCCACTCAAGGGCATGGTGGAGCAGGAGATCCGGCGCAAGCTGGACGAGTACTTCGGGGATGCCGCCTGACTGCAACTTTGATCGGGCGGCCCGGAGGTGGCATACTTGCCCGCTTACGCGGCCGCCACGGCCGGGCCCCATACACCGGAACGCATGGCCAAAGACGACGTCATCGAAATGGAAGGCACGGTCCAGGAGACCCTGCCCAACACCATGTTCCGTGTGCAGCTGGAGAACGGGCACGTGATTACCGCCCACATTTCCGGCCGCATGCGCAAGCACTACATCCGCATCCTCACGGGCGACAAGGTCAAGGTCGAGATGACTCCCTATGACCTGACCAAGGGGCGGATCACTTACCGCATGAAATAAGCTTCCACGGACAAACGAAAAGGCCGCGCAATGCGCGGCCTTTTTTCGTGCCCGTAATTCCGAAGGAGGCCGCCTTCAGAGGTGCATCCGTGCGCGACCGCGATATACATGCGGTCGCGCACGAGAGCGCTCCTGCAAGGCCATTTGGCGCCCTGCTACTCCACCACCACCGGCATCTTCTCGGCCGCTTCGGTCTCCACGTGCAGCTCGCCCTCGCGCACGCTCAGCAGGACCTTGCCGCCATCGGACAGCTTGCCGAACAGCAGTTCGTCCGCCAGCGCCCGCTTGACCTTCTCCTGGATGACGCGGGCCATCGGACGCGCGCCCATCTGCGGGTCGAAGCCGTGCTCGGCCAGCCAGCGGCGTGCATCGGCGTCGACGTCCAGGACGACGTGCTTGTCCGCAAGCTGCGCTTCGAGCTCGATCAGGAACTTGTCGACCACGCGCAGGATGTGCTCGAAGTCCAGTGCATGGAACTGGATGACCGCATCCAGGCGATTGCGGAACTCCGGCGTGAACATCTTGCGGATCGTCTCCAGCGAGTCGGTCGCGTGGTCCTGCTTGACGAAGCCGATGCTCCGTCGCGATGCCTGCTGCGCGCCGGCATTCGTGGTCATCACGAGGATCACGTTCTTGAAGTTCGCCTCGCGCCCGTTGGTATCGGTCAGCACGCCGCGGTCCATCACCTGCAGCAGGATGTTGAACACGTCCGGGTGCGCCTTCTCGATCTCGTCGAGCAACAGCACGGCGTGCGGATGCTTGGTCACCGCCTCGGTAAGCAGGCCGCCCTGGTCGAAGCCGACATAGCCCGGAGGCGCGCCGACCAGGCGCGAGACCGAATGCGCCTCCATGTACTCGGACATGTCGAAACGGATCATCTCGATGCCCAGCTGCAGCGCCAGCTGCTTGGTCACCTCGGTCTTGCCGACACCGGTCGGACCGGCGAGCAGGAAGCTGCCGATCGGCTTGGTCGGATCGGCCAGGCCCGAGCGGGCCATCTTGATCGACGCGGCCAGCGCCTCGATCGCCTGGTCCTGCCCGAACACCACCATCTTGAGGTTGCGCTCGAGGTTCCGGAGCACGTCCCGGTCCGACGCCGAAACCTGCTTGGCCGGAATGCGCGCCATCTTGGCGACGATGTATTCCACCTCAGGCACGTCGATGGTGCCGGTGCGCTGGTCCTCGGGCAGCAGGCGCTGGCGTGCGCCGGCCTCGTCGATGACGTCGATGGCCTTGTCCGGCAGCAGCCGGTCGGGGATGTGCTTGACCGACAGATCCACCGCGGCTTTCAGCGCCTCATTGGTATAGGCGACGTTGTGATGTTCCTCGAAGCGGCTCTTCAGCCCCTTGAGGATCTCGATGCTGTCGGCCACGGTGGGTTCGACCACGTCGATCTTCTGGAAGCGACGGGCCAAAGCGCGGTCCTTCTCGAAGATCCCGCGGAATTCCTGAAACGTGGTCGAACCGATGCAGCGCAGCTCGCCCGAAGCCAGCATCGGCTTGATCAGGTTGGACGCATCCATGGTGCCGCCCGACGCCGAGCCGGCCCCGATGATGGTGTGGATCTCATCGATGAACAGGATCGCGCCGGGCTGCTTCTTGAGCTGGCCGATCACCGCCTTTAGGCGCTTCTCGAAGTCGCCGCGATACTTGGTGCCGGCGACCAGCGCACCGAGGTCCAACGACCAGATCACAGCGCTTTCCAGCACCTCGGGCACCTCGCCCTCGACGATGCGCTTGGCCAGGCCCTCGGCCAGCGCGGTCTTGCCCACGCCGGCCTCGCCAACGTAGAGCGGGTTGTTCTTGCGACGGCGGCAGAGCACCTGGATGGTGCGCTCGATCTCGTCCTGGCGGCCGATCAGCGGGTCGATCTTGCCTTCCATCGCCAGGTCGTTGAGGTTGGTCGCGTACTCGCTGAGCGGGTTGCCCTTGCTGTCCGCACCTTCCTCGCCCTCGCGCTCGCTACCGGGCATGCCGGTGCTCGGCTCGTCGCCGATCTTGGCGATGCCGTGCGAGATGTAGTTGACGACGTCCAGCCGCGTGATCTCCTGCTGGTGCAGGAAGTAGACGGCGTGGGAATCCTTTTCGCCGAAGATCGCCACCAGCACATTGGCGCCGGTGACCTCTTTGCGGCCGGAGGACTGCACGTGGTAGACCGCGCGTTGCAGTACGCGCTGGAAGCCGAGCGTCGGCTGGGTGTCGCGCTCGTCCCCGTGCGGCAGCACCGGCACGGTCTCGGCGATGATCCGCTCCAGTTCGGCCGACAGCCGCGGCAGGTCCACGCCGCAGGCACGCAAGGCCCCCAGCGCGGACTGGTTTTCAGTGAGGGCGAGCAACAGGTGCTCCACGGTCATGAACTCGTGGCGCTGCTCGCGGGCCTGCTTGTAGCAGTGGCCGATGGTGACTTCGAGATCCTTGCTGAACATCCGGACCTTCTCCGCTTGGGATTGGCTTGGGCGGCTATGCCGCGATGGCTACAAGATGGGGCTGCTCATAGCTTTTCCATAGTGCACAACAAGGGATGCTGATGAGTCCGTGAGTACTCGTTCACTTGTGTCACTTTCGTCTCCGCCACCTCGCGGGTAAAGACCCCGCACACACCCTTGCCACGGGTATGCACGTGCAGCATCACCTGCACCGCGCGTTCCTGGTCCATGGCAAAGAAGCCACGCAGCACTTCGACCACGAAGTCCATGGGAGTGAAATCGTCATTCAGCAGCACAACTTGAAAAAGTGGCGGCCGTGCCAGTTCCGGGCGGCTGGTCTCGACGGCCAGGCCGTGTCCGCTGCCGGGGTCGTGTTCGGGTTCGTGGGCCATTGCTCGTGGGGACTTTGTTGCTGGTACGGAGTATACGCCGCGACGGATGCAGCCCCGTCGCGCCGCCGTGCAGGACGCGCCTCGTTTAGGTGATGGCACAATGGCGCATTTCCACCCCTCCCGTCCCCGATGTCCGTCACTTCCACCGATCCTTCCGTCTGGCGCCCCCGCGTCACCGTCGCCTGCGTGGTCGCGCGTGGCGAGCGTTACCTGATGGTCGAGGAGGAGGTCGACGGCCGCCTCGTCTACAACCAGCCGGCTGGCCACCTGGACGACCGGGAAAGCCTCCTGCAGGCTGCGGTGCGCGAAACGCTGGAGGAAACCGGCTGGACGATCGAGGTCGAGCATTTCCTGGGCGTGCACCAGTGGCGCAGTACCGAGCATGGCGAGGGCGTGGTCCGCTTCAGCTTCGCGGCGCGCGCGCTGGCGCACGACCCGCATCGCGCACTCGACGAGGGTATCCGCCGCGCAGTGTGGCTGACCCGCGCCGAGATCGCCGCGCTGGGCGGGCGCCTGCGCAGTCCCATGGTGCTGCTCAGCATCGATGCCTGGCTGGCGGGCCGGCGCCTGCCGCTGGACGTACTGTCCAGTCTGCTTGCGGAGCCTGCCCTGCCATGAAGGTGATGCTGGGCGTGTCCGGCGGGGTCGACTCGTCGGTCGCCGCGCTGCTGCTCAAGCAGGCCGGCCACGAGGTCGAAGGCCTGTTCATGCAGAACTGGGAAGAGGACGACCGCGACGGCCCCTGCACCGCCGACGCCGACCGCAAGGACGCCCTGGCGGTATGCGGGCGCCTGGGAATCCCCTTCCACGCGCGCAACTTCGCGGCCGAATACTGGGACGGCGTCTTCGCCCACTTCCTCACCGAGTACCGCGCCGGGCGCACGCCCAACCCGGACGTGCTGTGCAACCGCGAGATCAAGTTCAAGACCTTCCTGGACGAGGCGCGGGCGCTGGGCGCTGAAAGGATCGCCACCGGCCATTACGCGCGCGTCGACGAGCGCGACGGACGCTACCGCCTGCTGCGTGCGGTGGACGCGGGCAAGGACCAGACCTACTTCCTGCACGCGCTGGGCCAGCGGCAGTTGTCCGCCACGCTGTTCCCGGTCGGCGAGATCGAGAAATCGCTGGTGCGCGAACTGGCCCGAGCCGCCGCCCTGCCGACGCATGCCAAGAAGGATTCGACCGGCATCTGCTTCATCGGCGAGCGCGACTTCCGCGGTTTCCTGGCGCAGTACATCCCGGCGCGGCCCGGCGAAATGCGCACCCCGGAAGGGGCCTTGGTCGGCGAGCACCAGGGCACCATGTATTACACGCTGGGCCAGCGCAACGGGCTGGGCATCGGCGGGCGCCAGGGCATGGGTGGCGAGCCGTGGTACGTGGTCGGCAAGGACGTGGGAGCGAACGTGCTCTACGTGGCGCAGGGCGGCGAAAACCACTGGCTGCAGTCGAAGCGCCTGCTTGCCGAAGCGCCGACCTGGGTAGCCGGCGCGGCTCCGGCAACCGCCTTCCGCTGCACCGCCAAGACCCGTTACCGGCAAGCGGACCAGGCATGCGAGGTCCAATGGTTGCCCGACGGGCTGGAGGTGCGCTTCGACGAACCCCAGCGGGCGGTCACCCCGGGCCAGTCGGTGGCGTTCTACGACGGCGAAGCCTGCCTGGGCGGCGCCGTGATCGCGGCCACCGATGCGCCGTTTGGCGGCCTTTCCCTTCTTCCCGCAGGACCCTGACGTGCTCGATATCCTCGCCATGAACGAACCGCGCGTGCTCGCGCTGGCCGGCCTGTTCCAGGCGGCGGGCCTGGCGCAGCAACTGGCCAACCAGGGGCGCTGCGACGAAGGGGCGATGGAGTCGAGCGTGGCCAGCGTGTTCCGCATCGACGCGCCGTCGGTGGCGGCCGTCTACGGTGGCGTGGGAGGCGTGCGGCTGGGCCTGCGCAACCTGATCGGCCAGCTCGACGACAGCAGCCGCGACATGGGACTGACCCGGATGGCGGTGACCGTCATGCGGCTGGAACGCAGCCTGGCCCGCCGGCCCGAGCTGACCGCGAAACTGCAGGAAGGCGTGGTCGCCGCCCAGCGCCAGGTGGCGCATTTCGGCCAGGACTCCCCGCAGGTCGTCCGGCGCCTGGCCGACCTCTACGCATCGACCCTGTCCACGCTGAGCCCGCGCGTGATGGTCAGCGGGAACCCGCAGTTCCTGCAGCAGCCGGCGGTCGTGGAAAAGGTGCGCGCCAACCTGCTGGCCGCCGTGCGTTCGGCCGTGCTGTGGCGCCAGGTCGGCGGGCGGCAGTGGCAGATCGTCCTCAACCGCCGCCAGTGCAGCATGCTGGCGCGCGGGTTGCTGACGGGCGTGACGCTGGACAACGGCTGAGCGCGGTGCGGTGGGCTTCAGCCCACCGGCCCCACCACCAATCCTGGCCGCCTGCTCGCCACCTCCTGCAGCAACTCGGCGAACGCCTGGATGTCCGCGTGCCAGGGCGACGCCTCCCGCCAGTACAACGCGATCTGTCGGCCCGGCACGGCGCCTTCCAATGGCACCACGGTCAGCTCGGGCTTCGAGGCCAGCCGCTCGCGCGCCAACGCCGGCACGAGCGCGTAGCCGCCACGCAGCCCGACCAGCGCCGCCAGGCTTTCCAGGCTGACGTCCTGCACGTGACCGCCATGGCCGCCCTGGCCGTCGATGCCGTCCGGATGGCTCTCGGCCATCAGCGTGGCCTCGGCCTCATCCAGCTCGTCCAGCGTCACGTTGGCGCGGCCGGCCAGCGGATGGTCCGCCCGGAACAGCACCTGCCACGGCTCGGCGAATAACGGCCGCGTGGCGATGCCACTCGCGGCGGTAGCCGGCGGTGCCAGCACCGCATCGAGTTCCCCCTCGTGCAGGCGCCGCAGCAGGCCACGCGGTTTGCCCTCGGACAAGCTCAACCTGGCGGCCGGAAAGTGCAACGGAAACGGCTCGACCAGGTGCGGCAGCAGATAGGGACCGAGCGAGGCCGGCACGCCCAGGCGCAGCTCGCCGCCGAAGGCAACCGTGCCGGCGCGGGCGGCCTGCTGCAGGAGCTCGGCCGCATCCAGCACCGCGCTGATCCGCTCCAGCAGCCGCTGCCCGCCGGCGGTCGGCACGATGCGCCGGCCGCCGCGCTCGAACAGCGGCGCACCCAGCGCCTGCTCGACCTTCTGCACCTGGTGCGAAAGCCCCGACGGGCTGATGTGCATTGCCCGCGCCGCGCTGTTGAAGCTGCCATGCCGATGCACCGCCTGCACCAGCGCCAGGTCGCGCAGCGATACCGCCGAGAGCGCCGTCGAAATCATCGAATGCTGCATGTCACCAAAAGCGTTTGTGCGGAGGGGCGGGCCGTCGCATGCTTGGCGGCCAACGGCGGGATGGTCGGCGTATCCGGGCCATTCTAGCCGCCCCGCTCGCCCGCGCCGCGAGCATGCCTGCCCGCCAAGCCCGCCCGACCCCAGGCGCCGCGAGGACGCGTGGACGCGGTATTTGCGATAATCACGGGCCTTTGCGCGCGCTTGGCCGCCGCAATGCCAGCTCTCCCCAGCCGCTTCAAAGCTCAAGCCAGGAGTTTCGTCATGAAAGACTCGTTTTCCATCCGCGACACCCTCGAGGTCAACGGCAAGCGCTATGCGTACGCCAACCTCGCCAAGTTCGGCGAGCGCTTCGACCTCAAGCGGCTGCCGTACTCGCTGAAGATCCTGCTTGAGAACCTGCTGCGGCACGAAGACGGCATCAACGTCACCACGAAGGAAATCGAGGCGGTCGCCAACTGGCAGGCCAAGGCCGAGCCCGATACCGAAATCTCCTTCATGCCCGCGCGCGTGGTGCTGCAGGACTTCACCGGCGTGCCCTGCGTGGTCGACCTGGCGGCGATGCGCGATGCGGTGGTCAAGCTCGGCGGCGATGCCACCCAGATCAACCCGCTGGCGCCCGCCGAACTGGTGATCGACCATTCGGTGCAGGTCGACGTGTACGGTTCGGAATCGGCGCTGGAGAAGAACGTAGAAATCGAGTTCGAGCGCAACCAGGAGCGCTACGCGTTCCTGCGCTGGGGCCAGAAGGCATTCAACAACTTCAAGGTCGTGCCGCCGCGCACCGGCATCGTCCACCAGGTCAACCTGGAGCACCTGGCCCGCGTGGTGTTCACCGCCGAGAAGGATGGGCAGCCGTGGGCCTATCCGGACACCGTGTTCGGCACCGACTCGCACACCACCATGATCAACGGCGTGGGCGTGCTGGGTTGGGGCGTGGGTGGCATCGAGGCCGAGGCGGCCATGCTGGGCCAGCCCTCCTCGATGCTGATCCCGCAGGTTGTCGGCTTCAAGCTGACCGGCAAGCTGCCCGAAGGCGTGACCGCCACCGACCTGGTGCTGACCGTCACCCAGATGCTGCGCAAGCTCGGCGTGGTGGGCAAGTTCGTCGAGTTCTTCGGCGATGGCCTCAAGCACCTGCCGCTGGCCGACCGCGCCACGATCGGCAACATGGCCCCGGAATACGGCGCGACCTGCGGCATCTTCCCGGTCGACCAGGAAGCGATCAACTACCTGCGCCTTTCCGGCCGCAGCGAAGAGCAGATCAAGCTGGTCGAGGCCTATGCCCGCGCGCAGGGCATGTGGCACGACGAGAACAGCGTCACGCCCGAGTTCACTACGACGCTCGAACTCAACCTCGCCGACGTGCGCCCGTCCATGGCCGGCCCCAAGCGCCCGCAGGATCGCGTGCTGCTCGAAGGCGTGAAGCAGAGCTTCCACGACGTGGTTGGCCCGCTCACCGCCAGCCGCAAGTCCGGTAGTGGCAGCGTCGGCGTGACCAAGGACGGCGAGAATTTCACGCTCAAGGACGGCTCTGTGGTGATCGCCGCGATCACCTCCTGCACCAACACCTCCAACCCGGCGGTGATGCTCGGCGCCGGCCTGGTCGCCAAGAAGGCGGCCGCCAAGGGCCTGAAGGCCAAGCCGTGGGTGAAGACCTCGATCGGCCCGGGTTCGCTGGTGGTCAGCGACTACCTCGAAAAGACCGGCCTGCTGAAGGAGCTCGAGAAGGTCGGCTTCTACATCGTCGGCTACGGCTGCACCACCTGCATCGGCAACTCCGGCCCGCTTCCGGCCGAAATCAGCCAGGGCATCGGCGCGGGTGACCTGGCCGTCGCCTCGGTGCTCTCGGGCAACCGCAACTTCGAAGGCCGCGTCCACGCCGAAGTGAAGATGAACTATCTGGCCTCGCCGCCGCTGGTGGTCGCCTACGCGCTGGCCGGCACGCTGGACATCGACCTGACCAAGGATGCCATCGGCCTGGGCGACGACGGCCAGCCGGTCTACCTGAAGGACATCTGGCCGACCAACCAGGAAATCTCCGACGCCATCGCCGGCGCGATCAACCCGCAGATGTTCGAGAAGAACTACGCCGACGTGTTCAAGGGCGACAGCCGCTGGAACCGGATTCCGTCGGCCGAGGGCGCGCTGTACGGCTGGGAGGATTCGACCTACATCAAGAACCCGCCCTACTTCGACGGCATGACGATGGAGCTGTCCAAGGTCGACGACCTGCATGGCGCGCGCGTGCTGGGCCTGTTCGGCGACTCGATCACCACCGACCACATCTCGCCGGCCGGCTCGATCAAGAAGGACAGCCCGGCTGGTCGTTATCTGATCTCCAAGGGCGTGGAGCCCAAGGACTTCAACTCGTACGGTTCGCGCCGCGGCAACGACGACGTGATGGTGCGCGGCACCTTCGCCAACATCCGGATCAAGAACCTGATGCTGGACGGCGTCGAGGGCGGCTATACCGTGCACGTCCCCTCGGGCGAGGAGATGTCCATCTACGACGCGTCCATGAAGTACAAGGCCGAAGGCACGCCGCTGGTGGTCATCGCCGGCAAGGAATACGGCACCGGCTCCTCGCGCGACTGGGCGGCCAAGGGCACGCTGCTGCTGGGCATCAAGGCGGTGATCGCCGAGAGCTTCGAGCGTATCCACCGCTCGAACCTGGTCGGCATGGGCGTGTTGCCGCTGCAGTTCAAGCACGGCGAGAACGCGCAGTCGCTGGGACTGACCGGCAAGGAGTCGATCGAAATCCTGGGCCTGGAAGGCGGCGAGTCGAAGGAGGCGAAGGTGATCGCAACGGCGGCCGACGGCACGAAAAAGGAGTTCGCCGTGCACGTCATGCTGCTCACGCCGAAGGAGCGCGACTTCTTCCGTCACGGCGGCATCCTGCAGTACGTGCTGCGTCAGCTCGCCGGCCGCAAGGCCGCCTGAGCCCCGCCGCAGTTGCAGAGAAAAGGCCGCCTCCGGGCGGCCTTTTTTTCGTGCTTCATCCCACCGCCCTGCGGGGGAAAGGTGGGCTGAAACCCACCCGACGAGCGCACTAAAGCTGCCGCTCCCACGTCGCGCTGTAGCAGCGCCACTCGCCACCTTCCCTGCGCCACGCCGTTCCCACGTGGTACACCCCGGCCGCGTCCGGCAGCAGACGACTGCCCTGGGTGAGGGTGACAGTGAAATCCGCCATCAGCCGCTCGCCGCGCTGCTCCACCGAGATCGGTCCAAGCGTCGCCCCGATGCGCTCGCCACGCAGGTACGCCAGGCGGACCAGGTTCGCGATGTCCTTGCGCTCAAGCCGGCCGCCGTTACCGTCGAAGTCCTCGCTGAGCGGCTCGACAACGCCACCGGCATCGGCCTGTTCGGCCGCCTGCTCGACGGATGCGATGGCCTCGCGCACGCGCGTTTCGTCCGGCGTATGCCGACAGCCGGCCAAGGCCACGAACACCAGCGCGAGCCCAAGGGAAGGCAGTATTTTTCGTACTCGCATGAACCCTCCGATCCTCGCCGCGGCGCGGCTTGCCGCCGTGCGCGGGCGTATGCTCCAATGCCTTGGCCGCGAGGCCGAACGGGGAACAGGAACAGTACATGAGCAACGAGCGTCCGTGGCTTGCCCACTATCCGCATGACGTGCCCGCCGAGATCGACGTCAACGCCTATGCATCGGTGGCGGAGGTGGTGGAAGAAGCCTTCGGCAAGTTCCGCGACAAGCCGGCCTTCTCCAGTTTCGGCAAGCGGCTGAGCTACGGCGAGATCGAGACCTTGAGCCGCCAGTTCGCCGGTTACCTCACCGGCGTGCTGGGCCTTGAGAAGGGCGATCGACTCGCCATCATGCTGCCCAACGTGCTGCAGTACCCGATCGCGCTGTTCGGCGCGCTGCGCGCGGGCCTGGTGGTGGTCAACACCAACCCGCTCTACACCGCGCGCGAACTCAGGCACCAATTGGAAGATTCCGGCGCCAAGGCGATCTTGGTGCTGGACAACTTCGCCTCCACGTTGCAGGAGGTCATCGACGAAACCCACGTCGAACACGTGATCACCACCGGCATCGGCGACCTGCTGGGTTTCCCCAAGGGGGCGCTGGTCAACTTCGTGCTCAAGCACGTGAAGAAGATGGTGCCCGCCTACTCGTTGCCGAAGGCGGTGCGCTTCCGCGACGCACTGGCGCAGGGCGCCTCGCATCCCATGCCCAAGGTCGAGCTGGGCCACGACGACCTCGCTTTCCTGCAGTACACCGGCGGCACTACGGGCGTGGCCAAGGGCGCGATGCTCAGCCACGGCAACATGGTCGCCAACATGCTGCAGGCCAGCGCCTGGATCGGCGACCTGGCCAAGCCCGGCGAGGAGGTGATCATCACCGCCCTGCCGCTGTACCACATCTTCTCGCTGACGGCGAACGGCCTGGTTTTCATGCGCCTGGGCGGCCTGAACTGGCTGATCACCAACCCGCGCGACATGCCCGGCTTCGTCAAGGAACTGAAGAAGTCCGGCTTCACCGCGCTGACCGGCGTCAACACGCTGTTCAACGGCCTGCTCAACACGCCCGGTTTCGCCGATCTGGACTTCTCGCGCCTGCACCTGACCCTGGGCGGCGGCATGGCCGTGCAACGCGCGGTGGCCGAGCGATGGAAGAAAACCACCGGTTGCACCCTGGCCGAGGCCTATGGCCTGACCGAAACCTCGCCGGCGGTGTGCATCAACCCGCTGGACCTTCGGGACTACAACGGATCGATCGGCCTGCCCGTGCCGTCCACCGACGTGGCGATCTGGTCGGAGGAAAACCAGCCCTTGTCGATCGGCGAAGTGGGCGAGCTCATGGTGCGTGGCCCGCAGGTAATGCAGGGCTATTGGCAGCGTCCGGACGAGACCGCGAAGGTGCTGGGCGCCGATGGCTGGCTGCACACCGGCGACATCGCCCGGATGGACGAGAACGGCTACGTCTACATCGTCGACCGCAAGAAGGACATGATCCTGGTGTCCGGCTTCAACGTGTATCCGAACGAGGTCGAGGACGTGGTGATGCAACACCCCGGCGTGGCCGAGGTAGCCGCCGTGGGCGTGCCGGACGAGCACTCGGGCGAGGTGGTGAAACTTTTCGTGGTGCGCAAGGACCCTGCGCTGACGGCCGACGTCCTCAAGCAGTTCTGCCACGACAACCTGACCGGCTACAAGCGCCCGCGCCAGATCGAATTCCGCGATGCGCTGCCGAAGTCGAACGTGGGCAAGATCCTTCGCCGCGAGCTGCGCAACGAGCCAAAGAAAGCTCCGGCCTGAGCGTCCGGGTCTTCGTGGGAGCCCGCTTGCGGGTTCCTACGGAAAAGCGCGCGGCCGGATCACTCCTCCCGCCAATGCTCCAGGATGTCCGCGTAACCACCCAGCAGGTTCCACAACGGCACCTGCTTGTCTTCCGGGATGCGCGAGTAGGCAAAGCCGATGTGGCGGTCGGAGATGCGCGCGACCACTGCCTCCAGGTGGATGTGCAGGTCGCGGCCGAAGATCATGTCCAGCACCCAGTTCTGCCCCAGCTCGCCCTGCCAGCCCAGCGGTCGGCGCAGCAGCGCGCCCGTGGCGGAGATGTCGACCAGTTCGGTCGGATGCGACTGCACCCCGTGGCTCATGAGCACGGTGGTTTCGATGCGCATGCGCGCGGGCCGCAGGAACTTGGGGCCCGATTCATCCGCCACGTTGTCTTCGATCGTCATCTAACTCCCCAAGCGAAACGCACCCGCGCTCCTGTGACGTCCCTGCGATCCTACGACGCATCCTGCGTCCCATCGACACCTGGTTGCTGCCTGTGAGCCGCCAGTGTTCAGCGGACCGTTCGCGCAGCGGGAAAACGGCATCTCATGGGCACGATAAAGCAAACGCCATGCCATCCATGGATCGGTGCGACGTCATCCCCTGCCCGCCCGGCACCGCACTGGAACTGCCGCGCCCGGCTTCTGCACGACGCACCGTGTCACATGCTGCCCCATGAGCGAGCACTTGCGCACTGGACTTGCCGCAACGCTACCGCTAACCTGTCCCCATGCCCGGTTCCAGCGTGCGCCGTGCCGGTCGATACCGGCCATCGCGGCACGCATCCGAGTCCCGGCAGACCGATTGATACCGTCCGTGGCGCCGTGTCGCCATCCTGTCTTGCGTTCGTTCCAGGGCCCGATGCCCGGCGTGGACGCCTTGGTGGTCGCCCGAGCCCGCCTGACCGAACCGCCGTGGTGCGGCTTCGTCAAGCGACACGCGGCGACGGCTGCGCCGGAACCGGCGAGCCAGCTTGACCGATCGCCGGCCCGAAGCCGCGGTCACGAGGGGATACCCGTCCACAGGGCACCGCCCGCCAGGACGACAGGTTTTGAACGCATTGCCGGCCGCGTGAGCGGCCTCACGACATGCATTGATGAGCACAGAACCGCAGCAGCCGGCCGCACCGTCGCAGGACGCCTTCGCGTCGATCCCCCAGCAGCAGGAAATGCCGCTGGCGGTCGTGCGTGGCGAACCCATGCTGCAGATGCCGCAGGACCTGTACATCCCGCCGGACGCCTTGGAAGTTTTTCTCGAAGCGTTCGAGGGCCCGCTGGACCTGCTGCTGTACCTGATCCGCCGGCAGAACCTGGACATCCTGGACATTCCGATTGCCGAAATTACGCGGCAATACATGGAATACATCGACATGATGCGGGACTCGATGCGGCTGGAGCTGGCCGCCGAGTACCTGCTGATGGCCGCGATCCTGGGCGAGATCAAGTCGCGCCTGCTGCTGCCCCGGCCGCCCGCCGAGGAGGGCATCGAGGACGACCCTCGCGCCGAACTGGTGCGCCGCCTGCAGGAATACGAGCGCTTCAAGAAGGCCGCCGAGGACATCGACACCCTGCCCCGGCTGGAACGCGACACGGTAGTGGTGCAGGCCGACGTGGGCGAGCGCAACGTGGTGAAGCTGCCGCCGCCGCTGGACCTGAAGGAAATGCTGCTGGCGCTCAAGGACGTGATGCACCGCGCCGAGCTGTTCGGCCATCACGCGATCAAGCGCGAGGCGTTGAGCGTGCGCCAGCGGATGGGCGAACTGCTGAGCCGGCTGGAAGACAGCACCTTCCACCGCTTCGAAAGCCTGTTCGACATCAACGAAGGCCGCCTGGGCGTAGTGGTGACTTTCCTGGCCATGCTTGAACTGGCCAAGGAAATGCTCGTCGAGATCGTGCAGGAAGAGCCGCTGGCGCCGATCTACGTCAAGGCAAAGACCGCGCTGGCCGAAGAAAACGACGAACTACCGGACGACATGCCGGTTTCCGCCGCCGCCGACTGACGGCGCGGCCCCCTTCGCATCTCTGACCTGAAGGCCATGCAGATCGAGCAACTCAAACCGATTATCGAAGCGGCCCTGCTCGCCGCCAGCCAGCCGCTCACCGTGGCGCAGCTGGGCGAGCTGTTCGTCGACGAGGACCAGGTCGACCGCGAGGCGATCGCGCGGGCGCTCGAATCGCTGGGCGAGGACTGCGCCGGGCGCGGCGTGGAACTGAGGGAGGTCGCCTCCGGCTTCCGCTACCAGGTTCGCCAGGACGTGCACCCCTGGGTGTCGCGCATGTGGACCGAGAAACCCAGCCGCTATTCGCGCGCCCTGCTCGAAACGCTGGCGCTGATCGCCTACCGCCAGCCGATCACCCGTCCGGAGATCGAACAGATCCGTGGCGTGGTGGTCTCTTCCAACATCGTCAAGACGCTGGAAGAGCGCGAGTGGATCCGCGTGGTCGGCCACCGCGACGTGCCCGGCAAGCCGGCGCTGTTCGGCACCACCCGCGCCTTCCTGGATTACTTCAGCCTCAAGTCGCTGGACGAGCTGCCGCCGCTGTCCGAAATCCGCGACATGGAAGACCCGCAGCTTCGCCTCGACCAGGAACCGCTGCCGCCGCGGGTGATCAAGGACCTGCCGATCGACCCGGACGAGGAAGATGCCGCGGCCGTGCAGGACGAGGCACCCGGGGACATTGACGACACCACTGCTGGGTCCGGCCAGGACGAAGTGCCAGCCGGCGAAACACCCGCGCTCGCAGAGGCCGAGACCGAACCGGCCGACGCCACCGAAACCACCGCCGCCGCGTCCGATGACGAGGCGCCCACCCCATCCGCCACTGCCGACGAGGCAGCAGCCCCTGCGGACGTCGACGAAGACGCCGCCGAGCAGGACACCGAGGAGTACCGCGCATGACTGCGCCGCAGAAATCCGTTTTGACCCTCAAGCGCGAACCCCGCGAAGAGGCCGACACCCCCGCCCTGGAAGAACGCCTGCACAAGGTGCTGGCCAACGCGGGCCTGGGCTCGCGCCGCATGCTGGAACAGCGCATCCAGGCCGGCGAGGTGGAACTCAACGGCACGCCCGCCGGCATCGGCGCCAGCGTGCACGCCGGCGACCGCGTCGTGCTCGACGGCAAGCAGTTCGTCGTCGCCACCGACAACCGCGACGAGACCGAGGTGCTGCTCTACCACAAGCCTGAGGGCGTGGTGACCACCCGCGAGGATCCCGAAGGCCGTCCCACCGTGTTCGAACAGCTGCCGCGCCTGAAGGGCGCGCGCTGGGTGGCCGTGGGCCGCCTGGACATCAACACCACCGGCCTGCTGCTGCTCACCACCGACGGCGAGCTGGCCAACGCGCTGATGCATCCCAGGAGCGGGCTTGGCCGCGAGTACCTCTGCCGCGTGCACGGCGAGGTGCCCGACGAGGTGATCGAGAAGCTCAAGTCCGGCGTGGAGTTGGAGGACGGTCCCGCCCGCTTCGACGAGATCGCCATCATCAGCCGCGGCGGCAGCCACAGCTGGTTCCGCGTGGTCATCCGCGAAGGCCGCAACCGCGAGGTGCGCCGCCTGTGGGATTCACAGGGCTTCCTCGTCAGCCGCCTCAAGCGCATCCGCTACGGCGCCGTGGAGCTGCCTCGCACGCTGCGGCGCGGCGAGAGCGAATCGCTTTCCGAAGACGCCATCAAGGACCTGCGCAAGTCCGTCGGCCTGGGCCCTGCTCAGCCCGCACTGACGCTGAGCCCGGTCCTGCACCAGCGCCGCGCCAGCCGCAGCGTCACCGAATACCGCCCCGAGCGCGGCGCACCGACGGGCTGGAGCGGCGCCTACCACGACGAGGCCCGCGAGCTGCGCGCGTTCGACCGCATCCGCGAGGAACCGGCACGGGGCAAGCAGCAGCGCCGCCGACCGGGCAAGGAAGTCAACGGCAACGTGGCCAGGCCCGAGCGCCCGGCGGCCCCTGGCCGTCGCAAGAGCAAGCGCGGTGTCGCGCCTGGCCAGGAACTACCGTCGGTGCGCACCTGGTTCGCGGGCGAAAGCCGCGAAGGCGGCGGCCGTGGGCAGGCGCCGAGCGGCCATCGGGCTGCCGGCAACGCGGCAGGCGGCAATGCGGCAGGCGGCAATCGACGCGGCGGCAAGCCGGCGGGTGGCCGCGGTGGTGAAGCACGCAGCGCTGGCCCCTACTCCGGCTTCGGCGGTGGCGGTGGCGGCAATCGCGGTCCCCGCCCGGCTGGAAGCCCCGGCCAGGGCGGCAGGCCGCAAAACCGCGGCAACCGCCCGCAAGGCGGCGGCGGTGGTGGGCGACCCCAGGGCGGCCGCGGCGGCAACCGCCACGGAAACCGCTGAGGTCTCGCCGCGATGGCCGTGCGCATTTACCACAACAGCCGCTGTTCCAAGTCGCGCGGAACGCTCGAGCTGCTGCAAGCGCGCGGCATCGAGCCGGAAGTGGTCAACTACCTCGACACCCCGCCCAGCGTGGATGAGCTCAGGAACCTGCTGCACCTGCTGGAGATGACGCCGCGCCAGCTGCTTCGCACCGGCGAGGCGGAGTACAGGGAGCTGGGTCTGGACGACCCTGCGACGGGCGACCAAGCTCTCCTGCAGGCAATGGCCGCGCACCCGAAACTCATCGAGCGCCCGATCGTCGTGGCCGGTGGCAAGGCCGTCATCGGCCGCCCGCCGGAGGCGGTCCTCGCCATTCTGTCTTAGGCCGTCGCGTGGGCTTCAACCCACCCGACGGGCCGATGCCGATCGCCGCAGCAGCAGAAGCCGCCCCAGGGGCGGCTTCGTCGTGACGGAGCCTGTGGCACGTGCGATCACGCGTTGCGTAGGTACGCCCTCATGCTACGGCCCCGCGCACCGAGGGATGGGATCACATCGGCCCCAACGTGAACTCGTCGGCGTCCATCCATGCGGGAAAGCGTTCGCGATGTGCCAGCAAAGGGGCCGGATCCAGGCGCACCGTGGCGACCTGTTCCTGCGTGCCCAGTTCGATCAGCGCCTCCCCGACCGGGTCGATCACCGCGCTATCGCCGGCGTACGGCAAATCGTTGCCGTCCACACCGACGCGGTTGACGCCCACCACGCACGCCAGGTTTTCGATCGCACGCGCGCGCAGCAGCGTGCGCCAGGGCTGCCGGCGCGGCGCCGGCCAGTTGGCGACGAACAATGCCAGGTCGTAGTCCATGCCGCCGGCCGCGCTCTCCAGGCGGCGGTTGCGCAGCCACACGGGGAAGCGCAGGTCGTAGCAGACCTGCGGCAGGATGCGCCAACCGTTCAACTCGACCACCAGCCGCTCGCGACCACCGCCGAAGCGGGTGTGCTCGCCGGCCATGCGGAACAGGTGGCGCTTGTCGTACTGCGCGTGGCTGCCGTCCGGGCGCATCCAGAACAGGCGGTTGTAGACCGTGCCGTCCTCGATGATGGCCAGGCTGCCGCAGATCACCGCGCCCACCTCGCACGCCAGATCGCGCAGCCAGGCCACACCCTCCCCGTCCATGGTGCCGGCGCTGACCCGGGTGTCGTTGCTGAACCCGGACAGGAACGTCTCCGGCAACACGACCAGGTCGCTGCCCCGGGCCTGGCGCACCAGCGCGCCGTAGTACTCGCGATTGGCCGGCGCGTCGTGCCAGCGCGTGGCGCCCTGGACCAGGCTGACCGTCAGCGTCTGCATGCTCACAGGCGACATAGACGCTCCGCGGCGGCGGTCATGGTGGCATCGCTCTTGGCGAAGCACAGGCGCAGCAGGCGCGTGCCGGGCGGTTTCTCGTAGAACGGCGTCAGCGGGATGCCCGCCACGCCGCCCTGCTCCACCAGCCAGCGCGCGAATGCGAGGTCGTCCTCGTCGCGGATGGCCGAGTAGTCGACCAGCTGGAAATAACCGCCCGGCACGTCGAGGAGCTTCAGGCGCGAGGGCGCCAGCAGCGCGCGGAAGCGATCACGCTTGGCCTGGTAGAAATCCGGCAGTTCGAGATAGTGCGCCGGATCATTCGCCATGATTTGGGCAAAGGCCGCCTGCGCCGGGTGGAAGGTGCAGAAGGTCAGGTACTGGTGCACCTTTCGGAACTCGGCCGAGAGCGCGGCCGGTGCGATCGCGTAGCCAACCTTCCAGCCGGTGCAGTGGTAGGTCTTGCCGAAGCTGGACACCACGATGCTGCGCTCGGCCAGCTCCGGATGCCGCAACACGCTTTCGTGCCGACAGCCGTCATACACGATGTGCTCGTAGACCTCGTCGGACAGCACGACGATGTCGGTGTCGCGGGTGAGCCCGGCCAGGATCTCCAGGTCGTCCGCCGAAAGCACCGCGCCCGAGGGGTTGTGCGGGCTGTTGATCAGGATCATCCGTGTCTTCGGGGTGATCGCATCGCGCACGCGCTGCCAGTCGATCGCGAAGCTCGGCACGGTCAGCGGGATGTGCACCGCGCGTGCGCCCTGCAGTTCGATCGCCGGCTCGTAGGAGTCGTAGGCTGGATCGAACACGATCACCTCCTCGCCCGAACGCACGGTCGCTGCGATCGCGCAAAACAGTGCCTCGGTTGCGCCGGACGTCACCGTGATCTCGGTGGCCGAGTCCACGCGCCGCCCATACAACCGCTGCGTCTTGATCGCGATCTGTTCGCGCAGCGCGGCAGTGCCGATCCCGGGGGCGTACTGGTTCTTGCCCTCGGCCATCGCACGGGCGAGAGCTTCACGCAGCGACTGCGGCGGCTCGAAATCGGGAAAGCCCTGGCCCAGGTTCACCGCCCGGTGATCGAGCGCAAGCTGGCTCATCACGCTGAAGATGGTGGTGCCGACCTTGGGGAGCTTGGTGTCGATGTTCATGCGCGCGGATGTCTGGAAGGCCAAACGGCAAGCCTAGCACGGCTCATGTGCGCGGCCGGTCGAGCGGATCGAGCGGGCGTTGTCGGCATTGCTCGTGCTTGAGGCGGGTCGCCTCGGGCAGGCGCTCGGCAAGGAAATCCACCAGCGCACGCACGCCGGGCAGCATGCCGCGGCGGCTGGGATAGACGAAGTGCATGGTGCCTTCGGGCGCGCTCCAGTCAGGCAGCACCACTTCGAGCTCGCCGCGGGTCACCGCCGGCGCGCAAACGAACTCCGGCAGCAGCGCCACGCCCAGCCCACGGCGCGCGGCTTCCAGCAACAGCGCGAACTCGCCGGTGACCAGGCGGGCATTCATCTCCACCGAGACGCGCTCGCCCTGCGCGTCGATCAATTCCCACACCTGGGCGCCCTCGTGCTCGAGCATGGTCAATGCCGGCAACGTGGACAGTTCTGCCGGCGCCCTGGGCCGCCCCAGGCGGTCGAGCATCTCCGGGCTGGCCACTGCCAGCACGCGGGACAGGCCGAAGGTGCGCATCACCATGTTGGCGTCGGCATCGAGCTTGCTGCGCACGCGGATGGCGATGTCGTAACCCTCGCCCACCACGTCCACGCGACGGTTGCTGGAAAGCA
The DNA here is from genome assembly GCF_051900395.1 of Frateuria sp. GZRe14. Classification (NCBI taxonomy): domain Bacteria; kingdom Pseudomonadati; phylum Pseudomonadota; class Gammaproteobacteria; order Lysobacterales; family Rhodanobacteraceae; genus Frateuria; species Frateuria sp. GZRe14. The sequence goes on along the minus strand of NZ_JBHZGJ010000001.1, from coordinate 1,594,132 downwards.
CGCGCACCTGCACCTTGGGGTACTGCGCCAGGAAGTCCGGCAGCACGTGCGCCACCACCGTCTGCGCCAGCGAGACCGGGCAACTTAGCCGCACGACGCCGCGTGGCTCGGCGCGCAATTCGTCGACCGCTTCCTGCGCCGCGCGGGCTTCTTCCAGCACCGCGCGGCAATGGGCATAGAAGCGCTCGCCTACCTCGGTAACCACGAAGCGACGAGTGGTCCGCTGCAGAAGTCGCACCCCCAGGCGCTCCTCCAACTGCGACACCCGCTTGCTCAAGCGCGATTTGGGAATGCCCAACGCACGGCCCGCGGCCGAGAAGCCGTTGTGCTCGACCACCATGGCGAAGAAATAGAGGTCGTTGAGGTCCTGCAGCGTGCCGTCGAGGGTCATGCCAGCTGTTTCCTTATAGAAACGATAAGTTCGATATTAGCCGACTTATCAGACGATTGTCGCGAAAGTATCGTGTATTCCGTCGCCGGCTCGCCGGCCTTCGACTGGAGTCACGTCATGAAATTGCTGCACATCGATTCGAGCGCCCTGGGCCAGCATTCGGTCTCGCGCGAGCTCACCGCGGACATCGTGGCCGAGGTCAAGCGCACGCGTCCGGATGCCTCCGTGCGCTACCGCGACCTCGCCGCGCAGCCATTGCCGCACTGGGCGCCGGTGGCTGACGCCAGCGATCCGGGCGCGCTGCTGGGCAACGAGGTGATGGACGAGTTCCTTGCCGCCGATGTCATCGTGCTCGGCGCCCCGATGTACAACTTCGGCATTCCCAGCCAACTGAAGGCTTGGATCGACCGCATCGCGGTAGCCGGCAAGACCTTCCGCTACACCGCCAACGGTCCGGAGGGCCTGGCCGGCGGCAAGCGGGTGATCGTGGCGTCCAGCCGCGGCGGCTTCTACGGCGAAGGTACGGTTGCCGCAGCGATGGACTTCCAGGAGAAGTACCTGCGCGCGGTGCTCGGGTTCCTGGGCATCACGGACGTCGAGTTCGTGCGCGCCGAAGGCGTGGCGGTCAGTGCCGAGCACAAGAGCCAGGCACTGGCTGCGGCGAAGGAAGCCATCGGGACGCTGCTGCCCAAAGCGGCGTGACCTCACGCGGGGCCACCAGCCGTTCGTGCCGGGCGTAGGTCGCAGGCCGAAGCCGAAGCAGCTCGCATGAGCCCTTCGACTTCGGCGCTTCGCGCCTGCGCTCTGGGCGACGGCTTGCTTTTGCCGTTGCGCATCCCTGTGGTGGAAAAACCGGGCGCGGCCCGACACACTGCGGCTTTCCCGCACAGGAATCCGCGCGCATGAACCGCACTCTGCGTCTCTCCCTGCTCGCCTTGCTGGCCACCGCGCCGGCGCTGCAGGCCGCCGATCTGTACGTGCACAACGTCAAGGGCTACACCTTGGACAGCCACGGCAAGCTGCAGCGATTCGACGCGCTGCTGGTGGACGACGGGAAGGTCGTGGCCACCGGCACCGATGCGGCGCTGGCCAAGCGCGCCGACGATGCAACGGTGATCGACGGCCACGGCAAGACGCTGCTGCCGGGCCTGATCGATGCGCACGGACACGTGCTCGAACTGGGTTATGCGCTCACCCAGGCCGACCTGACCGGCACGCAGTCGATCGACGAGGCACTCGCGCGCATCAAGGATTACGCCAAGGCCCATCCGGATGCTCGCTGGATCATCGGCGGCGGCTGGAACCAGGTGATCTGGAAGCTCGGCCGATTCCCCACTGCCAGGGAACTGGACGCGGTGGTTTCGGACCGCCCGGTATGGCTCAGCCGTGTGGATGGCCACGCCGCCTGGGCCAACACCGCCGCCATGAAGCTGGCCGGCATTACCCGCGACACCAAGGATCCGCCGGGCGGCCGCATCGAACGCGATGCACAGGGCAACCCCACCGGAGTGTTCGTCGACGGCGCCACCGCACTGGTCGGTGCGGTCGTGCCCGAGCCCACCGACAGGGAGCGCGCCGTCGCACTGGACACCGCGCTGGCGGAGATGGCGCGCGTAGGCCTGACCGGGGTGGACGACGCCGGCATCGACCTGCCCAACTACCGTCTCTACAAGCGCTACGCCGACGAGCACAAGCTGACCGCGCGCATCTACGCGATGATCCGCGACACCGGCGACGCCTTCGACACGATCACCGCAGGCGCTCCGCTGGACGGCTACGGCGATGGCTACCTCACCGTGCATTCGGTCAAGCTGTTTGCCGACGGTGCATTGGGCAGCCGTGGCGCGGCGATGCTCAAGCCCTACTCCGATGATCCGCACAACCACGGGTTGCTCTTCATGAGTCCGGGCACGATGGCGTCGAAGATCGAGAAGGCCTTCGCGAAGGGCTACCAGGTCAACATCCACGCGATCGGCGATGCAGCCAACCGCGAAGTGCTGGACAGCTTCGCCACCGCCTACAAGGTCCACCCCGATGCCAGGGCCTTCCGCAACCGCGTCGAGCACGCGCAGATCGTCTCGCTCAAGGACATCCCGCGCTTCGTGCCGTTGAAACTCATCGCTTCGATGCAGCCCACGCACGCCACATCCGACATGAACATGGCCGAGGACCGCGTGGGCCACGAGCGCATCGAGGGCGCCTACGCCTGGCGGCGTTTCCTCAAGCAGGGCACGGTGGTCGCCTTCGGCTCCGACTTCCCGGTCGAATCGCCCAACCCGTTCTTCGGCCTGCATGCGGCGGTGACCCGGCAGGACCACCAGAACCAGCCGCCCGGCGGCTGGTACCCCGATCAGAAACTGAGCCTGGTCGAAGCGCTGCGCGCCTTCACCCTCAGCGCGGCCTATGCCGGCCGTGCGGAGAAGACCCAGGGTTCGCTGGAACCGGGCAAGTATGCGGACTTCATCCTGGTGGATCGGGATGTCTTTTCGATCAACCCGCAGGACATCTGGAAAACCCGGGTATTGGGGACCTGGGTTGGCGGCAAACAGGTGTATTCGGCCGCGAAGTGACCGTAGGGCGGGCTTCAGCCCGCCCTCGCCCCCCTGCGAGGCGATGGAGCAACGCGACGCGCGGCCGCGCCGCTGCTCCAGAGCTACCTAACAGGCTGAAAAGAAGGGAATTCCAGGCATAGGCCATCAGTCATGGCCGATTGCCTGTTGACGCTTTCGAGGATGGTGTTATAGTTCACTACAACACCGGTCCACGAGGTCACTAAGGAGACCCGCCATGAAAGCGCAGAACCTGATCGCCCTGGCCGCCGCCACGCTGATTACCGCGACGAGCCTGGCCACTTTGAACAACCCCGTGCGCACCGCGCCGGTTTCCGAAATCAACGGTATCCGCGTGGTCAATCTCGCCCCGGTCGAAGTCAGTCCGAGCGCGAGCGACCTGCGTGCGGCCGCCTTGATGGAAGGCTCCGACATCACCAGCGCCACGCTGGCGCCGGTCCTGGACACGCACGCCGAAGCGGGTGCCACCCTGCTCGGGGCGCAGTTGGCCATGCCCTACTATTCGTTTGGCACCCAGCTTGCCCGTGCCAGCAAGGAATAACGTATGACCATCACCTGGAACGACAGCGTCCCGATCTACCGCCAGCTCCGCGAACGCGTGGTGGCGATGATCCTGGATGGCGCCTTGAACGAAGGCGATCCGCTGCCGTCGGTGCGCCAGGTGGCGGCGGATTTCCAGATCAATCCGCTGACCGTATCCAAGGCGTACCAGGAGCTGGTCGACGATCAACTGGTCGAAAAAAGGAGAGGGCTGGGCATGTTCGTCATCGAAGGGGCCCGCGAGGCCTTGTTGAAATCCGAGCGCGAGCGCTTTCTGCGCGAGGAATGGCCGACCCTGTTTGCGCGCCTTCAGCGCCTGGGGCTCGATCTCAAAACGCTGATGCGCGATGCGCCGGCCACCACGGAACTCAAGCCATGAGCGCCATCGTCACCGCGCGAAACCTGAGCAAGCGCTACAAGAACACGACCGCGCTGGACAGCGTGAATTTCGAGATCCAGTCCGGCCGCATCGTCGGACTGATCGGCCCCAACGGCGCCGGCAAGACCACCGCGCTCAAGGCGATCCTGGGCCTGACCTCCTTCGACGGCGAGCTCAACGTGCTGGGCTACGATCCACGCACCCAGCGCGACAAGCTGATGGAACAGGTCTGCTTCATCGCCGACGTGGCGGTGCTGCCGCGCTGGATCCGCGTGCGCGAGGCGATCGACTTCGTCGCCCACGTCCACCCGCGCTTCGACCGCGCCAAGTGCGAGGGCTTCCTGAAGCGCACCAAGCTCACGCCCGACCAGCGCGTGCGGCAGATGTCCAAGGGCATGATAGTGCAGCTGCACCTCGCCCTGGTGATGGCCATCGACGCGCGCCTGCTGGTGCTGGACGAACCCACGCTCGGCCTGGACATCCTCTACCGCAAGCAGTTCTACCAGAGCCTGCTGGAGGATTACTTCGACGAGAACAAGACGATCATCGTCACCACCCACCAGGTGGAGGAGATCGAACACATCCTCACCGACCTGATGTTCATCCGCGACGGCAAGATCGTGCTGGATACCGACATGGAGGCCGTGAGCGACCGCTTCGCCGAAGTGATGGTCAACGCCGACCAGGCCGCCGCCGCACGCGCACTGCAGCCGATCGACGAACGCCAGGTCTTCGGCAAGAGCATCTTCCTGTTCGACGGCGCCGACCGCACGACGCTGGAGGGGCTGGGCGAAATCCGCCGGCCTTCCGTCAGCGACCTCTTCGTCGCCACCATGAAAGGGACCTACGCATGAAAACCCTTGTCGGCAACAACATGTACTGGCTCGTCAAGCGCGAGTTCTGGGAACACCGCGGCGGCTTCTTCTGGGCGCCGCTGGTCACCGGCGGCATCTTCCTGCTGCTCAACATCATGGGCATCATCACCGCCGAAGTGATCGGCGCCCGCCACGGCATCCACATCGGCGAGCTTGGGGCAGCGAGGCAACATTTCGCTGGGGGCAACCTGCAGAGCGTCATCTCGCAGATGGACGCGGGCGACATGAGCCAGGTCGGCATGGCGCTGGACATGGCCATGTACTCCTCCATGGCGCTCATCCTCGTGGTGCTGGGTTTCGTGGTGTTCTTCTACTGCCTGGGCGCCATCTACGACGAACGGCGCGATCGCAGCATCCTGTTCTGGAAGTCGCTGCCGCTATCGGATACCGAGACGGTGTTGTCCAAGGTCGTCAGCGCCACGCTCGTGGCCCCGGTGATCGCTACGCTGGCGGGCATTGCCGCAGGCATTCTGCAGCTGTTGATCGTGGCAACGACGTTGTCCTTCCACGGCATCAACGTGTGGCAGCTGCTGATGCTCGCCCATCCCGTGCGCGTCACGCTCAACATGATCGGCCAGATCCCGCTGTACCTGCTGTGGGCCCTGCCCTCGGTCGGCTGGCTGATGGCGTGCTCGGCCTGGGCCCGTACCAAGCCGTTCCTGTGGGCCATCGCCCTGCCGGTCGCCACCGGCCTGCTGGTCACCTGGTTCGGCATCATGGGCCTGTTCAATCTGTCGGCCGGCTGGTTCTGGCAGAACATCGTGGCCCGCGCCCTGTTCAGCGCCTTCCCCGGTGCCAGCCTGATCGCCAGCGACGGCGTGATCCATACCGGCAACAACAACCTGGATTTCATGAACCTCGGCAACACCTACCAGCTGCTTGGCTCGGTCAACCTGTGGATCGGTGTGGCGGCGGGTGCTGCGCTCATCGCGGCAGCCATCTGGTTCCGCCGCCAGCGCGACGAAGGTTGATCTCAAACGCAACGCTTCCATCGCCCCGCATTCCAGGCCGCTCCATTTCAACGGAAGAACTCCCATGAAGACCCACGCGATCGCCGGTACCCTTGCATTGGTCCTGTTGTTACCCATCGCCGGCTGCAACCATTCCGGACAGTCCGATGCCCAGCAAGCGATCACGGAAGTCGACAAGCAGACCTCGCCGGCGATGATCTCCTCGGAAATCCACAAGGCCATGGAACAAGCCAAGCGGGAGCTGGCCACCAAGGACATCGACATCGACCACATCCATGTCGGCCATGGCGAGCATCGTGACAGCGGCTCGCTCCCCAAGGCCGCGATCACGCCCCAGGGCGACCTGCTGATCGACGGCAAGACGGTGAAGGCCACGCCCGAGCAACACACCCTGCTGCTGGACTACCGCCAGCAAGTCGTCGGGATCGCCGAGGCCGGCATGGATATCGGCGAACAAGGGGCCGATCTCGGCACCCATGCTGCCAAGGAAGCGATCTGGGGTGCGCTCACCGGAAAGAGCGACAAGGAGATCGAGGCCGGCATCAAGCCGCAGGCCGAGCAGATCAAGATCGCCGCCATGAAGCTGTGCCAGCGACTGCCGGGACTGCTCGGCTCGCAACAGAAGCTGGCCGCCGTCATGCCGGAGTTCCGCCCCTACGCGACCATGACGCAGAAGGACGTCGACGACTGCGGTCGCGACGAAAACTGATCCAGTGCTTCGGAGGTCAAGGAATGTTCTCTAGAAAGTCCAGCTTCGTTCTCGCCCTCGCGGCCGGCCTCCTGCTGGCCGGCTGCAGCAACGGACCCGACACGACCACGATCGCCAACGGCGGCATCGTGGTGAATGGCGACAATGTCGCGCTTCACGGTACCGGTGGCACCGAGGCCTTCCTCGACGCCACCGGCCGGCTGGTGATCGACGGCCACGACGTGGCGGTGGATGCCAAGCAGCAGGAACTGCTCAAGCAGTACTACCGGAGCGCCCGCGCCGTGCGCGAGCACGGCGTGGCCACCGGCAAGGCGGGCGCGGCGGTCGCGGTCCAGTCGCTGAAGAATGCCGCGACGCACGTGACAGGCGGCGACAGCGAACAGGCCGACGCCAGGCTCGACGCTGCCACCCAGCGAATCGACCAGGAAACATCGAAGATCTGCATGGACATCCAGCAGATCCGCGTTGCCCAGAAGGGCCTGGCCAGCTCGCTTGCCGCGTTCCAGCCGTTCGCCACGATCATCGACGGCGACGACGACGACTGCTCGAAGGGCTCCTGACCTGCCCCGCCCGCGGGCCATGCATGGGAACACGGAGGTTCGGATGAAAAAGGACGCGAGGGTTGCCGGCCTGCTCTACCTGGTCACGGTAGTCACCGGCATCTTCTACCTGGGCTACGTGCCTTCGCAGCTTGCAGCACACGGCGATGCGACCGCGACCGTGGCGCGGCTCGTTCAATCGGAGACGCTGTTCCGGCTCGGCATCCTGGCCGAGCTGGCCTGCACCGTCGCCTTCCTGCTGCTGCCGCTGGCGCTGTACCGGCTGCTCGGTGCCGCCGGGAGGACCGCCGCCGTTTTGATGGTCGCGTTTGCCGTCCCCAGCGTACCGATCGCGTTTGCCAACGCGTCGCATCACCTGTCGGTGCTGTCGCTGCTCGACCCCGCCGTCTCCCTGCAGTCGCTCGGCAGCGGACAACTGCAGGCCCAGGTCATGCTCCAGCTCGACGCATACCGGCAGGGCCTGCTGGTGCTGGAGATCTTCTGGGGCCTGTGGTTGCTGCCCCTCGGTTACCTGGTGTGCAAATGCGGTTTCCTGCCCCGGCTGCTCGGTGTGCTGCTGATGCTGGGCGGCCTGGGCTACCTCGCCGATTTCCTCGCCACGCTGATGTTGCCCGGCTATCCGGCTTCGGCAGTGGCGGACTACATCATGCTGCCGGCATCCCTGGGCGAGATCGGCATCTGCCTGTGGTTGCTGGTTGTTGGCGTACGCCTTCCCGCGAAGCTGGCGACCGCCCCGCCAACCTGACCATGATCCCGGACGGGCCAGCCGATCCGGTCGCCGATACGGAGATAAGCGATGGCCTCGACGCCGCTGCATGACCTGAAGATCCACGTGCGTTTCAAGCTGTCCGCGCTGTGGACGGCGATCATGTTCTGTTATGTCTACGGGGACTTCTGGGGCCTGTATCGCCCGGGCAACCTCAGGGACATCCTCGAGGGCATGGGCCCGCTGGGGCCCACGAGCCAGGGTTCGTTGCTGGCCGTCTCCGTCCTCCTGGCCGTCCCGGCGGTGATGATCTTCCTGTCGCTGGTACTGCCGCCGCAGGCGGCGCGCTGGCTCAACCTGCTTGTCGGCGTTGCGCTCACCGCGATCGTGGTTGTGACGCTGCCGGGTGCGTGGACCTTCTACGTATTCATGAGCCTGGTGGAGATCGCCATGCAGCTCGCGGTGATCGGGTACGCCTGGCGGTGGCCACGCCTGGCGCCTTGATCGCATGCCGCGCGTTTATCGGACGATGACGCGCGAGGGCGCATGTTCTTCCGAGGGGCAGATGGTCTTTCGCCCGTCAGCGGAGAATTCATGCGCACGGCAATCCTCGTCAGGCCGCTTGCCACGATAGATCACCGCGTGCGCCGTTCGCGCGCGCCCGCGGCCGTTCCGGGTGCGACCGGCTCGACAGGCAGCACAAGCCTGGCACGCCAGCGCCCTTCCATACCCGGGAGCGCGTTCCGATGACCGGCATCGGCGGTGCCACGGGCGGCAATCCAGCGGCGGGAATTGGCGCCCCGTCGGCGCACATGGCTGGGCCCGCGTTTCCGGATGGCCACTTTTATTCCCCGGTCGTGGACGTGCGGCAGACGCTCGCGGACGAGGACAGGCTCTGGGGCGAAGTGGCGCAACCGGCGGGACTGGACCTCGATCCGGCCGGCCATCGGCGCCTCCTGACGGAAGTTTTTCCCGCGTTGATGGAAGGCTACGACTACGCCAACGAGGGACCGCCTGACGATCAGCTCGATCGCTTCTACGACTTCAACGGCCAGTTCGAGCGGCAGGATCCCCGCGTGCTGTTCTGCATGCTCAAGATGGTACGGCCCAAGCGCATCGTCGAGATCGGCTCGGGGTATTCGACGCTGCTGATGATGGACGTCAACAAGCGCTTCCTGGGCGGGAACGCCGCGATCACCTGCGTGGAACCCTACCCGCGGCCGTTCCTGCGCCAGGCGCACTACGCAGGCGAGATCACCCTGCTTGATCGGCGCGCCCAGGATCTGCCGATCGCCATGCTCACCTCGCTCGATGCCGGCGACATCCTGTTCGTCGACTCCTCGCACGTGTCCAAGACCGGCAGCGACGTCAACCGCATCATCCTGCAGGTGCTGCCCAGGCTGAAGCCCGGGGTATACGTCCATTTCCACGACATCTTCATTCCCGCCGACTATCCGAAGGAATGGATCGAGATGGGCTTCTCGTGGAACGAGCAATATCTGCTTCAGGCCTTCCTCGATTTCAACCGTTGCTTCCGCGTGGTCTATGGCTGCGCGATCGCGCGCGAGATCCACCCGCGCGAGCTGCATCGCTTCCTTGGCGACAACCCGCCCAACGGCGGAAGTTTCTGGCTGCAACGCTGCGATCCCTAGCAAGGCAACAGGACACATCGATGTCCGAAAACGGCGAGTTCCGCGCAAGGCGCAGTGCTAGCCTGCGCTGCATGTCCACGCCACGAGATGCCCTTCCCGATCACGTCTGCGAGCAGGCGCGCCTGAGCCGCGATGCCCGCTTCGACGGATTGTTCTTCACCGCCGTCACCAGCACGCGCATCTACTGCCGGCCGGTCTGCCCGGCCCCCTCGCCCAAACGATCGAACGTGCGCTACTACGCCAATGCCGCCGCGGCCGAGGCCGATGGCTTTCGTCCGTGCCTGCGCTGCCGGCCGGAACTTGCCCCTGGCAATCCGGCATGGCATCGCGGCGAGGACGTGGTCGCGCGCGCATTGAAGATGATCGACGCGGGCGCGCTGGCCGAGGCCTCACTGGAGAACCTGGCGGCGCGCGTGGGCGTGGGCGGGCGGCAGCTGCGCCGGTTGTTCGTCGAACACCTGGGCGCACCGCCGCTCAACGTGCACACCACGCGCCGGCTGCTGTTCGCCAAGCAGTTGCTGACCGAAACCGCGTTGCCGGTGACCGAGGTAGCGCTGGCGTCGGGGTTCGGCAGCCTGCGCCGTTTCAACGCGGCATTTGCCCAGGCCAACCGCATCGCGCCGCGCGAGCTCCGCCGCCAGCCACGGGCGCCTGGAAATGGTGGTGCGCTGGTGCTGCGGTTGGGCTACCGGCCTCCATACGAGTTCGACGGCGTGCTGGACTTCCTGCGTACACGCGCCCTGCCCGGGATCGAGCAGGTGGATGCGCATGCCTACGCGCGCGTGTTCGGTCCCGCCGAAGCACCGGGCTGGTTGCGCCTGTCGGCCTGGCCGGATGGCGAGCATGCGCTCAAGCTGGAACTGCACTGTCCGCAGCCGGAGCGGATGCTGGGACTGGTGACACGGCTGCGACGCATGTTCGACCTCGATGCGGAGCCCGGCGCGATTGCCGCCACGCTCGGTGCCGGCGGCGTGCTCGCGCCGCTGCTCCGCCGGCGCCCGGGACTGCGCCTGCCCGGCGGGTGGGATGGTTTCGAGATCGCCGTGCGCGCGGTGCTCGGCCAGCAGGTCAGCGTCGCAGCGGCGCGCACGCTTGCCGCGCGCATCGTCGATCGGTGGGGCGATCCGCTGCCCACGCCCGTACTGCCCGGCCTGGCGCGGTTGTTTCCCGCGCCGGAACGGCTGGTCGATGCCGACTTGCGCGAGGTGGGCGTGATCAACGCACGCGCCGAAACCATCCGCGGCATCGCCCGCGCGCTGCTGGACGGCCGCGCGGACTTCCGCGCGGAGCAGCCGCTGGAGGAGTTCGTGGCGTGCTGGACCGCGCTACCGGGCATCGGCGAGTGGACGGCGCATTACATGGCGATGCGCGCGCTGAGCCATCCGGACGCCTTTCCGGCGGCCGACCTGATCCTGCGCCGCGCCGCTGCCGGTGATGGCGGCGAACTGAGCACACGCGCGCTCTCGGCCATGGCGGAGGCGTGGCGGCCCTGGCGCGCCTACGCGGTGATGCACTTGTGGCGCGGCGTGGCGGATCAGGCGCAACCGTCCAGGAGGCGCGCATGAGTCCGCATCACGACCTTCGACTTCGCCACGCTCAGCGCAAACGACAACTGCTCGCACCGAGAACGGATTCACCCGCCTCCGTTCGCCCTGAGCACAAGCCCGCGGGGCTGGAGTCGAAGGGCCCACAACGTAACGAACAGCATCCATGAGCCCGGTCTGGTACGACAACCTTTCCACCCCGATCGGCCGCCTGCGCATGGTCGCCGACGAGCAGGGCCTGCGCGAGGTCTGGTTCGAAACCGGCCGTCACCAGCGCGAGCCGGCGCCCTCGTGGACGCACTCGCCGCCGGCGCTGGCCTTCGCGCGCGTGCAGCTGGAGGAGTACTTCGCTGGCGCGCGACAGGTGTTCGAGTTGCCGTTGCACCCGCTCGGCACGCCATTCCAGCTGACGGTGTGGCAGGAACTGGCGCGCATCCCCTACGGCGCGACCATCAGCTACGGCGAACTGGCGCGCCGCATCGGCCAGCCGCAAGCGATGCGCGCGGTCGGTGCCGCCAACGGCCGTAATCCCCTGCCGATCGTGCTGCCCTGCCACCGCGTCATCGGCGCCAACGGCAGCCTCACCGGCTTCGGCGGCGGCCTGCCGACGAAGCGTTTCCTGCTGGCGATGGAAGAAGGCGTCGCGCGCGGCGACCTGTTCGGGCTGGTGACCTGATCGCTGCAGGACGCGCGCGTCCGCGAAGATCCAACCGATTACCGGCGGCGCGACGTACCGTCAGTCGCCGCTGCGCGATGACGCCGGCGCCTTGCCCGAATGCACCACCGGCGGCGCGACCGCACTCTGGTAGCGATCCAGCAGGTCCTGCTGGCGTGCGCGGTAAAGTTCTCGCTGTCCCTGGTCGGCCTGGTCAAGGCGTGCGGCGTGGAGTGTGTTGGCGGCCTGGGGCCGACGCAGGGTATCCACGCGGTTCTGCCGCAGCTGTTCTTCGACCTGGTTCTTCTGCAACTGGTCGCGCACCTGGTTTTCCCGCACGGTTTGCTGGAAGCGCGTGTTGACGGGCGACTGGACGACGACGATCACCGGGCGCTGCGGCGCCGGTTGCGATTGCCAGGCACACGCCGCTGCAGGCGCCGCCAAAGCGAAGGCGGCTGGCCACAAGCGTAAGAACGCACGGGTTTTGAGCGACATGGGGGCGATGCGATGATGGGGAGTTGTTTCATCGTACGAGCCCACCTATGAAAAACCTGTTTCGCCTGTCGTGCTGGCTGGTGCTGGTGTTCAGCGCTGGTTGCGCCACTACGCCGCCCGCCGGCGCCGCCAAGCCGACGCCCCTGCTGCTGGTCTCGATCGACGGCTATCGCGCCGACTATCTCGACCGGGGCCTGAGCCCCACCGTGGCGATGCTCGCGCGCGATGGCGTGCGCACGGCGATGCAGCCGTCCTTCCCGTCGCTGACCTTCCCGAACCACTACACGATCGTGACCGGACTGCGCCCGGACCACCACGGTATCGTCAACAACACGATGTACGACGCGCAGCTGGGCAAGTTCTCGCTGCACAACCGCAAGGCGGTGAGCGATGGACGCTGGTGGGCCGAAGGCACGCCGCTCTGGGAGACCGCCGACCGCCACGGCCTGCTCACCGCGACGATGTTCTGGCCGGGAACGGAAGCGGACATCCACGGCCGTCACCCCGACCACTGGAAGCCCTACGACGGCTCGGTGACGCCGAACCAGCGCGTCGACCAGGTATTGGCCTGGCTGGATCTTCCAGCCGCCCGGCGGCCGAGTTTCCTCACCCTTTATTTCGATGACGTCGACCACGCCGGCCACTACCACGGCCCAGACTCGCCGCAGGTGGACCAGGCCTTGCGCGAAACCGATCAGGCGCTGGCGCGACTGGTGCAGGGCCTCAAGCAGCGCGGGCTGTTCGACCGCATCAACCTGATCGTGCTGGCCGACCACGGCATGGCGTCGGTGCCGCTGGACCACAGCGTGCTGATCGAGCGCGAACTGGATCTCGATGACGTGCAGGTGGTGAGCCTGGGCGTGCTGGCCGGCTTCAATCCCAAACCCGGGCACGACTTCGCCGCGATCGAAGCACGCATGCAACGCCCTCACCCGCACATGCAGTGCTGGGACAAGACACGCGTGCCGGCGCGCCTGGCCTATGGCCACAACCCGCGGGTGCCGCAGTTGCTGTGCCTGGCCAATGTCGGCTGGCGCATCACCACGGCCGACTGGCTGGCTTCGCACAAGGGCCACATCAGCGTGGGCGAACACGGTTACGACAACGCGGCGCCGCAGATGCGGGCGCTGTTCGTGGCGCACGGACCGGCCTTCCGCGACGGCGCCACGGTTCCAGCCTTTCCCAACGTGGACGTCTATCCGCTGATGGTGCACCTGCTCGGCCTGCCGCCGCAGCCGAGCGACGGGGACTACGGCGCGGTCAAGGCCATGCTCGAACCCGCCGCGCGCTGACAAGAACGCGAAGTCCTTGGTAGCAGCGCCCTATGCGCGACCGTCAAGGGCGAGCTCCCCGCAATCGCGCACAAGGCGCTCCTGCAAAGGATCGAACCGGCTCGTCTGGACGACCATCGCCGGCTCAGGGCAACGGCGGCTCCGTCCCGGGCGACGGCGGCCCCGGCAACGGCCGCAGGAAGTACAACCGCCATGCGATCAGCAGCCCGGCGAGCACCATCGCGCCGATGAAGGCGGCAACGCCATTCCATCCCCGCGCCGCATAGAACAGACCCCCGCCCGCGCCGGCCAGGCTGGAGCCCATGTAGTACGCGAACAGGTACAGCGAGGAGGCCTGTGCCTTGGCGTTGCCTGCGCGACGGCCGACCCAGCTACTGACGATGGAGTGCCCGCCGAAGAAGCCGAAGGTCACCGCCACGACGCCGGCGATCACCAGGATGAGTGGCCGGAACGTGGTCAGCCCGACACCCGCCAGCATCAGTGCGAAGGTCGTCCACAGCACGCGCCGGCGGCCAAGCCTGCCGGCCAGATGACCCATCCAGGCCGAGCTGAACGTGCCGATGAGGTACACGCTGAAGATCAACCCGACCACCGCCTGGCTCAGGTTGTACGGCGGCGAGAGCAACCGGTAACCGATGTAGTTGTAGACGGTGACGAAGGCACCCAGCAGCAGGAAGCCCTCGACGAACATCCACGGCAGGCCGGCATCGCGGAACACGCCGGCGAAGCGCGCCAGCAATGTGCGCGGGCGCAGCGGCTGGCGCTCGAAATGATGCGAGGGTGGCAGCAGCCGCCAGAACATCAGGCCGGACGCCAGGCCGATGCCGGCCACCACCATCACGCCCACGCGCCAGTCGAAGAAATCCGCCAGCACGCCGGTGACCAGCCGTCCGCCCATGCCGCCGATCGCGTTGCCGCTGATGTACAGGCCCATCCCCAGCCCGATGGAATCGGGATGCATCTCCTCGCTGAGCCAGGTCATCGCCACGGCGGGCAGCCCGCTCAGGGAGATACCCAGCAGCGTGCGCAGGACCAGCAGGCTGGTCCAGCCGGGCACGATCGCGCTAAGCAGCACCAGCAGCGCCGAGGCGATCAGCGACACGGTCATCACCGACTTGCGCCCATGGGCATCGGACACCGCACCGGCGAACAGCATTGCGAAGGCCAGCACGCCCGTGGTCAGCGACAGCGACAGTGCGCTCGTGGCCGCGCTCACACCGTAGTCCTTGCTGAACTCGGGCATCAGCGGCTGGACGCAGTACAGCAATCCGAAGGTGGCGATGCCGGCGGCGAACAACGCCAGGTTGGCCTGGCGGAACAGCGGGGTGCCATGGCGGATCAGCGATCCGTCGTGGGTGCCGGTGGCCGGCACGGGGTGGTCATTCATCGGCTGCCTTTGGCGGGCCGTGGGCGGGCGGGGGCCGCCATTGTCCTCCGCGCGAGCCGTTCGAGTCACCTTGGCAGGCGGGCCGTCCACCCGGCCGCGCGCGATCAGCGATGGCGCCAGTGGCCTTCGACCCAGACATGGTGCGAGGCCCAGTGGCCCGGCACCCACACGCCGGCACGGTGGGCCGGCACGACTACGCAGCCTGCCAGGGACAGGCTGCCCACCAGAAGCAAGGTGAAAGCGAACATCGACGTACGGCGCATGGGACATTCCCCAGCCAGGAAGGTGATCCCCGAAACGCCCTGCCCGATGCCGCGATGACACGCCGCCGGCGTACTCCGTGGCGTCCGTTCAGCCTGGGGGCTGCTGCCTGAGCCGCTGGACGGTGTCTCGGTAGCGCTGCGCGATGCGCGTCTCGTCGTGGTGACGGAAGTCCCGCACCACCCAGCGCCCGCCGCTCATCACGTCGCGGACCAGCGGCGTATTGCCGGCGAAGATGAAGCTGTCGAGCAGTGCTCGCTCGTCGCGCGCGGCGAGCAGCGGCGAGCCGTCGTCGAGCACCAGCAGGTCGGCGCGATGGTCCGGCAACAACGCGCCGACCGGCAGCCCCGAGGCCTGCGCGCCGCCCGTCAGTGCCGCACGCCACAGCGCCTGGCCGACGCTGGCGCCTTCACGGCGCGCGGCGATGTTGCGGTGGCGCGTGGCCAGGCGCTGGCCGTATTCGAGCCAGCGAAGTTCCTCCACCGGCGACACCGAAATGTGCGAATCCGAGCCGATGCCCAACGTGCCGCCCGCGTCCATGTAGTCGGCCAGCGGAAACAGGCCGTCGCCCAGGTTGGCCTCGGTGGTCGGGCATAGCCCGGCGACCGCACCGCTGCGCGCCAGGCGGTCGGTTTCCTTTTCGCTCAGGTGCGTGGCGTGCACCAGGCACCAGCGCGCGTCGACCTGCGCATGGTCGAGCAGCCATTCGACCGGGCGCGCGCCACGGATCGACAGGCAATCCTGCACTTCGCCGAGCTGCTCGGCGATGTGGATGTGGATCGGTGTGTCCTGCGCCAGGCCGCTGTCGAACACGGCCTGCAACGCCTCTTCCGGTACCGCGCGCAGCGAGTGCAACGCGATCCCCACCCGAAGGTCCGGGGCCTGCTGCGCGCGCAGCGCCTCGAGCAGGCGCAGATAGGCATCGACCTCATGGCCGAAACGGCGCTGCCGCGCGCCCAGCGGCCGGCCATCGAAACCGCCGCGCATGTACAGCACGGGCAGCAGGGTCAGCCCGATGCCGGCCTCGCGCGCCGCCTCGACGAGCGCCAGCGACATGGCCTCGGCCGGCGCGTAGGACGTGCCATCGGGCCGGTGATGCAGGTAGTGGAACTCGCAGACCTGGGTATAGCCGGCCTTGAGCATTTCCACGTAGAGCTGCGCGGCGATCGCCTTCAATTCGTCCGGGCCGACGGCGGCGGCGAACGCGTACATGGTCTCGCGCCAGCTCCAGAAGCTGTCGTCCGCTTTCCCTCGCCGCTCGGCCAGCCCGGCCATGGCGCGCTGGAACGCGTGCGAATGCAGGTTGGGCATGCCAGGGAGCACCCAGCTTCCCAGCGTCTCGGCGGGGCCATCCTCCACCGCCTGCAGCACGCCATCGGCGTCGATGCCGAAGATGCCGTCGCGGGTCCAGCCATCGCCCTGCCACAGGTAGCCGGCATGGCAACGGCGGATGCGGTTGGATGGGGTCATGGACGTCTCCCTGGTAGACGTCCAAGTGTAGCGCCCGTGAGCCTGCCGCCCCGGCAACGGTTCCACGACACACCGTTTCGCATACTGGCGCCATGCCCAAGAAGACGCCCGAGCAAACCGCCAAGCTGCTGCTGCGCCAGGCGCGCCCCGACGACGTGCCGGCGCTGGTTGCCCTCACCGGCCGGGTCTACTCGCCCGAATGGGGCCATTCGGCCGAGATGCTGCGCTCCCAGCAGACGCACTTTCCCGAGGGCCAGTTCGTCGTCGAATACGCCGGCCAAGTGGTCGGCTACTGCGCCACCTTCCGCATCGACGAAGCCACCGCGCTCAAGCCGCACACGTGGGCACAGATCACCGGCGGCGGCATGGGTTCGCGGCACAAGGCCGACGGCGACTGGCTGTACGGCATGGAAGTGGTGGTGCATCCCGACTACCGCGGCATGCGCATCGGCCAGCGGCTCTATCACGCCCGCAAGCGGCTGTGCACGGACCTGAAGCTGCGCGGCATCGTGTTCGGCGGACGCATACCCGGGCTGGCCAAGAACATTGGCCGCTACGGCAGCGCCGAAGCCTACGTGCAGGCGGTGGTCTCCGGCGAACGGCGGGACGCCACGCTGAGCTTCCAGCTCGCCAACGGCTTCGAGGTGATTGGACTGCTGCGCGGCTACGTGCCGTCGGACCACGAATCACTGGGCTGGGCGGCGCATCTGGCATGGCGCAACCCGAGCCTGCTCGATCATCCCGACATCCCCTCCATCCCCTCGCCCAAACACCTGCCCGACCTGGTGCGCGTGGCATCGGTGCAGTACTCCCAGCGGCGCATCCGCTCGTTCGAGGAATTCGCCACGCAGGTGGAGTACTTCACCGACATCGCGGCCGACTACAACGCCGATTTCGTGACGTTCCCCGAGCTGATCACGCTGCAGTTGCTGTCGATCGAGAACGAGGAGCTCTCGCCGGTCGACACGATCCGCAAGCTCAGCCAGTACACGCCGCAGGTGAAGGAACTCTTCGGGCGCCTGGCGGTGCGCTACAACATCAACATCATCGCCGGCTCGCACCCCACCGAACAGCCCAACGGCGACATCCACAACGTCTGCTACGTGTGCCTGCGCGACGGCTCGCTGCACGAGCGCGAGAAGCTCCATCCCACTCCCAGCGAGCGCAACGTCTGGAACATCACCGGCGGCGAGAGCGCGGCGACCATCCAGACCGACTGCGGACCGATCGGCGTGATGATCTGCTACGACTCGGAGTTCCCCGAGGTCGCGCGTCACCTGGTCGACCAGGGCGCGCTGATCCTGTTCGTGCCCTTCTGCACCGACGTGCGCGAGGGCTACCTGCGCGTGCGCTACTGCTCACAGGCCCGTGCGATCGAAAACCAGTGCTACGTCGTGCTCTCGGGCAACGTGGGCAACCTGCCGGGCGTCAACAACTTCGACATCCAGTACGGCCAGAGCTGCATCCTCACGCCCAGCGACTTCCCGTTCGCGCGCGACGGCGTGGCCGCCGACTCCACGCCGAACATCGAAACGGTGCTGTTCGCCGACCTGCGACTGGAAAGCCTCGCCCGCGCCCGCAACGCCGGTGCAGTGACCAATCTCAAGGACCGGCGTTTCGACCTGTACGAGATGCGCTGGCGCCCCAATCCCTTGTAGGAGCGCCCTTGGGCGCGACCGCGAGGGTGCAGATCGGCGGACCGTCATCCGCAGTCTGCGATAATGGCCCGATGCCACCTTCCAACCCCCGCCTGCAGGCCCTGCTCGGCCACGAGTTCTTCGCCCCGCACCAATGGAAGCGGCGCATCGCCCTGTGGAGCGGCGCGGTGCTGGTGGCACTGGCCGCCATCCTGTTCGCCAAGGCCAGCACGTGGGCCTACCAGTTGTTCCTGCGCATCCTGGACCACGGCGTGTGGATCCCGCTGATCCTGACGCCGGTAGTCTTCGGGCTGTTGTCGTGGGTCACCTCGGGACGTTTCCGGGCCACCCGCGGCAGCGGCATCCCGCAGGCGATCGCAACGCTGCACGTGGAAGACGAATCGTTCCGCAGGAACATGCTTTCGTTGCCGATCGCGGCAGGCAAGATGTTGCTTACGCTGATCGCGCTGGCCGTCGGTGCCTCGATCGGACGCGAGGGGCCGACCGTGCACGTGGGCGCCGGCCTGTTCTACACGTTCGCGCGCCGCTTCGGTTTCAGCGACCCGAAGGCCGCCTCGCGCTTCATCCTTGCCGGCGGCGCCGCCGGCATCGCGGCGGCGTTCAATACACCGCTCGCAGGCGTGGTGTTCGCGATCGAAGAGCTTGCCGGCACCTTCGAGCACCGCTTCAGCGGATTGCTGCTTACCGCGGTAATCGTCGGCGGCGTGGTGTCGCTGGGAATCATGGGCAACTACGCGTACTTCGGCGAGGTCGAGGTCAACCTGCCGCTGGGCCACGCATGGCTGGCGGTGCTGTTGTGCGGAGTCGTCTGCGGGTTGCTCGGCGGCCTGTTCGCGCGGCTGATCCTGCTCAGCAAGCGCGGCCCGCTGGCGCGCGTCGGCGCGCTGCGCGCCCGCTGGCCTGTCGCCTTCGCCACCGGCTGCGGACTCGTGCTGGCGATTCTGGGCGTGCTGTTCCACGGCTCGGTGTACGGCACCGGCTACGACCAGGCGCGCGCGATCGTGCAGCAAGCGACGGTGACGCCGGGTGCGAGCTTCGGTTTGGCCAAGCTCGGGGCCAACGTGGTGTCGTACTGGGCAGGGATTCCGGGTGGCATCTTCTCGCCTGCGCTGGCGGTGGGCGCCGGGCTCGGCCAGAACAT
The DNA here is from genome assembly GCF_051900395.1 of Frateuria sp. GZRe14. NCBI lineage: Bacteria > Pseudomonadati > Pseudomonadota > Gammaproteobacteria > Lysobacterales > Rhodanobacteraceae > Frateuria > Frateuria sp. GZRe14. Next base: position 1,574,876 of record NZ_JBHZGJ010000001.1, on the reverse strand, counting down.
CGCCCACTTCCTGCCAGGGGTGCCGGCCGCCGCGGTGGTATTGCTGGGCATGAGCGCGTACCTCTCGGGCGTGACCGGCGCGCCGCTCACCTCGGCGGTCATCGCAATGGAGCTGACCGACAATCAGTCGATGGTGATTCCGGTGATGGCCGCCTGCCTGCTGGCCCGCGCCGTTTCGTCGCTGCTCAGCCCCACGCCGGTCTACAAGGATTTCGCCGAGCGCCTGGTGCAGGAGTTCGAGCGGCAGCAAGCCGCCCGTCACATTCCGCCCGAGCCCGTCGAACACGTCGGGCGCAGCAGCGCCTTTGATGAACCGGCGGCTCCCGCCGACGCACCGCAGGAGAAGCCATGACCACGCCGCGCTGGGATCACCTGCTGATCGACGCCACGCTGGCCACCTTCGTGGGCGAACGTGCGTTCGGCCTGGTCGAACGCGGCGCGCTGGCAATCAAGGACGGCCGCATCGCGTGGTCCGGTCCCGCCGCGGAACTTCCCGGTGCCGCGGATGCATTGGCCGCCTCGGTCGAAACGCTGGACGGCGCGCTGGTCACGCCCGGCCTGATCGACTGCCACACGCACCTGGTGTTCGGCGGCGACCGCGCGCACGAATTCGATCTGCGCCTGAATGGCGCGAGTTACGAGGAGATCGCCCGCGCCGGCGGCGGCATCGCCTCGACCGTGGGCGCCACCCGCGCGGCGGACGAGGACGAACTGCTGCGCCAGAGCATGCCACGCGCACGCGCGCTGCTGCGCGACGGCGTGACCACGCTGGAGATCAAGTCCGGTTATGGGCTCGACCTCGACACCGAGCGCCGCATGCTGCGGGTGGCGCGGCGCATCGGCGAAACGTTGGGCATCGGCGTGCGCAGCACCTTCCTCGGCCTGCACGCGCTGCCATCGGAGTACCGCGAGCGCCGCGAGGATTACGTGGCACTGGTGTACGACATGATGTTGCCGGCGCTGGCCGCCGAAGACCTGGTCGACGCGGTCGACGCCTTCTGCGAGGGCATCGGCTTCACTCGCGTGGAAACCGAGCGCGTCTTCGAGCGCGCCAGGGCGCTCGGCCTGCCGGTGAAGCTTCATGCCGAACAGCTCTCCGACCAGGACGGCGCGGCATTGGTCGCGGAGTACCGTGGCCTGTCCGCCGACCATCTGGAGCACCTTAGCGAGTCGGGTGTCCGCGCAATGGCCGCCGCTGGCACCGTGGCCGTGCTGCTGCCGGGCGCCTTTTATGCCTTACGCGAAACGCATCTGCCGCCGATCGACCTGCTGCGTGCGCACGGCGTGCCGATGGCGATCGCCACCGACTGCAACCCGGGCACCTCACCGCTGCTCTCGTTGCGGTTGGCTGCGAACATGGCCTGCACGCTGTTCCGGATGACGCCCGAAGAAGCCTTGCGCGGAGTCACGGTCAACGCGGCGCGCGCGCTTGGCTTGGCCGACCGGGGATCGCTGGCGGCGGGGCAGCGGGCGGACCTCGCCGTCTGGAAAGCCCGCATGCCCGCGGAGCTGTGCTACTGGATCGGCGGCGATCTGCTGCAGTCGCTTTGGAGCGCAGGCGCTCCCGTCAGGCTGTAGCGCTCGCCTATCCTTTCCGCTTGGCGGAAAGGATCCGGCCGGGTCGCCGGATCAGTCCTCCGGCGTCTTGGCCGGAATGAACGGCGATACCGGATCGCTGGCCGGGAAGGTTTCCTCCACCGCTTCGTCGGTGAGATCGCTCTCGTGCGCCTTCCGACCCTGGCGCTCGTTCTCGGTTTCCGGGCGCTGGGGCTTGGTGCAATCGGGGTGCTGCACGTCTTTGCGGTCGTGGCTGCTCATCTTCTGGCTCCGCTGAGTGTTGTCCCATTCCGACAGGCGCGCGTCGATGCGGGTGATGTCGGCCTTGGCCACCTCCTGCATGCACGCCAGCGCACGCTGGTTGCGCAGGGTGGTCTGCGAGGCGATGCCGTCTGCCGGCACCCACAACGGGAACTGGCGCATCTGCGCATCCAACGCGGTGCGCAGCACGCAGTCGTCCCCGGCGATGCCGACCAGGGCGAGCGCCTTGATATCGAGTTTTTCCAGCAGCGTGCACAGCGGCGTTTCGTAGAACGCCGAATGCCGCGGCTTGAGAACGAAATAGTCTTCGACGCCCGGCAGCAGCCCGTCGCTGAGCTCGGCGCCACGGGACCCGACCCGCCGGCAGTGCTCGATGACCTTGGCCAGATCGGCATGCCAGCGCCCGAAGTTGTCGTTGGCGTAGATCACCGGCAGGTCGTGTGCGCGGTACCAGTCGCGCACGTGTCCGATCGCCGTGGCCACCGGCATGGCCTGCTCCAGCAGCTCCTCGCCACCCTCGAATTCGAGGTCGTTGAGCATGTCGATGATGAGCAGGGCGCTGTGCCTCGGATCGAAGGCAGTCTCGTGTTCGCGCTGGACGATGTTTGCCATGTTGGCCGCCGCCTCAGGCCGCTTCCAGCCGCTTCTTCAATTCCATCTTTCGCTGCGCCATCTGTTCGCCCAGTTCGTCCAGCGCTTTCTTGCCCAGCAGCGCCTTGGCGCGCTTGAACATCTCCTTTTCTTCCTCGTCGGCGTGATGCTCGAACAGTTCCTTGAGCACCTTGGCGCGACCGGAGAATTTCTCGCTGTCGACCTCGGTCTTGAGCAGGTCCGGCAACACCAGGTCGCCGGCGGCGCGATGTTCCTCCAGCGCCTCGAAGTACATCTTCGCGTCATCCTTGCCGTCGCCTGCCTTCTTGAACGCCGGGTAGAAGATCTCCTCTTCGATGGCGTTGTGCACACGCAGGTTGGTTTCGATCTTTTGCACCAGTTCCTTGCGCTTCTTCACGCCGCGCGTGGTGGTGCCGGCCAGTTCATCCAGCAGCGCCCTCATGTTCTCGTGGTCCTGCTTCAAAAGCTCGATTGCGTTCATGCCTGCTCCGGTCCCGCCCCTGCCAGCCGCACGTTTCCATGCGCGCGGTGAAGCGCGTGTCTTCCCCGGTTAATCGCCGCGGAACGACAAAAAAAAGCCCCGCTCATGGCGGGGCTCTTCGATCCGCGAGCGGAAAGCTCAGGCGGACTTTTTCTTCGGCGCTGCCTTCTTGGCGGCGGCCGGCTTGGTCACGGTGGCCTTGGTGCCAACCACGGCCGGCTGCGCATCGTGCGCACGGGTGTTGCCGTAGCTGCCGCGGTAGGTCTTGCCGCGACGGGTCTTGCGATCGCCCTTACCCATGGGAACTCCTTGATTCGTAATGCGTGAACGGCCAGCCATCGTAGCAGCGAAGAGGTAAAGCGCAAGAGCGCCCGAAGGGCCTCGCCGCCCGCCCGACTGCGCTCAGTGGTGCCCGTGCCCAAGGCAATCGCGCGCGTGGTCGGTGCACGGGCCCGCGTCCACCTGGACCGTCACATGCAGGATCCCGAATTGCTTGCGCAACAGCCGATGGATTGCCGCCACCGCCCCGGCCCCTTCGCCGTCCTGCACCTGCGCATGCAGCGTGGCCATGCGCGAGCCGGAGGCCAGCTGCCACACGTGCAGGTGGTGGATGTCGCGGATCGAGGCGTCGGCCTGGCGCAGGGCCTGCTCGACCTCGCCCACGTCCAGGTCTTCGGGCACGCCCTCGAGCAGGATGTGCGCCGACTTGCGGAGCAACCGCCAGGCGCCGCCAAGGATCAGCAGGGAGACCAGAAGCGAGAGTACCGGGTCGGCCCAGTTCCAGCCCATGAAACGCACCGCCAACGCGGCCAGCACGGCACCGAACGAGCCGAGCAGGTCGCCCATCACGTGCAGGCTGGCCCCGGCCATGTTGACGTCGTCGTGGGCGTGGCCGTGCAGTACGCGCAACACCAGCAGGTTCACCAGCAGGCCCACCACCGCCACTACCAGCATCACCCCGGAAAGGATCGCTCCGGGATGCAGCAGGCGCGTGACCGCCTCATAGGCGATGAACCCCACGAGCACGAACTGCGTCAACGCGTTGACGAAACCGGCCAATACCTCCAGCCGCCCGTAACCGTAGCTGCGGCGCGCATCGGCCGGACGCAGCGCGAGCCGCGCGCCGATGAATGCCAGTGCGAGCGCCAGCGCGTCGACCATCATGTGCCCGGCGTCGGCGAGCAACGCGAGCGAACCCGACCACAGACCGCCAACGGCCTCGGCCACGAGCATCAGCAGGGTCAGCAGGAAAGCCGCCAGAAGCTTGCGCCCGCGAGCGCTCGAATGGTCGTGCTCGTGATGCTCGTGCGAATGGTCGTGCGGGCCGTGTTCGTGCGATCTGCTCATCGCGGCATCGTAGGAACGCCCCCGCGCGTTACACAATCACCGGCGCTCAATGCGCGCAACCGGCGTCGTGCACGTGGGGCGGCCGGCGATCGAGCCGCAGGTTGACGAAGTGCGCGCTCGCGAGAAGCACGCCGCCGCAGGTGACCAGCACGCTGTGCAGCGCGACCGGATACCGCTCGGCCACGGTGACGCCCAGCAGCAGCAACGACAGGCCGGGAAATGCCAGCATCAGCGACCCGGGCCGGCGGTGCCGGCGGTAGCCGTTGACCAGGGTCAGCAGCGCCAGCGCGCAGGCAAACATGACGAAAGCCCGCTCGAACCGATGATCGGCCAGGAACTCGAGCCCGACCAGCGGCAACACCGCGAGCACGAACGGCAAGGCTGCGCAATGGATCGCGCACAGGAACGACGCGACCGCGCCGAACCGGTCGGCGGTCTGCCATGCGCGTGATGTCGGCGGTCGGGCCATCGTCGGCTTCGGTAGGAGCTGGCTACAATGTTACTTTATAACGCGAGCCACCGCCACGACGCTGTAACGAATCGTCAACCAAGCTGTCGCCGCCGCGTTCTAGAATGGCTGAATGCAAGCCATACGGGATCGGAAGCCCGCGTATGCGGGCTTGCAATCGAGTTAGCGGTTTTCCGGTGCGGCATTGTTCCCTCCCCGCCAACACCGGGAAAAGCGGGGCGCGATACAGGATGTATCGCGCCCCGCACTTTTGCTTGCGTCCCCGAATCGGTCTTGGCACTCCCGCCCGCGATGGCGGGGTTCGATCGATTGCGCAATCGCGGGTCCGGGCCTTTCCTGGTCAGCCCTTGCGGCACTGCTTGCAGAGGCCGTGGACTTCCAGCGTCTGGGCCTGCGGCCGGAAGCCGAAAGCCCGCGCCTGCGCCTCGATCAACTCGGCCACCCGAGCATCGCAGACCTCCTGCGCACTCGCGCAGCTGTCGCAGATCAGGAACGGCACCTGATGCGCCTCGGCAGGATGGTGGCAGGAAACGTAGGCGTTGATCGACTCGAGCTTGTGGATGAAACCCTGCTCGAGAAGGAAATCGAGCGCGCGATAGACCGTGGGTGGCGCGGCGTTCCCGTGGCGTTCGCGCAACTGATCGAGCAGGTCGTAGGCCTTGACCGGTTTGCCCGCCGCGGCGACAAGCGCCAACACTTCCCTGCGCAAGGGAGTGAGCCGCAATCCGCGCTCCTCGCTGGCCTGTTCGACCGCCGCGACGAAACTCTCGGCGTCTTCGACGTGGTGTGAGTGGAGCTTGGCTGACACGATCGGCCCATCCGGTTGATGCCGCGATGATACCGCGTGCCCGACAGCCACGTTTTGCGGCAGGTGGTTCCGGGTACGCAACGCCAAGACTCCAGCGGTCCGGCCGGTCGTGGACCCCAGGCTTACCTGTGCGGGTTCCCATCAGGAACCCGGCCATCGGCGCTTCCGGCAGGAACGCCTGAAAGCGATCATCACTTCGGCAGCGGCGGCGGCACCTGGCGCCGCGGCCGGCGCAGGACGACCAGCCAGCCGATCGGGCCCAGCACGAACGCCCAGGCGATACCCTCGGCGGTGCGGCCGCGCCACCAGCCCAGCAGCGCACCGACGGCGAGAAACAAGAGGTTCCACCAGATCAGCGCGCTCCAAGGGACCAGCGCCATCAGGTTGAGGAAGATGCGCAGGAACGCATCGGGGGTGTCGGGGTCGACGCCCTGCGTGGCGCGGGCAAGGAGTTCGTCCATGCCGCGGGGTCCTGGGCTCAGCCCTGCGCGCGGGCGACCGCGTCGTCGATGCGCTTGAGCGCTTCGGCGCGGCCGGCCAGGTAGATCGTGTGGTCGATCGAAGGCGAGACCTGGGTGCCGGTCATGGCCACGCGCAGCGGTTGGGCAATCTTGCCCATGCCCAGTTCGAGGCTGGCTGCAATCCGCTCGATGGCCTGGTGGATCGGCTCGGGTTTCCATTCGATGTCGGCGAGCAGCGTCCTGGCCTGCTCGAGGACGGCCACGGCGCTGTCGTTCTTCAGGTGCTTGGCGACGGCCTTGTCGTCCCATTCGGCAATCGGCGCGTACCAGATCTTCGCGCGCTCGGCCATTTCCTTGAGCGTGTGCACGCGGTCGCGCAGCGCCACGACCACGTCGGCGGGCGCGGGGCCGCGGGAGATGTCCACGCCGGCGCGCGCCAGGTGCCACTCGAACTCGGGCGCCAGCTCCCGGGGATCGTCCGACTTCAGGTAGTGCTGGTTGAGCCAGGCGAGCTTCTCGGTATCGAAGCGCGAGGCGGCCTTGTTGACGTCGGAGATGTCGAACAGGCGGATCATTTCCTCGCGCGAGAAGATTTCCTGGTCGCCGTGCGACCAGCCCAGCCGCACCAGGTAGTTGAGGATCGCGTGCGGCAGGTAACCCGCGTCGCGGTACTCCATCACGCTGACCGAATTGGTGCGCTTGGAGAGCTTCTTGCCCTCCTTGTCCAGAATCATCGGCAGGTGCGCGAATTCCGGCACCGGTGCGCCGAGCGCGTGGTAGATGTTGATCTGGCGCGGCGTGTTGTTGACGTGGTCGTCGCCGCGGATCACCTCGGTGATGCCCATGTCGATGTCGTCGACCACCACCGCGAAGTTGTAGGTCGGCCAGCCGTCGGAGCGGAAGATCACCAGGTCGTCCAGCTCGGCGTTGGCCCACTCGACGCGGCCCTTGACCTTGTCCTCGAACACGACCGAACCCTCGGTCGGGTTCCGGAAGCGGATGACGCGGTCGGGGTCATCGCGCAGCGGCTCGTTGCGATCGCGGTAGTAGCCGTTGTAGCGAGGCTTCTCGCCCTTGGCCATGGCCGCCTCGCGCATCGCCTCGATCTCTTCCTTGCTCTCGTAGGCGTAGTACGCCTTGCCTTCGGCGAGCAGGCGGTCGGCCACTTCCTTGTAGCGCGCGAGGCGATGGGTCTGGTAGATCGGTGCCTGGTCGGCGGACAGGTCGAGCCACTGCATGGCATCCAGGATCGCCTGCACGGCTTCATCGGTGGAGCGCTCGCGATCAGTGTCCTCGATGCGCAGCAGGAACTCGCCGCCGCGACGACGCGACTCGAGCCAGCAATAAAGCGCGGTGCGGGCGCCGCCGATGTGCAGGAAGCCGGTGGGGCTGGGGGCGAAGCGGGTGCGGACGGTCATGGGCATTCTGCGGCTGCGAAGGGCAAACACGGGATTTTAGCCGATCGCAGCGCCGCGGCCGCGGCGATCACGGGCAACACGATCAGGGTTTGCGCTCGCAGGACCAGCCATAGCAGATCACCACGTTGGGGTCGCGCTCTGCCCGGCCCAGCGGTGCGGCGGGAAAGCTGCTTCCAGGCGGCACGAGCTGGGCGCCCCGATCGTCCATGACGATCTGTGGCGCCTCCTTTGGAGCAGGCAGCAGCACGTACCTAACGATGAACAGCGGGCGGTGCGCGCTGGCACCGGCCGTCGTCGACTGGATGGCCTTTTCGGACCCGGTGGCCTGCTGCGCTTCCATGGCAACGCTCGCCCATGCGGAGATCGGCAAGGCCAGAACCAGGGCGGCCATGAACGGCAGCGGCTTCATCCGGCACCTCCGGCGGTGCGCTCACTTCACGTGGATGGTAATCCTTTTGGACACCACGGGCGGGGCGAACGGCACATGGTTCGCGTCGCCCAGTTCCAGCTGCAGCGTGTGCGTGCCAGGGGAAAGCTTGAGCGTAGTCTGCGTCTGGCCACCGCCAAAGTGCATGTGGTGTTCGTCGTTGGGAATCGGCTGGCCCGCGAGCGGCAGGTCGGTCACATCGATCAGCAGGTGGTGGTGCCCCGTGTGCTCCTTGCCCACGCCGGCCGGTGCCACGCCCATGCCCTTCAGGCCGAAGCGCACCGTGACCTCGCGACCGACGGTGGCACCGTCCGTGGGCGAGATGATGTAGGCCTCGGCGCCGGCCGGTGCCTTGGTGGCCGGGAGCGCAGGCGTCTGCGCGAAGGAAGCGGCGCCAACGATGGCGAACGCGGCGGCGAACATCATCCGTTTCATGCGTGGGATCTCCTCGGGCGTGGCAGGCCAGTATGCCGGCAGCATCCGACCGCGTCATGCCGCCTGCCCCGCAGCGCGCGCGGAGGCGCTGGTCACTTCCTGCGCATCGTGTCGCCCTGCGCTTGTCGATCAAGCAGATAGGCCACCTATCCACAGGCTTACCCCAGCTGGCTCCACAAGCGCTGTGGACAACCCGCGAAGACGACGTTGCCGCTGCGTAAAAACTGATCAGCGCGTGCCAAGTGACTGACGGCAAAGCCGCCTCTGCGGTTTGTCCACAGGGTTTACCGGAGGGCATCCACATCGGCTGTGGAAAACATGACCTGCACAAACGACGATGCCGCCTTTCGGCGGCATCGATCGGTGTTCCCCAGCGTTCGATCAGGCCGCGCGCGGCGCCTTCATCAACAGGCCGAAAAGCTCGGCCAGTTTGTCGCGCATCTCGCGCCGGTCGACGATGAGGTCGATCGCGCCGTGTTCGAGCAGGAACTCCGAACGCTGGAAGCCTTCAGGCAGCGTCTCGCGTACGGTCTGCTCGATCACACGCGGACCCGCGAAGCCGATCAGTGCCTTCGGCTCGCCGATGTTGATGTCACCGAGCATCGCCAGGCTGGCCGAAACGCCGCCGGTGGTCGGATTGGTCATCACGCTGATGTAGGGCACGCCGGCGTCGCGCATGCGCGCCAGCGCAGCGGAAGTCTTGGCCATCTGCATCAGCGAGAACAACGCTTCCTGCATGCGCGCGCCGCCGGTGGCGGAGAAGCACACCAGTGCGCTCTTCTCGGCCAGTGCGCGCTCGGCCGCGCGAGTGAATTTCTCACCCACCACCGAGCCCATCGAACCGCCCATGTAGGAAAACTCGAACGCAGTGGCGACCAGCGGGCGGCCCTTCAGGCGGCCGCTCATGGTGATCATCGCGTCCTTCTCGCCGGTGGATTTCTGCGAGGCCACGATACGGTCGCGGTACTTCTTCGAATCGCGGAATTTCAGCGGATCGGTCGGTTCCAGGTTCGCCCACAGCTCCTGCGTCGAACCCTCGTCGAGCAGGGCGAGCAGGCGCTCGCGCGCGCCGATCGGATGATGGTGGCCACACTTGGGACACACCATCAGGTTGCGCTCCAGCTCTGGCCGGTACAGCACCGTGCCGCAACCGCCGCACTTGTCCCACACGCCCTCGGGCACTTTGCCCTTGTTGGCGGGAGTGCTGTGCGTGCGTGCACGCGGGGTCATGATTTTCTGGAGCCAGTTCATGGGGACCTCGTCAACAATGCTGTGCCACACCGCGAGCCCCGGTCCTCACCCGTCCCTCGTCGAAAGGGAACGTGCGCGGGTCAAGGCGCGTCCAGTGCTGCGCGGATCGGCGCGAGAAACTCGCGCGCCCGCGTGGCGATTTCATCCGCTTCCGTGGCGCCGGCGAGGCGCTCGACCAGCGCACTGCCGATGACCACGGCGTCGGCGAACCCGGCGATCGCTTTCGCAGTCGCCGAATCGCGGACGCCGAAGCCGACCGCCACCGGCGCCTTCGCCCCGGTGCGCACTTCGGCTACGCGCGCGGCGATGTCCGCCGTGCTCAGCCGTGCCGCGCCAGTGATGCCGGCGAACGACACATAGTACAGGAAGCCCCGGGCCGCCTCGCACAACTTCGCCATACGCGCGGGTGCGGTAGTGGGCGCGGCCAGCAGGATCTGCTGCAGGCCTGCGATGCGCAGCGGCTCCAGCACGGCCGACTCCTCCAGCGGGCAATCGACGACCAGCACGCCGTCGACGCCCGCCTGCACGGCATCCTGCGCAAAGCGCGCGTAGCCGTGCATTTCGATCGGGTTGAGATAGCCCATCAGCACGACCGGCGTGTCCGCGTCGCGCTGGCGGAAGTCGGCGACCCAGCGCAACACGTCGCCCAGCCCGACGCCGCTGGCGATGGCGCGCTCGCTGGCGTGCTGGATGACCGGACCATCCGCCATGGGATCGGAAAATGGAACGCCCAGCTCGATCAGGTCCGCGCCCGCCACAACCAGCGCGTGCATCAGGGCGACGGCATGTTCGGGCGACGGATCTCCCGCGGTAACGAAGGGAATCAGTCCGGTGCGGCTTTCAGCTTTAAGCGCGGCGAAGCGACGGTCGATGCGACTCATACCTGCACTCCCTCGCGCGCGGCAATGGTGTGCACGTCCTTGTCGCCACGGCCGGAGAGGTTGCACAGCACCAGCGCGTCCTTCGGGTATTCGCGCGCGAGCTTCATCGCCTGCGCCACGGCGTGGCTGGATTCGAGCGCGGCGAGGATGCCTTCGGTACGGGCGAGCAGGTGGAACGCCTCCAGCGCTTCGTCGTCGGTGACGCCGACGTAGTCGGCGCGACCGGCATCCTTGAGGAAAGCGTGTTCCGGGCCGACGCCGGGGTAGTCCAGACCGGCGGAGACCGAGTGCGTCTCGGTGATCTGGCCGTTGTCGTCGCACAGCACATAAGTGCGGTTGCCGTGCAGCACGCCCGGCCGGCCGGCCGCCAGGGACGCCGCGTGATGTCCCGTGTCCATGCCCTCGCCCGCCGCCTCGGCGCCGACGATGCGCACGTCCGCGTCGTTGAGGAAGGCGTGGAACAGGCCGATTGCGTTCGAGCCGCCGCCCACGCAGGCCGTGATCGCATCGGGCAGACGGCCGTAGCCCTCCAGCATCTGCTCGCGCGCCTCGCGCCCGACGATGGCGTTGAAGTCGCGCACCATCTGCGGATACGGATGCGGTCCGGCCACGGTACCGATGATGTAGAAGGTGTCGGCCACGTTGGTGACCCAATCGCGCATGGCTTCGTTGAGCGCGTCCTTGAGCGTTTTCGAGCCCGAGGTCACGGGCACCACTTCGGCGCCCAGCAGCTTCATGCGGTAGACGTTGATTTTCTGCCGCTCGATGTCCACCGCGCCCATGTAGACCACGCACTTCATGCCGAATCGGGCGGCCACGGTGGCACTGGCGACGCCATGCTGGCCCGCGCCGGTCTCGGCGATCACGCGTTGCTTGCCCATGCGCCGGGCGACCAGGGCCTGGCCGATGGTGTTGTTGATCTTGTGCGCGCCGGTGTGGTTGAGATCCTCGCGCTTCAGCAGGATCCGCGCGCCGCCGACATGCTTCGATAGCCGCTCGGCGTGGTAGATCGGGCTCGGACGGCCGACGTAGTACTTGAGGTCGCGGTCCAGCTCGGCCAGGAAATCGGGATCGCGGCGCAGCCGCTGGTAGGCCTCGGTCAGTTCGGCCAGCGGCGCCATCAGCGTCTCGGCGACATAGCTGCCGCCATAGGCGCCAAAGCGGCCGTGCTCGTCCGGCCAGCGGTGGAAATCCTGGGTAGCGGGCATGGGTGGCTCCATCGGCAGCGGCGGGTCGCCGCAGGAAGCCTCACACCTTAGTGCCGGCCGGCCTTGTGAAAAAGCGAAAAATCCGTGGCCAGGTGTGAGCTAGACTCACAGCATGTCCGACCGCGACCTGCCCTCGCTGCATGCCCTGCGCGCCTTCGAGGCCGCCGCCCGCCTGGGCAGCATGAGCCTGGCGGCGCGAGAGCTGCATGTCACCCACGGTGCCGTGAGCCGGCAGGTGCGTTCGCTGGAAGAGGCGCTGGGCCAGCCCCTGTTCCTGCGCCAGGGCCGCGGCATCCAGGCCACCGCCGCAGGGCGGCGCCTGCAGGAAAGCTGCCAGGCCGCGTTCGGCCAGTTGCGCGAAAGCTGGGCCCGGTTGCGGCGTGAGCAAGCGGACGCGGCCCTGGTACTGGGTTGCTCGGGCAGCGTGCTGGCGCGCTGGGTGATCCCTCGGCTGGAACGCCTGCGGCACGACCTGCCCGCACTGACCTTGCACCTGGCCGCGCAGGAGGAACCGACGTCCCTGGCTGGCGTGGACGTCGCGCTGTTGCTGGAAGCGCCACCCTGGCCGGACTCGTGGCAGGTGTACGACCTGGCACCCGAACGCATCGGCCCCGTGCTCAGTCCCCGCCATCCCGAACTCGAGCGCCTGCGCGCCCTACCCCCCGCCGCGCTGTGCGACGAGCCGCTGCTATACACCGCCTCGCGCCCACAGGCCTGGCCGGACTGGGCGCGAGCGATGGGACTGGCGCCGGAATCCATGCAGCAGACGCAGGCCCTGCCGCATCTGTATTTCCTGCTGGAGGCCGCCGCCGCTGGGCTGGGCGTGGCCATCGCCCCGCAACCGCTGGTCGCCGACGACCTGGCCAGTGGCCGATTGCTGGCGCCCTGGGGGTTTCGCGAAACCGGCGGTCGCTGGATCCTCGCCACCACGCGCGCGGGCGACGCACGCCTGGAGGCATTGGCCGCCTGGGCACGTGACGAACTGACCGAACGCGCTTGAGGCCTCTTCGCTGTGTGCGAGCGGCGCGGTCCCTCCCAGGGTGGGAGGGCAGAGGCGCTCCGCCTTCAGAGATACCGCTTTGCCAGTTCCCTTAGTCGCTCGAGCACCTTCGGCGTGCGCGCGCCCAATACGCCACGCCGCTCCTCCGGCAGGTGCTCCAGCGGATCGCCCTCGTCGAACGCGTAATGCTCCAGTAGTTTCTTCCACCCAGCCCTCTCGGTGGGTGGCAAGGCACGAAAGGCCAGGATGGCGTGGTACAGCGCCGACAGCGCATGGCCGGTGGTGTAGCCCGCCTCGTCCACGGAAAGCCACCAGTAATTCACCAGCGCGTTGAGCCGCTCCAGCGACTCGACGTGATGCCACCACAGCGGCGGCATGTAGATGGCATCGCCGGGGTGCAGCTCGGCCACCTGGGCGGCGGCGAGCGCCAGCTTCAAACGCGGGAAACGCGGATCGTCCGGTCGGTCCAGGCGCGCCATCCCGATCATCGTGCTGGTGGGTGCGAAGTCGAGCGGGCCGATGTACAGGTTGGGCAACTGCTCGGGCGGAAACAGCGTAAAGCGCCGCCGGCCGCACGCCACGCAGGCGATGTTGTGTTGCGAGTCGAAATGCGTGGGCGTGGTGACACGGTTGCCGATCCACAATCGGGGTTCGACATCTGCGCCGACCAGCGGCAGTGCGTGGTGTTCCAGGAACCCAGGCAGGCAGGCGGCGATCGATGCGCTCTGGATCGCCAGGCCCGGCGGATGATCGACCCGGCTGTAGCTGGCAAGCCGCTGCAAGCCGAGCGTCAGCGGTATGCGGTAATGCTCGTAGTTGAAGCCATCCAGCGCCGCGTTGTAGCCGATCACGCCTTCGGCCTCGGGCGGCATCAGCAAGGTGTCCACCGGCGCGCCGTTGTCCAGCGCGGCCAGCCCCTCGGCAAAGGCGGTGTCCGATCCCTGCGCCAGCCTGACCAGCGGCCAGTCGCGGGCCAGGCCGCGTATCACCAGCGGGCGATCGAGGGCCATCAGGACCGCCCGGTCCGGCACGGCGCCGGCGTCGGTTTCCTCGATGGCCTGAGTCGGCGCCATGCTCAGGCGCGAGCCGCATCCGCGGCGCGCGCCGCCGCGATGAAGGCCGCCAATCGCGCCGGATCCTTGGTGCCCGGCGCCGATTCGATGCCACTGGATACGTCCACGCCCCACGGCCGCGCGATGCGGATGGCTTCGGCCACGTTGCCGGGGTGCAATCCGCCGGCGAGGATCAGCGGTTGCGCCAGGCCTCGCGGCATCAGCGACCAGTCGAACGCCTTGCCGCTGCCGCCCGCCTCGCCCAGGCCGTGCCCGTCGAGCACCAGCCCCGCCGCGCCCGGGTACGCACGCAGCCGCGGCATCGCATCGCGTCCGTCGCCCATCGCGATCGCCTTGAGGTAGGGCCGTCCGAACTGCGCGCACCAGTCGTCGCGCTCGGCGCCATGGAATTGCAGTAGCGCCGGCTGCACCGCGGCGATCACCTCGTCGACGAAAACGGCATCCTCGTCCATGAACAGCGCGACGGTCGTGACCATGGGCGGCAGCGCGCGGGCGATCGTGCGGGCCTGGCCGATAGCCACCTGCCTGCGGCTGCGTTGGGTGAAGATCAGCCCGATCGCGTCGGCGCCCAGTTCGGCGGCCAGCACGGCATCCTCGACGCGGGTCATGCCGCAGCACTTGATGCGGATCATGCGCTTACCTCCGCCGGCAGCCCCCAGTGCGTTTCGTAACGCGGGCCGAGGAAAGTCAGCCCGGAGGACGGCGCGGTCGGCCCTGCCACTTCGCGATCGCGCCCGGCGAGCAGCTCCGCCAGCCATGCAACCGGTTGTTGCCCGCGCCCTACCGGCAGCAGGGAACCGACGATGTTGCGCACCATGTGATGCAGGAAGGCGTTGGCCTCGATCTGCACGATCACCTGCTCGCCCTCGCGCCGCACTTCCAGGCCCAGCACGCAACGTCGCGCGTGCGCGGCCTGGCAGGACACCGCGCGGAAAGCCGAAAAATCGTGCTCGCCCAGCAACGCCTGTCCGGCCTGATGCATGGCCGATGCATCCAGCGGTGTTCGTTCCCACGTGACGTAGCGGGCATCCAGTGCAGCGCGCACCGGGCGGTTGAGGATGGTGTAGCGATAGCGCCGGCTGCGTGCGGAAAAGCGCGCGTGGAAGGCCTCGGGTACCGGCTGCGCCCACAACACCGCTACAGCGGTGGGCAAATTGGAACATGCACCCAGCACCCAGCCGCGCATGTCGCGCTCGACCTCGGTATCGAAATGCACCACCTGGCAACGCCCGTGCACACCGGCGTCGGTGCGCCCGGCGCAGGTCACCGTGACCGGCTGCGCGGCCACGCGCGAGAGCGCCTGCTCCAGCGCGCCCTGCACGGTCGAACCGTGGGACAGGCGCTGCCAGCCGAGGAAATCGGTGCCGTCGTACTCGACGCCCAGGGCGATGCGCATGCGGTGGTTCCTGCGAAACAGCCTGGAAGCGTAGGGTGGGCTTCAGCCCACCGCAACCTGACCGGATGCGGAGGACGAAAACGGGGAGCCAGTTTACGCAGCCCGGACGCAAGAAGGGCCGGCATGGCCGGCCCTTCCTGCGAGCGATGGAGACGGCTTCAGGAAAGCGAGTCGATCAGGCGCTGCGCCGCATCCCTCTGCATCTGGGTGCCCTCGTTCATCACTTCCTCGAGCATGGCGCGGGCGCCGTCGGCGTCGCCCATGTCCATATAGGCACGCGCCAGGTCCAGCTTGGTGTCGATCGGGTCGTCGCTGAACTGGCCCATTTCCTGAGGCTCGGCGGCGGTCGCGCTGCCGGTGGTGTCGTTCACCGGCTCTTCGAAGTTCCAGGTCGAGGGCGTCGCGTCTTCCGCCGGGGCCGGCTCGACGTTCCGCATGACCGTAAGGTCCTCGTCCTCGTCGGCGACATTCAGCGCGGGAGTCTCGGCCGGGGCCGGGCGCGGCGGGGTGAGGTCGAAATCGAAGTGGTACTCGCTGACCTTGGGCCGCTCGTCGCTGGCCGGCTCGTCGTGGATCGCGGTTTCTTCGGCGTGGCTGGCGTAGTTGTCCAGGTCGAACGGCTCCATGTCCTCACCGATGACCTGGTGGCGCTCATCCTCGCGCGAATCGAACGCGTCCTGCGCGCCCTGCCCGGCAAACAGCGGATGACCCGGCACCAGATCCTCGCCCATGGCGACCACGTCCTGCCACTCGTCCTGCTCGGGGTCGACGATATGGGCGTGCATCGCTTCGGCCGCGGCTTCGAAATGGTCGACGTCCCGGCGGGAGTAGTACAGGCTCACCAGTTCCAGGTGCAGGCCGATGTCGTCCGGGTGTTCTGCCAGCTGGTCGAGCAACTCGTCCTGGTCCGGATCCGCGCTGACGGGCGCGGACGTATCCGGCACCGCGCCGAAGCGATCGGCCAGCGAGGGGGCCGTGGACACGGCGCGCGGACCTGCCGGCTTGCGGCGACGACCCAGCAGCGCAAGCAGGATCAGCAACAGGACGGCGCCACCGGCAGCAGCCCACACCCACGGCTGCATGAACCAGGGCTGCTCCGCCGACGCGGGGGTGACCGGCTTGCGGGTCACCGGCTTGACCGGCTTGCTGGCCGGCTTGGCGACCGGGGCGACGGCCGGAGCCGCCGCCGCGCTTTGCGCGGACGGCACGGAGGTTGTCGTGGCGACGGAACCGGTGCTACCGGGCTTGGCCGGCGTGGCGATCGCCGTACCCGCGGCGGCCGGCTTGGTGGTGGTTTCGGCGAGCGCCGCGGCCGGAGCCGTGCCGGCAGTCGAAGCCGCGGCCGGCAGGCCGGCCTTCTTGCGGGCATCGGCGAGCTTGTGCTGCAGCTCGGCGATCTCGTTGTCCTTGAGCGCGAGCAGGCGGGTGTTCTTGTCGTTGATGTCCTGCAGGTCCTTCAGGCGCGACTTCAGGTCCGCACTCTGCTGCTGCAGGGTGGTCAGCGTTTCCTGGGTACGCATCAGGTCCTGGCGCAGGGCCGCATCACCGTTGCCGCCCTGGGCGCCAGCGCCCTTGCCGCCCTGCTTTGCCGGCACCAGCGCCAACCGGTCCGCCGACGTGCTGGCCGGTGTATTGGAGGCTTCCGTACGTGTAGCCGCATCGGCCACGGTGGTGGTCGAGCCGGTCGACTGGGCGCGCCAGTCGCCGTTCTGCTGGCGGATCTCCGCCATCGCGGCGGCCACGTTCATGGCCTGCGCTTCCTGGCTGGTCGGCACGCGCAGCACCGCACCACTCTTCAGCGCATTGATGTTGTCCTGGTAGAACGCGTCCGGATTGGCCTGCTTGAGAGCCAGAATCATCTGGCTCGCATCCACGCCGGCAGGGGTGACCTGGCGGGCGATGCCCGACAGCGTCTGGCCACGTTCGACCTGGTATTGGCCGCCCGCGGCGACGCGACCGGCGCCCGGCTGGGCGGCGGTGGAACCGGCGGTGGCCGGACGCGCGGTGGCGCGGGACGCGTTGCCGCGCGGAGCACGAACGCTGGGCGCCGTTGGCGTGGTGCCCGGCGGATCGAGCAGGACCGGGAACTCGCGCAGGCTGCGGCCCGACTCGTTGTCCACTTCCACCAGCAGGTCGAGGTAGGGATCGTTGACCGCCACCGCGCTGGTGATGCGGATCACCTTGCGTCCGCCCACGTCGACGATGCTGAACTGCAGCGGCAGGTCGGGCCGGACACCGGCCAGGCCGGCGCGGGCGAAGTCTTCCGGCGAGGCCAGGCGCGCAGTGAGGTTGCGCAGCTCGGCGGGGCTGTCCGGCGTAAGCGGAATCTCCGCGAGCAGCGGCTGGCCGAGGGCGGACTTGACCTGGATCTGGCCCAGTTCGAGCGCCGCCGCCTGGCTGCTGCCCAGCGCCAACGCCAGCAGCATCGACAGTTTCAACGAACGATTCATCGCTTCGATTCCCCCAAAAGCCCGAGACGCTTCATGCCATCGCCGCGGGCTGCGGCGATACCGGATCGCGCGTCACTTTAGTTATATGTAGGCCAATCAACAATAGCTGCGGCGACCGCTTAGCGCATATTGCTGCGGTCTGTTCTCGCTCCAGCGGGGGGTCATCGGCCCGTATTACCCTTCTGCCGTTGGCCGGCAAGGGCCTCCAGCTGGCGTTGCAGCCGGGCGATTTCCCGGTCCTGCTCATCCAGGCGGTCGCTGGCCTGGCGGCTATGCGACTCCTGCTCGGTAAGCTGGCGCTGCAGCTGCACGATCTCCGCCCCCCGGGCGCGCAGCTGCCGTTTGAGGTGCACCTGCGCGGGCGCCGCCTGCCCCGCCACCGCGGCCTGTTCCGGACCGCCGTCGGCGAAGGCCGGCAGCGTGACGAGGGTCAGCAGCGGCAGCAGGAGCCAGGGTTTTCGCATCAGAGATAGTCCTCGATCAGCCGCTCGGCGATCTGTACCGCATTGAGCGCGGCGCCCTTGCGGATGTTGTCCGCCACGATCCACATATCCAGGCCGCGTTCGTGCGAGATGTCCTCGCGGATGCGGCCCACGAACACCGGATCCTTGCCGGCGGCATCGCCCACCGGGGTCGGATAACCGCCCGGCTTGCGCTCGTCCATGACCACCACACCCTCGGCCTGCTCCAGCAGCGCGCGGGCCTCATCGGCGCCGATCTTGTCGCGGGTTTCCACGTGCACCGCCTCGGCGTGGCCGTAGAACACCGGCACCCGTACGGCCGTGGGGTTCACCGCGATGGAGTCGTCCTCCAGGATCTTGCGCGTCTCCCATACCATCTTCATTTCTTCTTTGGTGTAGCCGTTGGACTGGAACTCGTCGATGTGCGGGATCACATTGAAAGCGATCTGCTTGGGGAATTTCTTGCCCGGTTCCACATCCTGGAAGTTCAGCAGGGCCGCGGTCTGACGGCCGAGCTCCTCCATGCCGCTGCGGCCGGCGCCCGAAACGGACTGGTAGGTGGCCACGTTGATGCGTTCGATGCCCACGGCGCGGTGGATCGGCGCCAGCGCCACCAGCATCTGCATGGTCGAGCAGTTGGGATTGGCGATGATGCCGCGGGTGGTGTAGTCGGCAATGGCGTGCGGGTTGACCTCGGCGACCACCAGCGGGACGTCGTCCTGGTAGCGGAACTCGGAAGTGTTATCGATCACCACGGCGCCCGCCGCGGCGGCGCGCGGCGCATGCTCGCGGCTGACCGAGCCGCCGGCGGAGAAAAAGGCGATGTCCACGCCGTCGAAGTCGTAATCGGCCAGGTTCCTGACCGTGACCTGCTTGCCGCCGAAGGAAACCTTATCGCCGGCCGAGCGCTCGCTGGCCAATGGCACCAGTTCGCCAACGGGAAAATCGCGCTCGGCCAGGATGCCCAGCAGGGTTTCGCCGACCGCGCCGGTGGCGCCGACCATGGCGACCTTGTAGCTGCTCTTCTTGCTCATGGGATGTCTTGCTGCCTGTGTGAGGATGTGATCAGGGCGCCGGCCGCGCGGCCAGCACCCCGGGGTTGAGGAGGGAGGGCGGATGCCCCGCGTCAGGGCCATGGCCGAACAACGCCAGTACGTTGTCCACCGCCAGCGCGGTCATCGCGCGGCGAGTGTCCCAGGTGGCGCTGGCAATGTGCGGACTGAGGATGACGTTGTCGAGCGCGAGCAGGGCCGGGTGGACGGCAGGCTCCCCTTCGAACACGTCCAGCGCGGCGGCGGCCAGGCGCCGCCCGGCCAGGGCGGCGGCCAGCGCCGCATCATCGACGACTCCGCCGCGGGCGATATTGACCAGTACGGCGGTGGGTTTCATCGCTGCCAGCTCGGCCGCGCCAATGGCGTGGTGGCTCTCGGCGGTCAGGGGCACTGCCAGCACCAGGAAGTCCGACTCGGCCAGCAGCGTGGATTTGTCCACGTAGCGCGCCGCGCATCCGGCCTCGACATCGGCCGGCAGTCGCGAACGGTTGTGGTAGGCCACCTGCATGCCGAAACCCGCGGCGCGGCGCGCGATCGCCTGTCCGATGCGTCCCATGCCCAGAATGCCCAGCGTGCGACCCCGCGTGTCGAGCCCCAACCAATCCTTGAACCCGTTGGCGCGCCAGCGCCCCTCCCTCAGCCAGCGCTCGGCCGCGCCGATGTGGCGCGCCGAACCCAGCAGCAGCGCCCAGGTGAAGTCGGCCACGCTTTCGCTGAGCACGTCCGGGGTATTGGACGCGGCGATGCCCGCCGCGGTCAGTGCAGGGACGTCCAGGTTGTCGTAACCGACCGCGAGGTTGGCGACGATGCGCAGGCGCGGGGCGTTCGCCACTTCCGTGGCACCGATACGCTGGTTCAGTCCCACGATCGCGGCATCGCAGGACGCAAGCTTGCCGGTCAGTACGGCCGGCGGAAACACGGTTTCCTCTGCCTCGGCCGCCACTTCGAAGTGCGGTTCCAGCCGAGCGACGATGTCGGAAAAGGTGGGACGCGAGATCCACACCCGCGGCTTGCCGATCATGGGGATTCCGTAGTGAAAGCTCAGGCGATCCGCGGGGCGACCGGCCCCACGTCGCCGCATTGCGCGCGATGCCGCAGCGCGTGGTCCATCAGCACCAGCGCCAGCATGGCCTCGACGATGGGCGTGGCGCGGATCCCCACGCAGGGATCGTGCCGCCCTTTGGTGACCACCTGCACCGGTTCGCCGGCCAGGTTCACGCTTTGCCCCGGCACCAGGATGCTGGAGGTCGGCTTGAACGCCACCGACACCGTCACCGGCTGGCCGGTACTTATCCCGCCAAGGATGCCACCGGCATGGTTGGACGTAAAGCCGTCCAAATGCATTTCATCCCGATGTTGCGTTCCGCGCTGTGCAACCGCCGCGAAGCCAGCGCCGATCTCCACGCCCTTGACCGCATTGATCGACATCATCGCTGCCGCCAGGTCGCCACCGAGCTTGCCGTAGACCGGCTCGCCCCAACCCGGCGGCACGCCCTCGGCCACCGCGCTGACGCGTGCCCCGACCGAATCGCCGGACTTGCGCAACGCGTCCATGGTCTTTTCCAGTTCCGGCACCTGCCCCGCGTCCGGCCAGAAGAACGCATTGGCTTCCACTGCATCCCAGTCGAAACCGCGCGGCACGACATCGCCTAACTGGGCCAGGTAGCCGCGCACCCGCACGCCGTGGCGCTCGACCAGCCATTTCTTGGCGACCACCGCGGCGGCCACGCGCATGGTGGTCTCGCGCGCCGAGGCGCGGCCGCCACCGCGCGGGTCGCGGATGCCGTATTTCTGCCAGTAGGTGTAGTCGGCGTGGCCGGGACGGAAGGTCTGCGCGATGTCGCCGTAATCCTTGCTGCGCTGGTCGGTGTTGCGGATCAGCAACGCAATCGGCGTGCCCGTGGTGCGCCCCTCGTAGACGCCCGAGAGGATTTCCACTTCGTCCGCCTCGTGGCGCTGCGAGGTGTGCCGGCTGCGGCCGGTCGCGCGGCGATCGAGGTCGTGACGGAAGTCCTCGGGCGCGATCGCCAACCCGGGCGGGCAACCGTCGATGACGCAGCCGATCGCCGGCCCATGGCTTTCGCCAAAGGTGGTGACGGTGAAGAGCTTGCCAAAGGAATTGCTGGACATGCCGCGCGCCCGCTACGAGGAAGCCGAAGCATAACGGCTCGCCGACAAGCTCTGTAGGAGCGCCCTTGGGCGCGACCGCGAACCCCACTGCCGCGCGACCATCGGGACGGCGGTCGCGCCCAAAGGTGCCCCCGCAACGACGCTCAGGCCGCCTGCCACTCGCGCGAGAGGATGGCGAACACGACGTCGTCCACCCACTCGCCGTGCAGCCACAGGCTCTCGCGGAAATGCGCCTCCTGGCGCATGCCCAGCGTCTGCAGCAGGCTCATGCACGCGGTGTTGCGCGGATCGACCGAAGCGTGGATGCGGCGCCAACCGAGTACGTCGAAACCCTGGTGGAACAGACCTTGCAGCGCCTCGCGCGCATAGCCCCTGCCCTGGTGCGCGGGCGCCAGACTGATGCCGAACTCCACCGAATCGCCTGGCGTGGCCGGCAGGCACACGCCAAGGTCGCCGATCAGCGCTCCGCTCTCCCGCAAGCGGATCGCACGCTGGAACCAGAGGCCAGGCGCCGGCTCTGCCTGCGTGTCGATGAACGCGCACGCCTCCGCGACACTCGCCGGACGCCACCCCTGGAAGCGCGCCACCACGGGATCGGCCCGGCAGGCGAAAAGGGCTTCGGCATCGCCCGGGTGCAGGCGATCGAGCAGCAGGCGGTCGGTGGTCAGTTCCATGCGGCCGCTTCTTCGGTGCTCAGCGGCGCGCGTCGGCTGCGGCGCGGATCGCGGCGGCGTGCTCGACCAGATCGCGGCGCTCGAGCGCGAACACGCCCATCGGCCCGACCTTGAACTCGATCCACACGAATGGCACCTCGGGCAACAGTGCGGCCAGCGCGTGCTCGCTCTCGCCCACCTCCACGATCAGCAGGCCGTCGTCGCTCAGGTAGTCGGCCGCCTGATCGAGCATCCGCAGGCAGATGTCCAGGCCATCCTCGCCCGAGGTCAAGCCGAGTTTGGGTTCATGGCTGTATTCGCCAGGTAGCGCCGCGTACTCGTCCTCGGTCACGTAGGGCGGGTTGGACACGATCAGGTCGTAGCGGCGGCCTTTCACGCCATCGAACAGGTCCGACTTGATCGCTTCCACGCGCCCTTCGACGTGCTGGAAGACGATGTTCTCGCGCGCCAGAGACAGCGCCTCGTCGCTGAGGTCGACGATGTCGACCTGCCACTCGGGGTTGTACTCGGCCATGGCGATGCCGATGCAGCCCGACCCCGTGCACAGGTCCAGCGCCCGCTCGACGTGGCGGCCGTCCAGCCACGGCGCGAAGCCCGACTCGATCAGCTCGGCGATGGGCGAGCGCGGCACCAGCGCGCGGCGGTCGCTCTTGAACTTGAGCCCGGCGAACCAGGTCTCGCCGACCAGGTAGGCCACCGGCAGCCGCTCGTTGACGCGCCGCTCTATCAACTCCAGCACGCGCTGGCGCTCCGCGGCCGTGAGCTTGCCCGCGCCGTAGGCTGGCGGGATGTCCGGCGGCAGGTGCAGGCTGGCCAGCACCAGGTGGGTCGCCTCGTCGATCGGATTGTCGTGGCTGTGACCGAAGGTCAGCCCGGCGGCGGAGAAGCGGCTGGCGCCGTAGCGGATGAAGTCGATGATGCTGGCAAGTTCGGCTGTCACGGGCCTTTCCTGGCGGGCGCGGCATGGAGGATCGGCGATTATCCCTCACCGCCGCGCTCAGGGCGAACGCGTTGCCCCTTATACTGGCTGGATGACTTTCGCCGTCCTCGTGCAATACCTCCTTCCCCACCGCGCCCTGTCGCGGGTGGTCTACTGGGCCACGCGCTGGACCTGGCGGCCATGGAAGAACTTCCTGATCGGCCAGATCGTGGACCGCTACAAGGTGGACATGGCCGAGGCCGCACAGCCGGACCCGTTCGCCTACCAGCACTTCAATGCCTTCTTCACCCGCAAGCTGAAGCCCAACGCGCGGCACGAGGACGGCGATCCGACCGCGCTGATCTCGCCGGCGGACGGACGCATCAGCCAGGCCGGGCGCATCGTGGACGGGCGCATCTTCCAGGCCAAGGGGCAGGACTACACCGCCGCCGAGCTGCTCGGCGACGAGGAAGCGGCAGCGCCCTACCGTGACGGCGATTTCGTCACCATCTACCTGTCCCCGCGCGACTACCACCGCGTGCACATGCCGCTCGGCGGCACGTTGCGCGAGACCGTGCACATTCCCGGTCGCATCTTCAGCGTGGCGCCGTTCGCGGTGGAGGCGATCCCGCGACTGTTCGCCCGCAACGAGCGCCTGGTATGCCATTTCGACAGCCCGAACGGCCCGTTCGTGGCGGTGATGGTCGGTGCCGTGCTGGTGTCCTCCGTGGCCACCGTGTGGGACGGACTGGTGATCCCGCCGTACGCTTCGGACATCCGCCGCAAGTCATTCGCCGGCCAGGGCATCACGCTGGCGCGCTTCGCCGAGATGGCACGCTTCAACATGGGCTCGACGGTGATCCTGCTGTTGCCGCCCGGGATGATCGAACTGGACGCGCTCCAATCCCAGCAGACGGTCAAGCTGGGCCAGCACCTGGGCCGACGGCCGCTGCCGAATGACTGACGCAAAGCGTCATTCTGTGACGTTCTAGGCGCACCCGTGCACAACGCTTGGCTATGCTCCGGCCGTCAAACGGCTCCGGGGGAGAACCCATGCGATCGATCGTCCCGCTCATCGCCTTCGTGCGCGGCCAGCAGCTGGAACGTCAGTTCCGCCGCATCAGCAAGGGCCTGGAAACACTGCCCGCCGCCGCTCGCGCGAGGCTGAGCCTGCTCACGCTGCGCGAAATCGGCCAGGCCGCGCGCAGCGAGTTCCCCCATCTCTACGGCACCCCGCCGCAGGACCGCTATCTGCCCTGGGGACGCGGCACCGCCACCGGCTTCGCCCGCGCCTGCTCGGACAACCCTGAAGTCGCCCTGCGCGGCATGGCGTTGTGGCTGGCGGTGGCCTATCACGAGACCAAGGATTCGCCCCATGCGTTCGTGCGCTCGCGCCACCGGCAATTGCTGCGCGTGGTGCGCGAGCTGAAGGAACTGCACGGTAGCGGCGCCCGCGAACGCGAGGACGTGGTGGAGAGCTGGATGCAGTCCAGCGCCGCGGCCTGAGTCGGTGATAGGGGGGCTAGAAGCTCGCCCTACTCATGCTCCTTGGGGCGTAGCCCACCGCCCCCAAACACCTCAGCGCCGGCAGGATGGCAATCGCAGCACCTGCCCCGCGCGGATGCTGTGGTGCTTGAGGTCGTTGATGTCCGACAGCTCGCGCACGTCCGAACATCCCAGCTTGTGCACGATGCCCAGCAGCGTGTCGCCGCGGCGCACGACGTAGCGCGAATGCGGATGCACGGTACGTTTCGGCTCCGGCTTGACCACCTCCGGCACCACCGGCACCACCGCCGAATGCAGGTCGCCCGCCAGGATCGGCCACGGCCCATCGACGCAGCGCGATGCGTAGACCGACTCCAGTTGCTTCGGTACCTGCAGCTGGCTGCCGGCCGGCTGCTCATCCTGCGGATTGAGTCGCGGGTTCAAGTTGCGCAGCGTGCGGAACCAGCCATCGTCCATGCCCTGCGCCGAGCCCATGCAGATGGTCAGCTCGGACAGCGAGGCGGGGCGCTTGAGCGTGATGCGGCCCGGCGCACCGTCGATCTTCGGGAAGTTCAGGTTGTAGCTGTCCGGATGCAGGAACAACCACGCCGCGGCCAGCACCGCCGGCACGTACTCGCGGGTTTCCTCCGACAGCTGGTTGTAGATCGTCGGGTCGTAGAAGCTCGCGCCAGTGTTGTCGCCGACCATTCGGCGCATGCGTCCCTCGCCTCCGTTGTAGGCGGCCAGCGAAAGCTCGAGATTGTCGTTGAACGCCTTCAGTTGCTCGTCCATGTATGCGGCGTTCGCGCGCGCTGCCTCGGACGGATCGAAACGCGTGTCGAAGCCGCTCTGATTGTTCAGGCCAAAGCGCAGGCCGGTGGCATACATGAACTGCAGCGGGCCGGCAGCGCCGGAGCGTGAGACGGCGTGCACCTTGCCGCCGGACTCCTTGGCCATGATGCCGAACAGCAGCGCCTCGGGCAGGTCGGCCTTGTCGTACTGCGGCCACATTTCGTAGCGCATGTACTGGTAGTTGATCCAGGTATCGACCAGGTTCGAGCGCCACTGGGTCAGCCACATTTCCAGCGCGGCCTTGACCGGGCCATTCATGGCGATCAGTTCGGAGAGCTTGTGCCCACGCAACAGGGTCACCGCGCGCTGGGCCTGCGGCAGCGCGGCGACGCCGCCGGGCTTGCCGGCCACGGCTTCCTCGGGAGCTTCCTCGCCGACGGTTTCCAAGTCGTCACCGGCGAAGAAGCTGCCGTCCTTCAGGCGCAGCAGACGGTCGAACACCGAGTAGAACCGCTGCGAGTCGCAACCGGGCGTGGCGCCACAGCGAGCGGCAGCCTGCTTGAGGCTGTCCAGCGAGTCCCTGAGGCTCTGCTCGGACGCCTGATCGTCGCCCTCGCGTGCCTGCTGCAGCGCGGTCTCGTAGCCCTTGCTGGCCTGATCGAGCTGCGTATACAGCGTGTTGACCTCGCCGGAGGCGCGACTGCCGCCTCCGCTGGCGCAGGCGGTAAGCAGGATGAGCCCGGCAGCCAGCGGCGCCAGGCGGAAACGATGGGCAAGAATAGACAGCGGCATGACGAAAGCTTGACGGCGGGGATACATTCACCTTAGCGCATGCAGACCTGATGCCAAAACCGCGGCGCCCGCCAGAACCCGCGAACTGCGACCTGCATCCGCTTGGCTACAATCGCGCATCCGACGCACGGAGCGCCTGCATGTCCGAGATCCTGATTGGTCGCAACGACACCGCCGAGGTCGCGCTCGAATCGCGCTACGGCAACCGCCACGGCATGGTCGCCGGCGCCACCGGCACCGGCAAATCCGTTTCGCTGATGGTGCTGGCCGAGGGATTCTCGCGGCTGGGCGTGCCCTGCGTGCTGGCTGACGTCAAGGGCGACCTGGCCGGCCTGGCGATCGCGGCGAGCGAGCCCAACGACAAGATCAAGGCGCGCCTGTCCAAACTTCGTCTCGCCGACTGGCAGCCGCAGGCCAATCCGGTGATCTTCTGGGATCTCTACGGCAAGCAGGGCCACCCGCTGCGCACCACGGCCAGCGACATGGGTCCCACCCTGCTCGGCCGCGTGCTCGAACTCAACGACACACAGCAGGGTGTGCTTGAAATCGTGTTCAAGCTGGCCGACGACCAGGGCTGGCTGCTGCTGGACCTGGCCGACTTGCGCGCCCTGCTCACCTTCGCCGCGGACAACGCCAAGGACATCTCCATCCAGTACGGACTGATCGGCAAAACCAGCATCGCCGCCATCCAGCGCGCGCTGCTGGCGCTGGAGCAGGCCGGCGGTGAGAATTTTTTCGGCGAGCCCGCGCTGGAACTGGCCGACCTGATGCGCCAGGACATGGGCGGCCACGGCGTGATCAATGTGCTCGCCGCCGACCAGCTGATCCTCAAACCCCGGCTTTACACCACCTTCCTGCTGTGGCTGCTGTCGGAGCTGTTCGAGCAATTGCCGGAAGTGGGCGACCTGGAGCAGCCCAGGCTGGTGTTCTTCTTCGACGAGGCGCACCTGTTGTTCGACGACTGCCCGCCGGCGCTGCGCCAGCGCGTGGAGCAAGTCGTGCGGCTGATCCGCTCCAAGGGCGTGGGCGTGTACTTCTGCTCGCAGAACCCGGACGACGTGCCGGACGAAATCCTCGGCCAGCTCGGCAACCGCATCCAGCACGCGCTGCGCGCCTTCACTCCTCGCGACCAGAAGGCCGTGCGCGCGGCCGCCGAAACCTTCGCACCCAACCCCGGGCTTGATGTGGCCGAGGCGATCGGCCAGCTCGGCGTGGGCGAGGCGCTCGCCTCGACCCTGCGCGAGGGCGGCGTGCCCAGCCCGGTCGAGCGGGTGATGGTGACCACGCCGCGTTGCCGCATCGGCGCGATCAGCGAGGCCGAACGTGCCGCGGTGCGCCAGCGCTCGCCGGTGGGCGGCAAGTACGACACCGCCGTCAATCGCGACTCCGCGGCGGAAATGCTCGCCCGACGCACCGCCACCCGGGCCGCCGACGCCACCACCGTCGCCAACCCCTCGCAAAAGCCGGAGGACAACGCCTGGAGCGGCGCGGTGCACGACGCGCTGCTTGGCACCAAGCGTCGCCAGGGCATGATCGAAACGATGGGCAAGCAGGTCGTGCGCACGATGGGCAGCCAGCTTGGCCGGCAGATCCTTCGCGGCGTGCTGGGCGGCATCTTCGGCGGGAGCCGCCGATGAGCCGCTGGCGCCCTCCTGCGCCATCCTCGACCGCGATCGTTACGCGGGAGGGCTTCGAGAAGCTCAAGGCCGAGCTCGATCATCTCTGGCTCACGCTGCGGCCCGAAGTGGTCAAGGCACTGGCCGCGGCTGCGGCCGAGGGCGACCGCTCGGAGAACGCCGAGTACACCTACCGCAAGAAGCAGCTGGGTGAGATCGACCGGCGCGTGCGCTACTTGAGCAAGCGCATCCCCTTGCTCAAGGTCGCCGAAGGCGCGCCGGGCGACCGCGAGACGGTGTTCTTCGGCGCCAGCGTGGCATTGGAAAACGTCGACAGCGGCGAGGCCGTGCGCTATCGCATCGTCGGCCCCGACGAGACCGACGCGAAGCGTGGCTGGATCAGCGTCGATTCCCCGCTGGCCCGCGCGCTGCTCAAGAAGAAACTCGACGACGAGTTCGAGGCCGAGCTGCCGGCTGGCCGCACGCGCTTCGCCGTCGTTGCCGTGGATTACACGTCCGGCTGAGAACCGAGCGCCGCCAGTTCCTGGCCCACGTAGACGACCAGGAACAGGCCCAGCAGCACCAGGATCGCGGCCAGCAGCTTCTCGCCCACCGGGCCGGCGTAATCCTCCATGCGCTCGTGGGCGATGTCGCGCCGGTTGCGCAGGAAGCGTGCCGAGGCGAGCAGGATAATCAGCGCGCCGAACACGATGAGCATGAGCCCTACCCATTCGGTAAGACGCAGGTGCAGGTGCAGCCTGTGCGCCGCGCGCGAGGCGTTCGACGAGGCGTAGGTGATGAACAGGTCGAAGCGCTCGACCAGGAAGCCGAACGCCATCACCGCGATCGCCGTGCGCACCCAGGCCAGGTAGGTGCGCTCGTTGGCAGCGTGGTCGTTGAAGCGTGGGATCACGCGGGCGCTCCACCGTGCGGGAGGGTCACTGTGCCCGGAGCGGCGTCAACGGGCCGTGGGGTGGAGGGGCCGCGCGTTCCTAAGCCCGCAGCGGCTCGGGATACACCCTTCCCACGCGCAACGGCTGGTAACAGGCCGCCTGCCGATGGAACGCCTCGCTCGCGCTGCCCGCGCACCATCCCGGAATCCCCGACAACGGCAGAGGCCGCAACTCCTGCGGATCGCGCAACAGGCGTCCTTGCGCAATCGCTTGAACCACCGTTTCGCGCACCGCCTCCTGCCCGATCACCGCGATCGCCTTGCCGACGAGCAAGCGATCCGGCGTCAGCGCGTGTTCGAGCAGGGCATGTCCGAACACCATCAGTTCCAGCGAACCGTCCAGCCACGCATCACGCCGCCGCCAGAACAGGCCATGCCAGTCGTGTGCGTCCCACAAGGCCAGCAGCGTGGGGTCGCGCAGCGCAAGGATCACGCCCCCTTCGTCGAAGTGCGTCAGCGCGCACTGCGGACGGCTGCGGCTCTTTGCGCCGGCCCGCGCGATTTCGGCCACCTGTTGGGCATTGAGCGCGCGCTTGAGCGGCGCGTGGCGCAGCCAGGCCAGTGCGTTGAACAGGTCGTGCCAGTTGCGCTCGCGGGTGGCAATGGCGCCGGTTTCGGCGATGCGTTGTTCATAATGGCGGCCGTCGGCGAGCAGTGCAGGCGTCTGCCCGACGAAGCGCTCACGCGAGCCGGCGGGCCAGTGCGCATTGAGCACGTCGAGCGAGGGCCAATCCGGCCCGCGCAACAGGTCTGCGTACTCGTCCCAGGCGGCCAGCGGCGGCCGTCCGAACACGGCCGGATCCACCGCATCGCGCGCCGGCGCGACGTAGCGCATGGACGGCTAGACGACCTTGAGCAGCGGTTGCGCCAGGCGCGCGTGCAGGTCGTGCTCGTCGGCGCCTTCGACCATTACCTGCACGAACTGGCCGGGCTTGAGGCCCTGGCCATCGGCGATGTGCACCAACCCGTCGATCTCCGGCGCATCGGCCGCCGAGCGCGCCACCGCGCCATCGGACCCCGCCTCGTCGACGAGCACGGTCAGCGTGCGCCCGAGCTTGCGCTGCAGCTTGGCCGCGGAGATCTCCGCCTGGACCGCCATGAAGCGCTCGAGCCGGTCTTCCTTCAGCTCTTCGGAAACGGGGTTTGGCAGATCGTTCGCCCGGGCGCCTTCGACCGGCGAATAGGCAAATGCGCCGACACGGTCGAGTTCCGCCTCGCGCAGGAAGTCGAGCAGTTCCTCGAACTCCGCATCGGTCTCACCGGGGAAACCGACGATGAAGGTGCTGCGCAGCGTGATGTCCGGCACCGCGGCGCGCCAGTTGCGGATGCGCTCGAGCGTCTTGTCGATGTTGCCGGGGCGCTTCATCAGCTTGAGGATGCGCGGGCTCGCATGCTGGAACGGGATATCGAGATAGGGAAGGATTTTTCCTTCGGCCATCAACGGCATCACCTCGTCCACGTGCGGGTACGGGTAGACGTAGTGCAGGCGAGTCCACACGCCGAGCTCGGACAGGCCCTGGCACAGCTCGGTCATGCGCGTGCGATACGCCTTGCCGCGCCACTCGCGCTCGGCGTACTTCAGGTCCACGCCGTAGGCGCTGGTGTCCTGCGAGATCACCAGCAGTTCCTTCACGCCGCCCTTGACCAGTTTCTCGGCTTCGAGCAGCACCTGGTCGACCGGCCGCGAGACCAGGTCGCCCCGCATCGAGGGGATGATGCAGAAGCTGCAACGGTGATTGCAGCCCTCGGAAATCTTCAGGTACGCGTAGTGCTTCGGCGTCAGCTTGACCCCGGTGTCGGGGATGATGTCCAGCAGCGGGTTGCGCTGCGGCGGCAGCGCCGTGTGCACCGCGCTCATCACGCTGGCGTAATCCTGCGGGCCGCTGATCGAGAGCACTTCCGGATAAGCCTCGCGGATCAGTTCAGATCGCTTGCCCAGGCAGCCGGTGACGATCACCTTGCCATTCTCGTGCAGCGCCTCGCCGATGGCGTCCAGCGACTCCTGCACCGCCGCGTCGATGAAGCCGCAGGTGTTGACCACCACCGCGTCGGCCGCCTGGTAGCTGGGCACGATCTCGTAGCCCTCCACCTTGAGCTGGGTAAGGATGCGCTCGGAGTCGACCAGCGCCTTGGGGCAGCCGAGGCTGACGAAACCGATCTTGGGGGAGGCCTGCGACATGGGAGCTACCGAAAGAAGTGCCGTAAAAACCGGCCATTATACGTGAGCGGGCCTCTCACCACCGGGCCGTTATGCTTGGCGCTTCAGCAGCGTGCAGGGAGCCGTCCATGGGGCAGTCGATCAACATTCCTACCAGCGGCACGCAGTGCATCGGCGGCTACCTGGCCAAGGCGCAGGGCAAGCCCAAGGGTGGCGTGGTGGTGGTCCAGGAGATCTTCGGCGTTACCGCGCATATCCGGGAGGTCGCGGATCGTTTCGCAGCCGCAGGTTATACGGCGATCGCGCCGGCGTTCTTCGACCACCTGGAAAGTGGCCTGGAGCTTCCCTACGACGAGGGCGGCATGCAACGTGGGAAGGCGCTGGTCGACGAATTGGGGCTCGAGCGTGCAGTGGAGGACGTCGCCAGCGCAGCCGAGGCGATCAAGTCGGCCGGCAGGATCGGTACGGTTGGCTACTGCTGGGGCGGCACCGTCGCGCTGCTGTCGGCGCTGCGGTTGGGCATGCCGTCTGTGAGTTATTACGGTGCGCGCAATCTGCCCTTCCTGGGGGAGACGCCGAAAGCGCCGGTGATGTTCCATTTCGGCGAGCGCGACAGGAGCATTCCGCCCGAAGCGGTAGCCAAACATCGCGAGCGGCTGCCGCAGATGGACGTCTTCACCTATCCGGCCGGGCACGCCTTCAATCGCGACCACGACCCGCACTACGACCAAGCCAGTGCCACCCTGGCCTGGCAGCGCACACTGGCCTTCTTCGACAAGCACTTGGCGAGCGCATGAGCCGCGTCGGATTCCAGCTCGATCCGCGCCTGGCAGCCGACACCCTTGCACTGGCCCGGCTGGACCTGTGCGACGTGCTGCTGATGAACGACTCGCGCTTCGCCTGGCTCGTGCTGGTGCCCCAGCGCGCGGGACTGGTGGAGATCGCCGATCTCACGCCTTCGGAGCGAACGCTGCTGTGGCACGAAGTCGACCGCGCCGGCGCCGCGTTGCGTGCGGTGGTGCCGTGCGACAAGCTCAACCTCGGCGCACTGGGCAATATCGTGCGGCAGCTGCATGTGCACGTGGTGGCGCGGCGCGAGGGGGATGCGGCGTGGCCGGGCCCGGTATGGGGCAGCGGCCCGGCGCAGCGTTATGGGGAGCACGCGCGGGAAGCCTTGCTCGACCGCCTGCGCGAAACCCTGTCGCGCTAGCCGCCATCGCGCTTGCAGGAGCTCACAAGTGGGCTCCTGCAAGGAACGCCCGGTCACGCCGGGATTCGCAGCTCAGTACTGATCGGTACGCCCGGCCGCGCTCTTGTCCTGCTGCTCGTCGTTCATCTTGACCGGGGCGTGGTAGTCCTCCAGCGCGCGCGCCTTGGTCTCGACCGGGTTGATCTTCTTGAGCGTGCCGTCGTCGTCGTAGTACGCGGCGAAACCGTAGTCGATCACCATGCGCGCCATGAACTGGAGGTGCGCCTTGCGGATCTTCGAATCGTCGCTGGGCACCAGCAGCACGGTCTTGGGCAACTTGCCGACATCCTTCAGGTAGGCGAAGTGGCTGCCGGTATCCAGCGCGGAAAGCACGGCGCCGTCGACCAGGAACTGGCCGCTCTTGTAGGCCTCCAGGGTGGTGTCGAACTCGGTCTGGGCCTTGGCGATGGCGGCCTCTTCCTTGACGCTGTTGCCGTGGCAGCCACCGAGCACCAGCAGGCTGCCCAACAGGAGCGCGGCGCCAGCGCGCTGGAACATCGTGGTGAAGCGGGTCATGGGGATCTCCTGGGTCGAACCTGGGAACAGGCGCAGTGTAGCGCCGGGCAACGCCGCGCCGACCGCTCCTGGCCGACGCGATTCAGGCGGCCGCTCAGGTACGCGGCAGGGTCACGCCCTGCTGGCCCTGGTACTTGCCGCCGCGGTCCTTGTAGCTGGTTTCGCACTCCTCGTCGGACTCGAGGAAGAGCATCTGCGCCACGCCCTCGTTGGCGTAGATCTTGGCCGGCAGCGGCGTGGTGTTGGAGAACTCCAGCGTCACGTGGCCCTCCCACTCCGGTTCCAGCGGGGTCACGTTGACGATGATGCCGCAGCGCGCGTAGGTGCTCTTGCCCAGGCAGATGGTGAGCACGTTGCGCGGGATGCGGAAGTACTCGACCGTGCGCGCGAGCGCGAAGGAATTCGGCGGAATGATGCACACGTCGGCCTGGACGTCGACGAAGCTTTCCGGGTCGAACGCCTTGGGATCGACGATGGTCGAATTGATGTTGGTGAAGATCTTGAACTCGCGTGCGCAGCGCACGTCGTAGCCGTAACTGGAGGTCCCGTAGGACACCAGCCTGTTGCCGTCGCGCAGCTTCACCTGGCCCGGCTCGAACGGCTCGATCATGCCGTGCTGCTCGGCCATGCGGCGGATCCACTTGTCGGACTTGATACTCACGCTCGCGCTCCATCGGTGGCCCGTTCGTCGGGCGCAAAACGGGGAAAATACATGGTCGGGCCGTGGAGGCGCCAGCCGTCTCTCTGGCGGCGCGCGTTCCTGGCGAGCGTGATCACGGCCTTATGGAGATCGCGGCCGCGTCCGAGGGCGCTCCTACCGCGGAGTCTTCGCGGCGAGCGCATGCTCGAGCGCGGTCAGCAACGAGCGCAGTTCGGAGCAGCGCTCGGGGCTGGCCAGCACTTCGTCGCGACCGCAACCGGCGCCGGGCAACGCCACAGTGGCGCACGCGCCGCCCAGCACGCGCGCCGACATCGTGCGCAGGATTTCCTCCAGCGACTCCTGCGCATGGTGCGAACCGCGCCCGGAAGCATTGAGTAGTGCCACCGGCTTGCCGGGGAACTCCAGGCTTCCGACCAGCCAGTCCAGCAGGTTCTTGAAAGCGCCGGGAACGCCGTGGGCGTATTCGGGGCAGGCGATCAGCAGCGCGTCGGCCCGGCCGACCGCCTCGCGCAACGCCAGCGCCTGCGGCGGCACGGCGAGCGTCTCGATGTCCGGGTTGAACAGCGGCAAATCGCCCAGGCCGTCGTACGTCACCAGCTCGAGGCCATCAGGCGCGAGCGCCTGCGCCGCCTGCAGCGCCGCGGTGTTGGACGAGCGTCGGCGCAGGCTGCCGGACAGACACAGGACCCGCTTGCGCCCTGCCCTCATGCCGAGGGCGCGTTCTGCACCACGATCTTGCCCAGCCCCAGCGACTTGTTGCGCGGTTGCCGGGAGAGCCGCCCCGCGGCGTTGCGCGCGATCTCGCGGTAGCGCGCTGCCAGGTCGGAGTCCGGCATCGCCGCAACGGTGGGCGTGCCACCGTCGGCCTGCTCGCGGATGCGGATGTCCAGCGGCAGCGAACCCAGGTACGGCACCGCGTACTTCTCGGCCATGCGCATGCCGCCACCGCTGCCGAAGACGTGCTCCTCGTGGCCGCAGTTCGAACACACGTGGGTGGCCATGTTCTCGACCAGCCCCAGCACCGGCACTTCGACCTTCTCGAACATCTTCAGCGCCTTGATGGCGTCAAGCAGCGCGATGTCCTGCGGCGTGGTGACGATCACGGCCCCGGCCACCGGCACTTTCTGCGAGAGCGTGAGCTGGATGTCGCCGGTGCCGGGCGGCAGGTCGATCACCAGGTAGTCGAGCATGTCCCAACGGGTGTCGTTGAGCAGTTGCATCATCGCCTGGGTGACCATCGGGCCGCGCCAGATCATCGGCGTTTCCGGGTCGACCAGGAAACCGATCGACATCGCCTGCAGCCCGTGCGCCTGCATCGGGATGATGCTCTTGCCATCCGGCGACTGCGGCTTGCCCTCGATGCCGAGCATGCGCGGCTGGCTGGGTCCGTAGATGTCCGCGTCGAGCACGCCGACGCGCGCGCCCTCCGCCTGGAGCGCCAGCGCCAGGTTGGCCGACACGGTCGACTTGCCCACGCCGCCCTTGCCGGAGGCGACCACGATGATGTTCTTGACGTTCGGCAGCGGCGCCAGCACGCCCTGCACCTTGTGCGGCTGGATGCGGCTGGCGACGGACACGCTCGCCGCATCGATCGCGGGGTCGGCCTCAAGCGCCTGGCGAACACGATCGGCGAGACCGTCGATCACCGAGCCGGCCGGGTAGCCCAGTTGGATATCCACCGACACCCGCGCGCCGTCGACGCCCACCGCCCTCACGCTGTCGGCAACGGACGCGCCGGTATGCGGGTCGGCCAGGCCGCCGAGCAATTGACGCACGCGCGCCTCGTTCACTTCGCTCATGGGGAAACTGCTTCGGTTCGTGGGCTGCCAATTATGCCAGTCGCGCCCCCTGCCCTGCCTGATACAGGTCAGTCGCGCACATTGCGCAACGCAGCTTGACGGCCTCGCGGCGGCTCGCCAGTCTGCTCACCGTACGCTTTCGTACGGGAGGACGACCATGAAGCCATTGTTCCGCCTTGCACTGTTCACGGGCCTGCTGCTCGGCAGCGCCGCCGTCTACGCCGCCACCGACACCCCGGTCGGCACCTGGAAGACCATCGACGATGCGACGGGCAAGCCCAAGTCGATCGTCGAGATCACCGAACAGAACGGCGAGCTGCAGGGCAAGGTGCTCAAGGTGCTGCAGTCGGACGAGGGCCCGAACCCGATCTGCCGCAAGTGCGACGGCGAGCGCAAGGATCAGCCGGTCGAGGGCATGGTGATCATGTGGGGCGTGAGCCGCGACGGCGACGAGTGGGACGGCGGCAAGATCCTCGATCCGCACAACGGCAAGACCTACAAGGTCAAGCTGAGCCTGCTCGAAGGCGGGCAGAAGCTCGACGTGCACGGCTATATCGGCTTCGCGCTGCTGGGCCGCAGCCAGGTGTGGGAGCGGCAACCGTAAAGCGGCGTGTCCCGCAGGTGGGCTTCAAACCACCGTGGCCGCAGGTGGGCCCAAGCCCCACCCTGCGGAATCAATCGAACGGCAGGTTGTCGATCAGCCGCGTGCTGCCCAGGCGCGCGGCGATCAGCGCTACCAGTCCCTGGCGTTCGTCGTCGGCCGGCTCGGCCAGGTCTTCGGCGCGGCGGATGACCGCGTAGTCCGGTTCGAAGCCCGCGCGCTCCAGCGTCGAAGCCGCGACCTGCTCGATCACCTTCCGGGCATGGCCCTTCTCCAAAAGCTCGCGCATCTTCAGCAGCGTCTGGTGAATCTGCGGCGCCAGCGCGCGCTCGGCCTCGGTCAGGTACTGGTTGCGCGAACTCAGCGCCAGGCCATCGGCCGCGCGCAGGGTCGGCGCTGCCAGCACCTTCAGCGGCAGCGCCAGATCGCGCACCATGCGTTCGATCACCTTCAGTTGCTGGCAATCCTTCTGGCCGAACACGGCCACGTCCGGTTGCACCAGATTGAACAGCTTGCATACCACCGTGGCCACGCCATCGAAATGGCCCGGGCGGTGCGCGCCTTCCAGCGTGTCGGTGATGCCTGGCACATGGATGCTCACGCTCTGGGCCGCACCGAACGGATAGATCGTGGCGACATCCGGCGCGAACAGCAGATCGCAATCCATTTCGGCGAGCCCGGCCTGGTCCTGCGCCAGGGTGCGCGGGTAGCGCTCGAAATCCTCGCCCGGCCCGAACTGGGTCGGGTTGACGAACACGCTCGCCACGACGCGATCGGCGCGCGCGCGCGCCAGCTTGATCAGCGAATGGTGGCCCTCGTGCAGGTTGCCCATGGTCGGCACGAAGCCCACCGTCTGGCCCTGGATCCGCCAGCCGCGGATGGCCGCGCGCAACCCGGCGGCGTCTTGCACTGTCTGCATGGCGTCGGTACTCGGAAGGATCAGTCGAAGCAGTGTTCGGGAGCCGGGAAAGCGCCGCTGCGCACATCCTCGGCGAAGGCGGCGATGGCCTCGCCCACAGCATTGCGACCGGCAAGGAAATCCTTGCTGAACTTGGGGCGCTTGCCCGGCGTGATGCCCAGCATGTCGTAGATCACGAGCACCTGGCCGTCGCAATGCGGGCCTGCGCCGATGCCGATCACCGGGATCTGCACGGCACGGGTGATCCGATCGCCCAGCGCACTGGGCACGCCCTCCAGCACCAGCAGGTCGGCGCCGGCGGACTGCACGGCCAGCGCTTCGGACAGCACGCGGTCGGCAGCTTCCTGCTCGCGCCCCTGGATGCGGAAGCCGCCGAACTTGTGCACCGATTGCGGGGTGAGGCCCAGGTGCGCGCACACCGGCACGGCGCGCGCGGTGAGCATGGCGATGGCGTCCAGGATGTGCGGCGCGGCGCCTTCGATCTTCACCGCCGCCGCGCCCGCCTCGCCGACCAGCCGCGCGGCCGCTTCCAGCGAATGCGCCACGTCACGGTCGGCCATGAACGGCAGGTCGGCGATCAGCAACGTGGAGGTCAATCCGCGCGCGACCGCGCGCGTGTGATAGGCCATGTCATCGAGCGTCACCGGCAGCGTGCTGCGATGGCCCTGTACCACCATGCCCAGCGAATCGCCGACCAGCGCTACATCGACGCCGGCCGCCTCGAGTTGCCAGGCGAAGCTCGCGTCGTAAGCCGTCAGCATGACGATCTTGCGCCCCTGTGCCTTCATCGCGCGCAGGCCCGGCACGGTCACCGGCTTGCGGGCGGGAACGCTGGCGTTGTCCACGTACACGGCAGTTCCTTGGGGATGGGCGAGCAGGCGATTATCCGGCCCGCAGGCGTCAAAGGCCAAGCCGTGGAGGGCTAACCCTTGCGGGAGGCCACCTGTGGGCGTTGCTTCCGCTCGGGGCGGCACCACAAACGGTGCATCGCCCACGAGTGGGCTCCTACTGGTGCAACGGTTCGCAGCCGGCGATGTCGGCTTTGGCGAGCAGGACGCTCACGGTGCCTTGCCCCGACAACTCCAGGTCCGGCGCAAGCTCGGCCAGGGGTAGCAGCACGAAGGCGCGCTCGGCGATACGCGGATGCGGAAGGGTGAGGCGTTCGTCGTGCAGCGCCAGGCCATCCATATGCAGCAGGTCCAGGTCCAGCGTTCGCGGTCCCCAACGCTCGCCATCGCGCACGCGACCCGCGTCGCGCTCGATCCGCAACAGCGCATCGAGCAGTTCGTGGGGCCCGAGGACGGTATCCAGTTCCGCAGCGGCATTGAGAAACGCCGGCTGCTCGCGCAGACCCCACGGCGGCGTGCGGTAGAAGCGCGACTGCGCCACCAGCCGCGTACCCGGCAACATGCCCAGCGCGTCGAGCGCCTGTTGCAGGATCGTGCGCGTGTCGCCCAGGTTGCCACCGAGCGCGACGAAAGCCCGAGTCATGCGCGTTGGATCAGGCCGAGCCGGACTTGCCAGACGGCTTGCGACGCCTGCGCTTGCGCGGCGCGGCGCCGGTCGAGCCGACGGCGGGCGAGCCTGCGCTGGCTGGCAAGGCCGCCGCCAGCACGTCCTGCGGCAACTGCTGCGCATGTGCCCACCACTGACCCAGTTCACGCAGTGCCGGCGATTCGGCCGCGCGCAACAGCAGGAAGTCGAACGCGGCGCGGAAGCGCGGATGCGCCATCAGCCGGAACACCCGCTTGCGCTGGATCTGTTCGAAGCGCGGCTGCAGCGACCAGATCTCTTCCATCGTAATGGTGAAGCGGCGCGGGATCGCCACGCGCTGGCACTGCTCGCCCACCACGTGCGCGGCGGCGCGCGCCCAGGCCTCGCCGTCATCCACGCCCTTGACGATCCAGGCATGCGCCAGGTCGCGCACCTCGCCCCACAGCAGCACGGCGAACAGGAACGCGGGCGTCACCGACTTGCCCTCGGCAATGCGCTGGTCGGTATTGGCCAGGCCCTGCTCGATCAGCGAGCGCAGCGCCTCGTCGCCCCGCTTGAGCGCGCGTGCGGTGGCCGGGAACAGGAACTTCAGCAGCCCGCACTGCTCGAGCATGCGGAAGCTCTTCAGGCCGTTTCCGGCCAGGAACATCTTGAGCGACTCGTCGAACAGCCGCGCCGGCGCCGCATCGCACAACAGCGGACCCAGCTCCTCGAACGGGGCGGATGCCTTCGGGTCGATGGTGAAGTCGAGCTTGGCCGCCAGCCGTGCCGCGCGCAGCATGCGTACCGGATCTTCGCGGTAGCGGGTGGCCGGATCGCCGATCAGGTGCAGCACGCGGTTCTGCAGGTCCTGCATGCCGCCGACGTAGTCGCGCACCGAGAAATCGCTGATGTCGTAGTACAGCGCGTTGAGGCGGAAGTCGCGGCGCACCGCGTCCTCCTCGATCGACCCCCACACGTTGTCGCGCACGATCAGGCCGTCGACGATGTGACGATCACCTTCGGCCGCATCGTCCGCGCCGGTGCCGCGAAAGGTCGCCACCTCGATGATCTCCGGACCGAAGACCACGTGCGCCAGGCGGAAACGGCGGCCGATCAGGCGGCAGTTGCGAAACAGCTTCTTGACCTCGTCCGGCGTGGCGCTGGTGGCGACGTCGAAATCCTTCGGGTGGCCGCCGAGCAGCAGGTCGCGCACGGCCCCGCCGACCAGGAAAGCGTCGTAGCCTGCGTCGTGGAGGCGGTAGAGCACGCGTAACGCGGCCTTGCTTATGTTCTTGCGGGAAATCACGTGCTGCTCGCGGGGAACGATCGCGGGCACGGGCGTGACGGAAGTCCTTGCTTCTGGGTTCAAGCGGTCTGGGTCCTTGGCGGCGCACGGCGCCGATGCAACAAATCGCCGCGCAACGCGCTGCGGTCCGTCCGCGCGGTTTGAAATGCCGGCGGCTGTTCCGGACGGCAGCGCGAAGAAGTCTTCACAGGGCATTGCCGGGCGAAACAATTTCGCTATACTAGCGCGCCTCGCAGCTCTGCGCTCCCTTCGTCTAGTGGCCTAGGACACCGCCCTCTCAAGGCGGGAACACGAGTTCGAACCTCGTAGGGAGCGCCACTGTTTTTGCAATCGTCCATGATTGCCGCTGTCTGGAAGGGCTTCGGCAAACCCTTAGCTCTTGGCCACCGGCTAGACTAGAAGCGGCCATCCATGGCCGCACTTTTCACAAGGAGCAGCGCTCCGGCCGGCATCCTTAAAGCAGAGCCGTCGGACACTTCTCTACAGCCGACTCGAAGCCGCCCATGACCTTTGTCGTCACCGACAACTGCATCAAGTGCAAGTACACCGATTGCGTCGAGGTCTGCCCGGTCGATGCCTTCCATGAAGGTCCGAACTTCCTGGTGATCAATCCGGACGAGTGCATCGACTGCACCTTGTGCGAGCCGGAGTGTCCGATCAACGCGATCTACCCGGAGGACGACGTGCCCGCCGGTCAGGAGCAGTTCGTGGCGATCAATGCCGAGCTGTCGCGGGACTGGCCGGTGATCACCGAGCGCAAGGATGGTCTCGCCGACGCCAAGGAGTGGGAAGGCAAGCCGGACAAGCTCAAGCTGCTGGAGCGCTGAGCCAACGCCAGTTCACGCAGACGCCGCCTTCGGGCGGCGTTTTTGTTTCCGGGAGGTGGTGGGCGTTTCGACCTCGCCCGCCGGACTAGACCGCCACGAACGGACTCCGCCCCGACCACCCCGATCCCGTTCGCCCGTGTAGGCGCTCCGTGCCGAAGTCGCAGGGCTTGCCGGAGCCCCAAAAGCGAACGCCGCCCGAAGGCGGCGTCCGACTTGGAACGGATGAACTGGCGATCAGCCGCCGAGCTTCGCCTTCAGCGTATCGACCACCCTGGCCACCGCAGCGGCCTGGCCCTGGGCACGCACTTCGCTGGCGGCATCGCCGCTCGCGGTAATGCTCACCTGCACCTGGCGGGCGGCCTTGCCGGCGGTGGCGGCGTCGCCCTTCCCGTCGCGATGGAACAGGCGGCTGAAGAAACCGCGCTTCGTGGCCGGCGCAGCGGTCACGTTGACGGTGTACGTGTGCGCGGCATCGTCCTTCGCGGTGACCTCGCCCACGTCGCCCAGCACCTCGCCGACCCGGCGGTAGGTGTTGTCCGCGCTGTCGGCCAGCACGAAGCCGTCGGCGATCGTGCCGCCTACGCCGCCCACGTCAGCCGTGACGCCCGCGGCGGTCGGATTGTTCGCACCCGGCGGCGGGATCACCAGCGCATCGCTCGCCGGCGGCGTGTCCAGGTCCGGCGGGATTTCCAGCGGGGCCTCCTGGCGCGCGGTTTCCCAGGCCTTGTGCGAGCGGAGCATGCCGCAACCGGAAAGCAGCAGGCCGCCCAGGACCAGGACCGGCAGGGTGACGACGAGCGAGGTTTTCTTCATGGAGAGTTTTCCGAAAAAAGGAATCGAGCGGCCGCCGGAAGATCAGGCGTCGGCCACCAAGGATGCCAGAGCAGCCAGTGCTTCGTGCAGGCGCTTGCGGTCCGGACCGTCGGCCAGTTCCACCAGCGGCAGCCGGGGCCGGGCCGAACCGAGCCCCAGCGCAGGCAGCATGGCCTTCACCGCGATCGGATTGGGCGCGCAGTTGAGCGCCTGCACCAGCGGATCGAGCCGGTCGTGCGCGCGTCCGGCCGCTTCGCGGTCGCCCGCCGTGGCCGCATCGCACAACGTGCGGAACGCCTGCGGCACCAGGTTGACTGCCACCGAAACGGTACCGGCCGCGCCAGCCAGCATGGCCTTGCCCGCCGTGCCGTCGTCGCCCGACAGGTAGACGAAATCCGCGCGCGCAAGTTCCGCAAGCGCGTGGATGCGTTCGTCGCTGGCGACCGCCTCCTTGATGCCGAGGATGGCCGGATGGTCGCGCAGCTGCGCGACGGTTTCCGGCAACAGGTCGCAGGCGGTGCGAGTGGGCACGTTGTAGAGCAGCACCGGCAGACCGCCCTGCTCGGCAACCTCCAGGAAGTGCCGGCGCAGACCTTCCTGGGTCGGGCGCACGTAGTAGGGCGCGACCACGAGCGCCGCGTCGGCGCCCAGCGAAGCGGCGCGGCGGGTCTGCGCCAGGGTGCGCGCGGTGCCTGCCTCGCCCGTGCCGGCAATCACCGGCACGCGGCCGGCAACGCGCTCGACCGCAAAGGCGAGCAGGCGGTCGAACTCGTCATGCTCGAGCATGTGCGCTTCGCCGGTGGACCCGGCGACCACCACCGCCTGCGTGCCTCCGGCGAGCTGGTAGTCGAGCAGCCGCCCGAAGGCCGCCAGGTCGAGCGAGCCATCGGCGCCAAACGGTGTCACCAGCGCGCAGATGCTTCCACGAATGTCCAAGACTCGTTCCCGGCCGAAAGGCAAGCGGAGGATGTTACTGGCGGCCTGCATCCAGTGGAAGGCCGCACGGGAGCCATCCCCACCCGGGTGCGTCGAAATCGAAGCATCGCCCGCGAAGGGTATCCCGCACCGGACCGAACAGGCTTCCGTGGACTTGTCCGGAGCATCGCGGGTAAGCTCATTGGAGCCCGCAGGCCGCCCTGCGGGATCCCATAGGTAGCCTTCCTTGAACCGTCCCTCTGCGCGCGCCGGCAACGACAACCAGCTGCTGATCCACGCGCTCACCCCGGCGTCGCGCACGCCCCTGCTTACGCTGACCAAGCGCATTGCCGACGCCGGCTGCAGCCTGGCTGACGCGCGCGTGTCGACCATCGGCAGCGACACCTCGCTGCTGATGCTTGCCGCCGGTGCGTGGGACGCCATCGCGAAACTGGAAACGGCGCTGGCCAAGCTCGGCCGCGACGAGGAGCTGCGGCTGTCGCATTACCGCACCAGCCCGCGCGAACAGAACGCATCGCTGCTGCCTTACCTGGTGGAAGTGGTGGCCGCCGACCGCCCCGGCATCCTGGTGAAGGTGGTGGAGTTCTTCAGTCGCCACGACATCCGCGTCGAGCAGCTGAGCTCGATGCGCTACCAGGCGATGCAGACCGGCGCCCAGATGTTCCAGGCGCAGATCACCATCGGCATTCCCTCGCAGATCCATCTCGCCACCTTGCGCGACGATTTCCTGGAACTGTGCGATGGACTCAACCTCGACGCGATCATGGATCCGGTCAAGTTCTAGCTGCGCCACCGAAGTGCGGGCGGGCGGTCCGGGGAACTCCCGCCGACGCGACCGCCGTGCACGCGACTGTCGAATCCTATGCCGTTACGCCAAGGGCGCCCACAGGGGCTCGCCATCGCGCGCAACCCTGTCGGCGCGGCAAGCCCCAAGCATCGCGCGAGTCGGCGCCGCCGGCAACCCTGTTGCATGCCACCGCGAGCGCGCTAGTCTTCGCTCGAAGGCGCACGGCGCGCCCGTACTTCGACCGACCTCGCGGAGACCCCATGCCCGAAATCGGCAAACCGATTCCCCCTCTGATCGGCACCACTGGCGACGACATCGAGTTGGAACTTTCCGAACTCAACGGCCGCTGGGTGGTGATCTACTTCTATCCCAAGGACTCCACCCCCGGCTGCACCACCGAGGCGCAGGATTTCCGGGACCTCTACGACGACTTCCGCAAGCGCAATGCCGAGATCGTCGGCGTCTCGCGTGACTCGGTCACCTCGCATGCGAACTTTGCCGACAAGCAGGCCCTGCCCTTTCCGCTGATCGCCGACACCGACGAAACCTGGTGCAAGGCCTTCGACGTGATCCACGAGAAGATGCTCTACGGCAAGACCCACCTGGGGATCGTGCGCAGCACGTTTCTGATCGACCCCAAGGGCCATCTCGCGCAGGAGTGGCGCGGCGTGAAAGTCCCGGGCCATGCCCAGGCCGTACTGGACGCCATCCCAACCAAGTGAAGCATCCCTTCGTTTCCCAGCACTCCCTTTGCGCGGCGGCGAGCCGTGCCATCCGGCGGCCTGCGACCCTTCGGTCCAGGCCGCTTTTCTTTGGTCCGACCAGAAGCGAGGCCTCTTCCGCATGACCGGAAGCAAGCGAATCTACGCACTCGACACCAATGTGCTGTTGCACGACCCCACCTCGCTGTTCCGCTTCGAGGAACACGACGTGTTCATTCCCATGACCGTGCTGGAGGAACTGGACGAAAAGAAGAAGGGTGCCTCGGAAGTCTCGCGCAACGGTCGTCAGGTAAGCCGCTTCCTCAACGAGCTCATCGTGCGCGGCAACGGGCACGGCATCAGCAACGGGCTGGAGCTGTCCAATCCCGAAGGCGTGAATCTCAAGCGCGGCGGCGCGGTAGGCAAGCTGTACTTCCAGCAGCGCGCGACCGCCGGGCACGGCAAGGCGGACAACCTGATCCTCTCGGCGGTGATCGAGCTGCGCGACCAGCATCCGGACCGCCAGGTGATCCTGGTCACCAAGGACATCAACCTGCGCATCAAGGCCAAGATCTACGGCATCGATGCAGAGGACTACGAGAACGACCGCGCGCTGGACGATTTCGCGCTGCTCTACACCGGTTCGACCGGACTCCCGGAGGATTTCTGGGATCGTCATCCGGAGGTGCAATCCTGGTCCGAGCGCGGCCGGACGTTCTACAAGGTCGACCGCCGCGAGGACGAGGACTGGCATCCCAACCAGTGCCTGTTCCTGCCCGGCGAAAACAGTGTCGAGCTGCGCGTGCTTCACGTGGACGAGCAGCAGGCCACGCTGGTGCTGCTGGACGACCACAGCCATCCCAGCCATAGCGTGTGGGGCATCGCCGCACGCAACCGCGAACAGAACTTCGCCCTCAATGTGCTGATGGACCCCGACGTCGACTTCGTCACCCTGCTCGGCACCGCCGGCACCGGCAAGACGCTGCTGGCGCTCGCCGCCGGACTTGCGCAAGTCATGGACCAGCAGCGCTACCGCGAGATCATCATGACCCGCGCCACCGTCTCGGTCGGCGAGGACATCGGCTTCCTGCCGGGCACCGAGGAAGAAAAGATGACGCCGTGGATGGGCGCGCTCACCGACAACCTCGAGGTGCTCGCCAATCCCGAGGAAGGTGGTTCGTGGGGACGCCAGGCCACCAACGACCTGCTCGCCTCGCGCATCAAGATCCGCTCGCTCAACTTCATGCGCGGGCGCACGTTCCTGTCGCGTTACCTGATCATCGACGAGGCACAGAACCTCACGCCCAAGCAGATGAAGACGCTGATCACCCGTGCCGGCCCCGGCACCAAGATTGTCTGCCTTGGCAACGTCGAGCAGATCGACACGCCCTACCTCACCGAGACCACCTCGGGCCTGACCTACGCGGTGGACCGCTTCAAGAACTGGGAGCACTCGG
The DNA here is from genome assembly GCF_051900395.1 of Frateuria sp. GZRe14. Classification (NCBI taxonomy): domain Bacteria; kingdom Pseudomonadati; phylum Pseudomonadota; class Gammaproteobacteria; order Lysobacterales; family Rhodanobacteraceae; genus Frateuria; species Frateuria sp. GZRe14. The sequence goes on along the minus strand of NZ_JBHZGJ010000001.1, from coordinate 1,530,262 downwards.
CGCACATCACGCTCAGGCGTGGCGAGCGCTCGCGGCTGGCCGACTTCGCCTCCGAAGCGCTTTGATCCAGGGCGGGCTCACCGGCCCGCCGCTCCACCTGCAGGAGCGCACCTGTGCGCGATCGCGGACCGCGCGCGTTCCGCACAGGTTGCGCTCCGCATCGCCGCTGCCTTCCCTGCCGCAACGCCGCAAGTCGCGCTCAGGCACCCGCCTGCCTGTTCACGCCAGCTGCGCATCGGGTCGCCGATAACAGCGTCCACTTGGCGCTGCGCAAGCATGCTGCGGCGCAAAAATACGCTACAGTATGGACATGACTATCCAGCCCGCCATCGACTTCTCCAGCCCCACCCGCAGCACGCCACTGCCTCCGCGCAGCAACCAGCGCTTCGCCCGCTCCGAGGCCCTGCCGAGCACCGGAGAACCTGTCGCCACACGCGACGGCCGTCTGTTGCAGGTGCGGCCGATCGAACCGGGCGACGTCGCGGCGCTGCGCCGATGCTTCACGCGTCTGCCAGCCGAGGACATCCGCCGGCGCTTCCTGCACAGCTTGACCGAGCTTCCCGAACCGATGGCGCAGCGGCTGTGTCACATCGATCCGGAAACCGAAGCGGCTTTCGTGCTGGTCGACGGCGGCGTGTCGCCAGCGGAGTTGCGTGGCGTGGGCCGCGTATTCATCGACGTGGCCGCCGACACTGCCGAATTCTCCGTGCTGGTCGAGCGCGAATGGACACGCCTGGGCCTGGGCGCCGAGCTGATGCGTCGCCTGGTCGCCACCTGCCGCGAGCGCGGACTGACCGAAATCTGGGGCTATGTCCTGGTGGAGAACCGCCCGATGCTGCGCCTGTGCAGCGAACTGGGTTTCACCTCGCGCATGGTGCCGGACGAGCCCGGCGTCGCGCAGATCACCTTGCGCCTCTGAACGACGCCGGCTGCAACGAGTCGTTCAACGGCCCTGCAGGAACCTACTTGTCTATCCGACGCAAAGAGCATCGTCCACAGGCGGGCTCCTGCGACGGCCGCGCGCCGCCTGCACGGCAGCCACGACCGTCGCGCTAAACTCCCCTGCTTTCCGCCGCGATTTCCCGGCGCGACAAGCATGCCCATGCCCCCGATTCCCCATCCGCCCCTGCCCACCACCCCCAAGCAGCGCCGCTTCTGGACTCCGCCCCACGGTTCCTCGCGCGCCCTGCTGATCGCCGAATCGGCGCGCGACCACGCCGGCCTGCTGGTGGCGGTGACGCGCGACACCCAGCGGGCCTCGGCGCTGGAAGACGAGCTGCGCCTGTTCGCCGGCGACCTGCCCGTGCTGCATTTCCCTGACTGGGAAACGCTGCCCTACGACGTCTTCAGCCCGCACCCGGAGATCGTCTCCCAGCGCATCGCCACGCTCTACCGCCTGCCGGCCGTCACCCGCGGCGTATTGGTGGTGCCAGTGGCCACGCTGATGCAGCGCATCGCACCGCGCTCGCACATCACCGGCGCGGGCCTGGTCGTCTCCAAGGGCCAGAAGCTCGACCTGGCGGCCGAACAGCGACGCCTGGAAGCCGCAGGCTACCGCTACGTGCCGCAGGTGGCCGAACCGGGCGATTACGCCGTGCGCGGCGCGTTGATCGATATCTTCCCGATGGGCACCGCCGAGCCCTACCGCATCGAGCTGTTCGACGACGAGGTCGACTCGATCCGCAGCTTCGATCCGGAAACCCAGCGCTCGCAGCAACCGGTCGACAGGGTCGAGTTGCTGCCCGCGCGCGAATTCCCGCTCACCGAGGATGCGGCCAAGGACTTCCGCGCCGCCCTGCGCGAGCGCTTCCCGATCGACATCCGCCGCTGCCCGCTCTACCAGGACATGAAGGAAGGCGTGACGCCCGGCGGCATCGAGTACTACCTGCCGCTCTTTTTCAAGCAGACCGCCACGTTGTTCGACTATCTCGGCGACGGCGCCCTTTTCGTGCTGGGCGAAGGCGCCACCGAGGCCTCCGACCAGTTCTGGACCAACACCGCCGAGCGGTACGACCAGCGTGCGCACGACATCGAGCGCCCGGTGCTGCCGCCGCCGGAGCTTTACCTCTCGCCCGAACAACTGCGCGAGCAGCTCAACCGGCGCCTGCGCGTGGAGGTAGTCCCCTCCGGCCACGAGCACGCCGTCGACTCGGGCACGCTGCCCGCACCCGAGGTGCCACTCAACCGCAAGGGCGAGGAGCCGGGCACCTCGCTGCGCCACTTCCTCGAAAGCTACTCCGGCCGCGTGCTGATCGCGGCGGACTCGGCCGGCAGGCGCGAGGCGCTCGCCGAAACACTGGCCGCCGCTGGCCTCAGGCCCGACGCGGTGGATGGCTGGAACGGTTTCCTCGCGACTACGGCCACGCGACTGGCGATCAGCGTCGCGCCGCTCGAACAGGGCTTCGCACTCAAGCAGCCGGCCATCGCCGTGCTCACCGAGCGCGAACTCTACGGCGAGCGCGTGCGCTCCGACCGCAAGCGCCGCCGCGGTGCCACGCGCGATCCGGACGCGATCATCCGCGACCTGACCGAGCTTTCCGTCGGCGCGCCGATCGTGCACGTCGACCATGGCGTGGGCCGCTACCAGGGCCTGGTGTCGATGGAGCTCGGGGGCATGGAAGGCGAGTTCCTGGTCATCGAGTACGCCAAGGGCGACAAGCTCTACGTACCGGTCGCGCAGTTGGGCCTGGTCAGCCGCTACTCCGGCACCGCGCCGGAACTGGCGCCGTTGCACTCGCTCGGCGGGGACGCGTGGGAACGCGCACGCAAGAAGGCAGCCGAAAAAGTCCGCGACGTCGCCGCGGAGCTTCTGGCCATCTATGCCCAGCGCGAAGCGCGTGGCGGCGAGTCGATCAACATCGACCGCGGCATGGTCGAGGAATTCGGCACGAGCTTCCCGTTCGAGGAAACGCCCGACCAGGAGCACGCCATCGATGCCGTGCTCGTGGATCTCGCCGCACCGCGCGCGATGGACCGCGTGATCTGCGGCGACGTCGGCTTCGGCAAGACCGAGGTCGCGTTGCGCGCCGCCTTCGCCGCTGCCACCGCCGGCAAGCAGGTGGCCGTGCTGGTGCCGACCACCTTGCTCGCCCAGCAGCATTACCGCAACTTCGCCGACCGCTTCGCCGACTGGCCGGTGAAGGTCGACGTACTCTCGCGCTTCAAGTCGACCAAGGAAGTGAACGACGCGCTCAAGCGCCTGGCCGACGGGCAAATCGACGTGATCGTCGGCACCCACAAACTGCTGCAGCCGGACATCAAGTTCAAGAACCTGGGCCTGGTGATCGTCGACGAGGAACAGCGCTTCGGCGTGCGCCAGAAGGAGCAGCTGAAAAAGCTGCGCGCCGAGGTCGACCTGCTCACCATGACCGCCACGCCGATCCCGCGCACGCTCAACATGGCGATGGCCGGCCTGCGCGATCTCTCGCTCATCACCACCCCGCCCGCGCACCGCATGGCCGTGCGCACCTTCATCAGCGTGTGGGACCCGGCCACCATCCGCGAAGCGTTCCAGCGCGAGCTCTCGCGTGGCGGCCAGGTGTACTTCCTGCACAACGAGGTCGAGTCGATCGAGCGCACCGCGCGCGAGCTTCAGGAACTCATCCCCGACGCGCGTATCGGCATCGCCCATGGCCAGATGCCCGAGCGCGAGCTCGAACGCGTCATGGCCGACTTCCACCGCCAGCGCTTCAACGTGCTGGTGTGCACCACCATCATTGAGACCGGCATCGACATCCCGACCGCCAACACCATCATCATCAACCGCGCCGACCGCTTCGGCCTGGCCCAGTTGCACCAGCTGCGTGGCCGCGTCGGCCGCTCGCACCACCGCGCCTACGCCTACCTGATCGTGCCCGACCGCAAGGCGATCACCGCCGACGCCGAGAAGCGCCTCGAAGCGCTCGCCTCGCTGGAGGAACTGGGCGCGGGCTTCACCCTGGCGACCCACGACCTGGAGATCCGCGGGGCCGGCGAACTGCTCGGCGAGGAGCAATCTGGCCAGATCCAGGAAATCGGCTTCGGTCTCTACACCGAACTGCTCGATCGTGCCGTGCGCGCGCTGAAGAGCGGCAAGGTACCCGACTTCGATCTCTCCTCCGAGCACGAAACGGAAGTCGAACTGCATCTGCCGGCGCTGATCCCGGACGACTACCTGCCCGACGTGCACACGCGCCTGACCCTCTACAAGCGCATCGCCAGCGCCAGGAACGAGGACGGCCTGCGCGACCTGCAGGTGGAAATGATCGACCGCTTCGGTCTGCTGCCCGAACCGACCAAGACCCTGTTCGCGCTGTCCAGCCTCAAGCTTATGGCCACCCCGCTGGGCATCCGCAAACTCGACCTGGGCGCCAACGGCGGCCGCATCACCTTCCGCGACAAACCCGACATCGAACCGATGGCCATCATCCGCCTGATCCAGAGCCAGCCGCGCGTCTACAAACTCGACGGCCAGGACAAGCTCAGGATCACGCTGGATCTTCCCGGCGCCACCGAACGCATCCGCGCTGCGCAGGAGGTCCTCGTCCAGCTCGGCGCCCGACGCCCCGCCTGAGCGAATGTCCAACGGCTCGATCCTCTCTCTCCCTTCGGGAAGAGGGCCGGGGTGAGGGCCGGGTTCGCGGGAAACTCGCGCTCATCCCCGGTCCAACGGGCTCACCACCCCACGCCCGCCACGATTGAGAACATGCGGGTAATACCGACCGGTGATGTGTCTATGGACCAACGCTGAAAGCCCTTTATGACGCGATCTCAGCCAAGACTGATGATGTCCATGGATAGACGGCTTTTGATGGCGCACAACATCCTTCCCCTGTCCATACCTTCAGGTCGCAGAGACGGCCAGACAAGCTGCCCATGGTGAAACCAAAGCGCGCCCGAAACCTTCAGCCATGATCAGGACGTAGGCATCTTGTTGATCGGCCACATGCTGGCCCATTCTCGCCGCCACACCGAAGGCCAGCTCAATTCACCTTTGATAGAACGTTCGGGAATACGACGCTCTGTGAGAACGCGCAAAGCATCACTCCTGAAACGATAGGTCCAAGTCGATTCTCGTGCCGCTTAGGCTCGTGGGAAACTAGGCCACCAAACCAAGACTTTCGATCAATGACACTGCTTCAAAACGATCCCATCACCCAACTCGCCTTCTCCGTTTACGAAAACAAAGGGGTCTTTGCTGTTCTCCTAGGATCGGGGCTGTCGCGTTCCGCGGAAATCCCGACCGGCTGGGAAATCACGCTGGATCTGGTACGGCGTGTCGCAATGGCCCAAGGAGCCGAAGAACAATCGGACTGGGCAAGATGGTATCGGGACAAGACCGGTCAGGAGCCCAACTACTCTGCACTGCTTGAGGGAGTCGCCAGCTCACCTGAAGAGCGCCGAGCCATCCTGCATCGCTATATTGAACCAAGCGTGGAGGATCGTGAGGAAGGTCGGAAGGTTCCAACTAAAGCTCACCATGCGATCGCGCAATTGGTCCACTCGGGCCACATCCGGGTCATCATTACGACCAACTTCGATCGGCTCATGGAGAACGCCCTGCGAGAGCAGGGTGTCGAGCCGACTGTTGTAGCTTCCGTGGATGCGCTTGCCGGTGCCGAGCCGCTGATGCACAGCCGATGCTACGTGCTCAAACTTCATGGCGATTACAAGGATGCACGCATCCTGAATACCGATCAGGAGCTGAGCGCCTATCCCGAAAGCTACGACAGGTTGCTGGATCGAATCCTTGACGAGCACGGACTGATCGTTTGTGGCTGGTCGGGCGAATGGGATCATGCGTTGCGCGCCGCGTTCCTCCGCGCACCGAATCGGCGTTACCCAGTCTACTGGTCCGCCCGCGGCTCCCTGGGAACCGGCGCTACCGACCTGGCGACTCATCGTGGCGCCAAAGTTGTCCCGATCTCGGGTGCGGACGAATTCTTCCAGACGCTGCAGCAGCGTGTGGAAACGCTTGAACAAAGCCAACGGCAGAATCCACTCAGCGTCGAATTGCTCGTCAACAGCACGAAGCGGTACCTCGCCAAGCCGGAATACCGCATCCAACTCGACGACCTGTTTTCGCAGGAAACCGAGCGACTGCTGGCGCAGCTCGATGATCCGTCGTTCGCACCCCACGGACAATGGAGCCAAGCGGAGTTTCGATCCCGGGTACCGCGATACGAAGCACTGGCGGAGCCTTTGGCACGCATGGCCGGCGCACTTGGTCGGTGGGGTGACGGCAATGAGCTGGCGTTGGTCCTCGACGTACTCAAAAGCATCTATCGTCAGGCAGAAAAAGTTGGAAACGGCCTCACGGTATGGCTCGGTTTGCGCTCTTATCCTGCAGTGATGATCTTCACTGCATACGGTGTTGGATTAACGCGCTCGCAACGCTGGCAAACGCTACACGAACTCCTCGTGACCTTATGGCCTCGGGAGTATCAAGAACCGCGCAGAGTGGTATCGACGCTATTTCTAGGGTCATGGAAAGGCGAGAAGAATGATGTCTGGCAACAACTGGAGGGCTTGGAACGCCGCAAGACAGCCCTCAGCGATCATCTGCTCGATGTCATGTCCTCGTGGCGTTCCAGCTTTGCCGACGTGTCATCGGAGTTCGAACTGGTATTCGAGCGCTTCGAAACGTTAGCCGCTCTGGCGTTCCTTGAGGAGAACGACGAGGCGAGCCTGGCGCATGCCGCGTCCAACACACCGCAAGGGTTGTTCGCCAGGATGCCTGTCGGACGTGCGGGATGGCATGAATCGTCAACCACGATACTCATTCAGGAGCTCCAGTCCGAGGCGACAATTACCGCCCTGCTCAATGCGGGATTCGCGAAGAGAAGCCGCCGCTTTCTGGAGCTCTTCGTAGAAAGCTTCAAACGCTACACAGCCAGGATGTCCTGGTAATGGGCGTATAGGCGCTCCACCGCGAGGGCGGAGCACTGGACGGCTGTCAGGCCGTCGAATCGCTGCGCGACCAGATCAGACTGTGCTTGCCGCCATCCTCGTCCTTGATCAGGCATGCGTAGCTCGTCGCCGGAAGCGAAGGATCATCGCGAGTCACCGACAAGTACGACGCTCGGCATGGCTGACTTTCTTCCACGCCCCGCCGGCGTCGTAGCCGCCGACGGTCTGGACGCGGTAGTCGGGGGCGTTCTCGCTGTCCTTGTCGGTGGGTATGGGCATGAGCTTGAACTTGACGTTGAGCGTCAGGGCGCGGACTGTGCTCGCGAAGCCGTAGTTCTGCGATGAGTGCTAACCGCTATCTGCTACGGGCGCACCCAAGGCCTCTGAATGCGCAAGCTCCATCGCCTTGCGGCTCAGACCTCTTCTGGCCATGCAAGTCGAGTGGCGTAACGAAGGGGGCCAAAGCAGCCTCCCTCGTTCCTTGAACTAACATCAGAGGGAGACGCAAGCCCAATGCCAAGTCCCGATGGGTGTCTGAATAGCGCCATGGCCGAAACATCCTCGATGGTCGGGAAGTGTCGCGCGATCACCACAGCGCGCCTTCTGACATCGAGCGGCAGACTGTCGTTTCGAGCAAGCTCTACCAGAAAGCCACCTGCCCACAGTAGCGCTCTTGTCCTTTCGTCCGGCATGGTCATGATCGACCCTCGTGGAAGCTTTGTCGACAGGCTTTCCTTGGCTCGTGCCCTATGGGCATCACCTCCCGAAGAATTGAATTCCCGCGTGGCAGACCTGCGGAAGCGGCGCGTCTGGTGCTACGAAGAGAATGTTTAGTGGAAGATCAAGATCGGTTGAATGAGTCTTCAGAGCCAGTGTTGCTAACTGAAGCAGCCGCTCGTGATGCGCGGGCGCAGCAACGACCGTAAGCAATAGGAATACTTCTGCGCAGTCGCCCTCACGGTGAACTTCGGCCAAGTACGCCGATCTGACTGTCTGCTCTTCTTCAAACAGTCCATGAAGCGCGGTGTTGAGATCATCTGTCGGAACCATGGGCGGGCACACGCCTACGGAAATCTCTTCATCCAGTGTCTGCTTCGCGAAGTAACCGAGCTCGCGACCCTCTAAGAGCGCGATGATTTCTGGCGGGTACAACGCCACTTGGTCCAGGTTCGGGTTGAGCATTAACGTCGCGCCGCGCGTTAGCTCGAACAGGCGACGGCCCGACATCGCGACTATCAACGCATCCGTTCTCTGTGGCTGCTCGGCTTGGGCTCGGTCGCTGAAGAATGGCAGGACAGTCTGTCCATTGTCTGGGCGCACGAACTGGATGAACCGCACACGCCCTGGCGGCGCTCCCTCGATCGGAACATGGGCATAGACGGTCGCGTCCAAGAGGGCCTTGAAGACCGCTTCCTGTATTCGTGCGGCCTCAGGTCCCTGAGGTGCCGAACGCGCTGCGACGAGCAACTTTTCAAGCGCTTGTGTCGTCACTTTCCCCATAAGATCGTCACCCCAAAGCCGCTTAGCCGGCGACGGCGCACCACCTCGGCGGTACCTCAGCGGCAGTACTTATGACCCGTGTGTTGCCGCTCCCGCTGACGGAGCGTGGCAATCAATGATGAATCGACTGGGGAACCCACGCGTAACCACCCACACCTCGGTGACGCAACTATCGTTCCCCCAACTCCTTCAACAGCTTGTCTTTTTCACCTGCTGTGAGGCGATCGAACGCGAGGATCATGTCCGCCAGACGCTGGTCCTCAGCAAAGAGGTAGGCAACCGGAACCTGCAGTGCTTCCGCCAGACTGGCCACCGTCGCCAAATCCGGTTCATGTATGCCTAGCTCATAGCGATTGACGCGCGTGCTGGCCACAAATGGATCCAAGCCTGCCTGCAATCCCAGTTGCTTCTGTGACAGCTGGCACCTCTCGCGGGCCTCTTTAAGGCGCCGGCAAAAAGCCAGCCGAATATCCGACCGTCTGGGCATGTCACGAGCCTGCGTAGGAGAGGCCTACGAGATTCGTAACTTTGCCTTGCCTTGGATACTACGTATTTCGTAGTATGCAGGCAAGACGTCCACGTCAAACAGGCTGGGACTCGCGACATGCCCCTCCAACTCGTAGTTGATGAAAGCGGCGGAATCTCGATCCCTGTCGATGACTGCGTCCGAGAGGCATGGATCGTCCAATACGAACGTGCCACTCACTCGGGATCGGTCAATGTCTTTCGAGAGCGGCTCGCGGAATGCTTCGCGGTCAGCCTCGCCGAGTGCCTTGACCCCGACCTGAAGCCCCCAACCGAACCGCAGGTCCGATATGCCATGGACATCGCGCGAGATCTCGGTGTGGCGCTTCCATCGGAAGCACTTCGATTCCGCGGTGCTATGGCCGAGTTCATTGAGCGCTTCGCAGACGCCTTCAAGCAGAAGCGCCGCGGCTACCTTCGCGCTGACTGACCACCAACGCAACGCGACGCAAGCATCCTTTGTCAGTGAAAAGGCTTGCAGTGTTTCGCCTAGGTGCAAAGCACCAGCGACGAGGTCGTCCAGGATCCCCGCTTGTGCTCTTTGGGTACATCACGCCTCGATCGGAAACTCTTCATTCAGCCAAGTCGACACCAGGGCAGCAGTACCCCGGCCGTTGGTGCGGAAGATGTCGACAATATCCACAGCAGAGATGACGACGATGGGGTGGCCGTCTTCCTTGATTTCCTTGTAGGCCTGCCGGTCCACGCAAGTCGTCGTGACGAGCACGCCGAACTGCCGGTGCCGTAGGCGGGAGATTAGACGCGACATGTCTCGGACACCGACCGCTCGGGTCGTGTAGCACTTCGCTTCAAGAGCGAAATCCACCAGGATGGCGCTCGCACCGCGACCGAGACGCATCTGACCGATCGCGTCGCGGCCACCGTCCCTTGATGGGCGAGTCACGTCCAACGTCGCAATATCGGGGATCATCAGTTTGGCGATGGCGACTGCACAGTGTTCGAAGGTGTGGGGCCGCCCTGCGAAGTGCGACTGCAGTGTCTGGATTATTGCCTTACCTTCGCGATCCTGGGGCAGTTGCTCACGGCTGTTGCGCCATTCGAGCGATCGGTTCGCGATAAGCGGCGTTCTGCGGCCGCTCCTGATCCACCGTCGCCAAGCCTCCGGGGCGAAGCGATCGTCACGTTGACCGCTGATGATGCTGTCGATCCATGTGCGGCATAGAACAGGTGCGTCGAGGACCGTAAACCGGGCTCGATAGTTCTGGAAGCGGTCGCCACCCGCTATCCGCCAGACTGCGACCAGCTCTTCAGACGCATCGAGGTCGGATGCGCCTGGGACGGCTAACCCAAGAAATTGGACGTCCCGCCAGACGCCCGTGGACGCGAAAAGGAAAATGGGCGGCGTCTCCGTCCGGCCAGCAGCACCAGCTCGCGCTGCGGCGAATATTCTGCGCAGGATAAAGTTGCCGTGACGGCCGGTCTCGTGAAGCTCGCGTCCCGGTTTCTTGTTGTCGCCATAGTACGTGAAGACGCCGCTCTCACGATCCAGAGCGTCGGGCCAGTCCGGATCGTCCATGCTCGATGTCAGGACAAGCATCGTCAGCTGACCTTGGACCTTGCCTCGCTTTCGGAACCCGCCCTGGCTGTCGACACTCAACAAAGCTGGCAGAGGGTCATCGCCCGCGTTGCCATTTCGTCCGCCGGTGTAGTGGGCATCCACATGCAGATCAGTGGTTCTGAGCTGATCGAATGGAACGGTCTTCAGCATGCTCTTGCGCTCGGAAGTAAGGCCTCAGGGAGAAACGATCTCTGTGACTTGTGGAGGAGGAGGCACAAATCGGAGCTGCTGGAGCATCAGGAGGACGGTTGCAGATCAGGTGTCTGGGGCAGCTCGAAACCGGCCTTGGCCATCTTCTCAATCATGTATTTCAGCGCGTTGCGCTCCGAGGCTGGAAGCCGGATGTCGCCGCGTGTCAGTCGCTTGATGGCAGCGTCCGACTTGGGGGTCAGCAGTCTGCGGCTGCGGGCGAAGCTAAGGTATGGTTGCGTGTCGGCCAGCATGGCGACCAGCACCTGGTCGAAATCAATACTCTGGTCGACCTTCCGTGCCGCGACTGCTGCCTTTCGCAGCTGCTCTGCCTCGTCGTGATCGACAAGCAAACCATCTAACTGAACGTCGAATACATAGTGCGAAGCAGCCACTGCCGCCCAGCAGGCCTGCTGCTTGCAGTACTCACCGACGTTCTTCATCGTGGGCGGTGCATCCTTGATGCTCACAGCAACTTGGGGCGCGATCTGCTCCATGGAGCTGGCGATCTCAGCGGGTAACTCTTGCCTACGCCATATCACGTCGAGGTCGATCTCCTGCCCTCGTTCCCGAAGGTGATGGACGAACCAGGCGATCGAGTAAGTGACAATCTGCGCCTTGTAGCCGCGATCTTGCTGGTACCAGTCAGATCGTCCGACCAGCCTGTCCACACCGCGAAATATGATGGCTTCGGCGACGATATTCCGGAACCAGTGCTTGTCGAACCGCGCCTCGGACACCTCCCATTCCTTGCCGATCTTTTCGGCGTAATCGAGGAAGCACTTCTGTGCGCCGCGGCTCACGACGTGTGGCCTGCATTCGAACGTCACCTCGAACTTGGCGAGGTCAGTCTTGTCGATGAACTGATCCCGCGGAAACTCCCGCTCGAACCGCTTGCGTTCGGCCTGGGTCCCGTACGCAAGCTGATCTCTATACTGCCCTCGCGCGCGTTCGTAGAACCATTTCGACCCCGACAGCGAACCCGCCTTCGGAGGCGCAGATTGATTGCGTGAGATGCGCTCAAGCACCAGATGGATTGGGTGACTGGAGAAAAAGTCGGCTTCGCTGATTTTGTTCTGCGTGTTGGCGAACCGCGAGATCAGCGGCACAACTTCCTCGAGGTGATCCGGATTCACCACCGACAGTTTCATCTGGACGAAGACACGGCTGAGGTCGGCGCGGCGATCCTTCCGCTGACTGTCGCTCGCGTAGAGAATCGAAGCGGTTGTCTGCCCGCCATTCACGATCTGGAGGTTGTCAATGGAGCTGATGCCTAGGCCGCCCCCCGGCAACGGCGCGGTTGTTATGCCGGCTGCGGTCGCGGTCAGACCATTGTTGTAGGCAAAGAACATCTCGGGTGCCGTCTCCAGCGTCCTGATGATGCCCGTATTCACCTTGGTGCGGGCCTGCAGGAATGTACGGACGTTCTGCTCTAGAAGCTTGGCGCCATAGAGACCGTAGATTTCGGCCAGGAAGGAACCAGGCACGGCGACGAGATAGGATGTGTGCTCGCCGTCAATGCTGTGCGCGGGTAGACACGGCAGCGGCGCGCCATTGACGCTGGTGACATCGATCTCGATTGGTTCAACCCCACCCTTGGCAGCGAGAATGCTGGCGTAACGGGCGAAGTCCAGCACGCTGCATACGAAGGGGACGCCGAGAACTTCACCGGCCATCTCAGGCTTCCTGCGTGTCGAAAGGCGTGCATTGGAGAAGGCGATAACACGAATGCGCTTGATGTGGCTTCTGCCAGCGTGGATTGGCCAAGCCGCCTGGAATGACGGGCTAGTCTCATCGACCGCTTGAATGAAGGATGGATCGATCGCCAGCTCGCAGAAGCGCCGAACCCGATCGAACAGAGCGTCGATCTGAGCGGCATTCAGGGTCTGCAGTTCGCGTCCGGTTCGGAAGTCGGAGATGGCCAGAAATAGATCGCCACGGTCGCGCTCCAGCGCGAAGCCATCAACCTGATAGCCGCCGCGGACCTCGTTCCGCGCCGGCGTATAGGTCAGGTCGATGCAATCGCCGTTTTCAGCTGCCAGTTTGGCGTAAAGCCGGAAGAAGGCAGCAGCCTGCGGCTCGGCGGAGGCCTCCGCCTCGAATAGGAGATCCTCCCAGAATCGGTCGAATGCCTCCTCGAGCTCCGGACCAGTCATGCAAAGACCTCGGTCAGCATTTGGTCGAGATCGACGGCAAACCTCTGACAGGCGCTCAGGAGGATCGAATAGGAGACTGCGTGGACGCCGGTCGGCAACATGGCAGCCGTCAATCGGGGGAAATCATCACGTACCTCGAACAGCCGTCGGTCGGTCAACAGCCACTGCGGCTCGTCATATTCCTCTCGTCGGATGTAGTGACAGGCTTCAAGCGCAGCCTCGAACTGTTCGAGAATCGGAAGTCCAGCAGCTGTGAACTCGTGCGTGAGCTCATCGATCAGTGCGTTCAGCGAGACGGCGGCGGCGCCAGCGGGCGCGCGCGCGATGGTCTGGTGGCACAGGAGCAGGCGACTGCCAGCGTTATCGAGCTGGGCTTCCGAGGAGATCAGCAGTCGATGGTCCGAGGTCGAAAGCTGAGTCTTCACTTCGATCTGCCAAGCGCCGATGGCAAAGTCCTGTTCGTCTCGGTGCGCGCCGCGCCAGGCCGCCACGCTGCTCGCAGCTACGGTGCGCGGCAGGACTTGGTCGCGCAGAAACAGCAGCTCACCGACCAGACCGATGATCTCCTCGGTGGTTAGCAGGGCCTCGCGGCGCCGGCGCAACATGTTGTGCCAGTCTGCCAAGCGGCGGAGGACAAGACGGAGACCAGGGCCGTTCGCGCCATACGGATGATCGGCGGTTGCCTCCAGGAGATGGCCACACAAAGCGCGGAAGATATCGAAGTGATCACGCTCCTCGAGCGTCAGGATGAGGCGAGCGCCGTCGCCCGGACGACGTTCCAACGAGACATCTATCCCGTTGAGTTTCGGGGGCTTGGGTAGCTCCCGGCAGCCTTCGTCGGCGGTCAGCGCGAAGATGTACTGACCGGCATGATTGCGGCCTCTGAAGAAGTCGAGCGGATGGGTGGATGAGGCGCGTCGGACGTTGTCGACGCGCGGATCGGGGGCGGGAGCTATGTCGTGCCAATCTCTCTCATCCATCAAACTTCCCCGGCGAGAATGGCTTCGTCGTCGTCCTCATCTTCGCGAGCGAAAGCCTCTTCTACCTGCTTCCGGTATACGGCGTTGACTTGGTAGCTCCGCTCAATGGTCGCCCTTTTTGTCCCAGGGAGACAGAAGCTCAAGGTGACGATCGGTCCTTCAAGCTTGAGGTCGGGCACTTCTGCGCCGGTAGTGAATACATGGATCAGCAGCATCGGACGACTACGCTGAGCGCAGTAAACCTTGTCGCCGCGCAGTCGGCCGTTGGCCTTTTCAGTGTCTCCAGCGTCGATCTGGCTCTGTGTCAGACCGATCTGCGCGTCCTTGGGGTCGGCCACCCGATTTCCACCCTTGGTTACTCGGAATCCCTTATCCAGTATTACGTCGCCGTGCATTCGCGTACGTAGTGGGAAAGAGAGATCGGACCGCAACACCGACTTTTTCTCACCGCTGGAGGGATGGGGAATGGCCACATCCCACTCTGACAGCTCATCTCGGACGCGGTCGGCAAAGTAGTCCTCGAACAAGCTGACGTCACCGCTGATCGGCCCCAGGTCACCGTGAGCCGCGGGGAAAGTGAACGCCTTCAGCAGGGTCATCACCGATCGACCTGACTGACGCGGCCAGACCTCAGCCTGCGGCGTTGACCATTCTGAGGATGGCGCGCCAAGCTTCGCGAGGAACGCGCGGACCGCTTCTAAGTTGTTCTCGTTGATCTGCTGATTGTTCGGCAGAATGTAACCTTCCAGATGCCGAACGGAATAATCCTGCGCGATCCTAATCTGGGTCGCCGTGCGCATCTTGTTGGCAGCGGTGATGCGGATAGCCGTGGGGCTTTCGCGGACCTTCAGCCCGAAGTGTTCGGGTGTCATGCCGAGGTCCTGCATCCGGCGCACCTCGCCGCGCAGCTCCTCGATGGCACCATTGATCTCGCGATAGTGATCCAGCGCCAGCTTCGGCAGATAGACGCGGCAGATGTCCTCATAGCCAGGCCTGTAGCCGAACCACCGGGCCATCTGCATCAGCGTGTCTGACGCTGCCGTGTTGCGGAGAATGTATGAGACCGTCAGGCCCTCGAGAGTCAGGCCGCGTGACAAGGCGAGCCCACCGATGGCGATGACGTGCAGTCCGTGCTCGCGGTGAGCGCGGTAGTCGAGGACGCCACCCTTCATGTTGACCGTTACCGGCCGAACTCGCGCCGCCTCTGCCAGGACGGTGCGGACCGCATCGAACGTCTCCGTGCAGCTTCCGAACTCGCGCTCGAAGTCCTCCTTCAACGAAACGATGATCGGATCCCTCATCGCCTCTGGTCCCAGAGCGAGAGCGGCGGCATTCTGCAGCGTCTGCAGGTAGACGTAGACCTCGCCGTGGATCTTCTCCTGCACGGCGTTGAATCGGCTGACGTTGATCATCATGGTGCAGTGCTCTCGGCCCTGACCTCGCAGGATGCGGATGGCGCGCGTCAGCAGAAAGACCCGGACTGCTGTGAGAAGCGACGCCGGCGAGGTCACGTGATGATCCCCTTTGTGGTTCAAGGGGAGGTGCGGGACATAGTCCGCGACTACCTTGACCATCGTTTTACGCAGGTCGCCGTCGTCGGCGAACACTCGTGAGGCGCCGACGTAGGTGTTCGGCGGGTCGAGCGCCTTTATGAAGTGTTTCGGGAACAGGTCGTCCTTTAGCATCTCATCGTTGCTGTCCGGGTCGATAAAGATGTTCGCGAACGGCGTGGCGGTGTAGCCGACGTAAGACCGTCGCTCGAACAGCGCCAGAATTTCTCGTATCACTCCATTGATCGCAGTCGTCGCCTTTGGGTCTTGCGACGTGTTGATCGAGGCGTTGTCCGCTTCATCGTCTATGAGCAGCAGCGGCGAGGTGATAACGCCACCATGACCTTGCTCGATCAGCCAGTCCCGAAGTTTCGACAGAGGAGCCTTGTTCTTCTTGCAGACAAATATGATCGGCTCGTTGTGCGCGGCCAAGCTGAAGACCACGCCGGCGCCGGGGTCGCGGGTAAAGTCTTTGTCCCGCGACGTGCCGTAGGCCGGAAACCGCTTCTTCATCGCATAGGTGAGGATCGGGAGGGGCTCGGCCGCCAGAGCATGGAAGATGGACTTCTTGCCGATGAAGGTCTCGTCCAGGCGCTCCTGTGTCTGCGCGCGCAGGCTGTTGGTGATCCCGGCAAGCAGAATGATGGTGCGATAGCCGGCGTCCGCTGCCTTGCAGATCAGGGCCGAGTAGTTGGTCGTCTTGCCGGACTGCACGTGCCCCATCACCATGCCGCGACGGGATCCGATTCCCGGCGTCAACGGGTTACCGGAATAGTCCAGAATCTCATCCGTGACGCTGTCAAGGGTCGCGACCACCGGTGCAGCCAGCGCACCGCCTTCGAGGTAGTACCTCTTGAGGCGGTTCCAGTAGTAGAAGTCGATTGAGCCCGCGCTTTCCCTGAGCCAGCGCTTGAAGTCGCTGAATACCGAATAGCCACGGGTCTGGAAAGTCGTGAAGCTTGTTTCCAGCACCCGCAGAACCTCAGCCCTCTCCTCGTCGTCGAACTTAAACGGCGAGGTATCCACTTCAGCGGCGATCGCACCCTGAGGCAGAGCACGGCCACTATTGACGTCGTCAGCGTACTTCTTCCCGATGCGCAGCGTCAGGAATGCCAGCTCCTCGCTTAGATCACGCATTGATCCACCCCTTTTCCTTAAGAACCGACTCGGTGGCGCCCCAGGCCTCGCACCACGGTTCAGTGATGCGCAACAGCTTTTCCAGAGCGGTGAAGTCTCCATCGACCTGCATAAGAAGCAGAGGTAAAGCTGCGCTCAGGTCGGCCCTGAAAGCGATGGGGTCGGCCAGTGTCTGATGGATGGCGTCGGGCTCCCGCATCGTGTCCTGACCGAACGCGGCGACCGGGAACGCCTGTTCGATGATCTTCAGCGCGGCGCTGGCAGTCTGCCTCTGCTTGTCGTCCCCGGTGTCCAGCAGCGCCTCAATCACGGGATGCTCGCGGTTGATGGCGTAGCGCACCTCGCCGCCACGGGCATGTCGACTCCAGACCGAGGTCGTGCCTGGGCGGTCAAGCCGACCACCACGAGACCGATAGACGCGCGATGAGCGACGTCGCAGACCCTCGACGAGTTGACGCAGGCGATTACGCAGGGCAGCGGGGAGCTGGGCGTCCGACTTGTCAATGGTGATCTTCCAGACGTGGTCGAGCGCGTTGGGTATGTCCACACGCACACGGACTAGTTGGGATAGTTCGCCGTGGCGCAACAGTCTGAACCAAGTGCCGCTGATGATGAGGCGATGGTTGCGATAGAGGTAGAAGCCCTGATTTCGGAGAAATCCTTCCTCTCCGCCCAGCTGATCGTACTGGTTTGGCAGTAGCTTCGAATAATGCGGAAGGATGAAGGGCTGGATGTCAATTGTGCACCCGGCGATCTTCAGCGGCTCGGGCTCCAGTTGCTGTGTCGCCTCATGATCGCGATAGAACGGATCAAGCGCCTCGATCTTCCTGCCATTGAGGCGAACAGTCAGCCGCTTTCCACGGACCTCGCCTGCGAGATACCGATGGAAAACAAGCCCCAGTTGATTGCCCGCGTGAGCGATCAGTGCGTTGAATTCGGATTGGGTGATCGTGTTGTTCTCGGACAGTCGATCACAGTTCGACCACACCACCTCGACGCCATCGGTCACAAGGAGCTCCGGTGACGCCGTGGCGGCGATTTCGTGGTCATCGAGGACGCCCATCCGCCACGCGTCGACATCGGCCAGATCCCAGACGCAGCCCGTCAGCTCTGAGTCTTGACGGCTGAGCACTGTAAGCCGTGCACACTGGGAGAAAGAGGCGGATTTCATGCCCCAGCCGAACCGTCCCAGATCGTCCGGTGACCGTTCCGTCAGGGGGTTGCTGCTGGCGGGACGCATCGCCTCCCTGAGCTCACGACCTGACAGGCCGTGACCATCGTCCCGGATCCGGATTTCAGGGTCGCCATCGTTGTATCGACACGTCAGCGTGATTTCGTGTGCGCCCGCCTGGATGCTGTTGTCGATCAGGTCGGCCAGCGCGCCAGGCAGATCGTAGTTGCCGAAGCTGCGGGCCGACAGCATCAGTGAGGCGGCGTCAGGTGGATTGGTCTCGTATTTCACGGAGCGCTCTGCCTCTCTTCAGGCCGAGCAAGCCTCCCCCTTGCAACTGCTGCCATAGATCCCCCTCGCACAAGCTATAGCTACGGTCAATCGGTCGGTAACGCATGATCCAACGGACACCGTCAGAGCAAGTCAGGCGACCTTGAAATCTTCCCCTGGCTCGGTCTGCGGTACGGGCATCCGCAGAAGATCCTGCTTCAGATGCCTAGCTACCGCCTCGGCGAGCAGAGGGGGCACGGCATTTCCGATTTGCCGGAAGGCCGCATTCATGGCCCCGGCGAAGCGGAAGCTATCCGGGAAGGACTGAAGCCTGGCTGCCTCGCGCACCGAGACCGTCCGCATCTGTGCGCTGTCCCAGTGGATATGAGAGTAGGTGTCCTTGCCCATGTGAGCGGTCAGCGTGCGCGATGGCATCGCCGGGTCCAGCTTCCACCATTTGTTTGGAAACTTGCTGGGATCGTAGGGCGGGACACACTTTGCACGTAGCGACGCCCACTTCTTCGAATTTTCGCGGGGGCGAATCGCGAGGGCTTCAAGCTGCTCGGTAAAAATCTCCTCGGCCACAGCAATCGCGTGCGGGTAATCGTCGCCGTGTTTCATGCGACGGAATATTTCGAAATCCCGAGGCGTGATCCGTACCAAGTGGCCATCGGTGTCGGCATGAGAAATCTGGAGGCCAGGCCACGTCCGCATCTTCTTCGCATAGTCGCTGAGGTCTACAGAACTGGCATACGGCAATCGGTCGGTCAGTCTGCGCCGTCGCATGTCGGTCGGTGCTGAGAAATGCTCCCTGATACGCGGTAGGTCCCCCAGGGCCGCCTTGACCGACACCGCCTTCGGAAGGCCTTGCCGGGCTTGTGGTATGGCGGCGAAATGCGAGCCCTCCTCCGGCACGTACTTGAGCGCAACGGAACGTGCGCTTTCATATCCCGAGGGTAGTTTGGCCGCGTGGCTTGGCTCGGGGAAACCAGGCACGAAGCCTAGCGAACTGTCGATGGCGACTAGAAACAGTCGTTCGCGCATCTGCGGGACGCCGTAGTAGGCGGCATTCAGCAACGTGTAACGGGCGTTGTAGCCCAGTGTCTCCAGCGTCTCACAGATCTCCTCGGGCACGTTGTGGCCGCCGTGGTTGAGGATGTCCGGGACATTCTCGATCAGGATAGCCACGGGCTGGACTGCTTCGACGTATTGAAGGAAGCGCTGGTAAAGCTTGGCGCGTGGATCGTTGACGTAGGCGACGTCATCGCCAGTCACTGAACGAAGTTTCGACCGACCGATCCGGGCAAAGGCCTGACACGGCAAGCCGGCGGCCAGGACGTCGAAATGCTTCAGGACAGAGCCCTTCAGGCCGATCTCCGAAGCCAGAGTGACAGGATCCGAGGCCACCATGTCCCGCGACTGGCTCCACGCGGCCCTCTTCTCTTCGACGGGCGGCTTGAAGTTCAGCGCATAGCTGGCGGCAGCGGTGTCGTCGAACTCTACGTGCCCCAACAGCTCGAAGCCAGCAGCCTGCATTCCGAGCGACATACCCCCGCAGCCCGAGCACAGCTCAAGCGCACGCGGTGCTTCACCGCTGCGCAGGCGATCCAGTTTGGCCTGCCGAGCTGCTGTGTTGATCTTCATTGGTCGTCAGCTCGTCCAAGGTATGCGGAGAGACGCGAGGCAACAAGTTCCGAATCCCTCACCTCGCACTCCCATATTACCAAGGTATCCCAGCCCTGGTTCTTCAGGTCGGCCAGCGCCTTCTCGTCGCGGGCCACATTCGCGGCGAACTTTTTCTTCCAGAACGCCACATTCGACTTGGGCTCGTAGGCCAGTCGACAGCCAGGGTGCCTATGCCAGTAGCAGCCGTGAACAAAAATAACTTTCCGTGAGCCAGGAAAGACAAGGTCAGGACTGCCCGGAAGATCCCGTCGATGAAGACGGAATCGAAATCCCAGTCGGTGTGCCAAGCGACGCACCGCGATCTCAGGCTTGGTGTCCTTGCCGCGTATTCGCCCCATCATCCTCGACCGGGCCTGCTTGTCGATGATGTCCATGAAGATAGTCTCGAGTGTTCGGCAGTCTCTACAAGAAGGCTTATTTGTTGCCGCGTTTGGTCGGTTGTGGGAAGCCGCGAATTGGTACCACGGAGTCCGTTTGACCGAGTCTCGCCTTGTAGTCCTGCAGTTTACGATGAAGATCGAGGATGGACTCTTCCGCGATGACAAGGCGTGCCATGGCCGTGTCGCGCTGCTTCGTAAGCTCCTCGATGCGGGCTTGCTGCTGGCGATTCTTGGCTCGCGCTCCCTTGATCAGAGATGCGCTGGAAGCGCGGGCACGGGGCGCGTCACCGTTGTCCTCAATCCACTTCTGAATTGCGCGAATCAGGCGCGGATACCTGCTCTTGCGCAGTGCGCTTGGATCACGCCCGGCCTCCTTGGCGACGTTGTTCTGGCTCACGGGCGTGCCACGTGGCAGCGTGGTCGGCTTGTCGCACTTCAGACGCTCGAAAGCGTCTCGAAACAGCTTTTCGGCGTCGCCGACGTAGTCAGGCTGTGACATCCATAAATCTCTCGATGGCCGCGGAGCTGCGTTCCAACTGGGTTCGCAGCGGGGTCCCCAGCGGCACGTCAACCAAGCGAATCGCAATCGTCTTCCCCAGCTTCTCGACGCTGCTGCGCTTGCGCTTGCTCAGGAGCGCATCATTGCAGTCCGGGCAGTGGGCGTAGTTGTCATGCCCGCCATAGGGACAGCTATCGCGTCGAGTGCAGACACCAAACAGAGTCTGTTTGACCGCCAATTGGCCTTTCTTGATGGCTTTCTGGAGCGCGTCACCGCTGCCGACATCGTGGAAGTTCAAGATTTCATCCTTGCGCGCCGTGCTGATAGGCGAGACGTACTCAGGGCCGTTGAGCAGGCCCAGCTCTACCGATACCAGCTCGTAGCGTGTTTGGACCAGCTCATAACTGAACGTTCGGTTGAGACGGAGACTCTGAAACCCTCTTCGGTAGTACGCACTCTGATTGCGTGTCAGATGTTTGAACTGGTATTGCTGGGATTCAAGACTGACCTGCGAGGCCCCCATCATCACCGCAACGGTACGGCGGTACTGGTGACTGGTGAAGTTCCACACGCAGCCTTCGCCATACTTCTCCGTATCCGCATTGGCACTGAAACGCCGCACATAGCTCGCATCGTCTTCCGTGATGCGCAGGGCGTCTTCCTCGAAGAGACCAGGCACCATGCTTTCCCAGCTGGAAAGCTTGTGGGGCTGAGGACGTCGAGCGGTTGGGTGATGCTTGTCTACCGCCGCTGGCCCACATGCCCAAGGCTCGTATCTTCGCTGAAGCAGGTACGGATTGGTTTTGTCCTCCCGGGTAAGCGGCACATCTGCTCGTTCGACAGCGATGCTGGTCCGCCAGCGAGCAACAATGCTCATCGCCTCGACAGCCAACGCCACTGTCGGTGCCGCCAACCAGCGCGCATCGTCATCCTCGGTCGTCTTGGTGGTCTCGCCGCTCAAGATGTGGATATCGCCGAGCAGTGGATCGTGCTCGACAGTGAGACAGTTACAACGTAGCGACTGGCTCTCGCTGCGGCGCATGCCACTGAAGCATTGCAAGTAAGCCATCCCCACCAGGCCGATCGCGCCAAAGTATCGGGCTAGCGTCCGGAGGCCCGTTTTGTTGGGGTTGAACTCATCCCATTCCGTCCCGGGCCGGAGTAGCCAGCGGGCGAGCACATCGCGGATGCCGTAGTGATCAGCGAACGATGAGAATGAGCCTAGATATGTGCAGCCACGAACCGTCCCCTTTCCATTAAAAGGGTTCCGATCCGAACTCCGGCGCATATTCGCCAGCGAACCGAAATTGCATCGATAGGCGGCCAAAATATCTCGCAGCGCTGTCTCAAACAGCGTTTTGTGTGCCAGGAAGTCCTCCAAGCATGCCTGCAGTTGCCCAGCCTGATACGCCCAGATGCGCGGTGGAATAAACTGGGTCTGTCGCACCTCGTGTTCCGGGATCAATTGCGTGAGGTGCGCGATCTGCTTGGGGTCGACGAGCGTAAACCCTAGGTGCTCGCGTGCCAGCCACAGCTCGTTGAGCAAGCGCATAGCGTACTTTGCGCTACCTAGCGGCATGGCCCTGGCTAGGGGAACCGCCAAGGTATCAAAAAAGCGCGACAGGTCCGACGCGACGATAGGTCGCGCGCGGCCGCTGCAGAACGCAAAAATGGGCTTCAGGAGCCGGTAGTAAGTATGAAGCGTACTGGTCGTTACGCCGCGCCGATCGCCGTACATGAACCAGGCGATACAGCGCTTGAGAAGCTCGCCATTGCCTTTGGTCAACACGAGATGACCAGAGCCAAGGTCTCCCGGATCGGTGCCGAAGTTGAATGGGCGTGTCCCGATTCGCCACTTGTGATCTCCGTAGCGGCACACGGGCTCTCCTTGGGAGTCAACCATCATCGGAAAATCATCGGGCGGCGGGAGAGTGGGCGGCGCATAGCACAGGCTTTCGGAGCCAATGAAGTCCACCCCAACGCCTTTCAGGAGAAAGGTAAAGCGCTTGTCTGTAGTGCTCAATGGGTACTCTCCATGTTTTCAAAGGCCGCTGTGTAGAACGGGTGGTAGCGGCCCTCATGGACACGTTGCCTGGCTTCCGCTGCCCATCCGGCGCATTCGCCCCCCAGCGCCGCTAGCGCGTCCAGCTTGGCGGCGATGCGCGCAATGGCCAGCGCTACGGGATGACTATTCTCGCGGCTAAGCGGTGTGCGATCCGCGTTGAACTCGGCGATCTTAAGGTGATGCAGACTCGCGAGGTTCCAGGCGTGGTCGAAGCTGCGCAGATCGCGGTTCTTGTCGCAAAACAAGCAGCCGCCACCGCTTTCACAATCAGGCGTGGGCGCTCCGTCTGGCGTATCCGCGCGCCGCTGCGGTACGGCTTGCTGACAGCCTCCCGGCCCGACGGCTAACACTAAGGCCTCGGTGTCGCTCCAGAAGTTCACAAGCTCTGCGACGGCGGCTTGGTGGTTAACTTCCTCGTAGGCTTCACGGAAGGTCTTTTCCTTGTTGCTCAGCAACTCTGCGGCCGCCTGACGCGAAATCTTGCGCCTCGTGAAGTTGGCGATCGTCTTCCGGAGCTGCTGCGAATAGACGAAGGGTCGTCCAATCGATCTCATCAGTTTGCGGGTCTCGGCGAACACCCATCCTGTCCGCTGCATAGCGTGGTCGCCATCGTCGTAGACAAATGGAAATGTCAGGCCATCGGGGTCGTCTCGAAAGAGCACAAACCTAAACTTCAGGTAAGCTTCGAATCGCATGCGATAGCCCTTATGAATGCGCAGTTCAATGTCGTGCTTGGCGCGGCTCTTCCAGACAAAAAGGCGGAGATAATCGCCGTCGCTTTGATAACGAAACTTGCTACCGGTGAGCCGTAATGCCTGCGTGAGGTTGCTACCCGTCTGGTTGATGAAGATCAGCAACTCCGCCTCGAGGCGCAGGTTGATCAGCGTAGCGCGCGCCTTGTTGGAAATGTCAGTCGCGCGGCGCTCGCGGGCATTCACGGCACGCTTGAGGTGAGAGGAATCAATTTGTTTCAGCCTATCCAAAGGCTGGAGTGGATTGCCGCAATGGATCACGTGTTCGCCACCGGCGACAAAGCGGAGAGTTACCGGCAATGGGCCGCGAATTACTTCCACCGGTAATTGTTCGACCGTTTCCAGCAGCGTCTGCACGAAGGTGGCGGTACCGTCCAGATCTTCTTTGGCTGCCTGGCTTCCTGCTCGTTTTGGCATCAAGATCTTGGTCTTCCATTGTAGTTTCCTGATGTCCATGCCGAGCACGGGAGCGACGAGAGTGGCCAATGCAAGGGAGTAGTGGTAGCGGGTCGTGGCGCTGATACCGCTACGGCGTTTGTCGTGCGCGCAGTAAGCAAGATATAGGCCCAGAGCTCCCGCGAGCGTAAGCTGCTTCTTGGCTCCCTCGGTAAATGCTACGAACGTCCTGAGGCGAAGCCATAGTTCTCGGACACTCATGTTTCCAATCGTGCCGGCAACAACGCGTGCCTGCCAATGCTGATGAATCGCCTCTAGCAAGGGCAAGCGCTCGAGCAGTGGTTTACCGAGCCGACCAGATTCGATGGCCTTCTTGATATTGGGCCCATGGATCGATGCTGCGCCCCTGTAGAGCAGCCAGCGGAGGTCAATCGGGTACTGCTTGGGGCCTAACGGGAGGCCATGCAGCGTCAGATCTGGGATGACGACATCACGCATCAGGCGCTCCGGCCACCTGGTAGAAGGGGCCGAACATCGTCCGTGTGAACTCGTCCATCACCGTGGCGCG
This sequence comes from Frateuria sp. GZRe14, assembly GCF_051900395.1. Lineage (NCBI taxonomy): Bacteria > Pseudomonadati > Pseudomonadota > Gammaproteobacteria > Lysobacterales > Rhodanobacteraceae > Frateuria > Frateuria sp. GZRe14. The sequence continues at coordinate 1,505,971 of NZ_JBHZGJ010000001.1, read as the reverse complement.
TACTTGCTCCTTCTCAACCCAAAGGATGTATCGCTCCGTGGTGCGGTCATGCTTATGAGCCAGCATCCGCTTTAAAGTTGGCATGAACTCGTGCAAATGGCCGTTGGCCCGAGCGGCTCGAGCCCACATCGTCGCAAAGGTCGCGCGGGACCAGTGGAACGTAAAATCATCGATGTTCAAGCCCTCTTGGCGGGCAAGCCGCTTAAGCCGGGACATTTCTGCGTTGACGGTCGCGCTTCGATCGCCTTTGCCACGGCCATAGGGGTTCCCTTTGATCGTCAGAAAGAGCAAGTGCTTGTGCTCGGGCTTTGCGAGCGCCACCCGTTTTCCTCGCGCTAGGCTGATGCTGTAGTCCAACAAATATTCCAGCAGCCGCGTGGGAACCACGATTCCATCGCTACTTTGGCTGAGCTTCATTTTTACCGGCGGATTGGCCAGCGGCCCCACGCTAATGTGTTTGAGGGCGGCGCACTCATGGATCTGTACAGCGTTCTCGATCGATTGGACCTTGAGGTCGGTCACGGTGCCCAGGCGCAAGCCAGACCAAAAGCCAAGCGATAGCATCAGAAACAGCTCGTGGCTGCAGCGGCGATGGGCAAGGTCAAGGATGGCGTCACGTACCTCCAGAGACACCGGCTGCAGGCCCTCTTCCAACGACGCTTCACCTACGCGCTTGGCAGTTTTAATGTCGAGGTTCGTTTGCACTACCTCGATATGCCTGCGAAACCCAAAGACATCCTCATAGGCGACGCGCACGTTGCGCTCTGACCAGAGGGGAAAGCCAGGGCTCAGGATCTCCTCGCTGAGCAGCCAACGGTAAAAGCTCTTCAATGTTGTCATCCGCCTGCTCGCAAGAGTGGGCGCAATCACACCCTGCTCATAGCTTCTGACAAGGTGGCCTCGGTACAAATTGAGCGGGCGCTGGTCATCGCGCGGATGGCACTGCCACCAGTGCATGCCAGCACGTTCCAGCCAATTCGCATAGGCCAGCAGGTCTTTCCCGTTGGCAACAATTGTGTCTTCCTTAAGTTGACCGCTGAACATCCGGCGGGCGCGGGATAGAAACCAAAGGTTGGCTTCGCTCCAGAATTCCCCAGTAGCCCAAAGCAGCTCCGGTATGCGATCAGCGGTGACCCGTATCTTCAAGCGTGTTCGCGGGTCCACGATCTCTTGCGCAACGAAGCGCGTGGCGCCTCCTTCCACTACGCAACACTCCAGCGGTAGGCAAACATACTCAAGGCGCGCCATGGCGCGCCTCAATTTGATCAATCAGACTGGCACTTGTGGCTGTATGTGCGTTTCCGCCGCGCTGGCACCAAAGCCACGCAGCGATGTCGATCACAGTAGCGAAGCGCCCGCGGCGCCCCACGACTTCAAAGGTTGCGACCGGTACCCGCCCGCGGTGAAGGGCCTTGCGGAAAGCATCTTGTGAGGGAAACCCCAGCGCACGCGACAGCGTCTCGCCACCTATCATTGCGCCCAAGGCACGGATCAAGCGAATTTCAAATACCTCGTAGGCTTCGCACGGTACGGGCTGACATGAATCCATCGTTTGCAACTGCACCATGGGTGGGACCATCACGGACTGTCTGTATGTCGCCGATCGTGCGGCTTCGTCCCCTCCAATACAAAGTGGATCGGTCTGGTCAAAGTGATACACCTCGGCACTTGCCCGGACCAAGCGTGACAAAGGCGGACTTTTCGCTGACGATGGGTAATGCCCACTGGATTCCAGCATCCCCTGCCGCCCCTCGATAACTGGGTGAGCCATAAGCAGGAAGTGAAGCGCAGCCGCGGCGCAACCTGCTATGCCGCGCTGGCTGCCCATTTCGGCACGGACTCACCAAAGGAGTTGGAGTGGCGGATCGACCGTCGTAGACCCTACGGCGGAGAGGGCGACCCATCGATTTCAAATAAATACAGGCGCTGGCGGCAAGGCAAGGGGCTGCCAAGCGACGACACCATCGCGTGCGTATCAGAGCGTTCGGCCGGCGGCGTCCGACTAAGTTTCTGGCGAGATTTGCCGCTATGGGAGCTCCTGGCGCCGGAGCCTCCGGAGATAAAACGGCTGCACAAGATCATGGAGGGATCATCCTCGACCATTCGCCGCATTCTGTTTGGCGACAGCCGCCCGGATCGAGTGGGGCGGTTTCAGCCTTCGATGCTGAAGCGCGACCAAACTCTCGCCATTCGCAATCAGTACTCGCTAGATGCATTGATCGTCCTACTGTGTCTCGCCCGGAAAGGCGAAATCTTGGAGGAAGACCCGTTTCATTTTCTGCCTTCGGCGTGCGCGTTCGATATTTTTCCAAGAATTTTGTACAGATATCGACCACTGCATTATCGCTGGGAGGATCTGTTCGCGTGCGTTGAGCGCATCTTCTGGAGACGGATATACGGGGATGGTGTGTTTTTCAAGTTCCCGATTGAGACGGTGCGAACCAGCCTACTTTCACTCAATAGTGATCCTGCGGCGAAGTTGCCACGAACGTCCGGCAACCGGTTACGAGTGATCGAGAAGGATCCGCTGAATGAAATCGAAGATCGTATGGCACGTGCTACGTCGGTGACTTGATTATCGCAATACGCGGAATAGTGGTAGACACCATGGGTCATGTGATCGCGATAGTGCGGTGTAAGCAGCTGGCCCTGCGAGGGCCGAGTTGTTTGATGTAGATAACCGCAGCCAAAATGCCATGTCCACGGCCGGACGCATCGTAGGGTTCATGTCAATGGCGACCCACCTACCGGTAGTGTAGATCTGAGTGGTCGACACGTCGGCATGCCCCAGCAACTCCTGGATCGTGCGCAAGTCATAGCCATCCTCCAGCAAATGCGTGGCGAACGAATGCCGCAATGTGTGGCAGGTCGCCGGCTTGGCCAACCCCGCCCGCAACCGCGCCTGCTTGACCGCACGCTGCAGGCGCGACTCATCCAGGTGATGCCGACGCTCCTGACCGTCGCGAGGATCGTGGCTGCGCGCCGCCGGGAACACGTACTGCCAACCCCATTCGGCATCTGCCCGCGGATACTTGCGCGCCAGCGCATCGGGCAGCCAGACCCGCCCGAATCCCGCATCCAGGTCACGCTGGTGGATCCGACGGGCTTCGTCCAGCTGTGCCTGCAACGACGCAATGAGCGTCGAGGGGAGCATGGTGCGGCGGTCCTTGCCGCCTTTACCCTGCCTCACCGTCAACTCTGACTGGCCGAAGTCCACGTCCTTGACCCGCAGTCGCACGCACTCCATCAACCGCAGGCCCGAGCCGTACAGAAGGCTGGCCATCAGCCACGGCGTACCCGCGAGCTCGCCCAGCAATGCGGCGACCTCCGCCCGCGTCAGCACCACCGGCAACCGTTGCGGCTTCCTCGCGCGCGAGATGCCGTCGAGCCATGGCAACTCCACGCCCAGCACCTGCTTGTAGAGGAAGAGCAACGCCGACAGCGCCTGGTTCTGGGTAGACGCCGAAACGTTTCCGTGCACGGCCAAGCCGGTCAGAAAGCTCTCGATCTCGGCCGCCCCCATATCCGCCGGATGCCGCTTGTCATTGGCGAGGATGAAGCGTCGAACCCAACCGACATACGCGTCTTCGGTGCGGCGGACCAACCCCAACCGCCGGACGCGCGCCCGCACCTGATCGAGCAACCGTGGAGGCTGGGCGCCCTCTAAACTTGCGGGCCCCCTACGCAGCGTGAAAGGATGCCATCTGACGCTCCGCAAAAAGGTAGCCAGATTAGGCTGACGGATTAGGCTGCCGAAGGCGGGACAAGCCATTGATTTGGGTAGGCAGAAGCCGAACTGGATGTAGGCAGGTAGCGTTAGGCTGCGTGACTACACTGCATTCTGAAATCTACTTTTAGTTAGGCCTCAGGATGGCCGAACAGGATTACGTTGAGCTCATCAGAGGTCAGTGGCCCTCTACCAATAAAGCTGAGCCGACCCCGGAAACGATCGCGGTCTGCGAACGAGCAGTGGCCGAGTTTCCGCATACCGCGAAGCTGTGGCTCATGCGAGGAGACCTCATCCAACTCTCTGGCTACGAAGCGGCGCCGGCCCTCTCAGAGGCAGAGCGGTCTTACCGCCAAGCCATCGCCGCATCCCCATCATGCGCGGAGGTCTACGAGGAGCTCGCCCACTTTGTCGACGCGGTCGTGGCGAAGCCAAGAAAGGCCAGGCAGTATTTCCACAAGGCATGGCTCCTGCGCAGGGCCATGGCCTAACAACTCGTCCAAGCGGACGCGCGAAAAGCCGCGCGCCGCTTAACTCCAGCGTTAGGCCCTTGCTTGGTTGCCCCTCGCAGCGTGTGTTTCGGCCAAGCCCGCGCCAGTCTTCTGCCCTCCGCACTTGGCCTTTGCCTTTGCAGCGCTGCGGCAAGCCCCAGGCCTCCAAAGCTGCTAGCGTTGTGCTTGGTGGGGCTCGCGTTTGCACCGGCACAGTCGCCCAAGCGTGGCGCGGCGCAAGCCCCTAACTCTTCATTCAAGCGGACGGCTCCGCCGTCGCTTAATTCGGGCGTTAGGTCGCAAGCATGGATAGTCGCGAATCCGTTTTAAAGGCGCTTCTTTCGTTCACGCGGCCAGTCCCCCACATCGCGCGCGAACTCTCAGCTTACGGCTGGGACGCTCCCAGCCCACTGGTCGTGCTGGAGGCCGCCCATATCTCTTCGACACTCAAGCGGTTCATGGCTAGTGAGCTTTCTTCGGCGCAGGTCGACGACTGGGCCAACTGCATAGAGGGTCGTGACGACGTTGAGTACGATCCTTCTTCAGCAGTCGGCCTGGCGCTTCACGAGCTTGCCAACCCATTGCTTACATGCCCTCTTACAAGGCAATCTGCGACAACTCTGGTTGCAACTCTTTCGTAACTGCAACCTAACCCGTCATCCAAGCGGACGGCTCCGCCGCCGCTTAATTCCAGCGTTAGGCCTCTCATGATCAATCCGCAGTGGACTAGCAAAGGCAAGACCGTTGCGCAGCTGATCGAGGAGCTGCGAACATTCGAAGATCATACCCTTGAGGTTCGCATCTCGGTCGACGGAGGCGATACATCTGTACCGATCTCGCTCGTCGCGAGGGCGCAAGGCAGATACGCCCTCTTAGAGAACTGCCAAGATGTATCAACAGTGCTCAACCACCGTAGCCGCGAGGCCTAACAACTCGTTCAAGGCGGACGGCTACGCCGCCGCTTAACTCCAGCGTTAGGCCTCAAATGCCGCATTTCGCGCTCACCAGGCAGGGCTACGAGCAACTCATCGAATCATGTGGCGGTAGCCCACCATCGACGCTGTGGGTTAACGCTGGCATCCTCTCTTCCTCTGAGCGAGCGACGCTGCGCGCTCAAGGCCTCAACGTCACCGAGTTCGCACGGTCAGTTCCTTTGCAGGGCCAGGGCTTGTGTGCAGCTATCGACTCCATCGAGGAGCATCATCCTGGTTCGTCCATCTGGGTTGAGCACGTCGCGCAGCCCTAACTATTCGTTCAAGCCGGACGGCTTCGCCGCCGCTTAACTCCAACGTTAGGCAGCAAACACGGAGGGTTCTCGCCCTCACATCTGCCAGCTCCTCGACCAGCTCGTGGGCGCGCTGTCTGCGCCACTCACAGCTGCGGCACGCGCGGACGGCTGGACCGAGGTTGTTCAAGCCAAGTGGCTTCGAGTGTTCCAAGACATGCGTGCATCAGTGGCCGCCGGCCTCGACCTCCCAGGGGCATCAATCGCGCGCGCTTTAGATCACGACGGGATCGCTTCCGGTTCTGTGCTCGAGAAGGCAGCAACGCTTAGCAATCTAGTTCGTCTGGCAGGCACCTCGCGTGCCTAACACTTCGTTCAAGGCGGACGGCTTCGCCGCCGCTTAACTCCAGCGTTAGGTGCGACCATGCTCAAAGGGACATTTGTCATCCTCGCGTGCTGAACTTGGTGGCGTTCTACTTCAGCGCCGAGAGATTTCTCATTTCCCTTGCACCGCCGCACCTGCTGGGCGAGTGCACTTCAGGCGCGCTGAGCCAGGCCGCACACGAGGCTAGCAATTCAATGCAAAACTTCCTTATCCCTGCCGCCATGTGGCTAGGTGGAACAGCGCTGGCAGACCTTTTCTTTGCGGGGGTCGTTATCTTTGGCAGGTCCGGCAACGGCACCTAACAAGTCATCCAAGTGGACGGCTTCGCCGCCGCTTAACTCCAGCGTTAGGCATATGAGCCGCCACACGGATCTCTTCGTCCAAGCACCGAGCGAGGTGTCGCTAGACGATTTCGTCCGAAAGTCATGTTCGTCGCTTGACATTCCCACTTATGAGCAGCGCGAGAGCAGCCACTACCTCGAGTCTCGGTACTTCCGCTCTATCGGCCACCCACCCGAGGTCAAAGTCTGCCTCCTGGACGAGCCCGACTTCCCCGAGTACCGCTTTTGGGTTCGAGTGTCGTCCGACACCGATTCAACCAACTCCGCAACGGTGTTGGCCACCGCTCTGGCCAAAATCTGGCCATCCTGCTTCATGCCCTCCGCCGGTTGGGGGCGCAAAGACTGGAATGGCTATGGCACAAGCTACACTGCCTAACTACTCGTTCAAGGCGGACGGCTTCGCCGCCGCTTAACTCAAGCGTTAGGCCCTTGCTGGGTTGTCCTGTCGCAGCGTGTGCTTCGACCAAGCCCGCGCCAGTGTTCAGCCCTCCGCGCTTGGCGGCTGCCTCTGCGGCGCTGCGGCAAGCCCCAGCATCCAAAGCTGCTAGCGTTGTGCTTGGTGGGGCTCGCGGTTGTGCCGGCACGGTCGCCCAAGCATGGCGCGGCGCTAGCCCCTAACTCTTCATTCAAGCGGACGGCTCCGCCGCCGCTTAACTCGGGCGTTAGGCCTATGGGTCGGATCCTACTTTTGCTTGTAGCCTTGGGGTTTCTTCCAGGCTGCACTGCGTTAAAGCCGACGGCTCCAGCTTCCAAAGAGTTGGCGGCCGCCTTGCTTTTTGTCCCAGGTGACAAGCCTCTCGATGTGGGCTCAGGCATCGTCTCCGTGGGCAACTACTATTTCCCCTCCGCGCCGGTAAAGTTGGCTTACATTGCTCCGGGCGAGCGCGAGATTGGGTACAACTGTCCTGGCTATATCTATGTGGACGGGCCACCGACCGTAGTACAAACCTTCGAAGGCGGGGAGCGTTACGAGCTGTTCTGTCGTGGCGGCAAACCCATCATTCGCGTGCGGGCTCCGTGAGGCGCCTTACAACGCGTTCAAGGCGGACGGCTTCGCCGCCGCTTAACTCCAGCGTTAGGGCCCACAGCGAGCAGCATGGCAACAGAACTTCACCCGCTGACCAGAGCTAAGCTCGACGAGCTCTCTCGTCCAATCACCGAAACGATCATGAAGTGGCGATTCTTCAATGCCCAGAAGGGCATTGAGACTACTAAACATGACGGTTCGGCCGTTTCGATTCATGGGGTCAAGTACGCTGGATCCGTCCCGCTCGTCTACTGGTCCGGCTTTTTTGAGCCTTTCATGATTCACGCTGCATCTGAGACTTTGGGTTGGGTAGCGGATCACTGTAAGGAGAGGCGTCTCGACCCGGCCCCCTACATCGATGAGGCGCGATTGCTCATCCACGACTTGATTCGAAAGAGCTACCACGAGATCGCCAAGACTGATCAGCTTCTCCGAGGCAACGGCTTCCCAGAGACTGTCACCCCACATGACGTATCGAGCAAGGAAAAAGCCGCTTGTGATCACGTCGATCGTCTAGCTAAGGCCTATCTCCTGTCCGGCCCACCTACCCCGCGGGCAAGCGAAGACATCATTGAGATTAAGCCCAACTTATGGGGAATCGGCGTGAACTTCAATGCGGTCTGGCGCCGGATTAGGGGTAAGTAGGTGGCTCCTAACAATTCGTTCAAGGCGGACGGCTTCGCCGCCGCTTAACTCAGGCGTTAGAATTCAAGGGGGCATTGTGCGGAAGCTTGCAACAGTACTAGTCGCGTTGTCCTTCCACTCGGGTCTCTCAATCGCCGCCACCACCGGCGAAGTTCAGGCTAGCTCCTTCATCAGCCTCTACTCGTCTCTTTGCCTCAAACACGTCAACAACTTGGATGCCCTGCGAGAGAAGCTGAGGCCCTTGCCGAAGCTGCCGCCTGAAAAAGCAGAGCACTTTCTTGCTGGGCGCGCTGGTGACGTATGGCCAATTCCCGACAAACACGGAACGTTCGTGCTGGCCCTTCCCAAAGGCATGAACCTTTGTGCGGTATATGGTCGCCGAGCGGACGCTGAGGCTGTTCAGCGACAATTTTCAGCTATCGTGGCTACCGCACCGTCACCGATTGTTGCAACACGTGTGGCAAACAAGCTCGCTCAAACATCGGCTAACGGCCAAACACGTACAGTTGTATACGAATGGTCTGTCCCAAATGCTCATCGCAAACTGCTGTTCACGCTTACAACGGCTTCATCCGCAACAGCGCAAATCCAAGCTATGGGGTCCGCCGCAACCGTTAGCGAGTGAAATCTAACTACTCGGTCAAGCGGACCGCCGTCCCGCTGCGCGTGCCGTCGGCCGCTTACCTCAGGCGTTAGCGCCCTTGCTTGGTTGTGCTTTCGCAGCGTGTGCTTCGGCCAAGCCGGCGCCAGCTTGCAGCTCTCCGCACTTGTCGCTGCCCTTGCAGCGCCGCGGCAAGCTCCCAACGTCCAAAGCTGCTAGCGTTGCGCTCGGTGGGGCTCGCGGTCGTGTCGGCACAGTCGCCCAAGCGTGGCGCGGCGCAAGCCCCTAACTCTTCATTCAAGCAGACGGCTCCGCCGCCGCTTAATTCGAACGTTAGGCACGTAAATGCAAAGCTCTCCGCTAGCCAAGCTCCTAGACGCGATCGAGGTAGAGCTTCGAAAGCTCGGGTACCTCGCCGGCAATCCAGCTCCCATCACGGGCACCTCCTCTGCTTTCGGCCACGGCCAAATCTCGTTTGAGCAATGGCTAGGCCAAGTGTTCCTTCCTAATGCGCGGGGGGCGGTTGCCGCCAACAACCTGCCCAAATCAAGCCAAGTTGCGGCGGCTGCAGTACGCAACCTCGACGGCGTTGATGAAGCTGACACCCTGCTTGGGCTTCTCAGCTCCTTCGACGCAAAGATCAACCAAATGGGCGGCGCAAGCGGTGTCTCCCCGGGGCGCCTAACCATTCGTTCAAGGCGGACGCGCGTACCGCGCGCCGCTTAACTCAAGCGTTAGGTCCACGAAACAAGGACGCGCAAAATGGACGTACTGGATCACGAGCCTCACTGGTGGTTCCTCTTGCAGGACGGTGATGCGCTTCTGCTAGACGTCCACTGCAGCCATGGCCCCGTCGACTACGACTGGACTATGGTGTTGAACGATGGCGAAGTCGCTCAGTATCGTGCAGCCGGCCGGGCGTTCATCAATTCTCTCGCCGAAAAGGTCCAGTGGACGGCGCCGGGCGCTCGGGGCAGTAGCTCTCCATGCCTTGGTCGCAACCTAGGCGCCAGCGCGCGCCAACAAGTATCTGCAGCCATCATGCACTGGCGTAAAGGTCACGCCACGCAATTAAGCGGTCGGGCCTAACAACTCGTTCAAGGCGGACGGCTTCGCCGCCGCTTAACTCCAGCGTTAGGCGTCACATGTTCAATCGGCTTCGCACGTTTGCAAAGGACCTACACAGTGCGCAGTGCTGCTTTTGCGGCAGCTCTCTCGCGCAAGCGGAGGGTCTATCCCTCACCCTCCATCTACCTGACGGTGCAAGCCAGCACATGTACGCTCACCCGGACTGCTTCTCTCAAAGGTTGCACCCATCCGTGCCGTTCTTGGCTGACGATGCGTGAGCAATCTCGGTTGGCGCGTGTTCGGCGGCCTAACAACTCGTTCAAGGCGGACGCGCTGACGCGCGCCGCTTAACTCCAGCGTTAGACACCAAGAAACGGAGAGCCTGGCATGTTGCGAATTTTGCTTAAGAGCGCTGCCGTATCGTTGGTGGCGACTCTGTCCGTGTTGCTCGCACTCCTCTTCTACCTTGGCAGTTACACCTTCGTTCCCACCACTGCCGCGGCCAGCCTCAAGGGCATTTCGGCTGCGCAGCAAGCCGCGTGGGCCGCTGCCAACACGAAGACAATCAGCGGTGCGGGTTATGCGGCCTATGTCGCAAGTGATCCCACAATGCGCTCGGCCGTAATCTCCGGCTCGGCTTATGTGTTTGCGTTCGGCTTGGCATGTGCGTTTGCCGGTGCTCTCGTTCAACGCCGCAGCGCAAGTGTCTAACAACTCGTTCAAGGCGGACGGCTTCGCCGCCGCTTAACTCCAGCGTTAGAACTCACGATGCTTCGACAGCTCGCAGAAAAAATTCCAGCGCACCTCCCAAAAGCCTTCGTCATTGGGCTGGCATGCTGGGGCGTGGCTGCAATACTCATGGGCGCGGCCTTTGCGTGTGTAAAACTTGGCTGGCACAGCGCCTACATGGTGGTCTTCGCAGTCATCTTTATCTGCATTCTTGGCTTCATGGGGAGCGTGGCTTGGTTCTTGGTGGAGCAAACCTCAGGTCGCGTAACCAAGTGGCGCGGCTAAGTTCTAACAACTCGTTCAAGGCGGACGGCTTCGCCGCCGCTTAACTCAAGCGTTAGGTTCGACATGAGAATGCGGTTGCTTTCGAGATTCGCGATTGGGTTCTTCGGTGCTCTTGTGGTCAGCGCCGAGGCGGGTGCATTTGAGTGCACGCCCATTCCTGCCGGCGTAGATCATGCAGTCGCCCAAATCACGGGCACACCGCTTCCTGAGCACCAGACAGCGCTATACGACCTTCACCCCGGTGGTGCGCGAGAGGCATTGGTCTACCTCAGCGGCCCTGAGTGGTGTGGCAGCGGTGGCTGCACATTACTTGTGTTCGAGCAGCATGGTGCACGGTGGCATCCGGTCAGCCGCATCACTCTGGTTCGCCCGCCCGTTCGCGCCCTTCCCGTGGCTTCCGGTGGCTGGGCGGCGCTCTTCGTCCAAGTTTCGGGCGGCGGCATCATCAACGGCTACACCGCCGAACTGCCATTCGGGGCAAACGGCTACGCATCCAATCCCACCGTCCCGCCCGCCCGCCCAATCGCAGGTCCGCCCGGCGGCGTCACGCTCATCGGGGCTCATGGGTGCAGCGACCGCGCTCGGGTGGCACCTAACAATTCGTCCAAGCCGACGCGCGTACCGCGCGCCGCTTAACTCCAGCGTTAGGCCCTCAGATGAGCAGGCTACTTAACAAACTAGTTTTCGCCAATCCATGGCTCGTGTTGCTTGTCTGGGGCAGCTTCGTGGCGCTTCACGCCACCTATTACGTCCAGTCCATCCTTGCTTCATTCCCAGCGGACGGCGAGTGGTACGCTAGGTCACATAGCTACCAGCTCCTTGCGTTTTCGTTTGTTCGTTTTCCTCTTTGGCTTGTTCTACTAGGTGGGTACTTCGGCTTCCGCGGCTATTGGCAGGGCAAAGCAAGCGCCCCAAGCAAGCACGGGCAGGCCTAACAACTCGTTCAAGGCGGACGGCTCCGCCGCCGCTTAAATCAAGCGTTAGACACACATGCTCTACAACGACGGCACTGAGGCAAGGTTGGGCGACGAGATCACTATCTCAGGCACGTGCCATGGCAAAGTTGTAGCGTGCATGGATCGCGCTGAGTACTCACCGGCTTACCCAGAGGCAGAGTGGGCCTACCTCAAGGTCGGCGTCCTGGTCAATACGGACTTTGCTGGCTTGGTCCATTACCCTGATTCGGCACAAGAGCATTTCGCTCTGGTCAAGCGCAACGCCAGGGTCTAACTATCCATTCAAGCGGACGCGCGAAAAGCCGCGCGCCGCTCAACTCCACCGTTAGGCCCTTGCTTGGTTGCTCTATCGCGGCGTGTGCTTCGGCTAAGCCCTCGCCAGGGTTCAGTCCTTCGCACTTGGCCGCAGCCTTTGCAGCTCTACGGCAAGCTCCAAACACTCAAAGCTGCTAGCGTTGTGCTTGGTGGGGCTCGCGGTTGTGCTGACACAGTCGCCCAGGCATGGCGCAGCGCAAGCCCCTAACTCTTCATTCAAGCGGACGGCTTCGCCGCCGCTTAATTCGGGCGTTAGGCACCGCAATGAAGCGACTCTGGCCATGGATATATCTAGTGTTGTTTGCGGCCGCCTTCCTCAGCGGGTCACCGATCTTCGGCAAAGGGCAAGGTCGCACCAACGTCGACTGGGTTTTCGTAGCCGTTTCATTCGCAGGCTTCCTCGCCTTTCCGTCCTTGGCGGTCGGCTATGCGCGTTCACGCACAACAGGTCGCCTTCCCGTGGCTTCGTTCTTGCGAGGGTTTCGCGGCGGCTGGTGGGTAGACCCTTTACAGTGCCTCCGTGTAACTAGCCTACTGCTTATGGGCCTGTTCCTTGGTTCGCTGTTTACCTTGCCTCACGCCAGGTCGCAGAGTGTCATGCTCGTGTGGTGGTACGCTGCCATGGCAGCTGGCTCAACAGTAGGCGAGCTTGTCGCTCTCAAGGCGTTTCGCGGCAGCGTTGCCTAACATCTCGTTCAAGGCGGACGGCTTCGCCGCCGCTTAACTCAGGCGTTAGAACTCATGGACCCTCGTTGGCACAAATTCACTGCTGTCTGCAGGCAAGAGTTTGCAAGCTGCAGCTTTCAGGATCAGCTCATGGCTGCGTGCCAGGGCAACAAAGATGTAGCTTGGGCAACATACTTTCATTTGCGCGAGCACTCGTTGGACTGGCTACACAAGCAGGTGCACGCCCTGGGCAAGGAAATGCCAACAGCACTACTCACATCCGGCAGGGACGACGAGGTACGCCATTGTCTTTGGGCAATGCCGTGCTAGGCCTTTCTAACTACTCGTTTAAGGCGGACGGCTTCGCCGCCGCTTAACTCCAGCGTTAGCATCCATGTCCGAATTACTTGCCCGATATAGCGTCGTCCTCCGGTCGGATATTCCACCAAGGGAGTACGACTTTCTTTCGGACTATGCAGCCACATCACGTCTCCGAGCGGGCAAGACTTGTTACACTTCTGGTGTACCCAGATCGACACGTCACATCACGTCTATATTCAGCTCGAGACGTTCAAGTCTGGAGATGTTGTGACGTACCCGATACAAATACCTCATCACTACATCTTGCTCATTTCCGGCGCTCAGACACCAAAGGCCATTGGTTTCACTGCCCCGCCGTGAGTGCTAACCAATCATTCAAACGGACGGCTTCGCCGCCGCTTAACTCAGACGTTAGGCATCATATAGCCATGCAAGAAGAAATCACCAATGGCGTTGTTGCCGTCGTCAAGTTCGTCGCGTACTACATCATCTGGTCGTTCGTTCTGTTCAACCTTGGTCGCGTGTCACTGCTTCTTCTTACGCTGGGGCAGTATCCACGAGGCCTCGATGCGCAACGTCACGTCAATCAAATTTCGCTCGTGGGCATTCTTGTACTTGTCTTGGCTTGGTCGGTTGTTGCCATCTACAACAACACTCTTGGCGTCCATGCCTAACATCTCATTCGAGGTGGACGGCTACGCCGCCGCTCAATTCCAGCGTTAGCCTATGATCGGCACCCTCCTACTCATGAAGGTAATCGCCGTTGCTCAAGGCATTTTTGGCGCCATAGGGGTAATCTTGGTGCTTTCAACTGAAATGCAGGCGGACCTCATCTACCGAGGTCGGAGCCCCCTGGCTGGTGATGCTAAGAAGTACTTGGTCTGGGGCATGTGCTTTTGCCTTGTTCTTGGCGCCTTTTGTCCTTGGCTCAAGCCATCCGCATCCCCATTTTGGGCATGGCTCGCTCTTGGTTTTCACCTCATCAGCAGCGGGCTTGATGCGGTAACACTGCGAGGGCATGCTTGGTGCCGGCGCTGCGTTGTGACGGGGGTTACTGTCAAAGCGAGCGCAGCCCTGGTGCTTACTTGCCTTGCCTCCGTTCATGCATCGGCGGGCAACGGCTAACATCTCGTTCAAGGCGGACGGCTTCGCCGCCGCTTAACTCCAGCGTTAGGCCTCTGATGAAGTACGCATTGCTCTTGCTGGCGCTGCTATCCACGGCCTCGGTGGCCGAAGGTCTCGTACCACTCAAGAAGCCGGAACTGGCTGGCGTCTTGGGCTTGTCCGAGGAACTTGCTCGCACCGACGCATCTGCAGGCCAGCCGCAGCCCTACATTGTTCGCGTGTATGCCGCGCCTGTCGCTGTCAGCGAATGCGACGGCACCGTCGCGTCCTGCCCAGATGTCCGTCTTCTAATCACGGTCTCATCAGGAGATTTGGGCGAGCGCCCCTCCTTGTTCGAGCTTCCCGCTCAAAAGGGGTGGGAGTTCGTCGGCTGGTCGGCACCTAGCTCCTTGGGCGGCCAGCCTGCAGCATCCTTCGTCATCCGCAGCGCTCTGCCGGAAGCGAACATCAGTCCGGCGGCTCGCAAAACGTGGCGTCCCCGCACCTTCCGTATGCTCGTCACACCCGAGTTGGCCACCTATGCTCCTCGGTAGGCCTAACGAGTCGTCCAAGCGGACGCGCGTACCGCGCGCCGCTTAACTCAAAGCGTTAGCTGCCATGGGAAGTTCGCTCGCCATCGCCACAGCATTCCTCGTCGGCTCTTGGTTTCCCATAGCCGGAGGCACATGGACTCCTGAGCAAGGTGTTGTAGCGCAGCTGCGAGCAACGCTCCAGCCGTATGTAGTCGCTCACGCGAATGACCAGCATCGTGAGCTTCAACCTTGGTCAAGCTACTCGTTTCAGTATCAAGGTCGTGGCAGCACAGACGGCAAATTCATCTTCATCAACGCCTTCTGCGATTCGCCTGACGCATATGCGGCCAAGCAGTTCGTGCAAGTTCTAGACGGTGGCACTTGTTACTTCGAACTCAAATACAATCCAAAAACTAAGACGTTTTACGACCTCGGGTTCAACGGCGTAGCGTAACGCGCTGTGGCACCTAACCAGTCATCCAAGCGGACGGCTTCGCCGCCGCTTAATTCCAGCGTTAGGCAGCAAACATGGAAGGTTCTCGCCCTCACATCTGCCAGCTCCTCGACCAGCTCGTGGGCGCGCTGTCTGCGCCACTCACAGCTGCGGCACGCGCGGACGGCTGGACCGAGGTTGTTCAAGCCAAGTGGCTTCGAGTGTTTCAAGACATGCGTGCATCAGTGGCCGCCGGCCTCGACCTCCCAGGGGCATCAATCGCGCGCACTTTAGATCACGACGGGATCGTTTCCGGTTCTGTGCTCGAGAAGGCAGCAACGCTTAGCAATCTAGTTCGTCTGGCAGGCACCTCGCGTGCCTAACATTTCGTTCAAGGCGGACGGCTTCGCCGCCGCTTAACTCCAGCGTTAGATGCCTATGTTGGCCAATCCTCGCGACCGCCATGATCTCCATGGGTACCTGGCTTAATGTGCCTGGAGGCACGTGGAGCCCCGACGCCAACGTGGCAGCAGAAGCAGCTTTGAAGCTACGCGCATACGCCGAGCAGCAAGCATCCGCCAAGGGCCTCACGCTTCAGCAGTGGCCTAGCTACACGTTCCAGTATCAAGGGCGTGACGTTTCAGGCCATCATGTTCTCTACATCAACGCCTTCTGCGGCCAGCCTCCGGCTTACGTCAAGACGCAGCTCGTCCAGGTACTCGACGGCGGCACATGCTATTTCTCCGCGTACTACGACCCGGTAAAAAAAGCGGTTTTTTGGCATAGCATTCAACGGTGTCGCGTAGCGGCATCTAACCAGTCATCCAAGCGGACGGCTTCGCCGCCGCTTAATTCCAGCGTTAGGTTCGACATGAGAATGCGGTTGCTTTCGAGATTCGCGATTGGGTTCTTCGGTGCTCTTGTGGTCAGCGCCGAGGCGGGCGCATTTCAGTGCACGCCCATTCCTGCCGGCGTAGATCATGCAGTCGCCCAAATCACGGGCACACCGCTTCCCGAGCACCAGACAGCGCTATACGACCTTCACCCCGGTGGTGCGCGAGAGGCACTGGTCTACCTCAGCGGCCCTGAGTGGTGTGGCAGCGGTGGCTGCACATTACTTGTGTTCGAGCAGCATGGTGCACGGTGGCATCCGGTCAGCCGCATCACTCTGGCTCGCCCGCCCATTCGCGCCCTTCCCGTGGCTTCCGGTGGCTGGGCGGCGCTCTTCGTCCAAGTTTCGGGCGGCGGCATCATCAACGGCTACACCGCCGAACTGCCATTCGGGGCAAACGGCTACGCATCCAATCCCACCGTCCCGCCCGCCCGCCCAATCGCAGGTCCGCCCGGCGGCGTCACGCTCATCGGGGCTCATGGGTGCAGCGACCGCGCTCGGGTGGCACCTAACAATTCGTCCAAGCCGACGCGCGTACCGCGCGCCGCTTAACTCCAGCGTTAGACGTCAGGGGATCGCATGTCGCAAGGACAGCCAAGAGACTCGGTTCAAGTCGCCTACGACGCGCTCGAGCACGTGTTCAATAGGTACTTCAACTCCAAGGCGCACCAGAGTAATCGACACCCCGTCGGCGATCCTTCGCGCGTCGAGGCAGACCTCACGGAAATTGAAAAGGCCCACTTGGGCCTGCTTCAGAGCAAGCTGCACGCAACTATCGCGCAAGAGCTCCTGCGCTCCCTCGCGTCCTCGTCCACACAGAGCGACAGGCTTGGCAAAAAGGTTTTCTGGCTCAACGTTGTGCTGGTCATTCTCACGGCGGTCATGGCCGTGTCAGCGGTCGCGCTGCTACTACGCGGTGGCGTCTAACGTCTCGTTCAAGGCGGACGCGCTGACGCGCGCCGCTTAACTCTAGCGTTAGCCCCTTGCTTAGTTGGTCTCTCGCGGCGTGTGCTCCGGCCAAGCTCTCGCCAGCTTTCGTCTTCCGCACTTGGCACCAAAGCCTTGCAGCAGTGCGGCAAGCTCCAGGCCCCCAAAGCTGCTAGCGTTGCTTTCGGTGGGGTTCGCGCTCGTCCGGCACAATTGCCCAAACATGGCGCGGCGCAAGCCCCTAACTCTTCATTCAAGCGGACGGCTCCGCCTCCGCTTAACTCGGGCGTTAGGCCGACTAGGTAGCACCCATGGGTTCTGAGATCGTCTTTCTGTTCGGCCCGCTGTCCCTAGCCGTCATCTTCGCTCTAGGATACTTGGCATCTAAGCCACGCTTCCGGGTTGCTGCAGTGCTCTGCGCCTTGTTGGCAGCTTTCGTTAGCCTTGGCACTGTGAACGTGGTCCCAAGCTATTCCTTTTGGACCCAGGCAGGCTTCTACGGTTTTGTCTTCGTCGTCGCTGCACTCGTTGCGCTACCGGCTACGCTCGGCATTTGTAAAATCTTCCAGCGGCGTCAATCTAGGCGCATCAGCGGCGCCTAACATCCCGTTCGAGGCGGACGGCTTCGCCGCCGCTTAACTCCAGCGTTAGCGCCCATGACCACTCTGTCACTGCTCTTGTTTGTAAGCCTGGCGCTGTATTCCATCTTGTTTTGGTTCCTATACCTGTGCGTTGTCCTGCTCCGCATAAATGATGCTCAGGTAAAGGTACAAAGACCCGGGATATTGTTTCGGCAGCAAAGTTACATCGCGTGCTACTTAAGCTTACTCAGCAAAGAGGATAAGTTGAGGTGGTACAACATTTTTCTCAAGCACTCGTTGAGCATCGGACTAGTCATATCTACCGCGTTTTTCTTCACTGTTCTTGCCATAGCTTTTGGTGGCGTGCGCTAACTATTCATTCAAGCGGACGCCGTACCGGCGCCGCTTAACTCAGGCGTTAGGCGGCGCGGGGGCAACCGTGAGTCCCACTAGTAAGAAACCAAAGATTGGCGCGCCCGACCAGCTCGAGACTTTGCGGAAAGAAGTCGCAGCCGGTTCGTGGCTCGCCAACGCTCAGACTCGCGCCCGGCGACGGAAGAGCCCATGGAACCTTTTGCTTCCAGCGCTTGGATACCCGCTGTGGGGAGTCATCGGCTTTGCGTTGGTGTGGGCTGCCTACCATGTGCGGCTTCTCTTCTTGGGCTACCCGGACACCTTGCGAGCGTTCATGACCCGGCCAGTGCACGCGTCGTCCCTCCTTGTTCTCATCCCGTCCCTCATGGCGGCTATCGCGCCGGCGTTCCTCGTCGCCAATTTCTTGGTTTACCTGCTGCCTCCGGCGCGCCGCGCCATGGAGATCGAAGACCGGAACCTCCCGGCGTTGGCATACGGTCCGTCCCAATCAGCCCTCGGCCGCATGGCTGTTTGGCTTATGCTGGGCTGGGCGGTAACAACCCTGTTGGCGTGTGCACTTCCGTAGGCGCCGCCTAACAACCCGTTCAACGCGGACGGCTTCGCCGCCGCTCAACTCCAGCGTTAGGCCACAGATGAACATTGACGCGCTCGTACCGGAAATCGAAGCAGCTCGGGAGCGCGGCGCGACTGTACTGCTCAAGTGGGATGGAGAGCGGTCCGTTGGCATTTGCACCGTGGCTCTGAGCTACCCGCCAGCAGACTGGTTCTGGCGCCGAGACACCGACAACCCAGCTAGTTCCTTAGCAGAGGGCTTGTTGGAGTTCAGCGCCATCTTTGCAGCGGCACCAGCCAATCGCAGCCAACGTGGCTAAGCTGCGGGCCTAACAACTCGTTCAGGGCGGACGGCTTCGCCGCCGCTTAACTCCAGCGTTAGGTGTGAAATGAAGTGCATTGCGTTTGGCGGGGAAGAACACGAGCGCTTGGAGATCAATGTTCTTGGGTATGAGCGCGCTGCCTCTGGCGACTATCACGATGACAACTGGCTATCCGTAGAAGTCTCTGTTCACTGTGGAGCGTTTCGCGGCAATTTCCCAGCTACGTTCTTAACCGGCGAGCTTGAGTCCTTTCATGCCCAGCTCAACTCGCTCTATCAAACGCTCACCGGGAGCGCTAGATTCGAGACCCTCGAAGGGCAGCTTGAGCTGGAGGCTACAGGTGACGGTCTTGGCCACATCAAGATCTCGGGTAAGGCATACGACCAGGCAGGCATCGGCAACAAGCTTGTCTTTGCAATTGGTATTGATCAGACCCAGCTTCAAACTTCGGTGCAATCGTTGGCGGCGGCAATGTCCACCTTCCCCGTTCGCACCTAACCAGTCGTCCAAGCGGACGCGCGAAAAAGCCGCGCGCGCTTAACTCCAGCGTTAGGGCGCTCAGCGATGTTGCTAGCCAGCCAACTGTCTTTCCTCGCATTCACTTGCCTTACGCCCTTTTACCTGTACTCAGTCCTGCGCTTCTTCGGCATCCTCAAAGCCGAGAAGCCCGAGTGGCTTGAGGTGCGTGGGTCGTTGAGCTTCTTCTACGACGGTGTTCCTCGCATCGGCGATCCCAACGTTCAAGTCAAGCTTCTACGAGTGGTCTTCGGGCGTCGTTGGCGTCAGTTGCAGGCGCCCATGGCCGGTACGTACATCAAGCGGGTACGTATCCTTCTGCCTGTTTGCCTCGTTCTTTTTGCCGTAGGCTTGGCTGGGGCCATGCTCGGCGCCCCCTAACCACTCGTCCAAGCGGACGCGCGTACCGCGCGCCGCTTAACTCCATCGTTAGGCCCCATGCGCCAAATTGCCTGTCTACCTGCGCTGCTACTTCTCTTGTCTGGTTGCGCTGGCTTTATTCGCGGCCATCACCCGAAGCCACCCAGCTTGCTGCCTCGCTTTCATACGTCGCTGGGGACCTTCCTCTCGAGCCCGGCTCGGGCATCGTGTCTGTCGGCAATTTCTATTTCCCCAATGGTTACCCCAGGCTTGTGCACTTGGCTCCTGGTAAGCGCGAAATCGGCTTTTACTGTGCTGGCCAGATCTACGTAAATGGCCCAGCGACAATCTCGTACGACTTCCATTGATGGTCAAAGTTACGAGCTATATTGCCAAAAAGGTCAAGCACACATCCGTGCCGTGCTACCTGCGGCTTGGCCTAACCCATCGTCCAGGCGGACGCGCGAAAAGCCGCGCCGCTTAACTCAAGCGTCAGCCCTATGGAACAGCAGACTTGGTCATTTGTTGCGATGGAGTACTACGCTGCAATTCTGAACCGCACGTTCCTCATCACCATCGACGACAAGTGGCTGACGGCCGTGAAGTGCCGTGGCCTCACTAGCGTCGCTTCTGGTGTTGGGCTCGCCCGCGCCCTGACGGCTACGCTAGCCCTGGAGGGAAACCTCAATGATCCAAATTCTTATGTTGATGAGCGCGTTCTCAGCAAGAGCGGAAGCGTCAACTTTGCTGTCTTGCTCACGGATACCCGCGCAATCGAGTACGACCCGAACAAGAAATGGGGTGTGAGTTACTATCCGCACGACGGCCGGATCTACATCACTATCGGCAATCGTAGGCGCGAGTTCATAGTTCTTGGGCAGCAGTCCGGCCGTGATCTCTACGCTCGTCTTAGCACTTCGGTAGGGCGGGCTAACACCTTGTTCAAGGCGGACGCCTCCGGCGCCGCTTAACTCCAGCGTTTAGGCCTATGGAAGCTCCTAAATTTGTTTCAGGTAGCAGCCAGCTCACTGGAGCAATGGGCTATTGGCCGTCGTTCCATGATGCAGACGTGGTCAACGTTTCTCGTGCGAGAGGCTCGATCACGGTTGCAGTGCACGTCTTCGCAATGACCGATCAGGTTGATGCAGCGGGATACTACATCCTGGAAAAACATCATCTGGTCACGCTGGCGCTCGAGGGCGTGCAATCCAGCTCGCTCCCGCCCGACTACTCAAGCGACTGCTTGAGCCAGCTATCGTTCCACCGCGCTGGAGCTTCCATCTGCGTAGCGTTTGAATCCCACATGGACAGCGGCGGCGAAGTTATTTGCAAAAGTGTTGCGGTCCTCGATGTCGTACCCTGTTCGCCGGCGGGTACCGATCCGAGTGCCTAACAACTCGTTCAAGGCGGACGCCTCCGGCGCCGCTTAACTCCAGCGTTAGGCCCCTTATGCAGCTACACCGCCGATGAGATCACGAGGCTTGCTCGCTCGGTCTGTGCGCCGGCTGTGGCAGCCGGCGGTGGTCGGCGCGGCATTCGTCGTTGTCGTTTGGCTCCTGGCAGCAATTCGCACGGGCGCATGGGCGTTGTCGCTGTGGGAGGCACTACCTCTCAGCGCAGCGCCGGCCTTAGTGTTGGCGGCGCTTATCGGGCCGCTTCAGGCGTCGGCTGCACGCAGCAAGCATTGCGTCCCGATTCTCTCGCTCCCATCGCTGGGGCTAGCCGCGTTCGCCGCAGTGTGGGCTGCCTTCTGGGTAATCCCCTTTAACCTCGTGATTCTGGCCAAGCACGGACTCGTTCTTCCGCCTACGGAAAGCCTCACGTATCTTGCCGTCGCAGGAGCTGCCGGGTTCTGCTTGTCGTTCCTCCCGGTCAGGGCCTGACTATTCGTTCAAGGCGGACGGCTTCGCCCCCGCTGAACTCAGGCGCCAGGCCGTGGAGAGCAGGTATTGAACAAGTCTGTTGCCAGCTCGTTGCTCGCGATGCACGCCCTCGGGAATGTTGCCGCATTCCTGTCCAATCCCGCCTATTACGCTTGGGCAACTTTCTCCGTGCTCTCCCTGGTGGTCTGTTGCTTTCTAGTTGACAGACAAGTCGCCAGGCTCGTTGTGCTCGCTTACCTCGCAATCGGCTTGTATAGCTTCATCGTAGGCATGGCCTTCTCCGAGCACGGGCAACTGAGCGGTCAGGGTGTCTTTGCGATCGCGCTGGTCTTTCCGCCGGTGTTCTACGTGGTCTACCGCGTTTATTCATCCAAGAGCGGGTGACGTCGCTTCTGGCGTGGCCTGACCGCTCGTTCAAGGCGGACGGCTTCGCCGCCTGGCGTTAGGCCCCTGCATGGCTGACCTCCCGCGACGTGTGCCTTGGCCACGCTTCGTTTCGCAGGTTACCCGCACTTTTCACGACAAAGTACTTGACGACCGTGCTACGCCAAGCCTAGCCTCGCCGGCATGGACAACCGCCACTTGCGAAGCACGGTGTCGCTGCACGAGCACGCCGCGGAAAATCTTCTCTACATCCGCGATGCCATGGAGCGCGCCAGTTCCTTTACCGCCGTACCCGGCTGGGGTGGCGTTTTCATGGGGTTGGCCGGATTCGCGGCGGCGATCATCGCGCCGGCGCAGCACAGCAGGTTCGCGTGGTTGGTGACCTGGCTCGCGACCGCTGCCATCGCCGTGGCCGTCGGGTTGATCGGGGTGCTGGTCAAGGCGCGCAACGAAGGGGTCCCTCTGCTGTCGCGCCCTGCGCGGCAGTTTGCGCTTGGCTTCGTGCCGGCGATATTCGTGGCCGCGCTCCTTACGATCGTGCTGTTCCGCGCCGGGCTGGATGCGCTGCTTCCCGGGATGTGGCTACTGCTGTACGGCACGGCCGTGATTGCCGGCGGCACGTTCTCGATCCGCATCGTGCCGCTGATGGGCATCCTCTTTCTTTTCCTGGGCGCGATCGCGCTCTTCACGGCGCCGCCGGTGCAGGCAGTCTGCCTGGGTCTGGGTTTCGGTGGCCTGCACGTCGTGTTCGGCGTGCTCATCGCGAGAAAGTACGGTGGCTAAGCGATCGACCGCCAAGGCAGAGAACCTGCACAGCCGCCCGGCCCTGGTGCCGGTGGAGGGTGCGGTGGAACGCACGGTGGATCTTGACCGGCTGATCCACGAACGGCTGCGACTGGGGATCATCAGCGCCCTGGCCGTGAACGACCGGCTGGGCTTTACCGATCTCAAGGGCCTGCTCAATACGACGGACGGCAACCTCAGCGTGCACGCGCGCAAGCTCGAGGACGCGGGATACGTCGCCTGCCACAAGGGCTTCGAGGGGCGCATCCCGCGCACCGAATTCCGCATCACCCCGAAGGGCCGCAAAGCCCTGGAGTCCTACCTCAACCACATGGAAGCGCTGATCGCCGCAACCCGCATCGGCGACTGACCGTACGGGAGCGGCAGTTTGGCGCGCGCCTCAACTTTACATTGCAGAGTACTTGACGGATATGGACAACCTGCACGTTGCGATCATCATGGACGGCAACGGCCGCTGGGCCGAGGAGCGGGGATGGCCGCGAACCCGTGGCCATCGGGCGGGCGCGGGCGCGGTGCGACGCGTGGTGGAGGCGTCGCCGCGGTTGGGAATCACCACGCTGACGCTGTATGCCTTTTCCTCGGACAACTGGCGCCGTCCGGCACCGGAAGTCGCAACGCTGATGGCGTTGTTCCGCAATTTCCTCACGTCGGAGGTGGACGCTTGCCGCCGCGAAGGGGTTCGCCTGAGCGTGATCGGTCGCCGCGATCGGCTTTCCCCAGCGCTGGTAAGGACCATCGAGCAGGCCGAAGCAACGACCGCCGACGGCCGGATGCTCGACCTGCGACTGGCGGTGGACTATTCCTCGCGCGATGCCATCACCACGGCGGCCGCGCTCCACGCAGGCGCAGCGCCGAGCCGCGAGCAGTTCCGCCAGCTGCTTGCGCGTTCGCAGCACGGCGACCCGTGCACGCCGGACGTGGATCTGCTGGTCCGCACCGGACGCGAGCAACGGCTAAGCGATTTCCTGCTGTGGGAGTGCGCCTATGCGGAGCTGCTCTTCTCCAGCGTGCTGTGGCCGGATTTCACCGGGGGCGACCTTGCCGACGCGGTCGAGACGTTCCATCGGCGCAATCGCCGGTTCGGCAGCCTGCCCGAGGCGTGCGTGACGGAGCCGGAACGCAAGACAGCCACCCGATGAGCCCTCCGATCAACGGGCGACTCTGCCCTGTCGTTCAACCCAAAGCGAGGTTGCATCCATGGAACATCAGGACATGCACGAGGTCATCGGCGACGCCATTCGTTACTGGGAGCGCCACCGGATCGTCTACAACCTGGTATTGCTGGTGGTCGTCGCGACCATTTTCGTCGCGAATGCCGCCGCTTTCGGGCGCGTGGTTTCGCTCGACCTGTTCCTGCAGCTGTTCCTGCTCGCGGTCATGGCGAACGTGGCCTACTGCGCCGCCTATCCGGTCGACCTGACCGCGCAGTGGTCCACGCTGCGCGCACCGTGGCTTCGGATGCGGTGGGTTCTTTTCCTGATCGGCCTGGCATTCGCCACCACCCTCGCCCAGTTCATCGCACGCGGGTTGCTGGGCGAGCACGCCTGACCTTGCGTGGAAGAAGCAAAACGGACAGCTCCCAGCGGAGGCACTTCATGCGCGCACCTGTTCACCTCAGCACGTTCCGTTCGGCCGCCTGCGTGGCATTGGTGGCGACGATTCTCCTGGTATGGCTCAGCCTGGGGGTCGGCATCATCGGGGCCGATGGCGATCCGGCCAACCGAATGTATTTCGGAGTGGTGGCCATCGGCGTCATCGGCGCGGCCATCGCGCGTCTGCACCCCAGGGGGATGGCGCGGGCGCTCGCGGCGATGGCGTTTGCGCAGGCGCTGATCGGTGCGTTCGCGCTGGTCGAGGGGCTGGGGCTTCCCTGGAGCGGGCCAGCGGAGATCGTGCTGTTGAACGGCTTCTTCGTGGCGTTGTTCGGGGGATCGGCGTGGATGTTCGCGCAGGCGGCACGGGGCGAGCCGGAGCGCGGCAGGGTTTGAGGCGCGGGGCGCGATCGCGGGGACTCGCGGTCGCGTACAGGTGAGCTCCTGCAAAGATGGAATGCGATCGCGTGGTGTGGCTCGCGGTCGCGCGCAGGTGCGCTCCTCCAGGGAGCGATCAGGTGGCGAGGTGCTCGCGGGCCTGCATCGCCAGTTCGAAGGAGCGCCGCCGCAGGTTGTGATCGAAGATGTTGGCGGTCAGCATCAGCTCGTCGGGTTGGTGGCGGGCGATGAAGTCGGCCAGGCCCTTTTGCACGGCGGCGGGGCCACCGACCACGGCGCACGCGAGCGCGCGTTCGACGCCGAGCCTTTCGGTAGGCGTCCAGTAGCTCTCGATGTCGTCGATGGGCGCAGGTACCAGCCCTGGCCGGCCGCGGCGCAGGTTGATGAAACTCTGTTGTTGCGTGGTGAACAGGCGGCGTGCCTCGGCATCGGTGTCCGCCGCGACGACGTTGAGCCCGAGCATGGCGTATGGCTGCGCGAGCCGCGGCGACGGGCGGAATTCGCGGCGGTAGATCGACAGCGCGGTGTCCATCGCATCGGGCGCGAAATGCGAGGCGAAGGCGAAGGGCAGCCCCAGCGCCGCGGCCAGGCGCGCACTGAACAGGCTGGAGCCCAGCAGCCAGACCGGCACGTCCAGGCCCGCGCCGGGAACCGCGCGCACCGCCTGGCCGGGACTGGCCGGTTCGAAGTAGTGCAGCAGTTCGAGCACGTCGTCGGGGAAGGTTTCCGCCGCGTCGCCGTAGCGGCGCAGCGCACGCATCGTCGCCTGGTCGGTTCCCGGGGCACGGCCCAGTCCCAGGTCGATGCGGCCCGGGTACAGCGCGGCCAGCGTGCCGAACTGCTCGGCCACCTGCAGTGGCGCATGGTTGGGCAACATCACGCCGCCGGCGCCCACGCGGATGGTCGAGGTGCCACCGGCGACGTGGCCGATCAGTACTGCCGTGGCGGCGCTGGCGATGCCGGGCATGTTGTGGTGCTCGGCCAGCCAGTAACGCCGGTAGCCCAGTTGCTCGCCCAATCTGGCCAGGTCCAGCGTGTTGCGGAAGGCGGCGCTTGCGTCGCTGCCTTCGGTGATGGGGGCCAGGTCGAGTATCGAGAAGGGGATCATGCGGGAGGTCCTGCGCGGAGTTCCCTGGATGTGGGGCCGCGGGGCGGCCATTGCCAGTGTCCGCGCGGGGCGGGGCTCCGGCTCCGGCTGCGCTCGGCGCGAACGGGGTTTTGGGACGGCTACATTTCCCCGCCGGACTGCCGATACAGCGCGGAGCACGCCATGGAACCTGCATCCGGATGATCGCCATGTGGCGGCGTCTTTTCGCCGCGAGGAAAGTTCCGAGCCGCCCTGCCCCCGCCCCGCCGATCGTGACGGTGGTGGCCGACGCGCCCGTGTGCGAGATGGCGCCACCGCTGGCGGTGGTGGAGGACCGTTTCCATCGTTTCGTGCTGGGCCTTCCAGCGGCCGTCAGCGATACGGCCAGCGGCCCCGAGCAGGCCACGTTGCGGCGGCTGGAGGCGATCGGCGAGCGCTTCGACGTCAGCGGGCTGCCGCGCCTGCCCAGCGTGCTGCCACAGCTGCTGCGCGCGTTGAGGAACGACAACCTGGCCGGATCGCAGCTGGCCGCGCTGATCGGCCGCGATCCGGTGCTCGTGGGCGAAGTGATGCGCGTGGCCGGCAGCGCGCACTTCCGTTCGGCGCAGCCGATCCACAGCCTGCAGCACGCCGTGGTCCTGCTCGGGCGCGATGCCCTGCGCCGGGTCGCCACATTGCACGTGATGAAGCCGATCCTGCAGGCCAGCGCGGGCATGCGCGGGCATATGGCCGGGCCATGGCTGTGGGAGCACGCCGAGCGCTGCGCGCATGCCGCCGCCTTCCTCGGCCGGCATGGGGGCTGCGATCCGTTCGAGGCGTTCCTGGCCGGAATGGTCTGTCATACCGGCACCGGCGCGATCGTGCGCCTGCTGGACCAGGAGGCGCCGCCGTCGCTGGGGCCGTTCTCGCCCGTGTTCCTGGCGGGCTGCATGCGCATCGGCGCGCGGTTGTCGCTGCGCGCGGTGCGGCACTGGGAGATGCCGGCCAACGTGATCGAAGCACTGGTCGAACGCGTCAACGCACCGCAGGCGCCGGCCTCGTCGCTGGGCAAGGTGCTGGCCTGCGCCGATCCGCTGGCGATGGTGCAGCTGCTGGTGGAGCGCGACCTGCTGGACGCCGAACTGGACTACAGCGCCACCTGGCCGGACAGCTTCCCCACGCCGGTGATGCGGCGCGGGCAGTTGGACCTGCGCCGGCAGTTCATGCCGACACAGGACTGAAAGGGCATCAGTGCGGCGTGGATCCCACGTCCGCGCGCAACTGCCGCGCAATGTCGTCGGCGCCGGTGGCCAGCAGGGCGGCCAGCGCCTTGGCGTAATCGCCCCGGGCCGGCGCGGGCATGGACGGCGAGACGTGATAGGTCTTGTCCGAACCCAGGCCGCGTGCATTGATGGCGCAGTGCGTGCCCAGCTCGAGCGTGACGTTGGCCGGCGTGGCCTCGGTGTCCACGCGCATCTCGGCGAAGACCTGCTCGCAATGCACCACCAGATCGGTGAAATAGGCCGGCTCCAGCGCATGGCGCAGACGCGCCTGCAGCACCTCGGACACCGGCGGCGTGGGCTTGAGCGTGAGTGAATCCTCCAGGCCGCGAACCTCGACGTCCTGTTGATCCTGCTCGACCTGCAGCCACGGCGCCGAGGCCGGCGTCACCAGGTTGCCCAGCGCCACTGGCACGCGCGTGTCCTGCGAACCCCCACATGCGGCCAGCAGCAAGGCACCGCCGGCTATCCATGCAAACTTCTTCATACGAACTCCCCCGAGAGCGAATGGCCTGAACGAATCTACAGGCGCTCCGATGCGCGATCAACGCAACGGCATGGCAAACGCGAGCCAGTGCACGTTCGGACGTCCGATCGCTGCAGTCGCCGGCGCAGGCGGCCCACCGGCGTCACGTGCGAAACGCGGGTGGGCTGGCGTCCACCCTACACTGCCCGCCCTATCCGCGCGTGCGGACGGGGTGATCCAGGCCACCGGCCACACGCAGGAACTGGCGCCGCGCGGGTCCGAAACGCACCAGTCGCGGCACCAGGACGTCGCGCAGTTCGCGCAGGGTCGAGGGGCGGCCCTGCATCAGATGGGTCAGTGCACCCACGCGCCGGACCACCTGCCGATGCACCGGATGTCGCAACTGCGCGTAGCTCGCCAGGCGCGAGAGGCGGCCATTGAGCGCGTCGGCCGCGCAGTCGGCGAACACGTAGGCATCCTCGATCCCCAGATTCATGCCGCGCGCCCCAAGCGGCGAGTGGATGTGCGCCGCATCGCCACCCAGCAGCACGCGTCCCACGCCGGCACGCTCGGCCACGCGATGCGCGATGTGGAAGTGGGACTGCCACAGCACGTCACCGCACACCGTGCCGGGGGGCAGCGCGTCCAACGGCGCACGGCTGTTGCCGATAACGCGCCAGATGTCCTCGCGCACGCGCAGCGCGAACAGGAAGCCGTCCGGCAGCAGGAACAGATGTACCCGATCCGGGTCAAGCGGCGTCGCCAGGTGCAGGTCCCACAGTTGCCAGGGCTCGGGCAGTTCGTCGCCAGGGAAGGCCAGCCCAAGTGCCTGGCGCACCGTGCTGTGCGCGCCGTCGGCGCCGTACAGCAGCGGCGCCTGCGTGGGTTCGACGCTGCCGTCGGCATGCACCAGGTGGATCGTGACGCCGTCCTCGCCTTGCGCCAGCGTGTCGAGTTTCACCCCGCGCTCGACGGTGACGCCCTGCGCCCGCAACGCGTCGGCCAGCAGGGCTTCCGTGCGCGACTGGGGCAGCGAGATCAGCGAGCGCTCGGTGTCGAGCAGGGGCGAGACCGGCACGGCGACGTCCTCGTGCCCGCTCTGGTGCAGCGACAGTCCCTGCACGGCCCAGCCTTCGGCCAGCATGCGCGCGGTCACGCCGGTGTCTTCCAGCAGATCCTGCGTGCGCGGATTGACGGCCAATGCCTTGGAATGAAGGCTGGGCGCCGCCGCCTTGTCGACGATGCGCACGGGAACGCCGCGTCGGGCAAGCAACAACGCGGCCGCCAGTCCAGTCGGACCGGCGCCGGCGATCATCACGGGCATGGTGTTCGACGGCATGCCCGGAGACTAACAGGATCGACGTCGGCATCAGGGCGACATCGCATCAGGGCCGAGGAACCTCCGGATGGCGCGACTGCCAGGCTGCGAGCGCGGCGCGGTAGCGCTCCAGCGCCTCGTCGTAGCGATCGAGCACGCAATGCACGCAGCCCTCGCCGCAGCAGTCGGCCGGATCGGGTTCGCTGGGGCGAACCGGTGGCGGATCGTCGGACGGGAATGGAAGCTCCATGGCCCGATGGTACGGCCGCGCTCACGCCATGGACACCCGCAGCCGACGCCCCGCGAACCCGCGCTCCACAAGGATGACGATGGGCCGTCCCCGCGCCCGCCATTCCCTTCGCGAGGAGCGCCATGAAAACCCGCCATGTGTTCAGCACACCCAATGTCGAGGCCGCCAGGACCGTCATGCAGGCCGCGCGCGCCGCAGGCGTGCCCGAGGAGGACATCTCGCTGATCGCCCGCTCCGACATTGAACTCGAGGCGACACCGGAGCAGCACAAGGAAGCCGGAAGCGATTTCTATCCTGCTGCGCTGCGCGGCGTGGTCGGCGGTGGCGCGGTCGGCCTGCTGGCCGGGCTGGTGGCCGTGGCGATCCCGCCCGTGGGCATCACCGTGGCGGGCGTGGCCGGGCTGACCGTCGCCGGCGCGCTGACCGGTGGCTGGACCGGTGCGCTGGTAGGCGCCTCCGTGCCCGACCCGGTGCGGCGCAAATTCGAGGAGGAGATCGAGGCCGGCCGCGTCCTGGTGGTGCTGGACGGCGACAAGGAACAGCTGGTGCGCGCCGAGCCGGCACTCGCTCGCGCAGGCGGCACGCCACTGCCGTTCGATGAGCCGACGGCGCTGAGCTAGCGCGCGCACCCAGTCCGTCTGCCTGCGGGAAGGACAGATCCGCTCCCTTCGGGAAAGGAACAGGAGCAACGGCAAGACGGCCATTAAACGCCCCCTTCATGGTCCGCGCACACCGCATTCAACCGGGCGCGAGGAACATCCATCCGTCCCCGTTCGCCGCCGCCCGGAGTACCCATGGATCTCGACCGCGTGATGACCCGCAATCCGAAATTCTGCCTGGCCACCTCGCCGCTGGATGAAGTCGCCCGCGCCATGCGCGACGAGGACGTCGGCGAGATCCCGGTAGTCGACCTGGACCGCCACCCGATCGGGGTGATCACCGACCGCGACATCGTCGTGCGCACGCTCGCCGCCGGCCGCAATCCGCTGGACGTGCGCGTGCAGGACTGCATGACCGCGCCGCCGATCGTGATCAAGGAGGACGCGAGCCTGCAGGACTGCGCCAAGCTGATGGAACGCCAGCAGATCCGGCGGGTGCCGGTGGTCGACGCCAAGGGTGCCCTCTGCGGCATCGTCTCGCTGGCGGACCTGGAGCGCACCGACGCCCGTTCGCTGCAGCAGGAAGTCACCCGCGCCGTATCCCAGCCGCACTGACCGAATTTATCGGAGGAGCATGCCCATGAAGACCCGCCTGTTGTGCTGGAGCCTGCTGCTGGCTTCCACGTTCGCGCTGGCCGCCTGCAACCACGGCACCAACGACAACGCCGAGCCGGGCGCAGCCGCCCCGTCGACCGCGCCGGCGATGACGCCCACCCAGCCGACCACGCCGATGACACCGCCCCCTGCATCCACCGCGATGACGCCCCCGGCCACCATGCCACCGGCCTCGTCGACGGCGATGCCGCCGCCGACCTCGACCACGCCGAACTCCTCGGGTGGCGCCGACTGAGCGCAAGCCCGGACGTACGGGCAGGGATGCGGGCCGGGCCAGGGAAGGCCTGAAGCGGGATCGGCGAAACCGGGCGAGCCTGGCCCCGGCCGGGCTCTTTCAGCGTGTCCGCCCATCGGGAAACGCCGCGTGGGACGGCCGCGCCCTCCCCCAGAAGTCACGGCCATCCTGCCGCCGCGCCAGGCGCACAATCGCACACCCAACCCCGAAGGAGCCTGACATGCGCACGCTCGTCCTCGCCGCCGTGATCGCCATCGCCCTGCCGGCCGTGCACGCCGCACCAGCCGCGCAGACCGCCGCGCAACACGCACAGCCGCCGTACCTCGCCGCGGCGATCAACGACCCGGGTCGCCAGGCCGACCGCGCCGACGACGCCCGCCGCAAGATCGCGCAGGTGATGGCCTTCGCCGAGGTCCAACCGGGCGACAAGGTGCTGGAACTGATTCCCGGCAGCGGCTATTTCACCCGCGTGTTCAGCGGCGTGGTCGGACCCAAGGGCCACGTCTACGCGCTCTGGCCGAACGAGTACGCCGCCGAGTCGCAATCGGACGTGGCCAACCTGCGCAAGCTCGCCCAACAGCCGCACTACGCGAACGTCAGCATGCTGACTCAGCCGGCCGCCAAGCTGGATGCGCCCGAATCGGTCGACGTGGTGTTCACCTCGCAGAACTACCACGACTACCCGGACAAGTTCATGGGCAACGTCGATCCGGTGGTGCTCGACAAACAGGTCTACAAGGTGCTCAAGCCCGGCGGCGTCTTCATCGTTATCGACCACGTCGCGCCGGCCGGCTCGGGCATGCGCGACACCGACACGCTGCATCGCATCGACCCGGCCATCGTCCGGAAGCAGGCCGAATCGGCGGGCTTCGTGTTCGACGGTGAGAGCGACGCGCTGCGCAACCCGGCCGATCCGCACGACATCAAGGTGTTCGACAAGTCGATCCGCGGGCACACCGACCAGTTCATGTACCGGTTCCGCAAGCCGAAGGGCTGAGCGTTGCACGGGCGGTACGCCAATCGCAGGGGCCCGCACGCGGGCTCCCGCGGGAAGCGACGGGTTTCGGTGGGTGATGGCGTGATCGCCATCCGCATCGGCTGCGCCGGCTGGTCGATCCCCAAGGCGCACGCCGCGGCGTTTCCGACCGAAGGCAGCACGCTGGAGCGCTACGCGCAGGTGTTCGACTGCGCGGAGATCAACTCCAGCTTCTACCGCCCGCATCGCCCGGCGACCTGGCGCCGATGGGCGGACAGCGTGCCGGCGCACTTCCGCTTCGCCGCCAAGATGCCCAAGGCGATCAGTCACGAGTGCCGACTGCAGGCTTGCGACGGGCTGGTGACCGCGTTCCTGGACCAGGTTGGCGAACTCGGCGACAAGCTGGGCTGGTTGTTGTTGCAGCTGCCGCCAAGCCTGGTGTTCGACCCGGCAGTCGCCCTCCCCTTCTTCGAGCACCTGCGCGAACACCACGACGGGCCGCTGGCGTGCGAGCCCCGCCACGCCTCGTGGTTCACCGGAAGTGTCGACCACGCACTGCGCCAACTGGCGGTCTCGCGCGTGGCGGCCGATCCGGCACGCGTGCCGCGCGCCGCGCTCCCCGGCGGCGACCGCCAGCGCATCTACTTCAGGCTGCATGGATCGCCGCGAACGTACTACGACG
The DNA here is from genome assembly GCF_051900395.1 of Frateuria sp. GZRe14. Lineage (NCBI taxonomy): Bacteria > Pseudomonadati > Pseudomonadota > Gammaproteobacteria > Lysobacterales > Rhodanobacteraceae > Frateuria > Frateuria sp. GZRe14. The sequence continues at coordinate 1,473,984 of NZ_JBHZGJ010000001.1, read as the reverse complement.
CCTACCCGTCACCGGTGCTCGAACGCGTGGCCCGGCGCTTGCGGCGCGCACCACAGGCGTGGTGCATCTTCGACAACACCGCAATGGGCCACGCGACAGGCAACGCCATCGAACTGCAGCGCATGCTCCGCTCTTTGTAGGAGAGCCCGCGGCGCATTCACCTGGACGTGTCCCCTTCCCGCCCAGAATGCGCCAAGGCAGCCACGACAGGTGATCCGTGCCCGAGGGCCCTTCGATCGTCATTCTGCGGGGAGAGTTGGCACCCTTCACCGGGTGCAGGATCCGCCGCGCCGAGGGCAACGCCAAGATCGACATGACCCGGCTCGCCGGCGAGCCCGTGGTGGCCTTCCGCAGCTTCGGCAAGCAGACGCTCATCGAGCTTCCCGACGTGACCATCCGCATCCACCTGTTGATGTTCGGCAGCTACCGCATCAACGAGCGCAAGGACGCCGCCCCGAGGCTCAGCCTGCAGTTCGACGAGGGCGAGCTCAACTTCTACAGCTGCTCGGTTCGCCTGCTGGATGGCGACCTCGACGATCTTTATGACTGGCGCGCCGACGTGATGTCCGATGACTGGGACCCGGCGCTCGCGCGCAAGCGCCTGCGCGCCATGCCGGACACGCTCGCCTGCGATGCGCTGCTCGACCAGGACGTCTTCGCCGGCGTGGGCAACATCATCAAGAACGAGGTGCTGTTCCGCATCCGCACGCACCCGCTCTCGACCGTCGGCGCGCTGCCGCCCCGCAAGCTGCGCGAGCTGGTCGAGCAGGCGCGCCAGTACAGCTTCGAGTTCCTCGAATGGAAGCGCGCGTTCGTGCTGCGCAAGCACTGGCTGGCACACAACAAAAGCATCTGCCCGCGCGACCACGTGAAGTTCCATCGCGCGTACCTTGGCAAGACCAACCGGCGCAGCTTCTTCTGCGAGCTGTGCCAGCGACGCTACGTGGAGAGCTGACGATGTCCTCCTCCTCGTCCAACTCGCGCCTGGTCGTGTACGCCGCGCTTGCCGGCAACCTGGCCATCGCCATCGCCAAATTCGTGGCGGCGGGCATTTCCGGCAGTTCGGCGATGCTCAGCGAGGGCGTGCACTCGCTGGTCGACACATCCAACGAACTGCTGCTGCTCTACGGCATGCGCCAGGCGGCCCGGCCGCCGGACGCCGTGCATCCGTTCGGCCATGGCCGCGAGCTCTACTTCTGGAGTTTCATCGTCGCGTTGCTGGTGTTCGCGCTGGGCGCGGGCGTATCGTTGTTCGAAGGCGTGAACCACCTGCGCCATCCCGAACCCATGACCGATCCGCGGATCAACTACATCGTGCTGGGCGTGTCGATGCTGTTCGAGGGGAGTTCGTGGTACCTGGCACTGCGGGAGTTTCGTGCGGCCAAGGGATCGATGGGCTACTTCGAAGCCTTCCGCAAGAGTAAGGACCCGACCACCTTCACCGTGCTGCTGGAAGATTCGGCCGCTCTTCTGGGCCTGCTGATCGCGCTCGCCGGCGTGGTGTGCGCCCGCGTGTTCGACAGGCCGGAGCTCGACGGCGCAGCCTCGATCGGCATCGCGATCGTGCTGGCGATCTCCGCGAGCCTGCTCGCGCGCGAGAGCAAGGGGCTGCTGCTTGGTGAGCCGGCGCATCCGCGGCTGCGCGAATCGCTGCTGGAGATCGCCGCCAACGATCCGGGCGTAGGCCACGTCAACGGCGTGCTGACCGTGCAGATGGGCCCACACACCGTGGTCGCGGCCTTGAGCGCCGAGTTCGAGGACCGGCTCACCACGCCGCAGATCGAGCAATGCATCAACCGCATCGAGAAGGCGGTCAAGAGCTGCCACGAAGAGGTGACCTCGCTGTTCGTCAAGCCGCAGACCACCGAAACCTGGCGGGCGCGCCAGCATGCCATCGCGCGGGAAAACGCGCCGAAAGGGTGAGGGCGCCATGGCCTCGTTCTCGCTGTTCGCCGCCGGCCCGCAGGTGCTCTTCGACGATGCCAGCGGTCGGGTCGCCTACACCCCGGACGTGGTGCCGGCCGAAACGGCGCAAGCGTGGTTCACGCAGCTGTTCGAGGGTATTGCCTGGCGCGGCGGTCGCCGCGTGATGTACGAGCGCGAGGTGGATGTGCCGCGCCTGCGCGCGCACTTCGACCTGGCCGATCCCGCCCTGCCCGCGCCGCTGCACGAAGTGCTCGCGGCGGTCCGCGCGGAAGTCGATGCACCTTTCACCAGCGTGGGGTTGAACCTCTACCGCGACGAGCACGACAGCGTGGCGCCACACAACGACAAGCTGGAGGATCTGGTGCGCGGCTACCCGATCGCCCTGCTGTCGCTGGGCGCCACGCGCGAGATGGTGATCCGCGCCAAGCGCCCGCCACGGCGCGTGCTGCACCTTGACCTGGCCGCCGGCAGCCTGCTGCTGATGGACTACGCCAGCCAGTTCCATTACGACCACGGCATTCCCAAGCAGCGCGCGGCCATGGGGCCGCGGATCAGCCTGGCGTTCCGCGTGCGGCCAACTCCGTAGGGTGGACTTCACCCCACCCTCTGCGTGCCGATGATGGGCTGAAGCCGACCCTACGACGTCCTGTCCAGGACGCTACATGGGGACGGCTTTTGGTACAGACTCTGCGACACGCACGGAGTCCCCGACGATGTCCTCCTGCCGCCTTGCCACCTGCGTCGCCTGTCTGCTGCTCACGATCGGCATGGCCATCGCCATGCCCAGGCAGGACAAGCCGGCGATGACACCCGAGCGCTGGTACGCGCTGCAGATGGAAGCGGCGGACAAGGCCGACCGCATCATGCGCCAGGCCGATCGCCGCAAGTCGCTGCTGGGGCGCTACGAGACCATGCTCTCGGCCATGTTCGAGGGCGACCGCAACCCGGCCTTTCCGGTGATCTTCGGCCAGTACCTGGCCTGGTACCAGACCTATATCGGCGATTACCCGAACGCCGCCGCAAGTTTCTCGGTGCAGGAAACGCAGTTGCCCGGCGACCATGCCCTGCCGCTCGGCCCGGGTATGCGGGCGCAACCGGCGATCGATGCGATCGCCAGGCTCGCACGCGGCCGGCAGGCGGTCTTCTTCAACGAGATCCACCACGTGCCGCTGACCCGCACGCTGACCATCGAACTGCTCGCAAGGCTGCGCGAGGAAGGATTCGATACCTTCGCTGCCGAGACCCTTTATTCCAGCGACGACAAGCTGCAGGCGCGCGGCTGGCCGGTCGAGGGCACCGGCTTCTACACGAACGAACCGCTCTGCGCGGAGATGGTGCGTACCGCGCTCAGGCTTGGCTATCGCGTGGTGGCCTACGAAGCCGAGGGCGGCGACAGCGGCGATGCGCGCGAGCGCTCGCAGGCGCGCAACCTCTACGAGCGCGTGTTCAAGGCCAACCCGAAGGCGCGACTGGTGGTCGACGCCGGCTACGGGCATATCCAGGAAAGCGGCAAGTACCTCGGCGGCCAGTCGATGGCCGAACACCTGCGCACGTTGAGTGGCATCGACCCGCTGACGGTCGAGCAGACCATGCTGGTGCCGCATCCGGATGCCACACACGATCATCCCTACTACGCGGCGTTGGTGGCGCGGCTCAAACCCGTGCAACCGATGGTGTTCCTCGATGTGGAGGGCAAGCCGTGGGCGCTGCGCGACGGCTACGACGTGAGCGTGTTGTTTCCGCCCGAAACGCTGCGTCGTGGCCGCCCGACCTGGCTCGCGCTGGACGGCCTGCGCAAGCCGGTTCCGGTGGATGGCGATGAAATCTGCCGATCCGACTATCCCTGCCTGGTCGAAGCGCGCTACGCCAACGAGACGGATGCGGCAATCCCGGCCGACCGGCTGGTGTTCGATCCACCGCCGCGCCAGGGGCCGACCGGCCGCCTGTTGCGTCCCACCCTTGGCGCGTCGGCCAGCGACCTTTACCTGCGTCCGGGCGACTATCGGCTGTTGGCGACCGACGCACAGGGGCGCGTGCTCGGGCGTCGGTCGATCAGTGTGCGAGGTGCCACACCCTAGTGCGGGCCTTCCCCCGTTTACGGGGGAAGGCGCCGACAGGCGGGACGGGGGCGCGATCCCCCGGCCCTCACTTGCGCTGGTCGGCCGTCTTCTCGCGCACCGCGCGGAATTCCGAATCCTTCGACCAAGCCGGCCAGGCGTCCGAGCCGGCGAGCTGGTAGCCGAGCTGGTAAAGCAGCCGCAGGTCGTGCGCCATGCCGGTGAACGTCCAGCTGGCCTGCCATTCGTCCGAGGGCTGGTGGTAGTGCTCGCGGTTGTAGAGCTTGCCCGCGGCCTCGCCCGCCGCCTTGCCGCCCTTGACCAGGTCGTTGCCCGATTCGAACGAGATCGCCGGGATGCCCTGCTTCGCAAAGGAGAAATGATCGGAGCGGAAGAAGCTGCCTGCCTCCGGGTGCGGATCGGGCGCGTAGCTCATGCCGTAGGTCTTCGCCAGCGCGATCAGGCGATCGAGCAGCCCGAGCTTCGCGTTGCCGGAAATGGAAAAGTTGCGCGCGGGGCCGCTCGGGTCGAGCGCGTCGGTGTTGATGTCGGCCACGGTCTTGCCGACCGGGTACAGCGGATGCGTGGCGTAGTACTCCGAACCCAGCAGGCCCTTTTCCTCGGCGGTCACCGCCAGGAACACGACCGAACGCTCGGGCCGCGGCGCACGCGCAAAGGCGCGTCCCAGCTCGATCAGCGCTGCGGTGCCTGTAGCGTTGTCGACCGCGCCGTTGTAGATGCGGTCGCCCTTGGCGTCCGGCGCGCCCACGCCCAGGTGGTCCCAGTGCGCACTGTAGATCACCGTCTCGTCCGGGCGTTTGGCGCCCTCGACGCGGCCGACGATGTTCTGCGAGGTGATCACCTTGGCGTCGACGTCGTAGTGCGCCGAGAAGGTCACGCCATCGAGCGTCACCGGCTTGAAGTCGCGCCTCTGCGCCCGCTTCTTGAGCGCGGCGAAATCCAGCCCCGCGGCCTTGAACATCTGCACCGCCAGGTCGTGCTGGATCCAGCCTTCCAGCGTGGGGTGCTCGGCGGCCGGCTTGTCCCGCACGATGTCGAACTGCACGTTGGTGTTGGAATTCTTCACCGTGGCCCAGCCGTAGGAGGCCGGTGCGGTCTCGTGCACCACCAGCATCCCCAGCGCGCCCTGGCGCGCGGCTTCCTCGTACTTGTAGGTCCAGCGGCCGTAGTAGGTCATTGCCTTGCCGCCGAAGTCGCCGCGGCCGGTCTCGAAGTCCGGATCGTTGACCAGCACCACGCCGATCTTGCCCTTGAGGTCCACGCCCTTGAAGTCGTCCCAGTGGCGCTCGGGTGCCTTGACGCCGTAGCCGACGAACACCAGCGGCGCGTTCTCGATGTCGACCTTGCGGCTGCCGTCCATCGCCGCGCGCACGGCGATCTGCTCGCCCTGGGTCAGGGCCATGGCCTTGCCGTCCTCGCTCAGCGAGAACGTGGGCGTACCGGCGATCTCGAAGCGGCCCAGCGGCACCGGCTGGGTCCAGGTGCGCTTGCCGTCGACGATGGCGCCGCCCGGCGAAAGACCGGCGTCCTTGAACCGCGCGACCACGTAGTCGACCGTCTTCGTTTCGCCCGCCGTGGCCGGGCCGCGCCCTTCGAAGGCGTCGGAGGAGAGAGTCCTGACCTCCTGCGACAGGCGGTGCGGGTCGAACGTCGGCAGGTCGGTGGACCATGCGGGGCTGGCGAGCGCGGGCGCGAGCAAGGCCGCGGCGATGGCGTAGGCGAGCGATCGGTTCACAGGAGCACCTTTGCGAGGGGACACCCCTTGCATGGTAGGCATGCGAGCTGCGGATTCCTACCGTCCCGAAGCTTGCCCTTGCGGAAGCTCTCGAGCCCCGGCAAGGGACGGCGCAGGTCACGCGCCCACTACCGCCAGTACCTTGCGTTCCAGCTCGTCGTCGCGGAACGGTTTCTGCACCACCCGCTCCTCGCCGACGCCCGCCAATGCGGTCTGGTCGGCATAGCCGGTAACGAACAGCACGGGCAGTTCGGGCCGGCGTGCGCGGGCCTGCTGGGCAACCTCCACGCCGTTCATGCCGGGCATGGCGAAGTCCGCCACCAGCAGGTCCACCTGCGCCGAACGGTCCAGCAGATCCAGCGCCGCGCCGCCAGACCCGGCCTCCAGCACCTCGAAGCCGAGCTGGCGCAGCCGCGCGGCGGTGACGTCGCGGACCGCGCTGTCGTCATCGACCAGCAGCGCGAACCGGCGCTGTGGCAGCGGCTCGGCGTGGGTGTGGTTGTCGGCCATCGCCGGCTCCACGGCCACGCCTGCCTGCGCGCGCGGCAGGTAGACGCGCACGGTGGTTCCGGCATCCGGCCGGCTCTCGATGCGCACGCCGCCGCCGGACTGCTGCGCAAACCCGAGCACCTGTGCCAGGCCCAGCCCGGACCCCTTGCCCACGCCCTTGGTGGTGAAGAACGGCTCGAACGCGTGCGCGCGCACTTCCTCGCTCATGCCGGTGCCGGTATCGGTGACCGAAATGACCACGTAGTCGCCCGGCGTCGGCTCGCCGGGTACTCGGGGCTCGTCGGTGAGCGAGGCATTGGCCGTCTCGATGGCAAGGCTGCCGCCCACCGGCATGGCGTCGCGTGCGTTGATCGCGAGGTTGAGGATCACCAGTTCGATCTGGGTCGGATCGACCAACGCGCTCCACAAACCCGGTTGCAGGTGTGCCGCCACCGCAACGCTGCCGCCCATGGTGCTGCGGAGCAGCTCGCTCATGCCCTGGACGGTGCCGTTCAAGTCGACCACCTTGGGCTCCAGCCGCTGCCGGCGCGAGAACGCGAGCAGCTGCGAGGTCAGCGTGGCGCCCCGCAGCGCGGCTTGGCGCATCAGGTCCAGCCGCCGGCGCACCTTGGGATCGTCCACCGTCATTTCGATCAGGTCGAGGTTGCCCAGCACGATGGTGAGCAGGTTGTTGAAGTCGTGCGCCACGCCGGAGGTGAGCTGGCCGACCGCCTCCAGCCGCTGCATCTGGCGCAACGTCGCCTCGACCCGCTCGCGGCCTTCGATCTGGTTGCGCAACTGGCGGTTGGCCGCCTCCAGTTCGTGCGCGGCGAGCTTCTCCTGGGTGACGTCGCGCCCGACCGCGTAGATGCGGTCATGCTCGGCCACTGCGGTCCAGGCGATCCAGCGCCAGCCGCCGTGCTCGCACCGCATACGGTTCTCGAACGGCGGAGCCACGTGCCCGCGGCGCAGGCATGCCAGCACGGCATCGGCGGTGGCCCGGTCCTCCGGATGGATGAAATCCAGGAAAGGCCGCGCGAGCAGGGTCTCGCTGTCGTAGCCCAGGATGCGGGTCCAGGAGGGATTGATGACCTTGAAGTAGCCGTCGAACCCGGCCACCGCGAACAGGTCGCGGCTGAGCTCGAACACCCGCTCGCGCTCGCGCCCGATCCGCAGCGCCGCCTCCTGCAGCGCACGGTTGCGATCCTCCAGCGCGGTCCGCTCGCGGTGCGCGCCGGTGACGTCCTGGTTGACGCCGATCATCCGGCGCCCGCCATCGGAACCGATGACGGGCGTGCCCTTGGAGAGGATCCAGCGGGTCTCGCCGTGGGTGCGGATGCGGAATTCGATGTCCAGCGGCTGGCCGCTTTCGGTGCTGCGGCGGACCGCCTCGTCGACGGCCACGCGGTCTTCCTCGTACACGGTGGCAAGCCAGGCCTCTTCGGGCGTGATCCCCGCGTCCGGGTCAAGCCCGAACAGCACGTACATCTCGCGCGACCAGCTGGCGTCGCCCGACGGCAGCTCCCAGTCCCATACGCCGATCTTGCCCACCCGCTGGGCGAGTTTCAGCCGCGCTTCGCTGGCGCGCAGCGCATCCTCGGCGCGGCGGCGGTCGGTGACGTCCATCAGCACGCCCATCGCCTTCGCCGGCTGGCCGTCCTGCGCGTGGATCTCGGCACGCAGCAGCAGCGCGCGCCCTTCGCCACCGGGGCAGACATAGCGAAACTCTGTCTCGATGAAGCGCTCGCCATGGGCCAGCGCATCGACCATGCACGCCTGCAGACGCTCGCGTTCGCCAGCGGGGTAGCCGGCGCGAATCTGCTCCATCGTGGGCGTGGCGTCCTCGGGAAAGCCGAGCAGGCGGTTGAGTTCGGGCGAGCCGACGAGCGTCTCGTTGCGCAGGTCCGCTTCCCACACCGCCATGCGCCCGGCTTCGATGGCCAGGTGCAGCCGCGCCTGGCTGGTTTCCAGCGCCGCACGCAGCTGGCGCCACTCGCTGACGTCCTGCAACGTGCCGATGTAGCGCACCGCGCGGACCTCGCCATCGACGGGCGCGAACAACGCCTGGCCATGCGCGATCACCCAGCGTACCTCGCCGTCATCGTGCACCACGCGGTATTCGAAGGGCACGCGCTCGCGGATCTGTGGATCGAGCGCGCGCAGCAACATGCCATGCGTGCGCGGCAGGTCGTCCGGATGGGTGCGTGCCTGCAGCTGTTCCAGGCGCAACGGTTCGTCGCCCGGCGGCAAGCCGCAGATCTCGCGGGCGCGGGGGGAATAGACGAACGTGTTGTCGAGCAGGTTCCAGTCCCAGATGCCCAGCTTGGCCGCGCGCGTCGCCAGCTCCAGGCGCTCCTCGCTGCCAAACGGCATTCCGGCGCACGCCTGCGTGGAGAACGGATCCGCGCGGTGCTGCATGGCAAACCACCTCGTTCCTGCGACCAGCCAGGGCACTTTAGCGCAGGCGGGACATGGGGACGTGAGGTTCCCGGAAGGATGCGGCGCGAAGCCCGCCGATCACGCCTGCAAAATGCTCAGCCAGCCCTTTCCGCCACGCCGAGCTGGCCGGCGGCATCGGCGATGGCCCGATGCAGTTCGCGCCTGGTGAAGGGTTTGCCCAGCCGCACCAGTTCCATGGCGGGCGCCCCGGGAAGCTCGGCATAGCCGGAAGCAAGCACGATCGGCAGGCCCGGATCGCGATCGCGCAGGAGCTTGGCCAGCCGGATGCCGGTGATGCCGGGCATCGCCTGGTCCGTGATGACTACGTCGACCTCGCCCTTGGCATCGACGTACGCCAGTGCCTCCTCGGCCGAACGCACGGCATGGACGGCGTGACCGAGATCCTCGGCCATCGCCATCGTGCTCAGCAGCACGAGCTCGTCGTCGTCCACGACCAGCAGGCTCAGCGGCTCGCCCGCATGCATCGGGGCATCGATGTCCTCGCTCGCCTCGGCGACCGCGGTCGCGTCGGACGTCGCGGCGGCGACCGGCAACCAGATTTCCACCGTGGTGCCCCTGCCCGGCTGACTCTGCAGCAGCAGGCGCCCGCCCGATTGCTCGGCCAGGCCATAGGCCATCGACAGGCCCAGGCCGGTGCCCTTGCCCACGCCCTTGGTGGTGAAGAACGGCTCCGTGGCGCGCCGGACGGTGTCCGGATCCATGCCGTGGCCCTCGTCGGCCACCCACAGGCAGACGTATTCGCCGTGCGGCAGCGCGGTCGAGTGGCCCTCGCCGGCCCACTCGCTGCGCGCCCCGATCTCCAGCCGGCCGCCTTGCGGCATGGCATCGCGGCCGTTGACGGCCAGGTTGAGCAGCGCCAGTTCCAGCTGGTTGGGGTCGATCAATATCCGCGGGAGCTGCAGCGGGAAACTGGTGCCGATGCGGATTTCCGGCCCCAGCGAGCGTCGGATCAGGTCCGCCATGCCATGCACCAGCAGCGGCACGTCGACCGGCCGCGGATGCAGTTCCTGGCGCCGCGCGAAGGCGAGCATGCGCTGGGTCAATGCCGCGCCACGCTGCGCGCCGGCCATCGCGTTGTCCAGCAGCTGCTGCGGGCGCGCGGCCGGCGGCAACCATTTGCGCAATAACTCCAGGTTGCCCATCACCGCCATCAACAAGTTGTTGAAGTCGTGCGCCACGCCACCGGTGAGCTGGCCGATGGATTCGGATTTCTGCGACTGGAACAGCGCCTCGCGCGCGACCGCCAGTTCCTCTTCGGCCCGCTTCTTCTCGGTCACGTCGCGGGTGATCTTGGCAAAGCCCACGACCCGGCCCGTGTCGTCGGTCAGGCGGTCGATCACCACATGCGCGAAGAACAGCGAGCCATCCTTGCGCCGGCGCCAACCCTCGCCCTCGTACACGCCCTGCGTGCGCGCGACGGCGAGGTTGCGGGCGGGCTTTCCGGCCTTGGCGTCCTCGTCCGCGTAGAAATGGCTGAAGTGCTTGCCCAGCACCTCGTCGGCGCGATAACCCTTGATGCGCTGGGCGCCGGCATTCCAGCTGGCCACATGACCGTCCGGGTCGAGCAGGTAGATGGCGTAGTCGCGCACGCCCTGCACGAGCAGGCTGAACTGCTGCTCGTTGCTGCCAAGCATGTCGTCGGACTGGTGCGGCCAGGGAATGTCGCGGACCAGGTAGGCGTAGCCCTCCAGCTTGCCCGCCCTGTCACGCACGGCCTCCAGGATGGTTCGCGCCCACACCCGCTGGCCGTGCTTGCCCTGGTGCCAACCGGTTTCCTCGTCGCGTCCGTCATCCCTTGCCGCCTTAAGGGCCTGCTCCGGCAAGCCCGCCGCACAGCTCTCCGGGGTTTGCAGCGACTCGAAAGGCTGGCCGACGATGTCGGCGGCGGCGTAGCCGAAAATGCGTTCGGCACCTGCGTTCCAGCTGGCGATCCGACCCTGCGGATCGAGGAAAACCATGGCAAGCGTGTCCAGCGCCTGCACCATCCGGCTGTAGTTTTCCTCACCTGTCGACATGACTGACCTCTCGAACCAAAACAACCTGCACCCGCGGCGGCAGACGGCGGATTATGCGACCCGCCTCCATCCGCGCCGTGAATGCCTAGCCTGCGACCCTTGCACGCTCGAGCGCCGCCACGTGACGCTCCAGCCGCGGCCCCAGGTAGCAATGCGAGCCACACGGCATCAGGCCCGCCTGCGCGAACTCGCGAAGGTACCAAGCGGGCGGCCGCGACAGGAACCCTTCGCGGTCACCGACGACGTCGTCGCGGCTGGTGAAAACCTCCAGGAACGCCACGCCCTCGAGCATCTCGCCGATGCCGGCCAGGCCGGCGCGGATCTCGCCGGGCCTGAGATAATGCAGCACGTCGGTGCACACGATCAGGTCGAAGCGGCTGTCGAAGCGCAGGTGCTCGAGTTGGCCGAAACTTGCCAGCCCGACGTTGCGGCTGCGCCCGTAGCGGGCCACCACGTAGGCGCTCGCGTCCAGTCCGCGGTATTCCACGCCCGGCCGCAGTGCGCGCAGCGGCGCGCGCCACGGTGCCTCACCGCAGCCGACATCGAGCACGTTGCGCAGCGGGCGACCCAGGTAGTACTCCGCCTGTGCGACCGCCAGCGCCACCTTTCGCCTGAGTTCGGCGATCGAGGCGACGGCGTGGCGCGGGTCGCGGTACCACTTGTCGAAATAGGCGCGATCGTAGGTCTTGGGCATGGGCTGGGCGGTCGCGAAAAGAGCCCATGGTACGGCCTGGCAATCACCCGACGCATACATGGGGCACTCCAGCATTTTTGCAACCGCCCCATCTGGAGCCAGTCATGTCCATGATCCGCCTGCGCCTCATCGGCAACCGTGACGCCGCCGATTCGATCATCACCGTGCTGCACGGCATCGACGGCATCGAACACGTCGAGGAGATCGAGGACTTCATGCTGGGCGTGCGCGACGATTCCAGCTCGGCCAACCTCGTCGACGACAGCGAGGGCAAAGTCTTCATGGTCGAGGTCGACGCACCGGACGACATGCGCGCCGATGCGGTGCGGGTGGTCGCCGAAGCCGAAGCCCGCCGACTGGACGCGGGCCTGGAAATCGTCGACGGCGAGGATTTCTGACCTTCACCAGGCTCGCGGGGCGCCTTCAGCCCGCCAGACGCCTTGCCGCGAGCCCCGCTGGTGGGCCGAAGCCCACCCTGCTACCAACGCTCAGCCGCGCACCAGCAGGTGCCGCGCGACCTGCCCATGCATTCGGCCCAGGCCACGCGCCAGGTGCAGCGTGGCGAACAGCAGCAGCACGCCCAGCACGCACAGCGCGATCGCGTCGCCCCAGCCCGGCACGTGCTGGCCGAAGCCCCAGTTGATGACCGGCTGGTCGTTGACGTACACGTCCGAGATCCAGCTCGGCGCGAACGCCCAGGCGATCGGCGCGCCGATGAAGCCCACCGCCACCGAGATCAGCGTCACCGCAATGGTGAAGTAGACGATACCCAGCGGCAGCATCAGCAGCATGTACAGCAACGTGGTCCAGGTGCGCGCGTCGGTGAACATGGCGCCGATGCGCTTCATCAGGGTCAGCTCGCGCGTCGGATAGGGCGGACGCCGTGGCATGCGCGCACCCAGCATGGCCTCCACGATCCGGCCCTCCACCAGCGAGAGCACCCGCACCGAGCCGAAGAACAGCACGATGAACGGCAAGCCGACGATCAGCACCGACAGCCCGGCCGACAGCGACACGCCGGTGACCGCCCAGGTGAAATAGAAGATGCCCGTGGCCAGCGCCAGCACCATGTAGAACAGCGCGCCATAAGTGCGAGGGTCGGCCGCCACGCCGAAGAAGCGCCCCGCCAGCGAGCGGCGCCTGGGCTGCAGCGGCGGTCGCAACGCGCGCTGGATTTTGATTTCCTGGTCACGGTAGAGCTCGGCCACCTCTTCCGGTGCGCCGTAGCTCCCGACCACGTGGGCCAGCATGTCCGCCTCGCTGCGGCCCGGCTGTTCGGCCAGCTCGGCGCGCAGGTGTTCCTCGGCGTCGTAGAGCGCATCCTGCACCAGTGCCGGGTCGGCGCCGCGCAGCGCGGCGCGCAGTTGGTCGAGATATTCGTTGATCGTGCGCGGTGCGTTCATCACACCTCTCCTTGAAGGACCTTGTCGACGGAATCACGCGTGGCGTTCCAGGCCGCGACCCATTCGCGCAGCACGTCCCGCCCCGGCTTGGTAACGCGGTAATAGCGGCGCGGCGGGCCGCTCACCGAAGGCTCCACTTCGCTGGCCAGCAACCCGGCCGCCTCCAGGTTGCGCAGCACCGGGTAGAGCGCGCTCTGCTTGCCTGCCAGCACGCCCTCGCCCAGCTCTTCCAGCCGCTTGGCGATCTGATAGCCGTAAAGCGGCTGCCTCGATTGCCCCAGCACCGCCAGCAGCACCAGCGAAACGGTGCCGGCGGAGAGCTCCTTCTGGAATTTCTTCAGATGGCCGACCCGATCGTCCACACGCTTGCCTGCACTGCCACTTGGGTTGCTGTGAAGGTTAGTGCGAAGTTCGCACTAGTGCATGGGCCTGAAGTCATGCCGCGTTCGCGGGACAGGCGTTCATCGGGCCGGAGACGGCATGGCAGGACATCGCCCCGCGAGCTTCGCGCCCCCCTTTGGTTCGATGCTGTTGCCCTGGATAGTGCGGTCTACGCTTGATCGCCCGCGAGCCGGTCGATCGGCACGGACACGCGTATCTCGAGTCCCTCGGGATGCCAGATGCGGGTCAGCTCTCCGGCCAACTGCTCGCGCAGCGTCAGGTCAACCAGCCGGCTGCCGAAGCCGGTCCGCTCCGGTTCCTGCACGGGAGGCCCGCCCTGCTCGCGCCAGTTCAGCGCGAAGCGGTCAACGGAGCGCTCGCCCCAGATACGCACCTTGCCGTCGGGCACGGCAAACGCCCCGTATTTGGCCGCGTTGGTAGCCAATTCGTGGATTGCCAGGGACAGCGGCGTGAGCGCGCGCGCATCGAGTGCCAGGTCATCCCCGGTCACCTCGATGCGGTCGTATCCCTCCAGGGCATAGGGCCTGAGCAGGCGCCGAGTGAGGCCCAGCACCGTGGCCTCCTTCTCCACCGGCCCGGCGTCGGCTCCCTGCGGGCGGGCATAGTCGTGGGCCTCGTCCAGGGCGAGAAGGCGGGCGAGCAGTTCGTCGGCGAAGGCGCGGCTTCCGGGGAATCGCCGGACCGTCAGCGCGACCAGGCCGGAAACCACCGCGAATATGTTCTTGATACGGTGGCCCAGCTCCTTGCCGGCCAGCTCCAGCTGCTCGGCGGAAGCCTTCTGCTCGTGGATGTCGGTGCAGGTGCCCATCCAGTGCAGGATCTGCCCACTGTCATTGCGTACCGGATGCGCGCGGCCGAGTACCCAGCGGTAGACCCCCGTGTGGTGGCGCAGGCGGTATTCGATCTCGTAGGGCTCGCCGGTGGCCAGGCTGTGCCGCCAGCGTTCGAAGGTTCGCTCGCGGTCGTCTGGATGGAACAGGTAGGCCCATCCGTCGCCTTCGGTGGTTCCCGGCGTGGCGCCGGTGAATTCGTACCAGCGGCGATTGAAGAACTCGTGGTAGCCATCGGGCCGGGCGGTCCAGATGATCTGGTCGACCGAGTCGACGATGGTCGCGAGCGAGGTGCGGCTGTTCTCCAACGCCTGTTCCATGCGCTTGCGCTCGGTGATGTCCAGGAACAGCACGGCGAAGCACTGTCCTCCGAGCGGATGGGCACGGGCCTCGAACGTGCGCAGTTGCAGCGCGGGCACCTCGACTTCGAACGCCGCCGGAACGCCCTCGTCGACTACCTTGCCGTAGAGCTGGATGACGCTGAACGGGAACCCCGGCACCACCTCGCTGACCGGACGGCCCACGACCGCCTGTGCCGCACGGCCGGTCTGTGCGGTGAACGCCTCGTTGACTTCCAGGAAAACGAAATCGATGACCTGGCCCGCCCCGTCGCGCACCACCTCGGCAATGAAGAAGCCCTCGCGGATGCGCGCGAACAGGTCGCGGTAGGGCCGGTCCTGCAGCGCCGCCGCGGTCGCGCCGCCGGCCCGATGCAGTCCGCCCCCGTCGACCGGATCGCGTACCTGCATCGCGCCGGTGGTCTCGTGGACGAACTGGAAGGCGCCGACCTGCTGCCCGCGCGCGTCGCGCAGCGGGAAGAAGCTCATCTCGTAGCTGCGCCGGCCGCGCCGGGCGTCGCCGTACTCGCCGGTCTGGCGGAACGACTCGCCGGCAAGCGCGCGGCTCCACACGGCCCTGACTTCGCCCTGCTCGCGCGGCCGGTCACCGAGCAGGTCGAGCATGGAGTCGCCGCGCCGGGGCCGCACCCCGAAAATGCGCTCGAACTCGTCGGCGCTGGTCCGGTTGATCGCCAGGAAACGGTAATCGCGGTCGGCGACCTGGATCATCGCCGGGCTGGCATCGATGACCTGCTGGAGGATGTCCAGGCCCGGAACGCCCGCCGCCGGGCCGTCGCTGGCGGGAGTGGACGAATGGCTCGTTGCGCTCGACTGAGCCTGCGATTGGATCATCGGACCATCACGCCTTCGGCAGGCGTGGCTGATGTTGTCCAGAAGGTGCGCATGGTGTTCCGGCCTCCTCCAGGTCCGCCGCAGCTCCCCCTGCCCTTCCTGCCGGCAGGTGTCGCTGGACTTGCACCCGCCAACATGGTGGATCGGGAGTCAAGGACATGTAGGCCAGCGGTGAAGTGGCGGTGGGTTTCGAACACGCCGGTCCTACACACCGGTCTGCGCGACGTGGCCGTGCTGCTTGCCCGGTCTTACGCGCCGGCCCGGGCCATGATGGACTGACTCCGCGGACTTCCGCCGCGCCGCGCTCAGGCCTCCAGGGCGGCGTTCACCATCCCCGGCAGGGTTTCCAGCGAGAACGGCTTCTGCAGCACGCGATAGACCACCGACTGCAGCGTGGGCGGCAGCGGCGAAGGGGCGTAGCCGGTCATCAGGATGACTTTCAGGCCCGGTCGAAGGGTGCGCGCCGCTTCGGCGACCTGGTAGCCGTCGATGTCCGGGAGCTTGATGTCGCTCAGCAGCACGTCGATGCGCTGGTCCGACTTCAGGGCCTGCACACCGGTGGTGCCGTCGCTGGCCTCGAGCACGTTGAAGCCGGCGTCCTGCAGGCCTTCCATGACCAGTTCGCGCAGGAATGCTTCGTCTTCGACCAGCAGGATGTGGGTAGTGGTGTCGGCAGAAGGCATTACGCTTCCTCGGGGAGGGTTTCGCGGGGCGCGCGGGGAAGGATGATGTGGATCGTGGTGCCGCGACCGGGGCGGCTCTCGATGCTGGCGACGCCGTCGGATTGCTCGACGTAGCCCAGGATGGTGCTCAGGCCAAGTCCGGTGCCCTTGCCCACCGGCTTGGTGGTGAAGAACGGGTCGAACGCCTTGTTGCGCACGTCTTCGCTCATGCCCACGCCGCTGTCGACCACACGCAGGTGCACGTATTCACCTGCATCGAGCCCGGCCATCGGATGTTCGGCATCCACGCGCATGTCGTCGGTGCAGATGGAGATCTGCCCGCCGTCGGGCATCGCGTCGCGCGCGTTGATCACCAGGTTGAGGATGGCGTTCTCCATCTGGTTGGAATCGCACAGCACGGCCCACTGCGAATCGAGCCGGTAATCGATCATCCAGCTGGCGCCGACCGAATGGTCCAGCAACGGCTGGATGCTGCGGATCAGCGCATCCAGCCGCAGCGACTTGGGCGACAGCGGCTGGCGACGCGCGAAGGTGAGCAAGCGCTGGGTCAGGCTGGCGGCGCGGTCGATACCGTCCTGCGCCATGTCGAGATAGCGCTGGATCTGGCGATGGCGCGTCTGGCGCTCCTCGAACAGCTTGAGGTCCCGCGCCGGGATGGCCGGTGATTCCGCGCCGGCGGCGACACCGGCGCGCTCGAGCTGCAGCTCGCGCTCGGTTGTGGGGTCGTTCTGCTGCAGATGCTTGTTGAGCCGGGCCAGGCTGCCGCGGATGATCATCAGCAGGTTGTTGAAGTCGTGCGCGATGCCGCCGGAGAGCTGGCCGATGGCCTCCATTTTCTGGCTCTGCCGCAACGCTTCCTCGGTGCGCGCGCGATGTTCCATCTCGGCACTGAGTCGTTCGTTGGCCTTGGCCAGCTCGCGCGCGCGTCGCTGCAGCGCCGCATTGGCGCGCATGAGCACGCGGTGGGCGACCGCCAGCGCGGACAGCATCAGCACGGCCATGAGGGTCAGCAGCGCCACGCCGCTGTAGCGTGCCAGCTGCATGATCAGCGGTGTTTCGGCGGCACGCAGGTACACGCTGCCCACGGTGGTGGTGCCCTGCTGCGCGGGCACGGCCACCACCATGTGGTCGTGCGGCAGCCGCCCGCCGTTGGCCAGGCTGTCCGCAATCGGCTCGCTACCGGGACGCTGGAAACCGGCGACCTGGCGATGCGCCTCGTTGTAGACCGCTGCGGCGTCCAGACGTGGATCGAGCATCAGCGCATTGACGTATTCCTGCGCGGTGGCGCGATCGTTGAACGCGATCGCCGCGGTGACGCTGGCGGCCAGGATCTTGGCCTGTACGGTGAGCTGGCGGCGATGCTCCGTGTGCGCGGAGTGGTACTGGTAACCCGCCGCGAGCGCGCCGGCGAACAGCAGCAAGCCCGCGGCGACCAGCGACATCACCGGCCTGAACGCGAAAGGCTGGCCGATGACCCGCCTTTTCACGACGCCTCCCTCACTGCCAGGGCGAGGTTGAGCAGCTTGGAGCTGATGGTGATGTGGTTGCGCGCGGCCGCACCGGTGTCGATGACGAACCGCACCCGGCCGCGGTCGATGACGAAGTGGACGATGCCGCCGCCCTGGTGCGGCTCGGTCGAGTCGACCACGGTAAGCACCGGTTTGCCGCTGACGGCATCGAGCGCCTGCTGGATGCTTTGCGTCGAGAGGTGGCTGATGAACACGATCTGGCATTGCGTGTCAGACGTGAGCGTTTCGAGCCGGCGGACCTCGAACGGGTGCGTACCCAGGCTGCGCCCGGCGACGGCGTGCTGAAGATAGTCGTCGAACGGGTCTTCGCCGGCCACGCAGATGCGGAAGGGTTGGTCCGCCGCCTCGAACGTGGTGGGCGGCCAGTTGACGAACGGCGCCAGCTTGTAGAGATAGGTCGCCTTGACCGCGTACTCGAGCGAGACGTCCGGCTGCGCGCCCGCGCCGGGCTGCGGCGAGGCCTCGCAGGTCGCGCACGCCAGCAGGACCGCAAGCAGGCAGGCAGGCGCGCGCATTCGCACGCCACCGAGACGGGCGAGCAGTCCCGCCGTGCGGGCGCGCGGGGAACCGGACGGGCTATGGCGGGTGCGAATCGGCATCTCCTGGGCGCCCGGCAACGTCAGAAGTTAAGGCGTGCGTCGAGCGACACGCCGCGACCGATGCGATCGCCAGCGGGATACTCCTGGTGCCACGCATGCAACAGGTTCGAGCCGGAGAGCGAAAGCTCGAGCTTGTCGTTCACGAGCCAGCCAATCCGCAGGTCCAGTTCCATGTAACCGGGCACCTTCGGATCGGGCAAGGCATCGACGCCGCGCAGGTCGGCGTAAAGCGTCCAGCTGTCGGAGAGGTTCATCATGGAGCGGAGGAAACCCTGGTACTCGGGATCGTCGCCCGCCTGCGCCACGCCAAGCAAGCCGCTGGCGCCCGGCTTGAAGCCCAGATGCTGGCGCTGCGCATCGAAGCCGGCTCCCAGCTGCCACCAGTCGCTGATCGCGTAGCTGCCCCAGGCCTCCACGCCGTAGGTGTGGCCTTTCATGCCGTTGCCCCAGATCAGCGGCAATCCCGTGGGCGAGAGTTCGATCGTCCTGAGGTCGTCGTAGACGTTGTAGTACAGCGACACCGAAAGGGTCGCGCGGGTAGCGACCTGCCCGCGCCAGCCCGCTTCATACGCGGTGAGCTTCTCGCGCTTGAACACCGGGTTGCCGGTCAGGAACAGGACCGGGCCCAGCTTTTCCCTGACATCCACGTCGAACGGCGTCGGCGTGCGCACCGCGCGCGAGGCTCCGGCCCACAGCAGCGTGTTCTGGCCGGGCGTCCACGAAAGCCTGAGGTTGGGCAGCACCGACACGCCCGAATACGGGTCGTCCTCGGCCTTGAGGCCCAACGTAAGCTGGGTGTCGGGAGTGAGCGTCACCTGGTCCTGAACGAAAGCGTTGGCCAGGTTCTGCGTGTTGCGCGCCGGATCCCACAGCAGCGAACTGGCCACGGCGATGCGCGGCGTGATGTCGTAGCGGTAGATCCGGTCGCCCAGGCCCCACAGCAACTGGTGGCGCTTGCCCACGGCAAGACCGTGCTGGATCTCCACGTCCAGCGTATCCAGCGCAAAGCCGCTGCCACCGTCGTTGCTGCTGCGGCGATGCACGTGGTCGTAATAGGTCTGCAGCTGGAAGCTCGAGGTGCCGCTGATGGTGTGTTGCCAGCGCGCCAGCACGTCGGCCTCGGTGCTGCGCGCGTCCGACCCGCCGGGCTGGTCGGTGCGGCCGTCGTGCAGGTCACCCTGCAGCATCAAGGCATCGTCGGGGCTGCCTTGCCAGTCCACGCGGAAGCCGACCTGGGGATTGTTCCAGCCGTTGCGTGCCGGCCGGCCCGAGGCGTTGTCCAGTTCGCGGCGGCGCACGTCGCGGGCATAGACGCGGTAGTGCGCATCCTTGCCCAGGGCGCCGCCGTACTGGACGGCCGCGCTGCTCTCCAGGTTGCCCACGCGCACGGCGAGCAGGCCGCCGTCGGCCTCGCTGGTATTGCGCGTGATGATGTTGATCACACCGTTGACCGCGTTGGCGCCCCACAAGGCGCCACCCGGGCCGCTGATGACTTCGATGCGTTCGATGTTCTCCGGGAGCACGAACTGGTCATCCCAGTACATGCCCGAGAAGATCGGCGAGTACACGCTGCGCCCGTCGATAAGCACCAGCAGCTTGTTCGGGAAATTCTGCGCGGTGTTGTTGCCGCTGAAGCCGCGAGCGGTGACGACGTAGTTGCTCGGGCTGGTCTGGAACACTTCCAGGTTGGGCGCCAGCCGCAGGATGTCGGGCACGCTCCTGGCGCCCGATCGCATGATGTCGTCGTGGCTGATCACGTAGACCGCCGCGGGCGCCTTGGCCAGCGGCTCGGGGGCCTTGGCCACCGAGGAGATGACTACCCTGCCCAAATCCTCCAGCGTGAGGTCGCTCAGGTCGGTCGGCAGCGCCACGGCGCAGGCCGCGCGCGTCGACAAGGCCAGCAGGGTCATCGCAATGGCGCCACGCGCGAGCGCACGCTTTCCCGTGCTTTCGCGCGCGCTTCCGTGCGGATCGAATTCCGGGCGGCGCATCGGGGACATCCTTACAAGACAGTTGTGCAACGGCATCATTGTTCTTGATGAGCCCAACGGCAGGAACGGCATCCGGGAGTGGATCGGCCCGCGTCGAGCTCGGTTTGCTGCCGGACAGTGTAACGGCAATGGAAAAGGCGCACCGTGTCGCCGTGCATGGATGCGGCTATCCGTTCCCGGATCACGCCACGCGACCACCGGCAGGTGCATGCACGAACCGGCGTATCGAGCGCCGATGTGGAAGCAACCGTGGCATTGATATCGCCGATACGCGCGCAGCCGGGCTGCGGCTGCGCGTCCACGAGCGCATGACGAACTCCGGGGCCGTCCGCACGCGGGCGACGGCCGCGTCCGCGCCTACGCGCCCAGCGAAGCGTTGTCGATCACGAAGCGGTACTTCACGTCGCTACGCTGCATGCGGTCGTAGGCCTCGTTGATCTGCCGCGCGGGGATCATCTCGATGTCGGCCACGATGCCGTGTTCGGCACAGAAGTCGAGCATCTCCTGCGTCTCGGCGATGCCGCCGATCAGCGAGCCGGCGATCGAGCGACGCCCGAAGATAAGCGTTCCCACGCTCGGGCTCGGATGCGCGTGCTCGGGCACGCCCACCAGGCACAGCGTGCCGTCGCGCTTGAGCAGCCGCGTGTAGGCGTCCAGGTCGTGGCTGGCCGCCACGGTGTTGAGGATGAAGTCGAAGCTTCCCGCATGCTTGGCCATGTCGTCCGGATTCTTCGAGATCACCACCTCGTCGGCGCCCAGGTCCAGCGCGTCCTGCCGCTTGGATTCGGACGTGGTGAAGGCGACCGTGTGCGCGCCCATCGCGTGGGCCAGCTTGATGCCCATGTGGCCCAGCCCACCGATGCCGACGACGCCCACCTTCTTGCCGGGACCGGCACCCCAGTGGCGCAGCGGCGAATAGGTGGTGATGCCCGCGCACAGCAGTGGCGCGACGGCGGCGAGCTGGTCTTCCGGATGGTGGATCTTCAGCACGAAGCGGTCACTGACCACGATCCGCTGCGAGTAGCCGCCCAACGTATGGCCGGGCGCGTCCGGCGTCTTGCCGTTGTAGGTGCCGGTGAAACCGTTCTCGCAGAACTGCTCCAGCCCCTCGCCGCAGGAAGCGCAGTGCTGGCAGCTGTCGACCAGGCAGCCGACGCCGACGGTGTCGCCGACCTTGAAGCCGGTCACTTCGCTCCCGACGGCGCTGACGTGGCCGACGATCTCGTGTCCCGGCACGCAGGGGTACAAGGTGCCGGCCCACTCCGAGCGCACCGTATGCAGGTCCGAATGGCACACGCCGCAGTAGGCGATGTCGATCTGCACGTCGTGCGGCCCGGGCTGGCGGCGCTCGATGTCGATCGCTTCGAGCGGCTTGTCGCTGGCATGGGCGCCGTAGGCTTTGGTCTTCATGGATCGTTCCTGTGCAGTGGATGTATGGCAGACAGGGGACGGTAGCAAAGCCGCCTTAGCGCTTGCCAACCGGAGGCGCCGCCTTCCAGTGGAGTTGCCGGCGGCGTGTCATCGATCGGCGCCAGGCATGGTCACGAATCGGTTCCGGGGAGCGTGGCATGGCTGGCGGAACCGTAACGATCTACTCGCCTTGGTATCGGCGGCACGTGAGCGCGGGTCACGCGCAAGGCTGCGCGCAGCGTCTTCCTGTTCCGCCGGGGAAAACGGCGGTCGCCCGGGTTGTCGAGACCGCCGCGCTATCGAAGCGTACGTTGGGGCATCGCCTGCCGCTTGACGGCCGGCTTAAATTTCCATATTTTTGGAAATATGGAAATCAAAGCCGCCCTCGCCTCCCTCAGCGCCCTCGGCCACGAATCGCGACTGGCCGCCTTCCGCCGGCTCGTCCAGGCCGGGCCCGAAGGGCTGTCCGTGGGCGAACTGCGCGAGCACCTGGAGCTGCCACCGGCGACGCTCAGCGCGCACCTCAACGTGTTGCGCGCGGCCGGACTGGTGCGCGACCAGCGCGAGGGCCGGGTGATCCGGGTGCGCGCCGACTACACGCAGATGGATGCGCTGCTCGCCTATCTCACCGAAAACTGCTGCGCCGGATCCGCTGCATGCGGTCCGACGCAGGCCTGCAAGCCACGCCGCAAGGGAACCTGACGCCATGAACCGCTTCCACGTGCATTTGAACGTCGCCGACCTGGCGACCAGCATCCGCTTCTACACCGCGCTGTTCGGCGCCGAGCCGACGGTGCGCAAGGACGACTACGCCAAATGGATGGTCGAGGACCCGCGCGTCAACTTCGCCATCTCCAGCACCGGCCGCGAAACGGGCATCGATCACCTGGGCATCCAGGCCGACAGCGGCGAGGCACTGGCGGCGCTCGGCGAGCGACTGGACGCGGCCGGCGGCGCGCTCGTGCCGGAGGAGGCGACCGTCTGCTGCTACGCCCGCTCGGACAAGCTGTGGACCGAAGACCCGCAAGGCACGCGCTGGGAAACCTTCCACACGCTGGGCGAGGCGACCACCTACTACGCCGGCGAGGCGCCCTGCGCGACCGATGGCGCCAGCTGCAGCCCCGACCCTCGGGCGATGAAACCGAAGGTTGCCAAGGGCGCATCCTGCTGCGCCCCGGACTCGGGCTGCTGCTGAGCGAAATCCATGAAAAAACGCGTCCTGTTCGTCTGCGTGGAAAACGCCAACCGCAGCCAGATGGCCGAGGCCTTCGCACGCCTGCACGGCGGCGACGCCGTGGAGGCCTGCAGCGCCGGGTCCGCGCCTTCCGGGCGCCTCAATCCGCGTGCGGTGCAGTTCATGGCGGAACTGGGCTACGACCTCACCACCCACGCTTCCAAGTCGCTGGACGCCATCGAGGGCGGCTTCGATGCGGTGGTCACCATGGGCTGCGGCGACCGCTGCCCCTGGGTGCCGGCGCGGCGGCGCGAAGACTGGAACCTGCCCGACCCGAAGGACCTGGACGACGCGGGCTATCGCGCGGTGCGCGAGGAGATTTCCTCGCGCGTGCAAACGCTTCTGGCCTCGCTCTGACCATGCTGGGACGCAAGTTATTGGCCGAGTTCATCGGCACCGCCCTGCTGCTCGCCACCGTGGTCGGCTCGGGAATCATGGGCGTGATGCTTTCGCCGGGGAACACCGGCGTGGCGTTGCTCGCCAACGCGGGTGCAACAGCGGCGGCGCTTTACGTGCTGATCGTGCTGTTCGGGCCGATCTCCGGCGCGCACTTCAATCCCGTGGTGACGCTTGCCATGTGGCTGCGCCGCGAATTGCCCACCCGCGAAGCGCTGGCTTACGTGCTGGTGCAACTGGTCGCGGCGATCGCCGGCGTGCTGCTGGCGCACGCCATGTTCGACCTGCCATTGCTGCAGCCGGGCACGCACGTGCGCAGCGGCGCGGCGCAATGGCTGAGCGAGGGCGTGGCGGCGTTCGGCCTGCTGCTTGCCATCCTGCTCGGACTGCGGCATCGGCCTGCCGCCGTGCCGGCGCTGGTCGCCAGCTACATCTTCGCCGCGTACTGGTTCACCGCGAGCACCTCGTTCGCGAACCCGGCCGTCACCCTCGCGCGATCTCTGACGCGAACCTTCGCAGGCATCCGCCCCATCGATGTCTGCGGGTTCGTGCTGGCGCAGATGGCCGGTGCGTTCGCTGCCGTGCTTGTCGTGGCAAGGCTGGACGCCGGCGGGGGCGATTGAGACCAAGCTCCGGAGGCTCCTTTCGTGCCTCCCTTCCCTTCGCGCTCGGCCGGAAAATCCCGCGTTTGTTATTGAAAAGTGGACGGAATTTTCTACGCGAAATGCCACGAATGCCTAGCGGATGCTTAACGGGAGCTGTGTTGCAGTTCGCCTCGAGTACGCCGATCCCCGAGGTGGAAACCATGCACGACGCACTCGACATCCACACCGCTCCCCAGCGCCGGTCCGACTCCCCCGCCGCTGCACGGGCCCGTCGTCCAGGCGCTCGCCGGCGCTTCCAGCGGGAAGCGTTCGATGACTGGGACAGCTCCCGCCATCGCGGCTTTGCGCCGGCCTGATCCGGCGTAACCGCTCCCGAGGGAAAACAACCCGTCACGCCAGCCTGCGGCCCGCCGCAGGAATGGGTGTCTGCGCACGCGGCGAGGACACCGCGTGCATCCATAGCTGTCGTTCGCCAGGGAGACTCCATGAAGAAGCTGATTGCGATCTGCGCCGTGCTCGGCGCATTGGCCGCGGGCACCGTCGCGGCGAAGACTGTGACGATGCTCAACGCATCCTACGACCCCACACGCGAGCTCTACCGTGATGCCAACGCCGCCTTTGCCGCGCAGTGGAAAGCGCAGCACGGCGACAACGTGACCATCCGCATGTCCCACGGCGGGTCGGGCAAGCAGGCGCGGGCCGTGGTCGACGGATTGCCGGCGGACGTGGTGACGCTGGCATTGGCCCACGACGTCGACGTGCTGGCCGACCGCGGCCTGATTCCCGCGAACTGGCAGCAGCGCTTGCCGGACAACAGCGCGCCCTACACCTCGACCATCGTGTTCCTGGTGCGCAAGGGCAACCCGAAGAAGATCCGCGACTGGTCCGACCTCATCCGTCCGGGCGTGCAGGTCATTACGCCCAATCCCAAGACCTCCGGGGGCGCGCGCTGGAATTTCCTGGCCGCCTGGGGCTATGCCTTGAAGCACCCCGGCGGCAACGAGGCCAAGGCCAAGGCCTTCGTGCACGAGTTGTTCAAGCACGTGCCGGTGCTGGACACCGGCGCGCGCGGCGCCACCAACACCTTCGTCCAGCGCGGCATCGGCGACGTGCTGCTGGCGTGGGAGAACGAGGCCATGCTGGCCAAGCAGGAGATGGGCGGAGCCGACGTGGAGATCGTGGTGCCGTCCGTAAGCATCCTGGCCGAGCCCACAGTAGCCGTGGTCGACCGCAACGTGGACAAGCACGGCACGCGCGCGGTGGCCGAGGCCTACCTCAAATTCCTGTATTCGCCGCAGGGCCAGGCCATCGCCGCGAAGCACTATTACCGCCCGCGCTCGCCGCAGGTGATGGCGCAATTCGCGCGGCAGTTCCCGAAGGTGCAGCTGTTCACGCTGAAGGACACGTTTGGCGACTGGCGCCAGGCGCACGCGAAGTTCTTCGCCGACGGCGCGATCTTCGACCAGATCGGTCCGGGGAGCTGACATGAAACGGCGCATCCTTCCCGGCTTCAACCTGAGCCTTGGCTATTCGCTCACCTATCTCGGCCTGATCGTGCTGCTGCCGCTGGCGGCGCTGGCCTGGAAGGCCTCCGGACTGGGACTGGGCGGCCTGATCGAGCTGCTGCGGGTGCCGCGCACGCTGTCCGCGCTCAAGCTCAGCTTCGGCGGCGCCACGCTGGCGGCGGCGATCAACGTGGTGGTCGGCCTGCTGGTCGCATGGGTGCTGGTGCGCTACCGCTTCCCGGGCCGGCGCCTTTTCGACGCGGTGGTCGACCTGCCCTTCGCTCTCCCCACGGCGGTGGCGGGCATCGCACTGACCGCGCTGTACGCGCCCAACGGCTGGATCGGACAGTGGCTGGCGGCGATCGGCATCAAGGTCGCCTACACGCCGTGGGGCGTGCTGGTGGCGATGGTGTTCGTCGGGTTCCCGTTCGTGGTGCGCACGCTGCAGCCGGTGCTGGAGACGCTCGAGCACGACGTCGAGGAGGCGGCCGAGACGCTGGGCGCGCGGCGCTGGCAGATCTTCGTCAAGGTGATCCTGCCGATGCTGGTGCCCACGTTGCTGACAGGCTTCGCGCTGGCGCTGGCCCGTGCGGTGGGCGAGTACGGCTCGGTGATCTTCATCGCCGGCAACATTCCGATGAAGTCGGAGATCGCGCCCCTGTTGATCGTGCAGAGTCTCGAACAGTTCGACTACGCCGGGGCGGCGGCGCTGGGCGTGGCGATGCTGGCATTTTCCTTCGTGCTGCTGCTGGTGATCACGCTGCTGCAGCGCTGGAGCCATCGCTGGGCGGAGGTCACGCCATGAGCCGGCGGCATTCGCGTTCCTTCGGGTGGCCGCGGCTGCTCGGGCGGGCCCTGCTCACGCTCGCCGCGGTGGCGTTCCTGATCGTGTTCCTGCTGCTGCCCCTGACGGCAGTGTTTGTCGAGGCGTTCCGCCAGGGGGCTGGCGCCTACTTCGATGCCATCCGCCAGGACGAAGCACGTTCGGCGATCTGGCTGACCGTGCTGGTGGCCGCGATCGCGGTACCGGTGAACCTGGTGTTCGGCATCGCCGCGGCATGGGTGATGGCGCGCTTCGAGTTTCCCGGCAAGGCGCTGCTCGGCGCTTTCATCGACCTGCCCTTCTCGGTCTCCCCGGTGATCTCCGGCCTGGTCTACGTACTGTTGTTCGGTGCGCAAGGCTGGTTCGGACCATGGCTGGAGGCGCATGGCGTGAGCATCATCTTCGCCGTGCCCGGACTGGTGCTGGCCACGATGTTCATCACCTTGCCATTCGTGGCGCGCGAGCTGATCCCGCTGATGCAGGCGCAGGGCAACGAGGAGGAGGAAGCTGCCCGGGTGCTGGGGGCCAACGGCTGGCAGATGTTCTTCCGCGTGACGCTGCCGAACATCCGCTGGGCACTGCTCTATGGCGTGCTGCTGTGCAATGCACGCGCGATGGGCGAATTCGGCGCGGTGTCGGTGGTGTCCGGGCACATTCGCGGCCTCACCACCACGATCCCGCTCGAAGTGGAGATGCGCTACAACGAGTACGACTACGTTGGCGCCTTCGCCGTGGCCTCGCTGCTGGCGTTGCTGGCGTTGCTGACGCTGGCGATCAAGACGGTGCTGGAGTGGCGCTACGGCGACGAGATCGCTTCGCATGCGCCCGGTGGGCGGTGATGTCATGACCCTTCGCACGTTTGCAGATGGCGGTCTCACACAGGTGCGCTCCTACGCACGCCGTTATGCGAGCGCCCTTGGGCGCGAGCGCAGGCTCGCCGGTCACACCCGCGGGCGCTCCTGCGGGAAACCCCGCGACGCCTGCCATACGACCTTTCCCGGAGACGACGCATGACCCTCGAACTGACCCGCCTCAACCGCCGCTTCTCCGATTACCCGGCGCTCAATGACGTCAGCCTGTCCATCGCGCCGGGCGAGTTCCTGGCACTGCTCGGTCCTTCGGGATCGGGCAAGACGACGCTGCTGCGCATCCTTGCCGGGCTGGACTATCCGGAAAGCGGACAGGTGACTTTCAATGGCAAGGACTATCTGGCCGCCGCGCCACGCGACCGCAACGTCGGGCTGGTGTTCCAGCACTACGCGTTGTTCCGCCACCTGACCGTGGCCGAGAACGTGGCCTTCGGCCTGCGCGTGCGGTCGCGGCGCACGCGCCCGAAGCGCCACGAAATCGACGCGCGCGTCGAGCAGTTGCTCAAGCGCGTGCAGCTGGACGGTTTCGGCCAGCGCTTCCCCTCGCAACTGTCCGGTGGCCAGCGCCAGCGCGTGGCACTCGCCCGCGCACTGGCCGTGGAACCTGACCTGCTGCTGCTCGACGAACCGTTCGGCGCGCTGGATGCCCAGGTCCGGGTGACCCTGCGCCGCTGGCTGCGCCGGCTGCACGAGGAGCTTGGCCTGACCACGGTGTTCGTCACGCACGACCAGGAGGAAGCGCTCGAGCTGGCCGATCGCATCGCGGTGATGAATCGCGGGCGCATCGAGCAGGTCGGCACGCCCCGGGAGATCTACCAGCAACCGGCCACGCCATTCGTCTGCGAGTTCATCGGCAAGGTCAACCGGTTGACCTTGCGACGCGAGGGCGAGCGCTTCCTCGCTGGAGGCTGGATCTTCGCCGACGAGCCGTGGGCCGGCGAGCATGCGCAGGCGATTGCCTACGTGCGACCGGAACACCTGACCCTGTCGACCACGCCGATGGCCGGCGCGTGGCGCGCGCGCCTGCGCCACGTCTACCTTGCCGGCAGCGTGGCGCACCTGGACCTGGAAGTGGCCGCGCTGGACCAGCCGCTGGAAGCCGACGTCGCCAGCGAAGACCTGGCGCGGATGGGCCTGCACGCGGGCGCGGAGCTGTTCGTCTCGCCCAGCCATGCGGTGATCTTCCCGCTCGACCGCGAGGACAAACCGGTCGCCGAAGACCGCTGGCTTTGGCGGGCCGGCGTCGTGAATCCGCCGGTCCGCCTGCCGATCAAGCGTTCAGAAGTTGAGCTGGGCGCGCATCGCGTAGATGGTGGGGTCCAGCGGTAGGTTGCCGCGGTCGCTGAACGCGCGGATGACGTTGGCCTGCAGCTTGAAGTGGGTGTTGATGTACCAGTTCAGTCCCAGCGTCCAGTCGTGTTCGCGCCCGCCCGTCACCGCGCCGTCGTCGAGGTCCAGCGTGGCGTAGCGCAGCGCCAGTTCCAGCGCGCCCCAGGGATGGGCCGGCGTGAGACCGGCGATCGAGCCCGCCTTGTAGCCGCGCGATTCGCCGGTCAGCGCCCAGGTCCCGTACACGTAGTAGCCGCGGGCCTGGAAGTCACGCAGGCCGGGGCGGATCGCCTGCATCGCCAGGTACTCGCCCTGCAGCAGCACCGGACCGTGGATCCAGGCCGCTTCCAGGCCCTGCCTGTCGAGTCGGTCGACGCCCTCGAGCGTGCCGGTATCGACGAGGCGGACCGGCGTGAGGTTTACCTCCGGGCGCGCGCGGATGCGGCCGGTGCGGTCGTCGCGCAGTTCGCGCGAGGCGGACAGGCCCAGGTGCACGACCTCGCCCTGTTCCTGCACCGGGTTGTAGACGACGCGTCCGGCGAAGGTTTCGCCGGCGGCATCGTCGTTGAGATCGTGGCGGGTAAAGAACCCCGCCTGCAGCAGCCAGTGCGGGATGCCCTGATACACCCAGTCGAGGCCGACACGACGTCCCTCGTAGACCGCCTGCTCGGGCAGGCTGCGCTCCATGAAGGTCACGTTGCCGGTAGCGATGTTGCCGTCCTCCCAACCCACCGGCGTCTTGAACTGGCCGAGGCGGAAGCGACCGGCACTCGTTTCCACGCCGATGTAATTGTCGACCCAGCTGTTGGCCTGGAAGTCATAGCCGGCGTTGGCCGTAAAGACGCCCTTTTTCTCGATGTAGAGATTGAATTCCTGCCGGCGCCAGGTGTGCGCGTCGTCGAACCGGTCGGTCCCGTCGGGCAGGCGGTCGTCGGTGAACTGGTTGACGTCGTACTGCAGGAGACCCTTGAGGCCGGCGCTGACGCCGTTGCCCAGTTCCACGCTGGTGGGCCACTGGTCCGAATCGCCCGCAAGCGCGGGCTGGGCCAGTCCGCAGGCCAGGACGGCCGCCGCCAGGATATGTAGACGCATGATCGCTCCCATCGAAAGAAAGCCCCTGGACGCAGGAATAACAGGGCGCTGGTTAGCCGGTAATCCACTGGGCGTTCGCCATCGGTAATGCATGCGATTGACGAAAGCGAAACAGGCGCCGGAACAGTCGCGCATTGTCCCACGCATCCGCCGGATCGCGTACACCCGACGCCCCGCACATCCGGCGCGGACGCTATAAGCTTCGAACCTCATCCATGCCTGCAGGGGACCATAAGCATGCGCCGTACGCTTCTCGCCTTTACGCTCGCCAGCCTCCTCGCCCTGCCCGCCCTGGCCGACGAAGCCAAGCCCACGCCCACCGCGAAGGAACTGCTGGCGCAGTCCCGGCCGCAGGAGTGGCGCACGCCCGATCCCTCCAACCTGATCGACATGGAGCTGCCCGGCGGCCACGTGCTGATCGAGCTGGCGCCGGACTTCACCCCGCTGCACGCGGCCAACATCCGCACGATGGTGCACGAGCACTACTTCGACGGGCTGGCGATCGTGCGCGTGCAGGACAACTTCGTCACCCAGTGGGACGACCCGGCGGCGGACGACGAGGACAAGGCACACATCAAGCCGCTGGGCACGGCGAAGAAGACGCTGCCGCCGGAATTCACCCGCGCGATGGATGCGAAGCTCGAGTGGACGCCGCTGCCCGACGGCGACGTCTACGCGCCGCAGGTGGGTTTCTCCGAAGGCTTCCCCGTGGCGCGTGATCCGGTTGCGGGGCGCGAATGGATCGCGCATTGCTACGGGACGGTCGGCGTCGCCCGCGACGTCGGTCCCGAGACGGGCAACGGCAGCGCGCTCTACGCCATCATCGGCCAGGCCCCGCGCGGGCTGGATCGCAATCTCGCGGTCGCCGGACGCGTGATCGAGGGCATGGAACTGCTCTCGGCCATGCCCCGGGGGCCGGCGCCGATGGGGTTCTATACGGACAAGTCGCAGCGCGTGAAGATCCAGTCCATGCGCCTGGCGGCCGACATGTCCAGGGCCGAGCGACCGAAGATCGAAGTGCTGCGGACCGACAGCCCCACGTTCGCGAAACTGATCGAGGCCAAGCGGAACCGGCGCGATGCGTTCTACACGGTGCCGGCGGGGAAGATCGACCTGTGCAGCATCGGCATCCCTTCGCGCGAGGCGAAGTAGTACGCGTCGGGTGAGCGAGCCTCGGGCGCGCACGCACCACGCTCCGCCCGAATCCTCATCCGGGTATCGACATCCTTTCCCTCCGGCGTGGGGGTTCGGGGATATCCGCAACCCGCCTCCCCGCGCGCCATCCACCTACAATTGCGCGCCTCCCCCACTGCGACCTCCCCATGCAAGCCATCAGCAAGGCCCGCCTGCAGATCCACTTCTGCGTGGTGTTGTGGGGCTTCACCGCGATCCTCGGCAAGCTGATCACGCTGCCGGCAGCGGCGCTGGTCTGGTGGCGCATGTTGCTGGTGACGGTGGCGCTGATGATGACGCCGCGCGTCTGGCGCGGGCTCAGGGCGATGCCGGCGCGGCTGCGCTGGGCCTATGCGGGCATCGGGGTGCTGGTGTCGCTGCACTGGCTCACTTTCTATGCGGCGATCAAGCTCTCCAACGCATCGGTCGGCGCCACCTGCATCGCGCTGGGGCCGGTGTTCCTGGCTTTCGTGGAACCGTGGATCGCACGGCGCCGTTTCGACCCGCGCGAGCTGCTGCTCGGCGTGGCGGTGGTGCCGGGTGTGGCGATGGTGGTCGGCGGCGTCCCCACCGCGATGCGGTTGGGCCTGGTCGTCGGCGCCGCCTCGGCGCTGCTGGTGGCGCTGTTCAGCGCGTGCAACAAGCGGCTGGTCGAGCACGGCGATCCGCTCACCGTGACCTGGCTGGAACTGGGCACGGGCACGCTGTTCCTGGGCCTGCTGGCGCCGCTGCTGCCGCACACAGGCAGCGCCTTCGTCCTGCCTGGACTGCATGACGCCATCCTGCTGGTGTTGCTGTCCTTCGGCTGCACGCTGTTGCCTTTCGCGTTGGCATTGGTGGCGCTGCGGCACCTGAGCGCGTTCGGCACGCAGATGGTGACCAACCTGGAGCCTGTCTACGCCATCGTGCTGGCCGTGCTGCTGCTGGGCGAGCAGCGCGAACTGGCCTGGCCGTTCTACCTGGGGGTGGCGGTGATCCTGGCCGCGGTTTTCGTGCATCCGTGGCTGAGCCGCCGCCAGGAACCGGCCCAGCCGGAGCTGCTCGGCGTGAGCGAGTCGCACAGCACCACCGACTAGGGCGTGCGTGCTTCCACCGGGTAGCCGGGCCGCCGGCCTCTATACTTCCCCGATGAACTACCGCCACGCCTACCACGCCGGCAACTTCGCCGATGTCTTGAAGCACGTCGTGCTGTCCGCGCTGATCGATGCGCTCAAAGCCAAGCCCACGCCATTTGCCGTGATCGACACGCACGCGGGCAGCGGCTCCTACGCGCTCGAGGGCAAGGAGGCGGAGAAGACCGGCGAGTGGCGCGAAGGCGTGGGGCGGCTGCTGTTTCCCGACGTGGGCCCCCATGCCAGCTCGGGCGGCACGCTGCCGCCGCTGCTGCGGCACTGGCTGGACGGCCTGCTGGCGATGCCCGGCAACGAGCACGGCCTGAAGCTTTATCCCGGGTCGCCGCTGCAGGCGGCCATGGCCATGCGCGAGAGCGACAGCGCCCAGTTGTGCGAGCTGCAGCCGGAGGAAGCCTCGCGCCTGCGCGAGCTGTTCCATCACGACAAGCGCATGCACGTGCACCAGCGCGACGGTTACGAGGCGCTCAAGGCGCTGCTTCCGCCAAAGGAAAAGCGCGGGCTGGTGCTGATCGACCCGCCCTACGAGGCGCAGGAGGCCGAGTACCGGTTGATCGAGCAGGCGCTCAAAGGCGCCCTGGTGCGCTGGCCCACCGGCGTCTATGCCGTGTGGTATCCGATCAAGCAGCGCAGCCAGGTGCAACCGTTCCTGCGCTGGCTCGGCCATTGCGGCGCCCGCCGCGTGCTTCGCGCCGAACTCCTGGTGCATCCGGACGACTCGCCGCTGCGGCTGAATGGTTCGGGCATGGCGATCCTCAACGCGCCGTGGAAGCTGGACGACACTTTGCGCGAGCCGATGCGCGCGCTGTCCCGGCTGCTGGCGCAGGAACGCCCGGCCGAATGGCGCCTGGACTGGCTGCTCGAAGAAGGCGCCGCGCCGCAACCGTCGCCGCTACCGCGTTCACACGGTCGCCGCTAAGCTCGCTCCGGACCGCGGCGGCATCCCCGCCGCGCCTTTCCTCGCCAAGGTCAGGAGCCCGCCATGCGCATCCGCCTCGCTTCGATCATGTTCCGCTCGCTCGTGCCCGCCACGCTGCTGGTGCTCGCCGCCTGCGCTCCCGCGCCGATCTACAAACCCTCGCCAAACGCGGTGAGCGCCGCGCCGTTCCAGGTCGCCCAATCGCCCGAGCAGTTCGCCAGCCAACAGGTGATCTGGGGCGGGCGCATCGTCGGCGTCACCAATCTCGCCGATCACAGCGAGGTGGAAGTCCTCGCCTACCCGCTGGACAAGTCGCAGCGGCCGCAGGCCAACGACAGCGGCAGCGGCCGGTTCATCGCGGTGATGCCCGGTTACGTGGAATCGCTCGATTACCCGGCCGGCGGCCTGATCACGGTCAACGGCCAGCTCAACGGCAGCCGCGCCGGCAAGGTCGGCCAGGCTGACTACGTGTTTCCGCTGGTGCAGGTGAACCAGTCGCACGTGTGGACCGCGGACGAGATGAACAAGGGCAAGAACAACGTGCACTTCGGCGTGGGTGTCGGCGTCGGCATCCGCTGAATGCGGGCACGTCTTGCAGGAGCCCGCCCGTGGGCGATGCTTTTTCCGCCGGGCCCCAAGTGCAGCGTCCCAACAGTGGGCTCCTGCGAAAAGCAGTCAACGCGCGGCGCAATTTCATGCGCTGCCCTAGACTAGCCGGCTCATCTGCCACGGAAACGGTTTCATGTCCGGCCACGCCAACTCGCTCAAGGCGATCTTCCTCGCGCTCGGCGCCAACTTCGCCATCTTCATTGCCAAGCTCGTCGCCGCCTTCCTGACCGGTTCGGGCGCGATGCTCGCCGAGGCGGTGCATTCGCTGGCCGATTGCGGCAACCAGGGCCTGTTGCTGCTGGGCATGCGCCAGGCCAAGCGGCCGCCGTCGGACGAGTACCCGCTGGGCTGGGGGCGCGCGCTGTATTTCTGGTCGTTCCTGGTGGCGATCCTGCTGTTCAGCGTCGGCGGCGTGTTCTCGGTCTACGAGGGCGTGCACAAGCTCAGCCATCCCGAGCCGCTGAAGTGGCCCTGGCTGGCACTTGGCGTGCTGGTATTCGGTGTCATCGCCGAAGGCATTTCCATGCGCGGCTGCATGCAGGAGGTCAACAAGGCTCGCGGCGAGCAGAACCTGTGGACCTGGTTCCGCGAGACCCGCTCCAGCGAGCTGCTGGTGATCTTCGGCGAGGACCTGGCGGCGCTGATCGGCCTGTGCCTGGCCGCGCTGGCGGTGGGCGCCACCATGCTGACCGGCAACCTGTTGTTCGACGCCATGGGCACCGTCGCGATCGGCGTGCTGCTGGTGGTGGTGGCCGTGGCGCTGGCGGTGGAGGTCAAGGCGTTGCTGATCGGCCAGGGCGTGGAGCCGCGCCGTCGCGGCGAACTGTTGGCCTTCCTGGAGAACCGCCCGGAGGTGGCCAAGGTGCTGAACCTGATCACGCTGCAGATGGGAGCGGACGTGATGGTCTCGGTCAAGGCGAAGATGCAGCCGTGCGCCAGCGATCGTGCGCTGATCGACGCGATCAACGTCGTCGAACGGGATATGAAAGCGCAGTTCCCGGACATCCGCTGGAGCTTCTTCGAGCCGGATGTGACGGACTGACGGACTGCGTGCGCTCGCTTCCTCTCCCACGGGGAGCGGGGGCGGACGTGGGCTCTGCCCACCTGTTCGCGGCAGCGTAGAATGAACCGCCCCACTCTCGACCCAGCCCCATGATCTTCACCCCCCGCCTGATCGTCCTGCTGCTGCTCCTGCTGTTCGCCGGCTGCGTGCTGCTGGTGCATCTGCGCGGGCGGGCGCGGCTGCGCTTCGACCGCCAGCTGGTGGACCATTCGGCCATCTTCGCTCCGTACAACCTGCTGATGTACGCCTTCTCGGCAGTACCGGCGCGGCCGATCCTCGACCGCCGCGGCTTCCCGCAGCTGGACCTGTTGCAGGCCAACTGGCAGACCATTCGCGAGGAGGCGCTGCGCCTCTTCGACGAAGGCCACATCCGCGCCGCCGAAAAGCACAACGACGCCAGCTTCAACAGCTTCTTCAAGCAGGGCTGGAAGCGCTTCTACCTCAAGTGGTACGGCGAGCCGCTGGCCTCGGCCGAGGCGTTGTGTCCCAAGACGGTCGAGCTGCTCAACGCCATTCCCAGCATCAAGGCGGCGATGTTCGCCACGCTGGCGCCGCACAGCAAGCTCAATCCCCACCGCGATCCGTTCGCCGGCTCCCTGCGCTACCACCTGGGCCTGATCACCCCCAACTCGCGCGACTGCCGCATCTTCGTCGACGGTGAGGAACACGCCTGGGGCGACGGCAAGGACGTGGTGTTCGACGAGACCTACGTGCACTGGGTGGAAAACAAGACCGACCAGACCCGCGTGATCCTTTTCGCCGATGTCGAGCGACCGCTGCGCACGCGCTGGATGGGCGCGGTCAACCAGCGGGTCGGCGCGTTCATGGGCAAGATCACTGCCTCGCCGAACGCGGACAACGGCAACGAGAAGGTGGGTTTCGTCAACCGCATGTTCGCCCTCAACCAGCGTAGCCGCGAGCGCAGCAAGGCGTTCAAGCGCCGGCATCCGAAACTGTTCCGCGGGCTCAAGTACGCCGGCATCGTGCTGCTGATCTGGCTGGTGTTCCTGGCGCCCTGGCCGCTGGTGCGCTGAGACCGGTCACGTTCCGCGCGCATCGCGCGTCCTGGCCGTATCCCAACGGAGAATTCCATGGATACCCAGACCGCCTTGTTCCAGCAGCACCGCCCCCGCCTGTTCGGGTTGGCCTACCGCATGCTCGGCACGCCCACCGACGCCGAGGACGTGCTGCACGACGCCTGGCTGCGCTGGCACGCGCAGGACACCAGCGTCCTGGACGACCCGGAAGCCTGGCTGGTCACGGTCACCACCCGCCTGGCGCTCGACCGCCTGCGCCGCGCCAAGACCGAGCGCGAGCACTACACCGGTCCCTGGCTGCCCGAGCCGCTGGTGCCGGATGCGGAGCGCCCGGAAGCCGAGCTGGAGCGCGGCGAGACCCTCACCCTGTCTTTCCTGCTGCTGCTCGAACGGCTGAGTCCGGAAGAGCGGGCCGCGTTCCTGCTCCACGAAGTCTTCGATTACAGCCATGGGGAGGCCGCGGCGATCCTCGGCATCGCCGAGGACGCCTGCCGGCAACGCGTACACCGCGCCAAGACGCGCCTGCGCGAGGGACGGCCGCGCTTCAGCGTGGATACGCCGACCCAGCGACGCATGCTCCAGCGCTTCATCGAGGCGGTAAAGCAGCCCGACCTCGAATCGCTGCGCGCGCTGTTCGCGGAAGACGCCATTGCGATCGCCGATGGCGGCGGCGTCGTGCGAGCCGTCCTGCGTCCTCTGCAGGGGGCCGACCGCCTTGCCCGCCTCTACATGCAGATCGGCATCCGCTTCTACTCACGTCCGGACGTGCACTTCACCACGACCACGCTCAATGGCGAACCCGTGCTGCTGGCCTGGGCCGGGGACACGCTGGTCAGCGCCACATGGGTCGAATGCGAGGGCGACCAAATCACCGCCACCCTCGCCCTTCGTCATCCCGACAAGCTGGCGCGCCTGGCGGCGGTCACGAAAAGCAGGCCTCTGGCGTCCTTGCATTGAACGGCCCATCCCGGGCCGCCTTCCAAGCCAAGGAGTCCCGCCATGTCCCGTTTCGCCATCCAACGTCACTACAAATCCATGATGCCGCTGGTCCAGCTCGGCAAGCAGGTCCATGACGCCGGCCGCCTGGAGCCGCGCCTGATCGACCTGGTGCTCATGCGTGTGTCGCAGATCAACGGCTGCGCCTACTGCCTGGACATGCACAGCAAGGACGCCCGTGCGGCCGGCGAAACCGAGCAACGCCTATACGTCCTGCCGGCCTGGCGCGAAACCACCCTGTTCAGCGAACGCGAGCGCATCGCCCTGGCCTGGGCCGAGGAACTGACCGAACTGAACTCGCACGACGCGGTCTCCGACGCCCTCTACGAGCAGGCCCGCCAGCTCTTCGACGAAGACGCGCTGGTCGACCTCACGCTGCTCGTGGTGACGATCAACAGCTGGAACCGCATCAACATCGCCGCGCGTACGATCGGCGGGAGCTACAAGCCCGGCCAGCACGGCTGAGCACGCCCGGAGGCTCAAGCTGAAAAAAAGGCCGCGGACGAATGCCGCGGCCTTGATGACGTTCCCGCCCGAAACTCAGGCCTTCACGCGCCTGGCGATTGCCTCGCCGAAGCTCTGCGTGTTGCCCTTGCCGCCAAGGTCCGGCGTAACGTGCTCATGGTCGTTGGCCATTGTCTCGCGGATCGCGTTGCGCAGGCGGGTGCCCTTGTCGACCATGCCCAGGTGGTCGAGCATGTCGGCCGCGGCCAGCAGCAGCGCGCAGGGGTTGGCGATGCCCTTGCCGGCGATGTCCGGGGCGGAACCATGGACCGCTTCGAAAATGGCTGCGTGCTCGCCGATGTTGTCGCCCGGCGCCAGGCCCAGGCCGCCGACCAGGCCGGCGCACAGGTCCGAGAGGATGTCGCCGAACAGGTTGGTGGTCACGATCACGTCGAACTGCTCGGGGCGCATCACCAGCTGCATGCAGGTGTTGTCCACGATCATCTCGTTGAATTCGATCTGCGGGTATTCCTTGGCGATCTCGCGCGCCACGTTGAGGAACAGGCCCGAGGCGGTCTTGATGATGTTGGCCTTGTGCACCGCGGTGACCTTCTTGCGGCCTTTCTTCACCGCCATCTCGAAGGCATAGCGCACGATCCGCGCGCAGCCCTTGCGCGTCACGCGGATCATCGAGGTCGCGACCTCGCCGTCCTCGGAGAGCGTCTGGCCCTCGGCGAGGTAGGCGCCCTCGGTGTTCTCGCGCACCGTGATGATGTCGATGTTCTCGTAGCGCGCGCGGGTGCCCGGGAAGCTCGTGGCGGGGCGGACGTTGGCGTAGAGGTCGAAATGCCGGCGCAAGGTCACGTTGATCGAGGTGAAGCCACCGCCGATCGGGGTGGTGAGCGGGCCCTTCAACGCGACGCGGTGTTCGGCGATCTTGTCCAGGGTCGGCTTGGGCAGCAGGTCTCCGTGCTTCTCCAATGCCACCATGCCGGCGTCGACGACGTCGTAGCTCAGGCCGCAATCGAGCGCGTCGAGCACGCGCAGCGTGGCGGTCATGATTTCCGGACCGATGCCGTCGCCCGGGATCACGGCGATGGTTTTGCTCATGGGAGACTCCTTGGGGACTGATCGCGCTCGTGCGGCGGGAGATGCGCACGGCAAAGAGGCCCATTATCGCCCAAGCGCGCCGTGCCGGCAGCGGGCGGATATGCCAGGGCGTTGCAAATCCTCGCATGGAGCGTTGCGGTTCATCGCACCGCATGCTGCCGCCAGTACGGGCTTCAGCCACCGCAACCTGCCGGGGCGGTGGGTTGAAGCCCGCCCTAGGGGTTCATGCGTGGTCGGCGCAGGCGGCGCCTTCGGTCTGGCCACCTTCCAGCTGGTCGAGAAAATCCACGGCCCGGCGCAGGTGCGGGATGACGATAGATCCGCCGACCACCAGGCCTACGCTGAAGGTCTCGAAGAATTCCTCGCGGGTGACGCCGGCTTCCTTGCATTGCGCCACGTGGTAGCTGATGCAGTCGTCGCAACGCAGCACCATCGAGGCGACCAGGCCGAGCAGCTCCTTGGTCTTCACGTCGAGCGCGCCGGGCTTGTAGGTCTGCGTGTCGAGCGCGAAGAAGCGCCGCACGACCTGGTTGTCCTCGGACAGGATGCGCTCGTTCATGCGCTGGCGGAACGCGGTGAATTCCGCCAGGCGGTCCTTGCTCTTGTCGGCGTCGCTCATGCGGCCTCGCCGAGCAGTTGCTTGAGCTTGCCGCTGCGGTCGGCGGCGACCAGATCGTCGTAACCGCCCACGTGCTGGTCGTTGATGAAGATCTGCGGCACCGTGCGGCGACCGCCGCTGCGCTGGAGCATCAGGTCGCGCTGGGCCGGGTCGGCATCCACGCGCACCTCGTTCCACTCCAGCCCCTTGGACTTGAGCAGGTTCTTGGCGGCCACGCAGTAGGGACAAACGGCGGTGGAATACACCTCGATCTTGGGCATGACTGGCACTCCGGGCGACTTTTCAAAGCTGACCACCAGATGGGGCGCCCGACGCCTGTTTGCAAGCAACGAACGATGAACCGACGCCCCGACCGGCGGTCTTGTACTGATGTATTGTCGCCCACCTATGGCCATGGCACCACGACCCGCCCCCCGCCTGCTGACCGCGCTGCTCACCGCCTGCCTTGCCTTCGGCGCGGGCGCGCAGGAGGACATCCGCCTGCCGGACCTGGGCAGTTCGGCGGACGCGCTGATTTCCCCGCAGGACGCCCAGGACTACGGCGCCGCCATGCTGCGCGAGATGCGCTCGCTGGACATGGTGGTGGAAGACCCGCTGCTGGACGACTACCTCAATGACCTGGGCTACCGCCTGGTGGCCGGCAGCGACCGTCCGAAGGACCATTTCACCTTCTTCGTGGTCAAGGACGAGGAGATCAATGCCTTCGCCGCTCCCGGCGGCTACATCGCCGTCAACTCCGGCCTGATCGCCATCACACGCAGCGAAAGCGAACTGGCCGGCGTGATCGCCCACGAGATCGGCCATATCACGCAGAACCACCTGCAGCGCGCGTTCGAGGATTCGAAGAAGGATGCGCCGCTGATGGCGCTGGTGCTGCTGGGCGCGGTCGCCGCCGGCGCCAGCTCGCACAGTGGCGATTCCCCGATGGCGGTGCTGGCCGCCGGACAAGGCCTGATCGCGCAGCGCTCGATCAACTTCACCCGCAAGGACGAGGTCGAGGCCGATCGCGTGGGCATCCAGACACTCGCCAACGCCGGTTTCGACCCGCGCGCCATGGCCAGCTTCTTCGAGCGCATGCAGGACACGCTGCGCGCCGGCTCCGGGGGCACCGACGTGCCCGCGCTCCTGCAGACCCACCCGGTCACGCTCGCGCGCATCAGTGACGCCAAGTCGCGCGCGGGCGCGCTGCTGGCCGCGCAGAAGCTGCGCCCGAGCGGCACCACGCTGGTGCGCAGCGAGTGGGAAAAGACCACCGCGCCGATCGCCTACGTGAAGGACCCGACCGCGCTGCTCGCCGCCACCGCACCCAAGGACGGTCTGGACACCTACGCGCTGATGCGCGAACGCGCGCGCGTACTGGCCGGCGACGCTTCCAGGCTGGTCCACTACTACAACGCGAATTTCGGCATGGCCGGCTTCGACAGCCCGGCCAACCGCTACGGCTATGCGCTGGCGCTGACCCGCAGCGGCGCCGGCGCGCAGGCGATCGCGCAGCTCAAGCCGCTGCTGGCGGCGCATCCGGGCAACCTGATCCTCGACCTGGCGATGGCTGACGCACAGCTGCAGGACGGTCAGCGCGCCGACGCGCTGGCCCGCTATGCCCGCCTCAACACCCGCTCGCCGCGCAACCGTGCGGTGGCGCTGGCCTACGCCAAGGCGCTGACCGCTGGCGGCGACACTGCCGAAGCCACGCTCGCCGCGTCGCTGCTTCGCCCGCTGCTGGACAACGCCGACGAACCGGAAGTCTACCGCAGCTACGCCCGCGCCAGCGACAAGGCCGGCGACAGCGTGCGCGCCGGCGAGGCCTACTCGGACGCCAGCTACCTCTCCGGTCGCCCGTTCGACGCCATGGAACAGTTGAAGCGCCTGCTCAAGCGCGACGACCTGGACTACTACGCCCGTGCGCGCATCCAGGCGCGCATCGCCGATCTGACGCCGCTGGTGCTGGAACTGCGCAAGCGCAAGGTGCAGACCGAGGACAATCCGGACGGGCGAAGCCAGTAGAGCGGGAATGACGCTGGTCGAGGTGATGCAAGCCAGTGCGGCCGACGAGCCGCAAACCGAAAGGCCGATGTTCCTCGTTCCCCGCCCCTGTCATCCCCACGTAACATTCCCCCACTGCAATACGCTCGTCACAGGCCAGGCGAAACCCGCGTGCACAAGCGCATCCTCATCGTCGAAGACGAAGCCTCCATCCGCGACATGGTCACCTTCGCGCTGCACAAGGCCGGCATGGAGGCCATGCAGGCGGCGGATGCCCGTGCCGCGCAGATCGCCATCGCCGAGCAGGTGCCGGACCTGATCCTGCTGGACTGGATGCTGCCAGGCACCAGCGGGCTGGAACTGGCGCGGCGGCTGCGCAAGGAAGAACTCAGCCGCGAGATCCCGATCATCATGCTCACCGCGCGCGGCGAGGAGATGGACCGGGTCAACGGCCTGGAGGCAGGCGTCGACGATTACGTCGTCAAGCCCTTCTCCACGCGCGAACTGATCGCCCGCATCAAGGCCGTCCTGCGCCGCAGCCAGGGCGACGACGGCACTGGCATGGTCGAACTGGGCGGCCTGCGCATCGATGGGCCGGCGCACCGCGTCTTCGCCGGCGAGGAGCCCGTGCCGATCGGCCCCACCGAGTACCGCCTGCTGTACTTCTTCATGACCCACCCCGAGCGCGTCTACACCCGCGCCCAACTGCTCGACCACGTATGGGGCGGCAGCGTCTACGTGGAGGAGCGCACGGTGGACGTGCACATCCGCCGCCTGCGCAAGACTCTGGAGCCCTGGCAGCTCGACGCGATGGTGCAGACCGTGCGCGGCGCGGGCTACCGCTTCTCGGCCAGCGTCTGACCATGCGCTCCCCCATGGGCGGCCTTCTGTTCCCTCTCCATCGGCGCCGCCGGGCAAGCGGGGAAAGCCTTTCGGGATGCCACCGATGAAACACCGCGCCCGCCGCCTCGCCATCACCCTGCACGACCTGCGCGACGCGGCCGACAGCCTGCCCGATGCGATCGTGCTGCTGGACGAAGCCTGGCGTGTGCGCTGGTTCAATCGCGCCTCCGAAACGCTGCTGGGCCTGCGCCGCGGCAGAGACCGCGGCGTGCTGCTGTCCGAGCGCCTGCAGGGCACCGACCTGGCCGCCTGGCTGCGGTCCGGGGCCCGGATGCCGCTGCACGACGTGCCGGCGCCCGGCCGCGCCGAGGGTCACCTGGACGTCTCGGTGCAGCCGTTCGGCCGCCGCCAGCGGATGCTGATGGCACGCGACATCAGTCCGCTGACGAGGCTCGAACAGATCCGCCGCGACTTCGTGGCCAACGTCTCGCACGAGTTGCGCACGCCGCTCACCGTGATCCACGGCTACCTGGAGCTGCTCGATCCGGAGGACGTGCCCGCACTCGCCCCGGTACTTGGCGAGATGCGCGCGCAGTCCAAGCGCATGGGCCAGATCGTGGAAGACCTGCTGACCCTTTCTCGCCTGGAAACCCAGGAACATGTCATCGACGAGCGCGTGCCGATGGCCGCGTTGCTCGCCACCCTGCGCAAGGAGGCCGAGGCGCTGAGCCAGGGTCGACACCAAATTGCATTGGAGGTGGAAACCGACTGCGACCTGCTCGGCTCGCCCCGGGACCTGCACAGCGCGCTGTCCAACCTGGTCAGCAACGCCGTGCGCTACACCCCCAGCGGCGGCAGCATCACGATCCGCTGGCAGCGCACGGCCGCGGGCGCGACCTACGCCGTGGCCGATACGGGCTACGGCATCCCGGCCAGCCACCTGGCGCGGCTGACCGAACGCTTTTACCGCGTGTCGTCCAGTCGCTCGCGCGAAACCGGCGGCACCGGACTGGGGTTGTCCATCGTCAAGCACGTGCTCAACCTGCACCAGGCGCGCCTGACCGTGGAAAGCACGCCCGGCAAGGGTTCGACCTTCGCCTGCCACTTCGAGCCGGAGCGTCTGCTCCCGCCGGAAACTCAGTAGCGCAGGCTCGAGGCGCCATACCGCCACGGTGTCGTGGGCTGAAGCCCACCCTACCGTGTGATCGACACCGGGTGTACTTGCGCCCGGCATCGGCCAGAATGGGTTCCCATGGCCCGCAAACCGCCGCAAACCGCCACCGAGATCGCCGACCTGTCCGCGCCGGAGCTGTACCTGAGCCGCGAACTGGCCGCGCTGGAATTCAACTTCCGCGTACTCGCCATGGCACGCGATGCCCGCGTGCCGCTGCTGGAACGGCTGCGCTACCTGAGCATCGTGGCGAACAACCTCGACGAATTCTTCGAGGTGCGCGTGGCGATGCTCAAGCACCACCACGCTTACGGCTCGGCCGCGCCCGGACCGGACGGCCTTTCCTCCAGCGAGCTGCTGACGCGCATTCGCGCCCGCGCGCTGGACCTGGTCACGGAGCAGTACGCGACCTGGCAGGAGCAGCTCAAGCCGCAGCTGGACGCCGAGGGCATCCGTTTCCTCACCCGCCACCAGTGGAACCCCGTGCAGCGGCGCTGGTTGCAGGGCTATTTCGAGCACGAGGTGCTGCCGGTGCTGTCGCCGCTGGGGCTGGACCCGGCGCACCCGTTCCCGCGCATCCTCAACAAGACGCTCAACATTGCGGTGGTGCTGCAGGGCCGCGATGCGTTCGGCCACGAGGGCCACATGGCCCTGGTGCGCGCGCCGCGCTCGCTGCCGCGCATCGTCAAGCTGCCGGCCGAAGTGGGCGGCGGTGGCGACAACTTCGTGTTCCTGGCCGAACTGCTGCAGGCTTTCGTCGACCTGATGTTCGCCGGCTTCAAGGTGGTCGGCTCCTACCAGTTCCGCGTCACCCGCAACAGCGAGCTGATCGTCGAAGAGGCGGAGGTGGAAAACCTCGCCCGCGCGCTCAGCGAGGAGTTGCTGGGCCGCGGTTACGCGCGGCCCGTGCGGCTGGAGATCGCCAACGACTGCCCGAAGGCGATCACCGCCATGCTGGTGGCCAACTTCGAGCTGGAGGAATCGGACGTCTATCGCTGCGACGGCCCGGTCAACATCATCCGCGCCGGCGGCATCTACGACCACGTCGACCGGCCCGAACTCAAGTTCCCGCGCTTCGTGCCCTGCCTGCCGGCGGCGATCGAACCGGGCGCCAACCTGTTCGAGCTGATCGGCCAGCGCGACGTGCTGCTGCAC
This sequence comes from Frateuria sp. GZRe14, assembly GCF_051900395.1. NCBI lineage: Bacteria > Pseudomonadati > Pseudomonadota > Gammaproteobacteria > Lysobacterales > Rhodanobacteraceae > Frateuria > Frateuria sp. GZRe14. The sequence continues at coordinate 1,430,445 of NZ_JBHZGJ010000001.1, read as the reverse complement.
CATCCGTACGAGAGTTTCGCCGCGGTGGTCGACCTGCTGCGCCAGGCCGCGGCCGATCCCGCCGTGCTGGCGATCAAGCAGACGCTCTACCGCGCCGGCGAGGACACTCCGCTGGTCGACCTGCTGGTGGAAGCGGCGCGCAACGGCAAGGACGTCACCGTGGTGATCGAGTTGCGCGCGCGCTTCGACGAGGAGGCGAACATCCGGCTGGCCACGCGCCTGCAGGAAGCCGGCGTGCAGGTGGTCTATGGCGTGGTCGGCTACAAGACCCACGCCAAGATGATGCTGATCGTGCGACGCGAGACGGACACGCTGCGCCGCTACGTGCACCTGTCCACCGGCAACTACCACCAGGCCAACAGCCGGATGTACACCGACATCGGCCTGATGACCTCCCATCCGGAGATCGGCGAAGACCTGCACAAGGTATTCCAGCAGCTCTCGGGCCTCGGCTCGGTGATCAGCCTGAAGCGCCTGCTGCATTCGCCCTTCACCCTGTACAAGAGCGTGGTCGCCAAGATCGAGCGCGAAACCGCCAACGCGCGGGCGGGCAAGCCATCGCGCATCGTGGCCAAGCTCAACGCGCTGAACGAATCGCACGTGATCGAGGCGCTCTACCGCGCCTCGCAGGCGGGCGTGGAGATCGACCTGATCGTGCGCGGGGCCTGCACGCTCCGGCCCGGGCTGCCGGGGATCTCCGAGCGCATCCGCGTGCGCTCGATCGTGGGAAGGTTCCTCGAACACAGCCGCGTGTACTGGTTCGCCAACGACGGCCAGCCGGAGATCTATTGCGCCAGCGCCGACTGGATGGAGCGCAACCTGATGCGCCGCATCGAAGTGGCCTTCCCTATCCTGGACCCGGCCCTGGCCGCGCGCGTGTTCGACGAGACGCTGGCCAACGGCCTGGCGGACAACACCCAGGCCTGGCTATTGGATGGCGATGGCCGCTACACGCGCGCCACGCCCGGCGACCAGCCGCCGCACTGCGCGCAGCAGACCTTGCTGGACAAGATCTGCAAATGACCCTGCGAGCGCAGCCCCCCCGCAGGAGCGCGCCCGCGCGCGCCCGGTCCGGCGTGGCAGAATCCCCGTTTCGCCTGCCTGGAACCCGCGCGTGACCACCGAGCCCGTACCCATCAAGGATGGCGAGCTGATCGCGGCCGTCGACCTGGGTTCGAACAGCTTCCACATGGTGGTGGCGCGCATGGAGCACGGCGAGCCACGCGTGATCGACCGGCTGCGCGACAGCGTGCGCCTGGCCGCCGGCCTGCGCTCGGACGGCACGCTGGACGCCGCCCACCGCGCTCGCGCGCTGGCGTGCTTGGCGCGCTTCGGCCAGCGCATCGAAAGCCTGCCCTCGGCCAATGTGCGCGCGGTGGCCACCAATACCGTGCGGCGGCTGGCGTCGCCGCACAACTTCCTGGGCGCGGCCGAGGACGCGCTGGGCCACCCAGTCGAGATCGTCTCCGGCCGCGAGGAAGGTCGGCTCATCTTCCTGGGCGTAGCGCATGACCTGCCGGCCTCGCGCGAACCACGGCTGGTCATCGACGTGGGTGGCGGCAGCACGGAATTCATCATCGGTCGCGGGCTTGCCCCGTTGCACACCGAGAGCGTGCAGGCCGGCTGCATCGCCTCCACCCTTCGCTTCTTCCCCGGCGGACGGCTGACGCCCAAGCGCTGGCAGCGCGCGCGCAGCGAAGTCGGCGTGCTGCTGCAGCAGTTCGCGGAGGATTTCCGCGAAGCCGGCTGGCAGGAGGCCTATGGGTCCTCCGGCAGCGCCAAAGCGGTAGACGCGGTGGTCCAGGCCATGGGCCTGACGGACGACGGCGTCACCCTGGACGCCCTCGCCGAGCTGCGCGAGGCGATCCTCGAGCAGGGCCAGATGGATCTGTTGCGCCTCCCCGGCCTCACCGAGGAACGCGCGCCGGTGTTCGCCGGCGCGGTGGTGATCCTGGAGGCCGCGTTCGAGGCGCTGGGCATCGAGCACATGCGCGTGTGCGAAAGCTCCATGCGCGAAGGCCTGCTGTGGGACCTGCTCGGCCGCGCCGGCGGCCGCGATCCGCGCACCGACAGCATCGATGCGCTGGCCACCCGCTACGGCGTCGACCGCGCGCAGGCGCGGCGCGTCGAGCAGACGGCGCTGGGACTGTTCGACCAGGTCGCGCGTCCCTGGAAGCTGGACGCCGAGGCGCGCGAGTGGCTCTCCTGGGCCGGCCGCGTGCACGAAATCGGCCTGGCCATCGCGCATAGCCAGCATCACCACCACGGCGCCTACATCCTCCGCCACGCTGACCTGGCGGGCTTCTCGCGGCAGGAGCAGCAAATGCTCGCGGCAGTCATCGAGGCGCACCGGCGCAAGCCGGCCAAGGCGCTGATCTCGGTGCTGCCGCAGCGTTATCGCGCGCTGGCCCGGCACATCACCGCGCTGCTGCGGCTGGCCGTGCTGTTCCGTCGCGGACGCCGGCCCGAATCGCTGCCGCCCCTGAAACTCAGCGCCACGAGCCACCGGCTGCGCCTGGCCGTTCCTGCCAGCTGGCTGGACCAGCATCCGTTGACCGAGGCGGACCTGGAGCAGGAGCAGGGGCCGATGGCGGAGTTGGGGTTGACGCTCGAAATCCAGCGGACCTGAGCTATCTCCCACGGGCCCATCCCTCACCCTCGCTGCAGGGGAAGGATCGCGCTCGCAGCTTCGGGGACGAGCGCGCTTCAGCCCACGCGATGCCTACGCGTATCATGCGGAGGCAATCCACACAGGTTCCGCCCATGCCCCGACTCCTGCTGGCCCTCCTGATGTTCCTGCCCCTGGGCGTGCTCGCCCAGACCGCGCCGCCGTCGGCAAGCACCAGCCCCACGCCGCCCGCGCCGGGGCCGAAGGTGCTGCTGCACACCAGCGTCGGCGACATCACGCTGGAGCTGTTCCCGGACAAGGCACCCAAGAGCGTGGCCAATTTCCTGCAATACGTGCGCGAGGGTTTCTACGACGGCACCGTGTTCCACCGCGCGATCAACGGCTACCTGGTGCAGGGCGGGCTGTACACGCGCGACCTGCAACCGAAGCGCACCCATCCGGCGATCGCCAGCGAGGCGGACAACGGCTTGTCCAACCTGCGCGGCACCGTCGCGGTGGCGCGCGGCGCGGATCCGAATTCGGGCACCGCGCAATTCTTCATCAACCTGGTCGACAACCGCCGCCTGGACTTTGCCGGCAACCAGAGCGGGCTGACCTGGGGTTACGCCGTGTTCGGCCGTGTGGTCGAGGGCATGAACGTGGTCGACAAGATCGCCGGCCTGCCCACGCGCGGCCAGGGTGCATTCGCGGCCGACGTACCCTACCCGCTGCCCGTCATCCAGAGCGTGCGCGTGGTCGGCGAGGAAGCGCCGGCTTCCGCCGCCAGCGCCAAGGCGCCGGCCAAGGCCACGAGTGCCGCCAAGCCGGCCGCCAGGAAAGCGGGCTGATGTCCAGTCTGTTCATCGCCGACCTGCACCTGGACGACAGCCGCCCACACATCACCGACCTGTTCGAGCGCTACCTCGCCGGGGACGAGCTCCGCCAGGCCGACGCCTTGTACGTCCTCGGCGACCTGGTCGAGGCCTGGATCGGCGACGACGACGATGCCGAGCTGCCTGCCCGCATTGCCCGCGCCACGCGTGCCGTGCGCGATTCGGGGAAGCCGGTGTACTTCATGCCCGGCAACCGCGACTTCCTGCTCGGCCAGGATTACGCCGACCGCGCCGGGCTGACCCTGCTGGAGGACGGCGTGGTGCACGACCTCTACGGTCGCCCCACCCTGCTGATGCACGGCGACACGCTGTGCACCGACGACGTCGCCTACCAGGCGGTGCGCCGCCAGGTGCGCACGCCCGAGTGGAAAGCCAACATCCTGGCCATGCCGCTGGAGGCTCGCCGCGCCTTCGCCGCCAAGGCCCGCGCCGACAGCCGCGCGCATACCGGCGCCACGATGGAATCGATCATGGACGTCAATGCCGACGCGGTCGCCCAGGCCATGCGGGGCGCCGGCGTCACCCACCTGATCCACGGTCACACCCACCGGCCGGCGATCCACGAGTTTTCCCTTGATGGCCAGAACGCGCAGCGCATCGTGCTGGGCGACTGGTACGAACAGGGTTCGGTGCTGCGCGTGGCGCGCGACGGGAGCGAACTGCAGGGCCTTTCGCTCTAGACGACGCGCCGCGTACGACGCGGTGACAGGACGCGCCGGCCACGCGTCGACCGTGCAACGCTGTCTGGCCGGACTGCTGTCGCCAGGAGGAGTCCTCCATGCGCATTCGCCGATCGCTCCCGCTCGGGCTCGCATTCGCCCTCCTCGCCGGTTGCGTCACCACGCCGCGCCGGCCGGCGCCGCCCACGCTGATCGATGCGGCGGTGCCGGACGGCCTGTCCACCAACGTGCGCCTGCTCAGCATCGACCGCCGACATTTCCTGCAGCAATCGCCCCTCCTGCTCAGGAACATTCGGCGCGCCGCGGATGGCAGCCTGGACATCCTGGCGCTGTCGGGCGGCGGATCGGGAGGCGCCTTCGGCGCCGGCGCACTGGTTGGCCTGAGCCGCGCCCACGCACGCCCCACCTTCGAGCTTGTCACTGGCGTCAGCGCGGGCGCCCTGATCGCGCCATTCGCGTTTCTCGGTTCCGACTGGGATCCGCAACTGACCTCCGCCTTCACCGGTCAGGCCAGCGCCAGCCTGCAACGCTCCCCCCTGATGAGCGTGGCCAGTCGCCTGCTGTTCCCACAGGGTTTCGGGCGGCACGATCCGTTGACCGCCCTGGTCGACCAATACGTGACCGACACGATGATCGCCGCCGTGGCGCGCGAGCATGCAAAGGGCCGGCGGTTGATCGTGGCCACGACCGACCTGGACAAGCAGGAGACCGTGCTGTGGGACATGGGCGCGATCGCCACGCAAGGCGGCAAACCGGCACGCGAGCTGTTCCGTGACGTGCTGGTTGCCTCGGCCAGCGTGCCGGGCGTATTCCCACCGGTCCTGATCCGGGTACACGAAGGCGGGCGCCAGTACGAGGAAATGCACGTGGACGGCGGCGTCACTACGTCGCTGTTCGCCGCGCCGTTGATCGCACAAATCCTGCCTGCCGACCTGGGCCTGCTCAACGGCGCGCACCTGTACGTCATCGTCAACGGCCAGTTGGTCGCGGCGCCCGCCTCCACGCGCCTGAGTACGCCGGCGATCCTCGAACGCAGCTTCTCCGCGCAGACCACCTACAAGACGCGGGAAACGCTGGTGCTCACGCTGGGCTTCGCCGACCGCTACGGCATGCAGCTGCGGATAAGCGAAATTCCCGGCGACTACCCCTTCGGCAGCTTCATCGATTTTCGTCCGCGGCACCTGCGAGCGCTGTTCGACTACGCCGCCGCCTGCGCCGCGCACGAGCGACTCTGGATGACGCCGGCACAGTCGTTGCACCGCAACCTGGAGCCGCCGCGGCCCTCGCCCGGCGGGCCCGTCGCCTGTCCGGCGCCCGCGCCCTGACGCCCGCGCGTCGGCTACCATTGCCGTTTCGCTTCGCACTCGAGGGACGAATATGCAGCTCGATCAGGTCAAGGCCGTCATCACTGGCGGCGCCTCCGGACTCGGCCATGCCGTGGCACAGCATCTCGCCGCGCACGGCGCCAAAGTGGCGCTGTTCGACGTCAACGAGGAGAAAGGCCAGCAAGCCGCGCAGGCGCTCGGCGAAGCGGCCCGTTTCTACCGCACCGACGTCACCTCCGAAGACGGCGTGACCGCCAATGTGGCTGCCGCTCGCGAGGCGATGGGCGGGCTCAACGTGGTGATGAACTGCGCGGGCATCCTGGGCGCCGGCCGCGTGCTGGGCAAGGAAGGCCCGATGGCGCTGTCGCAGTTCCAGGCCACCGTGATGGTCAACCTGGTCGGCAGCTTCAACGTGGCCAAGGCCGGCGCGGCGCTGATGCAGTCCAACGAAGCAGGCGAAGACGGCGAGCGTGGCGTCATCATCAACACCGCCTCGGTCGCCGCCTACGAAGGCCAGATCGGCCAAGCCGCCTACTCCGCCTCCAAGGGTGGCGTCGTTGGCATGACGCTGCCGATGGCGCGCGAGCTGGCGCGCTTCGGGATCCGCGTGGCGACCATTGCCCCGGGCATCTTCTGGACCCCGATGGTCGATGGCATGCCCGAAGCCGTGCAGCAGTCGCTCTCCGCCTCGATCCCGTTCCCCTCGCGCCTGGGGAAGCCGGAGGAGTTCGCGCAGACGGTCGCGTTCATCCTCGGCAACCGCTACATCAACGGCGAGACGATCCGCCTGGACGGCGCGGTGCGGCTGCAGCCCAAGTAAACGTAAACGTTTCCGGACGTCATTCCCGCCAAAGCGGGAATGACGTCCAGGCGCGAGATGTCATCGCGGCACCTTCGTCATTTCCGATTAACCCACCTGACCGGCACCCCATGAAAGCTTCCGACGTCAAGAAAGGCAACGTGGTCGAACACGACGGCACCGTCTACCAGGTGCGCGACATCGAGCGCAGCTCGCCCACCGCCCGCGGCGGCAACGTCACCTTCCGCTTCACCATGTATTCGATCCCGGGCGGGCGCAAGTTCGACCTGAGCCTGCGCGCCGACGACGACCTGAAGGAGATGGACCTGGTGCGCCGCGCGGCCAACTTCTCCTACATGGACGGGGAGGTTTTCGTGTTCATGGACGCCGAGGACTACACCCAGTACCTGCTCGGCCCGGAGCTGGTCGGCGACAACGCCGGCTACATCGTCGAGGACACCGAGGGCTACTACGTGCAGTTGATCGACGACGCACCCGTCGGCCTGCAGGTGCCCACCAGCGTGGTGCTGACCGTGGTCGACACGGCGCCGGAACTCAAGGGTGCCAGCGCGACCAAGCGCACCAAGCCGGCCAAGCTCAACACCGGCGTCGAAATCCAGGTCCCCGAGTACATCACCAACGACGAGAAGGTGTGGGTCAACACGCTGACGGGCGAGTTCGCCGGCCGCGCTTGAACCCTGGCGACCGGCCTCCACGGGGGCCGGTCGTAGCGCACGGACGCGCGGTCAACGCGACGTGGATTTCCGGCACCGGAAGCCATCGCACAACTCGTCTGTCGCGCTCCGTTCAACTCGTCTCGTGCAGAATCGCCGTTCCCACCCAGCGATTCGGCCATGACCGCCAGCGTCTACTCGCTCCGCGCCAACGTGCTGGAAAGCCTGACGCGGACCAAGCGCCCGGACGTCCCGCTGTGGGTGGTCGTGCGCAATACGCTTGCCGTGGTGCTCCCGCTGGCGATCGGCATGGCGACCGGCTACACCGCGGTGGGCCTGGGCATCGCCGCCGGCGCGCTGGACACGATGTTTTCCGACCAGCCCGGACCGTATCGGCAGCGCGTGCGCCAGCTCCTGCTGGCCTCGCTTGCCGCCGGCCTGGCCGCGTTCGCCGGCTTCCTGATCGGCGGGCACCTGCCCTCGATGCTGCTGGCCACCGCACTGGTCGGCTTCGGCGGCGGCATGCTGGTGGTGTTCGGCACCGACCTGGCGCGCGTGGGCATGACCAGCATGATCCTGCTGGTGGTCACCGCCGCCTATCCCACCTCGCCCGGGCACGCGGCCGCGGGCGCCGCGCTGATTTTCGCCGGCGGACTGCTGATGATGCTGTTCTCCATCGCCGCCTGGCCGCTGCAACGCTACCGGCCGGAGCGGCAGGCGCTGGCCGTGGTCTATCGCGGACTGGCCGCCGTCGCACGCCAGCGCGCGCAGGACGATGAGGACGAGCCGGCGCTCAGTGGCGCGATGACAACCCTGCAGCAGACCCTGCTGGGCCGTTACCACGCCCGCGGCCGTGCGATGGAGGCCTTCGGCGTGATGCTGGAGCTGGCCGAGCGGATCCGCCTCGAACTCACCGCTTTGTCCGACGGTTCACCAGCCAACGCCGTACCGCTGCGCTTCCGCGCCCGCGTCGCCCGGGTTCTCGACCACATCGCCGAGGCGCTGGAGGAAGGCGTCTCGCCGGTCGCGGCCGAGCGCGCCTTGCGGGCGCTGCGCACGATCGAGCGCCATGCCGCCGAGACCAATCCCCAACGGGCGCTGCACGTCCACGCGCTGGCCGGCCAGCTCGCCGCTGCCGTGCGCAACGCGAATTGGGCCGGCAGCCGCGGCGAACAACGCGCCGAAGCCGCGGACCTGCGCCTGCCCGCCTCGCTGCGGCAGAGCTCGGCCCGCGCCATGCTGCTGGCCAACCTCACGCCGCATTCGGTGGCGTTCCGCCACGCGGTGCGCTCGGCGGTGGCGTTGAGCCTGGCGTTGGCGCTATCGCGCGGGCTGGAACTCCCGCACGGTTACTGGCTGCCGATGACCGTGGCCATCGTGCTGCGCCCGGATTTCGCCGCCACCTTCAACTTCGGCCTGCTGCGTGTTGTCGGCACCGTGCTCGGCCTGCTGCTGACCACCGCTCTTCTGCACGTCATCCCCAACGAGCCCTGGGCGCACCTGGCACTGATGGGAGCGCTGTGCATGGCCTTCCGCTACCTGGCCACCGCGCACTACGGCATCGCAGTGGCCGCGCTGACCGGCACCGTGGTGGTCCTGCTTTCCTTCGAGGGCGTCGACCCCGGCGTCGCGGTGACCGATCGCGTGATCAACACCGCGCTGGCAAGCGGCATGGCGTTGCTGGCCTACGTGCTGTGGCCGACCTGGGAACACGGACGCGCCCGCGCCGCACTGGCCGACATGCTCGACGCCTATGCCGACTACCTGCGCGCCCTGGGCCGTCCGCAACGGCGGGGCACGCATCGCGAAACGCGAACCGCCGCCCGCACCGCGCGCACCAACGCGCTGGCCTCGCTCGAACGCATGCGTGCCGAGCCGGCCACGCCCGCCGCGCTGGTCGATCTGGCGCAAGCGCTGTTCGCCAACGGCAACCGCCTGGCGCGTACGGCGATGACGCTGGAAGCGTTGCTGCAACACCGCACGAGCCTGCCGGAGCAGGCCGAGGTGAGCGCCTTCGTCGACCACGCCGCCACCGCGCTCCACGTCATCGCCGGGGCCTTGCGCGAACAACGCGCCGTATTGGAATTGCCCGATCTGCGTCTGCTCCAGCGCAGCCTGGCGACGCTGCTGGCCATGTCCGAGGACCAGGCCAGCGCCGAGCAGGTCGCCCGCCTCACCGACCGTCTCGTCGACAACGTCAACACGCTGGCCCACGTGGTTGGCCGCTGTCCGCAGGAACCGGCCGCGCAGTCGGCGGGGCGCCACGTGCATCCTTGAGGCCATCTGTAAATCGCGATTTACGAGCGGGCGTATTGCGTAAATCCGCGCCTGATTTACTCACCCTTTTTTTGGCGACTCCCGGTCGCTATCGGGCATCGGCCGTGTTGTAATTATCCCGTTGTATCACAGGGGATTTACGACCGATGACGCGTTACGACCCGGCAGCTTTTCTCGAACCGCTGGATGGCGACTCTCCCACTGGCAGCGACCTCGAATACGATCCCGATTTCATGGCACTCGAACGCGCCGCCGCGCCGCGCGCGGAACGCGCCATGGGCGATAGCGTCAAGGCGGCCGAGGAACCGGACTGGGACGAGGTCGATTCACTGGCCACCGGCCTGCTCCAGCGCTCGCGCGACCTGCGCGTGGCCACGCATTTGGCGACTGCCTGGATGCGCACTGGCGGCATGACCGGTTGGGCCGCCGGCCTGGCATTGATCCGCGGCCTGCTCGAAGACCATTGGGATGGCGTGCATCCGCAACTGGACGCCGAGGACGACGACGATCCGACCGCGCGCGTCAACGCGGTATCGGCCATCGCCAATCCGCTGGGATTACTCACCTATTTCCGCAATACGCCATTCGTCCAGTCGGCACGGCTCGGTCGTTTTTCGTTGCGCGACCTGCGCATTGCCAATGGCTCGATGAAAATCGACGCCGGCGGCGAAGCTCTGCCGAGCATGGCGGAAATCGAAGCCTGTTGCCTGGATTGTCCGGAAGAGGACCTGGCCGGAACGTTGGACGCGTTGACGCGCATCCTCGATGAAGCCAAAGCGATCGATCGCATCTTCAACGAGCGCATCGGCACGGCCGGCCCGGACCTCAAGCCGCTGCTGACCGACAGCTATGAACTGAAGAAATTCGTCGAATCGCAGGCAGCCCGTCGCAACCCCGCCATGGCCGGTGACGGCGAAGGCGAGGCGGAGGGCGGCGAGCCCTCCGCCACCGGCACCCGCAGCAGCGTTCCGGGCCGCATCGAGACGCCGCAGGACGTGCAGCGCCGGATCGACGAGATCTGCGACTACTACGCCCGCTGCGAACCCTCCAGCCCGGTCCCGCTGCTGCTGCGCCGCGCCCAGCGCCTGGTCGGCAAGAACTTCCTCGACCTGCTCAAGGACCTGGCACCCGGCGGCGTGAGCGAAATGGAAGTGATCTCCGGTCCGAACGAGGAATAATCCCGTCAGGATGCCTCGCTGCTCCTTCTCCCCTGCGGGGAGGGGGAGCAAGCGTCACGCAGGGCGAGTGCCGCTTTCCCCAGCTCAGATCCCGAGCGTCCGCGCTAAAGCGGCGACAGCACCTTTAAGAGCGCGAGGCCGACCAAGCAACGTGAGTTGGCACCTGGCTCGTACCCGTCAACGAGCTTCGCAGGCCGCTTCTCTGGCCATTTTTTTTGGGCCGGCCCAGCTCGCGGAAGGCGCGCAGGAACGACAGACAATGTCGCCATCTTGCAACACCATCCCCGCTCACCGCGTGCGGGAGCGAAAGCCAAAAGCTCAGCGCACGCCCTTGCACATCGGCGCGCCTGAGCGCACGAACAGCTGGCGTACCGCAGGATCCCAGCTCAACGAAAGCCCGCCGGGAAGACCGACGGTCGCATTGGCGTCCGCGCTCTGCTCGAACGGCCCCGCCTTGGCGCTGGCGCCGTCGGCATAGGTGATCGTCGCGGAGATACGGTAGGCGACCGGATCGGCGCAGGCCGACGTGTCGATGGCCTGGGTCACGGTGGCGCCGTAGCCGTCCAGTGGCGGCAAGGTGCCCTTGCCCAGCGGCACCGTGCGCGGCGCGGCGCGACCACACACCGCATCCAGCGCATAGCCGACGGTGAACTTCGGCGCGGGCACGACCTGCACCGCGACGCTGGCCTCCGGCTGTGCGCTGCACCCGACCAGGAACGCCTTGTGCTGCGGCCGCGCGTGCAGTACGTAGCTCCCCGCTGCCAGCGCGGCGGTTCCGGGCCACTCGAACTCGATCCGCGTGGGTAGCACGTTGGTGATGCGCGGCTGCACGGACAGCGTCGTGCCGTTGGCGTCGGTGGCACTCAGCTGCGGATCGGGACATTGCAGATCGTGGAGTTCGCTGCCGACCAGCGCCAGCGCGACGGGTTTGTCCTTCGTACGCAGGGCGAACAGCGCCGCGTGGTCCGCGGTTTCGACCCGATCGATGGTGGCCTGCATTGGCTTGCCTTCGGCGGGCGCCTGCGCCAGCTGGCGGACCGACAGCGCGAGTGCCTTCGCCATGGATGCGGCCTCGCCCTCGCGACAACCTCCCGTGCTGTCGGCGAAGTCGGCGGCCAGCTGCGCGGCCGCGTGTGCGCGCAGGACCAGTCCACGTGCGCGATCGTCCAGCGCGGTGAGCGGCTGCGCGAGCTGGTTGGCCAACGCGACCCGCAGGTTTTGCGCGAGCGCCTGCAACTGTTGCGCGGTCGCCGCCGCCGCGGGCTGGCCGGCCAGCCGCTGCCGCGCGGCATCGAGCTGGTCGGCGACGCTGCCTGCCGTCAGCCGCGGCGGCAACTGGGCCGACGCCGGTGCTGCCAGTGCCAGCAGCAGGGCGAATCCGGCCAGCTGGCGAAGGCGATGCCTCGCCTCATTCATCGCATTCCTCCATTTCCGGGTCGCAGGCCTGCTGGTCGGCAGGCAGCAGGATGCCGGAGGGCACGATGCCGAACGAACGGTAGTTGGCCGAGATCACGCTCGGATCGATATAGACGTCCGTGTGGTTGTTTGCATTCTGCGCGCGGCTGGTGAACAGCGAGGTCGGCACGTTGACGCTGTCGCCGCCAGTCAGCGGCAGCAGGTTGCCCGCGGAGTTGACCGCATAGAAGTACGCCGGCGGCAGGCCGACGAACGCAACCGCCTGCGGGCCGGTGCCGGTGACGTAGATGGGCGCGTCAGAGGTACCGATGCGGCCGGTCGAGGCGAACGTGCCCTCGCCGTCGTACAGCCACGTGGTACCGATCTGCAGCAGGTCGCCGCCGGTCACGCCCAGGTACAGCGAGGAGGTGCCCGCATCGACGGTGTAGGTGCTGCCGCCGACCGACGCCAGGGTCAATGTCTGTGCGTTGGTGAGGCTGAAGCCCGCCGTCGAGGAGAAGCCGCCCAGGGTGCCGATGTAGTTGGCGAGCGGGCTGCTCGCCGTGCCGAGCTGGGTGTAGCCGCCCGCCTGCCCGGAGAGCGTGTCGGCCACGATGCTGCCGCCCTGCCCCTCGGTGATCGCGCCCGCGGATACCAACCGGGTCGCCCTGCCGCTGACCTTGCCGTTGATCAGCAGGTCGCCGCGGGTGGTGGTCAGGTTCACGCTTGCGCCGCCGTCGACCGGCCCGGTCACGGTGAGCGACGGACCATTGGTCAGCGTGAAGCCGTCGGCGCTGAACTCGCCCAGCGTGTCGAGGCGATTGGCGCCGGTGAGCGCGACGGCGCCGCTGGCCTGGCCGGTCAGCGTATGCGCGGTGATGCTGCCCGGACTGCCTTCGCTGATGTTGCCGGTGACCGCCAGCGTGGTGGTGTCGCCGGTCAGCGAACCGTTGATGGCCAGGTTGCCACCGGTGGTCAGCGTGGTGCTGCCACCGCCATCGACCGTGCCGGTCACTGTCAGCGCGCGCTTGGTGGTGATCGTCAGGCCGCTCGCGCTGAAGCCGTCGAGCGCTCCGATCGCGTTGGCCTGGTCCAGCGTGGTGCTGCCTGCCGAATGGCCGCTCAGGCTGTCGGCGGTGATGATGCCGCCGGCGCTCTGGCTGATCGTGCCGCCGGATGCGAGGGTCACCCGGCCGCCGTGAATGCCCTGGGCCAATGCCAGGTCGCCGGCCGAACCGAGCGCGATGGTATCGCCGGTCACTGAAGCGTTCACGGCCAGCTCGCCAGCACCTGTGGAAAGCTCGATCGCCCCGCCGTTGGCGGTCAGCGCTCCGGCCACCTCAAGAGCCTTGCCATTGGAGAACCGGAATTCGTTGGCGCTGAAACCGCCCAGCTTGTCGACGCGGTTATCGCCGTCCAGCGCGACGTCGCTGCCGGCCTCGCCAGTCAGCGTACCCGCCGTGATGCGGCTCTGGCCTGATTGATCTATGGACCCGGCGATGTGGAGCGTAGTCGCACTTCCGGCAAGAGCGCCATCGATGGTGAGGCCGCCGGCCTTGGTGGTCAGCGTCGTGCTCGCGCCGCCATCGACGGTGCCGGCGATGGTGAGCGCATTGGTGTTGGTGAAACTGAGTCCAGCCGCATCGAGGTTGCCCAGGCTGCCTACCGCGTTGTTGCCCGTAAGGCTGGCGCTGCCGGTAACGTGCCCGACCAGAGCGTCGGCGACGATGCGGCCACCGCCGTTTTCGCTGAGCGCTCCGGCCACGTTAAGCCGGGTGCTGGTGCCCTCGATGGCACCGCCGATCACCAGATTGCCGGCAATATCCAGCATGGTGCTGGCGCCGCCGTCGACGGTCCCCGACACGCGTAGGTTCTGCGCGTCGTACAGGCTGAAACCGGCGGCCTGGAAGTTGCCCAGCGTGCCGATGTGGTTGAGGCCATTCAGCGTGACAGCACCCGTAGCCTTTCCGGTCAGCGTATTGGCCACGATGTTGCCGCTCGTGCCTTCGCTGATCGTGCCGGTGCCGGAGATGTCCGTGGCGCCTCCCTTCACGATGCCGTTGATGCGCAGGTTGCCACCCGAGGCGAGCGCAGTGCTGGCGCCACCGTCGACGGTGCCGGCAACCGTCAGCGCCTTGGTGCTGGTGAGGCTGAAGACGTTGGCGCTGAAGTTGCCCAGCGTCGAGATCGCGTTGGCCTGGTTCAGCGTGGTGGCGCCAGCGGACTGGCCGCTCAGCGTGCCCGCGGTGATCAAGCCGCTGGCGGTTTGGCTGATCGAGCCAGCGGACTTCAGGCTCAACGTGTTTGCCTTGATGGCCTTGCCCAACACGAGGTTGCCCGCAGAATCGAGCGCAATGCTGCCGCCGTTGAGGGCGGAGTTCACGCTGAGGGCACTGGTGATGGTGGTCAGCGTGATGCTGCCCGCTCCCACGTCCAGGCTGCCGTTCACCGCAAGCGCCTGGGCGTTGGTCAGCGCGAAATTGGCGGCCGCGAAGTTGCCCAGGGCGCCGACGTGGTTATTGCGGACCAGGCTGACATTGCCACTTGCCTGGCCGCTCAAGGTGCCTGTGACGATATTGCCACTGGTCCCTTCGCTGATCGCACCGTCCACGTCCAGCGAGGTGCTGGCGGCGGCGAGCGTGCCGTTGATGGCCAGGTCGCCGCCGATCGTCAGCGACGCGGCGCCGCTGGTCGTGACGGGTCCCACCAGCACCAGATCTTCCGCATTGGTGAGCGACAGGTTCGCCGCGTCGAAACTGCCCAGGCGGTCGAGGCGGTTGGCGCCTGCAAGGCTGACACCGCCGGTAGCGTCGCCGATCAGCGTGCCGGCCGTGATCGAACCTCCGGTCTGGGCGATACCCGCGCTGGAGGTAAGTTCGAGCTGGCCGGTGCCGGCGTCGATGCTGCCAGCGCTCTGGCTGATGCCTGCGCCCTGCAGGGTGATGTCGTCGCCGCTGATGCCGGCCGCGACCTTCAACAGGCCGCCGCTGCCGATATCCAAGCCACCGCCACCGCCGACCACCGCGCCGTTGATCGTCAGGCCGCCCTTGGTGCGCAGCAGCAAGCCGTTGGCGCTGAAGCTACTCAGTGCGGAGATTGCGTTGGCCCGACCGAGCGTTGCGTTGCCGAACGCGCTACCGGTGAGCGTGGCGGCGGTGACCACCCCGGCGGTCTGGGTGACGGCGCCGGCTGCGCTGTTGAGCGTCAGCCTGACGGTGGCGGTAACGTCGTGCGCGAGAGTCAAACCGTCACGCCCGCTGAGCGAGACGTTGGCACCACTCAACGTGCCCTTCGTGCCCAGCGTGCCGCCGTTGGCGGCGAGCACCAGGTCCCCGGTACCAGTGTCGATCGCCGATACTGGCAGGACCAGCGAGCCACCCGCGACGAGGCGGATGTCGTCGTTGGCGGCGGCGGCCAGCGGTCCGATGGTCAGATCGTTGGCGTCGCGCACGGACAAACCGGCACCGGTGAGACCCACGGTGCCCTGGAAATCGTTGCCCGCGTTCGCCAGCGTGATCGAACCAGTACCGGCATCGAGCGTGCTGCCTCCGGTGACGATCAGCGCGCCGGACTGACCGATCGCACCACCGTTGCTGGTCGCCGACAGGTTGCCGCCAACCGTGCCGTTGCCCAGATTCAGCGCACCGGTGCTGGCGATGGTCAGAGTGCCGGTGTTCAACGTGCCCAAAATCAGCGCGTTGGCGTCGACGAGCTGGGTGATTCCGCCGGCCAGGCTGACCGCATCGCTGAAGTCATTGGCCGCCTTGGTGAGCGTGATCGCGCCGTTGCCGGCATCGATGTTGCTCGTGCCGCTGACGGTAAGTGCCCCACTTTGCGTGATCGCACCGCCGTTGCTCACCGCAACGAGGTTGCCCCCGATGCTGCCGGCGCCGAGATTCAGTGCGCCGGTGCTGGTGGCAGTCAACGAACCGGTAGCGAGCGTGCCCAGGGACAGGTCGTTTCTGTCGGTGATCTGGACGTTGTTGCCGCCCAGGTTCACCACCGCGCCGAACTCGTTGTTGCTGTCGGCCAGGGTGATCGCACCGCTGCCGGCATCGAGCGTGCTGGCGCCGGTAACGGTCAGGCCGCCGCTGGCCTGGCTGATCGCACCACCGTTGCTGGTCGCCCGCAGCGTGCCAGCTACCGTTCCCTTGCCGAGGCCAAGGTTGCCGGTGCTGGTGACGTCGAGGTTGCCGGTAGCCAAGGTGCCCAGCGTCAGGGCGTTGAGATCCACAATCTGCGCGGCACCGCCAACCAGACTCACGGCACCCACGAAGTTGTTGGAGGCATTGGTCAAGGTGACGGCGCTGCTGCCGGCATCGATCGCGCTGGTGCCCGTCACGGCCAGTGCACCCGTCTGGCTGATCGCGCCACCGTTGCTGGTAGCAGACAGGTTGCCGCCGATGGATCCGCTGCCCAGGTTGAGGGCGCCGGTGTTGCTCGCGGTGAGCGTGCCGGTCGCGAGCGTGCCCAGCGTCAGCGCATTGGCGTCGGTGACACGCGTCGTGCCGCCCGTAAGGCTGAGGGCACCGGTGAAATCGTTCGTCGCGTTGGTCAACGTGATCGCGCCGCTGCCGGCATTGATCGCACTGACACCAGTCACGGCCAACGCGCCGCTCTGGCTGATCGCACCACCATTGCTGCTTGCCACCAGACTGCCGCCGACAGATCCACCGCCGAGGTTGAGCGCGCCGGTGCTGGTGGCGCTGAGTGCACCGGTCGAGAGCGTCCCCAAGGTCAGTGCGTTGCGGTCGTAAATCCCGCTGGTGCCGCCTATGAGGCTGACGGCGCCAGTGAAATCGTTCGACGCGTTTGTCAGGATGATGGTGCCGCTGCCGGCATCGATCGTACTGGTGCCGGTCACGGCCAACGCGCCGCCCTGGCTGATCGCACCTCCATGGCTATTGGCCGATAGATTGGCGCCAACGAACCCGCTGCCCAGATTGAGGGCGCCGGTGTTGCTGACGGCGAGGGTGCCGGTCGCGAGTGCGCCCAGCGTCAGCGCGTTGGCATCCACGATTTGCGTCGCGCCGCCGGCAAGGCTTACGGCGCCGGCGAAATCGTTCGTGGCATTGGTCAGCGTGATCGAGCCGCTGCCTGCATCGATTGCACTCGTGCCGGCTACGCTTAACGCGCCACTCTGGATGATCGCGCCACCGTTGCTGCTGGTCGACAAATTGCCGCCAATAGAACTGTTGCCGAGATTCAGCGTACCGGTGCTACTGGCAGACAGGTTGCCGGTAGCGAATGCGGCCAGTGTCAACGCGTTCTCATCCACGATCTGCGTGGTGCCGCCAATCAGGGTCACCGCACCCACGAAGTTGTTGGAAACCTTGGTCAGGGTGATGGCGCCGGCACCGGCATCGAGCGTGCTGGCGCCGGTGACGGTCAGCGCGCCGGACTGGCTGATCGCGCCGCCGTTGCTGGTGGCGGAGAGGTTGCCGGCGACGGTGCCGTTGCCCAGGTTCAGCGCACCGGTGCTGGCGACGGTCAGGGCTGCGGTGTCCAGCGTACCCAAGGTCAGCGCATTGGCATCGACGAGCTGGGTGACGCCACCAGCGAGGCTGACCGCGCCGCCGAAATCGTTGGCCACGTTGGCGAGCGTGATCGCGCCGTTGCCGGCATCGATGTTGCTGGTGCCGCCGATCGTGAGCGCCCCGGTCTGCGTCACCGCACCGCCATTGCTCGACGCGACAAGGTTGCCGTTGATGGTGCCGGCACCGAGATCCAGTGCGCCGGTACTGGTGGCGGTCAACCCGGCAGTGGCGAGCGTACCCAGGGACAGCGCGTTCCTGTCGGTGATCTGGGCGGTGCCGCCGGTGAGGCTCACCGTGCCAACGAAATTGTTGTTGCCGTCGGCCAGGGTGATCGCGCCGCTGCCGGCATCGAGCGTGCTGGCGCCGGTGACGGTCAGGCCGCCGCTGGCCTGGCTGATCGCGCCACCGTTGCTGGTCGCCTGCAGCGTGCCGGCCACCGTACCTTTGCCCAGGCCGAGGTTGCCGGTGCTGGTGGCGGTGAGGTTGCCGGTGGCCAAGGTGCCCAGCGTCAGCGCGTTGGCATCGACGATCTGCGTGGCACCGCCGGTCAGGCTGACCGCACCCTGGAAATCGTTGCCGATGCTGGCCAGCGTGACGGTACCGCTGCCCGCATCGACGGTGGTGGCGCCTGCGACGAAGAGCACGCCGGCGGTCTGGCTGATCGCCGCGTTGGTGCTGCCCAGGTAGAGAGTGCCGCTGGCGTTGACGTTGCCGCTGAGAGTCAGGCCCGTGCCGCCGGTCAGCGACACGTTGTGGCCGCTCAGATCGGCGCTCGTGGCCAGGCCGGCGCCCGCACTCAGCGTGAGGTCGCCGGTGCCGGTATTGATGGCGCCGAACGAGGCCAGGTCCAGCGCGCCGCCAGCGACGAGGCTCAGCGAACCATTGGTGGCGACATCCATGCCGACGATGTGCAGGTCGCCGAGGGTGCGCAGCGAGACGGACGTGCCCTGTGCATCGACCGTACCGGTGAAGTCGTTGCCGGCGTCGCCCAGAACCAGCGCTCCGCCGCCGGCCGTAAGGGTCACCGCGCCAGCGCCCACGGCCTGGCTGATGCCTCCGACCTGGCTGACGCCGCCGCCCGCCAGCGACAGCGTGCCGCTGCCGACGTTCGAGGTGCCCAGCACCAGCGCGTTCGTACCGTTGTCCAGCGCGACGTTGTTGGCGCCGCTGTTGGACAGGCTTACCGCCCCGATGAAGTCGTTGCCCGGAGCGGTGAGCGCGATCGCGGCGTTGCCCGCGCTGATCGCGCTTGTGCCGTTGACGGTCAGGCCGCCCGCCTGGCTGATCGCGCCATCGTTGCTGGTAGCGGTCAGGTTGCCTCCGACGGTGCCGCTCCCCAGGTTCAGCGCGCCATGGCTGATGGCGGTCAGGTTCGCGGTCGACAGCGTGCCCAGGCTCAGGGCATTCGCGTCGGTGATCCGCGTGGCGCCGCCTGTCAGGTTCACGCTGCCGACGAAGTCGTTGGCCGCGTCGTTCAATGTGATCGCGCCGCTGCCGGCGTTGATCGCCGTGCTGCCGCCGACGGCGAGACCGCCAGTGGCCTGGGTGATCGCGCCCCCGTTGCTGGCAGCGACGAGGTTGCCGCCGATGCTGCCCTTGCCGAGATTGAGGGTGCCGTGACTGGTCGCGGTCAGGTCACCGGTGGCCAGCGTGCCCAGCACCAGCGCATTGCGGTCCACGATCTGGGTGGTCCCGCCGGTCAGGCTGACCGCGCCGCCGAATTCGTTGTTGGCCTGGGTGAGCGTGATGGCGCCCGTGCCTGCGTCGAAGCTCGAAGTGCCGGACACATCCAGCGCACCGGTCTGGCTGATGGCGCCCGTGCTGGTCGCGTCGAGGTTGCCGCCGACGCTGCCGCCGGCAAAACCCAGCGTGCCCGCGCTGACCACCGTGAGGTCGCCGGTGGCGAGCGTGCCGAGTGCGAGATTGCCGCTGCTGGTGAGCCGAGTGGCGCCACCGGTCAGGCTGACCGTTCCGGCGAAACTGTTTGCGGCGTTGTCGAGCGTGATGGCGCCCGCGCCCGCGTCGATGTCGCTCGAACCGCTGACGGTGAGGCCACCGCTCTGGCTGATCGCGCCATCGTTGCTGGTGGCCGAGAGACCGCCGCCGATCGTGCCCTGGCCGAGGTCGAGCGCGCCGGTGCTGGTCACGGTCAACGCGCCGGTGGCGAGCGTGCCCAGCGCCAGCGCGTTGCTGTCGGTGATGGCGACGGCGGCGCCGGTGAGGCTCACGGCGCCACCGAAATCGTTGCCGGTGTCGGTGAGCGTGATGGCGTGGGTACCGGCATCGATGCTGCTGGTTCCACTCACGGCGAGGCCGCCGCTGGCCTGGTCGATGGCACCGCCGCTGGTGGCGACGAGGTTGCCGCCGACCGTGCCGGTGCCCAGGGTCAGGGCGCCCGTGCTGGTGACCGTCAGGTCGCCGGTGGCAAGCGTCCCAAGCGCCAGCGCCCCGGCGCCGTTGATCTGTACGTCGCCGCCGCTGAGGCTCACCGCATCCTGGAAGTTATTGGCGCTGCCGGTCAGCGTGATGTCGCCGGCCGCGTCGATCGCACTGGTGCCGCCGACGTCAAGCGTGCCGGCGGTCTGGGAGATCGCCCCGGTACTACTGGCCAGGCTGAGCGTGCCAGTGGCGATGACGTCGTAGGCGAGCGTCAGACCAGAGCTGCTGGCCAGCGACACGTTGGCGCCGCTCAGGTTGCCGTTGATGCCCAGGCTGCCACCGTTGGCGGCGAGCGTGAGATCGCCGAGCCCGGTATCGATGGCCATCGTCGGCAGGAACAGCGAGCCACCCGCGACCAGGCTCACCGATCCGTCCGTGCCGCTGGTCAACGCGGCCACGGTGAGGTCGCCGGACGACTGCAGCGATACGTCGCTGCCGGTGGCGCTCACCGCGCCGGTGAAGATGTTGCCGCCCTCGGCCAGCGTGATCGCGCCGGTGCCGGCATCCAGCGTGCTGGTGCCGGTGACAGCGAGCGCACCGTCCTGGGTGATCGCGCCATCGTTGCTGGTGGCCGCAAGCGCACCATCCACCGTGCCCTGGCCCAGGTCGAGCGCCCCGGTGCTGGTGGCGGTGAGGTCAGTGGTCGCGAGCGTACCGAGCGTCAGCGCGCCGCCGCTGGTGATCTGTGCCGCGCCACCGGTCAGGCTCACCGCACCGCCGAACGCGTTGGCGGACTGGGTCAGCGTGATGGTGCCGCTGCCGGAAGCGAACCGGGAGGTGCCGGTGACGTCGAGCGCACCGCTCTGGCTGATGTTGCCCGCGGCGGCGGCGTCGAGGTTGCCATCGACGTTGCCGCCGGCGAAGACCAGCACGTCGCCGCTGTCGACCGTGAGGTCGCCGGTGTCGAGCGCGCCGAGGGACAGCGCCCCGTTGCTGGCGATCTGCGTGGTGCCACCGGTGAGCGTGACGATGCCGCTGAAGTCGTTGCCAGCATCGGTGAGCGTGACGTCGCCGGTGCCGGCATCGATGATGCTGGTACCCGTGACGGCCAGGCCGCCGCTGGCCTGGGTGATTGCACCGTTGTTGCTCGTGGCGGCCAGGTTGCCGGAAACCGTGCCGGTGCCCAGGGACAACGCGCCGGTGCTGGTGGCGGCAAGGCCATCGGTGCTCACCGCATCCAGCACCAGGGCGTTCTTGTCGGTGATCTGGGCGGCGCCGCCGCTGAGGCTCACCGCGTCCTGGAAATCGTTGTTGGCCTGGGTGAGCGTGATCAGGCCCGTGCCGGCGCTGAAGTTCGACGTGCCGGTGACCGTGAGCGCGCCGCTCTGGCTGATGTCGCCACTGCTGGTCGCCGTGAGGTTGCCGTTGATGGTGCCGCCACCGAAGGCCAGCGTGCCCGTGGTGGTGGCGGTGAGATTGCCGGTCGCCACCGTGCCCAGTACCAGGTCGGTGCTGTCGGTGATCTGCGTGGTGCCGCCGTAGAGGTTGGCCGTACCGATCGCGTTGCCGCCGTTGGCCAGCGTGATGCTGCTGTTGGAACGCGCGTTGACCGTGGTGGCGGCGATGCTGCCGTTGGTGCCTTCCCTGATCGAACCGACCTTGTTCGTGGCGCTGCCGATGGTGAGCGTCGTGGCCTTGATGGTCGCGGTGTTGGTGCTGTTGCCGATCCTCACCGCGCCGGAGGTCAGGATGTCGACAAGCCCGCCATGCGTGTCGATCGTGGCGGCGGCGGTGTCGCCAATGGTCACCACGCAGGCGGTGGTGCATGAACCCTTGGTGTAGGTATTGGCGCCCCCCGTTCCCGCGTAGTTCGCCCACAGGTGGACATCCAGCGACTGGCCGGCCGCGGCGGTGATGTTGTCGTTGACGTAGATGCTGCCGTAGGCCTGCAGGTAGAGCTGGCCCGCCCCGCTCGCGGTGATCGGCGCGTCGACGGTGATGTCGCCGTTCTGCGATCCGCCCGCGGTGTTGGTGAAGACATAGACGCTGGTGCCGCCGGTCAGCGCGGTGCCGATCCCACCGGCGTTGACCACCGAGTTGTTGCCGTTCGGGGTGTAGATCGGCCCGGACGACGTCTTGCTGTCCGCGGCGCTGCTGATGGTGACGCTGTAGGGATCGAGCAACCAGCTGCCCATCTTGCCGTGCGCCGCCGAGGCGTCGACGTGGCCCTGCGCGTTCAGTCCGTCGTGGGAGGAGGTTTCCACCCGGCCGCCGTCGCCGCCGTTGGCGCCGCCGCGCGCGCTGATGCTGCCGTAGAAGTTGTTGACGTGGTTGCCCCACACCACCACCGAGCCGCCGTCGCCGTTGCGCGTGGTGTCGGCCTTGAGCGTGGCGTCGTCGGCCACGTAGACGGCATCGGCCGTCTGCAGCCCTTCGCCGCCCTGCCAGCCGCCGCCCACGCGGATGTCGCCGCCGTCGTAGGTGCCGGACGCATCGATGCTGCCGCCGGTCACGCCCACGTTGCGATCCGACAGCAACTGGATGCTGCCGCCCTGCGCCCCGGTCGCGTCGATGCGGCCGCTGTTGACGGTGTCGCCGCCGCGGGCGACCAGGCGCACCACGCCGCCGTCATGGCTGATCGCGCCGGCATCGATCACGCCGGAGTTGTTGACCAAGTTGGTGAACAGGTCGCGCGCCGCGGCCGCCTCGAGCACCACGGTGCCGCCGTCGGCCTGCAGCGTGCCAGCGTTGCTTACCGCGGCCTTGGCATCGAGGCGCTGCTTGAGCTCGCCGGTGATCTGGACGTTGATCAAGCCGTTGCCGTCGAAATCCAGCACCGCATGCTCGGCGCCGTCGAGGTTGATCCGGCCATAGTTGGCCAGGATCACGCCGTCGTTCGCGACGCTGCCGCCGATGAGGCTGATCGAGCCGCCACTCGCCGCGGCGAGCGTGCCATGGTTGACGATGCCCGCGCCGCCGCCGACAGCGTTGAGGTTGAAGTGGTTGGACAGGAAATCGGTGGGCGTCAGGTCAAGCGTGCTGGCCACCAGGCCGCCCACGTTCACCTGCGCGGTCGAGCCGAAGATGATGCCGTGGGTGTTGATGAGGAACACCTGGCCGTTGGAGCTGATCTGGCCGAAGATCTGGCTCGCGTTCTGGTCCAGGATGCGGTTGAGCGCGACCGCCGACGTGCCCGGCTGGTTAAAGCGCACCAGCGCGTCCTGGCCCAGGTTGAAGCTCTGCCAGTTCAGCACCAGCTTGTCGCTGGCCTGGTTGATCACCACGTTGGCGCCATCCTGCAGGATGCTGCCGCTGCCGCCGATGACGACGCCGCCGGTGGGCGTCGTGGTCCGGCCCACACCGCCGCCGGCCTGGGCCGGTGTGCTGGCGAGCGCGCCGCACAACAGCAGCGACAGGCTCAGCGGCAATGCCTTGCGGCGCAGGCTGGCGAGGGAGTCCTTGCGGGAAGTCGCGCGGGTGGTGTGCATGGGTATGGCCCGTCAGAAGGTGAAGCCGAAGCGCGAATACACGTGGTAGCCGCTCTTGTCCGAGGCGTCGCGGCTGCCGGTGGGTACCGAGGCGTCCAGGCGGAACTCGAAATGGTGGAAGCGCGGGATGCGGAAGATCAGCCCTGCGCCGATGCCCTCGAGCCGTTCGACCGGGTTGTTGCCGTCGCGGTGGTTCGAGGCGTAGCCGCGACCGAAGTCGTAGAACACTTCCACTTCCAGCAACTCGCGCCAGGGCCGGTCGTAGAACGGCGAGACGCGATCGCCCAGGCCGGGCGCGTCGATGTGGTATTCCAGCGAGCCGTACCAGCCGCGGTCGGTGAGCGCGTCGGCGATCGGATAGGCGCGCACGCTGTCCGGGCCGCCGATCACGAACTGCTCCAGCGGCGGCAATGCGTCGCGCGTGTACTGGCCGCCCAGCTTGAAGTAGAGCCGCTGCGAGCGGGTCAGGAACTGCAGGCGGGTGTACGAGAGCCGCGCCAGCAGGAAGTTGCTGTCGTGGTCGGGGCTGACCAGGTCCGGCGCGACCGAATCGTCGCGCACCGACTTGCGCAGGCTGCCCTGCACCACGTCCAGGCCACGCAGGCGCTGGTCGGTACGCTGCAGGCCGAAGCCCAGTTCGGCCACGTCGAAGCGCTCGTCCGAGAGCTTCACGCCGAGCGCGCCGAGCTGCGACTTCTCGCGGATGTAGCGCAATGATGTCTGCACCGCGACGTCGTCGGTGTTGACGAATTTCCAGTCCGCGCCGGCGTAGGTCGAGGACGTCGGTCCGCGGACCTTGAGGTCGGCGAAGGCGCCGCTGTTGATCTGCAGTTCGCTGCGGGTGGCGCCGATCACGCCGCTCAGGCCGGGCACCACCACGGTGGGCGCGCGGTAGCCCAGCGCGTAGTAGACGTTGCTGTGCGGGTCCAGTGCGTAGTCGACGTTGGCGGTGAGCTGGTCGCCGATGCCCAGCGGGCTGTTCCACGCCGCGCCAGCCTGCGCGCGATAGCGGCCGGTGAGTTCCGTGCCGTAGTTGTTGCCGCCGAGCGTGAAGGTGAACGGGCGCTTGGCCTCGTGCGCGACCATCACCAGGTCGGTCTGGCCGGTCTTCGCGCCTGGCTGGAAGGTGGAGGACACCGTCACGCCGGGCAGGTCGCGCGCGTAGAGAAGCGCCGAGTCGATGTCCTGCTTGCGCAGCGGCTGGCCCTTGAGCTTCTCGGCCGGCGCGGCGATCACGCCCGGCCGGTAGCGCGAGGTGCCCTTGACCACGACCTTGCCGATCGTGCCTTCCAGTACGCCCAACTTCACGATGCCGTCGTTGCCTACGTCCTGCGCGGGCACGAACGCGGTGGCCACGATGTAGCCAGCCTTGCGATAGCGATCGGTGATGCGGTCGGCCACCTGCTGCAACTGGCTGAAGTTGGCCTGGACCGGCTTGCCGGAACCTCCGGTGAGCGTGGCGAATTGTTCATCGGCCATCGCCTGCACGGTCGTCGGGGTGATGCCGTCCTCCGGATGGTCACCCACGCCCTGCACGCGGAAGCCGTGCACGGTGAGGGTCTGCTCCTGTGCCCCGGCCGCTTCGCGCTCGCGCAACGGCGGTACCGCCGCGGCAGGGGCGGCGGCCTCGGGCGCAGGCGCCGTGGGCGTTGCCAGGGCTTGCGCCACGGTCGCGGCGGGCGTCGGACCGGCACCCAGGTGCACCGCGAGGACCTGTCCCGGCAGGTAGGCGTGGGCCTCGGGATAGCCGGCTGCGTGCAGCCGGGTGGTGATCAGCACGGCGGCCGCCTGCAGCTGGCCCGCGTCGAGCGAGGAAGCACCTGCGGTCGCCAACGCCTGCTGGTATTCGGACTGGATCAGCGCCTGTACCTGGGTCGCCTGCGGCCCCTCGGTCGGCACGCCGCTGACGAGGATGTCCTGCGCCGGCGCGGGGACCGGTGCCGGGGGTGGCGAGGCCTGGGCCCAGGCATCCCCGCCCGCCAAGGCAAGGGCCACCGCTGCTGCGAGGCAAGCAATCCGCACGACATTCCCCTCTTGATGACCGGTTCCTTGGCGCGGTGCCGGTTGCCGGCGGACCGCATCAGCGCCAACGGCCGGGTTTCAGGCCCGGCCGCTGGCGGGCCGCGTGCAAACACGAGCCCTCACCCAGTAGTGCGAACTGCGTCAACAAAACCGCCCATCAGAGGCCGTTTTCGTTCACGATTTGCTCATCAGGCATTCACATTTCAGGCAGCAAAAAAGAGCAGGCCGAGCAACAGGGCGCACACCAGCGCACCGGCGGCAAACACGGCCAGCAACATCCGGCTCGAGCGTGCTCCGCCGCCCAGCAGCACCGGCAACATGTCCTCGTCGACCCGAGCGTCCGCGGGGCGCGGCGGCTGCACCAAGGCTTTCCGGGCAGTGATGCCGTGGCTGTCGCGCAGGGCGGCCAGCACATTGCGCCGGCGCGCCCGGTACTCGGCGCGCGCGATGCGGCCGCCGTAGTGGGCCTCGTCGAGCAGGCTCAGGTCCCGATTGACGGTCTGCTCGCGCTCGTTCATGGCACCTCCCTTACCAGGCGCAGGCCCACGTCCTTCTGCGCGCCGCCGCCGTCGGCGCGACGGCTGTCGACGGTGCAGTCGGACCAGTAGCTTGTGTAACTACCGCCACGCACCGCAGCGCCCCCATCCACCCATTCCCAGACGTTGCCGGTCAGGTTGATCAGGCCCCACGGGTTGGGACTGCGGCCGCGCGCGGCGATCGGTGCCCCGCTACCGTCGTCGGCGCCAGCGGTAGGCGGGATGCAGTTGCTGTCCGTGGCCTGCTTCCAGCCGCCGCCGGCGCGCGCGGCGGCCAGCCATTCGGCATCGGTCGGCAGCCGGTAGACGTGGCCGCTGGCGCTCCCCAGCCACGCCGCGTAGGCGCGCGCCTGGGCCACGCTGATGTTGCTGACCGGCAGGCTGCCCGCGGAGCGGTCTTCCAGCGTGATGGCGCTGCACTTGCCGGTGGCCGCGCAGTAGCGGTTGTACTCGTTGATGGTGATTTCCGAACGGGTCATGGCCAGCGTCCTGCCGCCGGCGCGCACCACCACCAGCGCGGGGCCACGCTTGCCGTCGATGGTGTCGAAGCAGGCGCGGCCGGCGCCGACCAGGTCGGGAGCGGCGCACGGATCGGATGAGGGTCCGGCGGTGGCGGTCGCCGGGGCCGGACGGATGACCGCGGGACTGCCCTTCCCCGCCGCGGCCATAGGCTGGCCAGCTGCCGGCGCGTGGTCCGTGGCCGGTGTCGTGGTGTTGCCGCTGGCCGGCGTCGGTGCGGCGGTCGGCAAGACTGGGGTGGCGGACGGACCCGTGGCGGGCTTGAGCGAATCCAGCAGGGCCGCCAGCGAACCTTCACCCAACTGGCCGCGCAGCTTCATGTCCGCCTCGAGCGCGGCAAGCGCGTCGGCATCGGCATGCTTCACCTGCGCCAACTGCCTGCGCATGCGATCGAGATCGGTCGAGGCAACGGCCTGGCCACGCGCCTTCACCAGATCGGCCGCCAGACCATAGCGGGCGCTGGCCTTGGCGAGATCGGCGCGCTGGCCGAGCAGGCCGGTGGCGCGCGTAAGCACATCGGCGGCGGCCTGGTAGCGACCCTTGCGGAAGGCCTCGCGGGCCTGGCCGAGGTAGGCGTCGGCCAGCAGCTGCGGGCCTTCGCTGGCGAGGAACGGATGCTGTGGCGCCAGCGTGCGGATGCGCACCAGCGATTCCTGCGCCTTGCCGGTATCGCCCGCCGCGGCGGCCCGCTTGACCGACTCGATGCGTGCGGTGACCTCGGCTGCCGCGCTTTCCTGCGCCAGGCGGTCCTGCTGTTGCTTGTCCAGCGCGGCCAGGCGATCGTGCTCGCTCTTGAGCGCGGTCGACTGCGGCGCCACGGTAAGGCCGAAATCGACCAGCGCCTGGTCCTGCGGCAGGTGCAGTGCATCGGTCTGCTGGTCGGCAACCTGGGCGATGGCGGTGGCCAGCTGGTCGACCAGCGCACGGGTCTGCGGCGAAGCATCGCCCTTGAGCGGCGCCACCGCGGTGGCGACCTGGCGCTGCCAGTCGGCGCTCGCTTCCGGGTGGGCGATCAGCGCGGCCAGGGCGGTGCGCGCCTCGGGCAGGCTGGTCGCCGCGGCGGCCGTCGGGGTGGTCGCCACGGCAGCGCCCGTGCCCATCGCATCGAGCTGGGCCTTCCGGCGCTGCAGGCGGGCCGAGTCGGGGAACAGCGCCAGCGCCTGCTTCAGGTGCGCGGCGGCTTGATCGCCGTGGTGCTGCGCCATCGCATCGCCGATGGCGATGTCGTACTTGAGTTCCAGCTCGGCGTTCTTGAGCAGGCTGCTGGTCGGGTCGATGGCGCGGATCTTCTCCAGCGTCTCGATGGCGTTGTCCGGCTGGCCGGCGAAGATCGCGCCTGCCTCGATGCGCTGGGCGAGCTGGGTGTCGAGGCTGTTGAGCAGCTCGTTCTTCTGCTGGTCCATCGCGCTGCGGCGGATGTCCAGCTCGGGCGAGTACAGCTTGAGCTGGTCGCGCAGTGCGAACAGCTGCTGCGCGTGGGTGTAGTCGTAACGGCCCTGCGCGGGATTCCAGTAGGCATCCAGGCGGGTCAGCAGGAAGCGCTGGATGAGATCGCTCTGGTCGAGCACGAGGCGCTTGCGCTCCTCCTCGCCGAGGGTGTCCAGCGCGGCCACGGCCTGGGCTTCGTCGGCGTAGCGGTGTGCGTCGCCCGGTGCGAAACGGGCGATCACCTGCGCCACCTTGCGCTGGTGCAGGTACTGCGTTCCGCCCCAGCCGCCGGCGACCAGGACCACCAGCGCGCCGGCGCCCCAGGCCAGGTACGGGCCGATGCGCTCGCGCAGGCCGACCTCGCGCAGGCCCTCGACGAAGTCCTGCGCCGTGCGCAGCCGATCCTGCCCGCGGAACGCCACCGCATCGCACAGCGCCTTGTACTGGCGACGGGTCAGCCCCGGCACGAGCGGCGGCTTGCGTCCTTCGCGCATCGCCACCTCGGCGCTCACCTTGTCGAACGGGTGCTTGCCGGTGAGCAGCTCGAACGCCACGCAACCCAGCGCGTACAGGTCGTCGCTCGGCGTCGGCTCGTCGCCCTGGATCATCTCAAGGCTGGCGTAGGCGGGCGTGAGCGCGCCCAGCGTGCCGGCGTCGAACACGGTCTGTTCGCCGACCGCCTCGCCCATATGCTTGCCGGCGCGCGCGATACCGAAGTCGAAGACCTTCGGCACGCCGTCGCGCGTGACCATCACGTTGCCGGGCTTGAAGTCCGAGTGCACCACGCCGGCAGCGTGCGCCCGCTTGAGCGCCCAGGCCATGCCCTCGATCAGCGGGCGGGCCTTGGCCAGCGGCATGCCGTTGTAGGCGCGCTCGCGGATCAGCGCCTTCATGTCCGAACCGTCGACGTATTCCATCGTCATGAAGACGATGGTTCCGTCCTTGTCGAAGTCGTAGACGCGCACGATGTTGTCGTGCGCCAGCGACTGCGAGCGTCGGGATTCGCGCTGCAGCGCGATCAGCGAATCGGGATGGCGGCGGAATTCGTCGTTCAGCACTTTAACCGCGACGTAGGGATCGCGGTCGCGCGCCTCGACCTTGCGCTCGTCGCGGGCGAGGAACACCACGCCCATGCCACCGCGGCCAATCTCGCGCTCGAGCAGGAAGCGGCCCTTGAGCAGCATGCCGACGTGCGCGTGGTCGCCGCCCTCGGCACCGGCCAGGCGCTCCCAGCTGGCGCTGTTGCCCGAGTGCGTGCCGGAATGGGTGCCTGTGGACTGGGTGCCTGTGGACTGCGCGTCGTCGATCGCCTGGCCGCGCGAGGCGGGCATCACCAAGGTCGCTTCGTCGACTGACGGCGGCGGCGCGGGGGGACGCGAGGCTGGCATCACCACGGTCGCGTCGCCGATCGCTTCGGACGCAACGCGGGCGACGGGGGCCGGGACCACCATCGTGGCATCGCCCTCCATGACCGCCCCGGCCGGTGCCACCACCGTGGCATCGTCGGTCACCGGGATGTCCTCGGCCACGACCTGCGCCGCCATCAGCCGGTCCAGCAACACGCGGCCGATCTCCGCATCCAGTTCGCCCTCGTCGTGCAGGCGGCGCACCAGCGCGAGTTCGTCGTGGTGGCGATCCTCCGGCACCGAGCCGCGGCGGCCCAGTGCATCGAGCAGCACGGGGAGCGGCAGGTGGCCGTTGCGGAAGGCGGCGATCAGTTCGGCAAGCGTGTTCATGCAAAGCTCTTCGTCGGTGCGACAGGCGCGCGGTTACGGCGGCGTGCGCGGGTGATCCGGTCAGCTGACCACCAGCATGGGGACTTCGTTGGTGCGCACCTGCTGGCCATCCATGTAGAGCGCCGAACGCATCGTGTAGCGACCGTCCTGGATGCCCTTGGGCAGGTTGAAATCGAAATTGGTCTCGTACTCGCCGGTGCCGTCGATGGCGGTAGCGTCCTTGGTCACGGTGGTCAGCTGGCGGCCGTCGGGCGCGAACAGGGTCAACTGTTCCTTCAGTTGCGGCGCCACGTCATGCGTGCCTCGCACCAGCGTGACGCGCGACTGCATCGCCGCCTTGCTGCCGGAGCGGACCGTCTCGCCAGGCAGCAGCGCGGTCTGGTAGGCGCTGATGGTGTTGCTGGCCGGCAGGGCGCCGCGGTCGTGGCGGTACTGGTCTTCGACCGAACGCGCGTCCCTGACCTTGCGCGCGTGGTAGTTGTAGGCGACGCAGGCGAACGCGCCAATGCCGGCGCCGATCGCGGCGCCGGCCAGGTGGCCCTTGCCCTTGCCGAACATCGAGCCGGCCAGCGCGCCGATGGCACCGCCCACCGCCGGGTTGCATTCGGGCGACGCC
The DNA here is from genome assembly GCF_051900395.1 of Frateuria sp. GZRe14. Classification (NCBI taxonomy): domain Bacteria; kingdom Pseudomonadati; phylum Pseudomonadota; class Gammaproteobacteria; order Lysobacterales; family Rhodanobacteraceae; genus Frateuria; species Frateuria sp. GZRe14. Next base: position 1,400,355 of record NZ_JBHZGJ010000001.1, on the reverse strand, counting down.
GGTTCGCTGGCGTTCGTGCGGGCGGTGTCGGCGGCGGGCATCCCCAGCCCGCCCATCTGCGCGCAACCGCTCACCAGGGCGAGCACGCAAGCTGCACCCAGAAGGCTGATACCGCGGATTCCGTCATGCATGGCGAGTCCCTCCTCAGTTGATCGAGATGCTGTTCATGGCCTTCTGCTGCGCCTGCTGGGCGCGGCGCAACAGGCGTCTGGCGTCCGCATCGCCCGGATTCACCTGCAGCGCGGCCTTGGCGTTGGCGATGGCGGCGGAGTAGTTCTGCTGCGAGAAGTTGCGCTCGCCCTCGCGCAGCAGGCCCGCGGCGACTTCCTGCATGCGCGTGGAAGCGACGGGAGGCTGCGCAGAGACCGGCGGCTTTTCGGTGGGCGTCGTCTTCGCTGGGATCGAGGCCTGCGCGGTCACCGGCGGCCTGGCTTCCGGCTGCGGGACCGGCGACGGCGGCGTGCGCACCTGCGGCGGCGGCGCTGGCGCGGCCTTCACCGCGGCAGGCCGGTCCAGCTCCTGCTTCTCCTTCTCCACGGCGGCGCGCCTGAGATCCAGCCGCGGCAGGAACAGGTGCAGCCGCGCGGGCACTGCGAAAACCCGCTCGGCCGCCGCGTAATCGCGTCGCCCCTGCGCGGGGTTCCAGTAGGCATCGACGCGTCCGAGCAGGAATCGCTGGACCTGGTCGCCCTGGTCGAGCATCAGTCGTTTGCGTCCGTCCTCGCCCAGTTGATCGAGGGCGGCGGTGGCCTCGGCTTCGTCGCTGAAGTGTTGCGGGTCGGCCGGCTGGAATCGCGCCGCAACCTCGGCGACCTGGCGCGCGCGCCACTGGCCGATCGCGACCCAGCCACCGACCGCCAGCAGCAGGACACCGACCGCCGTCCACGCCAGCGGCCGTCCCAGACGCTCGCCCAGGGCGATGTCGCGCAAGCCCTCGACGAGCAGGTCGGCGCTTTTGAGGCGCTTGTCGGCAGTGAAGGCCACGGCATCGCACAACGCCTTGTACTGGCGACGGGTCAGCCCGGGCACGACCGGCGGTTTGCGCCCTTCGCGCATCGCCACCTCGGCGCTCACCTTGTCGAACGGGTGCTTGCCGGTGAGCAGTTCGAAGGCGACGCAACCCAGCGCGTAGATGTCGTCGGTGGGCTGCGGCGGCCGGCCCTGGATCATTTCCAGGCTGGCATAGGCCGGCGTGAGCGCGCCGAGCCGGCCGGCGTCGAACACCGTCTGGTCCTCGGCGACCTCGCCCGGCTGCTTGCCGGCGCGCGCGATGCCGAAGTCGAACACCTTCGGCATGCCCTCGCGCGTGACCATCACGTTGCCCGGCTTGAAGTCCGAGTGCACCACGCCGGCGTCGTGCGCGCGCTTGAGCGCCCGCGCCATGCCCTCGATGAACGGTCTTGCCCTGGCCAGCGGCAAGCCGCGGAAAGCGCTCTCGCGGATCAGCGTCTTGAGGTCCGAGCCATCGACGTACTCCATCGTCATGAAGACGATGGTGCCGTCCTTGTCGAAGTCGTAGACGCGCACGATGTTGTCGTGCGCCAGTTGCTGCGAGCGGCGCGATTCGCGCTGAAGCGCGATCAGCGAATCGGGATGACGGCGGAACTCGTCGTTCAGCACTTTCACCGCGACGTAGGGATCGCGGTCGCGGGCCTCCACCTTGCGCTCGTCGCGCGCCAGGAACACCACCCCCATGCCGCCGCGGCCGATCTCCCGCTCGATCAGGAATCGGCCCTTGAGCAACATGCCGATCGTCGCCTGCTCGCCATCGGCCACACCGGCCAGCTGCTGCCAGCCGGCAGCGTCGACGCTGCCGGTACCGCCGGCAGTGCGCGAGCCGGTAGCACCGGTGCGGGTGGATTCTGGCCGGGTAGCCGGCTTGACCACGGTCGCCTGGTCGGCAGCCGCGCCGGTCGATGTCGGCCGGGTCGACGGCATGACGCAGGTCGCCTCGTCGGCATCGGCCATGGCCAGGACCGACGCGACTTCGTCGCCGGCACGCTGCAACGCCTCCAGGCGCTCGCTCACCCGTTGCACCACGCCCGCATCGAGGCTGCCCTCCTCGCGCATGCGAGCGAGCCAGCGCAGCTCGTCCACGTGCTGGTCCGCGGGAACCGCGCCGCGCTCGGCCAATGCGTCGACCAGCAACACCGGCAACGACAGCTCGCCCGACTGGTAGGCATCGATGAGCGTGCTTAGCGAGGGGGTGGCCATGATCGTCGCGTCAGCCCTGCAACCGCACGACCACGGCCGATACGTTGTCGCGCGCGGCACGGCCCATGGCGAGGGCGAACAACCCCTGCAGCAAATCGCCGGGCGGCTGCGGGCGCGCGCACTGCGCGTCGATCTCCTCGTCGGACATTTCCTTGTTGATGCCATCGGAACACAGCACGAACTGCATGCCCGAGCGGTTGCCGGCCACAACCCAGTCGACGAACAGCCGGTCCTCGGCGCCGATCGCACGGGTCAGCACGCCGGCGCCCGGTTGCGGCCTCGCGGGCACGGGCCCACCGGCGAACTGGGTCACTTCCTCCTTGAGCCCATGCACGTGGTCGCGGGTGATCTGCCGCAGGCGCCCATCCTCGAAACAATAGGCGCGGCTGTCGCCGACCCAGCCGCACAGCATGAAGTCGGGATCGTAGACCAGCACCACCACGGTCGAGCCAATCAGGTCGACGCCACGCGTCGCGGCGACCTGGCGCAGTTCGCTGTTGACCTGCGCCAGCGTGTCTTCGATCGACTCGACGAAGTCGAACACGTCGCCGTTGCGCGGGAGCGCACCGAGTCGCTCGACGATCAACCCGCTGGCGTAGTCGCCGGCCGAATGGCCGCCCAGGCCGTCGGCGACCACCCACAGGCCGACGTCCTCGCGCACCAGGATCGCGTCTTCGTTGTGTTTGCGGACCTTGCCGGTGTCGGTATGCCCCGCGGACAGGTAACGCACGGTCATGGCTGCACCTCGATCACGGCCAGCGGCCAGGGCCGCGAATGAGTCGGGCCCAACGCCTGGGCCAGGCGCGTTTGCGCGTCCTGCGGCGTGGCGGCGGCAAGCGCCTGCGCCAGCGTGGCCTGCGAGAGCTGCGTATGCGCCACGCCGGCCAGCAGCACCAGGCGGTCGCCGGGCATCAGTTCGCAGGCGATCTGCTCGCAGCCAGGCATGCCTTCGGCACCCAGGCCGGGCGCGGTCGGCGCGTCATTGCCGCCGAACAGAAGGTCGTCCAGCTCGCCGCCACCGGGCAGCGATGGCTGCGCCAGCGTGGTGGCGAACAGCGGACGCACGCGGCCACCACGCCAGTGCCATGCTCCCGCGGCACCCACCCGCAGCAGCCCGGCCTGCGGCCCGGCGACACGCGCGGCCACCACCGCGCCGTCTTCGCTGACGCGGCCATGGCGCAGCAGCGGATGCAGCGCCATCAGGCGGGCACGCAACGCATGCGTGCCCGGCGCGGCCTCGTCCGAGGCACTCATTTCGGCGCCGACGCTGGCGACCGCGGATGCGGCGCGACGGCGCGGATCGGCCTGGCCCACATCGGCCGCCACCAGGGTGAGCGCGCAGGCCGGATGGCGCACGACGGCCGCGCCGGGCGCGGTCTGCACCGAGAGTTCGGTGTTGAATGCCGGTGCTGCCACCGGCGTCGCCGTTGCGCCTGCCTGGCGCACGAAACCGGGCACGGTCACGTCGTCATCGGCATCGCGCACCACCGGAGCCGGAGCAGGCGGTTCGGTGATAGCGGAGGCCACCGGCACGGCACGCGGCGCGGGGCCGCCCATGGGGGCCTGCCACGCACCGGCGCGGGCCGCATCGAGGAAGCCTGCGTAGGCGTCGGCCGCCGGCAGGCCCCGGGTGGCCAGGACTCCGGCCGGGACGCGGCCGGCGCCCTCGGTCCACCACAGGCACCAGGGGCCACCGTGGCCCACCAGTCGTCGCCACAGCGCGACCAACGCATCGGTATCGATGGCACGTTCCGGCAACGGCAGGCGCCAGTGCGTCGCGCGGCTGAAGTCGACCCCTTCGGACGGGTCGGCCGGCACGGGCGCGTCGGCCGAGGGGCCGGGCAGCGCCGCCACCAGGGCGTCGAAGCCTTCGGCATCCACCGGCGCGCCGCGCTGGCCCTGCGCATGGACGCGCGCCAGCGCATCGAACCAGCCGGTACCGTCGCGCAGCAGCGGCTCGATCTGCGCGGGCGCGACCGGCGCGGCCAGCACCATCGGAAAGCTGCGGCCGACGCGGTCGTCGGCGGGGCCGAACACGCCGGCCCACGCACCTTCGCCGCATGCCTGCGGCGAAAGCACGTATCGCCAGGTCGGACTGGCGCGATAGGCCGCCGTCCAATCCTGGCCCAGTGCTTCGCGGCTGGCGAAGACGGCCTGTTCGAAGTGGTGATCCCAGCGTTCGACGAATGCCAACGGCAGCCGCCGCTGCACGAAGTCCCCCGCCCCCGGCAACTTGCCGAAGAAACCCACGCTTGCCGTCCCGCCCCCTGTCGGCCCGGACATGGCTAGCCCCCGCACCGGAAGCGTTGCACCTGCGTGTTGAGGAACGGGTTCTTCAGGTTGCTGGCCTGCACCACCAGCTGCACGGCCTGGCCGCCGAAGTCGAAGTGCGCCTGGTAGCGCAGGTCCGACTGACGCGAGAGCTGCGCCGCCTGCAACGCATGGAAGAACGCCCAGTCGCCCTGGTAGTCGTAGCTGCTGAGCAGGTTGCCGGCAGTGTCCCACGCGGAGACCTTGACCTGTCCCGGGGTCGGTCCGGGCCACTTCATCGCCATGCTGGTGGTGCCGCCGGGCTTGTAGTCGAAGGTCTGCCCGTCGATGGCGATGGCGAAGTGGCCGATGCCCGGCGCCAGCACGGGCGCGAGCAGGGTGAAACCGACTTCGGGCGTGGGGCTGCCGTTGCGGAAGTACATCTGCTTGATGCTGTCGGCCAGTTGCATCTGCGCCAGCATCGATGCCGAGCCGCTGACCGCGCCCGGCCCGCTCTTCCACTGCCAGTTGCGGCCACTGGTGTCGACCAGCTTGGCCAGGGTCTGCTTGAAGAAGCCGTCGTAGCGCCCGCCGTAGCCAAACATCTCGCCGAAGTTCTGCACCGGGATGTCGTTGCGGCTGCTCGGGGAGAACGGGTAGCGGCCCTGGGTGAAGGCCGCGCAATCCTGTGCCGCGGCCTGCTGGAACTGCTCGTCGAGCGCGCCCTTGGTACCGCTGGCGACCAGCGCCTGGCTCTTGCCGGTGAGCGAGGCGACCCAGCCCGATACCGGCGGCGGCAGCTGCGCGGCCGCCTGCTGCGCCATCAGCAGCTGCGGGTTGGGCTGACCGGCCGCGTCGCTGAAGTCGGTCATGGTGAGCAGCGTCTTGCTCAGCTGGTCGAGCGCGGCCAGCGTCTGGTCGATCGGCGCGGCGCCGGGCGCGCCCTCGCTCAGCTTGTTGAGCGTGTCGAAGTGCGCGCTGATGGCGCTGCCGGGCGGCGCTTCGTCCGCGCTCCCGGCACCACCGCCGACCTTCGCCAACGCCCGGCCGAGCGCGTTCTGGGTGGCCTTCTTGGCGGCTGCATCCTTGGCTGCATCCAGCGCCTTGTCGCCGGCGTCGGGCGCCGGCGCGCGCAGCATGTCGCTGGTGTTGTCGCGCACCAGCTTGAGCAGCGACTTGAGCGGCGAGCTCGGGCCCGACAGCTTGGCGGCGATGGTGCTGGCATCCTGGATGCTGGCCGCCGGTTGCAGCTGCAGGTCGGCCAGCAGGGCATCCCAGGCCTTGATGTAGTCGGCCTCGTAGAGCGCCAGCACCTGGCGCGAAAGGCGTGCCTGCGCCAGCGCATCGATCGGTTCGGCGCCGAACACCCAGTCATCCGAGGCGAACTGCCTGACCGCCTCCTCCACGCCCTTGTCTGCCTCGATGGCGAACACCGGTTGCGTGTAGAGCGCGGGTAGCGGATCGGACAGCGGCTTGCCGCTCTGGCGGCGGAACACGTTGCCCAGCAGGCCCAATTCCTTGTCCAGTTGCAGCGGCTTGCCGGCGCTTTCGGCCGACAGCTTCATGCTGCCGTAGACCAGCGTCGACAGGTCCGCCGTGCGCAGCGTCGTGCGCGCCTGCTCCACCAGCGCCGCGTCCAGCGGCAGGGCGCGCAACTGGCCGGGTTCCTCGACCAGCGCCTGGAAGTGCTTGGCCAGCGCTTGCTGCAGCACGGGTTCGTCGGGGAACACCTTGCGCCATTCCAGGTTGGCCAGGGCTACCAGTTCGTCGGCATCCAGATGCTTGGGCTCGCCCAGCATCAGGTAGCCCTTGAGGTAGTAGTACAGCGCCTGGGGATCGGACGCGCTGGCGGCCAGGCCGCCGCGGAACTGCGCGCCCACGCCGGGGAGCAACAGTGCATTGAGCTCGCGCAGGTAGGCCGCGTGCAGGTCCTCGCCGACCGCCTTGCCCTGGTACAGGCCCAGCCGCATCGACATCGGCACGCCGCCTTCCGGGGTAGCCGTCTGCTGCACGGCCGACAACGCCTCCAGCCGGTCGAGCACCTTGGCGAAGTATTCCTTCGGCGTGGCGCTGGCCGGCAGGTCCACGCCGGCGGGGTAATCCTTCAACACATCCTCCACCTGCCCCAGATAGGCGCGGTTGCGCGCATAGCTGGTGGCGAAGCCGAAGCACAACAGCACCGTCAGCAGCGCCATGCCGGCGTAGGACGCCAGTTGCACGGCGACCTTGCGCCGCTCGATGGCGGGGTTGGTGCCGGCCAGACCGGATTCGCGGAACAGCACTTCCTTGAGCAGCCGCTCGACGAAGAACGTACGCCGCTGCGCGCCCTGCGGGTTCACCCGTGCGGCGTCCAGCCCGAAAGTGCGCGCGACCGCGCCCATCATGCGGTCGATCGGCGTGCCTTCCTGCGTACCGGAGGTGAGGTAGACGCCACGCAGCAGCGGCGGCGTGCCATAGGCATGGCCGGCGAACACACCCTCGACGAACTGCCGCGCGGTCTCGCCCAGCGCTGCCAGCTGCTGCGGGAACGACAGCACCGCGGCACGGCGACCGCGGTCGCGCTCGGCGTGCAGGCGATCCAGCGTGCGCGTGTTGAGCCGGTCCAGCAGCAGCCGGTATTCGTCGGCGAAGGCCTTGGCGGCACTTCCCTCCATGGTCTTGCCCAAGGGGAAGGACACCCCCCAGACCTGGCTGCGCAGCTCCGGGTTCATGTCGTCGAAGAATTCGCCGAAGCCGGCCACCAGGTCGCACTTGGTCAGCACCAGGTACACCGGCACGCCGATCCTCAGGTGCTCGGAGAGTTCATCCAGGCGGCGGCGGATCGCGCCCGCGTGTTCCTGTCGTCCTGCGTCATCCAGCACCATCAGGTCGGACAGGCTCATCGCCACGATCACGCCGTTGATCGGTCGGCGCTTGCGGTAGCGACGCAGCAGCTTGAGGAATTCGCCCCAGGCGGTGGCGTCGGCCGAGCGGTCCGAATCCTGCGTGGTGTAGCGGCCGGCGGTGTCGAGGAAGACCGCCTCGTCGGTGAACCACCAGTCGCAGTTGCGGGTGCCGCCGACACCGCGCAGCGCTTCCTTGCCGAAGCGTTCGGACAGCGGGAAATTGAGCCCGGAGTTCTGCAGCAACGTGCTCTTGCCCGAGCCCGGCGGGCCGATCACCACATACCAGGGCAGCGCATACAGGTTGCCGCGACGGCGCTTGCGCAGCATTTCCACCGCTTCCTGGAAACGGCCCTGCAGCTGCGCGCCTTCACCCGCGCCGCGGTTGTCGCCGCCACCAGCGGGCGTCGCGCCGCCCTGCCCGGCCAGCTCGCCGGACATCTTGTTGGCCTTGCCGCGCGCGCGCAGCGCCTGCACCTGCAGCCAGGCACCCCAGGCAAGCACGATCACCATGATCAGCAGCAGCCGCGCGACCGGGCTGGCCAGCGGCTGCGAATCGCCGATTCCGAGGTACGGACCGCCCAGCCACACCAGCACCGAGAGCAGCAGCACGCCGATCAGCGTGACGAACCAGGCGGACTTCAAAAGGCTCAGCAACTTCGCCACGGCGTCAGGCCTCCGGGATGAACTTGATTTCGACGCGGCGGTTGCGCGTGCGGTTGTCCGGCAGGTCCGGTGGCAGCGCGATCGGCTGCGAGGCGCCGGCGCCGGTCGATTCGATGCGGCCCGGGTTGTCCAGCCCCTGCGTCAGGATCTGCCTGACCGACTGCGCGCGCGCCGCCGACAACGCGAAGTTGTCCTTGAACTTCAGCGAGTGGATCGGCTGGTCGTCCGTGTGGCCGATGACGATCACCCGGCCGGACACCTGGTTGAGCGCGGCGGTGATCTTGTGCAGCAGCGGCAACTGGCGATCGTTCACGTCGACGCCGCCAGAGGCGAACATCGCATTGCCGGAGAGACGCAGCATCGCCTGCCCGTCCGGCTGTTCGTCGATGCTCAGCAGCCCGGCCTGTTCTTCCGGTGCGAGGAGCTGTTTCAGGCGCTTGCGCTCGGGCGCGGGACGGTGCGCGGTGTCCGGCGGCGTCGCGCCTTCCAACCCGATCCGCGCGAGCTGCGCGTTGACCGGTGACGCGGCATCGTTGAGCCGGGTGTAGAAGAACAGGAAGGCCGCCAGCAGCACACAGGCGGCAGCGGTGGCGATCACCCACAGCGGTACATAGCGCACCAGCGGGTTGCGACGGTCTTCCACGCCGCGCCAGTGCGGCGCCAGCTCCTGCGCGGCCGGCGCCCGCTGTTCCTTGAGGCGCCGGTACAGGTCTTCCTGGATGTCCGCCAGCTTGGCGCGCCCGCCCGCCTCGATCTGGTAGCGCCCGCCGAAGCCCAGCGCCAGGCAGATGTACATCAGCTCGATCAGGTCGATGTGCTTGGAGAAATCCGCGCACAGCCGCTCGAGGATCTGGAAGAACTTGGCGCCGCCGTAGGACTCGCTGTGGAACGCCACCAGCAGGGTCTGCTGCGCCCAGCCGCTGTGCTCGCCCCAGGGCGCGTTGAGCACCGACTCGTCGAGCATGGTGCACAGCACGTAACGCGCCGCCAGCACGGTCTGCTGCGGCAGGTTGGACGCCTGCGCGCGACTTTCGAAACGGCGTACCTGCGTGGTGGCCTGCTCGCGCAGGCGCGCGGCGTCCGGCGCGGTGGCGCTGTGGCGCAACTGCACCGCCAGCAGCAGCAGCGGGCTGGCCGCCTGCACCAGCGGGTTCATGCCACCGCCGAGGAAACCGCTGATGTCCTCCTCGCGCGTCGGCTGGGCCGCAGCAGCGTAGGCGGCCGGCGGTGGCACATGGGCGGCCGGCGGGGGGGCAACGGCCGCGGCCGGGGCCGGTGCGCCGCGCGGGCGCACCACGGTGGCGTCGCGCATGTCCTCGTCGAAGGGACCGCTCATGGCATCAGCTCCGGATGGCCCAAAGTTGCAGGTCGAGCCCGGCGAACTCGCTGCCGAAATGGAACGCGATGCCGCCGGAGGTCTTCAGCTCGCGCCACATCGGCGAGTGCTTGTCGAATTCGAAGTAGAGGTAGCCCGCGTTGTAGGGAATCTGCCGCGGCGCCACCGGCATCGGCTGCACCGCGATGCCGGGCAATTGCAGGTTGACCAGGTCGCGGATCTTCTCGGTCGGGCCGATCTTGGCGTGCGCGGGCAGTTGCCGGCGCAGGTCCTCGGACTTCATGTCGGCCTTGGCCGAAAGCACGAAGGCCGCGGTGTCGATCAGGGTCAGGTCGGGCACCACCGCCACCCACACGCCGTACTTGCGCTGCTGCAGCGGGATCGGCATGGCGGTCTGCTCCATCACCGCGCTGAGTGCGTTGCGCAGCGAGACGATCACCGGTTCGAAGCTTTCGCGCAGCAGCTCGTGGCGGTACGGCGGGAACATCGGCGGACGCTTGCCCGGCGCGGTAAAGGTGGTGAGCTCGCCAGCCATCGCGACCAGCGTGCGGTAGAAGGCTTCCGGGTGTTCCAGCGGCGCCTCTGCCAGGTGCGCGATGAGCGGCTGGTAGCGGTTGACCACCTGCAGCATCAGGAAGTCGGCGATCTCCGCCGCGCCGCCACGATCGGTCAACGCCACGCGGCTGGCCAGCGCCTCGCCACGCTGGTGCAGCAGGCCGAGCAGCTCGGTGAGGAAGGTCACCAGCCGCGGCACCGCCTGGCAGCTCAACCCGGTGGCCATGAAGGCGTCGTCCAGCATCACGCGACGGTCGGCGCGGCACTCGACGATGCGCGCGACCGGGATCTGCGCCAGCCCTTCCATCGGTTGCGACTGCGGCAGCAGGCGCGTGCTCATACCGCCGACTTCCAGCGGCGTGAGCCCCTCGACGCTGCCGGAGCTGTCGCGCACCTCGGTCTCGCGCACGCGGTAGCGGAACAGCCGCTCGGCCGGGGCTTCCGGGCGCCCGCTTTCGGGCTGCGTTGGCGTGCGCAACGGCAGGGTCAGGTAGACGGTCTGGTCGCGCCAGTTGGCATCGACCTCCAGCGCCGGTGGCAGCGGGTCGTCGCCGGGCATGGAGAACGGCGTGCCATCGGGAAAAATGCCGCTCGCGCGGCGGATACCGAGCTTGCCGATCGCCAGCAGGTCAGGTTCCAGCTCCAGCTCCTGGAAACCCCAGGCGTAGGGCCGCAGTGCGCCGGCGCGCAGCTCGACGAAGCGCTCGAAGTAGCGCTCCTGCTGCTGCAGGTGCTGCGGGCGCAGGAACAGGCCCTCGCTCCATACCACTTTGTTGTTTTGCGTCATGACCGACCTGTCTGCTGGTGGTTGCTTCCTGGGCGCCCTGCATCCCTGGACGCGCCCCACGGCCCGCGAGCTGCCTGTAGGAGCGCCCTTGGGCGCGACCCCAGGTTCCGCGGTCGCGCCCAAGGCGCTCCTACAGGGGATGCCCTGGCGTGGGAGGCCCTTCTTCTAGTGCGTGTTTTTCACGTGAAAAGCGCCATGCGCTCTTACCGCTGCCGCACCCGTGCCGACTTCAGGCGCGCCAGCTGCTCTTCGTAGGCGCGTGCGAACTCGTCCCCGAACAAACGGCGGAAGCATTCGTCCGGGTCCTTGGCCAGCCCCTCGAAGTTCTCGCGATAGCGCTCCCAGTAGCGGCCCTTGCCGCCGAAGGTCGAGCGCTTGCTGCCGTCCACTTCCTGCTCCAGCCGGTCCGGGTTGAAGTGCGCCAGCACGGCCTCGAAACCCGCGCGCACGCCCGCCAGCATCGCCATCTGGTGGCAACGGATGTCGTCGAAGGCGTCCTGGAAGGCATCGGTGCCGGAGAGGAAGGCACCGGTGGCCGGGGCAAGCAGCTTCTGCAGCGCTTCGTCGGCGGTCGGCGCGAACTTCAGCGGATTGTTTTCCGAGCGCTGGATCAGCGTGACCGGCAGGCGGAAGGTGTTCTTGATCTCCGCGCGGGCGCGCAGCACGTCCATCACGCCATCGACGACGATGCGGAAGATCGTGTCCAGCTCGGGCGGGACACCGGCCGGAGCGCCGTGCGGGGCGGCGACGGGCGCCAGCGACACGACCGGCTGCGGCGCCACCGGCGCGATCGGCGCCGCCGGTGCCGGGGCTGGCGGGGGTGCGGGCGTGGCTACCGGTGCCGACTTAGGCGCGAAGTCGCCCATGGTCAGGTCCCAGTTCTCAGGCAGCGCCGGGCGCTGGCCGGCAACGCCCGGGGGATGGAAATGATCGGCCATGCCGCTGGAATGGTTCCAGCTTGCGGCCGGTGCAGGCGCGGGCGCCGGCGGCGCACCGAAGGGCTCGTCCAGGAACGCCAGCGGATCGAGCGTGGCGGCCGGACCGCCGGGCGCCGGAATCAGCGGCTCGTCAGGGATACCGCGCGCCGGGGCTGGCGGCGCGCCGAACGGGCCGCCCAGCATCTCGTCGAGGAAGTCGCCTCCCGGCAGCGGCGCCGCAGCCGCCATCGCGGGTGCCGGGACGGGTGCCGGGCCAGGCTGCACCAGAGTGGCACTGTCGGCCTGCATCCGCACGGACACCTCGAAGGTGTCGATCTGCAGGCGGTCGCCCTCCTTCAGCGAGGCCGGGTCGCCCTTTACCAACGGACGGCCGTTGAGCAGCATCCCGTTGGTGCTGCGGTCCTCGATGAAGTACATGCCGTTGAGGCAGCGCACCATGGCGTGCACGCGCGACACGCCGGCCGCGGCCAGCACCCAGTCGCAGTCCTCCGCGCGGCCGATGCTGCCGTCGCGGCCCTCGAAGGCCTTCTGGCTGCGTGCGCCGAACTGCGCGGCGTGCGGGCCGAGCACGGCGAGCACGAGTGTCTGTGGGATAGGCACGCGTCGCTCCTTCAGCAGGTCTGGGTTTCGCCGGCGCCGAGCAGGCTCATGGCGCGCGCCATGAAGCCGGCGCGGCGCTGCTCGAAGCGTTCCGGATCGAGGCCGGCCATCAGGTTGATGGCCGCCACCACGGCGCAGGCGGTCAGGTGTTCGGCCGGCGGCACCGGAGTTTGCTGGGTCGCCGGCGCCAGGCTGCCCCCCGACCAGCCCGCACAGGCCGCCAGCCAGGCGCCGATGCTTCGATAACCGCCAGCGTTGGCGAACTCGAACGCAGCGCGCCGATTGGGTTCCTCCGGCTCGCGTACCCATTGCTCGGCGAGCGCGGCGCCGGCCCTGTCCTCCAGCGGCAGCGCCACGTCTCGCGCGCACTGGCAGGCCCAGGCTACGGCGTATCGCTTGGGCAGGAGGCGTGCGAGCAACTTCAGCGCGTCCTGCGTTTCGCCGCCTTCGAGCAACGCCTGCACGGCCTCGCGCGGCCCCATGCCGGGCTCGAGCCGGGCGCGCGCGGGCTCACCCAGCTCCATCTGCTCGGCAGCTTGCATGACGATCGACATGACGCTCTCCCCCTTACCCGATCATCACCACGCCGCCGGACACCTGGTTCATGCCGTCGCCCTTGAGCGTGAGCATGGGTGCCTTGACGGTGGCCATCGCGCCGCCAGCCACTTCGAGCATGGCGTCCGAATGCATCTTGAGCGTGGCCCCGGCGCCCAGGTCCATCGTGGCGCCGGCCTTGACGCCAACTTCGACCTGGCCCTCGACCTTCACCCCCACGCTGCCGGTGATCTTGATGTTGACGCCCTTGATCTCGATGTCGCCCGAGCTCTTCATGACGATGCTGGACGCGCCGGTCACCAGCTCGATCTCGGTGCCGGCCGTCAGCTTGAACTTCTGGCCGATGCCGGTGGTGCCGTTGTTGGTGACGTCGAGCTTGTCGTCGTTCTGCACGGTGACCTTGCGATCATGCTTGATCGTCTCGGTCTGGTCGTTCTCGACGGTAAGCGTCTGGTCGTGCTTGACCGTCACCGTTTCGTCGTGGTCGATGGTCACGACGTGGTCGTTCTCGACTTCCTCGTGCATGTCCTTCTGGGCGTGGATGAAGAAGTCCTCCTCGCCCTTCTTGTCCTCGAAGCGCAACTCGTTGAAGTCGGCGGTGCCACCGAGCAGGCTGCGGCTCTTGATGCCGCTCTGGGTCTTGTTGTCGGGCAGCGTGTAGGGCGGCATGTTGTCGGCGTTGTAGACGCTGCCGATCACCAACGGGCGGTCAGGATCCCCTTCCAGGAAGCTGACCACCACTTCCTGGCCGATGCGCGGAATGCTCACCGCGCCCCAGTTCTTGCCGGCCCAGGCCGACGCCACCCGCACGGGGCACGAACTTTGTGCGTTCTTCTTGTCGGGCTTGTTCCAGTGGAACGTGACCTGGATGCGGCCGTACTTGTCCACGGCGATGTCTTCGGCCGTGTCGCTTCCCGTGACGACCGCCGTCTGCAGCCCGACGACCATCGGCTTGACCGCCATCGGCATGGCGCGGAACGGCTGCTTGCTCTGGATGGCGGTGAAACTGCAATGGACCTGCTCGCCCTCCCCACCCTGCATCGGATTGGCGATGTGCAGGGTCGAGCCGGCCACCAGGTATTCCTGGTTCAGCTTGGCCTGCGGAAACCCTTCCAGCTTGAACAGCGCGCCGGTAAGCAGGCCGCCGGCATTGGTCGCGCCGGAGAACTGCGACTGCATGGCATTGATCGCTTCGACGCGAACCTGCGCGTAGTGCTTGCCCACGTCGGCAGAGTCGTGCTCGCCGGGATAGTCGAACGACTCCAGGTCCGACATCGCATGGTTGCCGTCAGCATTGCTGGCCGAATTGACGCCCAGCAACGATGCCTTCGGCTTCAGCGGATCGTAGTCGGTCAGCGAATACTTGATCGTCTGCACCGAGCGCGCCGGCGAGAATTCGGTGACCGCGATCTCGTGCGACGCGCCGCTGTCTCCGGCCTGCGGCAGATACGGCAGCGTGGCGAATCCGTCGGATGCGGAGTGCGCCCCCAGCGAGTCGGCCAGCACCATGGTGTGCACGCCGTCGGCGTGCCGGAAGAAGTAGTAGATGCCTTCCTGCTCCATCAACCGGCTGATGAAGTTGAAATAATCCTCGCGGTACTGCACGCAGTACTCGCGCGCCGGGTAGCTCGCGGTGAGCTCGAGCTTGATGTCGCTGTAGCCGATTTCCGCCAGTACCGCCTTGACGATGTCGGGCACGGACTGGTTCAGGTAAATCCGGCAGTCCACCTTGTTCAGCAACAGCCAGGCCTTGGGAACGAGCGTCACCGAATAGGCGGCGTATTCCTTGCCCTGGAAGCTCTCGAAACCGCTTTGGGATGCCTCGGCGACGATGCCGTTGACATGGCGCGTGTAGGTCCCTTCCTCGTACGTCACCGTGATGGCGCTGCCGAGCAGCGCGAGCAGGTCGATGCCGTTGTCCTCGCTCCACATTTTCAGCTGGTAGGAATAGAGCCGCCCCAACTGTTCGCTGCCCGTAAGGCTTGCCGCCGTGAGCTTGTCGCCGAGAGACGACGTCATCGTCATACGGTAGGTCATGTCCAGTCCCTCAAAAACCTGCGATCGCGAGCAAATGGAGCCGTGCGCGACGCGCAGGCCGGACACAAGCGGGTGCCCGAGCACCGCGCCACTGCCACGGGCAGACGTGTCCGCCGCCGCAAGCACCGTCGATACGCATCCCAAGCCCCCTTAAGCCAACCGATGCACGCAAACCCCGTTGCCAGCGGTTTGCGCCCACAACATCACGAGGTCCTGCGGCACCTGCAGGCAGTCCCCATGGTTCTTAGTGCGTAAATCGGGGGCATTTCAGGTCACCCACATTCAGCGCCGGCAGCGCTAGCGACAACTGGTTGATCGAAAAGCCATTGTTCGGCTTGAACCGGCTTTTCCCACGCTCGCCCGCAGGACAAAGACCGCTGGCTCCCCCAAGCCGATCGCAGGCACGCGCGCGGGGTGCAACGCGTCTAGAATCGGTTCGCGCGCCACCGGGTCCGGATCGGTGCGAACCGCCACCGGATGGAACCTCCCATGCGCCACCACCGCAACGCTCACCCAACGGCCCCCGGCGCCCTCTCGCAGCAGGCCTTGCCGGGCCACCATCCCGCAGGGAGCGTCGCGCATCTTCCGCATGCCATGGGCGCCAAGCCACGATTGCGCCCGCCGGGCAAATCGGCGGCAGCGCAAGCGGCGGCCGACAACGCCGCCAACGCGATCTATGCGTGGCAGGGGACATTCGACCGCATCAAGCTGCGTGAGGGCTTCATCCGCGAGTTCGGCAAATCCGCGCACTACGATGCAGCCGCGATTCCGCAGATGGAGCTCCTGGTCGGCTTCATCGAAGCCGACACGCGCATCACCGACGTACGCTGGACCGCTTACATGCTCGCCACCGCGTACTGGGAAACCACGTCGCTCAAGAAAGAATCCGTGCCGGTCCTGGACAAGCATCACAAACCGGTGGTCGGCAAAAACGGCAAGCCGCTGGTGCGGTCGCGGAAGCGCTGGGCGATCACGCTGTCGCCGGTCGAGGAGGTCGGCCATGGCGCACATCGCAATTACTTCCTTCCGGTAAAGGTGAAATCCATTCCCAAAGGAGGCGCGCGCGTCACCGAGCAGGACGGCGACCAGTTCACGGTAACGGCCGAAGGCACGTACAAGGCGATCACCCACGGCGCGAAGCAGGGCGCGGCCCCAACCCAGAAGGCCGTTACGGCTTACAAAGACGATGATGGTGACGAGTACGCCTACTACGGCCGCGGCTACGTGCAACTGACCTGGTGGTCGAACTACGCCAAGGCCAGCACCGAGTTGAACCTCGGCCTCCAGCTCCTGCTGAACCCCGACGACGTGCTGCAGCCGCAGATCGCGTACAAGGTCATGGCGCACGGCATGCTGACGGGCAAGGGTTTTGCCAACGGCAGGAAGTTCGCGACCTACTTCCACGGCGCCAAGACCGATTACGTCGGTGCACGCCACATGGTCAACGGCAGCGACCATGCGGGGGACATCGCCGGCATCGCACAGCAGTTCGAATCCATCCTGATAGCTGCAAAGTCCTGAGGCGAGTCCCATCCATGCGCCACCCATACCGTCGTCGCCCATCGCTGCGCCTGCTCGCATTGAGCATTGGCTGCTTCGCCCTCATGCAGGCAGTCGCCGCCACTGCGCCGACCACGGTGCAGGGGCGCTGGGAGGTCGTCCAGGTGGCCGTCGATCATCGGGACCAGGCCCACTGGCAGTACTTCCCTGACGACCCCCGGCTGCTCGGCCGCCAGCTCGTCGTCGATGATGCGGGGATCCGGCTCGACGACGGTTCGCGCACCTGCGACGCCCCTGCCTTCACCGCTTTGCCGGTCGACAAACTGCA
The DNA here is from genome assembly GCF_051900395.1 of Frateuria sp. GZRe14. NCBI lineage: Bacteria > Pseudomonadati > Pseudomonadota > Gammaproteobacteria > Lysobacterales > Rhodanobacteraceae > Frateuria > Frateuria sp. GZRe14. Next base: position 1,383,707 of record NZ_JBHZGJ010000001.1, on the reverse strand, counting down.
GCACTTCATCGGCGATCGCTTTGCGCGTCCCGAATCCTTCGACACGCCCGCGCAACCGACCCTTGCGGATTTCGGCATCCAGCTTGCCGACGCGGCGGTATCGCCTGTGGAAGTCCGCTGCACGCCCGACGGATCGCCCTGGAACAATGCATGGATGGTGACGCCTTCCGCCGACCGCCTGCTGACGAACTACGACGGCAGCGGTTATGTGCTGGTGTTGCGCAAAGTGGAGAGCCAGGAACCGATACGCGCGTCGTTCCCCTGCGCGAAGGCGCACAGTGCCGTCGAACGAACCATCTGTGCATCGGCGACGCTCGCCGGCTACGACCGCAGCGTGGCCGCAGCCTATCGATTCGCCTTGCCGCGGGCGGGCGACGATGCCACGACCTTGCGCCAATCCCAACGGCAGTGGATCGGCTCGCGTGACGCCTGTGGCACGGATGTCCACTGCCTCGGCGAAAGCATGCGCGACCGCATCGACGAGTTGATGCAGCAATGAGGATCGCCGTGGACCACCTCCGCCAGGACCTGTAACGGCCACCGCCAGATCGATGGCAACATCAAGCCGGCCGGAGCTATCACGCGCAGGTCTACCACCGTAGGCCGCATCATCCGGCCGGGAGGCCTTCGCCATGAGACGCCGACTTGAAACGGTACTGGCTTGCCTGTTGGCCGGTTCTTGCACGAGTCCGGCCACGTCGCTTGCCGAGGATCTTTGTCATGCAGGCGAAACCACCTACTTCAGCTGCCGGACTGCACCGGGCAAGACCATCAGCCTGTGCGGCAGCGTGCCGTCCGCCTTGCAGTACCGCTACGGCAGGGCGCCCAAGGTGGAACTGGCATTTCCGCCGGACGCCAACGACGGCCTGCGCCAGCTGGGTTACGCGCACTACACCCGCTACCAGGCCGAACGTACCGAGGTTGGCTTCAGCCGCGCGGGCGTCGACTACGCGGTGTTCGACTACACCGAAGTCGGTCAGCGCACGGCCGGCGTGCACGTGACCACCGCCGACGGCAGCGGGCACGAAGTCGCGTGCGCCGGTGCCATCCGCGGCCAGCTGGATACGCTCGGCACGAGCCTTCGCTGCGATCCTGACAATGCGCTCAACGGCGGCGCCTGCCGCTGAGTCTCGGCGCTTGGTGCACGACGGAGTACCGGCCCGTCATGATGCCAATCCTCAGGGCTGGCGTTGTGCCAGCACGACCCAGCCGGCGACCGCCTGGCCGGCTTCGCGGCGCAGCGTGTCGGCCTGGATGCGCACGTTCCCGAAGCCACTGGAAGCCAGCACGCGCTCGACGTAGCCGCGGCCGTGGCGATAACGCCCGCTCGGCGTGATTTCCAGGTCTCCGGACTCGTCGGCCTTGGCCTCGAGGGTGAATCCGAGCCAGCCGTTGGGCCGGAGGGCCGCGTACGCGGCGACCAGCACTTCTTCCAGCCGGCCGAAGTACACCAGCGTGTCGGCCGACAGCACGAGGTCATAGGCGTCCGGATGCGCCTGCAGGTAGCTGGTCAGTTCGGCCACCTCCAGCGCGTCGTAACCGCCACGCAGGCGCGCCTTCTCGACCATGCCGCCGGACAGGTCCACGCCGACCAGGTGCCGCGCGTGAGGACGCACCAGCGGCGCGCATAGTCCCGTGCCGCAACCGGCATCGAGCACGTCCAGGCTTCCGTGCGCAGCAGGCAATACGCCGTCCAGCGCGGCGGCCAGTACCTGCGGCGCGCGGTAATCCAGGTTCTTCAGCAGTTGCTCGTCGAAACTGTCGGCGAAGCCGTCGAACAGCTCGCGCACGTAATCATCGTCGGCGCGCGGCGGCGCATCGGCGCCACCGCAAGCGGCCAGCATGTGGCGCGGCACCGGATTGTCCGGCTCGCGCGCGAGCCAGTCGCGATAGACCTGGCGGGCTTCGTCGTGGCGCTTGAGCGCGTACAGCGTGACGCCCAGCGCCTCCAGCGCGCGCAGGCTGCGTGGATCGATCTCGAACGCGCGGCGGAAGCACTCGGCCGACTGCTCCAGGTGCTCCATGCTCTGCGCGTGGTTGCGCAGGAACAGGCCCAGCAGATAGTGGCCGCGCGCGTCGTCCGGCGCCTGCTGAAGCAGCGTGCCGTATGCCTCGAAAGCCTCGTCCAGGCGATCCTGCACCTCCAGCACCACCGCCAGGTTGCCCTGCGCGTTGTGATGCTCCGAAGCGCATTCGAGCGCGCGCCGGTAGCAGGCTTCCGCCTCGGCGGGCCGACCGCACTCCTTGTGGATGTTGCCCAGGTTGTTGTGCGCGTCCGGGTGGCGCGGGGTGATCTTCAACGCAGTGCGGATGAGCTCCACGCCCTCGTCGCTGCGCCCCTGCTGGTGGCACAGCACGCCCAGGTAATGCAGCGCGTCGGGCTGTGCGGCGTGCAGCTCCAGCACCTCGCGGTAGAGCCGCGCGGCCGTGTCCAGATCGTCCGCCTGGTGGGCGTTCATGGCCTGGCGCAGGACGCCGCGATGGTCGCGCACCGCCGCGGCGGGAGCGGGCCGGCGAAGGTAGGCATGTGCAGGTTCGCGTTTCACGGTGCGTCCTCCGTCTAACAGGCTCGTCAGGTACGTGCTGCTGGCGATTTCGGCCGCCTGCGCTGGTGAGAGTTGCGTTGCCATCCGCTCGTCATCCTTTGAAGACGTCGCCCAGGCCGCGTGGGTGTCACACGGCCTTGCAGATTCCGTAATGCTTGCCCTCGTGTTCGGGCGCGCGCGTCAATTCGCAGACCAGGTTCAGCGGCCGCCCGCCAAGTTCCGACCGGTTGTCGTAGGAATCCTTTCCGTAGCGCCAGGCGAGGTAATGCTGGCCTTCGACATGGATGGTGATGGTCTGCAGCATCATCGGCTGGGCAGGGATCATCCGGCGCAGGCCGGCGCCCCGTTCGATGGCCGGGAAGCGAAAAGCGCCGGTCGCGTCGGGGGTCGCGCGCTGCGGCGGAATCTCTCCCGGGTCGTCCGACCAGATCACCTTCTGGACGAGCTCCGCGCCGGCGACGGGTTGGCCGTCCCGCAACACCGTCCCATGCACTTCGGAAAACAGGACCAGCCGATCGAACGACCCCATGGCGCGCACCCCAGGCAACCCAAGCGACCAAAATACGGCCAGCGCGACCAGGACCGCCGCCAGCCTGCGCGGTGAACTCCGGCGCCCGCGCCTGGCGACGCCTCGCATCAAGCGATCAACACCGTGAAGCAGCCCAGCACGATGGTGCCGCCATGGGCGCAGCTGTCGCCCATGCGTGCAGCGGGCTGGCCACCGATCAGGACCTTCGGCGATCCCAGGATGATGCTGTCGGGCGGGCCCACGCAGGTCGCCATGTCGCCCAGGCGGGCGGCCGGCAGGCCGCCGATCAGCACCTTCGGGGCGCCCGGCGCCGTGATCGGGCCGCCCACGTGGGGCACTACGCCGGTGACCATCGGGCAGACGTGCATGTCGGTGAGGCGGGCGGCAGGTTGCATGCGGTTCCTCGACTGGAAAGTTGCCCGCCCCGGCAAGGCGAGCGGAAATCGCCGTATCCGGCCCGCCAATGGCGACCATCGGCAGCACCGGTTCTACCGCGAAAGGCAGCCATCCTGGATTTCAGCCACCGATCGACCGGTAGCTCCCCTGGCGGTGGCCCGCCGGCCGGGCTGGCCAACGACGCCTATTACGTGAATTCGTAAAACGCGAGCAAATCCGGTCACGCCTCCTTGGGCTGGCCTGCGGAGCCAAGTGGGGCAAACGCCTGCACGCGCCAGGGGTGTCGGCAGGCACCGCGAGTCAGGCCAGCCCGACTTGTTTGAGCGCCTTGCTCTTGACCCCGGCGAAGAAGCCCTTCTTGGTATGCGTGCCCTTGTTGCTGGCAAGCCCCTCCAGCTGCAGGCGCGATCCCTGGATGTCCTTGCTGGCTATCTTGAGCATCGGGTCCATCTGTTTCTTCTTCATCTGCTCCACGCGATCCATCCAGCCCGGCAGGCCGATGTCCGCGACGAACATGTTCGCCACCGACGAGGTGTCGGCGCAGGTCAGCAGGTAACAACCCAGCACGGGGCACTCGTTGAAAACGGTCAGGTCCAGCGTGTTCGGCGTGGCCAGGCGCTTGTTGCCCGCACGCATGTCCTTGATGTCCAGGCCCAGCGAGAACAGCTGCAGTCCCAGGCTGGCCAGCGCATTGGCCGCGCCGATGCCGGCGGTGGTGGCGGTGCCGAAGTCGGCGAACAGGCCGGCGATCTTGGCACCCGTGGCCACGCTCTGCTGCCCCAGCTTCACCGAGTGTCGCGCCAGGTCGCGCTTGATGATCGCCTGGATCGCCTCCGCCGCGGCCAGGGGGTCGCCCGGCCGGAAGCCCTGCTTGTAGTCCGAACTCTTGTAGAGGTTGTAGCCGTCCTGGGCTACGGCCTTGCCGGCCTTGACGAGCTTCACGCCACTGGTAACGACACCCAGGTACGGGGTGATCTCGGCCACCAGCTCTGACAGGACCTCGCCGGACACCGCCTCGATGACGTCTTCGATGCCGGCGACGTCGGCGCACTCGACGATGAAGTCGCTGACCGCTTCCCTCATGCCCGGCAGGCTGGCCAGTTTGCCGACCGTCTTGCCGCCCTTGGCCAGCTTCTGGGTCGAGGACACGACCTTCTTGCCGCTGGAGAGAAGTTCCTTGGCGGTGGACAGCCGGCTCGTCAGGCCGAATTTCAGCTGGGTCCCGGCGAACATGTTGACCAGCAGTTGCCGGCGCGCCTTGGCGAGCTCGCCCAGCGCCAGAAATTCTTCGCGACTCAGTTTGGCAGTCGGCATACCGTTTCCCCCGAATTGATGTTTGTCTGTCCCATCCTGCGCGGCGCCGCGATCCCCGAGGGCGCCGGGCCTGGCGCGATGAAGCTTCCGTTCAATCGTTCCCGGTACGCCAGTATTGGGTCCGTTTCCAGTGGCCGGGGAACGCATCCATGGCCGCGCCTGGCTGTCCCGGTGTCGCACCTCGTGTTCGATCCTGATTACCGCGTCCGCCGCCGAGCCGCATAGAAGTCGCCAATCCTTCGCTGCAGCCCGTTTTCCCGGCCTCAACCCTCACGTGCGTCACCGTCAGGCCAGCCGCCAGGTGGTCGGCCGCCTCGAGCAGCAATCGCGTTTCCGCTCTCAGTAGTTGATCGAGCCATTGAGCCATGTCGCATTGATGGACGAGGATTGCGTGGGCAACGCGCTATTGGGGACGGTGCGTCCGCCCAGTGGATGACGCCATCCGCTCAGCGGCTTCTTGCCCAGCGCATCATTGCCACGGACGATGCCCAACTGGCCCATCAGTGCATGACAGCACCAGCAGGCCGGCTGTGACGCGTAAATGGCCCTTCCCTGCAATGCAGCTGTCGCCTGCGGGATGGACAACCCCTGGTTGATCACCCCCATGGCAATCCACGCACGGATAATCAGCACCTCGGCATGGATGCCACTTGCCTCACTCTTCTTCCATTTGGACAACCCGGTGATGTCGCGGAAGGCCCAGTCGCGCGCATCGTCGACGGTGCCATTGCTCCCGAACTGGGTGCTCAGCTGCACCACGGCATTGAGCACGGGGTCCCAATTGCCGTTCTGCGTCGCCGCCACGCGCGGGGACCATCCGTAGGCAGACGTCTTCTGGTTGTCGTCGTAGAGGTCTTCGAATACTTCGGATGGAACGCCCATGTCGTCTCCCGGCTCTGGCGAACGATGCGCGCGCAGCTTCCCAGCGCGAAAGGCTCAGGCTGCATGCGGTCTACGCATGAATCCTGTGGTCGTCGCGCGTACCGTTGTAGGAAGCGTGGCCGGCCTGATACAGGATGGTCACGGGCACCTCTTCGACGGTCAGGCCACTTATCCTGTGGCAGCGGTTGTATTCCCCCTTGTTGGCCGTCACCTCGATGCTTATCGTGCAGCTTGCGGACAGCTCCAGCAGAGCCGCGTGGCATTTCTCACAGGGAAAGGCGTTCTGATCCAGTCTCACGTTCCCCAGTTGGGTGGCGGTGACACAGGACAATGCCCTCATCTCCGCGTGGTCCGTGCAACCGTGCTTGGCCGCGGCGCTGATCGCCGTCTTCGCACTGCCGGAGATGATCTTGAAGCAGCTCGCCGACCCCTTTTCGGTCCATCCGCCACCACCCTCGCGCGGAATGCTTACCGCGCTTACGATCTCGCCTTCTTTTGGCATGCCACGCTCCCTTGATCGGACACCGACGGCACGTGTCGCGCCGGCACTGGTTCTCCAACATCAGCACACCCGGGCGTCGGCAAGGCCGACACGATGGATGCGCCCCCTCTCGTCCTCCACCACGAGCAGGCCGCGCATGGCATCGATGCTCATGTTCCTGAAGAACGTCCATTCCACGCCCGTTTCGATGCCCGGACCGACGGGCGACGCATACAGGCGCTTGACCCACAGCCGCTTCCCGGACCCGATGTCGGTCGCCACCACGTAGCCTCCTGGCAAAAGGCCTTCAGCCGCCAGGTTCTTCAACTGTTCGTAGCGGACGCCATCGTGGACGACCGGCGGCAGCTCCGGCGGACGGCCACGACCGCGCGCTGCGACCGGTGTTGGGTCCGGTGGAAAATTCATTGGCCTTCGCGCGACTTATGGACGGAATCGGGGCCGCTTTTCCACGTAGAGGGGCGCTCGCGCAGATCCATCCCGTATTTTCCGCCGACTTCGCCCTGGATCTCGATCCGCTGACCGTCCGGCAGCAGTTGCGTGCTCTTGAAGCAGCGTCCAGGCGTGCTCACGCCGACGGCCTCCTGGCCTGGCACCCCGTACACCTCGAGCATCCATCGGCGCTCCCCCATCGCCTGGTCGATAGCGACCAGGTAGCCGCCCGACTGGACGCCACCGTGGCGGTAACTCTGCATGTCCTGTTCGTAGCGCACGCCGTCCCGGGCGATGGACGCAACGGCGCCAGAAGACGGGCGGCTGGAAACAGGCATGTGATCGTTCACGGTGTGCGCCTCGTCGGTGGACAGTGAGTCGGGCGGCATGGGTGTTTGGTCGATGCACGCGCCCGGAGGGCCAGCAGAAGTCCCCACATGCAAACCAGCATGGCGACCGCGCGGGCTGGCCACGTACCGGGCACGCGTGCACTCATACGACGTCCCGCCCCACGCACATGGCGGCGACTTGTTACGCCATCAGTGCACGCGGCCGTCGGCGAGGTCGACCTGGTAGCTGCGCCCTTTCTCATCCTCGACGATCAGCGCACCCCGACTGGCGTCCAGACGCATGCTCTTGAAAAACGACCACTGCACGTCAGCTTCGATGTTCGGATCGACTTTCGATTCATACAGCCGGCTGATCCACAACCGCTTGCCGGAGTCCACCTCCGTGGCCACCACATAGCCGCCCGGGGCCAGCCCTTCGGCGGTCAAATTCTTCACCTGTTCATAGCGCACGCCGTCGTGGACGACGGGGGCCACCGCCGGTGGACGGCCGCGGCTGCCCGAAACCATCGGGGGTTGATCGAAGGGGGAACTCATGGGGATCTCCTTAGTGTTGGATTCCTGGGCGCCGGAAAGGCCGCCCGCACACGACGCGATCGGCAACGCACCGGCCAGTACCAGCGCAACGAGACGCAGGCGTCCTCGCGACCGCTGGCCGTTCACGGCAGCCTCAGTGCTTCGGCGCGCTCGGACGGGGTAAGGCCGCCGGCGGCGTCCACCACGAAATAGGCCCAATTTTCCGCATTGAGCACGGCCTTGTTGCCCTTGAACTTGCTGTCCTTGGGGTTGATACCCTGCCACCCGTAGGAATTGTTCTGCGGGTAGTCTTCCGTGTCGAGCTCCGAATGGGTCAGCTCGTGGATGATGACCCGAGCCCAGTTGGCGCGGCCGGAAAGCACGTTGCCGCCTTTGGCGAAGAAGCCCTTCTCTATGTAGACCACCTTTTGCTTGTCCTTCCAGCCGCCCGAGAACACGAACGCCTCGGATTGCTCCATGTCGTCGCCACGGAAGAACGGGCAATCGGTAAAGATGAGGCGGTTGGAGAGCAGCGTGTTCTGGACCTTCTTCAGCCCCGCGGCAAGATCCGAGGTGATCTTGGCCAGGTCGGTGGCGGAGGTATCCTCCGTTTCGAACCAGCGTTTGACCAGTTCCTCGCCTTTGCCCTTGCCGGACAGTGCCATCAACGCCTTCTGCACCTGCGCGCGTGCGAGCTGGGCGCCGTCGGCCATGTATTTTTTCTGCGAGGAGGAGAAATACTCGCGCTTGTCCGCCACTCGGGACAGCAAGGCGCGTTCGTCGCTCCCAAGGGTCGCCAGTTCCACGCTCGGCCAGTTCTTGTACTTCGCGGGCGTGTTGACGACCCAAAAGCCGCTCGCCCCCTTCTTGGCCAGGAAATCGGTGTGCAGCAGCAACTTCAGCGCGGCCGAAGCGGCGGCTACATCCGCGCCGCCGGTGTAGCTGCGCGTCTTGCCTTTGGTCGCGTAGGCGTTGGCCATGGCCAGGACCCGCTGGGCCGGTTCCATGTTCTCCCCGCCACCGAACAGGCTCTTGAGGCTCCAATCGCCGAGGTTGATGGCCTTGTGGAAACTGGAAAGCGCGGCGCTCTGGGTGTCGTCGAAGCCATCCTCGCCCATGAGCGATTTGAGCTTCTTCAGCATGGCATCGGCGTCACTGCTGAACTTGCCGCCCAGCACCGACTGTCGGGCGCGTTTGTATTCTTCGGAAAAGTTGTGGCTCATATGTCCTCGATGGCGTCCTGCAGGTAGCCCGCGCCGAACTCAGGCAAAGGCGTAGTCGAAGTCCCCTTCCTTCACACTCACCTGGACGCCGGCTACCGGCCGTCCTTCGATCATCCGGGTGAGGAATTCGCGACTGATATCCGGAAGCATCGTATTGGTCAGGATCGCGTCGATCATGCGGCCGCCCGATTCGCTCTCGGTGCAGCGGCTGACCACCAGCTTGACCACGGCTTCGTCGTACTCGAACGGAATCTTGTAGCGCGCCTCGATGCGCTTCTTGATACGACCCAATTGCAGCTCGACGATCTTGCCCAGCATCTCCGGGCTCAACGGGTAGTACGGAATCGTCACCAGACGGCCCAGCAGCGCCGGAGGGAACACCTTCAGCAGCGGCTCGCGCAACGCCTTGGCGATGCCCTCAGGCTCGGGCATCAGGTCCGGGTCCTGGCACAGGCCGGCGATCAGGTCGGTGCCGGCATTGGTGGTGAGCAGGATCAGCGTGTTCTTGAAATCGATCTGGCGGCCTTCGCCGTCCTCCATGACACCCTTGTCGAACACCTGGAAGAAGATCTCGTGCACGTCCGGATGGGCCTTCTCGACCTCGTCCAGCAACACCACGGAGTACGGCTTGCGGCGCACCGCCTCGGTCAGCACACCGCCCTCGCCGTAACCTACGTAGCCCGGGGGGGCGCCCTTGAGCGTGGAGACCGTGTGCGCCTCCTGGAACTCGCTCATGTTGATGGTGATGATGTTCTGCTCGCCGCCGTAGAGCGCTTCGGCCAGCGCCAGCGCGGTTTCGGTCTTGCCCACGCCCGAGGTGCCGGCCAGCATGAACACGCCGATCGGCTTGTTGGGGTTGTCCAGGCCCGCGCGCGAGGTCTGGATGCGCTTGGCGATCATCTCCATCGCGTGGTCCTGGCCGATCACGCGCTTGCCCATCAGGCTGGGCAGGTTCATGACGGTCTCGAGCTCGCTCTTGACCATGCGGCCGACCGGGATGCCGGTCCAGTCCGACACCACCGAACCGACCGCCACGTAGTCGACGGTGGGCAGGATCAGCGGGCTCTCACCCTGCAATTCGGCCAGTTGCGCCTGCAGGCCCTTCAATTCCTCCAGTGCGGTCGCGCGTTCGGCGTCGGTCAGCGCGGCGCTTGCCACGGCAACCTCGCCAGCCTCGGCGTTGGCCGCCTGCTCCAGCGCGCTGCCGGTGCCCTCGACCGGCGCCGCGTCGCCGCGCAGGCGGGCGCGAATGGCCAGGATTTTCTCGACCAGGCCCTTCTCGACCTGCCAGTTGATCTCCAGTGTTTCGAGCCGCGCCTTGGCGATGGCGAGCTTCTCGCCGGCCGACGCCTCGCGTTCGGCCACGTCCACGCCGACGGTCTTCTCGCGGGCGATGATGGCCAGCTCGGTTTCCAGCGCCTGGATGCGCTTGCGGGTGTCGTCCACTTCCGGCGGCACGGCGTGCTGGCTGATCGCCACGCGCGCGCACGCGGTGTCGAGCAGGCTCACCGCCTTGTCCGGCAGCTGGCGCGCCGGGATGTAGCGGTGCGAGAGCTTGACCGCCGCTTCCAATGCCTCGTCCAGGATCTGCACGCGGTGGTGCTTTTCCATCACGCTGGCGACGCCACGCATCATCAGGATGCCCTTCTCCTCGCTCGGCTCGTCGACCTGCACGGTCTGGAAGCGGCGCGTCAGCGCGGGGTCCTTTTCGATGTGCTTCTTGTACTCGGCCCAGGTGGTGGCGCCGACCGTGCGCAGGTTGCCGCGCGCGAGCGCCGGCTTGAGCAGGTTGGCCGCGTCACCGGTGCCGGCCGCGCCGCCGGCGCCGACCAGCGTGTGGGCTTCGTCGATGAACAGGATGATCGGCTTCGGGCTCGACTGCACTTCCTCGATGACCTGGCGCAGGCGGTTCTCGAACTCGCCCTTCATGCTGGCGCCCGCCTGCAGCAGGCCCACGTCCAGCGTGCGCAGCTCGACGTCCTTGAGCTGCGGCGGCACGTCGCCCTGGGCGATGCGCAGGGCGAAACCTTCGACCACCGCGGTCTTGCCCACGCCCGCCTCGCCGACCAGCATCGGGTTGTTCTGGCGGCGGCGCATCAGGATGTCGACGACCTGGCGGATTTCCTCGTCGCGCCCGACGATCGGGTCGATCTTGCCGTTGCGGGCCTGCTCGGTGAGGTCGACGGTGAACTGCTTGAGCGCCTCCTGCTTGCCCATCTGCGCCGGGCCCATCGCGCCGCTGGCCTCGCCAGGCACCGCACCGCCCATCTGGAAGCCGTCGCTCGCGCTCTGGCCGTCCTCGGGCGAGCCGGCAACGACTTCGGCGAACTTCTCCACCAGCGTCTCGGGCTTGATCTTGTCGAATTCGGGCGAGATGGCGATCAGCGCGTTGCGCAGATGGCGCGTGCGGACCACGCCGACCAACAGGTAACCGGTGCGCACCTGCGCCTCGCCGAACATGAGCGTGGCGAACACCCAGCCGCGCTCGACCGCTTCCTCGACATTGGAGGACAGGTCGGTAATCGTGGTCGAGCCGCGCGGCAGCTTGTCCAGCGCGTCGGTGACGTCGCGCGCGAGGTTCGACGGGTTGATGTTGAACTGCTTGACGATGCGGTGCAGGTCCGAGTCCTGCAGCTGCAGGATCTGGTGAATCCAGTGCACCAGCTCCACATAGGGATTGCCGCGCAGCTTGCAGAAAACGGTGGCGCTTTCGATGCCCCGGTACGCGAGCTTGTTGAGTTTCCCGAACAGGGCGCTGCGACTGATCTCGGCCATGATGTTTCTTCCCTTCGCGTTTGCTGCGGCCCGCATGGCGGCCCGGTCTGATGTTCGCTATGGCGGGCGTCAGCCCACCGGTTTCAGTACGACGTCGTCTGCGTCCGTGCGCGCGGCGCGCTGGCCCAGCCAGGAGGTGAGCCCCAACCGACCACCCTGCCCCAGCCGCATCGCCGGCACCTGGTCGTGCGCGAGCACCAGCTGCACGTCCCAGGCCTTCTCGTCGCCGATGTAGCTGCGTACGGCCGCCACCAATTGCGCCAGCGCAGCGCCACCGGGGAGGAAATGCTCGAACTGGTTGCGCTTGAGCGGTCCCAGGCGCAGGCGGAAGCGCTGCTGCGCGCCCCAGACGTTCCCGCCAATGACCGCCGTGCGGCCCAGGCAAGCCACTTCGGTCGAGCGGCCCAGACGCAGGTACGCCTCGCGCGGCAGGCGCATCCATTCGGCGACGAACTCGACCACGCGCACTGGAATAGCGAAGAAGTGCTGCAGCAGGCTGCGCAGGCCTTCGGCGTTGCGCGTGTGCGCCAGCATGTGGCCGGCGAAAAAGCGCTTGAAGTCATCCGGCAGGGCGTCGCGGCCGTCCAGACCCGGCGTCGCCAGCCCCACCAGCGCGCCGGTGTAGAGACGGAAGCGGTCCTGCGAGGGTCGGTCGGCCTGCACCGTCGGCTGGGCGTTGGCCCAGGCGCGGTAGAACAGGCTCGCCATGCGGTGGTGGAAGACGTCGGCGAAGGCGATCAGCGTGGTGTCGCGCGCGTTCCGCTCGCGGTCGATCGCATATTCGGTCAGGTGCAGCGGCAGCGGCGCATTGGGTCCGAACAGGCCGAAAAACAACGCACGCATACGGGCCGGCCGGCCTTCCGCGGCCGGCCGGTAATCGCCGATGGTGTTCGGCGCGAAGGCCAGTGACGGCGTTTGGCAAAGCCGCACGAAATCTTCCGACGGCTTGGTCGATTCGCCCAGCCGCGGCCGCGTCGGATGCGCGCACTCAAGTTGCCGGATCGCTTCGAAGAAATCGAAGTCCCCCGGCCGCTCCTCGAGCGCGCGCTCGAGCGCTACAGCGTCTGGCGCGAGCCCAGCCGTGCCGGCCATCGGGCGACCTCGTTGCGTTCCAGGGTGCGCAGCACCGTCTCGGTGAAGGAGTTGATCGAGACGTAGCGTGCGAAGAAATGTTGCATGACCGAACCGAGCAGGAAGGCGCCCGTACCTTCGAAGGCGCCTTCGTCGCAGGTCAGTGTGATTTCCAGGCCGCGGCCGAAGCTGATGGGGCCCGGCACAGGAATGCGCCGCACGATCGATTGCGAGCCAACCGCCTTGATGCCGTCGATCTGCCGGCGCGCGGCCGAGTCGAACTCGTCGCAGTAGAGCGTGAGCATCTCGCGCAGCGCAGCGGCGCCATCGGCGTTGCCTTCGCCCAGCAGCGAAACGTAATTCAGCTGCAGGTGGCTGAGCAGCCGCCAGGCGGTCTCGCCGCCAGCGACCGCGGCTCGCGGCTTGGTCGGTCCGGCGACACAACGCACCGATTCGACCGGTGCGCCGATGTCCAGCGTGAAGTCGGTATGCGATTTGCCCACCGGCATCTGCAGCGGCAGGTCGCGGTTGGTGCACATCAGCTGCATGCCGACCTGGCGCAGGCGGCTGGAATACGGCGCCTCGCTGCCATCGACCAGCGCGATGAACAGTTCGCTGCCGACGTAGCTGGAGCGCGCGCCCTGCAGCTTCTGCCGCGACGACAGTTGGCGGGGCTCGCGCCGCACCGTGTAGAACGCGCCGTGCCCGCCCTGCCAGGTGCGCTCATCGCAGCCATAGAAGGCCTGGAAGCGCTGCTCGGGCTCCTGGCTGTCGCCGAAGCCTTCGACGTTGCCGATCGAATGGATCTCGAAATCCATCGGTCGCGTGCGGTCGGCCAGCACGTGGTATTCGGTGCGACCCTGTTGCAGGTGGATGCGATCGGCGCGGCGCGGGAACAGGTTTACCGCCGGCGTGCAGAACAGCCGGAAGTTGCCTGCGTCCACCGCGTTGTGCAGGCGGCTGACGCTGCGGTCGAACAGCACCACGATCTCGAACTCGTTGCCCTGCGCCCGGGCCAGCGCCTGGCGCAGGCCGGTGAACACGGCGAACAGGAAGCGCTCGGGACAGGCGAAGTACTCCTGCAGCAGCCGGTAGCCGCTGAAGGAGCGGCCGCTGTAGGGAATCATCGCCTCGGCGTCGTCGAAGCCCTTGGGCTTGATGCTGCCCGGTTCGAGCCAGGTGCTGGAGATGCCACCCTCGCCCTTGGCGCGCACCGCCACGCCCGCGACATTGCCGAGCAACTGTTCGTACAGACGCTTGGGCAACTCGTCGGCACCGGCCAGGAAGATCGGCAGTTCGTCCATCGCCAGCAGGTTGGCCTGCGCGCCGGCGGTGACCGCGAACTTAAGGCGCAGGCCGGCCCGTACGGTGCGGTCCGCAGGAATGGACACGCCCGCAGCGGCGATGGCCGCTGGCGTATCGAAATACTTTGCCTCGGTGAGCTTGAGCGGCCAGAGCGTGACATCGTGCGCCGTGCGGTATTCGCAGGCAGTGCGGTCATCACGGCCAGTCAGGCTGCGCAGGGCGGTGTGGCGCGGCACCACGTGGCCGCCGACCAGCGCGCTTTCCTTCAGGTCCGCCGCCATCTCCACCACCGCCATCGACGGCACGGGGGCGAGATAATGCGGGTACACCATCTCCATCAGGTGCTGGGTGAACACCGGCTGCTGCGCATCGAGCTTCAGCTGCACGCGTGCGGCGAGGAAGGCAAAGCCCTCAAGCAGGCGCTCGACGTAGGGGTCGGCGCATTCGAAGCCTTCCAGGCCCAGGCGGCCGGCGATCTTCGGGTACTCGCGCGCGAACTCCCCGCCCATCTCGCGCACGTGCTGCAGTTCGCGGTTGTAGTAGCGGAGCAGGCGCGGATCCATGGCTTCAGCCCAGGCTCTCGGAAACGCTGAAGCGACCGGTTTCCAGGTCGATCTCGGTCTTGAGATAGAGGTTCAGCGGAATCGGCTGGGCCCACATTTCCGATTCGATGTTGAAGACCAGCGACTGCTGGTCCATGCGCTTGCCGTCGGTGTTGACGGCCACGCGCAGCGTGCTCCCGGTCAGGCGTGGTTCGAACGCGATCAGCGCCTCGCGCAGCTGGCGCTGCAGGACGCTCGCATCGACGCCCGAGAGCGCCATGCCGGTCAGGTCCGGGATGCCGAAATTGAGTACCGAGCGGGCCACTTCCGGATAATCGTCCAGCTCCACGCCGCTGCCGAGGTTCACGCAGTTGAGCAGCCAGGAAATGTCTCGCGCCACGCAATCGCGCAGGCGCGTGGCGGAGATCACCCGCTTCTCGCGGCTCTCGTCGGCCTTGCCCGGCTCCTCGTCGGTCAGCCGGTCGAGCAACGAGGGCTGCAAGCGCTCCTGGGTGGTCAGCTCGGCCATCAGGCGGCTGGATCGGTATTGAAAACGATGGAGCGCACGTCCAGCAGCGAGTATTCGCCCGCGTCGGTCGCGAGCATGCGCTGGCCCAGCCCGACGACCAGGCCGGAATCGCGTTCCTCCCAATCGGTACGACGCGCGAGCACCAGTTCGGCATCGGCCGAACGCTCCGAGGCCGGGTAGCGGCACGGCACGAAGCCGACCGCCTGGCCGCCGTTGCTCCAGGTCACCTGTACCGGCGCCCAGATCTTGTCGCGCAGGTCGGTGGGCGCTTCGAAAACCAGTTGCTTCAAGCGGTCGAACGGCACCCAGGCATAACCGCCGTTGACCACCATTTCCAGGCATGGACCGAAACGCGGGTCCGCGTCGGCGATCCATTCGAATGCCTCGCCGTCGATCTCGCCCGACACGGTCGGCGCCAGTTCGAAGGCCTGTTCACGCAGCGGCGCCGCTTGCGTGTGCTGCCCCTGTGCATCGAGCCTGAGCGCCTGCAGCAGCAGCGCCATCCACTGGGACGGCTCGCCCACCACCGAAGGCATGCGCTCGCCGGCGAGCACGCCGACGCGCATCATTTCGCCCCGCAGGGCCTGCGCATAGGCGCCGGCCATCAGGGTGTTGTTCACGTCCAGCTCGCCGCTGACCTTCAGCTGCGCCTGTGCGCGGTCCCACTGGCCGAGCAGGGCCAGCAGCTGGAACAGGAACACCCGGCAGCGCGCGTCCGCCGGGTTGTTCCGCACCTGCGAGGTGAGGCCCTGCAACGCCTCGTCCAGGCGACCTTCCTTCAGCATGTTCTCGGGTGTCATGGTCACGCCCCTGGAGGTTTCCGGTACGCCTGGGAAGGCGTTGCAGGTCAGGATCAGGCCTTGGCCACGCCCTGGATGTCGTAGGTGAATTCCTTGGCGCCGCCCTGCTTGGCACCCTTGTCGTCCTGCGGCTGGAACGAGTACTTGAACTTGCCAAAGTGCAGGGTGATGTTCTCGGTCAGGCGATCTTCGCCGCCGCTGCCGCCGGTCGACACGGAGGTCACCAGCACGCCCTCGGAGAGCTCGATGGTGAGGAAGTCGGTCTGCTCACCGGTGGCGTTGGTGACGTACAGCCAGGCCTGGTCCATGCGACCGCCCGTGCAGACCGCGTCCAGCAGCGCGTTGGAGCAGCCGTCGACGTACTTGGTGATCGAGATGTCCTGCACGTGGGCCTTGCCGCCGCTGGCCGAGCCACCGCCGGTATGCAGGTCGCCGGTGTTGCTCACGCCCCACGACCAGGCAAGGATCGGCACCTCGCCCTTGTGCTTCTTGTGGTTGGACGCGCCTTCGATCTTGACCTTGCCGGCGCCGAACTTGATGTGCATGTCGAATGCCATGAAACCTTCTCCCTACGTTTCGTGATGGATGTTCGATACCGCCGGCGGGACGCGTCCCTGCCCTTCGGATCGTCTTGCTGCGGTGCGGGTGGAACTTCGCCGGTTGGCGCATGCGACACGGCGATGGCGGCATGCGCCGCCATCGCCGGTCGTTGAGCGTCAGGCCTTGGCAGCCGACGGCAGGCGCGAGACCAGCCGCAGCGACACGGTGAGACCCTCGAGCTGGTAATGCGGCTTGAGGAAGAACTTGGAGGTGTAGTAGCCCGGTGCGCCCTCGACCTCTTCCACCACCACTTCGGCGGCCGACAGCGGCTTGCGCGCCTTGGTCTCCTCGCTGGAGTTGGCCGGGTCGCCGTCGACGTACTGCATGACCCAGTTGGTCAGCCAGTTCTGCATCTGCTCGCGGTCGCTGAAGGAGCCGATCTTGTCGCGCACGATGCACTTCAGGTAATGCGCGAAGCGGCAGCAGGCGAACATGTACGGCAGGCGGCAGCTCAGCGCGGCGTTGGCGGTGGCGTCCGGATCGTCGTACTCCTCCGGCTTGGCCAGCGACTGGGCGCTGATGAAGGCGGCCATGTCCGAGTTCTTGCGATGCACCAGCGGCATCAGGCCCATCTTGTCCAGCTCCGCCGAACGGCGGTCGGTGATGGCGATCTCGGTCGGGCACTTCATGTCCACGCCGCCGTCGTCGGTCGGGAAGGCGTGCACCGGCAGGCCTTCGACCGCGCCGCCGGACTCGATGCCGCGGATGCGCGAGCACCAGCCGTAGGCCTTGAACGAGCGGTTGATGTTCACCGCCATCGCGTAGGCGGCGTTCTGCCACGTGTACTTGGAGGAATCGGCACCGGCGGTGTCTTCCTCGAAGTCGAACTCCTCCACCGGGTTGGTGGCGGCACCGTAGGGCAGGCGCGAGAGCGTGCGCGGCATCGCCAGGCCCAAGTACTTGGCGTCGTCCGACTCACGCAGCGAACGCCAGGAGGCGTAGTCGGGCGTGGAGAAGATCTTGGCCAGGTCGCGCGGGTTGGACAGCTCGTTCCAGCTCTCCATGCCCATCAGGCTGGAGTTGGCCGCGGCCAGGAACGGCGCGTGCGCGGCGGCCGCCACCTGGGCGATGCCGCCCAGCAGCTCGACGTCCTGCGGGCTGTGGTCGAAGTAGTAGTCGCCGACCAGGCAGCCGTACGGCTCGCCGCCGAGCTGGCCATATTCCTCTTCGTACATCTTCTTGAAGATCGGGCTCTGGTCCCAGGCGGTGCCCTTGTAGCGCTTGAGCGTCTTGCCCAGCTCCTTCTTGGAGATGTTCATGACGCGGATCTTCAGGAGCTGGTCGGTCTCGGTGTTGTTGACCAGGTAGTGCAGGCCGCGCCAGGCGCTTTCCAGCTTCTGGAAATCGGCGTGGTGCATGATCTGGTTGATCTGCTCGCTGAGCTTGCGGTCGATCTCGGCGATGTAGGCGTTGATCGTCTGGGCGACGTCGTCGGACACCACATCGGACTTGCTCAGCACCTGCTCGGCGAGCGTGCGCACGGCCGACTCGACCTCTTCCTTCGCGCGCTCGCTCTTGGGCTTGAATTCCTTGCTCAGCAGCGCGGCGAAGTCGCCGGCTTCGAGGGTTTCGGTGGCTTGGCCGCGTTCGGCCAGGGTCTCGGTGGACATGTGCTTACTCCCCGTCGCTCGGCTTGGCGGCCGAGACCAGCGACTGCAGCAGGGCCGGATCGTTGATCGCCTGGGCGATCAGCTTCTCCGCGCCGGCCTTGCCGTCCATGTAGGTATTGAGGTTGGCCAGTTGCGTGCGGGCCTCGAGCAGCTTGGCGACCGGGGCGACCCGGCGCGCCACGGCGGCGGGCGAGAAGTCGTCCATGCTCTCGAAGGTGATGTCGACGCTGAGGTTGCCCTCGCCGGTCAGCGTGTTGGGCACCGCGAAGGACACGCGCGGCTTCATCGACTGCAGGCGGCTGTCGAAGTTGTCGACGTCGATCTCCAGCGCCTTGCGGTCCTCGATCGGCGGCAGTTCGGCGTTGTTGGCGCCGGACAGGTCGGACATGACGCCCATCACGAACGGCACCTGCACCTTCTTCTGTGCGCCGTAGACCTCGACGTCATACTCGATCTGCACCCGCGGTGCGCGGTTGCGCGCGATGAACTTCTGACTGCTTTGCTTGGCCATTGCGGCTGTCTCCTGGGACTTGAGGTCTTCCGGTTGGAACGCGACGCCTGAGGGCACGCCCGCGGACACGCGGCGCAGCGCGCACACGTCCCTGCAGCGCGTCGACGGCACGGGCGTCGCGGAACGGGACCGTTCCGCTTGCGGCTCTTTCCGACTGGCGTGGCAAAGGGCGGGCTAACGCCTTCCCACTGTTCTAGTGCGTGGGGCCCTTCACGGATCGGCCACGGAGATGAACGATCCGTTCAGTTGGCGTTCACATAGAAAACACGGTCGGGACGGCTCCCGCAAGAACTCGATTGTGGGCAAGCTCTCCCCTGCCACTCGGGAGGGCATCGTCTACGAGAGGGTTCCTGCAAAGAAGGCCGATAGGCCTGCGCGTCGGCCTCAGGCCTGCAGTTCGCGCTGCAGCCAGGCACGCGCCAGGCGCCACTCGCGTTGCACGGTAGTGGCGGAGATACCCAAGGCGGCGGCGATCTGCTCGGCGCTCAGGCCGACGAAGAACCGCATGGAGACGATGCTGGCCTGGCGCGGGTCGATCTGCTCCAGCGTGTCCAGCGCGTCGAGCAGGCCCACGTAGTCGACGTCGGGCATCAGCGAACCGGAGATTTCGGACAGCTCGATGCGGTCGCAGTCCTGCGGGCGCTTGGCCGCCTGGCGGCGTCGGGCCGAATCGACCAGCACCTCGCGCATCGCCCTTGCGGCCACGCCGAGCAGGTGGCCGCGGCTTTCCCATTGCGGCGGGCTGTTGCCGCCGAACACCTTCAGGTAGGCCTCGTTGACCAGGGCGGTGGCGCTAAGGGTGCGCTCGCTGGTGTTGCGGCGCAGCTGCGCGCCGGCCAGCCGGTGCAGCGCCGCGTACATCTGGCGCAGCGCTTCCTCCAGCGCGGCGGTATCGCCCGCCTGCGCCGAATGCAGCAGTCGCGTCACATCGACACTGGTGTTCACGGCTGTGGTGGTCCCTTCCCGCCCCGATGGCCGCGGACCGGCTGGGGCCGATCCCGGACGCGGCCAGACTCGGCCGCTGGGAAAAGTATAGGCCAAAGGCCCGTCAACGACGGGAAGTGGGCCGGGTTTTCGCACTACGGGATCGCCGCGACCGCCCTGCTAGACTCGCCCGATGCTCAAGATCGACACCCACGCGCACATCCTGCCACGCGACTGGCCCAACCTGGCCGCCAAATACGGCAATGACCGCTTCCCGGTCATGACCCACACCGACGGTCGCCACCGCATCTACAAGGACGGCAAGTTTTTCCGCGAAGTGTGGGATTCGGCGTTCGATCCGCAGACCCGCATCGACGACTACGCCCGCTTCGGCGTGGACGTGCAGGTCATTTCCACCGTGCCGGTGCTGTTTTCCTACTGGGCGCCCGGCTACCAGGCGCTGGAGCTGCATCGGCACCTGAACGACCACATGGCGCAGATGTGCCAGGACTACCCGCGCCACTACGCGGGGATCGGCACCGTGCCGCTGCAGGCGCCGGAGCTGGCCATCCGCGAGCTGGAACGCTGCATCGACGAACTGGGCCTGCAGGGCGTGCAGATCGGGTCGCATTGCAACGACTGGAACCTGGACGCGCCGGAGCTGTTCCCGTTCTTCGAGGCGGCCGCGGACCTTGGCGCGGCGATCCTGGTCCATCCATGGGACATGATGGGCACCGACACGATGCCCAAGTACTGGATGCCCTGGCTGGTCGGCATGCCCGCCGAGCAGTCGCGCGCCGGCTGCTGCCTGGCCTTCGGCGGGGTGCTGGAGCGGTTGCCGAAGCTGCGCATCATGCTGGCCCACGGCGGCGGCAGCTTTCCCTGGTCGATCGGCCGCATCGAGCATGGCTTCCGCATGCGCCCGGACCTGGTCGCTACCGACAACCCGCGCAACCCGCGCGAGTACTTGAAACGTCTGTATTTCGACTCCTGCGTGCACGACGAGCGGGCGCTGCGGTATCTCCTGGATGTGACCGGCGTCGATCGCGTGATGCTGGGCACCGACTATCCTTTCCCGCTGGGCGAACAGGAGCCCGGCAGCGGCATCGAGGCCTTGAGGCTGGATGAAGCGGACCGTGCTCGGTTGTTCCACGGCACCGCACTGGAATGGCTGGGCCTGCCCTTGCAGCGATTTGTCCCCCAGGCATCTATCCCGGAGCGTTCATGAACCTCTACCGCAGCTTCTTCCTGGCCGGCGCCCTGCTGCTGGCCGGTCCCGCCTGCGCCACCAATGTGAGCATGGCCGGTGGCGATGTCGCCTTCAGCACGCCGGACAACTGGGTCACGATCATGGAAACCCAGGGCGTGCCCGAAATGCGCGTGTTCCAGGTGCCAGACCCCTCGCCCACCGCCCGCGACAACCTCGCCTCGGTCACGGTGGAAGTGGAGCCGGTCGGCGACCTGGCCGCTTTCAACCGGTACGTGGGCAACGCCACCCGCAAGGCAAAGGGGCTGGACGGTTACAAGGCTATCGGCAACCCAGAGGGCCCCAACAGCCAGGCCTATACCGCGCAGGAACACGGTACGGCCTACCGCTACGACGAGCGGTTCTGGTTCAAGAACAACCACGCGGTCCGCCTGCGTTGCGCCCGACCGGCCCGCAGCGAGGCCGGCGCCGCCTGGGCGACCGCATTTGACAAGGGCTGCGACGCGGTCGCCGCCGACCTGGCCCGATGAGGTTCCAAGGATGACGCACTACCAGGCCTCCGCCACGTGGGCGGCCGCCGCCGATGAAGCCGACCCGCTGCGCGCGTTCCGCGACGAGTTCCTGATTCCTCCGCACGAAGGCCGCGATTCGAACTACTTCTGCGGCAACTCGCTGGGTCTGCAGCCGCGCGCGGTGCGCGACTCGGTTGCAGCGGAGCTGGACTACTGGGGCGAGTTGGGCGTGGAAGGCCATTTCAAGGGCCGCTTGCCCTGGATGGACTACCACGAGTTCGTGCGCGACGACCTGGCGCAGGTGGTCGGCGCGCTACCGTCCGAAGTCGTTGCGATGAACACGCTGGGCGTGAACCTGCACCTGATGATGGTGAGCTTCTACCGCCCCTCGCCCGAGCGCTACGCGATCCTGATCGAAGCCGGCGCCTTCCCCACCGATCGCTATGCGGTCGAATCGCAGATCCGCTTCCACGGCTACGACCCGGCCACCTCGCTGATCGAGCTGGAGCCGGACGAGCCCAACGGCACGATCTCGGATGCGGCCTTCGAGCGCGCCCTGGCCGAACACGGCGCGCGTACCGCGCTGGTGATGCTCCCGGGTGTGCAGTACCGCACCGGCCAGGCGTTCGACCTGAAGGCGATCGCCCGCCTAGCCCACGCACAGGGTTGCCAGGTCGGGTTCGACCTCGCCCATGCCGTCGGCAACCTGCCGCTGCAGCTGCACGACAGCGACGCGGATTTCGCGATCTGGTGCAGCTACAAGTATTTGAATTCCGGCCCCGGCGCCGTTGGTGGCGCGTTCGTGCACGAGCGCCATGCGCGCGCAGCGTTGCCGCGCTTCGCCGGCTGGTGGGGGCATGACAAGACCACGCGCTTCCAGATGGGTCCGCAGTTCGAGCCCACGCCCGGCGCGGACGGGTGGCAGCTGTCCAACCCGCCGATCCTGGCGCTGGCGCCGCTGCGTGTGTCGCTGGAGCTCTTCCGCCGCGCCGGCATGGCGCGGCTGCGCGAAAAGTCGCTCGAGCTGACCGGCTATCTCGAATGGCTGGTGCGTACGCAGTTGCCCGACGTGCTGGACATCGTCACGCCTGCCGACCCGGCGCGCCGTGGCGCCCAATTGTCGATCCGCGTGCTCGGCGGCCGCGCCCGTGGGCGCGCGCTCTTCGAGTACCTGATGGCCAATGGCGTTATTGGCGACTGGCGCGAGCCGGACGTCATCCGCATTTCCCCCGCCCCGCTCTACAACCGCCACGCCGATTGCCTGGCCTTTGCGGAGGCGGTGCGGCGCTGGGCTGCCGGCTGACATGTCCGGCGAGCAGGCGCACTGGGAAGGGGTCTACCGCACCCGCTCCGCCCAGGCGGTGAGCTGGTATCGCCCGCACCTGGACGTGTCGCTGGCCTTGCTGCGCCAGGTCGGCCTGGGTGCTTCCACGCGGGTGGTCGACGTGGGCGGCGGCGCCTCCACGCTGGTCGATGACCTGCTCGCGCAGGGGCTAGGCGACATCACCGTGCTGGATCTTTCGCAAGCGGCCCTAGACGTCGCGCGCGAACGCCTGGGTCCGCGCGGCGAGGCGGTGCGCTGGCTCGCCACCGATCTTCTTGACGCCGACCTCGCGCCTGCCGCGTTCGATCTCTGGCACGACCGCGCCGTGCTGCATTTCCTCACCTCGCCGACGCAAACCGCACGCTATGCCGCACAGGCGGCGCGCGCCGTGCGGCCGGGCGGCCATGCCGTGATCGGGGGTTTCGCCCTGGACGGTCCGGAGCGCTGCAGCGGGCTGCCGGTCGCGCGGCGCTCCGCCGGCGACATTGCCGCCCTGCTCGGCCCCGCATTCCGCCTGCTCGACCAACGGTCCGAGCAGCACACCACGCCCGCCGGCACCTGCCAGGCGTTCGCCTACGCGTTGCTCGAACGGCGCTGACGCGTTTCATCGTGGCTTGATCGCGGATCGGCGAGGGTTGGACCTTCCGCCGCCCGGAGACCGCCATGAAAAACGACGCACCGCACGACGATACCGACCTCAACAAGCTCGGTGAACTGATCGACGACATCGAGGTGGCGATGCTCACCACGCTGGCCCCGGACGGCTCCCTGGTCAGCCGCCCGCTGCAGACGCTCAAGCTCACCGCCGACGGCGAACTGGTGTTCTTCACCGCGGCCGACAGTGCCAAGGTCGACCAGCTCACCGACGACCTGGACGTCAATCTCTCCTACGCCAACCAGGACGACAAATGCTATGTCTCCGTGCGCGGCCGGGCGCGCATCGACCGCGACCAGGCCTTGATCGAGGAGCTGTGGTCGCCGGCGCAGAAGGTGTTTTTCTCCGGCAAGGACGATCCCAACCTCGCGGTCCTTCGCGTGCGCGTGCGCGATGCGATGTACTGGGAGTCGTCGGGCAACTTCGTGGAGCGTGCGCTGGATTTCGCCCGCGGGATGTGGAGCGAGCAGCCGCGCGACCTCGGCCACCAGGGCCACCTCCACGGTTGACGCGGCTTTACGTCAGCCGTCTCGCAGCACCTGCCGCAATTTGCGTCCGAGTTCGGTGAGCGTATAGGGCTTGCCGAGCAGCGGAGACTGCGGATCCGTCGCGCCGTTGCGTTGCGCCGCAGCGGCCGAGTAGCCGGTGGTGAACAGCACTTTCAGGCCCGGCCGGCGAAGGCGGGCTTCCTCCGCCAGCCGGCGTCCGTCGATCTCTGGCATGACCACGTCGGTCAGCAGCAGCGCAACGTCCGCGTGCGTGGCGAGTTCGTCGAGCGCAGCCTGCGCGCCGTCCGCCTCCAGCACACGGTAGCCCAGCTCCCGCAGGGCCTCGGCGGTGACCTTGCGCACCGCCGGCTCATCGTCCACAAGCAGGATCAGTTCCTGTTGTCCGGTCGGCAACGCGGCCGCAGCCGTGGATGCCTTCTGTCCGTCCGCCTCGCCGATCAGCCGCGGCAGATAGACCTTGACGCCGGTGCCGCGACCGGGCTCCGAATAGATCGCGACGTGTCCACCCGATTGCTTGACGAATCCATAGACCTGGCTGAGGCCCAGGCCGGTGCCCTGCCCCGCCTGCTTGGTGGTGAAGAACGGATCGAAGGCGCGCGCGGCCACCTCCGGCGGCATGCCGGTGCCACTGTCGCTGACCGTGATCGACACATAGTCACCCGCTTCCATGTCCGGATGCCCGGCAACGTAGCGCCGATCGAGGCTGGCGTTGGCTGTTTCGATGGTCAGGCGGCCGCCGCCGGGCATGGCGTCACGGGCATTCACGGCGAGATTGAGGATGACGTTCTCAAGCTGGTTCGCATCGACCAGCGTCGGCCACAAACCGGCGCCCGTCAGCACTTCCAGGCGGATGTCCGGCCCGATCGCGTGGCGAAGCAGCTCGGACATGCCCTCCACCAGCACATTGGCGTCCACCGGCCGTGGCTCGAGCGGCTGCTGGCGGGCGAACGCGAGCAGGCGCTGGGTCAGCGTGGCGGCGCGGCTGGCTGCCTCCATGGCGTTCCCGGCGTACCGTTGCTCGGGGGCGTCGTCGGCCAACCGGTGTTGCAGCAGGTCGAGGGAGCCGATCACTACGGCAAGCATGTTGTTGAAGTCGTGCGCGATGCCGCCGGTAAGGTGGCCGACCGCCTCCATCTTCTGGCTTTGCCGCAACGTCGCCTCGGCCTGTGCCAGTGCGCTCGCCTGTTCCTTCTGTTCGGTGACGTCGCGTCCGCTGGCGTAGATCGTGCCTTCGTCCTGGCTGGCGAGCCAGGAAATGCAGCGGTAACTGCCATCCTTGTGCCGCATGCGGTTCTCGAACGCCGGCCCCTTGATCAAGCTCGAAAAGAAGGGACGCTCGCCGACCTCGCGATCGTCGGGGTGGATGAACTCGTAGGCGCGATGCCCGACCACCTCCGTCGCCCGCCAGCCGAGCATCGTGTGCCAGGCGTCGCTGACCTGCAGGAAGTAGCCGCGCTCATCGACCACCGCCTGCAGGTCGCGCGAATGCTTCCATGCGCGGTCGCGTTCGCGGGTGCGGGCCTCGACCCGTTGCTCGAGCGTTTCGTTGATCTCGCGCAGCCGTTCCTCGGCGGCACGGCGCTCGTCGATCTCGCCTTGCGCCACGGCGTACAGGTTCGCATTGTCGATCGCGATCGCCGCGTGCGCGGCGATGCCGGCCATAAGGCGTTCGTGCCGCGCGGAAAAACGCCCCGGCTCGGGATGGCCGAAAAACAACCCGCCCGACACGCGGCCCGAGCGGGAGACCACCGGCACGGCCAGATAGCTGCGCACCGGCGGATGCCCGGGTGGCAGGCCATGGTAGGGCGGACCCTTGCCGTAACGCGGATCGAGCAGGACATCGTCGCAGCGGACGACGCTCTCGCCCGACAGCGTGGGACGGAACAGGAAGCTGGCCCGCGGCATCGGGTACCGATCGAACACGTGCCGGTCCACGCCGGAGAGGGTGTAGAGCATCATGCTCTCGCCCGCCTCGTTGGTGGTGTTGTAGAAGAACGCGCCCATGCTGGCGCCGATCAGCGCGACGCCGGCATCGGTGACCGTCTGCACGATGCGCTCCAGTTCCAGTTCGCTGGCCACCGTCGCACCCACGCGATTGAGTGTCTCCAGCGCCTGGCTTTCGTCACGCAATGCCCGCTCGGTCTGCACGCGCACCGTGTCGTCGTGCATGGTGAGGACCGCGCCGAGCGGCCTGCCATCGACATCGTGGATCGGGCGCGCGGAGCCCTGCGCGATGATCTCGGAACCGTCCGGACGCCGGATGCGCCAGCAGGCGCCGGTGACGATTTCACCATCGAGCACCGCCCGCGACAGCGGCAGCTCACGCGACGGATAGGGCCGTCCATCCTCGGTCAGCAACCGGTAGGCGCCGGCGTAGTCGTCCGGGCCTACGTCGAGCCGGGCAACTCCATGCAACCGTGCCGCGGCTTCGTTGACATAGGTGATCTGGCCCGTGGTGTCGACCAGGATCACGCCTTCGGCCAGCTGTCCCAGGACCGCCGCCTGCTCTGCCGCGAGCAGCTCGCGTGGCATGCCCCGCCGACTTTCACCCCCGCTCATGGCAATAGCCCCTGCGCCGACGGGCCGCACGCCGGGCCTTGCGAGATGTCGCTGGCAGGATCGGAGGCATGGCGCGAAGTATCGGCCGGACGCCGTGAACCGCCCCTCAAACGGACTGAACGGTTGTTCAGTCCGGCAGTGCCGCCAGGCGTGCGGCCAGTATTTCCAGCCCCACGTCCCCACCGCCACCGGGCGACACGCGTTCGGCAAGGCTGCGCTCCGGCGTGCGCCCCTCGCCCGCGGCCGCGGCGGCGGCGGCCGCGGCACGATAGGCGTCACGGAACGGTACGCCGGCCGCTGCCTGCTCGATGGCCACATCGGTGGCATACATCGCCGGTTCGATCGCCGCGCGCATGGCCGGCTCGTTCCAGCGCATACGCTCGATCAGGTCGGGCACCAGTTCCACCGCGGCCAGCCCGTGGGTCATGCCGTGGAAGATCGAGCCCTTGGAAAACTGCAGGTCGCGCTGGTACCCGGTCGGCAGCGACAGCAGCTGCTCGATCTCGCAACGCGCCGCTGCCACGGTGGCGTAGCTGGCACGCAGCAGTTCGACGACGTCCGGGTTGCGCTTGTTGGGCATGATCGAGCTGCCGGTGGTGTACTCCGGCGGCAGGCTGACGAAGCCGAATTCGGCGGTCGTGAACAGCGACAGGTCCCAGGCCAGGCGGCGCAAGTCCAGCAGCGCGCTGGCCATCGCTTCGAGCGCGGCCAGCTCGAATTTGCCGCGCGAAAGCTGCGCGTAGATCGGCGATACCTGCATGCGCGAGAAGCCCAGCGCCGCGGTGGTGTGTTCGCGATCGAGCGGCAGGTTCACGCCGTAGCCGGCGGCCGTACCCAGCGGGTTGGCGTCGATCCAGGCGAGTGTCTGGCGGGCGCGATGCGTGTTGTCGATGAAGGCTTCGGCGAAGCCGGCGAACCACATGGCGGTGGAAGACACCACGGCGCGCTGAAGGTGCGTGTAGCCCGGCAGCGGCAGCGCCGGTTGCGCGGCGCGCGCCAGGCACACGCCCGCGATCGCGCGGCAGTGCCTGGCGAGCGCGTCGAGCTTTTCCTTCAACCACAATCGCGTGGCGACCAGGATCTGGTCGTTGCGGCTGCGCCCGGTGTGCACGCGCCGGCCGGCATCGCCCAGCCGCTCGGTAAGCCGCGCCTCGATCGCCGAATGGCCGTCCTCGTAACGCTCGTCCAGGACGAAGGCGCCCGAGCGGAAATCCCCGGCCAGCGCGTCGAGCTCGTGCGCGAGCGCCGTAGCTTCCTGCCCACTGACTACGCCGATGCGGGCGAGGCCTTCGACATGCGCCTTGCTGGCGGTGACGTCGTGCAGGAAGAACTCCCGGTCCAGCAGCACGTCGTTGCCGGCGAGGAACCGCATGATCCTGGCGTCGGTCTCGACGCCGGCTTTCTGCCACAGGAGATCGCTCATGACTGGTCGTCCGGATGCAAGGGTGAAAGGGATTGGCGAAGGAAGGCGATCGCGGAGTCGGGCGCCAGTTCGCGCCGCTCGCCGCTCCCCCGGTGCTTGAGTTCCACTGTGCCGCTGTCCAGTCCGCGCGGTCCGACGAGCACTTGCCAGGGCAAGCCGATCAGGTCCATGCGGGCGAACTTCGCGCCGGGCCGTTCGTCGGTGTCGTCGAGCAACACGCTCAGTCCGGCGGACTGCAGGCCGGCGTAGAGCGATGCGCATGCTGCGTCGACGCGGGCGTCGCCGTGCTTCAGATGCAACAGTCCCACCTGGAACGGCGCGACACCGTCCGGCCAGACGATGCCCTGGTCGTCATGGCTGGCCTCGATGATCGCACCCAGCAGCCGTGACACGCCCACGCCGTAGCAGCCGCCGTGGATCGGCCGTTCGATGCCGTCGGTTCCGCGCACCATGGCCTTCATCGGCACCGAGTATTTGGTGCCGAAGTAGAAGATCTGGCCGACCTCGATGCCGCGTGCGAGCACCTGCCGTTCCGCCGGCACCTCGCGCTCGAAACGCCCGGCGTCGTGCACGTCCTCGGTGGCGGCGTACGGCGCCGTCCATGCGCCGACCAGCGATGTCAGGTCGCCGTCGTAGTCCACGTCCGCGCCAGGCACGGGCAGATCCAGCACGGCGCGATCGCAGAACACGGCCGATTCGCCGGTCTGCGCCAGCACCAGGAACTCGTGCGAGAGGTCGCCGCCGATCGGGCCGGTTTCCGCACGCATGGGTATCGCCTTGACGCCTATCCGGTCGAACATGCGCAGATAGGCCACGAACATGCGCTGGTAGGAACGGCGTGCGGCGGCTTCGTCCAGGTCGAACGAATAGGCGTCCTTCATGAGGAACTCCCGCCCGCGCATCACGCCGAAGCGCGGCCGTTGCTCGTCGCGGAACTTCCACTGGAACTGGTAGAGGTTGAGCGGCAGGCTGCGCCAGGAGCTGACGTAGCTGCGGAAGATCTCCGTGATCATTTCCTCGTTGGTCGGCCCGTAAAGCAGCTCGCGTTCGTGGCGATCGCGGATGCGCAGCATCTCCGGGCCGTACGCGTCGTAGCGGCCACTCTCGCGCCACAGGTCGGCCAGTTGCAGCGTGGGCATCAGCAGTTCGACCGCGCCGGCGCGGTCCATTTCCTCGCGCACGATGCGCTCGATGTTTTTCAGCACGCGCAGGCCCAGAGGCAGCCAGGCGTAGATGCCGGCTGCCTCCTGCCGGATCAGGCCGGCGCGAAGCATCAGCCGGTGCGAGGCGATCTGCGCCTCGGCGGGATTTTCCTTGAGGGTGGGTAGCAGGTAGCGGGTCAGGCGCATGGTGGTTTCTCGGCAGCGGGCAAAAGGACGAAGGCGACGCGGGTCCGCCCTACGGTCGTTCCGCCTGCGCCACCGGGATGCCCGTCAGTTCGCCCTGCCCCAGCGCGCGGTTGATGTTCTGCATGGCCTGGGTGGCGGCGCCCTTGAGCAGGTTGTCGAGCGTGGCGACGACGACCACGCGGCGTCCATCCGGGCCCATCGCAAAGCCGCCGATCTCCGCGTGGTGCCTGCCGGCGATGCGGCTGACCCACGGCGCCTCATCCAGCACGCGCACCAGCGGCTCGTCCCCGTAGGCGTGGCGGAAACGCGCCATCACGTCCTCGCGCTTCATCGCGCGGGCGAGGTAGAGATTGCAGGTGACGGTCAGGCCGCGGAAGTGCGGCGCGACGTGCGGCATGAACTCCACCGGCACGCCAAGGTGGGCCGAGGTCTCGCGCTCGTGCATGTGGCCGGTGAGCGAGTACGGCATCAGGTTGTCGCGCAGCTTCTCGGGGTCATTCTTGTCCGAGGGCGTGGTGCCCGCGCCCGAGTAGCCCGACACGCCGAAGCACACCGGCGGCGCGGCCAGCAAGTCCTTCAGCGGGGCGACCGCCAGCTGGATCGCGGTGGCGTAGCAGCCGGGGTTGCTGATGCGTCGCTGGCCGCGCCAGCGGTCGCGCGTCAGTTCCGGCAGGCCGTAGTACCAGCGTTCGTCGAAGCGGAAGTCGGCCGAGAGGTCCACGATCAGCGGATCCGCGCCCGCCTTGTCGAAGGCTTCCACGCAGGCGCCCGCCTTGCCATTGGGCAGGGCCAGGATCACCACGTCGGCGCCCAGCGCGGACAGGTCCTCGTGCGCGGGGGCGCTGTAGCGCAGCTCGCCGGCGTACTCGGGCACGTGGGCGTCCACGCGCTGGCCGTCCAGCTCGCGCGAGGAGACGTAGGCCAGCTCCAGCGCGGGATGGCGGGCGATCAGGCGGATCAGCTCCGCGCCGGTGTGGCCGCGCGCACCGACGATACCTACGGTTTTCCGTTCCATCCCGGCCGGCCTCATGCTGCGTTGTCCTTCAAGGGGGCCGGATCGACCAGCGTCGGCTGCCGCTGCGCGCAATGCGCCACGCAGCGCTCGATCAGGCGGAAATCGTCGATGCCGTACCAGTACACCTTCCAGCGCGGCTGCTTGAGCGAGCCGTCGCATTCGGCGTCGTAGAACGGATTGACGTTGTTGCCATGGCGGGAGCGCCAGAACAGACGCGGGTTGGCCTCGCGCATGACGAGCCAGACGGCGCGCCCCAGGCCCTCGCCCTGCGCCTCGTCCAGCACCGCGAACTTGTCGAGGTAGGCCATGCCCTCTTCCCGGGTCAGGATCATCGCCGCGCGGTAGTTCTCGCTGACGTAGACGCGCCAGGGCCGGGTGCGCTCGAAGTAGTCGGGCACCAGCGCGCGACCGAAGCTCGATTCGATCAACTTACGCAGGCGTGCCTGGTCCACACCCTCCCACGAATCGAAGGTCAGCACCTTCTCGCCGCGGCGCACCAGCGTGCCCGAGCCCTTGTGGGTGAACAGCTCCTTGGCCAGCTCCGCCGGCCGCGTGATCGACACCGACGAGGTGAGCGGCAGGTCGGCCAGCAGGTCGGCGATCTGTTCGAGCTTGAGCCGCATGCCGCCGTCGATCCACGGCTGTGCCATCAGGTGGTCGTACTCGGTGGAGAGGTTGATCGAGTCGATCACCTGCCCCTGCGCGTCGAGCAGCCCGCCGGTGCCGGTGAGGAACACGATCTTGTAGGGCTGCAGCACGCGCACCAGCTCGTTGGCGGCGATGTCCGCATTGATGTTGAGAAGCTGGCCCTCGGCCGTCTCGCCCAGGCTGGCGATCACCGGGATCGCGTTGGCGCGCAACGCCCCCTCGATCGGCGCGAGTTCGACGCCGGTGGTCCTGCCGACCATGCCCAGCGCCTCGCGGTCCAGGTAGTCGGACATGAAGACGCCCGAGGCCACCGACACGGCGCGCGTGTCCATCGCATGCAGCGCGTCGACCAGCCGCAGGTTCTGCTGCTGGAACACGCGTCGCACCACGCCCATCGCCTGCGGCGTGGTCACGCGCAGGCCGCCCACGGTCTGCTTGGTGATGCCGGCGGCGGCCAGTTCCTGGTCCAGCTGCGGGCCGGCGCCGTGCAGCACGATAGGCGTGAGGCCCACCTGCTGCAGGAAGGTCAGCGACGAGGCCAGCGCCGGCAGGTCGTCGCGCAACACGGCGCCGCCGACCTTGACCACGGCGAAACGCTTGGCATCCATCTGCGAGAAGCGCTTCAGGTACTGCTGGATTTCCTTCGCGCTGCCCATGCTCTCGAGCAGGCGTACGATGGTCTTGCGCGTGTGCTTATGCGTTTCCACGGCTCACGATCCGGTAGAGGTTGTCTGCGTATTGCCGCAGTTGGTCGAGCGCGACCCATTCGTCCGCGCTGTGCGCCTGGGCGATGTCGCCCGGGCCGTAGACGAAGGCGGTATAGCCGGCTGCGGAGAACAGCGCCGCTTCGGTCCAGAAATCCACCGCGTTGCCGACCGGGATCTCCAGCTCGTCCGCCAGGTCGCGCGCCACCAGTCGCCTTGCCTCGGCGCTGGCGGTATCGCCGGCCGGCAGCGAGCTGCCGCGGAAGGTTTCCTCGAAGTGCACCGGCGGCACTTGCCCGAGGTGGCGGAAACGATCGAGCAGCGCGTCCGGATCCATGGTCGGCAACGACCGGAAGCCGAAACGCACCTCGGCGGCCGGGGCGATCACGTTCGCCTTGATGCCGCCTTCCACGCGACCGATGTTGAAGCGCAGGCCGGTCAGGCCGCCGAAGCGCTCATGCGATTGCGCGGCCACGAAGTCCAGCGCCGCCGCGCCCCAGCGCATGGCCTGGTGCAAGGCGCTGTCGGCAGGTTTCTGCTCGCCCGAGGCGTGCCCCGCGTGGCCGGCGAAGCGCATCAGCACGGACTGGATACCCCGGTGTGCCAGCACCGCCTCGCCCTGGGTGGGCTCGGCCACGATCACGGCTTCGTAGGGAGTTCCCTCCGCGACCGGGGCAAAGGCGTGCAGGAAGCCGGCGATGCAGCGCGCGTCATTGGCTTCCTCGTCGGTGGAGAACAGCAACGCCAGCGGGCCGTCGGTGGCCTGCGCCACCGCCAGCAGCGCGGCCGCGGCGCCCTTGATGTCGCAGGCGCCCAGGCCGATGGCACGGTCGTCCTCGACACGCAGCACGTGCGGGTCGGCGCTCCACGCGGGCGAGTCGGGCACCGTGTCCAGATGCACGTTGAACAGCAGCCGCGGCTGGCCGCGCACGGCATGCAAGGTCACGGCGCCGGCACCGTGATCGGTCACCGTCACGTCGAAGCCGGGCAGCTGCGCGCGCAGGTAATCGAACATCCCGCCCGTTCCGATGGCCCGCGGCGGATTGCGCGTGTCGAAGGTGACCAGCGCGCGCAGGTGCTCCAGCGTGGCATCCATCAAGCCGCCCATCACACGCCCCACGGAGGCAAAGTTCGTATCCCTGCGGGAGGGCGGAGAGAGATGAGCGTGATCCTCATACCTTGGCGCTCCGGTTCACTTCCGCCCACAGCGTCGAACTCATGCCGAACAGCTTGATGAAGCCTTCCGCCTCCTCCACGCCCCAGTCGGCCGACTGCGCGTAGGTGGCACCCTTGGCGTTGAGGATGTGCGGCGATTCCACCGCTACCGCCTCGACCGTGCCGCCATGGGTCTGCAGCGTCACGACGCCATTGACGGTGGTCTGGCTGGAAGCCAGGAAGGCTTCCAGGTCGGTCTTCAACGGATCGTGGAAAAAGCCCTCGTACACGACTTCCACCCACTTGCGCGCCACTTCGGGCTTGAACCGGTTCTGCTGTTTTGAGAGCACGGCCTCCTCCAGCGCGCGATGGGCTGCCAGCAGCGCGAACAGGCCGGGCGCCTCGAACACGATGCGGCCCTTCAGGCCGATGGTCGTGTCGCCGGTATACATGCCACGGCCGACGCCGTAACGCGCGAACAACGCGTTGAGCTTTGCCAGAAGCCGGTGCCCCGGCAGGCGTTCGCCGTCCAGGCTCACTGCTTCGCCGCGCTCGAAACCCACCTTTACCGCAAGCGGTTCGGACGGCCACTCGGCGCGCGGCTTGCACCACCCACGCGCGCCCTCGCCCGGCGTCTGCCATTTGTCGATCTCGCCGCCTGACATGGTCACGCCCAGCAGGTTCTCGTTGATGGTGTAGGCCTGCTGCTTGGCGCGCACGCCGAAGCCGCGCTCCTCCAGGTACTTCTGTTCGTAGGCGCGGGTCTGGGTGTGCTGCTTCTGGATCTCGCGGATCGGCGCCACGATGCGGTAGTCGCCCAGCGCCTTCACCGCCAGGTCGAAGCGCACCTGGTCGTTACCCATGCCGGTGCAGCCGTGCGCGATCGCGTTGGTGCCCAGCTCGGCGCACCGCGCGAGGGCGGCTTCCACGATCAGGTAGCGGTCGGAGACCAGCAGCGGGTACTGGCCCTGGTAGCCCTCGCCTGCCCACACGAACGGCTTGACGAAGCCGTTCCAGATCGCGGGGCCGCCGTCGACGGTGAGATGGCTGGCCACGCCCAGTTCCCTGGCGCGGTGTTCGATGAAGGCGCGCTCCTCGTCATCCACGCCGCCGGTGTCGGCGAACACGGTATGCACGTTGAAGCCCTGTTCCTTGAGGTAGGGCACGCAGAAGCTGGTGTCGAGGCCGCCGGAAAAGGCGAGGACGATGTCTTGCTGGCTCATGGGTTGTCTCGTTCGGATCGGGCGGTCAGGAAGCAAGCAGCGAGGCCATTACGGCCTTCTGCACGTGCAGGCGGTTTTCGGCTTCGTCGATGGCGATGCAGTAGGGCGCATCCATCACCCCATCGGTCGCCTTGACGTTGCGGCGAAGCGGCAGGCAATGGCTGAACAGGCCGTTGTCGGTCAATGCCATCTTGGCCTCGTCCACCATGAAGTGCCGGTGTGCCTCGCGGATCGGTTTTTCCTGCTCCCAGCGGCCGAAGTACGGCAGCGCGCCCCAGCTCTTGGCGTAGACCACGTGGGCGCCGCGATAGGCTTCTTCGATGTCGTGGCTGACCTTCAGCGAGCCGCCGTTCTGCGCGGCGTTCTGGCGACCGGCCTCCATGTAGCGCTCGTCGAGCACGTACTCGGGCGTGGGGCACAGCAGGGTCACGTCCATGCCGAGCTTGGTCGCGATCAGCAGCGCCGAGTTCGCCACGGCGGTGTTGAGCGGCTTGGGGTGATAGGTCCAGGTCAGCACGTACTTGCGGTTCTGCAGGTCACCCAGGTGTTCTTTCAGCGCCAGCGCATGCGCCAGTTCCTGGCAGGGGTGGGTGATCGTTTCCATGTTGATCACCGGCACGGTGGCATAGCGGGCGAACGCCTTGATGACGCGGTCCTCGCGGTCCACCGACCAATCCTGGAACTTCGGGAAGGCGCGCACGGCGATCAGGTCGACGTAACGGCTGAGCACGCGCGCGACTTCGGCGATGTGTTCCTCCGCCTCGCCGTCCATCACGGTGCCCACCTCGAACTCGATCGGCCAGGCGTCCTTGCCCGGCGCAAGCACGATCGCGTGGCCGCCGAGATGGAACGCGCCCAGCTCGAAGCTGGTGCGCGTGCGCATCGAGGGATTGAAGAACAGGAGCGCGATGGACTTGCCGGCCAGCTGCTGGCCACGCGGCGATCGCTTGAAAGCGGCAGCCTGCTCCAGCAGGGCGTCGATCTCGGCGCGGCTGTAGTCCTGGGTCGTGAGGAAATGTCGAAGGGCCATCGGCGGGTGCCTCTTGTGAAGAGAGCGGCCATGGATGGCCGCTTTTTGCTTCTGCGCAGATGGACCTGCGCACAAGCAACTCGGGTCGGGGGCGACCGCGGCGGGCTTCCTGAAAACAAAAAACCCGGCGCGGTGGCCGGGTTTGTTCGTCGTTGCGCCAGTTGCGCGTGCAGCGACAGCCTACCCGGCCGGATGTCGGACCAGCGGTCGGCGCGCACGCGAGGTCATGCCAGCGGCCATACGGGCGCTGGTAAGCACGGTAGCGGTGTAGACGGCTGCGGACATGGTGGTTCCGGACAGGGGAGCCGGCATCATGCCGGCATTCGTGTGGCGGCGCAACAACTTTTTTTGGACGTCCATACAAACGGACGGCCAAAACGAAAACCGCCGCCCGGAGGCGGCGGCTTCGTGGCGCAGGGCCTGTTATTCGGCCGGGGCGACGCTCACGCGCACCCGCAGCCGCTCGCCCGGATCGTAGTTCAGTCGCGAGACGTAGACGTCGCCGTGGTAGCGGTATTCGACGTCGTAACCCATCAGGCGGCGCTGCTCGCTGACCGAGCTGACCTGGCGACAGCGGGTCACCGTGTCGTCGTACTCGCGCTCGCCGCGGCCGGCCACGCCGTGGCCAACGGCGCCACCGGCCACCGCGCCGGCGACCGTGGCCGCCTTGCGGCCGTCGCCCTTGCCGACGGTGTTGCCGAGCACGCCGCCGATCACCGCGCCAAGCACGGTGCCCGCGGTGGTGTTGCCGCCGCCTTCGCGACGCACCACGGGCTCGTCATAACACTCCTGCCGCGGCACTTCGCTACGGGCGACGCCGTACACCGGATCGACGCGCAATACGTCGGCCCAGCCGTAGTGGGTGTTTGCGTCGTCGCCTTCGGCATACCGCCCGTCCTGCGCTTGAACGGCGCCAGTGGCGAGAACGAGCGCGAGAACGGGGAGAAACATCTTGGTCATGGGACCTCCAGCATGGTCCGTAATGCGCTTCTGCGCGATTGTCATTGCAACAAATTCACGCTGAATCAACGCTTAGAGCACTCGGCGGATGACCGGCCGCACCGGGTCCGTTCAGGATCTGTCGGTTTCCTGAGCCCCCGGGTTCCCGGCTAGCCCGCCCTTCGCCCCTAGCCCCCCGGAGCGCGAGGAAGCTGAAAGCTGCCTGCTAAGATGCGCGGCTTGGCCGCGCCCCCGACACCTCCGATGCCGATCACGCTCTACAACAGCCTAACCCGCCGCACCGATCCCTTCGTGCCGCTCGATCCGCAGCGCGTGACGATGTATCTGTGCGGACCGACGGTTTACAACTACGTGCACATCGGCAACGCGCGCGGGCCGGTGGTGTTCGACGTGCTGGTGCGGCTGCTGCGGCGGCACTACCCGCGCGTGGTCTACGCCCGCAACATCACCGACGTGGACGACAAGATCAACGCCGCGGCGCTGGCCCAGGGCACGCCCATCGGCACGATCACCGACCGCTTCACCGCCGCCTACCGCGAGGACATGGCGGCGCTGGGCATCGCTCCGCCGGACCTCGAACCCCATGCGACAGCGCACATCGGCGAGATCATCGCGATGATCGAAGCCTTGATCGCCGGCGGCCATGCCTACGCAGCCGACGGCCACGTGCTGTTCGACGTCGGCACCTATGCGGCCTACGGGCAGCTCTCCGGCCGCGACACCGACGAGTTGATTGCCGGCGCACGCGTGGAAGTGGCGCCATACAAGAAGAATCCCGCGGATTTCGTGCTGTGGAAGCCCTCCACTCCCGAGCTTCCCGGCTGGGACAGCCCCTGGAGCCGCGGCCGCCCGGGCTGGCACATCGAGTGCTCGGCCATGAGCGCGGCGCACCTGGGCACGACGATCGACATCCATGCCGGCGGCGTGGATCTCACGTTCCCGCACCACGAGAACGAGATCGCCCAATCCACCTGCGCGCACGGTGGCGAAGTGTTCTCGCGCTGGTGGCTGCACAACGGCATGCTTACTTTCGACGGGCGCAAGATGTCCAAGTCGCTGGGCAACGTGCTGCTGGTGCACGAGCTGCTCAAGCGTCATCCGCCAGAGGCATTGCGCCTGCTGCTGCTGCGCGGTCACTACCGGCAGCCCCTGGACTGGTCAGATGCCGCGCTGGCGCAGGCGGTAAGCACGCTGGATGGCTGGTACCGCGTGCTGCGCGACCTGGCGCACGTGCCGGTGGCGGGCGAGTTGCCCGTCCCCGCGCGGGTGGAGGCAGCCCTTTGCGACGACCTCAACACCCCGCAGGCGCTCGCCGAGTTGGCGTTGCTTGCCGATGCCGCACGCCAGTCCGCGAGTGCCGGGGCCAAGGCCGCGCTGCTGGGTGGCGGCGCCCTGCTCGGCCTGCTGCAGGAGGACCCGGAGGCCTGGTTCAGGCGCGGGGACGAGGCGGTCGATGCGTCCCGTATCGAAGCCCTGCTCGAAGATCGCCGCACTGCCCGCGCGGCGCGCGACTTTGCCCGAGCCGACGCCATCCGCGACGAACTGACCGCCATGGGCGTGGTGATCGAGGACGGCGCGCAGGGCACGCGTTGGAGCATTTCAAAAAGCTAGCGGCTCTCCTCACGAGTCCGGCTGCGCGGCGATGCTTTTTTTGCGTCCATCCGGAACAAGGCATCGCGCTCAAGCGGACTCCTGCACGCGACCCTGCCCGTCGCGTCGCGCTGCGCGATAATGTCCGCATGAACACCACTACCCCCAGCGCCGCGCAGGCGCAGCTCGACATTGCCGAGGAATTCGCCTTCTTCAGCGACTGGTCCGAGCGCTACCAGTATCTGATCGACCTGGGCAAACAGCTGCCGCCCTTCCCGGAGGAGTGCAAGACCGAGGAGCACCGGGTGCACGGCTGCCAGTCGATGGTGTGGCTGGTCCCCGATGGCGACTCGGAGAAAATGCATTTCACCGCAACCAGCGATTCGGCCATCGTGTCCGGTCTGATCGCACTGGTGCTGCGCGTGTACTCGGATCGGCCGGCCGCAGAGATCCTCGCGACCGAGCCCGAGTTCGTTCAGTCGATCGGCCTGGCCAAGCATCTCTCTCCGACGCGTTCCAATGGCCTGACGGCGATGCTGGCCAAGCTCAAGGGTTACGCGGCGCAAGCGCAGGCCTGAACTTCCTGGAAGGCGCACCTGCGCGACAGGATGCGTGGCTGTCGCGCAGATGCGCTCCTACAAGGGAATGCTGCCTGCCTGAAACTCGAAGCCCCGCATTGCGCGGGGCTTCGTCTCGATCGGATCGATGACGTCAGTCGCCCATCTGCTTCTGCAGATGCTCGCGACGCTCCTGCGCGTCGAGCGACAGCGTGGCGATCGGGCGGGCGTCCAGGCGCTCCAGGCCGATTTCCTCGTCGGTCTCCTCGCAATAGCCGTAACGACCTTCCTCGATCCGGCGCAGGGCCTTGTCGATCTTGGAGATCAGCTTGCGATAGCGGTCGCGGGTGCGCAGCTCGAGCGAGTTTTCCGTTTCGCGGGTGGCACGCTCGGCCTCGTCACCGACGTCGCGCACTTCGTCGCGCAGGTTTTCCATCGTCTGGCGCGATTCCTCGACCAGCTGGTCGCGCCAGTCCCGCAACTTGTTGCGGAAGTAGGCGAGGTGCTTGGGGCTCATGTACTCCTCGTCGTTCGAGGGACGGTAACCCTTGGGCAGGTCGATGTTGATGGTGGAAGGCAGGGCGTAACGGCCATCCTCGCGGGTCACGCCATTGTCGAGAGTTGTAGCGGAATTATTCATTGAGGACTGCGGGGTCTTCTGTTTCTTGGGTGGGGTATGGCGGGCGGTGGCCGTGGCCACGCGTGGGGTCACCATGGCGACGGCACTCGCCACTTTGCCCTTCATGGGCGCAACGGCGGGTGATGGAGATGTTTGCCTGGTCGCGACCGCCGGTGTCGCCGGTCGCGCCGATGATGGCTTGCCCGGTTTTGCGGCGGGCTTGCTCACGATCTTGTACGGCTGCGGCGCAGCCGGTTTCGCGACTGCCTTCTTCGCAGGCGTTGCCACCGGCTTGGCAGGTGCCGCTTTCTTCGGGGCCACCTTGGCTGCCGGCTTCGCCATCTTCTTCGGCGCGGCCTTCGGCTGGGGCTTGACCGGCTTCCTGGCCGCGACCTTCGGTGCCGGCTTGGCCTTGGCGGCAGGCGTGGCCTTCTTCACCGCCGGAGCCGGCTTGCGCGCGGCGCTCTTGGCAGGTGTCTTGGCGGCAGGCGCCTTTTTGGCCGGAGCCTTCTTTGCCACGGCCTTGCTGGCCGGCTTGGCCGACGGCTTCGCGGCGGCCTTGCCGGCGACCGGCTTGCGCGCAACGGGCTTCTTCGCCGACGCCGCTTTGGCGGCCGGCTTGCGGGCGGGCGCGGCCTTCTTGGCGGTGGCAGCGCTCTTGCCGGCCCGGGCTGCGGCGACCTTGGGCTTGGTCGTCCTGGCTTCTTTCGCCTTTCCCGCAGTCTTCCCTTTCTGCGCCTTGGCGGCGGTCGAACTACGCGTCGTTTTCGCCATTTCCCTTCACCGTTTTGGCCGTGGCGGCCGGGTGTTATAGCCCATGCGTCTTACACCATCAACAGGCATCTGGAATACTTCAAGGCACTACATGCCGCGAGCCGTTCTGGCTGCGTGAACGAAGTGACCCGATTCCTGCTCCTCCTGCTTGGCGCTTACAAACGCTTGTTGAGCCCCCTGCTGGGTCAGCGTTGCCGCTTCCATCCCAGTTGTTCCGATTATGCACGGATTGCCATCGTGCGCTTC
This sequence comes from Frateuria sp. GZRe14, assembly GCF_051900395.1. Lineage (NCBI taxonomy): Bacteria > Pseudomonadati > Pseudomonadota > Gammaproteobacteria > Lysobacterales > Rhodanobacteraceae > Frateuria > Frateuria sp. GZRe14. The sequence goes on along the minus strand of NZ_JBHZGJ010000001.1, from coordinate 1,344,297 downwards.
GGTCCTCTGCGCGGCAGCGTGCTGGCGCTGTGGCGCATCCTTCGCTGCCAGCCGCTGTGCGACGGTGGCGAAGACCCTGTTCCCGCGCATTTCCATTTGACCCGCTGCCGTCCCCCCGGGGAGCGCTGATGTAACGGATGGCCAGGGCGGCGGAGGAGCGTCGTCCGGATGCGGCGGATTGCCATTCGGGCATCCGGACCGCAAAAGGGGCCGCTGTCAATTTCCCCGAATGCGGGAAAAGGATCCGATTACGCGGCGGAGCCGTAGCCGCCCGGCACGCCTTTGCTGGCGTAGGCCACCGCGTCATGCGGGTGCAGGCTTTCCTGGTGTTCCAGCCGCACGTGGAAGTCGGCGATGCGCGGGTCGGCATCCAGCGCTTTCTGGATCCGCCGTGCGGCGTCCTCGCAGAACATCAGGTTGCCGCCGTTGGCCAGCGCGAAGGCCTGTTCATCCTCGCGCTTGACTGCCGTCTGCACCGGCGTGCCCAGCGCCCGTTCGACGCGATCGAGTGTGGAGATCAGGTCGAAGCCGACGCCGTCGGCCAGGCGCACCAGCAGCCGCGCGACGCTGCGTTGCGCATGCGGCGTGGCGACGATGCCCTGCTCGCTGCCCAGCCAGGCCATGACGGCCGCATGGTCGACCGGCCTGGAGGCATCGAAATCCCGCGAGAACTGCTCCTGGATGAGCTGCCGCGACAGCGCAGCCGATGCCGGACAGGTGGAGGAATAGACCACCTCGGTGCCGAGTTCGAGCTGGAAACCGTCGGCGCCCAGACTCGCCTCGATCGACACCGGGTAGGCACGCCAGCCGCTGTTGCCGCTGCGCAAGGCCTCCCGACGCACCAGATGGTCGAAGCGGATACTGATGCGGGCGCGGTCGGAAAGATCCCTGTGGGATTCGAGGAACGCCTGCAGCAGCGCCTCGATCATCGCCGCATCCAGGGGCTTGGCGCTGAGGTGCCTGTCGACCAGCAGATAGAGCCGCGACATGTGGATGCCACGCTTGTCCGGCCGGGTCAGGTTGACGAACGCGCCCACCTGCGCACTGGCGCGCTCCACATTGCCGTCGCCGGCATCGAAGCGCACCGGTACCTCGATGCCGTCCATGCCCACCCAGTCCAGCGCCCCGGCCAGGTGCGGCTGCGCCTGGCCAGCGACGTCGGGCAACAGGCGGGCGGTGTTTTCGTGGCTGTGCATGGGATGTCCTTGCGGCAGGCGGGGGCCGTGCGGCTTTCTATTTTGGGGCAGCGCGCGCGGGGGCAACAGGCATGCTGCGGAAACACTGTGTTGAGTGCCTGGCCACTTGCCCGCGGTTTGGTCAGGCGGCATTCCCGCGGCGCCAGCGCCGCGCGGCCTGCCAGGCCGCCAGGGTCGTCGCCAGGCCACCGGACGGACGCGCGTGCTGCAGGACCTGCAGCGGCTCGGCGGCGCCGGCCGCGCGCCGCGCCAGGCGCTCGCCCGCATGCGATTCGACGGCGCGGAATACGCTGAGCGGCCCCGCCAGCCGCGACGCCTCGCGCCAGGCGGCCGTGAGCTCCTCCAGCTGGCCGCGCACGGCCGCGTTGCGCGCGGCGCCGGCACGTCGCAGCTCGTCGCGTCGCAGGCCATGGCGGGCCAGCGACGTCATCGGCAGCGGCAGGCGGTCGCGTTCGGCATCGTCATCCAGCCGGCGCAGCGCGTGCAGCAGGTGAGCGATCGCGGCCACCCGCGCGGCGCGCTCGGGCGAGGCCGATTCGCCGAACCACCAGGCGGTCTCGAGCGCGGCCAACGCACCGTGCAGCTGCGAAGCGGCCGCCAGTTGGGCGCCGAAGTCGGCCGCGGTGCCCTCTTCCAACTGGGCCATGGCCGCGACCACCGGCGCCAGCCAGCGCTCGCTGTCGATGCGGCCGCTGCGTTCATCGTCGAACAGCACCTGGGTCAGCGGATGACGGCCGCCGTTTTGCGCGGCGCCAGCCAGCTCCTCCGCCCACCAGTTGAGTTTGGTGGCGGCCACGTGCGGCTCGCGGATGCCGTAGGCGGCGGCAAGCAGTTCCTGCTCCAGCGCGGCAAGCGCGATGTGGCCGGCGTGGCGCGCGGGATCGACGAACGCGAGCGCCACACGCTGGGCCGGCTGGGCCGCGAGCCATTTGTTGACGTAGCTCTGCAGGGCATCGTGGCCGACCTCCATCACGCCACCGCCTGCCCGCGGCGCAACCAGAGGGCGAACTGGGCGGGCGTGTCGAGCACGGCGTCGGCATGCCATTCGCGCGGATCGCCGCCGTCGAGGTAGCCCCAGGCCACGGCCACGGTGTACAGGCCGGCGGCGGCGCCGGCCATGACGTCGCGGCGGTCGTCGCCCACGAACAGGCTGCGGGCTGGGTCGATGCCGGCGCGCTCGCAGGCCAGGCGCACGGGCGCCGGGTCGGGTTTTTTTACCGGCAAGGTGTCACCGCTGACCACCGCCGCGGCGCGGCCGTCCCAGCCGATCCGCTTGAGCAACTCTTCGGTGAGGAAGCCAGCCTTGTTGGTCACGATGCCCCAACGCACGCCGGCCGCCTCCAGTTGGGCGAGCATCGGTTCGATGCCCTCGAACGGGTGCGTCGCCGTGCCCATGACTTGTTCGTACAGCGCCAGGTAGCGCTCCACGCGCGCCTCCACCGCGGGCTCGCCCAGATGGCCGAAGGCGCAACGCAACACCGCCTTCGCGCCCCGCGAAACTACCTCGCGCACCGGCGCGTAGGGCGGCACAGGAACGCCTTCTTCCTTGCACTGTCGCTCCAGCGCGGCGTACAGGTCCGGTGCGCTGTCCAGCAGCGTGCCGTCGAGATCGAACAGCACGCCTTCGAGCGTTGGCGGAAACGACTTCATGCCGGCTTGCGCGCGCACAGCAGATAGTTGACCGCGGTAATGCGGCTCAACGAAGCCTTGCGCGTGATCGGGTTGTAGGCCAGGCCGGAAACGTCTTCCAGCTCAAGCCCGGCATGACGGACCAGGCGGCCGAGCTCGGAGGGTTTGAGGAACTGCGCATAGTGATGGGTGCCGCGAGGCAGCAGGCGCATCACGTACTCGGCCCCGAGGATCGCCGCGCCGAAGGCGGCCGGCGTGCGATTGAGCGTGGACATGAACAGGCGTGCGCCCGGCTTCAGCAGCGCGGCCAGATCGTTCACCAGCGCTTCGGGATCGGGCACGTGCTCGATCAGCTCCATGCAGCAGACCGCATCGAAGCTGGACGGTTCGCTGGCAGCCAGGGCCGCGGAAGACTGAACCCGATAGTCGACTTGCAGCTCCGACTCGAACAAGTGCAGCTTCGCCACCTCGATCACCTTCTCGCCGAGGTCGATGCCGGTCACCTTCGCGCCCTCGCGCGCCAGCGCCTCGCTGAGCAGGCCACCGCCGCAGCCGACGTCGGCCACCTTCGCGCTGCGCAGGTCCGCGCGGGCGGCAACGTAGGCGGCACGCACGGGGTTGAGGTCATGCAGCGGGCGCGATTCGCCGTCGGGGTCCCACCAACGGGCGGCCAGCTTGTCGAAGCGGGCGATTTCGTCGGGGCTGACGTTGACGGTGGTTTCGGTCATGGAAGCAGTCCTTTCAAAACGCAGGCTTCTTGAAGGAGCGGATGGCTAGCGGGCCTGCCATTCGTACACTGTGACGTCCCAACCGCCGCTGACGTGGGTCGGGTCCCGATGGGCGATCGCACGTGCCTCCTCCAGGCCTGCCGCGCGCAGCAGGTAGGCGCCGCCGGACTTGTCGCCGAACGGGCCCGAGCGTTCCACGCGTCCCTCCGCGCGCAGTTCGTCGAGGAAACACTGGTGCGCGGGCACTACCGCGGGGTCGAACTGCGGGCGGCGCATGACCAGGACGAGATAAAGATTCATGGACGTCCTTACGAGAACGCGGCGATGCGCTCGCGCCAGGCGTGCGCCTTGGCCAGGATCGCCCCCGGATCGAGGTCGACCAGTTCACGCGCGGCCAGCTTGCGGCGGCCGGCGATCCACACGTCGGTCACCTGGTGCCGGCCGGCCGCGTAGGCCAGTTGCGAGGCGACGTGGAACAGCGGCTGTGTTTCGATGTCGCTCAGCCGCACCGCCGCAAGGTCGGCCTGCTTGCCCGGCTCGATCGAGCCGATGCGGCTGTCCAAGCCCATCGCCCTGGCGCCATTGAGCGTGGCCGCGCGCAGCGCGAAGGCGGCGTCGAACGCAGCGGCATCCGAAGCGACCGCCTTGGCCAGGATCGCCGCGGTGCGCAGTTCGCCGATCATGTCCAGGTCGTTGTTCGAGGCGCAACCGTCGGTGCCGATCGCCACGTTGACGCCGGCCCGGCGCAGCTTTTCCGCGGGACAGAAGCCGGAGGCGAGCTTGAGGTTGGACTCGGGGCAATGCACCACCGATACGCCGGCCTCGGCGCAGGCGGTGATTTCGCCGTCCGTCAGCTGGGTCATGTGCACCGCGATCAGGCGGTCGTTGACCAGGCCGAGCTTCTGCAGGCGCTGGAACGGGCGCAGGCCGGACTTCTTCTTCTCTTCCTCGACCTCGTGGGCCGTCTCGTGCAGGTGCAGGTGGACCGGAATGTCGAGCTGGTCGGCAAGCACGCGGATGCGCGCGAAGCTCTCGTCGGACACGGTGTAGGGCGCATGCGGCGCGAACGCCGTGCCGACCAGGCCGTCGCCGCGGAAGCTGTCGTGCACTTCACCCGCGCGCTCGAAGTATTCGTCCTGGCTCTTGGCCCAGGCGGTCGGGAACTCGATCACCGGCAGACCAACCACGGCGCGGAAGCCGAGCCGCCGGTAGGTCGCGCCGATCACGTCGGGGAAGAAGTAGTTCTCGTTGGCGCAGGTGGTGCCGCCGCGCAGCATCTCGGCCACCGCCAGCTCCACGCCGTCGCGCACGAACTCCGGCCCGATCACCTTCGCTTCTGCCGGCCAGATGTGCTGCTGCAGCCAGGTCATCAGCGGCAGGTCGTCGGCCAGGCCGCGCAGCAGCGTCATCGGATTGTGCGTGTGGGTGTTGACCAGGCCGGGGATCAGCGCGTGCTCGGACAGCTCCATCCGCTCGCGCGGCGCGTAGAGCCCGCGCGCCTGGGCGATCGGCAGAATCGCCTTGATCTGCCCACCGTCAATTGCCACCGCATGGTTGTCCAGCACCACGGCGTGCGGCTCCACGGGAACCACCCAGCGCGCTTCGATGAGGAGGTCGATCTCGGTGGTGGCTTCGGTCATCGCGGTCTCGTGTAACGGTGGAACGAAAACGGCACGGCGCCTGCGCTGCCGTGCCGTCGGTTTGCTGCTGCCGGCGCTTACTTGCCGACGCGGCTGACGTATTCGCCGGTGCGGGTGTCGACCTTGATCACCTCGTCGGTGCCCACGAACAGCGGCACGCGCACCACGGCGCCGGTCTCGAGCGTGGCCGGCTTGCCGCCGCCGCCGGAGGTGTCGCCACGGACGCCCGGATCGGTCTCGGTGATCTTCAGCTCGACGAAATTCGGCGGCTGCACGGTGATGATCTCGCCGTTGAACAGCGTGACCACGCACTCTTCCTCGCCCTTGAGCCACTTCGCCGCATCGCCCACGCCCGCCTTGGTGGCCTGGTGCTGCTCGAAGGTTTCCTGCTGCATGAAGTGCCAGAACTCGCCGTCGGAGTACAGGTACTGCATGTCGGTATCGTTGACGTCGGCGACTTCGAACGAATCGGACGACTTCATCGTCTGCTCGGTGGTGCGGCCGGTCTTCAGATTGCGGATGAAGATGCGGGTGAACGCCTGGCCCTTGCCGGGCTTGATGAAGTCGGCGTCGGTGATGACCCACGGATCATTGTTGTGAAGGATCTTCATACCCTTCTTGACGTCGTTGAGACCGGCGGTCGCCATGCGCTTTCTGCTCCAGAGGTAAACACCGCCGTTCCGGCGGCTAAAATAGGTATTTGCACGGGCCGCAGGCCCGCTTCAAGGCCCGCCATGATAACCGCAAGCCCCGCTCCCCGCCTATCGCCGACCGCGCCCGACTGGCGCGAGCTGTGGCGGGATGCCATCACCGACGCAGGCGAACTGCTTGCCGCCGTGGGGCTCGCGCACCTGGCCGATCGGCTGCCTCCGGCCGATGCCGGCTTCGCATTGCGGGTGCCGCGCGGCTTCGTGGCGCGCATGCGCCGGGGCGATCCCGGCGACCCCCTGCTGCTGCAGGTATTGCCGCAGCTGGCCGAACTCGAGCAGGTGCCGGGTTTCGTGATCGACGCGGTGGGGGATCTGGCCGCCCGGGAAGCGCAGGGCGTGCTGCACAAGTACCACGGCCGCGCGTTGCTGATCGCCAGCGGCAGCTGCGCGGTGAACTGCCGCTACTGCTTCCGCCGGCATTTTCCCTATGGCGAGGAAATCGCCGCTGCCGGGCAGTGGCGGCAGGCGCTGGCGCACCTCCAGGCCGATCCGTCGATCAGCGAACTGATCCTGTCCGGTGGCGACCCGCTCGCCTTGTCCACCTCCAAGCTGGAGGAACTCGGGCGCGGCCTGGCCGACCTGCCCCAGGTCACCCGCCTGCGCATCCACACGCGCCTGCCGGTGGTACTGCCCGAGCGCATCGACGCCTCCTTCCTGGCATGGCTGGACGCCTTGCCGTTGCAGAAGGTCATCGTGCTGCACGCCAACCACGCCAACGAATTCGACCCGACCGTGGATGCCGCCTCCGCCGCCCTGCGCCAGGCCGGCGCCACTCTGCTCAACCAGTCGGTACTGCTGCGCGGGATCAACGACGACGCGGACACCCTGGCGCTGCTGTCGGAGCGCCTGTTCGCCGCGGGCGTGCTTCCCTATTACCTGCACCAGCTCGATCGCGTGCAGGGCGCCGCCCACTTCGAGGTGGATGACGCGCGGGCCTTGGGCCTGGTCGAGACGCTGCGCCAGCGCCTGCCCGGCTATCTCGTGCCGCGGCTGGTGCGCGAAGTCGCCGGGGACGCGTCCAAACGCCCGCTGTAACCGGATACGCCATCAGGTGAGGCGGGCGTTGCCTTTGTGCGACTTGCCGCTGGCGCTATGTGAGCGAATCCGTTACAAACCCGGGATGAAGGTGAGCGGCTGGAACCGCTCGCCCTTCCGGTCGCGGCGAGGGGCGCCTGCGACCCAGCCGATCCAGGGGCAGCCGCCAGGGCTCAATGAAAAAAGACTCCGTCATCAAGATCCTCTTCGTCGAGAAATCGGTCGAGGACGCCGAACAGATCATCAGCCTGTTGCGCAACGCCGGCATCGCGGTGCGTCCGGCACGGGCAACCCAGACCGACCAGGTACAGGCGGCGCTGGACGAGCTGGAGCCCGATATCGTGCTGTTCGACCCGGCCGCGGGCATGGAGCTGCGCGAGGTGGCCCATCTGCTCGACGTGCACGGCCGCGACGTCGCGCTGCTGGCCCTGGTCAACCAGCTCGACACCCAGAGCGTGGCCGAGATGTTCGCCGGCGGCGTGCGCGGGACCGCGCTGCGCACCCAGCCCAAGCAGCTGATCGCGGTATTGCAGCGCGAGTTCGAGGCGTTGCACACGCGCCGCCAGGTGCGCCTGCTGGAGGCCGCGCTGCGCGAATCCGAGCGGCGCTGCGACGCCCTGCTCGACTCTTCCACCGACCCCATCGCCTATGTGCACGAAGGCATGCACGTGCGCGCCAACCGTGCCTATCTGGAAACCTTCGGCTACGAGGACTTCGACGACCTGCTCGGCCTGCCCGTGCTGGACATGATCGGCACCGCCGACGCCGAGGCCTTTAAGAACCTCCTGCGCGCCCACTCGCGCAAGGAGAAGGCATCCAACCAGGTCGAGCTGCAGGCCCGTCGCGCCGACGCCAGCACCTTCAAGGCCACGGTCGAATTCGCCGGCGCCACGTTCGAGGGCGAACCCTGCCTGCAGATCGTGTTCCGCCGCCAGCAGGTCGACCCTGCGCTGATCGAGCAATTGCAGCGCGATGCGGTGACCGGCCTGTTCAATCGCGCCCGCACGCTCGAGTACATCGACGAGTCGGTTGCCGCCGCGGCCAAGGGCAAGAAGGGCCAGACGCTGCTCCTGATCGAACCGGACAACTGGCAGACCATCGTGGCCGGCATCGGCCTGGGCCAGGCCGATGAGCTGCTCGCCGCGTTCGCGGGCCGTATCAGCGCATTGCTGGGCGAGACCGACATGGCCGGCCTGCTGGCCGAGCACACCATCGGCGTGATGCTGGACTCGCGCAGCGACGAGGCGATCAAGCAATGGATCGACGGCGTGCTGCAGGCCGTTGCCAGCGACATCTTCGACGCGGGCACCCGTTCGATCACGGTTACCGCGAGCATCGGCGGCAGCCTGCTGGGCGAGAAGAACGCCAATGCCGAGCTGCTGCTCAACCAGGCCAGCCAGGCGCTGCGCAACGCGCACAGCCAGGGCGGCGGCCGCAGCGAACTGCACGACCCGGCCGCCCGCGAGAAGGCCGAGGAGGAGCGCGAGCGCTACTGGCTGCAGCTGCTCAAGCAGGCGCTGGAGCAGGACAACTTCGTGCTCTACCACCAGCACACGATCAGCTTGCAGGACGCCGAGGGCGAGTACTCCGAGGTGCTGCTACGCATGAACGGGCCGCAGGGCGAGGTCCTGCCCGGCTTCTTCATGCCGATCGCCGAAAAGCACGCCCTGACGCCGGCGATCGATCGCTGGGTGCTCAACCGCGCCATCGAGATGCTCAAGTCTCGCGACGGTCAGGGCGTACAGACGACCTTCTTCGTCAAGCTCACGGCGCAATCGATGCAAGACCCCACGTTCCTGCCCTGGCTGGAAGACCGGCTCAAACGGGCCGCGCTACGCCAGGGCCAGATCGTGCTGGAGATGACCGAGAGCAAGGTGGTGACCCTGCTGCGTCCCGCGCAGGAGTTCATCACCCGCTGGAAGAAGATGGGCGGACGGTTCGCGCTCGAACAGTTCGGCTCGGGCCTGAACTCGTTCCAGCTGCTGACCCACATCGATGCGGACTACCTGAAGATCGACCGCACCTACATGAACCAGTTGCCGCAGCATCCCGAGAACCAGAAGAAGATCGGGGAGATCTGCGTGCAGGCCCACGAAGCGAAGCGCCTGACCGTGGCCGAGTGGGTCGAGGACGCAACCAGCACCTCGCTGCTGTTCGCCTGCGGCGTGGATTTCGTGCAGGGCAATTTCCTGCAGGAGCCGCAGCGGCTGATGTAGCCGGCCACAGATTCGGCCACGGTAGAGCGCCCTCGGCGCGACCGCGATGCAGGCGGGAGAAACACTCCCGTCATGCCGCGCCCAGGGCGCTCCTACAGCGGCGCATTACGGGCCCGCACGCATGGCAATCGATGGCGTTGAACGCAAAAAGCCCCGCGGATCGCTCCGCGGGGCTTTCGTCGCCAGACAAATCCGGCTGCGCTTACTCGGCGGCAGCAGCGGCCTTGGCGGCAGCCTTGGCGGCCGACACGGCGGCGATGTCTTCCTTGATGCGGGCAGCCTTGCCTTCCAGGCCACGCAGGAAGTACAGCTTGGCGCCACGCACCTTGCCCTTGCGCTTGACCTGCACCGAATCGATCGCCGGGCTGTGCGCCTGAAACACGCGCTCCACACCGGTGCCGTGCGAGATCTTGCGCACGGTGAAGGCCGAATGCAGGCCGCGGCTGCGCTTGGCGATGACGATACCCTCGAAGGCCTGCACGCGTTCGCGGTTGCCTTCCTTCACCTTGACGTTGACCACCACGGTGTCGCCGGGGCCGAATTCCGGCAGCTGGCGGGTGATCTGCTCGGCTTCGAACTGTTCGATGATCTTGTTCATGGCAACACCTGATTGAAATTTGCAATTACTGCGGCTTGACGGCCGCTTCGTCGTGCCGCTGCTGCTCCTGTCGAGCATGCTCGCGGCGGAATTCTTCGAGCAATGCGCGGGACGTCTTGTCCAGCGCGCATTGCGCCAAAAGGTCGGGCCTTCGCAGCCAGGTCCGTCCCAGCGACTGCTTCAGGCGCCAACGGCGGATCGCCGCGTGGTCGCCGGAGAGCAATACCTCCGGGACGTCACCGAGTGCGTCATGCACCGGCTTCGCGTAGTGGGGACAGTCGAGCAACCCGTTCGAGAACGAATCCTGCTCGGCGGACTGCGCGTCATTCAACGCACCCTCCTGCAACCGGCCTACCGCGTCGATGATCACCGCGGCGCCCAGCTCGCCCCCGGACAGCACATAATCGCCGATGGAAAGCTCCTCGTCGACCTCGCGCGCCAGCAGGCGTTCGTCCACACCCTCGTAACGCCCGCAGAGCAAGGCGATGCGCGGCAATTTCGCCAGCGCTTCCACCCTGCCCTGCGTCAGCCGCGCTCCCTGCGGACTGAGGTAAATCACGTGCGCCGGCTCCGGCGCCGCCTCGCGCATGGCCTTCATGGCCGCCCGCAAGGGCTCGATCAACATCACCATCCCGGGTCCGCCGCCGCAGGTGCGGCCGTCCACGGTTCGGTAATTGTCGGTGGCGTAGTCGCGCGGGTTCCAGGTTTCCACCTGCAGCAACTGGCGCTGCTGCGCGCGTCCCACGACGCCGACGGCGGCGCACTGGCGCATGAAGTCGGGAAACAACGTGACGACATCGATGCGCATCGGATCCCTCGCTTGCTAGAACTCCGGATCCCAGTCCACCACCATGCGCCCGCCGGACAAGTCCACCGAACGCACGTAACTCCCCTGGATGAAAGGCACCAGCCGCTCGCGCGTGCCGTCCCTCACCACCACCACGTCGTTGGCGCCAGTGGCGAACAGGTGGCTGACCCGTCCGAGCACGACGCCCTCGGTGGTGACGACCTCCAGACCTTCGAGGTCGACCCAGTAGTACTCGTCCTTGCCGGGCGGTGGCAGCAGCTCTCGGGCGACGTAGATGTCCTGCCCGACCAGCGCGGCCGCCGCATCGCGGTCATCCACTCCCGGCAACTGGCAAACCAGCCCCTTGCCCTGCGGATGTCCCTTGATCCCGGCGATTTCCCTGACCTCGCCCGGCGCCTTTTCGAGCAGCCAGGGCTGGTACTTGAAGATCTGCGTGCGCGGTTCGGTCCAGGATTCGATCTTGAGCCCACCCTGCACGCCGTGCAGCCCGACGATGCGTCCGACCAGGACGCGCCGACCGGCTGCGGCCATGCTTAGGCAGCAGCCTGCTGCTTGCCGGCTTCCTTGAGCAGAGCGGCGACCTTGTCGGTCAGCTGGGCACCCTTGCCCATCCACTCGTTGACGCGCTCGACGTTGAGCTCCAGGCGCTTGTCCTTGCCGGACGCGACCGGGTTGTAGAAGCCCACGTTCTCGATGCTGCGACCGTCACGCTTGTTGCGCTGGTCGGTGACAACGACGTGGTAGAAGGGACGGCCCTTGGCGCCGCCGCGCGAAAGACGAATCTTGACCATAAGTAAAAGCTCCAGAGGTGCCGGCTGTGCCGGCAGCACGCACGGGATCCGCGCGCGGTAAACGCGGCATTTTAGTGGATTTTCGGTAAAAGGGAAGACCTTGGCGATGCCGCAACCGTCGGGCGCTGCGCCCTTCGCCCAGGTTAGGACAAGGCTCAGCGCATCGGCGGGAAGCCGCCGCCCATCCCGCCCATGCCCTTCATGGCCCCGCGCATCTGCCGCAGCAGGCCCTTGGTGCCGCCCTTGGAGAGCTTGGACATCATCTTTTCCATCTGCATGTACTGCTTGAGCAGGCGGTTGACGTCGGCCGGCTGGGTGCCCGAACCGCGCGCCACGCGGGCACGGCGCGAACCGTTGAGCAGGTCGGGGTGGCGACGTTCCTTCTTGGTCATCGAACCGATGATCGCGACCATGCGCTTGATCTCGTTGTCGTTGACCTTCGACTTCACGTTGTCCGGCAGGTTGGCCACGCCCGGCAGCTTGTCCATCAGGCCGGCCAAGCCGCCCATGTTGTTCATCTGCTCGAGCTGGTCGCGCATGTCGTTGAGGTCGAAGCGCTTGCCCTTCATCACCTTCTGGGCGAGCTGCTGCGCCTTCTCCTGGTCGACCTTGCGCTCGACTTCCTCGACCAGCGAAAGCACGTCACCCATGCCGAGGATGCGCTGCGCCACGCGATCGGGGTGGAAGGGCTCCAGCGCATCGGTCTTCTCGCCGGCGCCCAGGAACTTGATCGGACGTCCGGTGATGTAGCGCACCGACAGCGCGGCGCCGCCACGGGCGTCGCCGTCGGTCTTGGTCAGTACCACGCCGGTCAGCGGCAGCGCCTCGCTGAACGCTTTCGCAGTGGTGGCCGCGTCCTGGCCGGTCATCGAATCGACCACGAACAGCGTTTCGACCGGCGTGATCGCGGCATGCAGCGCCTTGATCTCGCCCATCATCGCTTCGTCGATGTGCAGGCGGCCGGCAGTGTCGACCAGCAGCACGTCGACTACCTCGCGGCGGGCCGCGGCGATCGCGGCCTTGGCGATGTCGACCGGGTTCTGTCCCGCCTCGGACGGGAAGAACTTCACGCCGACCTGCTCGGCCAGCGTGCGCAGCTGCTCGATGGCGGCCGGACGATAGACGTCGCAGCTGACCACCATCACCTTCTTTTTCTTGCGTTCGGTGAGGAAGCGGGCGAGCTTGGCCACCGTGGTGGTCTTGCCCGCGCCCTGCAGGCCGGCCATCAGCACTACCGCGGGCGGCTGCTGTGCAAGGCTGAGTTCGGCGTTGGCCGTGCCCATCAGCTTGGTCAGCTCGTCGCTGACCACCTTTACCAACGCCTGGCCCGGCGACAGGCTCTTGAGCACTTCCTGGCCGACCGCGCGCACCTTCACCCGCTCGATCAGCGCCTGCACCACCGGCAGCGCGACGTCCGCCTCCAGCAGCGCGATGCGCACCTCGCGCAGGGACTCGCGGATGTTTTCCTCGGTCAGCCGACCGCGACCGCGCAGGCGGTTGACGGTCGTGGAGAGGCGTTGGCTCAGCGACTCGAACATGGCGGGCTACGGCATCGGCAGGAACAAGCGGGCCAATATATCAGAGCGCTCCGTCGGCGGCCCTTAACACGCCTCCATCCAGGGGGCGATGTCCCGGGCACCGTGGCACCGGGGCGGCCCGGACGCGTGAAATCGGCGATGCCAGGCGGGCGTTCACCGCACCAAAGCCCTATGCGACACTTGCCGCCCATGCTGCCCGCCCTTTCGCTCACCGCCGTCGCCTTCTACCTGCTTGCGTCCGGCCTGCTCGCCTGGCCACTGTTCGGGCGCGGAGCGACCAAGCCGTCGTCGGCCTGGCAGCGCCCTGCCCTGGCGGTGGCGATGCTCGCGGTGCTGGCACATGCCGGCGTGCTGCTGGGCATGCATCGCGGGGCACTGGATCTGCATTTCTTCGCCGCGTTGTCGCTCGTCGCCTGCGTCGTCTCCGCGCTCACCCTGTTCGTCAACCTGAGCAGGCCGGTCGCCGCGCTGGGCGTGGTGGTCTTTCCTCTGGCCGCGGTGCTGCTGGCGGTCGACAGCTTCCTGGCGCCGCCGACCATGCCGGTGGCGATGGACTGGCAGATCAAGCTGCATGTGACCGTCGCGCTGGTGGCCTTCAGCCTGCTGTCCATAGCAGCGGTGCTGGCGTTGGGCCTGGCTGTGCAGGAACGCGGCCTGCGCCATCGGCAGTTCGGTCCGTGGCTGCGCGCGCTGCCGCCGCTGACGTTGACCGAAACGCTGCTGTTCCGTGTAATCGCCGCCGGTTTCGCCCTGCTGACCCTCACGCTGGTCACTGGCGCGCTGTTCGTGGGCAACCTGTTCGGCCAGCACCTTGTGCACAAGACCGTATTGTCGATTGTCGCCTGGCTGGTTTTCGGCGTGCTGCTCTACGGCCGCTGGCGCTCCGGCTGGCGCGGGCGCCGCGCCGTCAACCTCACGCTGATCGGCATGGCGGTGCTGGTGCTGGCGTTCTTCGGCTCGAAGTTCGTGCTGGAGCTGATCCTGCACCGTCCGATGCCGAGCCTGTAGCCAGGCAAGTCTCGACCCGTTCGTGCTATCTGCACCGGCGTCGATGGGCTGGCCCTTGCGCCCCTACGCGTCACGGCAGGCGTCGATCGCCTGGGACAGGCGCTCCACGCCAATGACCTCCATCTCGCCGACCTTGCCCTTCTTGGGCGCGTTGGCCTTGGGCACGATGGCGCGGCGGAACCCATGGGTAGCCGCTTCCTTCAGGCGTTCCTCGCCATTGGGGACCGGGCGGATCTCGCCGGAGAGACCCACTTCGCCAAATGCGATGGTCTTGTCCGGCAATGGGCGGTCGCGCAGCGAGGAAAGCACCGCCAGCAGGACCGGCAGGTCCGCTGCGGTTTCCTGCACGCGGATGCCGCCGACCACGTTGACGAACACGTCCTGGTCATACGCCGCCACGCCGCCGTGGCGATGCAGCACCGCCAGCAGCATGGCCAGGCGGTTCTGCTCCAGGCCCAGCGCCACGCGGCGCGGGTTGCCCAGCGAGGATTGGTCGACCAGCGCCTGTACCTCGACCAGCAACGGGCGGGTGCCCTCGCGAGTGACCATCACGGCGCTGCCGGAGGTCGGTCCCGAATGCGCGGAAAGGAAGATCGCCGAGGGGTTGGGCACCTCGCGCAGGCCCTTGTCGGACATCGCGAACACGCCCAGCTCGTTGACCGCGCCAAAGCGGTTCTTGAACGCGCGCAGCACGCGGAAGCGGCTGCCCGACTCGCCTTCGAAATACAGCACCGCGTCGACCATGTGTTCCAGCACTCGCGGACCGGCAATGCCGCCTTCCTTGGTGACATGGCCGACGAGGAACACGGACGTGCCGGTTTCCTTGGCGAAGCGCGTCAGCTTCGCGGCCGATTCGCGCACCTGGCTGACCGAGCCCGGCGCGGCGGTGAGCAGTTCGGTCCAGATCGTCTGGATAGAGTCGATCACCAGCACGTGCGGGCGCGTGGCGATCGCCTGTTCGAGAATGCGCTCGATGCACGTCTCGGCCAATGCCTGCAGCGGCTCCAGCGGCAGCCCCAGGCGCTGCGCTCGCGCGGCCACCTGCGAGAGCGACTCCTCGCCGGTGACGTACACGCTGGCCAGGTGCGCGCCCAGCGTGCCGAGCATCTGCAGCAGCAGCGTGGACTTGCCGATGCCAGGATCGCCGCCGATCAACACCACCGAACCCTGCACCAGACCCCCACCCAGCACGCGGTCGAGCTCACCGATGCCCGTGTGGGTGCGCGCCTCGGTGGTCAGCGCCACCGCCGTGAGCGGGGTGACCCTGGCCGCCCCGGCCGCATTGCCGGCGTAGCTGGAGCGTTGCGCGCCTACCGAGGCCTTCGCCGTGGACGCGGGCGCCAGCACGACTTCGCTCAGCGTGTTCCACACGCCGCACTCGATGCACTGGCCCTGCCACTTGGAGTGCTCGGCGCCGCAATCGGTGCAGACGTAGGCGGTCTTGGCTTTGGCCATGGGGAGTTCCGGTAGTCGAAGACGGGAGCTTAGCCCGCTGCCCTCGCACGGAGCGAGACAGCGGGCGCCGGATCCGCCTGTAGGAGCGCACCTGGGCGCGACCGCGCGGGATGCACCCTACATGGCGGTCTCGCACGGTTGCGCTCTACATGGGATGCCACGCGCGGATCAGTTCTCGTCCTCGACGAACAGCACGCGGCGGGTCATGCCGCAGGTGAGGTCGTAGCTGATCGTGCCGGCGTGGCGGGCGACGGTTTCCACGGGCAGGTCGTCGCCCCACAGGGTGACGCGATCGCCGACCTTCGCCTGCGGCGCGTCACGCAGGTCGAGCGTGATGAGGTCCATCGAGACGCGACCGATCAATGGCACGCGGGTGTCGCCAACCCGCACCGGCGTGCCACTGCCGGCGCTGCGCGGATAACCGTCGCCATAACCGACAGCGGCGACGCCGACCGGCATGTCTTCGGGGCAGGTCCAGGTGCCGTTGTAGCCGATCGATTCGCCCTTGCCGATGCGGTTGATGGCGATCAGGCGAGTGGCCAGCGTCATCGCCGGGCGGAAACCGAAGTCCGCGCCCCTCCTGCCCTCGACCACCGACAGGCCATACAGCAGGCCGCCAGTGCGCACCCAATCGACACGCGCCTCGGGCCAGCCGAGCACGGCGGCGGAGTTGGACAGCGAACGCGGCCCGTCCAGGCCTCGGGTCGCCCCGGCGAAGCGCGTGATCTGCGTGCGGGTCTGCTCGCCCTCGAAGACTTCCGAATCGGAGAAATGGCTGAGCAGGCCGATCTCCGGATCCAGTCCGGGCATCGCGGCCAGGCGCGCGTGCACGCCGGCCACGTGCTCCGGGGCGAAGCCCAGGCGGTGCATGCCGCTGTCGATCTTCAGCCACACGCGCAGGCGGCCGCGGCCAGGGCGGGCCTCGGCCAGCCAGTGCAGCTGGCTTTCATGGTGGATGGCCGCATCCAGTTGCAGGCGCTGCATCTCGGCGATGTCGCCGCCCTGGTCGGGGCCGGACAGCACCACGATGCGCTGGCGATGGCCCGCCGCGCGCAGGCGCAGACCATCGCCCAATGCGGCTACGGCGAAGCATTCGGCCTGGGCATCCAGCGCGCGGGCGACACGCTCCAGGCCGTGGCCGTAGGCATCCGCCTTGACTACCGCCATGACACGCGCAGGGCTGGCCATCGCCTTGATGCGGGCGAGGTTGTGGCGCAGGGCGCCCAAGTGGATCGTTGCGGTGGTCGTGCGGCTCATGGGTCGTGCCGGGCGTGGCGTGATGGGTAGAAGCCGACCAAAAGCGGAGTCCTCCGCGTTTCGCCGGCTGTTTCCGCCAGACCGACCTCGGGGAAGAGAGGCTTGGCGCCGCTACGCATCAATCGAACGAGCCTACGAACGAATCGGCCGCGTAGTTCTCGAACTTGGTGTAGTGGCCCAGGAAGGTCAGCTTCACCGTGTCGGTCGGGCCGTTTCGCTGTTTGCCAATGATGATCTCGGCCAGGCCTTTGTCCGCCGATTCCTTGTTGTAGTACTCGTCGCGGTAGATGAACATGATCACGTCCGCGTCCTGCTCGATGGCGCCCGACTCGCGCAGGTCGGACATCATCGGGCGCTTGTCGGCGCGCTGTTCCAGCGAACGGTTCAACTGCGACAGGGCGATCACCGGCACGTTCAACTCCTTGGCGAGGCCCTTGAGTGAACGGGAGATTTCTGAAATCTCCGTGGCGCGGTTCTCCTTGTTCCCGGGCACCTGCATCAGCTGCAGGTAATCGATCACGATCAGGCCCAGGCCGCCGTGCTCGCGGTGCAGGCGGCGGGCGCGCGAGCGCAGCTCCACCGGCGAGAGGCCGGGCGTATCGTCAATGAAGATCTTCGCCTCGGACAGGATCGCGATGGCGTTGGTCACGCGCGGCCAGTCTTCCTCGGACAGGTCGCCGTTGCGCAGATGCTGGGCGTGGATGCGGCCGATCGAGGAGATCAGTCGCAACGCCAGCTGCGAAGCGGACATTTCCATCGAGAAGATCACTACCGCCTTCTTGCCGCGCAGCGCGGCGGCCTCGGCGATGTTCACCGAGAACGCGGTCTTGCCCATCGAGGGACGGGCCGCGACGATGATCAGGTCCGACGGCTGCAGGCCGGAGGTGAGCTCGTCCAGGTCATTGAAGCCGGTGGAGATGCCGGTCAGCTGCCCACGGTTCTCGTAGCGCTCGGTGAGCAGGCGGAAGGCGTCCTTGACCGCGTCGCGCATCGACACCGAATCCTTCTTGCCGCGCGCGCCCGACTCGGCGATCTTGAAAACCGCCTGCTCGGCGCTCTCCAGCACCTCCTGCACGCTCTTGCCTTCGGGCCGGTAGCCGTCCTCGGTGATGCCCGTGCCGGCGTCGATCAGCTGCCGCAGCACCGACTTCTCGCGCACGATGTCCGCGTAGGCGCCGATGTTGGCCGCGCTGGGCGTGGCGTTGGCCAGTTCGATCAGGTAGCTCGCGCCGCCGACCATCTCGGCCAGTTCGTTGGCCTCGAACCAGTCGCCCAGCGTCACCGCATCGCAGGGCATGCCCTTGTTGGCCAGTTCGTTGATCGCGCGCCAGATCAGGCGGTGGTCCTTGCGGTAGAAATCACCCTCGCCCAGCCGGTCGGCGACCTTGTCCAGCGCGTCTGGCGCGAGCATCAGGCCGCCCAGCACCGCCTGCTCGGCGTCGATGGAGTGCGGTGGCACGCGCAGCGCCTCGACGGCGGAATGGCCGCTCTTGCGCTCGGGGACAAAGGACATGGGCTCGGGTTCCTCGCAGGCTGCCGCACCGCCGGCGGTGGCGACGGACACGGGGGGAGAGGATACGCGGCAGGCTCTCAGCCGACGAGACAATAAGTCTGTGGATAAGCTGTGGGAGGCGGTGGATAACGAGGGCGGCAGGGTGCGGGGAACACCCCATCCCGCCCGCTCCTCCCTTCAGGGCGGGTATGGGTGGAAATGGGCTTCGCTCAAAAGGAGCATCAACGCGCGGCAGCTTCCAGCGCCCGGTAATCCTCATCCGACAGCTCCAACTGCGCGGCTCCCACGTTCTCCCTCAGGTGCTCCACCTTCGAGGTGCCGGGGATCGGCAGCATCACCGGCGAGCGCTTGAGCAGCCAGGCCAGCGCGACCTGGCCGTTGCTGGCGTCCAGGCGCTGCGCGATGCGGCTCAGCACCGAGTCGTGCGCGGCAAGGTCGCCGGCGGCCAGCGGGTACCAGGGGATGAAGCCAATGCCCTGCGCCTGGCAATGCTCCAGCACCGCCTCGCTCTTGCGGTTGGCCAGGTTGTAGAGGTTCTGCACGGTGGCGACGGGGAAATGGCGGCGCGCCGCCTCGATCTCCTCCACGCCGACCTCGCTCAGGCCCACGTGCCGGATTAGCCCCTCCTTGCGCATCTGGGCGATCACCTCGAACTGCTCCTCGCGCGGCACCTTGGCGTCGATGCGATGCAGTTGCCACAGGTCGAGGCGCTCGACGCCCAACCGTCGCAGGCTCATCAGCACGCATTGGCGCAGGTACTCCGGCCGCCCCAGCGGCGCCCAGATATCCGGCCCGTGACGGGTCAGGCCGCCCTTGGTGGCGATCAGCATGCCCCGGTATGGATGCAGCACCTCGCGGATCAGATCCTCGCTGACCTCGGGTCCATAGCTGTCCGCGGTATCGATGAGGTTGACGCCCAGCTCCGGCAAGGCCCGCAGGGTGGCGCGAGCGCCCTCGGGATCCGCGGGCTCGCCCCAGATGCCCTTGCCGGTGACGCGCATGGCACCGAAGCCGAGGCGGTTGACCGGAATGTCGCCGCCGATCCGGAACTGGCCGGCGGCCGCTGCGTCGGGATGGTGCATAAGAGGCTCCTTCGGACGTGGACACCTTTCATGGCGTCATGCGAGGACGAGGCAAGCACCCGCCCCGGCATGCTCGACGCGAGCTCATCCGGCCCTTGGGGACAGCCGGACGTTCTAGCGCAGCTGGCTGTCCTTGCTGCCGCGGCGGTTGTAGCCGCTGGTCGCGCGCTGCGCCTTGTCCTGCGCCTCCTGGCAGGCCACGCACAATCGCACCCCGGGGACGGCCTTGCGCCGCGCCTCGGGAATCGGCGCATCGCACTCTTCGCAGTGCTCCAGGCTCGGGCCCTGCGGCAGCTTGCTGCGCGCTCGTTTGATCGCGTCCTTCACGGTCGCGTCGATCTGATCCTGCACGGCGCCGTCGCCGGCCCAACCGATCGCCATGGCGGTCTCCGGGAATCGTCGGGGAATCCGGATGTTACCGTGACCGGCGTGAACGCGGCCGTTGCACCACCGCTACAGGAGGACGCATGCCCATCACCAGCGCCGGCATCCTGATGTACCGCCTGCACGAGGACGGCCCGCAGGTATTGCTTGCGCACCCCGGCGGTCCGTTCTGGCGCCGGCGCGACGAGGGCGCCTGGATGCTGCCCAAGGGCGAGCTGCAGCCTGGCGAGGAAGCCGAGGCGGCCGCTCGCCGCGAGTTCGAGGAAGAGCTCGGCGTGTCCGCGGTGGGCCCCTTGCATCCGCTGGGACGCCTGCGCCAGCGCGGCGGCAAATGGGTCGAGGCCTTCGCGCTCGAGGGTGAGTTCGACCCGGTCACGCTGCGCAGCAACGTGTTCGAGCTGGAATGGCCGCCGCGCAGCGGCCAGCGTGCCAGTTTTCCCGAAATCGACCGGGTCGCCTGGTTCACGCTGGCCCAGGCGCGCGCCAGGATCCTGCCCAGCCAGGAAACGTTGCTCGATCGCCTGGAGGCGTATCTGGCGAACGGCGGCTAGACGCCGTCGAAGCAGACCGGCGACGCTCACGCCGCTTGATCCGGCGCATCGGTTGAATACACCGATGGCCGCCCCCGGTGACATCCCCGCGCTGTTCTGCGACGCCATGCTGGCCAACCTGGCCCACTGGTTGCGGGCGGCCGGCTACGACACGGGACTGGCGTCGGTCAGTGCCATGGACCGCGCGGTCCTGGATGCCTGCCACGCGCAATCACGCCTCCTCGTCACTCGCGACCGGCACCTGGCCGCGCATGCCGGCAGAGGCATCCGCGTGGCGCTCCTCACGGTCGACGGACTGGATGCGCAGGCGAGGGAGCTGACCATGGCGCTCGGCATCGACTGGGGCCGCGCGCCGTTCACCCGCTGCCTGCTCGACAACACGCCACTGCATGAGGCCACGCCGGACGAACGCGCACAGATACCGCCGCTGGCGCGCAGCCTTTCCGGTCCGTTCCAGGCCTGTCCTGCATGCGGCCGGGTGTATTGGCCAGGCAGCCACATGCGGCGCATGCGGGCGCGGCTGGAGCGGTGGCGCGCCGGATCCTGGGCGGAATGACGGGGTGGCCGCACTCAGGCGACCACGACCCCCTCGCCCTGCTTGCCCGCCACCACGCAATTGCGCCCGGCCCGCTTGGCGCGATAGAGCGCCTGGTCGGCATCCACGAGCAACTGGCGCAGGTCGTAGCCGGACTCGCCCGTGAACGCCACGCCGAAGCTGGCCGATACCGGGATGCCAGGATCCGGCTGGTCGCTCAGCATGGCGACACTGCGGCGGATCGCTTCCGCGCGCTCGATGCCGCTGTCCATCGAACACTCCGGCAGCAGCACGCCAAACTCTTCGCCTCCGAGGCGGCCGAACACGTCGGTCGAACGCATGTGTTCCTGGCAAGCGGCCACCGCGCGCCGCAGCACCTGGTCGCCGGTGGCATGGCCATAGGTGTCGTTGATCAGCTTGAAGTGGTCCAGGTCGATCAGCACCAGGCAGGCGCCCCGGGCGGAACGCTGGGCGTAGCGCAGCGAGTACTCGGCCTCGCTCATGAAGTGCTTGCGGTTGTAGATGCCGGTGAGGCTGTCGCACTGCGCCATGCGCATGAACTCCAGTTGCGAGCGCTTCAGGCGCAGCAGCCACAGGCCGATCGCCAGCAGCCCCAGCGCCAGCACCGCGATGTACAACCGGCTGGCCTCCACCGCCTTGCGATCCAGCGCCTGCTGCAGTTCGAGGATCTGGTTCTTGCGCGCCAGGGCGTCGACCTCGGTCTTCTTCGCCTGCACCTTCTGCCTGACCATCTGGTAGGCAAGCGCCCTGGCGCTGACGTCGTCCAGATAGGCCTTGTCGGCGGCCATGTACTTCTCGTGGAACGACAGGGCGCCGCGGTAGCGCCCGGCTTCGCGGTCGATCCGGTACAACAGCCGGTAAGCGTCGATCAGCGGCTTGGTGTACTCGCCGCTGATGCTCGAGCGGATCGCCGCAAGAGCGTGTTGCCTGGCGCTGGCCGAGTCCCCACGCAGGTCATAGGCCCGCGCCAGTTGGGCGTCGAACTGGGAAATCAGGTTGCGATAGCCGGTACGTCGCAGGTCCGCATAGTTGGCTTCCAGCAGATCGATCGCGTCCGCGATACGGCCCCGGTCCATGTAGTAGTCGGCCAGAAAGCCACGCGCGCCGTCGGCGAACAGCGTTTCCCCCGCGTCGGTGCAAAGCTTGATGCCGGCCAGCAGATCGCGTTCAGGCGATGCGAGCGCGCCCATGTGGTATTCCGCGTTGAGCGCGTAAACGGTCGCCTTGCACTGCGCGTCCGGGGTGGCCAGTTCGCGCTTCATGCGGTTGGCGAAGGCGATGGCGAGATCGTACTGCTCCACGCCGGTGTAGAGCTGCTGCGCCTCGCCCTCGACCTGGAACCGCGCCAGCGGATCGGTCACCCGCGGCAGCAGCTCGAGCATCCGGTCCAGCCGCGTGAACGCTTCCGCGTAGCGGTGCCCCAGCCCCAGCATGTTGACCGAGGTGGCGCCCGCCCTGGCGCGCAGCGTGATGTCGCCGGCGCCGTCGGCAACCGCGATCGCCAGTTCCGTCGCCCTGGGATAGTCACCCACCCATGCCGCTTCCCATGCCTGCAGGTAGCGCAGGTACCAGCGCTGTTCGTCAGGCAGCTGGGACGCTTCGCGGTCCAGCTCGTCGAGCAGCCGCGCGAAGCGGGCGTTGTCGGTGGTCTTGATGCTGTCGGCCAGCTTCAGCGAGGCGGCTCGATCCACCGCCCCGGCCCCGGGCCGGGCGCGTGCGAAGTCCGCGTGGCCGGCGAGCAGCAGCACGCCAACCATGGCAAGGAGGCAAGTCCGCGCATGCATGGATGCAGAGGCCATCGGCCGTGGCCGGAAGCAGGCAGGCGGTCAGGATTCGGGCAGACGCTCTTCAGCGTCGTCCTCGTCCTCATCGGGCGCCTCTTCTTCCTCGGCCGGAATCTGCAACCCGATCAGGATGCTCTGCCCC
Source organism: Frateuria sp. GZRe14 (assembly GCF_051900395.1). NCBI lineage: Bacteria > Pseudomonadati > Pseudomonadota > Gammaproteobacteria > Lysobacterales > Rhodanobacteraceae > Frateuria > Frateuria sp. GZRe14. The sequence continues at coordinate 1,321,676 of NZ_JBHZGJ010000001.1, read as the reverse complement.
AGCAAGCGATAAAGCGCCTCGGCATCGCTTGCAAGCAGGGCTGCCGCCAGATCGGTGTCCAGCTCCGTGCCGATGATGGCCTGCAGGGCCTCCTTGCCTCCCCGGAAAACGCTGGCGTCCGATCCTGCCCGCTCCAGAATATCGATCGCATCCATGACTTCCCCCAAGGAACCGACCGCTCGGCCCCGTAGATGTGATAGCGCTGCTCCGGTGGCCGTCCCCCGTGCCCCCGCGAAGCTTTTCCAATAATGACCAATGCCGGGACCGAAAGCCACCGTATTCCGTTACCCCGGCACCCAGCGGCATCCCCTGCGCGTCTCTGGCCGGGTTGCACGGGTCGGGCGAGCCCACCGCGTGGGCGGTTGCGCAGGCGTGCGCATAGCCATCGGCGGGGCGGACCGCGTTCTTACATGCGCTTCACCGCCACCCGACGCCCTTCGTACTGCAATGGCCGGAAGCCAACGGAGCACCCCCAATGTCCAGCATCCTCGACACCCTCAAGAGCGAACACGAACAGCTGCGCGAACTCTTCGCCAGGATCACCAAGACCGCCGACTCGGAAGCGGACGCGCGCCACGACCTGCTCAAACAGATCGAGACCCTGCTGATCCCCCACGCCAAATGGGAGGAAACCGTGTTCTACCCGGCTTTCGAGGATCGCGCCGACCACGAACAGAAGCTGATCTACGCCGAGGCAATCCAGGAACACCGCGCGGTGGAGCTTGCCGTGTTGCCGGACATCCACGCCGCCGACGTGGATTCGCGCCAGTTCGCCGGTTCCGTGCAGGTATGCGGCGAGCTCATCAAGCACCACGCGCACGAGGAAGAAACCAAGATGTTCGACGCGGTGCGCCAGCTTTTCAGCGCCGACGAGCTGGCCGAGTTCGATCGCAAGTACGCCAGCTGGAAGAAATCCTCGGGGGCCGACGCCATCACCAGCTACGCCAAGATGAAGACCGCCGCGATGGCTTTCATGCGCAACCCGGATTCGCCGGCCTGAGCGCCTTCCGAGCCCGGACCGCGATCGGCGGAAGGAGGTGCGCGGACGCCGTGCCCTCCACCGGCGTCAACTCCGAAGCAAGCTCCATGCACGCCGCGCAACCCGCGATGGTGTACCTGTCGAGCGCCGCGCCGCGGTACGGAACGCGCCGGCGCTCATGAGCGACCTGATCGATGCCCTGCAATGGCCCGCCATGGCGGTCACCCTGGTGGCCGCGTGGCTGGTCGGCTCGCTGTCGCGGCGCAAGCGCACCTGGGGTTTCTGGTGCTTCGTGCTCAGCAACGCACTGTGGGTGGCCTGGGGCTGGCATGACCACGCCTGGGCGCTGATAGGGCTGCAGGTCGGCCTGTTCCTGTTCAACCTGCGTGGCGTGATGAAGAACGACGACGCGGTGGAAGAGGCCGGCTGAGCGCGCGATTGCGACGCGGCGCCCAGACCCACCCGCCGAGAACATCGCCGCCGGGCCCCGAAGGAAGCGAGGATCAGGCCCGCCGACTGCGTCGCAGAACCCATAACGCGAGGGCCGCGCCGACCATCCCGAAGGCGGCGGCGCGCGCGCGCGGCGATCGACGCACATCATCCAGCAGGCCTTCGGCCACGTTCACGCGGTCGGCCAGCAGCAGGAGCATCCAGTGGCGCAGGTCGCTCTCGCTGCGGCCGAACGCGCGGCGGCGGATCCAGCCGCTCACGCCGCTGGGCGGCACGCTGGTACCGAACACCGGCGTGATGCCCGGCCGTTCGATCGAATGGAACACCTCCACCGTGCGCCGCTGCTGCGCCGGGTGGTCGCGGGACACGCCTTCCAGCCGCGGCGGCGTGTGCTCCATCGGTACCGCCGGCCGCCTGGCCGGATCGAGGTCCACGCCCCAGTCGGGGACGTGCGAGTGGTCGGTCGCCTGGTGCATGTCTTGGCCCTCAGTGCAGATGTGCCGTGCCGGCAACCGGCGTGGGCGTGTCGATGTGGCCGGCGCGCGGCGGCACCAGCACGGTCTTGATGCAGCCATCTTCCTTGGCCGAGAAGCGGTGGTAGGCCTCGTCGACTTCTTCCAGAGGTACGCGGTGGGTGATCAGCTCGCGCGGCTTGAGCCGACCGACGCGGATGTGCTCGATCAGGTGCGGCAGGTGGCGTTTCACGCTGGCCTGGTTCATGCGCAAGGTCAGGCCCTTGTTCATGGCGCTGCCGATCGGCACGAGGTTGAAGGTCGGCCCGTATACGCCCACGATCGAAATGTTGCCGCCGCGCCGCGCCGAATTGATCGCCCAGTGCAGCGCCGTGGCGGCGCCGGCCTGCAGCTTCATCTTCACGCCGGTCAGGGTCTGCATGAGGCTGCCGTCGGCCTCGCAGCCGACCGCATCGATGCAGACGTCGGCGCCCTGCCAGTCGGTCATCTTCTTGATGTGCACGGCCATGTCCTCCACTTCGAGGAAGTTGACCGTCTCGGCCTGGGCAAAGCGGCGGGCGAAGTCCAGGCGGTAGTCATACTGGTCGACCACGATCACCCTGCCCGCCCCCATCAACCAGGCGCAGCGCGCGGCCATCAGGCCGATGGGGCCGGCGCCGAACACCACTACGGTGTCGTTCTCGTGGATGTCGCCCATCTCGGCGGCCTGGTAGCCGGTGGGCACCACATCGGTGAGTAGTACCGCGTCCTCGATATGGATGTCCGGAGGAATCACGGTCGGGCCGACGTCGGCGAAGGGTACGCGCACGTACTCGGCCTGCCCGCCGTTGTAGCCGCCGGCGCTGTGCGAGTAACCGTAAGCGCCGCCGATCGCGGTCGCCTCCGGATTGACGTTTTCGCAGTTGCCGTAGAGCTCGCGCGAGCATGAAGCGCAGGTGCCGCAGAACACATTGAACGGCACCAGCACGTGGTCGCCCACCTTCAGGTTGCGTACGTTCGGGCCGACGTCCTCGACGATGCCGGTGAACTCGTGCCCGAAGATCGAACCCACGCGCGTGTCCGGCACCAGGCCGTGGTAGAGGTGCAGGTCCGACCCGCATATGCAGGCGCACGTCACCCGCACGATGGCGTCGTCCGGATGCTCGATCGTCGGCTCGGGTACGTAGGCGGCCCGCACCCGGTAGGGCCGGCGATAGGTGGTGGCGAGCATGGGATTCCTCCGCGGGGCGAGTGCTCTGGATGCGCGGCAAGCTAACGGTCCGCATGTCATCGGGGCGGGAAGAGCCCGCATGGATTTCTCGTCCGGATCAAGCGCTTGCCTGTCTGCCTGACAGGCACACAACGGCTGCGAAATGCTTGCGTCACTGTCACCAGCGCTGAACACGCGCCGCCCTATAAACAAGCTGAGCCTGCACCCTGCAGGCCCGGAGGAGACACGCATGAACGACAACCGCATCGAAGGCACCGAGCACCAGGTCAAGGGCGCCGTGAAGGAAGGCGTCGGCAAGCTGACCGGCAATACTTCGAAGGAGGTGGCCGGCAATCTCGAAAAGAACGCCGGCAAGGTGCAGAAGAACATTGGCCAGGCGCAGGACGAAATCGAGGATACGGACGACTGAGGTAGCGCCCGGTCGCGGGTCGCAGGTGGTCGGCCATAACGACTGACACGCAACCATCACCCGCGCCCGCGAAACATACCGGCATGGCCGCCGGCCATGCCGGTCGGGGCCTTACCGGGAGGCGCCCATGAAAACCCGCTGCGTATTCAGCACCCCCGACATCTCGACCGCGCGTGCCGTGATGGCCGCGGCCCGCCAGGCCGGCATTCCAGACAACGACCTCTCGCTGATCGCACGCGAGGACATCGAGCTGCAACAGATTCCCGACCACCTGATGGTTGGGCGCACCGACTTCTATCCCGCCGCCGCGCGTGGCGCGGCCTGCGGTGGTGGCGCGGGCGTCCTGCTTGGGTTGATCGCCGTCGCGGTACCGCCACTGGGTGTCACGTTGGCCGGCGGTGCCGCCATCGCACTGGCGGGCGCGGCAGTCGGTTGCTGGACCGGCGCACTGGTCGGCACCGACGTACCCGATGCGGTGCACCGCAAGTTCAAGGACGAGATCGACGCCGGGCGCATCCTGGTGATCATCGACGCCACCCGCGACAACCTCACCGCCGCCTGCCCGGGCGTGCTTGCCACGGGAGCGAAGCACCTGCCTCTGCACGCGCACCCGGAGGTGCCGCAGCTGGCCGCCTGAACCCGATCGTCAGGCGCGGTGGTAAGGGTGGCCGGCCAGCAGCGTGCTGGCGCGATAGAGCTGCTCTGCCACCACGAGTCGAACCAGCATGTGCGGCAGCGTTAGCGGGCCGAGCGACCAGCCCTGGTTGGCGCGCGCCAGCACTTCGGGCGCGTGGCCGTCGGGCCCGCCGATGAGGAAGGCCAGGTCGCGACCGGCCATGCGCCAGGTTGCCAGTTGGGCGGCCAGATCCTCGCTCGACCAGGTCTTGCCCCGGCCGTCCAGCGCGATCACATGGGTATCGCGCGGAAGCGCGGCAAGGATCGCCACGCCTTCGTCGTGCATGGCACGTGCGTCGTCGCGGCCCTTGCCGCGGGCACCGGGCTTGAGTTCCACCAGTTCCAGCGGCAGGTCGTGCGAAAGGCGCTTGCGGTACTCGGCGAGCCCTTCGGCCACCCAGGCGGGCATGCGTTCGCCGATGGCGATCATGCGCGCGCGCATGATCAGACGACGAAAGTCGCGCGCAGCGCCACGTTCGTCTGCTTTCCCCTCCAGGGAGAGGATTGAGGTGCCGGGCTGGGGCGTGCGGGGATTGTCATCGGGGGGTGTCTTGAAAAGCTGCGCGCGCTACGCGGCAAGTAAGTCGCAAGAGCGGCCCTTCACCCCAGCCCTCTCCCCGGCGGGGAGAGGGGGCCAGGCGTGCGCTTCGCTGATAGTGGATCGCAAGAGCGATCCCACTCCGGCTCCCTCCAAAAGGGAGGGGGAACAACAGCGTCAGCCCGCGTTCGCCGCGTCCATCCCCGACTCGCGGTCGCCGACGGTCCACAACCGCTCCAGGCCGTAGAACTCGCGGATGCGCGGCAGCATGACGTGCACGATCACGTCGCCCAGGTCGACCAGCACCCACTCCGCTTCCTGCTCGCCCTCGACGCCCAGCGGCATCACACCCGCCTTCTTGGCGAACTTGACCACTTCGTCGGCGATGGATTTGACGTGGCGGGCCGAGGTGCCCGAGGCGATGACCAGCAGGTCGGCGATGGAGGTTTTGCCGCGGACGTCGATTTCGCGGATGTCCTTGGCCTTGAGTTCTTCCAGCGCGTCGATCACGTGCTTGCGCAGGTTGGTGGTATCGACCGCCTTCTTGGCGGCGACGGACGGCTGGCTACGGGAAGACGTACTCAAGCGGGGGTGCCTCGGGGCGTACTCAGGGCGCGGAATGGCGCTGGGGCAGTATACCCGGGGGAACTCTATGGCACGTCAAGCGGGCGTGCAGCCGGCCGCGGCGTACTCGTCCATCAGCACGCGGACCAGCGCGGCGGCGGGCATCGGGCGTACCAGCGCCGCGGCCTGGCCGCACCATTCGGACAGCAGGTCGCCTCCCCCGGCGGCCGCGGCCGCACGGCGCAGCGGGGCGGTGAGCGCGTTGAGGATCGGGTACGGCGGCAGCTCGCCGGCAAACGGCTGCATGGCTTCCACGAAACGGTTGTTGAGGCCCCGCGCGGCGCGGCCGGAGAAGCTGTAGATCGTGCCGACGCGATGGTCCTGCGCCTGCGGCAGGTCGCGCTTCCACGCCTCCGCCGCGGCCGATTCCGGGCAGGCCAGAAAGGCAGTGCCGAGCTGGCTTGCGTCGGCGCCGAGCAGCTCCGCCGCGCGCATGGCGCGACCGCCCATGATCCCGCCGGCGGCGATCACCGGAATGTCCACCGCCGCGGCCGCAAGCGGCAAAAGCGCGAACAGTCCGACCATCGCCTCCTCCGCCGCATGCAGAAACGTGCCGCGATGCCCGCCCGCCTCGGCACCCTGCACGCACACGGCATCGGCACCACGGTCGGCCCACGCACGCGCTTCCGCCACGCTGGTGGCGGTACCGACCACGCGGATGCCCGATGCCTGCAGTTCCCGCACCTGCGCCGTGGCGAGCACGTCGAAGGCGAAGCTCGCCACCGCGGGGCGCGCCTCGCGCAGCGCGGCGAGCTGGTCGGAGAAGCGCGGCGCCCATCGGGCGGGAACCTCGGTGCGCACGTCCAGCCCCTCGCAGGCCACCAACGCGTCGAGCCGCCGGCGCGTCATCGCCAGCTGTGCTTCGTCCACGACGAAGTCGTCGGGCAGCACGAAGAGGTTGATGGCGAAGGGCCTGTCCGTGGCGGCGCGGATCTGCGCGGCCTGGTCGAGCAACGCCTGCGGCTCCAGGTAACCCGCGCCCAGCGAACCCAGGGCACCGGCACCGCTGACCGCGGCCACCAGAGCCGGCGTGTTGGAACCGGACATCGGCGCCTGGATCAGCGGGTGCGCGACGCCCAGGGAACGAAGGAAGACGGACATGGCGGACTCCTCGACGGCAAGGCGCCATTGTCGCGCCGGATCAGGCGGCGCGGTGTTGCTCGCCGGCCAGCGCGTACATCCGCTCGACTTCCCGCTCCAGCGCGCCCGCCATCGGCGCACCGCGCTGGGTGAACAGGTCGGCAAGCAGGCGGTAGTAGGTCAACGTGCCGTCGCGGCCGCCGGTAAAGCGGTCGAACACGCCCTGGCCGACCTCCGGTCGCTCCAGGTCGCCGACGATCGCGCGGGCGTTGTGCAGCTTGTCGCAGCCAGACACCAGCAGCATGTCGTCCGAGGCGTGCGCCAGGTGGTTGAGGTAGGCCTGCTTGCGTCGCAGCCAGTCGCGGCGGCGAGCGCTCTCATCGTCGAGGCCGGCCTTCGCTTCGGCGGTGCCGTCGGTGCAGCCGAGCACCATGGCCAGCACCCGTTCGCCGAAGCGCTCGCCGACGGCCCCGGCGTGCGACTCGCCACAATCCTCCACCACGTCGTGCAGCAGGCCGGCGATCGCCTGGTCCTCGTCGCCGCCGTGCTCGAGCACCAGGCTGGCCACGGCCAGCAGATGCTGGATGTACGGGATGGCGGTGCCCTTGCGGCTCTGGCCGGCGTGGGCGATGCGCGCGTAGTCGACGGCGGCGGTGAAGCGTTCGCTGAGCATGGCTGTCCTCCCTGAAAGACGACAGCCTGGACCGGGCTTGTCTCAGGGAGCGCGACGGACCTCGGGCGCAAGCAGGCGTCCGCCCAGCGCGGCGTTCACCCCGACCACCACGGCCACCGCCAGCACGTGCATCGCCAGGTCGGTCGCCGCCGCGTCGAATGCATGGCAGATCTCCAGCAGGCTGGCCGAGGCGGCGGCGCTGGCCAGGCCGACCATCACCGCGGTCAATACCGGCCGCAGCGGACAGGCGCGACGCAGCAGCACGACCAGCAACGCCGACAGCGGCACCGAGAAACCGATGATGAAGAACAGGCAATCGCCCGCCTCCGGTGCGCTGGCGATATGCGTGGCCGGCGCGATCCAGCCGCGCAGGCAACCCAGTCCGCTGGCGCCGATCCACAGCAGTGCGGGCGCCAGTGGCAGCCAGGCCCAGGCGGTCCGGCGACCCGGCACGCCCAGCGCGAAGGCGGCCCAGGCGGCGGTGATGGCGGTGAGTACCGCGCCTAGCCCGGCCCAGCCAAGGTCCGGCGCCCCGGCCCAGCGCGTCAGCATCGGCGTGGCCCCGTAGCGGGCGAACAGCGCGAGCGCGAAGACCGCGACCACCGCCAGCCAACCCAGCGTGCGCAGCCACGGCGGGCGCAGCCGGCGCACCGGCGCCAGCTCGGCGCCGAGCGAGGCGATCAGCTGATCGTGGGCGTGCGGGTCGGCCATCGCTTCAATCGTCTCCGTGGATGCGGCCGCGCAGCGCTCTGAGCGCGCGATGCAGGTTGACCTTGAGTGCGCCGGTGGTGCGGCCGGTGCGCGCGGAGGCTTCCTCCAGCGAAAGCTCCTTCAGGCCCAGCTGTTTGACCGCCTCGCGCTGGCCCGGCGGCAGGTCGGCGATCGCCGCGCGCAGGCGGTCCGCCTGTTGCGCGCGGTCGCTCTCGCTGCTTGCATCACCTTCGTCCGGATGCAGGGCAACGGCCACCTCGTCGCCGATCTCGCGGCGCGCCTGCCGGCCACTGCGCCGCAGGCCGTCGATCGCGCGGCGGGCCGCCAGGGCGGACAGCCAGGCGTCGTAGGAGCGGGAAGGATCGTAGGTATGGCGTACGCGGTGGACGGTCAGCAGGGTCTCCTGGACGACGTCGTCCAGGTGGTCGTGGGCCACGCCCTGCCGACGCGCGACCGCGCGGACCAGCGCCACCGAATCGGCCAGCACGCGCTCGTAGGCACGCCGGTCGCCCGCCTGCGCGGCGGCCATCCACGCGGCGCGGCGGCGTTCGGGACTGTCGCTGGCAGGATCGGCTGGCACGGCCGGTTCGACGCTCGCCCAGGGAAAGGAGCGATCATCTAGGACCATGGTGCCGGTGGCGGTCAAGCCCGGCATGGCGCAAACGTGTGGGGCATGCCCGGGATTCGCTGCATCCGGCCGCACGGTTACCCCGTAGGAAACGAGGCGGCGCAAGGTGGCGCTCAGTCCGCCGCTCCTTACGGACGTCGGGCTGGCGGGGTGAAGCCCACCCTACGTAACCGGCAGCGACTCACGGTCGAATACCCAGCCACACTCCCGTGGAACCTCATCCCATGCTGTTGCTGATCCTCGCCTACCTCGGCGGCGTGCTGACCATCCTGAGCCCCTGCATCCTGCCCGTGCTGCCGTTCGTGTTCGCGCGCGCCGACCGGCCTTTCGCGCGCAACGGCCTGCCGATGCTGCTCGGCATGGCGCTTACCTTCGCGCTGGTCGCCACCCTGGCGGCGGTGGGCGGCAGCTGGGCGATCCGCGCCAACCAGTACGGCCGCATCATCGCGCTGGTGGTGCTGGCCTTGCTCGGGCTCACCCTGCTTTCCACGCGGCTGGCCGAATGGATGACGCGGCCGTTCGTGGCGCTGGGCAACCGGCTGTCGCAGCGTTCGGATGGCGAGGGCTCGGCATGGTCGGCCGCCGGCCTGGGCATTGCCACTGGCCTGTTGTGGGCGCCCTGCGCCGGTCCGATCCTGGGTCTGCTGTTGACCGGCGCGGCGCTGAACGGCGCCAGCGTCCAGACCACGCTGCTGCTGCTCACCTACGCCGCCGGCGCGGCCACTTCGCTGGCGCTGGCGCTGCTGATCGGCGGCCAGGTGTTCGCCCTGATGAAGCGCTCGCTCGGCGCCGGCGAATGGGTGCGCCGCGCGCTCGGCGTGCTGGTGCTGGCCGGCGTGGCGGCGATCGCGCTGGGACTGGATACCGGCCTGCTCACCCGCGTCGCGCTCGCCAATACCGGCGGCCTGGAACAGAAGCTGCTGCAGGCCACGCGCCCGCCCGCTGCGCCCGAGCCCGTGCACCTGGCCGGGGCGCCGCTACCGTTGGAGGGGCAGATGCCCTCGCTGGCCGGCGCCACCGGCTGGCTTAACACGCCGCCGCTCACGCGCGAATCGCTGCGCGGCAAGGTGGTGGTGGTCGATTTCTGGACCTATTCCTGCATCAACTGCCTGCGCTCGCTGCCTTACGTGCGCGGTTGGTACGACAAGTACAAGGACCACGGCCTGGTGGTGATCGGCGTACATGCGCCGGAGTTCGCCTTCGAGAAGGAACCGGCCAACGTGGCGCGCGCGGTGAAGGAACTGGGCGTGAATTATCCCGTGGCGCTCGACAACGACTACGCCATCTGGAAGGGCTTCGACAACCAGTACTGGCCGGCGCACTACTTCATCGACGCGAAGGGCAACATCCGCGCACATCACTTCGGCGAGGGCGACTACGCACAGAGCGAGGACACCATCCGCCAGCTGCTCACCGAAGCCGGCTACCACGACCTGCCCGGCGGCCATGTACGACCGGGCAGCCAGGGCGCGCAGGCGGCCGGATCGGGCGACCCGATGCGCTCGCCGGAAACCTACGTCGGCTATGCCCGCAGCGCACACTTCGCCGGTGGCCAGGTCGCCCACGACGACGCCTGGACCTACCACGCACCGGCCACGCTGATGTCCGGCCAGTGGTCGCTGGATGGGCGTTGGTCCGTGCATGCGGAAAATGCCGGTCTCGAACGAGCGGGCGGCCGCATTGTGTACCGCTTCCGCGGCCGCGACCTGCACCTAGTCCTGGGCCCTGGCGCCAACGGCAAAGCAGTGCGCTTCCGCATCACCCTCGACGGCAAGCCGCCTGGACAGGACCACGGCATGGACGTCGACGCGGACGGTTACGGCACCGTTACCGAGCAGCGCCTGTACCAGCTGGTCCGCCAGAAGCACGGCAACGGCGAGCGGCTGTTCGAAATCACCTTCCTCGACCCGGGCGTGCGCGCGTACGCCTTCACCTTCGGCTGATCCTTTTCGGAGGTTGCCATGTCCCGAACCAACGACATCGTCACCATGGAACGGCGCCGCTTCCTGGGCGCAGCCCTGGCCGGCGGCGCGCTCGCTGCGGTAGGCGGCGGCGTGCTGATTCCGCGGTTGTCCGCACGTCCCGTGCCAGCGGCTCCGGCCGCGGCGAACGGCCGGGACTTGTTGCTCGAATGTTTCGCCGACGACGGTCATCGCCTGGGCCCCTGCCACGTTCGCAAACTGGTACTCACCGACGCGCAGTGGCGAGAGCGCCTGCCCGAGGCGTCCTACGTCGTCATGCGCCGCAACGGTACCGAGCGCCCCTTCAGCGGACCGCACGAGCGACCGCCGGTGCCGGGCCTGTTCCGCTGCCTGGCCTGCGACACCGCGCTCTACGACGCCGCCACCGAGTTCGATTCGGGCACCGGCTGGCCAAGCTTCTGGCAGCCGATCGCGAAGCAGAACGTCATCGAGAGTACCGACCGCATGTTCGGCTGGGCCCGTACCGCGATCAGCTGCGCCGGCTGCGACAGCCACCTGGGCCACGTTTTCACCGATGGCCCCGAGCCGACCGGGCTGCGTTACTGCATGAACTCGGTGGCGTTGCGCTTCGTGCCGCGGGTCGGCTGAGCGCGCACTACATGTCCCGGCGGTAGACGACGAAGCCCGAGCGCTCGGCCAACGTGTCGTACAGGGCCATGGCCGTGGCATTGCTCTCGTGCGTCTGCCAGTAAACCCGCGAGCAACCGGCCGCCCGCGCACGGTCATAGACCGCTTCGATCAATGCGCGCCCGACCCCGCGGCCACGGGCGGCGGGCACAGTGAACAGATCCTGCAGGTAGCAGCTGGGCTCGATGCGGATGGTGCTGCGGTGGAGCAGGTAGTGCGCCAAGCCCAGCAACTCGCCGTCGGCCTCGGCGACCAGCGCATGCACGGGCTCGTAGGCGTCGAAGAAGCGCGACCAGGTCATTGCGGTGACCTCGGCCGGCAACGCGGTCGCATCGGCACGCCCGTAGAAGGCGTTGTAGCCGTCCCACAGGGAAAGCCACGCGTCGTGGTCGGCACGCGCCACGTTTCGCACGGCAACCGTCACGGCAGCCTCTCCCGGAAATCATGTTCGCGGTACGGCGCCAGCAACGCCGGATCGTCGAACAGGGCCTCGGGCAGCAGGTAGCGCGGATCGCGGCCGGCCGCGAGCAGGTCGCGGATGCGGGTGGCCGAGATGTCCAGCGGCGTGACGTCCAGTTCGACGATTTTTCCGGCAGGCCGTCCGCACAGCTGGCGCGGATCGGCGACCTGGCGCGCAACCATCTGTTCGGCCAGCTCCGCCGGCCAGTCGCGCGCGACACCGGGGCGCGAAAGCACGCCGATGTGCGCGGCCTCGAAGAGCGCGTGCCACCGATGCCAGCCCGGCAGGCCAGCGAAGGCGTCGGCGCCCAGCAGCAGCACGATCGGCCGGTCGCCCTCCTCCGCACGCAACTCGGCCAGGGTGTCGACCGTGTACGACGGGCCACCGCGGGCCAGTTCGCGGGTATCCAGGCCAAGCCGGTCCTGCCCGCGCAACGCCGCGCGAAGCATGGCCACGCGAGTGGTGGCGTCGGCGATCGGTGGCGGCCGGTGCGGCGGTACGGCAGCCGGCATGAGGCGCACGTCGGCGTCCAGCAATTCGGCCGCCTCCCACGCCACCGCCAGGTGGGCGATATGGATGGGGTCGAACGTGCCGCCGAGGATGGCTAGGGGGCGCATGATGCCCTGGCTTCCTCTGCGCTAACCGGAGAGGGCGCAGAACGCGCGCTCATGCCAGTGCCGCGGCCGCGCGCGGCTCGGCGATGGTGGCGATCAGGCGCTCCGCCTCCAGCCACGGTTCACCCCACTCGCGGCCCTTCGCCATCCGGTCGATACGGGAAGCCCTGGCCAGGCAGGCCAGCCAGTGCTCGCGCGGGGCGCGTCGCAGGGCCTTGCGGAAGAGTTGCTCGCGCGCTGGCCACAGCCGCTCGGCGCGCGCCTGCGCGGCAAAATCGCGCGCGTTGGCCAGGCGCAATGCGAGCTGCAACTGGTTGACCAGCCAGCCCATCAGCGGGATCAGGTCCTCGCCCTCGCCGCGCAGGCCGGCCAGGATGCGCAGCGCGCGGCCGCCGTCGCCGGCGAACGCGGCATCGGTGAGCTTGAACGCGTCGTAGCGGGCGCTGTCGGCGACCAGGTTTTCCATCTCGGCCGCATCGATGCGACCGCTGCCGTGCAGCACGACCAGCTTGTCGATCTCCTGCGCTGCGGCGAGCAGGTTGCCCTCGACCCGTTCGGCCAGCAGCGCGGCGGCGTCGGGCGTCGCGGCAAGCCCGCGCGAGGCGAGTCGCGCGCCGATCCACGACGACCATTCCTGCGGCTTGGGGGCATTGAACACCGCCAGCACGCCGGCGGCATCGACCTGTTTGGTCCAGGCGCCCTCGTGCTTGTTGCTCCACTCCACCGTGCTTATCAGCAGGGTCACGTCCGGCGGCGGATCGGCGCAGAACGCGGTGATGGCCTTCGCACCCTCCACGCCCGGCCGTCCGGTCGGCAGGCGCAGGTCGAGCAGGCGACGGCTGGCGAACAGCGACATGCCCGCGGCGGAGCGGGCGAGATCGTCCCAGTCGAAATGCTGACCGGCCTCGAGCACCTCGCGTTCGGCGTAGCCCAGCTCGCGGGCACGCGCGCGCAGCGCGTCGGCAGCTTCCAGTACCAGCAGTTCCTCGCCCGCCAGCAGATAGACCGGCGCCAGGCGATCGGACGCCAGCACCTTCTTCCACTGGGCGGGCGAGAGCGGCATGTCAGCCTGCGCTGGACGCCGCGGCCGGTTCGGCCAGCTGGTGGCGACCGGCCGCCTGCAGGCGGAACAGGATCGCCTGCACCATGTCGTCGTTGAGACTGCGGCGGATTTCCTCCACTTGGGCATCGGTGCCGACGGTGTTGAGCGCGTCGTAGCTGAAGTCTCGCGACATGTCGACGCGCTGCTGCGGCACCAGCGCCTGCCCGTTGCTGTCGTCGACCTCGAAGCGCACCTGATAGCGGACCGTGTATTCGGTGACGCGGGCGCCACCGCTGACGCTCAGCGTATCGGTGTCGAACGCGGCGACGGGAATCTTCAGCTCGGCGATGCCCGGACCGCCCTCGTCCTCGAGGGTAACGCCGGAATCCTCCAGCGCGCGGGCCAGGTCGCGCTGCAGGCTGCCGCCGCCGTTGACGGTCAGATGCATGCGCTGCATCGAGGTCGGCAGCGCGGCGCTCTGGCGCAGGTGGAAGCCGCACGCCGACAGCGCGAGGGTGCAGACCAGCAGCGAGGCTCGGAACAGATGGTTCATGGGCTCATCCCGCGACGATGTTGACGATCTTGCCTGGCACGACGATCACCTTGCGCACGGCCAGCCCTTCCAGATGCGCCTGCACCTGCGGCTGAGCGCGCGCCATGGCTTCGGCCTCTTCCTTCGACACGTTGGCCGGCACCTCGATGGTAGCGCGCAGCTTGCCGTTGACCTGCACGGCGAGGGTGACCGTGTCGCGCACGAGCGCGGCCGGATCCGGCTGCGGCCAGGGCACGTTTTCAAGCACCGTTTCGGGGTGGCCCAAGACCTGCCACAGCGCGTGGCTGATATGCGGCACCACCGGGTTGAGCAGCAGCACCATCGCCTCCAGCGCCTCGTGGCGCACGGCGCGGCCCTGGCCGCTCATGTCGGAGAACTTGCCCAGCGCGTTGAGCAGCTCCATCAGCGCCGCGATGGCGGTGTTGAAGGAGTGCCGGCGACCCAGGTCGTCGCCCACCTTCTGGATGGCCTCATGCAACTGCCGGCGCATCGCCTTCTGGCCGGCGTCGAGCGCGGCCGGGTCGACGACCGGATGATCCGGCTGCGACGCGTGCGTGGTCACCTCGCGCCAGAAGCGGCGCAGGAAACGGGCCATGCCTTCCACGCCCGCCTCGCTCCATTCCAGCGACTGCTCGGGCGGCGCGGCGAACATCGAGAACAGGCGCACCGTGTCGGCGCCGAACTTCTCGACCATCGCCTGCGGGTCGACGCCGTTGTTCTTGGACTTGGACATCTTCTCGATGCCGCCGATCTGCACCGGACGGCCGTCCGACTTGAGGCGCGCACCCACGACGCGTGCACGCTCGTCGCGCTCGATCTCGACGTCGGCGGGATTGATCCAGTCCTTCGAACCGTCCCCGTTCTCGCGGTAGAAGGTTTCGGCGATCACCATGCCCTGGCACAGCAGATTGGTGGCCGGCTCGTCGGAGTGCACGAGGCCCGCGTCGCGCAAGAGCTTGTGATAGAAGCGGAAATACAGAAGGTGCAGGATCGCGTGCTCGATACCGCCGATGTACTGGTCCACCGGCAGCCAATAGTTGGCGCGCGCGTCCACCTGGCCGTCGGCGCCCGGGCTGGTGTAGCGGGCGTAATACCAGCTCGACTCCATGAAGGTGTCGAACGTGTCCGTCTCGCGCTCGGCCGGGGCGCCGCACTGGGGGCAGGCGCACTTGCGCCACTCGGGGTCGGCCTTGATCGGCGACTGCACGACGCCGCTCGTGGCGAACGCGTTCTCCACGTCCTCGGGCAGCACCACCGGCAACTGGTCTTCCGGCACCGGAACGGCGCCGCATTTGCCGCAGTAGATCACCGGGATCGGGCAGCCCCAATAGCGCTGCCGGCTGACACCCCAGTCGCGCAGGCGCCAGTTCACGCGACGCTGCCCCTTGCCCTCGCGCTCCAGCCGATCGGCGATGCCGTCGAACGCCTGGGCGAAGTCGAGCCCGTCGTAATCACCGGAGTTCACCAGGATACCGCGCTCGGTCCAGGCGGCGTCCTCTTGGATGCGGCGCTCGAATTCCTGCACCGTGTGCAGCGCGGCCGAGGTTTCGTAGGCGTCGGTGTCGCCTCCGTGCAACGCCGCACGCATGGGATTGGCGCCCACGCCCTGGCGCAGGTCGTGGCCGATCTCGGCCAGCGCGTCGACGACGCCCCGGTCGACGATCACCATCCTGATCGGCAGCGAATACTTCTGCGCGAACTCCCAGTCGCGCTGGTCGTGCCCGGGCACCGCCATCACGGCGCCGGTGCCGTAGCCCATCAGCACGAAGTTGGCCACCCACACGGGAATCGGCTCGCCGGTGATCGGGTGGATCGCGCGCAGGCCCGTATCCATGCCGCGCTTGTCCTGGGTTTCCAGTTCGGCTTCGGAGACGCCGCCGTGCTTGAGCTCCTCCAGGAACGCGGACAGCCGCTCATTGCCCTGCGCCGCCTTGAGCGCAAGCGGATGCTCGCCGGCGATCGAGACGAAGGAGACGCCCATCAAGGTGTCGGGGCGCGTCGTGAACACGGTCAGCGGTTCGCTCTCGCCCTCCACGGCAAAGTGGATTTCCAGGCCCTCGGAACGGCCGATCCAGTTGCGCTGCATGGTCTTGACCGCGTCGGGCCAGCCCGGCAGCGTGTCCAGCCCGGCGAGCAGTTCCTGCGCGTAGTCGGTGATCTTCAGGAACCACTGCGGGATCTCGCGCTTTTCCACCAGCGCGCCCGAACGCCAGCCGCGACCGTCGATCACCTGCTCGTTGGCCAGCACGGTCTGGTCGACCGGGTCCCAGTTCACCACGGCGTTCTTGCGGTAGGCCATGCCCTTCTTCATCAACCGCGTGAACATCAGCTGTTCCCAGCGGTAGTACTCGGGGCGGCAGGTGGCGAACTCGCGCGTCCAGTCGTAGGCGAAGCCCATGCGCTTCAGCTGCTCGCGCATGTGCTCGATGTTCTTGTAGGTCCACTTGGCCGGCGCGGTCCGGTTCTTGATCGCGGCGTTCTCGGCGGGCAGGCCGAACGCATCCCAGCCCATTGGCTGCAGAACGTTCTTGCCGTTCATGCGCTGGTAGCGGCTGATCACGTCACCGATGGTGTAGTTGCGCACATGGCCCATGTGCAGCGCGCCGGACGGATACGGCAGCATCGAAAGACAATAGAACTTCGGCCGGGAGGCGTCTTCGACGACCTCGTAGGCGTGGTTTGCGCTCCAGTACTGCTGCGCGGCGGTTTCCACCGCCTGCGGCTGGTAGCCCTGTTCGTTCGAAGCCTGTTCGTGGGAGTCCTGCATGTGTCCGGTGCCGTTGCTGTGGGGCTCGCGCGACCGTTCGGAAGGCCGCGGCGGGAACCCGTCAGCCTAGCCCAGCGCCCGCTTGGAGCCAAGAAGGAAGCCGTGGTTTGACAGCCTGGCGTAGGGTGCGCTTCAGCCCACCGCTCCTTCCCGCGCTTGCGGCGGTGGGCTGAAGCCGATCCTACGGGTTGGGGCAGGCAGTCGGCTTGCCCGCCGCGACCGGTCCGGCGACCCGGGCGATCTCTCCGGCGAGCCTGGCCAGTGCCTGCTGGTGGCCTTCGACCAGCGCGCCGTAACCGGCCCCGACAGGCTCGCGGATCTGGCTGGTGCAGGCGAGCGTGGCGTCGCCCTGCAACTGGCGCACGGTCCAGGCGGCATCCACCAGCGCGTAGTCGCCGGGTGCCGAATCGAACCGCCGCAGATCGACCTTGATGCGCAGCCGCGGCTTGCCACCGGAGGGCATGCCGGTGGCGTCCCGGGCGTGCAGCGACTGGGACAGGTCGGCCGACAACGCGGCCCGCACCTCGTCGGCCAGCGGTGCGATCCAGCGTTCGCCCGAAAGCGGAGCCACGCCCTGCCCGCCCTGGCGGATCACCAGCTGGGGCTGGTCGACCTGGGCGGGAATGCCGACCGGCATCAATTCGAAGTCGAAGGGCGCAGGGCTCGCCGTGCCGGCATCCACTGGCGCCGGCGCAAGCAACGTGTAGTAGTGCGCCGGCTCGGAGGCGCAGCCGGCCAGCCCCAGCGCCAGCGCGGCGGCAACCAGGTTTCGCATGCGGATCATGGCTTGCTCCCTTGCCGGGCGGGCGGCTGGATGCGTTCGGGTTGCGCCGGGGGCGGATCGTCCGGCCGGCCGCGGATCAATGCCTCCGGATGCACGCCCAGGTAATCGGTCAGCGCGCGCAGCGAACGGGCCATGCGGCGCAACTCCTCCAGCGTGCCACCCAGGTTCTGCTGCAACGGCGAATCGGCCGACAGCGCATTGTCGGCGCTGCCCAACGTCCGCTGCGCTCCCTTGAGCGTGCCCTTGAGCTCGGGCAACACGTCGCCGTTGACCTGCTTGAGCGTGCGGTCCAGATCCGCCAGCGTCTGGTTCAGGTTGTGCCCGATGCTGTCGAATGGAATCTTCTGCACCTTGGTGACGATGTCTGCCAGCTGCTCCTGCAGCTTGTCGAAGCTGCCGGGCGCGGTGGGCAGTTCGATCGGCGTCGCGGCCAGGTCGAAGCTCGCCTTGGGCGCCTTGGGCACGAAGTCCAGCGCGATGTACAGCTGCCCGGTCAGCAGGTTGCCGGTGCGCGCCTGCGCACGCAGGCCGTGCGCGACCAGCGGGCCGAACATGCGCGCCAGGTCGACGCGTCCGTCCTTCATCCCCGCCTGCGCAGCGAGCTTGTCGTAGGCATTGCCGAGTCGCTGCGGGTAGACCACCGCGCCGACGGTGAGCGGGAAGCGCGTGTGTTTCGCGTCGTAGTCCATGGTGAGGGACACGACCTTGCCGATGTTCACACCCAGGAACTCCACCGGCGCGTCGACCGCCAGCCCGCGCAGCGACTGGTTGAAGCGCATGCGGATGTAGCGCGGCGGGCCGTCCGGCGGCGCCATGGCGGTGGCCTCGTCGTTGAACAGTGCGAAGTCGGCGTCCTCGGGCGCCGGGGTCGCGTCGTGCGGGCCGCGCGGCTCCTCGAACGCCACGCCGCCGGCGATCACCGTCGCCAGCGACTGCGTGTTGAGCTTCAGCCCGTTGGCGCCGAGCGACACGTCGACGCCGCTGGCATTCCAGAAGCGCGTCCCACGCGTGACGAAGCGGTCGTTCGGCCCGTCGATGAAGATGCGCAGCGATACGCCCTTGCCGTCCTTGTCCAGCGTATAGGACGACACGCGGCCGACCTGGATGCGCCGGTAGTACACCGGGGAGCCGGTGTCGAGCGACCCCAGGTCGTCGGTGTGCAGCACGAAGCTCTTGCCGGGCGCGCCATGCAGCACCGCCGGCGGTGTTTCCAGGCCGGCGAACTCGTACTGCTCTTCCTTCGAATCGCCCACGTCGGTGCCGATGAAGGCGCCCGAGAGCAGCGTATCCACGCCCGACACACCGCCCAGGCCGATGCGCGGACGCACCACCCAGTAACGCGTGCCCTTGGTGGCGAAGCTCTCGGCGCTCTTGTTCAGCGCGACCGTGACGCGCACCCGCTCGCGGTCCTCGGTCAGGTCCAGGCCGGTGACCTTGCCGATCACCACGTTCTTGTACTTGACCGGCGTCTTGCCGGACTCCAGGCCCTCGGCGGTCTGGAAAGTGATGGTGATCTCCGGCCCCGCCTGCAGCCAGGCGTGCACCACCAGCGACAGGCCGACCAGCGCGGCCAGTGCCGGCACCAGCCAAATCAGCGAAAGGCTGAAGCGGTGCTTGCGCACCACCGGCTCGGGCAAGTCCTCGCGCGGGTTCTGCTCAGTCATCGTCGGGTCCATCCCACATCAATCGGGGGTCGAAGCTCATCGAGGAAAACATCGTAAGTATCACGGTCAGGCCGAAGAACACCACGCCCGGCAGCGGCTCGACCTCGCTGAAGAAGCCGAAACGCACCAGCGCGGTAAGCAGTGCGACGACGAACACGTCCAGCATCGACCAGTAGCCGATGAACTCCACCGCGCGGTAGAGCTTGGCACGCTGGCGCAGCGCCCATCGGCTGCGGCGCTGCGTGCTCGCCAGCAGCGTGCCCAGCACCAGGAACTTGGTCATCGGCACGACGATCGAGGCGGTGAACACGATCACCGCGAGGCTCGGCGAACCCTTGACCCACAGTTCCACCACGCCGCTGATGATGGTGTTGTCGTCGATGTCGCCCAGGCTCACCGTGCGCATGATCGGCAGCACGTTGGCCGGGATGTACAGGATGAACGCGGCCGCCAGCAACGCCCACGTGCGGCCGATACTGTCGCGCTTGCGCCGGTGCAGCGCCGCGCCGCAGCGCGGGCAGGCCGCGTCGTCCCCTGTGGGCGCGCGGCAGACCAGGCCGCACACGTGGCAGCCGATGATGCCCAGTTGCGCGGCGCGCGGCGCGCGGCTCATTCGTCCGGCTCCGTGATGCCCCAGAGCGAGCGCAGGTCGATCCCCGAGAACACCGTGATCAACAACATGAGTACGCCGTAAGCCCAGATGCCGGGATCCGGCTGTACGTCGAAATACGCGTGCGCCTTGACGATGGACACGATCGCGCCCAACACGAAGACCTCGCTCATCGTCCACGGCTGCAGGTAGTAAAGGGTCTTCATGATGGACGCGAAGCCGGGCGCCCGCCGGCCTTCACGGGCGAAGAAGAGCACCCAGCCCAGCATCAGCATCTTGTTCAGCGGGAAGAAGAACAGCGTAGCCGCGGCGATCACCGCCACGATCGGCGCGCCCTGCCCCCACATCTTCAGGATAATGCCCCACAGCGTGGCGCTGCTCTGCTGCGAACCCAGGCCCAGGGTGACCACCGGCCACACGTTGGCGATCAGGAACACGATCAGCGCCGTGAGCACCAGCGCGAGCATGCCGCCGGCGTTGAGCACGTGGTAACGGGCGAGCAACGCGCCGCAACGCACGCAGCGCATGGTCTCGCCCCGCGCCAGCGCGCGGCTGCGGTGCACCGTGTCGCAATGCTCGCAGATCAGCAGCGGGCCGGATGACGCGTGCGGTCGTGCCGCCGCGGCGTCCGTCGCGTCGGTGCGGGCCAGGCCGTGCTCGGGCGTGCTCATCGGCCCATTCTCGCAAATCGGGCCCTCGGCGGGGGGCGAAAGGCAGCGGCGCTTCGCAAGGGCGACTGCTTGCCTCGATGCTCTCCCGGGCGGAGAAAGGAGGCGGCCGTTCCTCGCAAAAAAGCGCCCCGTCACCTCAATCTTTTTCCCGCAGGAGAGAGGAAGCGAACGTGTGCGCTTCGCGCGCGGCGTATCTGAAGCGTGGACTCCTCTTGATATGCTGGCCGGCGCCCCGATGTGGGACCTTCCTTCTCTGGAGATCTCAAGTGACCGCCGCTGCCCAAGCCCACGTCTTCGACATCGATACGGCCAACTTCGAGACCGAGGTGCTGCGCGCTTCGATGACCACGCCGGTACTGGTGGATTTCTGGGCGACCTGGTGCGGCCCGTGCAAGACACTGGGCCCGATGCTCGAGAAGCTCGCCGCCGAGTACAACGGCGCCTTCCGCCTGGGCAAGGTCGACGTGGACAAGAACCAGGAGCTGGCCGGGATGTTCGGCATCCGCTCCATCCCCACCGTCATGCTGGTCAAGGACGGGCAATTGCTCGACGGCTTCGCCGGCGCATTGCCCGAGGGTGAGCTGCGCGAGTTCCTCTCGCGCCACGTGCAGCCGCTGGAGGGCGACGTCCCGGCCGAGCCCGAAGCGGCGGAGGAAGAGGACCCCGCGCAGGCGATCAACCGCCTGCAGCAGGACATCGCCGCCGCGCCCGATCGCGCCGAACTCAAGCTTGACCTGGCACTCGCACTGATGCGCAACGGCCAGGCCGACGCCGCCGAAGCCGAGCTCAACGCGCTGCCGGCGAACCTCGCCACCGATGCGCGCGCCGTGCGCCTGCGCAGCCAACTGGATCTGGCCCGCGCACTGCAGGGCGCACCCTCGCTTACCGAATTGCGCCAGCGTGTGCAGGCCGATCCGGCCGACTGGACCGCACGCGACCTGCTTGGCGTGCGGCTGCTGCTCGAAGACGATCCGGCCGCCGGCCTGGACCAGTTCCTGGCGATCCTCGAAAAGGCGCGCGACTGGAACGAAGGCGGCGCGAAGAAGCGCCTGCTGGCCGCCTTCGCCACGCTGGACGATGCGGAGCTGGTGGGCCGCTATCGCCGGCGCATGGCCTCGCTGCTGTTCTGATCCCCGCGGCAGGAACCCTGTAGGAGCACACCTGTGCGCGACCGGGAAGCCCGCGGTCTTGCACAGGTGCGCTCTTGCAACGAGCGCCTGAGCGGCCCTGCACTAGAGCGCGCGCTCCTTCAAAGCGAAACCCATACGCAAGCGTACGTTAGACTCGCCTTTTTGCCGGCTCCCCAATGCGCGCTTCCACCTTCCGCCGCCTGCTCAATCTCTGGCCACCCTTCCTGTTCAACAGCATCCGCGTGCTGGAACTGGGCAGGGACTGGACCCATGCGCGCGTGGTGCTGCGCCTTCGCCCCTGGAACCGCAACTACGTACGCAGCCAGTTCGGCGGCAACCTGTTCGCCATGACCGACCCGTTCTGGATGCTGCTGGCGATGCATCGCCTGGGCAGCGACTACTACGTATGGGACAAGGCGGGCGCGATCGACTTCGTGACGCCCGGCCGCGAGGACGTGTACGCCACCTTTTACCTCTCCGACGCCATGGTCGATGAACTGCGCACGGCCGCCGCCACTGGCGACAAGGTCCTGCGCTGGTTCGAGACCGAAGTGGCAACCGCCTCCGGCGAGGTCGTCGCGCGCGTGCGCAAGCAGCTTTACGTGAGACTCAAGCCCAAGGCGCGCGCCGCGTAGGGCTTGGGCCCACCAGGCCGCCTGCCGGAAAGGCTGGTGGGCTGGCCCCACCTTGCGCCCTCCTACGTCGCTTGTTCGAAGCGGGCGATCTCCTCCAGCGCTGCTTCGGCCCTGCGCACCGCCTTGCCGGCGGCATTGTCGGTGATCCAGTGCATGCGTCCGGTCCCGTGCGCAAGCAGCACGACCAGTAGCACCAGCGCCAGCGAAACCCCGCCGCAGATCACCAGCCAGCCCACGAAGCCGGGCCAGCGACCCCATACGTCCACGCCGATCTCCCAGTGGATCTCCATCAGGAACAGGGGAATCCACACGAAGCTGCCGACCACCGCGAACACCGGCGCCTCGACGCGCACGCGCCATGCGCGCAACTGCACCAGGCGACGCTGGATGTCCAGCACCGGCGCGGTGTAGTCGATCTCCAGCACCAGGTGGAGGATGCGCGCGGCGAAAGCCACCATGGCGATGCCGAACACCTGCACCATCACGCCGAGAGCGATCTGATGGAGAACGTCCAGATGGCTGGTCCAATAGGCCGTGCCGAGCAGCATGAAGAACACGCCGAAGACCAGCTGGATCGACTGCCCCCAGACCAGCGGCCGCAAGCCATGACGCAACTTGTCCAGCCGTCCTTCCCGGTACAGCTGCACATTGAGCGCCTGTTGCTGGTCCATGCGCCGGTTGAGCTGCTGCCACGCCAGCTTCATCTCGTCCAGTTCCATGTTCATGCTCCGGTGGTGGCGGCGGGCGCCATCTGGCCGCGCAGCCGTTGCTTGATGCGGCCGATCTTGGTGGCCACGTTGGTTTCGCTGATGCCCAGCACCTGGGCGATCTCGGCGTGGCTTCTGTCTTCCAGGTAAAGCAGGATCAGCGCGCGGTTGAGTGGATCGAGCTGGCCGATGAAGGCGTAGAGCGCCGACAGCCGTTCGTCCGGTTGCGCCACGTCCGCGTCGCCGGGCAACTCCAGGTGCCCCGCATCGAGCGGCTCCAGGTACCCGTCGCGCGCAACCTGCCGGGCATGGGAGATCGCGACGTTGAGCGCCACGCGATACATCCAGGTGGAGAACTTCGCGCGTGCCGCATCGAAGCCGGCGAAGGAACGCCACAGCTGTACGGCGATCTCCTGCGCCAGGTCGTTGCGGTCCTCGCGACCGTGCGCGTAGACGCTGGCCACCTTGAACACGATGCCGCGGTGCTCCTGCAACAGCGCTTCGAACTGACGTTGGTGGTCGGTCATGGCACGCTTGGGCTCCCTGTCCCCTGCATGATTCGCCCAGCCCGCGAAAAAATCACACCGCGTCGCGGCCTACAATGCGGACTCCCCTCGCCCGCGAACCGCCATGCCGCGACTGCGCTTCAAACGCTACCTGCTCACCGGCCTGCTTACCTTCATCCCGCTGTGGGTGACCTGGACGGTGTTCAAGGTCGTGCTGGGTTTCCTGGCCGGCATCGGTGCGCCGATGGTGGCCGCGGCGCTCGGCGCGCTGGCGCTGGTGGCGCCGGAAACCGCCAGGGCGCTGGGCAGCGCGTGGTTCATCTCGATCGTGGCGTTGCTGATCACCCTGCTGGCCCTGTACCTGCTGGGCTTCCTGGCCAGCCGCGTGATCGGGCAGCGGCTGCTCGATACGTTCGATGCGCTGCTGCAGCGCATCCCGCTGGTGCAGACCATCTACGGCGGAACCAAGAAGCTGATGGCGGTGCTGCAGCAGAAGCCGTCCGGCGTGCAACGGGTAGTGCTGGTCGACTTCCCGCATGCCGGCACTAAGGCGATCGGCTTCGTCACGCGGATCATGATCGAGGAAGGCAGCGGTCGCGAGATGGCCGCGGTGTTCGTGCCGACCACGCCGAACCCCACCGGCGGCTTTCTGCTGACCCTGCCGGTGGAAGCGCTGACGCCGACCGAGTGGACGATGGATCAGGGCATGGCTTTCATCATTTCCGGTGGCGCGGTGGCGCCCGACACGTTGCCTGCCGCGACGCGGAAGCCGCTGTAGTCCCGCTGGCAGACCGCGGCGTTACCGTTCGTTGGCTTGTCGCGCACACGTGCGCTCCCACAGGGGTTTTCATGTATCGCTGGATCTTCGTTCTTTCGCTGCTCATCGCAGGCGCAACCCACGCCACCGACTGGACCACGCCGGCGGAGGCCGCGCAGTTCCGCACCACGCCGGGCTACGCCGACACGCTCGCCTACCTTGAGCGCCTGCATCAGGCCGCGCCTGGCAAGATCAGGCTGGAAACCTTCGGCACCACGCCCGAAGGCAGGCCGATGACGGTGGTGATCGCCAGCAATGACGGCAGCTTTTCGCCGCAGGCGGCGCGTGCAGCGCACAAGCCGGTGGTGCTGCTGCAGGCCGGCATCCACCCTGGCGAGATCGAGGGCAAGGACGCCGGCCTGATGCTGCTGCGCGATTTCGCCGTCACGGGCAAGCTGCCGCATCTGCTGGACCACGCGGTGCTGGTCTACATCCCGGTGTTCAGCGTGGATGGCCACGAGAATTCGAGCCCTTACCACCGCATCAACCAGAACGGCCCCGAGGCGCAGGGCTTCCGTGGCCAGTCGCAATACCTCAACCTCAACCGCGACTACGTCAAGGCGGATGCGCCGGAAATGCGCGCCTGGCTGCAACTCTGGCAGCGCTGGCTGCCGGATTTCCTGATCGACGTGCACACCACCGACGGCGCCGACTACCAGTACGACCTGACCTGGTACACCGAGGACCCGCACAAGCTCGACCCGGGCGTCACCGCCTGGCAAAAGGCGCTGACGGACGCGGCAATTCCCGCCTACGAGGCGCGCGGCCACCTCGCCTCGATCTACCTGGAGTTCAAGGACGGCGCCGATCCGCGCAAGGGCATCACCAACTTCGGCTCCGGCCCGCGCTTCTCCACCGGCTACGCCGCGTTGCAGGACCGCCCCGCACTGCTGATCGAAACGCACATGCTCAAGCCCTACGCGGTGCGCGTGCATGCGGTATATGACCTGGTCGACGTGCTGCTCGAGCGGATCGGCGACCATCCAGACGCCCTGCTGAAGACCACGGCCGCGGCGGACGCCCGAACCATTGCGCGCGCCGGCGATCCCTCGGCGAGGGTGGCGCTCACCTTCAAGCCGGACCCGGCCTCCACCCCGTATGACCTCAGGGGCTACGCCTACACGGTCACCCACAGCGACATCTCCGGCAGCAACTGGATCCGCTACGACCCGTCGCACCCGCGCAACTACACCATCCCCAACTGGAACGGCTTGCTGCCGGACGTATCGGTCGACCCGCCGGCCGCCTATGCGATCCCGGCCCAGTGGACCGTGCTGATCGACCGCCTCGACGCGCACGGCATCGCCTACCGCCGCCTGGCACGCCCCATGAAAGTCACCGCCCAGGGCTACCGGCTCGACCAGCCGCGATGGGCGGAAAAACCTTTCGAGGGCCACCTGATGCTGCGCGACTTCCAGCTCCATGCGGAGCCGCGCGAGCTCACCCTGCCCGCCGGGTCGGTGATCGTCCCGCTGGACCAGCGTGGCGCCAACGTGGTGATCGAGCTGCTCGAGCCCCGGGCACCCGACTCGATGCTGCGCTGGGGCTACCTGGACGCCATCTTCGAACCCAAGGAATACGGCGAGCCGCGCGTGCTGGAGAAGCTCGCACGCGACATGCTTGCCGCCGATCCTGCGCTCCGGGCCACCTTCGGGCGCAAGCTCCACGACGATCCCGCCTTCGCCGCCGATCCGCGCGCGCGGCTGATGTTCTTCTTCGAACGCTCTCCCTGGTATGCCGCGCAGAACGTGGGCGTCTATCCAGTGCTGCGGCTGAACCGGTCACAGTGGAAGGCGCTTGGGAAGTAGCAGCGCGAGGGCGCCGTCGCGGGGGCGCGGGTTCCGGGATTTTCCTTCTCATCTTCCCTTTCCCGACCCCTGACCTTTGACACTGTCTGGCCCATGACCAATGGCCTAGCGTGGCCGGTCATGGCCGCGTCGTGGGGGACGCGGCCGGCAACAACGCAACCGCCGAACGGCGCAAACACACAGAGGGAAATCCATGTCCAAGCAGTATCTGAAGCCGCTGGCGCTCGCGGTGAGCCTGGCGCTGTCGCTGACCGCGTGCGGCAAGCACGAGGCCGACCAGAACCCTGCCGCCAGCAGCAGCGCACCCGCCGCCGCCGGCACCACCGCGATGGCCGGCGCGCCCAAGAGCGTGTTCGACGTCAGCGAGCTGGGCGCGATGAACGAGGCCTGCACGGACTTCGACCAGTTCGTCAACGCCAAGTGGGTCGCCGCCAACCCGATCCCGTCCGACCGCACCCGCTGGGGCGCGTTCGACAAGCTGGCCGAGGACAGCCTCAACACCCAGCACGACATCGTCGACGCCGCGGCCAAGAACGCCGCCAGCGCACAGGCCGGCTCGATCCAGCAGAAGATCGGCTACCTGTATGCCTCGGGCATGGACGAAGCGGCCATCGAGAAGGCCGGCTTCGATCCGATCAAGCCCAAGCTGGACGCCATCGCGGCGCTGAAGAACGGCAACGACGTGGCCGACTACCTCAACAAGAGCTTCAGCAACGGCGACATGCAGGTGTTCGCGTTCGGCTCGGGCGCCGATTTCAAGAACGCCTCCATGCAGATCGGCTACACCTTCCAGAGCGGCCTGGGCCTGCCGACCAAGGACTACTACACCGACGCCAAGTACGCCGAGCAGCGCAGCGCGTACCTGGACTACATCGCCAAGTCGCTCGAACTGACCGGCGTGCCCTCGGCCGACGCCAAGAAGCAGGCCGGCCAGGTAATGGCATTCGAAACCAAGCTGGCGGCCGCCTCGTTCGCCCCGGTCGAACTGCGCACGCCCGAGCACCAGTACCACTTCGTCAGCGTCAAGGAAGCGGACAAGCTCACCCCGCACTTCAGCTGGGAGAAATTCTTCGACGCCCAGGGCGTGAAGGTGGACAAGGGCTTCTCGCTGTCGCAGCCGAAGTTCTTCGTCGAGTTCGACAAGCTGCTCGCCAGCGCGCCGATCGACCAGTGGCAGTCCTACCTGCGCTTCCACGTCATCGACGACGCTTCGCCGCTGCTGTCGAAGTCCTTCCAGGACAACAAGTTCGACTTCTACGGCAAGACCCTGTCGGGCCAGCCCGAACAGAAGGCGCGCTGGAAGCGCGTGCTCGGCGCGGTCAATGGCTCGATGGGCATGGCGCTGGGCCAGCTCTACGTCGACAAGATGTTCAAGCCCGAAGCGAAGGAGCGCGCGCAGGTGCTGGTCGACAACGTGCGCAACGCCCTGAAGGCGCGCATCGAGAACCTCGACTGGATGAGCCCGGAAACCAAGGCCAAGGCGATCGCCAAGTGGAGCACCTTCCTGCCGAAGATCGGCTACCCCGAGAAGTGGCGTGACTGGTCCGGCCTGGACATCAAGCAGGGCGACTACTACGGCAACGTGATGGCTGCCGCCAAGTTCAACTACCAGTACGACACCAACAAGATCGGCAAGCCGACCGACCGCAAGGAATGGGGCATGACCCCGCAGACGGTCAACGCGTACTACAACCCGACCGACAACACGATCAACTTCCCGGCCGCGATCCTGCAGCCGCCGTTCTTCTATGCCAACGGCGACGACGCGATCAACTACGGCGGCATCGGCGCGGTGATCGGCCACGAGGCCAGTCACGGCTTCGACGACGAGGGCAGCCAGTTCGATGGCGAAGGCAACAACGTCAACTGGTGGAGCAAGGCCGACCGTGCCAAGTTCGATGAGCGCGCGGACAAGCTGGTGCAGCAGTTCAACGCCTACACCCCGATCAAGGACAAGCCGGACGCACACGTCAACGGCCAGCTGACGCTGGGCGAGAACATCGGCGATCTGGGCGGCCTGAACGCGGCCTATGACGCGCTGCAGATGGCGCTGAAGAAGAACACCGAGGAAGCCGGGTCGAAGATCGACGGCTACACCCAGGACCAGCGTTTCTTCCTCAACTGGGCCCGCGTGTGGCGCGGCAATATCCGCGAGAAGGAAGCGCTGCTGCGCCTCAATACCGACCCGCATGCCCCCGCCTCGCTGCGCGCGATCGGTGCGCCGTCCAACATGGACGCGTTCGCCACTGCGTTCCAGTGCAAGCCGGGCGACGCGATGGTCCGCTCCGGCGACAAGCAGGTGAAGATCTGGTAACGCGTCATTCTCCGTTGGGAGGATGAAAAGGCCCCGCTCCGGCGGGGCCTTTTTTTTGTTGCCGCACCGCCCCACTCCCGGACGCCCCGTAGCTGGGCTCAGGCCACCTGGTACAGCGCACCGCGACCCACCGGTGGACTAAAGCCCATTCCCGCCTCTGGCTTTCGTCTTGTTATTGCAAATCGTTCTCATTAAGCTTCGCGACTTGACGCATCCGCCAGACAAGGACCCCCATGGCAGGCATCACCAGTCGCAAGCATCCCGCCCGTCCCTCCGCGCTGACCCGCGGCATGGCCGCGGGCCTGCTCACCGGCCTAGCCTTCGCCGCGCCCGCTCACGCCGGCGGTAGTGACACCAGCGATCCGCAGGTGCGCGACGCCAAGCGCCTCCCCGGCATCGAGGTCAACGCGACGCGTGGCGCGGACTACCGGGCCGACATGGTGGACTCGCCCAAGTTCACCCAGCCGCTGCTGGACACCCCGCAGACCATCGGCATCATCACCCGCGACCTGTTCGAGCAGCAGGGCGCGACGACCCTGACCGAAGCGCTGCGCAACAGCCCGGGCGTGGGCACCTTTTACGTCGGCGAGAACGGCAGCACCACCACCGGCGACGGCATCTACATGCGCGGCTTCGATACCTCGGGAAGCATCTTCGTCGACGGCGTTCGTGACCTGGGCTCGATCTCGCGCGACCTGTTCAACATCGAACAGGTCGAAGTGACCAAGGGCCCGGACGGCACCGAATACGGCCGCACCGCGCCGACCGGCGCAATCAACATGGTCACCCGACAGCCGATCCTCACCGATCGCGCCAGCGGCTCGCTGGCCTACGGCAGCGGCCAGCAGCAGCGCGCCACCGTCGACCTCAACCGGCAAATCGGCGACCACAGTGCGTTCCGTCTGGACGTCGTCGGCCAGGACAGCGGCGTGCCCGGCCGCGACCACGTGCGCAATCGCCGCTGGGGCTTGGCACCCTCGCTGGCGTTCGGCCTGGGCACGCCCACGCGCGTCTTGCTCGATGCGTTGCACATAAAGCAGGACAACGTGCCCGACGGCGGCATACCGACGCTCGGCCTGCCCGGCTACACCAGCCCCGATCCCGCCCGGCCGCACATCGGCCAGGCACCGCGCGTCGACAGCGAGAACTTCTACGGCACGGCGCAGGACCACGACCGCGTCACCGCGGACATGCTGACGCTGATCGTCGAACATGAGTTCAGCCCCGATGTCGCCCTGCGCAACACCACGCGCTGGGGCCGCACGCACCAGGACTACCTGCTGACGTCCTTCCGCGCCGACGCGGACAACCTGCTCACGCCGGACCTGGCCGATCCGTCGACCTGGGCCATCGCACGCAGCCTGCCGACCTTCAAGCGCCAAACCAACCGCATCCTGACCGATCAGGCCAACCTCATCGCGAACTTCGCCACGGGCGCAGTGATCCACAACCTCAGCGCGGGCGTGGAAGTCAGTGAAGAGAAAGCCTCCGACATCGACGTCGCGCCGCTGGACGGAAGCACCTGGCCGGCCGCGAACCTCTATCGCCCCGATCCTCGCGTGGGCGGTTTGCGCTACGGCGAAACCGGCGCCTGGAGCACCGGCACCACCGACACCGCCGCGGTCTACGTGTTCGACACGCTGAAGTTCGGCCAGCGCTGGCAGGTCACCGCCGGCGCGCGCCTTGACCGCTACACCACCCGCTTCGACAGCGTCGCCCTTTGCGGTGAGCGCAACAGCCCCGAATGCGGCACGTTGCCGGCCGGCACGCCGGTCCCGGGCCTCGCCGCGCGCATCGTCGACACCCTGCCCAACGGCAAGCTGGGCGTGCTGTACAAGCCCGCACCCAACGGCAGCATCTACGCCAACTTCGCCGTCTCGCAGGAGCCACCCGGCGGCAACACGCTTTTGTTCAGCAGTTCGGCGCGCAGCGCCGACAACCCGACGCTCGATCCGCAGCGGGCCAGCACCACGGAGTTGGGCACCAAGTGGGATCTGCTCGACCAGCGCCTGCTGCTCACCGCTGCCATCTACCGCACGGTGGTGCGCAACGAGCTGACCCAGGATCCCGTCGACGAGCAGTACTACCAGACCGGCCGCAAGCGGGTGCAGGGCATCGAACTGGGCATCGTCGGCCGGATCACCGACGACTGGGGCGTGAGCGCCGGCTTCACCACCATGGACGCCAAGGTCACCGACGGTGCGGCAGTCAGCAACGACGGCTCCAGCGACCTGGCCTACACACCGCGCAGCGCGTTCACCGCGTGGTCCACCTATCACCTGCCCTTCGGCCTCACCGTCGGCGGCGGCGCGCGCTATGCGGGCGCGATGAAGCGCGGCACCGATGGCGCCATCGGCACGCCCGAGACCACGGGCTCCTATTGGGTGTTCGACGCCATGGCGAGCCTGCCGGTCAACCGCCACGTCGACCTGCAATTGAACCTCTACAACTTGTTCGATCGCCATTACGTCGCGGCCATCAACAAGAGCGGCTACCGTTACACGCCGGGCACGCCGCGCGCCGCGATGCTGACCGCGAACATCCGGTTCTAGGACCAGGGGCACCGCCATGCTGCTGCACATTCCCAACGTGCTGGATCGCGGGCAGGTCGCGCGCATGCGTGCGGCACTGGACGGCGCCACCTGGACGGACGGCCGCGAAACCGTCGGGCCGCAGGGCGCGAAGGTCAAGCGCAACCAGCAGCTGCCGGAAACCTCGCCGCTGCGGCGGGAGCTCGGTCGCGAGGTACTGGACGCGCTGGCGCGCCATCCGCTCTTCCACGCCGCGGTATTGCCGCAACGCGTGCTGCCGCCACGCTTCAACCGCTACGAGGGCGGCGGGCACTACGGCTCCCACGTGGACGGTGCGGTGATGGCCCTGCCCGACGGCGGCCAGCTGCGTTCGGACGTCTCGTGCACGCTTTTCCTCAGCGAGCCTGGGGAATACGACGGTGGCGAGCTCGTCATCAACGACCTCTACGGCGAGCACGAGGTCAAGCTTCCCGCGGGCGATGCCATCGTCTATCCGTCCAGCAGTCTGCATCGCGTGCAGCCGGTGACACGCGGCGCGCGCGTGGCGGCGTTCCTGTGGGCGCAAAGCCTGGTGCGCGACGATGCCCAGCGCCAGTTGCTGCTCGAACTGGACAGCTCGATCCAGCGCCTGACACAAAGCGGCGCCGACGCCGATGCGCTGCTGCAGCTCACCGGCGTCTATCACAACCTGCTGCGCCGCTGGTCCGAGACATGATCCCTTGCAGGAGCGCCCTTGGGCGCGACCGCGGGCATCCCTGCTGGCCATAACGTGGTCGCGCCGAAGGGTGCTCCTGCAAGAGCAATTGCGTGGCGGTTCCCTCTACACGGCGGGGAGCGGATAATCGGCGCCCCTTCTGCAACCCGGCAGCACGATGTTCGTACCTGGTCAACGCTGGATCTCCACCGCCGAACCCGAACTGGGCCTGGGCACCGTCCTGCGGGTGGAGGGCCGCGGCGTGCAGGTGCTCTTCGCCAAGGCCGGCGTGCTGCGCCCCTACGCGGCCGACTCCGCGCCACTGGTACGCGCCGAATTCCGCCCCGGCCAGCGCGTGGCTGGCAAGGGCCTGGCCTTCCTGGTCGAGCGGGTGGAGATCAAGGAAGACCTCCTGATCTACCGCGGCGAGGGCCGCGAGCTGCACGAAGGCCAGCTCGATGACGAGCAGAGCGTGAGCCAGGCCGACGATCGCCTGGTCGGCGGACGCACGGATACCGTGGCGCAATTCGACCTGCGCCTCGAGGGCCTGCGCCGCCGCGCCCAAGCGCGCCGCTCGCCGACCTGGGGCCTGGAAGCATCACGCATCGGCCTGGTGCCTCACCAGCTGCGCGTTGCCGGCATCGCCGCTTCGCGCCGCCCGCCTCGCGTGCTGCTGGCCGATGAAGTGGGTCTGGGAAAAACCATCGAGGCGGGCATGATCCTCGCCCGCCAGCTCGCCACCGGCCGCGCCTCGCGCGTGCTGGTGTTGCTGCCGGACACGCTCGTGTACCAGTGGTTCGTCGAGCTGTTGCGCCGCTTCAACCTGAGCTTCGCGATCTATGACGAGGAACGCTGCGAGGCGCTGGAGCAGTCCGGCGACGGGCGCAATCCGTTCGAGGACGAGCAACTGGTCATCGCCGACTTCCGCTTCCTGGAGGAAAACCCCAAGCGCGCTAGAGAGCTGGTGGAAGCGGAGTGGGACCTGCTGATCGTCGACGAAGCGCACCACCTGGCCTGGACGCCCGATGCGGCCAGCCCGCGCTACACGCTGGTCGAACAGCTGGCGGCAAAGACGCCTGGCGTGATTCTGCTTACCGCCACGCCCGAGCAGCTCGGCCGCAGTGGCCACTTCGCCCGCCTGCGCCTGCTCGATCCGCAGCGCT
This sequence comes from Frateuria sp. GZRe14, assembly GCF_051900395.1. Lineage (NCBI taxonomy): Bacteria > Pseudomonadati > Pseudomonadota > Gammaproteobacteria > Lysobacterales > Rhodanobacteraceae > Frateuria > Frateuria sp. GZRe14. The sequence goes on along the minus strand of NZ_JBHZGJ010000001.1, from coordinate 1,289,147 downwards.
ACCACGATCTGGACGTCTATCTGGCCGAAGCCGAGCGCTTCCAGGCGCTCTCGCCGATTGCAGACCGACTGCAATCCGGCGAGCCGCTCGACGACGCCCAGCGCGACGCACTGCGCGAGATCTTCGCCGGCGACGCGGGCCTGCTCGCGCAGCTCGATGGCACCGGCACGCCGGCTTCCGCGCGCGACCTGCTCGACGCATTGATCGACCGCCATGGCACCGGCCGCGCGATGTTTCGCAATCGCCGCGCCGGCATCGGCGGCTTCCCGCGCCGCCTGCCCGAATGGCAACTGATCGATGCCGACGCGCTGGACGAGAACGCCCGCCAGGTGCTGCTGGCCGAATTCCACGCCGACATCCAGCAGCCGGCGCCGGCGCTCGAACTGGACTACGCGAACGACCCCCGCCTGGAGGCCCTGGTAACCCTCCTCGACGCACACCCGCAGGACAAGTTCCTGCTGATCTGCCGCAGCCAGGCCAAGGTCCTGGCGCTGGAGGAAGCGCTGCGTACCCGCACCGGCGCGGGCATCGCGCGCTTCCATGAAGGCCTGGGCATCGTGCAGCGCGACCGCAACGCCGCCTACTTCGCGCAGCCCGATGGCGCGCGCCTGCTGCTCTGTTCGGAGATCGGTTCGGAAGGGCGCAACTTCCAGTTCGCGCACCGGTTGATCCTGTGGGACCTGCCGCTGGATCCGGACCTGCTCGAACAGCGCATCGGCCGCCTGGACCGCATCGGCCAGGTCCACGACATCGCCATCCACATCCTCGCCGTCCAGGACAGTGCGCAACACGTACTCGCGCGCTGGTACGACGAGGGCATCGATGCGTTCCGTTCCAGCCCCGCCGACGGGCGCGAGCTGCTGCGCCGCTACGGCGAGCCGCTGGTGCAACTGGCCGCCGAACATGCGCGCAACGCCGACAGCCGCGACCAGGAACTGGATGCGCTGATCGCCGACACCCGCGCCACGCACGAGGAACTGGCCGCGCTGATCCGCGCCGGCCGCGACCATCTGCTGGAACTGGCCGCCAGCCGCGACCCGCATGCCGACGAACTGGGCCAGGCCTTCCGCCGCGAGGATGTCGACCCCTCGCGCGACGCCTACGTGCAACGCCTGCTGGAGGCCTTCGGCATCCACGCCGAGGAATTGGGCGGCAACGTGCTGCTGCTCGACCCGCAATACCTTTCCACCGACGCCCTGCCCGGCTTTGCCGAAGGTCCGGTGTCGGCGACCTTCGCCCGCGACGTGGCGCTGGCGCGCGAGGAGCTTCCGCTGCTGCGGTTCGACCATCCGCTGGTGCAGGGCGCGCTGGACCTCGCGCTTTCGGGCGAACAGGGCAACGCCGCGTTCATGGTCGACGACGCGCTGCCACCGCGCAGCGCGCTGCTCCAGGCCGTGTTCCTGCTCGAATGCGTGGCCGACCGGGCGCTGGACGCCGAGCGCTTCCTGCCCGCGTTGCCGCTGGTGGTCACGATCGACACGCGACTGGCCGAGCGCGCCGGCTTCGAACCCAGCGAAGCGGCCGTGCGCAAGGCGGCCGACCGCAACATCGAGGTGCCGCGCTACCGCAAGTTCCTCGCCAAGCTCGTGCCGCCGATGCTCGAGAAAGCCGAGGCCATCGCCGGCCAGCGGGCGCAGGAGCACATCGCCGAAGCCGTCGCCCAGGCAACCGCCGAACTGGATGCCGAGCTGGCCCGCCTGCGCGCACTGCGGGAGGTCAACCCGTCGATCAATCCGGCGGAAATCGCCACCCTTGCCGCCGAACGCCAGGCCCTGCTCGGCGCGCTGCCACAATCGCGCCTGCGCCTGGACGCCGTCCGCTTCGTCGCCAGCCCGGACTTCCTCGCCCTGCGCTGATCCGTTCGGCGGGACATCCTGTAGGAGCGCACCCGTGCGTGACCGCCATCCATCCCGGTGCGCTCCTGCAGGTAGGCGGCGTCGTTGGGCGCCGCGCACGTACACTGCCCGCTCCATCCGGAGGAAGACCGCATGCGCACCATCGGCCTGATCGGCGGCATGAGCTGGGAATCGACCGTCGAGTACTACCGCCTGATCAACCGCGGCGTACGCGACCGCCTGGGTGCGCTTCATTCCGCGCGCCTGCTGCTGGACAGCCTGGACTTTTCCGTCATCGCCGCCTGCCAGCGCGCCGGCGACTGGGACGGCGCCGGCGCGCTGCTGGCCGAGTCCGCGCGCCGCCTGCAAGCCGGTGGCGCCGATTGCCTCCTGATCGGAGCCAACACCATGCATATCGTGGCCGACGTGGTGGCGGCGGCCACGCCGCTGCCGCTGCTGCACATCGTGGACGCCACCGGCCGCGCGATCCGCGCACAGGGGCTGGATACCGTGCTGCTGCTCGGCACCGCCTTCACCATGGAACAGCCGTTCTTCCGCGAACGCATGCAGCGCGACCACGGCGTGCGTTGCCTGGTGCCCGGACCCGAGGAACGGGCCGAGCTACACCGGGTGATCTACGAGGAACTCTGCGCCGGCCAGTTCCGCCCGCAGGCACGGGCATACCTGCTGCAACTCGTTGCGGACGGCGTCCGCGCCGGCGCGCAGGGCGCGATCCTCGGATGCACCGAGCTGGGTCTGCTGCTGGGCAACGCCGACGCGGGCGTTCCGGTGTTCGACACCGCGGCGCTGCATGCGGCCGCGGCGGTGGAGTTCGCGCTCGGCTGACCCGCAGGTGGGCTCAGCCCACCTCCATTTCGCAAGCTTGCTGGTGGGCTGAAGCCCACCCTGCCCTGGATCACGGGTTTGTGTCAGACCGTCACGAGCGCCGAGCGCATGCGCCGGCCTATGCCGAAACCCCAGTACGCCAGGGTCAGCAAGGCCACCCAGCCCGCGCCGACGTAGAGCGCCACGCGCGTATCGGGGCTGTAGCCGAGCATCACCAGCACGAACGCCAGGAAGGCCAGCGCCAACAGGCTGGAGAACGGCCACAGGCGAAGCCGGAACGGCAACGGTTCGGGCTGGCGGCGATGGAAGACCCAGTGCGCCACCAGCACGGTGCCCCAGGTCCACACGGTGTTGAACGCCAGGATCGACATGATCATGCCGAAGATGCGCTCGGGCACCAGGTAGTTCATCAGCACGCCAAGCAACAGGAAGAAGATCGTCACCAGCACGCCGCGAACCGGCACGCCGCTCGCGCTCAGGTTCCCCATCGCGGCCGGCGCCTGGCCCTTGGTTGCCAGGCTGTGCAACATGCGGCTGCCGCTGAAGGTGGTCGAGTTGAAGCTCGACAGCGCGGCGGTAATCACCACGAAGTTGATCAGCCCCGCCGCCTGCGGAATACCCAGCTTGGCGAAGGTGGTAACGAACGGGCTGCCCTGCGTGCCGAGCTCGTTCCAGGGGTAGATCGCCATGATCACGAACAGCGAGCCGATGTAGAAAATCAGGATGCGCCAGATCACGGAATTAACCGCCCGGGGGATCGTGCGCTCCGGATGCGCGGCCTCGGCGGCAGCCATGCCGATCGTCTCGATGCCGCCGAAGGAGAACACCAGCACCGGCAGCGCAAGCACCATGCCGGTGAAGCCGTTGGGGAACCAGCCGCCGTGGGTCCAGAGGTTGGAAATGCCCACCGGCTGCCCGCCGTTGCCCCAACCCAGCCAGATGATCCCGAAGCCGCCCAGGATCATCAGCACCACGGTGAGCACCTTGATCAGCGCGAACCAGAATTCCATCTCGCCATAGACCTTTACCGCCATCAGGTTCAGGCCGCCGATCATCACCACGGAAGCGAACGCCCAGATCCATTGCGGCAGCTCGGGGAACCAGTCCTTCATGTAGATGCCCACCGCCGTGCTCTCGGCGATGCCCACGCCCATCATCAGCACCCAGTAGTTCCAGCCGGTCAGGTACCCGGCGTAAGGTCCCAGATACTTGTGCGCGTAGGCGCTGAAGGAACCGGCGATCGGCTCGTGCGCGGCCATCTCGCCCAGCGCTCGCATGATCACGAAGATCATCGCGCCGCCGAACAGATAGGCGATCAGCACCGACGGCCCGGCCAGCTTGATGGTGCTGGCCGAGCCCAGGAACAGGCCCGCGCCGATGCACATGCCAAGGGCCATGAAGGTGATGTGGCGCGGCGTGAGCTGCCGCTGCAGATGTTCGCTCATGTGGGGCCCGTCAGGAAAAGGAAGGTCAACGCATCAACCGGCGCCGGGGTTTGATCGGCAGCCGCCCGCGCCAGTACTCGATCAGTATGTAGCCGCCTAGCATGCCACCGAGATGGGCGAAATGGGCCACGCCTGCCTGCGTGCCGGTCACGCCCAGGAACAGCTCGATCACGGCGTAGCCGGTCACGAACAGCCAGGCCGGCATCGGCACGGGCAGGAAGATCAACATCATCTTCTCGTGCGGATACATCATGCCGAACGCCAGCAGCAGGCCGAAGATGGCGCCCGATGCACCCAGCGTCGGATAAAAGCCATGGGTGAACCATTGGACGACGATCAGCTGCGCCAGCGCCGCGACGATCAGGCACACGAAGTAGTAGAGCAGGAACTCGCGACCGCCGAACAGCCGCTCGATGGGCCCGCCGAACATGTACAGCGCGAGCATGTTGAAGGCGATGTGCTCCAGGCCACCGTGCATGAACGCGTAGCTCACCAGCTGCCACGGCCGGAAACCGATCGCGACCATGCCCTCGGGCGTGGGCAGGAAATGATCCGGACCCCACGGCCACAGCGCGAAGTGCATGACGAGCACGTCCCCCAGCAGCATTTGCAGCAGGTAGACGGCGACGTTGGCGATGAGCAGATTGCGGGTGACGGGCGGGAGTTGGAAAGGCATGGTCGATCCGGTGAGAACCTCGCGAGGGTAGCGCAAACACGATTGCGCAAGGCAAGACCGTCGGGCACCTGGGGCGCTTCGATGCCGCCCTGCGGCCTGCGCTCACCCAGGAACTGGAATGAAAGGATCGGTGCGCCACCAAACCCGGACGCTCGCGCTGCAGGCCGCAGGCCGGAATGGAAGGATGCGCCGGGATCGGGGCCTAGCCATGAAAAAAGGCCGCCTGTTGGCGGCCCGACTGCGGAAACCCCCGTGGTGTTTCCCCTTCAACCGTTCTGCGCGATGCCTTCGGGACGGCGCGCGCCGGCGAACCGCTTGGACCAGTAAGCCTCATCGAGGCTGGAAACCTCCACCGACTTGCCCGCCGAGGGCGAGTGGATGAAACGTCCGTTGTCCAGGTAGATGCCCACGTGCGAGATGCGCTTCTTGCCGCGGGTGTGGAAGAAGACCAAGTCGCCGGGCTGCATGTCGCCGCGCTTGACCTTGGCGCCGGCCAGGAACTGCCGGGCCGAATTGGCCGGCAGGCGCAGGCCGATCGCGTGCGCGAACACGTAGCGGACGAAGCCGCTGCAATCGAACCCGGTGCTCGGCGAGTGACCGCCACGGACGTAGCGGATGTCGCGAAGCTGCATCGCCAGCGCGACCAGCGCCTGGCGCAGGCGGGAAGCCTCGTCGGCCGGACCCTCATCCGTCGTCGACGCCGCCACCAGCGCGGCCGGATCGGCTGGCAGCGTAGCGTTGGCCAGCGCCGGCGCCAGGTTGGCAAGCGGCAACGGAGCCAGCAGCGGCGCGACAGCGGGCGTCGGGACGGTGCGTTCGACGGCATGGGCAGGCGCGATCGCAAGCAACGCGGCAAACAAGGCGGCGGTTGCGATCAGGCGCTGGAAGGGCATGCGGGAAAATCCCTTTGCAGGTCGGGGCTTGGCCATGGCCGCCGCGGCGGTATGGCGAGGGATCCGACGTTAGCAAAGGGCCCTGGCCTGGATGTTCGATTGACGTTAAGTAGACCCCGGCGTTTCGAAACGTTCACGCAGCGGTGTGATTGGGAGCACAGGAGGCAGGCAGGCGCCTGATCCCCTGGCGGGCTTCACCGGCGACCGAAGATCGCGGTACCGATCCGCACTTCGGTAGCGCCCTCGGCGATCGCCAGCGGGAAGTCCCCGCTCATGCCCATGGACAGGCGCGGCAGTGCATGTCCATGCCCCACCGCGGCATCGCGCAGTTCGCGCAACTGTCGGAAACAGGCACGCACCGCCTCGGCATCGTCCGATTGCACGGCCATGGTCATCAGCCCGCGCACGCGCAGCGTGGAGTAGTGGCTCAGGCGATCGAGGAACGCCGGCAGTTCCTCCGGCGGCAGGCCGTGCTTGCTTTCCTCCGGCGAGGTCTTGACCTGCACGAGCACGTCGAGGGTGCGGCCTTCGGTCTCCAGGCGCCGATGCAACGCCTCCGCCAGCTCGAGCCGGTCCAGCGATTGCACCTCGCTCGCCAGCCGCGCCACGTCTTTGGCCTTGTTGGTCTGAAGGTGGCCGATCAGCACCCATTCCAGCGGGAGGTCGGCCAGCGCGGCGCTCTTCTCGCGCAGCTCCTGCACCTTGTTCTCGCCAAAGCGATTGAGGCCGAGCGCTGCCCCCTCGCGCACCACTTCCGGCCCGAAGGTCTTGCTGACCGGAAGCACGGTGACCTCCGCCGGATCGCGGCCCGCCGCGCGACAGGCCGCGTCCACGCGCGCGCGGACCTCGGCCCAGCGGGCGGCGAGCGTGTCGGCCGGCCCGCTCATGGGCTCAGCCCTTGCGGGCCTGCTCGCCGTGGCGGGCGACGACCTCGGCCACCACCATGCTCACCTTCTTGCCGGTGGGGATGTGCAGGAACTCGTTCGGGCCGTGCGCATTGGAATGCGGGCCCAGCACGCCGGTGATCAGGAACTGCGCCTGCGGGAACTTCTCGCCCAGCATGCCCATGAACGGAATGGAGCCGCCCTCGCCCATGTATGCGGCGGGGGCGCCGAAATAGTGCTCGGAAGCCTCGGCCACCGCCTTTTCGAGCCACGCCGACAGCTGCGGCGCGTTCCAGCCGCTGCCGTCCTTCTCCAGCTTGAAAGTGACCTTGGCGCCGTAGGGCGGATCCTTCTCCAGCAGCTCCTTGAGGAACTTGCCGGCCTTGGCGCCGTTGAGCGTCGGCGGCACGCGCAGGCTGAGCTTGACCGCGGTGAACGGGCGCAACACGTTGCCCGCGCTCTCCAGCGCGGGCATGCCGCCCACGCCGGTCACCGCCAGCTGCGGACGCCAGGTGCGGTTGAGCACCAGCTCGACCAGATCCTTGGTCACCGGCTGCATGCCCTCGACGAACGGGAACTTGTCGTACACCGCCTCGCCCAGAACCTCGGTGGATCGGCGTGCCTGCTCGATGCGCTGCGGCGGGACCTCCACGTAGAGCTCTTCCGGCTTGATCCTGCCGGTGGCCGGATCTTCCAGCCGCGAGAGGATCTCGCGCAGGATGCGGAAGCTCGAGGGCACCACGCCCGAAGCGTCGCCCGAGTGCACGCCCTCCTCCAGCACCTGCACGGTCAGCTCGCCGCCGGTCATGCCGCGCAGCGAGGTGGTCAGCCATAGCTGGTCGTAGTTGCCGCAGCCCGAATCCAGGCAGACCACCAGCGAAGGATTGCCGATGCGCGCGGAAAGGTGGTCCACGTAATGGGGCAGGTCGTAGCTGCCCGATTCCTCGCACGCCTCGATCATGATCACGCAGCGCGCGTGCGGCACGCCCTGCTCGGCCAGCGCCAGCAGCGCCGACAGCGAACCGAACATCGCATAGCCGTCGTCGGCACCGCCGCGGCCGTAGAGCTTGTCGCCCTTGATCACCGGCGTCCACGGGCCCAGGCCCTCGGCCCACCCGGTCATTTCCGGTTGCTTGTCGAGGTGGCCGTAGAGCACCACGGTGTCCTGGCAATCGGCCAGCGTGGCTGGTACGTCGATGTAGATCAGCGGCGTGCGCCCCGGCAACCGCACCACTTCGAGCGTGGCGCCCTTGAGCGAGGCCAGCTTGCCGCGCGCCCAGCGCTCCAGCAGGGCCACCGCCTGGTCCATGTAGCCGTGCTCGACCCATTTGGCGTCGAACATGGGCGACTTGTTGGGGATGCGGATGTACTCGACAAGCTGCGGCACGATCTCGTCGTCCCACAAACCACCGATGAAGCCGGACAGGCGTGCGGTATCCATGGGCGAGACTCCTTAAATGCATGCGGGAAGCCCTCTAGTGTACCAGCGGCACCGGAACCGCCCGTCAGGGCCCACACGGCGTCGGCTACCGCCCACAGGGGCCGGCGACCGAGCCTGCCCGGCCGCGTGGCCCCCGGCCGACTGTGGCCGCTCCCGCCCGCGGCCACACTTGCCGGACGGCAACGGTGCCGTCCAACGCATCCCAGGGAGGGAAAACCATGCAGTCGAAGTTCCGCCAGCTGCTCGTCGCACTCGCCGTCGCGGCCTCGTTCGCGCTGCCGGCGTTCGCCGCCACGCCGGTAAACGTCAACAAGGCCGATGCCACAACCATCGCCAAGTCGCTGGATGGCATCGGCCAGTCCAAGGCGCAGGCGATCGTCGCCTGGCGCCAGGCGCACGGTCCGTTCAAGCGCGTGGAAGACCTGGCCCAGGTCAAGGGCATCGGCAAGGGCACACTCGAGCGCAACCACGACGCCATCCGCTTCAGTGGCGACCTGCCGCCGCCGAAGTCGGCCCCGGCGAAGAAGAGCGTGCACCACAAGGCCAAGGCCGTCGCCAAGGGCTGATTGCCGGCGCGGTCTTCCACCGACTCCCCGGGGAACCGTCCCGGGGAAAGGCTGGGCAAAGCGGGCTCACGCTCCCCGCCGTCGCCCCATTCCCGACCCTTTCGGGAGCGCGGAGCGCTCCTCCAGCCATGGCAGTGGCAGGTCACCGCCCAAGGATGGGCACCTGGTGGCCGCTGCCAGGTGGCCGGCTCGCAGGCAGCGCAACGTAGCCTGTGCGCTACACTCGCGCGCTTTCCACGTCGCCGGACCACCATGATCCTTCCGCGCTATCGCATTGCCGCTTCCACCATCGGCGGCGCCGGCAAGGGCCTGTTCCTTGAAGAGGACGTGGCCGCGGGGCGCATCGTCACCGCACCGGATGCGATCGACCGCACATGGAGTGCCGCCGACCTGGCCGCTCGGCCGGAGATGGCCTACGCCAGCGCGCGCTGGTTCGAGGACCGCTATACGTTGTCGCCCGATTGGCCGGACGAGTGCTACATCAACCACAGTTTCGAGCCCACCGGCCTGTGGCACCTGGGCTTCGTGTTCGCATGGGCCGACCTGCCCGCCGGCACCGAGCTCACCGTGGACTACCGCCATTTGCTGCCACCAGGCCAGGCGGAGGACTTTATCGACACGGCCACCGGTGAGAAGATCGTCGGGTACGACTGGGCCGAGAGCCTGGCCTCAAGTACACGTGCGCTGAGCCGATTGCTCAAGTAACGGCCGCTGCTCCAACGACGATGTCCGATATTCCCACCCTCGAAACGCCGCGCCTGCGCCTGACCGCGCTGGCTGCGCGCCACTTCGACGACTACGCCCTCATGCTCGCCGACCCGGACAGCACCCGCTGGATCGGCGATGGCCAGCCGCTGGACCGTACCAGCGCCTGGCGCTCGCTCGCCATGCTGCTGGGACATTGGGAATTGCGCGGCTGCGGCATGTGGGCGCTGGAGCTCAAGGACACGGGCCAGTTCATCGGCCGCGCCGGCCTGATGTATCCGGAAGGCTGGCCCGACCTGGAACTGGGCTGGATGCTCAAGCCCGAATTCCGCCACCGGGGCTATGCCACCGAGGCCAGCCAGGCCATCCTCGAGTTCGCCTGGAACCAGTTGCACGCGGTCCGCGTGATCAGCCTGGTGCGCATCGGCAACGAGGCCTCCGACCGGGTGGCCGAGCGGCTGGGCGGCGAGCACATCGAGGACATGGACTTCTACGGCAGCCCGAACCACGTGTTCGCGTATTACCCGCCCTATCGCGAGTCGCGGCGGGCCTGGGCCTAGGCATCACTCGCCGGACGCGGGCGGCCTTGTCGGTGCGACCCCTGAATGTCTTGGAGCCTCTCGGTCAAGGAGAGGGTTGACCGGGGATGGGGTCCGTTCCCGCTGTCGCCGCGCGATTTTTGTCCTGGCGGAACGTCGCTCACAAGTGCGCTCCCAAGAGGTGGCGCCAGGGCGACGCCTAGCGGCCAGCAGGACGCAGCGTGGGCGGCACCGGCAACGCCGTGGCGGCGACCGGCGCAGCCGGCAGGGAGGCGCCGCCGGGCATGGTGACCTCGGGATGCGCGGAAACACGTATCGCATCGGTCGCCGGCGCGGGCGGCGCCTGCACCGAAGCGGTTGGTGGGTCCTGCGTGGGGCGGGTGTCGACCACATCCTGCGACAAGGCCGCCGCTTCGGCTTCCTTGGTCATCACGATGATGCTGATCCGCCGGTTGATCGGGTTGTCCGGGTGCGCCTTGTCCAGCGGCACCGAAGCCGCCAGACCGACCACACGCGCGGTCTTGCCCTTGGTCATGCCGCCTGCGAGCAACGCGCGCCTGGCGGCGTTGGCGCGGTCGGTGGAAAGCTCCCAATTGCTGTAGTCGCGCTCGTTGGCGTACGGCGCGTCATCGGTGTGTCCGGTGATGCTGATGCGGTTGGGCACGCGATTGATGAAGGTGCCGAGTTCACCCAGGATGGCGCGGGTGTAATCCTTCAACTGCGCGCTGCCCAGGTCGAACATCGGCCGGTTGAGCTTGTCCACGATCTGGATGCGCAGCCCTTCGGAGGTGATGTCCAGCAGCAGCTGGTCCTTGAATGGCGCCAGCGCCTGGCTGTTCTGGATCGCGGCATGCAACTGCTGCATCAGCTCCTGCAGCCGCGCTTTTTCCTGTTCGCGCGCGCGCTTTTCGAGCGCCTCCTTGGATACCGGCGCGGACGGACCATTGTGGCGATCCTTGCCGGGCCCGTGCGAGAGATCCATCGCGCCGCCCAGTTGTACCGCCGCGTCGCTGGCGCCGCCGGGGCCCATGCGCCCTGGCGGCGCAACGGTGGCGTTGCCCGGCGTCATGCTGGGATTGCGGAAGTATTCGGAGATCGCCGCCTTCTGCTCGCGCGTGCCGGCGCCCAGGATCCACATCACCAGGAAGAACGCCATCATCGCCGTGACGAAGTCGGCGTAGGCCACCTTCCAGGCGCCACCATGGTGGCCGTGCGCCTGTTTCCTCACCCGTTTGATGATGATGGGCGGGCCGCCTCCTTCGCTCATGCGCCGGCTCCGGCGCGGGCGCCCTTGAGGTGGTCCTCGAGATCCTGGAAATTGGGGCGCGAGTGCGCCGACAGCGCCTTGCGCGCGAACTCCACCGATACTTTCGGGTTGTAGCCGCGCAGATTGGCCATCAGCGCCACCTTGACGCACTCGAAAGCCTTGCCGTCCTCGCGCACGCGGCTTTCCATCGCCGCCGCGACCGGCCCGATGAAGCCGTAGCAGAGCAGGATGCCCAGGAAGGTACCGACCAGCGCGCCGGCAATGTGTTCGCCGATACGCGAGGTGTCCCCGCCCAGGTTGGACATGGTGGTGACGATACCCAGCACCGCCGCGACGATGCCAAAGCCCGGCAACGCGTCCGCCATCTTGGCCACTGCCTGCGCCGGCGCCTCCGCCTCGTGATGGTGGTTCTCGACCTCGGCGTCCAGCAAGGCTTCCAGCTCGTGCGGCTCCATGCTGCCGCCCACGATCAGGCGCAGGCAGTCGGTGATGAACTCGACCAGGTGGTGCTCGCGAAGCAGCCGCGGGTAGGCCGAGAACACCGCGCTCGACTGCGGGTCCTCGATGTGCGACTCCATCCCGAGCACGCCTTCCTTGCGCATGACGCCGAAGATGTCATACAGCAACGCCAGCAGGTCGACGTAGTCCTGCTTCTTGTAGTTGGGACCCTTCACCAGGGCCGCCGCCTCGCTCAGAGCCGCCTTGACGACCTTGCTGGAATTGGCCGTCAGGAAAGCGCCGATCGCGCCCCCGAAGATGATCAGCAGCTCGTAGGGTTGCCACAGCGCCAGCAGCTGTCCATGCGACATGACATAGCCGCCGAGCACGCAGCCGATGACGACCAACGTTCCAACCAGAACCAGCATTTCCCACTCCGGGCGCGCGACGCCTTCCAATCACTCCGGGTTATCGGTCGACCGAGGGAAAAATTGAACGGGCGAAGGTGCGGATGGGATCACCGTTGCCGCGTGCCCCAGGAGGAGCCTGCCATCCGCCCTCGGGCGCCTTCCCCCGCGCCGGCAGGGAAGTTGCCCGGATGGCGTTTTGGAGGCCAACCTCGCGACAAACCAACAAAAAGCCCGGCGCTGGCCGGGCTTTATTCGCGGGATGCGGGCAATTCAAGGCCGCCGGGCAAGCTCCGGGTTGTCCTTGGTCTGCGGCATCAGGTCCTTCTTGGACACGCCCAGCCACAGCAGGATCGGGCTGGCCACGAAGATCGAGGACAGCGTACCGACCACGATGCCGATCAGCATGGTGATGGCGAAGCCGTGCACCTGGGGACCGCCGATGAAGTAAAGCGCGGCCATCGTGATGCCGGTGAACAACGAGGTGATGATGGTTCGCGACAGCGTGGTGTTGATCGACCGGTTGAGGATCTCCTCCGGTTCGGCCTTGCGCGAGAGCCGGAACAGCTCGCGAATGCGGTCGAACACCACCACCTTGTCGTTGATCGAGTAGCCGATCACCGCCAGCACCGAGGCCAGCACGGTCAGGTCGAACTCGCGCTGCACCAGCGAGATCACGCCTAGGGTCACCAGCGTGTCGTGCACTTCGGTCAGTAGCGCGGCGATCGCGAAGCGGCGCTCGAAGCGGATCCACAGGTACACGCCGATGCCGATGATCACGAAGATCGCCGCGATCGAGCCGTCGCTCTTGAGCTCGTCGCCGACCTGCGGGCTGACGAAGCTGTGGCTGCTTTCCACCGCGTCGGGGCGCTCCTTCTTGAGCGCGGCCATCACGCTGGCGGCGACCTTGTCCGCACGCGCCGAGGCGCTCTCGCCAGGGCCCGCCGCGCCGTCCTTGCCGTCAGCCTTGGGCTGCAGACGGATCAGCACCTGGCGCGAACCACCCAGGCTCTGCACGACCGGGTTTTCGATGCCGGCCTCATCCAGCGCCGTGCGCACATCGCCGATGTCGATCGTGCGGTCGTACTTGACCTCGACCGAGATGCCGCCGGTGAAATCCAGGCCGTAGTTGAGGCCGCGGGTGAGCAGCAGGCCCACCGAGGCGATCATCAGCAGCGCCGCGATGACGATGCTGATCTTGCGCCAGTGCAGGAACGGGACGTTGCTGTTGTGGTTGAAGATTTCCATTGAGGTTCCTACACCGACAGCGTCTTGAGCTTGCGGTTGCCGTGGATCAGCGCGGTGATCGCGTGGGTCACGGTGACCGAGGTGAACATCGAGGTCAGGATGCCGATCAGCAGCGTCACGCCGAAGCCCTTGATCGGGCCCGAGCCCATGGTGGTGAGCGCCAGCGCCGCGATCAGGTGGGTGACGTTGGCGTCCAGGATGGTCGACCAGGCCTTGTCGTAGCCGGCGCGGATGGCCGCGTGCGGGCTGGAGCCATTGCGCAGTTCCTCGCGCACGCGTTCGCAGATCAGCACGTTGGCGTCGATCGCCATGCCGAGCGTCAGCACGATGCCGGCGATGCCCGGCATGGTCAGGGTCACGCCGATCATCGACATCACGGCGACCAGGATCACCAGGTTGAAGAACAGCGCGATATCGGCGACCAGGCCGAACAGGTGGTAGTAGATCGCCGCGGCCAGCAGCACCAGGCCCAGGCCCAGCAGCACCGCGCGCAGGCCCTTCTCGATGTTGTCCTGGCCCATGCTCGGGCCGATCACCGACTGCGAGGCGATGTTCATCGGCGCGGCCAGCGAGCCGCCCTTGAGCAGCAACGCCAGCTCGGAGGCTTCCTTCGGACTGTTCAGACCCGTGGTCTGGAACTGCTTGCCGAACACGCCCTGGATCGTCGCGTCGCTGATGACTTCCTGGGTAGTGTGCGGAATGTGCACTTCCTTGCCGTCGACGATCTTGGTGTCGTAGACGGTCTCCACGTACACCACCGCCATCGGCTTGCCGACGCTGGAGCTGGTGAAGTCGAGCATCTTCTTGGCGCCCGAGGCGCTCAGGGTCACGTCCACCTTTGGCGTGCCGCTTTGCTGGTCGACGCCGGAGGATGCGTCCACCAGTTCGTCGCCGGTGGCGATGATGCGCTTGCTGACCAGCACCGGCTGGTTGGTGCCACGCTGGTAGTAGAGATTGGCATCCGGCGGGACGTTGCCGGTGCGCGCGGCCTCGACGGCACGCGGGTCACCGGGGTAGCCGATGCCGGCACGGTATTCAAGCGTGGCGATCGCGCCGATCACCTTCTTTGCCTCGGCCGGATTCTGCACGCCGGCCAGCTCGACCACGATCTGGTCCTCGCCCTGCTGCTGGATCAGCGGCTCGGACACGCCCAGCGCGTTGATGCGGTTGCGCAGCGTGGCGGTGTTCTGGCGGATGGTGGCCAGCGCCAACTCGCGCAGCTTCTCGGGCTTGACCGAGGCGGTCAGCAGGAAGCGGTCGCCGGTGCTGGCGCCATCCTGCACCAGCAGGTCGGGATATTCGGTGGTGATCGCATCGGTGGCGGCGCTGCGGTCGGCGGCCGAGCGCAGCACCACGCCGATGCCCTGGCCGCGCTGGGCGTTGCGGGCGACCGACTCGTAGCGGATGTTCTTCTCGCGCAGCAGGCTGCGGATGTCGTCGGCATAGCGCTCTTCCTGCTTGTCGACGACGGCGTTCTGGTCCACCGCCATCAGGAAGTGCACGCCGCCCTGCAGGTCCAGGCCCAGCGGCATCGAGTTGGCGTGGATCGCGCGCAGCCAGCCGGGCACGGTCGAGGCGAGGTTGAGCGCCACGGTGTAGTTGTCGCCCAGCGCGCCCTTGACCACGTCGGCCGCCTTGGCCTGTACGTCGGCGTTGGGGAAGTCGGCCACCAGGTGGTCGCCCTCGATCGCCAGCCCGCTGTAGGACACCTTCTGCGCGGTCAGCGCGTCGGCGACCTTCTGCTTGACCGAGGCATCGAGCGGCGCGCCATGGGTGGCGAGCACCTGCACCGAGGGTACCGGCGGGAAGGCGTTGGGTAGCGCGTAGACGATGCCGAACAGCAATACCAACGCGACCAGCGCGTATTTCCAGCGTGGAAAGTCACTCATGCCTGGGAAGCCCGTTTCTTGTTACTTCGAAGGCCGCGACCCCCTCGGCCGCGGCGGATGGCCTGGCTGGCCTTGTCAGGACGACTTCAGCGTGCCCTTGGGCAGCACCTGCGAGATGGCGCCCTTCTGCAGCTTGATCTTGACGTTCGGCGCGATCTCGACGGTCAGGAAGCTTTCGCCCACCTCTTCCACGCGTCCGGCGATGCCGCCGTTGCTGACGACTTCGTCGCCCTTGGCCAGCGCCGTGACCATGTTGCGGTGCTCCTTCTGGCGCTTCATCTGCGGCCGGATCATCAGGAAATAGAAGATGACGAAGAGTGCGATCAGCGGCAGGAAGCTGAAAAGCGGGTTGCCCGGTGCAGCGGCGGGAGCAGCCTGGGCGATCACCAGGGACATCGGAAGGCTCATCGTTTCATCCTGCAAGTAGCGGCGTGGACAGGAAATTCCCGTCCGCGCCAGAAAAAGGTCTTGGATTATGCCATGCACCCCAAGGGCATGCACGGCGGCTTCACGCGTTCCTGCATGGCGGCGCGGACCGGCGTTTGCAAGCTCCGCGCCTTGGTAAGCAGGCCTGAAGGGAAGTTCCGGCCGGCGCGCGTCGACCTTGCAGGAGCGCCCTTGGACGCGACCGCACATCCATCCACCGAGGGTCGGAGGCTCGGCCGACATGGCGGTCGCGCACAAGGGCGCTCCTGCAAGGGATCCTATGCCGCGGCGCCCTGGCGGCGGGCGTAGAACGCGGCAACGAAGCTTTCCAGTGCCCCGGTGGCGATCGCCTCGCGCAGCTCGGCCATCAGCCGCTGGTAGTGGCGCAGGTTGTGGTGCGTGGCCAATTGGCTGGCCAGTATCTCGTTGCACCGGTCGAGATGGCGCAGGTAGGCGCGACTGAAGCCGTTGGCACAGGCATAGCAGTCGCAGCCATCCTCGATCACGCGGGTGTCGTCGGCGTACTTGGCGTTGCGGATGCGCAGGGTGCCCTCGGGCACGAACAGGAAGCCGTTTCGTGCGTTGCGGGTGGGCATCACGCAGTCGAACATGTCGATGCCGCGGCGTACCGCCTCGACGATGTCCTCGGGCCGGCCCACGCCCATGAGGTAGCGCGGCTTGTCCTGGGGCAACAGGCCTACGGTGAAGTCCAGCGTGTGATTGCGCTCGGCCTCCGGCTCGCCCACGGCCAGGCCGCCGACCGCGTAGCCGTCGAAGCCGATGCCGACCAGGCCCTCCGCCGAACGGCGGCGCAGCGGTTCGTACACGCCGCCCTGCACGATGCCGAACAGGGCATTGGGCGGCTTTGAACGGGCACGTTGCAGCTCGTCGAACGCGCGGCGCGAGCGTTCCGCCCAGCGCAGCGACATCTCCATCGAGTCCGCGGCCTGCTTCTCCGTGGCCGGATAAGGCGTGCACTCGTCGAAGATCATGGCGATGTCCGAATCCAGCACCGTCTGGATCTTCATCGACACCTCGGGCGACAGGAACACCTTCGAGCCGTCCACCGGCGAGGCGAAAGTCACCCCGTCCTCGGCGAGCTTGCGCTTGTGCGCCAGGGAGAAGACCTGGAAGCCGCCCGAGTCGGTGAGCATCGGCTTGTCCCAGCCGATGAAGCGATGCAGGCCGCCGAACTTTTCCACGATCTCCAGGCCCGGGCGCAGGTAGAGATGAAAGGTGTTCCCCAGGATGATCTCGGTGCCAAGTTCCGTGAGGTCGCGCGGGGTCATCGCCTTGACCGAGCCGTAGGTGCCCACGGGCATGAAGGCGGGCGTCTCGACGGTGCCACGGCCGAAGGCCAGGCGGCCGCGGCGGGCCGCGCCGTCGCGGGCCAGCAGTTCGAAAGTCATGGAAGTCATCGCGGCATTATCGCATTGCCACGCGCCTGCTCCCTCTTCCCTCGGGGAGAGGGCCTAGGCGCGCGGCAGGATCAGCATCGCATCGCCATAGGAGAAGAACCGGTACCGCTCCCGCACCGCATGCCGGTACGCCTCCAGCACGAACTCCCGTCCGGCCAGCGCCGACACCAGCATCAGCAGCGTCGACTGCGGCAGGTGGAAATTGGTGATCAGGCCGTCGATGCTGGTGATGCGGTAGCCCGGGAAAATGAAGATCTGGGTTTCGCCGGCGAACGGATGCACCTGCCCGTCGATCGTGGCGCTTTCCAGGGCCCGCACCACGGTGGTGCCCACCGCGATCACCCGCCCGCCGGCCGCGCGCGTTCGACGCATCTTCTCCACCAGCGCGGCGCCCACGTTGAGCCATTCGCGGTGCATCGTGTGCTGGTGGATGTCCTCCACGCGCACGGGCTGGAAGGTACCGGCGCCCACGTGCAACGTGACGTAGCCGGTGTCCACGCCCAGCTCGCGCAGGCGCTCGAGCAGCGGTTCGTCGAAGTGCAGGCCGGCGGTGGGCGCGGCCACGGCGCCTGGCTCGCGGGCATAGACGGTCTGGTAGCGCTCCATGTCGGCGGCATCGGCATGGCGCTGGATGTAGGGCGGCAGCGGCATCTCGCCCAATTTCGAGAGCAGCTTTTCCAGCGGCTCGGACGATTCGAAGCGCAGCTTGAAGAACGCACCGTCGCGACCCAGCACCGTGGCATGGCTACCGTCGCCAAGCTCGATCCGGCCGCCTTCCTTCGGTTTCTTGCTCACGCCGAGCTGCACGGTGGCCTCGTGCGCGCCGGTGACGCGTTCGATCAGGATCTCCACCGCGCCACCGGATTCCTTGCGCCCGTAAAGCCGCGCCGGCAGCACGCGGGTGTCGTTGAACACCAGCAAATCACCGGGGCGCAGGAAGGACGGCAGTTCGCGGAACCGTCTGTCTTCCAGCGTGCCGGCGGCCGGGTCCATCCACAGAAGCCGACTGGCCGATCGCTCCGGCAGCGGTGCCTGGGCGATCAGTTCGGGCGGCAGGTCGAAATCGAAATCGGACTTCTTCAAAGCGTGTCTCGCAGGGCCTTTTGCAGGAGCGCCCTCGGGCGCGACCGCCGAGCCCCCGGTCGCGCCCAAGGGCGCTCCTGCAGGGAAAGCCTGGCGGCGACCGACAATGATAGCCCTCCCCGGCCAGCCTCGTGCTGCGCTGCGCATCGGCTACACACGTCTTATCTGTTAATTTCGCGGGCTTTGCATCGACTCGGGACCGACCCTGCATGTTCGAGCGCGTACTGATTGCCAACCGCGGCGAGATCGCCTGCCGCGTGATCCGCACCTGCCGGCGCCTTGGCATCCACACCATCGCGGTGTATTCGGAGGCCGACAAGGACGCCCAGCACGTGCGGCTGGCCGACGAGGCCTGGCCGATCGGCGGCCCGCGCCCGGCTGACTCCTACCTGCGTGGCGATGCCATTCTGGAAGTAGCGAAGAGCACCGGCGCGCAGGCGATCCATCCTGGCTACGGCTTCCTGTCGGAGAACACCGGTTTCGCCCGCGCCTGTGTCGAGGCGGGCATCGTGTTCATCGGCCCCAAGCCCGAAAGCATCGACGCGATGGGTTCCAAGGCGGCGGCCAAGGCGCTGATGGAAAAGCACGCCGTGCCGCTGGTCCCGGGCTACCACGGCGAGAACCAGGAACCCCCGCACCTCGCCGAGCAGGCGCGCAAGACCGGCTTCCCGCTGATGATCAAGGCCGCGGCCGGCGGTGGCGGCAAGGGCATGCGCATCGTGCGCGGCGAGGACGAGTTCGCCGACGCGCTGGCCTCGGCCCAGCGCGAGGCGGCCAATGCCTTCGGCGACACGCGGGTGATCCTGGAACGCTACGTCGAGCACCCGCGGCACATCGAGTTCCAGGTATTCGGCGACTCGCACGGCAACGTGATCCATCTGAACGAGCGCGAGTGTTCCTCCCAGCGCCGCTACCAGAAGGTCCTGGAAGAAACGCCCTCGCCTTTCCTCACCCCGGAGCGCCGTCGCGCCATGGGCGAGGCCGCGGTGGCCTCCGCAAAGGCGGTCGATTACGTCGGCGCCGGCACGGTGGAGTTCATCGTCGGCGCGGATGGCGAGTTCTTTTTCATGGAGATGAACACGCGCCTGCAGGTCGAGCATCCGGTCACCGAGGAGACGCTGGGCCTGGACCTGGTCGAGTGGCAGCTGCGGGTCGCCGCCGGCCAGCCGCTGCCGCTGAGGCAGGAGCAGGTCAAGGCGCACGGCCACGCGATCGAGGTGCGCCTTTACGCCGAGGATCCGGAGCAGAACTTCCTGCCAGGTTCCGGCAAGCTGCTGCGGCTACGCCTGCCTTCGCCGTCGAAGCACGTGCGCATCGATGGCGGCGTGGTCGAGGGCGACACCGTCACCATCTTCTACGACCCCATGATCGCCAAGCTGATCGTCTGGGACGCCGACCGTCCGCAGGCGCTGGAACGCCTGCGCCAGGCGCTGGCCCAATGCGAGATCGTGGGTCCGAAATCCAATATCGCCTTCCTCGAGCGGCTGGCGCGACACCCGTCGGTGGTCGAGGGACGCATCGACACCGGCTACCTCGACCGCCATCTGGACGAGTTCCTCCAGGGCGAAGCGCCGCCGGCCGGCCGAGTGCTGTTCGCCGCCGCGACCGCGGCGCTGCTGCAGGAAGAACGCAGCGTATCGTCCAACGCAGCCGACCCTCATTCCCCTTGGGCCAGCGCCGATGCCTGGCGCATCGGCCACGCCGGCAAGCGCGTGGTAGCGCTGTCGCTCCATGAGCAGCGTTACGAAATCGCGGCCCACGGTCATGGCGGCGACTACCGGCTGGAACACGGCGAGGCCGCCTGCGACGTCCACGGCGCACGCCTGGAAGCGGATGCACTGAGCGCCCGTTTCGACGGCGAGGCCCAGCGCCTGGGTGCGCTGGTCGACGACAGCCGCGTCCTGCTGCACGACGCCGCCGGCCGCCGCTACCGCTTCGTGCGCGCCCCCGCCTTCGCCTGGGCGTCGACCGAAAGCGCCGGCGGCAACCAGATCGTCGCCCCGATGCCCGGCCGCATCGTGCTGGTCAAGGCCAAGCCCGGCGACAGCGTCGAGGAGGGCCAGGAGCTGCTGGTGATGGAAGCGATGAAGATGGAGCTGGCGCTCAAGGCGCCGCGCGCCGGCACCATCGAGAGCGTCAGTGCGACGCAGGGCGAGTTCGTCGAAGCGGACGCGGTGCTTGTGCGCTTCGAAAGCTGAGGCGCGCGCGGTCTGCTCCCTCTCCCCACCCTGGAGAGGGTTCAAAAGGGAGGCAAAGAAAAGGCGGCCATCGAGGCCGCCTTTTTCGTTACTGCTTTTTCTTCGGTCCGATCATCATGACCATCTGGCGTCCTTCCAGCCTGGGGAAGGATTCCACCTGACCGTTGTCGCCGACGTCCTCCTGGATCTTCCGGGCCAGGTTCTGGCCGAGGTCCTGGTGGGACATCTCGCGGCCGCGGAAGCGGATCGTGACCTTGACCTTGTCGCCCTCTTCCAGGAAGCGAAGCATGTTGCGCAGCTTGATCTGGTAGTCGCCCACGTCCGTCACCGGGCGGAACTTCACTTCCTTGATCTCGACCTGCTTCTGCTTCTTCTTGGCGGCCTGGGCCTTCTTCTGGGCTTCGAACTTGAACTTGCCGTAATCCATGATGCGGCAGACCGGGGGGTCGCCGTTGGGCTGGATCTCGACCAGATCCATGCCCGCTTCCTGCGCCATGGCCAGCGCCTCGTCGCGGGTCAGGATGCCCAGCTGTTCCGAGTCGGCGCCGATCACGCGCACGCGCGGCACGCGGATTTCGAGGTTACGGCGGTTGCCCTTGTTGTCGGTGGTAGCGATACCACTATCCTCCAGAAGAGTTATTGAATTAGGCCACGGCGAACATCAACGCCGCGTTTCGGCCTGAAGTCGTTCGACGAAGTCGGCCAGCGGCATGCTGCCCAGATCCTCGCCCGAACGGGTACGCACGGAAACGGCCCCCGCTTCCTTCTCGCGGTCACCGACCACGAGGAGATAAGGGACCTTCTGCAACGTATGCTCGCGGATTTTATAGCCGACCTTTTCATTGCGCAAATCGGCCTGGGCGCGGAAGCCTTTGTCGACAAGGGCTTGCGTCACCTCGCGGACATAACCGGCCTGGGCGTCGGTGATGGAAAACACCGCCGCCTGCACCGGCGCCAACCAGGCCGGCAGGTTGCCGGCGTGGTGTTCGATCAGGATGCCGATGAAACGCTCCATCGAACCCACGATGGCGCGATGCAGCATGACCGGGTGGCGCTTCTGCGAGGCCTCGTCCACGTACTCGGCGCCCAGGCGCTCGGGCATCATGAAGTCGACCTGCATGGTGCCGACCTGCCAGGCGCGGCCGATCGAATCCTTCATGTGGTACTCGATCTTGGGGCCGTAGAAAGCGCCCTCGCCGGGCAGCTCCTCCCACTGCACGCCGGCGGCCGAAAGCGCCTTGCGCAGCGCGTCCTCGGCGCGATCCCACACTTCGTCCGAACCGATGCGCTTGTCCGGGCGCAGCGCGATCTTCAGTGCGATGTCCTGGAAACCGAAGTCGCCATACACCTGCATGGCCTGCTGGTGGAAGGCGGTGACCTCAGGCTCGATCTGCTCAGGCGTGCAGAAGATATGGCCGTCGTCCTGGGTGAAGGCGCGCACGCGCATGATCCCGTGCAGCGCGCCCGAGGGCTCGTTGCGGTGGCAGCCACCGAACTCGCCGTAGCGGATCGGCAGCTCGCGGTAGCTGTGCAGGCCGGTGTTGAAGATCTGCACGTGGCCGGGGCAGTTCATCGGCTTGAGCGCGTAGGTGTGCTTCTCCGACTCGGTGAAGAACATGTTCTCCGCGTAGTTGTCCCAGTGGCCGGACTTCTTCCACAGCGACACGTCCAGCACCTGCGGGCAGCGCACTTCCTGGTACCCGCTCTTGCGGTACACGCGGCGCATGTACTGCTCGACCTGCTGCCAGATCGCCCACCCGTTGGGGTGCCAGAACACCATGCCGGGGCTTTCTTCCTGCTGGTGGAACAGGTCCAGGGCCTTGCCGATCTTGCGGTGGTCGCGCTTCTCGGCCTCCTCCAGCTGGTGCAGGTAGGCCTTGAGGTCCTTGTCGTTGAGCCAGGCGGTGCCGTAGACGCGGGTCAGCATCGCGTTGTTGCTGTCGCCGCGCCAATAGGCGCCGGCGACCTTCATCAGTTTGAAGGACCGAAGCTTGGCCGTATTGGGCACGTGCGGGCCGCGGCACAGGTCGGTGAAGTCGCCCTGGGTATAGAGCGAGAGCTCTTCGTTGGCCGGGATCGACTCGATGATCTCGGCCTTGTAGACCTCGCCCAGATCACGGAAGAACGTCACCGCCTCATCGCGCGACTTCACCGAGCGCGAAACCGGCAGTGCCTCCTTGACGATCTTCTCCATCTCCGCCTCGATCTTCGCCAGATCGTCGGGCGTGAAGGGGCGCTCGTAGGCGAAGTCGTAGTAGAAGCCGTTCTCGATCACCGGCCCGATGGTGACCTGCGCGCCGGGGTAAAGGCGCTGCACCGCCTGCGCCAGCAGGTGCGCGGTGGAATGGCGCAGGATCTCCAGCGCCTCGGGACTCTTCTCGGTGACGATCTCCACGCGGGCGTCATGGTCGATCGGGAAGCTGGCGTCCACCAGCTTGCCGTCCACCTTGCCGGCGAGCGTCGCCTTGGCCAGGCCGGCGCCGATGGAGGCGGCCACGTCCTGGACGGTCACGGAATGGTCGAACGGCTTCTTGCTGCCGTCCGGGAGAGTCACTTCGATCATGGATGGAACCCCGGAAAATCAAAAAAGGGCGAAACGCCCTTTTGTGCAACGGAACAAAGGCGTCGGGAGGTCAGCGATGGAAAGCGGTAGTTGCCATGTCGCACGCTCGACCGGCGCTTACGCGCGGGCCACCTCGAACCAATCAGGCCCTTAGTCTAGCCGAGAATCCCCCGCAGGAGCGCCCTTGGGCGCGATCGCCATGTCCGCGCCAGTCGGCGACTTGCCGACGACGGTCCCGCCCGGGGCCGCTCTTACAAAATGGTAGGAGCTCATGCACCTGCGCCCGCCCCTCACGCCCCAGCCCGCTAGAATGCCCCGTCCTAAACAGGAACCGTAACGGATGCGTATCCTCGTCACCGGCACCGCCGGCTTCATCGGCGCCGCACTCGCCCAGCGCCTGCTCGCGCGCGGCGACGAAGTCTTCGGCATCGACAACCACAACGACTACTACGACCCGTCGTTGAAGGAAGCGCGCCTGGCGCAGTTCGCCGACCACCGTGCGTACACGCACCTGCGCGCGGACCTGGCCGATGCCGAAGCGGTCGACCGCGCCTTCGCGACGTTCCAGCCGCAGCGCGTGGTGAACCTGGCCGCACAAGCCGGCGTGCGTTACTCCCTGAAGAATCCGCGCGCCTACGTACGCAGCAACCTGGATGGTTTCCTCAACATCCTGGAGGGCTGCCGCCACGGCAAGGTCGAGCACCTGGTCTACGCCTCCTCCAGCTCCGTCTACGGTGCCAATCGCAAGATGCCTTTCGCGGTGGAAGATGCCGTCGACCATCCCGTCAGCCTGTACGCCGCCAGCAAGAAGGCCAACGAATTGATGGCGCACAGTTACAGCCATCTTTACGGCCTGCCCACCACCGGGTTGCGCTTCTTCACCGTGTACGGACCCTGGGGCCGGCCCGACATGTCACCGATGCTGTTCGCCGACCGCATCAGCCGCGGCGAGCCGATCGACGTCTTCAACTTCGGCAACCACAGCCGCGACTTCACCTACATCGACGACATCGTCGAGGGCGTCATCCGCACGCTCGATCACCCGGCCCAGCCCGACCCGTCCTACGATCCGGAACAACCCAATCCCGGCACGTCCAGCGCGCCCTACCGCGTGTACAACATCGGCAACGACCAGCCCGTGCAGCTGCTGCGCTTCATCGAGCTCCTGGAACAGAACCTCGGCGCCACCGTCGGGAAGAACCTGCTGCCCATGCAGCCGGGCGACGTCCCCGACACCTGGGCCGATGTCTCCGCCCTGCGCCGCGACGTCGGTTATGCGCCGGGCACTTCGATCGAGGATGGCGTCGCACGCTTCGTGAAGTGGTATCGCGAGTACCACGGGCGCTGACCCGCTACGTCGCGAACGCAACCTGGCTACCGGGGCCCGTTCCTGCCCATGCCCGGAAGCCCCCACTGCTCCAGCGTCATGTGGGGCCGCGCCCAGTGCAGCCAGGCGATGGCCACCGCCATGCCGCCGAAGGTCAGCGGCCCGCCCGGCCAGGAGTGACCGGGAAACACGTACATCACGCAACCGGACAGCGCCAGCAGAAGTGCCGGCTGCCAGGCGCGGCCGGCCCGGTACAGCGACAGCGCGGCCGACGCGGCGCCAACGGACAATGAAAGCCGTCCGATCAGCGCCAACAGTGGATGGTTGGTTCCACCGAATACCGGATGCATCCAGACGACATCGATCGGCGCCTGCCACGCACCCGGCTTCCCGGAGGCGTGTGCCGCCTCCACCAGACTGCCCACCACCAGTCCGGCGGCAGTATCGAAAACCACGAAGCACAGGGCGAACACAAACAGCGCCGCCCGGCAGAGCTTCGCCGCAACACCGGCCTGTGCGTTCACCAGCGTTGCCACCGAAAACGCGGCCAGAGCGAATAGCGGCAACTGGATGTAGTGCACGATCAGCCATGTTCGGACGTCCATGGCAAGCAGGTGGTGGCCTGGATGCGGATGGAAGACTTCCAGGATCGCCAACGCGGCGGGTGCCGCGGCAGCGAGCAATGCATGGCGCGCGCGCACGCGGCGTGCCTGGTCCAAATCTTCGAACGTGGCAGGCTGGTAGATGTTCATGGGGGTCGATCCGGGGAGAACCGGCTGCCGCAACGGCAAGGCCAGCATGCGGCGTTAGCGCCGCGGATTAGGCCCCGCCGCCGCCCCAGTCATGCCCTGGCATTCTTCGACACCAAGGCCCGGCCGCCCGATGGTACGGCCGCGACACCAACGGCAAAGCCGCCGGGAGGCGCCGTGGCCGCGTCTCCAGTTTTTTTTGCGACAAAGGAACGCGCTCCGCGATGAACGCGGAATGGAACCGCCGAGCAAGCTTGGAAAATCTGCAATACCTGAAACGCTCGTGCTGCCACAACGCGCCAGCGCTCGCTGGTATGTCAGGACCTACGTCGGTCTAGCGGACCGAAAAGTGCACCCGGACACCAATGCACCGGTTGACGATTAGACACCCGCGAACGTAAACCGGCGGTCGAGAAAAGTCATGGACGCGCGTGATCACCGCACGGGGCAGCGAATGCGTTGCAATGGGTTATCGGTTCGAATCAGAAAGGCTTGGCCAGCACCAGGAAAATCACCCCCAGCAACAGCAGGACCGGCAGTTCGTTGAGCCAGCGCAAGACCAACGGCGAAGGCAACGCGCCGCCTTTCCCGCAGTGCTTCAACATCCGCCCCACGACCACGAAATAGGCCAGCAACAAGGCCACCAGTCCAAGCTTGGCATCGATCCAGTGCATGCCCGACGCCACGTTAGGCAAGGTCGCGGGAAACAGCCGCCAGCCCTGCCACAGCACCAGGCCGAACAGGAACGCGACGCCGAACATGTTGTGGCCGAACTTGTACAACCGCCGCCCCATCAGCAGCAGCCGCTCCCGCACGGCCGCATCGTCGCCGGCCTCGGCGAGGTTGACGAGAATGCGCGGCAGGTAGAAAACCGTCGCCATCCAGGCGATGACGAAGAGCAGGTGGAAGGACTTGATCCAGAGGTAAATCATGCTGTGGTCCTTGTGACGGAACGCGCCATTGTGGCTCAGCCGGCAGGCGCCCCTCCAGCAAGCACCCGGACACGACCTCTCCGGTTGTCGCCCGGGCCGCAGGCTCACGCTGACGCAGTCCCCGAACCGGTCGACGATGACGCGGCAGCCAGCACCCGCACACGCGATAATGCCGACCGAACCGCCACGGGATCCCGCCATGAGCCAACGCACGCCTGACTCCGCCAAACTCGACCGCATCGTGGCCGAGGCCCGGCGCGCCGCCGAACAGCGCGAACTCGGCTACCGCGAACGTGCGCTGAAGATGTATCCGTGGGTGTGTGGCCGCTGCGGGCGCGAGTTCACCCGCACCAATCTGCGCGAGCTGACGGTGCACCACCGCAACCACGACCACGATTTCAATCCGCCCGATGGCAGCAACTGGGAACTCCTGTGCGTGTACTGCCACGACAACGAGCACTCCCGCTACATCGATCACGTACGCGGTGCCGGCTACGAACCTGTCGAGCAGGCCCCCGCCACCGGCAACCCGTTCGCCGACCTCAAGGCTATGCTCGAGGCCAAGGGCAAGCGCTGAGTCCGGCCGCTCACGGCCACCCCGTCGTACTTCGGCGTTCCCGCCTCATCGTGATATCGCAGCAACCAGCGCGCGCGCCTGGTCGGTGGCGTCCCCTTCCATCGGCAGCACTACATCCGGCGCAATGCCCTCGATCTCGTTCGTGCCGTTGTCCAGGAAGCGCGCGCAGTTCGGCATGCGCACGTCGAAAGGACTGGCTCGCAGCCGCGTGCGGCCACCGCCGTTGACGTAGCCGCAACCCGCGCCGGCGGTGGTCTGGCCAAGCACGCGTGCGACCTTGTTCTGCTGCAGCCAGGCGACGAAGTCCTCCGATGCCGATGCGGTATGGTGATCGGCGAGGATCCACACCGGCCCGGTCCATACACCCCTGCCCTGCAGGGTGAGTCGCTCGCCCTCGGGCTCCAGTACCGGGCACGGCGCGGCGGCGCCTCGCCACACGATCGAGCGGTCGCACGCAGGCGCGACACGCCGCGGCTGCGCGCGCGACAACGACCGGTCGGTCAACAGCGCGACCACCTCGGTCACCCACTCGCTGCCACCCCCATTGCCCGAGACGTCCACCAGCAGTCGGCGTGCACCGCGCGCCCGCAGTTCGCCGATGGCCTCCACCAGTCGGCGCCCCTCCAGCTCGCGTACCGCCAGCTGCAGTTCCCGCCCGCCAATGCCCGGACGAAATACCTGCCGGCAGGCCGTGGCGTAGGCGTCCTCGCCGAACTGCGCGATGCGCAACACGCCGAGATCGCCCAGCATGCCGGTCGGGAAATCGCCCGTGCGCATGGGAGTCCAGCCCGCCAGACCGGCGAAGGGAAAGTGGAACGCATGGTCGCCCTCCTCGTATCCGGCGGCGGCGCAGTCCTTGCCCGCTGGCGGATCGGCCTCGACCGCCGCAGCGGCGGAGGCAGGAGCGGCATCGGCCACCGCCGCTGCGGGCATGACGGGTCGCTCCCCCGGCACGAGTCGCAGATGCGGATCGTTGAAGGCCCGGGCGAACCGGCGCAGCGCCAGGAACGCGCGCACGTGCGAATGCGCGCCATCGAGCGCAGCCGTGGTCCGCCGGTCGAGCGCGGCCAGGTCCAGGCTGCGGTGCGCAGCGATCCAGTCCAGGTTCGCGTAGCCCTGTGCCATGTCCTGCTTGAGGCGAGCGTAATCGGCCTGCCAGGCGCGCGCGTCGTAGGTGGCCGCGTCGAACCCGGCAGTGACGAGGACCAGCCCGGCGAGCACCAGCAGAGCGCGGCGGAGAAAGCGTGGCATGGCGGCATTCCGGTAAGGGCTGGCGCCCGATTCTAGGCGCGGACCCGGCCGCGCAAGCGGGCCAATAGTCACGCAGGAGCGCCAACGACCGGTCGCGCAGATCGTCGGGCCTCCCCGACAAACAACGCCAGGCCCATGACCGATGGGATCCGCGAAAGCTGGTGCGTGGTTCCAGCCGTAAAGACGTCCGTCGGGAGCCTGATGGACGCCGGCACCGTTCCTTCCCTACCAAAAACGCAGCCACTGCGTTTTGCAGTGGCTGCGTGGGACGCGACACTTGCGAGGACAACGCCGGCGCGCCCGAATCACGGCCGACTCGCGCCCGTTGCCTGAGCGTCAGCTCGCGGGCCCCTGGTCCGCCTGAAGGCTGGACATGACCTTTTGCGCGCTCGCGTGGGCTTCGTCCACCGAGCTTGCATTCGTTCCTTCCTTCGCCTGCATCGCCGCCGCCTGCAATCGCGACACTCGTGCGGCATCGTCCTTGGCATCGACGATGGCGCCCTGCCCCATGCCCTTGCACGGGTTTTCGGCCTGCGCGTCGTAGCCGTCGCCGGAGGGCCCGACCAGGCAATTGACGACGTGCTGCAGATGGGCCTTGGCCATCTTCAGGTCTGCCGCGCCCATCGCCATGCCCGCGTGTGCGGCGGCCGTCTTGACCTCTTTCGTAGCGGCCATGCCCGGGTGCGAATGAGCCGCCAGTGGCAAGGCGAGCGCAAACACGAACGCCGTTGCCCAACGAATGGATTGCTTTGCCATGACACGCCTCCGGTAAGCGGTGTACGCCGCGGTTCCGGCAGCTTAGTCCTGCGTGTTCAGCAACGGGTGAAGCCGCGAGCCCGCCATCCCGGACGCTATCGCTGCATCCGCATGAACGCGAGGAACAGGCGACCACTCCGGTTCCACCGCCCTTTCACCGCGCGGGTGCCACAACCCGCGCAGGACAGCCCATCGGGAGCAAGCCATGAGCGACAACCTGAACAACCGCGGGCCCGCCGACCGCACCCGGGTCAACGTGAACGAGGACTACGAAGCCCGCTACTGGGCCGACAAGTGGGGCGTCAGCGAAGATGAGCTGCGCGCCGCCGTGGCTCGCGTGGGGGTCATGGCCGACGACGTCGAGCGGGCCTTGAAGCATTGAATGAAGCGCTAGTCGCCTGCTCCCCGGGCGACGCGCGCCCCTGCCGCTGCGCGTCAGCGGGACTCCAGCAACGCGATCCCGGACATGCGCCGGCCCGCCTCCACCTGCGCGGCCGGTTGCAGCCTGGACAGCAGCTTGAAAAACCATGCTCCGCGCATGGTGCGCTTTAGCCGGAACGACTCGTCCCAGGTCGATCGGAACCCGATCTCGCGCCAGCCGTAGGGCGCGAAGAACGTCGTGCCTTCCTCGGGAAAGAAGTGCATCGGCGCATGCTGCAGCCGGCTGGTCCAGCGACTGCGCTCGATGAACTTGCGCAGGCGCGGAGATCCAATGTCCATCAGCCACCACCGCGCACGCGCCACTTCGTGCAGATCGCGCGCCAGCGCGCCGACCTCGGCGGGCGTGAGATACACCAGCAAACCTTCGCTGATCACCAACACGGGGCCGTGCGCGGCGGCGCCCTCGAACAATGCGCGGCGGGCCTCGGCCTCGCGCAGATCGGCAGCCACGAACTCGACCTTGCAACGCGGTACCGCGCTCGTCATCTGCTCGCGGAAGTAGCGGACCATGTCGGGCATGTCCACGTGCAGCCAGCGCAGCGACGCCGGCAGGTCGAGGCGCCAGGGCCGTGCATCCAGCCCGGCGGCAAGGTTGAGCACGGTCGTTGCACCGTCGGCCACGCAACGCAGCACGATCTCGTCCATCACTGCGGTGCGCACGATCATTGGCCATGCGGTCGCCGCGCCCCTGGGCATCGCACGCACGATCGCCTCGCCGCGCTCGCCGCCGAGTTTGCGTGCATAGGGGTCGTTGAAGATCCGGTCCGGCCGCTCGCTCTCCATCGCGCGGTAGATCGTGACCCAGAGCGCCGTGTCGGAAACGTTGCGGATAGGGGAGGGTTCGTTCATGGCCATGTCCTTGGAATGTGTATCTGCGGGAGCACCGCGCAGCCGCCCGTCCTGTCTCCCAACGTACACGCCGGGTAGCTGCCCGGGCGACGCGATGGTACAGGTCGGGCTAACCCGCGCTGTGCTCGCTCACCGCATCCATGACGCGCGGAGTACACCAAACGCCGGACCGGTGTTGAGCTCGACGGCGACGCCGAGCGCTTCGGCATCTCCCCGCGCGAGTCGCCGCGCTTCAAGGCTTCGCCGGTATGCACCGTGATGCAGCCGTCGCAACGCGTCGCCACGGCGACCTCAACCCGTCTTCTGACCTGCGTGCGGGAGGGGAATGCGTCGCCAAGCGGTGCCAAAAGCCTCGCGACCGCGCCTCACCCGTCGATATCTACCACGACCTTGCCCAGCGCCTGCCGTTGCTCGATCAGCGCATAGGCATCGTCCAATGTCGCCAGGTCGAACGTCCGGGCATCCAGCCGCGGCCTGACCCGCCCGGCCTCGGCGAGGCAGGTCGCTTCGCGCAGGATGTCGCCGTGGTGCGCCCTGCCTTCGCCTGTCAGCAGCGGCAACAGGGTGAACACGCCCGAATAGGTCGCCGCCCGGAACGAGAGGGGCGCCAGCGCGTGGGTGCCCCATCCCAGCGAACTGACCACGTGGCCGAACCGTGCGACCGCCTTGAAGGAGGCGTCCAGGCTCGCGCCGCCGGCGGTATCGAACACCACGTCGAAACCGCGCCCCGCAGTATGGGCGGCCACATAGTCCTCGACCTGCATCTGCGTGTAGTCGATCGGCGTGGCGCCAAGCTGGCGAACGATGTCGGCATGCGCGGGCCCCTCGGTGGCGAAGACCTGCGCGTCGAAGGCACGCGCGATCTGGACGGCCATGCTTCCCACGCCGCCAGCCCCGCCCTGTACCAGTACGGTCTGGCCTGCCCTGACGCGGGCGCGATCGACCAGCCCTTCCCAGGCGGTGATGAACACCAGCGGCAGCGACGCCGCCTCGCGCATGCTGAAATGCGCCGGCTTCAACGCGAGCAGGTCCGCGTCCACCGCGGCATATTCGGCCAGCGAACCCTGCACGCCACCCACGCCGCCGGTCATGCCGTACACCTCGTCGCCGACGCGGAAGCCGGTGACGCCCGGCCCGGTGGCGGCCACGATGCCCGCCAGATCGATACCCAGGATCGCAGGCAGCGGGTGACGTGCATGCTCGGCGGCTCCGGCGCGGATCTTCAAATCCAGGGGATTGATGCCGCTGGCCATGATTCGCACCAGCACCTGTCCCGCCTGGGGCACGGGACGGGCGATGGAGGCCAGCCGGAATGGAGCGCCATGGCTTTCCAGCACGGCGGCTTGCATGGTGGGAGAAGTGGTCATGGGAGGCTCGGCGTTCGATGAGGTGGCGCCAAGCTACGCCCGACAAATTCGTTTGGAAATCCAGATAAGCGCATACGCGTCATGCATAATTGCATGGCAACCGGTCCTGCCTGCGACCGGAGAGAACCGGGATGGAATGGAGCGACCTGCGCGTTTTCCTGGCCATCGCGCGCGAAGGCACGCTCGGTGCTGCCGCGCGCAAGCTGGGACAAACCCAGCCGACCATGGGACGTCGGCTGCAGGCCCTGGAGCACGCGGTCGGGCACCGCTTGTTCCAGCGGACCAGGAGCGGCTTCGTGCTGACCGACGAAGGCGCCGCCGTTCTTCCCCATGCCGAGCGCATGGAGGAGGAGGCGCTCGCCCTGCAGCGACAACTCACCGGGCAGGAAAAGCAGCTGGACGGCATGCTGCGGATCACCGCTTCGGACTGGTTCGCCGAGTACCTGCTGGCACCCGTCCTCGCCGAATTTTCCCAGCGCCACCCGCGCGTGGTGATCGAGTTGCTCACTGACTCGCGCTTCTTCAGCCTCTCGCGCCGCGAGGCCGACCTGGCTTTCCGCATCCAGCCCTTCGACGAACCGGACATCGTCTCGCGCAAATTGCTGCGCATGCCCTACGGCGTCTACGCGGCCGCGAGCCATCCGGTGGCCCATGCCGGCGACGGCGCAGGCGTGGGCCTGATCACGATGGATACCGCCTTCAGCGACATGCCGGACGTCGCCTGGCTGCAGCGGATGCTCCCCAACGCGAGCGTTTTCTTCCGCAGCAATGCGCGCGCCGTGCAGGCGCGCATGTGCCTGCGCGGCGCTGGCCTCGCGGTGCTGCCCTGCCCGCTCGGCGATGCGCTCGACGGCTTGCGGCGCATCGATCTCGGCGAGGAGCCGCCCACCCGCGACACCTGGATCGGCTACCACCGTGACATGCGGCGGCTGGCCCGGCTGCGGGCGCTGCTCGACATCGTGATTGCGCGCCTCGCGGATTGACCATCCCTCTAACGAAGAACGTTACGCGCGGGGCCTCCTCACCTTCGCGTGTACTCCAGCCGCACGGCCAGCATTTCCCGTCCGTCGTGGTGCTCGTAGTACTCGTAGGTGAAGTGGTCGGCGTCCGGCACGCGCATGACTTCGCGCAGCGGGAGGGTCGCGCCGGCGTGGTGCGGATCGGGCATGGCGCCGGTCAGCTCGTAAGTGCGCCGCGACGGATCGTAGGACCCATGCGCCAGGATCATCCCGGTGAAATTGACGTCCATCCAGAGGCTGTCGTAACGGCGCGTGGCGAGGTCGTAGCCCAGGTAGCCCAGGCCCCGGAAAGCACCGGTCGGCGAGTCGATGCGCAAGTCCTGGCGCAGGTGCCGTCCGCCCAGCACCGGCGTGAGCGTGGCCTCGCCCACGTCAATCGCCGGCGCATTGGCCGGGTCGGTCCACATCGATTGCCTGACCGTCCAATGCCCCGCCAGCGCGTTCAGCCTCTGCAGTTCGGGACCGGAGTCTGCCCGCGCGGTCGATGCGACGGCCGGCGACGGTTCGCGCGCACGCGTCGATGCGTCGGGCGAAGCCTGTCCATGGGCGGGACCGCAGGCCAGCAGGATTGCGGCCGCGACGGCGGGAGCAATGGAAAGCGGAAACCGGGAGCGCTCGCGCATGATGCCGTTCCAGAATGGGAGTGGCATCAGCGTGCGATGCCACTTCGGGCGCGGCAATGACCTGCGAGGTCATGAAGCCGGTCGAGGCGCCTCGCTCGCCGCCAGCTGACGGCATACCCGGGCAGTGAACTCGTCGGCGGGGAACGCGCACTCGACCCGCAGTTCCTCCAGCGTCACGTCGCGCGGCATCGAAAACGTGGTGATCGTTTCGAAGAAGCGCAGCTCGCCTTCGCGATGGCGAAAGACGAGCGTGAGTACCGGATCGAGCGGCCTGCCCGCATGCACCCGGCCGAGCTTGGGCACGTCCGGATAAGCCGACACGCTGTCGAGCATCCGGCGCGGCAGCGGATCGGTGGGGGCCGCGGCGATCTGCGCATGCAGATGGTGCAGGAACTTCTCCGCCACTTCCGACCAGTTGACGATCACGCCGCGGAAATCCTCCGGGTCGAACACTTGATGCAACAGGTTGGCGTGGCGGCTTTCCCGCCCGTCCATGAGCCATCGGTTGACCCGCATGGCAGCGCCATTCGCCATCAACACGTTCCACTCCCGGTCCAGCACGAAAGCCGGGTACGGTTCCTGCTGCGCCAGGATCAGCTCCACCGCCTGGCGCATGCGCTCCAGCGCGGGCGTCGCCAACGCGTGCTCGGGACACTCGGGCGCATAGCCGGCCGCGAGCCACAGCGCGTTGCGCTCGCGCAGCGGCATGTCCAGCACGGCCGCCATGCGCGCCAGCGCCTCCCGACCGGCCCGTGCCTTGCCGGTCTCGATGCAGCTCAGGTGCCGCGTCGACACCTCCGCCGCCAGCGCCAGATCGAGCTGACTGAGCCTGCGCGCCGCGCGCCACTCGCGCAGCAGCACGCCAAGCGGGGGATGCGCGACCGTGCGGTTGGCGGGCATGCGGCGTTCCTGGACGGAGTCGGAGCTGCATCATGCAGGCAAATGGCCGGAGCCACTCCTGACACCGGCTCAACGACGCGTTGCGCGCAACGCCGAGAAGATGCCGGCGTCACGACGCATGGCTCCCGCACCCGTCAGTTCATAGGCCGGACTCCCCATCGCCGCGCTCGAACCAGGCGGCGTAGGGACTGTTCTTCACCAGATGGCGATTGAGGTCGGGCGCACCGTCTTCCCACCAAACGGGGCCTCGCTCGCCGAGGGCCACCTTGGCTTCGTCGACCGCCTTCCCGGCCCGCGCAAGCGCTTCGTGGTTCCCCGACCGGCGTGCTTGCCCGACCGCGCGGCGCGCCGCCATGAGGCGACGAACCCACGCCTCCCGCACCTCGGGCGCCAATCCTGGATTGGCCGCACGCCACAGCCGGCCACGAACCACCAGGTAGCGACCATCGGGGGTCAGCGAATACGTCATGGGCAGTTAGCTAGCACAGCTCGCGCAAGCGCAAGGTCGCGCCATGCGGACCGTTCACCGCCACCGGACTCGGCGCCTCCGAGCCGATGACGCGCGGGCTACAATCCGCCACTCCGAACGCCGCACCGCCTCCCATGCGCAATCCCCTGCAAGAACAACTGCTGAAGGCCGGCCTGGTCAACAAGGCCAAGGTCAACCAGGTAGCGCGCGAACAGTCGAAACAGCGCCAAGGCAAGGCACCGGCGGCCCCCACCGCCGAGCAGGTCGAGGCGCAACGGCTGCAGGCCGAGCGTGCCGAGCGCGACCGTGCTCTGGCGGCCGAGCGGAATGCCCAGTCGCGCGCCGCCGAGCAGAAGGCCCAGGCGCGCCAGATGATCGACACGCACAAGGTCGAACGCGGCGGCGACATCACCTATCGCTTCACCGACGGCGACCACATCGCCAGCGTGCTGGTCGACCAGCGGCTGCGCGCGCAGCTGGCCAGCGGCGCGCTCGTGATCGTGCGCTACGGCGAAGGCTACGAGCTGGTCCCGCGCGCTGCAGCCGACCGGATCCGCGACCGTGACCCGCAGCTGATCGCGCTCGACCACGGTCGCGCGGAACCCGCGGCTCCCGCGGGCGAGGACGACGCCTACTACCAGCAGTTCCCGGTGCCTGACGACCTCATCTGGTGAGCCGCGAGGCGAGCGATTCGTAGCGCGACATGTCCGGAGGCGCCCGCAAGGGCGCCTCCATGGCATGGCCATCGACCGCGGCCGGGCCTCTCAGACGCCCGTGAATGCCGTGCACGAGACGCGCGGGTTCCACATCGAGAAGACCCCGAGCGGGTTGTACTTCCATGCCCACACGTGGAGGCTGTAATGCGCCGGCAGGCGGAAGCGGTTCGGCGCGTCGGTGTGGTCGAACAACTGGCCCATCAGCAACGGCGGTGACCCATCCGCATGCGCGCCGTCCCACACATCGGCGAGCGCCAGGTATTCGACCGCCACCAACCGTGCGCCACCGCCGTGTGTCGGCTCGTAAACCAGCAGTTCCGGATGGGCCACGTCCACCATGCCGTCGCCGAGCAGGCTGGCCTTGAGGTAATGCATGCCCATCGCGCCCATGTCCGGGCCGCTGACGCAGCCCAGCACCGGCATGTAGCCGTCCGCTTCGGCCTGGGATACGTCCCGGTATCTCGCCGTGGCGTCACGGACCGCCTGCACCAGTGGACCTGCGCGGTGGTGCATGAAATTCCAGGCTGCGTCCTGTTCCGCCTGCGTGACGGTCTCCGCGGCCGCCGCGGCCGCCGGCGCCGTGGCCAGCAGTGCCGTGCCGATGAGGCCGATCAGTATCGGGTCGATTCGACGTTTCATGAGCGTTCTCCAGAGCAAATGCGATCGGCCCCCGCCTTTGCGCTGGCATCTGCGATCGAGCAAAGCGCACGGACCAGAAACGGTGAACACCGGACCTCAAGAAATTGCGACATGCACGACACGGTACGGCGACCGCCCGGATGCAGTGCCGGGCCTTGCACGCCACCGCGAATCGCCGTCGGGAACGCGGTGATCGTGCAGAAGTCGCCGTGCCAAGGCCCGCAGGAACTTTCGCAAAGCGAGCAGGGCGCTGTTATGCGCACCCGTGACAAACGCCCGCATAACATCCCGCGCCTCAGGGGGTCAGGGAGCATTCATCATGAAATTCCTGCCCGTCTCTCGTGGCCTGGTCGCCGCCGCGCTGCTGGTTCCCTTGACCGCCGCGCTCGCCTCCCAGGCAAGCTCGACCCTCACCCCCCAGCAGGTCGGTTCGACAGGTCCGGTCACCGTCGCCCCTCGCGTGCCCGTTCCGGCGGGCCAACCGTGTGTCGTGAACCTGATCCAGGACGAGACCACCTCTTCCCACTACACCTACATGCCACCCCCGGGCTGCAGCGGGCCGTGGGCGAAGGTGGTGCTGAAAGTGAACGTCACGGAAAAAGGCGCCTGGGGTTCGACCAAGACGGACTTGCGCCTCGGCGGTTTCACGATCTACGAAGCAACGCTGCCCAAGTCGGCCGCGACCTCCACCTGGGAAGTCGAGCGTGATTTGACGGACTTCACCGCGCTGCTGGAGGAGGCGCACAACGGCCAGATGATCGTCGCGCCGGACCAGGACATCTGGTCCAGCGAGGCGTATATCCCGGACGAGGTCAGCCTGGGCGCGCAACTGCTCTTCTATCGAGCCTCCTCCTCGCATCCCGCGCCGAAAACGCCCGATGCGCTGTATCGCATCCTGCCGCCGCCGGCTGCGCTTCCCCCGCTTCCGCGCAACATCGACCGCGCCTATCTGGACGTCTACAACCAGCAGCCGTGGTGGTTCACCTGCGCCACCGACCAGGAGGTGCAGAACTCGGGCCTCCCGTTCATCTCCGCGCTGGCGATGGGCGCCGAGCTGAAGTACGGCATTGCCTCGCCGGCACACAATGGTTGTGGTGGCGGCAGTTTCGCGGAAATGCTGGTCCGGCTGGATGGCACGCCCGCCGGAGTCGTCCCGGTGTTTCCCATGCTGACCGGAGCTTTCAGCATCTACTTCCCGCATACCGTCAACGCACCGGCGCAGCCGCCGCAGATGCTCAACCACATCCCCTATCGCCTGGACCTGACCCCGTTCTCGCCGCGGCTCGACGAGGCAGGCACGCACCGCATCGAACTGAGCCGAACGGCCGACGCCACCCTGTTCGTCTACCTCGACAAGGGCACCACGCTGGTCAGCGGCTTCGTGACGCGCAACACCCTCGATACCCAGCAGCACCCGCTGATCGACGACACGATCAGCACGACCGACGACACCGGGACGGCCACCGTCTCGACGAGCCTGGACCGCGACTACACGATCGAGGGCTACATGAACACCTCGCGCGGCCGGGTCGACCTGAGCGTCCACCAGACGAGCCATTTCCTCAACCGGCAGGCGTTCTACTTCGACGGGCTGCAGTATCCGGACTACCGTCATTACCGGCAGCACCTGTGGCTGGAAAGCCAGACGCAGCAGCACAGCACGCGCACGCGCGCCGGAACGGTGCTGGACGACAACACGCTGACCGCGTCCTACCCGCTCGAGGTGCTGTGGAACGCCGACGGCCACGTCGTGGATAACGACGCGCCCGAAACCATACCGACGAACGAAAGCGCCAGCGTCGAGCAGCACTGGAACCTCGACACGACCCACCTCCGCAACGGTTTCGCTCCCTACACCAGCCGTGTGCGTGAAAGCTTCATCTCCAGCCGCACCCGCGACCTTCAGACGCAGCAGGACAGCAACTGGCAGAGCCAGGCGCAGTACCTCTTCAACGACAGCCCGGGTAGTTGCTATCAGTCGGCCCTGACCACGCTCGACGGGGCGGTGGCGACCGAAGACAGGGGCGTCGGCTGCCCCAACGGGCAGAACCACGTACGCTGGCGAGCCCATCCCGATGGCTCGCCCGACAGTCTGGGCTGGACGCACTGATCGTTTGCGAGGCACCCGGAAAGGGCGCCTCGCGTTTCTCCGGCCTGCCACGGCGTTCGTCCCGGTAACGTTCGGGCGTACGCTTCAGCGCGTCATCGCTGGAGAGTTCGATGAGCGACGCGGACGTCATCGTCATCGGCGCCGGCCCGGCCGGGCTCGCCTGTGCCGCGCAACTGGGCGAGCGAGGCTTGCGCGCCTCGTTGCTGGAGAAGTCGGACACGGTGGGACCGGTCTGGCGGCGGCACTACGACCGCCTGCACCTGCACACCGATCGCGGGCACTCGTCCTTGCCCGGCCTGCCGATGCCGCGCGGGTATCCCCGCTACCCGTCGCGGGACCAGGTGATCGCCTACCTGGAAAACTACGCGGCGCACTTCCGGCTGGCGCCCACGTTCGGTTGCGAAGTGCGGATGCTTCGTCGCGAGGCCGGGCTGTGGCATGCCGACACCACGCGCGGCCGTTGCGCCGCGCCCCAGGTGGTCGTCGCCACCGGCTGGGCCGACGCTCCGCATCGGCCGACCTGGCCTGGCCAGGACGACTACCGCGGCAGCGTGATCCACAGCAGCGAGTACCGCCGCCCGGAACCGTATCGCGGCCAGCGCGTGCTGGTGGTCGGCTTCGGCAATTCCGGCGGCGAGATCGCACTGGATCTCGCCGATGCCGGCATCGACGTCACGCTCGCGGTGCGCGGTCCCGTGCGTATCCTGCCGCGCGACCTGCTCGGTCTGCCGATCCTCACCTGGGCGATCGGCCAGGCATGGCTGCCGCCGCGACTGGCCGACGCGATCAACGCGCCGGCGATCCGCCTGGCCATCGGCCCGACACGCGGCCTGGGCCTGACCATCGCGCGCA
Source organism: Frateuria sp. GZRe14 (assembly GCF_051900395.1). Classification (NCBI taxonomy): domain Bacteria; kingdom Pseudomonadati; phylum Pseudomonadota; class Gammaproteobacteria; order Lysobacterales; family Rhodanobacteraceae; genus Frateuria; species Frateuria sp. GZRe14. The sequence goes on along the minus strand of NZ_JBHZGJ010000001.1, from coordinate 1,250,803 downwards.
AGGGGCCACGCCGGATGATCGCCGAAGACCATCGCGTACCGTTGCTGGATGTCGGCACGCTCGACAGGATCCGCCAGGGCGCCATCCATGTGCGCGGCGGCATCGGGCATTTCACCCGCGAAGGCGTGGCCTTCGTGGACCCGCACGGCGAGGGTCGCACCGTGCCGTTCGAGGCCGTGATCCTCGCGACGGGCTTCCGCGCCGACCTGAGTCGCCTTCTGCCGCAGGCGACGGACACGCTCGATAACCAGGGCAGCCCGCGCATCACCGGCATGCCGACCGGCGTTCCCGGACTTTTCTACTGCGGGCAGATTCCCTCCCCCACCGGCCAGTTGCGCGAGATCGGGATCGAAGCCCGGCGCATCGCCACATTCGCCAGCCGGATGCTCCACGAGCGCGCCGACCCGGCCTGACTTGTGCAACCCGGTCGGCCGCGCCGGTTTCCGGTGGAAGAACTGGTTGACATCGGTACCGACGAACGCGTGTGCCTGCGTCAAGGGCCCGACATGCCGGCATGGAGGACCCGGAAGCGATCCGGCGCGGACGGATCCCGCTCGACCACCTGGATGGGTGCTTCCGCCCATTGCCAGACGCTGATGCCCGGCGTGCGCGAAAACCGGATCGGGCCGCGGGTACCTTCGACGGCGACGCGTGGCCAGGACTCGACGATCCGGCGTTTGCCGGCGCCGCGAGCACCCAGCACGGCGGCCAGGACGACGATGGTGTCATAGCCTTCGAACGCAACGAACGAAGGCGTTTCGCCCAACCGCTCGCGAAGAAGACGCCCGACGCGCGCACCCAGCGGGCCGAGCCGCTCGGGCAGATAGCGCAGGAACGGGATCGCGCTGCCCTCGTCTCCCAGCCACTGCGCCCATGAGGAGAATTCCGGTTGCCCGGCCGGCGCGCCCAGCATGACGCCGGCGAGGCGCGGATCGCCTCGAACGGCCCTGACGATCGACACGGCCGGCTCGGGGATCCCGGTCAAGAGCAGCACGGCTGTCGCACGCTGTTCCACCACGGCATCGGCGACGGCAGCTGGCGCGAGCGTGCGCGCATCCAGATCGATCACCGTCGCGCCATGCGGCGCAAGATGGTCACGCAGGATGCGGGAGCCCGCGGCCCAGTAGACACTCGGCTCGGCAGCCACGGCGATGCGGCGATGTCCCGCCGCCAGCAGGAAATCGGCGTAGACCTGCCAGCCGCGCGACTGCGGCGGAGCGAGGCGTGCGACCCAGTCGGTCGCCTGGTCGGTGAGCGCATCGAGCACCGCCGACGAGCAGACGAACGGCAGGCCGAGGGCATCGGCCCGGGCAGCGGCGGCCCGCGCGGCGACGCTGTGGTACTCCCCTGCCAGCGCATCACGCCCAAGCCGGCCAGCTCATCCACGGCCGCGGCGGCGCGCTGTGGATCGGCAGCCGTATCCCGCACGAGCAGTTCGAGCGGCCGGCCGCCGATCCCGCCAGCGGCATTGACCTCATGGACGGCCAATTCGAGCCCGGCCAGCACATGGCGCCCCGCCTCGATCCAGCCGGGTCGGCTCAGCGGCACCAGGGCGCCGATGCGGACTGCGGCATTCACGGTACGGCGCGTGCCTGCTCGCCATCCACGGCGTGCTTGATCGCGGCGACAAACGCGCGACGCGCAGCCACCAGGGCCTTGCTGGTGGCTTGCGGCCACGCGCCGACCTGGGCGATCACCAGCTTGCGCGCGGGGTCGACATAGACCATCTGGCCGAAGATGCCGATCGCCGCATAGCTGCCGTCGGCGTCCGTCCACCAGAGATAGCCGTAACCGCGATCCGGTTCGTCGACGCCGGCCTGCTGGCGCACGGCGCCCTCCAGCCATGCGCTGGCGATCACCGGTTTGCCCTCGATGCGGCCGCCGCCGAGCATGAACTGTCCCAGCCGCGCGTAATCGGCCAACGTAGCCGACAGGCCGCTGCCGCCGGTATCGCTGCCATCGCACTCGTCCTTGATCCAGTACGCATCGTCGGCCATGCCGTAGGGCTGCCAGATCGTCTGCGCAAGATAGGCGGCCAGCGACCGGTGCGTGGCCCGCTGCACCAGGATGCCGAGCAGGTCGGTTTCGGCGGTGTTGTAGTTCCAGTGCGTGCCGGCCGGCCATTGCCGCGGCAGCTTCGCCAGGTACGAGAGCACGTGCGCCTGTCCGTCGACGCAGGCGCCGAGGTACATCTGCGCCACGTCCGACCCGGCGTCGGCGTAATCCTCGTTCCAGCGCACGCCGGAGGTCATGGTCAGCAGCTGCTGCACCGTCACGTCGGCATAGGCGGTGCGGCGCAGCTCCGGGATGTAGGTGCCCAGCGTGTCGTCCATGCTGTGGATGTCACCTTGCTGCAGGGCGATGCCGAGCAGGGTCGAGGTGACCGACTTCGCCACCGAGAACGAGGTCCAGCGTTGCTGCGGCCCGAAGCCTTTCGCATACCGTTGCAGGCGCACCTGCCCGTCCTGCAGCACCATCACGCCGGCGATGTGGTAGCGCTCCATGTAATCGGCAAGCCACGCGGCCGTCTTCTTCCCGGCCGCGGACAGCGGCCGCCCTTGCGGCAAGGCGTGGACGTGTGAGCCGTGCGCGGCGCGGTCGCTCGGAAACATCTCGTACATCCGCGGGAAACGCGCCTCGCGCTGCGCCTGGCTCCAGAACAGCACCCCCTCGCGCTGCTGCCCGATGGTCGGGCCGGCGTGTTCGCGCGCCGCCGAAGGCAACGCGACGGCAAGGCAAAGCACGGTTGCAGCGAACAGGCGGGCGGCGGGATTAAGGCGCATGGGAAAGACCGTAGGTGCGAGGCTCGCCATGTTACCGGGCCACAACCCGCGCGATGGGCGGTATCCGCCGTCGCAGGTCGAATGGAGCGCCGCTTCGCCGATACGTCGACAGACCCCGGCTGTCGCGGCGTTCGCCGGGGTAAGCTGGGGCTTCATCACGGAGGCATGCCATGGGCAAGGTGCGCGTCGCGGGCTTTTCCATTTCGATCGACGGCTTCGGTGCAGGCATCGAGCAGAGCCTGCAGAACCCATTGGGCAAACGTGGCCCGGACATGTTCGAGTGGTTTTTCGGCACCCGCACCTTCCGGGCCATGCAAGGCGCATCCGGCGGATCGGAGGGCACGGACGAAGCTTACGCCGGGCGGTCGATGGCGGGCTTCGGCGCCTTCATCCTCGGCCGCAACATGTTCGGCCCCATTCGCGGTCCGTGGCCCGACGAGGCGTGGAAGGGCTGGTGGGGCGACAACCCGCCCTACCACGCTCCCACCTACGTGCTCACCCACCATCCACGCGACCCGATCACCATGGAAGGCGGCACCACCTTCCACTTCGTCACCGGCGGCATCCGGGACGCGCTCGACCAGGCGAAAGCGGCCGCGGGCGACAAGGACATAAAGATCGGCGGAGGCGTGAGCACCGTCCGCCAGTACCTCGAGGCCGGTCTCATCGACCAGATGCATTTCGCGATCGCGCCGGTCGTGCTCGGACAAGGCGAGGCCATCTTCGCCGGTCTCGATCTGCCTGCCCTCGGCTTCAAGGTGACCGAGCACGTCGCCACCGAACTGGCCACCCACGTGGTGCTTGCGCGATAAGCCGCCCGCAGGCGCGTTGCCGAGCGAAAAGTGCAGCCCGGATTCCGGCGATCAGCGCGCGCGGTACAGGAGGCGGCGCAAAAGGATGGGCAACAGGCCGAGCGCGGTAAACGCCGCCGGCCCAGCGATGACAAAACCGGTCGCGGCCACCCGGACGTTGTGCCAGAACACCCAGACCCGATCCTCGTCCAGCACGCCGCCGTGGAACTGGGCCTCCAGTTCAGGCTGCAACGCGAGACAGGCCGCAACCGCGCCCACGAGGCATGCCGTCAGGCCAGTCACTGCGATCCATAGCTTCTCCCGGCGCGACAGCGGCATGGGAATCCGGGTTCGGAGGTGGGAAAGGAACTCTATCCGGCGACCGGGGCCGTCTCTGCATCTTTTGTGAGGCGGGTGAGTGGCGATCAGCTCGATGCTTCCCGCCGTCTCGTCGCATCCCCTATGAGATCAGGCACTTCCGCTCCGGCCAGACCCTAAAGAAACGGGTGACAGCGCCGATCCAGAAATTACGACCCGGCCCTCGATCCGGCCGATCACGATGCTTGCCGCAGTTCTTGAATCATGCCCAACGCCAGCCACGCACGGTGTGCCCCATGACCTATGAGCTGGAGGAACGCTGCATGGACGTGGCCGACCTGCAGGTCGGCATGTACGTGTGCCGTCTCGACCGGCCATGGGAGGAAACCCCGTTTCCGCTGCAAGGGCTCGCCCTGACCAGCACGGAGAGCATCCAGGCGTTGAGCGCGTACTGCGAGCACGTCTACATCGACGCCCGGCGACTGGTGGCCGATCCGCCACCGCAAGCGTCGGTGATCACCCGCGCGCAGGTATCGACCCAGCGCTTCGACGCGTCGACCCGTTATGCCAGCGCCGTGCCGATGGACACCGAGCTGCCGCACGCGCACGGGGCATGGGACAACGCCACGGCGATGCTCGACCGGATTTTCGAGGACGTGACGTCCGGCCGCGAGCTGTCCGCCGAGCATGTGGAAAAGGCCGTGCGGCCGCTCGTCGCCAGCGTGCTGCGCAACGTCGATGCATTCTTCTGGGTCGAAGGCCTCCGCGGCCACGACAGCTACAGCTACCGCCACGCCATCAGCTGCAGCGCACTGGCTGCCGCGTTCGGCAGGCACATGGGCTTCGCCGAGGAGACCATCATCAGCATGGCCGCCGGCGGCCTGTTGATGGACGTCGGCAAGACCCGCCTGCCGCGCGAGCTGCTGGAACATCCCGGGCCGCTGGCGCCGGGCGAGATGGACACGGTGCGCTCGCACGTGCACGAAGGTACGGCCATCCTGGCCAACTCGCGCATCGTCGACCCGGACGTGCTCGACATCGTGCGCCACCACCACGAACGCTACGACGGCAGCGGCTACCCGGAACGCCTGATGGGTTCGCAGATCCCGCTGCCCGGCCGCATGCTGGGCATCGTGGATACTTATGACGCGATGGTCAGCCCGCGCCCCTTCCGCGCGGCCGTCTCGCGCCACGCTGCGCTGCGCCGCATCTATGCCGAGCGCGACCAGCTGTTCCAGGACGAATTGGTCGAGCAGTTCCAGGTCTGCATGGGCGTCTATCCCACCGGGTCGCTGGTGGAACTGAGCACCGGCGAAATTGCCGTGGTCATGGCGCAGAACCAGGCGCGCCGGCTTCGTCCGCGCGTGGTGCTGCTGAGCACGCCCCTCAAGCAGCGCGTCAACGATTTCCAGGTGATCGACCTGATGAACCACGAGGCCTCCGGCGCGATCAGCATCGTGCGCAGCCTGGCGCCCGGCGATTGCCCGATCGACACCTCCGACCTGTTCCTGGCCGCATGAGTCCGGTGCGCGATGCTCAACCGCGCTGACATCTTCGAGGCCATCGAAGGACAGTTGACGCGGTCGGCCGCCAGCGCAGGCCACCTGGCGGTCATGATGCTGCGCGTGGAAGGCCTGCGCGAGGCAAGCCTGCGTTTCGGCTACGCGATCGGCGAGCAAGCGCACTTGCGGGCGCGGGAACGGATCTGCGCCGCGCTGCGCCCGATCGACCGCGTGTTCTCCGCCGGTGACGACCGCTTCGCCGTCGTGCTCCCCGGGCTGCACAGCCACAACCACGTGCTGCTGGCCGCCATGCGATTGCTGCAGGCCTTCGAACGGCCGCTGCACGATCTGCCCTGCCCGTTGCAGGGCCGTCCGGAAATGGGCGTGGCGCTCCACCCCGACCACGCCGACACGCCGGACCTGTTGTGCCGCCGCGCGGACATGGCGTTGGCCGCTGCGCATGCGCGCGGCGAGTCGTGCCTGCTGCACGAACCCTGCGAAACGCACGACGAAATCGTCTACGAGGAGTTGCGCGAGGCGATCGAAGCCAATCGGCTGAGCGCCTATTTCCAACCGGTGTGGAACCTGCAGCGGAACACCATCGCCGGCGTGGAATCGCTGGCGCGCTGGACCAGCCCGCGGCAAGGCCTGGTTTCGCCGGCCAGTTTCGTCGGATTCGCCGAGAGGAGCGACCTGATCCAGGCGCTGACCCGCTGGAGCATCGGCACCACGCTGCGCCACGCCGCCATGCTGCGGGATGCGCCAGGGCTCACCTTCGCCATCAATTTCTCGCCGCGGGTGTTCGCCAGGCCCGGCCTGGTGGAACAGTTGATGGACCTGCTGGAAATCTGGGGCCTGCCGCCCAGCGTGGTCGTGGCGGAGATCACCGAGACGGCGCTGGTGAACGACCTGGACGCGATCGCGCACGCGATGCGGCGCATGCGCGATCGCGGCGCGCGCATCGCCATCGACGACTTCGGCACCGGCTACGCATCCATCGCGTACCTGCGTCGCTTCCCGGCCTCCGAGCTGAAAATCGACCGCTCGCTGGTGTGCGACCTCACCTGCGATCCGCGCACCGCCAAGCTCGTGCAATCGATCATCCAGATGGCACACCACATGGACATGGCCACGGTCGCCGAAGGCGTGGAAGACCAGGCCACGCAGGATCTACTGACCGCGATGGGCTGTGACTACGCGCAGGGCTACCACTTGGGCCGCCCCGAGCCGGCCGGCGACTTCGTCGCGCGCTACGCTGGCCCGACGGGTGGCGAGAGCCGGGTTTCCGGATCGTCCTGAGCCGGCGTTCGCCATCAGCCACCCAGGCTTGGCCACGCGTGGCTCCCCGAATTTCCATATTCCGCGTCACCTCGCAACCAGCAGCTCCAGCGACCAATACGCCGCAATCGCCATCTGTACGGCAAACGCACCGAAGCGGACGGTCACCGCCCTGGAGCTCACCGAGGCCAGATGCACGCTCGACTGGAACAGTCGCGCGCCCAGCAGCACATAGGCGAGCGGGTCCGTGACGGACGCGCGGTCGGTGGCGATGGCGACGATCAGCAGGCCGCCAAAGACCGGCAGGCTTTCGATGCAGTTGGCATGCGCCCTGGCCAGGCGTTGCATGAAGGGCGACAAGCCCGCGTTGTCCGGCGTGAAGCCGTTGGCGGGCACCTTGCCGCGCAGGACCAGTTGCGTGCGGACGATCTCCATGAGCACGAGCAGCAACAGGGTCCAAGTGATGAAGCCGGTCAAGGCGATCGTGCTGGGTGACAACATGGCTACACCTCCGTGAGGGTCGGGCAGGGCGCAGGCTGCGGGATGGGAAAGCGGCATCCCGCCGGGCTTCCAATTTGGCACATTCGTCGTAACCGGTATCCGCGGCGGAGCGCAGCTACCATCGGAACACCGCAAGCTTCCGGTCCCCAGCCCGCATGACCCCCACCTACAAGCCCGGCGTCCACCAGGTCTCGCGCGCCTCCATGGTGATCGCAGCGCTGTCGACGGTCGTGGAGTGGTACGACTTCACGCTCTACCTGTACTTCGCCACCGTGCTGTCGCGGGTGTTCTTCGGTGGTGGCGAATCCTCGCTGCTCGCAACACTCGGTGGCTTCGCGGTGGCCTACGCGATGCGGCCCCTGGGCGCGATGGTGTTCGGGCACGTCGGCGACCGGCTTGGCCGGCAACGCACGCTTCTGCTGTCGATGATGCTGATGACGCTTGCGATGCTCGCCACGGCACTGTTGCCCGGCTACACGGCAATCGGCCCGGCTGCGGGCGCAGTGCTGATGCTGTTGCGCTGTTTCATGGCGTTCTCGGTCGGCGGCGAGTACACCGGCGTGGTCGCCTACCTGCTGGAGGGCGCGCGGACGGACCGTCGAGGTTTGATCACCTCGCTGGCGTCCGCCGCCAGCGAGATCGGTGCGCTACTGGCGGTGGCCGTCTCCGCGGCGACGGTCGGCCTGCTGAGTCCCGCGCAACTGGACGCCTGGGGCTGGCGCATTCCCTTCTTCGTGGGCGCGGCGCTGGCCGGTTGCGTGTGGTTCGCCCGCTCCACGATGGAGGAGTCGCCCGACTTCCTCCGACAGATGCGTCAGCAGAGCCTGCCCGAAGCACCGCTGCGCCACACGCTCGCCCATCATCGACCCGCCCTGCTGCGGACGTTCGCCATCTCGGCGCTGGGCTCGATCACCTATTACGTGGGCATCACCTACGTACCGACGTTCCTGATTTCGTCGGGCATCCTGGCCGAGAGCCGCTCGCTGTGGATGTCGACCCTCGCCGCCGTCGCGGTCATCGTGGTCACCCCGTTCGCCGGGGCGCTTTCCGACCACATCGGGCGCAAGCCCGTGCTGACGGGGTTCGCCGTGGCGAGCATGCTGCTTCCGCTGGCCCTGTTCGGGCTCATGCACGGCGGCGGCGAACTGGCCATTGCCGGTGGCGCCATCACCCTGGCCTGCCTGGCAGGCGGCGTGAGCGCCGTGGGCGCCCCTGCCACCGCCGAGCAGTTCCCCGGCGAAGGGCGCCTGAGCGGCCTGGCGCTCGGCGTCACGGTCGCGACCGCGCTGTTCGGCGGCCTCACGCCCTTCCTGGCCGAGCTGCTGGTCCGCAGGACCGGCTGGCACGCCGCGCCCGGCGCGATGATCGCCGCCGTCGCGCTGGCCGTACTGCCCGTGCTGCTGACCATGCCGGAAACTCGACCGCAGCGGGCCAGGAAACACACCGGACGGAAACGGCCGCTCGCTTGACGCGCTGGGCGGCCGGGACGCGGGGCAGATGACGCATCGCATCCCGCGTAAAACCTGCAGCCCTGACAGGACCTGCCGCGCTTCGAAGTACACACACCCGCGCACGAGCAGCTTGCCCCGGTACCCCTCAGATCAGCGCGCTGACCATCACGTAGTAGCCATCCAGATCGCGCAGGGCAAATTCCATGGTTCCGGTGGCGGGGTTGAGTCGTGGCTCCCCAGCGATCTGATCGACAAGCGTCCTGGCGTTGGAGAGCACTCGGTCGAAATCATCCACGCGCAAGAACAGCAGGAGTCCATTCCCGGGTTCGGCCAGTTCCGCGCTGCGCAGCGTCGGATGGTCGTGGGATCCCCACTTGTGCAGGCACAGGAGGACGGTGCCGTCTTCGTCGCATATCTGCCCGAAGTAGTCATGCGCCGGGTCACCCGGAGGCTGCCCCAGCAGCGCCCGATACCAACGGAAACTCCGCGCCACGTCGGCCACACCGATGATCGTCCAGGTTCGCTTCATTGCCGTCTCCGAAGCCTCTCGACCCGCATCATGCGGTGACGCTCCCATCAAAGGTTGCATGGCGGCGAAAGTGCGCCCTGGCTTTCGGACCCGTGTCGCAAGGCTGGGCGCCCGGTGTGGCGCCGGGCCCCCAAGCGCCCTTGTGCCGGGGTCTCCATGGCAAGGACGTTCCATCCACGTCCCGCAGGCCGCCATCAAAGATTCTGGGCATTCACCAGAATGGCCATGTTGTCCTCGCGCAGTTTGCCGAGTTCGGCTTCACGCGACTTCAGCGCCGCAGCGACATCCGCATTCAAACCGGCATAAGGATCGCCGAGTTTCTGCTGCATCTGCGCCCCGCCCTCCATCTTGGCCATGGCGCTGCTCATCGAGACCGCGCTGAGCACCTTGTCGACGGCGTGCTTGATGAAGTCGTAGCGAGCCGCGTCCAGGCCCGCCGCCCGGGCGCCGGCGTTGTCGACTTCGGCGCTGGTAAGGTCCGCCAGCGCGGCCACCTCGGCTTCCTGGTCATGGTCGGCCTTGGCCTTGGCTGCCTTGTCACTCGACGCCTGGCGCAATTCGATTTCCTTTTGCATGCCCTTGGCATAGGCGTCCAGATCACTCACCTGCAGCGGGCGCGTCATACGGGCCTGGGCTACCGATGACGGGTCGGCCGCGGCAGCCTTCGCCGGAGCCGGAGCCGATCCGGATTGCGCTTCCGCTTGTGGGCTCGCGGCATCGTCGGCTGGCGCATTGCCATGGCCGCAGGCAGCCAGCACGAACGCCAGGACAACGATCGGGCAGTAACGGTTGGGACGCATGGCAGTTCCTCCTTGGACGATGATCGTTCGGCGAGTCTAAACCGTGGATTGCGCCGCGTAGCTACCCGCCCCGTTGTCTCCACGAGGCGTTCGAACGTCCCGTAGGCGTCGCCCCACGTCCTTGATAACGCGCGGCGGCGCGAACTCCGGGAGCGCGCTGGCCATGTTCCGGGCAGGACGTGGACTCTGGCTGTCTCGGTTTCCTGGTGCTCCCCGATCACGCGCAACCATGAAGCGCCAGGCGGTCTCCCTGAGGAGACCCACACGACCGCCGAACCCCCACGCCATGATCCTCGACCCGACGCGACGCGGCTTCCCGCGGCCCCTGATCGTCCTCGCCCTGTTCCTCGTCATCGTCGCCTCGCCGCTGGCCGCCCGCGCCGGCGAGCGCTGCGAAGTGGGCGTGTACCGCCTCGCCGACGGCCAGGTGGTCGACGTCGCGCCATCCGATGGCGACACGCTTCGCTGGTGCAAGCTGGACGGCAGCACCGGCGAGCTCAGGCAGGTCGCCCCCGGACGCTGGCAGAGCAGCTACGGCTGGACGGGCCGTGCCGACGGCATCACCGTGGAGTTCGACGCCTGCCCTTCCCAGGGCCTGCGCTTTGCGGACCAGACGGGACACCGCATCCCGCTGCGCGTCACCGACACCCGCTTCGTCTCGCACGGCACCCGGCTGGTTGGCCGGCTGCTGCTGCCGCCCGGCCGCGCACGTGTGCCCGTGGTCGTGCTGGTGCATGGCGCCGAGCGTGCCTCGGCGCGCCGCATCTACGCACTGCAACGCCTGCTGCCGGCACAGGGCGTGGGCGCGTTCGTCTACGACAAGCGCGGGACCGGCGACTCGGGCGGCGCCTACACGCAGGACTTCGGCCTGCTTGCCGACGACGCCGTCGCCGCGATGCACGAAGCGCGCCGTCTCGCCGGCGCCCGCCTGGGCCGCATCGGCTACCAGGGCGGCAGCCAGGGCGGCTGGGTCGTACCGATCGCGGCGCGGCGCGAGCATGTCGATTTCGCCATCGTCAGCTTCGGCCTGGCGGTGTCCGTCATCGACGAGGACCAGCAGGAAATCGCCCTGGAGATGCGACTCAAGGGCTACAGCCCGGACATCATCGCCAAGGCCCAGGCCATCGGCGCGGCGGCGGAGCGGGTGATCGCGAGCGGCTTCAGCGAAGGCTTCGACGCGCTCGACGCGATCCGCGCCAGGTACCTTCACGAGCCCTGGTACAAGGATGTGCATGGCAACTACACCTGGATGATCCTGTCGATGGACCGCCAGGACGTGGCCACCAAGGGTGCCGCGCTGCGCTTCGGCACGCCCTTCCACTACGACCCCATGCCGACCCTGGCCGCCGTGACCGTGCCCCAGCTATGGGTGCTCGGCGGCAAGGATCTCGAAGCCCCCAGCGCGGAAACCTCACGGCGGCTGCGCGGCCTCATCGCCCGCGGCCATCCGGTCACCCTGGCGCTCTACCCGGATGCCGAACACGGGATGACACTCTTCGAGACCGGCAAGAACGGCGAACGCGTCTCTACGCGCTTCCCCAACGGCTACTTCCGCATGCTCGCGGATTTCGCCCGCACCGGACGGCTGCAGGGCGACTATGGCGCGGCGCAGATCGAACAAGGCAGCGCAGGCGGCACACATCCGTAGAAGGAGCGACGCGCCGCGAAGTGCGGGGCCGGTTATCCATACCCGTCAGTCGCAGCGAGCGAGGTGGAACCGCAACGCCGCGTTCGCCTGCTTCTCTCGGGCGAACTGCCAAGAACGATCGGTCTTGGGCCGCTCCTTCCTTAGACCCCCGATACACGCGCCGCCAGGAAAACTCGCCAGTCATACGACAAGGGCGCACACGCCATGCCCGACGAGGACCGGACCATCGCCGAAGCTCGCATCCGCGAACTGATCCATGACTTCGCCGCGGCGTTCCGCGCGAAAGATATCGACGGCGTCATGTCGCTGTTCGCGCCGACGGTCATATCGTTCGACCTCGCACCACCGTTGCGATGCGTGGGAGCCGACGCGCTCAGGAGGCACTGGGACGCGACGTTCGCCTCCTTGCAGGGACCGGTCGCCTATGAGATCCATGAGCTCGCCATCGAGGTAAGCGATGGGCTGGCCTCCAGCCATAGCCTCAACTGGATGCGTGGGACGCTGGCGGACGGCCGCACCACCGAGCGCCGGCTTCGCTGGACTGCCTGCTTCCGCGAAATCGACGGTCGGTGGCAGGTGTCGCACGAGCATGTTTCGGTGCCGATCGAGATGGCGAGCGGAAAGGCCTTGTTCGGCCTTGCACCTTGATCCACGCGTGCGCGCCCAGGGTTGATTCCGTCATCCCTTCATTGCCCGCGTTTCGATCCCTGACCACGCCACCCTGAAAGCGTCTTGTTGACCGGCGGCCATTCGTGGGTTAACTGTTCCCGGGATCAAGGACGAGGGGAAAGCGTGACGAAACTGTCCACGTTTGCAGCCTGCCTGCTGGCGCTCTGCCTGCCGCTCGCCGCCGCTGCCGCCAGCAGGACGCTACGGGTCGTCGGCGACAACAACTACCCGCCCTATCTGTTCATTGGTCCCGATGGCAAGCCGCAGGGCTACGCCGTCGACGAGTGGAAGCTCTGGGAGAGCAAGACCGGCATCAAGGTCGAGCTGACGGCCACCAACTGGGCCGACGCCCAGCAGCGCCTGCGGTCCGGCCAGGCCGACGTCATCGACATGATCTTCCGCACTCCCGAGCGCGCCGCGACGCTGGACTTCACTCGTCCCTTCGCCACGGTGACGACCGGCATCTATGCCGATCGCAACCTGACCGGCATCGCCGACGCCTCCGGCCTGAGGGGCTTCGTGGTCGGCGTCCAGCGCGGCGATGCGTGCGTCGAACGGCTGCACCGCGCGGGCGTGTCGAGCCTGCGGGAGTACACCGGCTACAGCGCCATCATCGACGCCGCGCGCCGCGGCGACATCCGCATCTTCTGCATGGATCGCTCGCCGGCCGAGTACTACCTCTACCGGCTGCACGCGCAGGAGGATTTCGTGAAGGCGTTCGACTTTTACAGCGACCGCTTCCGCCGGGGCGTGCGCAAGGGCGATGCCGCCACCCTCGCACTGGTCGAGCAGGGCATGGCGCGGATCACCCCGCAGGAGCGCGAACGGCTGCACGACAAATGGATGGGCCAAGGCGTCGACCTCACCGGTTACGCGCAACGTTTCAAGGCTGCGGCATCGGCGCTGGCGCTGGTCGGTGTCCTGCTGCTGGCGTGGGTGTACTCGTTGCGGCGGGCGATCGGGAAACGCACGCGCGATCTCCGGTTCCTCGCCCAGTACGACCCGCTCACCAGCCTTCCGAACCGGCACCTGCTGCTGGACCGGATCAACCACGCCCTGGGCCAACCGGGCATCGCGCTGTCCGTGCTCCTCATCGATCTGGACAACTTCAAGCGGATCAACGACCGCTTCGGCCACCCGGTCGCGGACGAACTGCTGAAGCAGGTGGCCGACCGGCTCAGGGCGCTTGCCGATCCCGGGGATACCGTGGCCCGGCTCGGCGGCGACGACTTCGTATTGACCTTGCGCTCGGTCGACGTCGTCCAGGTCACCGCCCTGGCCGAGCTGGCGCGACAGGCGATTGCCCGCGGCCTGGTCATCGGTGGCGAGGAGGTGTTCCTCAGCGCAAGCGTGGGCGTGAGCCTGTACCCGGATGACGGGGAAACCGGCGTGGCCCTGCTGAAGAACGCGGACACGGCGATGTCGCGCGCCAAGCAGAACGGGCGCAACGCCATCAGCTTCTACCGCGCCAGCCAGAGTGCGCAGGCAAGCCACTTCGTCACGATGGGCACCGCCATCCGCCACGCCTTGCAGCGCGGCGAGTTCGAACTGCATTACCAGCCGCAGCACTGCCTGCGCTCCGGCAGGGTCATGGGCGTCGAGGCCTTGCTGCGATGGCGTCGCGGCGGCGAGCTGGTATCGCCGTGCGAGTTCATCCCATGCGCGGAAGAGCTCGGCCTTATCGAAGCACTGGGCGAATGGGTGTTGGGGACCGCGTGCCAGCAGTTGGCCCTCTGGCGCGCCGCGGGCGCATCGACGCTGCGCATGGCCGTCAACCTTTCCGCCCGGCAACTGGCCAGCCCGGGACTCGTCGCGGCGGTGCAATCCGCACTCGCACGCGCGCAGTTGCCCGGCGACCTGCTCGAACTGGAAATCACCGAGAGCGCCCTGGTGGGTACCGAAGCCGAGGTCGTCACCACGCTGGAGGCCATCCGGGCCCTCGGCGTGCACATCGCCATCGACGACTTCGGTACCGGCTATTCCTCGCTCGCCTACCTGCGCCGCCTGCCCGTCACGGTGGTCAAGATCGACAAGAGCTTCCTGGAAGGCGCGCCCGAAGACCCGGCCGCCGTCGAAGTCATCGGCGCCATCGTCGCCATGGCCCACGCCCTGAACCTGACCGTCGTGGCCGAAGGCGTGGAAACCGAACGCCAGGCCGCCCTGCTTGGAGAAATCGGCTGCGACCTTGCACAGGGATGGTTCTACGCGCCCGCGATGCCGCCTGCGCAAATCGCGGATGCCCTGATTCCAAGCCCGCCGGAAAATAAAAGCGCTGCGGCGCGACCCAGGCCGCACGAAGGAACAACGGATACCTGATCGCCCCACGCTTTCTGCCCGTTGGCCAGAAAGACCATGGCTGCGCTTTCATCGAAGGCCAACGGATGGCCACGGCCCACAAGGATGGGCGCCCGGTGTGGCGCCGGGCGCCCAGGGGCCCGATGCGGGAGTGAGGTGAGAAACATCGGGCCACGCTGGTATACGCCCGCCCGCACGCTTGCGTCTGTGACGCAGACCACATCACGGCCGGGTACCGACTGACTGCGGCGTGGCAAAGGATTGACCGCCTGGCAAGCCGTGCCGCCGTTAAGGCCGCGCTCGTCTGCGCACCGTGACTTGATGCCCGCCTTCCCCCTTGTGGCCGGATTGGCCGCCTGCCGCACTACGGGTGCCGCGAATGAATGGCGCAGCCGGCCGGCGTGGGCGTCAGATTTGCGCAAGGCCGCCGTCAACGGCGAGCTCGCTGGCGGTCATGAAACTGCTGTCCTGCGACGCGAGAAAGGCCGCCGCCGCACCGATCTCCGCCGGTTCGGCCATGCGTTGCAGGGGATTCATCGAGGCGAACACCTTCATGCCTTCCTCGCCTATCGCGGCCTTCGCCAGTTCGGTCGCGGTCGGTCCGGGCGACAACACGTTGACTCGGATGCCAGTGCCTTTCAGGTCCTCGGCCCAGGTCCGCGCGAGGTTGCGCACGGCGGCTTTGCTGGCGCTGTAGACGCCGAAGGCCGGGGCGCCGGTGGTGCCCGCGCTCGATCCGGTGAGGATGATCGAACCGCCCGGGCCCATCAGCGGCAGCGCCTTCTGGACCGTGAAGATCGTGCCCTTCACATTGGTGTCGAAGGTTTCGTCGATGTGCTCGCCGGTGATCTCGCCCAGCGGAAGCAGGCTGCCCGTCCCGGCGTTGGCGAACACGATGTCGAGGGTGCCGCGCTCCGCCTTTACCGCCGCGTAAAGCCGATCGAGATCGGCCAGGTCGGAGACCGAGCCTTGCACCGCGCGCGCGTTGGGACCGAGCTCGGCCACGGCGGCGTCGAGCGCTTCCTGCCGGCGGCCGTAGAGGAAGACGAAGGCGCCTTCCTCGATGAAGCGCTTTGCCGCCGCGCGGCCGATGCCGGTGGCGCCGCCGGTGATCACGGCGGTCTTTCCTTTCAACTTGCTCATGTCATGAATCCTTGGGTGGGGGGTTACTGCCGCCGAAACCGTTGATGGGCGTTGCGAGCTAATCGCGATCCTGTCGTGATGGCCGTAGGCGCTCACGGCTGCTGCTTGAACAGATCCTGGAAAATCAGCGGGCCCCAGACGCGGCCACGCGCCTGCACCAACGTGCCGCCTTCGTCGAACTTGCCGAGGTTGACGGGGGCGAAGCCGAGTCGCTTGGCAAAGTCCGCCACGTCCGCGGTGGCCGCTTCGTCGTTGCTCGACAGGAACACCACCCGGTGGCCGCCCTGGACGTGGGGGTCCGTGGCCAGGGTGCGCGCCAACAGGTGATTGAAGCCCTTGACGAACCTGGCGCCGGGGAACGCCTTGGCGGCGAAGGCGGAGGACGGGAGACCGTCGAGGGTTTCGACGGGGTCGTTCGTATTCATCGCGTCGATGATCGTTTTGCCACGCCAATCCGGAAGCGCCTTGGCGACCTCGCGATGCCCCTCGAACAGCACCGCCAGGAAGATCACGTCCGCCTTGACGGCTTCCTGCAGTGTCCTGGGGATGACCGTGGGTCCTATCGCCTGCGCCTGCGGCAACAGTGCTTCGGGCGGCCGTCGACTGGCGACCGTGACTTCGATGTTGTTGCGGGCGAAAGCGCGGGCGAGGGCCTGGCCTATCGCGCCGAAACCGATGATGGCGTAGCTCATGGAGATGGTCCTTTTCGGTTGAGAGATCCGGCCCATGCGGACCGGTTGCCCAACCAATCTGGGTCGCTTGACGCATCAACACAATTGACGAAACATCGCTCAATACGATCTATTTTCTGGATAGCTCATGCTCGACAACGTCACCATCAACCAGTTGCGTGCGTTCGTCGCGGTGTGCGACCAGGGCAGCTTCTCGGGCGCGGCGCGCAAGCTCGCGCGGGCGCAGTCGGCCATCAGCCACGCGATCAAGGCGCTCGAAAGTGCATTCGATGTCGAGCTGTTCGAGCGCAACACGCGCAAGGCGCAGCTCACCGCGGCAGGGCGCAGCCTTCTGCAGGACGCACGGGCGGTGATCTCGCGCACGGAGGAAATGAAGAACCGCGCCGGCGCGATCGCCAGGGCCGGTGTGCCTCAGGTGTCGGTGGCAGTCGATGCCTACTTCCCGCGCACCCACCTGATCGGCTGCCTGCGCACGCTGCAGGAGGAATTCCCGACCGCCGCCATCAATCTGCGCATCACGACCATGCAGGGCGGCGAGAACCTGGTACTGGAAAAAGTGTGCGCCCTGGCCGTCACCATCGAGAACGTGCCGGAGGTGAACCCGCAAGCCATCGAACGCCACTGGCTGCGCGAAGCGGAGATGGTGACGGTATGCGCGCCGTCCTATCCGCTCGCCTCGACACCCAGCCCCATCCCCGTGGACGAGTTTGGCCGGCACATCCAGATCATCGTCACGGACAACCAGCCCGGCGCCGAAAAGACCCAGCAGGGCGTTGCCGGCAAACGCCAGTGGCTGGTCAACGACCTCGGCGCCAAACGCGACCTGCTCAAGGCCGGCCTCGGCTGGGGACACCTGCCACGCCACCTCGTCGCCGAGGATATGGCCAGCGGAGCGCTCGTCGAACTCGAGCGCCGCGCCTGGCACATCCGTTCGCTCACGTTTGTGGTTTCACAGCGCAGGGGCCACGAGCTCTCGCCGTGCGAGTCGCGGTTGGTGGAGCTTCTTGGCGAGGCTTAGCTCCCTGCGAATCGAAGCAGCTTGGCTGCTTTCCGCCAGTTCACTGCGCGCCCGACCTCGTTCCACCCAGGGAAAAGTGCACTCTTACCCCGGTTTCGCTCCGTCCCCTTTTGTGGTCCCGTCCCCTTTGGCGGTCGGAAGCTAGCTAACCGGCGAACCCAATTGGCAGCTGTGAAGGGAGCGCATTTTCAAAAATTGATTGCCACAATTGGTAAACCCGGCTGGAGGGTCCGGCGGGAATTTCTCCACCGCCAGTCGATTCATCCAGAAGTCTCGCCCGTCGGCAAGCTTCTGCCACGGAGCTAAAAGGAAAGTCCGTCGAACACAGGCGAGTCTTGTTGTACCCACCTAAAATCCTCCTTAATTCTTGTTCGACCGCCTCGGCATCGGTTAGGTCGACAACCAACTCCGAATCTAGATGATGGAGAAGCAACCATAGCTCAAAGCAAGGTCGACTTAACGCCACTCTCACCCCTTCTTCTCTAGCTTCTTTCAACGCGTTAGTGAAGGATCCGACGTGGTTATCCTGCACACAGTGATCGGTATCTAGTATAAGCCACCTCTCGTCGCCCTCCTCATAGGGCTCATTTTTTAGACGATCAAGGACATGTCGCGCTGCAGAGGTACCGTCCTCAGTGGGAACGACGTGGATTTGTATCCTTGGAATACTAAAAAAACCAAAATACTGTTGAGGGGCGTAGGTATCGTCGCATGCAAGTATGTAAAGACGATCATCCCGAAAAGTTTGAATCTCACGGCGCAGGGGCCGACGCTTTCGACTCACAATTGCCATTTTGGAGCGCCCCCTCCCCTAACATGCGATCCACGTTACCTAAAAACGGAACTCCCCCAAAACGTCCTTGAAGGTAATGCTTCCTTATACCTAGATCCTTCCGGACCTTAAAGTCAGCAAGCGAATACAGTTGCGTGGCGAGGGATTTGTCCTTTTCAGCAAACCACACCTCATCTCTTCGTACCAAATCCAGGTCTAAAAGATTAGACTCGTGTGTTGTTACAATGATCTGATGCCCTCCCGCCCCGGAGGAAGATTTTAGGAAGAAATCTAAGAACTTCCAAATCAACATCGGGTGCATGCTTCTATCGATTTCGTCGATGAAGAATACCGCAGCCTTCTCTTTGTTATGAAGAGCCGGCAGCAGGTTCAGCAGTCGGCGCGTACCATCCGACTCTTCAGATAGCGACAATGTCGCCTTTTTTTTGTTGCAGAAGTGCTCCGCTTGGATTGTAAAACTATAAAAATGGTTTGAGTCGGATTTTTCTACGAGTATCTCCTCCTCGTTATCCAACCCAATAATAGTGCGCCCGGTCTCACTTTCGTCAAGTTCATTTAAAAGATCGTCGACGAATTTCGACGGGAGTAGAGCACGCAAGTCCCGCTCTGTTATTTCTCTCTTTTTTATCTGCAGTCCATCAACACCCGTGGACGAATTTTTCAAAAAGTCGCTAGCAAAAGCCAGAGATGACGGGTCCGCCTCAAGATAATGGGCAATCGGAGCAACGGGCTCATCAGGCCCTATCAACTTGAGCGCGTGCGTAAACCAATTCATAACAGCGAAAATATCGTCACCAACATCGGCAGGCTGAAGGTTCGCGCCAATGGTCGCCAAGAAAGACTGATTATCAGGCCCGCCAACCGTTATCAAGGCATCGAGCTTATCGCTCACCTTGCGGAGCGCGCGCGCCTCTATAAGCACGGCGCCTGATTTGTCGGTGGCACGCTCATACAAAACAATTTCACGCCCCCCAATTTCCTTTACTAGCCATTCCTCAAGTACTCGATGATCGTCCACTTTGCAGCCGAACCGGTAGCGGCTTCCGCTAGCCACAAAACGGATATCAAAATCGGATGGGCCTGAGGGGCTTTCGTCTAGACGAAAAGGCTCACGACCAGTTCTCGACTTGGCTTTTTTTACGTCTATCGCAATTGATTTGGCATATTGCAACGCCCTGAAGATATTGGATTTACCAGCACCGTTCGCGCCATAAATTATCGCAGTCTTTAAAACTCCCTCTTTTGAAGAAGGAATCCTTACGATGTGGCTCGAGTGGCCGGTCGTTGCCTTGTCCGCAACGAGAGAAAGGGTGACCTCGCCTCGGATGGATCTGAAGTTGGCAACGGAAAACGAGATGAGCATAGAAATAACGTGATAAATTCACGCCTCTGGCACGTGGTTGGCTCATCCTAACAAGAAGATCGCCGCTCCGTGTGATTTTTTCGCACAGAAGCTCGGGTCAGCGCTACTTCGCATCGTCGGGGCGCAGCGCTAGAGCCCGCGATCACAGAATCGCAGGGAAGCAAATGACACGCAAAAAAAAGGCCGGCGCAATGCGCCGGCCTTTTTCGTTTCAACTCTTGGTGGGCGGTACAAGGATCGAACTTGTGACCCCTACCATGTCAAGGTAGTGCTCTACCGCTGAGCTAACCGCCCAAGAGCCGCGAAGTTTAGCAAGGGTGGGTGGGGATGCCAAGCCTTTCGGGCAGGTGGGTTCGAGGCTGGGGCTGCCCCTCATCCGGCCCTCTTCCCGGAGGGGAGAGGGAGCAGAGCGTGTCAGCTCTGCAGCGCCTGCTCGCGCAGCTTGTGGATCTGGTCGCGCAGCTTCGCGGCTTCCTCGAATTCCAGGTTCTGCGCGTGCTTGTACATCTGCGCCTCGAGCTTCTTCATCGTGGCGGCGGCCTGGGCGGGCGTCAGGCCGGCGTATTCGCCGGCGCCTTCGGCGACTGCCCTGCCCCGCGCGCCCTTGGCAGCCTTGCCGCGGCCCCGGGCGGACGGCTCGGCGCGGGCGCCTTCCATGATGTCGGCGATGCGCCGCACGACGGTCTGCGGGGTGATGCCGTTGGCTTCGTTGTAGGCGATCTGCTTCTCGCGGCGGCGGCTGGTTTCGTCCATCGCCGCCTGCATGGATCGCGTGACCTGGTCGGCGTAGAGGATGGCCTTGCCACGCACGTTGCGGGCGGCGCGGCCGATGGTCTGGATCAGCGAGCCCGTGGAGCGCAGGAAGCCCTCCTTGTCGGCATCGAGGATCGCCACCAGCGAGACCTCGGGCATGTCCAGGCCCTCGCGCAGCAGGTTGATGCCGACCAGCACGTCGAACTCGCCCAAGCGCAGGTCGCGGATGATCTCGGTGCGCTCGACCGTCTCGATGTCCGAGTGCAGGTAGCGCACCTTCACGTCGTGCTCGGAGAGGTATTCGGTGAGGTTCTCCGCCATGCGCTTGGTCAGCGTGGTGACCAGCACGCGGTCGCCCATGGCGATGCGCTTCTTGGCTTCGCCGAGCAGGTCGTCGACCTGGGTGCGCACCGGGCGCACTTCCACTTCCGGGTCGACCAGGCCGGTGGGGCGCACCACCAGTTCGGTGACGGCGTCGCCGGATTTTTCCAGTTCGTAATTGCGCGGGGTGGCCGAAACGTAGATGGTGCGCGGCGCGCGACCTTCCCATTCCTCGAAGCGCAGCGGGCGGTTGTCCATCGCCGAGGGCAGGCGGAAGCCGAATTCGACCAGCGTCTCCTTGCGCGAGCGGTCTCCCTTGTACATGGCGCCGAGCTGCGGGACGGTGACGTGCGATTCGTCGACCACCAGCAGCGCGTCGGGCGGCAGGTAGTCGAACAGGGTCGGCGGCGGCTCGCCAGGGCCGCGGCGCGTGAGGTGGCGCGAGTAGTTCTCGATGCCCTGGCAGAAGCCGACCTCGGCCATCATCTCGATGTCGAAACGGGTGCGGTGGTCCAGCCGCTGCGCCTCGACCAGCTTGTTCTCCTTGTACAGGTAGTCCAGCCGCTCCTTGAGCTCGACCTTGATCGTCTCGATGGCGTTGAGCACGCTCTCGCGGGTGCTGGCGTAGTGCGTACGCGGGTAGACGGTGTAGCGCGGAATCTTGCGGATGGTTTCGCCGGTGAGCGGATCGAACAGCGAGAGGCTTTCCACGTCGCCGTCGAACAGCTCGATGCGTAGCGCTTCGGTCTCCGATTCGGCGGGGAACACGTCGATGTTCTCGCCGCGCACGCGGTAGGTGCCGCGGCGCAGTTCCATCTCGTTGCGGGTGTACTGCAGCTCGGTGAGCTGGTGGATCAGCTTGCGCTGGTCCATGTGTTCGCCGACCGAGAGGATCAGGCGCAGCGAGAGGTAGTCCTCCGGATCGCCCAGGCCGTAGATGGCCGAAACGGTGGCGACGATGATCGAGTCCTTGCGCGAGAGCAGCGCCTTGGTCGCGGCCAGGCGCATCTGCTCGATGTGGTCGTTGATCGAGGCGTCCTTCTCGATGAAGGTGTCCGAGGCGACGACGTAGGCTTCGGGCTGGTAGTAGTCGTAGTAGCTGACGAAGTACTCGACCGCGTTGTGCGGGAAGAACTCCTTGAACTCGCCGTAGAGCTGCGCGGCCAGCGTCTTGTTCGGCGCCAGCACCACGGTCGGGCGCTGCACCTGCTGGATCACGTTGGCGATGGTGTAGGTCTTGCCCGAGCCGGTGACGCCGAGCAGCGTCTGCGCGGCCAGGCCGGCCTCGAAGCCCTCGCTCAGTTTGGCGATGGCTTGCGGCTGGTCGCCGGAGGGCTGGTACGGGGAGACGAGCTGGAAACGGTCGGTCATGGCTGACGGATATGCGGGCGGATGGGTCGATCTTAAAGGCGCCCTGCTGACAGGCTCTGTCAGCACGAACCCACGAAATGGCGGCGTTCAGGCTGCTTCCGGCGTCCCAGTGCTGCCCCGGATGATGCGCGTTCCTCGCAGGGAGCGACGGCATGGCAGGGATGCAGGAAAGCGGACGCCGCCGTATGCGCGGCGTCACGCTGGTCGAGCAGGTGATGGTGGTGGCGATCCTGGCGATCCTGGCCGGCATCGCCAGTCCGTCGCTGGCGGGACTGGTGCGTCGCGGGCGGGCGCAATCGGCGCAAATGGATTTCATCGAGGCGCTCGGCTACGCGCGAGGCGAGGCGGTGCTGCGGCGTGCGCGGATACTGTTCTGCCCGACCCGCGATCGCGTGCATTGCAGCGAGGAAAGCCGTTGGGACGGTGGCTGGCTGGTCGGCGTCGACCGCAATCGCGACAACCAGCCCGATGCCGCACCGCTGCGGGTCGGCGACAGTCATACGCGCCTGGTGATCCAGGGCAGCGAGTCGCGGCGGCATGTGACGTTCCTGTCTGATGGCAGCGCCCCTGGCAGCAATCTGACCCTGCTCTTCTGCAGCCCTGGCAGCGACGGAGAGCCACTTGGCGTGGTCGTGTCGAACTCGGGACGGGTGCGCGGGAGCCGGCCGCGGGGCAAGCGGGCCGAGAGCTGTTCGTAGTTCGCGCAGGGGCCTCAGCCCGCCGTAATGACATATCAAAGCCGGTGGGATTGAGCCCATCTACGGTTACACCGGCTGTTCACGGGTCGGGTGCCACAACCGCTGCGGACTTCCATCCCGAGGTGCACCATGGCTTACGGAGATCCGTCGAACCGCCGACCGTCACCGCCGCAGCCGCCGCCGGACGCAACTCCATTGCTCGCCGCCGCGCAGCGGCATCTGGAAAGTGCAGGTGTTTCGGCGTGCGTGGTGCGCAGCCCGGATGGCGATCTGATGGTGGCCGTGGGTGCACCCTCGGACCGGCTGTTTGTCATGTTGGCGCGGCAGGCGTCCTCGGCGCGCGACGCAGAGGGCAGCTGAGCGGCAAGGGGCGGGAAAGGTGCTCCGCCCGCTTGACAGCCCACCTGACGCTATTCAAACTACGCAGCTCACCCCGCCCGAATAGCTCAGCTGGTTAGAGCACTTGACTGTTAATCAGGGGGTCGTTGGTTCGAGTCCAACTTCGGGCGCCAAATTTGAAGGCCTTGCAGCGATGCAAGGCCTTTTTCTTTGTCTTTTTCAGATGATCCGAACTGGAAGCCGCGGATGGCAGCCTCTCGGGTGAGCGACGGGGACGGGCGGCCGAGATCGCCGTCGGACCGTTTGCGGGCGCCTCAAAAATCGGCGGTCCCTTGCAGGCGCGCCTTGGGCGCCCCAGCAGTTGCGCTGCCCTCGCCCCAATTCACCGGGGGCGGGGGCAGCGCGCGCTGTCAAGCGGCCGGAGCCGTCTCCGTGCCCTCTGCGCGCACGCGGTAGCAGGGTACGTAAGCCGAGCCGCCGGGGAGCTTCATGCGGTGCTGGCTGACGAAGGCCTGCAGCAGTGCGTCGAGCGCCCGCATGATGTCCGCCTCGCCGTCGATGTCGAACGGGCCGTGTTCCTCGATCGCACGCACACCCTCTTCCTTGACGTTGCCGGCGACGATGCCGGAGAACGCGCGGCGGAGGTCCGCCGCCAGCTCGTGGCGAGGCCGCCCGCGGTGCAGGGCCAGCGCGCGCATCGCGTCGTGGGTCGGGCGGAACGGCAACTGGAAGGCGAACGGGATGTCCAGCGCCCAGTTGAAGAAGAACGCGTCCTTGGTGTCCAGGCGATGGTTGCGCACCTTGTCCACGCCCTTGACCATCGCGCGCGCCACCGCGGCCGGATCGTCCACGATGATCTGGTAATGCTGCGCTACCTCTTCACCCAACGAGAGCTTGAGGAAGCGGTCGATCTGCTCGAAGTACGCGGCCGACTGCTTGGGACCGGTGAAGATGAGCGGGAACGGGACGCCGGCGTTCGAGGGATGCAGCAGGATGCCGAGCAGATAAAGGATTTCCTCGGCCGTGCCCACGCCACCGGGGAACACCACGATGCCGTGCGCCATGCGGACGAAGGCCTCCAGGCGCTTCTCGATGTCCGGCATGATCACCAGCTGGTTGACGATCGGGTTGGGCGACTCGGCCGCGATGATGCCCGGCTCGGTGATGCCGATGTAGCGGTTGTTGCGCCGGCGCTGCTTGGCGTGGGCGATGGTGGCGCCCTTCATCGGGCCCTTCATGGCCCCCGGGCCGCAACCCGTGCAGATGTCCATTCCGCGCAGGCCGAACTGGTAGCCGACCGACTTGGTGTATTCGTATTCGTCGCGCGAGATCGAATGGCCGCCCCAGCACACCACCAGGTTCGGGTCGATGTGCGGCTTGAGGATGCGCGCGTTGCGCAGGATCTCGAACACCGCGTGGGTGATGCCCACGGTGTCGTCGAGGTCGAAACCGCCCTGCTCCAGCTGCGTGGAGACGTACACGATGTCGCGCACCACCGCGACCAGCAGCTCGTTGATGCCGCGGATGATCTGGCCGTCGACGAAGGCCTGCGCAGGCGCGTGGGACAGCTCGATCTTGATGCCGCGATCCTGCTGCAGCACCTGGACGTCGAAATCGGGGTACTGCTCGAACATCGAGCGCGGGTCGTCGCTGATGTTGCCGGAGGTGAGCACGGCCAGGGCGCAGCGGCGCAACAGGGCATGCAGGCCCGAGCCGCTGGCGTCGCGCAGGCGGGCGACTTCGTTGCGCGAGAGGATGTCCAGTCCGCCCGCCGGCGAGATGCGCGCGCTGACGGTGGCGGGCTTGCCGGCGCGGCCGGCGTGGGTGTCGTTCATTCTTGCCTTCTCCTGCCGCTGACGTCGTCCGGCCTGATGCCGGCGCCGTGGCGGACCGTGTAGCTTCCCGCGCACGGCGGGCCAGGGTCAAGCCGGCGCGTCCGTCGCCATCCTGTAGGAACCCGCTTGCGGGCGATGGTTTCGGGATGGTCAGCAGCATCGCTTGCAGGCGAACTCCCGCAAAAGCGTGAGGGGAGCGCAAAAAAAACCGGCGCCCTTGTGGGCGCCGGCCTGACTTGCCGAGGTCTGTGCCTCTTAGAACGTGTAACGCAGGGTCAGCATGGCCGACCAGCGCGACACGACGCGGGTCGGGTTGCTGCCCGCGTCGTAGCGCACCAACTGCTGCGGCTGGTAGTTGCCGTTCTCGTCGGTGGGCAGGTAGTACAGGTACTGGCCCTGCGCATTGACGCCGTTGTAACCGGCCAGCGTGCGGGTGTTGAACTGCGTGTTGACCGTCTGACCCCAATCGTTGTTGAGCAGGTTGAGGAAGTTGTAGATGTCCAGACGGAGGACGCCCTTGTTGCCCTTGAAGATGCCGGGCACTTCCTGAGCGAAGCTCATGTCGAGCTCGTTCACCCAGCTGTAGTGCGCACCGTTGCGCGAGGCGATCTGGCCGCGGTGGCTGTTGAGGTAATCGTCACTCGAGATGAAGTCCTGGAACTGCTGGATCACCTGCGCCGACGCGCCGTCGAAGGCCACCTTCGAATCGTTCAGGGTCGGGATGTAGGCCGGATCCTCGTAGGTGATGCCATCGCCATTGGCGTCGCCCGAGAAGATCCAGCTGTACGGCAGGCCGTCATGGCCGTTGTAGAACGCCGACACCGAGGTCTTGTAGTCACCGAAGAAGGCGTGCTGCCAGGTGAGCGAGGCCTTGATCGTCTTGGCGATGTTGCGGTCGGCGGTGGCGGCCACTTCGTCGTTGACGTTCTCGCGCACCACGTAGGCGTAGCCGGAGGAAGCCTGCGAGCTGTTGCCCGGGTTCACCTCGGTGGCGTGGCTCATGGTGAAGGCCAGGCTGCCGGCCCAGTCGTTGGAGAACGGCTTGGACAGGGCCAGGGTCAGGGCGTCGGACTTGCCCTTGTCGGTGTTGGTCAGCAGCGTCGACGCGCGATCGAAGTCGAAGTTGCGGTTGGCGGCCGCATCGCGGCTGTTCGGGAACTCACCCGGGTTCGCCCAGTACTGGAAGCGGCCGTCCGGCAGCACGCCGGTCGGCGCACCGATGTTGATCGCCTGGTAGTAGATGCCGTTGCGGGTCTTGAAGTGCTGCAGCTCGACCGACCCGATCATGCCCAACCACGGCAGCTCGCGATCGAACGCCAAGGTGGTCTTCCACACGCTCGGCAGCTTGAAGTTCGGGTCGATGGTGTCGACGTCGCCGCTGACGCTGCCGGCGCCGGCCGGACGGTTCTGCGCGTACGGGTCGGGGCTGAACGCCGCGTCGGCCGGATCGAACGAGGAGTAGCTTGCCACGGTCAGGCCGTTGTTCTGGTACGGGTTGGTCATCCACACCGTCGGCGGACTGGTCTGGAACAGGCCGAAACCGCCACGCAGCTGGGTCATGCGCTCGGTATCGAACGCATAGTTGAAGGCCAGGCGGGGCTCGACGACCTTGTTCTTGGCTCCCAGCTTGGTGTTGTTCGGGTAGCCGAACGCCTGCTCGAAGGCCGGGTTGTACAGCGGGGCCTTGTTGGCCTGCGGGATGTCAACGCGCACGCCGTAGGTCAGCGACAGGTTGTCGTTGACCTGCCAGGTGTCCTGCAGGAACGGGCTGTACTGGGTGTAGGTCCAGTTGGCCGCGACGTCGTTGAGCGTGTAGCCGTCCGCCGGCTGGTACAGGAAGTACGAGTCGTAGTTGCCGGCGGCGAAGTTGTCCAGGCCGTAGAAGGTGTAGTTGCCGTGCTCGGTGCGGCCGAACAGGTTGTAGATCTTCGAGCGCTGGTAGTCGATACCGGCCTTCAGGGTGTGGTCGCCCAGGTACAGCGTGCCGGCCAGGAACGCCGACCACTTCTTGGTGCTGATCGCATTCTCGTGGCGGTACTGATCTTCACCCAGGTTGATCGACGGACCGAAGCCCGACGGATCGAGGTACACCTTCACCTGCGGCTGGTTGATGGCGTTGCCGGCCAGCTGCTCGAACGACTGGTAGCTGACCTTCGCCTCGGTCGAGAAGTTCTCGGTCCAGTCGTCGAAGAACTGCAGCGCGGCGTTCTTGGTCAGGCTGTCCTTGGTGTACCAGTAGCTGCTCAGACCGATCTGGTTCGAGCTGTTGCCCTGAATGATCGGCTGGGTTTCCTTGGTGTACTGGTAGGTCAGGCTGGCGCGATGGTTGTTGGTGATGTTCCAGTCGATCTTCGCCAGGTAGCGCTTGTCTTCCAGCGTCACGCCGCCCGCACCGAACGAGCCCGGCTGCAGGCCGAGGGCGTTGGCGGTGTCGATCACGCGCTGCAGGTCGCCCGGCGAAACCTTGTTGGAGGTCGACGGGCCATTGCCCAGCGACGTGTCGAGGCCGTTGGCCGAATCGGCGCCGATGCCGGTGGTCTTTTCCTGCTCGGCCGAGACGAAGAAGAACAGCTTGTCCTTGACGATCGGGCCGCCCAGCGTGATGCCACCGGTCCAGTCACGGGCATAGCCGGTGTACTCGTAGCCCGGCTCGTCGTGATCCAGCCAGCCGGCGTTGCCGACCATCTTGTTGGCGTTGCGGTAGGCGTAGTAGACCGAGCCGTGGAACTCGTTGGTGCCCGACTTGGTGACCGCGTTGACGTCGGCACCGACGGTGTCGGACACGACGTCGAAGTTGGCGGTCGAGATGTTGTACTCGGCGATCGTGTCGACCGAGATCGGCGAGCCCTGGTACGGCAGGCCGTTGGCGTTCAGGCCAAACGGGTCGCCCTGCGAGATGCCGTCGACGCTGATGTTGTTGTAGCGGTTCGGCAGGCCGGCAACCGAGATCGAGCCGTCGCCCTGATCGGTGACGTTGATGCGCGGGTCAAGACGCGCGATGTCGTCGATCGAACGGTTGCCCTGCGGGGTGCTTTCGAGCTGGCGGCCGGACACGTTGGTCGACAGGCCCTTGTTGTCCGGCGTGAAGGTCTGCATCAGCGCCGAGGCGGTGACGGTCACGCCGCCGAGGTTCTGCGCTTCGACGGCGGCCATCTTCAGGTTGACCGCGGAGGTCTGGCCCAGCTGCAGATAGACGTTGTCCTGCTCGCCCTGGTTCAGGCCGGACTTGGCGGCGGTGATGTCGAACGGACCACCCACGCGCAGGCCCTGCGCGACGTAGCGGCCCGAGGCATCGGTGGAGACCACCTTGGTGGTGCCCGACGGCTCATGCACGATCGTGACGGTGGCGTTGGCGACCGGCTGACCCGACGCGTCGACCACCTGGCCGGCTACCGCCGACGAAGTAACGTTCTGCGCGATGGCAGGCGCTGCACCGACCGCCAGCAGCGTGGCGATGGCAAACGGCAGGGCCTTGGCACGAATTGGACTATTCATCGTTATATCGACCTGTATTGGCTTGCAACGGAAAATTCGATGTCGGAACAAAAACACGCCGATGCCGGGCCTTGGGCCAGGCATGCGTCACGTGTGTGTTTCCCCTAACTTCTTGGCGCAGCTATCGTCCAGCAGCGATGGGGCCACCCCATCTACCGACCAGTTGTTAAGCAAACTTAACGATAGTTTATGACAAGACGAAGTCCGAATCACCCCTTTCGTGGGTCGGATTTCATGCGCCAGCCCTGCCGAGGTAGCGCGCGCGCTTGGCGGGCTTGAGATTGGCAAGGTCCAGCATCACCAGGCCGTCGACGCAGCCGGAGAAACCCGGATCCTCACCGAAGTCCAGGAACTGCACGCCTTCGGGCTCGACCAGATCGACGTACTGCCGGTACAGCACTGGCAGGCTCACGCCCAGCGCGTCCAGGTGGTGCTTGAGCTTGCCCAGCCCGGCCTGCGCGTCCAGCCCCTCCAGCGCGCGGCGGACCAGCCCGACCACGCCAGGGGAGATCACGAACGGCTGGCGGGCGGAGGCCAGTCCCGGCGTGCCGAAATAGTGCTGGTGCGCGGCGGCGATCCACTCGCGCGCCTCGCGCGGCAGGCTGACCGACATGCTCACCGGACCGAACAGGTAGCGCAGCTCCGGATGCCGCTGCAGGTACAGGCCGATGCCCTGCCACAGCTGGTCCAGCGCGCGCGAGCGCCAGTAGGCGGGCGCAATGAAGCTGCGGCCCAGTTCCAGCCCCTGCGCCAGGCGCGATTCCAGCGCAGGCGAATAGTTGAAGAGGCTTGCGGTGTAGAGCCCGGCCAGGCCGCGCTCGGCGATCAGCCGGCCGCCGTGGCCGAAGCGGTAGGAGCCGACGATCCGCAGCGCCGCCGGATCCCACAACAACAGATGTTCGTAATGCGGGTCGAACGCGTCCAGGTCGCGCCGCGCGTTGGTGCCCTCGCCCACCTTGCGGAAGGTCAGTTCGCGCAGGCGCCCGATCTCGCGCAGCACCGTGCTGTCGGCCGCGCCCTTGAACAGCCACGCCTGCTTGCCGTCATTGAGCTCGGCCAGCTTTTCGCCCTGCACCTGCAGCTCCGTGGCCACCCGTTCGGCCGGCTCCGGATGCGCCAGCGGCACCTGGCCGCCGAAGATCAGTCCGCGCCGGCGGCCGACCCGGTAGACGTGCCGGCGCATGAGCTTGGCCGCCCGCTCGGGCGAGTCGCCGCTGCGCTCGAACAGTTCCGCGGCACTGACCAGCGCGCCGACGCTGAAACCGATCCGGCGCTTAATGGGCGCCACCGCCTCGCGCGGCAGCATGGCGGTGCTGAGCGGCTTGGCCAGCATGGACAAGCCGTAGAACATCGCGGAGTTGCGCGCCGCCACATGCACCGGGAGCACCGGCGCGCCGCTGCGCCGGGCCAGTCGCGCGAATCCGTCAGACCACTGCCCGTCGCGCACCCCGTGCGGCCCCATGCGCGAGACCTCGCCGGCGGGAAAGACGATCAGCGCCTCGCCCTGCTCCAGCGCGCGATAGATGCCGCGAAGCTTCGACGCCGCGCCTTTGCCGAACACGTCCACCGGCAACAGCAGCCGACGCAGCGGCTCGATCGAACCGAGCCAGTCATTCCCCAGGATGCGCACGTCCGGCCGCACCGATCCGACCAGCTGCATCAAGCCGAGCGCATCGACCATCCCCAGCGGATGGTTGGCGACCACCAGCACAGGCCCATCCACCGGAATGTTCTCGCGCTCGCGCGGACTGACGTGATAACTCGCGCCGAGCACGTCCAGCGCACGCTCGACGAAATCGAAACCCTCGGCACCGCCGACGGCGTCGAGCACGCGATTGAAGCCCACTTCGTCCGCGAGGCGGCCCAGCAGCCCGGCCACCGGGCGACGGAGCCGCGGATGCTGGGCCAGCCATGGCAGGCGTTCGACAAGGGTCCGTTCGACGCTGAGCACGACCGCCTCCTGGGGTTTTCTCCCATGCTGGGCGCGAAGTATGACAGCAGCACGACGGCACCTGAGCACCGCCGACGCACAAACATGCGCGCACGCACGGTTCGAGCGAGCGGGTCAGACCTGCATGTGCAGGAAGGCTGCAACGCCACCCATGAACATCTGCACCGACAGCGCGATCAGCAGCATGCCCATCACGCGTTCCAGCGCAGTCAGCACGCTCTCGCCCAGCCAGCGGAACAGGTAGGTGGAAGACAGCAGGATTGCCGAGGTCGCCAGCCATGCCAGCAACAGCGCGATGGCCCAGTCGGCGGTGCGCCCGGGCGACGTGTTGGTCAGCAGAAGCAACGCGGCCATTGCCGAGGGGCCGGCGACGCCGGGAATCGCCATCGGCACGATGAAGGGCTCGCCCTCGCCCGGCTTGCCGAAAATGCCGCCCTCCGGCGGCGGGAAGACCATGCGGATGCCGATGAGGAACAGCACGATGCCGCCGGCGATGCTGATCGACTCCTGGCGCAACTGCAGCAGCTTGAGGATGTGCTGGCCGCCGATCAGGAAACCCAGCAGCACGCCCAGCGCGATCAGCAACTCGCGGATCATCACCCAGCGCCGGCGCTTGGGCGGCACGTGCTTGAGCAGGCTCAGGAAGAACGGCACGTTGCCGAGCGGATCCATGATCAGGAACAGCAGGATGCCCGCCGACAGGGTGGTCATCTGCGTTTCCATGGAGGAACTCCTTCGGCTCGGTATCTGGGGTCAGGATGCCATGCCAGGCAGCCTGGGGCATGGCGGTCGCGCACCGGTGCGCTCCTACGGGTAGACGGCGCGAGGGCTGCCGGTCAGGCCAGGCGCAGGTCCAGCATCGCGCCACGGGCGGAGGCGGCCTGCGGGCCGAGCAGCCACACCGCCGCCGCGGCCGCGGCATCGGGCAGCGGCTGGGTGTTCGGGTCTTCGCCGAAATACGCCAGGTGCCGAAGCGCCGTGCGCATCGGTGCTGGCAGCAGCGCGTGCGTGCGGATGGCGGTGGTGTCGGTCTCCTGGTGAAGGATCTCGACGAAACGCTCCAGCGCGGCCTTGGACACGCCGTAGGCGCCCCAGTGCGCGCGGTTGACCAGGTCGGGGTTGTCCAGCACGAACACCACCGACGCATCGGGCGCCTTGCCCAGCATCGGCAGGCAGGCCTGGGTCAGCGCGAACGGTGCGGATACGTTGATGTGCATCGTGCGCAACCACTCGTCCGGCTTGTGCATGCCGAGTGGCGTGAGGCCGCCGAAGCTGGCGGCGCAGTGCACGATGCCGTCCAGGCGCCCGAGGTCGCGCTCGAGTCCGTCGGCCAGCGCCTCGTAATCGCGCGGCGTCGCCGCTTCCATGTCCAGCGGATGGATCACTGGCTCGGGCAGTTGCTCGGCAACGATCAGGTCATAGAGCTGTTCGAGCTGGCGCTTGCGCTTGCCGGTGATCACGACGGTCGCGCCCGCACGGGCAGCAGCGAGCGTCACTGCGCGACCCAGCCCGCCGTACGCGCCGGTCACCAGCACTACGCGACCGGCGAGGCTGTCCGCTGCTGGCGTGATGTGCTGCGGCAGGCGTGCGATCGGGAGCGTCATGCGCGCACCGCGCCACTGACGTCCGTGGCCATGCGAGCCAGTTCGCCCGAGGACTTGAGGTCCTCCACGATGTCGCAACCGCCGATCAACTCGCCCTGGATGAACAGTTGCGGGAAGGTCGGCCAGTTGGCGAAGTGCGGCAGCGCGGCGCGCACTTCCGGATCGGCCAATACGTTGACGGCGTGGAAGGCGGCGCCGGATTCCTTCAGCGCCTGAGCGGCGCGGGCGGAAAAACCGCACATCGGGAACTGCGGCGTGCCTTTCATGAAAAGCACCATGGGGTGCTCGGCGAGCACCGCCTTGATTCGCTCGTTAACGTCCATAACTCGGGGGTTCTACAATGCGTGCAGGACCACAAGTGTATCAGTCGCGCACGGCCTGCCGCCCGGCAAGCCTGCCCGGCTCCCCTTAGCCGCAAGCCCAAGGAGTCCCTCATGGCGATCGAACTTCCCCCCCTGCCTTATGAAAAGAACGCGCTGGAGCCGCACATCTCCGCCGAGACGCTGGAGTTCCATCACGACAAGCACCACGCCGCTTACGTGACCAACCTCAACAAGCTGATCGCGGGCACCGAGTTCGAGGGGATGGAGCTCGAGGAGATCGTCCGCAAGTCCTCCGGCGGCGTGTTCAACAATGCCGCGCAGACCTGGAACCACACCTTCTACTGGAACTCGATGAAGCCCAACGGCGGTGGCGAGCCGAGCGGCAAGCTGGCCGACGCGATCAACAAGGCGTTCGGCTCGGTCGAGAAGTTCAAGGAAGAGTTCGCCAAGATGGGCGCGGGCAACTTCGGTTCGGGCTGGACCTGGCTGGTGCAGCGTCCGGACGGCTCGCTGGGCATCGTCAACACCTCCAACGCCGGCACGCCGATCACCGGCAGCGACAAGCCGCTTTTCACCTGCGACGTGTGGGAACACGCCTATTACATCGACTACCGCAACGCCCGCCCGAAGTACTTGGAAAACTTCTGGAACGTGGTGAACTGGGAATTCGCGGCCAGCAACATGGCCTGATCGGCGTATACCTGGTCTTAAAAAAAGCGGAGCTCCGGCTCCGCTTTTTCTTTGCCCTGGAACGTGGGCTCCAGCCTGCCTTACCGAGGCGTGGGCTGAAGTCCTATTGATCAGCCAAGCAGCTGCAGGACAGGCCCAGCCTGATCGTCTCGCCCCAGGGTCCGGGCGATGCCACCGACCCGCTCGACCAGCGTTGCCGCATCCGGCGCGCACACCGTGGCATGCCCCACCTTGCGGCCCGGACGCGCCTGCTTGCCGTAGTCATGCCAGTGCCCATCGATCGCAGTCAGCACCGGCGCGGGATCGGGCAGATCGCCGATCCAGTTGAACATGCACGACAACCGGCGCGCCCCGGTATCGCCCAGCGGCATGCCGAGCACGGCGCGCACGTGATTCTCGAACTGGCTGGTGTACGCACCTTCGATGGTCCAGTGCCCGGAGTTGTGAACGCGCGGGGCCATCTCGTTGCCCAGCAGCTGGCCGTCCTTGACGAACAGCTCCAGTGCGAACACGCCCACGTAATCCAGCCGCTCGGCCAGCGTGCGGGCCAGCGCGGTGGCGCGCTGCTGCAGTTCGTCGATGTCCGGCGCCGGCGCCAGGCTGAGGCTGAGCACGCCATCGGTGTGCCAGTTGCGCGTCAGCGGCCAGGTGCGGAAATCACCTTCGCGGCTGCGCACGGCGATGACCGAGAGCTCTCGCTCGAACGGCACGAAGGCCTCCAGGATCAACCCGTGCGCGGCGCCCTGCGCGCCCAGGGCGGCCCAGGCGGCGGCGGCATCGGCCGGGGTCTTCAGGCGGAACTGTCCCTTGCCGTCGTAGCCAAGACGACGGGTCTTGAGGATGGCCGGCGCGCCGATCTCGGCGATCGCGCGGTCGAGATCGTCGCGGGTATCCACGGCTACGAACGCAGGCGTGTCCAATCCGCATTCGCGAAAGAGCGTCTTCTCGGCCAGCCTGTCCTGCGCGACGGCCAGCGCACTAGGCACTGGCGAAACAGCCACGCGTTCGGCGAGCCAGCGCGCCGTCTCGGCGGGCACGTTCTCGAAATCGAAGGTCACCACGTCGACCATGGAAGCAAACCGCTCCAGCGCGACGTAGTCGTTCCAGTCGGCCACCACCAGCGGCGCGACCTGGCCCGCGCAGGCATCCCCCGCGCTGTCGACCACCAGCGTCTTGACGCCCAGCGGGGCGCCGGCGAGCGCCAGCATGCGCGCCAGCTGGCCGCCTCCGAGGATGCCCAGTACGGGTTGGCGGCGCTCGCTCATGCGCGCGGGTCCGGCTGGTCGAGCACGCCCTGCGTCTGGTTCGCGCGATAGGTGTCCAGCGCCTGCGCGATGTCCGCATCGTGCAGCGCCAGGACCGAAGCGGCGAACAGGCCGGCGTTCACCGCGCCTGCACGACCGATCGCCAGGGTGCCGACCGGGATGCCGGCTGGCATTTGCGCGATGGAAAGCAGCGAATCCATGCCGTTGAGCGCCTTGGACTGCACCGGCACGCCCAACACCGGCAGCCGCGTCTTGGCCGCCAGCATGCCCGGCAGATGGGCGGCGCCGCCGGCGCCGGCGATGATCACCTCGATGCCGCGGCCGGTCGCTTCCTCGGCGTAGCGGAACAGCAGGTCCGGGGTGCGATGGGCGGACACCACGCGTACCTCGTGCGGCACGCCCAGCTGGTCAAGAACGGCGGCGGCGTGCTCCATGGTTTCCCAGTCCGAACGGGAACCCATCACCACGCCCACGCGGGCCGGCTTGGCGGTCGAAGTCATGGTTCTGCCATCCCAAAAGGGCTATTGTACGGGCTTTCCGCACGACACCCCACCGCCATGGACAAGCGCCTGCTCGACATCCTGTGCTGCCCTGTCAGCAAGACGCCCGTTCGCCAGCTTGCGCGCGGCGAGCTGGAGGCGATCAATACCGCGATCGAGCGTGGCGAAGTCGACACGGTCGCCGGCGCTCGCGTGCAGGAGCGTCTGGGCGAAGGTCTCATCACGGTCGACCGCAAGGTGGTCTACCGGGTCGACGATGGGATCCCGGTCATGCTGCCCGAAGAAGGCATCGGCACGGTCCAGTTGAAGGACTTTCCCGCGACTGCCTGAAGCGACCTTTCGAAAAAGTGAACGGCGCCATCCTTTTACACATGGCGTGGACTAATGTGTACGCCAGTGCATGACTCGTTCACGTTTCCTCGCTTAAGGTCGAATCTCACGTGGCCGAGGCGGCCGTGGTCGTCGGCAAGGGATGCTTCAGGGGTGTGGCGATGAAAGAAGCCAATGAGCCTAACAAGGTCGTCAGCCTGAGCCAGCGGCAGGAGTCGGCTGAGCGCGTGGGCGACCTGCTTGGCGCCGTGCGCAGCATCGCCGGCCGCCGCCTCCAGCTTCTTCTGGGCAACATGTTCGAGCAGGTCGACGACGCGCTGTTCGACCTGGCCGAGAAGGCCGAGAACAACGCCGCGCAGATGCATTACTTCGACGGCATGCGCGAGGTGCGCAAGCGTCGACCGATGGTCGAGCGCAGCTTCCTGGCCCAGGTGAGCCGCGAGCTGACCAGCATTACCACGCGTCCTGCACCCGCGCCGGCGGCCGGCCCGTCGTCCGCGCCGGTCGAGCTGTCCCTGGTGGCCGAGAACGAGCTGGAGGAATCGCTCGCCATCACCAGCATGACGGCAAAGAACGAGTCGCGCCTGGCGCGCGACCTGTTCGCGGTGAACCAGCGGCTGTCGGTGATCTGCGGCGGCATCAAGATCGAGGACAGCACCAATCCGGTGGCGCCCGCCGCGCTGGCGCAGGCGTTCCGCCAGGCGATGCGCGAGCTCGCCGCGGAGATGCGCGTCAAGCTGATCATCTACAAGCTGTTCGACCGCTACGTGCTCTCGGCACTGGAAGAGCTCTACCAGGAAATCAATACCGAACTGGTGCGCGCCGGCGTGCTGCCACAACTGCGCCACGAGGTGGTGCGTGGCGAAGGGCCGGCGGCCACGGCAGCGACAGCGGCCGCCGCTGCCGGCGATGCCGCGGGCGACACCGATACGGAAGCCGAACTGGCCAGCGAACTGCTGCATACGGTGCGCGCCCTGTTCAGCGCGCGCAGGGCCCAGGCCGGTGGCGTGACCATCAGCGGGGCCATCGGCGCAGGCGGCCCCGGCGCCGCGTCCTTCGCGGTTCCTACGGCGAACGAACTGCTCGGCGCGCTCAGCGTGCTGCAAAGCCAGCTTGCGTCCGGTCCCCTGCCGAGCCCGCAGGCGATGGACCCGGCTGCGCTCGGCCGCGAGGTCGCCCAGTTGAAGGAACAGCTGCTGGGGCAGATCGGCGCCCTGCGCGGCGAACGTCCCAGCCAGGTTTCGGCGATCGACGAGGACACCATCGATCTGGTCGGCATGCTGTTCGAGTTCATCCTTGCCGACAGCACGCTGCCGGCCGAGATGCAGGTGCTGCTGGCGCGGCTGCAGATCCCCTACCTCAAGGCGGCGATCCTCGACCGCAAGTTGTTCGCCCATCGCCATCATCCGGCGCGTCGCCTGCTCGACGGCCTGGCCGACCTGGCGAAGGGCTGGTCGGAGGAGTCCGACCGCGACCATCGCGTCTTCGACAAGATCAAATCCATCGTCGAACGGCTCCTGCACGACTTCGACGATGACATGGGCCTGTTCGAGCGCCTCGGTGACGAGTTGCAGGCGTTCCAGGAACAGGGCCGCAAGCGCGCGGAACTGGCCGAGCAGCGCGTGGCCGAATCGGCGCGCGGCCGCGAAAAGCTGGAACTGGCGCGTCGCCGCGCGGCCCGCGAGATCCTGGACCGCATCGGCAGCCAGACCCTGCCGCCGCTCATCCACGGCGTGCTGGCGCGCGCCTGGGCCAACCACCTGGTGCTCACCATCCTGCGCCAGGGCGAGGATTCGCCGAACTTCGCCGACGCGCTGCGCTTCGTCAACGAATTCATCGCCAGCGCCCGTCCCGTGCAAACCACCGAGGATCGCCGCACCCTGCTGCGCATGTTGCCGGGCATCGAGCGGGCGCTGCGCCGCGGCCTGGCCAATGTGGCGTTTCAGGAAAGCGACATCGAGCGCTTGCTCGGCCAGTTGCATGCCTACTACCGGCAGCAGTTGGGCGAGGTGGCTCCCGACAGCACCACCGAGGACGTGGTGCTGCCGATCCCCGACAGCATCCAGCCGCTGCTCGATACCGAGCCGGCCGAGCCCGAATCGGTCCAGGACCAGCCGACGGCGGTCGCCATGGACAACGGCGAGCTCATCGAGGTCGAGCGACTCAAGCCAGGCACCTGGCTGGAGTTCTGCCCGACCGGCGACGCGGTCACCCGCGCCAAGCTGTCGTGGATCAGCCCGATGAGCGGGCGCTACCTGTTCGTCAACCGACGCGGCCTGAAGGTGGGCGACTATGCCCCGCAGGAGCTTGCCGCGGCGCTGGCCGCCGGGAGCGCACGTATCCTGCCGTCCGAGCCGCTGTTCGACCGCGCGATGGGCGCGATCGTCGACCGCCTGAGCCAGGCTGCGGCCGCCGGCACGGACGACCTGGCCTGATAACCGAGGGCTCGTAGGTATCCGCTTGTGGGCGAGGTCTTGGCCTTCGCGGGCGCAAGGGCATCGCTCACAAATGAGTTCCTGCACAGGCGTGGCAGGCAAACGGCCCGTCCTGCTCGGTTATGCTTGCTGGCTGGCGGAGCTGTTGCAGGCCTCCATGCATGCCCGCCGCCCTCTCCCACCGAACGGATGCTGCATGCCCGCCGCGCTCCCCCTCGACCCGCCTGACGCCCGCCTGATCGACGACGACGTCGAACGCGCCTTTGCCGAAGACTTCGGCAAAGGCGACGCCACCGCCGACCTGCTCCCTGCCGATGCCCGCGCCAGCGCTTCGCTGACGTGCCGCGAGAACGCCGTCATGGCCGGCATCCCCTGGTTCAATGCCTGCTTTCGCAAGCTCGATCCGGATGTGACGATCGATTGGCTCGTGCGCGATGGCGAGCGCGCAACCGCGGGCAGCGTGATCTGCCATCTGCACGGGCGCGCGCGCGCCCTGGTCAGCGCCGAACGCTCGGCGCTCAACTTCCTGCAGCTGCTCTCCGGTACCGCCACCGTTACCGCCGGCTACGTGGCAGCGGTCGCCGGCACCGGCGTGCGCGTGCTGGACACCCGCAAGACCGTGCCCGGCCTCCGGCTGGCGCAGAAATACGCGGTACGTTGCGGCGGTGGCCACAACCACCGTATCGGGCTGTTCGACGCGATTCTCGTGAAGGAGAACCACATCGCGGCTGCCGGCGGGATCGAACCGGCCGTGGCCGGGGCGCGCCGCCTGC
Organism: Frateuria sp. GZRe14; assembly: GCF_051900395.1. Classification (NCBI taxonomy): domain Bacteria; kingdom Pseudomonadati; phylum Pseudomonadota; class Gammaproteobacteria; order Lysobacterales; family Rhodanobacteraceae; genus Frateuria; species Frateuria sp. GZRe14. The sequence goes on along the minus strand of NZ_JBHZGJ010000001.1, from coordinate 1,212,546 downwards.
ATCCCTCGCTGCTGCTGGAAATCGAGGTGGAAACACTGGACGAACTGCGCCGCGCGATCGACGCCGGCGTGGATCGCATCATGCTCGATAACTTCACGCCGGCGATGATGAGCGAGGCGGTGGCGATTGCCGCAGGTCGCGTGCCGCTGGAGATATCGGGCAACGTGGACGTGGAAACCATTGCTGGGTACGCGCGCACCGGCGTGGATTTCATCTCGGTGGGCGCATTGACCAAGCACGTGCGGGCGGTCGACCTGTCGCTGCGGCTGCAATTGGGACGCTGACCGCGTTCGCTGTTGGGGACGTTCACGACTGACTGCAGCAGCGCACCCTGGGCGCGAGCGCGCCATGGCCGCGGTCGCCGCGCAATTGCCTTCGCCGCCAACCGGACCACCTTGCCCTCGGCCTGCCGCACCCACACACTCCCTGCATGAGCCAAGTTTCCGATCTGATCGCCCTGTTGGCGCTCGCTGCCGTGGCCGGCACGTGGCTCAAGTTCACCCGCGCCCGCGAGCGGGCGGTGGACGAGGCACGCCGGCAATGCGCGCAGCACGGCCTGCAGTTGCTGGATGAGACCGTGGGTTTGCGCAACCTTCGCTGGCGGCGGGTTGGTGGCAGGCGACAACTCGAGCTTGGCTATGCTTTCGAGGTCAGCGCGCATGGCGATGACCGGCTGGACGGCCGCCTCTGGATGCATGGCGACCAGCTTGCCGGGGTCAGCCTGCCCAGCTTGGGAACGCCTTTGCACGAGGCAGGCGGGGCGGTCCCGGAGGCGGCGGCGGATAACGTCATTCCGCTCCGTCCGCGGCGCCCGCGGATCGAGCAGTAAGGGGATGGGCGGTGGGGCCATCGTCCCACGCTCCACCCATCCTCTACCCGAGCGAAGAGGCTCGGGCGGGAGTTATTTCACCACCCGCAGATGGGGTGAACGCTTGGGCTTTTCCGGGCCTTCACCGGACGGTCCAGGGCCGGTATCTTCCGGGCCAGGCGCCGGCGGCGGCGTGTCGCCGTCTTCGGTGGGAAACATCATGCCCTGCCCGTTCTCCTGCGCGTACAGAGCGAGCACCGCCTGCACCGGAATGCGGATCGCCTGGCTGACACCCGAAAAGCGTGCCTGGAATCCGATGTAGTCGTTCCCCAATTCCAGGTTCGCCACGGCGCGCATGGCGAGATTGAGCACCACCTGGCCGTTCTTGACGACCTGCGGCGGCACGCGCACGCCTTCGATGGTGGCGTCCACCAGCACGTAGGGCGTCAGCTGGTTGTCAGTGATCCAATCGTAAATCGCCCGCAGCAGGTACGGGCGATTGGAACTCATCGGCGGCGAGCGATCGGTCATCGGGCGGCGCCGGTCATGGCCTCATCGCCCGCTCTTCGTTGGTCAGGCTCCGCGCATAGCCCTGGCTGTGGAACAGCCGCTCGCCGTAGTCGACGATGGGCTTGCCCTCGCGGCCAAGGTCCACGCCCAGCCACGGCAAACGCCAGACCACCGGTGCGACCAGACAATCGACCAGGCTCATTTCCGGATTCAGGAAAAACTTGGAAGCCTTGAACAGCGGTAGCGACGCAAGCAGGTTCTCGCGCAGGCGCTTGCGCGCGGCCTCGGCGGGGCGGCCGCCGGCACGGATGGTGTCCACTTCCGGCAACCAGTCGCGCTCGATGCGCACGGTCGCAAGACGCAGACGCGCGCGCGACAGCGGATCGATCGGCATCAGCGGCGGATGCGGATAGCGTTCGTCCAGGTATTCGCAGACGACCGCGGTGTCGTAGAGGGTCAGGTCGCGATCGACCAGGGTCGGCGTCGTGCCGTAGGGATTGAGGTCGAGCAGGTCTTCCGGTGGCTTGGCCGGATCGACCAGCACACGCTCGTAGCTGACGCCCTTGGCCGCCAGCACCAGACGCGCGCGATGGCACTGGATGTCGTCGGCGGTGGTGTACAGGGTCAGTACGGTACGCGAACGAGCGCTTTGCACCATGCGCTTTTTCTCCCCTTGAATAAGCGATGCGGCGGCGCTTGAGGCCGCCGCATCCGAGGCTGGCTGGCGTCCGGTTTAGTGGACGTCCTTCCAGTATTCCTTCTTCAGTGCGTAGGCAAGCAAGGTGAAGAACGCCAGGAACAGGATCACCCAGATGCCGTAGGCGTGACGCTGCAGTGCGGCCGGCTCGGCGACGTAGGCCAGGAAGTTGGTCAGGTCGCGGGCCGCCTGCTTGTACTGCTCGGGCGTCATGCGGCCGGGCTGCGACAGCTCCAGCTTCTCCACGTCCTCGCTGCCGGGCTTCTTCACCGCGGTCTGCACTCCCTGCAGCTCCCACAGCGGGAACGGCATGGAGGCGTTCGGGAACACGGTGTTGTTCCAGCCCACCGGGCGGCTCGGGTCGACATAGAAGCCGTTGAGGTAGCCATACACCCAGTCGGCCGTCTTGGCACGGACTTCCAGCGACAGGTCCGGCGGAGCCTTGCCGAACCAGGTCTTGGCCTGCTCCTCGGGCATGTGCGAGACCACCGTTTCGCCGAACTTGGCGCCGGTGAAGTTGAGGTTTTCCATCACCTCTTTCTCGCTCAGGCCCAAGTCTTCGGCGATGCGCGAGTAACGCTGGTACTTGAGCGAGTGGCAACCCACGCAATAGTTGAAGAACAGGCGCGCGCCTCGCTGCAGCGAGGCCTGGTCACGCAGGTTCACGCCGGCGGACGGCAGCTCCGCGCCGCCTTCTTCGGCGTTGGCCTGGGTGCTGCCCACGAGCAGGCTCAGGGCGAGCGTCATCGAAAGGAGAATGTGCTTCATCAGTAGCTGCCGCTTAGTCATGCGTGGTCACCCGTTCCGGAACCGGCTTGGTGCTCTCCCAGCCGAGGCGCGTGTACAGCCACAGGAACACGAAATAGCCGAAGTAGACCAGCGTCCAGAAGCGACCGAACAGGTTCTCCCAGAAGGTCACGTCGACGTCGCCGAACCACTCGGGGATCACTTCGGCGGTGACGCCGGCGCCGACCGCGCCGAGCAGGATGAACGACAGCACGAACAGACCCAGGGCGACCTTGTAGCCGGTACCGCGATAGCGAATCGACTTGACCTTGCCCACGTCGATCCACGGCAGCGCGAACAGCAGCGCGATCGCGCCGAACATCGCCAGCACGCCCCAGAAGGCCTGCCCCAGGAACGACGGGATCATGCGCAGGATCGCGTAGAACGGGGTGAAGTACCACACCGGCTTGATGTGCGCGGGCGTGGCCAGGTTGTTCGCCGGAATAAAGTTGTCGTGCTCCAGGAACCAGCCACCCATCGTCGGCGCGAAGAAGATGATGAACGCCGCGATCAGGAGGAAGAAGCCCACGCCGACCAGGTCCTTCACCGTGTAGTACGGGTGGAACGGAATGCCGTCGGCGGGCTTGAGCGCATCCCAGCGGTTGCCCTTGGGACCCTTCTTGATCTCGACACCGTCGGGGTTGTTGGAACCCACCTCGTGCAACGCAGCGATGTGCAGCACGACCAGCAGCAGCAGCACCAGCGGCAGCGCGATCACGTGCAGCGCGAAGAAGCGGTTGAGCGTGGCGTCGGCGGGCAGGTAGTCGCCCATGATCCATTCCACCAGCGTGCCGCCGATGACCGGGATGGTGCCGAACAACGAGATGATCACCTTGGCGCCCCAGAAGGACATGTTGCCCCACGGCAGCACGTAGCCCATGAAGGCTTCGGCCATCAGCACCAGGAAGATCAGCATGCCCAGCAGCCACACCAGCTCGCGCGGCTTCTTGTACGAGCCATACATCAGGCCGCGGAACATGTGCAGGAACACCACCACGAAGAACAGCGACGCGCCGGTGGAATGCATGTAGCGAATTAGCCAGCCCCACTCCACGTCGCGCATGATGTACTCGACCGACGCGAAGGCTTCCGCCGCGCTGGTCTTGTAGTTCATGGTGAGGAAGATGCCGGTGACGATCTGGTTGACCAGCACCAGCAGCGCCAGCGAACCGAAGTAGTACCAGAGGTTGAAGTTCTTCGGCGCGTAGTACTCGGTCATGTGCTTGCGGTAGGCAGGCATCATGTTGGGCGCGCGCTCGTTGACCCAGTCGCCCATGCGCGTGAATACGTTAGCCATCAGCCGGCCTCCTTGGGATCGACGCCGATCTGGATGTGCGTGTCGTCCACGAAGTGGTACGGCGGCACCTGCAGGTTCTTCGGTGCGGGCACGCCGGCGAAGACGCGGCCGGAAAGGTCATAGCGCGACTTGTGGCAGGGGCAGAAGAAGCCACCCTTCCAGTTCGGATCGAACGGTTCGGGCTTGATCTGGGGGAAGAACTCCGGCACGCAGCCCAGGTGGGTGCAGATGCCGATCACCACCAGCCATTCGGGCTTGATCGCACGGTCCGGGCCTTTGATGTAGGCCGGCTGCTGCTCGACCTCGGAGTTCGGGTCGACCAGGCGTGGCGCGAGCGTCGGCAACACCGCGAGCTGATCCTTGGTACGGCGGACCACGAACACGGGCAGACCGCGCCACGCGTAGTCGACCTTCTGACCCAGCTCGATCTTGCTGATGTCGGCCTCGACCGGCGCACCAGCGGCCTTGGCGCGGGCGCTCGGCTCCCAGGACTTGATGAAGGGCACGGCTGCCGCGACGACTCCCAGTCCACCGACCACCGAGGTGGTCGCTGTCAGGAAGCGGCGGCGACCATGATCGACGACTTCGTTCGCCATCAGGCTCTCCGGTACATGCAATGCCATTGAGATGCGCGCTCCCGTTTGGGGGCCCGCAAAAATCGCGTTAGTGTAGCGTCAGGGCCTGGCCCGTACAATCAATCACACGAGGGAGGCGACCTCCCCGCGCGCCTCCACGTCCGGCCCCATCCAAACCATTGAAGCCATGAAGAACGCCGCCGGCGCGCTCGCCTTTATCACCCGCTTCGTCGTCCTGGGACTCGCGCTCGCCTTCGTGGTCGGGCTCTTCTGGCCCGGCAGCGGGGACCGCCTGCGTGCCCGCTTCGGCCTGGGGCATGCCCCGCAGGCCTCCGCCACCACGCAGCAAGCCGCGGCCACGCAGGTTTCCGCGCCCGGGCTGGGCGTCGGCCCCGTGTCCTACGCCGACGCCGTGGCGAAAGCCGCACCCTCGGTGGTGAACATCTACGCCAACAAGATGGTCACCGCCCGTGCCGTGCAGATGTATGACGACCCGGTGCTGCAACGGCTTTTCGGTGGTTTGCCCACCGGCCCGGCCTACAAGCGCCCGCAGCAAGTGCTCGGTTCCGGAGTGATCGTCAGCGACAAGGGCTACGTGCTGACCAACAACCACGTGATCGCCAACGCCGACGACATCCAGGTGCTGCTCTATGACGGCCGCATCGCCAAGGCCACCCTGGTCGGTGCCGACGAGGAAACCGACCTGGCGGTGCTCAAGGTCGATGCCGGCAACCTGCCCGTGGTCAAGATCGCCGATAGCCACTCGCTGCGTGCCGGCGACGTGGTACTTGCGATCGGCAATCCGCTGGGGCTCAACCAGACGGTGACCATGGGCATCGTCAGTGCGGTCGGGCGGCAGTTGTCCAGCTCCAGCGCGGAAGACTTCATCCAGACGGACGCCGCGATCAACCTGGGCAACTCCGGTGGCGCGCTGGTCAACGCCCGGGGCGAGCTGGTCGGCATCAATACACTGCTGATCGGGCGGCAGGCCAACGCCGAGGGCATCGGCTTCGCGATCCCGGTGAGTAACGCCAAGAGCGTGCTGGACCAGATCATCGCCACCGGTCACGTGGTGCGCGGCTGGCTCGGCGCCGACTACGCCTTCGTGCCCGTGGCTGCCGACAGCGGCCTGCCCGCCGCGGCCCGCGGGGCGCAGGTGACCGATGTCTATCCGGGCGGCCCGGCAGCGTTGGCAGGCATCCAGCCGCACGACATCCTTTTGCGCATCGGCACCGACAACATCCTGGACCCGGCCGACCTGCGCCGGCACGAGGCGGCGCTCAAACCCGGTGCCAAGGTGGAGGTTTCGGGACTGCGCAACGGCGTGCCGTTCCACGCCGAGGTCACTCTGGCCCGCCGTCCGCCGCTGCAGACGCGCGCCACCCTGGATGGCTGACCGCTTCGCGTAGAAAGCCTGGTGTCAGGGTGCGCCGCTGCTTCGCATCGCGGTCATCGCCCCGTGCACGGCCGCGCCATAGCGCCGGCGCAGCTCGCCGACGCGCTTGACGTAGACCTGCGTTTCGGCGAACGGTGGCACGCCGTTGTAGCGCAGCACGGCGCCTGGCCCGGCGTTGTAGGCCGCCGCCGCCAGCCGCTCGTCGCCATCGAAGGTCTTCAGCAGTTGCGCCAGGTAGCGCGCGCCACCGCGGATGTTCTGGGCCGCATCGAAAGCATCGAGCACGCCCATGTCGCTGGCGGTACCGGGCATCAGCTGCATCAGGCCCTGCGCTCCTTTCAGTGAAAGCGCATTGGGGTTGAATGCGCTCTCGGCGTGGATCACCGCGCGCAGGAAAGCCTCGTCCACGCCCGATGCCGCGCTGGCTGCACGTACCGCATCGGCATAGGCGGTGAGATTCAGCCGGACCCGGTTCCAGTCGATGGTCGAGTGCAGGTTGCAGGCCGCGCAGGTGGCGATATAGGTGAACAGCGTGGTGACCGCACGACCCTTGCCGCCGCCTGGCGCGAGATTGGTGTACTCGACCGAGCCATCCGCCTTCTCGACGCGATAGACCGCGCCGCGCAGCACCCGGTTGCCAGGTGCTGCCGCGACCGCGGCATCGGCCGGATCCTCGCGGTAGTTCCATCTGCCGGCGTCGACGGCGCGCGCGGTGGTGTCCACCGAACCCTCGATATCCGCGAACGACACCAGCCGCGCCGTGGTCTGCACCCAGCCGTGCACGCCCGCCAGCGAGGCGGCCGGCTTTCTGGCCCGCGCCGGGGTCGTCGGGCGGGACGAGTCGGCAAAGGACGCTACCTTGTGACACCCGCTGTAGCCGGTGGTAGTACTGCTGTAGACCGTTTCCCCGCCCGATCCGGTGCACTGGTAGAGCGCCCCGGCATGCGCCCCCGGCAGCCATAGCAAACCTGCCAGCAGCGCACAGGCCAGCGCGACCCTGTACAGGATCGATCGACCCGGGAAAGCAGCGCAAGCCGCGCCGGCGCTCTCCCCTTGGCGTGCGGCGGCAAACATGCGCGGAGTGTGCCCCCACGACCGGATGGAAGCCAGCACTACCGCGCGGTTCCGTGCGGAACGGCAAGCTTTGAAGCTCCTTTTCTGTCGGGAGGTGGCGAGCCTGAGAACGCCGCGGTGCGAAGAACCTGCAGGCACCCCATTTGTGGGCGATGAGCGAGCCCAGGGGCATCGCCTGCGAGCAGGCGGCCCACGAGGAGCGGACGGGTGCTCGACCGGCGACGCGCCATCCGCAAGTGCTTGATGCAGCCCACAAACTGGCAGTCGCAGAACCACGCGCGTAAACTGCGCGGTTCGGCGGACTTCGCGCCGCACCAGCAACGGTATCCACGCCCATGAGCGGCAAGCTTTTCATCAAGACCCACGGCTGCCAGATGAACGAGTACGACTCGGCCAAGATGGCCGACGTGCTCAAGGCTTCGCATGGCCTGGAGCTGACCCAGGACGAGTCCGAGGCGGATGTGATCCTGATCAACACCTGTTCGATCCGCGAGAAGGCGCAGGAGAAGGTGTTCAGCCAGCTGGGCCGCTGGAAGGAACACAAGCAGGGCGGCAAGCAGGTACTGATCGGCGTCGGCGGCTGCGTGGCCTCGCAGGAAGGCGAGGCGATCATCAAGCGCGCGCCGTTCGTGGACCTTGTGTTCGGCCCGCAGACGCTGCATCGCTTGCCCGAGCTGATCGAGGCCAAGCGCGAGACCGGCAAGGCGCAGGTGGACATCTCCTTCCCCGAGATCGAGAAGTTCGACCGCCTGCCCGAGCCGCGCGCCGAAGGCCCCACCGCCTTCGTCTCGATCATGGAAGGCTGCTCCAAATACTGCAGCTACTGCGTGGTGCCCTACACCCGCGGCACCGAAATCAGCCGCCCGTTCGACGACGTGCTGGTGGAAGTGGCACAGCTGGCCGGACAGGGCGTGCGTGAAGTCACCCTGCTCGGCCAGAACGTCAATGCCTACCAAGGCCCGATGCACGACGGCGGCATCGCCGACCTGGCCGTGCTGATCCACGCCATCGCGCAGATCGAGTCCATCGGCCGCATCCGCTTCACGACCTCGCATCCGCTGGAATTCTCCGATTCGCTGATCGAGGCCTACGCGAGCGTGCCCAAGCTGGCGAATTTCCTGCATCTGCCGGTGCAGGCCGGTTCCGACCGCATCCTCGCGGCCATGAAGCGCGGCTACACCACGCTCGAGTTCAAGCAGAAGATCCGCAAGCTGCGCGCGGTGCGGCCGGACATCTGCATCAGCTCCGACTTCATCGTCGGCTTCCCCGGCGAGACCGACGAGGATTTCGAGAAGACCATGAAGCTGATCGAGGACGTCGGCTTCGACCAGAGCTTTTCCTTCATCTTTTCCGCCCGCCCCGGCACGCCGGCGGCGAACCTGGCGGATGACACGCCCTCGGAGGTCAAGCACGCGCGCCTGTCGCGCCTGCAGGCGAAGATCAACGATCACGCGCGCCTGATCAACGAAGCCATGGTCGGCACCGTGCAGCGCGTGCTGGTGGAAAAGCCCAGCCGCAAGGACCCGAACGAGCTCACCGGCCGCACCGAGAACATGCGCTTCGTGAACTTCCCCGGGAATGCGCGCTTGATCGGCCAGTTCGTCGACGTCCGGATCACCGAAGCCATGACCAACTCGCTGCGCGGGCGCGTGCACCTGGCCGAGGAAGCCGTCATCGCCTGATGCAAAGCTTCTCTCCTTCGGGGAGAGGGTCGGCCCCTTGCTGCTAGCTCCAGGCGAAGCGCTCCGGACGAACCCTTCATCCGCCTGTCGGCACCTTCTCCCCGAGGGAGGAGGCTCACTCCCAGATCCTTTCTCATGACCAACGGCCTGAACGAACGCGACTTCGCCCTCGACCCGGAAGACAACGCCCGGCTGGCCAACCTGTGCGGGCCGTTCGACGAGCACCTGCGCCAGATCGAACTGCGACTGGGCGTGGAGATCGACCATCGCGGGAACCTGTTCAAGGTGATCGGCGAAGAGGCCCCCGCCCGCGCCGCCGAGAAGGTGCTTCGCGCGCTCTACGCCGCCACCGAGAAGGAGACGCTCACCGGCGCGCAGATCAACCTGCAGCTGGCCGAGTCAGGCATCGACGCGATGGTCGAGGAAGCCGCCGAGGCTGCGCAGGAGGTGGCAATCAAGGTCAAGCGCGGCGTGATCAAGGGCCGCGGCCCGAGCCAGGCGCGCTACCTGCACGCGATCGCTACCCATGACATCAACTTCGGCGTGGGACCGGCCGGCACTGGCAAGACCTACCTGGCGGTGGCCAGCGCGGTCGAGGCGCTGGAGGCTAACCGCGCGCAACGCCTGCTGCTGGTGCGTCCGGCGGTGGAAGCCGGCGAGAAGCTGGGCTTCCTCCCGGGCGACCTCAGCCAGAAAGTCGATCCGTACCTGCGTCCGCTCTACGACGCGCTGTACGAGATGCTCGGCTTCGAGAAGGTCGCCAAGCTGATGGAGCGCAACGTCATCGAGATCGCGCCGCTCGCCTACATGCGCGGCCGCACGCTCAACGATTCGTACGTGATTCTCGACGAAGCACAGAACACCACGGTCGAGCAGATGAAGATGTTCCTCACCCGCATCGGCTTCGGCTCGGTCGCGGTGATCACCGGGGACGTCAGCCAGATCGACCTGCCGCGCCACGTCCGCTCGGGCCTGCGCCACGCGATCGAAGTGCTGCGCGGCGTCGACGGCATCAGCTTCACCTTTTTCACCTCGCGCGACGTGGTTCGCCATCCGCTGGTAGCCAAGATCGTGCGGGCCTACGAGGCGTTCGAGGCAGCCAGCGAAGAGCAGGCCGCGGGGAAAAAGGGCGGCGCGGCGTGAGTGCCATGGTCACGCGCGCAAAAACCGATACTCCGGCCGTTCACCAGATCTCGGTCGGCTATGCCGTTCCACGCGCGGGCCTGCCCTCGCCGGCCAGTTTCCGCCAGTGGGTGGCGGCGGCACTTCGCGGCGCCAGGCGGCGCAAGCCAGCGGAGGTCGCCATCCGCGTTGTCGATACCGACGAGGGCCAGGCGCTCAATCGCGACTACCGCGGCAAGGACTACGCCACCAATGTGCTCTCCTTCCGCGCAGAACTGCCGCCCGGCGTGGACCTGCCGCTGATCGGCGACCTGGCCATCTGCGCGCCGGTGGTCGCCCGCGAGGCGAATGAACAAGGCAAGAAGCCGCGCGACCACTGGGCCCACCTGACCGTCCACGGCACGCTGCACCTGCTCGGCTACGACCACATCGAGAACGCCCAGGCCGAGGCGATGGAGGCGCTGGAAACGCGCATCCTGGCGGGCCTGGGAATTGCCGACCCTTACGCACCGCAGTAGCCACTCCTGCCTGCCCCCCCCCCCGGGTGGGGGCGCCCTTGGGCGCGACCGTCGTCCCACCGGCCGCCGCGGCATGAGCAAGCCGCGCGGTCGCGCCCAAGGGTGCTCCTGCAAGACCGGCCCCAGGCTCCCGGGCCAGCTCACGCTTGGCGTCGGCGCACACACAAGGGGATTGCCACCCGCCCGCTTGTGCCCTGAATCCCCACGTTTTTTCCGCTAGACTCCGGCTTTCCGCCCTTCCACGGGGCGCTCCCACCCGAGTTGATGAACGACGACCCTGGCAGTACCAACGGCCCGGCCCCCCACCGCTCCTGGTGGGACCGCCTGGGCCACCTGTTTTCCGGCGAACCGCGCAACCGCGATGAACTGATCGAGGAGCTGCGCGCCGCCCAGGCCAACGGCCTGCTCTCCAACGACACCCTCACCATGGTCGAGGGTGCGCTCAAGGTCACCGAGCTGAGCGTGGACGACGTCATGGTCCCCCGCGCGCAGATCGTGATGATCGCGGCCGAAGCCTCGCTGCACGACATCCTGGCCAAGGTGGTCGAATCGGGCCATTCGCGCTTCCCGGTGCACGGCGAGGACAAGGACGAGATCATCGGCATCCTGCTGGCGAAGGACCTGCTCAAGTATTCCGGCGACGGCGAAGGCTTCGACCTCGGGCTGCTGCTGCGCCCCGCGGTGCTGATTCCCGAATCGATGCGCCTGAACGTGCTGCTGGCCGAATTCCGTCGCTCGCGCAACCACATGGCGCTGGTGGTGGACGAATACGGCGGTGTCGCCGGCCTCATCACCATCGAAGACGTGCTCGAGCAGATCGTCGGCGAGATCGACGACGAGCACGACGACGAGGACGAGCCCAGCCTGATGCACGAGCTGCCCGGCGGCGGCTGGATGGTCAGCGCGCTCACCCCCATCGCCGACTTCAACGAGGATACCGGCGCGAGCTTCTCGGACGAGGAATTCGACACCGTCGGCGGCATGGCGACCGCCGAGTTCGGCCATCTGCCCGAAGTGGGCGAGGAAGTGGTGTTCGGCGGCTACCTCTTCATCGTCACCGAGGCCGACGACCGGCGCGTGCAGCAGTTCCGCGTGAACCGGCAGCCACCCGATGCCTGAGGCGTCTCCTGCCACGACCCGCGGCGCCCGATTTCTGCGGAGCGCCCTCGGGCGCGACCGCCACCTGGCGGCAAACCACAGCGCAGTCCACCTCTGCAGGAGCGCATCCGCGCGCGACCGTGCTGGTCAGCGGTCGCTCGAAGGCGCACTCCTGCAGACACGCTCGTTCGTCCGGCACCCGTGGCTCTGGCTGCTCCTGCTCCTGTTCGCCTTACCCCTGCAGCCCGCCCACGCCGGTGTCGCCAACGCTCCGGGCGCGAACCTCGAGGTGTCGCTGGTCACCTACGGCCCCGGCGACACCTACTGGGAACGCTTCGGCCACGACGCCATCGAACTGCGCGACACGGTCAGCGGCGAGGCGTACAACTTCAACTACGGCGTGTTCGACTTCGACGAAAGCGGCTTCCTGCTCAACTTCGCGCGCGGCCGCATGCACTACCTGATGGACGCCGCGCCGACCACGCAGGACGAGGGCTGGTACGTCCAGGCAGGCCGTTCGGTCACCCGCCAACGCCTGGATTTCACACCGGAGCAGGCTTCCGCACTGCGCGATTTCCTGCTGTGGAACCTGCGCCCGGAAAACGCGCGCTACGACTACGACTACTACGTCGACAACTGCACCACCCGTGTGCGCGATGCGCTGGATCGCGCGCTCGGCGGCGTGCTGAAGGCCCAGCTCAGCACTCGTCCCGGCGACATGACCTACCGCCAGCAGACGGCCCGCCTTATGAGCGCCCAGCCCTGGCTGATGCTGCTGCTCGACCTCGGGCTGGGACCGTACGCCGACCAGCCGCTCAACGCCTGGCAGGAAAGCTTCCTGCCCGCCGTCCTTTCGAACCAGTTGGCCGCGGCGACGGTTGCCGGGCCGCAAGGCGCGCATCCGCTGGTGATCGCCGGCGAACTGGTGTCGCCCAACCGTCTGGACACCCCGCCAGCCACTGCCCCCGACCTGCGTCTGCCGCTGGCCTTGGCGGGCCTGGCCGTGGCCGCCATCCTGCTGCTCGCCCGCCGCTTCTGGCCGACCGGCTTTACCCTGCTCGCCACGCTCTACCTGCTCTTCGCGGGGCTGGCCGGCATCGGGCTGCTCGTCCTGTGGCTGCTGACCACCCACCACGCCGCATGGGCCAACGCGAACCTGCTGCTGTTCAACCCGCTCGCGCTGGCCCTGCTGCCATCCGCGTGGCGCGCGAGGCGCGGCCTGCCCGCCTCGCGCCTGGCCGATGCCGTGCTCCTGCTGCAGTTGTTCGCCCTGTTGGCCGCCGTGTTGTTGCACCTCCTCCCCGGCACCGTCCAGCAGAACCAGCCCTGGCTGCTGTTCGCGATGCCGTTGTGGCTGGCCTTGGCGTGGGCCCTGCGCGCGAAGCGTCACTTGTAGGAGCGCACCGGTGCGCGATCGCCACCCGCACGTTGCTGCATGTCGGTCGCGCACAAGTGCGCTCCTCCCGATCAGCGCGATCGATTGCCTCGCGATCTACCGCCGCGCATGATGCCGAGATGACCTCGCCCAGCTCGCCCACACCAGCGTCGCCTCCGGCCCAGAACGGCATGGTCGTCAACTGCATCGCCTACCGTGGCGATGGCACCCGCATCGGCGACGTCACGCTCGACGCGATCAGCGACGTGCTGCAGGAGCCTGGCACGTTCGTCTGGGTCGGCCTGCACGAACCGGACGCGCCCCTGTTGCTCAAGCTGCAGGAAGAATTCGACCTGCACGATCTCGCGGTCGAGGACGCGCACAAGGCGCACCAGCGCACCAAGCTGGAAGCCTATGGGGATTCCCTGTTCCTGGTGGTGCAGACGGCGCAGGTTGTCGATGGCCACCTGTCGTTCGGCGAGACGCAGATCTTCTTCGGCGAGCGCTACCTGGTGACCGTCCGCCACGGCGCCTCGCTGTCCTACGCGCCGGCCCGCCGCAGCTGCGAGCAGGCGCGCGAGCTGATGCAGAACGGGCCGAGTTATGGCCTGTACGGCGTGCTCGACTTCATCGTGGACAACATGCTGCCGATCGTGCGCGACTTCCGCGAAGAGCTGCACCGGCTCGAAGCGGATATCTTCGCCGAGGCGTTCAAGCGCAGCACGGTGCGCCGCCTGTACGACATGCAGCGCGACCTGACCACCCTGCGGCTGGCCGTCGCGCCGCTGCAGGACATCACCAACCAGCTGGTGCGCATGCACCCGCAGCTGATCCCGGACGATCTGCGCCCTTATTTCCGCGACGTCTACGACCACGTGACCCGCGTCAACGAGTCGATCAGCGCAATGCGCGAGATGCTGGCCGCCGCGATCAACGTGAACCTCTCGCTGGTCACCTTCGGCCAGAACGAAGTCATGAAGCGCCTGGCCGGCTACGCCGCCCTGCTTGCCGCGCCCACCCTGATCACAAGCTGGTACGGCATGAACTTCACGCACATGCCCGAACTGGACAAGCCATGGGCGTACCCGCTGGTGATCGTGGTGGTGGTCGGCGTGGTGGGCGGAATCTACACCTGGCTGAAGCGGGTGAAGTGGCTTTAGGCCCCCAGTAAGAGCGCGCCCTGCGCGCGACCCGCTACAGTCACGGAGGTCGACGCTCGGTCGCGCACAGGGTGCGCTCCCACGAAAAAGCGGCGGCCCTTCGGCCGCCGCTTCCAGGACTCAGTGGCTGGCGTTATCGCCGCCATCCCCCGACGTCCAACGCTTCAGCCACGCATTCACCGTCTCGTGCCACATCACGCTGTTCTGCGGCTTGAGCACCCAGTGATTCTCGTCCGGAAAGGTCAGGAACTCGCTCGGGATGCCCTGGCGCTGCAGCGCGGTGAAGGCGCCCAGCCCCTGGGTGATCGGAATGCGGAAATCGTTGCCGCTGTGGACCACCAGCATCGGCACGCGCCAGTCCTTGACGTGGTTGATCGGGTTGAAGCGCTCGTAGTTCTGCGGATGGTCGAACTGCGTGCCGCCGTTCTCCTTCTCCTCGAACCACAGCTCCTCGGTGGCGTAATACATCATGCGCGCGTCGAACACGCCGTCGTGGTCGACCAGGCACTTCCACGGCTGGTTCCACACGCCGGCCATCCAGTACACCATGTAGCCGCCGTAGCTGGCGCCCAGCGCGCAGGCGTTGTCGCCGTCAAGGAAGCTGTACTTGTCCAGCGCGGCCTTCCAGCCGGCCTTGAGATCTTCCAGCGGCTTGCCGCCCCAGTCGCCCGAGATCGAATCGGTGAACGCCTGGCCGTAGCCGGTCGAGCCGTGGAAGTTCACGGTCACCACCGCAAAGCCCTGCCCCGCGTAGGTCTGCGGGTTCCAGCGATAGCTCCAGTCGTTGGTCATCGCGCCCTGCGGGCCACCGTGGATGATGAAGGCGACCGGGTACTTCTGCCCGCGCTTGTAGCCCACCGGCTTGACGACGTAGCCCTGCACGGTTTCGTTGTTCCAGCCCTTGAAGGTGAAGAATTCGAAGTCGCCCGTCCTGGCATTCTTCAGCCGCTCGGCGTTGTAGTGCGTGACCTGCTTGAGGCCGCGGCCGTTGGCGTCGGCCAGGTACAGGTCGACCGGACGCTTGAGGTCGTCGCGCGCCAGCAGCAGCTTGCCGTTTTCCAGCGAATAGCCGCCCACCGAGCCTTCGCCCACCAGCTTGGTGACCTTGCCGCTGGCCGCATCGATGGCGAACAGCGGATGCTGGCCCTCGTCGTCGGCACTGGCATAGAGCGTCTTGCCATCGTCGGCGATCGTGAGCGCGCCGGCCGAGCGATCCCACTGCGGATCGACTTCGTGCGTCGTACCGCTCTGCAGGTCCATCGCCATGATCGCGAAGCGGTCAGCCTCGAAACCGGGCTCCTTCATCGCCAGGTAGTACAGCGTCTTGCCATCCGGCGCGGGCACCGGATTGGCGTCCCACGCCTTGTTCGCCTCAGTCAGGTTCTGCGGCCCGGCCGAACCGTCCGCTGGCACGCGGTAGAGATCGAAGTTGGTCGACCAGGGCTCGCTGGTCCCGGCGATGCGCACGTCGAAATACACCGTGCGACCGTCCGGCGAAAAGGCGAACTCGCTTTCATCGCCGAAGGGCTTGCTCGGGATGTCGCCGTCGATGCCGCGGCTGAGCAGCGTCGGCTCGGCCGGCAGCATGCCCTGGGCGTCGAAGCGGGCGATGAACAACTGGTTGCGGCGACCGTTGGCCCAGGTGTCCCAGTGGCGCACGAACAGCTTGTCGTAGACGGTGCCGGTGGCCTTGTTCTTCTCGCGGCCGTCGATGCGCTCCTTGGTGCACGCCAGGTCCGCGCAGTCGGTGTAGACCTCGTAGGAAAGCAGCACGCTCTTGCCGTCCGGCGAAAGCTTGTAGCCGCCCAGGTCCAGCGACCCGTGGCTGACCTGCACCGCGGCCTTGTGCCCGGCGAAGTCGAGCTTGTCGCCAGCACCGAAGTCCAGCCGCCACAACTGCGAGACGCCGTTGGCCGAGGCCATGTAATAGAGGCTGTGCCCGTCGGCCGCCCAACGCGCCGAACTGCCCTTGTCCGCCACCTTGACCGGCTCGCCCTTTTTCAGGTCCAGCACGTAGATCGCGTTGACGCCTTTGTTGGCGGCGTAATCGGTGCTGCGCACACCGAAGGCGGCGTATCGGCCGTCGGGCGACAGCTGCGGGTCGCTGACACGGTCCATCATCACCAGGTCGCGCACGTTGAACGGGTGCGGGGTGTGGGTTTCCAGATCCACGGCCAGCGCCGGAGTGGCGAGCAGGCCCAGCGCAAGCGCAGCGAACAGCGGCTTCATGAGGCATTCCCTTTCGGTTGGTCAGCGGATCACGGTAGGGGGAGCGGCGCGGGGACGCAAGGCAACTTCCCAAGGCTTTCCATGACCATACGGCCGCGTTTGGAAAGGTCGAGAACGGCATGCCCGGGCATGGCCCAAGGGACGCCCAAAGCAGCCCACTGACAAACTTCGGCAGTAGATGCCGCTTTTAGACACCCCTCTCCGATGTTGCACGCATCACGCTTCCGCAAGCGGGCGCAACCATGACCTCACAGCTTGTAGACATTCGTGACCGCGTGCACAATCGCCCGGCCTACAGCTATGCGGCAATAAAGGGGCAGTGCGCGTGGCACGCAATCTGCTTCGTTCACCGCGAGCTTCCTGGTCGTTCCTGACCGCGTACGTGGGGTCCGATTCCGCCTAGGGGGATCCGGGACCGGGGCTCAGGGGGCATCAAACGGTTAGCTAACCAGTTAAGAGGAACCACCATGAAAAAGAATCTGCAGAAAGGCTTCACCCTGATCGAACTGATGATCGTCGTCGCGATCATCGCCATCCTGGCCGCCATCGCGATCCCGGCCTACCAGAACTACATCGCCAAGTCGCAGTTCTCGGAGTCGCAGACGGTGTCCGACGGCATCAAGCTCGCGACGTCCGAGTACTATGCGCAGCATGGGGAGTGTCCGGTGCTTGGTACCGCCGCGGGCTTCCCGATGGCTGCCGCTAGCTACGCCGGCAAGTATGTCAAGGAAGCCGACATCGTTGCTGGCACCTACGCCACCAACCCGACTTGCGACATCAAGGTCACCTTCAAGGCCGCCGGTTCGGTGTCGAAGGGTCTGACGGACGCTGTTGCGCTGTTCCAGGGCTACACGGTCGGCGGCAACTTCAACTGGAAGTGCAGCGCCACCACGATCGACGACAAGTACCTGCCGTCGGTGTGCCAGTCGAAGTAAGCGCTATCCACCAGCGCAAAAAAGCCCCTCCCACGAGGGGCTTTTTTTTTGCCGGCATCGGGTACAACCCGATTCCAAGTGCTCCGCCCGCAACGCTCACGGATCATCCATGCAACCCTCGACAAGAACGTCGCTCCTGTTATTGCTCACGCTGGCAGGGTGCGCTGCGATGTACTGGGCAGGGCTGCATGGCCCGTTTCTTTTCGACGACTTTCCCAACCTCGCCGCGCTGGACAGCATCGACCACCTCGGCAGCTGGCGCGACCTGGGCATCTATCTGTCGCAGCCCCGATCGCTTCCGGGCCGCCCGTTGGCCATGCTCAGCTTCCTTCTTCAGAAGCCTTCCTGGCCAGCGGATCCGTTCGCCTTCAAGCTCGTCAATCTGTGTATCCACCTCGCCAACGGCGTTCTCGTCTTTTTCCTGGCGAAGCGCCTTGCTGGCGTTTCCCTGACCGATGCAGGCGATCGACATTCCGCCGCGTGGCCCGCTTTGCTGGCAGCCGCGGCATGGATGGTTTGCCCCATCCAGTTGTCAGCGATCCTGCTCGTCGTCCAGCGCATGACCTTGCTGATGGCGTTGTTCACGCTGCTTGGCCTGCTCGCCTATCTGCATGCTTTGCTGGATGACAAGGCCAGCGTCCGGCGCAGGACCGTGTTCATGGCGCTCGGACTGGGCGCCTGCACACTGCTGGCTTTCCTCAGCAAGGAGAACGGCATTCTCTTGCCGCTCTATGCACTTGCCCTGGACGCAACGCTCCTGCGCGAACGGGTGCGACGTCTGCCGCCGGCACTCACCTGGCTGCGGCGTGCCCTGATCTATCCGGCGGTCATTTTCGTGTTCGGGTATCTGCTGGTCGGCATACCCGGCTTTGCGCACGCCGAATCGTTCCGCGACTTCACGCTTTACCAGAGAGTCATCACGGAGCCGCGCATCCTGGCCGACTACCTGGCAAAGATCTTCGTGCCACGGTTCGGCGTCTACGGCCTCTACAACGACGACTTCGCCAAGTCGAACAACCTGTTCGATCCGCTGACGACTCCATTTTTCATCGCGCTCCTGCTGCTGGCGGTCGGCCTGGCATTCCATTGGCGCAAGCGCCGGCCGCTGTTCGCACTCGCGGTGTTCTGGTATCTCGGCGGCCAGGTCCTCGAAAGCAGCGTGGTGATGCTCGAACTGTACTTCGAGCACCGCAACTATCTGCCCGTCATGGGGCCCCTCATCGCCATCGCCATCGCGCTGGCGACGCTTCGCCCCGGCGGCTGGCGAAAGCTCGCCTACATGGGCGTCGCCATCTGGTTCGGCGCCAGCATGATTGCCACGTCCCTCAGCTCGCAGGTCTGGGCCAGCGAAGAGCGCCTGGCGTTTACCTGGGGCAATACCTATCCGGACTCGGCCCGGGCGCAGACGATGCTGGCAAGCCAACTGTATGAGCGCGGCCAATTGGGTGCGGCAACGCGCGTCATCGACCGTGCGCTGGACAGACACCCGGCAGACGCGGGCCTGGCCGAAAACAGGTTTTTCCTCCAATGCGTGACCGGCTCCCTCGCAACCGGGAACCTGGAGCAACTGACCCACAGGTTCAGCACGGCAGACTGGAACAGGGCCGCATTCGAAAACATGGAAACCTTGCGCCTTCTCGCACAGCAGCACCGCTGCCCGCCATTCGGCCCCGACCAATGGAAAAATCTCGCCGACACCCTGCTGGCCAACCCGGCATATGGACGAGGCATCGCGGCAGGCATGATCCACTACCAGATCAGCCAGTTCGCCGTGTACAGCGGTGACCTAGGCCTGGCCATCGAGGAATTGGACAAAGCCTACGCGGCCGATCCCGACGCCGACATCCCGCGACTCCAGGCCAAGTACCTGGCCAGCGCCGGCCTCTACGATCAGGCCCTGGCCGTGCTCGACCACACCGACTACAGGCGCCTGCCGCCATTACGGCGACTTCTGGTGGACGATCGCACGATCAACCGAGAACAGGCTGAAGCGATTCGCAAAGCGAAGGCTGACGCCGGGCACCGCACAGATTCCCCGGCGGACCAAGGGAAGACGACAGCGCACTAGACCGGTTACCGTTCGCACCAGGACACCGGAACAACATAGATGCCCGCTTCTCATCGACATCCGGCGCTGGCGCGCCTGGCAGAACGCCCCTGGTGGCTGTTGCTGGCCGCGATCGCGATTACCATCGCCGTTTACGCCCCCGGACTCAGTGGTGGCTGGCTCTTCGACGACTACCCGAACATCGTGGACAACCCCGGCGTCCAGCCACACGACGCCGACCTCGGGACGCTGGTACGCGCGGCGCTCTCTTCCCCATCGAGCGAATTCAAGCGGCCACTGGCCTCCTTAAGCTTTGCCGCCAACTACCTGGCGGCCGGGCTCGACCCTTACTGGATGAAACTCACCAACCTGGTGATCCACCTCCTCAACGGTGTCGCCGCGTGCGTGCTGGCGTACGCGCTGTTGCGCCGCTTCCGCGAACGCATGGCCGCGGGCTTCGCCGCGCTCATTGCCGGCGCCTGGTTGCTGCTTCCCATCAACCTTACCGGCGTGCTTTACGTCGTGCAGCGTATGGAAAGCATGGCCAACCTGTTCGTCCTGGTCGGCTTGATCGGTTACGTTCATGCCCGATGCCGGCTGCAGGGTGCGCCAGTCGATGGAAAAGGCGCTTGGCGATATCACCTGCTGTGCCTCGCGAGCCTAGTGATTCCCACCGGCATTGGCCTGTTGGCGAAGGAAACCGCCGTCATGCTTCCGCTGTATGCCGCGCTCATCGAGTGGATCGCGTTCGGCTTCCGCGACAGCGAGGGCCGCTTCGATCGGAAGATCGGCGCACTGTTCCTGCTCGTCTTGGTACTTCCGCTCATCGTAGGTGTTGCCTGGCTGCTGCCCGGCCTGCTCCGTCCGTCGACTTGGGCGACCCGTGACTTCACTCTGACGACGCGGCTGCTGAGCGAAGCGCGCATCGTCACCGAGTACATCGGCTGGACCATCGTGCCCTCGCCCGAAGCGCTCTCGTTCTATCACGACGACTTCGTGCCCTCGTCCGGGTGGTTGCACCCGTGGACCACGCTTGCTGGCCTGCTGGTGCTGGCGGCGCTGTTCGCGCTGGCACTGTGGTGGCGGCACCGGCGTCCGCTGGCAGCGCTTGGCATTCTGCTGTTCCTTGGGTGCCACCTGCTCACCGGCACGATCCTTCCGCTGGAATTGGTCTACGAGCATCGCAACTACTTTGCCAGCTTCGGGTTGTTGCTAGCCCTGGTCCCATTGCTTGCCGCACCACGCACCGACGACCAGGCACCTTTCGGGCGCAGTGGTCCCTTGCCCATGGCCCTGCCCCGCCACGTAGCACTTGGCATGCTCATGCTGTTCTGGATCGCGCAGACCGCAACCAGTGCTTACGCCTGGGGCGATCCACTACGACTTGCCGCCGAGCTGGCCGACCGCGCGCCGGCTTCGCCGCGTGCCCAATACGAGCTGGGCCGCACGTACATCATCTATTCCCGCTACAACCCTGATTCGCCGTTCACGGCGCTGGCTTACGAGCCGCTGGAACGCGCCATGAGGCTGCCCGAGTCATCGATCCTGCCGGAGCAGGCGCTGATCTTCATGAACGCGCGCATGGGCTTGCCGCTCAAGACCGCGTGGTGGGACAGCATGGTCGCCAAGCTCAGGGCGCAGAAACCGGGCGTGCAGGATGAAAGTTCGCTCGGCGCACTGACCTCGTGCCAGCGAGAGATGGCTTGCGACCTGCCCAAGGAACGCATGGTCGAGGTGTTCCAGGCCGCCCTGGCACACCCTTCACCCAACGCGCGTCTCCTGGCGACCTACAGCGACTATGCCTGGAACGTTCTCGGCGACCACGCCTTGGGCATGCGAATGATCGATGCAGCCGTGAAAGCGGCTCCCGAAGAACCGGCCTACCGGATAACCCAAACGCGCATGCTGGCGGCCTTGGGCCGCACTGAGGCTGCCAGGCAGGCGTACAGGCAACTGCAGCGACTCAATATCGGGGGCCGGTTGGACAAGGATCTGGCTGCATTGCATTACCTGGATGTCCAACCGCTTTAACGGCCTGGCCTGGCCAGGGAATCCTGTTTCCCTCGACTGCCGCAGCACTACAACCAACGGATTTTGACCGTGCCGTCCAAGACCATCCGCAGCAAAGCCGATCTTGCCATCAACGGTGCCGCACCAGCGTTTGACGAACTGCTGCACGTGGGGCGCCCCAACCTGGGCGATCGCGAGGCGTTCCTGGAGCGAGTCAATCGCATCCTCGACAACCAATGGTTGACCAACAACGGCCCCATGGTGCGGGAGTTCGAACAGCGCATCGCGGATTACCTTGGCGTCAAGCACTGCGTGGCAATGTGCAATGGCACCATCGCTCTTGAAATCGCGATTCGCGCACTGGGACTGGAAGGCGAAGTCATCGTACCCTCCTGGACGTTCGTCGCTACGGCGCACTCGCTGTATTGGCAGGGGATCACACCGGTGTTCGCGGACATCGACCCGGCCACGCACAACCTCGACCCTGAAGCCGTGCGGCGCATGATCACGCCGCGCACGACCGGCATCATCGGCGTACACCTGTGGGGCCGCGCTGCGCCGGTCGACGCGTTGCGGGAGATCGCCAGCGAGCATGGCCTCAAGCTGATGTTCGACGCCGCGCACGCCTTCGGGAGCACCTACAAGGGCCAGAGCATCGGCCGCTTCGGCGAGTGCGAAGTCTTCAGTTTCCACGCAACCAAGTCTTTCAACACCATGGAAGGCGGCGCCGTCACGACCGACGATGACGACCTAGCCGAAACCCTTCGCCTCATGAGGAACTTCGGCTTCATCGGCTACGACAATGTCATCCATCCCGGTACCAACGGCAAGATGATCGAAGTCTGTGCCGCGATGGGCCTGACCAACCTGGAACGGTTCGGAGACATCGTTGCGGTCAACCGGCGCAACCATGAAGCCTACCGACAGGCTCTGGCAGGCATTCCGGGCGTTACCCTGCTCGGTTACGACGCGCAGGAACGCAACAGCCATCATTACGTGGTCATCGAAGTGGATGAGGCTTGCGCTGCCACGCGTGACGCGATCGTAGCCGCGCTGCAAGCCGAAAACGTGCTGGCGCGCAAATATTTCTGGCCTGGCTCCCACCGCATGCAGCCATATCGGGACCTCTTCCCGCACGCCGGCCTGATGCTTCCCGAAACGGCACGCGTCGCCGAACGGGTCGTGGTGCTGCCTACCGGTGAAGCGATCGAGCCCCAACAGCTGGAAACTATCTGTGCGGTCATCCGCAACGTTTGCCTGGGGTAACCGTGGGTGCAGAGAAAGCCTTCCTGGTCTTCAGCGGCGGCAACGACCGGGCCGTGCTGGGTTTCCTGCGTGCGCTGCGTCAGTGCGGCAGAAGGGCTTACATCGTCGCGAGAACACGCAACGACCGCATTCTCTCGACGAGTTACCGCCGAGACGTGGTCTGCGTACGCAAGAGCCATGGACTGGACCTCGAGATCTTCGCCGCATGCCTGGAGAAGGCTCGCGAGGCTGCGTGCGGAAAAACGCTCGTAGTGCTTCCGTCCAGCGAATACTTCAACGCCTTCCTGCTCGAACACCGGTCCCGGATCGAAGCCATGGGATGCGAGATCCCCCTGGTAGATGCGTCGGTCTACAACCTGCTTACGAACAAGGGCAGCGCATCCGCGTACTTCGCAAAGGGGGGCATCGAGGTTCCGCGCGAGGTCACAGGTTCCGACTGCGACCCACCGGTCGTGGCCAAACCGCGGAACAACGTTTCCCACGCGGGCCTCTCGCTCTACCCTCAGCTGCTCATGGACGCGAACGAAGTCGCTGCATTCCATGCCCAACACGAAGCCAGCGCTTATTTCTACCAGGAGTATCTGCAGGGAGAGAGCCTCTATCTGCTCTTCTACGTACCGCGCCGCGGCGGGGAAGCATTTGCCTGGTCACAACGCAACCTGTTGCAACAGCCTGACGGGAAATCGATGCTGTGGGCCGAACCTGCCGACCTGCACCGATCGGCGCTGGCGGCCAGCCTCATCGAGCTTGTTCGCGACGCTGGGTTTTGGGGACTGGGGATGATCGAGGTCATCCGCACTGCGGATCGCGACGTGTTCATCGAAATGAACCCGCGCATATGGGGACCGATACAGCTTGTCGTTGACCGACGCCATCCTCTGCTCCGGGCGATGATCGGCGAGGCACTGCTGGGGGATCCAAACTGCTTTCTGGAGACGGCGCCCGCATCCGTGCCCAGGCGCAGCCGCCGGCAATACTTTTGGTGTGGCGGCCTCGCACACACACTCGCCTCGTTCCGCCGGCCGTCATGGCACGGTCCCAGGCGGCGCTTCATCGCTACCGCGTTCGCAGGGTTACGCAACGACGTGTATCTTCGCGCGGACTCCTGGCGCTGTTTCATCCTCGAGATGACTGACGCCCTCAATCTGGCTTGGCATCGTGAACGAACTAAAGACTGAACTGCAGATGCTCTATGCCGATGCGTCCAAGCATTCGGTTTACCAAAGCATCCCCGACTTCGTTTCCACCGAACTGGGATATACCGAATCGCTGGACGCAGGCTGGCGCGACGACCGGCCCCGGCTTGCCTATCTGCTCCGCACGCGCAAACCCATGCCGGACGAATGCTGGCTGGACTTCGGGGCGAACACGGGCTTCTTCACCTTGAGCCTGGCGCGAGCGTTCCCCACCTCCCGCTTCATTGCCGTCGAAGCAAATCCCAACCATGCCAGGTTCATCCGCCGGGTTGCCGAATGCTTCGACCTGGCCAACGTCGACGTGATCGCGCGTCCGGTTTGCATGGCCGATATCGGCTCGTTGCCGCACTCGCACTTCATGCTTCACCTGAACGTCCTGCATCACGCGGGGCATGACTTCGATACAGCCCTCGTACCCGAAAAGGCGGCATTCCCCTCGTACGCAAAACGTTATCTGGCGTTGTTGCGAGAGCGCGCCGAGGGCATGCTTTTCCAGATTGGAAGCAACTGGGGTGGGGACAAAGCCCAACCGCTCGTGCCGATGCGCAACGATCTGGAAAAGTTGGAAACGTTCACCGGATGGTTGCATGGCGCCAACTGGGCGCTTCGCGCCGTCGCCTACGCCCGCCACGCAGATGGACATGTCCGCTACGACAATATCGTGCTGCCTGCGAATGGCGCTGCTGCCGGGCAACTCCTGCAAGACGCGATCGATGCGCATGACCTGGACAGTTTTCCGGGGGAGTTCTATCGCCGCGCCTTGTTTCTCTGCAACCGGGACTGATGCCGGGAACGGGAAGTCGGCATTTGGCTGTTTGCTGCCAGATAACCATGCCCCATCCATTCCGGATTGTGAGCGGCTCTCCATGTCGAGCCCAGCTGGCTGGGCACGTTTGGCAACAAGGCGACAGCCCGAAACCGTCGGCACAAGGAAAGCGAATGAACGCAAGCATGCAAAGCCGGCAGGTCACCAGGGGTTCCGTTCCACTACCTGACCGCTATTGCGGACTCGACGGCGCGGACCAATCCGGCACTCGCCCCGGCGCCGCGTTACGACATCCCGACCGTCGGTCTCCGTACCTCGTTCGCCATGCCCGGTCGCGTCGAGGACGATTGGACGGCATCAGAGCAACGGATGCGCATCGAGTCGCTCGATCGCATTTCGATGAGCGATTTCTTCCCAAGCCTGGTCCGCTTCCCTATCCACTCGTCGGCGCTTCGGATCCTGGTCGCCCGCAACCGCACAAGGACGGCAGGCCGCCAGCTCCCCGGTTCATTGCCCATGCCCTCTAAGTTCGCCAGGCAAGCGGCTGGCGCCGCATGGTGGAGTGCCGTCGAAATCGCAGCGCGTTACGGCGTGCAATTCCTCGTTACGCTCGTACTGGCCCGGTTGCTCCTGCCCAGCGACTTCGGCTTGGCGGCGTTGCTGGTGATCTTCACCAGTCTCGGCGCCGTCCTCGTCGACTCCGGTTTCGGAACGGCCCTGATCCAGCGCCAGCACACTTCTGCGGACGACGAAACCACCGTATTCGTCTTTTCGATCCTGGCCGCGGCGATGCTCTGCGGACTGCTTGCGTTCGCTGCACCGTTCATCGCCGGGTTCTTCCGTGCGCCAGCGTTGTCGCCCCTGTTGAGGCTGGCCTCGCTGACGCTGGTCCTAAGCGCCGCCGGTGCTGTGCCCGATGCGCTCTTGACGATGCGTATGAACTTCCGCGCGCGGACCCAGGCCCAACTGGTGGCATCGCTAGTGTCGGGAACCGTCGCTGTCACGCTCGCACTCAACGGCGCGGGGGTGTGGAGCCTGGTCTGGCAGCTTGTGACTGCGGCGGCGATCCGGTCGCTTTGCCTCTGGGTCTGCTCCCGATGGCGGCCTGCGGGACGTTTCAACCGGGCGTCCCTGACCGGTCTGGCCAAGTTCGGCAGCTTCATGTTGCTTTCCTCACTGCTCAATTCGATCTACGTGCAGCTTCAACCACTATTGATCGGGAGGCTTTTCGATACCCGGTCGCTTGGCTTCTTCACGCTGGCCCAGAATTCACAACAAGCGCCGATGTCGTTGGTGGGCGGCGTGCTGACCCGCGTCGGGCTTCCGGTTTTCTCGGCGCTGGCGCATGCCCCCTCCCGGATGCTCGACGCGCTGCGTCCGATTCTGCGTCTGTCGATGTTCGTTTTCGTGCCGTGCATGGTCGGGATCGCCATTACCGCAGAGCCGCTCGTCACGCTGGTCTACGGACCTCGCTGGCTCCCGGCGGCCCCCATACTCAGCATCCTGGCGTTGGCGGGGACGCTGTGGCCGGTGCACGTGCTCAACCTTGAAGCAATTAAAGCGCAAGGGAGGTCCGACCTGTTTTTCCGTCTGGCCCTGGTCAAGGTCAGCCTGGCCATTGTGCTTGTCGTGCTCGGCAGCCCGTGGGGAGCTATCGGAGTGGCGTGGGCGACACTGGTGGCGAGCGTTCTCAACGCAGCGATCAACACGTATTACTCCTGGAAGTTGCTTGGCTTCGGTCCGCGCGCCCAGATGCGCGAACAGGCGCCGACTTTCGCGCTGGCAATTACGGCGGCACTGGTGGGATGGGCGGTCCTGCACTGGATGCCCGCGACATCCATCAGCATGGTGCTCTCGATCGCGTGCGCCAGCGTGGTGTATCTAGGCTTGGCATGGGCTTTCAGGGTACAGGCGCTGACGGACCTGCATTCGTTCATCCATACCTTGCGGGCCGACGCCACGCTCAAGCCAGATATCGGAAATGACCTGACATGAGCGTACGCGACCTGATCGATGTGTCCGACTGGTCGGCGCTGGCGTCGACCCCTCTGGTAAGCGTTTACATGCTGGCTTACCGCCACGAGAAATTCATCGGCCAAGCCATCGAAAGCGTCATCGGGCAGCAATGCGAGTTTCCGTTTGAACTGATCATTGGAGACGACTGCTCGCCGGACCGGACGCGCCAGATCGCACTCGACTACCAAAAACGCCTCCCGGGCCTGGTCCGCGTGCTCTATTCGGATAGCAACGTCGGAGCACACGCCAATGCAGCCCGTTGCCGCGCTGCATGCAGGGGGCGCTACATCGCGTTCTGCGAGGGCGATGACTACTGGCATCACCCGCTAAAACTCCGAATACAGGTGGAGGCCATGGCGGAGGAGGACGATGTCGTCTTGTGCCACACGGACTACGACCGGCTTGTTGGCCGGCGTCTGAAGCGCAACTGTCACCGCTCCAGTCCTACGCCTTATCTCGCTCAAGGACATGCGTACGATCGGCTGCTACACCATTGGACCGTCATGACCGCTACCGCGCTGTATCGCGCGGATGTCCTGCGGGAATTCGATGCATCCCCTTTCAATAATCCACAGTGGCCGTTCGGCGACTACAACAAGGCCTTGTTTGCCGCGACCCGGGGCCGGATACGCTACCTGCCCGTCTCGACCGCGACATGGCGGAAAGTCGCCGGATCGGCCACCAACAGCGACCCATCCAGGATGCTGACAATGCGCCTGGCCGGCCTTGCCTGCCGGGAAGCATTCATGCGCGCATATCCGGTGGACGAAAGCACCCGTCGGGACTGTCTGGGTTTCGCCAATCGGGGGGTTTTGAACGCTGCCTTCCATGCCTGCGATCTGCAGGCGTTCGATGCCGCGCGCGCCCGGCTCGTCGCGTTGGGAGCGTCGCCAGGATCGCCCAGCGATGCGCTGCGGCGTACCGCGCTGGTTTGGGGATGGCCGGCCCGGCTCTATGGAAGGTTCCGGAGCCTCATGTTGCGGCTTACTGCAGATGGGCTTTAATAGCTCCGTTCACTTTCGGACTCCTGGTGCGCCTGTGCGAACTATCGCCATCATCCTTGCCTCCGGTACGGGGGTCCGCTTTCGCTCGGAAACCCCAAAGCAGTTCCTCAAGCTCGCCGGCAAGACCGTGCTCGAGCACACGCTGGACGCGTTCGAGCGGCATCCCGGCATCGATGAGGTGGTCGTCGTGGTGTCGGCGGACACACGACTGCTGACGGAAGAAATCATCGGTAACGGCGGTTACGGCAAGGTGTCCAAGGTCGTCACCGGCGGCGCCACCAGACAGGCCAGTTCAGCCGCGGGCATTGGTGCGGTGGCCGGTGACGACCACAAGGTGCTTGTACACGATGCCGTGCGTCCCCTGCTGGACCATCCCACCATCGATCGTTGCCTTGCGGCGCTGGACGCACACGACGCGGTGGACACCGGCATCCCCTCTCCCGACACGATCATCCGTATCGGCGGGGACGATTGCATCGAGGCCATTCCCGACCGGGCGACGCTGAGGCTGGGACAGACGCCCCAGGGTTTCCGCGCGGGCCTGCTACGCCACGCCCATGCGCTGGCGTCGCAGGATCCCGCGCTGAAGGTGACAGACGACTGCGGACTCATCCTGCACTATGGCCTGGGGTCGGTCCATGTCGTCCCGGGCGACACCAACAACATAAAGATCACCTATCCCTCGGACATCTATCTCGCCGATCGGCTGTTCCAGTTGCGCACGCGCCCAGCCGGAGCGGATGGACTTTCTGCGCTCCGTGGGAAAGTGCTGGTGGTATTCGGGGCAAGCAGGGGCATCGGCCATCGGATTGCTTCCCTTGCCCGTGAATCGGGAGGCGAAGTGGTCGCTGCCTCACGCAAGGACGGCGTAAGCGTGGCTGATGCGGGATCGGTGCGCGACCTGCTGCGGAAAACACTTGATGTCCATGGACGGATAGATCTCGTTGCGAATACCGCTGGCGTGCTGCGGACCGGGCTCCTGGCCGGGCGAAACTATGCCGAGATCGACGAGCAGATCGATACCAATTTCCGCGGCTCCGTCGTGGTAGCGCGCGAGGCGTTCGACGCCATGCGGGATACGGGCGGCAGCATCGCCCTGTTCACGTCGAGCTCGTACACGCGTGGCCGGGCCCGCTCCGCCGTGTATTCGGCCACCAAGGCTGCCGTGGTCAACCTCA
Source organism: Frateuria sp. GZRe14 (assembly GCF_051900395.1). Taxonomy (NCBI): domain Bacteria; kingdom Pseudomonadati; phylum Pseudomonadota; class Gammaproteobacteria; order Lysobacterales; family Rhodanobacteraceae; genus Frateuria; species Frateuria sp. GZRe14. Next base: position 1,183,801 of record NZ_JBHZGJ010000001.1, on the reverse strand, counting down.
CCCAGGGGCTCGCGCAGGAGTACCAGCCATTCGGCGTACGCATCAACGCGATCAACCCGGAAAGGACCGCCACGCCCATGCGTACCGAAAACTTCGGCTCGGAACCGGCCCAGGAGTTGCTGGACGTCGACTCCGTAGCCAGGGCCACGTTGGCGGCGCTGCTTTCCGATGCCACCGGCGAAGTCATAGATGTCCGCCGCTAGAAGTATCGGCGGGCCGGCAAGATCGCTTTTCACGCTCCTGGCCAGCGCGCTCGGATGGGCGCTCGTCGTCCCGGTTGCGTGGCTCGTCCCGAAACGGCGCAACTGGATCGCGGTGATCGGGCGCCAGGACGGGCAGTTTCTCGACAACGCCAAATACTTCTTTCTCCAGGCGCACGCGCTCGCGCCGGGGGCGCGCCTTGTCTTCGTCTCCGAAAGAGCCGGCGTGGTCGCGTTGATTACAGGTGCCGGCCGGGAGGCGCTGTGCTTCCCTGGTGTTCGGTCCGCGTGGTTCCTCATGCGGTGCGGCACGGTGGTCGTCGACGAAGCCAGCTGGTATCGCCGCATGCGGTACTTCCTGCTCATCCGGGCCAGAGTCGTGCAGCTGTGGCACGGTGTCGGATGCAAGTGGATCGAGATCCAGCAGTGGCGGAGGGAGGCTGGCGCGTTCGGATGGGCATCGCACCCGGTCGTCCTGGCCGCGCGGTTGCTTTTCTACAGACTCATCGGTCGTCGCGCGCGATACGCCATGGTGGCCACCACCTCGGCGTTCTACAGGGACGAAGTGTTCGAGCCTGCTTTCCTCGCGTCCCATTACCCGGTCACCGGCTATCCGCGGAACGATTTCGCGCTTTCGCTGGAAGGACCTGATCGCGAGCTTGCGTGGCGGAATGTAGATCGCTCGATTTCATCGAAGCTGGCGGGCTGGGCGCTTGAAGGGAAGAAGCTGGTCCTGGTCGCACCCACGTTCCGCGATTCCGGCACCTTGCCCATGCATCTGGATGCGCTCGCGCTAGAGTCCATCGATGCATTCGGCGAAACGCACGGGGTGGAATTCCTGTTCAAGTTCCATCCGTCCGAGAGGAACGCCGACCAGATCCGGGGTCGCCATTTTCACGTGTGTTCGCGCGACTCGGATGTCTACCCGCTGCTTCCCCACGCGTCAGCTCTGGTCACCGATTACTCGTCCATCAGCATGGATTTCCTGTGGGTGGACAAGCCTCTTCTGTTTCTTGTCCCGGAAAACGACGACTACGCCAGTAGCGATCGCGGGCTGCAGTTCGAGCCGCGCACGATGATGCCCGGGCCTATCGTTTCCAGTTGGCCGCTACTGCTGCCGGCACTCCTCGACGCGTGGTCAAACGACGGCCACGTGGCCGAACGCGCCGCGCTGCGAAGGCAGGCCTTCGACGATCTGCCACAGAGCCAGGCCACGTCCCGGATCATTGCCTTCGCGCGAGCGAAGCGATGGTTTTGCCCACGCTCCCAATAAGGCGTTGCGCCCGGAAACTACTTATCGGCGAGCGCCTGGTAGATTTCCAGATAGGCGCTCACCACCGCCTGCAGCGAGAAGCAGGTCGAAGCCTTTTGCCGCGCGTGATCCGCCATGGCGTACAGCCATTCCCGATTGCGAGCCAGTCGACGCGCGGCCTCGGCGAAAGCGCGGATATCGCCCGGTGGACACAGGAATCCGGTTTCGCCATCGTCGACCACTTCGTCCAGGGACGAGCCCCGGCTGGCGATGACGGGCAGGCCGCATGCCATCGCTTCGGCAGCGACCAATCCAAAACCCTCGCTCAGGGAGGGGAACAACAGCGCGTCGGCGGAGCGCATCGCGTCAACTACCGCATCGCGGCCTGCGAGCCGGCCGAGATCGTGCATGTTGTCGGGAAAGCCGGCTTTTTCCGACGCCGCGACCGCTCGGCCTCCGGTATAAAAAAGTTCGAAACCGTCGCCCAGCTCGCTCATGATGGCAGGCAGCATGTGCACGCCTTTGAGCTTCTTCCAGCCTCCGACATACAACAGACGAAACGTCGATTGCACCTTGCGCGCAGCCGGATGGAATTGCGCTGTATCGACGCCATTGGGAACCACGAGCATCGGCCGATCGACGATGTTCTTCCGGGCGCTTTCGGCGGCATAACGGCTCACCGCCACGACGGCATCTGCCCGTGTCATCGTGGCCCGCTCCACCGTGCGGATCCAGTACCGGTGGTAGAGGGCCCGCAACAGCCCCTTGCGGGCATCCAGCGAAGGCTGATGGATCGCATGGTGCAAGGTTGCAACCACGGGAAGATCCGCCGGGAGAAACCGCGGATGCAGCCATGTGTTCACGTGCGCGACATTGGCCCATCGAGGCGTATCGGGCAGCGGCACGGACCAAGGGGCGTACTCGGCCCGCAAGGGAAGCCATGTAATCTGCGCGCGCACACCGCGGGCATGCAGCCCCTCAACTAGCGTCTCGGTGAATACGTCCGAGCCTGTGCCCGTTCGAGGCGTCGGAAACCACACGCCCAACTCGGAATAAGTCAGGATGCCCACCTGACGCTAGCCTCCCGCTGCATCACGCGTGAGCTGCGTCATCAGCCGGTTGCCAAATTCCGGCCATGCAAAACCGCGGGCGAAGTCGCGGCAGGCTGCAGCCCACTGCCCTTCGCTGGCTAGGAGTTCGATGACGGCTTGCGCGAACAGATCATAATTATCGGGCGCGATCAAGCGACCGGACCGCCCTTCGGCAACTGCATCGACGACCCCTCCGGTGCCGAAGGCGACCGTCGGCAACCCGTGAGAAGCAGCCTCGATGGCGACCATGCCAAAGCCTTCAGGATCAGACGGTATCTGGCGAACGGGAAAGACATGGACCGCTGCCGACTGATAGGCGGCGCTCAACAGGCGGTAGTCTTCGACGACACCGAGGAACCGCAGGTTCGCTTCGACTCCGACGTCCCGGGCCGTATCCCGGATGCTCTCGGGCGTCTGCGCTTCGGCGTGCAGAGCATCGGCCGGCGTGCCGCCGATGATGAGCAGCACCACCTGCGGGCAAGCTTTCACGATGTCCGGTAACGCTTTGGCTACGAATTCGCGCAGCCCTTTTCGCGCACTCAACCTGCCAACGGATAGCAAAACCGGGCGGTTGCGGAGCTCGAGGTCGATCCAGGACTTTCGTATGTCGATCTGCTCGGAAGCCGCGGAGGGGAGCTCAACACCAGGATGGACGATGCCGATGCGATGGTCCGCGACGCCGATGGCTCTTGCCAGCGTAGCGGTGGCCTGGCTGTTGGCGATAACGCGGTCGGCACGGCGTAGCGCCGGAAGCCACAGGGCGCGGTAGACAGGATGTTTCACCGTCAGGTCCAGTCCGTGTACATAGACCGCCATCCTTGCCCCGACGAGTCGCGCCACCAGCAGTGCCGGTAACGAGGTTAGGCCACTTCCGGCGATCACGACCGCAGGCTTCCATCGGCGCGCAAGCGCAAGCGCGCGGAACGCGGCTGCCAGCAGGAATCGCCATAGGGGCCGAAGGGCGACTTCCGCCACATGCGCACCTTCGGGTGCGCAACTCCCGGAACCGGTTGGGCCCACTACCCGCACATCGGCACGAAGCGTGAGCTCGCGCACCATGAACCAGTTCAACCGCTCCATTCCGCCCACCAGAGGGGGTAGGTTGCGGGTAATCAGCAGGATCTTGATGCGCCGAGGCTCAATCATCGCGCCGGTACGTCAAGGCGGTGATCTGCTCGGAAATAAGGCCAATCAGGAACACGATCACTGCGGCGCTCCACAACATCGTGCTGCCGTTGGTGAGGCGCTCGGAGTGGTAGTACGTCCACAAGTAATTCAGGCACCCCAACAGGAAGAACAACACGCTCGCCGGCGCGAACAACTTCAACGGCGAATAAAGCGTGGCGATCTTGAAAATGATCAGCAGGAACCTGAGCCCGTCGCGCAGCGGCCGGATGTGGCTCTTCCCCACGCGCTGGGCGGCCTTGATCGGCACGTAGGCGACCGGGTAGGCGCTGCGGAAGAAGGCCATGGTGCTGGTGGTGGGGTAGGAAAACCCATTGGGCAACAGATACAGGAACTCTCGGAATTTTTCCGCACGCACGGCGCGGAAGCCGGAGGTGAGGTCCAGGACCGCATGACCGGTCATGCGCGTGGCCAGCCAGTTGTACAGCGTGTTGGCCAAACCGCGGCCAACGCCGGCCTGGCTGCCCCAGTCGCGCGCACCGATGGCCATGTCGTAGCCTTCCTGCAACCGGACCAGCAGCCGATCGATGTCGGCCGGGTCGTGCTGGCCGTCGCCGTCCATGAAGACCAGCCATTCGCCCCGCGCCGCGCGCGCGCCGCGCTTGATTGCCGCGCCGTTACCCATCGAATACGGGGAAGACAGGCAATCCACGGCGTTGGCAGCACAGATTTCGCGGGTGTCGTCGGTCGAACCGTCGTCCACAACGATGATCTCGGCGTCTGGCTGGGCCGTGCGCAGGGCCGGCAGCAGGCGGGCCAGTGCCGCCGCCTCGTTCTTCGCGGGCAGGATGATGCTCAGGCGTGTCAAGGAACGTTCCCCCGGGTATCGGGCGATGATAACGCGCCACGCAGCGGCTCAGGTCGCCGTGGCGCTGCCCCGACCGGCCGGATCTGCCGACTGCGGCACGGCCTGCACGGTTGCCGGCGGCAGGCGCGGCACGCTGCCGGCGATCACTTTCGTGACGGCTTTGGCGGCTTCCGGCGCGCGTCCTGCGGCCCCCGCGCCAGCAGATGACCGCGCGGCATTTCTAAGGTAAATTCCTTGTCAATTAGGGGGCTTAAGGCCGGAATCTACCATGTCATCCCAATTGCAACCGTCGCTCGCGGGCCTGACCGGCATGGCGCGTCGCCTGGTGTCCGAAGGCGTGCTGCCGGAGGCCGATGTCCGCAAGGCGGTCGCCGATTCGGCTGAGAAAAAAGCCTCTCTGGCGGCCTGGCTGCTGGACCACGGCCTGGTGGAAAGCGCCAAGCTCACGCAGGTCGCCTCGGCCGAGTTCGGCATGCCGATGATGGACGTCGGCGCGATGGCGCCGGCGTCCATGCCGGTGAACCTGATCAGCGAGGCGCTGATGACCAAGCACCAGGCGCTGCCGCTGTTCAAGCGCGGCAAGCGCCTGTTCGTGGGCATCGCCGATCCGATGCAGTCGCACGCGCTGGACGAGATCAAGTTCCACTCCAATTGCATGGTGGAACCGATCCTGGTCGAGCGCGGCCAGCTCTCCCGCGCCATCGACAACGCCTTGGCGACCGCCAACGCGGCCATGCCCGAGATGGGCAACGACGAGTTCGACGACCTGTCGCTGGAGACCGCCGACGAGGAAGCGACCGACAGCACCGGCATCGATGCCACCGGTGGCGACGACGCGCCGGTGGTCAAGTTCGTCAACAAGATTCTGGTCGATGCGATCCGCCGCGGCGCCTCGGACATCCATTTCGAGCCGTTCGAAACCAACTTCCGCGTGCGCCTGCGCATGGATGGCATGCTGCGCCCGGTGGCCAACCCGCCGATGAAGATGGCCAGCCGCATTTCCTCGCGCCTCAAGGTGATGGCCGGTCTGGACATCGCCGAGCGCCGCGTACCGCAGGACGGCCGCATCAAGCTGAACCTCTCCAAGAGCCGCTCGATGGACTTCCGCGTGAGCACGCTGCCCACGTTGTTCGGCGAGAAGATCGTGCTGCGTATCCTGGACAGCTCCTCGGCCAAGCTGGGCATCGACAAGCTCGGCTACGAGGAAGCCCAGAAAAAACTCTACCTGGACGCCATCCACAAGCCCTACGGCATGGTGTTGGTGACCGGCCCTACCGGTTCGGGCAAGACGGTGTCGCTGTACACCGCGCTCAATATCCTCAACACGCCGGAGCGCAACATCTCCACCGTCGAGGACCCGGTCGAAATCCGCGTCGAGGGCATCAACCAGGTCCAGCAGAACGTCAAGCGCGGCATGACTTTCGCCGCGGCGCTGCGCTCGTTCCTGCGCCAGGATCCGGACGTGATCATGGTCGGCGAAATCCGCGACCTGGAAACCGCCGAGATCGCGATCAAGGCAGCGCAGACCGGCCATATGGTGCTCTCCACTCTGCACACCAACGACGCGCCGCAGACCATCGCGCGCCTGATGAACATGGGCATCCCGCCCTACTCCATCACATCGTCGGTGACGCTGGTGATCGCCCAGCGCCTGGCCCGTCGCCTGCACGATTGCAAGAGGCCGCAAACCCTGCCTCCGCACGTGCTGCTCGCAGCCGGTTTCAGCCAGGAAGACATCGATGCGGGCATCACCCTGTACGAGGCGGTCGGCTGCGATCATTGCAACGAGGGATACAAGGGCCGCGTGGGCATCTACCAGGTGATGCCGATGAGCGAGGACATCCAGAAGATCGTTCTGCAGGGCGGCAATGCGTTGCAGATCGGGGAGGTCGCGCGCAAAAGCGGCATCAACGACCTGCGCGCCTCGGCGCTGCTAAAGGTCAAGGCTGGCGTCACGAGCCTGGCCGAGATCGACCGCGTCACCAAGGATTGAAAAGGGGAGCGGTCGTCCCGCAAGAGCCGAAGTTGCGCGGGGCGCCACGAAATGATCCGCCAGATTTGGCATAAGCTCTACCGACGACCGGCCGCGCGAGCGGCGGTCGCGAATCGAACCACCGGGGGAATCGGGCATGGCTACGGCTAACGCAATTGCCAAGAACGCGAACCTGGGCGCCCAGCGCGCCGAGGTCAGCAGGATGACCATGTACGACTGGGTCGCGCTGGACAAGCGTGGCAAGCGCATGAAGGGCGAGATGCCGGCGAAGAACGCGTCGCTGGTCAAGGCCGAGCTGCGCCGCCAGGGCATGAACCCGCAGACGGTGCGCGAGAAGTCCAAGCCGATGTTCGGATCCACCGGAAGCACGGTGAAGCCGCGCGACGTGGCCATCTTCAGCCGGCAGATCGCCACGATGATGGCCTCGGGCGTGCCCATGGTGCAGTCGTTCGAGATCATCGCCGACGGCCAGAAGAACGTCCGGTTCAAGAACATCATCACGGACGTCAAGCAGGGCATCGAGGGTGGCGCGTCCCTGCACGAAGCGCTGGGCAAGTACCCAGTGCAGTTCGACGAGCTCTACCGCAACCTGGTCCGCGCCGGCGAATCGGCCGGCGTGCTGGACACGGTGCTGGACACCGTGGCCACCTACAAGGAGCGGATGGAAGGCATCAAAGCCAAGATCAAGAAGGCGCTGTTCTACCCTGTGATGGTATTGGCGGTGGCGTTGCTGGTCAGCATGATCATGCTGCTGTTCGTGGTGCCGGTGTTCGCGCAAACCTTCAAGGACGCCGGTGCGGAACTGCCTGCTCCCACGCAGATCGTCATCGGCGCCTCGGAATTCATGAAGGCCTATTGGTGGGTCGTGATCGCTTCGATCGTGGGCGGCGTGGTAGCAATTGTCATGGGCAAGCGGCGCTCGGTTAAGTTTGCCCACTTCCTCGATCGCCTCATGCTCAAGCTCCCAGTGATCGGCAACATCCTGCGCCAATCCGCGATCGCGCGTTTCGCTCGCACGCTGGGCGTTACCTTCCGCGCCGGCGTGCCGCTGGTGGAGGCGCTGGATGCCGTGGCCGGCGCGACCGGCAGTGTGGTGTATTCCGAGGCGGTCCACCGAATGCGCGACGACATCGCGGTCGGCCACCAGCTCCAGCTCTCGATGCGACAGACTGGCCTGTTCCCCAACATGGTGGTGCAGATGACTGCCATCGGCGAGGAATCCGGCGCTCTGGACAACATGTTGTTCAAGGTCGCCGAGTTCTATGAGGAAGAGGTCAACAATGCCGTCGACACTTTGTCGACTCTGCTCGAACCGCTGATTATGGTGATTCTGGGCGTGCTGGTCGGCGGCATGGTGGTGTCGCTGTACCTGCCGATCTTCAAGCTGGCCGGCACCGTTTAAGCAGTTTCCTGTGCGATCGTCCTTGATCGCGGCTGACCGGCGCGCGAGGGGTTTGTAGAACAATTTCGGGCCAACATCGGAAGCGGCCATCCACGGCCGCGCTCTTCAATGGCGGCCGCTCATCGGACTAAGCATGCTCGAACTTCCGCTTTGGCTCTGGCTCGTTTTTGCCGGCGTGCTCGGCCTGCTGGTGGGCAGCTTCCTCAACGTGGTGATCCTGCGCCTGCCCGCGCGGCTGGAAGCCCAGTGGCGACGCGAGGCGCAGGAAGAGCTGGCGCTGGAAGTTGCAGACCAACCGCTGCCGCCGGGTATCGTGCGCGAAGCCTCGCACTGTCCGCACTGCAAGCATCCGTTGTCGGCGGGGGACAACATTCCGCTGTTCGGCTGGTTGCTGCTGCGCGGGCGCTGCCGCTATTGCCGGGAACCGATATCCATCCAGTATCCGCTGGTGGAATGCCTTTCCGGCGTGCTGAGCGTACTGGTGGTGTGGAAGTTCGGGCCCGGCTGGTCGGCGCTGGCGGGGCTGGTGTTCACCTGGATACTGACCGCCGCCGCAGGCATCGACTTCCGCACCCAGCTGCTCCCCGACCAGCTCACCCTCCCGCTGCTGTGGCTCGGCCTGCTGCTGTCGTTGCTGCCGATGTTCGTGCTGCCGGGATCGGCCATCCTTGGCGCGGCACTGGGGTACTTGAGCCTTTGGAGCGTGTACTGGCTGTTCAAGCTGCTTACCGGCAAGGAAGGCATGGGCTACGGCGATTTCAAGCTGCTGGCTGCACTGGGCGCATGGATGGGACCGGGTGCACTGCTGCCGGTAGTGCTGCTCTCGTCGCTGGTTGGCGCGGTGGTGGGCGGCCTGTTAATCGCCCTGCGCAAGCACGGCCGCGAGATGCCGATGCCCTTCGGCCCGTTCATCGCGATGGCCGGCTGGATCTGGTTCGTTGCCGGCGAGCCGCTGCTGCAGGGCTACCTGCATCTGACCGGGTTGCGGTGAACGCGCGCCACGCTTACGTGGTGGGCCTGACCGGCGGCATCGCTGCCGGGAAGACCGCGGTCACCCGGCGCTTCGAGACGCTGGGCGTGCCGGTACACGATGCGGACGTGGCCGCGAGGGTGGTGGTCGAACCCGGCAGCGATGGCCTGACGGCGATCGTCAATGCGTTCGGTCCGGAAGTGCTCGATGCACAGGGACGCCTCGATCGCGGGGCCATGCGCCGTCGCGTGTTCGCCGACGCCACGGCAAGGCAGGCGCTGGAAGCGATCATCCATCCGCGCGTGCGCGAGTGGCTGCACCAGCACGCGCTGACCGAAACCGCGCCCTACTGCCTGCTGGCCATTCCGCTGCTGGCCGAGAACATCGCCCACTACCGCTGGCTCGACCGCATCCTCCTGGTGGACGTACCCGAACAGGTGCAACTCGAACGCCTGATCGCCCGTGATGGCATCGATCGCCCGCTTGCCGAACGGATGCTGGCGCAGCAGGCCAGCCGGGCCGAACGACTGGCGCTGGCGGACGACGTGATCGACAACAGCAGCAGCGAAGCGGCGCTCGATGCCCATGTGCAAGCGCTGCATCGGCGATATCTCGCGCTGGCGGCGCAGGCCGACGCGGCCGCGGCCCGCTCTTCGTAGGAGTCCGCTCGCTTTTAGGCGACGCTTTTCCAGCGCCCGCGCCCAAGAGCATCGGCCATGAATGGGCTCCTACAAGGGTTGCGCGGGCACCTCTGAAAGGGTTTTGAGAATCTCCCTGTCCGCGGGCGCGAGGATCGACAGCGCGATATCCGACGGCAAGCACCATTGCAGCGCCTGTCCTTCCATCGAGCGTGGCGTCCCCTGCCATGCGTCTACCCGCCAGGCGTCCAATAGCAGAGCGCGTTCACCGTAGTTCCAGGACACCTGGATCAACGGCGTGACGCTGTCCGGGTCGACCTCGACGTCCAGTTCCTCGCGCAATTCGCGCACCAGGCCCGCCGCCGGAGATTCACCCGGTTCCAGCTTGCCGCCGGGAAACTCCCACATGCCGGCCAGGTGTTTGCCAGGAGGCCGTTGCGCGAGCAGTACGCAGCCGGCCGGGTCGATCAACACACCCGCCATCACGTGCATGGCATGAGCGGCCAACGGATTCAGGATTCGCGCACGTACTCGACCATGTCGAAGCTGTACTCGTGCTCGTCATCGGCCTTGTGGTGGGTGCGTGCGACTTCGGTCCAGTCGCGCAGGTGGATACCGGGAAAAAAGGTGTCGGCGCCCTCGACGGCCGCGCTGACCCAGGTCAGGTACATGCGTCGCGCATGCGGCAGGGCCGCTGCATAGACCTGGCCACCGCCGATCACCATCAGGCCGGTGCCGCCTGCGCGTGCCTGCGCCTCCTCCAGCGACCGCACGGCGATCTGGCCCGGGAACGGCGCCTCGTGGCGTCGCGAAAGCACCAGATTGTGCCGGTCCGGCAAGGCCCGGCCGATCGCCACTGCAGTGTTGTAGCCCATCAGCACGTACTTGCCGAGCGTCAGCTGCTTGAACCAGCGCAGGTCGTCCGGCAGATGCCAGGGCAGCTGCCCCTTGCGACCGATGGCGAAGTTCTCATCCAGTGCGGCGATCAACGAAATGGACATCGGTGCTCCAAGGGCGTGTGGATGGTACAGCCGGCTCATGCGACCGCTGGGCCGCCTGCCATGCTCGGGTCCATTGTAGCCACTCGAAAGCGACAGGTACCGCCCGAGGCGAGGTAAACCCCCGCCCACTGACCCTCCCTTGAGGGGGAGGACCTCAGGGTGCGGATTTCGGTGGCCTCCCCTCCAAGCGGGGGTCCAGAAGATGGTTCATGGCTCCTCCCCTCCAAACGGGTGGGAACCGGTGTCGGTAGCCAATACGCTGGAGCCCAAACCCGTCGCCAGCCCTACTCGCCGCCCTCCTCCTGCGCCGCACCCGGATCCGGCTCATCGTCGTAGATCGCCACGTGCGGCACGCCATCGGCACCGATCCAGCCGCGATACATGCCGTCGGTATTGAACGGCATGGCGATGTGGCCCTTCGCATCCAGTGCGATGGCGCCGCCGTTGCCACCCATCGCGGGGATCTCCTGGTTGATCACCTCGGCAGCGGCGCGCTCCAGCGGCACGTGCATCAGCGATACGCGCATGCAGATCGCGTGCGCCGCCACGGTGCGGAGATAGAACTCGCCCCAGCCCGTGCCGGAGACCGCGCAATCTGCGTTGGCATAGGTGCCCGCGCCGATGATCGGCGAATCGCCGACCCTGCCCCAGCGCTTGTCGGTCATGCCACCGGTAGAGGTGCCAGCCGCCAGATGGCCCTGTGCATCCAGCGCCACGGCGCCGACGGTGCCGAAATGTTTGGCCGTCTCCACGTCCGAATGCGGCCTGCCTTCGCGATCTTCCTTCAGCGCCCTCTGCAACTGCTGCCAGCGTTGCTCGGTACGAAAATACGACGGATCGACCAGCGTAACCCCCACTTCCCGCGCAAACGCCTCGGCACCATCGCCGACCAGCATCACGTGCTGCGATTTTTCCAGTACTGCGCGCGCCAGCAAGATCGGGTTCTTCACCCGGTGCACGCCGGCGATCGATCCGGCGCGCAGGGTGTCACCATCCATGATCGCCGCGTCCAGCTCGTTGCGACCGTCGTGGGTGAACACCGAGCCTTTGCCGGCGTTGAAATTGGGGTCGTCCTCCAGCACGGTCAACGCCGCGGTGACGCCATCGAGCGCCGGCTTGCCCGCCTTGAGCTGCGCGTAGCCGCTCTGGAGCGCGCGGGCGAGCGCCGCCCGGACTTCCTTTTCCTTTGCCGGGTTCATGTCGCGCCGGATGACCCCCGACCCGCCGTGGACGATCAGGACGGGCGTGGTGGCGGCATGGCTCATGGCGGCGATCCCCAGGGCGGTCAGGGCGGCGAACATGCGCAGCGGCTTCACTTGGATGTCTCCCGGTGACGATCCCGGAGTATATCCAGCCGCGTCGGCATCCCAGCAGGCGCGGCCGTAACGCGACTTTCCTACGACTTCGATTCGAAACGTACGCGCCGGCCATCGAACACCACTCGCAGGCCATCCTGGTCGGCTACCAGCTGCATGGCCGACATCGCCGGCACCTGCTGGAAATCGAGCGTCACCCGACGTTGGTCGATCGCCTCCGGATTGACCAGCACGAAGCCCGCGGTCGTGGCGATCCAACCGGCCACCTGGCGCGCGGCGGCGCCTCGGCCCTTCATGGTGACCGGCGCTTCCATGCCTTTCGCGGCGGCCGGACAGCCCGGCTGCGGCGTGATCTCCACGGCGTACTGCTCGGACCCGCCAGGGATCTTGCCCGACGCGTGCAGCGGCTGCCTGAGCGTCCCCGCTAGATGGTTCCGGGCAGGCTCGGCGTCCGCCTTCTCGCGCACCGCCAGGTCGATGCTCACACGCTTGTCCGACAGCGGACGGGTGATGGCATCGAGTGCGATGCCGTGGGTCTCCAGCCGCGCGGTCTGGCCCGGCGGCATGCACAAGGCGACGTTGATCCGTTCGGCATGGCTCGCCTTGGCATCGACACGGCCCAGTGCGAGCTGGATGTCCAGCTGGTATTGGCGATCGCCGGATACCGCGCGAGGGGTCGTGCCAGCGGCTGGCGTACTGGCCGCGTAGACCACGCCGGTGAGGGCGGCCGACAGCGCGAGGCTGGCAAACACGCCAAGGTGTCGACGAAAGGGACCGGGCGAGGGCGACTTCAGCATGGCGATGCGCTCCGTGAGTGGGTGGCGGGACGACCAACTGCATCCCACCGGCAGCACCTGCAGCGCGGCGGGGGTTTTCAACATGGCCCGGGCATAGCTGCGACGGCAGCCGCATAGCTTGCGCAACACGGCGGCATCGCAGGCCAGTTCCTGATCGTGGCGCAGCGCGGGCAGCGCCCACCATGCGAGCGGGTGGAACCAGAACAGCGAAGCGAGCACCTGCGCCAACAGACTCCACCACCCGTCCCTGCGGCGCGCATGCGTGGCTTCGTGCGCGAGGATCAAGGCCTGCTCGTCATCCGCGTAGCGAACCGCGAAATCGGCCGGCACCACGATCCGCGGACGCCACGCACCCACCAGCGCAGGACCCGTTTCCACGTCCGTCGCACGCAGCACCGGCCATCGAAGCGACGCATCCGGGAGCGCCACCGCACCCCGCAACCGCGCGCGATAGCGCGACTGCGCGGCGCCCGCGCGGACCAGGCTGGCCGCAACGCCCAGGAGCCAGGCCCATCCCAGCGCCCCGCACCAGTCGAAGCCGCCGCCTTGCACGCGTGGCAAGGCGTCGCTGGCCGAGATCACCACCCACGCCGCTCCGGACAGCACGCCGGGACCCGCCGCAGCGGGATGCGGGAGTTGACTGGCCAGCATCGCCAGTGGCGGCAAGCCCCAAAGCAGGAAGGCGTTCTCGGCGCCGAACAGCCGGCGGCATGGCCGCCGAAGCAGGGCCACGCTAGCGAGCGCCCCGGTGCAGGCCAGCACCAGCAGGCCAACCGGCCCCAGCCAATCCGCAGGCTCAGTGCTCATCGTCGAGTTCCTTCAACAGGCGGCGCAGCTCGGCGATGTCCTTCTTGGACAGCTTGCGCTGCTCGGAGAAATGTGCGACCAGCGGCGCGACGCGGCCACCGAACAGGCGATCGAGCAGGCCCTTGCTCTCCTGCGAGACGTATTTCTCACGGCTGAGCAGCGGCGTGTAGAGGTAGCGACGGCCGTCGCGTTCGGCCTTGACCGCCTTTTTCTTCAACAAACGGTTGAGCAGGGATTTGACCGTGCCCTCCTGCCAGCCCTGGCGGGGACCCACTTCGGCCAGGATATCTTCGGCACTGCGTGGCGACTGGCGCCAGAGCACTTCCATAACGACGGCTTCGGCTTCGCTGATGGCCACGGGGTATCCATTTACGTGTGTAAACGATTCTATGTTTACGCTTGTGAACGGCGACGTCAAGGGGCGCAGTCACGACGGGACGTCGCCGGCTTCCCGGGCGGGGGGAGCTGTCGCACGCGCGACGGATGGCGCTCGCACACAAGGTGCGCTCCCACGGGAATCGTGGGACGCTGGCACCGGGCGGCTGCACGAGATTTCACTGGCCGCTTTGCAAGTGCGGGTGTCGCGTACAGTTGCTCGCCGGTGGGCCATGCCGAGGGGCTTACGACCTTGGTACGACGCGGCGCACCCGCGTTCCATCGTATCCTTGGCAGCTGATTCTCCATCCGGAAGGCACTGCTATGGACAAGGTGTATGCAAGCGCGAAAGCGGCTCTCGACGGCCTGCTGTTCGACGACATGACGATCGCCGCCGGCGGTTTCGGCCTGTGCGGCATCCCCGAGAACCTGATCGGCGCATTGCTGGACGCCGGCACCAAGGGGCTGACCATCGTCGGCAACAACGCCGGCGTGGACGATTTCGGCATGGGCCCGCTGCTCAAGACCCACCAGGTCAAGCGCGTGTACGCCTCCTACGTGGGCGAGAACAAGGAGTTCGAGCGCCAGGTGCTCTCTGGCGAGCTGGAACTTCACCTCACGCCGCAGGGCACGCTGGCCGAGAAGCTGCGCGCCGGCGGCGCCGGCATCCCGGGCTTCTACACGCGCACCGCGTTCGGCACCAAGCTGGCCGAGGGCAAGGAAACCAAGGTCTTCGACGGCAAGGAATACGTGCTCGAAGAAGCGATCCACGCCGACGTTTCCATCGTGAAGGCGTGGAAGGGCGACCGCCTTGGCAACCTGGTGTTCCGCGAGACGGCGCGCAACTTCAACCCGATGATCGCCACCTGCGGCAAGACGTGCGTGGCCGAGGTCGAACACCTGGTCGAGGTCGGCGAGCTCGACCCGAACAACGTCCACGTGCCCGGCATCTACGTCGACCGCATCGTACAGGGCGCGAAGTACGAGAAGCGCATCGAGTTCCGCACCGTCGCCGGCGCCAATACCGGCAAGGAAAACCCGACCCGCTCGGCGATGGCCCAGCGCGCGGCGAAGGAACTGCGCGACGGCTTCTACGTGAACCTGGGCATCGGCATTCCGACGCTGGTGGCCAATTACATCCCCGAAGGCATGGACGTGATCCTGCAATCGGAGAACGGCCTGCTCGGCATCGGTCCCTTCCCGGCGGAGGACCAGATCGATCCGGACCTCATCAACGCCGGCAAGCAGACCATCACTACCCTGCCCGGCTCGGCCTTTTTCTCCAGTGCCGATTCGTTCGCGATGATTCGCGGCGGCCATATCGACCTGTCGATCCTGGGCGGTCTGGAGGTTTCGGCCACCGGCGACCTGGCCAACTGGATGGTGCCGGGCAAGATGGTCAAGGGTCCGGGCGGCGCCATGGACCTGGTCAGCGGCGTCAAGCGCGTGGTCGTGCTGATGGAGCACACCGCGAAAGACGGTTCGCCCAAGATCAAGCCCCAGTGCGACCTGCCGTTGACCGGCAAGGAAGTGGTGGACTTGATCATCACCGATCTTGCGGTGTTCGAGGTCGAGAAGGGCAAGGGCCTGACGCTGGTCGAACTCCATCCGGGCGTGACGCTGGACGAGGTGAAGACCAAGACCGGTTGCGAGTTCGCCGTTTCGCCCTCGCTGAAGAGCTGAGCGCCTCACGCCCTGCAGGAGCGCACCTGTACGCGACCGGGAGGATCACGGTCGCGCACAGGTGCGCCCCTGCAAGGGGTTGCCCGCTCAGGCCGGCAGCGTTTCCGGGAAGCGGATGCTCGCGATGTGCTCGCCGCCGTCGCGCGTCTGCAGTTCCAGCGGCCAATGGAAGCGCTCGCTGATGCGCTGGGCGATTGCCAGTTCGAAGCCGTGCCGGTCGATCGCCGGTGCATCCTCCACGCGGTTGGATACAGCCACCGCGCCGGGCAGCACGGTGATCAGGATCGTGCCGTGGTCGGCCTGCTGGCTGGCGTTGCGGATCAATTGCCAGCACAACACCATGAATACCCGTGGCGAGGCGCGCAGGGCGAAGCGCGCCGGCTCCTCGATCTTGAGGTCGACCGCCCGGCCTTCGAGCATCTGCTGCAGATCGTCCATGCCCTTGTGCAGGACGTCGTTGACGACGAACTCCTCCTCGCCCGCCCCCACGTCCGACTCCCGGGCCAGGATCAGCAATGCTTCGATCAACGCCTCCATCTCGCGCGTGGCGCGCTGGATGCGCTTGACCGAGCGCACGCCGAACTTGCTGAGCTCCGATTCATCGGTGAGCATGTCGGCCGACATCTTGATCACCGTCAACGGGCTGCGCAGCTCGTGGCTGGCGTCACGGGTGAAGTTGCGCTCGCGCTGGTTGTAGCCGGCGATGCGCGTGGCAAAGCCGTGCAGGCCACGCGCAAGCGTCACCACGTCGGCGTCGGCCTGGTCGGACAGGCGCGTGGGCGCCAGCGCGTCCAGGTCAGGCTCCTCGTCCCAGGCGTCGATCACGCGCGCGAGCCGGCCGACCGGCCGCCATTGCCGCCGTGCCGCCAGCCATGCCAGGGCGCTGATGACGGCAAGCAGCACCAGTATCGCCACTGGCGGCGCGACGCCGTACACACCCAGCATGACGCAGATGACCACGCCGATCAGGTGCAGGCCGAAGATCAGCGCAAGCCGGCGGTGGAACGCACCGGCCCGCCTCTGTCCCCCGCCCTGTTTCCTGGGCAATCCCCTGTCCATACCTGTTGTTGCGATGCTCACCCCGCTCGATCAGGCGGTGGCCGTCGCCACTTCCGTTTCCAGGTCGGCCAGGCGGTAACCTGCCGAATGGATCGTGTGCAGCAACGGGCGGTCGAACGGCTTGTCGATGACGCGGCGCAGGTTGTACAGGTGCGAGCGCAGGGTGTCCGAGTCGGGCAGCGTGTCGCCCCAGATCTCCCGCTCGATGTCGCGACGGCTGACCACGCGAGGCGATTCACGCATCAGGATCGCAAGCAGCTTCAGGCCGATCGGTGAAACGGTCAGCTCCTGCCCGCCGCGGGTCAGGCGCAGGGTGGCAGTGTCGAGCGTCATGTCGCCGACGGTGAGCACCTCGGAGGACACTTGGCGGCGATCGCGGCGGATCAGCGCGCGCAGGCGGGCTTCCAGCTCGCGCACCTCGAACGGCTTGACCAGGTAATCGTCCGCACCGGCTTCCAGGCCGATCAGCTTGTCTTCGAGCGTGTCGCGCGCGGTAAGCATGAGCACCGGCGTGGACTTCTTGGCGTCCTTGCGCAGCTTGCGGCACACGTCCAGGCCGTCCATGCCCGGCAGCATCAGGTCCAGCACGATGACGTCGTAGCTGTTCGACACCGCCAGGTGCAACCCACTGACGCCGTCGGCCGCATAGTCCACCGAATAGCCGCGGCGCTCCAGGAATTCTCCAACCATCTCAGCAATTTGCCGGTTGTCCTCGACCAGCAGGATCAAGCCGGACTGTTCGTCGCGCAGGCTCATGGTCCCTCCGTTGGTGGTTTTCACAAATGTGAAGAGCTAACGATCCGACGGGTGACAGCAGCGTGAAAGCTATAAACACGTGATTCAGCACGCGTTTTTTTGTCGAGCCCGCTGGTGGGGTGCGAGCCTTTTCAGCGTAACAGTGGTGCGAGCTGGGCCCAAACCGTGGCAAACACGGCCGGCTCGCCCCCAGCAGTGGGATGCAAACCATCGGCCTGCATGAGCGACGGGTCAAGCGCGACTTTCTCGAGCAGGAAAGGCACCAGCGCCGTGCGTTTGCTGCGCGCGAGATCGGCGTATACGCCGCTCAGCGCCTCGCGGTAGCGCGGCCCGTAGTTCACCGGCAATTCGATCCCCACCAGCAGCACCTTGACGTGCCCCTGGTGCGCCATGTCGATCATGGCCGCGAGGTTGTCCTTCATCGCCGCCAGCGGCAGGCCGCGCAGGCCGTCATTGCCGCCGAGCTCCAGCACGAGCACGTTCGGCTTGTACGTCTCCAGCAGCGCCGGAAGATGGTGTCGCCCGCTCAGCGTGGTCTCGCCGCTGATGCTGGCATTGACCACGCGCCAAGGTGGCTCCATCTTGCCAAGGCGTACTTCCAGCAGATGCACCCAGCCCTGGTTCGCGGCGATGTTGTGCGCGGCCGACAGCGAATCACCCAGCACAAGTATCGTCCTGGTCGCGGCCGTCTTCGGCGCGGCCGCCAGCGCGGCGCCGCTCCATCCCATCCACAACAGGGCCAGCAACCCGAGGACTCGACGCATGAGTGAATCTTCCCGACCGCTTCTGGAGGCCCGCGATGTTAGCAAGACGGTCCGCGGCCCCGAGGGGAAGCTGGACATCCTGGCCGGCGTAAGCCTCTCGGTGCATGCCGGCGAGAGCTTCGCGATCGTCGGCGCGTCGGGCTCGGGCAAGACCACGCTGCTCGGCCTGCTGGCCGGGCTGGACGTGCCCAGCGCCGGCGCCATCCATCTGGACGGCCATGCGCTCCAGGCGACGGACGAGGAGGCGCGCGCGGATCTGCGCCGGCGGCTGGTCGGCTTCGTGTTCCAGTCCTTCCACCTGCTGCCGGCACTCACCGCGGAAGAAAACGTGATGCTGCCGCTGGAGCTGGAAGGTCGCGACGATGCGCGCGAACGGGCGCACGAAGCACTCGATGCGGTCGGGCTGCATGCGCGCCGGCGCCATTATCCCGCACAGCTTTCCGGGGGCGAGCAGCAGCGCGTGGCGATCGCACGCGCGTTCGTGCACGGTCCGCGGGTGCTGTTCGCCGACGAGCCCACCGGCAATCTCGACCAGCGCACCGGGCGGCACGTCGCCGACCTGTTGTTCGCGCTCAATCGCGACCACCACACCACGCTCGTGCTGGTGACCCACGACGCGCAGCTGGCCGCGCGCTGCGCCCGCGGCGTGGAATTGGTGGAGGGCCGCGTCGCTGCGCCGGCCGACGCCCGATGAGGCACCGCGACGCTGTAGGAATGCACCCCGTTCGCGACCGCCATGTGCGGCCACCGGCCGGTCGCGGAGCCACCGCATGAAGCTGCTCCGCCTCGCCCTGCGCACTCTGCGCCGCGAATGGCACCTGCCGGAACTGCGCACGCTGGCCGCCTCGCTGCTGCTGGCCGTCGTGGCCCTCGGCGTCGTCGCCACGCTCGCCAGCCGTGTCGAACGCGGCCTGCTTGCCAGCGCCGCGGAGCTGATCGGCGGCGACGCCGGCCTGTCCGCGCCACAGACGGTGCCGCAAGCCTACGCCGACGAAGCGCGCCAGCGCGATCTGGCGGTGACCCGCAGCGCCGGGTTCCCAAGCGTGGCTTTCGCCGGCGAGCGCGGCCAGTTGCTCGACGTCGACGCGGTCGATGGTGCCTGGCCGCTGCGCGGCACACTGGAGCTTGCCGCGCATGGCGGCTCCTCCGCGGGCCATGGCCCGGCGGCCGGCACCGTATACCTGGACCATCGCGCGATGATCGCTCTCGGCCTTGCCGTGGGCGACCGCGTGCAGCTGGGCGGCCAGGAGCTGACTGTCGCGGCCGAACTGGTGAGCCAGCCCGACGGCGGCCAGTTGGTGGCCATGGCCCCTCGCGCGCTGATGAACCTGGCCGACGCGCGGCGCGCCGGCCTGCTCGGCGTGGGCAGCCGTGCGCGCCACCGCCTGCTCGTCGCCGGGACGCCCGCGGCGGTCGGCAGTTGGCTCGCCTGGGTCAAGGGGCGACCCCTGCCCCAGGGTGCGGACCTGGTGACGCCCGAACAGACCCAGGAACGCATGCGCAACGCGTTCGACCGCGCCGGCGCGTTCCTGCGCCTGACCGCGTTGCTGTCGGCCCTGCTGGCCGGCGTGGCGATCGCACTGGCGGCGCAGCGCTACGCGCGGCGCAAGACCCCGGAGATCGCCCTGCTGCGGGCGCTGGGGACCGCCCGCTCCCGCGTGCTCGCCCTGTTGCTGGCGACCCTGGGCGCGCTTGCGCTGCCGGCGGCCGCGCTGGGCGTGCTGTTGTCCTGGGGCTTGGCCGAAGGCGCCTGGCGCCTGGCCGGCGCCACGTTCGTGCACGTGCCTACTTCCCTGCCACTCTTGCCGGCGCTGGGCGCCGCGGCGATGGGTCTGGCGGTGCTCATCGGCTTCGCGCTGCCTCCACTGGCCCGCCTGGCCGAGGTGCCGCCGGTGGCCGTGTTCCGCGCCAGCATGGCGCGTCGCGTGCGCCGCGTCGACATGCTGTATCTGGCACCGGCGCTGGTTGCGCTGGCGCTGATCTGGAGCCAGAGCGGCTCGGCCAAACTGGCCGGCATCCTGGCTGTCAGCCTGTTCGGCGTCGCCTTACTCGCCGCCCTGCTCGCGCTGGTCCTGCTGTGGTTCGCGCGGCGCATCGCACCGGGAGCGCATCCGGCGCTACGGCTGGGGCTGGCCGCACTGGCGCGGCGGCGGGGCCTGAGTACGGTGCAGGCCACTGCACTCAGCCTCGGCCTGGTCGCCCTGCTGTTGCTCGCGGTGGTCGCGCCTGCGTTGCTGGAAGGTTGGCGCCGCGAGCTGCCGCCGGATACGCCCAACTGGTTCGTGCTCAACCTGCAGGACGACCAGCGCGCCGATTTCACCCGGCGCCTGGAGCACCTGGGCGCGCAGGAACTCAACATGCTGCCGCTGGCGGTGGGCAAGCTCGCCGCGATCAACGGCAAGCCGGTGGACCAGTTGCATTTCGCCGACCCACGCGCCAAGGAATGGGTCGACCGCCAGCTCCGGCTCTCTTGGACCGGCACGCTGCCGCCGTCCAACCGGGTGGTCGCCGGCCGCTGGGCAGGCGCCCACCCACCGCAGGCGGAGGTATCGGTGGACACCATGTGGCGCGACATGTTCGCGTTGAAGCCCGGCGACCGCATGCGCTTCGACGTGGGCGAAGGCTCGCTCGAAGCCACTGTCGGCAGCGTGCGCCAGGTCGACTGGAGTTCGTTCCGGGTGAACTTCTTCCTGCTGTTGGACCCGGCGCATGCGAGCGGACTGCCGCACACCTGGCTGGCCAGTTTCTACCTGCCGCGCGGTCATGCCGAGGCGCTGGCGAAACTGTCGCGCGACTACAGCAACCTCAGTCTGGTGGACGTGGATGCATTGCTGGACCGGGTGCGCGAGATCGTCGACCAGGTCGGCGGCGCGGTGCGCTGGGTGCTCGGGTTCAGCCTGCTGGCCGGCGCCCTGGTGCTGGCCGCGGCGCTCGCCACCAGCGCGGCCGAGCGCCGGCACGAAGCCGCGCTGCTGCGCACGCTGGGCGCGCGACGTGGCCAGTTGCGCCTGGCGGCGGCCTGCGAGTTCGCCCTGCTGGGCCTGATCGCCGGCCTGACGGCGGCGCTGGGCGCCGCCGTCGCGGGCTGGTGGCTGGGGCGGGCGGTGTTCCGGCTTGACGATTTCATGCCACCGCTGGCGCCGCTGGCGGGTGCTGCGCTGCTGGCTGCCGCGGTGATCATGTTGCTGGGACTGGCGGGCACGCGCCGGGTCACCCGGACCTCGCCGATGCGGTTGTTGCGGGAAGGATGAGCCCGGCCCCAGACTGGGCGCTTGCCACCGGGACCCAGCCATGAGCGACAACCGCAAAACGACCCGCAGTCCACGCAACAGCCTGGGTACGGGTATTGCCCTTGGCGTGGCCATTGGCGCCGGCCTCGGCGTCGCCCTGCACAACCTCGCGCTCGGTATCGGCATCGGCGTGGCCATTGGCGTTGCGCTGGGCAGCGCCATGCGTGGCCGCGGCAACGATGGATCCGGTGAGCCGCCGCAGGATTGACCGAGCACGGAGAACGGCGCATGTACACGCTCTACTACGCTCCCGGCACCGCCAGCATGGTGGTCCACCTGGCCCTGCTGGAAACCGGCGCGCCACACGAACTCAAGCTGGTCGACCTGGATGCCGGGGCGCAGCGCGATCCCGGCTACCTCGAGCTCAACCCGCGCGGCGTGGTGCCCACGCTGGTGGTCGACGGCAAGCCGCTGGGCGAGTCGGCCGCGCTGTTGATGCTGCTGGCAGAGCGGCACCCCGGCTCGCCGCTCGCGCCGCCGCCCGGTACGCCCGAGCGGGCAGCCTGGTACCAGTGGATCGTCTACCTCAGCAACACGCTGATGTCCGCCTACCGCTTCTGGTTCTACCCGCAGGACCTGGACGACACGCCGGCCGTGCACGCGGCGCTGCAGCGGCGGATCGAGGGCGTGTGGGACCTGCTCGATGCCCAACTGGCCGCACACGGCCCGTACCTGCTGGGCGAGCGCTTCTCCGGCGCCGACCTGTTGCTGACCATGCTCATGCGCTGGTCGCGCAACATGCCGCGCCCGGCGACCGAATGGCCGGCGCTCAAGCGGCTGGCGGATCTCGTGCGAGCGCGGCCGAGCTGGCAGCGGCTGTACGAGGTCGAGGGCCTGCGCGAATGGTAGGCCGTCCACGCAAGCACCGATGACCGTGCGCCACTGGCTGGACCGGCTGAAGGCCGAATGGCTGCTGGTCGCCTTCGCCCTGCTCACGCTGGTGCTGGCGTTCGCCGATCCGCAACCGGCGGCCACCTGGCGCCGCTGGCTGCAGGGACCGACGCTGGCCGGCCTGGCCGGCCTGCTGATCGCCATCCAGGGCATCCGCGACAGTGCGCTGGTGCAGCACGCCGCCGCGCTGCTCGTGGCGCGCACGCATTCGCTGCGAAGCCTGGGGTTGCTGCTGGTCGGCGCCACCGCACTGCTGTCCATGGTTCTCACCAACGATGTGAGCCTGTTCGTGCTGGTGCCGCTGACCGTGGCGATCGGCGGGCTCTCGAACTTGCCGGTGCTGCGCATGGTGGTACTGGAGGCGCTGGCGGTGAACGCGGGCTCGACGCTGAGCCCGATCGGCAACCCACAGAACCTGCTGCTGTGGCAGCACGGACAGCTGTCGTTCCTGGGCTTCGTCTGGGCCATGCTGCCGGCGGCCGCAGTGATGTTCGTGCTGGTAGCGGCACTGACCTGGGCGTGGCTGCCACGCGATCGCGTGGCGCTGGCGCCGCAGGCGCTGGACCGTCAACCGGTGGCCCGCGGCCTGGCCATGCTGTCGACGGTCGCGCTGGCAGCCATGGTGGTGTTGATGGAGTACGGCCACGCGGCGTTCGGCGCCGGCGCGCTGCTGCTGGTATTCGTGCTCGCTGCCCCGCGCAGCCTGGCGCGTGTCGATTGGCTTCTGCTGCTCACCTTCGCCGCGATCTTCCTCGGGCTTGGCCATCTGGCCGAGCTGCCATGGGTCGACGCTGCGCTGGATCGCCTGGACTTCGGCCAGCCGCTCACGCTCTACCTGGGCGGCATCCTCGCCTCGCAGCTGATCAGCAACGTGCCGGCGACCGTGCTGTTGCTCGAACGCGCCCACGACCCGATTGCCCTTGCGGTGGCGGTGAACGTGGGCGGCGTCGGGGTGGCGATCGGTTCGCTGGCCAACCTCATCGCCCTGCGGCTGGCGCGCCAGCCGCACGGGCTGCGCGCGCTGCACCGGGTGTCGATTCCGTTCCTGCTGGTGTGCGCGCCACTTGTATACCTTGCGTGGCGGTGGCTTGGCTGACGGCTCGCATCCCCGTGGGGCTCACGGGTGAGCTGCAGTCCACCGCCGGCAAGGTGGGCGGTGGGCTGAAGTCCGCCCTGGCACGGTCCGCGTGGGATCAGTCGTCGTCGCGCGGCACGTCGACCTTGCCCTTGACCCCGTTGTAGCTCACGTCGCCGCTGCCCTTGGCACCAAGGCTGAGGTCGCCGCCCACGCCATCGACGTCCAGGTCGCCCGAGCCCAGCGTGTCGGCATGCACGCTGCCGCGCACGTTGCGCAGGGTCACGTCGCCCGAGCCGATGCTGCCCACGCGCGCGTCGCCGCCAATCCCGCTTGCGGTGAGGTCGCCCGAACCGACCGAGCCGACGTCCAGGCTGCCGACGTCGTGTGCCTCGGCATCGCCCGAACCCACGCTGGTGGCAAAGCGGCCGGCCACGTTGCGCACGTGCAGATCACCGGAACCGACGTGGCTGTCGAGCTGGGCGACCCCACTGACGTCGGCGTCACCCGAACCCACGTCCACCGTCAAGGGCAGGCTGGCCGGAAGCTCGACCGCCACGTCCAGGTCGGCCTCGCCGCTGCCGAGCCAGTGGAACCCGCGGCCGTTGCCGAGCTCGAGGATGAGCTGGTCGCCCTCGCGTCGCTGGGTGACGACCAGCTGGTCGAGCATGTCGCGGTCGGAAGCACAGGCCCGGCCGCGCACATCGAGCTTGCGGGCATCGGCCCGGCCGGTCACGTGCAGATCGAAACTGTGCACCTCGATCTGCACGGCGTGTACGCCGGCCAGGTCGACGCTCATGTTGCGAGGTGCCTCGAAGGCGCAGTCGTCGGTCGCATGGCCGGCCAGCGGCGCAAGCAACAACAGTGAGGCGAGGATGAGGCGCATGGGAGACTCCGCTTGGCTGAATGGACCCCCTTTGGATGCACCCGGGCGTCTGAGGGTTGCAGTCAACGCAGTGCATCGGATCGCGTTTTCCGGAACACCCTCGAACGGAGCTCACCCATGGCATCTCGCATCCTGCTCGCCCCTGCCCTCGCCCTGCTGCTGGCCAGCCCCCTGGCCGTGTCGCAGGACGCGTCGCCCGCGCCGTCGGCGGCACAGGCCCGCACGCTTCCCGCACCCGCACCCATGGGGGAAGCCATGCATCGCATGCACATGGAGCACGGCCCCGACATGGGCGAGCGCATGCACGGGATGCGCATGCCGCATGGCCCCGGCATGGGCGCCATGACCGACCTGCACGCGCTGGAGCGGCTCTACCGCCGGGCCGGTCGCGAGAAGGACCTGGCTGGCATCTACAACGAAGTACTGGCCAAGTCGCAGGATCCGCATCTGCGCACCTACGCCTACCACCGCCTCGCCCGCCTGCAGGCGCAGCCGGCCAGCTTCGACCAGGCGATCGCCACGCTGCGCAAGAGTCTCTCCGAGAACCTCGCCAACGAGGCAAAGATGCGCGCCGAGCGCGAGCGCATGCGCGCGCAGTGGCAGCAAGGGAAGATGCCGGCGGCGAAGTAATCGCCGCCTTACAGAAGCCCACTTGTGGGCTCCTTCCGGAGGGCTACGGCTCGGCGGCCTTGGCCTGCCGCCAGAGGGCTTCCTGTTCGTCCAGGCTACGTTCGGCGAGCGGGCGGCCTTCCCCGGCAGCCAGCGTTTCCATGCAGCGGAAGCGCCGCTCGAACTTCGCATTGGCGCGACGCAGGGCGCGGGAGAAATCGACACCCGCATGGCGTGCCAGGTTGGCGGTGACGAACAGCACGTCGCCCAGTTCGTCTTCCAGTCGGGCGGTATCCGCGCCGGCATCGAATTCGGCGTGGACCTCGTCCACTTCCTCGGCCAGCTTTTCCAGCATCGGCCCAGGCTCGCGCCACTCGAAACCCACGCTCGCGGCGCGCTGCTGCAGCTTGGCCGCGCGCTTCCACTCCGGCAGGCCGCGCGAGATGCCCGCCAAGGCGCTGGCATCGTGTGCCTGGCCGCGTTCGGCGCGCTCGGCCGCCTTGATGTCTTCCCAGGCGCGCGTCTGCGCCTCGATGTTCTCGTAGCGCTCCTCGCCAAAGACGTGCGGGTGGCGCCGGCGCATCTTGTCGGCGATACCGTGGGCGACGTCGGCGAAGTCGAACAGGCCGCGCTCACTGGCCATCTGCGCATGAAACACCACCTGCAGCAGCAGGTCGCCCAATTCCTCGCGCAGGTCGTCGAAGTCGCCGCGATCGATGGCGTCGGCGACTTCGTACGCTTCCTCCAGCGTGTAGGGCGCGATCGTGGCGAAGTCCTGCTGCACGTCCCACGGGCAGCCGTGCTCGGGATCGCGCAGGCGCGCCATGACCGCGAGCAGGTCGTCCAGCGTGTAGCGGCCCGCCATTCCCTTACGCCGGCCTCGCCTTGCCCAGCCGCGCCTTCCACTCCACCCCGCGGTCGCCCACGGCGAGGAATTCCGGGTTGAGCACGGAGTCCTTGGTGTTGTATCGCAACGGCTCGCCGGCAAGGTCCAGCACTGCGCCGCCAGCCTGCTCCAGCACGCATTGCGCCGCCGCGGTGTCCCACTCGCTGGTCGGGCCCAGCCGCAGGTAGAGGTCGGCCACGGCGCGGGCGATCAGGCAGAACTTCAACGAGGAGCCCATCGGGAAAGGTTGATAGGGCGTATCCAGCAGCGCGTCGAGAAAGCCCTGCGTGTCGCTGCCGTGCGAGCGGCTGCCGGCAACGACTGCCGGCGCGGCCAACGCGCGCACGCCGATCTTCTGCCACTGGCCGTTGGCGTGCTGCTGCAGCCAGGCGCCCTGGCCGTCGGCAGCGGCGAACAGCTCGCCGGTGACCGGCGCCAACACCACGCCAAGCACCGGGCGGTGGTCCTCGATCAGTGCGATGTTGACGGTGAACTCGCCGTTGCGCTTGATGAATTCGCGGGTGCCGTCAAGGGGATCGACCAGCCAGTAGCGCGACCACGTCTGGCGCAGTTCCCACGGCGCGGCGCGCGCTTCCTCGGACAGCACCGGCACGTCGGGTGCGATGCGCGCGAGGCCCGCGGCGATCACGCGCTGGGCGGCAAGGTCGGCGGCGGTGAGCGGCGAGGCATCGTCCTTGTGCTGGACGGCGAACTCGTCGCGGTAGATCGCCAGAATCGCGGTCGCCGCTTCGCGCGCGATCGCACTCACCTCGGCCAGCAGGCCGGTCTCGGGGGCAACCGCGCTCATGGCTGGAACCGCCCGGCCAGGTACTCGCGCGCCATGAACAGGGCGGCGATCGAGCGGCCTTCGGTCACGTCGTCACGGCCGATCAGGGTGTGCAGTTCGGAAAGCTTCCATGGGACCACGTCCAACTCCTCGGGTTCGTCGCCGGGCAGGCGTTCGGGGTAGAGATCCTGTGCCAGCACCACGTGCGCCATGTGCGTCATGTAGCCGGGCGATAGCGACAGGTTGTGCAGGATCTTCAGGCGATTCGCGCCGTAGCCGATTTCTTCCTTGAGCTCGCGATTGGCGCCCTGTTCGGCGGTCTCGTCCTGGTCGAGCCGGCCCTTGGGCAGCGAAAGCTCGTAGCGGCCCACGCCGGCGCCGTACTCGCGGATCAGCAGGACGGTGTCCTCGTCGAGCATCGGCACGATGATCACCGCACCCAGGCCGCTGGCGCGCAGGCGCTCGTAGGTACGCTTCTCGCCGTTGGAAAACTCTAGGTCCAGTTGCTCGACGCGCAGGAAGCGGCTGTCGACGCATTCGCGGGTGGCATGGATGATCGGTGGCTTGCGCATCAGGACATTCTAGCCCGCGGTTTCATGATGCAAGCGTGCAAGCGCCTGGGCGTGGATCGCCGGTGCGCCGGCCAGCACACTGGTGATGTCCAGGGTGGGCGCCCGGCCTTCCAGGTCGGTGAACAGGCCGCCGGCCTCGCGCACGATCACCGCCAGCGCGGCAACGTCCAGGATGTTGACGTCCGACTCGATGACCAAGTCCAGTCCCCCGCGTGCAAGCAGGTGGTAATGGCAGAAGTCGCCATAGCCGCGAATGCGGCTGCTGTCGCGGATCAACGCACCGAGCGCGTTCCAGCGTGCATCGGCGGTGAGCGTCCTGACGTTGCCGATGGAAAGCGAGGCCTGCGCCATCGCGCCGGTGGATGCCACCTGCACGCGTTCGCCATCGAGCCAGGCGCCCCCGCCCTGGCGCGCCCACATGGTCTCGTTGTAAATCGGTGCGCAGGAGACGCCGAGCACCAGCTCACCGCGGTCCATCAGTGCGATCTGGGTGGAAAAGAACGGCGTGCGGCGCACGAAGCTCTTGGTCCCGTCGAGCGGGTCGACCAGCCACAGCAACCCGTCGCGCGCGCCTTCCAGGCCGTACTCCTCGCCATAGATCGCCGCCTGCGGAAGCGCCTTGGCGAGCACGGCGCGGATCGCCTGCTCGGCCTCGCGGTCGGCCACGGTCACCGGCGTGGCGTCGGCCTTCCATTCGACCGCCACGCCGCGGCCCCAGTAGTGCCGGATGACGTCGGCCGCGGCGGCGGCGGCCTCGCGTGCGGCGGACAGGGCGTGTTCGGCGTCGTAACTCACTGAATGGTTTCCGGCGTGGTGGCGGCCAGGCCGCCGCGGCGATGCAGGTGGATGGCGCCGTCCGTGTCCGGGCGGCCCAGGCGTGCCAGCCATTGGCGCAGTGCCGGGTCGCCCGTGCGTGGCTGCAGCAGCAGGTCCAGCCGCCAACCGAGCGGACTGGCTTGCCACTGGCCTTCGGCATGCAGCGGCCCGTTGCGCTGGTCGTGCAACTGCCCGGCCAGCACACCGTTCGAACCATGGAGGTCCATGTCGAAGTCGCCCAGTGCAACGGGCTGCGCACGCGCCTGCATGGACGCATCGCGCCATTGCACCTGACCCTCCAGTTCGATCGGCCAGTTTCCCTGCAACACCGCCCGCTGCAGCGTCATCGCCAGCGTGCCGCGCGGCGTGCCGAGCGATGAATCGAACCGCGGCGCCCACGCCGCCAGGTCGGCACGAAGCGAGGCGTCGGTCCAGACCAGACGGCCTTCGCCATCACGTTGCAGATAGCCATTGGCGGCAAGCCGCGGCCCGACGAATTCCAGTTGCAGGTCCAGGCGCCCCCACAGCAACGCCCGGGAAAGCCGCCAGTGGACCTGTCCCAACGACCGGCCATCCAGGCCGCGCAACTGCCCGGCGCCGCCGTTCCAGACCAGCCCATGCACGCCTTCGAGTTCGAGGCCATGCAGGCGCGCCTGCACGAAGGGCACGGCCCAGCGCGCCGGCAGCAACAACACCAGCAGCACAACGAGCATCAGCAGGGTGGCGACAGCCAGCCAGGCGGCACGCGAGCGCTTCACTTGGGTCCTTCAACTTGAGCGGCCATGCCGCAACGCCGATCATAGCGGGATGGACACTCCGTTCCCCGACGCACCGGCCATCGCCGGCAACGCCGCGCTGGCCGCGCGGGACCTCAGGCACGTGTGGCATCCCTGCACACAGATGCACGACCACGAGAGCATCCCGATGGTGCCCATCGTGCGCGGCGAAGGCGCCTGGTTGATCGATGCGGACGGACGCCGCTATCTGGACGGCGTCAGCTCGTGGTGGACCAACATCTTCGGCCACGCCAACCCGCGCCTGGCCGCCGCGCTCGCCGATCAGGCGCAGCGGCTGGAGCACGTGATTTTCGCCGGCTTCACCCACGAGCCCGCGATTGCGCTGGCCGAGGAGCTCGTGCGCGTCACGCCTCCGGGACTGGAGCGCGTCTTCTACGCCGACAACGGTTCGGCGGCGGTCGAGGTGGCGCTCAAGATGAGCTTCCATTACTGGCTCAATCGGGGGCGCGGCGAGAAGACGCGTTTCATCGCGCTGACCGGCAGTTATCACGGGGAGACGCTGGGAGCGCTCTCGGTGAGCGACGTTGCGCTCTACCGCAAGACCTACGCGCCGCTGCTGTTGACTCCGATCCTGGCGCCCTCACCGGATGCCTACGAGGGCGAGCCGGGCGAGACGCCGGCGCAGGTGGCCGCGCGACGGCTGGAAGAACTGCGTGCGCAACTCGAACGGCACGCGCACGAAACCTGCGCGGTGATCGTTGAACCGCTGGTGCAATGCGCCGGCGGCATGCGCATGCACCACCCGGACTACCTGTCCGGCCTGCGCCGGCTTTGCGACGAGTTCGACGTGCACTTCATCGCCGACGAGATCGCGGTCGGCTTCGGCCGCACCGGCACGCTGTTCGCCTGCGAGCAGGCATCGGTCGCGCCGGACTTCATGTGTCTTTCCAAGGGGCTGACCGGCGGAACCTTGCCGCTGTCGGCGGTGCTCACGACCGAGGCGGTGTACGCCGCGTTCTATGCCGAATACAACGCCGGCAAGGCGTTCCTTCACTCGCACAGTTACACCGGCAACCCGCTGGCCTGCCGCGTGGCGCTGGAGACGCTGGCGATCTTCCGCGACGAGCCAGTCCTGGAGCGTAACCGCGTGCTGGCCGCACACTTGGCGCAGCGGCTTGCTCCCCTGAGGGATCATCCGCACGTGGCAGACGTGCGCCAGACCGGCATGATCGCGGCGGTCGAGCTGGTCGCGGACAAGCGCACGCGTACGCCCTGGCCGGCGACCGAACGGCGAGGCATGCGCGTCTACCTGCATGGGCTTGAGCACCGTGCGTTGCTGCGGCCGCTGGGCAACGTGGTGTATTTCATGCCGCCGTATGTCGTCAGTACCGATGACATCGATCACCTGGTAACCGTGGCCATCGCCGGGATCGAACGCGCGGTGGCCTGAAGCCGCCGCCCCTCGCAGGAACAAGCTTGCGTGTGATGCGCTTTTTTCGAGATGCCCAGAGCCTCCCGCAAGCGCGATCCCACGAAAGTGTCACCACCCACAAGCCGCCAGGATCCTTCATGCGTACGATCCGCATCCACGTCGACGAGACGCTTTCGCCCGGCGTCGAATTGAACCTGCCGCCACAGGCGGGCGAGCACGTGGCGCGCGTGCTGCGCCTGGGCGAAGGCGCACCGTTGGTGTTGTTCAACGGCGATGGCCAGGACTACGGGGCGGTCATCACCCAGGTCGGCAAGCGTGAGGTGCGCACGCGTATCGAGGGCAGTCAGGCAGTCGCCAACGAATCGCCCCTGCCGCTCACGCTGGCCCAGGGTGTAGCGCGCGGCGAGAAGATGGACCTGATCGTGCAGAAGGCGACGGAGCTGGGCGTAGCCCGCATCGTGCCGCTGTTGACCGAGCGCTCGGAGGTCCGACTCGATCCGGCGCGAGCGGAAAAACGGCTGGCCCACTGGCGCGCCGTGGTTGCCAGTGCCTGCGAACAGAGCGGTCGCGCGCGTTTGCCGATGATTCTGCCGACGCAACCGCTCGAGGCCTGGCTGGGTTCCTTGCAACAGGATGGCGCCTTGCGCCTGGCGCTGCTGCCCGAGGGCGACCGGTCGCCACGCTCGCTCCGGTTTGGTCCGGCTGGCGGCGTGTTGGTGGTCGGGCCCGAAGGCGGTCTGGGTGATCGCGACGTAGCCAGCCTCATGGGTGCGGGCTTTGCCGGTTTGCGGCTGGGTCCCCGCATCCTGCGGACCGAGACGGCGGGGCTTGCTGCGCTGGCGGCGCTGCAGGCGTTGCACGGGGACATGTAGGCATGTCGACTCCCTACGCCCGTGCCGGGGCTTGTCCCATGCCGAGTAGTGTTGCGAAAGGTCACGCTTCGCCCAACTCTCGCCCGTCCCCCGGGCAAGTTCTCCGGAGCAGAAACGTGAGCGCGCAGGCTCGAGGTGGCGCCTAAACGCAGGTCCGCTCGGCGCGAACGCTTGCCTGCGTGCCGCAAAGCGTCAGGCGGCGCCGGCCTGTTCGTCCAGGCTCAACAAGGCGGCCAACTCATCTTCGATGCCTTCCAGGTCCGGAATCACCGCGATGTCATCGCGCACCAGCACCTGTGCCTTCACGCCAGGCGGCAACGGCGCGCCGTCATGCGTGGGAATGATCAGCTCGGCATTGAGGGTAGTCAGGCGCGGGAAGCCCTGGGTCACGACCGCCACGAACGGCAGCTTGGCGTTGTTGCCCAGCGCCTTCAGCACGGCCACGCGAACGGCGAGGTCGGCATCACCCTCGGGCGCGCCGGCGAGCTTGGTGAAGGAGACCAGCGGCACGCGCCATCCACGCCAGGCAATGCGGCCGAGCAGCCATTCCGGAGCACCTTCGACCGGCTCGGGAGTCGGCAGGGTGATCACTTCGGCCACGGTGGCATTGGGCAACAGCAGGCGCAGCTGGCCTACCGGCACGAGCACGCAGCGGATTTCGCGCGGCAGGGGTTGATCGCTCATGACTGACCTTCCGGAGAGTTCTCGGCCAGGCGTGCTGCAAGTTCGCGCGGCGTGCCGGCATGATGGGACAGGTTTTCGGCCAGCACGCCGCTGACCATGTCGGACGCGTGCGTGCCGCCGCTGGCTTCGACCCAGACCTGGCCGCCGCGGTCGTACACCGCCTGGCAACCGGCCACCGCGTCGGTGGAGCGGCCGGCAAACACGATCGCGACCACGTCGCTGCCGAAAGACTCGGCCGCCTGGGTAAAGCTGGCATCGATCGAGGGCGCATGCGCCGCGCCTGCCTCGATCGGCTGCAGTTGGATCGAGCCGTCCCGGCGCAGGGTCACCTGTTTATCGGAAGGGACCACGATCACTTCGCCCGAGACCGCGCGAAGATCCGCGTCGGCCAGGCGCACCGGCAGCGCGCACTGGGAAGCGAAATACTCGACCAGGCCATCCGCCGGGCGACCGGCCAGGTGCTGGGTATGCAACACGGTGGCGTGCAAGCCGGCGGGCAGCGCCGCCAGGAACTCGCCGACCGAGGCAGTGCTTTCGGTGGTGGCGCCGAGCACCACCAATCGCGTCAGCGCGCTGGACGGCGCCTCGAGCACCATTTCGTGCGAGGGCGCGAAATCCTGCGGCGCCATGGCTTCCTCGAGCGAGACCAGTTCCAGGCTGAGGCCGGGAAGCACCGGGGAGGCGCCATCATCGGCGTCAGGCGCAAGGTAGTCAGAGGCGCTGACCTTTTCGATGCCGAACTCGCCCGGACCAGCGTGCTCGACGGAAGCTTCAGCCTCGGGCGCGAGATAGTCGAGGATGCTGACCTTTTCGATCCCGAAGTCAGCCGGAGCCGCATGCTGGACGGAAGGCGCGGGAGCATCAGCGGGTTCGTCACCGTCAAGCAGCGTCCAACCATCCGAGATGCGTACCGCAGCGACCGGCTCAGCCGCCACGCGGGCAACGGTGGCGGTCACCTCTTCCCCGATAGGAGCCAATTCCAGATGGTCGAGCTGGAAGGAGGTGTGTGCCGGCAGTTCCACTGCGGCGGCGACTTCGGTCGCCGCCGCCTGTTCCATATCGTCGATCGGCGACAGTTCCAGCGTGGCTGGCGACGACAGCGCATCGCTCACGTCGGCCTGCGAGGTCGCCCGCACGATGACATCGCCCGCAACAGCAGTTTCGGCTTCGGCCACGAGCCCGGCACCGAAATCGCCGTCATGCAGGACCAGGCCTTCGCCGGCATCGTAATTGAGGCCGGTACCGAAGTCGTTGGTTTCATCCGTCGGCGTATCGGAAGCGAGCAAGGCTTCCAGCTCGGCCGCGAGGGTTTCGGAAACGGCCGCCTGGCGCGCTTCTTCATCCACCCGTGGAGCCGCGTCAAGGTTGTCCGTGCCGGTATCGGCGGTCATCGGTTCAACGACGATCGCCGCGGCGGCAAGGCTTTCGGTGACGACTTCGGCCGGCGCTGGCGGACGCGGCGGATCGGCATCGCCGATCGCCAGCACTTTCATCGCCAGGTGGCGCGCCCAGCGCGCCCGGTCCCAGCCTTCCAGCCGGCGGCTGGCCTGCGCGTCGTTGAACACCACGCGCGGGCGGTCGCCGTCCAGGGTTTCGTCCAGGCGATCCAGCGCGCTGTCGTCCTCATCATCGAGGTTGACCACCAGTACATCGGCGTCGACCGAAGACAGGAGCTCACGGCTCAGGTCCTTCAGCGTGCCTTCGTGCACGATCCGCGCACCGCGTTCCTGCAGGGCGCTGCGCAACTGCTCACCCAGGCCCGCGTCGTCGAACAGCAGCGCGACCGCCGGTACCGCCTCAGCCATGGACCGTCTCCATCGCCATCGCGCGCTGTTCCAGCACTTCGGCGATCTGCGCCAGCAGCTCGGCTTCCTGGTAGGGCTTGCCGAGGTAGCGGTCGACACCGATGTCGAAGGCGCGCTGGCGGTGTTTGTCGCCGGTGCGCGAGGTGATCATGATGATCGGCACCTCGCGCAGGCGCGGGTCCGCCTTCATCTGCGTGGCCAGCTCGTAGCCGTCCATGCGCGGCATCTCGATGTCCAGCAGCATCATGTCCGGCACGCGGTCGTGCAGCTTCTCCAGCGCGTCGACGCCGTCCTTCGCGGTGAACACCTCGTAGTCGTGGCGTTCCAGCACGCGGCCGGTGACCTTGCGCATGGTGATCGAGTCGTCGACCACCATCACCAGCGGCTTGGCGCGCTGCTCTTCGATCAACGGCGAGGCCACCGCGCTCAGGCCGTCGGCAAGGCGCTGCTCGCGACGGGCGATGCCGTGGCGGACCAGCGGCGGCAGGTCGAGAATGATCAGCACCGAGCCGTCGCCCATGATGGTCGCGCCGAGCACGCCCGGCACCGAGCTGACCTGCGGGCCGACCGACTTGACCACGATCTCGCGCGAGCCGATCACCGCGTCGATGCGGATCGCGGCGCGCAGGTCGCCGGCGCGGGTGAGCAG
Source organism: Frateuria sp. GZRe14 (assembly GCF_051900395.1). Taxonomy (NCBI): domain Bacteria; kingdom Pseudomonadati; phylum Pseudomonadota; class Gammaproteobacteria; order Lysobacterales; family Rhodanobacteraceae; genus Frateuria; species Frateuria sp. GZRe14. Next base: position 1,149,713 of record NZ_JBHZGJ010000001.1, on the reverse strand, counting down.
CAGCGGAAGCTGCTCTTCCTCGATCACCGGGTTCGGCTGCAGGCCAAGCAAATCGGCCAGGTCGTGGATGCCGTAGGCGTCGCCGTTGTACTCGAACGTCGGGTTGGCATCGCCCAGGCGTGCACCCAGATCGTCCGGGCTGATCCGGGCCACGCCCTGCACCGAGGTCATCGGGATGGCGAAGGTCGCCTCGCCGATGCGTACCACGATGGCCTGGGTCACCGCGAGGGTGAACGGCAGGCGCAGGATGAAGGTGGTGCCCTGGCCCTGCTGCGACTCGATCGCCAGCGAACCGCCCAGCTGCTTGATCTCGTTGGCGACCACGTCCATGCCCACGCCGCGACCGGCGAGCTGGGTGACGTGGCTGGCGGTGGAGAAGCCGGTCTGGGTGATCAGGCCGAGCAGCTGGTCGTCACTCGGACGCGAATCGGCGCGCAGCAGGCCACGCTCGATGGCGCGGGCACGGATCGCCTCTCGGTCCAGGCCGCGTCCGTCGTCACTGACGCGCACCACCACCTCGGTAGCCTCGCGGGCGACGCGGATGCGCACTGCGCCTTCGGTCGGCTTGCCCACCTTGCGGCGGTCGGCCGGCGATTCGATGCCGTGCGCGATGGCGTTGCGCAGCATGTGCTCGAACGGCGCCTTGATGCGGTCGAGCAGGTTGCGGTCCATTTCACCATGGGCACCCTCGACGTACAGCTGGGCGCTCTTGCCTTCTTCCTGCGCGGCCTGGCGCAGCGTGCGGCGCAGGTTCGGCACCATCGTGTCGAACGGCAGCATGCGAGTGCGCAGCAGGCCGTCCTGCAGCTCGGCGCTGACGCGCGACTGCTGGATCAGCAGAGTCTCGGACTGGCGGGTGAGCTCGTCCAGCATGTTCTGGATGGAGACAAGGTCGGATACCGACTCGGCCAGCGCACGCGAGTACTGCTGCAGCTGCGAGAAGCGGTCGAGCTCGAGCGGATCGAACACGCCGATGCCCGCCTCGCGGTGCTCGCGCTGGAAGCGCGCGATGATCTGCGCTTCGGTCTCGATTTCGAGCATGCGCAGCTGGCTGCGCAGACGCTGCACGGTCTGGTCCAGTTCGACCAGGTTGAAGCGGTAGCCGGCGACCTGCTGCTCCAGGCGCGAACGGTAGATCGCCACCTCACCGGCATGGTTCACAAGGTTGTCGAGCAGTTCCGCGCGGACGCGGATCTGTTCCTGCGTGGAGCGGACCTCTTCTTCCTCGCGCTCGGGCAACAGCTCGGGCAGCAGTTCCGGCAGGGGCGCTGCCGGAAGCCGGGCCGAGGGCGCCGCGGTGGCCGCGGACTCGTGGCCCTCGTCGACCAGGGCTTCCTGGCCGGCCATGGCCAGCAGACGATCGATCAGCGCCTGCGGGTACTCGATCGGCTGGCCTTGCGAAACGCGCTTGACCAGCGAATGCAGGGTGTCGAAACCGGCTTCCAGGGCGCCGATGAGCTGCGCCGTGTCGCGTTCGGCGACCGGCTTCTCCAGCAACGTCTCGATGGCATGGGTCAGGTCGCCCACCGGCACCAGCCCGGCAATGCGGGCACCACCCTTGAGGGTGTGCAGGTCGCGCTGCACGCCGGCGGCATGCGCCGTCTCGGTCGGCTCGGCGCGCCATTCGGCCAGCAGGCCGTCGGCGTGGTCGAGCAGTTCATTCGCTTCCTCGGTGAAGATCTCGAGCAGATCCGGATCGATCTGCCCGACCCACGGCTGCGCGGGTGTGCTGTCAACGGCGAACGGCACGAACGGTTCGAGGGCTGCCTCGATCGGTTCCCCGGCAACATTGACCAGGTCTTCGTCCGCGTTGACCGCTGCTTCGACGGGCTCGGCGGCGACCGGCTCGACCGTTTCGTCCGCCATGTCCTCCGTGGTTTCCGGCAGCAGTGATTCCATGCCCTCCACAGTGCCTTCCCCGACAGGGGCGGGGTCCGCGTCGGCGCTCTCGTCCGAGACCGCCGCCTGCTCTGGCAGCAAGGCGGCGATTTCCAGTTCGGGCTCCGCTTCGCTCGATGCTTCCAGCTCCGGTTCCTGCGAACCGTCGTTGTCCGACAGTTCGAGGACATCGTCCGGTTGGGTCTCGGCGTCGTTCGTCGCGACGACATCCGGCGCCGGCGCGAACGGCTGGCCATCGGAGGGTTCGCTCAGCAGGCTGTCCAACAGTGCCGCCAGGCTCTGTTCGTCGTCAGCGTGGCCGGCATCGATCGCCAGGCCCTCACCGGAACCGACGACTTCGGCCGTTTCCAGGTCGAACGCGTCAAGCGCCGCCAGCAGCTCGCCGGCGTATGCGTCATGTTCGTCATGCTCGACGGCTTCGCCCGAAGCATCCGCTGCAGGCGGCTCGCCGAGCGCGTCGTCGAGGCCCGCATCGAGCGCGGCGGCGACCGCGTCGTCCGGAAGGTCGGTCGGCAGGTCTTCCGCGTGCGGGTCGAACAGCACGTGCGCGACCTTCGGCTCGGGCTGGCCGTCGCGCAGCTCGGTCAGGCGCGCGGTGAGCGCGTCCACCGACGGCAGTTGCGGCTCGGCGGCGTCGAACTGCGCCATCACGTGATCGACCACGTCGGCCGACTGCGCGAGCAGGCGGGTGCCTTCTTCCGAGAGGGGCTGGCTGGCCGCGCGCAGGCGCTTGAGCAGGCTTTCCAGTGGCGAGAGCAACTGGGTCAGCAGCGGGATGTCCACCATCGCGATGGCGCCGTGCAACGTATGCACCGCACGCAGCAGCGCGTCATCGATGCGCAGCTCGCCATCGGCGCGAGCCAGTGCGCCACGGATCGCCTGCAGGTACTGCGCCACTTCGCTGCGCAGGATTTCCAGCAGCACCGGATCCACCGGCGGCATCACCGGCATGGCAATCGTTTCGATCGGCTCGTGCGAAGTTTCGACAGCGGCAGTCTGGTCGGTGTGGGCGGCGACCGGCACGGCCTCGGCGGCGGCATCGAGGCGTGGCACGCGACGGCGCACCACGCGGCGCACGGTTTCCGTGGCAGCCGGCGCATGGTCGCCGAGCTGCGCCATTTCGCCGGCAGCCAGGCGTTCTGCCGTGGCCATGATCGCGGCCAGCGGCGCACTCGGCGTGCCCTCGCCCTTGAGCGCGGCCAGCAACTGCGGCAACGCGCCGATGGCGGCAGTGACCAACGCCTGCACGCCCTCGTGCGGCTGGATGGTGGCATCCAGCACGCGGTTGAGCATGTTCTCGACCTTCCAGGCGAATTCGCCAAGCACGCTGGCGCCGACCAGGCGACCGGATCCCTTGAGCGTGTGGAAGGATCGGCGGATCGGGGTGATCGCGGCCAATTGCATCGGGTCGGCCAGCCAGGCCTTTTCGGCGCCGCGCAGGTTGTCGATTTCCTCCTGCATTTCCTCCAGGAAGATCTCGCGGATGTCGTCGTCGATGCCCTCGGTGCCCAACTGGAACCCGGCATTGCCGGCCAGCGCATCGGCGACCGGCACTTCCTCGAGGACTTCTTCCTCGATCTCGATCCAGTCGCCCTCATCGCCGTCATGCGACGAGACGGTGAGCGGTTCGGTCTGAGCCAGGCGCAAGCCGGCCAGTTCGTGCGCGCCGTGCTGCAACGGCTCGCTGCCGCCAACCATGAGGTCGTCCAGGCCATGGCCATCGGCCACGCTGACCGATTCGGACAGAGCGGGCTCGGACGGTTCTTCGGCAACGACCGGCGCGGGAGCCTCGTAGGCCATCGCGGCGCGTGCGGCCGGCAACGGCCAGTAGCCGAGCGAGCCGAGGCTGTGCTCGGCCACGTCCAGGATGTGCTCCAGCCCGCCGCGATGTTCGCGGGCGGCCTCCAGGTAGTACTCCAGCGCGGCAAGGGCATCGGCCAGATGGTCCATCTGGGCACTGCCCGGCACGCGCCGGTCGACGAGCATTTCGTTGCCGATGAAGCGACCGATGCCTTCGGCCAGTTCCGACGGACGCAGCGCGGACAGCATGCGCATGGCGCCAGCCACCTCGTCCATCAACGCCGGGGTGCCATGCAGTTGGGCGTGGTCCCAGCCGGCCTCGACGAAGGCGACGATGGCATCCTTCACCTTGGCGGCGTTGGCGATCGCCTCCTGCATGAGCGAGGCCAGGATGCTGCGCGCTTCGCTGCGCGGCAGAGCGGGGGTCGCGTCGCCCTCGACCGGCAGGATTTCACCGGCCAGGCTGTCATCGGCGCCAAGGCTCTCGATGTGGTCGTCCAGCGAGGATTCGACGTAAAGCAGCGCGCCCGCGACGTCCAGCAGCACGCCTTCTTCGGCCGCGCGGACCTTGTGTGCGATCTCTTCCAGCACGCGGCGCTGTTCGCTGACCACGCGACGCGGCACGGCCAGCGCCAGCATGCCCAGCGTGTCGCCGACGCGCTCGAGCACCTCGCCCTGCGCGGACAACTGGGCGGGATCGCCGTCGCTCTGGCGCAGGAACAGGTCGAGCGCTTCCTTCACGCGCAGCAGGTCTTCCTTCAGTGCCTTGGACACCGAATCGAGCAGGGCGCGGTTGTGCCCGGCCATCGAGCCGCGTGCGTGTTCGAGTTCTGCGGCGTCGGGCAGCAGGCTGTCCAGGCGGTAGGTCTGTTTCAGCAGCGCCATCTGGGGGCTGGCCTGACGGGCCTGTGCCACGATGAAGAGCAGTTTGCTCGCGAGCTCGTCGGCATCGCCGCCGCGCAGGCTGGCTTCGCCCTGTTCGACGAGTTGGCGGATGTTGCGGTCGACCTTGCCGATCAGCTGGCGGATCTCGGCCGCGTGGCTCTTGAGCACGCCCTGCTCCAGACCCTCCAACACGCCGGCGGCGATCCACCACAGGCGACGACCCGGTATGGTCCAGCAGCGACCGGCGATGCCCAGCAGGGTCTCGCGCATGCCGAGCAACTGTTGCGGCGCGTTCTGGCCGCGGAACCAGGCCAGCAATTGCTGCTGGAAACGCAGTCGCAGCGTGGTGATCGCGCTGCGCTGGGCGGCCACGTCGACCTCGCCCTGCGCACCCGGTGCCTGCACCGGCAGCGCCTGTTCCAGGTTCGGGTTGAACAGCGCCGCTTCGGACAGCGCCTGCTGGTCGCGGCTCGCGCGCAGATCGTTGAGAAGCGGCAACAACACCACCGGCACGTCGCGATGGCCGCCGGAAAGGCGTTCGAGATAGTCGGGCAGCTGCATCAGGCCACGCATCAGCGCGCCGAAGGCGTCATCGCGCTGGCGGATGTGGTCCTCCAGCAGGCAGATCGCCAGCGTCTCCATCTCTTCGGCAACCATCGCGGCGCCGTAGAGCTCGACCATGCGAAGAGTGCCCTGCACCTGATGCAGATGATCCACGCAGCCGCGCATGACCTCGCGTTTGCCAGGGTTCTCTACGTAGGACTCCAGCGCCTCGCGGGCCCGTGCCAGAGTCTCGTCGAGCTCCGGCTTGACCCACTGCAGGGTGGTGAAATCGATGTGGTCTTGAAGTCTCATGCGCCCCTCTTGAGCGGCTGCGCGCTACGCACGCATCGCACAACCGTTCGAGGTTGCCCTCTGTCGGTAAACGTTGATCAACCCGGCAGCTTGAAGTGCGCCACCGAGCGCCGCAGGTCGCTGGCGAGCTGGGCCAGGTAGCCGATCGAGTCGGCCGTCTGGCTCGCGCCCTGCGAGGTCTGCGAAGTGATTTCCTGGATCGCGTTCATCGACTGCGAAATGTCGGTCGCCGCCGCGGACTGCTGACGCGCCGCGGTGGAGATGTTCTGAATCAGCGCCGACAGATCGTGCGACACGCGTTCGATATCGCCCAGCGCGCTGCCGGCGTCCTCGGCGAGGCGTGCACCGGCGACCACCTCGGAGGTGGTCTGCTCCATGGAGCTGACCGCTTCGTTGGTATCGGACTGAATGGTCTGCACCAGCGTTTCGATTCGCTTGGTCGCGCTGGCCGAGCGTTCCGCCAGGCGCTGCACTTCGTCCGCCACCACCGCGAAGCCGCGGCCCGCCTCACCGGCCGAGGCCGCCTGGATGGCCGCGTTCAACGCCAGGATGTTGGTCTGCTCGGCAATGTCGTTGATCAGTTCCACGATCGAGCCGATTTCCTGCGAGGACTCGCCCAGGCGCTTGATGCGCTTGGAGGTTTCCTGGATCTGGTCGCGGATCGAGTCCATGCCGGAGATGGTCTCGCGCACCACTTCGGCGCCGCGCGAGGCGATCTGCACCGAGCGTTCGGCCACGTCGGCCGATTCGGCCGAGTCCTTGGACACGTTGTCCATGAGGCTCGCGATCTGGTTGATCGCCGAAGTCGCCGTGCTGATTCGCGCGGCCTGGCTCTGCGCCGCGTCGGCCAGGTGGCGCGCGGTGGTCTGGGTTTCCTGCGCCGACGAGGACACCTGCTCGGAGGTCTCGTTGATCGTGGTCACCAGGGTGCGCAGCTCGTCGATGGCGTAGTTCACCGAGTCGGCGATGGCGCCGGTGATGTCCTCAGACACCGTGGTCTTGACCGTCAGGTCACCTTCCGCGAGCGAGCCCATCTCGTCCAGCAGGCGCATGATCGCCTCCTGGTTGCGCTGGTTCAGCTCGGTCGAATCCTGGAAGCGCTTGCGCTGGTCGCGCACCAGGGTAACCACCAGCAGCAGCGCGAAGGCCACCGCGCCGGCGGCGCCCAGCACGCCCCACCACACGTTCGGGAACAGGCGGCGGAACGGCAGCTTGCCAATCTGGTCGGACAGCTCGTTCGCGCGCAGCAGCACGTTCTGCGAATCCAGCGAGGCCTGGTTGCCGGCGTTCTTCACGTCGGCGATCGGCGCCGCAGCCGACACCAGCTTGGCGATCGGATCGGCCAGTGCCGCCCAGTTGACCTGCATGTCGGTAAGGATCTTGCGCGCGTTGGCGTCGCCCATGGCCTTGACGCCGGCATCAGCGTTGCCGTCGGTCAGGCCCTTGAGCACCGTGCCGTAGAGCTGCGCGTCGCGCGCGAGGCCGTCGGCCGCCGCCTGTGCGGAGTCACCGCCTTGAAGCACTTCCTGCACGCGGCGAACCATGCGGTCAGCAAGCAGCATCTGGCGCGAGGAACCGAGCATCTGCTCGGCGCTGCCGTTGCGCTGCTGCAGGATGTTGGTGACCTGGTCCATGCTCGAGTTGAGCAGCGGCATCTGCTGCGAGAGCTTGTCCGCACGCTGGGCCGAATCCAGCACGACGCCCTTGTTGGACAGGATCTTCTTGATGTCGCCGTCGAGTTGGCCCCAGGCGTTGACCAGTGCGGTCACGCTGCGGCCGGCCGGTGTGGCGTTGTTGTCGCCGTAGGCCTCCATGCCGCCCTTGGGGTCGCCCTTGGCGAGCTTGAGCACCGCCGCGTCGATCGCGTTGCGGGTGCTCTCCAGTTCCTTGAAGGAGTCGACGTTGCCGTCAGAGGCCTCGAGGGCGTACTTGGCGGTCTGCTGCGACAGCACCTGGATCTGCGTGGTTAGCGCACTGGCCTGGCGATCCTCGCCGTTCTTCTGGTTCAGCAGGAAGAAATCCAGCGCCGCGAAACCGATCGCTATCAGCAGCAGGACGATGAGGCCCGTATAGCCCCGTTCCTTGCCGATGCCCCCTGTAGTGCTCATCGTTACACCTCGTCCGTCTACCATCCCGCCGGGCCGCGCTTCGACCGCGCTGCGCTGGCGGGACCTCTCGCCCCTGGTATCCGGCCACGCACGGCACCGGCCCTACATATCGCTCCGCTCAGGCCGCGGCCTGGCGGAAATCCGGCGCGCGCACGAGCCGGTTCATGCTGAACACACCCAACCGCTGTTCGCCCACCGCCACGCGCTCGCCAACAAAACGAGTCAGGCGCGGATCGTCCTCGGAGACGGACTCGCGGCGCTGTTCCTCGTCCACCGTGCGCTGGCCGAACACCTCGTCGACCATCAGCGCGACGCTGCCGCCGCCCTGGCGAACGATCAAGAGACGCGTGCGCTCGGTCGGCTGGGTGCGCTCGCCGAACAGGAAGCGGTTGAAATCGATGACCGGCACCAGATTGCCGCGCACGTTCGCGACACCCATCAGCCAGGGCTGGGTCAGCGGCACCGGAGTCAACACGGGCACTGCCAGCAGTTCGTTGATCTCGTCGATGGCGCTGACGAACAACCGCGAACCGACGCGATAACCGATGCCGCGCCACAGGCCGGGCGCTTCCATCCGGTCCTGCACGTCCTGGGCGTGCGCCAGCGACAGGCGCTCGTAGCGGGCCAGGATCTCGAACGGCGTGAGGTTCGCGCTCTCGTTCATGCCGCGCTCGGCAACAGGTCATTGATGCAGGTCAGCAGTTCCTTCTCGTTGACCGGCTTGGTGATGAACGCGCGCGCGCCCTGGCGCAGGCCCCAGACGCGGTCGGTTTCCATCGACTTGGTGGTGATCATCACGATCGGCACGTTCGAGGTGACCGGGTCGCGCGTGAGCGTGCGGGTGGCCTGGAAGCCGTTCATGCCGGGCATGATGACGTCCATGATGACCAGGTCCGGCAGCTCGGCGCGGACGCGCTCGATGCCTTCCTCGGCGGTACTGACGGCGGCGACCGCGTAGCCGGCCTTCTCGAGCAGCGTGGTGAACACGCGCACGTCGGTCGGTGAGTCGTCGATGATGAGAATCTTTGCCACAGGTCTCCCCTATAAGACGCTGCAGTCAGTGGCTTTTCAAACCGTGCTGACGTGACGATGGATGGCGCCAAGCAGTTCGTCGCGGGTGAACGGCTTGGTCAGGTATTGCTCGGCGCCGACGATGCGGCCGCGGGCCTTGTCGAACAGGCCGTCCTTCGAACTCAGCATGATCACCGGCGTGGCGCGGAACTGCGGGTTGTTCTTGATCAGCGCGCAGGTCTGGTAGCCGTCCAGCCGCGGCATCATGATGTCGACGAAGATGATGGCCGGCTTCTGGTCGGAGATCTTCGCCAGCGCCTCGAAGCCATCGACGGCCGTGAGCACCTCGCAGCCTTCCTTCTTGAGCAAGGTTTCGGCCGTTCGCCGGATGGTCTTGGAGTCATCGATCACCATGACCTTCAGACCGGACAAGCCGTTATCGCTCGTATTCAAGTTCACTCAACCCCCCTGCTGCCCGCCCGAGGCTCAGGTAAGGCACACGGGCCGGGCGGATGCCGACCAGTGTGCATAAAAAACCGCAACTTGTTCTGTGGTTGCGTTCCGGTTGCCGGCAACGCATTCATTGCGTTGCTGTTTACCGCCTGTCACAAGCGGCGTCAAGCAAAAATCAAGGCGTGGAGCCGGCTGATGGGTTGTATCGGCAAACGCGTCAGTTCTTGAGCGAACGCGTCAGAACTTGCCGCATTGCGCCCCCTCGGCCACCATCCTGACCTGCCGCGCATGCCACTTGCCCATCCCCGGCTGCGCATCTTCCTGCCACGGAGCATTTTTCATGCCGCTTTCGGTCGCCGTGCTGATGGATCCGATCAGCACCATCAAAGTCGCCAAGGACACCAGCTTCGCCATGCTGCTGGAGGCGCAACGCCGCGGCCATGCGCTGCATTACATGGAACAGGGTGACCTCGGGTTGCGCGATGGCGTCCCGTTCGCCCGCCTGGCGCCGTTGTCGGTGCGGGACGACCCGTCCGGCTGGTACACGCTGGGCGAGCGCCATTGGCGCGACCTGAGCGAGATGGACGTGGTGCTCATGCGCAAAGACCCACCGGTCGATGCGCAGTTCATCTACGACACCATGGTGCTGGACGCGGCCCAGCGCTCGGGCGTGCGGGTAGTGAACAATCCGCAGGCCCTGCGCGACTGCAACGAAAAGCTGTTCACCCTGCAGTTCCCCCAATGCATCGCGCCCACGCTGGTTTCGCGCGACGCCAGCGAGCTGCGCCGTTTCGTCACCGAGCACGGCGAGGTGGTGCTCAAGCCGCTGGACGGCATGGGCGGGCGCGGAATCTTCCGGGTCAGGGCCGGCGACAGCAACCTCAATTCGATGCTCGAAACGCTGCTGGCCGGGGGCATGCACGGCGAAGGCCGGCATTTCACCATCGCGCAGAAGTTCATCCCGGCGATCAGCGCGGGCGACAAGCGTATCCTGCTTGTCGATGGCGAACCGGTGCCTTACGCACTGGCGCGCATCCCCCAGGGCGACGAGTTCCGCGGCAACCTCGCCGCCGGTGGCCGCGGCGTGGGCGTGCCGCTCAGCGAACGCGACCGCTGGATCGCGGCCCAGGTTGCGCCCGAATTGCGTCGCCGCGGCCTTCGTTTCGTGGGTCTGGACGTGATCGGCGACTACCTCACCGAGATCAACGTCACATCCCCGACGTGTGCGCGCGAACTGGACGCGCAGTTCGGGCTTAATATCGCTGGATTGCTGTTCGACGCGATCGAGAACGTCCCCGCGTGAGTGCCACCGTCCGCCGTCCCGACACCCCTGATCCGATCGGGGCGACTTTGCTGTTCTCCCTGCTGCTGCACGGCGTGCTGGTGCTCGGGTTGACGTTTCATTTCGTCAAGCCTAGGCCGAGCCTGCCGACGCTGGACGTGACCCTGGTCGACGTCGCCAACCGCGATGCGCCGGACAAGGCCGACTTCCTGGCGCAGGCCAACAACCGCGGCGGCGGCAACAGCGACGAGGTCGGCCGTCCCACCGAGCGGCTGTCCGGCCTGCTGCCGGTACCGAACAACGGTGCCGCCCCCCTGCCACAGCAAGAGCAGCACCTCCAGGCCCAGAACGCCACCCCGGACCGTCTGGTCACGACGATCGGAAACAGCAGGCACAAAGTGGCGAGCGACACGGCCGACACGGCGCGGCCTGAAACCGAACAGCCGTCCGACCTCGAACGGCTCCGGCAGGAAGCGGCCAGGCTGACCGCCGAGCGGGACCGCAAGGTCAAGCGCTACGCCAAGCGCCCGGTGAAGAAATTCCTCTCGGCCAATACCGCCGAAGGCATGTATGCGGCCTATCTCCATGGCTGGTTCAAGCGTGTCGAGCGCATCGGCAACCTCAACTATCCCGACGAGGCCCGGCGCCAGCACATCCACGGCGATCTCGAGGTCAGCGTAGGGCTGAACCGCGACGGCACCATCGCCGAGATCCAGGTCATCCGCAGTTCGGGATCACCGGTGCTGGACAACGCGGCCAAGCGCATCGTGCATCTCTCGGCACCGTTCCCGCCATGGCCGCAGGACAAGCAGGGCACCACCATTCTCTACATCGACCGGGTGTGGGAGTTCGGCGCCGACGACACGCTGCGCCATCGTTGAGCCGCGGCAGGCGGGATCGAGGGTTCACCCAACGCAGGCGCTTCACATCGCGCGCGTTACAACGAATGCCCTCCCCCGCATTACAATGGCCGCATGAGCGCCGTCCCCAACCCGCAGACCCTCGCCGGACATTTCCTGATCGCCATGCCGAGCCTGGCCGAGCCGCCGTTTTCGCGCAGCGTGGCTTTCCTGTGCCAGCACGACGAGGACGGTGCCGTGGGCCTGCTGGTCAACCGGCTTTCCGAATACCGGCTCGGCGACGTGCTGGCGCAGCTCAAGCTCGACTGCAGCGACCTGGAGCTGGCCGACCGGCCGGTGCTGATCGGCGGTCCGGTGCAGCAGGAGCGCGGGTTCGTGCTGCACCGCGAGCACGGCCACTGGGAATCGAGCTATCGCATCAACGCCGAATGGTCGGTGACCACCTCGCGCGACATCCTGGTTGCCATGGCGGCCGGCGAAGGACCGCAGGATGCATTGATGGCGCTGGGCTACGCGGGCTGGAGCGCCGGCCAGCTCGAGCAGGAACTGAAAGACAACAGCTGGCTCACCGCAGAAGCGAACGAGCGGGTAATGTTCCACACCCCGCTGGAAGAACGCTGGAGCGCGGCCGCCGGCCTGGTCGGTGTCGATCCGCTGCAGCTTCCCGGCTACGCGGGCCACGCGTGACCGGCTGGCGGGCGATCGACGACACGGTCGAGCACGCATGAGCTGCGTGCTGGGTTTCGACGTCGGCAACAAGCTGATCGGCGTGGCCATCGGCAACACCATCACCGCAAGCGCCCGCGCCCTGGCTGTCATACCCGTTCGCGACAGCGGCCCGGACTGGGCGCAATTGGACGTGCTGCATAAGCAATGGCAGCCGGACACACTGGTCGTGGGCCTGCCGCTTGCGCTGGACGGCACCGTGCAGCCGGCCACCCGGCTGGCCCGCCGTTTCGCCGAACACTTGCGCGAGCGCTACCGGGCGCCGGTCGCCCTGGTGGACGAACAGCACAGCTCGCAGGAAGCCGCGCAGCGCTTCGCGCAGGCGCGTGCCGCCGGCACGAAGCGCCGCAGCGACGCGGCCAATATCGATGCGGAAGCCGCCGCGGTGATCCTCGAACGCTGGCTTGCCGCAGCAACCGCCTCCCACTAGCTTGAGCCTGGCCATCGCATGTTCATCCCTTCCCGCGCCTTCGAACCGCCCGCCATGAGCCCTCGCCTGCGCCACCTGACCACGCTGGAAAACCTGCCCCGCGCCTGCATCGAGCGCCTGCTCGATCGCGCGCTGTCGATGCGCGACGCCTGTGCCCACGGCACCCGCAAGCTCGACCTGCTCAACGGGCGAACCGTGCTCAATTTGTTCTTCGAACCGTCCACGCGCACGCGTACGTCGTTCGAACTGGCCGCTCGCCGACTGGGCGCGGACGTGATCAATTTCGACATCGGCTTCTCCTCCACCAGCAAGGGCGAAGAGTTGTTCGACACGCTGCACACGCTCGAGGCAATGCACCTGGACGCCATCGTGGTGCGCCACAAAGCCTCCGGAACGCCCGAGGAGCTGGTGCGCCACGCGATGAGCGGCGTATCGGTGATCAACGCCGGCGACGGCAACCGCGCGCATCCCACCCAAGGCCTGCTCGACGTGATGACCATCCGCGAGCACCGCCCGGATTTCGAGAACCTGGCGGTGGTGATCTGCGGCGACATCAAGCACTCGCGCGTGGCGCGCTCGGACGTGCATGCGCTCACCGCGATGGGAGTGCGGGAGATTCGCCTGTGCGGCCCCGCGCCGCTGATGTCGTCGCAGGAGGAATTTCCCCGCTGCGTATTCGTCGAGGATTTCGACGAGGCGATCGCCGGCGCCGATGCGGCGATCATGCTGCGCCTGCAGAAGGAGCGCATGAGCGCCACCGAACTTCCCGACGAGGCGGCGTACTTCGCCCGCTACGGCCTGGATACCCGCCGCCTCGGGTTGGCGGCCAAGGGCTGCCTGGTGATGCATCCGGGCCCGATCAACCGCGGCGTGGAAATCGCCTCGGACGTTGCCGACGGCGCGCAGTCGAAGATCCTCGAGCAGGTCGGCAACGGCGTGTTCGTCCGCATGGCGGTGCTGGGCGAGCTGCTCGCCCGCTGATCGCGGGCTTAAAGCCCCAACTGCAGGCACAGGCGGTTCGCCTCGGGGGCGCGGCATAATGGCCGCGCCTCTTTTTCTTTTTCAGGGAACCGAATCATGCGATCGACGAAGCGCACTCTCGCGCTGGCTTTGGCTGGCTTGTTGCTGGCGGCGTGTGGACACAAGGACAAGGACGCCCCGCTGGCCTTCGCCCCCGCGGACACGCCCTACGTGGTGGCCAACCTGGACGTGCTGGACGACGACACCCGCGCCGCCCTGTTCGCCCAGGCCGATGCCCAGATGCCGGCGGAAGTGGCCCAGCTGCGCGCCGCCGCCGACGAGATGGCCGCCAAGGACGCCGACACGGCCAACCTGCTGCGCGCCTTCGCCAAGGAGCTGGACGGCAAGACGGTCGAATCGTTCTCGCAGGGCGCCGGACTGGACCTCAAGGGCTACTCCGCGCTTTATGGCCTGGGCCTGGCGCCGGTGCTGCGTTTCCAGCTCAGCGACACTGACGCGTTCGAAGCGTTCGTCGGTCGCCTGGAATCCGCGTACGGCAAGAAGTTCGACGTCGCCAGCGTCGACAAGCAGAGCTACCGCCGCCACGTCTCGGTTGCCACGGGCACCCAGCTCATCCTGGCCGTGGTCGGCAAGCAGGCTGTCGCAGCGATCCTGCCCGCCGACGCTGCCCAGCCGCTGCTGCGCCAGGCGCTGGGCCTGGATCGCCCGGCCAGGAATCTTCAGGATGACGGCCGTCTGCCCAAGCTGGCTAAGGCCCGGGGCTACGAGCAGTGGGCGGTGGGCGAGCTCGACCTGACCCGCGCCCTGCCACTCGCCGCCAGCGGCAAGGACCCGTTGTTCAACGCCCTGCTCAAGGCCCGCGCGCAGGCCGAGTCGGCCAAGACGGGCGAGCCGGTCGCCAACCAGTTGCAGATCCCGCCCAGCTGCCAGGTCGATGCCACGCGCATCGCCAGCCGCGTGCCGCAACTGAGCTTCGGCTACACCCGGCTCGAAGCCAAGCACCAGGACATGCGTTGGGACGTCTCGCTGGCCAGCGACATCACCCAGGCCTTCAGCGGCCTGAAAGTGGAGTTGCCGGGACTCGGCACGACGCAGGCCACCTCGCCGTTCGAATTCTTCCTGGCCCTGCCGGTCGCGCAGATGCGCGCTTTCTGGGGCGCCCAGGCCGACGCGGTGGCAGCGAAGCCTTTCACCTGCCCCGCCCTGACCGACCTCAACGACACCTTCGCCAAGCTGGGTCAGAACATGCAGAAGGCGGCCATCCCGCCTTTCGGCGATCTGCTCGGACTGGGCCTCTCACTGGACAGCTTCACACCCGGCCAGGCCAATTCCATGCCGCAGTTCACCGGCCGACTGGTGCTTGGTACCAGCAATCCGGCCGGCCTGCTGGCGATGGGCCAGATGATGACCCCCGCACTGGCACAGCTGAAGCTCACGGCCGACGGGAAGCCGGTGGCGTTGCCGCCTAACCTCGCCAACATGTTCGGCCAGCCGGCGTGGCTGGCGATGGGCGCGAAGAGCCTCGGGCTCGGCATGGGCGCGGGCGAGGATGGCAAGCTTGCCGACGCGCTCAAGGCACCGATCGGCGACGCCGGCCAGATGCTGCGCATGCACCTCAACGGCCAGATGTACCTGGACTGGGTCAACCTGATGCAGCAGAAGGCCGACAGCCTGGCTTCCGCGGCAGCGGCGCTGAGCAAGGATGAGTCGGCCGGCACGGAAGACCCGGCCGACAAGGCCGCCACCGAGGCGCGCACCAAGGCGCAGTTCGCAGCCATGCGCGCCCAAGCGGCGCGCATCGAATCGATGGATGCCGAAGCCCACGTCGATGGCAACGGCCTGGTGATCAGCGGCCAGACCACGCTCAAGTAAGCGAGCGCCAAAGGCTTGCCAGACGGGGCGCCTCCAAGGGCGCCCCGTTTTTTTGGGTGCTGCTTCCATGCATGCACGTGACGCGAGCGCGCAACAGGCCGCTCACCCTCCTTTCGCGCCGTCCGAACCTTCCTTTCAGCCAGCCGTTCACAACGGTAATTGCCACTGAACGGCGAACCGGCTGACGCACACCTTGTTCACGGGAGCCCTGTTGCGATGACTCCCGCGGTGCAAACGCATCGTGTTGCGACATTCACCCAAGGAGAGTGCCATGCGTACCCATTCCGCGTTCCATCGAGCCTTCATCGCCGCCGGCCTGACCGCTGCGTTGGCCGCCGTGCCGTTCGCGCAGGCCCTCGCTCAGGACGCCGACGCGCAGTCCAGCGGCAGCATGCAATCGAGCGACCAGACCGTGCCGGGCAAGGTGGACGATGCCTGGATCACCACCAAGGTGAAGTCCGAATTCGCCACCACCTCCGAGATCCCCGCCAGCAAGATCTCTGTGGACACCCATGACGGCATGGTGCGGCTGACCGGTACGGTCGCCAGCAACATGGACAAGAACCGCGCCATCCAGGTCGCGCACAACGTCAAGGGCGTCAAGAGCGTCGATGCCACCGGCCTGACCGTGACCGCAGGTGCGGATTCTCCGTAACCCACCCCCGCCCGGCGCCAATCGGGCAATAAAAAAAAGGAGCCCCCGGGG
This sequence comes from Frateuria sp. GZRe14, assembly GCF_051900395.1. NCBI lineage: Bacteria > Pseudomonadati > Pseudomonadota > Gammaproteobacteria > Lysobacterales > Rhodanobacteraceae > Frateuria > Frateuria sp. GZRe14. The sequence continues at coordinate 1,133,845 of NZ_JBHZGJ010000001.1, read as the reverse complement.
CTCCTTTTTTTTATCCGTCGAGCTTCCGCGTACCAGGAGGATTTCGACTTCGGTGTTGCGCGCCAGTGCCCGGCGCGAGCGGATGATGGTGATTCGCGACGCCTCTCAGCGCCGGAGCATGCCGCCGCCGAACTGGTTGTTGTCGCGGGTATCTTCCAGCTCTACGCCTTCCAGACCCTGGGACAAGGTGTGCGCATCGCCGCCCTGGGCCAGCTTGATGCGCAAGCGCACCTCGTTGGAGCTGTCGGCGTGGCGAAGTGCGTCCTCGTAGCTGATCTCGCCGGCGTGATAGAGCTCGACCAGACTCTGGTCAAACGTGCGCATGCCGAGGTTGACCGAGTCCTTCATCACTTCCTTGATCTTGTGGATCTCGCCCTGGCGGATGTAGTCCTGCACCAGCGGCGTGCCCAGCAGCACCTCGACTGCCACGCGCCGCGCCTTGCCGTCGGGCGTGGGGATCAGCTGCTGCGCCACGATGCCCTTGAGGTTCAGCGAGAGGTCCATGAACAACTGCTGGCGCCGGTCTTCGGGGAAGAAATGCAGGATGCGGTCGATCGCCTGGTTGGCGTTGTTCGCATGCAGTGTGCACAGGCACAGGTGTCCGGTCTCGGAGAAGTTGATCGCGTACTCCATCGTCTCGCGGGTACGAACCTCGCCGATCAGGATCACGTCGGGCGCCTGGCGCAGGGTGTTCTTCAGCGCGTTATCCCAGCTGTCGGTGTCGATGCCGAGCTCGCGCTGGGTAATGATGCAGCCCTCGTGCTTGTGCACGTACTCGATCGGGTCTTCGATCGTGATGATGTGGCCGGTCGAATTCTGGTTGCGGTAACCCACCATCGCGGCCAGCGAGGTCGACTTACCCGAACCGGTGGCGCCGACGAAGATGATGATGCCGCGCTTGGTCATCGACAGCGTCTTGAGCACCGGCGGCAGCGTGAGCTCCTCGAAGGTGGGGATCTTCGACTCGATCCGGCGCAGCACCATGCCCACGCAGTTGCGCTGGTAGAAGCACGACACGCGGAAGCGGCCCACGCCCTGCGCTGAGATCGCGAACTGGCACTCGTGGGTCTTCTCGAACTCCTCGCGCTGCGCCGGCGTCATGATGTTGAGCACCATGTCGCGCGCCTGCTGCACGGACAGCGGGCTCTGCGTGATCGGCACGACGCGGCCCTGCAGCTTCATCGACGGCGCCACGCCGGCGGTGACGAACAGGTCCGATGCCTTCTTGTGCACCATCAGCTTGAGGAAGGAGGTGAAGTCGAAATCGCTCATGGTGGTCTCCTCCGGGAGACGGATCCGGGGTGAAACAGCAGGAAGGCGCGGCGCCGTTCCTTACTTGAAAATGTCCTTGTTCTTGGCATACCCGATGGCTTCCTGCCGCGCGACCAGGCCGCGCTTGACGAGATCCTGCAGAATCTGGTCCAGCGTCTGCATGCCGTACTGCTGGCCGGTCTGGATCGCCGAGTACATCTGCGCGACCTTGTCCTCGCGGATCAGGTTGCGGATCGCAGGGACCGCGACCATGATCTCGTGCGCCGCGATTCGCCCGCCGCCGACCTTCTTGAGCAGCGTCTGGGAAATCACCGCGCGCAACGATTCGGAGAGCATCGAGCGCACCATCGGCTTCTCGCCGGCCGGGAACACGTCGATGATGCGGTCGATGGTCTTGGCCGCCGAGCTGGTGTGCAGGGTGCCGAACACCAGGTGACCGGTTTCCGCGGCGGTCAGCGCCAGGCGGATGGTTTCCAGGTCGCGCAACTCGCCCACCAGGATGTAGTCGGGATCTTCGCGCAGCGCCGAGCGCAACGCCTCGTTGAAGCCGTGGGTGTCGCGATGCACCTCGCGCTGGTTGACCAGGCACTTCTGCGAGGTATGCACGAACTCGATCGGATCTTCGACCGTGAGCATGTGCCCGTATTCGTTCTTGTTGATGTGGTCGACCATCGCCGCCAGCGTGGTCGACTTGCCCGAACCGGTCGGGCCGGTGACCAGGATCAGCCCCTGCGGCTGTTCGATCAGCTCGCGGAAGATGCGCGGCGCGCCGAGGTCTTCCAGGGTCAGCACTTCGGATGGAATCGTGCGGAACACCGCGCCGGCGCCGCGGTTCTGGTTGAACGCGTTGACGCGGAAGCGCGCAAGGCCGGGGATCTCGAACGAGAAGTCTGTCTCGTAGAACTCTTCGTAGTCGCGCCGCTGCTTGTCCGACATGATGTCGTAGATCAGCGAATGGACCTGCTTGTGCTCCAGCGGCGGGATGTTGATGCGACGCACGTCGCCGTCCACGCGGATCATCGGCGGCAGGCCGGCCGAAAGATGCAGGTCCGAGGCCTTGTTCTTGACCGAAAAGGCCAACAGTTCGGCGATGTCCATCGGGCGTTTCCCCTTAAAACGTTCGTCTGGATGAATAGCGGTACTGCGCAGGGGACCGCCCGGTCGCGCGCTCGCGCACGCGCCCCGTCGCCTTCGAGCCGGCCATCCGACAACCCCCTCGCAACGAGCCGATACTACTCGCGCGAATGGCTTTGCGACCAGTGGGTTGGCGGCTTCGGATGCGGAAACTGCGATGGCTTCCCGCCAGTTCCCTTGTCTCCTGCCGGAACGCCCTACCCTTCGCTGGACTGGACACGGTGGTCGCGCACGGCTGCGCTCCTGCAGGGGTTGGGCCGGCCGTGTCACCCGCCCGCCGGCCGCTTCGGGTTAAGGTATCGGGCCCCACAACCCAAGGGACCGGCATGACACGACTTGCCTTCATCGGCGGCGGAAACATGGCGCGCAGCCTGATCGGCGGCCTGCTCAAGACGGGCGCTGCGGCTTCGTCCATCCGCGTGGCCGAACCGCAGGCGCAGGCGCGCGAAGCACTCGCCCGCGAGTTCGGTGTGGCGACCTTCGCCGAAAACCGGCTGGCCGCCGAGGACGCCGACATCCTGCTCCTGGCGGTCAAGCCGCAGATCATGCCGGCGCTGCAGGCCGAGCTGCGCGATGTGCTGCAACGCCAGCGCCCGCTGGTGATTTCTATCGCCGCCGGCGTGCGGCTCGACCAGCTCGAGCGCTGGTTCGGCGCACATCTGCCGATCGTGCGCTGCATGCCCAACACGCCCGCCCTGATCGGCGCCGGCGCCACCGGCCTGTGCGCCAACGCCCGGGTCAGCCCGCCGCAGAAGGCGCAGGCGCAGCACATCCTGGACGCGGTGGGGCTGACCCGCTGGATCGACGACGAAGCGCTGATGGATACCGTCACCGGATTATCCGGCTCGGGGCCGGCCTACTTCTTCGCGCTGGTCGAAGCGCTGGAGGACGCCGCGACGGCACAGGGCCTTCCGCGCGAGACCGCGCGGGCGCTGGCCGCGCAGACCTGCCTGGGCGCCGGCCGCATGCTGGTCGAGAGCGGCGAGGCCCCGGGCGAGCTGCGCCGACGGGTCACTTCGCCCAACGGCACCACCCAGGCTGCGCTGGAAAGCTTTGCCGCCGACGGCCTGCCGCGCATCGCAGCCCATGCCGTGGCCGCCGCGACCCGACGCGGGGCCGAACTGGCCGCCGAACTGGACGCCAAGGAGTCACGCCCGTGATCTACCTGCTGAACGCGTTTTCGCTGCTGCTGGAGATCGCCTTCGACGTCGTGGCCACGCTGTTCGTGCTGCGGCTGCTGGCCGAGGCCGGGCGCGCCGACTTCCGCAACCCGATCAGCCAGTTCGTCTATCGCTACACCAATCCGGTACTGGCACCGATCCGGCGTGTGCTGCCCAACTGGCGCCGGCTCAACCTGGCCGCGCTGCTGGTGTGCTACCTGGTGATGCTGGTCAAGCGCGTGGTGCTGTTCGCGTTGGTCGGGACATTGCCGCATCTGACCGGGCTGCTGGTGCTGGCACTGGCCGACCTGCTCGACTTCGTGCTGCTGTTCTACCTGGTGCTGGTGTTCGGCTGGTCGCTGCTCAGCATGTTCGCCGTGGACACCTACCACCCCGTACTGCGGCTGGTGGAGGGCATCGTCGACCCGCTGCTGAAGCCGCTGCGCGGCAAGCTCGTGGTGGGCATGCTCGACTTCTCGCCGGCCGTGGTGATGATCGTCCTGTTGCTCGCGCGCATCCTCGTCGCGGCGCCGCTGTTCGACTGGGGTAACCAGCTGGCGCGCGGGTTTTAGCCGCCTCACTGGCAGGCGCGTACCTGTGCGCGCCCGCGGGCATCCGGTCGCGCCCAAGGGCGCTCCTACAGGCGTCGGTCCGCCCAGGCCGCAATGATGCGGTGCAGTTCGTCCAGCCCATCGAACAACGCGGCCGGCCCCGGTTGCAGGATGATGGGCGACTTGACCTCATGCAGCTCGCCGGCGCGTACCGCCGGAATGGCATCCCAGCCCGGCCGCGCCGCCACCTTCTCCGGGCGGAAGCGCTTGCCGCACCACGAACCCATGATGATGTCCGGCGCGCGGCGCACGACCTCCGCGCCATCGGCAAGGATGCGCTGTTTCGCCAGCGACTCGCCCGCCAGCTCGGGAAAGGCGTCCTCGCCGCCGGCGATACCGATCAGTTCGGCCACCCAGCGGATGCCGGTGATGATCGGCTCGTCCCATTCCTCGAAATACACCTTCGGCCGCCGCGGCAGCTGCGCGGCCGCCACGCGGACTTCGGCGATGTGCGCTTCCGCGCGCCGCGCATACGCCTCGGCCTTCTCGTAGGCGCCGACCATGGCCCCCAACCGGCGGATGTAGGCCAGGATGCCTTCCACGCTGCGGTGGTTGCTGATCCATACCTCCACGCCAGCCTTGATCAGATCACGCGCGATGTCCGCCTGGATGTCGGAAAAACCGATCGCCAGGTCCGGCTCCAGTTTCAGGATCTCGCCGATCTTCGCGCTGGTGAACGCAGAAACCTTAGGCTTTTCCTTGCGGGCCCGCGGCGGCCGCACGGTGAAACCGGAGATGCCGACGATGCGATGCGCCTCGCCCAGCGCGTAGAGCACTTCGGTCGGTTCTTCGGTGAGGCAGACGATGCGTTGCGGAAAACCGTCCATCAGTGCCCCAGCACGGTCACCGAAACCCTGCGCTGGTGCGGCTCGCGGCGGTGTTCCCACAGGTAGATGCCCTGCCACGTCCCCAACTGCGGCTTGCCTCCATGGACCGGCACGGTGAGGCTCACGCCGGTGAGGATCGCGCGGACGTGGGCCGGCATGTCGTCCGGCCCTTCGGCGTCGTGTTCGAACAGGGGATCGCCATCACGCACGGCGCGCGCGAACCAGCGCTCCAGGTCCGCGCGCACGGTCGGATCGGCGTTCTCGCAAATCAGCAGCGAGCAGCTGGTGTGCAGGGTAAAAACGTTGGCGATGCCGGTCTGCACGTGGCTGGCGGCGATCGCCTCGGCCACCTTGCTGGTGATATCGCAGAAGCCACGCTCGCGCGTGTGCACGACGAAACCGTTCTGGGCGACGTGCGGCGCGGGCTGGGCGTGGCTCACGGGTAGAGCAGCCGGCTGGTCCAGGTCTGCCCGTGGCGGCTCCAGCGCACGCGCTCGTGCAGCCGGAACTGCGCGCCGTACCAGAACTCGACCATGTCCGGCTCTACCACGAAGCCGCCCCAGTGCGGCGGGCGCGGCACGTCGCGGCCCTCGTATTCCTTCTCGCACCGCGCCATGCGCTGCTCGAAGGTGTCGCGGTCCGGCAGTGTCTGCGACTGCAGCGACGCCCACGCGCCAATCTGGCTGCCGCGCGCACGGCTGGCGAAATAGGCGTCGGACTCCTCCGCCAGCAGCTTGCGCGCCGCGCCCTCCACGCGAACCTGCACGCCCTGGCGCAGCTGCTTCCAGTGGAAGCAAAGTGCAACCTGCGGATGCGCGTCCAATTGCACGCCCTTGTCGCTTTCGTAGTTCGTGAAGAAGCGGAAACCCCGCTCGTCGGCGCCCTTCAGCAGCACGACGCGCGAGCTGACCCGGCCGGCCGCGTCGGCGGTCGCCAGGTTCATCGCAGTGGGTTCGGAGTCGCCGCCGGTGGTGGCCTCGTCCAGCAGGCCGCGGAAGGTATCCAGGATCTCGCGTTTGAGCATGACTCTTGCATCGTGGCGGCGCCGCGCCATCATGCGCGGATGACCAACGATGCTAGCACGCAGAACGTCGCCCTCGCCGGCCACCTGCTCGACCACTATGCCGGGCGCATCGCGCGTTCACGCCGCCCCTACATCCTGGGGCTGTCGGGCCTGCAGGGCAGCGGCAAGAGCACCCTGGCGCGGGTGATGAAGGCCGGCGCCGAAACCCGCGGCTGGGCCACCGACGTGCTCACGCTGGACGACTTCTATTATCCGCGCGGCGAGCGCGAGGCCCTGGCGCGCGAAGTGCATCCGTTGCTGCGCACCCGCGGCGTGCCCGGGACGCACGAGATCGAACTGCTGCTCTCGGTGCTGGCGGCGCTGCCGCAGGCATCGGAGAAACTGCCGGTCACCTGGCCGCGCTTCGACAAGGGCCGCGACACCCGCGTGCCGCCCTCGCGCTGGCCCAAGGTGACGCGGCCACCGAAGCTGGTGATCCTTGAAGGCTGGGCGCTGGGCCTGCGCCCGCAACTGCAGGCGGCGCTGGAAACACCGGTCAACGCGCTCGAGCGCGACGACGACCCGGACTGCCGCTGGCGCCATTGGGTGAACAAGCAGTTGCGCGCCTACCAGCCGCTGTGGCGCAAGCTCGATGCGCTGATCGTGCTGCAGGCGCCCAGTTGGGACGTGGTGCGCCGCTGGCGCGGCGAACAGGAGGAGGCCCTGCTCGCGCGCAAGGCACCACTGGCGATGGATGCCGAGGCGATGGTCCGCTTCCTGGCGCACTTCGAGCGCCTTAGCCGCCACGCGCTGGCCACGTTGCCTGCGCTGGCCGACAGCATGGTCGAGTACGACGAGGACCGGCACGTCACCGGCCTGGCCCACGCCTGAGCGCGCCACCGCTCTGCACGAGCCCGCTTGTGGGCAAAGCTCTTCCTAGTCGCCTCAGAAGCGGGCTCTATCGTTCCTCGCGCAGCGCCGCGGCGTAGCCGTCGCGCGCATCCGGCCACCCGGGCGCCCAGCCGCTGGCCCTCAACCGTGCATTGCCGAGCCGCTTGCTGCCCACGCCCGCCGGTCCCGGACCCTCTGGCGGCGGGGGCGCACCGACGAGTGACGCCAGGTGGTCGTACAACACGTGCAGAGGGAGCGGCGTGTCATCCACGCCAAGGTAGAGCGGGCGTGGATCGGACAATTGCAGCAGATGCACGATCGCCGTAGCGGCGTCGTCGACATGGATCCGGTTCGCCCAATGCGGTGCCCCACGAGGCACGGCTGCCTGACCGGCAAGCAGCCGCTCGATCAGCTGCAGGCGCCCCGGTCCGTAAAGCCCGGCCAGTCGCAGCACCGTCGCTGGCAGTGCCTGCGTCGCCAGCCAACGCTCGGCTTCGAGCAGCACGGCGCCGTTGAAACCGGGCGGAGCCGGTGGCGTGTCCTCGTCGACCCAGCGGCCTTCCCGCTCGCCGTAGACGGCGCTGGAGGAGACGAACACGATGCGCGCCAGTCGGCTCTTATCCAGGCGATCCAGCAATCCGCGCAAGCCATGGAGGAACACCGCCTCGTACGCCGCCCGCTCGCGCGCGCCCGGCGCGGGCAGGTAAGCCAGGTGCGTGATTCCGTCGGGTAGCTTTCCAAGCGTGGCGGGCGCGGTCAGGTCGCCGGCAAGCCATCGGATGCCGTCGTCGCTGTCCGCCGGAGGATGCCGGCGCAGCGCATAAATCTCGTGCCCCTGCGCGCGCAGCAGCCGCGCCGCGCGCTGCCCCACATCGCCGCAGCCGGCCAGCAAGACGCGTTCGCCCGTGGTTGCTAGCATGCGCGCATGAACCCCTCGTGCAACCTGTTCCTGATCGGCCCGACCGGTGCCGGCAAGACGTCGATCGGTCGACGCCTCGCAGCGCATTATGGCCTGCCGTTCCTCGATCTCGACCAGGAGATCGAACGCCATTGCGGCGTGGACGTGCGCTGCGTGTTCGAGATCGAGGGCGAGGCGGGCTTCCGCCAACGCGAGGGCGCGCTCCTCGATGCGCTCAGCGCACGTGCCGGTGTGCTGCTGGCCACCGGTGCCGGCGCGGTGCTGGATCCGGTCAATCGCCGGCGCCTGGCCGAACGCGGTTTCGTGCTGTGGCTCGACACTACGGTCGAACAGCAACTCGAACGCCTGGCCCGCGATACCAAGCGCCCGCTGCTGGCGGGCGAGGATCGCCGCGGCAAGCTGGAGGCGATGGCACAGTCCCGCGGATCGCTTTACCGCGAGATCGCCGACCTGCGCCTGCCCGGCGAACACGAAGGCGTGGCGGCGGCGAGCGAGCGTTGCCTCGCCCTGCTCGAACAGCACTGGCATCGGCAGCAGGCCGCATGAACGACACTGACGTGCAAACGATCGACGTGGCGCTCGGTGCCCGGTGCTACCCGGTGTGGATCGGTCGCGGCCTGCTGGACGACCCCGCCCGCTGGCGCGCGCGCCTGCGCGGGCGCCATGTCCTCGTGATCAGCAACACCACCGTGGCGCCACTTTATCTCGAGCGGGTCGCACAAGGCCTCGATGGGCTGCACTGGTCCAGCTTCCTGCTCGACGACGGCGAGGCCCACAAGAACTTCGGCAACGTGGGCCGCGCACTGGAGGCGCTCGCCACGCTGGGCGCCACGCGCGACGCCTGCATCATCGCGCTGGGTGGGGGCGTGGTCGGCGACCTGGCGGGCTTCGCCGCGGCTTGCTGGATGCGCGGCATCGACTTCATCCAGATGCCGACGACCCTGCTGGCGATGGTCGACTCCTCGGTCGGCGGCAAGACCGGCGTGAACCTGCCGGCCGGCAAGAACCTCGTCGGTGCCTTTCACCAGCCACGTGCGGTGATCGCCGACATCGACACCCTGGCAACCCTGCCCGACCGCGAATACCGCGCCGGGCTGGCCGAGGTGGTGAAGGGCGCGGCGATCGGTGACGTGGCGTTCTTCGCGTGGCTCGAAGCCAACGCCGAGGCGCTCGCACGACGCGATACCGCCACGCTCGTCGAGGCGATCGCAAGCAAGGTCCGCTACAAGGCCAACGTGGTCGCGCGCGACGAAACCGAACAGGGCGAGCGCGCCCTGCTCAATTTCGGCCACACCTTCGGCCACGCGCTGGAAACGGCCGGCCATTACACCACCCTGCTGCACGGGGAAGCGGTCGCCATCGGCATGGTGCTGGCCGCACGCCTGTCCGAGCGGCTGGGCATGAGCGATGCCGCCGATACCGCACGCCTGCAGCGCCTGCTCGAGCGCCTCGGCTTGTCGGTCGCGTTGCCGCCCGGCATGTCGCCGGAACAGCTGCTCGAACTGATGCGGCTGGACAAGAAGAACACCGCCGGCACGCTGCGGCTGATCCTCTGGCGTGGCATCGGCAAGGCCAGGATCGTGGCGGGCACCGACGAAACCGTCGTGTTGGCGACATTGGCTGAGGCCACTTCCGGACACGCATCATCCGGCCGGTCGATCGTGCCGTAGGGTGGGCTTCGGCCCACAGCCGTTTTCGCAAGCGACGATGGCGGGTTGAAGCCAATCCTCAGGGCGCGCGGTCCCGCGCCTCGCCAGCATCGCGACGGCCCTCTAGAATGTGCGCCTTGCGGCACCCTTGCCGCACCATCACGGACACCATGCGCCTCTACCTGCAAACCATGCCCGCTTCGGCCGAGGCGCCGCGCTACGTGCAGATCGTGCTCGAGCAGGATCTGCTCGGCGGCTGGACGCTGTACCGCGAAAGCGGCACGCAGGGCGGCAAGGCCACGCTCAAGCGCGAGCAGTTCCTCGAACGCGACGCGGCCATCGCGGCGTTCGAGAAGGCGCGCGATGCGCAGCTGAGGCGTGGCTTCCGCGTGATGTTCGCCCAGGGCCTGGATGGCCCGCACGGACGCTGACATGAACGCTCCGCTCAAGAACGATCGCTTCCTGCGCGCCCTGCGCCGCGAGCCCACCGACACCACGCCGATCTGGGTGATGCGCCAGGCCGGCCGCTACCTGCCCGAGTACCGCGCCACGCGCGAGCGCGCCGGCAGCTTCATGGGCCTGGCGCAGAACCCCGAGTTCGCCTGCGAGGTGACATTGCAGCCGCTGGAGCGTTTCGAGCTCGACGCGGCGATCCTGTTCTCGGACATCCTCACCATCCCCGACGCGATGGGTCTGGGCCTGTCCTTCGCACAGGGCGAGGGACCGCAGTTCGCACGCCCCGTGCGCAGCGCCGCCGACATCGCGCGGCTGGCGGTGCCCGACATGGACGGCGAGCTGCGCTACGTGATGGATGCGGTGCACCTGATCCGCCGTGAACTCGGCGGGCGGGTGCCGCTGATCGGGTTCTCCGGGAGTCCGTGGACGCTGGCCTGCTACATGGTCGAAGGCCACGGCTCGCGCGACTTCGCCACGCTCAAGGCGATGTGCTGGAACGAACCGAAGCTCGCCCACCAGCTGCTCGCCACGCTGGCGCGCGCGGTCGCCAGCTACCTGGCGGCGCAGGCCGCCGCGGGCGCGCAGGCGCTGATGGTGTTCGACACCTGGGGCGGCCTGCTCGGTCCCGCGCCGTTTCGCGAGTTCTCGCTGCGCTACATGAGCGAGGTGGTCGCCGCGTTGAAGGCCGACCCGCAGGCCCGCGACCTGCCGGTGATCCTGTTCTCCAAGGGCGCCGGCCCGCACCTGGCCGAGATGTCGGGCACCGGCTGCGACGCGCTGGGCGTGGACTGGACCATCGATCTAGCCGACGCCCGCCGCGCCGTGGCGGGCAAGGTCGCCCTGCAGGGCAACCTCGACCCCGCCGTGCTGCGTTCCAATCCCGAGGTCATCCGCCGCGAGGCACGCGCCGTGATGGACAGCTACGGCAACCATCCCGGCCACGTCTTCAACCTTGGCCATGGCATCACGCCCGAGGTGGAACCCGATCACGTCAAGGTGCTGGTCGACGAGGTGCACGCCTACGGCCGCCGGCTGCGCGAGGGTTGAGGTGGCCTGGCTGATCACCAAGTACCTGGTTACCGCCGCCGTGGTGGTGCTGGTATCGGAGGCCGCCAAGCGCAGCGACCGGCTGGGCGGCCTGCTCGGCGCACTGCCGATGGTGACGATCCTGGCGCTGGTCTGGCTTTACGTGGAACACCAGTCGCCGCAGAAGATCGCCAACCACGCCTGGTACACCTTCTGGTACGTGCTGCCGACGCTGCCGATGTTCCTGGTCTTCCCGGCCCTGCTGCCCCGGCTGGGCTTCTGGTTCACCCTGCTCGCCTGCGCCGTCATCACGGTGGCGTGCTTCGGCCTGTTCGCGCTGGCGGTGCGACGCTTCGGGATCGAGCTGCTCTAGCGGGAAGCGCCCACCTACCATACCCCCGCTTGCCCTGTCCATACCTCAGGCGCATAGTGGGGCCGCCGGCGACTGGCCGGTCGGCAAAAAGGCATGGGGGTGCCGTTATGTCGCGAGTCAATCCTTTCAGCACGCCAGGCTCGATCACGAGCCAATCATCGGCGCCATCGGGGCAATACGTCTTTCGCTCTCCGAACTCACTCGGCAATGGGGTCCGGGGCGTGATCGGGGCCTTCGTCCTGCTGACGCTGGCGGTCCTCGGCGTCATGGCCTACGGGCTGCAGCTGCTCCAGCAGGGCATCGACAGCGGGATCACCGCGACACTGCAGGACAAGCTGGCGGGGGCCGGCTGGCTGCAACTGAACCTGTTCCGCCTGCAACTGGTGCTCATGCTGGCCTGCTACATCTGGGCCGGCTGCTGGGTGTACCGGATGGCCTGCAATGTCCGTGCGCTTGGGGCCAGGGGCCTGGACGACTCGCCCGGTTGGGCAGTTGGCTGGTACGCGGTCCCGGTCATGAACCTGGTGCGGCCGTTGCGCGCGATGACGCAGATCTGGCTGGGTTCCCAGGCACCGACGCGCTGGCAGAAGCTCGGCACGCCGTCGCTGCTTCGCCTGTGGTGGGTCTTCTGGATCGCCGGCAACCTGTCCTACTGGTTCGTCACGCAGTACCTGAAGCCCGAGCACACGTTCGATGGGCTGCATACCCAGCAGTTGCTGCTGATCGGTGGGCAGGGCCTGAACCTGTGCGCCGCGGCGCTGTTCCTGCTGGTCGTGACCCGCCTGACGCGCGTACAGGTGGAGCAGCACGAGCAACAGCAGGCGGTGCCACCTGTACACGCGGCGTCGCTGGCCGACGCCTTCGTGGCCTAGCTCCGGCCGTGATCTGGCCCATCCGGGGCCCTGGCTCGCCACGAGCCGGGGCCTTTCGGCTGTCTGCGTGAGACTGGCCGGCGGACGGTCTGCTTGGGGCGATCACGCGCGCCCCGTACAATCACCGGCTCACCTTCCATGACGCGCGCGCCGCACGGTGCGCATCGCGAGCCCCCGATGGACAAGAGTTTCGAACCCGGCCAGATCGAATCGAAGTGGTATGCCCATTGGGAAGAGCGCGGGGCGTTCAAACCCGCCGGCCACGGCGAGCCCTACTGCATCCTGCTGCCGCCGCCGAACGTGACCGGCACGCTGCACATGGGCCACGCGTTCCAGCAGACCGTGATGGACATGCTGATCCGCTACCAGCGCATGCGCGGCATGAACACGCTGTGGCAGGTGGGCACCGACCACGCCGGCATCGCCACGCAGAAGATCGTGGAGAACCAGCTCGCCGCCGAGGGCAAGTCACGGCATGACCTGGGCCGCGAGCCCTTCATCGAGCGCGTGTGGCAGTGGAAGGAGGAATCCGGTTCCACCATCACCAACCAGATGCGTCGCCTGGGCGTGGCCGCCGACTGGTCGCGCGAGCGCTTCACCATGGACGAGGGTCTCTCGGCCGCGGTGCGCAAGGTGTTCGTGCAGTGGTACCGCGACGGCCTGATCTACCGCGGCAACCGCCTGGTGAACTGGGACCCGGCGCTGGGCACGGCGGTGTCGGACCTGGAGGTCAACAACGTCGAGCGCGACGGCCACATGTGGTCGATCCGCTACATGACCGCCGATGGCGCCGGCTCCGTGGTGGTCGCCACGACGCGCCCGGAAACCATGCTGGGCGACGTCGCGGTGGCGGTGCACCACGAGGACGAGCGTTACGCGCACCTGATCGGCTCGATGCTGCACCTGCCGCTTTCCGGCCGGCAGATTCCGGTCATCGCCGACGACTACGTCGATCGCGATTTCGGCACCGGCTGCGTGAAAATCACCCCGGCTCACGACTTCAACGACTACGCGATCGGCCAGCGGCACAAGCTGGCGCCGATCAACATCTTCACGCTCGACGCCAGGGTCAACGAGAACGCGCCGGAGAAATATCGCGGTCTGGACCGGTACGAGGCGCGCAAGGCGGTGCTGGCCGACCTGGAAGCCGCGGGCCTGCTGGTCGAGAGCAAACCCCACAAGCTGCAGGTGCCGGTCAGCCAGCGCTCGGACGCGGTGATCGAACCGATGCTGACCGACCAGTGGTTCGTCGATCTCACCTCCGAGGTGCTGGCCGATGGCCGCCCGGGTGGCCGCACGGCGATCACCGAGCCGGCGCTCGAAGCGGTCAGTTCGGGTGACATCCGCTTCGTGCCGGAGAACTGGACCACCACCTACACGCAGTGGCTGGACAACATCCAGGACTGGTGCATCAGCCGCCAGCTCTGGTGGGGCCATCGCATTCCCGCGTGGTACGACGAGGCGGGCAACATCTTCGTCGGTGAGGACGAGGCCGATGCCCGTCGTCACGCCACCGCCCCGCCGGTGGGTGGACTTCGCCAGGACGAGGACGTGCTCGACACCTGGTTCTCCTCCGCGTTGTGGCCCTTCTCCACGCTCGGCTGGCCGATGCAGGGGCCGGTCAGGAACGAGCGCGGCGAGATCGTCGCCAACTGGGAGCAGGACAAGCTGTTCCTGCCCAGCGCGGTGCTGGTCACCGGCTTCGACATCATTTTCTTCTGGGTCGCGCGCATGGTGATGGCGACCCTGTACTTCACGAAGCAAGTGCCCTTCCGCGAGGTCTACATCAACGCCATCGTGCGCGACGCCGAGGGCCAGAAGATGTCCAAGTCCAAGGGCAACACGCTCGACCCGCTGGACCTGATCGACGGCATCGAGCTGGAACCGCTGGTGGAGAAGTCCACGCGCTCGCTGCTGATCCCGCAGGTGCGAGAGAAGGTGGAGAAGCGCATCCGCAAGGATTACCCGCAGGGCATCCCCTCGATCGGCACCGATGCGCTGCGTTTCACGTTCGCGGCGCTGGCCAGCTACAGCCGCACGATCAACTTCGACATCAAGCGCGCCGAAGGCTACAAGGCGTTCTGCAACAAGTTGTGGAACGCGGCACGGTTCGTGTTGATAAACCTGCCCGAGGGGGAGATTCCGGCACCCGCAGGCTGGCCGGCCACCGAGGCGGAGCGCTGGATCCTGACGCGGCTCAAGCAGACGTTGACCGAAGTGGAGGAACACTTCGCCACTTACCGGTTCGACCTGTTGGCGCAGGCGATCTACGAGTTCGTCTGGAACGAGTACTGCGACTGGTTCCTGGAGCTGTCCAAGCCGGCGCTCAACGGCGACGACGCGCAGTCCGCAGCCTCCACTCGCCACACGCTGCTGGTGGTGCTGGAAACCGTGCTGCGCGCGCTGCATCCGGTGATTCCGTTCATCACCGAGGAAATCTGGCAGTCGGTGGCGCCACGGCTGGGCATCGGCGCATCCAGCATCATGGAGCGGCCGTGGCCCGAGGTTCACAAGCTCGCAGGGAATGACACCACCGCCAGCGCAGAGATCGAATGGTTCAAAGCGGTGCTCTCCGGCATCCGCCGCATCCGCTCGGAAATGAACATCGCGCCGGGCAAGACCATTCCGCTGCTGCTGGCCGACGGCGACGCGGCCGACCGCTCGCGCACGGCCAAGTTCGCCGCGCAGATCGCTTTCCTTGCACGCACCGAGGCGCCGCAGTGGATCGAACCGGGTGCCGACGAGCCGGCGTCGGCCGCGGCGGTGGTCGGCAGCCTGCGCGTGCTGATCCCGCTGACGGGGTTGATCGACCTCACCGCCGAAAAGGCGCGCCTGGCCAAGGAGATCGCGCGCATCGAGGGCGAGATCAGGAAGTGCGAGGGCAAGCTGGGCAACGCCAACTTCGTGGCCAACGCACCGGCCGAGGTGGTGACGCAGGAGCGCCAGCGGATCGTGGACTGGGGCACGCAGCTCGAGGCGCTGAGGGAACAGGCGCGCAAGCTGGGCTGAGCCGGATCTGTGGAGTACACCTGTGCGGGATGATCCGGTCGCGCGCAGGGTGCGCTCCTACAGGGACGCCGACTCCCGATCCAGCGCCATCACGATCGCATCCTCGCGCCCGCCCTTGGCCGGGTAATAACGCGGGCGCCGGCCGATTTCCTTGAAGCCGACCGAGGCGTAGAGTTCCTGCGCCACCGGGTTGGACGGGCGTACCTCCAGGAACACCCGCTCGGCGCCGCTCCAGCGCGCCACGTCGAGCAACCGGCCGAGCAGGTGCCGGCCCAGGCCGCGGCCGCGCCAGGCAGGGCCGATGCAAAGGTTGAGCACGTGCGCTTCGCCGGCGGCCACCGAGAGGATTCCGTAGCCGGCCACGTCGCCCTCGCAACACAACACCCAGCACGGATGCCCGGCCTTCAGGCAGTCACTGAAAATGCCGGACGACCAGGGGAAATCGTAGGACGCGCTTTCGAGCGCACTGACCGCGGCCACGTCCTCGCGCCGCATCGCACGGATCTCGATGCGCGGACGTGCCACCGCGACCATCACGCACCTCCCGCCAGCGCACGCCGCAGTTGGCGCAGCGCGGTCCACAGCCTGCGCTTGCCGGCACCGTTGGCGAGCACCTCGTGCGGCTCGTCGGCCAGCACGATCTGCGCCTGGTTCATCACAGCTGCGGGCAGCTCACGCCCCAGCGCGTGCGCCTGCGCCTGGCCGAACACGAGGTAGGCGCGCACTGGCGGCACCGTGGCGGTGGGCCGCCCATCCCTGACCGTGATCCGCCCGGCGCGCGCAAGCCCGGGACCATAGGCGGCCAAGGCGCGGCCAAGCAGGTCCAGCTCACGCGCGACGCAACCGTCCGGCAACAGCACCACGCAGGAAGCTGGTGGCGCCATGGGCTCCGCAAGCGCCTCGTTGGGCTCGGCCGTCTGCGCTTCCGCGGTCGCGCGGCGCACCCAGGGCGTCACGCCGAGCACGCGCAAGACCCTCGTGCGGCGCGAGACGGGTCCGCGGCTGGCCGGCGCCGGGCTCATGGCCTGGCGCGACGGGTCCGCCGGCGATGGGCCGCGCGGCCCCACAGCGTCACCACTGGGCCGGACAGCAGGTACAGCGTGAACACCACGAACAGCACCCGCGGCGGATCGATCAGGAAAGGCACCAGGACCAGCACCGCCACCAGCACCCAAAGGAACGGCACGCGATCACGTTCGCCCATCGGCAGCGACTTGAAGCTGTAGTAGCGGAAGCGGCTGACCATTAGCAGGCCGACGACCACCGCCATGGCCAGGGTGAGGAAGCACAGGCTCGGGCCGGGAACCTGGAACTTCTCCATGGTCCATACGAACGACATGCACACCGCCGCCGCCGCCGGGCTGGCCAATCCCTGGAAGTAGCGCTTGTCGATCACTCCGACCTGGGTGTTGAAGCGCGCCAGGCGCAGTGCGCCACAAGCGGCATAGAGGAACGCCGCGGCCCAGCCGATCTTGCCCCAGACCAGCCCGTAGTCGCGCAGCGAGGACAGCGACCAGTTGTACATCACCAGCGACGGCGCCAGGCCGAAGCTGACCAGGTCCGACAGCGAGTCGTACTGCACGCCGAATTCGCTCTGCGTACCGGTCAGTCGCGCCACGCGCCCGTCCATGCCGTCCAGCACCGCGGCCACGAAAACGGCGATGGCGGCCTCGGTGAAGCGATGGCCGATGCTCGCCACCACGGCGTAGTAGCCGGCGAACATCGCCGCCGTGGTGAACAGGTTCGGCAACAGGTAAATGCCCCGATGGCGGGGCGTTCGGACTGGCGTGTTCTCGCTCATGCAACGATCCGTGACGGAATGCGCGAGAGTGTAAACCATCGCCCGTCAACGGCCCCGCCATGCTTGAGTCCGGCCGTTGGGAGTGTTAACTAGTGCCGGGGCCCCATGCCCCTCGGAGAATCCCATGCGCCGCCTGCCCTTCGCCCTCGTGTTGCTGCTGCTCGCGCCCGCGGTCGCCGCGCAGGTGTACAAGTGGACCGATTCCCACGGCACCGTGCACTACTCCGAGACCCCGCCGCCGCAGGGCACCCGGTACAACCGCATCGACACCAATGGCATGGAACAGCCCGCGGCGCCTGCGCCGTCGGCCGCCGCCGCACCTGCAACTGCCGCCAAGGCTGCGTCCACGGGGACCGGCGGGATGGCCAATACGCCCGAAAATCGCGCCAAGCTGTGCACCTCGCTGAAGACCAACCTGGACCTGCTCAAGGGCAAGGAAGGCGTGGTACTCGAGCAGGATGGTAAGTCGGTGCCGCTGGACGAGACCCAGCGCAGCCAGCAGGTCGCGCTGGCCGAACAGCAGTACCAGCAGTTCTGCAGCCAGTAGGACTCTGCACCGGCGTCTTTGACGCGTAAGCCGGGGATGGCCCACGTATAATCGGCCTCTTTGCCCCCGGATTACCCGCCATGCGCCTCAGCCAATTCCACCTGGCCACCGTCAAGGAAGTACCCGCCGACGCCGAAGTCGCCAGCCATCGGCTGATGCTGCGCGCCGGCATGATCCGCAAACTCGCCTCCGGGCTCTACACCTGGACGCCGCTGGGCCTGCGCGTGCTGCGCAAGGTCGAGAACGTGGTTCGCGAGGAAATGAACCGCGCCGGCGCGATCGAATTGCTGATGCCCGCGGTGCAGCCCAAAGAGTTGTGGGAAGAGACCGGCCGCTGGGAAAAGTTCGGCGGCCAGCTGTTGAAGATCCGGGATCGCAAGGACCAGGAGTTCTGTTTCGGTCCCACGCACGAGGAAGTCATTACCGACTTCGCCCGCAACGAACTGAAGAGCTACAAACAGCTGCCGGTCAATTTCTATCAGATCCAGACCAAGTTCCGCGACGAGATCCGCCCGCGCTTCGGCGTGATGCGCGCGCGCGAATTCCTGATGAAGGATGCCTATTCCTTCCATCTCTCGCCCGAATCACTGGGCGACACCTACGAGGTGATGTACCAGGCCTATTCGCGCGTTTTCGAGCGGCTCGGCCTTTCGTTCCGCGCCGTACAGGCGGACACCGGCGCGATCGGCGGCAACGCCAGCCATGAATTCCAGGTGCTCGCCGATTCCGGTGAGGATGCGATCGCGTTCTCCGACGGCTCCGATTACGCCGCCAATATCGAAAAGGCCGAAGCCCTGGCTCCCGCCGTCGGGCGCCCTGCCGCGCAGGCAGCGCTCGAGCGCGTGGACACGCCCACGCAAAAGACGATCGCCGAGGTCAGCGCCTTCCTGGGCGTCCCGCCCCAGCGTTGCGTCAAGACCTTGCTGGTTCGCGGTCGCGAGGGGTTGGTGGCGCTCTGCCTCCGCGGCGACCACGAGATCAACGAGATCAAGGCCGGCAAACTGGCCGAATTGCCGGATGAGCCGGTGCTCGCCACGGAAGAAGAGATTCTCGCCGCGACCGGCACGCGCCCCGGCTTCATCGGCCCGGTCGGCCTGCCCGATACGATCCCGGTAATCGTCGACCGCAGTGCCGCGGTGCTGGCCGATTTCGTCTGCGGTGGCAATGCCGACGGCACCCATTACACCGGCGCCAACTGGGAACGCGACGCGCGTATCACCCGCGTAGAGGACATCCGCCAGGTAGTCGAGGGCGATCCTTCACCCGACGGTCAGGGCACGCTGCGCCTGGCCCGTGGCATCGAGGTCGGCCACATTTTCCAGTTGGGCCAGAAATACGCCCAGGCACTGGGTGCCACGGTACTGGACGACCAGGGCAAGGCGCAGGTGATGATGATGGGTTGTTACGGTATCGGCGTGAGCCGCATCGTGGCCGCCGCGATCGAGCAATCGCACGACGAGGCCGGCATTATCTGGCCGGAAACCATGGCGCCCTGGCGGGTAGCGGTCTGCATCATCAACCCGAAGAACCTGCCCGACGTGCGCGCGGCTGCCGAAACCCTTTACCGCAAGCTCGAGGAACGCGGTATCGAAACGGTCCTGGACGACCGTGGATTACGCCCCGGCCAGATGTTTGCCGACCTGGAATTGATCGGCATTCCGCACCGCGTCGTGGTAAGCGAGCGGGGCCTGGCTGCCGGTACGCTCGAATACCGTCGACGCTCGGAATCGGAAAACCGCGCCATTACCGAGGACGAATTGTTCACATTGCTGGCGTAAAAGTAAGTGGCGATCCGGCGGCACGGTGAATTACCGTGCCGCCGGGTTTGGCAATGAACCGGGCGGTTTTTATGCGGTGGATCGCATTATTCCGTCCCGCGGGATAATCGGCCGTTTTGCAATCGCCCCCGTCATTGGGCGAGAATGCCTCCGACAGGAAGCACCGCTCTCATGACGAGAGGCAGAAAACACATAATCGAAGACTTATCCGGGAGCCCACGCATGGCAGTCGACATCAAGAACCTCAATCACAACCAGCTCAATGAACTGATCAGCAAGGCGCAGGTGCGCCAGAACGAGCTGCGCAAGGAGAAGGTCGCCAAGCTGCGCGAGAAGATCCATGCCATGGTCAAGGCCGAGGGCTACAACATGGAAGACATCTTCGGCGGCACCCGCAAGGCCCGTCGCAGCACCGGCACGGTGGCGCCGAAGTATCGCAATCCGGCCAATGCGGAACAGACCTGGTCCGGCCGCGGCAAGCGCCCGCGCTGGTTCAACGATGCGCTGAAGGCCGGCAAGAAGGAAAAGGATCTGGCGATCTGATCCGACGGCTGCAATGAAGTAAAAGAACACCGGCCTCGCGCCGGTGTTTTTTTATGCGCTGGATTTGGCCCCGCTCTGCTTCCGGCAAGCCTGGCCTCACCCAATCCTCTCTCTGGAGAAGGGGTAATCGTACGTCAGGCGGCGGTGCCGCCCATGGTCATGCCGTCGATTTTCAACGTCGGCTGGCCCACACCCACCGGCACGCTCTGGCCGTCCTTGCCGCACACGCCGATGCCCTCGTCGAGCTTGAGGTCGTTGCCGATCATGGACACGCGGGTAAGCACTTCCGGGCCGGCGCCGATCAGGGTGGCGCCCTTGACCGGGGCAGTGATCTTGCCGTCCTCGATCAGGTAGGCCTCGCTGGCGGAGAACACGAACTTGCCGCTGGTGATATCGACCTGCCCGCCGCCGAAGTTGACCGCGTAAAGGCCGCGCTTCACCGAGGCGATGATCTCGGCCGGATCGTGCGAACCGGCGCGCATGTAGGTGTTGGTCATGCGCGGCATCGGCAACTGCGCGAACGATTCGCGTCGGCCGTTGCCGGTCGGTTTCATGCCCATCAGGCGCGCGTTCAACTTGTCCTGCATGTAGCCCACCAGGATGCCGTCCTCGATCAGCGTCGTGCATTCGGTCGGCGTGCCCTCGTCGTCCACGCTGAGCGAGCCGCGACGGTTGGGCAGCGTGCCGTCGTCGACCACGGTGACGCCGGGCGCGGCCACGCGCTGGCCGAGGCGGCCGGCGAACGCCGAGCTGCCCTTGCGGTTGAAGTCGCCCTCCAGGCCGTGGCCGATCGCCTCGTGTAGCAGCACGCCGGGCCAGCCGGGGCCGAGCACGACGGTCATCTGCCCGGCCGGGGCATCGACCGAATCGAGGTTGACCAGCGCCTGGCGCACCGCCTCTTCGGCGAAGGCCAGCGCGCGGCCGTTCTCGATCAGCTCGCGATAGCCGTAGCGTCCCCCGCCGCCGCCGCTGCCCTGCTCGCGACGGCCGTTGGCTTCGACGATCACCTGCACGTTCAATCGCACCAGCGGGCGCACGTCCGCCGCCAGGGTACCGTCGGCGCCGGCCACCAGCACGGTGTCCATGGTCGCGGCCAGACTCACGATCACCTGCTTGACGCGCGGATCGCGCGAGCGCGCCCAGGCGTCCACCTCGCGCAGCAGCGCGATCTTGTCGGCATTGGGCAGGCTCTCGACCGGGTCCAGCGCCGGATAGAGCGACCGCGCGCCGTTGAGCGCCAGCGGCTTGCCGGCGCCCTGCCCGCCCTGGGCGATCGCGCGCGCGGCCTTGGAAGCCTCCAGCAACTGCGGCAGCACGATCTCGTCGGAATAGGCGAAACCGGTCTTCTCGCCACTGATGGCGCGTACGCCCACGCCTTGTTCGATCGAATGGCTGCCGTCCTTGACGATGCCTTCCTCAAGCAACCAGGACTCGCTGCGCGAATGCTGGAAGTACAGGTCCGCCGCGTCGATGTCCGGCCCCATCAGCTGCGCGAACACGCGCTCGAGGTCGGTGGTGACCAGGCCGCCGGGGGCCAGCAGCTTGTTCTCTACGTGGGCAATGAGTGAATCCATGGAGCCGGCAACCTTGGGCGAAAGGGACGACTATCCCACATGGGGTCGTACGGGGCCCTTTAAAGCACGTCGCGCGCGGCTGCCGCTACCATGCGCCGACGTCACCCATGGAGAGGCCACATCATGAGCAGGGATACCAGGCACAGGCGCACCCGCGGGCTGCTGGACAGCGCCGTGAAGGCGCCCATCGGCGAGACCCACGATCTCCTGCAACGTCACGGCGCGCTGCGCCCGGGCGTGGGCAAGCTCAGCAGCGTGGTGGCCTTGTCGCTGGGTTTCCTGAGCCTGCTGGCAGTGCTGGCCTTCCACTTCCCGCAGTACCTGACCACGCCGGACCTGCGCCACCGGTACTCGATCGACGTGCTGCGCCAGCTGCTGCTGGTGGCGCTGTTGGTCGCCGGCGGCATGTCGCTGGGCAACCTGGTGCTCGGGCGCCAGCGCAACCTGAACCTGGTCGCCTTTGCCCTGGTGCTCGCTGCAACCGCGCTGGGCGGCTCGCGGGTGCCGGTGGGCAACTTCCCCGACCACACGCCCTACATCGGGCTGGACTGGTTCATTCTGGACCTGCTCGGTTCCACGTTGGTGTTCGTCGTGATCGAGAAGCTGTTTCCGTTGTACAGGGGGCAGACGCTGTTCCGCGCCGAGTGGCAGACGGATCTGAAACATTTTGCGGTCAACCATTTCATCGTCGGGCTGGCGCTGCTGAGCGTGAACTTCCTGCTGCACCATCTGTTCGGCTGGCTGGTCAGCAGTGGTTTCCAGCAGGCCGTGCGGGATGTCCCGTTCCTGCCACAACTGCTGTTGTGCGTGCTGGTGGCGGACCTCGCGCAGTACTGGACGCACCGCGCGTACCACGAAGTGCCATTCCTGTGGCGCTTCCATGCCGTGCACCACAGCGTCAA
The DNA here is from genome assembly GCF_051900395.1 of Frateuria sp. GZRe14. Lineage (NCBI taxonomy): Bacteria > Pseudomonadati > Pseudomonadota > Gammaproteobacteria > Lysobacterales > Rhodanobacteraceae > Frateuria > Frateuria sp. GZRe14. The sequence goes on along the minus strand of NZ_JBHZGJ010000001.1, from coordinate 1,111,498 downwards.
GACGATGGACTGGCTGGCCGGCTCGCGCCAGCACATGCTGGAATTGATCGTCACGCGCGTGTGCGTGCTGGCACCGCTGTACATCCTGGGCTTCTCCGAGGCGGTGATGAACGGCTACATCCTCATCGTCGGGTTCCAGGCGGTGTTCAACCACGCCAACGTGCACCTGCCGTGGGGCCCGCTGAAGTACCTGCTGGTGACGCCCGACTTCCACCACTGGCACCACGCTTCGGACGAGGAGGCAATCGACCGGAACTATGCGGCGCATTACGCCTTCCTCGACCACCTCTTCGGCACGGCGGTGAAGTCGCCCAAAGTGTTTCCCGAGAAGTACGGCGTGGTGGGCGATTACATGCCGGACGGATTCGTGCGGCAGCAGCTGTTTCCGTTTCGGCGGAAGTAGGCCGAGTCGCGCCGCAAAAGCGACCCTGCCGGCCTTTGGGGCACCCTCCGTGATTCGGCGCATCGCGTCGTGCTTGCCGAACCTTCCCCGCGAACGCGTGGAAGGTGACGGCAGGCGGGGCGGAAGGGGCGCGACCTTGCAACGACTGGTTTCAGCGTCCCGCGCTTGACGCCGGTGCCGGGACCGAAGTGGCGGGCACCGGCTGCGCCTCGTGTTTTTCCACCAGCGTGAACACCGGCTTTTCCCAGCTCCCGGTGACGTGGTAGCGCGCGCTGGCGGCCTTGTTCAGCCCCTTGCCGAGCAGCCCCTGCACGGCGAAACCGGCGGCGGCCCCAACCGGTCCGGCGACCACCGCGCCGACCACCGGCAAGCTGTTGCCCACGTGTGGCAGCACGTAGACCTGCTGGTCGTAGTCGCGCGTGCGCAGGCCGGTGCGGCCATGAATGTCGATGTCCGCGGCGGGCCCGCGGATTTGCAGGTTGTCGGTGGTGGCGTTGCCGTCGGCGAAGCGGAAGTCGCCCTTGATCGAATCGAACGCCAGCCCCTTGCCGAACACGTCGCCGAAATCGAGCGTGAGGCGTCGCGGCAACTCGGCCACTGAAACCAGCCCGAACAGACGTCCCACGCCAGGAGCGAGCTCGGGAATACGGCCGTGGCTGACGTCGATGCCCAGCGTGCCGGTCATGTTCGCCAGCGCGAAGGACGTGGGCGCTCCGGGCCAGCTCGCATCCAGCACCGCATGCGTCTTGCCGCCGTTGAACAGCCCTTCGTACCCGAAGGCGGTCAGCATGCTGCCCAGGTTCTGCGCCGCGAAGTCGATGCGCATCTGCGTGTGGCTGGCCTGCGCCGTGCCGTTCCAGTCGCCGCCGGCATTGAGCTGCACACTCTTGGACAGCGCGCGCAACTGGTCGATGTGCATGCCCTGCGCGGTTGGCCAGGTCTCCAGCCGCGCCTCGCCAAGCCGGGCCGCGCCCAGTCGCAGGTCTCCAATCCACAAGTGGAACGGCGGCAGCGACCCCGGCTCGATGCCCGTAGCGGACGGATCGGCCAACGGTTCGGCCGGGGGTTGCGACGTGACAGCAGGCGTTGGCTGCGCGGCGCCTCGGGCCGGGCTCGGGGGCTTGCCCGCGGGCGGTGGCGCCGCCTGCGGCCAGTACAGTCGTTGCAGGCGTGCGGTGATGCCGCGCTTGCGCAGGTCGGCCGCGGGCACGTCCACATGGCCGGCCAGCGCCGGACTGTCCACGTCGATCGCCAGCCCGTCGGCCCCGGGCATGGCCTTGATATGCATCTGCGGGAAATCGTGTTCGAACACCAGCGCGCGGTCGGCCTGGGCGTCGATGCTCTCCAGACCGGGGCCATCGCTGCTGCTGCCGGCTACCGCATGCTGCACCCAGCCGGACACGTCGAGCGCCGTGGCGTGGCCACGGATGCGCAGGCCCCGGTCCGGCAGGCTCTCGGGCATGGCGGTGCCGAAAGCGATCGCCGCGGCCAGCGGCTGGGTGTCGCCCGCGGGGAGGCGGAAGCGCGCGCGCATCACGTCGCCCAGCGCCACGTCCAGCCGGGCGTTATCCACCGGCAAGCCCACGGTCAGGTGCAACGGCAGCACGGCATCGGCCGGCTTGGACAGAGGCACCGGAAGCTTCAGCGTGGTGCCGGCGAGCGTGCTGTCGGCGCTGAGCGTCTGCACCGACTCACCGCCACCGCCGTGGGCGATGTCGAAGCCGATCGTGTAGTCGCTGCGCCCTTGGGCGGCCTTGCCCAGCCATTCAAGTTGCGGATAGCCCTGCACCAGTTCGGCGATGGCATAGCGCCCCTGGAGCCGCGCCGAGAGCACCGTGTCCGGCTGGCCGGTCGCATCGGCGATCGCCAGGTCCAGCGACGAGGGCTGGCCGCGGAAACCGCCGGCGAGCGGACCGGCGTGCACGCCGTGGGCGTCGAAGCTCACCGGCCCATTCAGCTTGTCCAGTTTGAGCTTCCACTCGGGCGCGTCCACGTCCATGCCGGTGAGCCGGGCGCTGCCATCCAGTCGCAGCGCCCGGGTGTCCTTCACCGGCAGTGACAGGTGGAAGCCGAACGCACCGCTGCCGCCCAGGCGCAACTTGGCCAGCGTGTCGGCCTGGTCGCGCGCGATCGGGCTTTGCCGAAGGAACTTGATCAGGTCCGCGCCGCTGCCATTTCCCTGTGCGTTGAGATCGACCGTGGTGTCGGAGAACTCGGGGATCAGCGCCACCGCGCGATCGATCTTGATGCCGAGCGACTCGCCACCCTGGGCCTCGGCCAACATGCCGTTGCCGACGAAGCTCGCGTCCACGGATAGTCCCGTGGCCAGCGGCCAGCCCTCGCCGTAGTCGAAGGTGAGGCCGCTGATGCGCGCATGCGCCTCGAAGCGGCCTTCGTTGTGGCGGAACGGCCAGTCGGCCAGACTGCCGCGCACGATGAGGTCGCCCGCGTCCACCGTACCCGCGACCAGGGCGCGGTCCAGGTATTCGATGGCGGTCGGCGACATGGAATCGACCGGCCAGAACAACTTGGCGGCCACTACCTGTGCCTGGTCGATGTGCGCATAGAGATCGAGGAAGGGCCGGCGCCCATCGTCGGGCAGCGCCATCGTGCCGCGCGCGCTGCCGGCGAAGCCCTCGCCCTGGAACGCCAGCGGGTCGATGCCGACCTGCCACGCCCCGTCGGCATGCCAGGCCGCTACGGTGGTGGCCAGCTGCGTCAGCGCGAACGGCATGCGGAAGCCTGGGGTTGCGTCCACCACGGTGGCCTGCGCCGGGAGTTCCAGCGCAAAGCCCTGCGCATCCCCGCGCAGCGTGCCGTCGAGGCGGCTGATGCCGGGCAACTTGCCGATCGCGTCGATGCCGGCATTCGAGAACGACACCTGCAGATCCCGCACGCCGCCTGCACGCGACCATTGCAGCGCGGCCCGCTTCAGCAGGCCATGCGGATGTCCGCTACCGAGCCAGGCCCCCAGCGACGGCGCCAGGCCGGGCTTGAGCGCCAGCCATGGCAGCAGCGGCGCGAGGTCGAGATCACGCGCCGCCAGGCTCACGCTCGGCGTGCTCTCCGGCCGGTGCAGCGCCAGCGCCAGCGCCCCGCCGTTGTCGGCGGCATAGCGAACCTCGTAACCGTCCGCGCTCTGGCTGATGCCAGCCATCCCGCGCAGGACGGGCACCCGCGCGGTTCCCGCGGGCCCCTCGACGGCAAGGCCGGCAAGGTCCAGGCGCAAGGTGGCGCGCACGACCTTGCGATCCTTCCAGTCCAGCCAGGCGGCCAGGCTGCCGGTACCGGCTTTGGCCACATAGCCGTCCATCGCCACGTCGCCGAGCAGCGTGCGCAGGTCGAACCGATCGCCGGCCAGCCATAGGCGGCCCTCGCTGCCGTCCTCGCGAAAGCTGCCGGCACCACGCCACTGGCCGCTCGCACCCTCGCGCTGCAGCACCACGCCAAAGCGAACGCGGCTGCCTTGCCGGCTCAGCCGCAACTGGTCGGCAAGCACGGCGTAACGACGCCCGCTGGCCTCGTCGGTGACGATCAGGCGCAGGTCGCGCAGCCAGATGCCCAGCGAGACCGGGCCCATCGAAAAGTCCTGCCGCGCACCGCCATCGGGTCCGCCGATGCCGTTGACGTGCCAGCGGCCCTGCGCGCCGTGGCTCAGGTCCAGCTCCAATCCGCGCGCGCGCAGATCGAGCATGTGCCGCGAAGGCAACAGCCAGCTGCCGAAGTCGATCTTGAGTTCCGACTCGGGCAGATGCAGCGGGCTGCCGCCGCCGGGGCCGGGGCCGACGGTGACGTCGCGCATCACGAACAGCGGTCCGGAACCGCGCCAATGGCCCTCCATCGAAGCGAAGCTCACTGGTCGATGCAGGCGCTCGGAGAGCTGGGCGGCGACCCATTGCGGATGGCGCGCCAGCAGCGGCAGCAGCAATTGCGCCAGCGCGACCAGCACGGCCAGCGTGATCACCGCGATGCCGGCGCCCCAGCCGAGGCCGCGCAGTGCCAGGTGCAGGCGCTGTCGCCAGCGCGCGTTCACCTCGTTCCGTCCCGGCGGGCGTTGCGGGCAATCCTTCGCTTACAGCAAGACCACATCGAACTGTTCCTGCGAGTAATGCTCTTCCGGCTGGAAGCGTATGCTCTTGGAGATGAACTCCTCCAGTTCGGCCACCGCCGCCGATTCCTCTTCGAGGATGCGCGAGACGACCTTGGGGCTGGCCATCACCAGCAGCTTCTCGGCGTTGAACTGGCGCACTGCGCGGGTGATCTCGCGGAAGATCTCGTAGGTGACCGTCTCGGCGGTCTTGATGGTGCCGCGCCCGCCGCAGGCCGGGCACGGCTCGCACAGCTGGCGCTCCAGGCTTTCGGTGGTGCGCTTGCGGGTCATCTCGACCAGGCCCAGCGCCGACATCGGATAGACCGTGGTCTTGGCGTGATCGCGCGCCAGGCCCTTCTCCAGCATGCGGATCACCTGGCGCTTGTGCTCCTCATCGTTCATGTCGATGAAGTCGATGATGATGATGCCCCCGAGGTTGCGCAGGCGCAATTGGCGCGCGGCCGCCTGGGCGGCCTCCAGGTTGGTGCGGTAGACCGTCTCCTCCAGGTTGCGCGTGCCGAGGTAGCCGCCGGTGTTGACGTCGATCGTGGTCATCGCCTCGGTCTGGTCGACGATGAGGTAGCCGCCGGATTTGAGCGGCACTTCCTTTTTCATCGCGCGCTGGATCTCGTCCTCCACGCCATAGAGGTCGAAGATCGGCCGCTCGCCGGCATAGTGTTCGATGCGGTCGTCCAGGCTGGGCATGAACTTGTGCACGAACTTGACCACTTTCTCGTGCGTCTCGCGCGAGTCGACGCGGACCTTCTCGATGTCGTCGGTGAGCATGTCGCGCAGGCTGCGCAACGGCAACGAGAGTTCCTCGTAGACGCGCTCGCCGACCTTGGCCTTGGCGATGTTCTCCTGCACCACGCGCCAGACCTTGCTGAGGTAGGTCACGTCGAAGGCCAGCGACTCGGCCGACTGCCCTTCGGCGTTGGTCCGCACGATGTAACCGAGCGGATTTTCGCCGATGAGCCCGCCGAGCACGTCCTTCAGGCGCGCACGCTCGGTCTCGTCCTCGATACGCGCTGAGATGCCCAGGGTGCGTGCATGTGGCAGCAGCACGAGGTAGCGCGAAGGAATCGACAAGTGGCTGGACAAGCGCGCACCCTTGGTGCCGATCGGGTCCTTGACCACCTGCACGACGATCTCCTGGCCCTCGTGCACCAGCTCGCTGATCGAGGGCGTGTGGCCATTGCCATGCACCTCGGCACCCTCGGGCAGCGGCGGGCGCACGATATCCGAGGCGTGCAGGAACGCCGCGCGCTCCAGCCCGATTTCCACGAACACCGCCTGCATGCCGGGCATCACCCGCTGCACGCGGCCCTTGTACACGTTGCCCACATAGCCACGCCGGGAGGCGCGCTCGACGTGCACCTCCTGCAGCATGCCGTTCTCGACGACGCCCACCCGGGTTTCACGGGGCGTCACGTTGATCAGAATCTCTTCGCTCACACCCACCCCCGTTGATCTGTGTCTTTATAGCGGGTGGGCGATGAAACTGTCGATGCGCCTGCCCATGGGACGGAGGGACAGCCTCCAACCCCGCCATCCTTCCGGCGGGCGCAACGGCCGCCCACTGGGTAGACTCCGCCCACATGAAACTCCTGCTGGTGGAAGATTCCGAACGCCTGCGCGGCACCCTGCAGCACGGCCTGCGGGGCGCCGGCTTCACGGTCGACGCGGCGGCAGACGGTATCGAGGCCAAGGGCTTCCTGGCCGGCTACGACTACGACCTGGTCGTGCTGGACCTGATGCTGCCGAGGCTGGACGGCCTGGGTGTGCTGCGCACCCTGCCCGCCGGCGGACGGCGCCCGCGCGTGCTTGTACTGTCCGCGCGTGACCAGGTGGGGGATCGCATCGAGGCGCTCAATGCCGGTGCCGACGATTACCTGGTCAAGCCCTTCGCCTTCGACGAACTGGTCGCCCGCCTGCACGCGCTGGCACGCCGGCCACTGCAGGCACAACCGGTGGTCCTGACGCTGGGCGCGCTGGCGTGGGACCCGCTGGCCCAGCGCGCCAGCGTGGATGGCCAGCCCCTGCCGCTCACGCCGCGCGAATTCGCCGTGCTGGGCTTGCTGCTGCGCCACCGCGGGCGCGCCTTCACGCGCCAGGAAATCCTCGAACGCACCGCCGGCAGCGATACCGACGTCTCCGATCGCAGTGTCGAAGTGCTGGTGTTCGGCCTGCGCCGCAAGCTCGATGCCGCCGGGCTGGCCGGCCTGATCGAAACCCGCCGCGGCGCTGGTTACCTGATCCCGTGAAACCGCCCTCGCTCGCGGCACGCATCACCCTGCTGCTGGTGGGTACCAGCCTGGCCCTGCTCGGCGGCGGTGCGCTGCTGATGGACTGGCGCATCGACCACGCGATGGAAACCCGCTACCGCGAGAATCTCCTGACCCAGGCGCAGGCGCTTACCACGGTGGTGGAGATCGAGCAGGAGGCCGGCGAACCGCAGGGGCCCGCGGGGCTGCTCGGGGGCAGCGACGGCGAATGGTACGAGTTGCGCTGCGAGGGCATGCCTTCCCAACACAGCACGCCACCGCCACCGGCGATGCCTCGCGACTGGCCTGCGGCCGCCGGGGCCACGCCGCGCTTCGTCAACCTTCACCACGGGTCCGGACGGCTGGGTGCGGTGATGTTCGCCTTCCAGGAGCCCTCCTCCACCCGACCACCCACGCACCGCTGTGCGTTGCTTTTCGTGCAGGACCGCCGCGCGTTCGATCGCCTGCTGACCACGCTGGACTGGATTCTCGCCCTGGGTCCCGCGCTGGCGCTGCTGGTCGCGCTGGCGGCCGTGCCGCTGATCGTGCGGCGGGGCCTCAAGCCGGTGCGCGCGCTGGTCGAGCGCATGCGCGACATCGGCCCGCATGCCCCCGGACAACGACTGCCCGCCAGCGGCATGCGCGAGCTCGACCCGCTGGTGACGCGCTTCAACGACGTGCTGGTGCGGATGGACGAGGGCCTCGCCCGCGAGCGCCAGTTCGCCAGCGGCCTGGCCCACGAAACGCGCACGCGGCTGGCCGAACTGCGCGCGCTGGCCGAGGTGGAGGCGCGCTATCCGAGCGGGCGAGATCTGGGGCAGATTCTTGGCGAGATCGGCCAGATCGGCGCGGAGCTGGAAGCGACCGTCGCCGCGCTGTTGTTGCTCACCCGCCTGCAGTCGGGCCTGGAGCACCCGCAACGCCAGCCGCTGGAACTGGCGCCCTGGCTCGAGCGTCAGTTCCAGCGCCAGCGCGCGCATGTGGCTGGACGGGGCGTTGCGCTGTCCGTGTCAGGCAGGCCGCCGGCCAGCCTGTACACCGATCCGGCGTTGCTGGAGGTCGTGCTGGGAAACCTGCTCGGCAACGCCCGCGCCTATGCGCCCGCCGGCGATACGGTGCGGATCGACCTGGATGCCGAGAGCCTGCGCATAAGCAACGCCGCACCCGAACTGGAACCGGCCGACCTCGCGCGCTTCGGCCAACGCTTCTGGCGCAAGCAGCCGCCACACGCCGGGCATGCGGGCCTGGGGCTGGCACTCGCGCACGCCGCGGCCGAAGCGCTCGGCATGGAGCTGTGCTTCGAACTCCGCGACGGCCGGGTCCATGCACGGCTGGCATGGGCGTTGAACTGAGCACCGAAGGGTGCGGCCCACCGGGCTTTCCACTGGGCGGCGGTGGGCTCTAGCCCACCTACGGATGTTCTCGTAGCTGGTCGACCACTCCCGGCGGTTCTCCTACCTCCGCGCGCATCCGCGGCAGGCTGTCCGGATAGTGCTGCTGGACGAACGCGATCATCCCCTCGCGCACATGGCAGCGCAGATCGAAATTGCTGCCCGAGTCGGCCGAACTGGCGAGGATGCGTATCTGCAGCGTGCGATCGGTAGTGTCGGTCACTTGCAGCACGCAGACGCGCCCATCCCACTGCGTCGCTTCCTTGCACAAGCGCCTGACCTCCTCGCGCAGCGGTTCCAGCGGCACGCGGTAGTCCAGCCACAGGTAAACGGTGCCGATCAGCTGCGAACTGGTGCGCGTCCAGTTCTGAAAAGGGTTCTCGATGAACCAGTTCAGCGGCACCACCAGCCGCCGCTCGTCCCAGATGCGCACCACCACGTAGGTGCCGGTGATCTCCTCGATGCGGCCCCACTCGCCTTCGATGATCACCACGTCGTCCAGCCGGATCGGCTGGGTGATGGCGATCTGCAGGCCGGCGATCAGGTTGCTCAGCACCGGCTTGGCGGCCAGGCCCACGGCCAGCCCCGCCAAGCCAGCCGAGGCGAGCAGGCTGGCGCCGATCTGGCGCACGCCGGGGATCATCATCAGGCAGGCGGCCAGGCCGATGAGGATCAGCAACACCGAGCCCGTGCGTCCCAGTACGCGCGCCTGGGTAAGCACCCGCCGCGCGCGCAGGTTGTTCTCGGTGTTGACCGGAAAGCGCCGGCAGAAGAAGAACTCGACCGCGTTGATGCAGCGCACGCCCAGCCAGGTGGCCACCGCGATCAGGGCGATCACCAGGATCTGTTCGGCGGTTCCGGCCACGCGCAACTGATCCGCTTCCGGTCGCGTATGCAACGCCACCACGAGCACCAGCAAAGGAACCAGCCAACCCATCGGCGAACGCGCCTGCCTGAGCATTTCGCGCGCCATCGGATGGCCCTCGCTGAAGCGCCACAGCAACGCACGCACCAGCCGGTGGACGACGATCGCAACCAGCAAGGCCACGACTACCGTCACGCCCAGGCGGACCCAGGGCTGGTGGTTCCATATCTCCAGCAGGTTTTCCGTCATCCCCCAACCCTGCCCGTCCGCGCGTCCACGCCGCGTGGGCAGGCCATAGGCGGAACGTTCAGACGGCCAGCCTGACACCGTAGGTGTGGACATTACCCTCCCGCTCTTCGCTCACCGGCAGCATGAGCCGAAGTCCACCTGCGGAGTTCGGCGTGCCGTAGAGTAGGACGATGACTGCGACTCCCATCCTCCTCGCATGGAGCGGCGGCAAGGACTGCCTGATGGCCCTTGAGCGGCTGCGCGCCGATCCGCAGTGGCAGGTCGCCGCGCTGTTGACGACCGTCAATCGCACCTACGGGCGCATCGCCATGCACGGCGTGCGCCGCGACATCCTGCTCGCGCAGGCCGATGCGCTGGGCCTGCCGCTGCTGGAAGTGGAGATGGACTGGCCCGGCAGCAACGAGGCCTACGAAGCGGCGCACGAACACGCGCTCGCCGAGGCGCGCATGCGCTGGCCAGGCATTCGCCACTGCGCCTTCGGTGACCTGTTCCTGCAGGACGTGCGCGACTACCGCGTGCGCCAGCTCGGGCGCGCCGAGTGGCGAGCGGTGTTTCCGATCTGGGGCGAGGATACCGAGGCGCTGTCGCGCCGCTTCGTGGGCCAAGGGCATCGCGCGCTGCTTTGCTGCGTGGATACGCACCAGCTGGCGGCGGAGTACTGCGGCCGCCCCTACGACGGCGCCCTGCTCGACAGCCTGCCCGCTGGCGTAGATTCCTGCGGCGAGCGCGGCGAATTCCACACGCTGAGCTACGGCGGCCCGCTCTTCACGCGCGACCTGCGCCTGCGCCGCGGCGAGTCGGTGTTGCGTGACGAGCGTTTCCAGTTCACCGATTTCATGCTCGATGAAGCTACCGGCTGAGCAGCACGTACTGCCCGACCTGCTGCGTCCGGGCCTTGCGCTGGTGTTCTGCGGCACCGCGGCCGGCGAGCGCTCGGCGCGCGAGGGCGCGTACTACGCGCACCCAGGCAATCTGTTCTGGCGCGCGCTGTTCGAGGCCAGCATCACGCCGCGTCGCCTCCGACCGACCGAGTACCCGCAATTGCTGGACCTGGGCATCGGCCTCACCGACCTTGCCAAGCGTCACAGCGGCAACGATGCCGATCTGCCGCGCGATGCGTTCGACGTCCCCGCGCTGCTCGCCAAGATCGAACGCTTCCAACCGCGGCTGCTCGCCTTTACCAGCAAGACCGCCGCGCGCGCGGCGCTTGGCCGGCCGATCGGGGATTGTGGATTGCAACCCGAGCGGATCGGACAAACCCGCGTGGTCACCCTGCCCTCGCCTTCGGGCCAGGCGCGCGGGCACTGGGACCTCGAGCCCTGGCGCGCACTGGCAAGACTGGCCGCCGGATAGCGTGCGGCCCGCGCGGCGGCCGCCCCGCGACAGCCCCGCCGGCTTGTTATTCGACAGGCGTGTGTCGATACGCGGCGACGTCACGCTCCATCACCGGAGCGGCATTGTTGTCCCAGGCGTGGCGGATGTAGCTGACTACCGAGGCCACGTCACCATCGCTCAGTTGCTGGGCGAACGGGGGCATCGAGTAGGGACGCGGGTGGGCGGCGGTGGTGGGTGAGAAACCACCGAGCAGCACGATGCGGATGGCATTGATGCCGGTCGGTTCGGTCACCGAGGTGTTGCCGGCCAGCGGCGGGTACACGCCCGCCACGCCCCGGCCGTCCTTGCCATGGCAACTGGCGCACTGTCGGCCATACACACCGGCGCCGCGGTCGAGCAGCGCGGTGGCGTCGACCTGGCTGCCCTTGTTGGCGGGCGCGGGACGCGGCGGCAGCGACTGCAGGTAAACCGCGATGGCGCGCAGGTCCTCTTCATGCATGTGCTGCGTGCTCTGCATGACCACGTCGGCCATCGGACCGAAGGCTGCTCCCTTGCGGGACTGCCCGGTCCTGAGCAAGGTCACGATGTCGTCCGTACCCCAGCCTTCCAGACCACCGTGGGCGTGGGTACTCAGATCCGGGGCGTACCAGTTCTGCGCGGGAATCTGTCCGCCGGTGAGCGTCTCGTTGCTGGGCAGGCCGCCGAGGTTGTCGCGCGCGACGTGGCACTCGTTGCAGTGGCCCAGGCCCTGCACCAGGTAGGCGCCGCGATTCCATTCGGCCGACTGCTTCGGATCAGGCACGAATTCGCCGGGGCGGAAATAGAGCGTGCGCCAGGTGGTCAGGCCCGCCCGCAGGTCGTAGGGAAAACGCAGCGATGGCGCGGCCGTATGGTTGCGTACCGGCGGCAGGGTCCTGAGGTAGGCGAACAGGGCGAACGCGTCCTCGCGGCTCACCCGCGTGTAGGAGGTGTAAGGGAAGGCCGGATAAAGCGCGTGGCCGTCCCTCCCGATGCCTTCGTGCAGCGCGCGCCAGAACGCGTCGAACGACCACTGCCCCAGTCCCGTGGCATCGTCGGGCGTGAGGTTGGGTGCGGGAACGTCGCCGAACGGGGTGGGCAGCGCGCGCCCGCCGGCGTATGGCTTGCCGCCTTGGGCGGTGTGGCAAGCCGCGCAGTCGCCGACCGTCGCGAGGTACGCGCCGCGGGCGATCAACGCAGGTTCCTGCAACCTGGCCGCAGTGGTCTGCGAGGGCGGCAAGGCGGCGTGGTGGCGCGCGGACAACCACCAGGCCAGGACGGCTACGGCCAGCACCAGCAAGGCGAAAAACGCACGCAACAGCCACTTCATCGCTTCGCATCCTTCGTGCCCAGGACACCGCAGGCCAATGGAGGCTTCACTGATCCGGCCGGCTGGGCATGGGTGTCGGCGGGCACCTCATGGCTGGCCAGCCAGGCCGATACCGCGGTGATGTCCGCCTCGCTCAGGCGGCTGGCGATGGCCGCCATGCAATCGGGGGCCACCATCGCGCGAGTGTGGGTGCGCCACGCGCCCAATTGGGCGCTGATGTAGTCGTAGGGGAGGCCGATCAGCCCGGGAATATCCGGTTCCACGCCGGTCAGGCGCTCGCCGTGGCAGGCAGCACAGGCCGGCACCTTGCGCGCCGGATCGCCCTGGGTCGCCAACACCTGGCCGCGCTCGAGGATCGCATCGGTGACGCGCGGCAGCGGCGAGGGCTGGTAGGGCACCTGTTGCGCGGCGAAGTAGACGGCGATCTCGTGCATGTATTCGGGCGTCAGTCCGCGCACCGTGTATTCCATCGGCGCGTACTTGCGCAGGCCATCCTGGAAATTGCGGATCTGCCGCGCCAGGTAGCCAGCCGGCTTGCCGGCCAGGCGCGGGAAGAAGCCGCTCTCGGGCGTACCCTCGCCGTGCTCGCCATGACAGGCGGTGCAGGCGGCGATGCGCTGCTTGAGGGTATCGGGCACGGTCGGGGCATCGGCGGCCCGGGCGACGGTGGCGAACAGCGCGACAACCAGGATGGCCGGCGCCAGGCACACGGAGGAAAGCAGGCTCATGCGTCGGATTATAGGTAGCGTCTGATGCGCGACCGGCGCGCGGGAAGGATATGCTGCGTCAGCGCGACACCATGCCGCACCGTCATGCGCCATTGCACACCGACCCACCGGAGGCCGCCGTGAAACCCTCGCCCGCCCGCCTTGCCCCGCTCATCGCCCTGTTGCTCGCCGCCCCGGCGATGGCGGCCCAACCGGCCCAACCGCTGGCCTTCGCCTCGATCGACCAATTGCAGCAGCAGATGGACGCCGGCACGCTGGACAGTCGTACGCTGGCGCGGCAGTTCCTCGACCGCATCGCGCAGCTCGACCAGGCCGGGCCCACGCTGCGGTCGGTGATCGAAACCAATCCGGACGCGCTCAAGCTTGCCGCGGCGCTGGATGCCGGGCGCGCCAAGGCCAAGCGCGGGCCGCTGTACGGCGTGCCGGTGCTGCTCAAGGACAACATCGACACCGGCGACCGCATGCTCACGACCGCCGGCTCGCTGGCGCTCACCGACGCTCCGGCGCCCCGCGACGCGGGACTGGTCGAGCGGCTGCGCAAGGCCGGCGCGCTGGTGCTGGGCAAGACCAACCTGAGCGAGTGGGCCAACTTCCGTTCCAACCACGCCAGCAGCGGCTGGAGCGGTCGCGGCGGGCAGACGAAGAACCCCTACGTGCTCGATCGCAACCCATGCGGTTCCAGCGCCGGTTCCGGCGCGGCGGTGGCGGCGGGCCTGGTGACCGTGGCGATCGGCACCGAGACGGACGGCTCGATCATCTGTCCGGCCGCTAGCAACGGCATCGTCGGCATCAAGCCGACGCTGGGCCTGGTCAGCCGCAGCGGCGTCGTGCCGATCGCGCACAGCCAGGACACCGCCGGCCCGATGGCGCGCAGCGTGGCCGACGCCGCGGCGCTGCTGAGCGTGATCGCGGGCAGCGATCCGCGCGATCCGGCCACGGCCGAGGCCGACAAGCACGCCACCGACTACACCCGCTTCCTCGACCCCAACGGCCTCAAGGGCAAGCGCATCGGCGTGGTGCGCCAGCTCGCCGGCGCCGAGCCCAATGCCGATCGCGTGCTCGAGCAGGCGATCGCGCTGATGAAGGCACAGGGCGCGGTCATCGTGGACCCGGTAACCGTGCCCCACCTGGCGGATCTGGGGGGACCGGAAATGACCGTGCTGCTGTACGAGTTCAAGCACGACATCAATGCCTATCTCGCCACGCGACCGAACCTCAAGGTGAAGACGCTGGCCGACCTGATCGCGTTCGACAAGGCGCATGCCGAACAGGAGATGCCCTGGTTCGACCAGGAACTGTTCGAACAAGCGCAGGGCAAGGGTCCGCTGACCGATAAGAACTACACCGATGCGCTGGCCAAGGCGAAACGGCTGGCCGGGCCCGAGGGCATCGACGCGGCGCTGACCAAGGACCACCTGGACGCCCTGCTCGCACCGTCCTGGGGACCGGCCTTCGTCACCGACCCGGTGCTCGGCGACCACATCGTCAGCGGCGATCCGACCGTGGGTGGCGCGTCGCAGCCCGCGGCGGTGGCGGGCTATCCATCCATCACCGTGCCAGCGGGATTCGCGCACGACCTGCCGGTCGGCATCGTGCTGTTCGGCGCCAGGTGGAGCGAGCCCACGCTGATCTCGATCGCCTACGGCTTCGAGCAGCATGCCCGGGCCTGGCAGCCGCCGCGCTTCCTGGATACGGTGGGCGGCAAGTCGGTGGCGGGCTTGCCCTGAGCGCCGTGCAGCCGCGCCTGCAAAGCACGTTGACCTGCCCGCGTTGTGGGCATCGGTCGGTGGAAACCATGCCGACCGACGCCTGCCTGTTCTTCCACGACTGCCCCGGCTGCGGTGCGTTGCTCAAGCCGAAGCCCGGCGACTGCTGCGTGTTCTGCTCCTGGGGCGACGTGCCGTGCCCGCCGGTCCAGGCCCAAAAGGGATGTTGCCGATGAGGGAACCGTCGAGCCCGACGGCGGTCTGACACCGGCCTCCCTGGCAAGGACATGGCCATGCACGCTTTTTCGCGCTTCCTGCTGCGCAACCGCGGCTTCTTTCTTTTTCTGCTCGGCATGCTGATGTTCCGCAGCGCGCTGGCCGACTGGAACACCGTTCCCACCGGTTCGATGCAACCGACCATCCGCATCGGCGACCGCATCGTGGTCGACCGGATGGCCTACGACCTGCGGCTGCCGTTCACCCATGTCTCCCTGCTGCACCGGGCGGACCCGCAGCGCGGAGACATCGTGATCATCGACTCCGCCGCGACCGGCGAGCGGCTGGTCAAGCGCGTGATCGGCCTGCCGGGCGATACCGTCGCGCTGCGCGGCAACGTGCTCTACGTCAACGGGCACGCGGCACGTTACCAGCCCGCCCGCGTGGCAGGCATCGCGGCGGACCGGGCGCTACCGGCCAGCTATGCGGTGGAATCGCTGGACGGACCCGGCCATCTCGTCCGGCTGTCGCGCTACCTGCCGAGCCCCGCCAGCAACTACGGCCCCGTCACCGTAACGGCGGGGCATTACCTCGCCATGGGGGACAACCGCGACGACAGCTATGACTCGCGGTTCTTCGGTTTCGTACCCCGCGAGGAGATCGTCGGTCGGGCGCGTTTCGTGGCCTTGTCGCTCGATCCGGCGAGGCACGGCCTGCCCCGGGCAGATCGGTGGGGATTGACACTGCACTAGCGCAACAGTCGCTGCAGGCGTGAGCGAGCTGGTCGGCCGTCCGCAGCCTACCGAGGCTCCTCGTAGGCGCCCGGGCAAGAGCGGGCTTTCCCTTTTGCTTTTCCCTTTATTGAACGAAAGGACCTCAACGCCCTTCGGTCAACCCCCTTTCCTCCATGGGCGGGATGACTGGGCAATCATGCGACAGGCCGGCATCAGCCGCCGGCACCCTCGGACTTGCGCACGATAAGCATGGCCAGCTCCAGCGACTGCTCGTAATTGAGCCTTGGATCGACCATCGACTTGTACGCGCGCTTGAGATCCGACTCGGACAGGTCGCGCGCGCCGCCCATGCATTCGGTGACATCCTCACCGGTCAGTTCCAGATGCACACCGCCCAGCCGCGTGCCGGACGCCGCATGGATGTCGAATGCCTGGTCAAGCTCGCCACGGATATTGTCGAAGCGGCGAGTCTTGTAGCCGTTGGAAGTGCTTTCGGTATTGCCGTGCATCGGATCGGCCACCCACAGCACACGCCGCCCCTCGCGCCTGACCGCCTCCAGCAGCGGCGGCAGCGCACGGGCGATGCCGGCGTTGCCCATGCGATGGATCAGGGTCAACCGTCCGGGTTCGTCGTGCGGGTTGAGCGCGTCGATCAGCGGTAGCAACTGATCGGCGGTGACCGAAGGACCGACCTTCACCGCGACCGGGTTGCGGATACCGCGGAAGTACTCCACGTGCGCACCGTCCAGCGCAGCCGTGCGCATGCCGATCCAGGGGAAGTGCGTGGACAGGTTGAACCAGCCGGGATTGCGCGGCACCTCGCGGGTCAGTGCTTGCTCGTAGTGCAGCAGCAGCGCCTCGTGCGAGGTGAAAAAATCCACCCGCGAAAAGCTGGCAATGGGGCCGGCGAGGGTTTCCATGAAGCGCAGCGAGTCGCCGATGGCGGCGACCATGCGCCGGTAGTCGGCGGCCAGCGGTGAATGCTCGACCCAGGCCAGATCCCAGTATTCGGGATGATGCAGGTCGGCAAAGCCGCCGTCGATCAGGGCACGCACGAAGTTCATGGTCAACGCGGAGTGCGCATGGGCCTGGATCAATCGCTGCGGATCGGCGCGGCGCGCCTCGGCGGTGAAGGCCGGACCGTTGACCACGTCGCCGCGAAAACTGGGGAGCGTCACGCCGTCGCGCGTCTCCGTGTCGGCCGAACGCGGCTTGGCGTACTGGCCTGCGAACCGGCCAACGCGCAGCACGGGTTTCTTCAGCCCATGCACGAGCACCAGGCTCATCTGCAACAAGACCTTGAGCCGGTTGGAAATCACCGGACTGGTGCAGTCTGCGAAACTCTCGGCGCAGTCGCCGCCTTGCAGCAGGAACCGCTCGCCGTCTTGCGCTTCGGCCAAGGCCTGCTTGAGCGCAAGCACTTCCCAGGAAGTCACCAGGGGCGGCAGCGCGGCCAGTTGCGTCGTGGCCCGCGCCAGTTCCGCCGCATCCAGGTATTGCGGCTGCTGCAATGCCACGCGTCGCTGCCACGATGCCGGTGTCCAGTCTGCGGGCAGTTCGGCCAATCGGTTCGGTCGGTTGTTCACGAGGATGTCCGGTCAGCTATTGCGGCGACGCGCGGTGGCGACGAGTGCGAGGATCGCCAACAGCACGAACCACAGCAGGGTCCAGGCGGGCATCGGCAGTCCGAGAACAGGCTCGACCTTGGCGCATTCGCCCGAGCCGGTAAACACCATGCGCAGCACCTGCGCGAACGGGAAGGCGTCGAACATGTAATCGAGCGGTGGCCCGCACGAAGGCACCTGGTCGGCCGGCAGCGACTGGATCCACAAATGCCGACCCGCCACGGCGATGCCCCACAAGGCCCCCGTCAACACACCGGCGGTGTACATCCAACGCAGCCCCCGCCGCGGCGCGTGCAGTGCGCCGATCAGGAAGAAAACTGCCATCACCAGGAAGCCGATGCGCTGGAAGATGCACAGCGGGCAGGGGACAAGCCCCCACGCGTACTCGGTGTACAGCGCAAAGCCGAGCAGGGCCGCGCAGACGACGAAGCCCAAGAGGAAGCTGATGCGGTACGACCAGTGCAGAGGGTTCATGGCGGATTGTTGCGTTGCGGAAAGTCGACATTACCCGCTTGCCGGGGCGCTGTCAGCAAGCGGTCCCGAAAAACAAAAAACCCCGGCAGGTTGCCCGGCCAGGGTTTCGTGTTTGGACGTCTGGACGCCCGAATATCAGGAGGCTTACTCGGCCTCGGCCGCCGTGGCGTTCTGCGGGCGGTCGACCAGCTCCACGTAGGCCATCGGGGCATTGTCGCCCGGGCGGAAGCCGCACTTGAGAATGCGCAGGTAGCCGCCGGGACGCTCGCGGTAGCGCGGGCCCAGTTCGACGAACAGCTTGCCCACGGCTTCCTTGTCGCGCAGGCGCGAGAAGGCGAGGCGGCGGTTGGCGACGCCATCGGCCTTGGCCAGCGTGATCAGCGGCTCGGCGACGCGGCGCAGTTCCTTGGCCTTGGGCAGGGTGGTGCGAATCAGCTCATGCTTGATCAGCGAGGCGGCCATGTTCTTGAACATGGCTTCGCGGTGCGAGCTGGTGCGATTGAGCTTGCGGCCCGATTTCTGGTGGCGCATGGTGAGAACTCTCTTCAGTCTGTTGTTATGAAAAACCGGCGGTTGTGTCCGGCTTTCCGCGGTTGCCCGCTGTTCCGAGCCCTTTGAGAACAGGCTCTCGTGAGAAGTGCGACCATGAATGGCCGTCTATTGCTCTGGCGATCGCAAGGACCGCTTGGGACCAAGCAGGTCCCACAACGGGCGGTCAAAACGACCGCTCAACAAGGACTGGCACGAACCGGTCGGAACCCGCCAGCTTGAAACGCCGGCGGCGATCTCGCGATCGCCGCCGCAAACATCAACCCAGCTGCATGCCGTGCGAAAGGCCCGGCGGCGGCCAGTTTTCCAACTTCATGCCGAGAGCCAGACCGCGCGAACCGAGCACGTCCTTGATCTCGGTGAGCGACTTCTTGCCCAGGTTGGGAGTCTTGAGAAGCTCGACTTCGGTCTTCTGCACCAGGTCGCCGATGTAGTAGATGCTCTCGGCCTTGAGGCAGTTGGCCGAACGCACGGTCAGCTCCAGGTCGTCGATCGGGCGCAGCAGCAGCGGGTCGAAACCGCCCTTCTCCGCCTTGTCCGAAGCGCTCTCGCGACGCGAGAAATCGCCGAACACCGACAGCTGGTCGTTGAGGATCTCGGCGGCCTTGCGGACCGCGTCTTCCGCACCGATGGTGCCGTTGGTCTCGATGTCGAGCACCAGTTTGTCGAGGTTGGTGCGCTGTTCCACGCGCGCCGCGTCGACCTCATAGGCCACACGCAGCACCGGAGCGAAGGAGGCATCGAGCTGCAGGCGGCCGATCGGACGCGCTTCGTCGTCCGGATGCTGGCGCGCGCTGGCCGGCTGGTAGCCGACGCCGCGACGCACCTTCAGGCGCATGTTGAGCGCGATGTCCTTGGTCAGGTGGCAGATCACGTGTTCGGGATTGACGATTTCCACGGTATGGTCGACGACGATGTCGCCGGCCGTGACCACGCCTTTGCCCTTCTTCGACAGGGTCAGGGTGACCTCGTCGCCGGAGTGCTGACGGATGGCCACGTCCTTGAGGTTGAGCAGGACTTCGATCACGTCCTCCTGCAGACCTTCAAGGGTGGTGTACTCGTGCAGCACGCCATCGATCTCCACTTCGATGATGGCGCTGCCCGGGATCGACGAGAGCAGCACGCGGCGCAGCGCGTTGCCCAGGGTGTGGCCGAAGCCACGCTCGAGCGGCTCCACCACCACCTTGGCGCGGTTGGCTCCGAGCTGCTCGACGCTGAGGCCACGAGGCCGCAGCACACTAGTTGACGAAACTGCCATGCAGGGCTCCGGTAATTACTTCGAATACAGCTCGACGATCAGGGCTTCGTTGATGTCCGACGGCAGATCGCCGCGGTCGGGCATCGACTTGAAGGTGCCAGTGAACTTCTTGGCATCGACTTCGAGCCAGATCGGACGCAGGTCCATGGTGTCGAACACGGTCGCCGCTTCCTGCACGCGCAGCTGGCTGCGGGCGCGCTCGGTCAGCGCAACCTCGTCGCCAGGCTTGACCTGGTACGAAGGGATGTTGACCTTCTTGCCGTTGACCAGCACCGCCTTGTGGGCGACGAGCTGGCGGGCCTGGGCGCGGGTCACCGCGAAGCCCATGCGGTAGACGACGTTGTCCAGACGGCTCTCGAGCAGGCGCAGCAGATTCTCACCGGTGTTGCCCTTGAGGGTCGACGCCTTGGTGTAGTAGTTGCTGAACTGGCGCTCGAGCACGCCATAGATGCGCTTGACCTTCTGCTTCTCGCGCAGCTGGACGGCGTAGTCGGACATGCGCATGCGCTTGTTGGCGCCATGCTGGCCGGGCTTGTTTTCAAGCTTGCACTTGGAGTCCAGCGCACGCGCCGGGCTCTTCAGGCTGAGATCCGCACCCTCGCGGCGGGCGAGCTTGCAGGTAGCTCCACGATAACGGGCCATGGGTTACTCCTTAGACTCGACGCTTCTTGGGGGGACGGCAGCCGTTATGCGGGATCGGC
Organism: Frateuria sp. GZRe14; assembly: GCF_051900395.1. Taxonomy (NCBI): domain Bacteria; kingdom Pseudomonadati; phylum Pseudomonadota; class Gammaproteobacteria; order Lysobacterales; family Rhodanobacteraceae; genus Frateuria; species Frateuria sp. GZRe14. The sequence goes on along the minus strand of NZ_JBHZGJ010000001.1, from coordinate 1,091,562 downwards.
GTGACATCGATGATGTTCAGGACCTTGTAACCCAGCGCGTTCAGCGAACGCACGGCCGACTCGCGGCCCGGGCCGGGGCCCTTGATTCGGACTTCCACGGTCTTCACGCCGTAATCGCCGGCCGCGCGGCCAGCCTTCTCGGCAGCGACCTGGGCAGCGAACGGGGTGGACTTGCGCGAACCGCGGAAACCCGCGCCGCCGGCAGTCGCCCACGACAGCGCGTTGCCCTGGCGGTCGGTGATGGTGACGATGGTGTTGTTGAAGGAGGCCTGCACGTGGGCCACGGCATCCGTGACAACGCGCTTGATCTTCTTCTTGGTCTTGACAGGCTTGGCCATAATTGGAATCCGTTACTTCTTGATCGCGCGACGCGGACCCTTGCGGGTGCGTGCATTGGTACGCGTGCGCTGACCGCGCACCGGCAGGCCGCGACGGTGGCGCAGGCCACGATAGGTGCCCAGGTCCATCAGGCGCTTGATGGCGATACCCACCTCACGGCGGAGGTCGCCCTCGACAACGTACTTGCCGATTTCGTGGCGGAGCTTCTCCACCTCGCCCTCGCTGAGGGATTTGATCGGCGTGGTCGGAACCACCCCGGCATCCGCACAGACCTTCTTGGCCCGGCTGCGGCCGATGCCGTAGATGCTCTGCAGGCCAACCCAGACATGCTTCTGGACCGGCAAATTGACACCCGCGATGCGCGCCATGATGTACTTTCTCCGATGCGTTTCTTGCGCGGTAAACGCGCAATTTTAACCTGAATTACCCTAACAGGAAAGCCCTGCGGCGCTGTGCCGCCCGCCTTCCGACGTGACCCGCCTCCACCGCCCCAGCAGCCACTAGCTGCGGCGGAGGTTAGCCTTCTTGAGCAGACTTTCGTACTGATGGCTGACCAGATGCGCCTGCACCTGGGCGGTAAAGTCCATGACCACCACCACGATGATCAGCAGCGATGTGCCGCCGAAATAGAACGGAACGTGCCAGTAGTTCTGCATGAACGTGGGCACCAGGCACACCAGCACCAGGTAAATCGCACCCACGCCCGTCAGCCTGGTCATCACGCCGTCGATGTACTCGCCGGTGGCCCGGCCCGGACGGATACCCGGGATCAGTGCACCCGACCGCTTGAGGTTGTCGGCCGTTTCCTGCGAGTTGAAGACGATCGCCGTATAGAAGAAGGCGAACACGATCACCAGTACCGCGTAGACGATCTCGTACAGCGGCTGGCCCGGAGCGATCGCCTGGGTCAGGCTCTGCAGCCAGCGCGACTGGTGACCGGCACCGAACCAGCTCACCGCGGTCGCCGGAAACATCAGCAGACTCGAGGCGAAGATCGGCGGGATCACGCCCGACATGTTGATCTTCAGCGGCAGGTGCGAGGTCTGGTTCATGTACGCCCGCTGCCCACCGGACCGCCTTGCGTAATTCACGGTGATGCGCCGCTGGGCGCGCTCCATGAACACCACGAAGGCAGTTACCGCCAGCACCAGACCCACCACCATGATCAGGCGCAGCACCGACAACTCGCCATTGCTGGCCATGCCCAGGGTGCTGGACACCGCGCCGGGGAGACCCGCCACGATGCCGGCGAAGATCAGCAGCGAAATCCCGTTGCCGATACCGCGCTCGGTGATCTGCTCGCCCAGCCACATCAGGAACATCGAACCGGCGGTGAGACCGACGACCGACGCCAGGATGAAGCCGAAACCGGGGGTATAGACCACCGGCGCACCGCCCGCAGCCGTCTGAGACTGCAGCGCCGCGGCGATACCGAATGCCTGGAACGCGGACAGACCCACCGTACCGAAGCGCGTGTACATGGTCATCGTGCGACGACCCGCCTCGCCTTCTTTGCGCAGCGCCTGAAGGCTCGGTACCACCGAACCCATCATCTGCACCACGATCGACGCGGAGATGTACGGCACCACGCCTAGCGCGAACACCGAGAAGCGCTGGAGCGACCCGCCGGAGAACATGTTGAACATGTTCAGCAGGCCACCGCCGCCCTGGATCAGGCGCGTCATGGCTTCCGGGTTGACGCCCGGCACCGGAATGAACGAGCCAAGACGGAAGACGACCAGCGCACCGATCACGAAGAAGATGCGCTGGCGGAGTTCCGTCAGCTTGCCGAGCGCGCCGAGCGCATTGCCCTGGGCTTGCGCCACCGTCTTACTCCACGCTGCCGCCGGCAGCCTCGATGGCCGCCTTGGCACCGGCCGTGGCGAGCACGCCGGAGAGCTTGACCGCGCGGCCGATTTCGCCCTTGGCGACGACCTTGATCTTCTTCGCCTTGCTGTCGACCAGACCCGCCTGGTGCAGCGCGATCGGGTCGATCACGTCCGCCTTCAGGTTGGCAAGCTGGTACAGGAACACTTCCTGGCTCTCGGCCTTCTTCTTCGAGCGGAAGCCGACCTTGGGCAGGCGACGCTGCAGCGGCATCTGGCCGCCTTCGAAGCCGAACTTGTGGGTGCCGCCGGCGCGGGCGTGCTGACCCTTGTGGCCGCGGCCGGCAGTCTTGCCCAGGCCCGAACCGATACCGCGACCGACGCGCAGGCGCGTCTTGCGCGCACCGGCAGCCGGCTTGATGTCGTTGAGACGCATGATGATTACTCCTCGACCCGGACCAGGTAATAGACCGTGTTGATCAGGCCACGCACCTGCGGGCTGTCCTTCAGTTCACGGACATCATTGAGCTTGTTCAGACCCAGCGCCTTGACGCTGAGACGGTGACGCCCCTGCACGCCGCGCAGGCCCTTGACCAGGCGCACGCGCACGGTGGCGGCGGTGTCGTTGTTCTTAGCCATTGCCCATCACCTCTTCCACGGTCTTGCCACGCTTGGCGGCGATGCGCTTCGGCGAGGCGATCGCCTGCAGGCCCTTGATGGTGGCGCGCACCAGATTGATCGGGTTGCGCGAACCGACCGCCTTGGCCAGCACGTTCTTGACGCCGACCACTTCCAGCACGGCACGCATGGCGCCGCCCGCGATCACGCCGGTACCCTCGGCAGCCGGCTGCATGAACACGCGAGCCGCGCCGTGGTTGGCCTTGATGGCGTACCACAGGGTGCCGTTGTTCAGGTCGATGCTCACCATGTTGCGGCGGGCACGGTCCATCGCCTTGGAGATGGCAACCGGCACTTCACGCGCCTTGCCATAGCCGAAACCGACCTTGCCTTCGCCGTCGCCGACCACGGTCAGCGCAGTGAAGCTCATCTGGCGGCCACCCTTGACGGTCTTGGCCACGCGGTTGACGGCAATCAGCTTCTCGAGCAGGCCGTCCGAATTTTCGCGATCGTTCGAAGACATTTCTCTATTCCGTGTGCCCGGACCATCCGGGACTTTTGCTTGCGGCTTGGCCGCTTGTTGTTGTGTGTGGTGCTACGGGACCAGGAGCAATCGCTCCCGGTTCCTCAGAATTTCAGGCCCGCTTCGCGCGCCGCATCGGCCAGGGCCTGGATGCGACCGTGATAACGGAAGCCGGAGCGGTCAAAGGCGACCGACTCGATACCCGCGGCGAGCGCACGCTCGGCCACGGCCTTGCCCACCGCCGCGGCGGCGGTCAGGTTCTTGGTGCCCTTCAGCCCTTCGGCCACCGACTTCTGCACGGTGGAGGCAGCCGCCACGACCTTTTCGCCGGAGGCGTCGAACACCTGGGCGTAAAGATGCTGACCGGTGCGATGGACCGACAGGCGGGCCACGGCGAGCTTGCGGATGTGGGCGCGCGTGGACTTGGCGCGACGCAGGCGGGATTCGTTCTTGTTCATCTGTCTGTTCCTCGAAAGCGGATCGGCGGTAGTTACGCAGTGCTCTTGTGAGTAGTGCGGCCATGGATGGCCGCTCCCACACGCAGGGAAAGCGTACTCAAGCCTTCTTGGCTTCCTTCAGGGTGATCTTCTCGCCGGCATAGCGCACGCCCTTGCCCTTGTAGGGTTCCGGCGGACGGAAGCCACGGATCTTGGCGGCAACTTCGCCGACGCGCTGCTTGTCCGTACCCTTGATCAGGATCTCGGTCTGCGTCGGGGTCTCGAGCGTGATGCCTTCAGGCGCGTTGAACACCACCGGGTGCGAAAAGCCCAGGCTGAGGTTCAGCGCCTTGCCGGCCATCGAGGCGCGATAGCCCACGCCGACCAGCTCGAGCTTGCGCTCGTAGCCGTCGGACACGCCCTTGACCATGTTGGCCAGCAAGGCGCGCGCGGTACCGCCGAACTTGTCGTCGGCGCCGTCGGCGAGCGTGATGTTGGCGACGCCGTCATTGACGGCCACCGACACGCCCGGCAGGACATGAATCGACAGCGTGCCCTTCGGGCCCTTGACGGAAATGCCGCTGGCGTCGGACTTAAGTTCCACGCCCTTGGGCAGATTGATCGGTTGTTTGGCAACGCGGGACATGGAAACTCCTTACGCCACTTGGCCGATGACTTCGCCGCCCAGACCCTTGGCGCGGGCCTGTGCATCGGTCATCAGACCGGCGGAAGTCGAAATGATCGAGATACCCATGCCGCCGAGCACCTTCGGCAGCTCGTCCTTGCCGCGATACACGCGCAGGCCGGAGCGGGAAACACGGGAGATGGCCTCGATGGCCGGGCGGCCTTCGAAATACTTGAGCTTGATCTCGAGCACCGGCTTGCCTTCCTGGGCGGAAGACTTGGCGTCGAGGATGTAGCCCTCGTTCTTGAGGAGGTTGGCGATCGCCAACTTCAGCTTCGACGACGGCATGCTTACGGCCTGCTTGCCCGAGAGCTGGGCATTGCGGATGCGCGTAAACAGATCGGCGATGGGATCAGTCATGCTCATGAAAACATCCTTCAGAGTGCACCGATATCCGATAAAACCGGAAATCAATCAAATTGTGAGCTGACAAAAAGCAGCCAGCCTGCGTTGCGCAGACCGACGACTATAGCAGCTATTTCCACTTTTAGCGAACATCGGCGCGATTTATGCACCGGGCAGCCGCGAAGGCGGCCTGCGGAGTGGCGGGCGCAAGGACGCCCGCCGCCTGGAGACTTACCAGCTGGCCTTGCGCAGGCCCGGCACGTCGCCGCGCATGGTCGCTTCGCGCAGCTTGTTGCGGCCCAGGCCGAACTTGCGGTACACGCCGCGCGGACGACCGGACAGTTCGCAGCGGTTGCGCTGGCGCACCGGGCTGGCGTCGCGCGGCAGCTTCTGCAACTTGGTCTGCGCGTCCATCTTCTCGTCGTACGAGGCGTTCGGGTTCACCACGATCGCCTTCAGTTCGGCGCGCTTGGCGGCGTACTTCTTGACGAGCTTGGTCCGCTTGATGTCGCGGTTGACCATCGAGGTCTTTGCCATTGCGTTTCTCTCGCTCTTAAGTTCGGCGCGATCAGTTGCGGAACGGGAAGCTGAAGGCTTCCAGCAGCGCCTTGGCTTCTTCGTCGGTCTTGGCGGTGGTGGTGATGGAAATATCCATGCCACGCATCGCGTCGATCGCGTCGAAGTCGATTTCCGGGAAGATGATCTGTTCCTTGATGCCGAAGTTGTAGTTGCCACGGCCATCGAAGGCGCGACCGGACACACCGCGGAAGTCGCGGGTACGCGGCAGCGAGATGTTGATCAGGCGATCCAGGAATTCCCACATGTTGGCGCGACGCAAGGTGACCTTGCAGCCGATCGGCCAGCCGTCGCGGATCTTGAACGAGGCCACGGACACGCGCGCCTTGGTCGTGATCGGCTTCTGACCGGCGATCTTGGTCATGTCGGCCACGGCGTTCTCAAGAATCTTCTTGTTGCCGGCAGCCTCGCCCACACCCATGTTCAGGGTGATCTTGGTGATGCGCGGAACCTGCATCACGTTCTCGTAGCCGAACCGCTCGGTGAGCTTCGGAACGACCTGTTCTTTGTAAAAACTTTCAAGGCGCGTCATGACATTTGTTCCTTACACGTCCAGCTGTTCGCCATTGGAGCGGAACACGCGGACCTTGCGCCCATCCTCGAGCGTCTTGGCACTCACGCGCTCACCCTTGCCCGTGGCGGGGTTGAACGGCTGCACATTGGAGATGTGGATCGAAGCCTCGCGCTCGACGATGCCGCCGGCCTGGTTGGCCTGCGGGTTCGGCTTCGTGTGGCGCTTGACGATGTTCGCGTTGGACACGAACACGCGGTCACCATCCACGCGCAGCACGTCACCGCGCTGACCCTTGTTCTTGCCGGCGATCACGAGGACCTGATCACCCTTGCGGATACGGTTCATGGTTCTTATCTCCGCTCAAAGCACTTCGGGCGCGAGGGAGACGATCTTCATGAACTTCTCGCCGCGCAGCTCACGCGTGACCGGCCCGAAGATGCGGGTGCCGATCGGCTCGAGCTTGTTGTTGAGGAGCACCGCTGCATTGCCGTCGAAACGGATCAGCGAGCCATCGGCGCGGCGCACGCCCTTGGCGGTACGCACCACCACGGCGTTGTAGACCTCGCCCTTCTTTACCTTGCCGCGCGGAATCGCATCCTTCACGGTGACCTTGATCACGTCACCGATCGCGGCGTAGCGACGGTGGGAACCGCCGAGCACCTTGATGCACATCAGTTCCTTGGCGCCGCTGTTGTCGGCCGCGGAAAGCGTGCTCTGCATCTGGATCATGTCTGCACCCTCCTCAGACGGCCGCGCGCGTGACGATTTCGACCACGCGGTGATGCTTGGTCTTGGACAGCGGACGGCACTCGGTGATGCGCACCAGGTCGCCCTCGTTCGCACCGATGTCGTCCTGCGCGTGCAGCTTGGTCGACCGGCGGATGATCTTGCCCAGCAGGCCGTGCTGCACCTGGCGCTCGATCAGGACGGTGACCGTCTTGTTCATCTTGTTGCTGATGACGCGACCCTCGAGGGTACGCGCCTGCTTCTGGTTGTCGCTCATGTCGGCGGTCCCTTACTTCTTCGTGCCGAGCACGAACTTCGTGCGGGCGATGTCGCGCCGGACGCGGCGCAGCTGGTGCGGCTGGCTGAGCTGGCCGGTACCCTTCTGCATGCGCAGGTTGAACTGCTCCTTGCGCAGGTCCAGCAGGTGCTGCTTCAGCTCGTCGGCCGACTTGGTGTTCAGATCGTTGGTGGCCATCACATCACCGCCCGGGTCACGAATTGGGTCTGCACCGAGAGCTTGGCGGCGGCCAGGCGGAACGCTTCGCGCGCCGTGGTCTCGTCGACGCCCTCGATTTCATAGAGCATGCGGCCCGGTTGGATCGGGGCGACCCAGAACTCGACGCCGCCCTTGCCGGCACCCATACGCACTTCGATGGGCTTCTTGGTGATCGGCTTGTCCGGGAACACGCGGATCCACAACTTGCCGCCACGCTTGACGAAACGGGTGATGCAACGACGGGCCGCCTCGATCTGGCGCGCGGTCAGCGCGCCGTGGGTGGTCGCCTTCAGGCCGTACTCGCCAAAGCTGACGAGGTTCGAGCACTGGGCCAGGCCATCGTTGCGGCCCTTGAACTGCTTGCGGTATTTGGTTCGCTTCGGTTGCAACATGGCAACTCTCCTTACTTCGCCGTCCGCTCGCGGCGGCCTTCACCGCCCTCGCGACGCGATTCACGACGACCCTCGCCACCTTCGCGGCGCGGCTGCGACTGCTCGTCCTTCGACTCCTGCGACGCTGCCGCCAGATCGAAGATCTCGCCCTTGTAGACCCACACCTTGATGCCGATGATGCCGTAGGTGGTCTTCGCCTCGGCAAAACCGTAGTCGATGTCGGCACGCAGGGTGTGCAGCGGCACGCGGCCCTCTCGGCTCCACTCGGAACGGGCGATCTCAGCGCCGTTCAGACGGCCGGACACGTTGATCTTGATACCCAGGGCGCCCAGGCGCATCGCGTTGCCGACGGCGCGCTTCATGGCGCGCCGGAACATGATGCGGCGCTCCAGCTGCTGGGCGATCGACTCGGCCACCAGCTGGGCGTCGAGTTCGGGCTTACGCACTTCGTTGACATTGATGTGCGCCGGGACGCCCATCATGTCGCTGACTTCCTTGCGCAGCTTCTCGATGTCCTCACCCTTCTTGCCGATCACCACGCCCGGGCGGGCGGTGTGGATCGTCACGCGGGCGGTCTTGGCCGGACGCTCAATCTGGATCTTGGAGATGCCAGCCTGTGCCAGCTTCTTGCGCAGCATCTCGCGGACCTTGAGGTCAGCCGCGAGGTACTTGGCGTAATCGCCCTTGTTGGCGTACCACTTCGAATTCCAGTCCTTGGCGATGCCGAGGCGGATACCGGTGGGATGAACTTTATGACCCATCGTCTTCTGTCCTCTTTACTCGCCGACGACCACGGTGATGTGGCTGGTGCGCTTCAGGATGCGAGAACCGCGACCCTTGGCGCGGGCAAACATGCGCTTCATCGACGGACCTTCGTCCACGAAGATGCGCGAGACCTTCAGTTCGTCGACGTCGGCGCCCAGGTTGTTCTCGGCGTTGGCGACGGCCGAGAGCAGCACCTTGCGGACAAGGTGGGCGGCCTTCTTGTTGGTGAACTGGAGCACGTCGCTGGCGCGGCCGACGGGCATGCCGCGGACCAGGTCAGCCACCAGGCGTGCCTTCTGCGCCGAGATGCGGGCGCTGCGCAGGATCGCTTTGGCTTCGGTGCTCATCTTACTTGCCCTTCTTGTCGCCGCCGTGGCCCTTGAAAGTACGGGTCACCGCGAACTCGCCGAGCTTGTGCCCGACCATGTTCTCGTTGATCAGTACCGGCACGTGCTGGCGACCGTTGTGGATGGCGATGGTCAGGCCCACCATTTCGGGCAGGATCATCGAGCGGCGCGACCAGGTCTTGATCGGACGCTTGTTGTTGGCGGAAACGGCGGCTTCCACCTTCTTTGCGAGGTGCAGGTCGATGAACGGACCTTTCTTTAGGGAGCGCGGCATGATCGTTTCCTGTTACTTGCGACGACGCACGATGAACTGCTGCGTGCGCTTGTTGTTGCGGGTCTTGTAGCCCTTGGTCGGCGTACCCCACGGGCTGACCGGATGACGGCCGCCGGAGGTACGGCCTTCACCACCGCCATGCGGATGGTCGACCGGGTTCATCACCACGCCGCGCACGGTCGGGCGGATGCCCTTCCAGCGCTTGGCACCGGCCTTGCCCAGCTTCTTCAGGCTGTGCTCGGAATTGCCGACTTCACCGATGGTGGCGCGGCAATCGACCGGCACGCGGCGCATTTCGCCGGAGCGCAGGCGCAGCGTGGCGTAGCCGGATTCGCGGGCGACCAGCTGCACGGAGGCGCCGGCGCTGCGGGCGATCTGCGCGCCCTTGCCTGCCTTCATCTCGATGCAGTGGATGGTCGAACCGACCGGGATGGCGCGCAGCGGCAGGCTGTTGCCGGCCTTGATCGGCGCGTCGGAACCGGACACCAGGCGGTCACCCACCGCCACGCCCTTCGGCGCGATGATGTAGCGGCGCTCGCCATCGGCGTAGCACAGCAGCGCGATATGCGCGGTGCGGTTCGGATCGTATTCGATGCGCTCGACCTTGGCGGCAATGCCTTCCTTGTCGCGCTTGAAATCGATGATGCGGTAGGCCTGCTTGTGACCACCGCCGCGGTGGCGCGTGGTGATGCGACCGTAGTGGTTGCGGCCACCCGTCTTGGACTGCGATTCGGTCAACGGCGCGTACGGCGCGCCCTTGTGCAGGCCTTCGGTGCGGACGCTGACGGAGTCGCGGCGGCCCGGCGAGGTCGGCTTGTGAGTGATCAGTGCCATCTCAATTCAACTCCTTGAGCTCAGGCCTTGGCCGACACGTCGATGGACTGGCCATCGGCGAGGCGGACATAGGCCTTGCGCTTGCCCTGGCGATTGCCAGTGCGGAAACGGAAGGACTTGACCTTGCCCTTGGCGTTGACGAGGTTCACCTGTTCGACCTTGACGTCGAACATCTGCTCCACCGCCGCGCGGACGTCGGCCTTGGTCGCCTCGGGGGCGACCACGAATACGTACTGGTTGTTCTCGGCCAGGCGCGCGGACTTCTCGGAGATGTGCGGCGCACGCAGCGTGTTGAGAATGCGTTCGTTGCTCATGCCAGCCATTCCTCGATCTTCTTCACGGCCTCGGCGGTCAGCACGACATAGTCGGAGCCGACCAGGCTGACCGGGTTCAGCGCCATCACGTCCACCACGTGCAGGTACGGGATGTTGCGCGCGGCCAGGAACAGCGCCTCGTTGGCATCCTCGGAAACCAGCAGCACGCGACCGCCGACCTGCAGCTCGGCCAGCTTGGCGACCATCGCCTTGGTCTTTGCTTCTTCGATGCCGAAGCCGTCGACGACCTTCAGGCGGTCCTGACGATTCAGCTCGGAAAGGATCGAACGGATCGCGACGCGGTACGCCTTGCGGTTGACCTTCTGCTCGAAGCTGCGGGGCTTGGCCGCGAAGGTGACACCGCCGCCGACAAAGATCGGGGCGCGGTAGTCGCCGTGACGGGCGCCGCCGCCCTTCTGCTTCTTGAACTTCTTGGTGGTACCCGACATCTCACCGCGCGACAGCTGCGCCTTGGTACCGGCGCGACCGCCGGCCTGGTACGCAACCACCACCTGGTGGATCAGGGCCTGCTTGAGCTCGGCGCCGAAGATCTCCTCGGACACGCTGAGCGGCTTGGCGCCAATGACATTCAGTTCCATGGCGTCTCTCCTCAACCCTTGGTGGTCGGGCGGATAACGACGTCGCCGCCGGTTGCGCCCGGCACCGCGCCCTTGACCGCGATCAGGTGACGCTCGGCGTCGACCTTGACCACTTCCAGACCCTGCTGCGTGCGGTTGACCGCACCCATGTGGCCGGCCATCTTCTTGCCCGGGAACACACGGCCTGGCGTCTGGCGCTGACCGATCGAACCCGGCGCGCGGTGCGACAGCGAGTTACCGTGCGTCGCGTCGCCCATCGAGAAGTTGTGGCGCTTGATGGTTCCCTGGAAGCCCTTGCCCTTCGAGACGCCGGCGACGTCGACGATCTGGCCGGCCGAGAAGATCTCGTCCGCCTTGATTTCGGCACCGACGCTGTACTTGCCAAGGTCTTCGGCAGCGACGCGGAACTCCCACAGGCCACGACCCGGCTCGACCTTCGCGCTGGCGTAGTGCCCCTTCAGCGGCTGGGTCAGCAGCGAGGCGCGCTTGACGCCCGCGGTGACCTGGATCGCGGTGTAACCATCATTGTCTTCGGTCTTCAGCTGGGTGACGCGGTTCGGGGTCGCTTCAATCAGCGTCACCGGAATCGAGCGTCCGTCTTCAGTGAAGAGCCGGCTCATGCCGCACTTGCGGCCAACCAGTCCGATACTCATCTTCGTATCCTGTCTATCGCTCAGCCGAGCTTGATCTGGACGTCCACGCCAGCGGCGAGGTCAAGCTTCATGAGCGCGTCCACGGTCTTGTCGTTGGGGTCGACGATGTCGAGCACACGCTTGTGGGTGCGGGTCTCGTACTGGTCGCGCGCGTCCTTGTCGACGTGCGGCGAAACCAGGATGGTGTAGCGCTCGATCTTGGTCGGGAGCGGGATGGGGCCGAGCACCGTAGCGCCGGTGCGCTTGGCCGTCTCGACGATCTCGCTGGCCGAGCGGTCGATCAGTCGATGATCGAACGCCTTGAGGCGGATGCGAATCTTCTGGTTCGCCATAAAACCGTGTCCTGTTATCGAAAGAACAAATACTGTGTTCCGGGATGGCTTCTCACCGTCCCGCACAACCCTTCTGGAGCGGCCTCGCACGCCTGGGCGCACTGGGCGAAAAAGCTAGGCGAGCACAAACGGCTCGCCTAGACAGAAAATTATAAATCGCACAACGCACAAAGGTCAACAGAACGTCGTCTGCGCCCCATGGTCACGTTGCGAGGGCCGTCCCGGCCTGCGAACTCGAAGTACGTCCTGTACCTCATTTCGCGGTATCGGCTCCAGGCAACAACGGAGCCGTCAGCTGACAAGTATAGCAGTGATTACGCGCCAGATGCCAACGTTTCAGGCACCTCCGCGAAAAGGCGGCGGCCCTGGGGCCGCCGCCTGGGTCTTACTTGATGACCTTGGCCACCACGCCGGCGCCGACGGTGCGGCCGCCTTCGCGGATGGCGAAGCGCAGGCCCTCGTCCATCGCGATCGGGTGGATCAGGCTCACCACCATCTTGATGTTGTCGCCCGGCATAACCATCTCCACGCCCTCCGGCAGCGTGACCGCGCCGGTCACGTCGGTGGTGCGGAAGTAGAACTGCGGACGGTAGCCCTTGAAGAACGGGGTATGACGGCCACCCTCGTCCTTGGACAGCACATAGACCTCGGCCTCGAAGTCGGTGTGCGGGGTGATCGTGCCCGGCTTGGCCAGCACCTGGCCGCGCTCGACGTCGTCACGCTTCAGGCCGCGCAGCAGCAGACCGGCGTTGTCGCCCGCCTGACCCTGGTCCAGCAGCTTGCGGAACATTTCCACGCCGGTGACGGTGGTCTTCTGGGTGTCACGGATGCCCACCACTTCCACTTCGTCGCCGACCTTGATGATGCCGCGCTCGATACGACCGGTCACCACGGTGCCGCGGCCGGAGATCGAGAACACGTCTTCGACCGGCATCAGGAACGGCTTGTCGATCGCACGCACCGGCTCGGGGATGTAGCTGTCCAGCGCGTCCACCAGCTGGATGATCGCCGGCACGCCGATCTCGGACTGGTCGCCTTCCAGCGCCTTCAGCGCCGAACCCTTGATGATCGGGGTGTCGTCGCCCGGGAAGTCGTACTTGGACAGCAGCTCGCGCACTTCCATCTCGACCAGCTCGAGCAGCTCGGCGTCGTCGACCATGTCGGCCTTGTTCAGGAACACGACGATGTAGGGCACGCCCACCTGGCGCGACAGCAGGATGTGCTCGCGGGTCTGCGGCATCGGGCCGTCGGCGGCCGAGCACACCAGGATCGCGCCGTCCATCTGCGCCGCACCGGTGATCATGTTCTTGACGTAGTCGGCGTGGCCGGGGCAGTCGACGTGCGCGTAGTGGCGGGTCGGCGACTCGTATTCCACGTGCGCGGTCGAGATCGTGATGCCGCGCGCCTTCTCTTCCGGCGCCGCGTCGATCGCGTCGTAGGCCTTGAATTCACCACCGAAGCGCTCGGCTCCGACCTTGGTCAGCGCCGCCGTCAGCGTCGTCTTGCCGTGGTCCACGTGGCCGATCGTGCCGACGTTCACGTGCGGCTTGGTGCGCTCGAATTTACCCTTTGCCATGACTTCAAACCTCTAGGAAAGAACGATGTTATTGAAGGAGGAAAGCCTTATCAGGCCTTCTTGATGACTTGCTCGGCGATGTTGTTCGGCGCCTCGGCGTAGTGATCGAACTCCATCGTGAACGTGGCGCGGCCCTGGGTCAGCGAGCGGATGGTGGTCGCATAACCGAACATTTCGCCCAGCGGCACCATCGCGTTGATGGTCTTGCCCGAGGGCGTGTCGTCCTGGCCCTGCAACAGGCCGCGACGGCGGCTCAGGTCGCCCATCACGTCGCCGACGTATTCCTCCGGCGTGACCACTTCGACCTTCATCACCGGCTCCAGCAGGACCGGGTTCGCCTTGGCGAAGCCCTGCTTGAACGCCATCGACGCGGCAAGCTTGAACGCCATTTCGGACGAGTCGACGTCGTGGTACGAACCGAAGACAAGCTTCGTCTTGACGCCCACCACCGGGAAGCCGGCCAGCGGACCGCTGGTGATCGTCTCGCGCAGACCCTTTTCCACCGACGGAATGAATTCCTTCGGGATAACGCCACCGGTGATCTCGTTGACGAACAGGAAATCGTCCTTGACGTCCGGGCTCTTGCGCTCTTCCTCGGTCATCGGCGACAGCTCGATCACCACGTGACCGTACTGACCCTTGCCGCCCGACTGCTTGGCATGCTTGTAGTCCGACTTGACGTCCGAGGCGCGGATCGTCTCGCGGTAGGCCACCTGCGGCTTGCCGACATTGGCCTCGACGTTGAACTCGCGCTTCATGCGGTCCACCAGGATGTCCAGGTGGAGCTCGCCCATGCCCGAAATAATCGTCTGGCCCGACTCTTCGTCCGTACGCACGCGGAAGGACGGATCCTCCGCGGCCAGGCGACCGAGCGCGATGCCCATCTTCTCCTGGTCCGACTTGGTCTTCGGCTCGACCGCCATCGAGATCACCGGCTCCGGGAACGTCATCCGCTCCAGGGTGATGATGTGGTCCTGCGCGCACAGCGTATCGCCGGTCGTCACGTCCTTCAGGCCGACCGCGGCGGCGATGTCGCCTGCACGGACTTCCTTCAGTTCGTGACGCTCGTTCGCGTGCATCTGCAGGATGCGGCCGATGCGCTCCTTCTTCGACTTGACCGGGTTGTAGACCTGGTCGCCGGCATTCAACGTGCCCGAATAAACACGGAAGAAGGTCAGCGAGCCGACAAACGGATCGGTCATGATCTTGAAGGCAAGCGCGGAGAACGGTGCGTTGTCATCCGCCGTGCGGGTCGCATCCTTGTCGTCGTCGTCCACGCCGGTGACCGGCGGGCGATCGGCGGGCGACGGCAGCAGGTTCACCACCGCGTCGAGCATCGCCTGGACGCCCTTGTTCTTGAACGCCGTGCCGCAGTAGACCGGGATGATCTCGCTGGACAGGGTGCGCTGGCGCAGGCCCTCGACGATCTCGGCCTCCGAGAGCTCGCCGCCCTCGAGGTACTTGTTCATGAGCTCCTCGGACGCCTCGGCAGCCGATTCGACCATGTAGCTGCGCGCCTCGGCGGCCTTGTCCGCGAGATCGGCCGGGATGTCCTGGTACTCGAACTTCATGCCCTGGGATTCCATGTCCCAGATGATCGCCTTCATCTTGAGAAGGTCGACCACGCCGTCGAAGTTCTCCTCGGCGCCGATCGGCACCTGCATCGGCACCGGGTTGGCACCCAGGCGCGCTTTCAGCTGGTCGACGACCTTGTAGAAGTTGGCGCCGGTGCGATCCATCTTGTTGACGAATGCAAGGCGCGGCACCTTGTACTTGTTGGCCTGGCGCCACACGGTCTCGGACTGCGGCTGCACGCCGCCGACCGCGCACAGCACGAACACGGCGCCGTCGAGCACGCGGAGCGAACGCTCGACTTCGATGGTGAAGTCGACGTGCCCTGGGGTGTCGATGATGTTGAAGCGGTGCTCGGGCAGCGAGCGATCCATGCCCTTCCAGAACGCCGTGGTGGCCGCGGAAGTGATGGTGATGCCGCGCTCCTGCTCCTGCTCCATCCAGTCCATGGTGGCCGCACCGTCATGCACCTCGCCAATCTTGTGACTGACGCCGGTGTAGAACAGGATGCGCTCCGTGGTCGTGGTCTTGCCGGCATCGATGTGGGCCATGATGCCGAAGTTGCGGTAGCGCTCGATGGGAGTGGTGCGTGCCATGGATGTTTACCTATTGCAGGGCAACCTTGCCCTCGATTCGTTGCGGCCGTCCGGGCCACAGCATTTATGAGAAATCCGCCGCGAGCGGCGGAGTGGCTCCTTGCCGTCGCGTGCGACGGCAAGGCAAACCGCTTACCAGCGGTAGTGCGAGAAGGCCTTGTTGGCTTCCGCCATGCGGTGCGTCTCTTCGCGCTTCTTGATGGCGCCGCCGCGGTTTTCCGAGGCTTCCAGCAGCTCGGCGGCCAGCTTGCGCGGCATCGAGGTTTCGCCACGCTTGCGGGCGGCATCGATCACCCAGCGCATCGCCAGCGCCATGCGCCGGCCCGGACGCACTTCGACCGGCACCTGATAGGTCGCGCCACCGACACGGCGGGACTTCACTTCGACCGCCGGAGCGACATTGCCCAGCGCCTTCTCGACCAGAGCCACCGGCTCGGCATTCTTTTCACCCAGATGGGTCAGCGCGCCGTAGACGATGCTCTCGGCGACCGACTTCTTGCCGCTCTTCATCACCATGTTGATGAAGCGGGCGATCAGCTGGCTGCCGTGCTTCGGGTCCGGCAGGACCAGGCGGGCGGGATGGGAACCTTTACGCGACATGTTTGGAGTCCGTTGTTTTCTTGCGGACCGTCCCGTCCGCGCCGAAAGCGACCGTCTTGGCCGCATCTCATTATCTTCGCGAACACCCTGTCCGCTTCAAAAAGCAGCCATCCATGACTGCACTCTTCAATAAAGAGCCGCCAGAACGACCGACGGTTACTTCTTCGGGCGCTTGGCACCGTACTTCGAGCGGGCCTGGCGACGCTTGGTCACGCCGGCGCAGTCGAGGCTGCCGCGCACCGTGTGGTAGCGCACGCCCGGCAGGTCCTTCACACGGCCGCCGCGGATCAGCACGACCGAATGCTCCTGCAGGTTGTGGCCTTCACCGCCGATGTAGCTGATGACCTCGTAACCGTTGGTCAGGCGCACCTTGGCGACCTTGCGCAACGCCGAGTTCGGCTTCTTCGGGGTGGTCGTGTACACGCGCGTGCAGACGCCGCGGCGCTGCGGGCTGCTCTGCAGGGCCGGCGAAGCGCTCTTGTAGGTCTTCGGGCTGCGGTTCTTGCGCACCAGCTGGTTGACTGTCGTCATGCGAAGCTTTTCCTGAGAAACATAAAGGCAGACCGAAACTCGGTCTGCCAAGAAGCGGGAATTTAACATGGGCGCCTTGCACCAGGCAAGAAAACACCCTGTCGTCCGTGACCCGAACACGAGGTGCATCCGTGCACCTCATTTCGTATGTCAGCGAGCAAAGCCCCTCAAGGCTTACTCGGCACCTTCATCGCTACCGGCAGTGGCTTCCGCGAAACTCACCGCGGAGGAGGAACCGGAAAGGGTTTCCAGTTCCGAGGCGGTCAACCCGCCCTGGCGACGACGCTGCGCGTGGTACGCCAGACCCGTACCTGCCGGAATCAGACGGCCGACAATAACATTTTCCTTGAGACCCCGCAAGGTATCGCGGGTGCCGCGGACGGCCGCCTCGGTCAGCACGCGGGTGGTTTCCTGGAAGGAAGCCGCCGAGATGAACGACTCGGTCGCCAGCGATGCCTTGGTGATGCCCAGCAGCACCGACTGGTACTCGGCCGGACGCTCGCCCTTGCTCTCGGCGCGATCGTTCTCCTCGTTGATCCGCACGCGCTCGACCTGCTCGCCGCGCAGATAGTGGCTCTCGCCCGGCTCGGTGATCTCGACCTTGCGCAGCATCTGGCGAATGATCGCTTCGATGTGCTTGTCGTTGATCTTCACGCCCTGCAGGCGATAGACGTCCTGGATTTCCTTGACCAGGTACGCGGCCAGCGGCTCCACGCCCAGCAGGCGCAGGATGTCATGCGGATTGGGCTCGCCGTCCACGACGGTCTCGCCCTTCTCCACGTGCTCGCCTTCGAACACGATGACCTGGCGCCACTTGGGGATCAGCTCCTCGTGCTCGTTGCCGTCGGCGTCCTTGATGATCAGGCGCTGCTTGCCCTTGGTGTCCTTGCCGAAACTGACCACGCCGGAGCGCTCGGCCAGGATCGCCGGCTCCTTCGGCTTGCGTGCCTCGAACAGGTCGGCGACGCGCGGCAGACCACCGGTGATGTCGCGGGTCTTGGAGGTTTCCTGCGGGATACGGGCCACCACGTCGCCCACGCCCACTTCCACGCCGTTCTGGATCGAAACGATCGCACCGGCCGGCAGCATGTACTGCGCCGGCACGTCGGTACCGGGCAGCTTGAGCTCGCGACCCTTGGCATCTTCCAGGCGCACGATCGGGCGTAGATCCTTGGCCGCCGTACCGCGACGCTTCGGATCGGTCACCACGGCCGACTCCAGGCCGGTCAGCTCGTCGGTCTGGCTCTGCACGGTGACGCCATCGAGGAAGTCGATGAAGCGCACGGTACCGGCCACTTCCGAGACGATCGGATGGGTGTGCGGATCCCAGTTGGCGACGGTCTGGCCGGCCTTGACCGCCGCGCCGTCCTTGACCGAGATGGTGGCGCCGTAGGGGACCTTGTAGCGCTCGCGCTCACGGCCGTTGGCGTCGATCACCGACACCTCGCCCGAACGCGACACTGCCACCAGATGGCCCTGCGCGTGCTGCACGGTCTTCAGGTTGTTGAACTTCAGCGTGCCGGTGGTCTTGACCGAGACGTTGTCCACCGCGGCGGCACGGGAAGCCGCGCCACCGATGTGGAAGGTACGCATGGTCAGCTGGGTGCCGGGCTCGCCGATCGACTGCGCGGCGACCACGCCCACGGCCTCGCCCATGTTCACCAGGTGGCCACGGGCCAGGTCGCGGCCGTAGCAAAGGGCGCACACGCCGTGGCTGGCTTCGCAGGTGATCGGCGAACGGACCTTGATCGACTGCACGCCGGCCTTGTCCAGCTTTTCGACAAGCGCTTCGTCCAGCAGCGTGTCGCGGGTGACGATCGCATCGTCGTCGTTGCCCGGACCGTAGACGTCCTCGACCACCACGCGGCCAAGCACGCGCTCGCGCAACGGCTCGACAACGTCGCCGCCTTCGACGATCGGCTGCATCAGCACGCCGTCCTCGGTGCCGCAATCGTGCGAGGTCACCACCACGTCCTGCGCCACGTCGACCAGACGACGGGTCAGGTAACCGGAGTTGGCGGTCTTCAGCGCGGTATCCGCCAGGCCCTTACGGGCGCCGTGGGTCGAGTTGAAGTACTGCAGCACGTTCAGGCCTTCGCGGAAATTGGCCTTGATCGGGGTCTCGATGATCGAGCCGTCCGGACGCGCCATCAGGCCGCGCATGCCGGCCAGCTGGCGGATCTGCGCCACGCTACCGCGCGCGCCGGAGTCGGCCATGATGTAGAGCGAGTTCATCGACTTCTGGTTGACCGTCTTGCCCTCGGCGTCGGTCACCTTCTCGGTACCGATGCCGTCGATCATCGCCTTGGCGACCAGCTCGTTGGTGCGCGACCAGATGTCGACCACCTTGTTGTAGCGCTCGCCGGCGGTGACCAGGCCCGATTGGTACTGCTCCTGGATCTCGACCACTTCCTTCTCGGCCTCTTCCAGGATCGGCTTCTTCTCGTCGGGGATGATCATGTCATCGATACCGATCGAGATGCCCGCGCGGGTGGCGAAGCGGAAGCCGGTATACATCAGCTGGTCCGCGAAGATCACCGTTTCCTTCAGGCCGAGGCGGCGGTAGCAGGCGTTGATCAGGCGCGAGATGTTCTTCTTGGTCAGCTCGGTGTTGGCCAGCTCGAAGGGCAGGCCCTCGGGCATGATCTCGGCCAGCAGCGCGCGACCGACGGTGGTGTCGACCAGCGCCACCTTGCTGGTGCGCTCGCCGTTGTCGGCGATGGTGACCTGCTTCAGGCGCACCTTGACCTTGGCGTGCAGCTGCACCGCACGGTTTTCATAAGCGCGACGCACCTCGGAGATGCCCGAGAACACCATGCCGGTGCCCTTGGCATTCACCAGCTCGCGGGTCATGTAGTACAGGCCCAGCACCACGTCCTGGGTCGGCACGATGATCGGCTCGCCGTTGGCGGGCGACAGGATGTTGTTGGTCGCCATCATCAGGGCGCGCGCTTCCAGCTGCGCCTCGATCGAGAGCGGCACGTGCACGGCCATCTGGTCGCCGTCGAAGTCGGCGTTGAAGGCGGTACACACCAGCGGATGCAGCTGGATCGCCTTGCCTTCGATCAGCTTCGGCTCGAACGCCTGGATGCCGAGGCGGTGCAGGGTCGGCGCGCGGTTGAGCAGCACCGGATGCTCGCGGATCACCTCTTCGAGGATGTCCCACACCATCGGCTCTTCGCGCTCGACCAGCTTCTTGGCCGCCTTGATGGTGGTGGCCTCGCCGCGGGCCTGCAGCTTGGCGAAGATGAACGGCTTGAACAGCTCCAGCGCCATCTTCTTGGGCAGGCCGCACTGGTGCAGGCGCAGGGTCGGGCCGACCACGATCACGGAGCGGCCGGAGTAGTCCACGCGCTTGCCGAGCAGGTTCTGGCGGAACCGGCCCTGCTTGCCCTTGATCATGTCGGCGAGCGACTTCAGCGCACGCTTGTTGGTGCCGGTGATGGCACGGCCACGACGGCCGTTGTCCAGCAGCGCATCGACCGACTCCTGCAGCATGCGCTTCTCGTTGCGCACGATGATGTCGGGCGCATTGAGCTCGAGCAGGCGCTTCAAGCGGTTGTTGCGGTTGATGACGCGGCGGTACAGGTCGTTGAGGTCGGAGGTCGCGAAGCGGCCACCGTCCAGCGGCACCAGCGGACGCAGGTCCGGCGGCAGCACCGGCAGCACGGTCAGCACCATCCACTCGGGCTTGTTGCCCGATTCCAGGAAGGCCTCGATCAGCTTGACGCGCTTGGTGAGGCGCTTGAGCTTGGTCTCGGAATTGGTCGAGGCGATCTCTTCCTTCAGGCGGATGACTTCGCCCTGCAGGTCGATCGACTTCAGGAGCTCGTAAACCGCCTCGGCGCCCATGCGGGCGTCGAATTCGTCACCGTGTTCCTCGGTGGCTTCGAGGTACTGGTCCTCGCTGAGCAGCTGACCCTTCTCCAGCGCGGTCAGGCCCGGATCGATGACCACGTAGGCCTCGAAGTAGAGGATGCGCTCGATGTCGCGCAGGGTCATGTCCAGCATCAGGCCGATGCGCGAAGGCAGCGACTTGAGGAACCAGATGTGCGCGGTCGGGCTGGCCAGCTCGATGTGGCCCATGCGCTCGCGGCGCACCTTGGCCAGCGTCACTTCCGTGCCGCACTTCTCGCAGACCACGCCGCGGTGCTTCATGCGCTTGTACTTGCCGCACAGGCACTCGTAGTCCTTCACCGGGCCGAAGATGGCGGCGCAGAACAGGCCGTCACGCTCCGGCTTGAAGGTGCGGTAGTTGATCGTCTCCGGCTTTTTCACCTCGCCGTACGACCACGAGCGGATCAGCTCGGGCGACGCCAGCGCGATCTTGATCGCGTCGAAGTCGGGCGTGGTGCGCTGCTGGTTGAAAAGGTTGAGCAGGTCTTTCATGGGTGTCTCCGGTCGGAGCAAATTCGGTAGAGGTCCGTGATGCGGGCTGAGGCATGGTCAGCGGCCCGGCGCCAGGCGCCGGGGCCGCTTTCGATCACTTCACCTCTTCCAGGTCGATGTCGATGCCCAGCGAGCGGATTTCCTTCACCAGCACGTTGAAGGATTCCGGCATGCCGGCCGCCATCTCGTGGTTGCCGTCGACGATGTTCTTGTACATCTGGTTGCGGCCCTGCACGTCGTCGGACTTCACCGTCAGCATTTCCTGCAGGGTGTAGGCCGCGCCGTAGGCTTCCAGCGCCCAGACTTCCATTTCGCCGAAGCGCTGGCCACCGAACTGCGCCTTGCCGCCCAGCGGCTGCTGGGTGACCAGCGAGTACGGGCCCGTCGAACGCGCGTGCATCTTGTCGTCGACCAAGTGGTTGAGCTTCAGGTAGTGCATGTAGCCGACGGTCACCGGGCGATCGAACGCCTCGCCGGTGCGGCCGTCGAACAGCGTGGTCTGGCCCGACGTGGGCAGGTCCGCCAGCTTCAGCATCGCCTTGATCTCGGTTTCCTCGGCGCCGTCGAACACCGGCGTGGCCATCGGCACGCCCTCCTGCAGGTTGTTCGCCAGGGTCAGGATCTCCTGGTCGGACAGCGTCTTCAGGTCCACGTGCTGCACCGCGCCGGCGGCGTGGCTGTTGTAGATCTGGTCCAGGAACTCGCGGATCTTGGTCACCTTCTCCTGCGCCTCGAGCATGCGCTGGATCTTGCGGCCCAGGCCCTTGGCGGCCCAGCCCAGATGCATTTCCAGCACCTGGCCGATGTTCATACGCGAAGGAACGCCCAGCGGGTTCAGCACGATGTCGACCGGCTCGCCGTTGGCCATGAACGGCATGTCCTCGACGGGCACGACGTTGGACACCACGCCCTTGTTGCCGTGGCGACCAGCCATCTTGTCGCCCGGCTGGATGCGGCGCTTCACGGCCAGGAACACCTTGACCATCTTCAGCACGCCCGGGGCGAGGTCGTCACCCTGGGTGATCTTGCCCTGCTTCTCCTTGAAGCGACGGTCGAACTCCTCCTTGTGGCGCTTGACCTGGTCGGCCGCGCGCTCGAGGAACTCGGTGACGCTCTCGTCCTTGACGTTGATCTTGAACCAGTCGTCCTTCTTCAAGCCGTCGAGGTAGGCGTCGGTGATTTCCGCACCGCGCTTGAGGCCACCCGGACCGCTCATCGCGGACTGGCCAACCAGCTGCGCGCGCATGCGGTTGTAGATCGCGCCTTCGAGGATGCGGAACTGATCGTCGAAATCCTTGCGGATCCGCTTGATCTCCATTTCCTCGATCTGCTTGGCGCGCTTGTCCTTCTCGATGCCGTCGCGGGTGAACACCTGCACGTCGATGACGGTGCCGTCCATGCCCGGCGGCACGCGCAGCGAGCTGTCCTTCACGTCGGACGCCTTCTCACCGAAGATCGCGCGCAGCAGCTTCTCTTCCGGAGTCAGCTGGCTCTCGCCCTTCGGGGTCACCTTGCCGACCATGATGTCGCCGGCCTTGACCTCGGCACCGATGTAGACGATGCCGCTCTCGTCCAGACGCGCCAGCGCCTGTTCGCCCACGTTCGGGATGTCGGCGGTGATTTCCTCGGCGCCCAGCTTGGTGTCGCGCGCGATGCAGGACAGCTCCTCAATGTGGATCGAGGTGTAGCGGTCTTCCTGCACGACGCGCTCGGAGAGCAGGATCGAGTCTTCGAAGTTGTAGCCGTTCCACGGCATGAAGGCGATCAGCATGTTCTGGCCGAGCGCGAGCTCGCCCAGGTCGGTGGACGAACCGTCCGCCAGCGTATCGCCCTTCGCCACGATGTCACCGACGTTCACCAGCGGACGCTGGTTGAGGTTGGTGTTCTGGTTGGAGCGGGTGTACTTGGTCAGCGTGTAGATGTCGACGCCGGCGTCGTTGTCGCCGACCTCTTCCTCGTTCACGCGCACGACGATACGGCCGGCGTCGACCTGGTCGATCACGCCGCCACGCTTGGCGGACACGATGACACCCGAGTCGCGCGCCACGGCGCGCTCGATGCCGGTACCGACCAGCGGGGTCTGCGAGCGCAGCGTCGGCACGGCCTGGCGCTGCATGTTCGCGCCCATCAGCGCGCGGTTCGCGTCATCGTGCTCCAGGAACGGCACCAGCGCCGCCGCGACCGACACGGTCTGCATCGGCGAGACGTCCATGTAGTCGACCTCGGCCGCCGGACGCAGCTCGGACTCGCCACGGAAACGGCAGGACACGAAGTCCTCGATGAAGCCGCCGTTCTTGTCCAGCGGCGAGTTCGCCTGCGCGATGACGTGGTCGCCCTCCTCGATCGCCGACAGGTAGTCGACGGTGTTGGTGACCTTGCCATTGGCGACCTTGCGGTACGGCGTCTCGAGGAAGCCGTAGGCGTTGGTGCGGGCGTACACGGCCAGCGAGTTGATCAGGCCGATGTTCGGGCCTTCCGGGGTCTCGATGGTGCAGACGCGACCGTAGTGGGTCGGGTGCACGTCACGCACTTCGAAACCGGCACGCTCGCGGGTCAGGCCGCCCGGGCCAAGGGCCGAGACGCGGCGCTTGTGCGTCACTTCCGAGAGCGGGTTGTTCTGGTCCATGAACTGCGAGAGCTGCGAGGAGCCGAAGAACTCCTTCACCGCCGCCGCGACCGGCTTGGCGTTGATCAGTTCCTGCGGGGTCAGGCCCTCGGACTCGGCCAGCGACAGGCGCTCGCGCACGGCGCGCTCCACGCGCACCAGGCCGATGCGGAAGGTGTTCTCCGCCATCTCGCCGACCGAACGCACGCGACGGTTGCCCAGGTGGTCGATGTCGTCCACGGTGCCGTGGCCGTTCTTGATGTCGATCAGCACCTTGAGCACGTCGAGCACGTCGGACTGGTCGCCCAGCTGCTGCACCAGCGTCTGCGCCGCCTCTTCCTTGCGCTCGGCGAAGTACTTGTGGTCGTACAGCACGCCCGGGCCCAGGATCTCCTGGCGGCCCACGCGGCGGTTGAACTTCATGCGGCCGACCGCCGACAGGTCGTAGCGGTCGAAGGTGAAGAACAGGTTGAAGAACAGGTTCTGCGCGGCGTCCTTGGTCGGCGGCTCGCCCGGGCGCATCATGCGATAGATCTCCACCAGCGCCTCGAGCTGCGTCTTGGTGTTGTCGATGCGCAGGGTGTGCGAAATGTACGCGCCGCGATCCAGGTCGTTGACGTACAGCGTCGGCACGGTTTCGATGCCGGCCTTGCGGAATGCTTCCAGCTGCTCGGCGGTGATCTCGTCGTTCGCCGAAGCCAGCAGCTCGCCGGTCTTCGAATCGACCATGTCAATGGCGACGATGCGGCCGATCAGGTAATCGTCCGGCACTTCGAGCGCAGTGATTTTCTCGGCCGCGAGCTGACGAACATGGCGCGCCGTGATGCGCTTGCCAGCCTCCACCAGCACCTTGTCGCCGATCATCAGGTCGAAGGTCAGCGTTTCGCCGCGCAGGCGCTCGGCGACCAGTTCCAGCGTGGTGCCACCCTTCTTGCCCAGGTGGAACACGTTGTGCTCGAAGAAGATGCCCAGCATCTCCTCGTTGTTGTAGCCGAGCGCGCGCAGCAGCACCGTCACCGGCAGCTTGCGGCGACGGTCGATGCGGGTGAACAGCGCGTCCTTCGGGTCGAACTCGAAGTCCAGCCAGGATCCGCGGTAAGGGATCACGCGAGCGGAGAACAGCAGCTTGCCCGAGCTGTGCGTCTTGCCGCGGTCGTGATCGAAGAACACGCCCGGCGAACGGTGAAGCTGCGAGACGATGACGCGCTCGGTGCCGTTGATGATGAAGGTGCCGGTGTCGGTCATGAGCGGGATCTCGCCCATGTAGACCTCCTGCTCCTTGACGTACTTGACGGCCTTCTTGGAAGCCGGGCTGTCCTTGTCGTAGATCACCAGGCGCACGGTGGTGCGCAGCGGCGCGCCGTAGGTCATGCCGCGGTTGCGGCATTCGCGCTCGTCGAACGCCGGCTCGCCCAGGCGATAGTCCACGTATTCGAGGGCGGCGTTGCCCGAATAGCTGGCAATCGGGAACACCGACTTCAGCGCGGCGTGCAGCCCCTTGTCCTCGCGCTTCTTCGGCGCGACGTGCTCCTGCAGGAACTCACGGTAGGAATCGGTCTGGATGGTCAGCAGGTTGGGCACGCCCAGCACGGGCGGGCGCTTGCCGAAATCCTTGCGGATGCGCTTCTTCTCGGTAAACGAGTAGGTCATGGGGTGACGCCTCGGTTCGCAGTGGCGCCGGTGGTGCACACACCGGCTAAATGGTTGAAGACTGAAATTGGGAATCACGATTGAGGACTCTCGCGAATCCGCAGTCGGGATGCCCAAACTTCAGAGCGTCCGTGCCTCATGTGTTCAAAAAAGGGCTCCTGCCCTTCTCGAACTCGCCCGCCCAACGGGCCAGCTCCGACAACCAGGCGCATGCGCCTGATTCGCGGCGAACCATCCTTCGGTCCGCAAATGGCGGCGAGCCGCCATCCGTAACGGGCAAAGCCCGGGGACTTTCGTCCCCAGGCTCGCTTGACGCTAAGCCAAACTGACGGCGCGCAAGGCGCCGATTACTTCAGTTCGACCGTGGCGCCGGCAGCTTCCAGGTCCTTCTTGAACTTGGCAGCGTCTTCCTTCGAAGCGGCTTCCTTCACGACGCCACCGGCCTCGGTCAGGTCCTTCGCTTCCTTCAGGCCCAGGCCGGTGATCGCGCGGACAGCCTTGATCACGTCGACCTTCTTGTCGCCGGCGGACTTCAGGATCACGTCGAACTCGGTCTGCTCCTCGGCAACCGGGCCGGCGGCGGCCGGGCCGGCGGCCATCATGACCGGGGCGGCGGCGGTGACGCCAAACTTCTCTTCGATGGCCTTCACCAGGTCCATCACTTCCATCAGCGACTTGGCGGCGACGGCGTCAACGATCTGTTCGTTGGTCAGGGACATTTTGTTTTACCTCTGGAAATAATTTCGTTTGGAAAGGTCGGCGAATCAGGCTTCGACAGGGGCTTCGGCGGCGACTTCGCCACCACCCTGCTTGTCGGCCACGGCCTTGACCACGCGGGCGAACATCGAAGCCGGCTCGGCCAGCACGCGGGCCAGCATCGCGAGCGCCTGCTCGCGGGTCGGCAGCGAGGCCAGCACGTCGACGTGCTCGGCGGGCAGCAGTTTGCCCTCCACCGAGACGAGCCGCGGCTTGAGCTTGTCGTTGGTCTTGGCAAATTCCTTGATCAGACGCCCGGCGGCACCGGGTTCCTCGGTCGAGAACGCGTACAGCAGCGGACCGGTCAGGGCGTCCTTGACGACCTCGAACTCGGTACCGGCCACGGCGCGGGAGACCAGCGTGTTCTTGACAACCTTCAGGAACACGCCCGACTCGCGGGCCTTCTTGCGCATCGCGGTCATCTGTTCGACCGTGGTGCCCGCGTACTCGGCGGCGACCAAGGAGTGGGCCTTGGCGGCGACGTCTGCCAGCTCGGCGACTACTTCTTGCTTCTGGGACAGATTGAGAGCCATTGCACTCCTCCACATGGAACTCCGCTCACGGCTCCTGCCGCTTGCGGTCCTGAGCGACGCCGTCCATGACGTCGGGGACACGACGTGTCCCGGGGTGATGGCCTTTCCAGAACGTGCATTCCAGAAAAGGGCAGCACCATCTACGCCGGCTGGCCTTGCGGCCGATTAAGCGATCGAGGTAAAGCGGCGACGGCGATTCCCTGCCACCAACGAGCTCCCTGCCCGTCGTCGTCGCACATCGATCACGCCTGCGGTCTTTGACGGCTGCCCCGGCCGGAGCCGGGGCTGCCCTCAAAAACTTGCCTCCGCGCCCGACCGGGCGCGAAGGGCTTGAACTTGTCTTACTTCGCGGTGGCCGCGCTCAGCGACGAGGTGTCCACCGGCACGCCCACGCCCATCGTGCTGGACAGGGCAACCTTCTGCAGGAACTGGCCCTTGGCCGCGGCCGGCTTGGCCTTGAGCAGGTCGGCGATCAGCGCGTTGAGGTTGTCCGCAAGCTGCGCAGCCTCGAAGTTGGCCTTGCCGATCGTGGCGTGGATGATGCCCGCCTTGTCGTTGCGGAACTTCACCTGGCCAGCCTTGGCGTTCTTCACCGCGGTGACCACGTCGGCGGTGACCGAGCCGTCCTTCGGATTGGGCATCAGGCCGCGCGGGCCAAGCAGCTGGCCCAGCTTGCCAACCACGCGCATGGCGTCCGGCGTGGCGATCACGCGACCGAAGTCGAGGTCACCGGCCTGCATGCGCTCGGCCAGGTCGTCCATGCCGACCGCATCGGCGCCGGCAGCCTTGGCGGCCTCGGCCTTCTCGCCCGCCGGGCAGAACACGGCGACCTTGATGGTCTTGCCGGTGCCGTGCGGCAGCAGCGAGGAACCACGCACGCCCTGGTCCGACTTCTTGGCGTCGATGCCGAGGCGCACGGCCACGTCGACCGACTCCACGAACTTGGCGGTAGCGTTCTTCTTGATGATGTTCAGGGCGTCTTCCAGCCCGTAGACCTTGCCCGGCTGCACAGCGGCCTGGGCGGCCTTCATACGCTTGGTGATCTTTGCCATGTCTTAACCCTCCACCACCAGGCCCATGCTGCGCGCGCTACCGGCAATGGTGCGCACCGCAGCGTCCAGATCCGCAGCCGTCAGATCCGGCTCCTTCTGCTTCGCAACGTCTTCGAGCTGCTTGCGGGTGATCTTGCCCACCTTGTCGGTGTTCGGCTTGGACGAACCCTTGGCGACGCCGGTGACCTTCTTGATCAGCACGGTGGCGGGCGGGGTCTTGGTAATGAAGGTGAAGCTGCGGTCCGAGTAGGCCGTGATGATCACGGGGATCGGCAGGCCCGGCTCCATCTTCTGCGTGGCAGCGTTGAACGCCTTGCAGAATTCCATGATGTTGAGACCGCGCTGACCGAGGGCGGGGCCCACCGGCGGCGACGGGTTGGCCTGGCCGGCCTTGACCTGCAGCTTGATGTAACCGACGACTTTCTTTGCCATGGGATTTTCCTTGCGAGTGCTGGCGCCTTGCGGCTCCTCG
This sequence comes from Frateuria sp. GZRe14, assembly GCF_051900395.1. Lineage (NCBI taxonomy): Bacteria > Pseudomonadati > Pseudomonadota > Gammaproteobacteria > Lysobacterales > Rhodanobacteraceae > Frateuria > Frateuria sp. GZRe14. The sequence continues at coordinate 1,063,635 of NZ_JBHZGJ010000001.1, read as the reverse complement.
CGTGCTTGCCTTCCAGGCGGTGGAGAGCCTGCTTTCCGTGCAGGCCGTCGAAAAACGAACACGCCGAGTCGAAAGACTTCGGCGTGGAACCGCGTAGTTTAAGGAGTGATCAAGTTTTAAGCAAGTGGCGGGCCAGCGGGCCGATCTGCTCACCCACCCCTCCAGGGAAAGAGCTGGAGTGCGGGGCAGCTCTTGCGGAAGAGGTTGATTGAAGCGCGGCTCTGCTGGGATTTCCCGCGAGCCCCGGCCCCTCACCTCGATCCCCTCCCCGGAGGGGAGAGGAAGCAGGGCATCAAGCCTTTTCGACCTGCCCGAACTCGAGCTCGACCGGGGTCGAACGACCGAAGATCAGCACCGCGACGCGCAGGCGGCTCTTCTCGTAGTTGACTTCCTCGACCACGCCGTTGAAGTCGTTGAACGGGCCTTCGGTGACACGGACCATCTCGCCCGGCTCGAACAGCACCTTGGGCTTGGGCTTTTCCACGCCCTCGCGCACGCGACTGAGGATGGCGTCGGCCTCGCTGTCGCGGATCGGCAGCGGGCGGTCGGCGGTACCGCCGATGAAGCCCATCACCTTGGGCGTCTCCTTGACCAGGTGCCAGCATTCGTCGTCGATGCGGGGCGACTTGCCCTCGGTATCGGTCTCGATCTGCACCAGCACGTAGCCTGGGAAGAACTTGCGCTCGCTGCGGCGCTTCTGCCCGCCGCGCATCTCGATCACTTCCTCGGTCGGCACCAGCACTTCGCCGAACTTCTCTTCCATGCCAGCGCGCGCAATTCGCTCCGACAGCGACTTGCGGACCTGGTTCTCGAAGCCCGAGTAGGCGTGCACGACGTACCAACGCTTGGACATGGGCTACTCCTTACGAACCGAGTTTCAGCAGCCAGTCCAGCACGACCGACTTCAGGATCAGGTCGATCAGGCCCAGCAGCAACGAAAGCACGATCACGACCGCAATGATGACGAGCGTGGTCTTGAGGGTCTCGTCACGCGTCGGCCAGACGACCTTGCGCATCTCGAACTGCGACTCGGCGATGAAATTGCGCGCCTTGCGGCCCGGGCCGGTGAAGGCACCGATCGCCATCGCCGCGACCAGCGCGACCAGCACGCCAGCCAGGCGCACGGAGCCGGGGACGGTATTGTCGAACCAGGAATAGGCGAAGATGCCCGCCGCCAGCACCAGCACCGCCAGCACCAGCTTGCCGATATCCGCCGCACTCGTGCCGCGGGGCTGTTCTGCCTTGGTATTCATTGCGCAGTGACCGGTGGAAGGAGTCGCCGAAGCCGGATGGCCCATCGACGCCTACCCGCACCCGTCATCGGTCCTCGAAAGATGGCACGCCAGGAGGGACTCGAACCCCCAACCTGCGGTTTTGGAGACCGCTGCTCTGCCAATTGAGCTACTGGCGTATCGGTAAAACGGATCGGAAGCGGGAGCCGGCGTCGACAGGCAATGCCCGTGCGATACCGGCTCCCGGTTTCCGTATGTGCAGCTTACTTGATGACCTTGGCCACCACGCCGGCGCCGACGGTACGGCCGCCTTCGCGGATGGCGAAGCGCAGGCCCTCGTCCATCGCGATCGGGTGGATCAGGCTCACCACCATCTTGATGTTGTCGCCCGGCATGACCATCTCCACGCCCTCCGGCAGCGTGACCGCGCCGGTCACGTCGGTGGTGCGGAAGTAGAACTGCGGACGGTAGCCCTTGAAGAACGGGGTATGACGGCCACCCTCGTCCTTGCTCAGCACATAGACCTCGGCCTCGAAGTCGGTGTGCGGGGTGATCGTGCCCGGCTTGGCCAGCACCTGGCCACGCTCGACGTCGTCACGCTTCAGGCCGCGCAGCAGCAGACCGGCGTTGTCGCCCGCCTGACCCTGGTCGAGCAACTTGCGGAACATTTCCACGCCGGTGACGGTGGTCTTCTGGGTGTCACGGATGCCCACCACTTCCACTTCGTCGCCGACCTTGATGATGCCGCGCTCGATACGACCGGTCACCACGGTGCCGCGGCCGGAGATCGAGAACACGTCTTCGACCGGCATCAGGAACGGCTTGTCGATCGCACGCACCGGCTCGGGGATGTAGCTGTCCAGCGCGTCCACCAGCTGAATGATCGCCGGCACGCCGATCTCGGACTGGTCGCCTTCCAGCGCCTTCAGCGCCGAACCCTTGATGATCGGGGTGTCGTCGCCCGGGAAGTCGTACTTGGACAGCAGCTCGCGCACTTCCATCTCGACCAGCTCGAGCAGCTCGGCATCGTCGACCATGTCGGCCTTGTTCAGGAACACGACGATGTAGGGCACGCCCACCTGGCGCGACAGCAGGATGTGCTCGCGGGTCTGCGGCATCGGGCCGTCGGCGGCCGAGCACACCAGGATCGCGCCGTCCATCTGCGCCGCGCCGGTGATCATGTTCTTGACGTAGTCGGCGTGGCCGGGGCAGTCGACGTGCGCGTAGTGGCGGGTCGGCGACTCGTATTCCACGTGCGCGGTCGAGATCGTGATGCCGCGCGCCTTCTCTTCCGGCGCCGCGTCGATCGCGTCGTAGGCCTTGAATTCACCACCGAAGCGCTCGGCTCCGACCTTGGTCAGCGCCGCCGTCAGCGTCGTCTTGCCGTGGTCCACGTGGCCGATCGTGCCGACGTTCACGTGCGGCTTGGTGCGTTCGAATTTACCCTTTGCCATGCGCGCTAAACCCCGATGGAGTCAATGAAAAAAAGAAAACCTGCCGTAGGCCCGGAGCGACCGGCGGCAGCCGCGTGAGATGGTGCTCATGACAGGAATCGAACCTGTGACCTCTTCCTTACCAAGGAAGTGCTCTACCGACTGAGCTACATGAGCGAAAACGTTTGGAGACGAGATCAATGGAGCGGGAGACGGGAATCGAACCCGCACCATCAGCTTGGAAGGCTGAGGTTCTACCATTGAACTACTCCCGCCTGGTACAACTCCCGGCTTGACACCAGGTCCTGCGCGGAACTCGTCTGATGGTGGAGGGAGGTGGATTCGAACCACCGAAGGCGTAAGCCAGCAGATTTACAGTCTGCCCCCGTTGGCCGCTTGGGTATCCCTCCAACAAAGAACGCCTATTTTCGCGAGCGGGCCCGGGTGTGTCAACAGTTTGCGACGGTCAAATCCGCGTTTGGCCACATCTGGGGCAACTGGTCCGCCGCGGTTCCGCTGTCCGGATCGCTTGCACCGTCCGCGACGGCCGCCATATCCGTGCGAGGCCACCCGGAAGCATGCCATGTCCACACCGTTGAACGTTCCCTGCCCTCACTGCGATGCGCTCAACCGCGTCCCTGCCGATCGCCTGGCCGAGCAGCCGGTGTGCGGCCGTTGCAAGAAGGCCCTGTTCGAGGGCCGTCCGCTCGAGCTGACGGCGGCCAACTTCGATGCCGTGACCGGACGTGGCGACCTTCCGGTGCTGATCGACTTCTGGGCACCCTGGTGCGGCCCGTGTCGCGGCTTCGCGCCGGTGTTCGCAGAGGCGGCGCGCCAGTTCGAACCGCGCCTGCGCCTGGCCAAGGTCGATACCGACGCGCAACCGCAGTTGTCGCAGCGATTCGGCATCCGCAGCATTCCCACGCTAGCGCTGTTCAGCGGCGGGCGCGAGATCGCCCGTCAGGCGGGTGCGCTCAACGCCGCGCAACTGCGCCAGTTCATCGACCACGCGCTGCAATGAACCTGCGCGCGCCGCTTGCGCCGACGATTTAGGAACTGCAGGAGAGCATCGAGCAACCGGCGCGCTGTTTCGCCCATTCGGGACGCTTGCGCGCAAAGTGCTCGCGCCCGGGCTGCTCGTCGTAAGGGCGGCGCATCACGTCCAGCAGCTCGTGGACCGGCGCATAGTCGCCCTGCTCCGCGCGATCGATCGCCTCCTGGGCGAGGTAGTTGCGCAGCACATACCTGGGATTGGCCATCTGCATGCGGGTGCGACGCTGCTCCGCCGGCAACGGATCCTCGCGCAGGCGCGCGGCGTACCGCCCCAGCCAGTCGCGCAGCACCGGCTCGGCAGCCAGGCGTCGGCTCTCGTCGTAGCACACGCCCGCCAGCACGTCCGGCGAGGGCGCGGCAGGATCCAGTTCGATCAGCGCGCGCCAGGTGAGCGTCATGTCGGCCGTGGCCTCGCGCATCCAGGCATGCAGGCCGTCGCGCAGTTCCAGGTCTTCGTCGCGGGCCGTGGCAAGGCCGAGTTTCGCCGCCGCGCTGGCGCGGTCGGAGGCCCCCCACGCGCGGACGTAGCGATCGAGCCCCGCCTGCAGCGGCGCGACATCGGCGAACAGCGGCGACAACGCGCTGGCCAGCCGGCTGAGGTTCCACCACGCCACGTTGGGCTGCTGGCCAAAGCGGTAGCGTCGGCGCGCCGCGTCGGTGGTGTTGGGCGTCCACTCCGGATCGTAGTCGTCGATCCAGCCGTAGGGGCCGTAGTCGATGGTCAGGCCGAGGATCGACATGTTGTCGGTATTCATCACGCCGTGCACGAAGCCGACGCGCATCCACTGCGCCATAAGTCGCGCGGTGCGTTCGCAGACTTCGCCGAACCAGTCCGCATAAAGCGCTTCGCCCTTCCCGTGCAGGTGCGGGAAATCACGCCCGATGGTGAAGTCGACCAGCTGGCGCAGCAGCGCCACGTCGTTGCGCGCGTAGGGCAGTTCGAAGTGACCGAAACGGATGAACGAGGGCGCGGCGCGACAGACGATGGCACCGGGCTCCTCACGCGGGTGGCCGTCGTAGAACATGTCGCGCACCACTGCCGCGCCGGTCTCGACCAGACACAGTGCGCGCGTGGTGGGAACGCCCAGGTGGTGCATCGCTTCGCTGCAGAGGAACTCGCGGATCGACGAACGCAACACCGCGCGGCCGTCCGCGCCACGCGAGTACGGCGTAGGGCCGGCGCCCTTCAGTTGCAGCTCCCAGCGCCGACCTCGCGCGTCCAGTGCCTCCCCCAGCGAAATCGCCCGACCGTCGCCCAGTTGCCCAGCCCATACGCCGAACTGGTGGCCGCCGTAGTTGCTGGCCCACGGCTGCATGCCTTCCAGCAGCGCATTGCCGCCGAACACGCTGGCGAAGTCGGGACTTTCGATGTCGTGCCTCGACAACCCCAGTATCGCCGCCATCTCGGACGACCAGGCCACCACGCGCGGCGCGGGCACGGGCGTGGGCTGGACGTGCGACCAGGCGGCCCCTTCGACCTGGCGCAGGCGCGGCCCGTACTCGGGGTCGCCCGCGAGATCGCGCAGGAAGGCATTGTCGAAGTCCAGGCGCATCGCGGGATGATCGCATGCAAGTCCACGAGGAAACGTTCGCGCAGTGTGCGTTCGGCAACACGAATGTTTAGCGCACGGGATCGCCCGAGGCCCCATACTGACGCGTGAACGACGACTTCGAAGACGATCGCTACGCCACGAGCGTGGACCCTTCCGTGCAATGCACGGCCTGCGATGCGGTGTGCTGCCGGCTGACCGTGGTTTTGATGCCCGAGGACGACGTGCCCGACTGGCTGGTCACGCGCGACGACCACGGACTTGCGACGCTCGCCAAGGGCGAGGACGGCTGGTGCGCGGCGGTCGATCCGAATACCTCGCGCTGCACGATCTACGAGCAACGCCCGTCGATCTGCCGCAAGTACGCCATGGGCAGTCCCGGTTGCCGGGACGAGCGGCGCAAATGGTATGGCCCGTCCGTGCCCACGCCGGTGAAGCTCCTGTAGAAGCTCCTGCCGTTGGGTCCGCAACGCATGCGGGCCCAACCGGTCCTACGGCAGCGACGGCGGCTCGAAAGCCTCGGCGATCTCCTCCGCCGCCAGCGCGCGCCACGCACCCGGCGCCAGGCCGTCGAGCGTCAGCCGGCCGATCGCCACACGCTTGAGCGCGTCCACGTGGTTGCCCACGGCGGCGAACATGCGCCGCACCTGGTGGTAGCGCCCCTCGGTGACGGTCAGCCTGGCGCGGCGCGGCCCGAGCGGCTGCAACTGTGCCGGGGCGAGCGGCGTGGTTTCCGATTCCAGCATCAACGTGCCGCTGGCGAACACTTCGCCCTCGTCGCCACGCAGGTCGCGGGCAAGCGTGGCCTCGTAGACCTTGGCGACGTTCGCCTTGGGCGAAATGATCCGGTGCAGCAGCGCGCCATCGTCGGTGAGCAGCAACAGCCCGGACGTGTCGCGGTCGAGCCGCCCGACGGTAGACAGCGCCGGATCGCGGCTCCGCCAGCGCGGTGGCAGCAGGTCGTAGACCAGCCGGCCGGCGTCCTTGCGCGAGCAGGTGTAGCCGGTCGGCTTGTGCATCAGCAGTACCAGCCCGGTCGGAGGGTCCAGCGGTTCGCCGTCGATGCGGATGTCCGCGTGTTCGGCCCGGTCGTCGGTGTAGAGCACCTCGCCCGCCGGATCGGTAACGCGCCCTTCGCGGAACAGCTGCATCACTTCCTTGCGACTGCCGTAGCCGAGGTTGGCAATGAGGCGCACCAGCTTCATGCACGCACCGCCTCGATCACCTTGAAGCCCTCCTGCATGGCCACCGTGCGCACGTGGGCGAAGCGTGTAGCCAGCGTGGCCTCGTACGGCAGGTGCCGGTTGGCGACCATCCACAGTCGACCGTGCGGAAGCAGCGCATCGGCAGCCGCGTCGATGAAGGCACGGCCGAGCCCGGGCAGGTCCGCGCGCCCCTGGTGGAACGGCGGATTGGTCACGATCGCATCGTAGCGATGCGGCAGGCCGGTGGTGACATCGTGCCAGTGCACCTCCGCATTCACTTGTCGCCCGCTCGCAGCGATCGCCTCGGCGAGGTTGATGCGGGCCGGTTCCAGTGCACGGGCTTCGGCTTCGTACAGATCCATGGCGGTGACGCCAGGGCAGCGCGCGATCACCTGCGCCGCGAGATACCCATAGCCCGCACCGAGATCGGCGACACGGCCGTGCAGGTCGTTCGGCAGCTGTGCCGCAAGCAGCGCCGAGGCCGCGTCGATGCGATCCCAGGCAAACAGCCCGGGGCGGCTGAGATAACCACCGGCGATCCGGCGTGGCACGTCGAACGCTTCCCATTCGGCCAGCCGTGCGGCATCCACCGCCTCGCCGGCGCTCGCCCAGAACACCCGGCACTTGTGCTTGGACAGGCTGTGCACCGCGCCGAACAGCCGCACGGCATCCGCTTCGGCCGATTTCGCGCCTTCGGCATTGGGCACCGCCATCAGCACGACGCCACCGGGCTGCAGGTGTCGTGCCGCACGGGCGAACAGGGCGCGGGCCTCGTCGCGCTGACGCGGCGGCAGCACGAGGACCAGCGCGAACCGGTCGTCCTGCGCCGGCTCGCCGACGGTCATGCCCGCCCGGCGAAGCTCGTCGGCAAAGGGCCCGAAACTCTGCGCGCAAAGCCAGGCCGGGGTGGCGAACGCGCGTAACGGCAAACCCTCGCGGGCACGCAGGAAAAGCACCCGGCCGTCGTCGGGCAGGCGCAACTCGCCGCTGGCAATGGGCAGGAACAGGGCGTCCAGCTGGGGCGCGGGTGCGGTGGCGACGGTAGCTGCCATCGGATTCGGGCTGGCGGATGGGAGCGCGATTCTACGCGTTGACGCCAGGCGGCAACGCGGCCATCGGCACGAGTAGCCGCAAGAGCGCGGCGGGCTGGCCCACCTATGGTTGGTCTGCCTAGCGTGCGACCGAGCCGGCGCGCACCAGATACTGCACGCTGAACATCCCTTCGGGGTCCAGCCACACACGCAGCACCTCCAGTCCGGCCTTGCCCGCAAGCGTGGCGAAATCCTCCAGCGAATACTTGCAGCTGACTTCCACCCGGATCGCCTCGTCCTTGCCGAAGGCGATCTGGCTGCGGCCCACCCGGGCCTTCTGCTCGCGCTGGCTGACCAGGCTGGTTTCGATGCGGCCGGCCAACGCGTTGTAGTGCGCGCGGTGGCGAAATGCGCCCAGGTCGAAATCGCTGCCCAGCTCGCGGTTCAGGCGCGCGAGCATGTTGAGGGTGAATTCCGCCGTGACGCCGGCGGCGTCGTTGTAGGCCGCCTCGATGAGGGACGTGTCTTTCTTCAGGTCCGCACCGATCAGGATGCCGCCGTTCTCGCCCATCTCCGTGCGCATCTTGCGCAACAGGGCGATCGCCTCGCGCGTGTCGAAGTTGCCGATGGTCGAGCCGGGAAAATAGACGACCGTGCGTCGCGGCGCGCGCGGCGGGATCGGCAGGCGCAGCGGACGGGTGAAGTCGGCGCAGAGCGGTTGCACCGGGAGCTGCGGAAAGTGTTCGCCCAGGCGCCGCACGCTCTGCAGCAACGGTTCGGGCGAGATCTCCACCGGAACGTAGCTCACCGGTGCGGCCATGTGCTCAAGCAGCAGGCGCGTCTTGGTCGCGCTGCCACTGCCGTACTCGACCAACCGCACCTCCATGCCCAGCGTGTCGGCGATGCTGGCGGCGTGCTCGCGCATCAGGGCGGTCTCGCAGCGGGTCAGGTAGTACTCCGGCTGCTCGCAGATGCGCTCGAACAGCGCCGAACCCTGCGCGTCGTAGAACAGCCACGAGGGCAGGCGCTTGGGCTGCGCACGCAGCCCGCGGCGGACGGTCTCCAGCAGCCCACCGGCGGGCGGGGTCCGTCCGTCGGCGGGCAGGTCCAGGGCACGGATGTTCATCGGGGCAATGCTCCTTGAGATCTTATCGGTCCTTGGCCAGGCGCAGTCCGGCGAACTGCCAGCGCGCCTGCGGGGGGAAGAAGTTGCGGTAGCTCGCGCGCACGTGGCCGGCTGGGGTGGCGCATGAACCGCCACGCAGCACCCATTGGCCGCACATGAACTTGCCGTTGTATTCGCCGAGCGCGCCCGGCAAGGGGCGGAAACCGGGATAGGCCACGTAGGGCGATGCGGTCCACTCCCAGGCGTCGCCATACATCTGAGCCAGGCCCGTGCCGCCGGTCGGTTGCGGAAGCCGTGGCACGCCATCGAGCAGGTTGCCCTGGACCGGCAGCGTTGCGGCCGCAGCCTCCCATTCGGCTTCCGTAGGCAGTCGCGCGCCAGCCCAGCGGGCGAACGCATCGGCTTCGTAGTAGCTCAGGTGGCAGACCGGTGCGCCCGGGTCCAGTGCCTGCACGCCGGCCAGCGAGAACGCGCTCGCCAGGTCCGGCCGCCAGTAGATCGGCCGCTGCCATCCTTCGTTCTGCACGGTGGCCCAACCATCGGACAGCCACAACGACGGCTCGCGATAGCCGCCGTCATGCACGAACGCGGCGTACTCCTCGTTGGTGACCAGGCGGTTGGCCAGCGCATGCGACGCCAGCAGGGTTCGGTGCCGCGGGGTTTCGTTGTCGAAGGCGAAGTCGTCGCCGGCATGGCCGATCGCGACCACGCCTTCCTGTCCTGGCAGGAACTGCAGGGAAACCGGGGCCATGGACGCGGGCGGCGCCGCCTGCAGGTACGACGGCAGCAGCGGGTTGCACCAGAACGCATGGAGGATGTCGGTGAGCAGCAATTCCTGGTGCTGCTGTTCATGTTGCAGACCGAGCTCGATGATCGCGGTCGGCGCATTCTCGTCCCCGCGCAACAACATCGCGCCCAGGGCCTCGTCGACGTGGCGGCGATACGCCAGCACTTCGTCCAGCGAAGGCCGCGACAGCAGGCCTCGTTGCGGCCGCGCGTGCATCGGGCCGACGCTCTGGTAGTAGGAATTGAACAGGTAATGCCAGGCCGGGTCGCGCGGGCGGTAATGCGGATCACGCCCGAGCACGAACTGCTCGAAGAACCATGTGGTGTGGGCCAGGTGCCACTTCGCCGGGCTGGCGTCGGGCATCGACTGCACCATCATGTCTTCGGCCGTGAGGCCCGCGCAGAGCTGCAGGGTCTGTTGGCGGACCCGCCGGTAGCGCTGCGCGAGAGTGTCGCCGGCGAGGGGGCTCAGCTGCGTCATGGCCTGCTCCATCGTGGATCGGACTCGCGGTGTGCGTGGGCGTTGCCGGTGCCGCGGTACCGCGGAGCGGATCGAACCGTAGGCATCTTCCAAGCATGGCGCAACCCCCGTTCAATACGTGTGATCGGCCGATGGCAAGTTCCTGACACGGCAATGCTGGCGCCGGCGATGCCGGCGCGCGATGCTGGAGGGGCCTGCTCCCCATGTGTCTTTCCCCTCGCGAGGTGATGCCATGAAACGCCTGCCCGTCCTGCTGTTGCTCGCCACCGCAAACTGCGCCGCATTTGCCGCCGGCGCGCCCGGCAAGGCGTTGCCCTATGCGCAATGCATCCAGACCGACAAGATCAACGAGTGGCACGTCGTGGATGCGCGCACCGCGCTGGTGCGCACTGGCCCGTACCGCTACCTGGTGCACCTGGCCGCCGACTGCCCACGCCTGGGGATCGGCGCACCGGGCTTCCTGCTGCGTGCGAGCGAGTCGGGCAAATCCGTCGGCGACGGCCGCATCTGCGGGCAGGTCGGCGAAACGGTCAGTGGCCGCGACCAGCCGGCCTGCGCGATCTCATCGGTGGAGATGGTCGACAAGGCGAAATTCGAGCAGATGCGCCAGCACGCGGCGCGCCATGGCAGCGTGGCCGAATTGCCGCCTGCCGGATGATGCCTTGGGCAAAAAAAGGCCCGGCATGGCCGGGCCCTTTTTGTTCAACTAACGGCTTGTCAGTCGCCGTCGCCGTCATAACCCACGTAACGGGTGGATGGCGCCTGGTCCACGTAAACGGTGCGCGTCTCCACCACGCGGCGGGTGACGACCGGTTCCTCGTAGACCACCCGCACCGGGCGGCGATAGACCGGACGCTCGTAAACCACCGCGCGCGGCGGCGGATTGAGCGCATCGTCCACCAGGCCGATCACGGCGCCGGCGACGATCGCCCCGGCCACCCATCGACCGCCGCTCCAGTGGCCACGGTCGTAGCGGTCACGGTCGTGCCAGCCGCCGCGGTCATGCCACCCGCGATCGTAATGGCCGCGGCCGTGCCAGCCTCGGTCGTGCCAGTCGTGCGCCGATGCGCCCACCGGCAGCGCTGCGGTCGACGCCAGCAGCAGGGTCGCCATCGCCAGCGCGGGTTTGGCCAGCCAATGCGTGCTCATGCAGATGCCTCCAATCGGGCGACGTTGCCCTTCAAGGCGATGCTCCGGCTGGCGGGCTTAATCGGCACTTAAGCGCGCAGCGCGCGGGGTTCGCGGGAGCGCCCTTGGCTGCTCCCGCACAAGTAGCCGGACTCAGACGTTGAAGAGGAAGTGCAGCACGTCGCCATCCTTGACGACGTAGTCCTTGCCTTCCTTGCGCAGACGGCCGGCCGAGGCGGCGCCGGCTTCGCCTTTGTACTGGATGAAGTCGTCGTAGGAGACGGTCTCGGCGCGGATGAAGCCGCGCTCGAAGTCGGTGTGGATCACGCCGGCGGCCTGCGGCGCGGTGGCGCCCTTCTTCACCGTCCAGGCGCGCACTTCCTTCACGCCCGCGGTGAAGTAGGTCTGCAGGTTGAGCAGCTTGTAGCCCGCGCGGATCACGCGGTTGAGGCCCGGCTCGTCCAGGCCGAGGTCCTTGAGGAATTCGTCGCGGTCGGCGTCTTCGAGCTGGGCCATTTCCTCCTCGATCGCCGCGCACACCGGCACCACCTCGGCGCCCTCGGTGGCGGCGCGGGCGCGCACGGCGTCCAGGTGCGGATTGTTCTCGAAACCGTCCTCGCGCACGTTGGCGATGTACATCAGCGGCTTGAGGGTGAGCAGGAAGAGATCGCGCACCAGCGCCTTCTCCTCCTCGTCCAGGCCGATGCTGCGGGCGGACTTGCCTTCGTTGAGCGCGGCGGCGAGCTTGGCCAGCACGGGTTTCTTCGCCAGCGCCTCCTTGTCGTTGGCCTTGGCCGCGCGTTCGGCGCGGTTGAGCGCCTTCTCGACTGAATCCAGGTCGGCCAGCGCGAGTTCGGTGTCGATCGTCTCGATGTCGGCGATCGGGTCTACCTTGCCGGCCACGTGCACGATGTCGCCGTGCTCGAAACAGCGCACCACGTGGGCGATCGCATCGACCTCGCGGATGTGCGCCAGGAACTTGTTGCCCAGGCCCTCACCCTTCGACGCGCCAGCGACCAGGCCGGCGATGTCGACGAACTCGACCGCGGTCGGCACCACCTTCTGCGGATTGACGATCGCCGAGAGCGCGTTGAGGCGCTCATCGGGTACCGGCACCACGCCTACGTTCGGCTCGATCGTGCAGAACGGGAAGTTGGCGGCGGCGATGCCGGCCTTGGTCAGCGCATTGAACAGGGTGGACTTGCCGACGTTGGGCAAGCCGACGATGCCGCATTTGATGCCCATGGTGGGACTCCGGAAAACTGATGTGGGAAACCTGGAGGCGGGGTCGGAAAACCGGAAGGCGCGACGGGCGCGCTCACGCTCCGGCTAGCCGTTTCCTGCCCCCACGGTGTGCAGTTGTTGCATCGCCTTGTCGAACTGCCCGCCGACCGCCAGTGGAAGCACGTCGAGCGCGCGGGCGATGCCATCGAGGATCGCATCCTCGTCCTGCGCGGATGGCTTGCCGAGTACCCAGGGCGTGACCTTGTCCTTGTGGCCCGGATGGCCAATGCCGATGCGCAGGCGGTGGAACTTGCCGTGGCCCAGATGCTGGATCGTGTCGCGCAGGCCGTTCTGGCCGCCGTGGCCTCCGTCGAACTTCATCCGCACGGTGCCGGCCGGCAGATCCAGTTCGTCGTGTGCGACCAGGCACTCGTCGGGCTGGATCTTGTAGTAGCGCAGCGCGGAGGTGACCGCGATGCCGCTCTTGTTCATGAAAGTGGACGGCTTGAGCAGCCACACGCCCTCGCCGCCGATGCGCACGCGGCAGGCCTCGCCGTGCAGCTTGCCGTCGAAGGCAAAACGCTCGCCCTGGCCGGAAGCCAACGCGTCCACAAACCAGAACCCGGCATTGTGCCGGGTCCTGAGGTATTCGGCGCCGGGGTTGCCCAGGCCGACGATGAGCTTGAGTCCAGCCATGCCTTAAGCCGATGGCCGGGCCTCCCGCGGACGGGAGGCCCGGACAGGCTTACTTCTTCTCGGCAGGCTTGGCTTCGCCTTCCGGCGCCGCAGCGGCTTCGGCGGCCGGCTCGGCTTCTTCCTTCACCGTGTTGGCGGTGACCACGGCAATGTCGTGGTCCGCGCCCAGGTTCAGCGCCGGCAGGCTCACGCCCTTGGGCAGCTTGATCTGCGACAGGTGGACGATGTCGCCCGGCTTCAGGTCGGCCAGGTCGAGTTCGATGAACTCCGGCAGGTTCGCCGGCAGGCACGACACTTCCACTTCGGTCAGGTTGTGCGAGATCACCACGCCGGAGGTCTTGCCGGCCGGGGACTTCTCCTGGTTGAGGAAGTGCAGCGGCACGTTCACGCGGACCGCTTCGTTCTCGTTCACGCGCAGGAAGTCCATGTGCAGCATCTGCTGCTTGAACGGATGCTTCTGCCAGTCGCGCACCAGCACCTTCTGCACCTTGCCGTCGACGTTCAGGTCGAGGATCGAGGAGAAAAACCACTCGTTCTTGGCGGCGAGCAGGATGGTGTTGTGCTCGATCTGGATGCTCTGCGGCGGCTGGGTGCCACCGTAGACGACGGCAGGCACCATCGCCGCGTGACGCAGGCGGCGGCTCGCACCTTTCCCCTCGTCACTGCGGTTCTGCGCCTTGATTTCATGAATCTGGGCCATGTTCGTTTACTACCTTGGTTGTGTTTTGTTCGCCTCGCGGCGGACGAGCGACTTCCCCGCGACCAGGAAAGTCCGTTGCTTCCACGCAGCATCTTGCCGCGACAATCAGGCCCGCCCATCCCGGGCGGACTTTCCGCTTTTCAATCCACGTAAAGCGAACTCACCGACTCGCCGAAGGCGATGCGGCGGATCGTCTCGGCCAGCAGCTCGGCGACCGAGAGCTGGCGGATCTTGGCGCAAGCCTGCGCCTCGGGGCGCAGCGGCAACGTGTTGGTGACCACCAGCTGGTCGAGCTGGGAGTTCTCGATGTTGCCGATCGCGGCGCCCGAGAGCACCGGGTGCACGCAGTAGGCGACGACCTTTCGCGCGCCGCGCTCCTTCAGTGCCGCGGCGGCCGCGCACAGGGTTCCGGCGGTGTCGACGATGTCGTCGACCAGCACGCAGGTCTTGCCGTCGACCTCGCCGATGATGTTCATCACGGTGGCGACGTTGGCCTTCGGGCGGCGCTTGTCGATGATCGCCAGGTCCGCGTCGTCCAGCCGCTTGGCGATCGCGCGTGCGCGCACCACGCCCCCGACGTCGGGGCTGACCACGATCAGGTCGTCCATCGAGTGGTTGCGCCAGATGTCCGCCAGCAGGATCGGCGAGGCGTAGACGTTGTCCACCGGGACGTCGAAGAAGCCCTGGATCTGGTCGGCGTGCAGGTCGACCGTCAGCACGCGGTCGACGCCGGCGGTACCGATCAAGGTGGCGACCATCTTGGCGGTGATCGGCACGCGCGCCGAGCGCGGACGGCGATCCTGGCGGGCGTAGCCGAAGTACGGCATCACTGCGGTAACGGTGGCGGCCGAGGCGCGCTTGAGCGCGTCGACCAGGGCGAGCATCTCGATCAGGTTCTCCGCACTCGGCGCGCCGGTCGGCTGCAGCACGAACACTTCCTGCTTGCGGACGTTCTCCTCGATCTCGATCTGCACCTCGCCGTCGCTGAACTTGCCGACCAGGGCCTTGCCCAGCGGCACGCCAAGCCGTTGCGCGACGTCCTCGGCGAGGGTGCGGTGGGCATTGCCGGTGAAGAGCATCGGGGTGGACGTGTCCACGGTGTTTCCTCGAAGAAAGCCATTCGTGAATGGCTGGGGCGGCAGGATTCGAACCTGCGCATGCGGGAATCAAAATCCCGTGCCTTAACCAGCTTGGCGACGCCCCAGTGTTTCGTTTGGCGGGCCGTCGTCCTGACTGCCCGTCGTTTGTTTCAAGCCCGCAACGGCTGCCCCGGCGATGCGACCCGGGCGCGGTGGCGCGCCAAGGCGCGATGCAAGGGCGAAACCTCCACCCCCGCGGCCAGTTGCGCCGCGAACGCCGGAGGACACCGCCGCACCACCTTTCGCGCCTGCGCGAGCGAGGCGGTTTCCAGGAACACGCATCCGCCGCTGCCGGAAAGCCGGGCGCGACCGAAGCGCGAGAGCCAGTCCAGCGCCGCGGCCACCTTGGGGTGTCGCGCACGCACGACCGGCTCGAACGCGTTTTCCGCCGTTTCGCCGGAAGCAAAGGACGAAATTGTCGCCGGCGGTGCATTTCGTGTCAATTCAGACGCTTGAAACAGGGCCGCGGTAGGCACGTGTTCGCCCGGATCGAGCACCACGTACCAGCGTCGCGGCAGCGCCACGGGGGTGAGTCGCTCGCCCACCCCCTCGGCCCAGGCCGAGCGGCCGCGCACGAACACCGGCACATCGGCGCCCAACCGGTGCGCCAGGCGTGCCAGCGCGTCCTCGTCCAGGCCGCAGCCCCACAGGTGGTTGAGCGAGACCAGCGTGGTGGCCGCATCGGAACTGCCACCGCCGAGGCCACCGCCCATCGGGATGCGCTTGTCCACGGCGATCTCGGCGCCCAGCGCCACGCCGGCTTCCGCCTGCAGCAGGCGGGCGGCACGCACCACCAGGTCGGCGTCCGACGGCACGCCAGGCACGTCGTTCACGCGCACGATCGCGCTGTCGCGACGCACCCGCACGCGCAGTTCGTCGCCCCAGTCGAGCAGGCGGAAGACGGTCTGCAGGTCGTGGTAGCCGTCCGCACGGCGACCGACGATGCGCAGGAATAGGTTGAGCTTGGCCGGCGCGGGCCAGGCGGTCCACTCCTCGCGATCGGGCGCGCCAAGCGGGCGCGACATGAAGACGCGCAAGGCATCGGGGAAACCGTTCTCGCGATCCCGCTCGCGGGCTCGGGCGAAGGACGGATCGGTCTTGTCGACCGTTGCAAAGCCGTGCTTCGCATAGAACGGCGCATTCCACGGCACGTCCGCCAGGGTACCCAGGTCGACGCGCGCAAATCCGGCCGCCCGTGCCCAGGCGCAGGCGTGTTCGAGCAGTGCGGCGCCGATCCCGCGGCGACCGTGCGAGGGCAACACGTCGATCTCGGCGACTTCGACGGCGCCCTCGGCCGTGCCGTCCTGCAGCCACACGAAGCCGACCGGCGTACCCTCCTCCAGCGCGACCCAGACCAGGCCACGCGTCACCGCCACTTCCAGCAATTCCGGCGGGATCGCCATGGCCGCGTACGCATGCCACGCGCGATGACCGCGGAACAGTTCCACCGCCGCGCGCTCGATCGCGCACAACGCGGGCACCTGCGCCGACACGGCGCGTGCGAGGGTCACCGCCATGGCGTCAGCGCCCGCAATCGGCGCAGGGCGCCGGGCCGAGCCGGAAGCTGTCGATCGACAGCTTGACCTTGTAGGGCGGACGGCTGGCGAACACTTTCTGCGGCAAGGGCGGCTGGTGGGCCTGGTCCCAGGCGCGGTAGTCCACCGTCCAGCCATCCTGGGTGAGCAGGGACGGCAGGTCGTGTTCGCCGAAGCGCAATTCCGCGGGTGCGCCGGCCGCGCGCAGGCCCAGCACCCAGGCGCGCAGGTCGTCCAGCGGCACCTCCCAACCCAGCGCCTTGCGCATCAGCGCCTCTGCGTCAGTGCCGCGCAGCGGACCGCCTTCGATGCCTTCCAGCAGCGCGCCGCCAGGACCGCCACTGAGGCGGAAACTCTTGCCGGTGATCGGCGCGCGCAGCTCGAAGTCGTAGCGCTCGCCGTCCTGCATCCAGCGCAGGCTGCCGCTGCCGCCATCGTGGCCATCGGAAACGGCAAGATGGCCTTCCAGCGTCCACTGGTGGACGTCCGCCAGTTGCCCTTCCCGCGCGGCCTGCGCGGCGAGGGCGGCCTCGTCGGCCGGCTTGCGCACCGGCACCGGCGCGCAGGCGGCCAGCAGCAGGCCGGCTGCCGCGACCGGAAAGAGGAGGCGCCTCATGGCTCCAGGCGCCGCAGGGTGTCGCGCAGGTTGGCGTTGCGCGGATCGATCTTGCGTACCTGGTCGAACACGTGCTTCGCGTCCTGGCGCTTGCCCAGCTTCCACAGCACCTCGCCCAGGTGGACGCCCACGTCGGCGTCCTTCGCGGCGCTCCAGGCTTGGCGCAGCGCGCGCGCTGCCTCGTCGAGGTGGCCCAGGCGGTACTGCAGCCAACCCCAGGAATCGGCGATCGCCGGGTCATGCGGCTTGGCTGCACGAGCCGACTCGATAAGCTGCTTGGCTTCGGGCAGGTCGCGGCCGGCATCGGCCAGCGTGTAGCCCAGCGCGTTGCTGGCGTCGATATCGTCCGGCTTGAGCTTGAGCAGGTGGCGGAAGTCGGCCACCGCGTGGTCGATGTTGCCCGCCTCCGCATAGGCCAGGCCGCGGCCGTACAGCAGGCCCGGATCGTCTGGCAGCACCTGCAGCGCGTGGTCGTAGGCCTTTGCCGCCTGTGCGTAATGCCCCTCGCGCATGTACAGCTCGGCGTCGGCCTGCCAGGCACGGCGCAATTCCTCGGGCTGGTCGAGGTAGGCGGTTTCCAGTTGTTCCATCAGCGCATGCGCGTCGTCCACCTTGCCTTGCGTGTGCAGGATCACCGCGCTGCGCAGGTCGGCGTCGAACGCGTGCGGATCGTCGTCGCCGACCTGGTCATACCAGTCCAGCGCCTCGTCATTGCGGTCCTGCATCTCGGCCAGCTGGCCGAGCAGGAAGGCGCTGCTTTCACGAACCCCGGCGGGCGCCTGCTTGAGGTCGCGGTAAAGCCTGGCCAGCGCCGTCTTGTCGTGCGCCTGCGCGGCCAGTCCGGCGCGCAGGGCGTAGGTTTCGGCGCTTTGCGGGCCCTTGTCGAGCAGCTTTGCAGCGGCCTGGTAATCGCCGCCCTGGCTGAGCAGGCTGGCGTAGGTCAGGCGAAGGCGCACATTGTCCGGCGAACGGGCCAGCGCCTGCTTGAGCAGTCCGGTGGCCGCTTTCTTGTCGCCGGCCTTGAACTTCATCTGCGCCGCCCAGGCGTAGGTTTCGGTGTCGTGGAAACGGGCCACCGCGGCATCGGCGATCTGCATGGCGTACTTGGGCCTGCCGAGCTTGTCGCCCAGCTCGCTCATCGCCAGCCAGGCCTGTGGATCGGCCGGCAGGCGGTTGGGGGTAGCCAGGGTTTCGAGCAACTGGGCTGCCTGCGCCGGGTCGCGCGCGCCGACCAGGGCGCGGCCGAAACGACGCCAGGCATGCGGATCGCCGCTGCCGACCAGGCGCTCCAGTTGTTCGCGCGCGCCGGCGGTGTCGCCGGTGGCCAGGGCCAGTTCGGCGCGCGCCTGGGCCAGGTCGGCAGTGCCGGCGCCGAGCGCCTGCCAGCGGTCGATCGCCTGCTGCGTGGCTTGGGTGTCGCGCACCGCAAGGGCCAGCTCCACCGCCCGCTGGGCGACCTTGGGATCGTCCGACAGCGCCATGGCCTGGGCGTAGCGGGCCGACGCACCCTTGAGGTCGTTGCGCGTCAGCGCCATTTCACCGGCCAGCAGCTGCGCGAGCAGGTCATGCTGCTCGTCCGGCGTGACGACGGTGAGCCGGTCCAGCGGCTGCCTGGGAGCGGGCGCGGGAGCCTTGCCGCCGGGCAGGCTGGCGCAGCCGGCCAGGCCCAGCGCGAAGCCGGCCATGCCCGCAAAATGCCGCAGTTGCTTGAACTTGCCCTTCACGCTCAGCACACTAGTCCTCATCCCATCGTCCGTCCGGCCCGTACCTGATCGCGCCCCGGTACCGAAAGCTTAGCCTACGCCGCCGCGGATACCCCGTCGTCAATTCGCATTCCACGCCATGCCGCTGATCGCCCTCGGGCTCAATCACCTCACCGCGCCGGTCAGCCTGCGCGAACAGGTGGCGTTCGATGCGGACGCCGCCGGCGAAGCGCTGCGCGAACTGCGGGCCGAGCCGGGCGTGGAAGAAGCGCTGATCCTCTCCACCTGCAACCGCACCGAGTTGTACGTCGGCGTGGCCGAGGGTGCCGAGCAGGCGCCGCAGGCGTGGCTCAACCGCCACCATCGCTTGACCCCCGGCAAGCTGGACGAGTTCCTCTACCGGCATGACGAGGACGCGGCGGTACGCCACATGTTCCGCGTCGCCACCGGACTGGACTCGATGGTGCTGGGCGAGCCGCAGATCCTGGGCCAGGTGAAGGACGCCTACCAGCTCGCGCGCGACGCGCGGGCGCTCGGTGCGCCGCTGGACCGCCTGCTGCAGCACACCTTCGCCGTCGCCAAGCGCGTGCGCACCGACACCCGCATCGGCGCGCATACCGTTTCGGTGGCCTTTACCGCCGTGCGGCTGGCCGAGCAGGTGTTCACCGACCTGAAGCAGGCCTGCGTGCTGCTGATTGGCGCCGGCGACACCATCGAGCTGGCCGCGCGTCACCTGGTGGACAAGCAGGTCAGCCGCCTGATCGTGGCCAACCGCACGCTGGAAAACGCACAGGAGCTGGCCACCCGCTACGGCGGTTACGCCATTGCGCTGGCCGATCTGCCGCAACATCTGGCCGAGGCCGACATCGTGATTTCCTCCACCGCCGCCCGGCAACCGGTGGTGACCCGGCCGATGGTCGAGCGCGCGGTCGCGGCGCGCAGGCGCAAGCCGATGTTCATGGTCGACATCGCGGTGCCGCGCGACATCGATCCGGCCGTCGCATCGCTGGAGGACGTCTATCTCTATGCAATCGATGACCTGCAGCAGGTCATCGACGGGAACCGCCGCTCCCGCGAGGCCGCCGCGCGCGAGGCCGAAACCATCATCGACCTGCAGGTCGACCACTACATGGCCTGGCGCCGCGCGCTGACCCTGCGCAATCCGGCGATCGACCTGCGCCAGCATGCCGAGCGTTATCGCGACGAGGTTCTGGTCAAGGCGCAGGCGATGCTGGCGCGCGGCAAGTCACCCGACGAGGCGCTGGCGTTCCTCGCCAACACGCTGACCAACAAGCTGCTGCACCATCCCAGCGCACGCCTGCGCGAGGCGGCGCTCAATGGCGACCTGGACCTGCTGCACGCGGCCGGGCGGCTGTACGGACCCACCGACGAGCCCACCGACAAACGGTAGGGGCGCACCCCGTACTCGACCGGCGATAATCGCTCCATCGCGGTCGCGCACTCGTGCGCGCTCCTCCTATTGGAAAACGCATCGGCATGACCCCATCGATCCGCCGCAAACTCGAGTCCCTGGCCGAACGCCATGAGGAGATCGGCCTGCTGCTCGCGCAGCCGGACGTGCTCGCCGACGCCAACCGCTTTCGTGAGCTGTCGCGCGAGTACGCACAGATCGAGCCGGTCGCCGCCGCCCTGCGCGAACACGACGGCGCCGAGCGCGAGCTGGCCGAGACGCGCGCCATGCTGGCCGACCCGGAGCTGCGCGAGATGGCCTCCGACGACGTCGAACGCCTGGAAACGCGCCTGGCGGAACTGGACGGCGAGTTGCAGATCCTGCTGCTGCCGAAGGACCCGCGCGACGAGGCCAACCTTTTCCTGGAAGTGCGCGCCGGCACGGGCGGCGACGAGGCGGCCCTGTTCGCCGGCGACCTGTTCCGCATGTACGCGCGCTACGCCGAACGCCGCCGCTGGCACGTCGAAGTATTGAGCGAAAGCCCCGGCGAACACGGCGGCTACAAGGAGATCGTCGCGCGCATCGAGGGCAAGGGCGCCTACTCGCGGCTGAAGTTCGAATCGGGTACGCACCGCGTGCAACGCGTGCCCGAAACCGAGTCGCAGGGGCGCATCCACACCTCGGCCGCGACCGTGGCGATCCTTCCGGAAATGGACGAGATCGAGGACATCGAGATCAACCCGGCGGACCTCAAGACAGACACCTTCCGCGCCTCCGGCGCCGGCGGCCAGCACGTCAACAAGACCGACTCCGCCATCCGCATCACGCACCTCCCCAGCGGCATCGTGGTCGAGTGCCAGGACGAGCGCAGCCAGCACAAGAACCGGGCCCGTGCGCTGTCGTTGCTCAAGGCGCGCCTGCTCGACGAGGCGCAGAGCAAGCAGGCCGCGGCACAGGCGCAGGAGCGTCGCCTGCAGGTGGGCTCGGGCGACCGCAGCCAGCGCATCCGTACCTACAACTTCCCGCAGGGCCGCATCACGGACCACCGCGTCAATCTCACCCTGTACCGGCTGCCTGAAGTGCTGGCCGGTGAACTGGACGAGCTGGTCGATACGCTCACGCGCGAGCACCAGGCCGACGAGCTCAAGAGCCTCGCCTCGTGACGGGCGCGCGCGCCGAGCTCGAGGCCACGCTGCACCGCCTGGCGCACCTGCTTCGCCAGGGTGCCAGCAGGGATGCCGAAGAGGTTGCCGCCCGGGCGCGCCGAAGCTTTCCGCTATCCGGCGAACTGGTCCGGCTGCACGGCATCGCGCTGCTGCAGCTGGGGCGCCGCCACGACGGCACGAGCGCGTTGCACCGCGCCGCCGAGCTGGCGCCGGACAGCATCGAAGTGCAGTGCAACCTGGCCAACGTCGCGCTGGAGGATGGTCGGCCCGAGGCCGCCATCGAACGCCTGCACGCCGCGCTGGCGCGCAAGCCCGGCGATCCGGTCATCCTGCAGGTGCTGGGCGTGGCGCTGATGGTTGCCGTTCGCCACGAGGAAGCACGCGAGGCCTTTGCCCAGGCGCTGCGCGCGGCTCCGCAGCACCCCGGCCTTCACCTCAACCTGGCCGAAGCCGAGCTGGAACTGGGCGATACCGCAAAGGCCCTGGCGCATGTGCACGAGGCGTTGAAGCTGGCACCCCGCCTGGATGCCGCCCACGCCCTGCTCGGGCACGCACTACAGGCCCTGGGCCGCAGCGCGGAAGCCGCCCAGGCCTGGCTGGAGGCCGAGCGACTGACGCCGCGCGAGCCGCGATTCGCCTTCCAGGCGGCGAGGATGCTGGAAGAAACCGGCCAGTTGAGCGCAGCCGCCGACGCCTACGCCCGCGCGCTGGAACTGGCTCCGCAGTCCGGCGCCGCACTCAGCCGCCTTGCCTGCATGCGACGACGTCTGGCCGACTGGCGCGAGCAGGAAGCGTTGACCGCACGCCTTCGCGACGCGGTGGAAAGCGGTCGATCCGGCATCGTGCCCTTCGTGCTGCCGCTGGAGCCATTCGACCGCGCACTCCAGCGCAAGGCCATGGAAACGTTCACCCGCGCGATCGACCAACAGCTTGCGCCCCTGCGACAGAAGCTCGCCTTCGCCCTGCCGCGGCCCGCGCCAGACGCGCCGATCCGCGTCGGGCTGGTCTCCGACGGTTTCGGCGAACATCCGATCGGCCGTACGGTGGCGGCCCTGGTCGAGGCGCTGGCCGCGCTGGGCGGACTGGAGCTGCACCTGTTCGCCACGACGGCCGATGACGGCGGCCCGACCCGTCAGCGGCTGGTGGCGGCGGCCTCGTTGCATGCCATCGACACCGTGCCACCCCCGCAGGCGGCCGAGCGCATCCATGCGCAAGGCATCGAGGTGCTGTTCGATCTCACCGGCTACGGCGAACACACCAACGCCGACATACTGGCTTTGCGCCCCGCGCCGTTGCAGGTGAACTGGCTGGCCCTGCCGGGCACCGCCGGCGCGCCGTGGATCGACTACATCCTCGCCGACACCGTGGTGCTGCCGGCGCCGCATCGAGGGGACTACAGCGAGAAAGTGCTGTCGCTGCCGCGCTGCTTTCTTCCCATCGACACCCACACCGCCACGCCGCCACCGACGCGAGCCGAATGCGGCTTGCCGGACACAGGCACGGTATTCGCCTGTTTCAACGCCACCGCCACGATCGGCCCGGATGCCTTCGCGCGCTTCATGCAGGTACTGCACGAAGTGCCGGGCAGCGTGTTGTGGCTGCGCGCGGCACCGGGCGGCGCGGAGGAACGCCTGCGCGCCGCCGCCGCGACCCTGGACGTTTCACGGGGGCGGCTGGTCTTCCTGACCGACCTGCCTCACGCGGACCACCTCGCCCGCTACGCGCTGGTCGACCTGTGCCTGGATACCCTGCCCTGCGGCGCCCGCACCACCGCGGCCGACGCGTTGGGGGCCGGCTGCCCATTGCTCACCTGCGCCGGCGACACCTTCGCCGGACGCATCGCCGCGAGCCTGCTGCACCACGCCCACCTGCCCGAGCTGGCGGCCGACGATCCCGACGCCTTCGTGGCGATGGCCGTGCAGCTGGGCCGCGACCGCGCTGCCCTGGCCGCCATCCGTACGCACCTGACCGGCCTGCGCACGCAGTCGCCGCTGTTCGACATGGCCGGTTTCGCCGCCGACTTCCGCCGCGTAGTGCAGACGATCGGCACCCGCCACCGCATCGGCCGACCGCCGATCGACCTGGATTTCTGATCGTCGGTTTTTGGTCCACCCGCCGGGTTCAGCCCGTCGTGAAAGAACGCGGCGCCTCACCGTCATGCTGCGCGCGCTCGACGCCTTCCACCTCCGCCGCCGGCGGGCCCTGCCACAACCAACGTTCCAGCGCGTCCAGCGCCTCGGCCGAACCATGCGCAACCACCTCGACGCGGCCGTCCGGCAGGTTTCGGACGTGGCCGGTCAGGTCCAGTTGCCGCGCCTGGCCGCGGGTGCTCGCGCGATAGAACACGCCCTGCACCCGACCACTGACGAGGAAACGCGCGGCCGCCATGTCACTGGCCGATCGCCGCGTCTAGCGACTGGCCGGTCACCGGACCGACGAAGCGCTTGGCCACGTGGCCATCCGGCGAGATCAGGTAGGTGGTGGGCAAACCGCGCGGTTCGTCGAAATCCTTCGGCGAATCGTCCAGCGAGACCTGGGCAATCGGGTAGCTCACCGGGTGTTTGGCGAGGAAGGCCTGGATGTCCGCCTTGTCGCTGTCCTCATAAGCCAGCCCGATCGCACGCACGTTGGCGTGCGTCGTGACGAATTGCGAGATGTCCGGCATCTCCTTGATGCAGGGCACGCACCAGGTCGCCCAGAAGTTCACGATCACCCAGTGCCCGCGCTGCGCGGCCAGGTCGAAAGGCTTGCCGTCCAGGGTGGTCACTTTCAGCGACGGCTGAGCCGGCATGGCCGCCTGCACGGGAATGGCGGCGGCAAGCAGGCACGCGGCAAGGGCGAGCGGGGCGAGCTTCATGGGACGGGGGTCTCCGGTTCCGGCGGCGGCGGGAAAGTGTGGTCCAGCCGTCGGCCAAGCGTGTCGTCAAGCATCCGCGCGACCTCGGCCAGCAGTTCGATCAGCGCGGCCGGGAGGTTGATGCCCAGGGCCCGCGCTTCGTCGACGGGCTGCAGCGGCAGACGGTAATTGGTGTGACGATACACCCGCAGCAGGTCGGTGCTGTCGAGGCTGCGACTGAGCAGCCAGCCGCCGGCTTCGCCACGCTGGATCAGGTCGGCCCGCTGCAGGTCGTCGAAGTACGTGGCGATGCTGGCGCTGCGCAGGTAGGGCTCCTGCAGGCGCACGGTCGCCGGGTCCACGCTGCAGCCCTTGCGTTGCGCCTCGACGAAGTGGCGCAGCACCACCATCAGGCCAAGGAACTCTGCGCCTTCCTGAAGGGTCGCCGCTGGCGCGTGGTACTCGTACGCCGATAGCGACGCGGCCACCGAAGCGCCAAGGATCGCGATCACCCAGGACAGGTAGATCCACAAGAGGAAGATCGGGATGGTCGCCAGCACGCCGTAGATCTGCTGGTAGCTCTGCGCGTTGCTGACGAACAGCGTGAAGCCCCAGCGCGCGATCTCGAACATCACCGCGCCGAGCAGTGCGCCGATCGCCGCATCGCTGCGGCGCACCTTGCAGTTGGGGATCGCCGCGTACATCAGCCACAGGGTGATGAAGGTCACCACGAACGGCAGCACGCCGAGCAGGCGCTGGCCCAGGCCCAGTTGCGCGTAGGCGCCGGCGAGCAGCGGCATGGCCGTGACGTACGAAGTCACCGCGATGCCGCCGACCGCAAGGATCGGCCCGAGCGTCAGCGCCGCCCAGTACAGCAGCAGGCGCGAACTCCAGCTGCGCGCCTGGTGCACGCGGAAGATCCGGTTCAGGCGGTCCTCGATGCTGATCATCATCGACAGCGCGCTGAACAACATCACCAGGATGCTGATGCCGGTCAGCTGACTGGCGTTGGCGGCGAAGGTCTGCAGGGTGGCCTGCACCTTCGCCACCGTCGCCGGCAGGAAGTTCTGGAACACGAAGGTGAGCAGCACGTCGCGCGCGCTCTGGAACACCGGGAACACCGACAGCATCGCCAGCACCGCCACCATCAGCGGCACCAGCGAGACCAGCGTGGTGTAGGACAGCGCGCCGGCGGTCTCGAAGCACTTGTCGTCGATGAACCGCTGCCAGATGAAGCGGCTGAAGCTGAGCGCGCGGTCGCGGTCGAAACGCCAGGCCATGGACGGCACCATCAAGCGGAAGGCGGCCGCTACACTACCCGATCGCCCGCGAACGCCCAACCGAGCCCGCATGAGCCTGACGATCCTGGTCCTCTACTACAGCCGAAGCGGCCACACCGCCCAGCTTGCTCGTCTGATCGCCCGCGGCGTGGAAGAAGCCGGTCTGGAGGCGCGCCTGCGCCAGGTGCCACCGGTCGCGCCAGTTACCGAGACGGCGCAACCACCCGTGCCCGAGGAGGGCGCGCCCTACGTCAGCCGCGCGGATCTGGCCGAGTGCGCCGGCCTGGCGCTGGGCAGCCCCACGCGCTTCGGCAACATGGCCGCGCCGCTCAAGCATTTCCTGGACACCACCGGCGCCGAGTGGGCGAGCGGTACGCTGGCTGGCAAGCCCGCGGCGGTGTTCACCTCCACCAGCACCATGCATGGGGGGCAGGAATCGACTCTGCTGACGATGGCCCTGCCGCTGCTGCACCACGGCATGCTGTTGCTGGGCATTCCCTATACCGAGCCGGCGCTGACCGCCACCGGCAGCGGCGGCACGCCCTACGGCGCCAGCCATGTTGCCGGCGCCAAGGGCGACAACGCGATCAGCGAGCACGAGCGGGAACTGGCCCGCGCGCTGGGGCGACGATTGGGCGAAACCGCACGCAAGCTGGCGACGTCCGCATGAGCACGCCGATCGCGCTGCCCTATCGCATCGGCCGGATCGCATGGTTC
The DNA here is from genome assembly GCF_051900395.1 of Frateuria sp. GZRe14. Taxonomy (NCBI): domain Bacteria; kingdom Pseudomonadati; phylum Pseudomonadota; class Gammaproteobacteria; order Lysobacterales; family Rhodanobacteraceae; genus Frateuria; species Frateuria sp. GZRe14. The sequence continues at coordinate 1,037,587 of NZ_JBHZGJ010000001.1, read as the reverse complement.
GCGCTGATCGCGTTGCAACTGGTGTGGCACGGCTGGCTCGCCCGCCCCGAACACCTGCCGACCTGGCTGGTCCTGGGAGTCACGGTGGTGCCACTGCTGGTGCCGCTCACCGCGCTGCCGGACCTGCGCCGCGCGCTGCTGTGGGTGGGCATCCTCGGCCTGTTCTATTTCTGCCACGGCGTGGCCGAGGCGTGGAGCGCGCCAACGGAAAAGTGGCTGGCGCTCGCGGAGATCGGACTGACGCTACTGTTGATCGTGGCGCTCGGAGCGGGCGTGAAGCGCAGGAAGCCGCAAGGCTGAGCTGACGTTGCCGGTTGAAACGAGGATGAGGCAAGCGCTCGGCTTCCATCTGCGCGTACGCTCAGCGCACCTCGGCAGAATGCCACCGCTCACCCTGAGCGCAGGCGCGTAACGCCGACGTCGCGGGGCCTCGCGCCCCACCCACGAACCGGCACCTATACTCGCGCGTATCCTGCAAACAGGAACGCACCATGGATTTCCTGCAGACCGCGCCGCAGCTGGTCCACCCTTACCGCAACGACCGTACGCTGCTGGCCTTGCTGGACCGGGTGATCCCTGCCCAACGACGCCCGGCGCTGGATGCCGACCTCGACGCCCTGGGCGATTACGCCCAGCTCGCCTGGGAGCGGGCCCGCCGCAGTACGCCACGGACGCCGGTGCTCACGCGCTGGGATGCCTGGGGCCAACGCGTGGACCGCATCGAGCTGACCGCGGCCTGGCAGGAAGGCCCCGGCCTGACCACTCGTCACGCGATCCTGGCCGCCGGCCACGAGCCGCACGAACACGCGCGACTGGAACAGTTCGCGCGCGTCTACCTCTACCACCTGGCCAGCGAGTTCTACACCTGCCCGCTGGCGATGACCGACGGCGCCATCGCGGCGCTCAAGGCTTCGGCCAACCAGGCGCTGATCGACCGCGCGCTGCCGCATTTCCTGAGCCGAGATCCAGCCACCTTCTGGCTGAGCGGACAATGGATGACCGAGACCGCCGGCGGCTCCGACGTGGGCCACACCGGCACCCTCGCGCGACGGGATGAAGCCGGCCAGTGGCGTCTGCACGGACGCAAGTGGTTCAGCTCGGCGGTGGTCGGCGAAGCGGCGCTCGCGCTCGCGCGCCCGGAAGGAGCCGGCGACGGCACTGCCGCCCTGGCCCTGTTCTACGTCGAGACGATGGACGGCGCAGCGCGAAAACCGGAGCTTGTCGTCGACCGCCTGAAGGACAAGCTCGGCACCCGCGAGCTGCCGACCGCCGAGATCCACCTCGATGGCCTGCCCGCCTGGCCACTGGGCGAGCTGGCCCAGGGCGTGCGCCAGGTGGCGCCGATGCTCAACGTCACGCGCACCTGGAACGCGGTCTGCGCGGTCGCGAGCATGGCTCGCGCGCTGGCGCTGGCGTGCGACTACGCGGCGCACCGCGAGGCGTTCGGCCGTCCATTGATCGAGCAGCCCCTGCATGCACGCACGCTGGCGGACATGCGCGCCGAGTTCGAGGGCGCGTTCGTGCTGGCCTTCGAGGTCGTGCAGTTGCTGGGTCGCGTCGAACAGGACCTCGCGGCGCCGCACGAAACTGCGCTGCTGCGCCTGCTCACGCCGCTGGCGAAGCTCTGGACCGGCAAGGTCGCGGTAGCGCTCTGCTCCGAGGCGCTGGAGTGCTTCGGTGGCGCCGGCTACATCGAGGACACCGGCCTGCCGCAACTGTTGCGCGACGCGCAGGTCTACGCGATCTGGGAAGGCACCACCAACGTGCTCGCGCTGGACAGCCTGCGCGCGCTCGGCGAGGGCCTGGACGCGCTGCGCACCGCGATCGCCGGGTGGGTCGACGGCTGCCATGAGCCCGAAGCCGTGGCACCGATCCATGCCGCCTTCCAGGCCGCGTCGCGGCAACTGCAGGCGTCGCGCAACGATCGTGCGGACCTGGAAGCCTCGGCCCGCGGGCTGGCGCTCACGCTGGCCCGCTGTGCCGCGGCCGCCCTGCTCGCCCGCCAGTCCACGTTTGCCCGCGGACGCTGCGACATGCGCCCGGGTGCGGCGCTGCGGCGGTTCGTGGCGCACGGCCTGGACCGGTTGGCGACGGCGAACCTGGCCGATACGCGGTTGTTGTTGTGATGGGTTTCCGCCCGCCTCACCACGAGCCGCTAAACTACCCGCCCCACCTGCCTTCGAAGCCACCATGCAGCACCTGACCATCGTCACCACCGGCGGCACCATCGACAAGATCTATTTCGACGACAAGTCGGACTACAAGATCGGCGCGCCGCAGATCGGCGAGATTCTCGGCCAGCTCGGCGTGGCGTTCGCGTTCGACGTGATCCCGATCCTGCGCAAGGACAGCCTGCACATGGGCGCCGAGGACCGCGCGCTGGTGCGCTCGACCATCGAGGCGCAGCCGCACCGGCACGTGCTGGTCACGCACGGCACCGACACCATGGTCGAGACCGCGCGAGAACTCGCGTCCATCCCGGGCAAGGTGATCGTGCTGACGGGCGCGCTGAACCCGGCGCGATTCCAGGGTTCCGATGCGGTGTTCAACATCGGCTGCGCCGTGGCCGCCGTGCAGACGCTGCCGGATGGCGTCTACATCACCATGAACGGCCGCGTGTGGGATCCGGCCAAAGTGCGCAAGAACCGCGACGCAAATCGTTTCGAGCAGGCCTGAGCGAACGTCCGGACGTGGAACGAGGGGCCGCCGCCAGGCGGCCCCTCGCCGTTTGCGTCACTGCACCGTCAGCGTCACGTCATCAAGCACGAACGATGTCTGCAGCGAATAGTCCTCCGTCCCCACGAAGCGGATCTTCACGGTCCGCCCGATGTACGGCGCCAGGTTCGCCGTATGCACCACGTAGCCCGAAGCGGCGTTGAGGTTGGAGAATGTCGCCAGCGTGGCGAGCACGGTGCCCGAGCTGTTGAGCACCTGCACCTTCAGCTTGTCGTACGCGCGCGTGGAGGTGCCCTCGGCGGTGTCGATGTGCAGGTAGTACTGCAGTGTGGCCGTGCTCTTGCCGCTCGGAATGCTGACCTGCTGCGTGAGGCGGTCGGTGTGGCTCTGGCCGTACCCGTCCAGCCACGCCTTCCACGAGCCCTGGTGGGCCGGCTCCGCGCTGCTGCTGTCGATCACGCCGCTGGTGGCGTTCCACGGCGCGGCCGAACCGGTCTCGAAGCCGGTATTGCCCAGCAACTGGCTGCCGCCGCCACCGCCGCCGCTGACCGTTACGGCGTGCGTGACGCTGTCGCTGGCGCCATCGTTGTCGGTCACTGTCAGGGTGACGTTGTAGGTCCCGCCTGCCGCATAGGTGTGGCTCGGGTTGGGTGCCGTCGAAGCGCCACCGTCGCCGAAGTTCCACGAGCGCGAGGCGATCGAGCCGTCGCTGTCGCTGGAGCTGTCGGTGAAACTTACCGTCAGCCCGCTGATCGAATCGCCAAAGCCGGCGACCGGCGGCGTGTTGCCGCCACCGCCGCCACCCAGGTCGTTGGCGACGTTGGCGATGATCAGGCTGCCGCGGCCAGTGGTGAAGTCCCAGCCTGCGCTCGCGCTCTCGCCGCCGTTGTTGCCGGAAGTGACGTCGTGGAAGTCCGACGCGGGCAACTGGTAGAGCAGTGGCGCCGCGAAGCCCAGGCCGGTGCCCTTGATCGCCAGCATCCGCGCCCACACGCCAGCGAAGATCGGGGCCGACAGGCTGGTCCCGCCGACCTGCTCGCTGGCGCCGTTGACCACGATCACCGCGCCGCTGTTCGGATCGCCGTCGAAGGCGATGTCGGGCACGCCGCGGGTGCTGCCCGGCACCACCCCGTTCTGCCAGCTCGGCTGCGGCTCGAAGGTGCTCGGGCTACCGCCGGTGCCGCTCCATACCGTCTCGCCGTTCCAGGTGGTGCCGGACGTGTTGAGCGTGGTGCCACCCACCGCCACCACGTAGGGCGAGCTAGCCGGCTGGCTGGGCGTGGTGCCGCCGTCGCCGCATTCGTCGGCGCCGGAATCACCCGAGGACACCGAGAAGGTCTGCCCCTGCGCGATCGCCTGCTGGAAGGCCTGGTCGTCCGCCGCGGCCGAGCCGTCCTGCTGGGTATAGGTTTCGCACTCGCCCAGCGAGACGTTGATGATCTTGGCCTGGTTGTCCGACACGATCTTGTTGATGTCGGCGGTGAGGTTGGCGTTGGACAGCGTGGGAATGTTGTAGAAGATGATCTTGCCGACCTGCCCGCCGGCGGCGCCGACGATGTCCTGGCTGTCCAGGTTCCACTCGACCACGCCGCTGGTATCCGAACTGGTGCCATTGGTGTTGATGGTCTGCGTGGTGACCGCCGGCAGCCCGTTGTTCGAGGTGAAGGTATTGAGGTCGGTGATGGTCTGGGTGATCTTGCCCTGGGTGATGATTCCCACCGTCACGCCCGCCGCGCTCTGCACGCCGGCACCGCCGTAGATCGCCGAGAAGTCGACCGGGTTGTGGCCGGTCACCGATTGCGGGCTCAGTCCGCTGCTGCGCAGCTTCACCAACGTGTGCGGCCGATGGACGTCCTGCAGGCCGACGACCGAGAGCACGCTGCCGCGCAGCGACGCGGGAATGCGCACGTCGCCGGTGTTCATGAAGGCCGCGCGGCCTTGCCGGTCGCGCACTTTCGCGAACGGCGTGCCGAAGGCGGCGGTGGCCACGTCGGCGGTGCCGTCGGCTGAGACCAGCAGCCGGTTGGCGGCGATACGGACGTTCGTGAAGCCGGCCTTGCGCAGGTAGGTCGCCACGGCATTGGCCTGGTCCTGCGTGGGCGAGTGGTCGGCGACGAACTGCTGCGCGCTCATCGCACGCTGTGCGATCAGCAGGCTCGGCGACCGCGCCGCCTGGATGAAGCTCTGCAACTGCGCCTGGTTGCGCAGCTTCAGCGCGACCTCGATGTGCATGGGCTGCAAGGCCGCCAGCGGTCCGACGATGCGCTCGCCCGCGTGCAGGCGCGGGGCGTGCCCGATGGCGACCTGGGCGTCGGCGGCGCAGACGGAGGTGGCGGTGGCCGCGGCAAGCGCGGCAGCCAGCAGGGTGAGGCGGAATACACGGGTCATGGCAAATCTCCCTTTCGATTTTCAAAGACGCACGGCCCCGATGCGGCCCGTGCGGACCTCATGCGTGTGAGTCGCTGGTGCGACCGTTCCGGTTCTTGATGGCCAGCGATCCCGCGTGCCGTCGGGCCGGGCGCCTTCTCCCCTGGAATTCCCTGCGGAGGCGCGTTGCGTATCGGTCCGGCAGCTGGCGCCGTCATCACCTTCGGTGGCGGGGCCACGACAGGACGCCTCGTCGACTTCCCTGCGACGGAGCGGACCGACCATGGGCTCCGGGAAAGGGACCGTCAATAGGAATTTTTCAAAATGTGATTAGGTAATCCATGGCATTTATCGATGTAAATACCGCGTGCATATGCGTAATTTCTTGCGCATTAACTCTGCGGCCACGGCATCGGATTTTTTCGACAAAAAAAACGCCCGGCGTTTGGCCGGGCGTGTCATTACCATCGAAAAATGCCGAGGCAGCGGATGAACGTGCCCCGGCGTCTGACGTCACTGCACGGTCAGGGTCACGTCGTCCAGCACGAACGAGGTCTGCAGGGAGGAATCCTCCACGCCCCGGAAGCGGATCGTCACCGTCTGCCCGATGTACTTGGACAGGCTGGCGGTATGTACCGCGTAGCCGGAAACCTTGTTGAGGTTGGAGAAGGTCGCCAACGTGCCCAGCACGGTGCCGGAGCTGTTGAGCACCTGCACGGTCAGCTTGTCGTACGCGGTCGAGCCGGTGGTCTCGGCGGTGTCGATGTGCAGGTAGTACTGCAGCGTGGCCGAGGTCTTGCCGCTGGGGATGCTCACCTGCTGCGAGACGGTATCGGTGTGGCTGCTGCCGTAGCCATCCATCCAGGCCTTCCACGAACCCTGGTGCGCCGGCTCGGAACTGCTGCTGTCGATCACGCCGGACGAAGCCGTCCAGGGCGCCGCCGAGCCCGTCTCGAAACCGGTGTTGCCCAGCAGCTGGCTGCTGCCGCCACCGCCGCCGCTGACGGTCACCGATTTGCTGGTGCTGTCGGTGGCGCCGTCATTGTCGGTCACGGTCAGGGTGACGTTGTAGGTGCCCGCAGCCGCATAGGTATGGCTGGGGTTGGTGGCCGTGGAACTGGTGCCGTCGCCGAAGTTCCACGAGCGCGAGGCGATCGAACCGTCGCTGTCGGTGGAGCTGTCGGTGAAGCTGACGGCCAGGCCGCTGACCATGTCGCCGAAGTTGGCGACCGGCGGGTTGTTGGTGCCGCCACCGCCACCACCGATGTCGTTGATGGCGCTGGCCATGATGATGCTGCCGCGGCCGCTGGCCAGGTCGTAGCCCGCGCCGGCCGTCTCGCCGTCGTTGTTGCCCGAGATGACGTCATGGAAGTCCGAGGCCGGCAGCTGGTAAACCAGCGGGCCGGCAAAGCCCACGCCGGTGCCCTTGGCCGCCAGCACGCGCGACCAGAAGCCGGCGAACAGCGGCGCGGCCAGGCTGGTGCCGCCGATCTGCTGGATCGAACCGTTGACGATCACCTTGGAACCGGATTCCGGATCGCCGTCGAAGGCCACGTCGGCTACGCCGCGGTGGCTACCCGACCACAGCGTCTGCCAGCTCGGCTTGGGTTCGAAGGTGCTCTCGCTGCCGCCGGTGGCGCCTTCGTTGGCGGCCAGCTCGTTCCACACGGTCTCGCCGTTCCAGCTCGTGGTGGAGGCATCGAGCTTGGTGCCCGCCACGGCGATCACGTACTGCGAGGCCGCCGGCCAGCTCGGCGTGGTGCCGCCGTTGCCGCACTCGTCGGCGCCGCTGTCGCCGGTCGAGATCGAGAAGGTCTGGCCCTGCGCGACCGCCTGCTCGAAGGCCTGGTCCTGGGCGGCCGCGGAGCCGTCGCCCTGGGCGTCGGTTTCGCACTCGCCCAGCGAGACGTTGATGACCTTGGCCGTGTTGTCCGAGACCGCCTTGTTGATGTCGGCGGTGAGGTTCGCGTTGGACAGCGTCGGGATGTTGTAGAAAACGAGCTTGCCGACCTGGCCACCGGCCATGCCGACGATGTCCTGGCTGTCCAGGTTCCACTCGCCCACGCCGCTGGTGTCGGAGCTGGTGCCGTTGGTGTTGATCGTCTGCGTGGTGACGGTCGGCAGGCCGTTGTTCGAGGTGAAGGTATTGAGGTCGGTGATGGTCTGGGTGATCTTGCCCTGGGTGATGATGCCGACCGTCACCCCGGCGCCGGTCGGCGCGCCGGCGCCACCGTAGATCGAGGCGAACTCGGTCGGGTTGTGGCCGGTGATCGCCTGCGGCGTCAGCCCGTTGGGCTGGTAGTGCGCCACCGTGTGCGCGTAGTGCACGTTCTGCAGGCCGAGCACCGACAGCACGCTGTCGGCGATCGACGCTGGCACGCGGGGCTCGCTGGTGTTCATGAAGGCAGCGCGGCCATGCTTGTCGCGCACCTTGGCGAACTGGGTGCCGAAGGCCGCCGAAGCCACGTCGGCAGTGCCGTCGGCGGAGACCAGCAGGCGATTCGGCGCGATCCTGACGTTGGTGAAGCCGGCCTGGCGCAGGTAGGCGGCGACGGCGTCGGCCTGGCCCTGCGTCGGCGCGTGGTTGGCGCGGAACTGCTGGGCCGACATCGTGCGCTGCGCGACCAGCCGACTGGACGAATGCGCGCTCGCGATGAAGCTGTGCAGCTGTGTCTGGTTGCGCAGTTTCAGTGCCACCTCGACATGCAGCGGCTGCGTGGAAGAGAGCGGCCCAATGAGGGTTTCGCCCGTGTGCAGCGCCGGGGCGTGCCCGAGCGACACCATCGCCGGATGGGTGGTAACGGCGGCCGCCGAGCCGGCGACGGCCATGCCCAGCGCAGCGGCCAGCAGCTTGATGCGTACATCTGTTGCCATGTCCAACTCCTGTATGTTTTTTCGGGCCGAGCGACACCGATGCGGTCGCCGGACCCCATGCGCATATGCCGCACGTGTGCGGCGCCTGATTGCTTGCAGCGATCCCGTCCCCTCGAACGGACGCTCCTCCCCTTTTCCCTGGAAGCGTCGCGCTGCGGTTCTGAAGGTGCGCCTGCTGTCGTCGCAGGCGTCAGTCCGGAATGCCGGTCGCCAGCCGTGGCGATCGGACCGAAGAAAACTAGAGCTTTTGAAAATACGCGGTCAATAGGAAAAATAACCGAAATCCATTACCTACACGCATTTTCAATGCGCATTATCTTTCGATTTAATTTTCATTTATTCGCAAATAAATGAGGCGGTTTGCAAATGCACCGATCCGGTCGTTTCCGCCGACCGTCGAGTTAGCTTGGGGGCAATGCAGGGTCGGTGCGCCTCCGAATCGGCCCTGGCAGCGCAAGCCGCGTTGGGCGAACCACCCGTTCACGGCGATGACGCCAGAAGACGCCGGTACCAGCAGCGAGCAGGCGTGGTACCTGGCGATCCCGCGTTTTCAGGCTGCGGGCATAAAAAAACCCCGGCCGAAGCCGGGGTTTACTGGACCCGGGAAGCCCGCGTCGATTGCCAGACGCGGCCCCCAGGACCGACCTCAGTTGAGCGTTTCGGTCAGCGTCACGCCCGAGAACGTCTGGTACGCACGCACCTTGATGTAATAGGTGGTGGTCGTCGACGGGGTGAAGCTGCAGCTCTCGTTGTTGCCGGTGAGGTACGGACGGCAGCTGTAGCTGGTGGTGGTCGGCTCGGCGCCGGCCCGCACGTACAGGTCTGCGTCACCGGTGCCGCCGGAGATGGCGAACTTCGCCGTGTGACCGGCCTGCACCGTCTCGGTGTAGGTGGCCGACCAGTTGCCGGTGCTCACGGTCGGCAGGCTGACCGAGGTAGTGCCGCCGCCGCTGCCACCGCTGGTGCTGTAGGACGCCTTCACCGTCACGCTGGAGTACGAGGAGTAGCCGTGCACCTTGATGTAGTAGGTGCCCGTCTGCGGCGAGGAGACCGAGCAGCTCTCGCTGTTGCCGGTCTTGTACGGACGGCAGTCGTAGCTGCTGAGCGTCGGCGCCGAGCCGAACTTGGTGTACAGGTCCGCATCGCCGCTGCCGCCGGAGATCGACATCACCAGATTGGAAGCGCCCGCGGGCACCTTGATCAGGTAGTCGTGATCCTGGCCAGCCGAACCGGACACGCCGGTCACGGCCACGCCGTTCTGCAGTTCGACGGTGCTGCCACCGCCGCCACCGCCACCGGTCGGGCAGGTGACACCCACCTGGGTAAAGGCCGCCGCCACATCGGTCGAGCTATAGCCGAGGGCGGTCGCGGCCGACTCCACGCCGCAGGCGCCGTCGTTGAAGTTGGAGGTCGCGGTCCAGTACGACTTGTTGGCCAGCGCGAACGACTGGAAGGCCTTCTTCACGTCCCAGCCGGACGTCTTTGCGAGCAGGCAGAACGCCTTGTTATAGACGCCGGACGAATAATGCACGTCCAGGCCGCTGGTGTAGTCGGCCGCGTTGTCGATCGAGCCGCCATCCTGCGGGGGGTTGCACATGAAGCGCAGCGCGGTGCCGCTCTTCATGATGTCGGCGCCGACCAGGAAGTCGGCCTGGCCGCGATCATAGAATTCGGCCGCTTCGCCGGCGATGTCCGAATAGGCTTCGTTCATGCCGCCCGACTGCCCGCTGTACTGCAGGCCGGAGTTCTGCTCGGTATAGCCGTGGCTGATCTCGTGGCTGGTCACGTCCAGCGAAACCAGCGGATAGAAGGTGCTGGCGCCATCGCCGAAGTACATCGCGGTGCCGTCCCAGAACGCGTTCTCGTAGTTGCTCTTGTAGTGCACGTTCATGCGCAGCTGCATGTTGAGCGGGGGCGCTCCGTTGTACGCAACGTACATGTCGTGGACCACGCCGCCGAAGTGGTGGGCGTCGTTGACCGGCGAGTAGGCGCCGTTGATCGGGTCGGTGTTGCTGGTCGGGCAGGTGAAGCTGACCAGGGTGCCGCCGCTGGTGCCGTGGTTGAGGTTGTAGGTGACGACGTTGGTGTTCTGCAGGGTGCAGGTGCTGCCGGACTGGGTGACCTGCAGCGCCGGGTAGTCGGTGCCGTAGTAGTACTCGCCGGTCTTCTGGTTGCCGCCGGGACCGTTGGCCGTGGCGTCGGTCAGGCCATCCCAGCTCTGGATCACCGCGCCGGTGTGCGCATCGACGATCGCGGTCGGACGGCTCGGATGCTGGCCACCGACGACGTAGGAGGTGAGGTAGACCAGGCGCGGCGAGCCATTTTCCTGCGGATAGACGAACAGGTCGGCCTTCTTGTTGTAGATGGACGCGCCGCCGGCCAGCGTGGTGTGCGCGTGGGCCTGCAGCTTGGCGATGGCCTGGGCCCCGCTCAGCTTCGGGGTGACCGACAGCGGCGCGGCAAGGTTCGCCGGCAGCTTCATCACGTTGCCGGAGGCGTGCAGCACGTTCCCGTGCGCGTCCTGTTCCACCGCAACGCTGCGGCCGTATACCGGCACGCCGCGGTACATCTGCTGCTGGCGCACGACCTGCTTGCCGTTGGGCAGGTGGGCGGTGCTGCGCGCGGTCAACGACATGTTCGCGCCGAGGTTCAGGCGCGTCGCGAGGCTGCCGGCCGGCACCGCACCGAGGTTTTGCACGTTCACGTGCTCGCTGTTTGCTGCCATCGCGGTGGAGGCACACGCCATGCCGATGGCGGCAACCAGGAGCTTCAGACGGACATTACTTGGCATTTCAGGTACTCCATAAAAGAGAAATTCGGGGCGAGCGAACCTGATGCGGTCACTTCGGACCCCATGCGTGAATTGGCCGTGTCAGGCACGGCACCACGTGCTTATTGCCAACGGTCCCTGCTGCATCCCGATGCGCGCTGCTTCTCCCCCTTCCTTCCATGAGAGGGCAGTACGCGGGCTCATCATGCGAGGGCGAGTCAGGAACTCCCCCGACGTCGCTGCAGGACCATCCGTCAACCTCCCCGCCAACGGATTCGTCGACAATAAGCAGGAAATTACGGTGCAACAAGGGTGAATTTTTCCTAGGGGTTTGAACTGTGATGGGCCGTGTTAGGACCTTGCGAAAACCGCGTCACAGCGCGGTTACAGACGGGCCGGCCCGCGTGGCCCACGCACAAAAAAAGCCCGGCCGGGCCGGGCTTTGGAAGCCGATTCGAAGACCTCGCTAGAGCATGCCGGTCTCAAGCTTGGCCGCATCGGACATCATCGAATGATTCCACGGCGGATCGAACACCAGGTCGACATCCGCCTCGCCGACCGTCGGGATCAGCTCCAGTTTCGTGCGCACGTCGTCGACCAAGATATCGCCCATCCCGCAACCGGGCGCGGTCAGTGTCATCTTTACGTAGACCTTGCGCGTGGCGTTGTCGCCCGCTTCGATCGACACGTCATAGACCAGCCCCAGTTCCACCACGTTGATCGGGATCTCCGGGTCGAACACCGTGCGCAGCTGCTGCCAGACCAGCTTCTCCACGTCCTGGTCGCTCGCATCGGCGGCCAGCTCGATCGGCGGCGGCGGCTCCTTGCCCAGCGCGTCGGCGTCGTGGCCGGCGATGCGGAACAGGTTGCCTTCCACGTACACGGTGAAGCTGCCGCCCAGGGCCTGGGTGATGTACCCGATCTGGCCGGCCGGCAGCGTCACGCTCTCGCCCTGCGGAACCATCACGGCCACGCAGTCGCGTTCCAGGGTGAAGGGTTCGCTGCTCAGACTGAAACCACTCATGCCGATCCTGCCGATACTCAAGGCCGCGCGGGGACGCGGCGGAAGCGACCTATTATGCCGCGCCCGCGGCGTATCCCGCTGATCAAGATCAGGCCGGGACGGCCGATCTCAAGCAATGCACACGCGCTCGCAGCCGGGCTGGACGCTTGTGCGGGTTATCATGTGCGTTTGTTTCGACGATCCGGGAGCCGCATGCCGTTCGACCTTCCGCCACCGCATGGGCTTTGCCCGTGCGCCTGATCCCGCTGCTGTTCGCCGCCTTCAGCGCAGCCATGCTGGGCCTCGCTGCCGGCGCGGTCTGGATGCTTCCGACGATGGCGCTGCAACGCCCGCTGCCCGCGCTTGCGCCGCTGGTCGGCGCCCTGCTGGCGCTGGCCATCCGCAGTTGGGTGCGACCGGCCGGGCGCGTGGCAGCTGTGCTGGCCGCGGGCGCGACCGTACTGGCTGCCGCCTACGTGGACGTGCTGACTGCCGCCGCGCGCATCGCCGGCTCCATGGGCATCGGCCTGCTCGACGCGTTGCGCGGCGCCGGCCTGACGATGCTGCTGTCGCTGGCCGAACTGGCGGTACGGCCGACCGGTATCGCGTTCACCCTGGCCGGCGCGCTGCTGGCCGGCTGGATCGCCAGTCGCCAGCCGCGAAAGGCTTCCTAGGGCGGGCTTCAGCGCGCCGCTTCCCGAACGAGCCCTCGTGTACCGACACCCACGCTACGCCGCTACGCGTCCAGCGCCTTGAGCGCCGCCACCAGCTCTGCCGCCACCGCCTGCCCGTCGCCGTAGAGCATGCGCGCGTTGTCGGCGTAGAACAGCGCGTTCTCGATGCCGGCGAAACCGGTGCCCTTGCCGCGCTTGACCACGATGACGTTCCGCGCCGCCGCCACGTCCAGGATCGGCATGCCGTAGATCGGCGAGGCCGGGTCGGTCTTGGCGAGCGGGTTGACCACGTCGTTGGCGCCAATCACCAGCGCCACGTCGGTGCTTGGGAATTCGGCGTTGATCTCGTCCATGTCCGCGATCAGGTCGTACGGCACGCCCGCCTCGGCGAGCAGCACGTTCATGTGCCCCGGCATGCGCCCGGCCACCGGATGAATGGCGAACTTCACCTTGACGCCGCGCTCGATCAGCTGCCGCGCGAACTCCCACACCTTGTGCTGTGCCTGCGCCACGGCCATGCCGTAGCCGGGCACGATCACCACGCGCTCGGCGTAGGCCATCATCACGGCCGCGTCGCTCGCCTCGATCGGCTTCTGCGCGCCGCCGATTGCCTGCGCCGCGCCCGTGGTGGCGCCGAAACTGCCGAACAGCACGTTGCCCAGCGAGCGGTTCATCGCACGGGCCATCAGCTGGGTGAGCAGCGTGCCGGCAGCGCCGACCACGGTACCGGCGATGATCATCGCCTCGTTGCCCAGCACGAAACCCTCGAACGCCACCGCCAACCCGGTGAACGCGTTGTACAGCGAGATCACCACGGGCATGTCGGCACCGCCGATCGGCAGCGTCATCATCAGGCCGAACAGCAGTGCCAGCGCGAAGAATGCCGCGATAGCCCACGGCGCCAGCGTGCCGGTGACCAGTACCGCGCCCAGCGCGATGGCAAGCACCAGCAACAGCAGGTTGAACGCGCGTTGCCCCGGAAACACGAAACGCCGGTCCAGCCAGCCCTGCAACTTGGCGAAGGCGATCAATGAACCGGAAAAGCTCACCGCACCGATCAACGCACCCAGCACCGCCAGCACGAGCTGCACGGTGCCGGGCGCTTCCCCGTCCGCGGTGAAGCGGCCACCGTCGAGCAGGGTGACCGCCGCACCCGAGAAGGCGACCAGCTCGGCCGCACCGATCGCCGCCGCCGCGCCGCCGCCCATGCCGTTGTACAGCGCGACCATCTGCGGCATGGCGGTCATCGCCACGCGGCGTCCGGACCACCACGCGGCCAGTGTGCCCAGCACCAACGCGGCCAGGATCAGTCCGCGGTTGGCCAGCCCCGGCAGCGCGAAAGTCGCCACCACCGCCAGCGCCATGCCCACGCCGGCCCACACGATGCCGCCGCGCGCGCTGCGCGGGGAACTCATGCGCTTCAGGCCCAGGATGAAAAGCAACGCGGCGAGGAAGTAGCAGCCTTTGATCACCCACGGCAGCCAGGCCATCAGCGGGGCTCCCCGCCGCCGGGGCGGCTGGACTTGAACATCTCCAGCATCCGCTCGGTGACCACGTAGCCGCCAGCCGCGTTGCCGGCGCCCAGCAGCACGCCGACGAAGCCGATACCGATTTCCAGTGGCGTCTGCGCGTGCCCCAGCGCGATCATGGCGCCGACCAGCACGATCCCGTGAATGAAGTTCGAACCGGACATCAGCGGCGTGTGCAGGATCACCGGCACCCGCGCGATGATCTCGTAGCCCGTAAAGGCCGCGAGCATGAAGACATACAGCGCCAGGAAACCGTCGAGCATGACCCCTTCCCCTGTCCGCGCGCCCCTTCGAGCGGTTGTGACCGCATCATACGGTCGCGCGTCAACCCGTGCGAGCCTGCCGCGTTGAAGCATCCGACCGAACCGGAACCGGGCCAGCGAGCCGATGACGCGGATCTCGATGCCATGAACAGCCTTGCAGGCACCCTGGACAGCGACCTGCTGGTGCCCCAGGAACGCGCCGTGCCGGCGACGCTGGACGCGTTCCTGGCCGACGTGGAACGCCGCGCCTTCCGCCTGGCCGAATTGCAGCTGGGCCACCGCGAGGACGCGCTCGACGCGGTGCAGGACGCCATGCTGCGGCTGGTCAGGAGCTACCGGGACAAGCCCGCACAGGAATGGACGCCGCTGTTCTGGGGCATCCTGCGCCGGCGGATCGTGGACCTGCAGCGTCGCCGCAAGGTGCGCTCGATCGTGGTCGGCTGGCTTGGTGGACGCGACGACGACGGCGAGGACCTGCCCGCCTGGGAGCCGCCCGACAACGGCCCGAGCCCACTGCAGCGGCTGCACGACAGCCAGTCCTGGGCCGACATCTCCGCCGCGGTGCAACGCCTGCCGCAGCGCCAGCGCGAAGCGTTCCTGCTGCGCATGCTCGAAGGCCTGGACGTGGCGCAGACCGCCCAGGCGATGGGCTGCTCCGAAGGCAGCGTGAAAACCCACCTTTCGCGCGCCATGCACCACCTGCGCGACCAACTGGAGGACTGGCAATGACGCCCGATCCCGACAAGTCCCGTCCTGACAGGCCCGATCCCGACAAGCTGGCCCGGCGCGCCCGCGCGCTGTACCTGGATGCCAGCCGGCAACTCGACCCGGCCACCGCCGGCCGCCTGCGCGCCGCGCGCCGGCAGGCGCTGGACGCCGCGCGACCGGCGCCCGCCAAGCTGGTTCCGCGCCTGCTGCTGCCGGCCGGCGCCTTCGCGGTGCTCGCGCTGGCGACGCTGATGATCTGGCAACCGCTGCGCAACATGGACCACGCGCCTTCGCGCGCGGTGCCGGCGGCGACCACCGTCGATGCCGACAGCGACCTGCCGCCGGACGCCGACAGCGCCGATCCGCAGCTGTATCAAAACCTCGATTTCTACGGTTGGCTGGCCGCCAACGACCGCGTGAAGGTACGTCGCTGACCCATGACCCGCTTCGCACTGCTCCCACTGCTGCTCGCCCTGGCCGGCGTGGCGTCGCTGCACGCGCAGGACGCGCCGCCGCCCAGCGCCTCTTCCGCGCCCGCGGCTGCGCGCCCCTGGCAAAGCCTGGATCCGGCCCAGCAGGACGTGCTCGCCCCGCTGCGCGGCCACTGGAACGAGATGTCGCCACGCAAGCAGGCGCACATGCTCAAGCGCGCCGAACACTGGGTCACCCTGCCGCCTGACCGGCGCGAGGAGATCCGTCAGCGCATCGCCCGCTGGCAGACGATGTCGCCCGAACAGCGCGAACGCGCCCGCGAAAACATGCACAAGTTCCACCGCCTGCCGCCGGAGCAGCGCGCGCGACTGCACGAGGCCTACGAACAGTTCCAGCACATGCCGCCCGACCAGCGCGAGCGGCTGCTGCGGCAGTGGCGCTCGCAGACGATCGAACAGCGTTTGCAGGGGCTTGAGCATCCGCCGGGACCGCCCCCGCCCGCGCCGCCTCCGCCGCCACGGCGTCCGCCAGGGCACTGACTGGAATCCATCCCTGCCCGGCCTCCCCTTGGGGTGGGGAGCGGGCTGAGTGCTCGGCGGTCCGGAAATCTTCCTTCCGGAGGGTGTGCGGGGCTACGCCGCCTGACCAGGAAACCGCGGCTCGCCACCATGCGTTAGACAGGTCCTGGCAACCAGCTCATCCTCGAAATCCGGCTGCAGCGCGCCATCGCGCAACAGCAGCTCGACGAAGTTGAACACGTTGCGCGCGTACATCTCCGACGCATGCAACGGTGCACCAGCCGGCAGGTTCAGCGGACCGAGGATGGTGATCCCGGAATGATCCACGCGCTCGCCCGGCCGGGTCAGCTCGCAGTTGCCGCCGCTCTCGGCGGCGAGGTCCACGATCAGCGCGCCCGGCTTCATGCCTTCCACCATCGCCGCCGTCAGGATCTTCGGGGCCGGGCGACCGGGCACCGCCGCGGTGCTCACGATCACGTCCACGACCTTCAAATGCTCGGCCAGCGCCTGCTGCTGCGCGCGACGCTCATCCTCCGACAGCTCGCGCGCGTAACCGCCGCTGCCGGCGGCGCTGACACCGAGATCCAGGAACTTGGCGCCCAGCGATTCGACCTGCTCGCGCGTTTCCGGCCGCACGTCGTAGCCCTCGATCTGCGCGCCAAGCCGCCGCGCCGTGGCGATCGCCTGGAGGCCCGCGACACCGGCGCCGATCACCAGCACGCGCGAGGGGCGGATGGTCCCGGCGGCGGTGGTCAGCATGGGAAAGAACTTCGGGCAGGCCTCGGCGGCGATCAACATCGCGCGGTAGCCGGCCACCGCCGCCTGGGAACTGAGCACGTCCATCGCTTGCGCGCGGGTGGTGCGTGGCAGCAGTTCCAGCGCAAAAGCGGTGAGCCGCCGCTTGCCGAGCGCCGCGATGCGCGCGGCCGCGCCGTGCGGACGCAGCTGGCCGACCACGATGGCGCCCTCGCGCAACTGGCCCAGCGCTTCGTCCGTCGGCGGCAACACACACGCCAGCAGGTCCGACTGCGCCAGCACCTGCGAAGCATCGCCAAACTCGACATCGACGTACGTCGCATCCGGGAAGCCCGCGGCCGCCCCTGCACCGTGCTCCAGCAGCACCCGCACTTCCTTGCCGCGCAGCTTGCGCGCGATCTCGGGCGTGATCGCCACCCGCCGCTCGCCCGCCGCCACCTCGCGCAACGCGCCTACCGTGATCGCCATACGGTTCCCCCGGGACCTGACAGCTCATCCTAGCCCAACGGCCAGGGCCGCAAGCACCGGCCCGCTTGACCGGCGCCGAGCCGGGCGCAGTAGACTGGCCCACCGGCAGTGCCACGGCTGGCGCACACGGGGTCTTTGCAAGGGAGATCCCATGTTTACTCCGATGCCCGTTCCCGTCGTCGATCCGCTGATGCTCGCCGCCCGCGAAGCGCGCGAGCTGGCTTATGCGCCCTATTCGAACTTCCGCGTCGGCGCCGCCGTCACCACCCGCGACGGCCGTACCTTCACGGGATGCAACGTGGAAAACGCCTCCTACGGCTTGTGTAACTGCGCCGAGCGGACCGCGCTGTTCAACGCCATCGCGGCCGGTTGCCGGCCTGGCGATTTCGTGCAGCTGGCGGTGATCGCCGACACGCCCGGGCCGGTGAGCCCCTGCGGCGCCTGCCGGCAGGTGATGGCGGAACTCTGTGACGAGGCCATGCCGGTGCTGATGGGCAACCTCGCCGATGCGTTGGAGGAGACCACCGTCGGACGGCTGCTGCCCGGTTCGTTCCGCCTGCCCTGATCCCGGAGCGCGGGATGGCTTCGCCCTCACTGTCGCGAGGGCGCAGGTCTGAAGCCCACCCTGCGCACACCGACCTCACCCGGCCGTGGCGGCTATCATGGGCGGCCCGCCCTTTTCCGAGCCCGCCATGCCCCCTGCGCTCGAGCTGCTGATGCAGCGCCACTCCGTCCCTTCGCGCCAGCTCGGCGAGCCGGCGCCACAGGGTGCCGAACTGCACGCACTGCTGGAAGCCGCCGTGCGTGTGCCGGACCACGGCAAGCTGGTGCCGTTCCGTTTGATCGAACTGCGCGGCGACGCCAAGCAGGCGTTCGGCGACCAGCTGGCCGCCATTGCCGCGCGCAACCCGGCGTTGTCCGAGTCCAAGCGCGAGAAGGAGCGCACTCGCTACGCCTTCGCCCCGTTGGTGCTGGTCGTGGTCGCGCGGGTCACCGCGGGCAGCAAGGTCCCGCCGATCGAGCAGGAGATCGCCGCCGGTTGCGTGGCCTACAACCTGCTGCTGGGCGCGCATGCGCTGGGCTACGGGGCGCAGTGGCTGACCGGCTGGGCGGCCTACGACGAGGCCGTCGCCGCGATCCTGCGGCTGGCTGGCAACGAGCGGGTAATCGGCTTCGTGCATGTCGGCACGCCACAGATCGAGGTGCCCGACCGCGAACGACCGACCGTCGCCGAGGTGCTTTCGACGTGGACGCCATGACCACCGCGACGCCCGCCGTCCACCTGGTCGACGGCAGCCTGTACGTGTTCCGCGCCTGGCATTCGATGCCCGACCAGTTCCACGACGCCGACGGCCATCCGGTCAACGCCGTGCACGGCTTCACCCGTTTCCTCTGCGAGCTGCTGGAAAAGAGCCGCGCCGAACACGTCGCGGTGGCCTTCGATGCCTCGCTGACCAGTTCTTTCCGCAACGCCATCTACCCGGCCTACAAGGCCAACCGCGAACTGCCGCCGCCGGACCTGGAGCGCCAGTTCGTACTCTGCCGCGCGATCACCGAGGCGCTCGGCATCACGGTGCTGATCGACCACAGCTACGAGGCCGATGACCTGATCGGCAGCGCGCTGTGGAGTTTGCGCGGCCACGGCCTGGACAGCGTGATCGTCTCGGCCGACAAGGACTTCGGCCAGCTGCTGGGCGAGCGCGACGAACAATGGGACTTCGCCCGCAACGTGCGCTGGGGACCGGCCGGCGTGCACGAGAAGCTCGGCGTACACCCGCACCAGGTCGCCGACTACCTGGCGCTGTGCGGCGACGCGGTGGACAACATCCCTGGCGTCCCCGGCATCGGCGCCAAGACCGCCGCCGCCCTGCTCGCTCACTTCGGCAGCCTGGACGTGCTGCTGGAACGCGTCGACCAAGTCGCCTTCCTGCGCATCCGCGGCGCGGCCGCCTGCGCCGCACGGCTGCGCGAGCACGCGGAGCTGGCCCTGTTGTGCCGTCGCCTCACCCGCATCGCGCTGGATGCACCGGTCGCGCCGGCCGCCGACGCACTGCGCCGTCGAGCCGGCAACGGACAGCTGGAGGCGGTGTGCGATCAGCTGCGCCTCGGTCCGCTGACCCGCTCGCGATTGCGAGCGTTGGCGGGCTTCGGGGCGGATTGAGGTCCGCGCACGCGATGGCGGGCAATCCCCCGTTTTCGATCCGCAGCGCACGGGCCGGCCGCGGCCGGGACAAGCGCCTTGCCGAGCATTGTCGATTTCAGGGCGCGCTTTTCGTCGTCAGTGCATCACAGACAACGGAGTTCCCATGAAATACCTCGGCCTAGCCTACTTCACCCCCGAAAAATTCGCCGAACTGGCGCCGGACGATGTCAAGGCATTGGTGAGCCAGTGCCCGGCACTGGACGAGAAAATGCGCGCTACCGGCAAGGTGCTGGTTTCCGCGTCGCTCGGCGACCTGGACGGCTGGAGGACACTTCGCCCGCGCAGCGGCAGGACGCACGTCAGCGACGGGCCTTACACCGAATCGAAGGAAGTGGTGGGCGGCCTCTTCATCATCGAGGCGGACAGCCTTGACGAAGCGCTGGGCATCGCATCCATGCACCCGGCCGCCACTCTGGGCGAAGAAGGTGGATGGGCCGTCGAGCTTATCCCCCTGGATTTCTTCATGGCTCGATAAGGGCGTTGACGCAGCCGATGGGACGTACGCCGGTGCGAATCGACGTTGCGTTCCTTTCGCCATCATGGCGACGGAACGGTCGCGACTACGGTGCTTCCCTCATAGGTGCCAAACGCGAAGCGCGTGAACGCAGGGTTCCATGCGACCGGAGATGTCACGCCCAGCCCCGTGCCGGTCGCGAACGAGTGGCGCAAGGAGCCATCGGACACGCGCCAGAACCGGATGATGCCGCGTTGGTCGAAGCCTTCCGGCGTTTCGAATGGCTGGTATCCCGTCGTGACAAGCCGCGTCCCGCTCGGCGAAAACCGCACGAAGGACACGTCTTCATTGGCCGTCGGGTTCGTGAACCGCCGCAACACCATGCCATCGGAGACTCGGAACAAAGTCGTCTCGTTGGGCGTGCGGGCGTACGCCGCCAGCGTCATGCTGTCGGGCGAGAACTGCATGGGCGTAGTCCCGCGCACGTTACCGCCGCTGATCAACTGCACAACGGCGCCGTCGCTGCGGCGCCGGATAGTGATCGTGCCTTGCGACGCCGAAGCCTGCAGCGCGTTGTCCGGCGAGAACACCCAATTGGTCGAGATCTTCTGGTAACCGGTACCGGCCAGGCTCAATGTCGAAAAGCTCGCCACGCTCCAATGATCGAAGCCGCCATCGCCTGTGAACGCGGCCAACTGCGCATCCGGCGCAAAAACGACGACGCCGTTCGCCTGTAACGTCCCGACGAGCTTGCCGACGAACACTCCATCCGCCGCGCGATGCACTCGCCAGGTCCATCCCTGCCCGGAGTTGTGTGCGGCGATCATCGCGCCGTCGGTGGAGAAGATCGCCTGATCGGCGGTACCGGAGCCGATGGGGGTCTGCAGCGTCGACCATTGGAGGGCCCCGTTCGACGCCGCCCGCGCGCGGAGCCAGCGATCTGTCGACCCGACGGCGATGCGCCCGCCCGCGGGCGACCAACCGACCCCGACGATGGAATTGGCGAGCCCGCTGGGCGTGGGAACGGACCAGACGATCCGCGGGGAGGTCTGGGCGTGGAGGCCTCCCGTCGAAAGGCACAGGCCAAGGACCAGCGCCGAAACGGAGCGTTGCAGAGTCATGGCCGCCTCCCTTTGCCGCGCGGATCTGCGTGCTTTTGAGTGCCGCGGCGCCCGTGCGGAAGTTCGACTGCGCGCCACGTCGTGAAGAGTCGTTTAAGCCACTGTTTAGGATGCGAGGCGCGAGTCCGGACACGACGGAATGGCTTCCTTCGACACCGGAGGAAGCGCCGCCAGCGAGCTTGTTGCAAGCGATCTCCTGGCATCCCGGTGCGCGTCGCCAGGGGTTTTCACGCCCATCCCCATCGGGTCGCGGTGTCCTGCTCGGCCGCCGAAAGCAGGCGGATTGCCCGGCCACGCCAAGCGCGGCACCATGCCGTACTTCTTGCGCCGATCGCCTTATGAATGACAACCGCATCCCCGACGACGCCCGCGCCCCGGTCGAAACCCTCTGCGAAGGCCGCTGGCTCAGCCTGCGCAAGCGCGGACGCTGGGAATATGCCGAGCGCAACAATCCCGGCGGGGCGGTCATCATCGTGGCGGTGACGCCGGAGGACCGCGTGCTGTTCGTCGAGCAGTACCGCGTGTCGATCCTGAAGCACACCATCGAGATGCCGGCCGGGCTGGTGGGCGACCTGGCCGAGCAGTTGGACGAAAACGCGCTGCTGGCGGCCGCGCGCGAGCTGGAGGAAGAGACCGGCTACCGTTGCGGGCAGGTGGAATTCATCCACGAGGGCCCCTCCTCCTCGGGCATGAGTACCGAGATGATCGCCTTCGTGCGCGCCCACGACCTGGTCCGGGTCGGCGCCGGCGGCGGGGACGAGAGCGAGAATATCGTGGTCCATGAAGTACCCCGCCAGGAGGCCGGCGCCTGGCTGTTCGCGCGTGCCGCCGAGGGCTATTCGATCGACCCGAAGCTGTTCGCCGGACTGTGGTTCCTGGAGCACGCAGCCCAGGCCGGGTCCCGGGCGGGGCATCCGCGCTAAAGATTTCACGGCCGCGGCCGATTCCCGAGGGTGTCGCCTCCTATCGACATCCCTACTGCCACGGAATTTGCCATGAAAATCCTGCTCGCCTCTGCCCTGTTCTTGCTCGCGCCGATGGCCGCGCATGCCGCCTGCTCGCCGACCGACTTCGCCGTGCAGGATTTCAAGATCGCCGCCAGCGGCGGCCGCCTGAGCCTCAAGGGCCAGCTGGTCAACCATTGCGCCGAGCCCGCGGCCGCGCAGATTTCCATCGACGCCAAGGACGCCAGCGGCAAGGTGCTGGCGAGCAAGAAGGGCTGGCCGGCCGGTACCGCCAATATCGCCCCGGGCCAGTCGGTCGACTTCGACCTGGGCCGCCTGTTCCGCTACCAGTCGGACATGCAGAGCTTTACCGCCGGCGTGGCGAACGTGCGTACCTGGTAAGCATCGGACTGGATGCACCCCAGCAAAAAAGGCCCCGATCGGGGCCTTTTTTGTTTCTCGGGTCTTTCCCAGGAAGGTGGGTTGGGGTCGCCAGCCAAGCATCGTGGCGAGCCCCGCCCCCCCCCCTCCCCGGAGGGGAGAGGGAGCCAGCTCGCGGTTACCAGATGTGCACGCGCTGCTTCGGGTCGAGGTAGAGCTTCTGGCCCGGCTTGGGATCGAACGCCTGGTACCAGGCGTCGATGTTGCGCACGGTCTGCGCGCGGTAGCGGCCCGGCGCGTGGCCATCGGTGATGATCTGCTGGCGCAGCGCCGCGTCGCGGGTCTTGCTGCGCCAGGACTGCGCGAAGGCCAGGAAGAAGCGCTGCGCGCCGCTGAGCCCGTGCATCTCCGGAGCCGGCTTGCCACCCAGTGACTTCTGGTAGGCGATCCAGGCGGCGGTCAGGCCCGAGACGTCGGCGATGTTCTCGCCGAGGGTCTGCTGGCCGTTGATGTGCAGGCCGGGCAGCGGCTCGTAGGCGTTGTACTGCTCGACCAGCTTCTGGCCGGCGGCCTTGAAGTGGGCCAGGTCTTCGGGCGTCCACCAGTTGGCCAGCCGTCCCTGGGCGTCGAACTCGGCGCCGGTATTGTCGAAGCTGTGGCTGATCTCGTGGCCGATCACCGCGCCGATGGAACCGTAGTTGGCCGCCGCGTCCGCCTTCGGATCGAAGAACGGCGCCTCCAGGATCGCCGCCGGGAAATTGAGCGCGTTCTGCAGGGGCAGGTTCACCGCGTTGACGGTCTGCGGCGTCATCCACCACTCGCCACGATCCACGCTCTGGCCCAGCTTGGCCTTCTGGTGGCGGTACTCCTGCTCGCCCGCGCGCAGGTGGTTGCCGAGCGCGTCGTCCGGCTTGACCACCAGTGCGCTGTAGTCGCGCCAGGTTTCCGGGTAGCCCACGCCCACCTTGAGCGATTCGATCTTGGCCTTGGCCTTCTGCTTGGTGGCGTCGGTCATCCAGTCGAGCTGGTCCACGCGCTCGTCGAACGCGGCCAGGATGTTCTTGACCATGTCCTGCACTTCGGCCTTGGACGAGGCCGGGAAGTACTTCTTCACGTAGATCTGGCCGACCGCGTCGCCCAGGTCGTTGTTGACCGCGCCGATCGCGCGCTTCCAGCGGTCGCGCTGCTTGGGCGTGCCGGTCAGGGTGTGGCCGTAGAACTCGAAGCTGGCATCGGCGTACGCCTTGGGCAGCAGGCCAGCGCTTTCGTTGATGGTGTGGAAGGTGAGGTAGTCCTTCCAGGTCTCGAGCGGCTCGCTGGCAACCAGCGCGGAAAGACCCTTGATCGCCTCCGGCTGCCACGCGTCGACCACCGGCTGGCCGGCGAGGCCCGCCGCCTCGAAGTAGGCGTTCCAGTCCATGCCCGGCGCCTTCTGGGCATAGCTGCTGGCCGGCCAGGGGTTGTTCGCCTTGTGCACGTCCTCGCTCTCGACGAGGCTCGACTGCGCCTTGGCGATCTTCATCTCCAATCCGAAGATGGCGTCGGCCTTGGCTTGCGCGTCGGCCACGCCCGCGCGCTGCAGGGTGGCGGCCATGTAAGCCTTGTACTTGTCGCGGAAGCCGGCCATCTCCTTGTCGTCGCTCAGGTAGTAGTCGCGGTTGGGCATGCCCAGGCCGCCCTGCAGCAGATAGGCGATGTTGTGCGAGGGGTCTTCCAGGCCCTGCGTCACGAACAGGCCGAACAGGTGTTCGGTCTCCCAGTTGGTCGCGTTGATCGGGTCGACGTCGGCGCGCAGTTGGCCGCCGAGCACGCGCGAGAGATCGCTGCGGTTGCGGATCGCGGCGATCCTGTCCAGCTCAGGCTTGAGTGGCGTAAGGCCCGCCTTCTCGATCGCCGCCTCGTTCATGAAGGCGGCGTAGTAGTCGGCGATCTTGCGCTGGTCGCTGCCCGCGGCCGGATGACCGGCGCCGGCCTCGCGGATGATCTGCGCGTTGCGCTTCTCGGCCTTCTGGAACACCTGCAGGAAGATGCCGGTGCTTGCGCGGTCGGCGGGGATCACCGCGTTCTTGCGCCAGGTGCCATTGGCAAAATTGTCGAAATCGTCGCCCGGCTTGACCGAGTGATCCATGCCGGCCAGGTCCACGCCCATCGCGCCACCGGCCGGAATCCCCGCCGGCGCCTTGCCCTGCTGGGCTGCCGCCGCGAACGCCCCCGCGCTCACCGCCGAACCGCACAGCAGTGCGGTCGCCACCATCCATCGCATCGCTTGCATAGCCTTCGCTCCACGCCGAAACAGGCGCCCACGATAGCCGCGAACCGGCAAAGGGGTGTGCATGACCTCTGGGCTAGTCAAGCTCGTGCCCGGGGGCAGGCGCGCGTCCGTAGGAGGCCGCTTGCGGGGCGATCCGTGCGTCGCCGGTCGCCGAAGGTACGGCCCACGCACGGGCTCCGACAAAGGCTGGGGCGGCTTTCCGCAAGCCCCTCATCCGGCCCCCTCTCCGGAGGGGAGAGGGCGCAGCAGCTAGCGTGGCAAGGTCAGGCGGGCTCGCCGTGGTACAGCCAGTGCCGGGAGATGCGGGAAAGGCCCAGGCAGGCCACCAGGACCCAAGCCCAGGGCTTGGCCAGCAATGCACCGAGCACGCCCTGGTCGAGCGCGGGCAGCCACGCGCCGCCGTAGAGGGCGACGACGGCCAGTCCTGCCACGGCCATCGCCGCGACGAGCAGCGCGAGCAGGCGGCCTTCCAGGCGGGTGTCCAGGCGCGCACTCGGCTGCACCTGCCGCGCCACGCGCCGGGCAAAATCGGCGGGTAGCTGGTCCGCCGGTGGCTGCGCAAGCAGCTGTGCCATCAGGCGATAGGTGCCCAGGGACGCATCACCATCCGCGGGGTCCAGGCCTGCGCGCTGGTCGGCCAGCGCCCGTTCCTGCAAGGACCACTCGTATTCTTCCAGGGGGGACAAACGCGGATCGTGGTTCATACGGCGACTCCCAGCGGGCTTTCCAGTACGCCACGAAGGCGCAGGCGCGCGCGGAACAGGTGACTCTTGATGGTGCCGGAGGCCAGGCCGGTGATCGTCCCGATTTCCGGGATGCTGGCCTCCTCCAGATGGTAGAGCGTGAGCACCGTGCGCTGCACCGGCGGCAGCGCATCGATGGCGGCGTGCAGGCGGCGCGCGACCTGCGCGTCGCCGAACGCCTGTTCCAGATCGAAATCCCCGCCCAGGTTTTCCAGCGGCGAAGTGGCATCTTCATCCGCGGCCGGCTCGAACAACGGGATGCGCTTGCGCTGTAGGTGGCGCAGCGCGATCGAATAGGCGACCTGCCCGATCCAGGATTTCAGCGCGCTCTCGTAGCGGTACTGGTGCAGGCACTGGTGCACCCGAAGGAAGGTCTCCTGGCACAGCTCACGCGCATCTTCCGGGTGGCGGACCATGCGGTAGATGATGTGCCAGCACAGGCCCTGGTAGGCACGCACGAGACGCTCGAACGCGCCGGGCGCGCCGCGCAGCACGGCATCGACCAGTTCGCGGTCCAGGCTGGTTTCAGAGCGCTCGTCCATCGCCACTGGGATACGCGCGAGGGCCAAACGGTTGCAAGTGCCGGGAGTGCAACCGGCCGGACAGTGGCCGTCTCTCTTGTGGCGAACCCATCACCACAGGAGCACGACCGTGAATTTCGAGATCCTCATTCCCATCACGCTGTTTGTCTGCATCGCCTACGCCATCAAGGCGATCGTCGACGCGCGGGTACGCCGGCAGATGGTGACCGTGGGCGGTTCGGAGGGGCTGGTGCGCTCGGTGCTGGAGGGCGACGAGTTGCGTCGGCGGCATTCCTCGCTGCATTGGGGCATCGTGCTGGTGGCGCTGGCGGTCGGTTTCGGCCTGATCCAGGCGTTCGGCTGGCGCGACCTGACCCCCGGCATGGTTGCCGTGCTGGCCGGTGCAACCGGCCTGGGCAATCTGGTGTTCTACGGGATTGCGCGGAAACTGATCTGATTCCCCGCCTGCACCCTCTCCCTTCCGGGAGAGGGCGCTACACGTCTCAGTGCAGCACGAACAGCTTGTCGAAGCCGGCCACGCGCAGCGTGCCGCGCAGTTCGTCGCGGGCGTTGACGATGCGGATCTCGGCGCGGTCGGCGCCGGCGTGTTCGCGCAGCAGCAGCAGCATGCCCAGCGCGGAGCTGTCCATGCGGGTGACTTCGCCCAGGTCGATCACGTAGCTGCGCGCCTTGAGGCCCGAGCCCAGGCAGGCGTCGTGGAAGTCGCGGTGCATGCTGAAGTCGAAGTGCTCGCCCAGGTGCAGGGTCAGGCAGTCGGTGTCGCTGTCGTGGTGGACGTTGATGCTCATGGCCCAGGTTCCTTAGAAAAGTTCGATCTCGCCGGCGTCCATCGAGCTCTGCAGCGCCGGGCCGCGCGAGCGCAGGCGGGCCTTCTCCCGCTGCACGGCCAGGCGGGCGCGCACGCGCTGGGCGCGGGCCTCCAGCGCCGCCGCGTCGATCTTGCTGCAGGCCAGCTCCTCGATGTCGCGGGTGCAGTCGGCGGTGATTTCCTGCAGCTCGACCAGGCGCGAGCGGGTCTGTTGCAGCAGCTGGCTCAGGATGTCCTCGAACTGCAGCGAGCGGATCGTGGTGGAGACATCGGAGCCCAGGCCGCGGTTGATCTCGACCACCTGGTCGGCGACCGCATTGGTGCGCGCGTCCGACTCGGTGACGTGCGCCATCATCGCGTCGATGCCGCCCTTGGCCGACAGCGCGACGTTCAGATCCTGCGAAGCCATCGTGCCGACCAGGCCGCGCAACTGCTCCATCGCGGCGCGGGCGCGCTCGACGTGGCTGCCGATCTGCTCGTTGAACTGGTTGGAGTTGCTGGCCAGGTTGCGGATCTCGCCTGCCACCACCGCGAAGCCGCGGCCGGACTCGCCCGCGCGCGCCGCCTCGATCGAGGCGTTGAGCGCCAGCAGGTTGGTTTCCTCGGCGATCGTGTTGACGTTCTTGAGCAGGCCGAACACCGCGTCCATTTCCTTGGCCATGCCGTCGATGCGGTAGACGATGCGCAGGCTCTCGCGCGACATCTGCACGATCATGCCGACGAAGTGCTCCAGCAGGTCGCTGGTGCGCGCGGCGAAGTCCTGCACGGAGACGCCGCCGTTCTGCGCGTCGATGATCTGCTTGAGCAGCGATTGCTGCAGGCCGGTCTTCTGCGACAGGCCGTCGAATCCGCCGCCCAGCTCCTGCACCGCGTCGCGCAGCAGGTCCAGGCCCTGGTGCAGTTCGCGGGTGGCGTGGCCGAGTTCGTCGACCAGCGCGCTGCGCACGTCTTCCAGCGCTTCGCGCACGGGGGTGGGATCGACCGCCTCGGGCACGACCGCCTCGACGGCGGCCGCGCTGCGGCGGGCCTCGACGATCCAGGCGGCGGCCAGTGCGATCACCAGCACCGGCGCAAGCCAGGCCGGGTGCCAGAGCAGGCTGACCAGGAGCGCCACGGCGCTGGCCGAGAATCCGACCAGGTGACGGGTATGGAAGAAGGAGAGGATGGCGTTCATGGGTTCGTCCGCATTCAAAGGGCGGCGACGCGCGGGGCGCTGTCGATGGGTTGGCGCGCCAGCTTCAGCAGGCGCGCGGCAATCTGGTCCAGCGGAAGTGCTTCGCGGGCGGCGCCGAGTTTCCAGGCGGCGCCGGGCATGCCCCACACCACCGAGGTTTCTTCGTCCTGCACCAGCGTCGCGGCGCCGGCCTGGGACAGTTCCAGCAGCCCGCGCGCACCGTCGTCACCCATGCCGGTGAGCAGCGCGGCGACCGCGGCCTTGCCGACGCTGGCCGCCATCGAGCGGAACAGCACGTCGACACTGGGCTTGTGCCGGTTCACCGGCGGACCGTCGTGCAGGCGGCAGACGTAACGCGCGCCATCCCACATCACCAGCAGGTGCTGCGAGCCAGGCGCGATGTAGGCATGGCCCTGCTGGATCGGCTGGCCATCGCGCGCCTCGTACACGCGCATCGCCGAGCAGTTGTCCATGCGCGTGGCGAAGGGGCCGCTGAAGGCAGCGGGAATGTGTTGGGTGATGACGATCGGCGGCGCATCCGGCGGCATCGCCTCCAACACGGCGCGGATTGCCTCGGTGCCGCCGGTGGACGCACCGATCGCGATGATCGGGCTGCCGCCGCGCGTGCCTGCCGATTGCGACAGCGGCAGCACGGCATCGGCCGACAACCGCGGCGCCACTTCCAGCTTGCGCACGGCGGTGCGCGCGCGCGGCTTCGAGCGTGCGGCCGTCTTGACCTTGGCGCAGATGTCCTGCGCGCTGGCGGCAAAGACACCGGCCAGGTCGCTGGACGGCTTGGTGAAGAAATCCACCGCACCCAGCTCCAGCGCACGCAGCGTGACGTCGGCGCCCTGCTCGGTCAGCGAGGAGACCATCACCACCGGCATCGGCCGCAGGCGCATCAGGTTTTCGAGGAAGGTCAGCCCGTCCATGCGCGGCATCTCGACGTCGAGCGTGAGCACGTCGGGGTTCAGCTGCTTGATCTTTTCGCGCGCGATCAACGGATCGGCCGCGGTGCCGACCACCTCGATCTGCGGATCGGAGGCAAGCATGGACGACAGGAGCTTGCGCACCAGTGCGGAATCGTCGACTACCAGAACTCGCACCTTGTCCATGCCGTTATGTCTCGAGCTTGCCTGTGAAATGAAGTGGAGCGGTGGCGCTGGGTCGTGAGGGCGTTGATCCGTCTGCACCGGAAATGGGCGCCGCCGGAACGGCGGATGCCGCGCCCCCACGGCCCAGCGCCACCAGAGGTCAGAACAGCTCCACCTCTCCCTTTATCGGATCGTTTGCCAAACGCTTGAGGTAGCCACGCTCGCCATCGACCAGCGCCGCGTCGCGCGTACCGCGCAATTGGCGCACGCGCACCCTGCCGCTGGCCGGGAAGTACTGGACCTGGCGCGGATACACGTCGCCGAGGTCGGAGGCGGCCACCTCGAGCCTTTCGGTGGCGAGGTAGCGCTGGATGAATTCGATGTTGCGCCGGCCGACGTCGGTCATCTGCGCCAGCACGCGACCGCCACCGAAGACCTTCACCTCCAGGTCCTCGCGGTGGCCACCGGCCTTGAGGATCGCGTTGATCAGCTGCTCCATCGCGTCGGAGCCGTAGCGCGCCGCGCGGCCGACCGCAGCCGTCCAGCTGTCGCGCTCACCCACCGGCTCGGGCAGCATGAAGTGGTTCATGCCGCCCACGCACCGGCGCCGGTCACGGATGCAGGCGGCGATGCACGAACCCAGTACGGTCGAAATCATCTCCTCCTGCGTGCATACGTAGAACTCGCCGGGCAGCACCTTCGCGGTGACGCACTGGTGGGTCGGATCCCAGAACCTGCGCAGATGCTCGAAACCGGGTAAAGCGGGTGCGATGGCCTGGCCCAGGGGCAGCCTCGCGACGACCTGGGTCATGCAATCTTTTTCCGATAGATGGTGCGGCCGATCAGTTCGAACTCGTCGGAAAGACCGTGCATAGACTCCGAGTGGCCCAGGAACAGCGGGCCACCCGCAGGCAGCAGCCGCGCGAAGCGGCGGAACAGCTTCTGCTTGGTCGGCTGGTCGAAATAGATCACCACGTTGCGGCAGAGGATCGCGTCGAACGGCCCCTGCATCGGCCAGTCGTGCAGCAGGTTGAGCGGCGCGATGGTGACCAGCTCGCGCAGCTTCGGATGCACGCAGGCCAGTCCCGCGTACTCGCCCTCGCCGCGCAGGAACCAGCGGTGGCGGCGCTCGGCGCTGACCCCTTCCAGCCGCTCGATGGGATAGACACCCTTCTGCGCCGCGGCCAGTGCCGCGGGCGAGAGATCGGTGGCCAGGATCTTCGCGTCGATGTTGCGGCCGCAGCGCTCCAGCGCCTCGGCCAGCACCATCGCCAGCGAATAAGGCTCTTCGCCGCTGGAACAACCGGCCGACCAGATGCGCAGGCGATCGCCTTCGCGGCGCTTCTGCTCCAGCCAGCGCGGCAGCATCTCGTTGGTCAGCGCCTCGAAGTGGTGCACCTCGCGGAAGAACGCCGTCACGTTGGTGCTGATCGCGCTGGCCAGCTCGCCCAGCTCGCTGTCGGGGTCGGTGCGCAGCAGCTGGCAGTAAGCGTCGAAGCCCTTCAGGCCCAGCGCCCGCAGGCGACGCACCAGGCGCCCCTGCACCAGCTGGTGTTTCTGCTCGCTGAGCGCGATGCCGCAGTGCTGGTAGACGAACGTGCGCAGGAACTGGAACTCGTCATCGCCGAGCACGGGGCCGGTGAGGCCGGCCGTCGCTTGATCCTGGCTGGCGACCGCGTTCATCGCTCAGAACTCCTTCCACACGCCCGCGTCGGCTGCCACGGCGGCCGGTTCGGCCGAGCGCATGGCGCGCACCGGAGGCGTGTTGCGTACGGCGGCGAACACGGCCTCGGCCTCGGCGACCACGGACGACGACTGCGGCTTCACCGGTGCAGGCGCCGCCGCTGCATCGCCCTCGAGGCGGAAGAACGCGACCT
The DNA here is from genome assembly GCF_051900395.1 of Frateuria sp. GZRe14. NCBI lineage: Bacteria > Pseudomonadati > Pseudomonadota > Gammaproteobacteria > Lysobacterales > Rhodanobacteraceae > Frateuria > Frateuria sp. GZRe14. The sequence continues at coordinate 1,006,936 of NZ_JBHZGJ010000001.1, read as the reverse complement.
GGCGCGACAGCTCGCCGGCCTGCTCCTGCATGGCGCGGGCGGCCGCGGCAGCCTCCTCCACCAGCGCGGCATTCTGCTGGGTCATCTCGTCCATCTGCAGCACGGCGTGGTTGACCTGGTCGATGCCGGCCGACTGTTCCTGGCTGGCCGCGGCGATCTCGGCCACGATGTCGGTGACCTTCTTGACGCTGTCGACGATCTCGGCGAGCGCCTTGCCGGACTGGTCGACCAGCTCGGAACCGGCCTTGACCTTCTCCGCGCTGTCGTTGATCAGCGCCTTGATCTCCTTGGCTGCGCCGGCCGAGCGCTGCGCCAGGTTGCGCACCTCGGTGGCGACGACCGCGAAGCCGCGGCCCTGCTCGCCGGCCCGCGCCGCTTCCACGGCCGCGTTGAGCGAGAGCAGGTTGGTCTGGAAGGCGATCTCGTCGATCAGGCTGACGATGTCGGAAATCTTGCGGCTGGAGGCGTTGATTTCCTTCATCGCCACGACCGCCTGGGAGGCCACTTCGCCGCCGCGCTCGGCCTGCTCGCGGGCGCCGCGGGCCAGCTGGTTGGCGTGGCTGGCGTTCTCGGCGTTCTGCTTGACGGTGGAGGTCATCTCCTCCATCGAGGAGGCGGTTTCCTCCAGGCTGGAGGCCTGTTCCTGCGTACGCTGCGAAAGGTCGTCGTTGCCGCGGGCGATCTGCTGCGCGGCGGTGCTCACCGCGCCGGAGCCGTGGCGAACCTCGCCGACGATCGCCGACAGGCGCTCGTCCATGCTGCGGAACGCTTCCAGCAGCTGGCCCAGCTCATCGTTGCGCTTGACCTCGATGGCGTGGCCGAGCTTGCCCTGGGCGATCTCGCGGGCGACGCGGCCGGCGTAAGTCAGCGTGCCGATGATCGAACGGCTGAGCGAGAGCGCCATCCAGGCGGCGATCAGAAGACCGGCGGCAAGCGCGCCGATGCTGATGGCGCGGATCCATTGGAAGCGCTTGACCTGTGCCTCGTAGATGCCCTGGGCCTCGGCGCGCTGCAGGTCGGCCAGTTTCGCCAGCGACTCCTGGCGCAGCATCAGCAGCGGGCGCACCTCCATGTCGAGCACGTCCAGCGCACCGGCATCGTTCTGGTTGAGCGCGTCCAGCATGTCCTTCTTGGCGCTCTGGTAATCCTCGTTGGTCGAGAGGTAGTCCTTGTACTGCTTGGCGATCGCCTCGCCCTTGGGGAAGCCCTCGAGCATCTTCTTGTACTTGACGACGTTCGCCTGGTGTTCGGCGAACTCGGCCAGCTTCTGCTTCAGGGCCGGCTTGCCGACCAGGTTGCCCGCCTCGCCCAGCACGATGAAGGACAACAGCGAGCTCTGCTGCAGCTGGGCCACGACCTGGGCGGGAACGATCTCGTTCTCGTAGGTCGCGCGCATGCTTTCGTTCTGCAGCTGCATCGAGCCGATGCCGATCACGGCGCCGCCAACGAGCATGAGCATCAGCATGCCCATGACCACGCGCAGCCGGCCACGCACGGTCAGGGAGGGAATCTTGAACTTGAATTTCGGCATCTTCATGGGTGGTTCCTGTCAGGCCACGGCTTTAACGTCATTGGCCGCGGGCAAGGCGGCTTCCAGCATCTGCGCGTCCTGCGGTTGCAGCAGTTTGTCCACGTCCAGGAGCAGCACCATGCGGTCCTCGATGGCGGTCAGTCCCTTCAGGTATTCGGTGTCCACGGTGGTGCCCATGTCGGGCACCGGGCGAAGCTGGTCCGGGCGCACGTCCAGCACGTCGGAGACGGCATCGACGATCACGCCGAACAGGCGCTCGGCGACGGTGACGATCACCGTGACGGTGGTCGCCGTGTACTCCTCGCGCGCGAGGCCGAAGCGCAGGCGCAGATCCAGCACCGGCACGATGGCACCGCGCAGGTTGAGCACGCCGAGCACGTAGTGCGGCGCCTGGGGAATGCGCGTGACCGGCGTCCAGCCGCGGATCTCGCGCACGGCCAGGATGTCGATGGCGTATTCCTCGTGCGCGAGGTTCACGGTGAGGTACTGGACCGCTGTGGCCGTTTCCGGGGCGGCGGGGTTCGCTGGATGGTTCATTTGCGTTTCCGCGGTGAGATACCGAGACATGGGTCTATCGGCTGCCGGACGGGGTTCTTGAGCAGGGGAACGTGCGGGCGTCGCGGTTTCCGGAGACAGGAGCGCCCTTGGGCGCGACCGCCATGCCTGGATGGCATCGCGGTCGCGCCCAAGGGCGCTCCTCCGGGAAACCTGGCGGTCAGGCGGCCTTGCGGCGGCTGTGCAGGCGCACGAGGCCGGCGATGTCGACGATCAGCGCCACCGCGCCGTCGGCCAGGATGGTCGCGCCGGACACGCCCTGCACGCGGCGGTAGTTCGCTTCCAGCGACTTGACCACGGCCTGCTGCTGGCCGACCAGGCCGTCGACGAACAGCCCCACGCGGGAACCGTCGCCCTCGACCACGATCAGCAATCCCTCCTCGATCGACCGCTTGGCGCCGTCGCAACCGAACAGTTCGTGCAGGCGCAGGACCGGCAGGTACTCGCCGCGGAAGCGGAACAATTCGCCGCCGCCGACCACGGTCTTGAGCGCCTCGGGCTTGAGCTGCACCGATTCGACGATCGACACCAGCGGCACGATGTAGCGCTCCTCGCCCACCGCGGCGGTAAGGCCGTCGATGATCGCGAGCGTGAGCGGCAGGGTGATGGTGAACACGCTGCCCTGCCCCGGCTTGCTGCGGATGGTGACCGTGCCGCCGAGGTCGGAAACGTTGCGGCGGACCACGTCCATGCCCACGCCGCGGCCGGAAAGGTCGGTGGTGACCGCGGCGGTGGAGAATCCCGGCTGGAAGATCAGTTCGCCGACCGCCTCCTCGCTCAGGCCTTCGCCGCTGGCGATCAGGCCGCGCTCGATCGCCTTGTTCACGATCGCCTCGCGGTTGAGGCCGGCGCCGTCGTCGGACACCTCCACCACGATGTTGCCGCCGCGATGGAAGGCATCGAGCTTGAGCGTGCCCATCTCGTGCTTGCCGGCGGCGCGGCGCTTGTCCGGCATTTCCAGGCCGTGGTCGATCGCGTTGCGTACCAGGTGCACCATCGGATCGCCGATCTTCTCCAGCACCGTCTTGTCCAGCTCGGTCTGCTCGCCGTGCAGCTCCAGCTTCACCTGCTTGCCGAGCTTCTGGCTCAGGTCGCGCACCAGTCGCGGGAAGCGGTTGAACACCGAGGCGATGGGCAGCATGCGGATGCCCATCACGCTTTCCTGCAGCTCGCGCGCATGCCGGGCAAGCTGGATCAGGCCCTGCTGCAGCAACGGCAGCCGGGCCGGGTCGAAATCCTCGCGGAAGGTGTCGAGCATGGACTGGGTTATCACCAGCTCGCCCACCAGGTTGATCATGCTGTCGATCTTGTCGATCGCCACGCGCACGGAACTCGATTCGGCGCTCGCCTCTCGCGTGCCACGCGCGGCCGCCGCATCGGCGATGTTCGCCGGGGCGGGCGCCGCAGCCGCGACGGGCGTCACGACCGCGCTCGGCTTGGGCTCGATGGACAGCTCGCACTCGCCCTCGACCCAGTCGAACACCGCCGCGATGTCCTCGCGCTTGACCGACGCCTTGAGCTCGATGTTCCAACCCAGGTGGCACTCGGACGGGTCCAGCTTGTCCAGCGAAGGCAGGCGCGAGAGGTCGGCTTCGATGGCGAGTTCGCCCAGCCCGGCCAGCTCGCGGATCAGCCGCAGCGGATCGTTGCCGCCCGCGAGCATGCCCGCGTGCGGCTGGAAACGGATCATCCACGCCTCGGCCTGGTCCCCGGCACGGCGGGCAGGGCCCGCCTGCGCGGGCGCCTCGCGGCCCATCATCGCCGCCAGTTCGCCACGCACGCCGTCGGAGACGGCGTCGTTCAAGGGCTGGCCGGCCCTGGCACGGTCGAACATGCCACGCAGGCAGTCGACCGAGCGCAGCAGCAGTTCAACGATCGGCTTGTCGATCGCGCGCTTGCCGCCGCGGACCTCGTCCAGCAGCGACTCGGCCTCATGCGTGAACGAGGCCATCTCCGGGAAACCGAAGGTGGCCGCGCCGCCCTTGATCGAGTGCGCCGCGCGGAAGATGGTGTGCACCAGTTCCCCGTCGCCGCCCTCGTCCAGCGCGAGCAGCGAGGATTCCATCGTGTCGAGCCCTTCCAGGCTCTCCTCGATGAACACTTGTTGGAACTGCGCCAGGCCCGCGTTGCTCATGGGTGTTTCTCCGCGGCTTTAGCCGAGCACGCGCTTGACCGTGGCCAGCAGCTGGTCCGGGTCGAACGGCTTGACCAGCCAGCCGGTGGCGCCGGCGGCCTTGCCTTCCATCTTCTTGTCCGTGTGCGACTCGGTGGTCAGCATCAGGATCGGCACGCCCTTGTACGCCGGGCGCGTGCGCAGCTCGCGCACCATGCTGATGCCGTCCATCACCGGCATGTTGACGTCGGCCAGCACCAGGTCGAACCCGCCCGCGGCCGCGGCGTCCAGCGCGAGCTGGCCGTTTTCCGCCTCGGTCACCTCGTGGCCCGCGCCGCGCAGGGTGTAGGCCACCATGCCGCGCATCGACGCCGAATCGTCCACCGCAAGAATCTTTGCCATCGTTTTTCCTCAGTTGTTTCAGGCCGCCGCAGCGACCGGTAGATCAAGTGCCTTGACGAGGCCGAGCGTGTCCGCCGCCTCGCACAATGTGGTGCTCGCGCCCCGCCAGCTGACTTCGCAACCGCGCGAGAGGGCCTCGCGGCGGAACAGCGTCAGCAGCTGCAGCGCGGCCGTGTCCACGCGCTCGACGGCACTGCCGTCGATCTGCGTGGCCGGTGCGTCCAGCGCGCCCAGCAGATCGGCCAGCAAGGCCGACTGCGCCGCCATGCGGCAGTCGGCCGGCAAGCCGATTTCGACCGTTCTGGGCTGTTTGAGCTCTCGTTTGCTGCCCATGCTTACCTCCGCGTCGTACCGGGCCCCTGCCCAAGGCATATCGGCGCAAAGGCCGATGCCTTTAGCCGGGCGCGTGGGACGCCGGAAACCGCGCGACAAAAACCCGTCGGCCCGCCTCGTTTGCACGAAGCGGGCCAGTCGCCGGGTCTGGGCCAGCAGGAGCGGTTGTTCACGAACGCATGCGGCTACTCGTGTTGGAACCAGCCGTGTTCGACCGCCGCCCCTGGCGGCAAGCGCGTGCGCTCGCCGGTGACGAGGTTGAAGATCACCGGATCGGCCTCGGTGTAGGCGTTCTCGCCCGAGCCCACGTAGTGCAGGCGGTTGGCGAGCAGGCATGTTCCGTCCCTGGACCAGGCAATCGGCTCATAGTTGATGTCGGTCGGATTGTTGGTAAGCCGGCGCAGGCGCCGTTCGCTGGGACGGGTCGCCGCATCCATGACGTAGAGGTCGCCGAAGAGGTCGTATGCCAGGCGTTTGCTGTCCGGAGACCACACCGGATTGCTACCGTAGCTGACCAACCCCGACTCGGCCCCGGTCGCAAGCTCGATCAGGCTCAATTGTTCGGCCCGGTCGTAGTTGATATCGACCGCCCAGGCGGCATCCGGCGACAGGAAGAGACGCGAACTGGAAGGCCCGTTCAGTCGGCGCAGGAAAATGCGGGTGGCCAGGCCCGTGCGCACGTTCACCCGATAGATGCTCTGGTCGGTGGGGGGCTCGAGGCCGCCGCCGATCTCAGTTTCGCCAAAGAACAGCACGCTCTTGCCGTCCAGCGACCATTGCAGCCTGACGATGAGGGCGTCCTCGGGCAGGCAAAACAGGCGCCGATGGTTTTGCCCTTGCCCACCGACGATGTGCAGGCAGTTGGAGTTTTCGATGTAGGCAATGCCGCCGGGGCCCCAGACCGGCTGTAGACGCACACCGATACCCTGCGTGATGCGCCTGACCCCGCCGCCCTGGCGATCCATCACCCACAAGTGCGAGCGATCGAAGATGCCGTCACGCGACACCTCGAAGACGATGTTCGAACCGCCGGGCGACCAGCCGCCCAGGTCCCGATACACGCCTTCCTCGGGGGGCATCAGGTAAGCCTCGCGGCCCCGGGTATCGACCACGGCAAAGCCGGTCCCCTTCTGGTCGCTGTTCACCACGAGCTGGCGGGCCACCAGCACGGCATCGCCTTGCGCGACTCCGGCGCGTGAAGGCATCGGCGCGGACAAGCTGGCCACGGTCAGCGCCAGCACGGAATAAATTAAAGCAGACGTTTTCATGCCACGTTCCTCGCGGGTGTGTTCCCCCTGATTGCGTGGCTGCCCCGGGCATGGCATGTCCCCGCCGGGCTGTGCCTTGCGGGGGCGAGGCGACATCGGGATAACGGGCAGCTGATTTCAAGCGGCTCCGGCACAGTGCGCCCACGCCTCCCCGTGGACGCCTGCGAAAATTCTTGCGGACGCTGCGCCGGATCCGGTGAAACGCGCGGCTAGGGAAGGTCAGCCCTGATTTCACGCGAATTTCATGGTCGCGGCCGCTATCGCCCCAAGGCTCAAGTTATCGTCGTTCGGGTCGATTCCTTTACCGACTGCACGGAACCGGCCCAACCTGCCCGGCCGGCAGGCAGGAGACCCGCGTGATCATCCAACCCACCAGCCTCGCTGCGATGACCTGGGCGGGTGCCGCCTCCGGTGCCGCGTCGGAAAGCTGGCGCGTGGGCGCGGTGCTGCCCGCGCGTCCGCTGGGCATGGGCGACCAGGGCCGGATGGTGCTGCAGATCGGCGCGCTCACGGTCGAAACCGACCCGCTGGGCATCCCGCTGCCCTCGCAGTTCCAGGTGCGCGTGCTCGCCATGGGCAATCCGCCGTTGCTGGAGATCCTTGCCGGCGCCGCCACCGACCCGCGCGTGCAACAGGCGCTGCGCGAACGACTGCCGCAACAGAACGGCTACGCGCCGCTGCTGGCCACGCTCGGTGCGCTCGCGCAGCGGCCGGTGGTGCGGCAGCTGCCCCCGGCCGTGCGCGCCGCGCTGGCACTGCTCGACCAGGGCGTGCGCACGCCGCAAGACATCAGCCGCCCGGAGGGCCTGCGCGAGGCGATCGCCCGCAGCGGCCTGTTCCTGGAATCGCAACTGGCGCGCCCGCGCAGCAATCCGATGCCACTGGGCGACGAAGACTTCAAGGCCGTACTGCTGCGCCTGGCAGCGCTGCTCGACGGGCAACCGCGCCTGCCCGCCCACGTTCCCTCCAGCAACGCCGATACGCCGCCGCCGCTGCGCCAGCGCGGCCTGCAGGCCCAGCCGCGCGCGCCATTGGCCATGCCGTTCGCCGACCCGCCCGCGGACGAGGACGTCAACCAGTTGCTCGGCCGCCTGCGCGGCGACGTGCATGCCGCGCTCGCCCGGCTGGAAATCGCCCAACTGGACGCCGCCGGCGCGCAGGCCTGGATGATCGACATCCCCCTGCAGGGCCCCGACGGACGCGACGTGCTGCAGTTGCACCTCGAGCAGGGCCAGGACGCCGAGACCGGCGCCGGCACGTGGACCCTGGGCTTCGCCATCGACTTGCCCGCGCTCGGGCCGCTGCAAGGCGAGCTGCAACTGCGCGACCTGCATTTGAACGTGCGCCTGTGGGCCGAGCGCAGCGCCACCACCGAGCGGCTGGAACGCCAGTTCACCCCGCTGCGCCAGCGCCTGGCCGCCAGCGGCCTGCAATTGGAACAGCTGAGCTGCCAGACCGGCCTGCCGCAGGGCCGCAGCCACGCCAGCGCCCTGCTGCTGAAGGCCACTGCATGAGCAACGGCCTGCCGCCGCCACAACGGCGCGTCACCCTGCGTCTGGCCGGTCCGGAGACCAAGCCCGCGCCGATGCCGCCCGAAGCGCTCGACCTGCTGCTGGCCCGCGCCCGCGCGCTGGGCTTGCCGCTGCACCACGATCCGCAGATCGCCGCGGTACTGGCCGCCCTGCGCCTGCGCGAGGACGTCCCGGTGCTGCTCTACGCCGCCGCCGCCGCGGTGCTGGCGAGCGTGTACGACGCGAGCGACGAGTCCGCTGCGTAACCTTCGCCGCAGGCTGCTGCTGCCGTTGCGATGAGGCCGTTCCGTCGCGTCGACGTCACGCTGTTGCGCCCCGCGGTCGCGCGGGCGCCCAGCGCCCCTGCATGCACGCAACCGGACGGCTGCTGTCCAGGCTGCTGACGCTTTCTGCACGCAAGGCTCGCTATTCCTCACGTCCTTGGAACCGCGGGGACCGCCTGCCCGCGGGAACGATCGGGATGTCGGGGGTGCGAGAGTGCGCAGGGGATTGACCGTGCGCGTGCTGGGGAGCGCGCTGATTGCGGGGGCATGGCCGCTGCTGGCACATGCCGCGTCGGTGCAGGAGCTCGTCAGCCAGGGCAACGGTCATGGCGCGCCGCCCTGCCAGTCCTGCCATGGGGGGGACGGCGCGGGCCAGGCAGCGGCGGGCTTTCCACGCCTGGCTGGGCTGGATGCCGCTTATGTCGCCAGACAACTGGCCGACTACGCCGCCGGCACGCGCGCCAACGCCGTGATGCAACCGATCGCGCGGGCTCTGTCCGAGGACGAGCGGCAGGCGATCGGCACCTACTACAGCCGACTGCCCGTGCCGGCGATTCCGCCCGCGCCGCAGCCGTCGGCGAACGACCTGGGCGCGACGCTCGCCACGCGCGGGCGCTGGTCGCAACGGGTGCCGGCCTGCGAGCAATGCCATGGTCCTGGCGGCGTGGGCGTGGGCGCCCACTTCCCGCCACTGGCCGGGCAGCCGGCGAGCTACATCGAGGCGCAGTTGAAAGCCTGGCAGCAGGGCGCGCGGCGCAACGATCCGCTGCAGCTGATGCAGCACCTGAGCCGCGCGCTGAGCGCCGAGGACATCGCCGCGGTGGCGAAGTGGTTCGCCGCGCAACCGCTGCCGGCCGGGAGCGGTGGACGATGAGCAAGCGCCTCTACCTGCTGCTCGCCACGCTCGCGCTCGGCGGATGCGCCGATCGCAGCCCGATGGATGCACACGCCGCCGAAGTCGCGACGCCATCGACCAAGCCGCCGATCTTCACGCCACCGTCCGAATCGGCCATCCCGCAAGGACCGTACGGCGACATGGTCCGGCTGGGCCGCGAGATCTTCCTGCACACGCGCCAGGGCGCACCGGCCTACGTCGGCAACGGGCTCGCCTGCGTCAACTGCCACCTGGACGCGGGACGGCTCGCCGACGCGGCGCCGCTGTGGGGCGCTTACGGCATGTATCCGCAGTACCGCAAGAAGAACGGCCACGTGAACAGCTACGGCGAGCGGCTGCAGGGATGCTTCATGTACAGCATGAACGGCAAGGCCCCGCCGCTGGACGACACGGTGATGCTCGCGCTGGAAACCTATTCGTCGTGGATGGCGCAAGGCGCGCCGCACGGCGTGAAGCTCGAGGGAGCCGGTTACCCCAAGGTCCCGGCGCCGGCAAGGAAACCGGACTACGCGCGCGGCCAGGCGGTGTTCCAGCGCGACTGCGCGCTCTGCCACGGGGCGAATGGCCAGGGCCAGCAGGTCGCCGGCGACTATGTCTTCCCGCCGCTATGGGGACCGGACTCGTTCAACTGGGGCGCCGGCATGCACGAGCTGGACAAGGCCAGCGCGTTCATCAAGGCGAACATGCCGCTCAGCCGCGGCGGCAGCTTGAGCGATCAGGAAGCCTGGGACGTGGCCATGTTCATGGATGCGCACGAGCGCCCGCAGGATCCGCGCTTCAAAGGCGACCTGGCCGCCACGCGCAAGGCCTTCCACGACACGCCGATGTCGCTGTATGGCCAGCGTGTCAACGGCCACCTGCTGGGTGCGCAACCGGCGCATTGAGCGACCGGCCGAGCAGTGTGCGCAGCGTCACAACCACCATTGCGGGCCCTGGTTTTTGCCTGCCAATTCACGCGCCGTTCCTACACTGACTGGCGCATTTCGCGAGCCGGGGCGACCCGGCCGGAGGAGACCACTCAGGGATGTCCCAAAGCAAAGCGACCACCATGTCCGACGATGATCTCGCCCCTTCGCCGATCCGCCGCATGCTGGCCTGGAGCGGCGTCGTCCTGCTGCTGGTGGCCTGTGCCGCGGCCGTTGCCTTCACGGTCTCGCGCCCGCGCCCCGACCCGCGCCTCACCTACCCGCGCATTCATGGCGCCGGCGGCGTGTTGCCGGTGGGCCCGGACGCGCTGATGCCCTCGACCCGGGCCGACCATCGCCTGTACATCGACATCGACAGCGACGAACCCAGCCACGGTGAAATCAACCGGCGGCTGCACACCGCGGCCAAGCTTCTCAACCTGTATGCGCTGGCGGGCGTGCCCAACGACAAGGTGCACCTGGTGGTGCTGTTCTACGGGCAAGGCGTCGACCTCGCGCTGTCGGACGCGGCCTACCGGAAGAAGTTCGGGCGCCCCAACCCGAACGCAGGCTTGATCCGGCAACTGCACCAGGCCAATGTGGACATGGTGGTTTGCGGGCAGGCGCTCGGGCACCAGAACTTCGTTGCCGCCAACATCCGGCCGGGCATGAAGCTCTCGCTGTCGGCGCTGACCACGCGTGAGGAGCTGCAGGCGGCGGGCTACGGCGAGGTGCCGAAAGAGCCGGATTGATCCGGCAAGGTCGCCCCTTCCGCCGGTCGGCTCCCTCCCCCCGTCAACGGGGAAGGCTCGGTCGGGGAGCTCTACGCCAGGGTTGTTCCTTCCCCCCGCCTGCAGGGGAAGTGCCGGAGGGCGGATGGGGCAGCCTTGCGGCGAGCCCACACTTACGCCGCATCCGCCTCCGGCAACCGGCACAGCCGGCGCACGTCCAGCAGCGCGACGAAACCACCCTTCCATGGCAACACGCCGGTGACCGGATCATCCACCCGCGCGGCGCGACCTGGCGGCGGCGGTGCGACGGCATCGGCGCCCGGCAACAGCAACTCGCCCACCGCATCGACGCGCAGGCCGACGGCATGGCTGGCATGGTTGAGCATCACCACGCGCACGCTGTCGGTGTCGCCATCGCGCGGTGGCAGGCCTAGCCGGCGGCGGCCATCCAGCACCGGCACCACGCGTCCGCGCAGATGGCGGATGCCGAGCAGGTCGGCAGCGGCGCCCGGAACCGGCGTCACCTCGCCGACGCGGATCACCTCGCTGACCTGGACCAGCGGTGCGGCGTAGGCCTGGCCGTCCAGTTGGAAGGTGAGCCAGTGCTGGGTGTTCGGGGTGGCCGGAGCATTCATGGCTTGGTTTTCATGGTGGTGGCGGCGCGGCTCATTTGCCGTGCCCGGGCGTGACGATCAACGGTGGCTCGACGACATGCACCGCAGCCTTGGGCGTGCCTTCCGTGGCACCGGCCCTGGCCAGTCCCGCGCCCGGCGGGACAGGCGTGGCGGGCGCATCGGAGGACGGAGCGACGTCGGCAAGCTGGCCGAGCCGATCGGCGTCGCCGGAATAGCGCGTCGGCGTGGCGTGGTCGCTCAGCACCACGACCAGGACGCGGCGATTGCGGTTGCGGCCTTCGACGGTCACGTTGTCGGCCGCCGGGCGGAACTGGCCCCAGCCGATGATCCCAAGCCGCGAGGGGCTCACCCCGTGTTCGGTGAATAGCCGCGCCACGCTGGCGGCGCGGGCGGCAGACAGTTCCCAGTTGGACGGAAAGACGGCCGTATTGATCGGCTTGTCGTCGGTATAGCCCTCGATGCGCAAGGGGTTGCCGAACGGCGCCAGGATGCCGCCCAGGCTGCTCAGCACCGCATCGGCCTGGTGCGAGAGCTGCGCCACGCCGCTGGGGAACAGGATGTCGGTGCGGATCTCGATCTCCAGCCAGTTGGCCGTGCGGCGCACGACGACCTGCTGCCTGTCGATCAGCGGTTGCAGCGCCTTTTCCACCTCGTGCTGGATGCGCGTGAGGTTCGCCTGGCGCTGCGCTTCCTGCGTGGCTTGCACGTCGCGCAAGGTCTCGTGCGGGGCGCGTTCGGCGACCATCCGCCGCGGCGCCGGGCGCAACGGGATCGGCACGGCCACCGGCGCGACGGCCGCGCCGGGCTGGCCCTGCGGCGCGGCGATGGCCGGGTCGACGTTGTGCGGCTTCGCATTCTGTGCCGGCATCGGCGCGATCACGTGGCTGGAGCCGTTGAACGCCTCGATGATCGACTCGGACATCACGCGGTACTTGCCCTCGTTGACGACCGAGACCGCATACATCACCACGAAGAAAGCGAGCAGCAGCGTCATCAGGTCGGCGTAGGGAATCGCCCAGGCCTCATGGTTGACGTGATCCTCGTGGTGATGCTTTTTTTTCACGACAGATACCCCTGCAGCTTGGCCTCGATCTGCCGCGGGTTGTCCCCTTCGGCGATCGACACCAGACCTTCGACGAGGATCTCGCGCATCTGCGTCTGCTTGCGCACCAGGCCCTTCAGCCGCGCTGACATCGGCAGCATCAGCAGGTTGGCCAGCGCCACGCCGTAGATGGTGGCGACGAAGGCCGCGGCGATGCCGTGGCCAAGCTTGCTGGGGTCGGCGAGGTTCTGCATCACCGCCATCAACCCCATCACGGCGCCGATGATGCCCATCGTCGGGGAGTAGATGCCGGCGTTCTCGAACACCTTGGCGGCGACCAGCTCGTTGTGCTCGCGCGCCTCCATCTCGACCTCGAGCACGCCGCGGATCGCGTCCGGCTCGCCGCCGTCGACCAGCATCTGCAGGCCCTTGCGCACGAAGCCGTCGCTTTCCTCGTCGATCCTCGGTTCGAGGCCGAGCAGGCCCTGCCGGCGGGAGATCTCGCTCCAGCCGATGATGCGGGCAATCAGGTCCGAGGGCTGGAACACCGGCGGGCGGTAGACCATCGGCAGCATGCCCAGCGCGCGCTTGAGCACGCTGCCGGGCGTCTGCACCATCAAGGCGGCGATGGTGCCGGCGAAGACGATCACGAACGCGGCCGGGTTGACCAGCGCGCCGACCGTGGAGCCTTTGAGGATGGTGCCGACGATGATGACCAGGAAGGCCAGGATCGTGCCGACGAGGCTCACCACGTCCATGTCAGCCCGCCGCCCTCAATGACGGCAGGAGCTGCCCGCCATCGTCGGCTAGGCCGGCCAGGTCCAGCACCAGCGCCAGCGCACCGTCGCCGGTGACCGTGGCACCGGCGATGCCCGGCAGGCCCTCGAACAGCGGACCCAGCGGCTTGGCCATGACGTCCTCGCGGCCGAGCACCTCGTGCACCAGGCAACCGATGCGCTGGTGGCCGATGTGCAGCACCACCACGTGGCGCGGCGCGACGCCGACCACGCCGGCCCAGCCGGCCAGGTCGCCCAGCGGCAGCGCGCGGCCGCGGTGGTTGGCGACCAGCCGGCCATCGAGCATGCGGTCCTGGCCCGCGGACAGTTCGAACACTTCCTCCACGTTGGACAGTGGCAGCGCGAACAGGCGCGGGCCCACGCGCACCATCAGGACGCGCAGGATCGCCAGGGTCAGCGGCACGGTCAGCTGCAGTTCGCTGCCCTGGCCGAGCTTCGAGCGCACCTGCAGGGTGCCGCCGAGCTCGGCCACGCGCGTCTTGACCACGTCCATGCCGACGCCGCGGCCGGAGATGTCGGAGATCTGCGCGGCGGTGGAAAAGCCCGGGCGGAAGATCAGTTCGTAGCACTCGTTCTCGCTCAGGCGCGCGGCCTGGGCCGCGTCGATCACGCCCTTCTCGACCGCCTTGCGCTTGAGCACCTCGGGGTTCATGCCGTGGCCGTCGTCGCTCACCGCGATGACGATGCGCTCGCCGCGCTGGCTGGCGGACAGGCGCACCGTGCCACGGCGCGACTTGCCGACCTTGACGCGTTCCTCGGGCATTTCCAGCCCGTGGTCCAGTGCGTTGCGCAACAGGTGGATCAGCGGATCGGCGAGCGCCTCGACCAGGCTGCGATCGAGGTCGGTGCCCTCGCCTTCGGTCACCAGGTCCACTTCCTTGCCCAGCTGGCGGGCGAGGTCGCGCACGATGCGCGGAAAGCGCTGGAACAGCCGACCGACCGGCTGCATGCGCATGGACAGCACCGCGCCTTGCATCTCGTCGGCGACGCGGTCGAGTTCGGCCGCGGCCTGCGCCAGCATGTCGTCGCCGCTCTTCTGGGCCAGGCTCTGCAGGCGGTTGCGGACCAGCACCAGTTCGCCGGCGCGATTGACCAGTGCATCCAGCCGGCCAGTGTCCACGCGCACGCTGGTCTCGGCCGGCGCGGTCGCGCGGGCCGGTGCCGGAGCGGGCGCCGGAGCAGGAGCCGGAGCCGGAACCGGCGCCGCGCCGGGAGTACCGCCCTTGCCGTGCAGGTTGTCGAGCAGTGCCTCGAACTCGTCGTCGCCGATGGTGGTGCTGGCTGTCGGCGCGACGCTGGCGCCGGGCGCCGCTGTGCCATGCAGGTTGTCCAGCAGCGCCTCGAATTCGTCGTCGCTGATGTTGGACGGTGACGGCGCGGCCGGCGCCGGTGCGACGGTGCCCGGCGCGGCGGTGCCGTACAGGCTGTCCAGCAGGGCTTCGAATTCGCTGTCGTCGATGCTGCCGTCCGCCGGCGGTGCGGCCACGGGCGCGGCGACCGGCGGCGGCGCGGGCACCGCGGCGCCTGGCGTCAGCCGCTTGAGCAGCGCAGGCGGCGGCATGGCCATCGAGGTGCCGCCCCGCAGCGCATCCATCATCGCGTTGAGCAGGTCCAGCGCTTCGAGCAGTGCGTCCATCCTCGCCGAATCCAGCACCAGCGCGCCGTTGCGGGCGACGTTGAGCAGGTCCTCGGCGTGATGGCACAGCTGCACCATCGGCTCGATGGCGAGGAAGCCCGCGCCACCCTTGACCGTATGGAAGGCGCGGAACACCGCGTTCAGCAGCTCGGCATCGCGCGGGCTGGCTTCCAGCTCGACCAGTTGTTCCGACAGGCGCTCGACCAGCTCCCCGGCCTCGACCAGGAAATCGTCGCGCAGTTCGGCGTCGAGCGAGGGATCCATTCGCCTGGGACTCCCTTAGAAACCGAATTCGCTGAGCAGGCGGTCCGCCTCGTCCTGGCCGGAGATCTTCTCCACCACCGGCGGCGGCTCGCGGCCGGACAATGCACCGGTCAGGCGGACCAGCTCCAGCAGCGAGGACTCCACCGACTCGATGAAGTTGACCACCTTCTTGATGCGCTGGCCGGACAGATCCTGCCAGGACTGCGCCATCACCATGTCGTTGAGGCCCTCGCGGCATGCGCCTGCGAAGTTGCCGGCCTGGCGCGCCAGGTCCGCGACCGGGTCGCATGGTGCCGCCGAGGCGAGCACCTGCTCGGCGCTCTGTGCCAGCGCGTCGGCCTCGGGGCTCATGCGTTCGGCGAAATCGATGCTGCGATGGGCCGCCTGGGCGCTCATCTCCAGCACGTCGTTCAGGTGCTTGCGCACGTCGGCGACCTTGCCCGGCACACCTTCGTGCGCCAAGTCGTTGCCGAGCCGGCTGACCGCGCCATGCAGGTCGCGCGCGAGCAGGCCCAGCGCCCGGAACAGATGCTGCTCGCGCTGGCGCACCAGCGCATCGAGCGCGTGCTCGAAGGCCGCGCCATCTTCGCTGTTGAGCAGGTCCTGCAGCTCTTGCGGCAGCGCGGTTTCGTCGAAGGTGGAAAGCACGGCGCTCATGCGCTGGCTCCCGCGGCGGCCAGGCGCTCGAAGATCTTGGTGAGCTTCTCCTTCAGCGTGACCGCGTTGAACGGCTTGACGATGTAGCCGTTCACGCCCGCCTGGGCCGCAGCGATGATCTGGTCGCGGTTGTTCTCGGCGGTAACCATCAGCACCGGCAGGCCCTTGAGCGAGGGTTCGGCGCGGATCGCGCGCAACAGGTCGATGCCGGTCATGTTGGGCATGTTCCAGTCGGTCACGACCATGTCGAACGGCTGGCTTTTCAGCATGGTCAGCGCGTTGTTGCCGTCGTCGGCTTCCTGGATCAGCGTGTTGGTGAAACCCAGCTCCACCAGCAGGTTCCTGACGATGCGCCGCATGGTGGAGAAGTCGTCCACCACGAGGATTTTCATGTTCTTGTCCATTGGTTCCTCTGGTAGGAAATCGGGATTCGGATCGGAAGTCGGAGGGGTCAGCGGGAAACGGAACGATCGGATGAAGCGCGGCGGCCCTTGCCTTTGCGGGCGCCGGTTTCCGACTCCCCCTGCACGTCGTCGCGCCAGTCGCCCATGCGCGCACGCAGCCGCACGATCGCCTGGCCGTGGATCTGGCACACGCGCGACTCGGTCACGCCGAGCACGGCGCCGATTTCCTTCAGGTTCAATTCCTGCTCGTAGTACAGCGACATGACCAGCTGCTCGCGCTCGGGCAGGCCGGAGATGCCGTCGATCAACGCCTGGCGCAGGCCGTCCTGCTCGATGCTCTCGGCCGGCCCCAGGGTGCCCTGGTCGACCACGTCGAAGGCTGGCGCGCCGTCGCCGTCGTCCGGCGCGGTGAGGCTGAGCAGGCGCGCGCTGGCGGCGTCGGCGAGAATCTGGTGGTAGTCCTCCGCGCTCACGCCGAGGCGCTTGATGACTTCGGCATCCTCGGCGTCGGCGCCGGTCTCGATCTCGATCTGGCGCACCACCTCGGCCACTTCGCGCACCTTGCGGTGCACCGAGCGGGGGGTCCAGTCGGTCTTGCGCAGCTCGTCGAGCATGGCGCCGCGGATGCGGATGCCGGCGTAGGTCTCGAAGCTGGCGGCGCGGTCGGTGGCGTAGTGCCGCGCGGCCTCGAGCAGGCCGATCATGCCGGACTGGATCAGGTCGCCCACGTCCACGCTGGGGGGAAGGCGGCCCATCAGGTGATAGGCAATACGACGCACCAGTGGCGCGTGCTGGCGCACCAACTCATCTGCACTCTGTTTTTGCAGCTGGAGATATTCCGATGCCACGCTCATCTCACCACCCCGACGCCGTCACGGCCTGGCCACCGAAGAATGCGATGCGGTCCAGGCCCGCGCGCGCGGGTTCCTCCCAGTTATCGACCGCACCTGCCAATTGCTTGAATGCCTGCGACGAACGCGCCGCCGGCCACATGTCCACCACCGCGTTCTGGCGCCGGATGGCCTGCTTGAGCCGCTCGTCCTGCGGCACGAACCCGAAGAAATCCAGCACCACGTCCAGGAAGCGGTCGCTGACCTTGGCCAGCTTCTGGTGCAGCGCGCGGGCCTCGCCCAGGTTGCGCACCATGTTGGCGACGAAGCGGAAGCGGCGCACGCCAAAGTCGCGGGAGAGGACCTTGATCAGTGCGTAGGCGTCGGTGAGCGAGGCCGGCTCGTCGCAGACCACCAGCACGACGTCATCGGCCGCCGCGGCGAACATCGCCACGTTGTCCGACAGGCCCGCGGCGGTATCGACCAGCAGGTAGTCCGGCGGACGGGGCAGCTCGTCGAACGCGCGGATCACCGCGGCATGCTCGCCGTTGCCCAGCTGCGCCAGGCGCCGCGCACCGGACCCGCCGGGGATGACCTTGAGCCCGTGCGGGGCGTCAAGCAGCAGCTCCTCCAGCGTGGCCGTGCCGTCCAGCAGGTGGCCCAGGTGGCGCGAGGGCGCCAGGCCGAGCAGTACGTCGACATTGGCCAGGCCCATGTCGGCATCCAGCAGCATCACCTCGCGCCCGGCCATCGCCAGGCTCATCCCGAGGTTGACCGCCACGGTGGTCTTGCCGACGCCGCCCTTGCCGCCGGCGACCGCGATCGCGCGGCAGCGGCGGCGCGGTGCGCCTGCGTTGGCCGCCTGGTGCGGCCGGTGCGGTGCGGCCGGCGCGGCATCGCGCTCGCCCGTGATCGCGTTGAACATGTCTTTCAAGCCCCACGCCTGATTCATTGCAAGGATTCCGCTCATGCCTGGGCCACCATCGTCCCGAAACGCTCGGCCAGCACCGCCTCGTCGGCGGCCGGCGCATTGCCCTTGAGCGCCTGCGCGGCGCGGCACACCAAGAGGCGTGCATCGGCGGCGGCGATGTCCTCTGGCACGCGCTGGCCGTCGGTGGTGTAGTCCAGCGCCAGCCGGTGGCGGATAAGCACCGACAGTGCGCCGCCGAGGCTGGGCGCCTCGTCGAGTTTGGTCAGGATCGCCGCGTGCGGATTGGCCGGCAGGTACGCGCGCACGGCTTCTTCCAGCGACTGCGCCTGCGCATTGGCGGCCAACACCAGGCAGACGCGCAGGTCGCCGGCCTCGCCCAGCGCCTCGAGCTGTTCCTTCAGCCGCGGGTCGTTGCCGGCCAGGCCCGCGGTGTCGACCAGCACGGTGTGGCAACCCTTCAGCAGTTCCAGCACCTGGCGCAGGCTCTGCGCGTCGTACGCCGGGTACACCCGCACGCCGAGCAGGCGACCGTAGTGCTCCAGTTGCGCGGCGGCGCCGATGCGGTAATGGTCGGTACTGACCAGCGCGACCTGCGAGGCGCCGTGGCGCACCACTGCCCGGGCCGCGAGTTTCGCCAGCGTCGTGGTCTTGCCCACGCCGGTCGGGCCGACCAGCGCGGTAACGCCGGCTTCGTCCGAGCGGCCGCGGCCGCTGACGGCGATGCCACGGCTCAACATGCCCAGCGGCAGGTAGCGCGCCTGCTCGGGCGTCATCTGCGGCGGCAGTTCATCGGCCAGCGCGCGGGCGACGTCGGCGTCGATGCCCAGCCGGGTCAGCTCGCGCAGCACGCGGGTGTGCATCGGCTGGCGGCGTTCCATGTCGTTCCAGGCGAGGCTGGAGAGCTGCATCTCGAGCATCTCGCGCAGGCTGGAAAGCTCTGCGCGCATGCGCACCGTGTCCTGCGCGGCACGCTCGATCAACGGATGGACCGCCGGCTCGGCAGGAGCTTCGGGCGCCGGCTGAGACGGCGACGGTTGCGCCTTCGCCTGGACCAGACCCTCGGCCTGGACGCGGGGCGAGACGTGCGGAGCGCGCACTTCGGCACGCACCGGCTTCGGCTCTCTTTCCTCCGGGGCGACCGAGGCCTTCGCGGCGATCTCGATCGGCGTCGGACGATTGGCAGGCGCCAGCGTTTCGACGCGCGCCTCGCGCACCGGCGGCGGCGGTATGGCGGCGGCACGCGGCGGCAGCGCCGGGGGCTCGGCGGCCGGCGCGGGGGCCGCGCCATGGCGCGCGGCTTCGCGCACCAGCGCCTCGTCGTAATCGACGGCGGCGATGATCTCGATGCCTTCGTCGAGCTTGCGCGTGGACAGGATCACCGCATCGGGTCCCTGCTCCTCGCGTACTTCGCGCATCGCCTGGCGCATGTCCGGCGCCACGAAACGTTTGATCTTCATTGCCTGCTCCGCAAGCGGGTCGCGGCCATCGTGTCCATCGCCGCGGCGGCCCCAGGGCCTTGCGCTGTCTGCATGTGCAACTGGCGAATCACGATGCCCGTCTCCCGGCCTTTAACGTCCCAGCGCCTGGACCAGCCGCACCCTGCGGTTGTCCGGCACCTCGTTGTAGGCCAGTACGTGCAGGTTCTGTGCCACGTGGCGGGTGAAGCGCGCGAGCCACGGACGAAGCTGCGGCGCGACCAGCAACACCGCCGCTTCGCCGCTCATTTCCTGGCGGCGCGCGGCGTCGGCGACGCTCTGCTGCAGCCGGTCGGCCAGGCCCGGTTCGACCGCCGCGCCAGCCACGCCACCGCCGGAGAGCGAGTTCATGAGGATCTGCTCGAGCTCCGGCGCCAGCGTGATGACCGGCACCTCGGTGCCCAGCCCCGTGATCTCCTGCACGATCTGGCGGCCCAGCGCGACGCGGACGGCGGCGGTGAGCATGCCGGGATCCTGACTCTGGCCCGCGTGCTCCGCCAAGGTTTCGACGATGGTGCGCATGTTGCGGATCGGCACGCGCTCGGCGAGCAGGTTCTGCAGCACCTTGACCACTACGCCCAGCGCCATGCGCTTGGGCACGAGGTCTTCGACTAGCTTGGGCGCGGTTTGCGCCAGGCGGTCCAGCAACTGCTGCACGTCCTGGTGGCTGATCAGTTCGTGCGCGTGGGTCTGTAGGATGTGCGACAGGTGCGTGGCCACCACGGTGGCCGGATCGACCACGGTGTAGCCCAGGCTCTGCGCCATCTCGCGCTGGCCCTGCTCGATCCACACCGCTTCCAGGCCGAACGCCGGGTCCTTGGTCTGGATGCCCTGCAGCGGACCGTGCACACGGCCGGGGTTGATCGCCATCAGGCGCTCGCTGTGCACTTCGGCCTCACCCATCGGCACGCCCATCAGGGTGACGCGGTAGGTGTTGGGCCCCAGGTCCAGGTTGTCGCGGATGTGCACCGCCGGCACCAGGAAGCCGAATTCCTGCGAGAGCTTGCGGCGGACCGACTTGATCCGCCCCATTAGCTCGCCGCCCTGGTGGGTGTCCACCAGCGGGATCAGCCGGTAGCCCACTTCCAGGCCCAGCGGATCGACGCTGGCGACGTCGTCCCAGTTGAGCTCCATGCGCTCGGGGGGAACGGCAGGCGCGGCAGCCGGTTCGGCGATCGCCTCGGCCAGCTTTTCCTTCGTCTCGCGCTCGCGCTTGATCATCAGGTACGCCGCGCCGCCGCAGCAGCCGCCCAGCAGCAGGAAGGCGAGATTCGGCATGCCGGGGATCAGGCCCATCACGCCCAGCACCGCGCCGGCCACCGCCAGCGCGCGCGGCTGGCCGAACACCTGGCCGATCACCTGCTTGCCCATGTCCTGGGACTTGGACACGCGGGTGACGATCACCGCGGTGGCGATCGAGAGCATCAGCGCCGGCACCTGCGCGACCAGGCCGTCGCCGATGGTGAGCAGGGTGTAGGTCTTGGCCGATTCGCCGGCGCCCAGGCCGTGCTGGAACATGCCGACGAAGAAGCCGCCGATGATGTTGATGAACAGGATCAGGATGCCGGCCGTGGCGTCGCCGCGGACGAACTTGGACGCACCGTCCATCGAGCCGTAGAAGTCCGCTTCCTCGCGTACTTCCTGGCGCCTCTCCCGTGCTTGCTCCTGGGTCAGCAGGCCGGCGTTGAGATCGGCGTCGATCGCCATCTGCTTGCCGGGCATCGCGTCCAGGGTGAAGCGGGCGGTCACTTCCGATACGCGGGTGGCGCCCTTGGTGACCACCACGAAGTTGATGATGGTGAGGATCGCGAACACCACCAGGCCGACCGCGAAGTTGCCGCCGATGACGAACTCGCCGAACGCCTCGATCACCTTGCCGGCCGCCCCCGGGCCGTCGTGGCCGTGCAGCAGCACCACGCGGGTCGAGGCGATGTTCAGGGCGAGACGTAAAAGCGTCGCCATCAGCACGACCGTCGGAAAAGCGGCGAACTCCAGCGGCCGCATCACGTAGATCACCGCCAACAAAATGACGAGCGACAGCGCGATGTTGAAGCTGAACAGCATGTCCAGCAGGAACGGCGGCATCGGCAGCATGACCATCGCCAGCATCGCCAGCATGACCACCGGCGCGCCGACGCCGCGGCGTCCGAGCTGCTTGAGAGATTCCATTGCGCCAGCGGCGGCCATGCGGTGTTCCCCTTAGAACCTGAATTTCTAGAGCTTGTATGGGCCCATCAGGTCCGGATCGACCTGGGGCTGCGGCGCCGGCGGCGGCTCGTCGCCACGTGCCGTCGCCTGCTTCAGCTGGTAGACGTAGGCCAGGATCTGGGCCACCGCCACGTACAGCGAGACCGGGATTTCCCGGCCCAGCGAGGTAGTCGCATACAAGGCGCGTGCCAGCGGCGGCGCCTCGACCATCGGGATGCGGTGGCCGCTTGCCACCAGGCGGATCTGCTGGGCCAGCACGTCCACGCCCTTGGCGATCACGCGCGGCGCGCCGGCGCCGTTTTCGTCGTATTTCAGCGCGACGGCGAAGTGGGTCGGGTTGGTGACGATGACGTCGGCCTTGGGCAGCTCCTGCATCATCCGGCGGCGCGACATCTCGAACTGCACCTGGCGGATGCGGCCCTTGAGTTCGGGGTTGCCCTCGGTTTCCTTGGCCTCGTCCTTGAGTTCCTGCCTGGTCATGCGCAGGCGCTTGGCGTGGTCGAACTTCTGGTAGAGCGCGTCCGCGCCACCGATCAGCGCGAGCAGCGCGCCGAACAGCAATGCCGAGCGGCCCAGCAGCGACATCGCACGGGCCACGCCAAGCGCCACGTCCGCGCGGCCCAGTGCCTGCAGCTCATCCACCGAATGCTTGAGCAGCAGCGCCAGCGCGCCACCGATGAAGAGCAGCTTGACCAGCGACTTGACCAGCTCGACCAGCCCGCGCATGGAGACCAGGCGGCCCAGGCCGGCGACCGGGTTGAGCCGGTCGAACTTCGGCTGCAACGCCTGGCCGCTGAAGCTGATGCCGCCGAGCAGCATCGGCCCCGCGAAGGCCGCCAGCACGGTCGCCACAGCCACCGGCATGAACAGCATCAGCGCCTCGCGCACCGCCATGCCGAGTACGCGGGCGGGCAGCGCATCGGAGAACAGCGCCTCGCGGCTGTAGGAGAGGCCGAGGCCGTAGATCGTGCGCGCGTGTGCCATCGCGCCTTCGCTGCCCGAGAGCAACGCCGCCACGCCGGCCAGCACCACCAGGGCGCCGGAAAGGTCGCGCGATCGGGGTACGTCGCCTTTTTCGCGGGCCTCTTTGAGCCGTTTTTCCGATGGTTGTTCTGTGCGTTCCTGGTCGTCGTTCTCGGCCATGACATCAGCCTCCGACCAGTTCGTGCATCAGCGACCAGGCGCTGTCCTGCAGCGTTTCGAACGCACCCGGGAGCGCGCGCAGACCCATCCACAGCGCGATCGAACCCAGGCACAGGGTGATCGGGAAGCCGACCGCGAACAGGTTCATCGAAGGCGCTGCGCGACTGATCGCGGCAAAACCGATGTTCACCACCAAGAGCGCGGTGACCGCCGGCAGCGCCACACGCACCGCGCCGGCGAAAAGATGCGTGCCGAACAGCACCACCGCGTGCAACCCTTCGGCATTGATTGCCACGGGACCGGGCGGCAGCGTCTGGAAGCTGTCGGCCAGCAGCTGGATCAGCCGCAGATGGCCGTTGAGCGCCAGGAACAGCAAGGTCACCAGCACCATGTAGAACTGGCTGAGCACCGGCGTGCTGCCGCCGCCACCGGGATTGACCACCTCGGCGAAGCCCAGGCTCATGCCCTGCCCCACCAGCTCGCCGCCAAACGCCACCGCTTCGAACACCAGCTTGAGCACGAAGCCGACCGAGGCGCCGATCAGGATCTGGCTGACCATCGTCGCCACGCCGCTGGCGCTCAGCGGATCGACCGCTGCGGGCGCGAGCGGCGCCAGCACCAGCGTCAGCATCACCACCAGAGCGACGCGGATGCGCGCGGGAATCACGCCCGAACCCAGCACCGGCGCGATCAGGCACAGGCCGCCGACGCGGCCCAGCGCCCACAGCAGGCCGCCCAGCCAGTTCTCCAGCTGGGCCAGGTCCACCGTGGTCATTTCACGGCCCCACTATTTGACGGCACCGGGCAGCCCCTCGATCAGTTGCCGCGTGAACTGCACCAGGGTGCGCAGCATCCACGGACCGGTGATCAGCGCGACCACCGCCATGGCGATCAGCTTGGGGATGAACGAGAGGGTCATCTCGTTGATCTGCGTGGCCGCCTGGATCACGCCGACCAGCAGACCCACGGCGAGCGCGGTGAGAAGCAGCGGCGCGGCGACCAGGATCGCGATGTACAGCGCGTGCTGGCCGAATTGAATGACGGATTCCGGGGTCACGTGTAGAAGCTCCCCGCCAGCGTCCCGATCAGCAGCGTCCAGCCATCCACCAGCACGAACAGCATGATCTTGAACGGCAGCGAGATGATCATCGGCGAGACCATCATCATGCCCATCGACATCAGCACGCTGGCGACCACCAGGTCGATGATCAGGAACGGGATGAACAGCAGGAAGCCCATCTGGAACGCGGTTTTCAGCTCGCTCGTCAGGAACGCCGGCATCGCCACGCGGAACGGCACGTCGTCCTTGCTGGCGTAGGGCTTCTCCTTGGCCAGCTGGGTGAACAGCTGAAGGTCGGCATCACGGGTCTGGTCGAGCATGAAGCGCTTGAACGGCGCGCTGGCGGCGGGCAACGCCTGCTCGGCGGTCAGCTGGCCGTCCATGTACGGCTTGACGCCATCGCTGTAGGCCTTGTTGAACACCGGGCCCATCACGAACATCGTCAGGAACAGCGCCAGCCCGAGCAGCACCTGGTTGGGCGGCGTCGACTGCGTGCCCAGCGCCTGGCGCAGGAAGCCGAGCACGATGATGATCCGGGTGAACGAGGTCATCATCAAAAGAATCGCCGGCAGCAGCGTAAGGACCGTCATCAGGCCCAGCAACTGCAGTGACAGCGTCCAGTTCTTCGCGCCGCCAGGCGCGTCGTGCACGGTCAGCACCGGGATGCCGCCCGGCATGGCAGGGCTCGCCGGCATGCTCAGTGCCGGCGCCGCCGGGCCGGGTGCGGCCTGCGGTGCGGCGAAGGCGAACAACGGCAACAGCATCAGCACCAGCGCGAGCACCCAGCGCGCGCCGCGGAAGGAAAACAGTTTCACGACTTGCCTTTCCAGCGCGACAGCAGTTGCGCGAAGTTGGGAGCGGCCGGCAGCGGCGCCGGCGGGTTGGCATCGGCCGGAGCCACGCCTTCGTACACGTGCAGGGTGCGCAGGCCACCCTGCCCCACGCCGACCAGCAGGCGCTTGCCGTCGGCGTCGATCAGCAGCACGCGCTCGCGCGCGCCGACCGCCATCGATTCCACGCAGCGGATGCGCCGACCACCCGGCAGGTTGCGCGCCTGCAGGCGGCGGCTCATCCACCCGGCCACGAAGATCAGCGCGATCACCGCGGCCAGGCTCAAGAGCACCCGCAACAACTCCCCGCCGACGTTGATGTCGGGCGCGGCGGTGGGCGCGGCGAAGATCAGGGCGAGCATGGGATCAACGCAGCTTGCGCACGCGCTCGGCCGGGCTGACCACGTCGGTCAGGCGGATGCCGAACTTCTCGTTGATCACCACCACCTCGCCATGCGCGACCAGCGTGCCGTTGACGAACACGTCCAGCGGTTCGCCGGCGGCGCGGTCCAGTTCCACCACCGAGCCCTGGTTCAACTGCAGCAGGTTGCGGATGCTGATCCGGGTGCGGCCGACTTCCATGGCCAAGGTCACCGGCACGTCCAGGATCATGTCCAGGTTGACGTCACCGGTTTCGCTGGCGAAGCCGGCCAGGGTGTCGGGGTCGATGCGGTCGGCGACCGCGGCGTCGTTGGCGTTCATGCGCTTTTCTTCTCGATGAATTCGCCGGCCGCGCGCCTTTCGCGCCGGCCGACCTGGGCCTGGAACTGGATCGCCGTGTGGCCGTTGGCCTGGCCGTAGCGGCCGCGGAACACCGGCACGTCTTCGGCGAAGACGGTGCAAAGTTCGGGCAGCGTCACCGGGATCACGTCACCCGGGCGCAGGCCCAGGAAATCCCCGATGGACAGCTGCGCCTCGATCAGCAGCGAGCTGATCTCGACCTCGGCGTCGAGCACTTCCTCGTGCAAGTGCTCGGTGAAGCGGTCGTCGCGGTCGGCCAGGTCGCTCTGCACGCCGGCGTCGAGCAGCGTGCGGATCGGCTCGACCATCGCGTATGGCAGGGTCAGGTGGATTTCGCCGCCGCCGCCGTCGAGTTCGACGTGGAAGCGCGAGACCACCACGGTTTCCGTGGGGCTGACGATATTGGCGAACTGCGGGTTGATCTCGGAGTTCATGTACTCGAACTCCAGCGGCAGCACCGGGTTCCACGCCTCGGTCATGGCGCCGAACAGCTCGGTGAGCATGATCTGGATCACGCGGTTTTCGATCGCGCTGAAATCGCGACCCTCGATGCGCGCGTGGAAGCGGCCGTCGCCGCCGAAGAAGTTGTCGATCACGGTGAACACCAGCCGCGGCTCGAACACCACCAGCGCGGTGCCGCGCAGCGGCTTGATCTTCACCAGGTTGAGGTTGCTCGGCACCGCCAGGCTGTGCACGTACTCGGCGAACTTGACCATCTTCACGCCGAGCACCGACACCTCGCAGCTCTTGCGCAGGACGTTGAACACGCCCAGGCGGAAGAAGCGCGCGAAGCGGTCGTTGACCATCTCCAGCGTTGGCAGCCGGCCGCGCACGATGCGGTCCTGCTGGGTGAAGTCGTAGGACTGCACCGCCTCGGTGGGAGGTGGCTCGTCCTCGCCGGTGGCGACGCTGCCGCCGGTGACGCCGTCGAGCAGCGCGTCGATTTCGTCCTGGGAAAGAAGATCGCTCATGGGCGCTCAGGGCCTCACTGCATCACGAAACTGGTGAAGTACAACGCGTCGATGCCGGGCTTGCCGGTGCGCGCCGCGACGATCTTGCGCACCGCGTCCAGCGCATCGGCCTGCAGCTTCTGCTTGCCGACGGGGTCGCTGAGGATCGAGTAGTTCTGGCGGCTGAACAGCATCACCAGCGCGTTGCGCACGACCGGGTCCACACCCTTGACGGTGTCCAGCGCGGCCTGGTCGTGCGACATCAGGGTCACGCCGACCTGCAGGTAGCGCATGGCGTCGTCGTCGCGGAAGTTGACGACGAAGGCCGGGTCCAGCGGCAGGAAGTATTCG
This sequence comes from Frateuria sp. GZRe14, assembly GCF_051900395.1. NCBI lineage: Bacteria > Pseudomonadati > Pseudomonadota > Gammaproteobacteria > Lysobacterales > Rhodanobacteraceae > Frateuria > Frateuria sp. GZRe14. The sequence goes on along the minus strand of NZ_JBHZGJ010000001.1, from coordinate 980,454 downwards.
GGCTGGATCTTGGTCGGCTGGGCGTCGCCGGCGTCCTTCCCGGCCGCCGCCGTGGCGGGCTTGTGCTGCCCGTGCGATACGAACAGGTACGCGCACGCGCCGGACACCGCCAGCAGCGCCACCACCAGGCCGATCACCAGCAGCGAGCGCTTTTTCTTCGGTGGCGCCGCCGCTACCGCTTCTTCTTCTTCCGTAATTGCCATGCCTTAGAAACCTCGGTGTTGTTTTTCTTGTTGGCTCCCGGGGGGCGCCACCTTGCAGGGACCTTGTTGCAATCCGCGTGCCACGGCGGGAGGGCTTGGTCCTGCTTGGTTTGCGGCAGGCGCGGCGCTTTCTTGACGCGCGTCGGGGAACGGGCGCGTCGCGATCACGACGGGTGTCTGGAAATCGGCGGGGTCGGGAGCGCTCCGACTTCGGGCGTGATGCGCCTGCGCTCAGCGAACGGGATGGGCGAGGCACGCAAGGCTCGGCCACGCTCTCCCATCGGGAGAAGGGTTGGGAAGACCGTTCGATGGCGCCGATGCGCCCTGCTTTGCCCGGACTCCACCCACCCTTCGGCGCCTCTCATGGGGAAAGGTATTGGGCCGGGGCGAGGCGCTGCGCGACTGCGCTCGGCAAGAACGGACGATGGAAACGTTGCGGAAGAACGACCGGAAAACCCCGTTCACCTTGGGGCGCTGGCCGCAGGCGGAGTCGCGGGGCGCTCCGCGTCAGGCGAACGTATCGAGCATCCCGAGCGCGGCCACCGGCATGCTGGCCATCACGGCCGGTTCGGCGTCGACCTCTCCGATCGCACCCGCCGCCTCGCCACCGCGACCACCTTCGCCATGCTGCTGGCGCTGGCCCACGTCGGCCTGGCCCAGCGCCAGGCCATGCTGCGCCAGCAATGCGTCCAGCTGCGGCAGGGTCTGCTGCACGGCGTGCACGGCCGCCGGATGCTGCACGGCGAAACTCACGTCGACGCGGTCGTGGTTCAGGCTGACCTTGACGTCGAGCGTGCCCAGATCTTCCGGATGCAAACGGATGCGCGCCTGCTTGACGTCCTGCTGGCCCAGCCAGACCACGTGCTGGCCCAGCTCCTGCGCGAAGGCCGGCGTGCCGGCGGGGCTGGCGAGGTTGAGGTTGTGCGCCGGCGCCGCGGTCGTGCCGGCGTCGGGCACCGGCACCGGGTTGGCGGACAGGCTGCCCAGCTGCGCGACATCGATCGACGCGTCCTTCTGCTCGGCGGGCTTGGCCAGCATCGGCGCCAACGCATTGGCGTCGAGGCTGATCGCTGGCTTGGCCGTCGCTGCCGCGGCCGCGGTATTGGCGAGCAACACCAGCGCGGCCGGTGCCTTGGCGGCGGCGCCATCGGCGATGGCGCCGGTCGCCGCATGCGCCGGCATGCCGGCCGCGGCGAGCGGCTTGGCCGGCGCGGCCTGGCCGATCAGCGCCAGCATGGCCGCCGCCAGCGCGGCGGCATCCGCGTCGCTCGGGTCCTTCGCGCTTGCGTCGGCCGGCTTCTGTTTGTCGGCGTCGGTCTTCGAGGAACCCTTGGCCTTCGCCACCTCATGCTTGCCCTCGTCCTGCGCCGGCTTGTCCTGCGACTCGCCGTGCTGCTGGCGGGCGGCGTCCAGGTGGCGGTCGAAGCGGCTGTCGTCCGACCGGGCGGCCGGATCCGCGGCAGGGCGGGCCGGCGGCGGAGCCGGCTGGACGGGGTTCACGGCGGCGGTGGTCGCGCTCATGGGCACTTCCTCATCAAGGCTTCAAACGGCATGCGTCGAGTCAGTCCAGCAAACTTCGCGCCAAGGCCTATCGGGCGGGTCGCCGATGCTGCATGCGCTCGTCGATGTCGTTCTGCTCGCGGCGCTCCTCGCTCTTGCGTTCCTGCTCGCGATAACGGTCGATCACGTTGTCCAGCGCGGCTTCGCGGGCATGCGCGTCGCGCCAGGACCCGCGCATCTGGTCGAGCAACTGGCGCTGGCGTTCGATCTCCAGCACCTGCTGGTCGATCGCGCGGTCGATGCGCTCGACGAATTGCTGGCGGTTCATCAGCGCAACGGCCGTCAAACCGCCGACGCCGGGGCTGGCGTACTCCTGGCGGTAGCCGCGCAGTTCGGCAAGCTGGCGCTCGGCCTTGGCCAGCCGCTGCTGCTGCTCGGCGAGCTTGAGTACCGCATCTTCGCTGCGCTGTTTGGCCTGGTCGGCGGCCGGTTGCAGTCGGTCGGCGCGCTTGCTCACTGCGTGGCCTCGGCGGCCAGGGCGTTCAAGGCGGCGATGCCGTCGGCGAGGCTCATCGGTTCGTCCACTTCCTGCTGCAGGAACGCGCGCAGGCGGGGCCACATCACGATGGCCTGGTCGACCTGCGGGTCGGATCCCTTCTGGTAGGCGCCCACCGCGATCAGGTCGCGCTGCTGGCGGTAAGCCGAATAGACCTGACGGAAACGCTGCGCGGCGCGCTGGTGCTCGCGGGCGGTGACCGCCGGCATCACGCGGCTGATCGACGCTTCGATGTCGATCGCCGGGTAGTGGCCGGCCTCGGCCAGGTCGCGCGAGAGCACGATGTGGCCGTCCAGGATCGCGCGCGCCGCGTCGGCGATCGGATCGTGGCGGTAATCGTCGCCTTCGGTCAGCACGGTGTAGAAGGCGGTGATCGAGCCGACACCGCCGGCATCGTTGCCGGCGCGTTCGACCAGCGCCGGCAGCATGGCGAACACCGACGGCGGATAGCCCTTGGTCGCCGGCGGCTCCCCGATCGCCAGCGCGATCTCGCGCTGGGCCTGGGCGTAGCGGGTAAGCGAATCCATCAGCAGCAGCACGCGCTGGCCGCGGTCGCGGAACCACTCGGCGATCGCGGTGGCGTACTGCGCGCCGCGCAGGCGCTTGAGCGGCGGCGCGTCGGCCGGCGCGGCGACGATCACCGCGCGGCGGCGCCCTTCCACGCCCAGCGTGTGCTCGACAAACTCCTTCACCTCGCGGCCGCGCTCACCGATCAGGCCCACGACCACGACGTCGGCGTCGGTGTACCTGGTCATCATGCCCAGCAGCGTGGACTTGCCCACGCCGGAGCCGGCGAACAGGCCCAGGCGCTGGCCGCGACCGACGGTAAGCAGCGCGTTGATCGCGCGCACGCCCGTGTCCAGCGGGGTGTCGATGGGCTTGCGCGCCATCGGGTTGATCGGTTCGGCCTTGAGCGCGGCATGTTCGCCGGTGTCCAGCGGACCCATGCCATCGAGCGGCACGCCGTCGGCGCCGATCACGCGTCCGAGCAGGCCCGCGCCCACCGGCAGGCCGCCGGCATCGCTGAGCGGGCGCACGCGGGCGTTGGGCAGCACGCCATGCATCTCGCCGACGGGCATCAGCAACAGGCGTTCGTCGGCGAAGCCGACCACCTCGGTGTCGAGCTGGCTGCCGTCGGCGGTGTCGACCAGGCAGCGCGCGCCGAGCGCGGCTTCGCAGCCTTCGGCCTCGAGCGTGAGCCCGACCACGCGGCGCAATCGTCCTTCGACCGTGAGCGTATGGGCCGCCTGCGCGCGCTGGCGGCGGCGGGCCAGTTGCTGCGACCAGGCGTTCATGCCGCGGGCTCTTTGCGGGAAAGCGGGTGGCGACGAAGGCTCATGCGCCAGTCTCGTCACCCAGTACGGCATCGATCATCACGGCCAGGCGCGTCTCCAATCGCGCATCGAGCCGCGATCGTTCGCTTTCGAGCAGGCAGTCGCCGCGCTTGAGGGCGGGATCGGCGACCAGTTGCCAGTGCGTCTCGGCGGCCTCCAGCTCGCGCATCAGCGCCAGGTCGTCCGGATGCAGGCGCACGCGCAGCTCGCGCGTGGCGGCCGGCAGCGCGGCGACGGCCTGGCGTACGGCCTGCACGATCAGCTCCGGGCGGGTCGCCAGTTCCTCCGCGATCACGCGTCGTGCGACGAGCAGCGCCAGTTGCGCCAGCTCCTGTTCCACCGCGGCATCGAGCGCGTCGAGCGGGCGCGCCGCCTGGGCGCAGATCGCCTCCAGCCTTGCGACGCGCTCGCGCCCCTGCGCGCGCGCCTCGGCCAGGCCCTGGGCGAGGCCGGCGGCATGGCCTTCCTCACGCGCCTGCTGCTGGAGCGTTTCCAGGTCGCTGACGGTGGGATGGTTGGCCGGTTCGGCGGGCGCCTGCGACGGCGCGTCGCCCATCTGCGGCGGCTCCCAGCGCTGGTAGCCGGCGACCGCGTCGCGGTTGAGGACGGCGCTCATCAGACCAGGTCATCCGAGCCGCCGAGGGTGATCTGGCCGGCATCGGCCAGGCGCCGGGCGATGCCGAGGATTTCCTTCTGCGCGGCGTCCACCTCGGACACGCGCACGGGCCCGGCCACTTCCAGGTCGTCGCGCAGCATGTCGGCGGCGCGCTTGGACATGTTGGCGAACATCTTTTCGCGGATCGACGGCTCGGCGCCCTTGAGCGCCACGATGAGGCGCGGCGAAGGTACTTCGCGCAGCAGCGCCTGCATCGAACGGTCGTCCAGCTCCACCAGGTCGTCGAAGACGAACATCAGGTCTTCGATCTTGCTGCCCAGGCCCGGGTCGTGGCTGCGGATGGCGGCCATCAGTTCGGCCTCGCGCGAGGATTCCATCGCGTTGAGGATGTTGGCCGCGGCCTTGAGGCCGCCCACGCTGGCGGACTTCAACTTGTTGGTGTTGCCGGAGAACTGGCGCTCCATGATTTCGTCCAGCTCGTTGAGCGCGTGCGGCTGCACGCCATCGAGCGTGGCGATGCGCATGATCGCGTCCGAGCGCGTGCGCCCGGGCAGGTAGCCGAGCACTTCGGCGGCCTGGTCGTGTTCCAGGTGCGCCAGCACCAGCGCGATGATCTGCGGATGTTCCTGGCCGACCATCTCGGCGATGGCGCGGCCTTCCATCCACTTGAGCGATTCGAGCCCCTTGCTGGAACGGCCCAGCAGGATGCGGTCGATCAGGTTGCCCGCCTTGGTCTCGCCCAGCGCGTTGGTGAGGATCTTGCGGATGTAGTCCTCGGTGCCGACGCCGAGCGCGGTCTGCGAGCCCATGTCGTCGTGCAGCCGGGTGAGCACCTTGTCGACCTGTTCGCGCGACACGCTGGTCAGCACGGCCATGGCCTGGCCGACTGCCTGCACGTCGCGCGCGGACAGATGCTTGAGCACCTCGGCGGCGTCCTGCTCGCCCAGGGTGAGCAGCAGGATCGCGGCGCGCTGCGCACCGGTGATTTGCGGTTCCTGTTTCATCGACGCTTAGCCGCCATCCTCGCCGACCCAGTTCCTGACCACCTGCGCCACCTGCTTGGGGTTGTCGCTGACCATGCGTCGGGCAAGGCCCACTTTCTGCTCATAACCGATCACCTGTGGGCCCGACAGCCGGTTCCCCTCGTCATCGTCATCGGCAATCCGCACGGAAACCGTAGGCACGCGCCCGGCGCCAGCGAGCGCCGGTTGCGGCGCGCTGCGCAGCAGCCCCTTGAGCAGCGGGCGCAGGAGACCGAAGGCGACGATCAGCGCGATCAGCACGCCGATGGCCTGCTTGATCAGGTCCAGCGCGCCGGGGCGCTGCCACAGCGGCAGTTGCTCGGGCGCGTCGGCCGCCGGCGCGGTGCGGAAAGCCTGGTTGATGACGCTCACGCTGTCGCCGCGGGTCTGGTCGAAGCCGACCGCGTTCTTGGCCAGCTGGGTGAGGTGGTCCAGTTCCTGCGGCGTGAACGGGACGCTGGCGTCGCCCTTGGGGCCGCTCACGGTCTTGTTGTCGACCACCACCGCCACGCTCAGGCGCGCCAGCCGTCCGGCCGGGTCGCTGGTATGGCTGATGGTGCGGTCCAGTTCGTAGTTGCGGGTGGCGCTGGAGGAGCTGTCGCCGGTGTTGGTCTGGGCGGTGGCGGCCGCCGGCGCGACGGCGGCCTTGCCGCCGGCGTTGGGATTGGCCGCGGTCGGCTGCGCGGCCATCACCGGCGGCTGGTTGCTGAGCGCGCCGGGCACGCCACCGTCGGCGGCCGTGCCATCGGCATGATGTTCGCTGCTGGTCTGTTCGCTGCGCAGCGCCGGGTGTTCGTGGTCGAAGGTCTCGCTGGCCTTCTCGGTGGCGCTGAAGTCCAGGTCCACCGAGACCTGTGCGTGCACCTTGCCCGGCCCGACCAATGGGGTGAGCAATTCCTCGATGCGTTGCGCGTAGCTGTTTTCGATCCGCGTGGCCAGGCGCAGGCGGCTGTCGCCGACGGCGGCGGCGCTGTCCGGGTCGCTGCCGGTGAGCAGCTGGCCCTGCTGGTCGATCACCGACACCTGCTTGGCGTCCAGGTCCGGCACCGAGGCGGCGACCAGATGCACGATCGCGGCCACCTGGCTCGCGTCCAGTTGCCGTCCCGGATAGAGCGTGACCAGCACCGAGGCACTGGCCTCGCGGCTGTCGCGGATGAACGCCGAGGGCTTGGCCAGCGCCAGGTGCACGCGCGCGGCGCGCACGCCCTGCAGGCTGCCGATGGTGTTGCCCAGGTCGGTCTCGAGCATCTGCTGGTAGCGCGTGCGCTCGGCCAGGTCGCTCATGCCGAACGGCGAATCGGCTTGCGGCACGGAGTTGGTGGCGGTGCCCTGCGGCAGCCCCTGCCCGGCCAGGCGCAGGCGTACCGCAGCGAGGTCCGAGGCCGGCACCATGATCGAGCTGCCGTCGTTGCCGAGCTGGTAGGGCGTGTTGGTCGACTGCAGCGCCTGCGTGATCGCCGCGGCGTCCTGCTGGCCGAGGCCCGCGTAGAGCAGGCCCCAGTTGGGTCCGCGCGACCACAGCACCACTGCCACGCCCAGCGCCACGGCCGCGGCCATGCCGACCAGCAGCAGCAACTGGCGCGAGGCCGGGCTGCGCGCAAGCTGCTTGAGATCGAAGCGGTTGGCAGAGCTGTCAGTGGTGGCGATGGCGTTGTCAGCCATGGGAACGAATCATCCGTAAAGCAAAGGGGAGAACGTGTTGCCGGCGGTCAGACCGGCATGTTCATGATTTCCTTGTAGGCATCGACCAGCTTGTTGCGCACTTCGGTCATCGTGCGCAGCGAGAGGTCGGCCTTCTGGATCGCCACCATCGTGCGGCCCAGGTCCGCGCCCGGATCGCCACGCTCGAACGCCGCCGCCATCTGTCCCGCCTGCTGCTGGCTCTGGCCGACGCTGCCGATCGATTCCTTCAGCAGCGCGCCGAAGTCCGCCTTCGCCGCCGGCGCCGCCTTCAGCGCGGTCTCCGCCGGACGCACCTGGCTGGAGATCTGGCGCATCTGGGCGAGCAGGTTGTTGACGTCGATCGTGCTCATGTCGGGTTTCCGGCGCGTGGCAGGTTCTGGGGGTATGACTGCACGAGGCGTGCCACGGGGAGGGGGAACGGAAAACGGGAAAACGTGCGGGTCCAGGCGGCGTGCGATGCGGACAGTGGCCGGGCGGAAACGGATGTCGGCGGATGCGCGGGCCGCCGAACCGGCGCGCGGCCGACGCCCCCGTTCCCCTTCCCGTTTCCCGCTTTACGCGGCCAGGCTGTTCTGCAGGCCGTACTTGCGCAGCTTTTCCACCAGCGTGGTGCGCTGCATGTGCAGCAACTTGGCCGCGTGGGCGACCACGCCGCCGGTGACGTCGAGCGCCTGGCGGATCAGGCCCACTTCGATGTCGGCCAGGTGGTCCTTGAGGTCCAGCCCGCCCTCGGGCAGCAGCGTCGCGTCGGGCGACACCGCCACGGCGGCGGCCATCGACGCCGGCATCGGCGCGCCGTCCATCAGCGCAAGCAGCGAGGCGCCCTGCGCTTCCTCCACGGCCTGGCGGCCGCGGTACTTCTCCGGCAGGTCGCTGGCGCGGATTTCGCCGTGCGGGTAAAGGATCGCGAGGCGCTCGACCAGGTTGCACAGCTCGCGCACGTTGCCCGGCCAGCCGTACTGGTGCAGCGCGTTCACCGCGCCGGCGGAGAAGCGCACGCTGCCCAGGCCGCGGCGGGCCAGGCGCTGGTTGAATTCGCCGATCAGCACCGGCAGGTCGTCCAGGTGCTCGCGCAGCGCGGGCATTTCCAGCGGGAACACGGACAGGCGATAGAACAGGTCCTCGCGGAACTGGCCGCCGGCGATCGCCTGCTCCAGGTTGCGATGGGTGGCGGCGATGATGCGCACGTCGCAGCGCTGGCTCTTGGTGCCGCCGACCCGCTCGTACACGCGCTCCTGCAGCACGCGCAGCAGCTTGACCTGCATGGTCAGGCTCATGTCGCCGATCTCGTCCAGGAACAGCGTGCCGCCCTCGGCCATCTCGAAGCGGCCCTTGCGGGTGCTGATCGCGCCGGTGAAGGCGCCCTTCTCGTGACCGAAGAGCTCGCTTTCCAGCAGCTCGGCGGGGATCGCGCCGCAGTTGATCGCCACGAAGGGCTTGTCGCGGCGCGGCGAACACTCGTGGATGGTGCGCGCGACCATTTCCTTGCCGGTGCCGGACTCGCCCAGCACCAGCACGGACGAATCGAACGGCGCGACCTGGCGGATCAGCGCGTTGACGCGACGCATCGGCGCGGACTCGCCGACGAAGCGCAGCTCGCCGCGGCGGCCGCCGAGCAGGCGCGCGTACAGGCTGCGCATCACCTCGGCCAGCTGCTCGTAGCGCAGCGGGAACTCGACCATGCCGACGCGGGCGGCAAACGGGGAGCTGGCGGCGCACAGGCGCGCAGCCCAGGCCGAGTCGCTGGCGAGCAGCACCGGCACGTGGCTGGCGGCGTCGCCCAGCAGCGCGAACTGGCGTTCGGCCGCCTCAGCGTCCTCGACCGTACCGACGTACACGGCGCGCCAGGCATGGGTCGACTCCTCCACGGCGGCGCAATCCTCGGCCCGCTGCGGGTGGTAACCGAGAAAGTGCAGCGCCGACAGGATGGACTCGGCCCGCGCCTCGTTCGACTCGATCACCAGGAAATCGACCTTGCTCATATGTATGCCCTCCACGTTGACGCTTTGAACGACGAACCGCCGGCTGTCCTGCAGTGTTCGTACTTCTTGGGACCGCCGGCTTTCCGTCACCGGTCACGCGAGGGAGGGAGCAAGAAGAAGGCCAGCGCAGGCGGCCGTTGCGGCTGTCCGCGGACGGGCGGATGGCCCTAATGCGTCACATGTGAAGATTGCGTCGAAAGGGTGTTACGCGGGAACCGAGCAGCGGCGACGGTTTGCTGGCGCCACGGGGCCGTCGAAGGAGTGACACACCACGACACCGCCCTGTCGGCGACCGTCAAACGGACGACGCGTGACCTCGCGAAAGTGTGAAGTGCTTCACGCGCGATGCGCGCACCGCTTCACGTCGCGCCGACCGGCATTCACGGAGCGGCCTGACGCGCACCTGCCACTTTGCGTCGGTGTTGACGAAACACGAACCTTTCGAGTGACGCAGCAACGCCATCGCCCAGTGCGTGGAAGGCGACGAACGCGCCGCCGTCGGCGAACCGGCGCTCGATGTGCGCGGGCAACTCCAGCGGCACGCCCGGGCAAGCGTCGAAGCGCAGGCGCAGCAGCAGGGCGTCGCCCGCGGGCACCAGCGCCGCCGGCAATACCGCGCCGATCGCGTTGAAGCGCAAGGCCTGGCGGGGCGGCAACGTTTCGGCAGGCATCGCCAGGCGGTTGATCATGTCGATCAACGCATTGAGCTTGGCATCCAGCCTCGACAGTTCCTGCATGACCGGACTGTCGTCATCGGCGCTTTCGACGCGCCGTTCCTCCAGCGCCGCCACCGAAGCGAGCGCGGCGGTATTGCGCTCGGCCAGTCGCTGGGCGAGTCCTTCGGGCAGCGGCCAGGCAAGCGCCTGGCTGTCGGCGTGCCAGCTGTCCTCGCAGGCAAGGCGCTGCTCGAACTCGTTCCAGGCGCTGGCGGTCATGTCGTTTCTCCGACGGAGGCTTTCATCGGCGGGGAGTATGCAAGCTGCGGGCCCAAGCTCTTATCAAATGAAGCGCATCCGCAGGACGACGTTCGCTCCCTCTCCCCCATTTTTGATGGGAGCAGGGGGAGAGGGTTGGGGCGAGGGGCCAGGGCTCGCGGGAAGCTCTCACCGAGCCGACCCGGTTTTCGTCCCGACAACTAGACCTGATCTGGCTCGTGCGGATCTTCCCGCAAGCCTTGACCCCTCGCCCCAGCCCTCTCCCCGGAGGGGAGAGGGAGCAAAGACGCTAACCGCCGTAGGCGGCGATGGCGCGGGCGCGATCCTGTCCGGCCTGCCACTGTTCGCCGGCCTGGTCGCGCGCCTGGATGACCAACGCCTGCAGCTCGCGATCGATCGCCAGCAGTTCGCCCAACTGGCGCACGCTGTCCGCGTCCTGCGCCACCGGCCTCATCACCAGCGGATGACGCTCGGCCTCCAGCGCGACCAGTTGCTCCCAGTCGCCCGCGCGGGCGGCCTCGAGCATGGCGCGCGTCAGCGCCAGGGCCAGCGCGAGCGGCAGCGCGTCGTTCATGCCGCGGCGCCGGCGGGACGGCGCGCTTCGGGCGGCACCATTACCCAGCTGTTGCGGACCTTCTGCAGCAGCGCGCTGACTTCGTCGAGCGCGCCCACGTCGTTGCGCAGGTTCGCGTGCAGCAGGCGGCGGCCCATGTAGTCGTAGAGCGCGTCGAGCTGGCCGACCAGCGGGCTCTCGACCTTCGGGTCGAGCGCGTCGCGCAGGCCGCCGATGATTTCGATGACGCGGCCGATCACCTCGCCCTTGGGCGCGATCTCGCCGCGCTGCATGTGGCCGCGCGCGGTGACCAGGCGCTCCAGCGCGCCGTCCATGAGCAGCGTGATCAGGCCATGCGGATCGGCCGATTCGACGCCGCCGTGCGAGCGGACCTGCTGGTAGGCGTTGGCGCCCTGTCCGAATGCCATGGTGGGTTTCCTCCGACTTACTTGTTCTTGTTCGCCGCGGTGAGCGCGTCGAATTGCTGGGTGAGATAGCTGCTGGTGCTGTTGAGCTTGGTCAGCAGCGTGTCGAGCGTGCTGAACTGGCGCGTGTAGCGCGTGGTGAGCGCCTGCATGCGACTGTCGAGTTCGCTCTGGCGGTCGTCCAGGTCCGTCAGCTGCTTGTTGAGGTTGTCGGTGCGCGTCTCGAGGATGCCGTCGTCGCCGACCCACTTGTCGAGCGCACCGCCGAGCTTGCCGGCCAGGCCGGCGTCGCCGCCGAACAGATTGGACACGGCCGCGCCGCCGCCCCTGAGTGCATCGCTCAGCTCGCCGCTGTCCAGGCTGAGCGTGCCGTCGAGCTGCAGCGTCACGCCGATGTCGCTCAGCGTGCTGCCGTTGGCCGCGCCGCCCATCACCGCCGCCAGCGTGCCCTTGATGCTGTTGAGCGTGGCGTCGCCGATCAGGGCGCCGGAGGTCTGGGTGGTCGCGTCGTACTTGGTGAGGTTCTTGTAGATGCCGATGAAGCTGTTGTACGTGTTGACCAGGTTGGTGACCGCGCTGGTCGCCTTGGCCGTGTCGCTGCTGACGGTCACCGTGCTGGTGCCTTCGGCGACCAGGTTCAGGGTCAGCCCGTCGATGGCCGTGCTGATGGTGTTGCCCGCGCTGTGCCCGGGCAGGCCGTCGATGGTGTACTCGGCGTCCTGTGCCGGGTCGATCACGGTGAAGCCGTTGCCCGAGGCCGCGTTCGGGTCGTAGCTGAGCGCGGACAGGCCGCCATCGCCGCCACTGGCGCTCACGCTGAAGCCGTTGTCCGTGCCGGTGCGGGTGCCGCGCAGCACGAGGTGCGCGCCGTCGGTGCCGGTGACGATGGTGGCGCTGACGCCGGGGTTGTCGGAGGACTTGTTGATCGCGTCGCGGATCTGCGCCAGCGAGGCGTGAGCGGCGTCGATGTCCAGGCTCATCTGCTTGTCGCCGACGGCGATGGTGAGCGTGCCGGTGCCGACGGTCGCGTCACTGTCGGTGAATGCTCCGGACGAGGCCTTCATGGCGCCGGCGAGCTTGGTCACTTCGATCTTGTAGGTGCCGTTGACCGCATCGGTGCGGGCAGTGGCCGAAAGCACGCTGGTGTCGCCGATGGCGACCGCATGCGCGGCCAGGGCACTGCCGTCGCTCAGCGGGCTGAGCGCCGACTTCAGTGCCGAAAGCGCCGCGCTGACCTGGCCCAGGGCCGAGATCTGCGTCTGCGCCTTGCTGGTCTGTGCGTCGATCTGGTCCTGCTGCGGCTTCTTCTTGGCCGCGACCAGCTGGCTGACCAGGCTGTCGACGTCGAGTCCGGATCCGATGCCGGCGGCGCTGAACAGCGCGCTGGAGGAACTGGTGGAGCCGACGGTGATAGCCATGGTCGTGGAATCCTTTTATGGGTGAGGCGGCCGCGTCGCCGCGGCCGCCTCACTCAGGTTGTCGCCGCTGTTACTGCAGCAGCTTGAGCACGCTCTGCGTGGTGGAGTTGGCCTGCGCCAGCACCGAGACACCGGCCTGCTGCAGGATGTTCGCGCTGGACATGTTGGCCGTTTCGGCCGCGAAGTCGGCGTCCTGGATCTGGCTGCGCGACGAGTCGAGGTTCTGCGAGATGGTCTGCAGGTTGGCGATCGTCGAGTCGAAGCGGTTCTGCACCGCACCCAGGTCGCTGCGGATCGAGCTGATCGACTGCAGGGCCGAGTCGATGCGGTTGATCGTCTCGTTCGCGCCGGCGACGGTCTTCACGTTGGCCGTGGTCAGGTCGCCCGAAGCGGCCGTGGTGCCCGCGGTGAAGCCCAGCGAGGTGTTGCTGCCGGCCAGCACCAGGTCGTCCTGCGAGTTGATCGCCAGCTGGCCGGCGTCGTTGATGTAGGCCGACACGCCGCTGATGCCCGAGCTGTTGATCTGGTCGACCAGGGCCTTGGAGTCCTTGAACGTACCGGTGATCGCGGTGCCGTTGATGCTGAAGTCACCGGAGGCCAGGGTCAGCGGGGTCGAGGCGGCGGCAGCCGTCACGGCGGCGTTGACGCCGGTCGAGGTGGCCGTGCCATCGGTCGTGCCGCTGGTCTGCGCAGCGACCGTGCTCACGCCCAGGGCGGCGCTGTCGGTCGAACCGCCGACCGTGAAGGCATTCGCCGTGGAGTTGGTGAAGACCAGCTTGCCGGTGCCGTCGTCGGCGGCGATGGTCGCGCCCACGTCGGTGTTGATCTGCGCGGCCAACGCGGCGGCGTCGAGGTAGCTGCCGGTGGTGATGGTGTGCGCGCCGGCGCCGTCGCCCAGGTCGATGCTCAGGTCGCTGACGGTGAAGTTGGAGATCACGCCCGAGGAGGTCGCGGTGCCGTCGGTCGTCGTGGACGACTGCGCGGCGACCGAGCTCATGCCCAGGGTCGTGGCGGCGCTGCCGCCGAAGGTCACGGCGCTGCTCTCGGCGTTGTCGAAGGCGATTTCATTGCCCGAGACGGTGGCGAGCGTGCCGCCGACGCCGGCCGAGGTGGCGGCGGTGTTGATCGCGGCGGCCAGGCTGGTGGCGTCGGCGTAGTTGCCGGCGGCCACGTTCACCACGGTGCCCGAACCCAGCTGCACGGTCAGGTCGCCGGCGGCGAGGGTCAGGCCGGCGGTCGAACCGAACGCACCGCTGACGTCGCTGGAAGCGGAAGCCACGGCGCCGACGTCGGCGGCGCGGGTGCCCTTGGTCAGGTCGACCGAGATGGTCTCGCCGACGTTCGCGCCGACCTGGAAGGCGGCCTGGCCGAACGAGCCGTCCAGCACGTGGCGGCCGTTGAAGGTGGTCTGCTGCGAGATGCGGGTCACTTCCGCGAGGCGCTGCTGCACTTCGGCGTCGAGCGCGGCGCGGTCGTTCTCGGAGTTGGTCGCGTTGGCCGACTGCACGGCCAGCTCGCGGATGCGCTGCAGGTTGTTGGTGACTTCGTCCAGCGCCGACTCGGTGGTCTGCGACAGCGAGATACCGTCGTTGGCGTTGCGCACGGCCTGGTTCAGGCCGTTGATCTGCGTAGTGAAGCGCGTGGCGATCGCGAGGCCGGCGGCGTCGTCCTTGGCGCTGTTGATGCGCATGCCGGAGGACAGGCGGGCGATGGCGGTGGACAGCTTGCTCTGCGACTTCGCCAGATTGTTCTGGGCATTCAGCGAGCTGATGTTGGTGAGAACGCTCATGACCATGGGATTTGCTCCGTATCGGGTCGTTGCCGTTTGTCGGCGGTGGTTGTCAGCGGGATGCCGGTTGGTACACCGCCGCCTCAGAGCCTGTTTCGACGTCGATCATGGAAACTTGAGCAGGTCAATGGTTTTTTTTGCGGGTGAAGGTGAAAGGCCGGGCTTTTCGCGTGAGCCCACTCGTGGGCGATGCATTTTTCCAGGCTGCCGAAAGCGCGCATCGCCCACGAGTGGGCCCCTGCAGGGGCCTGGCTGCTTACTTGATGTAGTTGAACAACGAAAGATTCTGCAGCTTGCTGAAAGTCTGTTGCGCGGCCTGCAGCGCGGAACTCTGCAGGCTGAGCTTGCTTACCGCGTCGTAGTAGTTGAGATCCTGCACGTCCGACAGCGCGGTCTTGTACTGCAGCGTCAGGTCGTCATTGAGCGCCTGCTGCTGGTCCAACGCGTTCATGCGCGCGCCGACCGCCGCGCGTGCGCGGGTCAGCGAGCCGATCGACTGGTCGAGGTTGGCGAGCTGGCCGTTGAGCGCGTTCTGCGCGTCGGTGCCGCCACTGTTGGTCTGGGTGAAGCTGGCGATGATCGCGTCCATCGTGGCGAACACGCTTTGCGTCGAGGAGGGCGCGACCGTGAAGCTGTCGCCTGTCGCCGGCGCTCCGGACAGCGCCACCTGCACGCCGTTGAAAGCGACCATGCCGCCCTTCTGCGTGTCGTAGGCGCCGCTCGCCACCAGCGTGCCGCCGCTGTCGCGCACTTCATACGCATCCGGCGCGGTGAAACTGATCTGGTAGGTACCGCCGTCCCATGCGCTGGCGTCGGTCACGCTGGTCGCGCCGGCCACCGCGGTGCCGGTGTTTCCGGCGGTGGCGTCGACGACGAACGTGCCGTTGCCGGTGGGGACGTCCATGAAGATGGTGCTGCCCGGATCGCCGGTGGCGACCTGCAGGCCGGGCCCGGCCGCGACCATGCGCTGGCCTTCGTCGCCCACGTAGCTCACGCCGCCGGCCTGCGACACGAATGGCGCGGCTCCGGTGCGGTTGCCGGCGAAGATGTAGTCGCCCTGGGAGTCCTTGCTGTTGGCGATGCCCATCAACTGGCTGCGCAACTGGACCATCTCGGCGGCGATGTCGGAACGCGACTCGTCGGCCTGGGTGCCGTTCATGCCCTCCAAGGTCAGCGTGCGGATGCGGTCCAGCACGTTGCTCACCGAGGACAGGGTCTGGTCTTCCAGGCCCAGCCGCGCATTGGCCGAGGTGATGTTGCGCTGGTATTGCGCGGTGTCGGCGTCCAGGTGGGTGAGCTCGACCGCACGCGCGGCGCCGACCGGATCGTCGGAGGGCTGGTTGATCCGCTTGCCGGTGCCCATCTGGGTCTGGATGTCGGACAGGTCGCCCTGCCGCTCCATCATGGTGTTGACCGACTGTTGCTGCATCCAGCTGGTGGAGACTCGCATGGCCCCGATCCTTTACTTGAACGCGCCGAGCAGCGCGTTGAACACGGTGTTGGCGGCGGTGATGATCTGCGCCGACGCCTGGTAGGCCTGCTGGAAGCGCACCAGGTTGGCCGCCTCCTCGTCCATGTTCACGCCGCTGACGCTCTGCTGCGATGCCATCGCCTGGTTGTAGACGGCGGTCTGCGTCTTGGCCGCGTCGTCGGCGAGCGAACCGGCGCTGCCGACCTGCCCGACCAGTTGGCCGTAGGCGCGGCCGACGCTGGTGGCGCCGCCATCGAGCACGCCCAGGTTGGCGACCGCGCCGAGCTTGAGCGCATTGGCGTTGTCGCCGCGCGCGTTGGCGTTGGCCTTGACGCCGAAGGTATCGCCCGCGGCCGGCGCGCCGTCCAGGGTCAGGCTCCAGCCGTTGTGCACGATCGGCGTGCCGGCGGTGAAGGTCTGCGCCGCTCCGCCGTCGATGCTGTAGGTCGTGGGCGAGGAAAACACGATGCTGGACGCAGTGAACAGGTTGGGATCGGTGCCATCGGCCACCGTGAGCGCACCGACCGCGCCGGTGCCGGTGTTGGCGCTGGCCGCGCTGCCCAGCAGCGGGACGGCGGCGGCGATCTTGTTGGGATCGGTGATCGCGACCGCGATGCTGCCGGCCGCGTTGCGGGTGGGCTGGATGCGGAAGCTGTCGCCCGCGCTCGCCGCGCCGCCACCGACCACGAAGCTCAGGCCTCCGGCCAGAAAGGGATCGGCCGCGGTGCCGGTGCCGCTCATCGCCACCGCGGCGCCGCTGCCGTCGCGCAGGTTCCAGGCGGTGCCGTCGAAGGACAGCGTGTAATCCTGGCTGCCCAGCGCGCCGAGGTCGGCGATGCCCGCCGAAAGCGTGGCGCTGCCGGTATTGCCGCTGGCGGCCTGCACAGCCGGACCGGCGACGGTGAAGAAATCGCCGCCGAGCTGGCCGTTGAGGTCCACGCCCTGCGCGTGCTGGGCGTTGAACGCGTCGGCCATCGCCAGTGCGGCGCGGCCGAGCTGGTTCTGCGCCGGGTCGAGCACGTTGCCGCGAAAGTCCAGCAGCGCGCCCAGCGTCCCACCGCCGATGCGTCCGCTCAGCACCGCGCCGGTGCCCTTGTCGACCACTTCCAGCCGGGTCGCGTCGTAGGCGTTCGGCGCCGTGCCCAGTTCGTAGGACTGCGTGCCGCTGACCAGCGCCTGGCCGTTGCCGACGAACACGCTCAGCGTGCCGTCGTTCTGCGTCGCCACGCTGATGCCGACTTCGCCGGAGAGCTTCTTGATCAGCGCGTCGCGCTGGTCGAGCAGGTCCGAGGGCTGCGCGCCGGTGGAGGAGCGGATGCGTTCGTTGAGCTTGGCGATCGCGGCGCTGTCGCTGTTGATCGAGGCGACGGTGTCGGTGAGCTGGCGCTGCACCTGGCCATCGAGGCTGCCGAACTGTCCGGACAGCGCACGGAAGGTGCTGGCGAGCGCACCGGCGCGGGCCAGCAGCACGCCGCGCGCGGAGGCATCGGCTGGCGCGTTGGCCATGTCCTGCACCGCGCCGAAGAAGGTGTCCAGCGACGCCTGCAGGTTGCTGCTGCCCGAAAGCTGGTTGTTGAGCTGGTCGGTGAGCGCCTGGTAGGCGTCCGCACGCCCCTTGGAAGAGGAGGCCGACCACAGCGCCGTGTTGAGGTACTGGCTGTAGGCGCGCTGCACGGCCTGCGTGTCCACGCCGGTGCCCACGTAGTACTGCCCTTGCGCCTGCGGCGCACGCGCGGCGAAGCTCACCTGCTGGCGGCTGTAGCCGTCGGTGTTGGCGTTGGACACGTTGTGGCCGGTGGTGCTCAGGCCCACCTGGGCGGCGAGCAGGCCGGAGACGCCGGTGGAAAGCAGGTCAGCCATGAAGGTTTCCCGGATGGTAGGCGCGCGGACGGGCCGCGGGCCGCGACGTGCGGCCCCGCATGAGACCGCGCGACGGAATCAGGGCATGGGTCATGCCCGCTGTGACGGCCGTTTGACGCATCACTTGAGCGTCCCGGCATCCAGCGCCGCCAGCGCTTCGCGCATCTGCGGGCTGTTGGCGATGGTGGTGAGCTTGGCCGCGTAGGACGGATCGGTCGCGTAGCCGCCACGGCTCAGCGCATGCGCGAACCCGGCGATGTTCTCGCCTTTTCCCAGCGCCTGCGCGTAGCGCGGGTTGTCCGCCAGCATGCGGGCGTAGTCGGCGAAAGCCTCGGAAGGGTTGTCGTAGGCGCGGAAGTTGTCGCGCTTGCGCACCGCCACGCCGCCTTCGTATTCGAGCGTGGGCACGCTGACCTTGTCGCCATCCCAGCTGCCGCCGGCCTTGATGCCGAACAGGTTGAAGCTGCTGGAACCGTCGTGCCGGTGCGGCAGGTGCTTGCCCCAGCCGGTCTCCAGCGCGGCCTGCGCCAGCAGCGCGCGCACCGAGACGCCGAGCTTGTCGGCCGCGGCCTGCGCGTGCGGCGCCATGGCGCGCACGAAGCCGGCCGGATCGCCCGGGATGAACTTGCTGGCCACGTTGACCGCGCCCTGTGCCAGCTCGCCGAGCGCGGCGCGCCAGCCCTGCGCCGGGTTCGCATCGGCGGTGAGGGGCAGCAGCCCGTCGCCCTGCCCCGCCACGCTTTCGCCCAGGTGCAGCAGCGCGCGGGTACCGGCCTCGGCGCCCGCCGCGAGGGGCCCGAACAGGCCCGCGGCCGCGGTGCCCGGCAGCGCGCCGGCGGCGACGCTGGCGAGCAGCGCCTTGTTGTCCGTCGTCGGCGCGGGCTTGGGCTCGGCGTCCTTGCCGCCGAGCTGGCGCACCAGCATGCGGGCGATGCCCAGGCCGTTGTTGCCCTGCGAGAGCGAGAGCGAAAGCTGCTGGTCGAACAGGTCGCGGTAGGCCTTGCCCTGCTGGCTGTCGCCGACGTCGTTGTCGCCGAAGCTGGCGTTCGCCTCGCGCATCGACTTCAACATCATCTGGGTGAAGATCGCCTCGAACTGCTTCGCGACCCTCGGCAGCGCCGCCTTGTCGTCGCCCTTGGCCTGCGCGCGCAACTGGTTGAACCCGGACAGGTCGGTCCAGGTGTCGAGTGCCGGCAGGGAGGCGTTGGCGGGCGTCATGTTTCCGTCGCGTGTCGCTAGATCACCACGAGCTCTGCATGAAGCGCGCCAGCCTGCTTGAGCGCCTGCAGGATCGAGATCAGGTCGCTGGGGCCCGCACCGACCTGGTTCACCGCGCGCACGATCGTGTCCAGGCTCACGCCCGGGCCGAACTTGAACATGTGCGCGCCGTCCTCGCTGACCTGCACGTCGGAGCTGGGCACCACCGCGGTCTGGCCGCGCGAGAACGGCTGCGGCTGGCTGACCAGCGGCTGTTCGCTGATGGTGACCTGGATCGCGCCGTGCGCCACCGCCGCGGCGGTGACCTTGACGTCCGAGCCGATCACCACGGTACCGGTGCGCGAATTGACCACCACGCGCGCCGGGGCGTCGCCCGGGGTGACGTCCAGGTTCTGGATCATGCCGAGCCAGGCGACCTTCTGCGCCGGATCCTGCGGGCCGCGCACGGAAATGGTGCCGCCGTCGACCGGCGTGGCGGTGCCCGCGCCGAAAGCGGTGTTGACCGCCTGCGCCACGCGCGCGGCGGTGGTGAAGTCGGGGGTGTTGAGGTTGAGCATCAGGTCGCCGGCACCACTGAAGGCGCTGGGCACGCTGCGCTCCACCGAGGCGCCGTTGGGAATGCGGCCGCTGGCGGAAATGTTCACCTGCACGCTGGAGCCACTCTTGCCCTGCGCGCTGATGCCGCCGACCACCACGCTGCCCTGCGCGATCGCATAGACGTTGCCGTCGGCACCGCGCAGGGGCGACATCAGCAGTTCGCCGCCACGCAGGCTCTTGGCGTTGCCGATCGAGGCGACGGTGACGTCGATGGCCTGGCCGGGCTTGGCGAACGGGGGCAGTTCCGCAGTGATGGTTACCGCCGCCGCGTTCTTGAGCTGCGGGCGCGCATTCGGCGGCACGGTGATGCCGAATTGCTGGAGCATGTTCTCCAGGCTCTGGGTGGTGAATGGGGCCTGGGTGGTCTGGTCGCCGCTGCCATCGAGGCCCACGACCAGGCCGTAACCGATCAGCTGGTTGGAACGCACGCCTCCGACCGAAGCCAGGTCGCGGATCTTGTCCGCGTGCAGCGGCGCACAGGCGAGCATCGCCACCAGCGCGGCCACCACGTGCAGGCCGAAGCTGCGCCAGCGCTGCAACGCGCGGCTGAGCGCGGTGCGTCGGGTTTCCTGGGCGCGCGAGTGGTCGTACGGCTCGCCGTTGGTGGAAAGCGCCGGCGTCGCGGAAACCTCGGGGGCTTCTTCCATCGGCTCGGGCGGGACGGGCAGCTGGGCCTTCATCAGAACGGCATCCACTTGGAATTGAAGAAGCGCGACAGCCACCCGCGCGTGTTCGCATCGGCCAGCGTGCCGCGGCCGGTGTAGCTGATGCGCGCGTCGGCGACGCGGGTCGAAGCCACGGTGTTGTCCTGGCCGATGTCCTGCGGGCGCACGATGCCGGCGATGCGTACCAGCTCCTGGCCCTGGTTGATGGTCAGCCACTTCTCGCCGCGCACGATCAGGTTGCCGTTGGACAGCCGCTGCGCCACGGTGACGGTGATCTGGCCGGTGAGCTGGTTGGACTGGCTCGACGAGCCGATGCCGTCGAAGTTGCGTTCGCTGTCCAGGCCCACGCTCAGCGGGTTGCCGTTGATGGTCAGGTCCTTGCCCATGATGGTGGGCGCGGCGACGTCGGCCTTGTCCTTCTTGCTGGTGCTGGTGCTGGCCTTCTTGCTGGCCTGGGTGCTTTCCACCAGCACGATGGTGAGGATGTCCCCCACCCGATGCGCGCGCGCATCAGAGAAAAGTTCCATGTTCTGGTTGTCGTGGTAGATCGCGCCGTCGGCAGGCGCGGCGGCAACCTCAGGCTGCATCGGCGGCGTCGGCGCCCACTCGCCGTCGTCGCGCGCGGGCATGGCCATGCACCCGGCAAGCAGCGCCAGCGCGAGGGCAGCGGTGGAAAGGCGGAACAGTGACATCGGGTTCGTGCTCAGGTCTTGTTGGTGAGGAACTGCAGCATCTGGTCGGCCGCGGAGATCGCCTTGGAGTTCATCTCGTAGGTCCGCTGCGTCTCGATCATGTCGACCATCTGCTCGACGACGTTGACGTTGGAGGACTCCAGCGCGCCCTGCGAGAGCGTGCCCAGGCCGTTCAGGCCCGGCTGGCCGATCTGCGGCGAGCCGCTCGATGCGGTTTCCAGGTAAAGGTTGTCGCCGTTGGGCTGCAGGCCCGCAGGATTGATGAAGTCGGCCAGCTGCACGGTGCCGACCTGCTGCGGCGCGGCCTGGCCCGGCAGCGTGATGCTGACCGTGCCGTCGCTGCCGATGGTGATCGACTGGGCATTGGCGGGGATGGTGATCGCCGGATCGACCGCGTAGCCGTTGGCGGTGACCACCTGGCCGTTCTGGTCCATGTGCAGCGAGCCGTCGCGGGTGTAGGCGATGGTGCCGTCCGGCTGGGTCACCTGCAGGAAGCCGCGGCCCTGGATCGCCAGGTCCAGCGAGTTGCCGGTCTGCTCGATGTTGCCCTGGGTGAAGAGCTTCTCGTTGCCGACCACGCGCACGCCGGTGCCCAGCATCAGGCCGGACGGGGCGTTGGTCTGCTCGGTGGTCTGGCCGCCGGGCTGGCGCAGGTTCTGGTAGACCAGGTCCTGGAACGAGGCGCGCGAGCTCTTGAAGCCGGTGGTGTTGGCGTTGGCGAGGTTGTGCGAGACCACGTCCATGCGCGTCTGCTGCGCATCGAGACCGGTCTTGGCGACCCACAGGGAAGAGAACATGGTTGTCTCCTAATCGATCAGGTGAGCGACAGCAGGCGGGTCGCCGACTGCGCGTTGTCGTCGGCGTTCTTGATCGCCTTGACCTGGAGTTCGTACTGGCGCGAAAGCTCGATCATCTGCACCAGCGTCTGCGACGGGTTGACGTTGCTCGACTCGAGCACGCCGGATTTGATGCCCACCGCCGGATCGGTCGGCGCGGTGCCGCCGCCGGCCAGGTGCATCAGGCCGTCGCTGCCCAGCGCGAGCTGGTTCGCCGGCGGGTTCACCAGTTTCAGGCGGCCGACCGAGGCGATCGTTTCCGGACCCTGGCCGGTGGGTACCACCGACACGGTGCCGTCGTTGCCGATGCCCACCTGGGTCGCCGGCGGCAGGCTGATCGGGCCGCCGTCCCCGAGCACCAGGTTGCCGCGCGAATCGGTCAGCAGGCCGTCGGCGGTGAGCTGCAGGTTGCCGGCGCGGGTGTAAGCCTCGCTGCCATCGGCGGCCTGCACCGCGAGCCAGCCGTCACCCTGCACGGCGACGTCGAGTTCGCGGCCGGTCTGGATCTCGGCGCCGCCGCGCAGGTCCACTCCCTCGCCCTGCGCCACGCCGTTGATGCGCGTGGGCATGCCCGGGCCCTGCACCGGCAGCGCCTGGAAGGCCGACATCTGCGCCTTGAAGCCGACGGTGTCGGCGTTGGCCAGGTTGTGCGCCACTTCCGTCTGCGCCCGCATCATCTGCGTGGCGCCGGTCATGGCGACGTAAAGCGAACGATCCATGCTTAGGCCTCGGACGTCAGCGTCAGTTGCGGATATTGATGATGGTCTGGGTCAGCTTGTCGTCGGTGGAGATCACCTGCGCGTTCGCCTGGTAGTTGCGCTGCGCCTTGATCATGTTCACCAGCTGGGCCGTCAGGTCGGCGGTGTTGGACGCCTCCAGCGCGCCGGACTGCACCGCGCCGAAGGTGCCCTGCCCGGCCACGCCCATGGTCGCGGTACCCGAGTCGAACGAGGCCGCCCAGCCGGTGTTGTCGAGCTGGCGCAGGCCATTGAGGTTGTTGAAGTTGGCCAGGGCCAGCTGGCCGAGCGAGATGGCCTGGCCGTTGGAGTACTTGGCCTGAACCACGCCTTCGCTGGACACGTCGATGCCCGACAGCGTGCCGCTCGGGTAGCCGTCCTGGTTGATCGAGCTCAGCGCGTAGGCATTGCCGAACTGGGTGGCCTTGTTGACGTCGATCGACAGCGTCATCGGGGCGGCACCCGGGCTGACCGACAGCGCGGGGAAGTTGAGCTTGCCGCCGGCCGGCGTCGCGAGCGCGCCGCTGCTGGTGAAGGAGAGCGCCTGCGGCGCGCCGGCGGATACGCCGTCGACGTACAGGTAGGCGTTCCAGCTGTTCGGCGCCGCGCCCTTGACGTAGTACACGGTGCCGTTGTGTGTGGCGCCGAGCGAGTCGTAGGCGGTGAACGGCGTGGCCTGGTTGTAGCTCAGCGCGTCGGTCGGGCTGAACGGTGCCGTGGTCGGCACCGTCGCGTCGGACGGCAGGTTGAGCGACATCTCCACATTGCTGGTGGCCTTGGCCGCGCTCTGCGCAGTGGTCATCTGCAGGTCGACCAGCGTGCTGGTGTCGAAGCCGTTGCCCGCCGGCGGGAACACCTGCAGGTGCTGGCCGCTGGCGTTGACCACGTAGCCGTTGTTGTCCTGCTGGAAGGCGCCGGCACGGGTGTAGGAATAACCCTTGCCGTCGCGCATGGTGAAGAAGCCATCGCCGCTGATCGCGAAGTCCAGGCTGTTGCCGGTGTTCTCCACGTTGCCGGCGGCGAACTGCTGCGCCACGTCGGCCAGCCGCACGCCGCTGCCGATCGAGGTCGCCGAGAGGTTGCGGCCGGCCGAGTTGTACAACTCGGCGAACTCGGCCCGCGAGCCCTTGAAGCCGGTGGTGCCGGTGTTGGCGATGTTGTTGGCAGTGACTTCCAGGTCCTTGGAAGCCGCGTTCAGGCCGCTCAGCGCGATATTGAAAGCCATCGTTGTTTCCCTGTACGGGTGTGATGTCCGTGAATTGATGTGTCAGTTGACGCGCGCGACCTGGCTCAGCAGCACGCCGCCGAAACCGTCCACGTCCAGGTAGGCGCCGTCGGCGCCGGTCATGCCCACGCCGGCGACCTTGCCGGTGACATAGGTGGCCACCGCGGTGTTACCGGTCTGCGCGGCCAGTCCGTAGGTGCCCGGGGGCAGCGGCTGGCCGTCGTTGCCGGTGCCGTCCCAGTGGAAGTCGGCCAGACCCGCGGTCTGCGTGCCCAGGTCGATCGTGCGCACCACGTCGCCGGCGTTGTCGACGATCTGCACCAGCGTGCGGCCGCCGCCATCGGGCACGTTCACGGCACCATCGAGGCTTCCGCCCTGCAGGCGACCGACCGCCGAGGGCACGGTGACGTTGCGCCCGACCATGCTGGAGGCCTGCAGCAACTGGTTGCCCTGCATCGACTGCGACAACGCGTCGAAGGAGGTCTGCAGGTTCTGCGTGGCCGAGACCTGGTTGATCTGCGCCAGCTGGCTGACCATCTGCGAGGAATCCATCGGCTGGGTCGGATCCTGGTTGCGCATCTGCTGGATCAGCAGGCTCAGGAAGTCGGCCTGGCTCAGCGTCTTGGTCTGGCCCAGCGCGCCGGCGGTGCCGGCGGCGTTGCTGGAGTTGATTGCGAGGTCGCTCATGGCCGCTCCTTACTTTCCGAGGTCCAGCGTCTTCTGCATCAGCTGGCGCGCGGTGTTCATCACCTCGACGTTGTTCTGGTACGAACGCGAGGCGGAAATCATGTTGACCAGCTCGTCCACCGGGTTGACGTTGCTCTGGTAGACATAGCCGTCGGCATCGGCCAGCGGGTTGCCCGGCTCGTAGCGGCTGGTGATCGCGTTCGGGCTTTCGGTGACGCCGAGCACCTTGACGCCCTCGCTGCCGGCTTCGGCCGGCTGGCCGTCCAGCCCGTTGCGGATCGCCGCGAACAGCGGCTCCTTGGCGCGGTAGGCGGCATCGGGCGTGCTCGCCACGCTGTCGGCATTGGCCAGGTTGCTGGCCACGGTGTTGAGCCGGGTGGACTGCGCCGCCATGCCGGAGCCGGCGACGTTGAAGACGTTGAAAAGCGACATCAGCCCTGGCCTCCGGTGATCGCGGTCCGCAACATGCGGATCTGCGCGGTGATGAAGGCCATGCTTGCCTGGTAGTGGACGCTGTTGGCGGCGAAGGCGGCCTGTTCCTGCTGGGCGTCGACGGTGTTGCCGTCCATGCTCGGCTGGGTCGGCACGCGATAGGACAGCGTGTCGCGCGCCTGCGCCACCGGATCGATCTGGCCCTGGGTCGGCGCGGCCAGCGGCAGGTTGCCGTCGCCGTTGCCGCCGGCGGCGGCCAGTGCCTTGCGGAAGTCGACGTCGCGGGCGAGGTAGCCGGGCGTGTCGGCGTTGGCCAGGTTGCTGGCCAGCACTTCGGTACGGCGCTGCCACAGCGCGAGCGCGCCGGTGTGCATGCCGAACAGGTTGTCGATGGGTTGGCTCATCGCTTGCCTCCGCGGTCGATGTGTCCGCACGGGGCTTGAGGCAAGTTGTGTGCCATGGGGGCGCGAAGCCTCGCCGCAGCTGGCTTTGCGCGGGCGCCGGGGTTTACGTCCCCGGCGCGGAGTCGGTTTTCCGACGGTCCTTCAGGGCGGGCCTGAAGCCGACCGTCAGGCCGCCGGAAACGGTTGGCTGACGCCTACCCTAGGCGAGCCCTTCCTCGGGCAGCAGGTCGATGACCGCCTGCGCCAGCAGGTCCGGCTGGAACTTGGCGATGAAACGGTCGGCGTTGACCTCGCGCACCATCGCCTCGTTGAACAGGCCGCTCAGCGAGCTGTGCAGCACCACCTTCAGGCGCCGCAGCGTGGGCGTTTCGCGGATGGCGCGGGTCAGCGCATAGCCGTCTAGCCGCGGCATCTCGATGTCGGACACCACCAGGTTGACGCCCTCCCCCGGCGGCGCCGCAGCCAGCTCGGTCAGCCGATCGAGCGCCTCGCGTCCGTCCTGCGCCACCACGCATTCGATGTTCATCTGCTGGAAGATGCTGATCAGGCGGCGGCGCGCGACCACCGAATCGTCCGCCACCAGCACGCGGCGCGGGCGCAGCGTGTGGGCGCCTGCGGCGCGCTGCATCTGGGTGGAGAGCTCGCCCGGTGCGCCGTCGATGCTCGCCAGCACGTGTTCCACGTCGACCACCGCCACCAGCGCACCGTTGATCCGGGTCACCGCGTTGACGCGCGGTCCGAAGCCGAGCGCGGCGCTCGGCGCGACCAGCGACTCGCCCTCGCAATGCACCATGTTCCTGAGGTCGGACACCAGGAAGCCCTGCACCGTGCGGCTGAACTCGGTGACCATCAGGTGCGCGGACGGCTCGGCGACCAGCGCCGGATAGCCCAGCGCGGCAGCCAGGTCGATCACCGGGATGGTCTGCCCGCGGTAGTCGCAGCTGCCGGCGATCAGCGCGTGGGCGCCGGGCATGCGTTCCAGCGGCGGGCGGCGCAGCACCTCGCGCACCTTGAACACGTTGATGCCGAACAGCTGCGCATCGCCCAACCGGAACAGCAGCATCGCCACCCGGTTGTGCCCGGCCAGGCGGGTCTGGCGTTCGACGTTTTCCAGCAGCGCGCCGGCCATGCGTGTCTCCAGCAAAGTAAGGACTAGCCCCTGCGTATCGGCGGCCCGGGCCGGCTCTTGAGGTTCGGTCCCCAACCGCGCCGCTGCGCGATATTTTCTCCGGACGATGCGCCGGAGCGCCGGTGGCACATGCATTGCTTGTTCAAGTTTCGACGCATCCAGACGATGTCCTGAACATTCATCCGCAGGAACCGCAATCCACATGAGCCTGATCCGTAGCCAGTCCCTGGCCGCGCTGGTCCAAGCGGCCGCCGCTGGCGACGAGGCCCGCCTCGAACAGTTGTCGAACCAGCATCCGGCGGTCGCCCGCGCGCTTGCCCCGTTGCTGGCCCGCCTCGACGCCGGCCAGCCGTCCGCGCTGGCGCTGCAGACCCTGGAGCAGCAGGGGCTGGTGCTGGCTGCCGCGCAGGTGCTGGGGCGCGAGCAGTCCGCGCTGGACAAGGCCACCCAGGAAAGCCGCGACGGCGTCGGCCGCTTGACGGACGCCAGCGCCGGAATCTCGACGGCCCTGCAGCAGGTCGCCAACGGCTTGGCGCAGGTCGAGCAGGCCCGCCAGACCGGCAGCGCCGGCGTGAGCGAGCTGGATGGCCAGTTGCGCCTCCTGCGCAGCGCGCTGTCGGCGATGAACCGCAACCAGGCGCGCCTGGCCGAGCAGGTCGGGCAGATCCGCAAGCTCACCGGCGCGGTGCAGGAGATCGCCCACCAGACCAACCTGGTCGCGCTGAACGCCGCCATCGAAGCCGCCCGTGCGGGCGAAGCCGGCCGCGGTTTCGCGGTGGTCGCCGACGAGGTCAAGCAGCTGGCCGAGAAGACCACCCAGGCCACCACCGAGATCGAGACGGTCACCGGCTCCATCGGGGATTTCTCCCGCCAGCTGGACGTGGACGTGCAGCAGGGCATGCAGCGCCTGGAACACGCGCAGTTCGGCGTCAGCCAGGCCAACAGCGCCATGGGCAGGAGCGCCGAGGCGCTTTCCAGCGCCAGCGAGAAGGTCACGCAGCTGCGGCAGGGCCAGGACGTGCAGCAGGCCCGCGCCGCCGCGGCGCAGGCGGCGCTCGGCGCGTTGCAGCGGCGCAGCACCGAGGCGCGCCGGCAGAGCGAGGCGCTCAGCCGCGCCGCGTTGCTGGCCCATCGCCTGGCGCTGGGCTGGCTGGAACAGGAGGCCGGCAACGACCCGGCCAGCCTGAGCCTGGCCGTGCGCGAATCGGCGCAGGGCCTCCGCCAGGCAACCGAGCTCGCACTGCTCGAACCAGGCGCGCTGGACCGGCGCTGGTTCGACACCGATGCGCTGGACCGCACCGTGCGCCGGCTCGCCGCGCAACATCCGGACCAGCCGGCCGCCAGCGCGCTCAGCGAGGCCGGCGCACGGCTGTCCGAGCACGGCAATGCCTTCGTCGGCCTGCTCTGCAATGGCCAGATCGAACAGGCCCAGCAGCTGAGCCAGCAGCTGGAGTCCGAACGCGAGGCGGTAGTCACCCACCTCGCCGCGTTGCTGGCCACCGCCTGATGGCCCTGGCGCGCCGCTGCCTGCTGCTCGCGCTGCTCGGGACGGCCCTGCCGGCCCTTGCCGCGCCGATGTCGGAAGCGGACCTGCGCGCCCAGGCCGAACGCTTCGTCGAACAGCAGTACGCCGCGCCCGGTAGCCGGGTCGAGGTCAAGTCCGAAGCGCTGGATCCTCGCCTGCACGTCGCCGACTGTGCCGTGCCACTCGCGGCCAGCCTCCCCGGCGGACTGCGCATGACGCCCAGGCTGAGCGTCGTGATGCGCTGCCCGGCCGCGGACGGCTGGACCCTGCGCGTGCCGGTGACGCTGAAAGTCTGGCGCCAGGTGCTGGTGGCCAATCGCCCGCTGATCCGCGGCGACGGCATCGTGGCGACCGACGTACACGCCGAGGAGCGCGACGTCACCCGCCTGCCCTACGGTTATGTCGCCAGCCTCGACCAGGTGGCCGAGCGCAGCCTGTCGCGACCGGTCGGGTCCGGCAGCGTGCTTACACCCGGGGCGCTGGGCGGACGGCAGACCGTACGCGCGGGCGATCACGTGCAATTGCTCGCCGAACTGGACGGGATCGCGGTGCGCGCCGAGGGCGTGGCCTTGGGCAGCGGCGACTCGGGCGCCCGCCTGCGGGTGCGCAACGGCAGCTCTGGCCGCGTCGTGGACGCCATCGTGCGCGGCCCCGGCGTGGTCGTGGCGTTACCCTGAACGGTCGCCGAAAATCCATGTTCCCCAAGACACTAAAGTTTTCTCCAGCCCGGCCGATTCCCCAAGGGACAGGGCCTAACCGACTCGAGAAGGACCGATGAACACGACCATTTCCAACAACGGCTTGCCGCTCCTGCCCCAGGCACCGGGCAACCAGGCCAATGGCACGGCGGCCGGCAACAGCAATGCGGCCAGCGACGTTCCCGCCAGCGTGCCGGGCAAGGACGACAGCGTCCGCCTGACCGACTCGGCGCGCGCGCTGCAGGACGCCGCCAAGGTGGACGGCCAGGCCGCGATCGATACCAAGCGGGTGGAGAAGATCCGCCAGGCGATCGCCGATGGCAGCTACCAGGTCAATCCGGCCGCCATCGCCGACAAGATGATCGCGCTCGACGCGCAGATCGGCGGCCCGGCGAAGCCGTAACCGCACGCCATGAGCAAGCTGCTGCACCACGAGCTCGAAGCCGCGCTGGACGCGGTGGTGGAGGACCTGCATCGGGCCGCCACCGAGCTCTCCGCCTCGCTGGTCGCCGAACGCGACGCGCTGGTCGCCGCCGACGCGGTCGCGCTGGACCGCGCCGGCACGCACAAGCAGGCGCTGATGCAGCGGCTGGAAGAGCTGGACGCCGAGCGCGTGCAGATGCTCAAGCTCGAGCCGAACGCAGCCGCGCGGGTCGAGGCGCGCTGGCGCGAGGTGCTCGAGGTGATCCGCGGATGCCAGGAAATGAACCAGCGCAATGGCAGCCTGGTCAGCCAGCGGCTGGCGCAGGTGCGCGAGGCGCTGGCCGTGCTGAGTGGCCAGGGCGGCGACGTGCGCAGTGTGTACGGACCCGGTGGCGAAGTGCGCACGGCCCTGCGCTCGCACCACCTGGGTTCGGTCTGACTGAAAGAGAGAGCCTTCCGGACACCGCGCCGCAAGGCCGGTGGCGATCCACCCCAGGCGGGATAGCCCCGCGAGCAGATCAAGACATGAGCGATACCGCCACCGCTTCCGCCCAGTCCCGCCTTGCCGGCAATCGCGACATCCCGCTGCCGGTGGTACGGGTGCCGATGCTGGACCAGAAACGCGAGCTGTTCGCCTACGAAGTCATGTTCCACCGCCACGCCGGCGACGAGCAGACGCTGATGCAGCGCGTGCTCTCGACCCTGGCCGACGGCGCGCTCACCCGTCTGGTGCGCGGCAACCGCACCTTCCTCACCCTCTCGCGCGAACTGCTGCTGGACCAGACCGACGTGCTACTGCACCAGCCGCGCTTCGGCGTGGTGCTGCAGCCGGCGATGGCCGATGACGCCGAGTTGATGGACCGGCTCAACAAGATGGCCCAGCGCGGCTGCCTGCTGATGCTGGACGCCGGCGCCATCGATCTCCACGGCTCGGTCGCCTTCGAGTCGCTGCTGCAGATCGTGCAGTTCGTCCGGCTGGACGCCCGGGCACTCTCGCCCGAGCAGTTGCGCGAGCGCGCCCAGTACCTGCACGAGCGCGGCATCTGGGTGATCGCCGGCCACGTCGACGACCACGCCACCTACCACCGTTGCCTGGAGCTGCCGCTGCAGGCGATCCAGGGCCGTTACCTGCTGATCCCCGACCAGGTGGAAGTGCCGGTGCTTTCGGCCAACCGCCTGTCGATGCTGCGCCTGATGCGCGAGCTGCAGGAAAACAGCCCCGGTCCGGTGGAACTGGGCGACATCATCCGCAACGACGCGATCCTTTCGTACAAGCTCCTGAGTTGCGTGAATTCGGCCTATTTCGGCCTGCCCAAGCAGCTCAAGTCCGTGCAGCAGGCGGCGATCTTCTTCGGCGTCACCCGCATGCGCAACTGGATCTACACCATGTCGCTCGGCGGCATGGATGACCGTCCGCCGGAGCTCCTGCGCACCGCGCTGATCCGCGCGCACATGTGCGAGCAACTCGCCTCGCACATGCCGCGTCCGCAGAAGGAAATGGCCTTCACCGTCGGCCTGTTCTCGCTGCTGGACACGCTGATGTGCGCGCCGATGGAGTTCGTGCTGGAGCAACTGCCGCTGGTACCGGAGATCCGCGAGGCGCTGATCGGCAACCGCGGCCCGTTCGGCCCGCTGCTGGAACAGATCCACGCCTGGGAAGCCGGCCACCTGAGCGGCCAGGCCCAGCCCGCGCAGATCCAGCGCATGGCCGGCATCTACCTGGAAGCCACCCAGTGGGCGGACCAGGTCTATGCCTTCGCCGAACCCAAGGCCCCGGCCGCCGCGGCGTAACGGGGTTCCAACTTCCGCTTACGCTGAATCGGCGCGCGCAATCCCGTCCGCGCTGAGCGTAGACGTGCGGCGCCGCAGCCGCGGCGCGTCCCTCAGACGGTCTGTTCGAGGCCTCTCCCGCCGGACAGGTGGGTCGGGCGAAGCGGATGGCCAAAGGCCAGCCGCAGTAGGGAATACCGCCCGGGATCAGACCCTCGCCATCCGCCGGTGCAGCACGACCACCACCAGCACGCCGGCAGCCGTCACGGCGAGCCAGCTCAGCACGGGCGACCACTCGCCGCCGAGCCAGGAAGCACAGGACACCGCGCCGATCGCGGTCACGCCCACCGCCAGCGCCAGCGCCACGTCGCCGACGTGCCGGCGGCGCTCCCACAGCAGCAGGAAGGCGCCCAGGGCGGCAAGCAGGATCGCGCCGCCACGGCGGGCGAGGGTGAATTCCGGCGGGTCGGGCACGTCGGGCAATACGTCGCTGAGCGAACGCTCGCCCACCTGCACCTGGTAGCCCTGGTCGTCCGCCTGGCTGGCCCGCACCAGCCGGTCGCCATCGAGGCGGGCGAAGATCGTCACCTGCTGCACCGGCACCGCCTGCCAGCTCACGCGTACGTCACCCAGCCGCGGTGAGCCCGGGTCGACGCTGGTAGTCAGGTAGTCGTGGTACAGGCTGAAGCTGGCGGCCAGGTTGGCCGGCAGGCGCGAGGGATCCGGCGCCACCGTCTGTGTGCCTGGCAGCGCTCGCAGCAGCAACGGCCCCAGCGTGAAGCCGCCGACCTGCACCTTCCCCGCCACGAAGCGCTGGCTGCGCAGCGGCATCGTCGCGGGGTTGGCGTGTCCGCGCGGCTGCTCGAACTTGCCGGTGTCCTGCAATTCGTCGGACCAGTCCAGTTCGTAATGCACGTCGCTGCCCACGTGCACCTCCCGCCACTGGAACATCTCCACGCGTCGGGACAAGAGCGGCGTGGGCACGGTGAGGTTGAAGTCCGCATCGTGCGGCGCCTCGATCACTTCTGGCGTGCCCGAGACCAGCACCATGCTGCCGTGTTGCCCCGGCTGCGGCCCGCGCGAGCCCGCCTGGACCACGTCGCCACCGTGGCGTACGGCAGCCAGATGGTGCACCAGCAGGCCCCGTTCGGTGATTGCCGCCAGCCCCAGGCCGGCGATGAGCAGCACCGCGCCGCCGCCGCGCAGCAGCAAGGCCCGGGTACCGACCCGCAGCTGCCGCCTCACCCCACCGCCCCGGCAGGCTCGCCGTGGAGGCTGGCCTGTTCTGCGGTCGTGCCGAAGCGGCCCCGATCGTCGCGGGTCACCTGGGCCAGCGCGCAGGCATGGTCATGGGTAAAGAACAGCCGCACGCCACGCGCGAGCTTGTCTTCGAGGAACGCGCGCTTCTCGTCGATCAGGGTTTCCGGCGCGCGGTCGTAGCCCATGGTGATCGGCAGGTGCACCCACGGGCGACCGGGGATCAGGTCGGCGCAGAACACCACGCCACCGACTTCGGCCAGCATCAGCCCCGGTGTGTGGCCGTTGGAAAAATGGAGACGCACCGACTTGCCCAACGCCTTCGAATACGGCCCTTCGACCAGCTCCAGCCGACCGCTGGCCTCCAGCAACCCGGCCAGTTCGGGAATGAACGAGGCGCGGTCGCGCGGATGCGGCGACTGCGCGCGGCGCCAGTGCTCGGCGCCGACCAGGAAGGTGGCGTTGGGGAACAGCAGCCGTGGCGGTTCGCCCTCGGCCCAGGGCGCCAGCAGGCCGCCGGCGTGGTCGAAGTGCAGGTGCGAGAGCACGACCGCGTCGATGTCCTCGTGGGAAAGACCGGCCTGGGCCAGCGACTCCAGCAGCACGTGGCGGTCCTCGACCACGCCGTAGCGCTCGCGCAGCTTTGGCTCGAAGAAGGCGCCGATGCCGGTTTCGAACAGCACGTTGCGGCCGTCCAGGTCCTTCACCAGCAGGCAGCGGCAGGCCAGCGGGATGCGGTTCTCCGCGTCCGGCTCGATCCAGCGCGCCCACATGGCCCTGGGCGCGTTGCCGAACATCGCGCCGCCATCGAGTTTCTGGGTGTTGCCCTCAAGGGACCACAGCTGCATGACACGTCGCCCCTGTCAAAGAATGACCCGATTTTACGCAGGGGTGCCGGGGCTGTCTCCCCGCACTGCGCCGCCACTCTGGGACACGCGGCCAGCGCGCGCAACGGTGCGACGAGGTCTGCCCCTTTGCCCCCGCCGCCAGCGGAGGCTTACTGCACCTTGCCCAGGCCCGAAGGCCGTCGCGGATCGCTGGCCGCCTGCAGCGTGTTGTTGCGGTGGTCCCAGGTCACCACGTTCATGAAACCCCAGGGATCGCGCGGGTGCAGCGTGTAGCCCATGCGCTCCAGCTCGTGCGCGGTGGCCGGGTCGAACACGCCCTCCTCCACGTCCACGCGGTCGGGCATGAACTGGTGGTGGTAGCGCTTCTGCGCGACGACGGCGGTTGCATCCTTGCCGTCGATGAAGGCGAGGATGCCTTCGAGCACCTGGGTGATGATGGTCGAGCCGCCCGGCGATCCGATTACTGCGGTGCGGTCCTGCCCGATCACGAGACTGGGCGACATCGAGGAAAGCATGCGCTTTCCGCCCACCGGCGCGTTGGCCTTGCTGCCGAGCAGGCCGTAGACGTTGGGCTTGTTGGGCACCAGCGCGAAATCGTCCATCTCGTCGTTGAGCAGGATGCCGGTGCCGGCGGCGACGAAGGTGGAACCGAGCGTGTAGTTCACCGTCGAGGTGACGGCGATCATGTTGCCGTCCTTGTCGATGATCGAGAAATGCGTGGTGTGCGGGCCCGGGTCGGATGCGCCGGTGTGCGGCAGCATCGAGGAAGGCGTGGCGCGGTCGGGCAGGATGCCCTGGCGCAGGCCGTCGGCGTAGTACGGCGACAGAAGCATGTTCAGCGGCATCTTCACGAAGTCAGGGTCGCCGAGGTAATCGTTGTGGTCGCGAAAGGCACGACGCATCGCCTCCACCACGTAATGCACGCGATGGGCGCGATCGAGCTTCTCCATGTCCACGCCACGCAGGATGTTGAGGATCTCGGCGATCGCCACGCCGCCGGAGGACGGCGGCGGCGCGGTGACGATGCGGTAGCCGCGATAGTCGACGCTGATCGGCGCGCGTTCCTTGACGCGGTAGCCCGCCAGGTCCGCCTCGGACCAGTTGCCGCCGGCCGCGCGCACGGCGGCCACCAGCTTTTTCGCCACGTCGCCCTGGTAGAAGCCGTCGCGGCCCTGCCGGGCGAGGATCTCGAGGGTGCGGGCCTGGTCGGGGTCGCGCCAGGTCACGCCCTCCGCCGGGGTCTTGCCGTCGACGAAGTACTTGGCGGCCGAGGCCGGCCAGCGCTTGAGGTCGTCGGCGCGCTCGGCGATGGCGTTGCGCAGGCGGCTGTCGGGCGTGAAGCCGTCGCGCGCGGTGCGGATCGCCGGGGCCAGCGAGGCCGACAGCGGCAGTTTGCCGTAGTGCGCGGCCAACCAGGCCAGGCCCGCCGGTTCGCCAGGGATGCCGGCCGAGAGGGGGCCGGTCAGCGCGGCGTCGCGGTTGGGCGAGCCATCCGCATTGACGTAATCCTTCGGGTCGACCGCCGCGGGCGCGACCTCGCGCGCGTCGATGAACACTTCGCGGCCGTCCGAGGCTCGTCGCAGCACAGCCATGAAACCGCCGCCCAGCCCCGAGCTTTCCGGCTCGACCACCGACAGCGTGGAAGCCACCGCCACGGCCGCGTCGAACGCGTTGCCGCCCTTCGCCAGCACTTCCAGCCCGGCGTTGGTGGCCAGGAAGTTGGCGCTGGCGATGGCGGCGTGGCCGGGTTTCTGCGTCTGCGCGGCGGCGGCGCTGGCGGGAGTCGTCCGGGCGGGGGGGTCCGATGCGAAGGCGGCGGTACTGGTCAGCAGCAGGCTCAGCAAAAGGACTCGCCAACGCGGGGACAAACTCATGCCGTGGTCTCCTTGGCCATCAACTGGCGGTATTTCAGTTCGAGCTGCTCGCGCGTCTCGCCCAGGTCGGCATCGATGATGATGCACTCGACCGGGCAGACGACCATGCATTGCGGCTCGTCGTGATGGCCCACGCACTCGGTGCACAGGGCCGGATCGATGATGTAGTAGTCCTCGCCCATCGAGATTGCCTTGTTGGGGCACGCGGGCTCGCAGACGTCGCAGTTGACGCAGGTGTCGAGGATCTTCAGGGACATGGCGTCAATGGTAGCGCGGAGCGGCCATCCTTACCCGCGCAAGTCATTCCCGCCGCAAGGCCGGGCGGATTGCAGCCCACCTCGGTCCATCGCCTCGCACGCAATGGTGGGCTGGACCCACCCTGCGGACCCCGCAAACGAAAACGCCCGCGAAGCCTTCCGGCATCGCGGGCGCATCGGGCGCATTCGCGCGGGCGCTTACATGGCGACGAAACGCACCGTCGCACCGGTCGCCTGCAGCGCGGTCGTCACGCGGTCCTTGTCCGCCTGGTCGCCGATGAACAGCACGATCACGTCCTTGAAGGTACCGGGCTTGGCGCCTGCGAAGGCGGCGATGATGAAATCGGCGGTCTTGGCCGAGTTCGGGCCGGCGAAGGCCAGCAGGTTGCCCGGGAGCACGCCGCGGGCGATGACGTCCTGCACGTTCGTCAGCTGGCGGTCGTACTTGGCCTTGGCGTCCTCGTCGTCACCGGCCGGCACCAGGTAGGCGTACGGGCGCTCGGCGGTCATGCCCTGCATGTTGTTCTGCACGATCTGGCCCAGGTAGGCGTTCCACGCCTGGGCATCGTTCGGGTTGGTCGGCTTGGGAGCGGCAGCCTGCTGGGTGTTCTGCTGGCTCTCGTCCTGGTTGTTGCAGGCGGACAGGGCCAGGGTGCCGGCGAGGACGAGGGTTGCGGCGATCAGGAACTTACGCATGGGTGTCTCCCTGTGAGTGGATTCGAAGATGTCCCGATCCATTCTACGCAGGGTGCGTCAAATGGACCGGTACATCCTTACTTGCGCCAGCGCTGCCGCATGGCCTGTTGGACTGCCGGATGCACGAAGCTGGAGATGTCGCCGCCAAGGCGACCGATCTCGCGCACCAGCGAGGAGGAAATGAAGCTGTACTGCTCCGCGGGCGTGAGGAACAGCGTCTCCGCCTGCGGGATCAGATGGCGGTTCATGCTCGCCAGCTGGAACTCGTATTCGAAGTCCGACACCGCGCGCAGACCGCGGATGATCACCCCCGCGCCCACCTCGCTGACGAAATCGGCCAGCAGGCAGTTGAACCCGCGCACTTCCACGTTCGGGAGGTCGGCCAGCGCCAGCCGCGCCAGGGTGATGCGCTCGTCCAGGCTGAAGCCAGGACCTTTGCCGGAACTCTCGGCGACCGCCACCACCACGCGCTCGAACAGCGGCGCGGCGCGCGACACCAGGTCGGCATGGCCGTTGGTGATCGGGTCGAAGGTGCCCGGATACACGGCCAGGCGCTTGTTCACCGGAACTTTGTTCACGTGGAGGCTGCGGCGCGAAGGTGGCGATTAGCTTAACGGAAGCTCCGCGCAGCGGCGATAGAGCGCGTGGCGCACTTCGCCGGCCCGGCCCTCGCGGTGCAGTGCCCAGTTGGACGGCAGCGAAGGCACCTGATCGCGCGGGGACTCGACGTAGATCCAGGCCTGCGCGGTCAGCCAGCCTCTCTCCTCCAGCCGTTGCGCGAGCACCGGCCACAGGTCCGCGGCGAACGGCGGGTCTAGGAACACCAGTCCGAACGGAACGGGCGCACCCTCCAGAAAGGCCGCCGCATCGGCAACGGTCACCGTGCCCTCGGTCTTCAGCCGCGCCAGGTTCTCGCGCAACGCCGTGGCCGCGCGGGCGTCGCGCTCGACGAAACGCACCGCAGCGGCCCCGCGCGAAAGCGCCTCGATCCCCAGCGCCCCGGTGCCGGCGCACAGGTCCAGCGCCTGCACGCCCCCGATCACCGGCGCCAGCCAGTTGAACAGCGTCTCGCGCACGCGCTCCGGCGTCGGCCGCAGCCCCGGCAGCTCGGGCACGTCCAGCCGCGAATTGCGCAGGCGGCCGCCGATGATGCGGATACGCCCCGTCACGCCCGCGTTCCCCTGCCCGAGCGCACCCTGTGCGCGACCGCCGTCCCGCGCCCGGCGAAAATCGGTCCCGCGCAGCGGAAACGCAGGTGCGGATGGCCCTCAGCGGCCAGTCTGGTAGCGGGTGATAGCATCCGCGCATTGTCTTGGAAACGCCGCCGCAATGCTCAAATTCTGGAAGAAGAAACCCACCGAAACGACTTCGGAGCAACCGGCCGAGCAAGGCCAGACGCCGCCCGCCGACGAGCACACCACCGACGCCGCTGCCCTGGACAACGCCAGTCCGGTGCTGGACGAAGCCCGCGCAGAACTCGCCCCCGCCGAACCGGCAATCGTCGACGAGCCGCCGCCCCCGGCCACCGTCCCGGAGCCCGCTCCGATCAAGCGCAGCTGGCGCGAGCGCCTTTCCGGCAGCGGCTTCGCCAAGGGCTTGAGCTCGCTGTTCGTGCGCCACCCCAAGCTCGACGACGACCTGCTCGACGAGCTCGAAACCCTGCTGATAACCGCCGACGTCGGCATCGAAGCCAGCACCATGCTGGTCGAGGGCCTGCGCAAGCGCATGCACAAGCGCGAGTTCGCCGATGCCGACGCGCTGCTGGCGGCGCTGCGCGAGGCGCTGGTGGCGATGCTGTTGCCGGTGCAGCAGCCGCTCGACATCGGCGGCCGCAAGCCTTTCGTGGTGCTGACCGTGGGCATCAACGGCGTGGGCAAGACCACGACGATCGGCAAGCTCGCGCGCCGCTGGCGCGATGAGGGTCGGCAGGTACTGCTCGCCGCGGGCGACACCTTCCGCGCCGCCGCGGTGGCGCAGCTGAAGACCTGGGGCGAGCGCAACAACGTCCCGGTGATCGCGCAGGGCCAGGACGCCGATTCGGCCAGCGTGATCTTCGACGCGCTGCAGGCCGCCCGCTCGCGCAACGCCGACGTGCTGATCGCCGACACCGCCGGCCGCCTGCATACCCAGGGCGGGCTGATGGACGAGTTGTCCAAGATCGCCCGCGTGCTGAAGAAGATCGACCCCGACGCACCGCACGAGGTGCTGATGGTGATCGACGGCACCACTGGTCAGAACGCGATCAGCCAGTTGCGCCAGTTCCAACAGATCGTGGGCGTGACCGGCCTGGTGGTGACCAAGCTGGACGGCACCGCCAAGGGCGGCGTGATGTTCGCGCTGGCGCGCGAGTTCGGCCTGCCGATCCGCTTCGTCGGCCTGGGCGAGACCGCCACGGACCTGCGCGAGTTCGACGCACGCGCCTTCGTCGACGGCCTGTTGCCGGCCACGCTGGCCCGGGCCTGAGCGGCGATGACGCGGCGCCTGCGCATCGCGCTGCTCAGCCTGGCCGGCATCCTCGTTGCCGGCCTGATCGCGTTGCTGGTGACCGTCTACCTGCTGCTTCAGCCCGAGCGCTTCACCGCCATGCTGCAGGAACAGGCGCACCAGGCCGGGTTGGAACTCAGCCTGGCCAATCCTGCGAGTCCCACCCTGTTCCCGCGACCGGCGCTTGAGCTGGAAGGGCTGACGCTCACCGCGCAGGGCGCCAGCATGCCGATCCTGCTGGCCGCCAACGGTCGGCTCGCGTTGCCCTGGAGCACGCTGTTCGGCGGACCCACGGTGATCTCGCGACTGGAGATCGACGCGCCGCGCGTGGACCTGGATGCGCTGCAGGCCTGGCTGTCCAGCCTGCCTTCCGGCGGCGCCGGCGCGCCCAACATCCCGCGCATCGATACCGGCGTGCGCATCGCGCGCGGCACCATCGTCAGCGGCAACCAGTTGCTGCTGCGCGATTTCTCGCTCGATGCCGGTCACCTGCTTTCCGGCCAGCCGTTCCCGCTGGTGATCTCGGCCAAGGATGCCGGCGGCACGCCGATGCAGCTGCGCCTGACCGCCACGCCGCGCATCCAGGGCAATGCGCTGCAGCTCAACGACATCGATCTGGACTTCACCCGCGGCGTCACGCTGGCGATGGACCTGACCGGCGAGGCGCACTGGCACGGCGCCGCCGACGCCGCGGCCACGCTTGCCGGATCGCTCGACCAGGCCGACGCCGGCCGCTACGACATCTCGCTGCAGCTGACCCCGGCCAACCAGAGCGATCCGCTGCTGCTGGCGCTCAAGCTCGACGGTCCCGGCAATCATCTCGACCTGCGCTTGCCGCCACTGGGCGTGGCGCGCTGGTGGTCGCACATCGGCGACGAGGAAGGTCCGCGGCTCGGCGTACCACCCGGCAACGGCCACGTGGACGCGGCCACGCTGGACGTGGCCGGCGTACACGTCGAAGGCCTGCACCTGGAACTCACGCCCGCCGCGGCATCGAGCACCGGCACGCCCGCGGCATCGGCCAGCAGCGACGCCCGATGAGTTCCACCCTCGCCGCCGACCTGCTGCCCTGGTTCGACCGCCACGGCCGCCACGACCTGCCCTGGCAGGCCGCCACGGACGGACGCCGCGACGCCTACCGCGTGTGGCTGTCCGAAGTGATGCTGCAGCAGACCCAGGTCGCCACCGTCATTCCCTACTTCCTGCGCTTCACCGACGCGCTGCCCACCCTGCCCGACCTCGCCGCCGCGGACGAAGACCGCGTGCTCGCCTTGTGGTCCGGCCTTGGCTACTACCGCCGCGCGCGTTTCCTGCATCGCGCCGCGCAGCTGTGTGTGGAGCGCCACGGCGGCGAACTGCCACGCGACTTCGACGCGCTCGCCGCGCTCCCCGGCATTGGCCGCTCCACCGCCGGCGCGATCCTCGCCCAGGCGCATGGCCTGCGCTTTCCGATCCTCGACGGCAACGTCAAGCGCGTGCTCGCCCGCTATCACGGTATCGAAGGCCATCCCGGCCAGGGTGCCGTCGAGAAGCAGCTGTGGGAACGGGCCGAGGCGCACACGCCGACCGAGCGGGTAGCCGACTACACCCAGGCGATCATGGACCTGGGCGCCACCGTCTGCGTTCGCTCGCGCCCGCTCTGCCTGGCCTGCCCGCTGACCCAAACCTGCGTCGCCCGCCGCGACGGCCGCACCGCGCAACTGCCTACACTGAAGCCCGGCAAGACGCTGCCCACGCGCGAGACGACGATGCTCGTGCTGCGCGATCGCCAGGGTCGCGTGCTGCTCGAACGGCGCGGTGCGACCGGCGTGTGGTCGGGCCTGTGGAGCCTGCCCGAGGCCACCGGCCACGACGCGGCCTGGCGCCTGGCGCAGACCCACGCCCAGCTGGACGATGCGCAACCGCTCACGCCCTTCGTCCACGTCTTCAGCCACTACCGCCTCAACATCGAACCGTTGTTGTTCGACGGCGCAACAGCCCACCCCGCCATCGCCGATAATGCGGCGCTGCGCTGGTACCCCCGCGACGCGTGGTCGGACCTCGGCCTGCCCGCGCCGGTGCGCACCTTGCTGGAATCCCTGGCGCGCGAACCCCAACGCCTGTCCTGAGCCACGCCACCGTTCCCGAAAAACCTTCGTCGTGAACACGGGCCGCGGGCCGAAGTCGAACCCGCCACACCGCGCACCGCTTCGACTCCGCCTGCCGCGCAAGCTACGCTCAGCGCGAACGACACCTGAGCAACATCGGAAAGCACCATGTCCCGCACCGTCCACTGCACCAAACTCGGCATCGACGCCGAAGGCCTCGACTTCGCTCCCTGGCCCGGCCCGCTCGGCCAGCGCGTCTACGAAAACGTCTCCAAGCAGGCGTGGCAGCAATGGCTCGCCCACCAGACCATGCTGATCAACGAGTACCGCCTGAACCCGCTGGAGGCGAAGACCCGCCAGTTCCTCGGCGAGCAGATGGAGAAGTACTTCTTCGGCGGCGACGTGGCGCAGCCCGCCGGCTACGTCGCCCCCGGCGAGCCTTGACGCCCGCGCCCGCATCCGCTTAAATGCGCGGCTCCACGCAGCAAGCCTTCATGCGTGGAACCTCTTCCCGGCCGGGTAGCTCAG
The DNA here is from genome assembly GCF_051900395.1 of Frateuria sp. GZRe14. Lineage (NCBI taxonomy): Bacteria > Pseudomonadati > Pseudomonadota > Gammaproteobacteria > Lysobacterales > Rhodanobacteraceae > Frateuria > Frateuria sp. GZRe14. The sequence goes on along the minus strand of NZ_JBHZGJ010000001.1, from coordinate 940,038 downwards.
TTGGTAGAGCAGGGGATTGAAAATCCCCGTGTCGGCGGTTCGATTCCGTCCCCGGCCACCATGCAAAAAAAGAAGCCCGCAGGTCATGCCTGCGGGCTTTTTTGTTCCCCGGCTTTTGTGTTCCCGATCAGGCCGGATCGATCGCCGTGGTGGTCGACACGTCCGACGGTGGCACCAGCTCGACGAACAATTCCGCCAGGGCCTCGCCACTGAACGGCTTGCGCAGGAACCCATCCATCCCCGCTTCGCGCGCACGCGCCTCCTCGTCGCCGCCGGAGCGGGCGGTGATGGCAACGATGGGAACGCGCTGGCTCGGTTCTTCGCGCTGGCGGATCAGGCGGGCGACCTGGAAGCCATCGACGCCCGGGAGGTCCAGGTCCAGCAGCATCGCGTCGAAGCGCGACTGGTCCAGTTCGGCGAGCGCGCCCAGGCCGTTGGCGACGTAGCAGACGCGGTGGCGCTGGCGTTCGAGCTGGCCGCGGATCACCGCCGCGACGATGGCGTCGTCCTCGACCAGCAGCACGTGCAGCGGGCGGCCGATCGGTGCGTGCGCGACGGCCATCGCGCCGACGGCGCCTTCGGGCGGCTGCAACGGCAGGCGCACACGGAAGGTGGTGCCCTGGGCCACGCGCGACTCCAGTTCGATGTCGCCGCCCATCATGCCGACCAGCTCGCGACAGATCGCCAGTCCCAGGCCGCTGCCGGCGCGCCGCTGCGGACCTTCGACCTGCTCGAAGCGCTGGAACAGGCGTGCCTGCGCCGCCTCGGGAATGCCGGGGCCGGTGTCGGCGATGCTGAAGACCAGGCCGTCGGCATGACGCTGCGCGCACAGCTTCACGCTGCCGTATTCGGTGAACTTCAGCGCGTTGTGGGTGAGGTTGAGCAGCACCTGCTTGATGCGCACGGCGTCGCCGACGACCCTGGGCGGCAGGTCGTCGGCCAGCTCCACGGCGAGCGAGAGGCGCTTGGCCTGGGCATGGCCCAGTTGCAGCTGAGCCACGTCCTCGACCAGCTGGCGTGGATCGAACGGCGCGAGTTCGAGATCGAGCCGGCCGGCTTCGATGCGCGCAAGGTCGAGCGCGTCGTTGAGCAGCTTGAGCAGCATCCCGCCGGAGCGCTGCATGGCCAGCGTGTAGTCGCGCTGCTCGGGCTTGAGTGGCGTGGTCAGCAGCAGTTCGGCCATGCCCATCACGCCGGTCATGGGCGTGCGTATCTCGTGGCTCAGCGTGGCCAGGAACTGGGTCTTGGCCGCGCTGGCTTCCTCGGCCAGGCAGCGCTGCTGCTCGGACAGCGCGATGCGATGGCGCTGCGCGATGCGCCGGCGCCACACCCGCAGCGCTGTCCACACGATCAGCCCCAAGGTGATCGCGTAGGTCAGCCAGGCCCACCAGCGTGCCCAAGGCGGCGCCTCGACGCGGATGCGCAGCGGCGCGGCGAGGTGCGCCCAGGCGCCGCCGGCGCCGACCGCCATCACGCGCAAGGTGTAATCGCCCGCGGCCAGTCCGGCGAAATCGCGCTCGCCGCGGCTGTCGACGTCGACCCAGCCGCTGTCCAGGCCATCGAGGCGGAAGCGGTAGCGGTTGGCCGACGGATCGACGAAGGAGAACACCCGCGCCTCCACGCCAAGCTCGCGGTCGCGCCAGTCCACCTCGACAGGGCCCGGACCCAGCGGCAGGTCGGTCAACTGGCCGTGTCGACGGACCCGCACGCGGGTCAGCGCGAGCTGCGGCACGGTGGCCTGTTCGCACACGCGATCGGGGTTGAAGGCGACCACGCCGCCCAGCGTCGGCGCATAGAGGTTGCCGTCGGGCATCAAGGCGAAGCCGCGGGAGAATTCGGTGTTGCTCAGGCCGTCCTGCAAGCCGAAGGAACGGAAGCGACCCGAATCCGGATCGAAGCGCCACAGGCCATCGGTACCGAAGATCCATACCCGTCCGCGTGCATCCACGCGCATGTCGACCACGCCGACCGAGGGCCATCCGTGCGCCATGTCGACGTGGCGCACCAGCGCCAGGCCGTTGCCGTGGTAGCGGTACTGCTCCAGGCCGTCGGGCGTGGCCAGCCACAGGCCGTCCGGGGAGAAGCTGAAGGCTTCGACCGAGATGCCGGTGGGGCCGCCCGGCACCGGCTCGAAGAAGCGGTGCGTGGGGTCCAGCTGCATCAGCCCGCCTTCGCTGGCGTAGTAGAAGGTGCCGCGGTCGTCGAGCGTCATCTGCGCGCCCCACAGCATCTTGTCGTCGGCCTGGTGCATTGGCACGCGGCTTACGGCGAGCGTGTCCGGATCCACGCGGAACAGGCCTTCGCGGAAGGTGCGCACGTACAGGCGATCGTCGGGGCCGGGTTCGACCTCCAGCGGGCGACGGAACATCTGGCCTTCAGGGTCGACCGCGACGGCGTGCGAGCCCTGCGTGCGGTAGAGCGTCCCCTGCACCGCGACCCACAGGCGGCCGCCCTCGCCTTCGGTCATGCCGAGCACGTCGCCGTGCAGGCCGGACAGCACGTGTTCGACCGCGCCGGTGTACGGGTCGAGCCGGTCCACACGCCCGTCGCGCTCGCCGACCCAGATATGCCGGCCATCGCGGCCGCGGGCCATGGTGGTCGCCACCGAATCGCGCAGGCTGGCCGGATTGTCCGGCACGTGCGTGTAGCGGCTGAAGCTGTACCAGCCCGGCGCCAGGTAAGCCACGCCACCGTCCAGCGTGGTCACCCACAGGCCGCCTTCGCGGTCGACGTAGAGCTGCCACACCCAGGTGCCGGGCAGGTTGCCGTAAAGCACCGGGCGGTTCATCACCGGCAGGACCGGGCCGTCCGGCCGCTCCTGCAGGAACAGGCCGCGCTGGGTGCCGATCCACAACCGTCCGGCGTGGTCGCGGGTGCTGACCATCACGTTGGTGTCGGGCAGGACGTCGCGGGCGAAACGGTGCGCGCGGCCGTCAGCCCCGACCACCAGCAGCCCGCGCACGGTGGCCACTCGCACCTCGTCCCCGTTGCCGTCGATGCGCCAGGCGTCCACCGTCTGCGCCGGATCGGCCGGCAGCACGTGGTGCCAGCTGCCGTTCGCATCGCGCCGGAACAGGCCGTGGGCGCTGCCGACCCACAGGCGCTGATGGGGATCGACGTAGAGCGCGGCCACTTCGCCCAAGTCCGTCGGCGCCGGACCGAGCAAGGGATTGACGACATGCTCGAAGCTGCCATCCGCGCGCATGCGGTCCAGCCCGAAGCGGGTGCCCACCCAAAGGCTGCCATCGGCCGTCTGCGCCAGCGTCCAGACCTTCTCGCTGGCCAGGCTGCCGGGATCGGCCGGATCGTGCTTCCAGTGCCTGAACTTGCCGCTGGCGGCATCCAGCCGGTTCAGGCCCGCATCCAGACCGGCGGCCCACAACCGTCCCTGCTTGTCGATCAGCAGCGAGGAGATGCCGTTGCCGGCCAGTGAATCGGGATCGCCGGAAACGTGGCGGAAGTTGCGGAATTCCACGCCGTCGAAACGCGCGATGCCGTTCTTGGTGCCGAACCACATGGTGCCGTCCGGCGCCTGCACCGCGGTGTAGACCAGGCTGCTGGGCAGGCCATCGGCGCTGCCGTAACGGCGGAACTGCGGCGTCGGCAAGACCCTGTTCGGGGCCGCCCCGGCGGGAGCGGAGGCCGGCACGTTGGCGCCCGCCGCGGGCACACCCAGCAGCAAGCCGACGCCCAGCAGCAAAGCGGACACCATGTGCTTCCCCCACACGCCTGAAGTCCTTCGCGGACGCATCGCTGTCCCCCGGGACTTCACGCTTTCGGCAAACCGCCGGATTCCCCTTCACGAAATGATGCCAAAAGCATCCCCCTGCCGCGACCTTCCCCGATGTACTAATATTAGTATCATGACCCTAAGCCCTATCCGCCAAGCCCTGCTCGCCTACCTGCGAGAACACATCGCGGCGCACGGCTACCCGCCGTCGCAGCTGCAGATCGCGGCCGCGCTGGGACTGAAACAGAACCGCTCGGCGCGACTGCACCTGGAAGCACTGGAGCGCGAGGGCCACATCGAACTGGTGCCAGGCCAGGCACGCGGCATCCGCCTGCGTCGCAGCGAGCCGGTATCGACACTCGCGGTGCCATTGCTCGGTCGCGTGGCGGCGGGCCGGCCGATCGGATCGGACGCCGAGGTGCGCCGCGAAGTCGCGCTGGATGCTTCGCTGTTCCGCCTCAAGCCGGATTACCTGCTGGAAGTGGTGGGCGAATCGATGCTGCTGGACGGCATCCTCCCTGGCGACCTGATCGGCGTGCACCGTACGCCCGAGGCGCGCCATGGCCAGACTGTGGTGGCGCGGCTGGAAGGCGAGTTCACCGTCAAGCGTTTCGAGCACAGGGACGGCCATATCCGACTGCTGCCGCGCAACCCGGCGTATGCCCCGATCGAGGTGGACCCGCGCGCCACCGACTTCGCCATCGAGGGGCTGTTCGCGGGGCTGGTGAGGCCAGGCTGATGAACGTACGCACAGGCCGGGGCGGGCGCCAGCGCCTCCCGGCGGCGGCTCGTCGGGAAGGCCGCGCCCGGTTTGACAACGCCGCCGCTCCTGCATGGTGGGCTTCCCACCACGGCAATACAGAACGGTGGGCTGAAGCCCACCCTACGGTGGCGCACCCGTGAGCAACGTGGTCGCCCTCGATCACCTGTTCGACGCCCGCCGTCTCTGGCGCGGCCAGCCGCAGGCGCACGCGCCTTCGCGCCAGCCGACCGGCTTCCCGCTGCTGGACGCCGCGCTGCCCGGCGGCGGCTGGCCCGAAGGTGCGCTGAGCGAAGTGCTGCTGCCGCTCGACGGCATCGGCGAACTGGGCCTGCTGTGGCCCACGCTCGCGCGCCTGACGCAGGCCGGCGGTCGGGTCGCATTGATCGCCCCGCCCTACCTGCCCTTCCCCGCCGCCTGGGCCAACGCCGGCGTGCGCCTGGACCGTCTGCAGATCGTGCGCGCCGAACCGCGTGACGTGCCGTGGGCGACCGAACAATGCCTGCGCTCGGCCGCCTGCGCCGCGGTGCTGTGCTGGACGCACCAGGCCGACGATCGCACGTTGCGCCGCCTGCAATTGGCGGCGGAAACCGGCCAGTGCCTGGGTATAGCAATGCGCCCCGCGTCGGCGGCAGTCCACGCCTCGCCCGCGGCGCTGCGCCTGGTGCTGGAAGCCCGACCCGCGCGCCTGCGCGTGCTCAAGTGCCGCGGCGGCAATCCGCCGGCGCAGCCGCTGCCCTGGCCGCTGCCGACCGGCGCGCCTTCCGAACCGGTGCCGGACAGTCCCGCCGCGACTGTCGCGGACCGCGCCTGAGATCCACGACATGTTGTGGGCCTGCATCCTGTTGCCGCAGCTGGCGCTCGACGGCGTCCTTCGCCGCCACGCCACGCCGGACGAACCGCTGGTGCTGGTCGACGGCCCGGTGCAGCGGCGCGTACTGCGCGCGGTCAATGCCGCGGCGAAGGCGCAGGGCCTGCGCGCGGGTCTGCCGTTGGCCACTGCGCAGGCGATCTGCGCGCGTTTTGCCGTGGTCGAGCACGACCCGGCCGAAACCACGCGCTGGCACGACTTCCTCGCCGCCTGGGCCTACCGCTACGGCGCGCAGGTCAGCCGGCAGATGCCGGCTTCGCTGCTGATCGAAGTGGAGGCGAGCTTCCGCCTGTTCGGGCCATGGCCGCGAATGGAAGCGCTGCTGCGCGAAGACCTGGCCGCGCTCGGCTTCCGCCATCGCATCGCGCTCGCGCCCAACCCGTGGGCCGCGCGTGCGCTGGCCGGCGTACACGACGGCCTGGCCATCACCCACGATGCACCGCTGAATCAAGCCCTCGGCCAATTGCCGGTGGAGCGCGCGGGCCTGCCGCCGGAGGCGGCCGACAGCCTGCGCCGCATGGGCCTGCGCCGCCTCGCCCAGGTCTACGCGTTGCCGCGCGCGGCACTGGGCCGGCGCGTGGGCACCGACACCCTCGACCAGCTCGATCGCCTCACCGGCGCACTCGCCACGCCACTGGACTGCTACCAGCCGCCGGACCATTTCGAATCGCGCATCGAGTTCAACTATGAGGTCGGCGCCACCGGCCAGCTGCTGTTCCCGCTGCGCCGCATGACCGGCGACCTCGCCGCGTATCTCGCCGGCCGCGACGGCGGCGTGCAGCGCTTCGTGCTGCGACTGGAACACGAGCGCGGCGCCGCCACCGAAGTGCCGGTCGGCCTGCTCGCCCCCGAGCGCGACGGGGGCATGCTGTTCGAACTGGCCCGCGGCCGGCTGGACCTCGTGCAACTGGCCGCGCCGGTGCGTGCCCTGCAACTGATCGCGCGCGAACTGCCGCCATTCGTGCCGGCCGGCCGCGACCTTTTCGACGTGCGCCCGCAACAGGCGGTGCCGTGGGAGCAACTGCGCGAACGCCTGCGCGCGCGGCTGGGCGACGAGGCCGTGCACGGCCTTTCGATCCACGCCGACCACCGCCCCGAGCGCGCCTGGCGCAACCACGGCGAGAGCGCCGGCGCGCCGCCATTGCCCCGCCCCGGCTGGCTGCTGCCCCAACCGATCCCGCTGCGTGATCGCGAGCCGCGCATCCTGGCCGGTCCCGAGCGCGTCGAAAGCGGCTGGTGGGACGGCGACGTGCGGCGCGACTACTACGTGATCGAGACCTCCGCCGGGCAGCGCGCCTGGGCCTACTGCCCGGTCGGCGAACGCGAGGGCTTCATGCTGCACGGGTGGTTCGCATGAACCTCCTGGCCATCATTGCCGCGACGCACACACAAGAACGGGCCCGACAGAGCCGGAGGGTAGCTGCATGAGCCTGCCCGCCTACGCCGAACTCCACTGCCTTTCCGCCTTCAGCTTCCAGCGCGGCGCCTCGCTGGCGATCGAACTGTTCGAACGTGCGAAGCAGCAGGGCTACAGCGCCCTCGCCATCACCGACGAATGCACGCTCGCCGGCATCGTGCGCGCGCTGGAAGCCTCGCGCGAAACCGGCGTCAAGCTCATCGTCGGCAGCGAGTTCCAGTTCGTCGACGGACCGAAGTGCGTGTTGTTGGTGGAGAACCAGCAAGGCTACGCGCGGCTGTGCCAGCTCATCACCACCAGTCGTCGTCGCGCGCCCAAGGGCAGCTACGAATCCTTGCGCGAGGACCTCGGCGACACCGACGGCATGCTTGCGTTGTGGCTGCCCGGCATGCAGCCCGACGAGACCGAAGGGGCTTGGCTGAAGGCGCGCTTCCCGGACCGCTGCTGGCTCGCGGTCGAGCTCCACCGCGGTCCCGACGACGACGCCCGCCTGGCCTCCCTGCGCGCCCTGGGCGAACGACTCGCCCTGCCGCTGGTCGCCAGCGGCGACGCGCATATGCACGTACGCGCCCGCCGCCCGCTGCAGGACGTGATGACCGCGATCCGCCACCACACCACCGTGGCGCAGGCCGGCCAGCGGCTGTTCCCCAACGGCGAGCGGCACCTGCGCACGCGCCGCGCGCTCTCGGCCATCCATCCACCCGAACTGCTGGCCGAGAGCGTCGCGATCGCGCGGCGCTGCACGTTCAAGCTGGAAGAGCTCGAGTACACCTACCCGCACGAACTGGTGCCCCAGGGCCACACTCCGACCAGCTGGCTGCGCCAGCTGGTCGAGGAAGGCGTGCGCTGGCGCTGGCCGGTCACCGTGAAGGACGAGTGGCGCGGACAGATCGAGAGCGAACTGGCCCTTATCCGGGTCAAGAAGTTCGAGTCCTACTTCCTTACCGTGCACGACATCGTTCGCTTCGCGCGGTCGAAGGACATCCTCTGCCAGGGCCGCGGCTCGGCCGCCAATTCGCTGGTTTGCTTCGTGCTCGGCATTACCGAGGCCGACCCGGCAACCAGCAACCTGCTTTTCGAGCGCTTCATCTCGATGGATCGCGACGAGCCGCCGGACATCGACGTCGACTTCGAACACGAACGCCGCGAGGAAGTGCTGCAATACGTGTTCGACCGCTACGGCCGCGACCGCGCCGCGCTCACCGCGGTGGCGACCGAGTACCGCGGCCGCGGTGCGATCCGCGACGTCGCGCGCGCGTTGGGCATGTCGCCGGAACTGGCCGGAGAGCTCTCCTCCACCCTCGATCGCTGGAGCGGCGAAGTGCCTCCGTCGGACCGGCTGCGCGAGCGCGGCTTCGATCCGGACACACCGCTGATCCGGCAGGTACTCGCACTCACCGTGCAATTGATCGGCTTTCCGCGCCACCTCTCCCAGCATCCCGGCGGCTTCGTCATTTCCGAACATCCGCTCTCCACGCTGGTGCCGGTGGAGAACACCGCCATGGACGGCCGCACGGTGATCCAGTGGAACAAGGACGACCTGGACACGCTGGGCATGCTGAAAGTGGACTGCCTGGCACTGGGCATGCTCACGGCGCTCCGCAAGACCTTTGACCTGCTGAAGTCGAACGGCCGCGGCGACTACACCATCGCCGGCATCAACAAGGACCACAAGGACGACAAGCCCACCTACGACATGATCAGCCGCGCCGACACCATCGGCGTGTTCCAGATCGAATCGCGCGCGCAGATGGCCATGCTGCCGCGCCTCAAGCCGAAGGAGTTCTACGACCTGGTGATCGAGGTGGCGATCGTGCGGCCCGGCCCGATCCAGGGCGACATGGTGCATCCCTACCTGCGCCGGCGTAACGGCGAGGAGGAAGTCAGCTATCCCTCCGAGGCGCTCAAAAACGTCCTGAAGCGCACGCTCGGCGTTCCGCTGTTCCAGGAGCAGGTGATGCAGATCGCCATGGTCGCCGCCGACTTCAACGGCAGCCAGGCCGATGCGCTGCGCCGTTCGATGGCCGCCTGGAAACGCCATGGCGGGCTGGAGCCGCATCGCGAAAAGCTGCTCGCCGGCATGCTGAGGAACGGCTACAGCCGCGAGTTTGGCGAGCACCTGTTCGAGCAGATCAAGGGCTTCGGCAGCTATGGCTTTCCCGAATCGCACGCGGCCAGCTTCGCCCTGCTCGCCTACGTCAGCAGCTGGCTCAAGTGCCACGAGCCGGCGGCGTTCGCCTGCGCGCTGATCAACTCCGCGCCGATGGGCTTCTACTCGCCCGACCAGTTGCTGCAGGACGCCCGCCGCCACGGTATCCGCACGTTGCCCATCGACGTGCGCCACAGCGACTGGGACTGCACGCTCGAGCCCGAACGCGATGCACGCCTGCAGCCGGCGATCCGCATGGGCCTGCGGCTGATCCGTGGCTTCTGCGAAGCGACCGCAAAAGACATCGTGGCCGCTCGCGGACAATGGCCGTTCGTCGACGTGGGAGACCTCAGCATTCGCGCGAAGCTGGACCGCCGCGACCAGGCCCTGCTCGCCGACTCGGGCGCGCTGCGCGCACTGGCCGGCCATCGTCATCGCGCGCGCTGGGCGATCGCTGGCGTGGAACCGCAGCTGCCTCTGTTCGCCGGCTCCACGCCAGAAACGGAAACCATCGCGCTGCCGCTGCCCACGCGCGGCGAAGACCTGCGCGCCGACTATGCCCTCACCGGCACCACGCTGGGCCCGCATCCGCTGCGCCTGCTGCGCTCCCGTCTGCGTGCGCGGCACTTCCGCGCATCCAACGAACTGGTCGGCGTGCCGAACGGACGGCCCGTACGGGTCGCCGGCATCGTCACCCTGCGCCAGCAGCCCCAGACCTCCAGCGGCGTGGTGTTCCTGACCATCGAGGACGAGTTCGGGCTGACCAACGTGGTGATCTGGCGACGCGTGGTGCTGCGCCAGCGTCGCGTGCTGCTTGCATCGCGGTTGCTGGCGATCGAAGGCCACCTGGAAAGCGAGCATGGCGTCCAGCACCTGATCGCGCACACGCTGGAAGACCTGACACCGATGCTGGGCGAGCTGGACGTGCGCTCGCGGGATTTCCATTGAGGCTGCCTGCGGTGGGTTGAAGCCGGCCCTACGCCAGCCTTCCCAGCGCTCCGGCCACCATCCGCAGATCCGCCACCAGTTCGTCGAATGCCTGGTGCCGCTTCGCTTCCTCCGGCATGCGCAGCACGGCGGAGGGATGCCAGGTCGCCAGTCCCTGCGCGCCTTCGCCCAGCGGTCGCCACACGCCGCGCTCGCGGGTGATGCGGAAGGCATTGCCGAACATCGTCTGTGCCGCCATGGCGCCCAGGCCCACCACCAGCTTCGGCTTCACCCGCAGTAGCTCGGCGGCCAGCCACATGCGGCAAGCTGCCTGCTCGGCCGCATTGGCGCGCTTGTGCAGCTTGGCGGTGCCGCGCATCTCGTACTTGAAATGCTTGACGGTGTTGGTCAGGTACAAGGTGGAGCGGTCCAGTCCCGCTTCGCCCAGCGCGCGATCGAGCAGTTGCCCGGCGGGACCGACGAACGGCACGCCTTCGCGGTCCTCGTGCAGCCCGGGCTGCTCGCCGATCAACATCACCCGGGCCGACGCCGGACCCTGCCCGAACACCGTCTGCGTACCGTAGCGCCACAGCGGACAGGCGCGGCAGTCGCGCGCCTCGCGCCGCAACGTGGCGAGGGCGCCCGCCGGTACCTCGGCCACGGGCTTGGCCAGCGGGACGCCGAGGGGGTTGCTGACCGAACGCGTTGCCATGGCCAGCGGACGCTAGCGCCGCCAGGGTGAACCTGCTGGCAAGCTGCCCGCCTACATGACGGTCTGCAGGAAGGCTTCGAGTAGCGCGCCGCGGTATTTCTGCCGGTGCAGCAGCAGCGAGAGCATGCGCCTGAGATCGAGGAAGGGCGTCTTCAGGACCACCAGCCGTCCGGTCGCCAGGGCATCGACCAGTGCCACCTCCGGCAGGCAGGCGATGCCGAGGCCGGCAGCGACGGCCTGCTTGATCGCTTCGATCTGGTCGAGCTCCAGTACCGTTTCGCCCGGCGGCAATTGCGCGAGCACACGCTCGGTGGTGGCGCGGGTGGCCGAGCCTGGTTCGCGCAACACCCAGCGGGCGCCGGCGAAATCCCCCGGCTTGAGTGAACGCTTGCGCGCCAGCGGATGCCCCGGCGGCGCACACACGCGCAGCCGGTCCTCGCGCCAGGGCTTGAGTTCCAGCTGCGGATGCGCGACCGGGCCCTCCACGCAGCCGACGTCCAGCGCGTGATCGAGCAGTTGCGACGCGATGGTGTCGGTATTGGCCACGCGCAGCCGGATCGCCACCTGCGGCTGCGCACGCACGAAGCCGCCGAGCAGTTCGCCGACCAGGTAGTTGCCGACCGTGTTGCTCGCGCCGATGCGCAGTTCACCCGCCAGTGCCTGCGCATCGCCCTGCCCGAATCGGGCCAGTTCCGCGTGCCGCTCGAGCAATTCCTGCGCGCGCGGCAGCAGTTCGCGCCCGCGTGCGTTGAGGTGCAGCCGCCCGCGTTCGCGGTCGAACAGCGGCGCACCGAGCTGCCGTTCCAGCTCCGCCAGCGCCATGCTCGCGGCGGGCTGGGTCAGGTGCACGCGCTCGGCGGCCGCGCGCAGGCTGCCGTGCAGCGCGGTCTGCACGAACACGTCGAGCTGTCGGGGCGTGATGTTCAGCATTCAGCAAAGCTTATAGCAACCATCAAGCATGCAAAGTTTTGCTGATGGTCATGCACAGGGACAATGGGCGGACTTCGCCACCCGAGCCAACGATGAGCGCCGCCGCCACGCCCGCCCCCACCCTGCCTGCCCGCCTGCCGGGCCTGGGCCTCGCGCTCGCCATCGCGCTGGTAGCGCTGTGGTTGGGACACCTGGCGCCGCTGGTCGGAGGGCCGGTGATCGGCATCGTGCTCGGCATCCTGGTGCGCAATACCCTGTCGCCCGGCGCGCGCTTCACGCCCGGCATCCAGTTTGCCGGCAAGCAGGTGCTGCAGTGGTCGATCATCGCGCTGGGCTTCGGGCTCAGCCTCGATCAGGTGGCGAAGACCGGGCTGGAGTCGCTGTCGGTGACACTGATCACCATGAGCGCGGCCTTCGTCGCGGCATGGGGATTGGGCCGGCTGCTCGGCGTGCATGACCAGCTCAAGGTGCTGATCGGCGTGGGCACCGCGATCTGCGGCGGCTCGGCGATCGCGGCGGTGACGCCGATCATCAAGCCGGACGAGCACGACACTGCGTTCGCGATCTCCACCATCTTCCTGTTCAACGTGGTGGCGGTGCTGCTGTTCCCGCTGCTGGGGCACCTGATGCACCTGTCCGACCTGGGTTTCGGGCTGTGGGCGGGCACGGCGATCAACGACACGTCCTCGGTGGTCGCGGCCGGCTACAGCTACAGCCATGCGGCCGGCGACTACGCCACCATCGTCAAGCTCACCCGCGCCACGCTGATCATCCCGGTGTGCATCACGCTGGCGGTGATGGTGGCGATGCGGGAAAAAAAGAAAGGCGCGGCCGACTTCAGCCTCAAGCGCATCTTTCCCTGGTTCATCCTGTGGTTCCTGGTCGCCTCGGCGGTGCGCACGGCGGGGCTGGTGCCGGTGGCGGCGCAGCCGCTGATCCACCAGCTGGCGGAGTTCCTGATCATCATGGCGCTGACCGCGATCGGGCTGTCGGCCAACCTGCGCAGGATGATTTCCAGCGGGCCGCGACCGATCCTGCTGGGGTTCGGCGTGTGGATCGCGGTGGCGGTGAGCAGCCTGCTGGTGCAGCTGGCGATCGGGCGGCTTTGAGGCCAGCCCCGGGGATCGCGGCCCTTCGACCTCGCTGCGCCACGCTGAGGGCGAACGGAAAAATTCTTCGTTCCTTCCGGCCAGATGCCGCTGTCGCCTTCCGCATCGACTCGAGTGGCCGTCGAACTGAAATCGGACGCTTCCGTAGCTGTCCGCCCTGAGCGCAGGGCCGAAGTCGAAAGGTCCGGGGAGCTAGGAGCTGGCGCGCCCCTGCTCGGCCAGCGTCAACGCCACCTTGTCCCGCAGGTACACCGGCAAGGCCTGTTCCGGCGAAACGGCCCGGCCCGCCTGGTATTCGCGCACGGCGATTTCCGCCACGTGGCGGGCCTGCGGGTAACGGTCGCCTTCGGCCTGTCGCAGCTCGCCGGTCAGATGCTTCCGCAGCACGTCCGCGTACGTCGTCCATCCGCTGCCGACGACGCTCCACGCCTGGGCTTGCGGCAGCACCAGCGCGTCGGGTGCGCAGACGCGCTCCTCGTCCAGCGCCACCAGGCCACCGTTGCCATCGCGGCGATAGCAGGCGGCATAGATCTCGCCCATGCGTGCGTCGATCACGGCCAGGATCGCTGCCTCGTCCTCCGGCGCCTCCAGTGCCAGCGCGGCCAGCGAAGACACCGGCACCACTGGCCGGTCCAGCGCCAACGCCATGCCCTGCGCGAGCGCCACGCCCAGCCGCACGCCGGTGAACGCGCCGGGGCCGCGGCCCACCGCAATCGCATCCAGCGCATGCCGGCCTAGCCCCGCTTCGGCGAGCAGCGCATCGGCCATCGGCAGCGCGAGTTCGGCGTGGCGGCGCGGGGCCAGTTCGCTGCGGGCGATCACTTCCTGTCCGTGCACCAGGGCGACGGAACAGGCTTCGGTGCTGGTTTCGATGGCGAGCAGGTTCATGCGGGAATTCTCGCACGCCCTGCCCGGGCGGTCGGTTGTCGATCCGGGCGCGGGCAAATCGTCGTCATGGCAGCTGATGAAACCCGGCGATCCCTGCCATGCTGCACGCCCGCCAAGGAGCTCCCGCTTGAACATGCCGACCCCGACCACCCACGCCCGCGACGGCCGCTGGCTCGCCCTCACCGTGCTGTGCCTGGGCGTGCTGATGATCGTGCTGGACACCACCATCGTGAACGTGGCGCTGCCCTCGATCCGCGCGGACCTGGGCTTCTCCGAAGCCACGCTGGCTTGGGTCGTGAATGCCTACGTGCTGACCTATGGCGGCTTCCTGCTGCTGGGCGGGCGGCTGGGCGACCTGTTCGGGCACCGCAAGCTGTTCCTGCTCGGGCTGGTGTTGTTCACCCTCGCCTCGCTGGCGTGCGGCATGGCCGGTTCGCGCGAATGGCTGGTGATCGCGCGCGGCATCCAGGGCCTGGGCGGCGCGGTGGTCACCGCGGTGGCGCTGTCTCTGATCATGGACCTGTTCACCGAACCGGCCGAGCGGGCGAAGGCGATGGGCGTGTACGGCTTCGTCTGCGCCGGCGGCGGTAGCGTGGGCGTGCTGCTTGGCGGGCTGCTGGTGAGCACGCTGAGCTGGCACTGGGTGTTCCTGGTCAACCTGCCGATCGGCCTGGCGGTGTTCGTCGCTTCGCTCCGGCTGCTGCCCGCGGTGCACGGCAGCAGTGACGTGCGCCACCTGGACGTCGGCGGCGCGCTTGCCGTCACCGCGGCGCTGATCCTGGCGGTCTACGCGATCGTCGACGGCAACCAGGCCGGCTGGCTGTCGGCGCGCACGCTGGGCATGCTCGCCGTGGCGTTGGGGCTGTTCGTGCTGTTCCTCTTCATCGAGACGCGCGTGCGCGCGCCGCTGATGCCGCTGAAGCTGTTCCGCCTGCGCAACCTGGCGATCGCCAACGTGGTCGGCGTGCTGTGGGCCGGCGCGATGTTCGCCTGGTTTTTCCTGTCCGCGTTGTACCTGCAGCTGGTGCTCGGCTACGGGCCGATGGAAGTGGGCCTGGCCTTCCTGCCCGGCAACCTGGTGATGGCGGCCTGTTCACTGGGACTGTCCGCGCGCATCGTGATGCGCTTCGGCATCCGCCGGCCGCTGGCCGGCGGCCTGCTGGTCGCCGCCCTGGGATTGGCGCTGTTCGCACGCGCACCGGCGGACGGACATTTCCTTGTCGACGTGCTGCCCGGCATGTTGCTGCTCGGCCTGGGCGCGGGCATCGCCTTCAACCCGGTGTTGCTGGCGGCGATGAACGACGTCGAGCCGCGCGATTCGGGCCTGGCCTCGGGCATCGTCAACACCGCCTTCATGATGGGTGGCGCACTCGGCCTGGCGGTGCTGGCCAGCCTCGCGGCGGCGCGCACCGGCGCGGCGCTGGAAACCGGCATCGCGCAGGCGGTCGCGCTCAACGCGGGCTATCGCGCCGCGTTCCTGGCCGGGACCGGTTTCGCGGTACTGGCGGCGCTGCTCGGTGGATTGCTGCTGCGTCCGCGCCAGTCGATGGCTACAGCGGAAGCCTCGCCGGTGCACTAGGCGCCGTCGTCCCCGCTCTCGCTTTCGGGATCGAGCGTGGGCGTGGCCCGCCTCGCCTCCGCGCGGTAGGACGCGTTGGTCTCGCCACCGTCCATCAGGTCCTCGATCGGCGCCTCGTCCATGCCGGCGTGGGGATCGAGCGCCCGCGTGCGGTCGTCGGCCCACTCGATGGTGTCCAGGCGGTCGTGCCGCACGTCACCGCCGTGCTCGCCAGCGCGTGCCGGCTCGTCGGCCGGATGGTCGGCGCCCGCGCCGCGCGGTCGTTCGGGTTCGTCAGGGCTGCGCTGTCTGCTCATGGCCTTCGCTCCCTCTGCAGGGGACGTCAGCATCCGGCGTACGACGTCGCGGCGGCGAGAAGCCTGCCGCGTTCCATTACCTGCCAGGTAATCGCCCCGCCGCGGCGGCGGCCGCAAGCTGTGCCCACACCCGACACGGAGCACCGCCATGAACGCCACCCGCGAACTGATCGCCAACTACATCCGCGCCTGGAACGAGACCGATCCGCTGCGCCGCCGCGTGCTGATCGAGGACGTCTACGCCGAGCACGCCATCTACACCGATCCCGTGGCGCAGGCGCACGGCTGGGAGGCCATCGACACGACGATCGACGCGGTGCAGGGCATGTTCCGGGGCCACGTCTTCAGGCTGGCCGGCGACGTCGACGCGCACCACGACGTGGCCCGCTTCCACTGGCACCTCGTCGCGCCGGGTGCGCACGAACCGCTGGTGATCGGCTTCGACGTGGCCGAGCTGGACGAGGGCCGCATCCGCCGCGTGCATGGCTTCCTCGACAAGGTCCCGATGGCCGCCTGAGCGCGCGCCACCAGGCACCACGACCTTCCCATCCCCGCATCCGGAGTCACCCACCATGAGCCACTTCACGACCACCGACGGCACCACCCTGTTCTACCGCGACTGGGGCCACGGCCAGCCGATCGTCTTCCTCGCCTCCTGGGCGCTGGATTCGCGCGCCTGGGACCGGCACCTGCTGCACTTCAACGCGCTCGGCTACCGCTGCATCGCGATGGACCGCCGTGGGCACGGCCGCTCGGACGATCCGGGCCGCGGCTACCACCTCGACCGCCTGGCGGACGACGTGGCCGAACTCATCGAGCACCTGGACCTGCGCAAGGCCACGCTGGTCACCCACTCGATGGCCAGCGGCGAAGCCACCCGCTACCTCGCACGCCACGGCAGCGCGCGCGTGGCGCGGGCGGTCTTCCTGGCGCCGGTCGCGCCCAGCTACGCCGAAGGCAGCCGCGGCCCCTGGAGCATGGACGAGCCCACCACAGAGGCCGTGCTCGCCGCGATCCGTCGCGACCTCCCGCGCTGGCTGGCCGACAACGCCGACGGCTTCTTTCTGCCCGCCGAGACCGGCACCACACCGGAGTTCGTGCAGCACACGATCGACATCATCCGCGATGCCTCGCTGCAGGCGCTGGTGGAATGCTTCCGCGCCAAGCGCGCCGACCAGCGCGCGGAAGTGGCCGCCCTGGACGTGCCGCTGCTGGTCATCCACGGCAACCGCGACGTCAGCGAGCCGGTGCAGCAGGGGCGCGCGATCGCCTCGCTGGTGCCGCACAGCCGCTACATCGAGTACGCCGGGGCGCCGCACGGGCTCTACCACACGCACTTCGACCGGCTGGTGGAGGACATCGCCGCGTTCCTGCGCGAGACCGAGCTGCAGCCCGCCTGACCCCTCCTGGGAAAGCACCTTGTGCGCGACCGGCACGCCACCATCCCGCGCAATCCGGCATGGCGGTCGCGCACAGGGTGTGCTCCTACCGCATCATGGATGCCATGAACGCCCAAGCCCTCGACACCCAGCGCCCCATCGGCGACCTGTTGCGCGAATGGCGCCGCCACCGCCGGCTTTCGCAGCTCGACCTGGCCTCCGGCGCGGAGATCTCCACGCGCCACCTGAGCTTCGTCGAATCCGGCCGCGCCAACCCGAGCCGCGACATGATCCTGCACCTGGCCGAATACCTGGACGTGCCGCTGCGCGAGCGCAACGCACTGCTGGTCGCCGCCGGCTTCGCCCCGGCCTTCCGCGAACGCGCGCTGGACGACCCGGCGCTCGCCAGCGCCCGCGCTACCATCGACCTGCTGCTCAAGGGCCTGGAGCCCTACCCCGCGCTCGCGGTGGACCGCTACTGGCAGCTCGTCGCCAGCAACCAGGCGACGCTGCGGCTGCTCGGCGGCGTTGCGCCGGAACTGCTCGAACCACCGGTCAACGTGCTGCGCCTGAGCCTGCATCCGGCCGGCCTCGCGCCGCGCATCCGCAACCTCGGCCAGTGGCGCGCGCACCTGCTGCACCGCCTGCGTCAGCAGATCGACGCCAGCCACGACCCGCAGCTCATCGCCCTGTTACGCGAACTGCAGGCCCTGCCCGTGCCCGAAGCCACGCCAGGCGCCGACATCGCTTCGTCCATCGCCGTGCCCATGCAACTGGAGGTCGACGGCCACGTGCTCTCGATGCTCAGCACCACCACCGTGTTCGGTACGCCGGTCGACATCACGCTGGCGGAGCTGGCGCTGGAATCGTTCGTGCCCGCCGATGCCGCGACGGCCGAACGGCTGCGGGCGATGGCCGGCTGACGCGCGCGACTGTCAGGGCAGCACGCGCACCCGCCAGTCGGACACGGGCTTCGCTCAGGATGTCCATCGGGGATTCTTTGATCCGAGCGAGCGGTTGCACCGCACAGTGTGCGTTGGTGCTTTACATACGTAGCACACCATGGCAGCCTGACAAAAAACCGGTCGGGGATGCCCAATGCTCGAGCTCACCAACGTCAGCCACGTCTATGGCAATGGCACGCGCGCCCTCGACCAGGTGGCGCTCTCGATCCCGCGCGGGATGTACGGGCTGCTGGGCCCCAACGGCGCAGGCAAGTCGACGCTGATGCGGACGATCGCCACGCTTCAAACGCCCACGGAAGGAAGCATCCGCTTCGGCGACGTCGACGTGATCGCCGAACCCGAAAAGCTGCGCCGCACGCTCGGCTACCTGCCCCAGGATTTCGGCGTCTATCCGCGTGTTTCGGCGTACGACATGCTCGACCACATGGCCGTGCTGAAGGGGATCGCGACGGCCGCCGACCGCAGGCAGACCGTCGAAACGCTGCTGCACCAGGTCAACCTCTGGGACGTGCGAAAGAAGGCGCTGGCGGGCTTCTCCGGCGGCATGCGCCAGCGCTTCGGCATCGCCCAGGCGCTGATTGGCAATCCGGCACTCATCATCGTCGACGAGCCGACCGCCGGCCTCGACCCGGAGGAGCGCAACCGCTTCCTCAACCTGCTGGCCGAGATCGGCGAGAACGTGGTGGTCATCCTTTCGACCCACATCGTCGGGGACGTCGCCGACCTCTGTCCGCGGGTGGCGGTGCTGGTCGGCGGGCGCATCCAGCTGGAAGGCGCGCCGCTCGAACTCATCGAGCGCACGCGCGGCCGGATCTGGCGCAAGGCGATCGAGCGTTCCGAACTCCACAGCTACCGGGAGCGTCACCGGATCATCTCCACACGCCTCTTCTCCGGCCGAACGGTGGTCCACATCCTTTCCGATACGGACCCGGGCGACGGCTTCGTCGTACTCGAGGGCGACCTGGAGGACGTGTATTTCTCCACGCTCGCCCAATCCCGCCGCGCGGCCTGAGGAACGCCGACATGCTTGGCAAGATCGCGGCATTCGAATTCCGCTACCAGGCCACGAGCCCACTGTTCATCGCGGCCGCAGCCCTGCTGTTCCTTGGCGCGTTCGTGGACATGGCCGTGGTGAAGCTCATGACCGTCGGCGGCGGGAACGTGCTGTTCAACAGCCCGCACACGATCATCGTGTCCCATCTCCTGGTGTCGTTCGTGTTCCTGTTCGTGGGCGCCGCGTTCGTCTCGAACGTGATCGTGCGGGACGACCAGACCGGGTTCGGCCCGCTGATCCGCGCCACCCGCATCACCAAATTCGACTACCTGTTCGGCCGCTTCCTCGGCGCTTTCGCTGCCGGCGCGCTGGTCATGGCGGCCGCGACGCTCGGCCAATGGCTCGGCACGCTGATGCCTTTCGCCAACCACGCGATGCTCGGGCCCAACCATGTCTCCGGGTTCGCGATCGGCTACGGCCTATTCGCCCTGCCGAACGCGCTGATCATCTCGGCAACGCTTTTCGGGCTCGCCACCGCAACGCGCTCGACCGCCGGCACGTTCATCGGCGTGGTCGCCCTGCTGGTCGTCTATTTCCTCTCCCAGGGGCTCATGGCAGGCCAGCCGCAGCTCCTGGATTTCCGTGTGCTGGCGGATCCGCTCGGCATGTCCGCCTATATGGCTAGCTCGCGCTATTTCACGGCAGCCGAGCTCAATGCCGGCGCCATTCCCGTGACGGGGCTGATGGTGCAAAGCCGGCTGATCTGGGTCGGCGTGTCGATCGCCCTCCTGGCGCTCACCTACCGCCGGTTTCGGTTTGCCGATCGGGGCCTGTCGCGGCGGCAGCAGCGCAAGCTTCGGCGACAGGAGGCGATGGCGACGCCCCCGTCGCCCGCTCCAGCCAAACAGCGCCCGCGGCTTGCGAACCCACGCTTCGACAAGCGCACCGCGCGCGCTCAGCTGGTCGCCCGCGCCACGATGGAAGCACGCTACATCTTCAGGAGCCCGGTCTTCCTGGTGCTTCTGCTCATCGCCTTCGCGTTCACGCTCCCGAGCCTGCTGACCGCCTCGGGCTGGTACGGCGTGACGCTCTACCCGCTCACCTCGGTATCCGTGCCGATCATCCAGGCGAGCTTCGACACGCTGCTGGTCGTCATCGCGACCTATTACGGCGGCGAGCTGGTGTGGCGGGAACGCGAGCGCAAGGTGCACGAACTCATCGATGCGACTCCCTTGCCGGCATGGGCGCTGATGTTGCCGAAGATCATCGGCCTGGCGCTGGTCCTGTTCGCGACGGAGTTCGTCGGCATGGCAGCCGGCATGCTGGTGCAGCTGCTCGGAGGCGTGGATCCCGCGCCCGGCCAATATCTGCGCTGGTACCTGCTTCCGGGCACGGTGGACGCGGTCGCGATCGCCGCGCTCGCGGTTTTCGTCCAGGCGCTCAGCCCGGGCAAATATGCCGGCTGGGGCTGGATGGCGCTGTACCTGGTGCTTCGGTTTTTTGGCCCCGCGCTGGGGCTTGAATACCCGCTCTTCGTCTATGGCAGCGTGCCTGCCGTACCGCTGTCGGACATAGTCGGCACCGGCATTTTCTGGAAGGCGGCCTGGTGGTTCCGGCTGTTCTGGGCCGCGACGGCCGCATTGCTGCTGGTCGCGGCGCACTTGCTGTGGCCGCGCGGCGCCGCCGAGCGACTGATGCCGCGGTTGCGCCGGATACCCTCTCGACTGACTGCGCGCGCCGTATGGGTCGCCGTGGTGGCGACGGCGATCTTTAGCGTGAGCGGCGCCTGGATCATCTACAACACCCTCGTCGTCAACGATTTCCACACCGCGGAGGACCAGCAGCGCTACCTCGCCGGTTACGAAAAGCGCTTCTTCCGCTACGCCGGCCTGCCACAACCGGTAGTCAGGCATGTCGTGCTCGACGTTGCCCTGTATCCGCAGGATGTTCGCGCGGACGTGCACGGCCGCTATCGGCTCGTCAACGAAACCGGCACGCCGATCGACCGGGTCCACGTGCGACTGATGGACCCGGCGCTGGAACTGGTCGGCCTCGACTTTCCCGGCGCCCGGCTGGAACGCGATGACGAGGCGTTCGGCTATCGCATCTATCGCCTCGACTCGCCCATGCGGCCAGGGGAAGTGCGCTCGCTCACTTTCCACACCCGCCGCGCGCAGGTCGGCTTCCGCGCCGCCGGCACCGAGACGGGACTGGCGCCGAACGGCACCGATCTGAACACGATCGAGCTCACGCCCCGGATCGGCATGAGCGACGTCGGCCTGCTCGACGACCCGGCCGCGCGCCGCAAGTACGGCCTTCCCGAACGGCTACCGCTCCCGCGGCTGGACGATCTGGCGGCCACCCGCAGCCTGCCCAGCGGCGATCTCAGCTGGACCACGGCCGACATCACCGTTTCGACCCGCGCCGATCAGATCCCGATCGCACCCGGCAAGCGCGTTTCCGAGCGCGTGCAGAACGGTCGTCGCACGGTGCGCTTCGTCTCCGATACGCCGATCAAGAACTACTTCGCGATCGAGTCGGGACGCTATGCCGTCAGCAGGCAGACGCACGGCGGCGTCCAGTACGCGATCTACTTCGAGCCCGCGCATCACTGGAACGTCGACCGCATGATGAAGGCCATGCAGGCCTCCATCGACTACTACCGCCAGGCCTTCGGCCCCTATCAGTTCGACCAGGCGCGGATCATCGAAACGCCCGCCTACCGGCAGGGCGGACAGGCCTTCGCGAACACCATCCCGGTGGGCGAAACGGCGTCCTTCGCGATGGACCTGCGGGATCGGGAGGCGATCGACATGGTTACCATGCTCACCGCCCACGAACTGGCGCACCAGTGGTGGGGACATCAGGTGCTGGGAGCGCGGATGCAGGGCGCCGGGTTGCTGTACGAAACGCTCGCGCAGTATTCCGCGCTGATGGTGATGAAGCGCCTGCACGGCGAGGAAGGGATCCGCCGTTACCTCCAGTTCCAGCTCGATCGCTACCTGGGCGGCCGCCGCACGCAGGTGCTCGCGGAGCAACCGCTCGCCAGCGTCGAACTCAGCCAGCAATACATCGCCTACGGCAAGGGCGCGCTCGCCATGTACCTGTTGCAGGAGCGCATCGGCGAGGACGCAGTGAACCGCGCGCTCAAGCGCTTCGTCGACCGCTACGGCTTCACCGTCGCGCCCTACCCCCGCTCGCTCGACCTGATCGCGTTGCTGCGCGAGGAAGCGAGGACACCGGAGGACCAGGGACTGATCACCGACCTGTTCGAGCGGATCACGCTCTACGACCTCAAGCTGCAGCCGCCGACGGCCGTGCAGCGGGCCGACGGCGGATGGGACGTGACCGTGCCGGTCGAGGCGAAAAAGTTCTATGCCGATGGCAAGGGTACGGAGCAGGAGGCGCCGCTCGACGAGCTCATCGAGATCGGCCTCTTCAGCGCGGAGCCGGGCGCCGCCACGTTCGACCGAGCCGACGTGATCCGCATGGCGTGGAAGCAGGTGCGCAGCGGCATGCAGGTCTTTCACTTCGTCACGGACAAGAAGCCGACCTACGCGGGCATCGACCCCTACGGTCTCTTCATCGACCGGAATACGGGCGACAACGTCCGGGCGCTCGGGCTCCACTGAGCCGCAGCGCGAGAGGCTGGCGACCCAGCCTTCCCTGCCCAGGAGCGCGCGTCACCCGCGACCCTCCCGCGTCTACCGGATCATCCACCGATGCGGGCGGCATCGACACCGTGCCGCGCGACGGGCGACCGGGTCGCATCCGATGCGATCCCCCGCGTCGTCCCGGAACGCACCAGCATGTAGAACGCCGCCACGTGCGTGATCATCAGCAGCGGCACGTAGATGACCGGAATCGCATAGGCCGCGCCCAGTTCGCCGGCCCGTTCGGGGAGGCCTGCCCTGATCGCATGGAAGTAATCGGTCAGCAGGTCGGCCGCACCGACGATGTTGAAAGCGGCTACCGCACTCCAGAAGAGCGGTCGCATCCTCCAGGCAAGCAGCGCGAGCAGGGCAAGCGCCCCGGTGGCCAGGTCGCCGTAGGCGGCGAACGCCGCAAAGCTGCCCGGAAGCTGTGGCCCGACCACGCCGGGAACCACGAACGCGAGCCCGAAGAAGCGAAAGCTGTGCAGGGTCGCGATCGCACGGTGCGCATCGGCACGCGGCATCGAGCGCAGCCGGGGCCATAGGTAGGCGCGGAAGCAGAGCAACCAGGCGACGTATCCCAGGACAAGCTGCAGGGTGAAGATGTGTGCGGGCGACATGCGAACTCTCCTCCGCCGGGGTTGGCAGTGAACCGTGCGCCGCCAGGCAGCAACGCAGGGGCGACGGCGGTTGGGTTTCGATGTCGGTACCGACTGGTACCAACGTCACTCATGCTACGGTACCCACAAGTACCAACGCAAGGGCGCGCGTGTGAAAGAACAGTCCGATCCGACATCGGCCCCGCAGCCGGTCCGCGAACGCATCCTGCAGGCGGCCATGGACACGTTCATGGAACTGGGCTACGCCGAAGCAAGCACATTGAAGATCGCCACACGCGCGCAGGTGTCCAAGCGCGAGCTGTACGCCCATTTCGGCACGAAGCAGGCGATGCTGGCGGCCTGCATCGCCGACCGTGTCGGGCGCATGCGCTTGCCGAGCGAGTTGGCGGTGCCGGATCGACGCGACGAACTGGCCACCCTGCTCGCCCGGCTGGGCGCCACCGTGTTGCGCGAAGTCACCCAGGCCGGGGTGGTGGCGGTGTTCCGGCTTGCCGTCATGGAAGCCCAGCGCGCCCCGGAAGTGGCCACGACCCTCGAGTCGGCACGGCGCTCGGTGCGCGGCGTGATCGGCCAGGTCACGGAACAGGCGAGGTCCGCGGGACTGATCGACAAGCATGCACCGAAGGATATGGACGTCCGTTTCCTCGCGCTGCTCTGGGACGATCTGCTGGTGAGCCTGCTGCTGCGTTTGCGCGAAGCACCGGGCACCGCGGAGATCAACCGGCGCGCCAAACGGGCCGCCGATGACTTCCTCAGGCTCTATGCGCAGACCTGACGAAGCATTCCCCGTACGGAGGAATGGTACGATTGAGCATATTTTGGAGCATATGAAACATTAACTGTCTCTCCATGCGCGCCTAAAGTGACTCCCACGTTCCAACCACCCAACGAGGAGTCCGCCATGTCACGTATCGCTACCCCTTCCGTCCAGTCGGCCACCGGCGCTACCGCCGAGGTCTATGCGCAGATCCGCAAGGCCGCCGGCAGCGTTCCCAACACCTTCGCCGCGATCGGCGCGCATGGCCCGGCCGCGCTCAAGGCGGTACTGCAGGCCGAAGCCGTGCTGTCGTCCGGTGGCCTGACCCGGCAGGACCAGGAAACCATCAAGCTGCTGGTCAGCGAGGTGACCGGTTGCGACTACTGCGTGGCCGCACACAGCATGCTCGGCAAGATGGCCGGCCTGAAGCCCGAAGCGCTCAAGCAAATCCGCGCCGGCCAGCCGACCGGCGATGCCAAGCGCGACGCGCTCGCCCGTTTCGTGCGCCTCCTGGTCGAGACCCGCGGCACCATCGCCGAGTCGGAGTTCGCCGCGATCAGGGCGGCCGGCTACACCGATGCGCAGCTGGTGGACATCAGCCTCGCGATCGCGCTGGTCATCTTCACCAACACGTTCAACCGCATCAACGACACCGAGCTGGATTTCCCGGCGGTCCAGTAATGCGACTCGAGGGCGCCACGCCAGTGGCGCCTTTCTGGCGCGAGGAGGACGCACCCGCTTCCACGACACGGACGTGAGATGCGTCCGCGCCGGAAAGATCACGGACCAGGTTGCGAAGCACGTCCGTCCATCTGGCCAATCCGATTACCCGCCGGGCTGCGCCTTTCGCCGGTGACGGTGGGCCGCCTGTTTCGCGCGATTCCCGCAAAGGGCCATGCTGCACCAGCGACGAGCATGGCCTCGCGTGTGATCGGCGAAAAACAGTGTGCACGTGGGTCCCTCGCAGGCCTTCACGTAAGAGAAGTCTTCGTCGCAAACCACCCGGGCAATCGCTTCGGCGATCGGCAGCAGCAGAGCCTCGGGTGAGCTCCAACGATGCATCCGGGCCAGCGCGAACGCGGGCGATTGGCCCGCGGGCGCCGCAACGATCCGGCCAAAGCTTTCGTCGCGCTTGAGCAGTTCATTGAGCGGCGCAAGTTCAGCCAGGTCCGCCTCGCGCAGCGGGCGGCCCATGTGATCGCGCACGAAGCCGCGAAACCACTCGCGCAGCGCCCTGGCCTGTCCCGCCAGCCGATCGATCTCCCCCGGAATGGCCCGCTCGCGCGTCGCGAGGAGTACCTCCTCGGGCACGAGTTGCGCCTGCCGAAGCCAGCCCAGCAGTCCCTCGCCGTCCCCGAGCCAGTCGACCGGGGCGTCCACGGGCGTCGCCACGGAGTTGAGGAAGTCCAGCGCGAGCGAGTCGGCCAGGAAAAAGGCGGGTACCGCTTGTGTCATGCGAATTCTCCTGTCGCCAAAGTAACCATCAAGAATGCGCTTGACAAGTTACTCTGCCGAACATAACCTCCTAACTCATGTTTTGGCGGTTACGACCATTTCAAGCCCGGCGCGTGGTCCATGAACGTCTCCAGGCAGCAAAGGGCACGAGAGAGGCAGGAACGCAGCCGTCGCCACATGCACCTTGGCGAACGACCCGACCTCGGCCTGGGCTGCCGGCTCGTCCCGGATAGTGACGTTCGAGAAGGTTACTGATGGGCCTGCCAACCGAATCTGCGGGACCGGCGCTTCCAGCAGCGTCCCGCGCGAACCCAGCCATTCAGCGTAGGCCTTCGCTCTCTGCACCGCGCCTCCCACACCGAAGGAGAACTGCCATGCCCACTGTTCGATATCGCCATGCCAACGTCGATGGCCTGAAGGTTTTCTACCGCGAGGCAGGCAAGGCCGGGAAACCCAAGTTGCTGCTGCTCCATGGCTTCCCCAGCGCCGGCCACATGTTTCGCGACCTGATCCCGCTGCTCGGTGACGATTTCCACATCGTCGCGCCCGATCTGCCTGGTTTCGGCCAGTCCGACATGCCGCCGCGAGACCAGTTCGGGTACACGTTCGACCACATCGCCGATGTCATCGACCGCTTTACCGAGGTGGTGGGTTTCGATCGCTTCGCGGTCTATGTGTTCGACTACGGCGCACCGACCGGCTTCCGCCTCGCCGTGAAACACCCCGAGCGCATCACCGGCATCGTTTCGCAGAACGGCAATGCCTATGTCGAAGGACTGAGCGAGGGCTGGAACCCCATCCGCGCTTACTGGGAAGACCCCTCGCAGGCCAACCGCGAGGCGCTGCGCAAACTGCTCGCCCCGGACACGACGCGCTGGCAATACACCCATGGTGTCGCCGATGAATCGCTGGTGTCGCCCGATGGCATCGCGCTGGACAACTACTACCTTGCCCGCCCCGGCATGGACGACGTGCAGCTGGACCTGTTCCTCGATTACAAAAGCAACGTCGCCCTGTATCCGGCCTTCCAGGCGTACTTCCGCGAGCATCAGCCGCGCCTCCTGGCGATATGGGGCAGGAACGATCCGTTCTTCCTTCCGCCGGGTGCCGAAGCGTTCAAGCGCGACATCCCCGAAGCACGCGTGAGTTTCCTCGACACCGGGCACTTCGCGCTGGAGACCCACGCGGGCGAGATCGCGGAGGCCATCCTCGCCTTCTTCGCCCGTTGAGTGACCGGCCAAGTGCGGACCCGCGGCTGCTTCGATGCGAACGCATGAAGTCCGGCCGCGGGCGCCGACTCAGGCCGCGCGGCTCTGCGCCGCCTGGCGCAGTACCGGCAGCATGTCCTCCGCCTCGGGTCGACGGGTGTAGTCCGGATTCACTTCGGCGTAGAGGATCGTGCCCTCCTGCCCGATCACGAAGCGGCCCGGCATCGGCAGCGTCCAGCTCGGGTCGTCGTTGAACGCGGGCAGGTTGTTCTTCAGGCCCTTGTAGACCTCGACCAGGTAGTCCGGCAGTTCGAAGCGCAGGCCGAAGGCTGCGCCGACCTCGCCCTTCGTGTCGGACAGGATCGGGAAGGTCAGGTGGTTCTGGCGCACCGACTTGCGGCTGTTCGCTGGAACCTGCGGCGAGATCGCGACCAGCCGCGCGCCGAGCCTGTCGAACTCGGGCAGAACGGCCTCGAGCGCCTGCAACTCCATGTTGCAGTACGGACACCACACGCCGCGGTAGAAGCTGACGATCAACGGCCCTTGCCGAAGCAGTTCGGCCGACTGCACCAGCTGGCCCTCGGGGTCTTTCAGCGCGAACGACGGCGCGCGGTCGCCTGCCTTGAGCGCGCGCCCGGCCGCGCCGGAGGCGATCAGTTCAGCGGTGGCGCGATGCATCGCGTCGATGACCGAATGCGGCACGCTGTACGGTGGCTTGCCTGCTTCGAAATCGGCCTTGAAGGCATCCAGCTTGGCTTGCAGTGACATGGGGAAATCCTCTCGGAGAAACGCGGGGAATTACGGGAAGCGGAGGCCTGGATTGGGCGCCAGCGACACTATGGCCGCCAACGCGCAGGGCGACGGAATCAGGCGGCCTGTTCGGCGGCCGGCTTGGTCCACTCGCTGCCGTGCATGAAGGCGTCGAGCTGGGTATGGGCGATGTGGTTGGTGTAGTTGCTCATCACCTTGGTCGCCACGCCGAGGATCACTTCGAACACGTTGCGACGGGTAAAGCCGGCGGCCAGGAAGGCCTCGGTATCCGCGTCCGACACCCAGCCGCGCTGGCGCACCACCAGCCCGGTGTAGCGATGCAACGCTTCCAGCCGCGCGTCGGGCAGCGGCGTGCCGTTGCGCAGCGCGGCGATCACCGCCGGATCCATCTTCTGCATCTTCGCCAGCACCGAGTGGCCGGCCATGCAGTAGTGGCACTCGTTCTCGAAGTTGGAGGTGAGCATCACCACCTGCTGCTCGTGCGGCGTCAGCGATGTCTCGGCGAACAGGCCCCACAGCGTGGAATAGCCGGCCAGCAGCTCCGGCGATTCGGCCATGGTCGCCTGCAGGTTCGGCACGAAGCCGAAGGCGGCCCTGGCGCCGTCGAGGCCGGCCTTGGAGGCAGCGGGTGCGTTGTCGGGGGTGTAGATGGTGAACGTTGTCATGGCCGGACTCCTTGGGTGCCGTGTGGTCGATCGGGAGTCGAAGCGCTCGCCTCCCGTGGAACCCAAGCTACGGGCGCGCCAGAAGCCCGAGTAGACGCAGCCGACGACTAAGGGCTATTCCGATAGGGAATGCGACCGGCCCATGCCGGCTAAAGGGAAACACTCTCCTGCGCCAGCCCCCGCAGGACCCTGCAATCGAAGCGGGACCTGGGCGCAGAAAAAAAAAGCCCGGCCAGAGCCGGGCGTTTTTTTTGACAAGCCGCAACGCGCGAATTGATCAACTCACAGCGCCGCGTGATCCCGCACCGCCTCCTCCAGCATCGGCTTGAGCTCGGCAAACCGCGCATCGACCGCAGCAGGATCGGTGCGATTGAGCGCCACCATCTGCAGTCGCTTCTCGTTGGCGCGCACCACCTCGAACGCCTCGTCCTCGATGCCTTGCACGATCGCGGCCGCCACGTCCGCCGCCGACTCGCGCCCGAACCCCTGCTCCGCGCCAGCGCGGCTGGACGCCATCAACGGGGTATCGGTCGCGCCCGGGTAGGCCGTCAGCACATGCACGCCCTCGCCCTTCAGCTCGCGCCGCAACGCCTCGCCGAAATGCGCGATGCCGGCCTTGGCCGCCGCGTAGGTGGCATAGAACGGCAAACCGACCAGCGCGATCGCCGAGGACACGTCCACCACCATGCCGTGGCCACTGCGGCGCAGCAGTGGCAGCGCCGCGCGCGTGAGCAGGATCGGCGCGACCAGGTTCACCTCGATCATCGCGCGGATCTCGCGCTCGCTCGTCGCCTCCAGCCGGCCGGCACGCACGCCGCCGGCATTGTTGACGAGCACATCCAGCCCGCCGAGCGTGCCCTCGACCGCGGCCATTGTGGCGGCCAGCCCATCGGCGGTGGTGACGTCCGCCGCCACCGCATCCACGCGCCCGCCGTCCGCGCGCAACCGCTGCGCGGCCGTCTCTAGCGCCTCTTGTCGCCGGCCGCTGATCAGCACGTGCGCGCCCTTCGCCGCCAGGATCTGCGCGATCGCCAGGCCAATGCCGCTCGAACCGCCGGTGACCAGCACCCTGCTGCCTTCCAGTTTCATGTCGTCGTGTCTCGTGATGGGGAGGGGCGCCACCTCGCCGCGCGCCGCCACGGCCGCGCGCGCTGGTAGCGGCCATGCCTGTATCGCCCGTCCCGCGCATCCGCGGTAGCCTTGCGCCGCTCATAGGCTTCATTCCAAGGGGGAATAACGATGGACCGCCTGGCCGCGATGGAAGCCTTCGTCCGCGTCGTCGACGCCGGCTCCTTCTCCGGCGCCGCCCGGCTCCTGCGCGTGGGCCAGCCGGCCGTCTCCAAGACCATCGCCCAACTGGAAGAGCGCCTCGGCGTGCGGCTGCTGCTGCGCTCCACCCACGGCCTCACGCCCACCGAAGCCGGCCGCAGCTTCTACGAACGCGCCAGGCGCGCCATCGAAGAAGCGGACGAAGCCGAACACGCCGCCCGCGGTGCCGGCGCCACCCTCTCCGGCCGCCTGCGCATCTGCGCCGCGGTCACCTTCTCGCGCCTGCACGTACTGCCGCGCCTGCCGCTGTTCCTGGAACAGCACCCCCAGCTCGACGTCGACTTCGTGCTGGACGACCGCAACATCGACCTGATCGAGGAAGGCATCGACATCGCCCTGCGCATGGGCAACCTCGCCGACTCCAATTTGATCGCCCGCAAGATCGCCCAAAGCCCCCGCCACGTCTTCGCCACCCCTGCGTACCTCGAACGCATGGGCGTGCCACACGTGCCCGCCGATCTCGCCGGGCACCAGGCGGTGATCTACGAGCAGCGTGGCGGCGGCACCGAGTGGTCGTTCCACCGAGAAGGCACCACGGCGTCGGTCGCGATGCAGGGACGCATTCGCGTCACGGCGGCCGAGGGCGTGCGCGAGGGCGTCTTTGCCGGAATGGGGCTGGCCGTGGCGTCAGAGTGGATGTTCGCGCCCGAGCTTGCGTCAGGTGCAGTGAAAACCGTTCTCGATGGCTGGAGCTTGCCACCTGTCGACTTGTGGGCCGTATTCCCAACGGGACGGCAGGCCAGTGCCAAGGCCAGAGCATTCGCCAGCTTCATCGAGTCGCAGATATCGGATCCCACCTGAGTTCCGGCGGCCGCTATCGGCCAAAAGCGGACAGCCTTGTCGTGGCGGGTCCGGTTGTTATCCTGTACTCGCTTGGAAAAAAACTGGCGTTTTTTACGGCTAATACTGGGGAGTCATGATGCGTCTTACGTTGCTGGCAGGACTGCTGGCTTTCACTGGTATCGCCTCTGCAGACGATGGTCCGGCGACCATGCGAGGTCTCGGCATCGCTTCGTGCAGTCAATATCTGGCCGTTCGCAAAGAACAGGGCATCACTCCAAACAAGGCCACGTACAATCAATGGGCGCAGGGCTTCATGACCGGGCTGAACGTCGCGCTC
This sequence comes from Frateuria sp. GZRe14, assembly GCF_051900395.1. Taxonomy (NCBI): domain Bacteria; kingdom Pseudomonadati; phylum Pseudomonadota; class Gammaproteobacteria; order Lysobacterales; family Rhodanobacteraceae; genus Frateuria; species Frateuria sp. GZRe14. The sequence continues at coordinate 909,754 of NZ_JBHZGJ010000001.1, read as the reverse complement.
TACATGAAGCTCCAAAAGTATGCGGACCTTCCTGACTCCGATTCGATGAACCATTGGTTGAGCGCTTATTGTTCCGCCCATCCCCTCAAGCCATTCCATGAAGCGGTATCCGACCTGATGGTCGAGAAAAGCTTGTCGTTGGAGAATCCAAAGGCCAAATAGGGCCGCGCCATACCTCAGGCAACCACGAGGTAACACGTCAATCAAGCCGGACCCATTTCGCAGCTCGGATCGGTGTTGCATGTCCCCTTCTGGTCGGAGGTGGACATTTCAGCCTGAGGACAGTCAACGTGCGCGATCGCCCCGTATCGAGGTCAGGAGCTGTCCGCCTGCGACCCAAAGCGAACATCGGGCCTTCCGTCCGACTTACGCACCTTGGTGCTGGTTTCCACCTCCAGACTTCGCCAGGAAGCGATACCCGACGCCGGGCTCCGTCTTCAGCCATCGCGGCGACGCCGGGTCGTCGTGGAGCTTCTGGCGCAACCGTCCGACGACGATCCGCAAATAATGCGTGTCGTGGACGTGGCTTGCGCCCCAGACCTCACGCAGGAGCTGCTGCTGGCTGACCACGCGATCGGGGTGTTGCAGCAAGGTGGCCAGAACCGCATATTCCTTGCGGGTGAGTGACAAGGCCTCGCCATCCAGGCTGACCTCCCGGCGCACTTGGTCGATCACCAAGTGCCCGTCTTCGTAGCGCGGCGACGGTTCGCGGGAGGCGGCAAGCACGCGGTCGCGCAAGAGCGCGCGAAGGCGCGCCATCACCTCCTGTACGCCGAACGGCTTAGTCACATAATCGTTGGCACCGTTGTCAAGGGCGCGCACCTTTTCCGCTTCGGAGTCGCGCACCGACAACATCAGGACAGGCACCGCACTCCACTGCCGGAGTTCTGCCAGCACCTCGTGGCCTTCGCGGTCGGGCAGCCCGAGATCGAGAATGACAAGGTCCGGCGCCTGCGTGGCGGCCAGCGCGAGTCCCGCTTCCGCGGTGCTTGCCTGCAGCACGCGATAACCCTCGGCGCGCAATGCGATATCGAGGAAACGGCGGATCTGCGCCTCGTCGTCGACCACCAGCACGGAGGGGGCGTTCGGATTCACGTACTCGCCTCCGGTGGCGTGGGCATGGGCAACGTCACGCGCAGGATCGTACCGCCGCCCGTGCGCGCGAAGGCTTCCACACTTCCGCCGTGTGCACCGATCATCCCGCGGCAGATCGCCAGCCCGAGGCCGGTGCCCTTGGGTGCCCGGTCGCCGCGCGAGACGGAAAAAAACATATCGAAGATGCGCGCCCGCTCGGCTTCGGGAATGCCCGGCCCTTCATCGACGACCTCGATGCCTATCGACCCTTCCTGCTCGCGGAGCGACACGTCCACCGGACGTCCGGGGGGCGAAACCTGCACTGCATTTTCCAGGATATTGAAAAGCGCCTGTTCGATCAGCGCTGGGTGTACGTGCAGCAGCAGAGTCTCCGGTGACAGCCGGGTCTCGATTAGGGCGGTCGGATAGTACCGGCGCAGTCGTGCGACGGCCGCCAGCACGATTTCGCTCGCGTCCACCCAGTCACGATGCAGCGTCAGTGCGCCGTGCCCGAGCCGGGCCATGTCAAGAAGGTTCTGGACGTAGCGATCCAGCCTCTGGCCCTCGCCCAAAATGGCATCGAGCAATTCGCGTCGCTCCGCTACTGGAAGCTGGGACTCGTAGGCGGAAAGCGTGCTCGCCGCTCCGATCATCGAGGCCAACGGAGAGCGCAGGTCGTGGGACACGGACGACAGCAAGGCATTGCGCAGCCGTTCGGTTTCCCCTTGCACGCGCGCCTCTTCAAGAGCCTCGGCAAGATGCCCACGCTCCAATGCAAGGCCGATGTCCCTGACCATCTCTCTTGCCAGACTCACGCGTTCGGCCTCGATGGTGGTCGGCCCGTGCGGGCGGATGACCACTATTCCCGCCCGCCAGTCCGCCCCCCCCAGACGCATCACCCAAGGGGTGGCTGTCGCCTGTTGCGGGTTCGATACAAGATCCTCTGCCGCGGCCAGCTCACCGGGCGCAAGCTCGAAGGCAGCCGGCGAGGCCACCCATACGTCCCAGTTGCCGCTGTCGCTCCGAACGATGGCCGCTGCTTGTGCGTTCAGTGCCAAGGCAAGGGCGCTGATGCCGGTATCGCAGATCGCCTGGCTCTGCGTTCCGCTTGCGGCCAGCGACTGCCCGAGTTCCAGCAACGTACGGGCGCGCGCCTGGGCCGCCCGCAGCGACGCCACCTGCCGCGCAAGCTGCGTGGCCATACGCCCGCTGATCAGCGCGACGACCAGGAACAGCAGCACCGCCAGCACGTCATCGGCGTCGGCGATTGCCAGCGTGTGCCGGGGTCGGGTGAAGAAAAAGTTGTAGCCGAGGAAACACGCGACCGCGGTATAGACCGCCACGCTCATGCGCGTGCGTACCGCAACCGCCAGCACGGCCGTGAGGAAGATCAGTGCCAGATTCGCGACCGACAGGTAGCGATCGGCCAGAAAGGCCAATGCGAAACCGAGCGCGGTAATCGCTGTGGCATAAGCGTAGCCGGCCCAGCCGTCGGTCCGGGCCAGGCAGGCGAAAGGGTGGCGCGACTCGATCATGCGCGGGGACCAGTGGCGCGAAGTGGGTACGTTAATCCATCCCTCGCGCATAGGTCTGGACAGATTGAAAATCCGGTGCCGGCCGACCGCATCGTGCATTCGCGGAGCCATGGGGTTCAGATCTCCACTTGCGCGCCCAACTCGATAAGGCGGTTGCCTGGTATGCCGAAAAAGGCGGTGGCGGGCATGGCGTTGCGCGCCAGAAACACGAACAGATTCTCCCGCCACAGCGCCATGCCGGAGCGCTCTGGCGTGGCAACCACCGTCTCCCGGGATAGGAAGAAGGTGGTGTCCATCAGGTCGAAATGCTCACCCAGCCGCTGGCAGCGGGCGAGCAGCCGCGGCACGTCCGGGTCTTCCGCAAAACCCACCCGCAGGATCAGGCAGCCAAAGCCGTCCTCGAGCCGGGTTAGCTCCAGCTGTTCCTCCGGCTCAGCCCGAGGCGCGTCCAGCGTTTGCACCGTCAACAGGACGTTGCGTTCGTGGAGCACCTTGTTGTGTTTGAGGTTGTGCAGCAGCGCATGCGGTACCAGAGCGTTGTTGGCAGTCATGAACACGGCCGTGCCGGGCACGCGCGGCACCGGGTGCTCGGCCAGGTTGGCGATGAACGGCCCCAGTTCCAGCCCATCCAACTGGATGCCCCGCTGCAGGAGCGTGCGGCCGCGGCGCCAGGTGGTCAGCACCACGAAGACCGCCAGTCCCAGCGCCAGCGGGAACCAGCCACCGCTCTCGATCTTGATGATGTTCGCGCTGAAGAAGCCCAGATCCACGAGCAGCAGGCCCGCGCCGGTGCCGCATATCGCCCACCATGGCCAACGCCACTGGTAACGCGCCACGATGAGCGCGAGCAGCGTGGTGATGACCATGGTTCCCGTCACCGCGACGCCATAGGCAGAGCCGAGATTGTCGGACGAGCCGAAACCGATCACCGCTGCGGCGATCAATACCAGAAGCACCTTGTTGATGAAGGGCACATACACCTGGCCAGACATCTCCTCGGAGGTGTGCACCACCCGCATGCGAGGCATGTAGCCCAGTTGCATGGCCTCGCGGGTCATCGAGAATGCGCCGGAGATGACCGCTTGCGAAGCGATCACCGTTGCGGCCGTGGCGAGCCCGATCATGGGATAGAGCAAGGCCCGTGGCACCAGATGGTAGAACGGGTTGGCGATGGCCTCAGGATGCGCGAGCACGAGCGCGCCCTGGCCGAAGTAATTGAGCAGCAGCGCAGGCAGTACGAAAGCGAACCAGGCGAGACGGATCGGCCGTCGCCCGAAGTGGCCCATGTCGGCATACAGCGCCTCCGTGCCGGTGACCGCAAGCACCACGGCGCCGAGGGCGAAGAAGGCCTCGACCCGGTTGTTCAGGAAGAACGCGACGCCATACGTGGGGCTCACCGCCTTGAGGATGGCAGGCTGCTGTGCGATGCCCCACACGCCCAATGACGCAATGCTCAGGAACCAGGCCACGCAGACCGGACCGAACACGGCGCCGATGCGCGCGGTACCGTGTCGCTGCAGCGCGAACAGCGTACCGATGACCAGCATGGTCAACGGCACGATCCAGTGCGCAAGCCCCGGCGCGGCGACCTCCAGGCCCTCCACCGCCGAAAGCACGGAAATCGCAGGGGTGATCACGCCATCGCCGTAGAACAGCGCCGCGCCGAAGATACCCAGCACGGCCACGACCGACATGGCGAGCGGACGCTGGCGGACACTGCGCTGGGCCAAGGCCATCAACGCCATGATTCCGCCCTCGCCTTTGTTGTCGGCGCGCATGATGAAGAGCAGGTACTTCAGCGACACCACGATGACCAGGGACCAGAACACCAGGCTCAGGCCGCCAAGCACGTTCGGTGGCGTCGCCGCCACGCCACGCGGGCCGAAGACCTCCTTGATGGTGTACAGCGGACTGGTGCCGATGTCGCCGTACACGACGCCAACGGCCCCCAGTGCCAGCGCCGCGAGGCGCCGGCCGGTCGGATGTTCGGTGTTCAACATGTGCCCGTGGAAAGTTTGCGGGCCGCACAGCCGGGCTGCCGGTCCTTGGAAGGAGCCGCAGGGTAGAAGCGGGCGAGTAACAATCGGGTATCGCGCGTGGCTTCGCGGATAAAATCTTCGTAAAGAAATTTCGGGCTTTGGGATCAACGATCATACGAACGAAAGGCGCGAACCCTCGCCAGCCAACGCCCGCTCTTGGCCGGGAGCGGACAGACTAGTTTCCACCGCCATTACCTGCTGCCTGCCTCCTCCACCGCGCCGGCGTCACTCCCATGTGCTGCTTGAACGCCCGCTGGAACGCCGCCTCCGACTGATACCCCACCGCTTCCGCCACCGCCCCGGTGGACTGGTTCGACTTGCGCAGTTCGCTGGCGGCGAGCGTCATGCGGATGTCGGTGAGCAAATCGCTGGCGGAGCGGCCGAGGCTGTCGTTGAACAGGCGGACCAGGGTGGCGCGTGAGACGTTGCACAGGCGCGCGAGCGCGGGCAGCGTCCAGGGGTGGGCGGGGCGTTCGAACATGGCGGTGATGGCCGGGGCGAGGCGCGGGTTGCCGGCGAGGGCGAGCAGGCCGGCGGGGGCGTCGCCCGATTCGCTGGACAGGCGCAGCGCGAGCGCGAACAGCGCGGTGGAGAGGGCGTTGAGCATGGCGTGACCGCCGAGGTGTTCGGCGGCCGATTCGGTGCGCATCAGCGAGACCAGGCTGGCGACCTGTGCGGCCGTGGCGCCAGGCTCGTCCTGCCCTGCGCTCGCACGCGCCACCAGGCGCGGGGGCAGGTAGCCGCGCAGCAGCCGTTCGTGCGGCGCGGCGAGGACGAAATGGCCGCACAGCATGTCCAGCCGTTCGCCGCTGCCGGCGTTCTCGCTGAAGGTGACGTTGAGGCCGGCGCGCTCACGCGCGGGCGCCGGCTTCGAACCGCTGCCGTCGTGCAGGGTGTGCGCGCCGCCCTGGGCGATGAGCAGGATGTCGCCGGGGGCGAGGTGTTGCGGCGGGCCGCCGGCAGGATCTTCGAGCACGGCCGAGCCGGCGAGTACGACGTGGAAGGGGATCTCTCCGGGTTCGGCCGACGCCTGGTCGATGCGCCACGGCGCGCCGTAGTAGCAGCGCAGGTCGAGCCGGCCGCGCACCGGCGTCATCTCCAGCAGGCGGCTGAGCCAGTCCATCGGTGGGGGCATGTTGCGGGCTCCGCTGAGAGACGAATGAGCATGAATGCGAGTTATTGCGACATTAACAGGCTCACATCGGCTCCGTACAGTGGCTCCACGTCAGCCGACGAAGGAGCCCCCATGTCCCGCATCGCCATCCACCCGCTCGAATCCGCCGCCGGTGCCGCCGCGGCGGTGTATGCCCGGATCACGCAGGCCGTGGGCCGCGTGCCCAACTGTTTTGCTGCCATCGGCCAGCTGCGACCCGCTGCACTCAAGGCGATGCTGCAGCTCGACGGCGTGCTGGCCGCCGGGTCGCTGAGCCGGCAGGACCAGGAGACGGTGAAGCTGGTGGTCAGCGAGACCGCCGGCTGCGACTACTGCATCACCGCGCACAGCCTGCTTGGCGCGCTTACCGGCCTGGAGGCGCCGACGCTGCGTCGGATCCGCAGCGACCTGCGCACCGGCAACGCACGGCGCGACGCGCTGGTGCGCTTCGTGCGCCAGCTCGTGCAGTCGCGCGGCACGCTGGACGAGGCCGAGGTGGCCGCGATCCGCGCTGCCGGCTTCAGTGACGCGCAGCTGGTGGAGATCAGCCTGGCGGTGGCCGTGGCGACCTTCACCAACACCTTCAACCGCATCAACGACACCGAGATCGACCTTCCGTCCGTCGACTGATCGACGGACCGCCCTTCCCTGCCCGACAAACCCTCAAGGAAACGACGATGAACGCACTGGTGAACGCGCTGGCCCGCACCGGCCTCTTGAAGAACGACCTGGACTACCACGTGGTCCGCGCCTCGATGGTGGTGATGTTCTTTTTCTTCGGCTACCAGAAGTGGTGGGACTACGAGGCGCAGACGCTGATTCCCTTCATCAGCAACGGGCCCCTGATCGCCTGGATGTATCCGGTCTTCGGCATCCGCGGCGCGAGCTGGTTCCTGGGCGTGGCCGAGTGGCTGTTCGGCGCGCTGCTGCTCGGCGGTTTCTGGAGCAAGCGGTTGGGCGTGCTGGGCGCGGCCGGTTCGGTGGTCACCTTCGTCATGACCGTCACCATCATCCCGTTCATGCCCGGTGGCTGGGCCGAGTCGGCCGGCGGCTTCCCCGCGATGGTGGGCAACGTGCCGTTCCTGATGAAGGACGTGGTGCTGCTGGCGGTGTCGGTGTACCTGCTGCGGCAGGACGTGGTGCGGCTGCGTGCGAGCCAGGCGTAGCCATAGCGACGGGGCCGGATGCGGCCCCGTTTCGCATGCACGCAAAGCTCAGGAAAACTTGCCGATCAGCTCGTGCAGCCGATCGCATGCGGACGGGAGCGCCGCCTCATCGGTGGTGGCGATGCCCAGCAGCAATCCCGATTGCCGCACGCCGCCGGGCTGGAACCAGGGCGACAGCGGTTCGGGTGCGAGGCCCCAGGCGCGGGCTTCGCGGGCCACCTCAATGTCCGGTATCTGGTCGGGCAGCCGCAGCAGGACGGCCAGGCCGCCGATCTGCGCGCGGTATCCCTTGCGCTCAAGGGCCGCCTGCAGCGCCTCGCCGCGGGCCGAATAGACGCGCTTCATGCGGCGCAGGTGGCGCATGTAGTGCCCCTCGTGCATGAACCGGGCGGTGGCCTGCTGGACGGCCGGACCGGGTGCCGAGCCGAGGCACATGACCGCCTCGTTGAAGCGGTCCACCAGCCCCTCGGGAGCGACGACGAAGCCGAGCCTCAGCGCGGGGCTGATGGTCTTGCTGAAAGAGCCGATGTGGATCACGCGGCCGTTGCGATCCACCGACGCCAGCGCCGGGGCAGCGCGGCGGCGGAGCTGGAGTTCGCCGAGATAGTCGTCCTCGACGATCCATGCGCCGGTGCGCGCGGCCCAGGCGATCAGCTCGATGCGCCGAGCGAGCGACAGCGTGGCGCCGAGCGGTGCCTGCTGGCCCGGTGTCACCAGGGCCAGCGCGGCATCGGGCGCGAGTTCGATGCCGCGGACGACGTCCAGGCCATCGTCGTCCACGGGCACCGGGACCGGAACGAGCTGCGCCAGTTCGAGCGCGCGCCGGCTCTGGAAGAACCCGGGGTTTTCCATCCAGGCCTTGCGGCCTTCCGCGCGCAACACGCGAAAGGTCGTCTCCAGGGCGCCGGCGAAACCCGCGGTGATGAAGACCTGCGAGGGTCGGCAGTCGATCCCCCGCGCCAGGGCCAGGTGCGCGGCAACCTCCCGCCGGAAGGCCAGTTCACCGCGCGGATCGGGATAGACGGCACGCGCGGCGACTTCGGCGCGGGCGGCATGCGCACGCAGGCGTCCCATCAGGCTGGCGGGAAAGCGGTCCGAGGCCGGAACGCCCATCTGGAAGGTGGCGGGGCCGGCGAGCAGGTGCCGGTACAGCTCCGGCGGCGCGTCCGCGTCGTCGGGCGGAACCGGCCGACCGGTCGCAGGGTGGTCGGCCACCCGCGTACCGCCCGGTCGCGACGAGACGATGACCTGCTCGTCGGCCAGCCGCTCGTAGGCGGATTTGACGGTGCCCCGCGCGACACCCAGTTGCGCGGCCAGCGCCTGCCACGAGGGAAGCCTCGCGCCGGGCGCGAGTACGCCGCTGCCGATCGCCGCCAGCACGCCCAGGCGGATCTGCTCCGCCAGCGTGGTGGCGGCGGAGCGGTCGATGCGGATGTCCAGCGCGCGTGGCATGCCCCATGGTATAGCGAAAATATCGCGTTCTGGTTCTTTCAGGTGCACCTTACCAGGCGCAAGATCGCGGCCTTCCCCACAGGAGTCCGTCATGTCGATCAAGCGCTTTCTCGCCACCTTGCTGGCCGGCGCGGCACTCGCCGGAAGTGCCTATGCGCACGCTCCGGACGGCACGGTCAAACCGAACTTCTCGCACGCGCTGCCCAATGACCCGGGCAAGTCGCTGGTCGCGGTGGAGGTCAACTATCCCCCGGGCGGCGCCTCCGCGGCGCACCACCATGCGCGCTCGGCCTTCATCTACGCCTACGTGGTTTCGGGCGCGATCGAAAGCCAGGTCGACGACGGTCCCGCGCGGGTCTACAAGGCGGGCGAATCCTTCTACGAAGTGCCCGGCGCGCACCACCGGATCAGCCGCAATGCGAGCAAGACCCAACCGGCCAAATTGCTCGCCGTGTTCGTCGTCGACACCGGCGATGCGCCCCTCACCACCCCCGACAAATAGGTAACGGCTATGTCCCAACGCCTCGATTACAACCAGATTTCCCCGGCCGGCGCCAAGGCGCTCGGCGGTGTCTACGGCTACGTGACGCAATCCGGGCTGGACCCCGTGCTGGTGGACCTGGTCTACCTGCGCGTGAGCCAGATCAACGGCTGCGCCTACTGCCTGGACATGCACACCCGCGACCTGCTGAAGCGGGGCGCCAGCATCGAAAAGATCGCGCTCGTCCAGGGCTGGCGCGAAGGCGGCAGGCTTTTCAGCGAGCGCGAAAAAGCGGCCCTGGCCTGGGCTGAAACGGTCACGCAGGTCGCGCAGACCGGCGTACCGGACGAAGACTTCAAGGCGGCATCGGCGGTCTTCAGCGAAAAGGAACTGGTCGACCTGACCTTCGCCATCGGCCTGATGAACACCTACAACCGGCTGGCCATCAGCTTCCGCAACACGCCCGAGGCGGTGCGCCGCGCGGAAGGCTGAGCACGGAGACGACCATGTTGGCCACAGGCATCCCCGGGGTACGCATCCCCGACAGCACCCTCGCCCGCGAGGCGACCGAACTGGTTCGCGACACCGAAAGCGAACTGCTGTTCAAGCACTCGATGCGCGTCTACGCCTGGGGCGCGCTGGCGGGCCGGCGCAAGAACCTGGCGTTCGATCCGGAGCTGCTTTACGTCGGGGCGATGTTCCATGACATCGGCCTTGCCGCGCACTACCGCAAGAGTCCCCTGCGCTTCGAAGTCGATGGCGCGAATGCGGCGCGCGATTTCCTTCGGACCCATGCGATTGCCGAGCACGACATCGAGAAGGTGTGGAGCGCGGTCGCGTTCCACACCACGCCCGGCATTCCGCAGTTCATGCATGCGGAGGCGGCGCTGCTTCACGTGGCGGCAGGGATGGATGTGGCCGGCCGCGCGTACGAGGAGTTCACCGACGAGGAACGCGAGGCGGTGACCGCGGCCTGGCCGCGCGAGGACAACTTCAAGCACGCCATCATCGACGCGTTCTACGAGGGCCTGAAGCATCGGCCGGACAGCACGTTCGGAACCTTCAACGACGATTTCCTGGCCTTCAAGGACCCGGCGTTCCGGCGAGGGGACATGTGCAGCATCATCCTGCACTCGGCCTGGGCGCACTGACGCTTCATCGCTGGACGTAACCGGACGCGGGGTGGGAGCGAAACGCCCGCATGGACACCCTCATCGACCGCTCCCGGCACCTGCTGCCAACGCTCCGCTACCACTGGTACGCGATCCCGCTGCGCCTGATCGTTGGCTTCGGCTTCATGGAACACGGCTACGCCAAGCTCGCGCGCGGGCCGGAGTCGTTCACCGGCATCCTGCACGCGCTGGGGATGCCGGCGCCGGAGCTGCTCGCGTGGGCGACGATCCTGGTCGAGCTGTTCGGCGGCCTGGCGGTGCTGGTCGGCGCGTTCATTCCGCTGGCGAGCATCCCGATGGCGATCGTGCTGATGGTGGCGATCTTCACCGTGCACCTGCCCAACGGCTTCAGCTCGATCAAGTTGCAGGCGGTCACCGCATCCGGTGCGCACTTCGGGCAACCGGGGTACGAGACCGATTTGCTTTACCTCGCCGCGCTGGTCGCCCTGGTGCTGGGCGGAAGCGGTCCGTGGGCGCTGGACCGCCTGTGGCGGAAGCGGTGACGGGGCGTTCCGCAGCCGGGCGGTGCCCTGGCGTCTACGTTTCGTGCTCGCCGTGACAAACCCGATCCTTGCGGGGCCCTAGCCGTTCCTTAACGGATGCTGTGTTCGAGTGGCTGCCAACCAACCGGTCCCAGGTGAGCCCCATGCAGACCCCGCATCGCACGGCATCCACGGAGCGCCCCGCCCGCCGCGCCTGACCGGCAGGTCGGGCCGTCCTTTCCCATCCCCCACCCTTCCCGCCCTGCCGCGTGGCAGAGCGCTGCCGGGTTGTTTCCGACAGGAGTGCGTATGGCTGACATTGCGATCATCGGCGGGGGCGCCGCGGGCGCCTCGCTTTTCGGCGAGTTGCTGCGGCGCGGCGCGCGCGTGCACTGGATCACCGGCGACCGCACGGTGGCCGGCCGTGGCGTCGCCTACGCCGCCGGCAGCGACCGGCACCTGCTCAACGTGCGTGCACACTCGATGGGCCTGTTCGCCGGCAGCGAGGGCGAGTTCCTGCAGTTCGCCGCGCGGCAGGTCGATGGCGTCGGCGGTGACGACTTCCTGCCGCGCGGCCTGTTCGGCGACTTCATCGAGGCGCAGGTGCGTTCCTGCGCGGACCAGGCGTTGCAGCAGGGGCGGCAGTTCCAGATCCACGGCGAGGATGCGGTCCAGATCGAGCCGCTGTGCGACGGCGGCTACGCGGTCCGTCTCGCCGGCGGCGTACTGATCAAGGCCGACGCGGTCGTGCTCGCGCTGGGTGCGCTGGCGCCGCGGCCGCTGAAGGCGGTGACGCGCGAGGCGCTGCAGAGCGGAGCCTACGTGCTCGACCCGTGGCGCATCGCGCGACGGGAACCGGCGCCGCACCGCGTGCTGGTGATCGGCACCGGACTCACGGCGGTCGACACGCTGCTCTCCGCCGCCGAGCGCTGGCCGACGGCCGAACTGGTGGCGCTATCCCGCCACGGCCGATTCCCGTTCGAGCACACCGCGCTGCCGCCGGCGCCGTACGCGCGGCAGTCGGCGCTCAATACCGCCCTGCTTGCCTGCGAGAACCCTCTCGCCATGCTCAGGCACGTGCATGCCGCCATCGAAGCCTCGCCACGCACGGACTGGCGCAGCCTGCTCGACGGCATGCGCCCGATCAACGCGCGCCTGTGGCGGCGGCTGGATGCGCAGCAACGGCGGCAGTTCCTGCGCCACCTGCGCTGGGTGTGGGAGGCGGCGCGCCACCGCGTCGCGCCGGCTTCGGCCCGCGCGCTGGACGCGATGCTCGAACAAGGTCGCCTGCAGGTACACGCCGCGCGCGTGCTTGGCGTCGACGGACACGGGCCGTTGCAGGTCAGCGTGCGCCACCGCGCCACGCAGCAATTGGACACGCTCGGCGCGGACCTGGTGATCCAGGCCACCGGACTGGACACCGCCGTCGCGTTCACCGAGCACACGCTGCTTTCGCGACTGCTGCGCGATGGATTGGCCACGCCCGACCCGCTGCAACTGGGCGTGGCTGCGCATCCGGACGGGCAACTGCTCAACGCCCGCGGCGAGCTGCAGGTCGGGTTGTACGCGATCGGGGCGCTGCTGCGCGGCAATCTGTGGGAGTGCAGCGCGATGGCCGAGATCCGCGTGGCCGCACAGCAACTGGCCCGTCGGCTGGCAGGAGCGGATGCGCAGGTGCCGCGCGAAAGCGCGATCACCGCGCGGCCCGCCCTGGCCCCGTAACGGGGCTTCAGCCCACCGACGTTTCCGGAGATCGATGGGCGGAAGCCCGCTACGTTACGCCATGGCCGCCCTGGCCGCCTCGGCCAGCCACTGCATGGCTCCGCGCCAGGGGCCCGGCCCGTGGCTGACGCGCGCCACGCCCAGTTCGCCCAGGCGCGCACGACCCGGCACACCCGGCATGACCATGACGTTGACCGGCAGCGGCGAGGCTTCGGCCAGGCGCGCGATCAGCGACTCGGCAACCACGCCGGGGACGAACAGGCCGCTCGCGCCGGCATCGGCGTAGGCGCGGGCGCGCTGCAACGCATCCTCGACCATCGCCATGTCGTGCTCGGCGGCGGGCTTCTGGAAGAACACGTCCGTGCGCGCGTTGATGAACATCGCCACGCCCGCGTCGTCTGCCGCCGCGCGCGCGGCGGCGAGACGCTGGACTTGCGCGGCGGTGTCGCGCAGGCGGCCGTTGGCGGGAAAACTGTCTTCCAGGTTGCAACCGACCGCACCACCGCGCAGCGCCGCGGCGACGGTGGCGCCGACTTCGTCGGGCGCTTCGCCGTAGCCGCTTTCCAGGTCGATCGTCACCGGTTGCGTGACCGCGCCGACGATGCGGCGCAGGTTATCCAGGGCGAGCGGGAACGGCATGTGTTCGCCGTCCTCGAAACCGTTCGCGCCCGCGACCGACCAACTGCCGGTGGCGATCGCCGCGGCGCCGGCTTCGGCCACCACGCGCGCGCTGCCGGCGTCCCAGGCGTTGAAGAGCACCAGCGGCCGGCCTTTCACGTGCAGGGCATGGAACAGCCGGGCCTTGTCGTTCTGCGAAGTCATTGGTCACTCCATCGGGATCGCACGCATCGGCGCACGGGGGCCTGGTGGCCGCCGTGGCTTGCGCGGGGGAAACCGCACCGCCACGTCCGGGCGGTGCGGTTCGGGGGGCCGGCGTCACGCCGGCTTCGACGCCACCGCGGAGGCGTGCGCCTCCTTCAGCTTGACGGCGCAATCGTCGCAACAGACCTCGACCGTCTGTCCGCCGATCCGTACCTGGATGGCGTTTTCGTCCAGCGGGTAATCGCATGCGGCGCAGGTTCGCTCACTCATGTCGGATCCTCCTAACCATTGGTGGAACACCCTCGGCGTTCGTCTTCGCAAACCGCCACGCGCTTTTGCGCGGGCAATACGGGATGAAGGCCGGGTGTCGCCCGGGGTGGGCGTGATCAGTAGACCCCGGATGCGCTCCGGACGCTGTCGAAAACTTTAGCGATCATCGGTGCAGCGCGATCTGGCGGAACTCGCTGGGCGTGCGCCCGTACATCTTCTGGAATGCAGCGCTGAAGTGGCTGTGGCTGGAAAAGCCCAGGTCCACGCCCAGCGCGGCGAGGTCGTCGTAATCGCTCAAGAGGTCCAGCGCGCGCGCCAGGCGCAGGCGCAACTGGTAGCGGTACAGCGGCACGCCCTCGACCTGGCGGAAGCTCTGGGTGAGGTAGACCGCCGACACGCCGACTTTCGCCGCCACCTCGGCCAGCGTCCAGCGACGCGCCAGGTCGCGCGAGAGGACCAGCTTGGCTCGGTCGACCAGACGCTGGCGGCCGTGGCTGGAAGCGGCCGCGTGGGTGGTGCGCGGCGCGAGGGCGCGGTGCACCAGGGTCAGCGTCAGGCTCTCGCCCTCCAGCGGCTCGGCGACGTTCTCGCGCAGCGAGTGGCGCAACAGCGCCACCAGCGCCTGCGCGCGCGGGTCGATGCGCAGGCGCGACTCGCGAAAGCGCAGCGGCTCGTCCGGAAACACCAGTTCGGCCGGCGCGATCTCGCGCAGCAGCACCTCGTCCAGGGTCATCGACAGGCTCGCATCGCCGCCCGGGTTGGGATGGCTGACCTGGTAGTCCTCCCCCGCGTTGAAGAACAGCACCTGGCTCGCATCGGCTACCGCGTCGTCACTGCCGACATGGCGCACGTATGTGCCGCGATAGGGGAAGACCAGGTGCGTGCGGCTGGCTCGCTCAACCTCGCCCCGGTGCCGACAGGTGCCGGCACAGACCACATCGTGCACGTCGACCAGCGGCGTGCTGAGCAAGGTCTGGACCTGGAAATCCGTCATGGGCGGAGCAAGGCGGCAAGGGGATGCGCAGATTAGCGCTCTCAGCCGGTGGCGGAGGTGGGCCGCCAGCCGCCACCGGCATCCGTGCGTCGCTGGCCCTTGCGGGCGTAGAGCATGCGGTCGGCCGCTTCCATCAGCGCCGCGGCGGCCCAGCCGTGTTCGGGAGCGGCACCGATGCCGATACTGGCGCCGGGCCGGGCCGACTCGCGCGCGGCGGCCTCGTTGAGGCCGGCCTCGATGCGGCCGGCGATATCCTCGGCCTGTGCCAGCGTGGTGCGCGGAAGCACCACCAGGAATTCGTCGCCGCCGTAGCGGCCCAGCCGGTCGCCGTCGCGCAGCATCTCGCGCAGGCGCGTCGCCACCCAGACCAGCGCGCGGTCGCCCGCGCTGTGCCCGAACTGGTCGTTGATGGTCTTGAAGCGGTCCAGGTCGATCATGAACAGGCTGAGCGGCGCCTGCTCGCGGGCATGCGCGGCAAGGTCCGCTTCCAGCGCAGCCAGGACGCCGCGGCGATTCAGCACGCCGGTCAGCGGGTCCTGCGCCGCTTCGGTCAGCAGGCTCTGGCGCGAGGTCTCCCAGTACGCCGCCATCTCGTTGAAGCGCTCGGCCAGGAGCGTGAGTTCGTCGCTGCCGCTGACCGGCGCGCGCACCCCAGGCACGCCCTCGCCCATGCTGCGCGCGGCGCGGCCCAGCTCATGGATCGGCCGAAGCAGCGAGCGCACCAGCGCGGCCACCATCAGCGCGGCGGCGAAAAGCGTCAGTGCCCATCCGGCCACCAGCCAGCGCAACTGCTGGTGGCGCTGGGCGATCGCGCGGAGATAGCGGGCCTTGACCACGGCCGTGAGCTGTCGCCGGGCCTTGGCGATCTCGTCGATGGCCGCCTGCAGTTCCGCCCGGGCGCGGGCGTCGGCGATTGCGTCGGCCTGGCCGGGGGCCAACGGCCTGACCTGCTCGATCAAGCGGCGCACCGAGGGACGGGCGCTGTCCCAGGCCTGTTCGGCCTCGCCGACCTCCGGGGCAATGGCGGTGCCTTGGTCAACTGCCTCGATACTGGCGAAGGTCTTGTCGATCGTGTCGGCCAGCGCCGCGAAGTTGGGCGAGGACTGGCCCGACTGCTCCTCCAGTTCGTCGACCAGCGCGCGCTGCAGATAGTGCTCGAGCGTGCTCAGCGGCAAAAGCATGGTCACCGACTCTTCGACCGACTCGCTGAAGCCCGCCTCCTGTTCGTTGAGCACCGCTACGCTGACCACGCTCAGTGCGACCAGTGGCAACAGCACCAGCACAAGGAAGAGCGCCAGGCGCTGGGCAACGGTGAGCTGCCGTAACCGTTGTTCCCATCTCATCCCGAAGCCTCCGGCCCGCGTCAGACCGGCCGAAGACTAGCGGCTTGAACGGCGACGAAGGGTGACGCGTGTCAGACCGTCGCGTGCGGCCTTCCCGTCCGTCCGCTCCTCCCGCGGGAAGCGGTCGCCGCTCACAGGCTGGAGAGATAGGCCGCCAGCGCCTGCACGTCCTCGTCGTCCAGCGAGCGGGCGACGCCTTCCATGATCCGCGTGTTGCTGCTGCCGGGGCGCACGCCGTTGCGGAAGTCGGTGAGACGTTTCGTGAGGTAGATCGCCGACTGTCCGCGCAGGCGCGGGATGGTCGACCAGGGCGGGTGAGGCGAACGGGCCGGCTGCACGCGGGGGCCGAGCGCGTCGCTGCCATGGCAGCCCTGGCAAGGGGGGATGCCGCGCTCCGGATCGCCGGTGAGGAACAGTCGTGCGCCGCGCGAGCTGGCCGCGGCCGGACCGGAGGGTTTCGGGGTGAGCGAGGCGTAGTGGGTGGCGATGTCGCGCATGTCGGTGTCGGTCAGCTGCGCGGCCTGCCCGCTCATGATCGGATCGCTGCGCTGGCCTTGATGGAACGCCTTGAGCTGGACGTACAGGTAGGTGGCCGATTGCCCGGCCAGGTTGGGAAAGTTGGGCGCGATCGCGATGCCTTGGGGCCCGTGACAGGCCGAACACACGCCGTCCTTGCCCGATCCGGCAGCCGCATCGCCCTGGATCGGAGCTTGTGCGCGCAGATCGAGGAACGCGGCCGACGACGCCGCAGCGGGTGTCGCCGATGGCGGCGTGTCGACCCGGGCTTGTGCCCGCAGGGGAACGCAGGCGAGCCCCAGTACGGACAGCAGCGGGAGCAGCAGGCGGTTCATGCGATGGCCCTCACAGCTTGATGCTGAGCATGGCGCCGACCAGCGTGGCGCGGTAATGCAGCTGCGGGCCGCGGTCGGTGTAGATGCGGTGGTCGTAGACCAGCGTGTCGTCGAAGCCCAGGTAGTGCCAGTCCAGGAAGCTGCCGCTCTGGTAGCGGCCGAACAGCCGCACGCCGATGCTGTCGGTGACCGGGAAGCTCAGGCCCGCGTCGAAGGTGCTGGAACGGTAGTGGTTGTCCGGGAAGCTGCCGTCGAGCAGCGGCGCCACATCCGGAAACGTCAGTGCGCCGGGCGAGGCGAAGTCGTAGTTGAGCTGGGAGAGCGACTGGGTGTAGTTCCACGCCAGGTCGAGCTTCACCCGCCCGAAGTCGTGCGCGAATGTGATGCCGGCGTTGTAGTCGCGTTCGCGGTCCAGGTCGTGCCAGTAGTTTTCCAGCGGATAGAGCGTTCCGCCAAAGCTCGGATCGACGCGGCCCGGTCCGCCGAAGGCCGATTCGTCGTCGGCGACGTTGGCGAGCTTGAGCCTCGTCGTTTCGGCGCCGACGTAGATGCTGGCATTGGTATGCGGCCCGGGCTGCCAATCCCACTCGCCAGTGAAGCCGGTGCTGCGCGTATTCTGCCGGCCGACCAGCGCGTCGTATTGGTCGCGGCTGCCGTAGAAGGTCGCCGAGACGGTACTGGTGTCGCCCAGCGGATAGATCAGGATCACCCGTGCCTTGGTTTCCTTGCGGTCGCTCATGTCGTACTTGCGCATGGCGTCGACGGTGAACGCGGGTGGCGGGATGCCGCCGGCGTTGATGAAGCCTGGCAGCGACCTGGAGTAATACGCCTCGTAGGGGTCGTAGTTGTACGTGCCGCCACTGCGATCGCCGTACTCGAAGCTCGCCCGCAACGTGGCGTCGCCCAGCGAGCGGCTGACCCAGGAGAGCTTGATGCGCTGCTCGTCCAGCCGCGTGCGTTCGCGGTGGCGCGGCTGGTTGTGGTCGAAGGTGTAGACCAGGCTGAGCGAATCGGATTCGCCGACGTTCCAGTCCGCGCCCAGTTCCAGCAGCGTGTCGCGGTAGCCGAACGGCACGCTGGCGATCTGCACGTTGGAGGTGGCGTAGTAGCCGTTGTCGAAGATGCCCGTCTCGCCCGGCACCACGCTGCCCTGCGCGCCGTTCTCGGAGATGTAGCCGTACTGCCCGGTGAGCGGGTTGTAGGCCAGGTAGCGGGTCTTGTTGTCCTCGTCGTAATAGCGCAGTTCCGCGTGCCAGCCGAAGCGGCGGCCCGGGTGGAAGCTGAGCTTGGCGTCGAACAATCCGGTGTCGATGCGCGCGTTGGCATGCGTGCGCGAGAGCGCCGCGGGCGTGTTCCACAGGTCGCACGGGATCAGCTGCTGAAGCGGCACCACGGCGAAGCCCAGCGTGCCGGTGCAATTGACCGGCGGCAGCAGCGCGTCGTTCTGGCGCATGGTCCCGTAGGCGGCCGCCAGCGAGAGTTCGCCGCGCCACTTGAGCTCGCGTGACAGCTCCAGGCGCAGGTTGTGGTAGTCGTTGTCCGGTTCCAGCGAATACTCGCCATCGACCACCGGCGCGACGTTGGGAACGCCGACCACGTTGTGGATCAGGAACGGGTTCTGGTAGTCCAGGTAACTCTTGTGGTCGCGGAAGAACGAGCCGCTGTAGAGCGCGTTGAAGTGCCACAGCTTGCCGACGCGACGCAGGCCGATGTTGACGTCGGTCGTGGTGAAATCGATCGGCCGGACCGTTTCCATGATGCCGCCGTCGCCACCGAACGGGGAGCCGGTGTCGGTGAAGAACGGATAGTTGAAGAACATCGGCCCGCCCCACAGCCGCGTGCCGTCACGCTTCTCGCTGGTGATCGACGCAAAGCCGATCCAGTCGCGGTAGAGCGCGCCTTCGAGGCTGAGGCCCGTGCGCGTGCGGGTCAGCGCGATGGTGCGCCGGGGCGCGGCAGCCGAGGCCGCCTGCACGGCGGCGATGGTGCTGCCGCCCGGGACGAGGCTCGCCGGCAAGGTGAGGTTGCTGCTGCCGATGCCGTCCCAGATCGGGAAAGCGTTGGTCGACACCGTGTGCGGGATGTCGCGGTAGAACGCCTGGAACTTGTAGTGTCCGTAACGGCCGGCGCGCAGGCGGTAATACTGGTCGTCGCCGCTGATCCGGCTGCCGCGGAACTCGACGTAGCTGCCGGTCTTCGGATTGTCGAAACCCAGCGCGAACAGGCCCAGCGCGGCGCCGTTCTTCCAGTCGGTGTACTGGCGGAAGAACTCCGCGTTGCGGTCGCCGCCGACGTGGATGTAGCCCAGTTGCAGCAGGCCCCAATAGGTCCAGTCGCCGCCCTGCCCCGACGGCTTGCCGGCGAAGTCGTACGGGTAGGGATAGAGCGCGCCACTGGGCGTGCGCAGCATGCCCGGGTGCAGCCACGACATGCCGTCCGGACCGGGCGTCATCAACGGCGACCAGCCGCGCGGGTCCAGCCCGTTGCCGTACTGCATGTCGCCCACGCGCATGGTGTCGCTGCTGTCGCTGGCGTGCGCCAGCGGCGCGCCGGCCAGCAGCGCGAGGAGAATGGCGCGGGACATCGGATGGATGGTGCGCATGGCGTGGCTCCTCCCCCGCTTTTTCGCCCTATTTGTGGAAGCGCGAGCCCGAAGGGTTGTTCGAGCCGTGGATGTTGGTGTGGCAGGTCAGGCAGGCGCGGCCCATCAGGCGCTCGTCGGGGTTCGGCCCGCGGCCCAGGTTGGTCGGCACCTGCAGGTCGTTCGGGTGGCGCGTCATGGTGTGGCACTGCTGGCACAGCATCGGCACCGGCGCCACCAGCAGCGTCTGCTGGTTGGAGCCGTGCGGGTCGTGGCAGTTGAGGCAGCTCTCGCGCACCGGCGCGTGCTCGAACAGGAACGGTCCGCGCTTCTCGGCGTGGCACGCGTAGCAGGTCTCGTTGACCGTATCGGTCTTCAGCAGCGGACGGGTCAGCGTGCCGTGCGGGTTGTGGCAATCGGTGCAGGCCATCTGCCCTTCCGGCAGCGGCATGTGCGAGCGCCGGTTGAACTTGGCCATGATGTCCTTGTGGCAGGTGGCGCAGACCTCGTTGATCGAAGGCTTGGCGAGCACGCCCTCGGGCGACAGCCGCGCCATCGGGTTGTGGCAATCGGCGCACGACAGCCCGCGCGCCTCGTGCACCGAGCCAAGCCAGTGCTGGCGCGCGCCGCCGGCGTGGCAGCCCAGGCAGACGGTGGTCTGGGTGTGCACGTCGGTTTTCGCGCCGTGGGTGAAGGCGATGATCGCGCCGGGTTCGGTCGGGTTCTTCGCGTGTTCCGAGCCCGGGCCGTGGCAGCTCTCGCAGGCCGCCTGCGGACCGCTGTGGGCCGCGCCGGCATTGAACGCCTGCACGTGCACGGAGTGGGCGGCGTGCATGTCCTCCAGCGAATGGCAGGCGGCGCAGGTCTTCGCACCGACGGGGTCGGCGTCGGGCGCCAGCGGGTTGTGCGGGATCGGGGCGGCGTCGAACGAGGTGGCGGGGCTGTCCTCGACCTGGCGCAGATGCGGGTTGTCCTTGCGGAAATCGCCCGCGCCCATGTCGGTGGCCGGGAGCATGCGCGCGATGTCGGACTGGGTCAGCCCGCTGGACGGCTGGCTTGCGGCCGGCGCGGGCTCGGTCTGCGGGGTCGATTGCGCGCGGGCCGCGGACCACACCACGCCGCCGAGCCCCACGGCAATGGACAGCACGGCCGCGAACGAAACCGGTATGGCACGCATGGCTGGCATCCCCGATGGCTGGCGAGAACCTTCGACGCAGACCCCGCCCCCGCGGAGTCCGGCACGGCGGCGCATGCATCCGCCGCCGGAGCCGAATAGACCCTCCAGCGTGAAGCGCGGATGCAAGCGCTTCGGGCAGTTCCGGCGGCCGAAGCGAGTAACTGCCGCCGGAACCCACGGTAAGTGCCGCCTGGCGGCTTCGGGGTTGCATGGGCCCGCCGGAAACGCAGGCGCGCCCATTCCCTGGTCGGAGCTACTGGTGGGCGATGCTTATCGCCGGGCTGGGCGGAAGAGCACCGCCCACAGCGGGCTCTACAAAGAGTGCGCCAGCATGGCCAGTTCGTCGGCGTAGTGAAACAGATGGGCCGGCAGCAGGCGCTGCAGCGATTGCGGCGCTCCATAGCCCCAGGCGACAGCGCCGAAATCGACCCCGGCGGCGCGCGCCGCCTCGCCATCGGTGATCTGGTCGCCGACATAGATGGCGCGCGGCGGGAGGGTGCCGGTGGCCCTTAGCACGCGCGCGATGCGCCGGCGCTTTCCGAAAATCGACGCGCCGCACTCGGCATGCGCCAGCCGTCGCCAATGTTCGTCGCCGAGGATCCGGCGGCAGTTGTCGCTGGTGTTGGAAGAGACCAGCGCGGTCGCCACGCCGCGCACGTGCAGGGTTTCCAGCGCCTCGGCGACGCCGTCGAACAGGCGGACATCCGCCTCGCGCATCAGCCGCACGAAGCTGCGTGCCACCAGCGGAAGCTTCCAGCGCGGCAAGCCCAGGCGCTGCATGATCTCGCGCGCCGACAACCGGCGAAGCGGCTCGACCTCGGCCGGCTCGATGCGGCGGAAGCCGTGGCGGTCGGCCAGGCTGTTGTGAACGCTCACGAAAAACGGGAAGGAATCGGCAAGCGTGCCGTCCAGGTCGAAGATGATCAGGTCGTAGCGCATGGGCGGCCTTGGGCGGCGTGCACGGGGCACGCCGCCGACAGGACTTCAGGCGTTCGGCTCGCCGCAGCGGCAGGGCTGGCCGATGCCGCAACCGCAACCGCAGCCGGGCTGGCTGGCGGGGGCGGCCTGGCAGCCGCAGGTGCAGGTGGCGCCGGCGCAGTTGGCACAGCGGCAGGCGAAGGTGTCGGTGTTGTTCATGGTCGTGTCCTCGATGGGTAGGGGAACGGATGCTCGATCCGTGGACGCCATTTTCAGGACCGCCCCTACCGCACGCTTGAATCGAGGGGCTAACCTTCGCGGGTCCCTGTTCGACGCGGAGGCCCGCGATGTCCCCAGGCATGGCCGGCAACGGCAGCGAT
Organism: Frateuria sp. GZRe14; assembly: GCF_051900395.1. Lineage (NCBI taxonomy): Bacteria > Pseudomonadati > Pseudomonadota > Gammaproteobacteria > Lysobacterales > Rhodanobacteraceae > Frateuria > Frateuria sp. GZRe14. The sequence goes on along the minus strand of NZ_JBHZGJ010000001.1, from coordinate 888,142 downwards.
TCCCGCCGCGGCGCGGGTGGCGTCGGCCGTGTGTTGTTGTGGAAGGGCGCGAGCGTGTGGGTCGGCCGCGACACCGGACAGGTGCAGCCGCACAGCCACCATGCCATCCAGGTCACGCTCGCCGCGGCGCAACCGATCCGCATCCGCGATGCGGCCGAGGAAACGTGGCACGAAACCTCGGCGGCGATCGTGATGCCCGACCGCTGGCACGTCTTCGACGGCTGCGGCCAGCCGGTGGCGATGGTGTTCGTCGAACCGGAAACGCTGGCCGGCCGCGCCTTGCTCGCGCGTTATGGCGAACACGACGTGAGCCTGCTGCCCGATGACGGCCTGGGTGCGCTCGCCGCCGCGTTGCATGCCGTATTCGACGCGCGCGGCACGGACCAGTCGCTCATCGAGGCGGCGCAGCGCGTGGTCGAACACCTGGCCGCCACGCCCGCCGGACCGCAGGCCGTCGACCGGCGCATCGCCGTGGTGCTGGACCGCGTGCGCGACCAGCCCGGGGCCGAACTCACGCTCTCGCAGGCGGCCGCGATGGCGCACCTGTCGCCCAGCCGCTTCCGCCATCTGTTCGTCGCGCAGACCGGCATTTCGTTCCGCGCCTACCTGCTGTGGGCGCGCGTCGGTTTCGCGGTGGCGCGGGGGCTTGCTGGCGGCTCGTGGACAGAAGCGGCGCAGCAGGCCGGGTTCGCCGATTCGGCGCACCTGAGCCGCACCTGCCGCCGCATGTTCGGCCTGGCGCCGACGATGCTGGTGCCGGAAAACCCGGCGCCCGCGGCCGGTCGCGCCACGGGTCGGCCCGTCGCAGCCGCAAGCCGGGCCTAAGCCGGCGGCTGCCAGAGTTCGATGCGGTTGCCTTCGGGATCCATGATCCAGCCGAACGCGCCGTACTCGCTCTGGTCCACGCGCTCGTCCACCTCCACGCCGTCGGCGCGCAAGCGCTCCAGCAGCCCGGCCAGGTCATCGACGCGGAAGTTGATCATGTAGGCCTGCTGGCTCGGCTCGAAGTACGTGGTGTCGGCGGGAAACGGCGTCCAAAGCAGGTAGCCCGGGCGCGACGCATCCTCCTGGAAACGCACGCCGCCCCACGCTTCCGGCTCGAGCCCGAGGTACCGCGCGTACCACGCCGTCAGCGCGCCCGGATCGCGCGACTTGAAGAAGATCCCACCCAGTCCGATGACCTTGGCCATGTCCGCTCCCGGTTCGCCTACGACCGCGGATGCGGCCGTCTCAGGCGCCGGGCGAATAGTGCGCCAACAGGCCGGTGCTAGCCATCCATTGCCCGCGGGTTTCTGCAGGAGTGCACCGGCACCGCGATGCATGGCAGTCGCGCACAGGCGCACTCCTTCAGGGGATCAGCCGGCGATCGGCAGGGTGGAGCGCTCGAAGAACGCCTGCACGTCGGCCAGCTCGCGGGTACGCGGCATCGGCGGCAGGCTGGCGAGGAACAGGCGGCCGTAACCCTTGCTGGTCAGGCGCGGGTCGCAGAGCACCAGCACGCCGCGGTCGTGCACGTCGCGGATCAGGCGTCCGGCGCCCTGCTTGAGCGCGATCGCGGCGGCAGGTACCTGCCAGCCCATGAACGGATTGATGCCCGACTGCTCCAGCGCATCCAGCCGTGCCTGCAGCACCGGATCGTCGGGCGCGGCGAAGGGCAGCTTGTCGATCACCACCACGCTCAATGCTTCGCCGGCGACATCGACGCCTTCCCAGAAGCTCGCCGCCCCGAGCAGCACACCGTGGCCGCTGGCGCGGAAGTCCTCGAGCAGCTGGTGGCGCGGCGCGCTGCCCTGCACGAACAGCGGCCACGGCACGCGGTCGGCCAGCAGTTCGGCCGCGCGGCGCAGCGCGCGGTGCGAGGTGAACAGCAGGAAGGCGCGGCCGTGGGAGGCTTCGAGTACGTGCAGCGCGGCCTCGATCACCCGTTCGGTATGGTCGCGTGCGTTGGGATCGGGCAGGCCGGCAGGCAGGTAGCACAGGGCCTGGCTGGCGTAGTCGAACGGGCTGTCCAGATGCAGCGCCTGCGGATCGTCCAGGCCGAGCTGGCGGGCGAAGTGGTCGAAGCTGCCGGCGACCGAGAGCGTGGCGGAGGTGTGGATCCATGCCGCGCCGGTGCGCTCACGCATGGCGCGCAGTGGCGCGGCGAGGTCCAGCGGCGTGGCGTGGAGAGAAAAGCCGCGCGGGAAGAGTTCGTACCAGCGAACGTCCTCGGCGCCGCCGCCTTCGACGATGCGGTCGAGCCGTTCGGCGAGCGCGGCCGCGCGCTCGTGCACATTGGCAAGGCCGCGCGAGCGCTCGGCCTGCGAGGCGAGCAGGTCGGTGAAGGCCGCGAGCAGTTCGCCGAGATCCCGGAGTCCTTCGTGCACAGTGGCCAACGCGTCCAGTTGCTGGAACGGGCCACGCGTGGGCAGCGCGTCCATGGCAAGGCGCAGCCGGCGCAGGGCATCCTGCAGCGCCTCGACCGGTTCCAGCAGCAGGCCGATGGCGCCGGTGACGCCGGTGCATTCGCGCAGTGCGTCCGCGGCCAGGTCACCAAGTTGGCGCGCGCTCACGCTCTGCGAGAAGAACTGGCCGGCCAGCTCGGGCACCTGGTGCGCCTCGTCCAGGATGAACGCGCCGGCGCCGGGCAGGATCTCGCCGAAGCCTTCCTGCTTGAGCGCGAGGTCGGCGAACAGCAGGTGATGGTTGACCACCACCAGGTCCGCTTCCAGCGCCTCGCGGCGCGCCTTGACGACGTGGCAGTCGTCGAAGAACGGGCACTCGACGCCCAGGCAGTTTTCCGGCGTGGAGGTGACCCGCGGCCATAGCGGCGATTCCTCCGGGACCTCGGCCAGTTCCATGCGGTCGCCGGCGCGGGTGCGTGCCGACCAGGCGCGGATGGCGGCCAGCTGCGAGGCCTCCGTGCGCTCGAAGGTGCCGCCCTCGCGCACGGTCTGGTCGAGCCGGTAGAGGCACAGGTAATTGGCGCGCCCCTTCAGCAGCGCCGCCTTGCCGCGCGTGCCGAGCACCGCGCGCACCCTGGGAAGGTCGCGGAAATAGAGCTGGTCCTGCAGCGCCTTGGTACCGGTGGAGACGATCACCCGCTCGCCCGAGAGCAGCGCCGGCACGAGGTACGCGTAGGTTTTGCCGGTGCCGGTGCCGGCCTCGGCGATGAGCGTGTCGCGGTTGGCGATGGCGTCGGCGACCGAGCGGGCCATCGCCTGTTGCGCCAGGCGCGGGGCAAAGTTGGGCAGCTCGCGGGCAAACGGGCCGTCGGCGCCGAGCAGCGCGCCGATGTCTTCAGGATCGGTCATCGAGCAAGTATCGCCGAGCCGAGGCGGGGGCGCACTGGCGAGCGACCCGGGTGCCGGCGCACCATGGCGGCAACTTTTCCGGGAAGCGCGCCATGGGTGGGGAAAAGAAGGCCACGGCGGAACGGCTGGCCGCCTACTCCGATGCCGTCTTTGCCGTGATCGTGACGATCATGGTGCTGGAACTGGAGGCACCCGACCGGCCGTCGTTCTCGGCGCTGGTGCCGTTGTGGCCCACGGCGATCAGCTATGCGGTGAGCTATCTCTTCATCGCCGTCATCTGGATCAACCACCACCATCTGATGCGGCTCGCCGATCAGCCAACACTCGGGCTGATATGGATCAATTTCGCCCACCTTTTCCTGGTGTCGCTGCTGCCTTTTGCGACCTCCTGGATCGCGCGCACCGGGCTCGCCTCGGCGCCGATGGTGTTCTATGCCGGACTCTTCGTCTGCATCGACACCGCCTACAACGTCTTCGAACGCCAGGTACTTGCCACGGCGGTCCATCTGCCCGAACGCCCGCGGCGGCTCGCGCGGCGGCGGTCGCTGGTCGTGCTGGCAGTCTTCCTGGCCGCCGCGCTCGTGGCGCTGGTTGCCCCGCGCATCGGATTCGCGCTCATATGCGGCGGCCTGATGCTGCATTTGCGGCCCGAAGCAAGTCGCTGAGCAACGAACCGGCAGGACGCCGAATGCGCCCCGCCCCGCCGATGGCACCACCTCGAACCTGGGAGCACCGATGACGACCGAACTGCAGATGCTGGTATGGAGCGTGATCCTGGGGCTGGCGCAGATCGCCATTGCGGCGGTCGGCTCGATGGCCCAGCGCGGCCCGGGCTGGGCGGCCAGCGCAAGGGACGGGTCTGCGGCGCCGTTGACCGGCGTCCCTGGCCGGCTGGACCGCGCGCGCGCCAATTTCCTGGAGACATTCGCGTTCTTTGCCGCGCTGGTGCTCGCGGTGGTCGCGATGGGCAAACAGGATGCAACCAGCGCGCTCGGCGCGCAGTTGTATTTCTGGGCGCGGCTGGTCTACGTGCCGGTGTATGCGGCGGGCATTCCCTACCTGCGCACGCTGGTTTGGGCGGTGAGCATCGTGGGTATCGTGATGTTGCTCGCCGCGCTGCTCTGAACGCTACCTGCTCCCCTTCCTCCTTTGGGGAGCTAAGCCCTCAGTAACGCGGGACGCCCTCCTTGTGGCAGTCCTGCACGCCCTTGCGCGCCGCGATGGCGCCGTTCTTGTCGCCGGCCTGCTGGCGGATCTCGACCACCGTCTGCCAGTTGCGTGCGCACAGCGGCCCGAGTTGCGGTCCGAGCGACCAGGAATGGCGCGCCAGGCGCTCGGCACTGGTGTAGTCATGCAGGCGGATCGCCACTTCGGCGCGGTCCTGCAACAGGTCCGGCGAGTCGGGATTGAGCTTCAGTGCCTGGTCGAGCTTGGCGGCCGCATCGGCGTAACGGCCAGCGCGTTCGTCCGCCTGGGCCGCGTCCTGCCAGGCACTGACGCCGGGGTCGCGCAAGGGCGCCACGTCGATGACCGACTGCTCGCGAGCGCCGGCTGCGCGAATTGCGCTGACCATGTCGTGGGCTGGCAGCACCGGCTTTTCTTCTTGCGGCGGGACACTGAAACAGCCGGCGAGCAGCAGCGTGGCGAGCGTGGCGGAGGCAAAACGAAAGCGCGAAACGGAAAACATCGAAAGGGTCTCTAGGGAAGCGTGGAAGCGGCGGGCGCGGGCGTGTTGCCGTCGCCGCCGAAGAAGTTGCCGATGCGCTGCCAGAAGCAGCCCTCGCTATCGGCCGGAAGCGAGCCGGCGACGACCGGGAACTGGCGCGCGCCCTCGCACTCGGGCTGCGTGGGCTTGCCGTCGACCGGATTGATCCAGGCCATTTCCAGGCCCTCGCCCGGCTGCGGCGAAAGGGGGCGCGTGGGCAGGTGGCGGAACAGGTCCTGCCAGGCGCGCAGGCCGCCGGTGGCGCCGAACAGGCCGGTCGGCTTGTTGTCGTCTCGGCCCATCCAGAACACCGCGAGGCGGTCGGCGGTGAAGCCGGCGAACCAGCTGTCGCGCATGTCGTTGCTGGTGCCGGTCTTGCCGGCGGCGTTGAGCCAGGCCAGCGAGGAGTCGCCCAGGCTGTGCGCGGTGCCGTACTCGGCTACCTGCTGCATCGCCCAGGTGACCAGCCGCACCGCTTGCTGGTATTCGCCCTTGCCGCCTTCGATCTCATAACGCTTGACGGTATGGCCCTCGCCGTCGACCACGCCGCGCACCGCCAGCAGCGGCAGCGCGTGGCCGTCGGCGGCCACGTATTCGTAGAGCTGGGCGACCTGGAACGGCGACATGTCGACCGCGCCGATCAGCATCGAGGGACTCGGATTGATGTCGGTGAAGCCGAACGACTCCAGGAACGCCCTGACCCGCTGCACGCCGACGGCAAGGCCCAGGTGGATCGTCGCCAGGTTCCACGAATGCGCCAGCGCGTCGACCATCGGCACGAAGCCGTGCGACTGGTTGTCGTCGTTCTGCGGCATCCAGGTCTTGCCATTGGGCTGGCGCAGCATGATCGGCGAATCGTCCAGCGGCGTGCCCAGGTTCCAGTGCGCCGGATCGGTCAGCGCCACCAGGTAGACGAAGGGCTTGACCAGCGAGCCGATCGGCCGGCGCGCATCGAGCGCACGGTTGAAGCCGGGGTCGCCGGGCGTCTTGCTGCCGACCACCGCCAGCACGCTGCCGCTGTCGGTATCGGTGACCACACCGGCCGCCTGCACCTTGTCGCCGCGCTTGCCCATGTTCTTGATGGCGGTGGTGATCGCCTGCTCGGCGTAGAGCTGCGCGGCGGGGTCGAGCGTGGTGAAGATCGACAGCTTGCCGTTGCGCAATGTCTCGTCGTCGAAGTCGTTGGTGATCTGCGCGCGCACCAGCTGCATGAACGCCGGGAAGCGGTTGTGCGGCAGCTGCGCGTTCGTCGCGATGTCCAGCGGCGCGGCCTGCGCGGCGTTGACCTGGCCGGCGCCAAGCAGGCCGGTGTCGTAGAACTCCTTCAGCACCAGGTTGCGCCGCGCCAGCGCGCGCTTGGGGAAGCGGCGCGGGTCGTAGTAGCTCGGGCCCTTGACCATGCCCACCAGCAGCGCGATTTCCTGCGGCCGCAGGTCCTCCAGCCGGCGGCCGAAGTAGAACTCGGCGCCTGCGGCGAAGCCGTGCACCGCCTGGTTGCCCTGCTGGCCCAGGAAGACCTCGTTGATGTAGGCCTCCAGGATGCGGTCCTTGGAGTAATGCGCCTCGATCAGCAGCGAGAGCAGCGCCTCGTTGAACTTGCGCACCAGGTTCTGGCTGCGGTCCAGGAACAGGTTGCGCACCAGCTGCTGGGTCAGCGTGGAGCCGCCCTGCACCGTGTGGCCGGCGCGGAGGTTGGCGAAGGCGGCGCGCAGGATCGCGCTGAAATCGAGGCCGATGTGATGCTTGAAGTCGCGGTCCTCGACCGCCTGCAGGCCGCTCACCAGCAGCGGCGGCACGTCGGCCAGCCGCACGATGCGGCGCTCTTCCTGCTGCGAGCCGTAGACGGTGGCGATGCGTGCCGGATCCAGGTGGGCGAGCTTGATCGGCGCGCCGCTGGCCGCCTCGGCGAGCGACTCGACCTGGCCGCGGCCCAGTGTCACGCGGATGCGCTTGGGCAGTTCACCGCCGTCCGGACCGGCGTAGCCACGCGAGGAGATCACGTAGCGGCTGCCATTGCGCGTCCAGGTGCCCGGCACGCTGCCGGCGGCATCGTGGATGTAGCCGGCGAAGGTCAGTTCGAGTTCCAGCGCGGACGGCAACATCGGTACGCCGGCGGCCAGTTCCAGCGGACGCGCATATACGCGCGTGGGCACGGCGAACACCAGGTCGTTGAAACGGTCCTGCACGCGCTTGTTGAGGATCAGCGTGTACGGCAGCACGAAACCCAGCCCCAGGCCGAGCACGACCCAGAAAGGGATGCGCAGCCAGCGCCAGCTGTGGCGCGCGAACGCGCCCATGCGAGAGATCAGTGCCAAGGTTGGGAACCTGGATCCAAGGTGGGCTCCGATGATAGGGCGTGCCACCCGGCGCGCATCTGAACGTGGGCGGCGGGATGTGGCGTGGCGCGGGCGTACGGATGGCACGGGGCGGGCAAACCGGGTGGTGCGTTTCCCGCCCGCCCGCGCAAAAAGGGTCAGCCCGGCTCCCAACACCGCGCATCCGGCCGGAACGGTCGCGGATGCACGTCGAGCAGGCGTTCCAGCTCGCTGTTGTCGGCGACCAGATCGGCATCCAGTCGCGCCAGGGGGCCGCGCAACCGCGGCACTGCATGGCGGACCAGGCGCAGCAGCCAGGTCGGGACCGGCAACGGCAAGGTCGCCATCGGCAGGCTGCGCTGGACGCGGGCAAACATGTCGCCCGCGGTCAGCCGCTCGCCACCGCCGAGCATCAGCACGCGGTCGGCGGGTCGATCGATCGCGGCCAGCGTGGCCAGCGCGATGTCGTCGGCGTGGACGGGCTGGCGCAGGCCGCCACCGATGGGGCGCGGAAACGCACGGGTGCGCATCGCCCGGCGCGCGAGCGGGGTCAGGCTCTTGTCGCTGCCAGCGCCGTAGATCAGTGTCGGCCGCAATACGGTCCAGGCGCAGCCCAGCACTTCGCAGGCGGCCACCAGTTCCGCTTCACCCTGCTGCAGTTGCCGCGCGATCTCGCGCTCGGCCGGCACCTCGGAAGCGGCCTTGCTCTGCGCGCTCATCGAACTGGTGGCCACGACGCACGGCGAACCGGTTGGCGCTGCCGCGGCGAGCCAGCGGGCGAACGGCTGCAGCGGTCCGTAACTGACGATGGCGGAGACGGCCGACAGCGTGGGCACCGCATCGGGCAGGCCACCGCGCACCCAGCGCACGCCCTCGCTGTCGGCATGCGGCTCGCGGCTCACCGCGATCACCGGCTCGCCGCGCGCGCGCAGGCGCGGCAACAGGAAATGGCCGATCTGGCCGCTGGCCCCGAACACCACGACGGTCATGCGATCCCCGGTCAGTGGCCGGATTGCAGGCGCCGCGACAGTTCGCTCACGCGCGGCAGGTACGGCGCGAGCCGGCGTGCCTGCTCGATCGACTGCGCCGCGTTGGCGCGGTCGCCGCGGTCGAGCTGCTGCTCGGCCTGGTCCAGCCAGGCGTCGACCAGCCGCTCGCGCAACACGCTTTCGTTGGAGTCGCCGGGCGAGAGGTCCCCAAGCGCGCCGAGCAATTCGCCGGCCTTGTCCAGGTCGCTGCTGGCGAGTGCCTGGTTGAACAGTTGCACGACCAGGTTGGGCAGGTCTTCCAGCCCCTGCAGCGCGGCCTGGTTGTTGCCGTCGATGGCCAGCGCGTTGCGGTAGAGGTCGTACGCGCTCTCGCCCGGCGGCAGCATGATCAGGCCCTGCGTGGCGGCGGTACGTGCCCGGCGCACCAGTTCGGCCACCTGTTCGATCTGGTCGGCGGTCAGTTCCGGCGGCGGGGGTGGCGGCGGTTCGGCTTCGGGCGCAGGTTGCGCCGGCTTGGCGGCGGTCGGCGCCGGCGGCGTGGCTGCGGGCTGCGTGGCAGGCGGCGTGGCTCGCGCGGCCTTGGTGTTCAGCCGCGCCCGCGCGGCGGCGAGATCGGCGGACTTGGGCGCCAGCGCCTCGGCCTGGTCGAGCAGGCGGGAGGCCTGGTCGGTGTCGTCGGCATCGAGCGCCGCGTTGGCCTGTACCACCAGTGCCTGGGCGACCTGGCCCAGGCCTGCGCGGGCCTGCACATTGCCGGGATCGAGCTTGAGCGCGGCCTGGAAGTGCGCCAGCGCGGTCTCGTCGCCCTCGCCCGCGATACGGCCGTCGCGCAAGGCCTGCTGGCCCTGCGAAATGGCGTCGAGCAGGGCGCCGTCGTCCTGGTGCTGCGCCTGCGCGAGCGCGGCGCGCAACGCGGGCAGGTCGCCGTAGCTGGGAAGCAGCGCGGTCAGCTGGTCGATGATGGTGGCAGCGGTGGTCGCGTCGCCATGGGCGAGCGCGGCGCGCGCCTGTGCGGCAAGGCCGCTGCCGACCTGATCCAGGCCGTGCTGGGCCACCGCGTTGTCGCGATCGGCGGCAAGCATCTGCTGGTAGAGCGCGCCGGCGCCGTCCTGGCCGGTGAGCTTGCCTGCGTTGAGCGCCTGCTGCGCGCGTTCGACCAAGTCGTCGGCCGGCTGCGCGGCGCCACGCGCCTGCCGGATCATCCCGTCGAGCCGGTCGACGTCACTGCCGCCGCCGAGCAGTTCGCGGGCGACGGTGAGTTCCTGCTGCGCCTCGTCAAGGCGACCGGCGCGGAAAGCGGTGTCGGCGCGCGAAAGTTCGGCCATGCCGACCTGGTGCAGGCCGTCGCGGGCGCGGTCGTTGTCCGGTTCGAGCGCGCGGGCTCCCTGGTAGAGCTCGCGCGCACTCGTGCCGTCGGTGCCGTCCAGGTGGCCGTCCTGCAACGCCTTGTCGGCGCGGCTCAGGACGTCATTCAGTTCCGTGCGCGGGACCATGTCGCGCAGGCTGTTCTGGTATTCGCGCAGCGCCCAGACGCCCGCGCCGAGCAGCAACACGACCACCAGCGCGACCAGGTGCCAGCTGCGCAGGCGCAGGCGCCGACGGCGCGCGGGTGGCGGGCGCCGCGGCGTATGGAAGGCGATCGGCGGCAAGCGGTCGTCCGGATCGTCCGCGCGCGGGCGCGGTGCGTCCAGGTCGCCCAGGTCGCCCAGCGTGGGTTCGGCGCGTCCGTCCCGGCTGTCTTGGTCTCTGCGTCCGCTCATGGTCCAAAGCTGTCCTGGCAACGGATCCAGCTTAGCATCGCCCACTTCACGCGCCCGCCGGTGAAACTGGTGCATTCAGCTTGCGCTGACGCGCCGCGCCTCCACGACATTGGGCAGCGCCACCAGCTTGCCGAGCAGGGACGAGAGCTGCCCGAAATCGCGCACGCGCAGGGTAAAGCGCATCTCCACCTCGCCGGTGCGGCTTTCCAGCCGGCTGGAGGACGCCACGATCGGCGTGCCGACGTTGCTGATCAGGTTCATCACGTCCTTCTGCAGGCCCTTGCGGTCGAAGCCGTGCAGCTCGACGTCGACCTGGTAGGACTGCGCCGTGGCGCGACCCCACTCGACGTCGATCACGCGGTCCGGATCGCGTCGCGCCAGCCGCGCCAGGCTGGCGCAGTCGGCGCGGTGTACCGATACGCCGCGGCCCTTGGTGATGAAGCCGCGCACCGGATCGCCCGGCAGCGGCTGGCAGCAGCGCGCCAGCACGGTGAGCAGGTTGCCCACGCCCTCGATGCGAAGCGCGCCATGGTCGGGCGTGACGTGGCGCGCGACCGGCTGCGCCGGCGGCGGCGCGGGTTCGACCGGGTGTGCCGCTTCCTGCAGCACGCGCGCGATCTGGCCAGCGCTGACCTCGCCAAGCGCGAGCGCGACCAGCAGTTCCTCGTGCGTCTTCAGGTGGAAATGGGCGGGCAGTCTCGACAGGTCGGCGTTGGGCAGCGCGAGCCGCCTGAGCTCGCGTTCGAGCAGCGCGCGACCGGCGGCAAGGTTGGCGTCGAACGCGATGCGGTGGAACCAGGACCGCGCCTTCTCGCGGGCACGGCTGGTGTTGAGGTAGCCATGGTGCGGCGAGAGCCAGTCGCGGCTCGGTTCGGCGTTCTTCGCGGTGACGATTTCCACGCGGTCGCCACTGCGCGGCTGGTGCGTGAGCGGCACGATGCGCCCGTTGACCTTCGCGCCGCGACAGCGATGGCCGACCTCGGTGTGCACGTAATAGGCGAAGTCGAGCACGGTGGCGCCGTGCGGCAGGTCGAACACCTCGCCCTTGGGCGTGAGCAGGTAGACGCGGTCTTCCAGCAACTCGGTGCGCAGCTCCGCGGCTACCTCCTCGTCCGCGCGCGGTTCGAGCAGCTTGCGCATCCAGGCGATCTTCGCCTCGAACTCGGCATCGGCGCCGCCGCCCTCCTTGTAGCGCCAGTGCGCCGCGACGCCCAGCTCGTTGTCGCGGTGCATGGCATGGGTGCGGATCTGCACTTCCAGCGTCTTGCCCTGCGGACCGATCACCGCGGTGTGCAGCGAGCGGTAGCCGTTGCCCTTGGGGCGTGCGAGGTAATCGTCGAACTCGCGTGGCAGGTGCTGCCACTGCGCGTGCACCACGCCCAGCGCGCCGTAGCAGTCGGCCACGCTGTCGACCAGGATGCGCACCGCGCGGATGTCGTACAGGTCGGAGAATTCCAGTCCCTTGCGGTGCATCTTCTTCCAGATGGAATAGATGTGCTTCGGACGACCGGCGAGGTCGGCCTTGATGCCGGCCGCTTCCAGGGCGGCGCCGAGCTCGGCGAGCACCTGCGCGATGAACGCCTCGCGGTCGGCGCGGCGCTCGTCCAGCAGGCGCGCGATGCGCTTGTAGGTGTCCGGCTGCAGGTAGCGGAACGCGAGGTCCTCCAGCTCCCACTTCAATTGCCAGATGCCGAGCCGGTTGGCGAGCGGCGCGTGGATGTCCCGGGTGAGCCTGGCCAGCGCCATGCGCTCGGCTTCGGGCAATGCCGTCGCGCCACGCATTTTCGCCAGTTGCCGAGCCAGCAGTACGAACACCACGCGAAGGTCGCGGATGATCGCCAGCAGCAGCCGGCGCAGGCCCTCGTGCGTGCCGGTCTCGCGCTGCGCGTGCAGGGCCCAGACCTTCTGCGCGGCGAGCTGGCCTTCGACCAGCCGCTGCACTTCCAGCGGCAGCGACGGCGCGCGAGCCTGCCAAGCTGCCGGGTCGCCCTGCGCCAGCTCGAACCACACCGCGGCGGCCTGTGTCTGCGCATCGCAGCCGAGCATGGCGAGCAGGTCCAGCACGTCCGCGCATTCGGCCTCGTTCGCCGGCGTGCAGGTCGCCAGAGCATCCGCCAGCGGCGGCAGCGCGGCCGCGCGGGCGTGCCATTGAGTCAGGCGGGTGGATGCGGGATGGGTGGGCTGGGACATGGGAAGGGACATTCTAGAAGAAGGTCCGTGCCGGAGACCGTGGCGGAAGGTTCCCCCGCAACCTGCCCCATCCGGGCGCACACCCTGCGCCGCGTGCCCTGCGCCGCGTGGCGACGCAAGGATTCTGCCCCCGGAACGCCTCGCTCACGCTCCCTTCCCGCTTGCGGGGCAAACGGAGCGCAGCGTTCAGCCCGACGGCTGGCCGATCACCCCAGGGCCTCCAGCGCCCGCGCCAGGCGCTTGGCCGACACCGGTTCGGCGGTCTTCAGTTCCTGCGCGAACAACGAGACGCGCCATTCCTCGATCAACCAGCGCAGTTCGTCGAGGTCTGCCGCGCCGCCGGCCTGGTGCCGGAGGTACTCGCGCCAGTACGGCAGCACCTGGAGCATGCGCTGCTGGTCCTTGGCCGGGTCCTGGCGCAGCCGTTCGGCGCGCAGGCGCATGGCCTTGAGGTAGCGCGGGTAGTGCGCCAGGCGCGCGTTCGGCAGTTCACGCGCGAAGCCGGGCGCGAGCAGCGCGTCGAGCTGCTCGCGCAGGTCGTCATAGCTGGCGCGGGCGAAGCCGATCAACGGGGGTTCCAGCCAGGGCTTGAGATCGGCCTGGGCCTCGATGGCCGGTTCGACCAGCTTCAATCGCTCGACGGCTGCGCCGAACAGCTCGCGTGCAAGGGCGGTGCGTAGTGCCTCGAAGTCGCCGGCCGTGCGCGCGTCCCGGTCGTGCGTCGCCAGCAGGTCGGCAAAGCCACCCTCGACCAGGTCCTCGCGCAGGGATTCCACGCTGCCAAGGGGCGCGTATTTCAGCGACAGCGGATTGGCGATGGGCAGGCGCCGACGGGCCTGCTTCATGTCGCTGGCCAGCGCGTTGCGCAGCAGCCGCTCGACACCTTTCAGATGCGCCGCGCGGGCTTCGTCGTGGCGTTCGAACACGCGCAGCGCCACCGCCTCGCCCAGGTCGACCAGTGCCGGGAAGGCGCTCAGGCCGCCTTCGGAACGTACCTGCGCGGGAATCTCCTCGAAGTCCCAGCGGGTGACGTCCTCGCGCGTCAGCTCGACGTCGGTCTTGCGCGAGAAGGCTTCGCGGGCCTGCGTTTCCCATTGCGCGCGCAATGCGGCGAGGTCGCGGCCGGTGGCCAGCGTCCTGCCGCGCTCGTCGTGCAGGCGATAGCGCATCTTCAGGTGCGGCGGCAGTTCCACCGCCGCGAATTCGGAGGGCGGCGCGTCCACGCCCGTGGCGCGCTTGAGGAAAGCGGCGAGTGCCGGGACCAACGGCTGCTCGCGCGGCGCCTCGGCTTCCACGAAGGCGCGCGCGAAGTCCGGCGCGGGCACGAAGTTGCGCCGCAGGGCCTTGGGCAGACCGCGGATCAGTTCGGCCACCTTGTCGGCCAGCAGGCCCGGCACCAGCCACTCGCAGCGGGCGGCGGGCAGCGCGTTTAGCATCGCCAGGGGAAGCTGCAGGGTGACGCCGTCGGCCTCGTCGCCGGGAACGAAGCGGTATTCGAGCTTGTAGCGCTGTGGCGGAAGGTCGAGCGTGGCGGGAAACGCCTTCGGGTCGAGCCCGGCACCGCCGGCCATCACCTCGTCCAGCGACCAGCGCAGCGCGGCCTGCTCGGCGGGACGCGCACGGCTGTACCAGGCATCGAGGGCGCGCGTGCTGGCAACATCCTCCGGCAACTTGCCGTCGAAGAATGCCGCCAGCTCGTCCTCGCCGCGCAGCAGGCCTTCGCGGCGCTGCTTGGCCTCGATCTCGTGCGCCTGGTCGAGCACGCGCTGGTTGGCGCGCACGAAATCCGCGCGCGCATCGAGGTCGCCGCGTGCCAGCGCTTCGCGCAGGAAGATCGCATGGGCGAGTGCCGGATCCTGTTTCTGGAACGTGACCGGGCGACGCTCGACCAGGGTCAGCCCGAACAGGCTGACCTGCTCGTAGGCGACCACCGTGCCGCGCTTGCGCGACCAGTGCGCATCGCGGCAACTGCCCTTGACCAGATGCGCGGCCTGTTGCTCGATCCAGGCCGGTTCCACGCGCGCGCAACTCATGCCCCAGACTCGGCCGCCGACGTCGAGGATCTGCGCGGCGAACAGCCAGGCGGGCGGCGTCTTCGCCAGCGCCGAGCCGGGGAAGACCTGGAACCGGCGCTCGCGGGTGGAGCGGTAGATGCCCTTCTCGTCCTTGTGGCCGACCTGGGTAGGAAGACCGGCGAGCAATGAGCGATGGATCGCTTCGTATTGTTCGGGACTTGCCTCGACCTCGCTACCCTCCGGAGAGAGGGCTGGGGTGAGGGGCTGGGGCTCGCCCGGGGCTTTCCTGGCGCGGCGCGACCCTTGCGCCTCGCTGCGCGAAGCGCGAGCTGGGGCACTTCGGACTTGAGCCGGGCTCTTTCGCGAGGGTGTCCCCTCACCCCAACCCTCTCCCCGGAGGGGAGAGGGAGCAGATTTTGCGCTGGCGTCCAGCGTCCACCCCAGCTCCGCCACCACCAGCAACAGCTGCCGGTGCAGCTCGCGCCACTCGCGCATGCGCAGGAACGACAGGAAATGCCGCCCGCACCAGTCGCGCAGTTTCGATTGGGTCAGCTCCTCGTGCGCCTTCGTGTACTCGCGCCACAGGTTGAGCACGCCGACGAAATCGGATTTGGGATCGGCAAACGCCGCATGCGCCGCATCGGCCTGCTGCCGCGCATCGGCGGGACGCTCGCGCGGGTCCTGGATGGACAGGAACGCCACCACCACCAGCAACTCGCGCAGGGCATGGCGTTCCTGCGCCTCGACTAGCATGCGCGCCAGCTGCACGTCGATCGGCAGTCGCGCCAGCTGGCGACCGATGGCGGTCAGGTGCCGGCGCTCGTCGATGGCGGAGATCTCCGCCAGGCGCCGGTAGCCGTCGGCCACCATCCGCGGATCGGGCGCTTCCAGGAAGGGAAAATCCTCCACCTCGCCGAGCTTCAGCGAGAGCATGCGCAGGATGACGTTGGCGAGCGACGAGCGCAGCAGTTCCGGGTCGGTGTAGCGCGGACGGGTCTCGAAATCCGACTCGCCGTACAGGCGATAGCAGATGCCCGGGCCGATGCGCCCGCAGCGGCCCTTGCGCTGGTCGGCCGCCGCCTGCGAGACCGGCTCGACGTGCAGCCGCTCCAGCTGGCTGCGCTGGCTATAGCGCATCACCCGCGCGCTGCCGGTGTCGACGACGTAGCGGATGCGCGGCACGGTCAACGAGGTTTCGGCCACGTTGGTCGCCAGCACGATGCGCCGCTTCGGTCCGGGCTTGAACACGCGATCCTGGTCGGCCGCCGACAGGCGCGCGTACAGCGGCAGCACTTCGGTCTCGCGGTACTGGCGGCGCGAAAGCAGCAGGTGCGCGTCGCGGATCTCGCGCTCCCCGGGGAGGAACACCAGTACGTCGCCGGGGCCGCTGCCGAGGCTGCGGTCGGCCATGATCTCGTCGAGCACCAGGCCGATGTGTTCGGCGCTGCCCTGCTGGACGCGGTCGGACGCGTCCCGCGGGTGGGGGCCGCGGTCGCGCACCGGGTGCGCTTCCAGAGCGTCGGCGGCGCGCCAGCGGACCTCGACCGGGTAAGCGCGCCCCTCGACCGACACCACTGGCGCGTCGTTGAAATGCTGGGCGAAGCGTGCGGTGTCGATCGTCGCCGAGGTGACGATGATCTTCAGCTCCGGCCGCTTCTGGGCGAGGCGCTTGAGGTAGCCGAGCAGGAAGTCGATGTTGAGGCTGCGCTCGTGCGCCTCGTCGATGATCACCGTGTCGTAGGACGACAACCACGGATCGCCCTGCGTCTCGGCCAGCAGGATGCCGTCGGTCATGAACTTGACCAGCGTGCGCTCGGAGACCTGGTCGGTGAAGCGCACCTGGAAACCGACCTGTTCGCCCAGCGCCGTACCCAGTTCCTCCGCCACGCGGCGGGCGACCGAGCGCGCAGCCAGGCGGCGCGGCTGGGTGCAGCCGATCATGCCCGCCTCGCCGCGGCCGGCGGCCAGGCACAGCTTGGGCAGCTGGGTGGTCTTGCCCGAGCCGGTTTCGCCGGCGATCACCACGACCTGGTGCTTGCGGATCAGTTCGACGATCTCGTCGGCGCGCGTAGTGATCGGAAGTGATTCGTCCAGCCGGATCGCCGGCTTGGCCGCGGCGCGCGCCTGGCGCCGCGCCGCCGAGACGCCGATGTCGGCCGCCAGTGCGTCGAGCTTGCGGGCATCGGGCTGGCGCGAAAGCCCGCGCCACCGTCCCAGCAGCCGGCCGAAGTCGCGGCTGGACACGCCCGAGAGCGCCTCGCGCAAGGCGCGCAGGCGGGCTTCGTCGGAGGATGCGGGCGGCGTGTCGTTCATGGGACCGCACATGATAGCCGCAGGCTATGGCCCTCATCGGAACGATTCATTTCACGGCGCGCTCGCCAGTCGGTACCGTGGATCCCGTACCCACTCACGAGGAGGGATTTCCATGACCAACATCGGTATCGCCCCGCAGGATCGCCAGACCATCGCCGAACAGCTTTCCAAGCTGCTGGCGGATACCTATTCGCTGTACCTGAAGACCCACAGCTTCCACTGGAACGTCACCGGCCCGCAGTTCAACAGCCTGCACGCCATGTTCGAGACCCAGTACAACGAGTTGTGGCTGGCCGCCGACGAGATCGCCGAGCGCATCCGCACGCTGGACGTATTCGCGCCGGGCTCCTACAGCCAGTTCGGCAAGCTCACCTCGATCAAGGAGGAATCGGGCGTACCGGAATGGAAGGACATGGTCCGCCAGCTCGTCGAAGGCCACGAGATCGCCGCCCACACCGCCCGCGGCGCCATCAAGGTCGCGCAGGACGGCGGCGACGAAGGCACTGCCGACATGCTGACGGGGCGTTTGAAGGAACACGAAAAGACCGCGTGGATGCTGCGCTCGCTGTTGAAATAAAAGGCGTCGGCGTTGCGGGCCTGGGCAGTTTCCTCAGGTGCTGCACCGATGGCGTGAGGCAGCCGCAGTCGGCAGCTGGTCCGGCGTGGGGGTTCCTGCCCGGACCGCCAGCAGGCACGAGCGGATGTCTCTCTTTAGGAACCGCAACATCCGGATTTGCCCGAAGCTGTGAGTCAGGCGATGCACAAGGCGCCTGTGGAGGTCGATGCTTTCCCGAACGTCTGAGCCCACATGCCCGGATTCAGCGTGGTGGCGGTCGTAGTCTCAACCCGGTGGCGCCATAGTCCCTACCGCCTGAAAACTCTTACCTTCGCCGACGAAAGCTCCGGAAGTCAGGCACCCGCCACGGTCACGCGGACGATTTCCGACAATGCGAGATTGCATGCCTGGATCCCGCGGTATCGCGTGACCACGCCTTTGCGCCAGAGCACCATCGTGGGACTTTCGACTACCTGCAGCGCATTGGCCAATCGCCGGTAAGGCACGGAGACGATCGTGCTGCCGCCAAACAGCGTTTCTTCGGCCACTTCCAGGCCATCAATGACCAGGCGCAAGTCGATCCAAGTGGCGAACAGTTCCGAGGATTGCTCCAGATACTTCAAGAAGGTCATGCATACCTGACACCGGGTGGACAGGAAAATCAGCGCGAGGGGGCGTCCGTCCCGGCTGGCTTCGCCCAGGAGCGCGGTTCCTTCCTTTCCCGCGTCCCCCACCGGTGTGCCGGTGAAGCCCCGCAAGGCAAGCCCGCGCGAAAGCACGTAGAAACCCACGGCCACGGCAGCAGCGAACGCGCAGAACAGGGCAACCGGCAACTGCCAGCGCATCGACAAGCCACCAAGCACGAGTTCCGCCACGAGGACGAGCAGGAACACGACTTCGGCCCGCAAATCCGCGCTCAGCGAGGCGGAGCCGAAACAGGGGCATCCGACCTTGCCACGGCCAAAAACGCGGAAGAGCCATGCACAAATCGCCAGGACTCCGCAGACGGCAACCATGAACCCGGTACTGCGTGGCCCAACGGCCAGCACCGCCACCAACAAGGCAGTTTCGGCTCCGATGATCGCGAAGAACAGCACGGCCGCACGCACGCGGGGGAAACGGTTGCGCAACCATTGCTCGACCGGACGCCTGTCCCTGGCCTTGAGCAGGATCGAGAGCAACAGGACGCTGGCGAGGAGCACCGTGCCCGCACAACGAAACAAGTCGATCATGGGAGCGTACGCATGGAATGGAAGTCAGTTGGGGGCTGACAGAGTCACCAGCCGAAGTATTTGAGGACGACACCGATCACGATCAACGCGATGCCCAGGCAAGTGAACGCCGAGCGCAGCTTCGTCTTGGCAAGCTTCATACAGTCCTCCGGGAAACAAGAAGCCTGGACCCCATGCGGGGTCCAGGCTGCTATGAATGCGCTCAGTTCATGGCCTCGCCGAGCTCGTAGCCGAAGTCGTAACAGGCGCCCGCTTCCACCATGGCACCACCCACGAGGAGCCACAGCCCGTCGGAAGCCGCGGTGAGGATGGCGCCACCAACGCACTCGAGACCGGCGGAGATAAGGCCGCCATTGACGTTCTTCACCTGATCGAAGGTCAACTTCTGCATGATCGTTTCCTTTCTGTTGAGTTGATTGACAGATCCGTTACTGCACTTTCGATCGCTTCCCTTCCCCTTACTCATCGGCCCGTCCTGGGCCGACTCTCGCCTGGCCATGTGCTGCCAAGCTGATTTCGCGATCCGCGCTCGAGACGCTTTCCTGCCTGTGGGCGATGATCACCCTGGTGACATCCAGGCCCCTGATGGCCTGTGTGATGAGCCGCTCCCTTTCCACATCCAGGTGGCTGGTCGCCTCGTCGAGCAGCAACAGCTTCGGCTCGCGATACAGGGCGCGAGCGAGGATCACCCGTTGTTTCTGGCCGCCGGAAAGGCTCGAGCCCATGTCGCCCACAAGCGTCTGGTAGCCCATCGGCATGCGCGCGATCTCCTCATGGACCGCCGCCATGCGAGCCGCTGCCTCGACCCGCTCGTCCGACTGGCCGGCCTGGAAGAACGAAATGTTGTCCGCCAGCGAACCGGCGAATAGCTGGTCCTCCTGCATGACGGCGCCGACCATGCTGCGGAATCGCTTCACGCCGATCTTGCGCAGCGGCACGCCGCCGAAGAAGACCTCGCCCTCGGTGGGTTCCAGCAATCCCAGGACGATCTTGACGAGGGTCGTCTTGCCGCAGCCGGAAGGTCCGGTGATTGCAACGCATTCGCCGGACTCGATCCGCAGGTTGCAGTCCTTCAACACCCAGGGCTCACCGTCCGCATAGCGAAAGCTCACGTGGCGCAACTCGATGCTCGAGTCCTGGAGGGAGCCGGTCCAAGTGGAAGTGTCTTCGGGCTCCGGCTCGGTCAAGGCCACGTCGGCGAGGCGCTCGGCATGCAGCCCGAGCATCTGGAAGTCGACCCACTTGTCGATCAGCCCGCCAGCCCGGCTGGTGAACTGATCGGCAAAGCTGACGAAGGCGATCATCATGCCGGCCGAAAGGTTGCCATCGAGGGCCTGCAGTGCGGCGATCCAGACCAGGGCTACCCGCCCCAAGCCGAAAATCATCTGATTGCTGGCGCTGAACGCGATCGTCAGCCTCTGCACGCCGACATCTCGGTTGGTGGTCTCGACTGTGGCATTGGCGTAGCGCGCGGAGCGCTCATCCTGCTGGTTGGCCAGCTTGACCGGCAGCACGCCGCGGATGGATTCCAGCAACTCGCTCTGCTGGCGGGCGGCGTAAACGATCTGGTCTTCGGTTGCCCGCCGGAGAGGCCGAAAGAAGATCCAGCGCAGCAGGCCATAGAGGACGAACACGCCCGCCACCCACAGGGTAAGCGGCACACTGTAGAAGCCCATCACCACCAACGTCGTGATGGCCATGACTCCATCGAGCAGGGAGCCGATGAACTGCGTCGTGAGCGTCTTCTGGATGGTCTGCGCCGACCCCAGCCTCGACACTACGTCGCCCACATGACGCTTCTGGAACCAGTCCAGCGGCAGTTTCAGGAGTTGCCGCACCAGATTGGTCTGCCATTGCACGCTGACCGTGGCGCCCAACCAGGTCAGGGTCCATGAACGCGCTGCGGTGAAGGCGGCCTGGAAAACGGTGACGCCGAGGAAGCCGATACCCAACAAGGTCAGCAGGTCGCGATCGGCCGAGACCAGGACCTGATCGATGACCCATTGCATGAAGAACGGGCTGACCAGCGTGAATAGCTCCAGCACCACGGCCAACGCGAGGACGTGCAGCAGGGCCGATACGATCCCATGGAACTTGCCCGTAAGCGCCCGCAGGGTGACGTGTCGGCGCGCGGCGATCGGCTTGAAATCGGCGCCTGGGGAAAGCTCCAGCGCGACACCGGTGAAGTGGCGCGACGCCTCTTCGAAGCTCAACGACCGCGCGCCACGGGCCGGATCGTGGATGACCACCCGCCTGGCCGTGACGTCTTTCAACACGACGAAGTGATTGAGATCCCAGTGCAGCACGCTAGGCCGCTTGAGCTGTCCCAGCTCCTCCAGATCGAGCTTCAACGGCCGCGTGGAGAACCCTAGCTGGCCCGCGATGCCCATGATCTGCAACAGACTCGTTCCCTTCAGGGAGGTCGAGAAGCGGCGGCGCAGGCCCGCCAGGTCGACGTCGTGCCCGTGATAAGCCGCGACCATCGCGAGGCAGGCCAGGCCGCATTCGGCGGCCTCGGTCTGCAGCATCAGCGGCAGCGCGCGACGCCAGCCGAATTGCAGCTGCAGAGGCTGGCCTGGCGTGCTTGCCGGACGCTCGTCCGGCTGCGTTCCGTCAGCCATGTGCCGCGTCCCCGGACAGGCGGTGTCCGATGCCGTAAAGCGGCTCGAACACCCATTCGATCAACCGGCGGCGTTCCATCAGGATGTCCGCCTCCAGCGCCATGCCGGACTTCAGTGACTCCGCCTTGCCGTAAGCGGGCACCGTCTGCCGATCCAGGTCGACCTGCACGCGATAGAGCGGTTCGCGTGCCTGCTGGCCGACCAGCGCGCCGACGTCCGCCGGCGACAGCGCGCTGCGCGAAATATCCGCGACGCGGCCATACTGCTGGCCGAATTTCTGGTAGGGGAAGGCCTGGTAACGCAGCACCACACGACTGCCCGGCTCGATGAAACCGATCGCGCGACTGGGCACAAGCAACTGCGCCTGCAGACGCGAGCCGCGTGGGAGGATCGACAGCAATGGCTGTGCCGCGCTGACCATCTGGCCGGGCTTGAAGAGCACCGCCGAAACCACGCCGTCGCGGGGGGCACGCAGAACCAGCGCGCGCTGGACCTCGTTCTGGGCGATCGACTGGTTGATCGATGCCAGCTGGCGCTCGGTCTCGTTGTGGCGCGTGGCAGTGTCCAGCGGGAGCTGCTCCAGCTGCTGCCGTACCGCCTGCAGTTGCTGGCGGACATCCAGTTGCTGGCGAACCAGGGCCCTGTACTGCGTCTTGGCCTCGATCACCGAGGCCTCCTGCTGCTGGATCTGCAGCGCGGATACGTAGCCCTTGCCACCGAGCGGGCGGATACGATCCAGCAGTTGTTCGGCGCTGGCCGCCTGTTGTCGCTGAAGGCCGATCTGACCGCTGACCTGGTCCAGCTGCGCTTGCAGCAACCGCGCCTTGTCGCGCATGGCATCTGCCTGCTGGGCAGCGAGTTTTTCCTGCGTCCGGAGGTCCGCTTCCAGCCCCGCGCGTTGCTGGTCGAGCTGGTGGCCGACCAGCGCGTGCGTGTCGCCCAGCATACTGTTGTCCTGGGCACTGGCCAGTTCGAGCAGTACATCACCCGCCTTGACGCTCTGGCCTTCCTGGACCACGACGCGGCTGATCGTCCCTGCCCCCGGCGCGACCACGTTGAGGAGGCCGGAGCTGGGGACGAGCTGGCCGACGACACTCTCGCGTCGCGTGTAGTAGCCGAAGGTGAGAAACAGGACAATGGCGGCGCCCAGCGCGAGCGCAAGTACAGCCACGAGCCAGCGCGACACTGGCGCCGCCACGGCGATCCCGCCCAGCCAGCTGCCCTGCCGCGCTTCCAGCACTTCCCGCCGAAAGAGTGATTCCCCTGACACGTCCCTGCCCTTTACGATCCTCCCCCGAGGACCGTTCCCTTCTTCCAGATTTCCTCAGGGTGAGGACAAAAGTCAACAGGGTGAGGATATGAGCGCGACGCTGGAACTCCTGACGAGATACAAGCAGGCCTTGGCCATGCACGCGGACAGCGCAGCCGCGCAGGCACTGGGCGTGAAGAACCAGACCGTCAGCAATTGGCGCACCCGAGGAAGCCAGGCCGAACCTTGGCTGATCGAGAAGATGTGCGCGGTACTGGGCGAGGCCACGGCGCCGTGGTTGTTGCGCGTGCAGTTCGAGCAGGCATCGGACGCGTCCAACAAGCAGGTCTGGCGGCGGGTAGCGCAGCACTTCGGCTTCAAGCTAGCGGGCATCGCGACCATCGCTGGTCTACCGGGCCTGCGTTCCGCACTTGTCAGCTCCGCGGACATGATCAGCGGCGAAGCGGCCGGCCAGGCCTTGCTGGCGATTCTCGGCGATTGGCTCTTGTTCTGATGGCGTGGCATGACACCGCTGGCGCGCAGGCGAAACCTTGGCCGTCCGATCGGCTGACCTCGCGCTGACCACCCCCCAGGGCCTTTATTGAGCCATCTCGCGCGGATCGTTAAGCTCCGCGGGCTAACTTGGCCTCAAATGGAGGCGTCCGACGGGGAACGTTTTTGAGCGCCACAGCACCCACCCACGACAGCCGGTACCCGCTGCTTGCGGCCGTCCTGCTCGCGCTGATCGTGGCCGCGCTCAATATCGCCCTGTGGTGGTGGAGCAACCGCCCGCACGGCCCGGAGGACTTCCACGGGCCGATCAGCGGCTATTCGGTGTCGGTGTTCCAGCGCTACCAGAACCCGCTCAAGCAGGATTTCCCCTCCGACGAGGAGATCGACGCGGACCTGAAGCTGCTGCGCCGCTATACCCCGCGCATCCGCACCTATTCGACGCTGGAAAACCCGCAGGTCTACCGCCTGGCCGAGAAGGAAGGCCTCAAGGTGATGGCTGGCGCGAACATCGACACGCGCCTGATCAACAACGAGAAGGAACTGGAGACGGTGATCGCGCTCGCGCGTCGCTATCCCGAGACCATCCACCGCGTGATCATCGGCAACGAAGTGCTCTTCCGCGGCGATCTGACCGTCGAGCAGATGGAGGACTACCTCGATCGCGCCCGCGCGGCGATCCGCCAGCCGGTGTCGATCGCCGAGCCGGACTACATCTGGCTGAAGTATCCGGAACTGGGCGACCACGTGGACTTCGTCACCATCCACCTGTTCCCGTTCTGGAACGGCATCGCGCGCAAGGACGCGGTGGATGCGGCGCTCGGCGCCTACGACAACATCGTGCAGCACTACCCGGACAAGCCGGTGGTGGTGGGCGAGATCGGCTGGCCGTCCAACGGCGACCGCCACGAGTACGCCGATCCCTCGATCTCCAACGAGGCGATCTTCATCCGCGACTGGCTCAATGCGGCCAAGACGCGGAACATCGATTACTACCTGCTCGAGGCCTTCGACCAGCCGTGGAAGGAGAACCTGGGCGAGGGCCGCACCGGCGCCTACTGGGGCACCTTCAACGCCGACCGCCAACTGAAGTTCCCCTTCACCGGTCCGGTCACCGAGGACACCGCCTGGCCGTGGAAGGCGCTGGCGGCCAGTCTGCTCGCACTACTCCCGATGATCTGGTTCGCGCGCAAGTTCGCGCGCTTCAGGCTGATGGGCCGGCTGTTCTTCTGCCTGCTGATCCAGCTCGCCTGCGGCCTGATCGTCTGGTCGGCCACCCTGCCCTTCAATTTCTACCTGAGCTGGATCGACTGGACCATGCTGGTCCTGTTGTTCCCGGCGCAGGTGGCGATCCTGGCGATCCTGCTGATCAACGGTTTCGAGTTCACCGAGGTGCTATGGCGCCGGGGCTGGCAGCGCCACGCGGCCATGCTCAAGCCCGACCGGCCGGACAAGCAGCCGTTCGTGTCGATCCACCTGGCCTGCTACAACGAGCCGCCGGAAATGGTGATCGCCACGCTCGACTCGCTGGCGGTGCTGGATTACGACAACTTCGAAGTCCTGGTGATCGACAACAACACCAAGAACCCGGACGTGTGGAAGCCGGTGCAGGCCTATTGCGAGCAGCTGGGCAAGCGCTTCCGCTTCTTCCACCTTGAGCCGTGGCCGGGCTTCAAGGCCGGCGCGCTCAACTTCGGTCTGAAGGAGACCGACCCGCGCGCCGAGGTGGTGGCGGTGATCGACGCCGACTACGTGGTGCGCGAGGACTGGCTGTCCACCCTGACCGGCTACTTCCACGACCCGAAGGTGGCCGTGGTGCAGTGCCCGCAGGCGCACCGCGACTTCGAGCACAACCGTTTCCGCCGCATGACCGCGTGGGAGTTCGACGGCTTCTTCCGCATCGGCATGCACCATCGCAACGAGCGCAACGCGATCATCCAGCACGGCACCATGACCATGGTCCGCCGCAGCGCGCTGGAAGGCACCGGCGGCTGGTCGGAGTGGACGATCTGCGAGGACGCCGAGCTCGGTTTGCGCCTGATGCATGCCGGCTACGAGCTGGTCTACGTCGACGAGCTGATGGGCAAGGGCCTCACCCCCGCCGACTTCAAGGCCTACAAGAGCCAGCGCTACCGCTGGGCGTTCGGCGCCATGCAGATCCTGAAGGGGCGCTGGGAATGGATGACGCAACGGGGGCCGCTTTCGCTGGGCCAGCGTTTCCATTTCCTCACCGGCTGGTTCAGCTGGTTCGCCGACGCGCTGCACCTGATCTTTACGTTGATGGCGCTGTTCTGGACCGCCGGCATGGTCGCCTACCCACAGTACTTCAGCCTGCCGATGCAGCTGTTCCTGATCCCGGTGATCGGGTTCTTCTTCGCCAAGGCCATCTTCGGCATCGTGCTCTACCGCGCGCGCGTGCCCTGCGGCTGGTACGACACGCTGATGGCCTCGGTGGCCAGCATGGGCCTCTCGCACGCGATCGCGCGCGGCATCCTGCATGGCCTGACCCGCGAGAAGACCGCGTTCGTGGTGACGGCCAAGAGCCGGCGCCTGGGCGAGTCGGGCTTTGCCGCCTTCGCGCCGGTGCGCGAAGAACTGCTGATGGCCTGCGCGCTGGTGCTGTGCATCGTCGGCATGGGCTTGTCCTTCGGCACGCGGTACATCGAAGGCACGTTGTGGATGTTCATCCTGGCGGCGCAGTCGATCCCGTACTTCTCGGCCGTGGTCGGCGCCTGGATCGCGCACAAGGCCGGCGACAAGGTCGGTTGAGCCCCGAGGAACGTTTATGCGACGGCAACATCGCCGTCGCTAAGCTGGAGCGCCCCGCAGGCCTCCGCACAGGGACGTCCCCCACCACATGCGCCGCCTCCGACGCCTGATCGCCTTGCTCCTGCTGCTGCCGCTGGCGGCGCACGCAGGCGTGCGCTTGACCATCAAGGGCATCGACGATCCGCTGAAGTCCGCGGTGCAGGGCAGCCTGACGCTGTCGCAGTACGCGAAGCGGCCGGTCAGCGACGCGCAGATCCGCCGCCTGTACGACGACGCGCCCGACGAGGCGCGCGAAGCCCTGGAACCCTACGGCTACTACGAGGCCAGCGTGCAGGGCGCCCTGACCCGCACCGGCGCGGATGACTGGCAGGTCACGCTTACGGTGAAGCCGGGCGAGCCGGTACGCATCACCGAGGTGCGCGTGAAGCTGGACGAGGCGGCGCAGACGATCCCTGCGATCCGCGGTGCCGTACGCGCGGTGGAACGCCTTAAGGGCAAGGTGCTCGACCATGGCGCCTACGGGAAGGCGCGCGACGACGTCGGCGGCGCGCTGACCGCCAATGGCTTCCTCGGCGCGAAGCTGGTCACGCACACCGTGCGGGTGACGCGCGCCGACCACAGCGCCGTGGTCGACCTGGCGTGGCAGGCCGGTCCGCGCTACCGCTTCGGCGCAGTGCAGTTCACGGGTTCGCAGTTCGATCCGGGCTTCCTCGAACGCTACGTGCCGTTCAAGCAGGGCGACTACTTCGACCAGACGGATCTGCTGCGCCTGCAACAGGCGCTCAATGGCGCCGACTACTTCTCGGTGGTGAACGTGCGGCCGGACGTGGACGACACCGGCCGCACCGTCGACGTGCAGATCGAGCTGCAACCGGCCAAGCGCAGCGTGTACACCGGCGGCCCGTTCTTCGGCACCGACACCGGTGTCGGCGTGCGCTTGGGGCTGGAGCGGCGCTGGGTCAACAGCCGCGGGCACAAGTGGAAGAACGAACTGGTGCTGGCGCAGCGGCTGAAGACGCTGTCCTCGCTGTACATGATCCCGCTGCCGGGCGGCGAGCAGCGCAGCCTCAACTTCGGCGTCAACTTCCGCGACGCCGACACGGTCACCTCGCAATCGCGCACGCTCGAACTGGTCGGCAACCACACCGACCTGTGGCGCGGCTGGACGCGCACCGTCGGCGCGCACGCCCTGATCGGCACCTTCACCGTCGGCAAGCGCGGCAACGAGCCGGACAACACGCCGGGCATCGAACGCGGCCAGAGCAAGCTGGTGTTCGCCGAGGCGTCGCTGTCGAAGAAGCACGGCGACAACCCCACGTTCGTGCGGCACGGCTGGTCGCTCAGCGTGTACGCACGCAGCACCGCCGGTTCGCTGCTCTCGGACACGCGCTTCAGCCAGCTGGCCGCCGATGCGAAGTGGATCGATGCATTTACCAAGCGCGACCGGCTCATCCTGCGCGCCAGCGCCGGCTTCACCTCCACCGGCGATTTCTCCGCCCTGCCGCCGCAGCTGCGCTTCTTCGCCGGCGGCGACCGCTCGGTGCGCGGTTACGGCTATCAGGCGATCGGCCCGCGCAACAGCTTCGACCGCGTGATCGGCGGCCGCAACCTGCTGGTGGCGAGCACCGAGGTCGAGCACTACTTCACGCGCAACTGGGGCATGGCGGCCTTCGTCGACGCCGGCAACGCGTTCAACGGCACCGATTACCGCCCGCGCCTGGGTGCGGGCCTGGGCGTGCGCTGGCTGTCGCCGGTGGGGATGATCCGCGTCGACGTGGGTACGCCGATCCGCGACGACCATGCACACGGCATCCAGTTGCACGTGGTGATAGGACCGGACCTGTGATGCGCACCGGCCTCCTCCACGCAATGCACGCCATCGGTCCTTCCCCCGCGCGGGGGGGGCGGTGCCCGGGGGTCGGTGAGGGAAACCCCGCGCCCAAGGCCCGAGTGCCGGACCTACTGCTCCGTAGCGCCGTGGTACGCGGCCGTCGCAACAGCGGGCGGCGCGCATGAAGTGGCTCAAGCGCATCGGCATCGCCGTGCTGGTCCTGCTCCTGCTGCTGGCGCTGGGCCTGTGGTGGCTGCTGGGCACCGGCGCGGGCCTGCGCTTTGCGCTCGCCCGCGCCAGCGGGTTCACCGATGGCGCACTCAGCGTGCAGCAATCGAGCGGCAGCCTTGCCGGCCCGCTGCAGCTCAAGGGCCTGCGCTATGCCGACGGCAAGGGCCTGGACATACGCGTGGCCAGCGCCAGGCTGGACGTGCGCCTCTGGCCGCTGCTCGGCAAGCAACTGCACCTCGACATGCTCGACGTGCAGGGCGTCGATGTCGCGCTGCCGCCTCCCGCGCCGAACGAACAAAGCCGCGGCCCGCTCTCGCTCAACCCGCCGCTGGCGATCCAGGTCGACCAGGCGCACGTGGCGGACGTCGCCATCCACCAGGGCAAGCAGCCGCTGTTCACCGCCGACACGCTGGACCTCGCCGGACAGTGGAACGCGCAGGGCGTCGTCATCCGCACGCTGCGCCTGCGCTCGCCCCAGGGACGCGCGGACGTGGATGGCACGCTGGCCATCGGCGGCACCTGGCAGGGCACCGGCCAGGCGAGCTTCGCCTGGACGCTGGGCGACACCACCTACGCGGGCCAATTGCAGGCGCACAGCGACGGCGCCCGCGCGAGGCTCGCCCTCGCGCTCAGCCAGCCGATGGCGGCGCATGTGCAGGTCCAGCTCGAACAAGGCGGCGCCTGGCCCTGGACGGCCTCGCTGAAGGCGCCGCGCTTCGACCCCGCACCGCTACTCGGCCAGGGCACGCTGCAAAGCCTCGCGCTCGACCTGACCGGCAAGGGCGACCGTCTTGGCGGCACGCTCACCGGCACCGTCGACCTCAACCAGTGGCGCCTGCAACTGGCCCCACTGAAGGCGCAGCTGAGCGACGACCGCAGCCGCCTCGCGCTGGAGACGCTCACCCTCACCTCGCCGCGGATCAAGGGCAGGCTGCAGGCGCACGGGCAGATCCAGCTCGACGCCACACCGCCCGGCGGCACGCTGCAACTGTCATGGCAGGACCTGGAGCTGCCCGCCGAGCTGGCTGGCCAGCCGCTGGCCAGTCATGGCCAGCTGGACGTGCGTGGCAGCACGGCGCAGTTCCACGCGCAGGGCGACATCGCGATCGGCCCGCCCGGCAAGCTCGCGCAGTTGGTGGTGAACGTCGACGGCACGCCGCAACAGCTGGCCCTGCACATGCTGGACGTCCGCCAGCCGCAGGGCCACCTGCACGCACAAGGCACGCTCACGCTGCAACCGGTGTTCGGTTGGGAGTTGGCGGCCGACGCGGAGGACTTCGACCCGGGCCAACTTTTCGCCGGCTGGAACGGCGCGCTGGACGCGCAACTGACGACCCGCGGCACCCTGCCCTCGGGCCACCCCGATGCGACGCTGGATCTCGCCCGCCTCGACGGTCGACTGCGCGGCCGCGCCGTGCGAGGCCAGGGCAAGTTGCACCTCTCGCCCAATGAAGTGGTGGATGGCACGCTGTCGCTTGCCTCCGGCCGCAGCACGCTGTCAGTCGAAGGCAAGCCCGGCGCACGCAACGATGTGCAGGTGCAAGCGACCATCGCGACGCTGGCCGACTGGCTGCCCGACGCCGGCGGTCGGCTCGACGCGCATGTGCACGTTACCGGCCTGGAGCCCGCGCTGGGGATAGACGCCGAAGTGCACGGCAGCACGATCGCCTACGGCACCCAGCGCGTCGACCGCCTCGATGTGCAGGCGCACGTGCCGGACATCAGCCGCCCGGGCGGCCATGTCGACCTCGACGCGCGCGACGCCTGGCTCGGCGGCCTCGCCTTCGACACGCTGGCGCTGCACGCCGATGGCACCGAGGCAGCCCACACGCTCACGCTCGACGCGAATGGCCGTCAGCTCTCCGCTCAACTCGCCCTGAATGGCAGCCTGGACCGGCATCACTGGAAGGGCACCCTGGACAGGCTGGACCTGGAGCCCCAGGGCTTGCCGCGCTGGCGGCTGCAGGACCCGGCCACGCTGGACTACGAGGACGGTGCGCTGGCGCTGTCCCAGCTGTGCCTCACCGCCGGCGATCCGCTGCTGTGCGTCCAGGGCAGGCAGGACAAGGCTGGCAACCTTGCCGCCAGCTATCGCCTGCGCGCGCTGCCGCTGGCGTTGCTGCTCAACGCCGCCGGCTACGCGGACCTGCCCATGCGCGCCGACGGCGAACTGCATGGCGAAGGCACACTCAAGCGCAGCGCCGCCGGCGCGCTCAGCGGCCAGGCCACGCTCGCCTCCGACCAGGGGTCGGTCACCTACATCCAGCAGGCGCAACGCCCGCTGCTGGCATGGCGCGGGCTTACCGTCGACGCCAGGCTCGCTCCCGGCCACCAGCAGCTGGAAGCCCACGCCGCGCTCAATGCCGATGGACGGCTGGACGGCCGCGTGACCATCGATGGCGATGCGCGGGCGCTTGGCGGCGAGCTCACCCTGAACCTCGACAGCCTCGCCCCGCTGGAACTGCTCACCAGCGAGCTGGCCAACGTGCAGGGCCGCCTCGACGGTCGCTTCGGTTTCGCCGGTACGCTGGCGCAACCGGCGGTGACCGGCCAGGCCACCGTGGACGGATTTGCCGCCGAGGTGCCCGCGCTGGGCCTCAAACTCGCCGACGGCACCGTGGTGCTGCGCGCCCCCGACGCGCAGCACGTGGAACTGGACGGCCACGTGCGCTCGGGCAAGGGCACGCTGGTGATCGGCGGCAGCTACGGACTTACCACCCAGACGCTCAGCGCGATCACGCTCACCGGCCAGAACGTGACCGTGGCCGACATCCCCGCGGCCCAGGTGGTGCTCACGCCCGACCTGCGCGTGCAGCGCGATGTCCAGGGCCTGCACGTCACCGGCGACGTCGCGCTGGACAGTGCCGACGTGAACCTCGACCGCCTGCCCGGCGGCGGCGCCACCAAGGCATCGTCCGACGTGGTCGTGGTCGACGAGCGCGAGCAGGAAGCCGCCGCCGCGCAGCTGCCGATCTACGCACGCGTGAAGGTCGATCTCGGCCGCCGCGCGCACCTGACCGGCAAGGGCCTGGACGGCAAGCTCGCCGGCACGCTCACGGTGATCGAGGAACCCGGCCGCGCCACCCGCGGCCAGGGCCAGATCGCGGTGAGCGGCACCTACCAGGCCTACGGCCAGGACCTGCACATCGAGGCGGGCAAGCTGCTGTTCGCCGGCACGCCGATCGACAACCCCGGCCTGGACCTGCGCGCGGTGCGCAGCCTGAACCCCAACGCCACCATCGACGAGGGCCAGGAGGTCGGACTGCTGATCACCGGCACGGCGCAGCGTCCGGTCCTCACCGTGTTTTCCAATCCGCCGATGGAGCAGTCCGACGCGCTCTCCTACCTGATCACCGGCAAGCCGCTGTCGCAGGTCAGCGGCGGCGAGGGCGACATGGTCGGCGCCGCGGCGCAGGCACTCGGCTCGGCCGCCGGCGACCTGCTGGCCAAGAGCATCGGCAGCCGGCTGGGCATCGACGAGATCGGCGTGTCCAGCAACGAGGCGCTCGGCGGCGAGTCGGCCTTCACGGTGGGCAAGTACCTCTCGCCGCGGTTGTACCTGAGCTATGGCGTGGGGCTGTTCGAGCCGGGCCAGGTGATCACGCTGCGCTACCGGCTCAGCCAGCGCTGGAACCTCGAAGTGCAGAACGCCACCGAATTCAGCCGTGCGAGCCTCAATTACCGGCTGGAGCGCTGAGCGTTCCCGGAAGCGCCGCTGCTCGTTCGCGCAATTCCCGGGCAATCCTGTGGCCCGCCTTCATGTCGTTTGGCGCGCGGGCACTCCGTAGCGGTCGATGCCGCCCGTCTTCCTCGCCGGTGGCGCGGCGTCACGCGGTCATGGATGCTGCCCGCCGTGCCCGGCGCCCTGCCCGCCAACCACGCAGCCACCCGCCTGGTCGCGCCTGTAGTTCTTTCCCGGGCAACGCAAATTTTCAGGCACCCGCCGAGCGCCGAGCAGCGAAACCCCGGAGCCCGCGGCGCGCCTGGTTCTGGCATCGCTGATGCAGTCCCTTGGCTGCCTGACACCGGCGCGCTGGTGTTCGAGCCGGTCATCACGCGCGGGAGCTGGTCAGCGATCCCGCCAGGCCGGACAGCGCGACGATCAGGGCGCAGGCAACAGCCACCACGATCCAGCACGGGAGCCGACCGATGAGAGACAGACAGCAAAACGAGCGCGACCAGCAACCTTCGAAACAGGCCCATGGCAGCGGCAGGGGCGACATGACCGTCCGCGAGGCCGGCCAGAAGGGCGGCCACAAGGGCGGGCAGCGCGAACGCGAGCTGGTCGAAAAGGGCCGCGAGGCCGAGGACCGCGACGGCCGCCGCCACTGATCGGCCTGCATGGCGACCACCACCGCACTTCCTTCGCATCGAAGCCAGGAGACGGGCATGAAGCATCAGAACGACGACAGGGGCGGCATGACCGTCCGCGAAGCCGGCCAGAAGGGCGGCGAGATCCGCAAGGCACAGCTCGGTCCCGAAGGCTATTCGGCGATCGGCAGGAAAGGCGGCGAAGCACGCCGGGAGGCACTCGGATCCGAGGGTTACTCGGCACTCGGTACGAAGGGCGGCCACCGCGTCCGCGACCTGATCAACAAGGGCAAGCAGAGCGAGGGCAACTGACACCAGGCAGGCGCTCCACCCACGCGCGCAAGGCTGGCAGTTCTTTCCACCGGCAGGCGCAAATTACACGCCCCGCCATCCGCCTCCCGGCCCGCAACCGGCGCGGCTTGGCTTCTTGCGCGGTGGCATACGGGTTGCAACGCATGCCCAGCCCCTGGCGGGCGCTCCCCATCAACCCGGAGACAGACCATGGCAAACAACGAACGCAACAACCACACCCCATCCAGTCCCAGAGGCAGCGGCGACATGACCGTGCGTGAAGCCGGCCAGAGGGGCGGCGAGATCCGCAAGGGACAGCTCGGTCCCGGGGGCTATTCGGACCTCGGCCACCAGGGCGTGGAGGCCTTGCGCGAGCAGCGTGGCCCGAACGCGATGAGCGAAATCGGCCGTGAAGGCGGCGAAACCCGCAAGGAACAGCTCGGTCCGGAAGGTTATTCCGAACTGGGCGCCAAGGGCGGGCAGCGCGTGCGCGACCTGATCAACAAGGGCAAGGAATCCGAGAACGGCGAGTAATCGCGGAGGTTCACCATGACACGAGGTTTGGGAGGCAATTCGCCGGCCAACGTGCAGCAGTTTCTGTCTGGCGTGGAGTACCCGGCCGGGAAGCGGGACCTGATCGACGCCGCACGCCGCAATGACGCGCCCGAGGAGGTGATGCGGACCCTCCGCGAGCTGCCCGGGGACAACTATGGCGGTCCGCAGGACGTGATGAAGGGCTATGGCGACATGGAGTAACCCCGTCGGCATGACTGTTCGCCACGGACTCCGCCGATGAGGCCGCCACGCGGGCGAGCGGGTCGACGCGGCAGGCATCCCGGACACCGGAACCATTGGAGCCCGCGTGGGCTCCACCATCTACTGCCAACCGAGAGGTGCGAACCATGGCAAGCAACAAGAACACCGGCAACATGACCGTGCGCGAGGCCGGCCAGAGGGGCGGCGAAATCCGCAAGGAACAGCTCGGTCCCGAGGGCTACTCGCAGATGGGCAAGAAAGGCGGCGAGACGCGCAAGAGCCAGCTGGGACCGGAAGGCTATTCGGCGCTCGGCAAGAAGGGCGGCGAGGCCCGCAAGGAGGAGCTCGGTTCCGAGGGTTACTCGGAGTTGGGCACCAAAGGGGGTCATCGCGTCCGCGACCTGGTGAACAAGGGCAGGGAATCGGAGGGCTAGCGCGACCTCGCGACCCGGTTGGCGGCGATGCCTGGCACGCCGCTTTGCCCGAATTCCCACACGCTTGTCGGCCCTCTCCCGACGGGGGAGCAAACCTCGCGCTGTCGCTCCGACGTCGGCGACTGGGCGTTCACCCCAAGGTAGGTCGAAGGCCGATCGAAGTGATCCCGCATCCGTTCAGGCGACGCCAAGTCCTTCGATGCCGCTGATCGCCTGACCATCGAATCCGGCCAGTTCGGCAAAGCGCCGGCCACGTTCGGCGTAGTCGTGGAACTGGTCGAAACTCGGCGCGCCGGGCGACAGCAGCACCACGCCGCCCGCGGGCGTCAACGCCCTGGCCCGTTCCACCGCCTCGTCAAGCGAAGCCACCAGCACGACCTCGCCCACCGCTTGTGCTTCGCCCAGCGCCGAGGCGATGCGCGGCCCGTTGGCACCCTGCGCCACGATCGCCAGGCCGGCCTGGTCGCTCACCGCTTCGACGAACTCCGACCAGTCCAGCCCGCGATCGTGCCCACCCACGATGACGGTGACCTCGCGCCCCTCCAGGCTCGCCAGGGCCGCCAGCGTCGCCTGCGGCGTGGTGCTGATCGAGTCGTTGATCCACGAGCGGCCGTCGCGCTCGCCCAGCGGTTGCAGGCGGTGCGGCAGTGCGTGGAAATGCGCCAGCGCCGGCGCCGCTGCGCGCGCGTCGTGCCCCATCGTCTCCAGCGCGGCCAGCGCAGCGCAGGCGTTGAGCGCGTTGTGCTGGCCGGGCACCGGCAGCCCGGCCGTGTCGAAGATGCGCTCGCCGCCGCGCCGGATGAACCCATCGTCCACGTGCCAACCCTCGGGCGTCCCGAACAGCACGCGCCGCGGGTGCTCCGCCGTGTGGTCGAGCAGCGTCTCCTGCATGCCGTTCACCAGCAGCGTGCGCGCCGCCCGCGCGAGCTTGAGCTTGTCGGCGACATAGCGCTCGCGCGAGCCGTGCCAGTCGAGGTGTTCCTCGTACAGGCTGGTGATCACGCCCAGCGGCAGCGGCCCTGCCTCGCTGGTCTGGAAACTGGACAGCTCCACTGCCCACAGCTGCGCCTGTACGTCGAGCAGTTCCAGCAGCGGTAGCCCGATATTGCCGGCCAGCGCCGTACGCACGCCCAGCGACCGGGCCAGATGCGCGATCAACGCCGTGGTCGTGCTCTTGCCCTTGGTGCCGGTCACCGCCACCACCGGCGCCTGTGGCTGCTCGGCAAACCACAGCGCGGTACCGGAGGTGAAGCGCGTGCCGCTGGCCTGTGCACCGAGCAGCGCCGGCTTGTAGGCGGAAATGCCCGGCGATTTCACCACCACGTCGAAGCCGCCCAGCGCGACCGCGTCGGGCTCCTCGGCACGCACCAGCAACGCCGGATCGAACGCCTGCGCCGCGGCCACCTCCGCGGCGCCGCAGAAGAGCGTGAGCGGCAACTGCGGCAGGCGTGCGTGCAAGGCCGCAATCGCCGCCCTGCCCTCGCGGCCGAAGCCCCAGATGGCCACGCGCTGGCCGGCCAGGTCGGCGATGCGCATCAGCCGATCGCCTCCAGCGCGCGCTGCAGCCGGGCCGGCACGCGATGTTCTTCCGACGGCGTGAGCCAGGGCTCGAGCGCCAGCCGGGAGCGGTCCAGTTGCGGCAGGATCTCGCGGATGAACCGGGCGACCAGCGCGTCCTCCTGCCATTCCGAACGCTGGCTCAGTGCGTACATCGCCGCGCGCGCCTCGGCACCCTCACCGACGCACTCGAACGGCTTGTGGTCCTGGTATTCCAGGAGGGCATCGAAACCGGCCGCCTGGCTTTCGTCATCCAGCAGGTTGCGCCCGAAGATCGAAAGCAGCCGCGGCTTGGGCAGGAACGGCGCGAGCGCCAGGAACACGAAATGGCACTTCGGGCACTGCCCGCACCAGCGGTCGGCCGGCTTGGGCCCGAGGATGCGGAAGTTGCGGTTGCAGCTGGAGAAGGCGTCGAAGTACGGCGTGAGGCGCGCGAAGGCGCGCGTGATCGCCAGTTCCGACCAGGGCCGCAACAGCGAGCAGTAGTCCAGGTCCGCGGCCACGTGGGTGTGCAGCCAGTCCGAGAGCAATACCTCGAAGGCGAAACCCTTGCTCCACTGGTGGTTCACCTGCTGGCCCTCGTACTCCAGCGTCGCGGCCGAAGCGGAGCGCTCGTTGGCGAAGGCGATCGAGTCGTAGCCGTAGAGGATCGCCGCCAGCGCCAGGATCGCCGAGTTCACGGCGGTCACCGGGATATGGCCGTTCCAGGCACCCAGGCGGTTGAGTTCGAACAGCACGGGCGAGAGTTCGCGCTGGATGTTGAGCGTCGGCAGTCCGGTGCGCTCGGCGCAGGCGGCGATCAGCGGGGAATTGCCCACCCATACCGCGGTGGCCTCGCCGCCGATCGACTTGATCGCCTCCACCGCGACCAGCGAGTCCTTGCCGCCGCCGATGGGGACGAGGGTGCGTTTGGGCAGGTCGAGGGCAGGCGCTGCGGATGACGTGGCGGCGCCGCGCGGGAACGCGATGCGCCCGCGCAGGTCCAGGCCATTGCGATAGGCGAATTCGGCCAGTCCGTGCAGATACAACGCATCGGCCAGGTCGGCCGTGGCCTCGTCCAGCGGTTCGATGCCGATCTTCGGCGGCACGCCCGCCTTGTAGTAGCTCACGCCGGCGATCAAATGCAGCAGCTTCAGCGCCGCGTCGAACGCCTGCTGGCGCTCGGCTGGCACCGTGGGAGCGTCCGGGAAGCGGATACGCTCGATCATTTCCTCGCCCTGGTCGAAGGCGTAGGCCAGCTCGGCCACGCCGTCGGCATAGCTGGCCCGCACGAAGCGGAAGCTGTGGGTGAGGCGCGGGTTGATCGTCGTCACTCGTTTATCTCTCCGTCGTGCGGGCTCCCGCTTCCCTTAGGGAATGGCTGTGAGGGGCTGGGGCTCGTCAAAGCCTCCATCGGCACCTCGAGCACGCTCTCGATGTTCGTCAGTACGTCATTGTTCCAGAAACGCAGCACGCGGTAGCCCTTGGATGGGAGGTGGCGTGTGCGTGCGTCGTCATAGTGCTGTTGCTCCAAGTGCTGGCCGCCATTCAGTTCCACGATCAACATTTGCCTCGATGCAGACAAAGTCGACCACGTACCGATCGACCTCATGCTGTCGGCGAAACTTGCAGCCGTCCCACTGCCAATTCCTCAGGCGGTACCAGAGTGCCGTCTCGGCGTCGGTCATGCCAAGGCGCAGTCCGGGCGCCCGCTCCACGTTCATGCGTTTCATCGCCTCCCCTCCATGGGCGTCTTTCGCTAGAGCGGCCCCTCACCCTTCCAGGATCACCTCGTCCGCCTCGTCCCGCAGGTTGTACCGCGACGACATCACCTTCCCGTATGCCCCGGCCTGCGCAATCAGCATCACGTCTCCTTCCTGCGCCTCGGGCAGGCGCCGATCGGTACCCAGCACATCGCCCGATTCGCAGATCGGCCCGACCACCTGGAACAGCGCTTCGGCGGGCGCATCCAGCCGCGTAAGGTTCACGATCTCGTGCCAGGCGTCGTACAGGGTGGGGCGGATCAGGCTGTCCATGCCGGCGTCCACGCCGAGGTAACGCAGGCTGCCCTTGCCCTTGATCTGGGTAACGCGAGCCAACAGCACGCCGGCATCGGCGACGAGATAACGCCCCGGCTCCATCCACAGCTGATAATGCGGATAGGCCGCCTTGACCTCGCGCAGCACGCGCTCCAGCGCCGCCATGTCCAGCGGCGCCTCGCCCGGGTGCGAAGGGACGCCCAGGCCGCCGCCGATGTTGAGGAAGGCCACGCTGCCGATGCGTTCGGCCAGGCTCGCCAGCTGCGCGTACACCTCGCCCCAGTGCTTCGGATCGAGCACACCCGAACCCAGATGCGCATGCAGCCCGCGCACGCTGACCTGATGCGTGTCGGCCAGGCGCAGGAAGGCATCGATCTGTTCCACCGGCAACCCGAACTTGCTGCCGTTGCCGCCGGTGCGCACCTTTTCGTGGTGACCCAGCCCGCGACCGAGATCCACCCGCAGCACTATCTCGCGGCCACGGAACAGTTCGCCCCAATGCTCCAGCGGGTGCAGCGCGTCGAGGGTGATCGTGGCGCGCGTAGCCAGTGCGTCGGCGTAATCGGCGCGTCGGGCGAAGTTGGGCGTGAACAGCAGCGGCGCGGTGTCCGGCACGGTCGCCAGCACGGCCTTCAGTTCGCCCGGCGACACACATTCGAAGGCGAAGCCTTCCGCGGCCAGCGCACGCAGGATCGCCGGATGGGTGTTGGCCTTCACCGCGTAGTGCACGCGGTCGACCACGCCCAGCGACTGCATCGCCCGGGCCTGTGCGCGCACGGTGGGCAGGTGGTAGACGTAACGCGGCGTGGCTTCCGCGGCCAGCGCCAGCAGGCGCTCGCGCGCGAACGGATCGCGCCACCAGGCGGCGGCCTGCGCCGCGGCCTCGCCGCTGCCGTACAGCGCCTGCCAGCTCGGGCCGAACAGCGCGCTGTCGTCGGTGCGCAGCGCGCCGGCCGAGATCAGCAGCTCGTGCAGGTGTGGCAGCAGCTCGTCGACCACCGTCTCGTCCACCACGAAGGTGAGGTTGAGATTGTTGGACGACTGCGAGATCAGATGCACGCGCAGCTGGCCGAACTCGGCCAGCACGGTCGAGAGCGTGTGCAGCATCGAACGCATGCCGCGGCCGACCAGGGTGATCGCCGCGCAAGGCGCGATCACCTTGACCCGGCACACCTTGGCCAGATCCGCCGCCAGCGCCGCGACCGCGTCCGAGTCGAGCAGGTTCTCGGTCGGGTCCAGCGACACCGTGACGTTGGTTTCGGCCGAGCCGATCAGGTCCACCGACAGGCCATGCTTCTTGAACTGCGCGAACACGTCGGCCAGGAAACCGACCTGCTGCCACATGCCGACCGACTCCATCGACACCAGCGTCAGCCCCTTGCGCGCGCTGATCGCCTTGACGCTCGGCGCGTGCTCGCGCACCTCCGGGCCGATCACGGTGCCTTCGAGTTCGGGCCGGTTGGTGTCCTTGATCAGCAGCGGCACGCGCGGCTCGCGCAGCGGCGACAGGCAACGCGGGTGCAGCACCTTGGCGCCGGTGGTGGCGATTTCCTGGGCTTCCTCGTAATCCAGACGCTGCAGCAGCCTTGCGCCGGGCACATGGCGCGGGTTGGCGGTGAACATGCCGGCCACGTCGGTCCAGATTTCCACCCGCGAGGCCTTGAGCAGCGCGCCGAAGTACGCCGCCGAGGTGTCCGATCCGCCGCGACCGAGCAACACGGTGCGCCCCTGGTTTTCACGCGCGATGAAGCCCTGGGTGATGAACACCTCGCCCTGCTCAGCCAGCGTCGCGGCCAGGGCCGGATCGGGGTGCGCCTCGACCGTGGCCGAAAGCAGCCGCGTGCGCTCGTTCTGGTTCGGAAGCGCGATCGCGGCCAGGCACTCGCGCGCATCCACCCATTGCGTAGGCAGGCCACTGGCGCTGAGATAGGCCGCGCCCAGTGCGCTGGACATCAGTTCGCCGTGCGCCTGTACCTGCGCCGCCCAGGCCAGTTCGCCCAGCGACGCCGGACCCTCGGCGGCCAGCGCCGCGAGGTCGGCCAGCCGCACCGCGAGCGCATCCGACAACGGCAGCTGCATGTGGCCCAGCAAGTCGTGGTGGCGTTGCGCGATCGCATCGGCCGCCGCCTTGCGTTTGTCCCCGTTGCCCTCGCCGCACAGTTGTTTCAGTGCGTCGGTGATGCCGGTGAGCGCGGACACGACCACCAGCACGCGGGCGCCTTCGGCGCGGCGGCTGGCGATCAGCTCACGGATGTTCTGCCAGCGCGGCAGCGTCGCGACGGACGTGCCGCCGAACTTCATCACGATCCAGGGTTGGCCTGGTACGGGCGCGTCCGCCGGAAGCGGCGCGGGGTTTTGCGGGGTCACGAGGGCTCCATTGCAGTGGTGGCGGAAAACAATCGCGCCAGTGTTGCGCTGCGGCAAGGCGAATGCAATGGATTTTTGATGGCAGCTTTTGGACGTTTAGGCGGCTGAATTATGGAACTTGCCGAGAGCAGCCCCTCCCTCCTCCGGAGAGAGGGGCCGGGTGAGGGGCCGGCCCGGCCTCGGCCTGACCTACGGACCCCGGTCAGTTCGGGTTCCCCGCCAGCCTTGCCCCCTCGCCTCGATCCTCTCCCCGGAGCGGAGAAGATGCGAAGGTATGCGCTGCGCGTAAGGCGTTATTGAACAACGACGGGAATCTTCCCGATCCGCGCCTGCCACTCCCTCGGCCCGGTCTGGTGCACCGAGCTGCCCGCGGAATCGACCGCCACGGTGACCGGCATGTCCTTGACTTCGAACTCGTAGATCGCCTCCATGCCGAGGTCCGCGAAACCCACCACGCGCGAGGCCTTGATCGCCTTGGACACCAGGTAGGCCGCGCCGCCCACGGCCATCAAATACACCGAGCGGTGCTCCTTGATCGCCTCGATCGCCGCCGGACCGCGCTCGGCCTTGCCGACCATGCCCAGCAGGCCGGTCTGCGCCAGCACCTGTCCCGTGAACTTGTCCATGCGCGTGGCGGTGGTGGGGCCCGCCGGGCCGACGACCTCGTCGCGCACCGGATCGACCGGCCCGACGTAGTAGATGAAACGGCCGTTGAAATCGACCGGCAACGGCTCGCCCTTGTTCAGCATGTCGACCATGCGCTTGTGGGCCGCATCCCGACCGGTCAGCAGCTTGCCGTTGAGCAGCAGCACCTCGCCCGGTTTCCAGGTCGCCACTTCCTCGCGGGTGACGGTGTCGAGGTTTACGCGACGCCCCTTGGAGGCGTCGTAGGTGAGCTTCGGCCAGTGTTCCAGCGAGGGCGGATCGAGCATCACCGGACCGGAACCGTCCAGGGTGAAATGCGCATGGCGGGTCGCAGCGCAGTTGGGGATCATCGCCACCGGCAGGTTGGCCGCGTGCGTGGGGTAGTCCTTGATCTTGACGTCGAGCACGGTGGTCAGTCCGCCCAGGCCCTGGGCGCCTATCCCCAATGCATTGACCTTCTCGTACAGCTCGATGCGCAGCTCTTCGACGCGACTGGACGGCCCGCGCGCGATCAGCTCCTGGATGTCGATGTGTTCCATCAACGATTCCTTGGCCAGCAGCATCGCCTTCTCGGCGGTGCCGCCGATGCCGATGCCGAGCATGCCCGGCGGGCACCAGCCGGCGCCCATGGTCGGCACGGTCTTGAGCACCCAGTCGACGATCGAGTCGGACGGATTGAGCATCACGAACTTGGATTTTGCCTCCGAGCCGCCACCCTTGGCGGCGACGATCACGTCCACCGTATTGCCCGGCACGATCGACATGTTGATCACCGCCGGGGTGTTGTCGCGCGTGTTCAGACGCTTGCCGGCCGGATCGGCCAGCACCGACGCGCGCAACTTGTTTTCCGGATGGTTGTAGGCACGCCGCACGCCCTCGTTGACCATGTCTTCCAGGCTCATGGTGGCGTCCCAGCGCACGTCCATGCCGACCTTCAGGAACACGGTGACAATGCCGGTGTCCTGGCACAGCGGCCTGTGGCCCTCGGCGGCCATGCGCGAGTTGATCAGGATCTGCGCCATCGCGTCGCGCGCGGCGGGCGATTCCTCGCGCTCGTAGGCGGCGGCGAGGCTGGTGATGTAGTCGACGGGATGGTAGTAGCTGATGTACTGCAGCGCGTCGGCGACGGACTGGATCAGGTCGTCTTGCTTGATGGTGGTCATGGGCGGCTTTTTCGGCTTCAACGCACCGCCTTGCGCGGCGCACAAGAGCGCTATTGTGCCGCAGCCGGCCGGGCCGGACAAAACAACGGCCGCTCAAGGCGGCCGTCGCGGATCGCTGAATCATGTCCGGACCGGGTCCCGGTCAGGACCCGATCGGTCGATCAGAAGCGGAACTCGGCGGTGACCGTGTACACGCCGATATTGCCGTCGATGCTGCCAAGGTCGGTCTTGGCCTTGCCGTGGTAGTTGTCGTAGTTCAGGCCGAGGCTGAAGTTCGGCGCGAAGTCGTAGCCCACGCCCACGCCGCCGTACCAGCCGTTGCCGTCGGCATCGCCGCTGGCGTATTCGCGGTAGTCCGGCGCGTCGGCGTAGATTTCCTCGTAGCGATAGGAGGCGTCCGCGGTCGAGCGGAACCAGCCGGCACGCGCCGAGACGAACCACTTGTTGCCGAAGGCGTACTTG
Organism: Frateuria sp. GZRe14; assembly: GCF_051900395.1. NCBI lineage: Bacteria > Pseudomonadati > Pseudomonadota > Gammaproteobacteria > Lysobacterales > Rhodanobacteraceae > Frateuria > Frateuria sp. GZRe14. Next base: position 846,559 of record NZ_JBHZGJ010000001.1, on the reverse strand, counting down.
CCGTTGGCGCCGAGCACCCAGCCGCTGGCTTCGATGTCGGCCTTCTCGTTCACGATGAGCGAAGCGTCTTCGTTCTCGCCGTGGTACTTGGCGACCAGCTTGCCCAGGTCGACGTAGCCACCCTCGACGCCCAGGTCGAAGCCATTGCCGACCTTCCAGGCGTAACCGAAGCGCAGCGCGCCGGCGGTGTCCTTGTCGTCGAGCTTGTAGCCCAGGCCGTCGGTGTGGCCGACGTGGTACTGCGCCTGGCCCACGCCGGCGTTGATGAAGAAGGAGCCATTGGCGTCCGCGGCGGAAGCGGAGGCGGAGGCGGCAACGAGCGCCGCGCCGAGGGCGACGGTCAGAATCTTGTTCATGCTTAGAAATCCCTGTTTTTGTCTTGTTGGTAAAGCCCGGTGGGGTATGCCGGGCGGCGCGCATTTTAGGTGCGCAGGCGATCCGGCGCTGTAGGGGATCACCTACACTCGCCCCTCACTCGTTGATTCGGAACGCCGATGCCGACCTTCGATTTTCTGCAACTGGACGTCTTCGCCTCGCGCCTGCTCGAGGGCAACCCGCTGGCGGTGGTGATCAGCGCGGACGCGCTGGATGGGCCGACGATGCAGCGCATCGCGCGCTGGACGAACCTCTCCGAGACCACGTTCCTGCTGCGTCCCACCCAGCCGGGCGCGGACTATCGCGTGCGCATCTTCACCCCGCGCCAGGAGCTGCCGTTCGCCGGCCATCCCAGCGTCGGGAGCGCCTATGCCGCGATCGAGACCGGCTGCGTGCCGGTGCAATCGGAACTGGTGCAGGAATGCGCCGCCGGCCTGTTGCCGGTAGCCGTGCAGGGCAGCGGCGCCACCCGCACGATCCACGTGCAGGCTCCGCGGGCGCGCATCGACCGCGCCGATGCATCCCTCGCCGCGTCACTTTCCGATGCCCTGGGGGCCGAGCTTCCCGCCACGGCCGTGCATCCGATCGACAACGGCCCGCTATGGCTGGTCTGCGACCTTGGTCAGGCACGTACCGTGCGCGCGCTGGCGCCCGATCTTTCGGCCATCGCAGCGTTGTGCCTGGCGCACGGCGCCGTGGGCGTGAGCGTGTTCGGCGCCGAAGACGGCGGCGACGCGGCGATGGCCGTGCGGGCGTTCTGCCCGGCCGACGGCATCCCGGAAGATCCGGTCACCGGAAGCGCCAATGCGGCCATCGGCGCCTTGCTGCACCACACCGGCGACGTGGCGCGCTACGGCGGCCGCTACGTCGCCAGCCAGGGCCGCGAAGTGGGCCGGGACGGGCGCGTAGCGGTGGCCATCGACGAGGCGTCCGGCACCGTCACCATCGGTGGCCAGTGCGCGATCGGCGTGCGCGGGACGTTCGCGATCGATTGATCCCGCGCGGACGGCGCCATCGTCGCAGCCGAAAACACGCACGGGGCGGGCGACTGAAGCTGCTCCGACGGGGCCTTTCGCGGTCCAGCGCTTGCCCGGGGTACGCCGCACCGGCGATGCTCCCCGCTCTTTCAGGGGAATAGCATGGACACAGGCAACCACGCACCGCAGGGCTACCGGCGCAGCCTGGGCCCCTGGGATGCCGCCCTCGTCGTGGTCGGCGGCATCATCGGCGGTGGCATCTTCCTCAACCCGGGCATCGCCGCTCAGCGCACCGAATCGGGCCTGGCGCTGCTGCTGGCCTGGATCGGCGCGGGGCTGCTCACGCTGGTGGGCGCGCTGTGCTACGCCGAGCTCGGCGCGCGCCGGCCACAGGCGGGCGGCACCTATGTCTACCTGCGCGAAGCATTCGGGCCGCTCGCGGGATTCCTGTTCGGCTGGACCATGCTGCTGGTGATCTACTCCGGCTCGACGGCGGCGGTCGCCACCATCTTCGCCAGCTACACGGTCGCGGCCTTCGCCCTGCCGGCGTCGGCTGCGCTGCCGCTGACCGTGGGCGCGCTGGTGTTCGTGGCGCTGGTCAACCTGTTCGGGCTCAAGCTGGGTGCGCAGGTGCAGAACCTGTTCGCGCTGCTCAAGCTGCTGGCCGTTGCGGTGCTGGTGGCGTGCGGGCTGTACCTGGCGGGGGCACACGCACCGGCCGCGCTGGCGGTCGATCCGGCGCGCGCCGGCGTGGGGTTCATGGGCGCGGCGCTGCCGGTGCTGTTCGCCTACTCGGGCTTCACCTATCTCAACAACCTCGCCGGCGAGATCGACGCGCCACAGCGCAACCTGCCGCGCGCGCTGCTGATCGGCATGCTGGTGGTGATCGGCGCCTACGCGCTGGTCAACCTCGCCTATCTCGCCGTGCTCGGGCACGCGGGACTTGCCGCCAGCACCGCGCCGGCCGCGCAGGTGATGGACCGCATGTTCGGTCCCATCGGCGCGCGGCTGATGGCGGTGGGCATCGCCATCTCCACGCTGGGCTTCTGCAACATCACGCTGGTCGCCGGCGCGCGCGTGCTGCAGGTGATGGGAGCGGACGGGCTCTTCTTCGGCGCCGTGGCCCGGCTGCATCCGCGCCATCGCACGCCCAACGTCGCGCTGGCCGCGCTTTCGGCCTGGGCGATCGTGCTGGCGCTGTCGGGCAGCTACGGCGCCCTGCTGGACTACGCCACCTTCGGCGACTGGCTGGCCTGCGCGGTCGGCGTGGCGACATTGTTCTGGTACCGCCGCCATGACCGGGGCGAAGTGCCTTTCCGTGTCCCCGGCTACCCGCTGTTGCCGCTGCTGTTCGTCGCCGCGATCGGTGCGGTGGTGATCGCGACCATGCGCGACAACCCCCGCAACGCCGGCATCGGCGTGCTGATCATGCTGGCCGGCGTGCCGGTGTATTACGTGTGGCGCCGCAAGGCTCGTCCGTAGGCCCCCCGTGGCCGGTTCCTGCTTCGCCAAAGCGGCCCTGCAGGCGCGAATGCCGCACCCGGCGGCGCCTGAACGCCTCACCCTCCCCCGGCTGCCTCATCACCCGCGCGATGCCACAATAGGCGACCCTCGCGTGGAGATCCTCCGATGCAGCAAGCGCAAGCCCAGGGCCTGCCGCCCGCCACCACCGGCGACATCACGCCGGAACCGGTGCGCGAGGGCATCGACCTGATCGTCAACGGCGAGCGCTTCCGGCACACCGGCGATCCGCTGATGCCGCTGCTTTGGTACCTGCGCGACGTCTTGCGCCTGACCGGCACCAAACTCGGCGATGCGCACGGCGAGGACGGCTACGACCTGGTACTGGTCAACGGCAAGGCGGTCTCGGCAATCAAGCGGCCGATGGCCAAGCTCGCCGGCGCCCGCGTCACCACCGTCGAGGGCCTGGCGCACTCCGATGGCAGCCTGCACCCGCTCCAGCAGGCCTTCATCGACGAGGACGCGATCGGCTGCGGCTATTGCACGCCCGGCTGGCTGATCGCCGGCATCGACCTGCTTACGCGCAAGCCCAAACCCTCCGACGAGGACATCGACAAGCTGCCCAACCGCTGCCGCTGCGGTGTGCAGACGCGTGTGCGCCGCGCGATCAAGCGCGCCGCCGGAGCGAAGGCATGAGCGGCACCCTGCAGGTTTCGCGCCGTCGCTTTCTCAAGGTGATCGCCGGCACCGCCGGTGCACTGGTCGTTGGCGTTGGATACGCCAAGGCCGAGGTGCCGATCCCACCCGCCATGCTCGGCGACGACTTCGGCCAGCTCGGCGCCTACGTGCGCATCGATCGCGACGGCAACGTGCTGATCGGCGCGCGCGACCCGGACACCGGCACCGGCACCGCCACCGCGCTGCCACGCATCCTCGCCGAGGAGCTGGATGCCGACTGGACCCGCGTCACCGTGGTGCCGCTGGGCCTGGGCGTCGAGGCAAAGGACGGCAAGCCGGTGTGGACGTACGGTCACCAGCGCAGCGGCACCGGGGACTCGATTCCCGCCGCATGGGCCGACCTGCGCCAGGCTGGCGCGCTGGCGCGCTGGCTGATTACCCAGGCCGCCGCGCGACGCCTGGGCATCGCCGCCGACCGGCTGCGCTGCGAAGCCGGGATGGTGGTCACGCTGGACGGTCGGCGCTTCCCTTACGGCGCACTGGTCGAGGCGGCCAGCAAGATCGATCCGCCCAACGCACCGCTTCCGCTGAAACCGCCGCAGCGTTACACGCTGGTCGGCCAGCCCGCCGGCGACGTCGACGCACGGCGCATCGTCACCGGCCAAACCCGCTACGCGCTCGACACGCATTACGCCGACGCACTGGTCGCCGTGCTCGCGCAGTGCCCCTGGCCCGACGGCAGCCTGGCCAGCATCGAGACCGCCCCGGCGCTGGCGATCAAGGGCGTGGTCAAGGTAATGCCGATCAACCCCGAGGCCGGCGTGCTGCCCGGCGAAACCGCGATCGCCCCGGCCGTCGCCGTGCTGGCCGAGAACACCTGGGCGGCGCTGCGTGGCCTGGCTGAACTCAAGATCGAATGGAAGCCCGGCGCCCACAGCGCCGAGCAGGACAGCGGCAAGCTCGAAACACAGGCCCTCGCCCTGCTCGACACCGACAGCGCACCCACTACCCGCCTGCGCGACGAGGGCGACCTCAAGGCCGCCAGCCGCAAGGCCGCGCGCCGCGTCGAGGCCACCTACATGCAACCCTGGCTGGCCCACGCCACGCCCGAACCGATGAACTGCCTGGTGCGCCTGGACAAGGACCAGGCCACGCTGGTCGTGCCCACCCAGTCGCCGAAACAGGCCTGGTCCGTAGTGCAGCGCCTCACCGGCCTGGCGCCGGACAGGATCGCCATCGAGGTTCCGCGCGTGGGCGGCGGCTACGGCCGCCGGCTCGACCACGACTACGTCGCCGAGGCGGTGATGCTCGCCAAGGCCGTCGACAAGCCCGTCCGCCTGATGTGGACCCGCGAGCAGGGCCTGACGCACGACTACTACCGCTCCGGCACCGTGCACAAGATCAAGGCGATCATCGGCCGCAAGCGCAAGCTCATCGCCTGGGACCAGCGCATGGCCAGTGCGTCCGCGCTCGCCGGCCGCGGCGTCGCCGCCGACCGGCTGTGGACGTCCGAGGTCGCCGCCGACCAGCTGCCCGCCGGCCTGGTGCCCGCCTACCGCAACGATTGGTACAGCCTCGCCTCGGCGATGCCGCGCGGCCCGTTCCGCGGCGAGCCGCACGTCACCAATGCCTTCGCGGTCGAGAGCTTCATCGACGAGATCGCCCACACCCTGCGCGAAGACCCGCTGGATACCCGCCTGCGCCTCCTCGGCGATGCGCGCCAGATGCCGCTGGCCGGCGGCGGCATGCTCGACGTCGGCCGCCTGCTCAACGTGCTCAAGCTGGTCACCGACCGCATCGACTGGAAGAACTGGCTGCACAACGTCAACGGCATGGGTCTGGCCTGCTGGCACGTCGACGGGGCCTACGTCGCCCACGCCATCGAAGTGGCGATGCACGGCGAGAAGCTCGAGATCGTGCGCGCGGTCTGCGCCGCTGACGTCGGCCGCGTGATCAATCCGCTGGGCCTGCAAGGCCAGATCGCCGGCGCGACTCTCGACGCGTTGTCCAACGCGCTCAATCCGGCCATCACCTTCAAGAACGGCCAGGTCCAGCAGCAGAACTTCAAGGACTACCCACTGGCCAGCATGGCCCAGCTGCCGAACGACGTGGAAGTCATCCTCGTCCCCAACGACCGCGCCCCCACCGGCGCGAGCTTCCTGGCCATGCCCACTGCGGCCCCCGCCCTCGCCAACGCCGTCTTCCGCGCCACCGCCGTCCGCGTACGCCGCCTGCCGCTGATGAAGGAACTGCTGCGGATGCTCTGAGCCCTGGCGGCGTTGTTGTGGCCATCAGGTTCATCGCGTACCACATCATCTGGTCGGTCGCGCTGTTCCATCTTGGTCGCGTGTCACTGCTTCTTCTTACGCTGGCGCAGTATCCGCGAGACCTAGACGCGCAACGTCACGCCAATCGAATCTCGCTCGTTGGCACTCTCGTACTTGTCTTGGCTTGGTCGGCTGTTGCCATCTACAACAACGCTCTTGGCGCCCATGCCTAACATCTCATTCGAGGCGGACGACTACGCCACCGCTCAACTCCACAGTGAGGCAGCATGAAATGCACTTCAGCAATCTCGAACAAGCAGCGCTGCGTCTCAACGAACTCTATGAACAGTTCGAGGTCAAGCGCTGGGGGCGCGTCTGGACCACCCAAGAGGTCGCGCTCGGCTTCATGGGAGATGTGGGCGATCTTGCAAAGTTGATTCAAACCCATGTGGGGGTCCGCACGATCGAAGATCATCGGGCGAAACTCGGCCATGAATTGTCGGACTGCCTTTGGTCAATTATCGTCTTGGCTAACAAATGCGGTATCGATCTAGAGGCAGAATTCGTCAGGAACACCCGTGAAATATCGGAATACGTATCGGGCGAGCTCGCGAAATAAACGGTAACCGCGCAACAGTTCGTCCACGCTCAAGTGCTAGGCGCTCAATTGTGAGTACGCAGGAAAGATCTCCTGTTCTTCGACAAGAGCCTTAAGCGCAACCTGCAAGGTAAGGAGCTGGACACCCGACAGATTGCTCGATCCATCGCACAACTTCGCCATGCCTCTGAGGCATTTCCTTTGAATCCTGCACCCCGCCCACCGAAGCCGTTTACCGATCCACTCACCGTGCGGGTTGTTGGCGGGGTCTTGCTGTTGATCGCGGCAGCTGGCTTGATGATTGGCGTAAACGCGCTCGACACCGGTTGCATTCGCCTCATGCGGGGGCGGCACGGCCCGGGCGTCCTGCACTGCGTTCCGGAGTCGTCGTACTGGATCGCCACTATGCTGTCGCTGGCCCTGGGCATCGCCGTCGCGATTGGCGGCTTGAAATTCCTGCGCCACGCACGCAGCGCGCGCGACGTCCATGCTGCCCGTCGCTGAGGATTCGTCCGGGCCGATGCCGCTTCGCGACGACGCCTGGATCTGATTGGGGAGAAGGTCGAATGATTGCAATGTTCGTTTTTTTTGCCATGTCGGCAGCGACGCCGCAGCTTGGCTTTGATCAGGCCAAGGCGCTTGCGGATAAAAACGAAGCGTCCCTGGATCGCGCGATGAGTTCCCGGCTGCTTGGGGCGCAGGGCAAGGCACTGGAGGCGGCGATGACCGCTTGCGCCCGCCCGGATGCGGACGTTTCGAAGTTCACGGTGGTCTTGTCGTTGAACGCTGACGGCTCGACCGAAGCAAGCTGGCTCCAGGGGACGACAGCGCTGGCAAAGTGCGTGCAATCGGAACTGGCCGGTGCCGGGCTTGCGGGCCGCTGGCCTACGCCTTTCTACACATCGTTCGAGCTGTCGTTCGATAAGCCCTGAAGGTTGTAGGCATCAACGTCGTTGCTCTTCTGATGGCGCTGTAGCTCTTGCGCCAGACGCCCCGCTTGCCGCCTGACGATTCGCCCAAGCCCATGCCGGTGCCTGACACCGCTTAAGCGTCCCGACGGCACGCACGCCACGGGCTGTGTCGCGGGAAGTGCTGCCTTACGCCGCTGCGAGCTCTTGGGTCCCGGTATGCCGAAAGCTGGATAGCCGGATTGCAGTCATCCACCCGCTGCCCTACCGCGTGGGCGGATACGGTTTGTCCCGCAACAACGCCGCCAGGTGCGCCGCGTTGCACGCCTGCGTCTGGATCGCCCCGGCCAGCGCCTTGGGTGTCTGGTCGAGGTCGATGTAGTTCTTCTTGTGCATGGCCTCGCCTACCCAATAGGTCGAGCTGCCGCCCGGGATGGTGAAGCCGACGTCGGCCAATGCCTGGTAGAGCTCGGCGGTGACGTGGTGGGCGCCATCCTCGTTGCCGACGACGCTGACGATGGCGACCTTGCCGAAAGTAGGATAGATGCCGTGCTCGTCGATTTCGCCGAATACGGCATCGAGCCGTTCCAGCACGCGCTTGGCGATACTGGAGGGCTGGCCCATCCAGATCGGAGTGGCGAGGACGAAGATGTTCGCCTCGTCGATGCGCTTGCGGATCGATGGCCATGCATCGCCCGGGCCTTCGTCGGTTTTTACGCCTGGCTTGATGTCGTGGTCGACCGCGCGCTCGTAGGCGGTGCTCACGCCGTAGCCGTCGAGTGCGCGGAGCACCTGATCGAGCAGCTTCTGGGTCGAGGACGGCTGGTTGTCGCGCTTGAGCGTGCAGTTGAGGCCGAAGGCGGAGAGCATGGCGGCTCCTTGGGCAAGCGGGTCCTCCAGTCTGCGCGTGAGGGTGTCGAGTCGGGGTCGGCGCGGCGGGCCTGGTCCTTTCACAATTGGCAGAAGACCTCGGCCATCGCCGAGTCGTCGCGCCTGTAGTGCGGACCGGGACCGTCGAAGTGTCCTTCCAGCAAGGCCAGGTCGGCGATCCCGGCCACGTCGAACAGTCGCTCGGATGGCTCGCCGCCGTTGACCTGCCGTCCGCGCAGCAGTTCGGTGCCGCGGTGTCCCCTGCCGTGGCACTGCGGCTCCACGACGCGCAGGCTGCCGTGGTAGACAAAGCGGACGGGTCGTCGTTCGCGAATGGCCTGGTCGATGAGGAGGCTGGGCATGGGGCGTTTCGGGGCATATCAATCGGGTGGCCAGACGCAAGCCTGCACCCGGCTGCGTGGAAGCCGAGTCACCCCGCCGGCGAAACGGTCTCGACCGGCTCAGTCACTGGACGCAACCAGCGGCCGCGAAGCCAGCGCTCGCACGGCATCGACCAGCACTGCGCAATCAGCACGCCCAGCATCCAGCATGCGGCGAACGCCGGCAGATACCACATGAAACCGGTACGCGCGTCGGCGCCGCTCCAGCGATACAGCCGCATCAGCGCGAACACCACGAACATATGGCTGAGGTAGATCTCGTAACTGAGCCTGCCCCAGCTGCACACCCAGCGCAGGCCCCGCGGCACGGGCGGCGGCTCGCTGCGGAAGGCAAGCAGCAACGCCAGCGTCGAGCCAGTGAGCAGCAGCATCACGCCCTCGTGCAGCAACGGCCACAGCCAGTGGCCGCCCAGCGTGGCGCCAAGTAGGCCGAGCGCACCGCTCCAACGCAGCAGGCGGACGGTGCGCGGCGACACCGGCGCGCCGCGGGCGAACCACAGCGCACCGAGCACGCCGGTAGCGATCGCCGCCATGCCCGGCAGATAGGCCTTCTCCTGCCAGATCTCGTTGCCGTCCAGTGCACCGCGCGTCCACGGCAGCGACAGCGCCAGCAGGAGCAGCAGCGGCACCAGCGCCCAGGTGCGCCTGACCAGCAGGCAAACCAGCGGAAAGCCCAGGTAGAAGGCCTCCTCGATCGACAGCGACCAGAGCACGTCCCAATTGCCCGGCAGATAGCCGGTCTGGCCTTCGTACCAGTTCAGGTGAAGTCCGAGCGCGGCGATCAGCGCCCCGCCCAGCGACTGTCCGGGGCGATGGATGGTGTAGTCCGCCACGCCCAGGCCGTGCAGCGCGGCCAGCACCGCCAGCAGCGCAACCAGGCAAGGCACGATGCGGGCGAAGCGGCGGGCGTAGAAGACGCCCGGCTCGATCCGCGCCAGGCTGCCCCAGCGCTCCAGCGCGTTGCCTGCGATCAGGAAACCGGAGATCACGAAGAACACGAAGACCGCTTCGTAGCCGTTGTAGTTGAGCGCCTGCAGCAACCGTACCGGCAGCACGTCCGCCAGCGCGGAGGCCTTCAGCGGGAGGCGCATCGGCAGACCCAGGTGGTTGAGCAGCACGAACACGATCGCCAGCCCGCGCAGCAGGTCGATGCCTGCATTGCGCGCAGTGGCGGCATGGCGAGGCTCAGCCATAGCGCTTGAGCTCACCCTCGTCCTTGAGGCTGAACGGGGTGAAGTGGGTGTGCTCGTCGTAGGTGTCCACGCCTTCGCGCGACTTGAGGAAGCCGACTACCGCATAGGTGAGCGGCGTGAACACCACTTCCACCGCGACCTTCATCGCCCAGTTGAAGGCGATCACCTTGACGATGGTCTGGCCTTCCCAGATGCCGGTGAAGGCGATCGGGTAAAACGTCAGGCTGTCCACGCCCTGCCCCACCAGGGTCGAGCCGATGGTACGCGTCCACAGCATGCGGCCGCGCGTCCATATCTTCATGCGCGCCAGCACGAAGGAGTTGGCGAAGTCGCCCAGCCAATAGGCAATGATGGATGCCAACGCGATGCGCCAGGTGCCACCGAAGACGATTTCCAGCGCCGGCTGCAGTTGCGCATTGAACGGCTCGCCCGGGCTCGGCGGCATGTGGATGATCGCCTGCGACATCGCCGTGGCGAACAGCATGGCGCCGAAGCCCGCCCAGATCGCGCGTCGCGCCCGGGCGTAGCCGTACACCTCGGTGAGCACGTCGCCGAAAATGTAGCTGGCCGGGAAGAACAGGTTGCCGGCGCCGAAGGACAGCGCGCCCAGTACCGGCAGCGTGATCGTGCAGACCTTGGCCGGCCCGATCAGGTTGGAACACAGCAGCACGGCGACCATGCCGCCGACCAGCAGGTCGTAGTAGCGGAAGCCGCGCATCGGTGCGGCGGGTGTGGATGCGTCCATCGGGCCCCCTGGCGTGTGGCAACGGCGCAGGATAGCGTCAAGCGAGCCTTGGCCGCTGCGGTGCGGAACTCAGGGCCTCGCAACGGCGGCTGATTCCTCGCGCAGCACGATCACCCCGTCCAGCACCTTCGACCAGTCGAGCGTATACGGCGTGCCGTAGGCCAGGGCACGCCCGGAAACCTTGCCCAATGCCCGCAGCTGGCCGCGGTCGAGAAAGCGCAGCGGGGCCCGCTCCGCACGCGCATACGCCACCGCCTCCAGACTACCGGGCGCTGCAGGAACTAAGGGATGCGCAGGGCCTCGACCGCCGACTTGGCCGTAGCTGCCCGCCAAGGCGCTAAAACCCACGGCAGCCGCGTGATCGCCGAAGCTGGCGTGCACATAGCTGCCGAACGGCCGCACGCCCGGCCTTGCACCCTCCAGCGATCTGGCCGCGTGTACGCTCGCGCACCATACGATGAAGCGGGTGCCTGCCGGCCAGCTTGCGCGTATGCGCTCCAGGTTGGCGTACATCGCGCGGTCGCGAAGGCCGCCGGGGTCACCGTCGGCGAACGCCAGGTAGTCGGCGTACGAATCGACCATCGCCCGCACGTCCGGTAAGGCGCCAGCGGGCCGTGCATCGAGCGCCACGCGGATGTCCCGGAGGCACCCACGCAACTGGCTCAGGGCGCGGCCATCGAACGGATGGGCGTCGTCATACGTCCACCGATCATGGCGCCCGATGTGCTGCTCGCAGGTGCGCCGGCGGCTGCCGGCCAGCACCCCCGCCAGCACCTGAGGCAGCCGCTGCTGCGCGTAGTACGCCGTGATACCGCCGACTTGGGGGTCCAAGCCAGCGACGTAGATGCGGCCCGCCCTGGTCTCCTTGAACAGCCAATCCGCCAGCGGCGCAAAGGACGGATAGCGCGACCAGAGCGCCCCGATCGCGTCGGCGAGTTGCTGGCGGGTGCCCGAGCCCGCGGCCAGGCTGCGCTGTGCCGCGAGCATGTCGTAGAACTGGCTTTCGAACACCACGCCCCGGAAACCGCACTGGGCGACCAGTCGTTCGACCAGTAGGGACTTCACCTGGAGCGTCGTGGCCGCGGCATGGTTGGCGTCCTCGCCGAGCAGCACCACGTCTCTCGAGCACAACGCGTGGATGACGGGGTCCAGTGGCGACGCGGCTGGCGCCGTGTGCGCCCACGACGCCGTCGCCACGATGAAGCACAGGAGGGCCAAGCTCAGTCGCATGCGCATTCCCTTGCAGTTCGCCGACGCCGACGCCGACGCCGGGCCATTATGGCGGGTCAGTCCTCGCGTTCGCCTTGACCGGGGAACAGCACGTCGGTGAAGCCAAACTTGGCGAAGTCGGTGATGCGCGAGGGATACAGGCGCCCGATCAGGTGGTCGCATTCGTGCTGTACCACCCGGGCGTGGAAACCCTCGGCAGTGCGATCGATCGGCTGGCCCTTGGGGTCGATGCCCTGGTAGCGGATCAGCGTGAAGCGGCTCACCGCACCGCGCAGGCCCGGGACCGACAGGCAGCCTTCCCAGCCTTCTTCCATGTCGTGCGAAGCCGGCGTCACCAGCGGATTGAGCAGGATCGTGCGCGGCACGGGTGGGGCGTCGGGATAGCGCTCGGCATGGTCGAAGCCGAAGATCACCAGCTGCAGGTCGACGCCGATCTGCGGTGCGGCCAGGCCGACGCCCCCGGCCGCTTCCATGGTGTCGAACATGTCCTGGATCAGCTGATCCAGCTCGGCGCTGCCGACCATCCCGGGCGGCACGGCGGGGGCGATGCGCGTCAGGCGCGGGTCGCCCATCTTGAGGATGTCGCGGATCATCGGGGGCCTCGCGGTGGATGTCGGTACAGGTTGGCGTGTATGCGCTTCCACCGGCCGACGCGCCATTGGTGGGCCGAAGCCCATCCTGCGCAAGCAGTCAGCGACTGCCGAAGACTTTCTTCAGCAAATCGGTGGTGCGTGCGGCCGGATTCTTGCGGATGGACTGTTCCTGCTCACCGATCACGGTGAACAGCCCATTGAGCGTCTGTGTGGTGACGTAATCGTCCAGGTCCAGCGGGTTGCGCTTGTCGTCGTTGCCGCCCAGCGCGCCGAGCACGTTGCCCAGGCCACTGCCGCTGGCGGAGGTGAGTGCCTTGTACTTCTGCGTGACGCCGACGCGGTCGGTCGCCTGGGCGACGATCGGATGGATGCGAGCGGTCAGGGCGTCGCCGGCGACCCGGCGGAAGAAGTCGGTGGCGGCATGGTCGCCGCCGGTGAGGATGCCGCGCGCGTCCTGCAGGGTCATCTTGCGGATGGCGTCGCCGAAGATGTCGGCGACCTGCGGCACCGCCTTCTCCGCCGCGCGGTTCATGCTCAGCTGGAAGGCGTCCACCTTGTCGCCTTGGCCCAACTGGCGGGCGAGGTCGCCCACCTGCTTGAGCTTGCCCAGCAGAGGAATGCGCACCTTGGCATTGCCCCAGAAACCATCGGTCCGCCCGAGCGAGTTGATCGCATGGGTGGTGCCCTTGGCGAGTGCTTCCTTGAGGCCGGCGGCGATGTCGCTGGTAGGAAGGTTCGCGCCGCGAGTGGCATCGCTGGCGTGGGTGCCCTGCTTGAGTTGCTTGAGCAGGTCCTGCAGCTGGCCGCCGGCGACGGCGGGCAACGCGGCGGTGGCCAGCAGAAGGCCGAGGCAGGCGGGGCGCAGGCGCATGGGAGAACTCCGTGGGATGCGTTGCGAGTGTACGCGGCCCAGCGCCCGCGCGCCGTGATCGCACCCGTGACCGGACACATCCGGAGCGTGCCGTCACGCTTCCTCTCTCCGCCGGGAAGCACGTTGGGACGAGGGGCCGAGGCTCACCGGATATCCGCTCGTTCGTGCCGCCAAAAGCAACGGCAAACGGTCACTCCCAGTGATCCGGATGCGCGCTCCGGCATTGACCCGCCACCTTCCCGAGACGACCCTTGCCTGATCCGTCGAGGAGAAGCCCATGCACACCCGCGCCTCCGTTCCGACCAGCCCCGCGGCAAGGATCCTGTGGGCCTCCATCGCCATCGTCGGTGCGTTCTGCCTGGGCGTTGTCGCACTGCGTCGTGGCGAGCCGATCAATGCGATCTGGCTGGTCGCCGCCGCGGTCGCCGTTTTCGTGATCGGCTACCGGTTTTACGGGCGGTTCGTCGAGCGCCATGTGCTGGCGCTCGATCCGAGTCGCGCGACGCCGGCGATGCGGCACCCGGACGGACTGGACTATGTGCCGACCGACAAGTGGGTGGTGTTCGGCCACCACTTCGCCGCCATCGCCGGCGCGGGCCCGCTGGTGGGCCCGGTGCTGGCGGCGCAGATGGGCTACCTGCCGGGCACGCTGTGGATCCTGTTCGGCGTGGTGTTCGCCGGGGCGGTGCAGGACTTCATGATCCTGGCGCTGTCGCTGCGCCGGGACGGGCGCTCGCTCGGCCATATGTTGCGCGAGGAACTCGGTCCACTGCCGGGCGTGGTCGCGATGTTCGGCGTACTGGTGCTGATGATGATCGTGCTGGCGGTGCTCGCGCTGGTGGTGGTCAAGGCGCTCACGCACAGCCCGTGGGGCACCTTTACCGTGGCCGCCACTATCCCGATCGCGCTGCTGATGGGTTCGTACCTTCGCTGGCTGCGGCCCGCGCGCATCCTGGAGGTATCGATCATCGGACTGGCGCTGCTGCTCGCCTCGATCTGGCTGGGCCGGTACGTGGCCGAATCGGCCACGCTGGCGCCGCTGTTCGACTTCGACGCCAAGGCACTGGCGTGGCTGCTGATCGGCTACGGGTTCTGCGCTTCGGTGCTGCCGGTATGGCTGCTGCTGGCGCCGCGCGACTACCTGTCCACGTTCCTGAAGATCGGCACCATCGCGTTGCTGGCGCTGGCGATCTTCCTGGCCGCGCCGGTATTGCAGATGGCCGCCGTGACGCGCTTCATCGACGGCACCGGGCCGGTGTTCCAGGGCAACCTGTTCCCGTTCCTTTTCATCACGATCGCCTGCGGCGCGGTATCGGGCTGGCATTCCATCATCGCCTCGGGCACCACGCCGAAATTGCTCGCCAGCGAAGGCGAGGCGCGGCTGGTCGGTTACGGCGGCATGCTGATGGAAGCGTTCGTGGCGATCATGGCGCTGGTCGCCGCATCCTCATTGCATCCGGGCGTGTACTTCGCGATGAACTCGCCGGCGGCGCTGATCGGCACCACCGCCGCGCACGCCGCGCAGACCATCAGCCAGTGGGGCTTCGTGGTGACCCCGGACCAGCTCACACAGACGGCACGCGACATCGGCGAGGCGAGCGTACTCTCGCGCGCCGGCGGCGCGCCCACGCTTGCGGTCGGCATGGCGCGGCTGCTCCACCAGATCCTGCCCGGCGGCGGCATGATGGCCTTCTGGTACCACTACGCGATCCTGTTCGAGGCGCTGTTCATCCTCACCACGGTGGACGCCGGCACGAGAGTGGGTCGCTTCATGATCCAGGAGATCGCAGGGCTCATCCACAAGCCGTTGCAGCAGACCGAGTCGTGGACGGGCAACCTGCTGGCGACAGCGATCTGCGTGGGCCTGTGGGGTTACTTCCTCTACCAGGGCGCGGTCGATCCATTGGGCGGCATCAACACGCTGTGGCCGCTGTTCGGCATCGCCAACCAGATGCTCGCGGCGATCGCGTTGATGCTCGCCACCGTCGTGGTAGTCAAGCTGAAACGCGAGCGGTATGCGTGGGTGCCCGGCATTCCGGCGCTGTGGCTCATCGTGTGCACGCTGACGGCCGGCTACGAGAAGCTGGTCGGCCCGATCAGTTTTACCGCCGCGGCGCGGAAGTACGCGGCGGCGGCCACCGAAGGAAGGCTGCTGGCGCCCGCGAAGGACGTGGCGGAAATGCAGCGCATCGTCGCCAACAACTACATCGATGCGGCGCTGACCGGGCTGTTCATGCTGCTGGTGCTGGCGATGGTCACCTTCGCCGTGCGCACCATGCTGCGCGCCTGGCGCACCCATCATCCGACGGCGCACGAGGAACCGTACGTGCCGATCGATGCCGCGGCCGGGAGCGCGCCATGAGGCCGTGGTGGCGAGCCGCCTGGTCGCGCGCCGTGCAGACCGCGCGCCTGTGCTGCGGCGTGCCCGACTACGACACCTACGTACGGCACCTGCGCGAGCATCATCCGGAGCGCCCGGTGCCCAGCTACGCGACGTTCTTCCGCGAGCGGCAGGAGGCGCGCTACAAGGGCACTGGTGGACGCTGCTGCTGAGGATGGCGTTTCCCGCAGGAGCGCATTCCGGGCGTGCGCCCTGCACGCTGGCGATCCGCAAGGTGCGCCCAACCACCAGTCGCTAGACTTCGTGATGGCGCGCTTCGGCTTCCAGCGCCATGCTGCGCCGGGGCGCGAGTTCCACCAGGTACATCGCCCCGAGCACCAGAGCGCCACCGGCGAGCATGCGCCAGCTCAGCGCGTCCACGCCCAGCGCAACGGCAAAGCCGGCGGCGAACACCGGCTCGGTGGTCATCACGATTGCAGCGCGCGCCGGCGGCAGGTGCGCCTGCGCCCAGGTCTGCATCAGCATCGCGCCGGCGCCGGCGACCAGCGCCATGTACAGCACCGCCAGCCAGGCGCGGCCGTCGGGCGGCAATGCCGGGCCCTGCGGCGCGGTGGCCAACAAGCAGATGACCGCGATCGCCACCACCTGCACCGTCGACATGCCGAACGCGTCCTGCTCGCGCGACCAGCGTCCGAGGCCCACGATGTGCAGCCCATAGAGAGCGGCCGAGGCAAGCGTCAACCACACGCCCGGGTCCACCGACACCCCACGCAGCGACAACAGGGCCAGCCCGCCCGTCGCCAATGCCACCGCCAGCCATACCACGCCCGCGATGCGCTCGCGAAGCAGCAACCACGCAAGTATCGGCGTGAACACCACATACATGCCGGTGGCGAAGCCGCTGACGCTGGGCGCGATCAGCTTCAGGCCCCACGTCTGCAACAACTGGGCGGCGCCGTAGACGATCCCCAGCAGCAACGCGCGACCGATCTGGCCGTGCGGCAACCGCCGCAGCGGACGCGCGAACAGCACCAGCATCGCGATCGCGGCGATGGCGAAGCGCACGGCGAGAAAGTCCACCACGCGCATGCGCCCGACCACGTCCTTGATAAGCACGAAAGTCGAACCCCACACGGCGGTGAGTGCGAGCAGGCCGAGGGTAGCGGCGAAGGTGCGGGGACGGGTCGTCATGTCAGGCAAACGCTTTTCGTAAGAGGCCGCTTGTGGGCGATGCCGTTGTTGCGCTGAAGGGAAAGTCCATCGCCCATGATCGGGCACCTATCCAGCGCGACGCGAGGCCTTGGCCAGCCGCCAGAGTTGGCCGGGTACCTGCATGGCGAAGTGCGTCCAGATGCCAAGCCACACGGCGCCCGCCACCAGCGGATTGCGCGCAGCCGGGTCGAACTTGCGGAACCAGCGCCACATGCCGCGGTGCTTGTGCCGGCTGACGAATACCGGCCGGTGCCGGCTCGACCCGCCCTTGCCGTGCAGCACGCGCACGTCGCCGGCAAGCAGTACCGTGTAGCCGGCATCGCGGGCGCGCCGGCACAGGTCAAGGTCCTCGCAATGCAGGAAGTAGGTTTCGTCGAAACCGCCCAGCTGCTCGAACACTTTGCGCGGCAGCAGCATGAGCGCGCCGGAAACCGCTTCGGCGGTAACCACGCCCGTCGGGATGTCGCCTTCGATGTTCATCCCGCCACGCGCGCCAAGTAATGTCGCCAACGCCTGGCGCAATAGCGGATCGCGCCGGTACGAGGCCGGGTCCGGGGTGCCGTCGGCAGCGCACACCACCGCGCCGACGATGCCGGCCTGCGGGTATTCGTCCAGGGTGTCGAGCATGCGCGTCAAGGTGTCCGGCTCGAGTAGGCAGTCGGGGTTGAGCACGAGCAGGTGTTCGCCCTTCGCCGCGGCGGCCGCGCGGTTCACGGCTGGGCCGAAGCCGAGGTTGGCGTGGTTGTAGATCACCTTCAGGCGCGAATCGTCCGCATACGCGTGTTCGACCGACTGCGGCATGCCGTCGGTCGATCCGTTGTCGATCACGATCAGCTCCAGCGGCACCGCGCTGTCGAGCGCCCGCCGTGCGCAGTCGCGCAACGACGGGCCGCTGTCGGCGCACACCACGATCACGCTGACCGGCAGCATCCGTGCGAGGGGAATGGGAGTAGGCACCCGGCAAGTATGCGGGAGGTGAGGGGGCGGGAGAACTGCCTGCGGGCTTTCCGCAAGCCCCCGCCTCTCACCGCCGGGCCTCTCCCCGGAGCGGAGAAGGAGCCAGTTCGCCGCACGTCCAGCATTTCGCTCCGGCCTTTCGCTCCGGCCTCGGCTCTTCTGGAAAGTGCGCGCAGGAAGCGCGCTGCTCTTTGGATCCCTATGGCGCGGCGGGTGGGTGGCGGATCAGCCCGCAGGGTGGCCGGCAGGACGCCGGCCAGTTTTTCGTCGGGGCAGGAGCCCGTCGAAAAACCCCGCCGCCCGCCCGCGCACCCGAAGGACGCGCCATCGGGGTGCCCTTCTTTGGTTACTTTCTGTTGGGCAAGCAAGAGAAAGTGACTCGGGCGCCGACAGGCGTCCGAAAGCTCTTGCTCTCAAACTTCGAGGCGAGCCCCGGCCCCTCACCCCACCCTCTCCCTCGGAGGAAAGAGGGAGCGCAGTCAGCGGCGGCCCAGAACTTCCCGCCAAGCCATTGCGGTCCCGCTCCCGCGAGACAGCCACGGACCGTCGTGCCAGCCGCACAACTCCCAACCACGCAGGCGATAGTTGCGCCCATGGTCACGATCCAGCAACGCGACGCCGCGTGGTGTGCATGCGACGAACCAACGGCCATCCGGGCTGAACGAGGCGCGCGCCTGCACGCGCTCCACCGTCGCATCGACGAGCACGAAGCGTCCCGCGTCCCAGCGCGCCTCGCCCCCGCGCGGATCCGGACACCTGCCTTCGGTCCATTCGGGCGGCACCAGCTCGACCACCACCGCCCCCGGCCCGATCGGCGCCAGCGCCAGGCTCGGCCAGTCGCGCAGCTCCGGCAGCGCGATCTTCTCGCGGCGCCCCCGATCGAGCCACGCCTCCAGCCCCGCCAGCAGGGTGAAACCGGCCAGCGCTCCCAGCAACGCCATCGCCCACGCAAAGGGATCGCCTCCCAGCGCCCGCTGCAACGCGAACAGCACGCCGGGAAGGCCCCAGCGCAAGGCCAGGCGCAACAGTGGTGCGTGGCCCTCCAGCCGCTCGGCGGCGAACAGCAGCATCGCCGCGATCGCCAGCAGCAGCGGCAGCCCCAGCCACCAGGGCAGCACCGCCAGCGCCAGCAGCCAGGCCGGCGCGTAGAACCAGCGGGCGCTCATGCGCGCCCTCCCCGGCTATCCCGGATCAGCCGCACCACACCCGCGCGTTGCGGAACATGCGCATCCACGGGGAGTCCTCGCCCCAGCTGTCCGGATGCCAGCTCATCTGCACGCTGCGGAACACGCGTTCCGGATGCGGCATCAGGATGGTCACGCGTCCGTCGGCGGCGGTGAAGCCAGCCAGGCCACCGGGCGAGCCGTTCGGGTTGAGCGGGTAGTTCTCGGTCGGCTTGCCGCGGTTGTCGACGAAGCGCACCGCCGCCTGCGCCTTGGACGGGCTGCAGGCGTAGGGGAAGCTGACCCGGCCTTCGCCGTGCGCCACCGCGACCGGGATGCGCGAGCCGGCCATGCCCTTGAAGAACAGGCTGGGCGAATCGAGCACTTCCAGCGTGGCCAGGCGAGCCTCGTACTGCTCGGAAGCGTTGCGCACGAACTTCGGCCAGTGCTTGGCGCCGGGAATGATGTCCTTCAGCTGCGACAGCATCTGGCAGCCGTTGCAGGCGCCCAGCGCGAACTTCGAGGGATCGTTGAAGAACGCCTCGAACTGCGCGCGCATCGCCTCGTTGTAGAGGATCGAGGTGGCCCAGCCACGGCCTGCGCCGAGCACGTCGCCGTAGGAGAAACCGCCGCACGCGGCGAAGCCGCGGAAGTCGGCGAGCTTGTGCCGGCCGGCGGCGAGGTCGGACATGTGCACGTCCACCGCGTCGAAGCCGGCGCGGGTGAACGCCGCGGCCATCTCGACCTGCCCGTTGACGCCCTGCTCGCGCAGGATCGCCACGCGCGGGCGCGCGCCCTTGGCGATGTACGGCGCGGCGATGTCATCGGCCGGGTTGAAGCCGAGCTTGGGGCTTACGCCCGGATCGGCATCGTCCAGGCGCCATTCGCACTCGGCGTCGGCGCTGGCCGGATTGTCGCGCAGGCGCTGCATGGCATGGCTGGTGTGGTTCCAGGCGCCGAGCAGCTGCGTCCAGTTCCACTTGAACACCGCATCGTCGCCCAGGTACAGCTTGATGCCGAGCTTTTCCTTCGGCCGGCCGATGCGGTGGCTCATGCCGGCCAGGCCGTGCTTGACCAGCAGCGCCTCGAACGCCTCGCGATTGGCGCTGGCCACCTGCAGCACGGCCCCGAGCTCCTCGTTGAAGAGCGCGCGCAAGGTCGCCTCGGCCCAGCCGTCCAGATGGATCTGCAGGCCGCAGTGGCCGGCGAAGGCCATCTCCAGCAGGGTCACGAGGACGCCGCCGTCGGAGCGGTCGTGGTAAGCCAGGACCAGGCCGGCGCGGTTGGCTTCCTGCACCAGTTCGAACAGCGCGCGCAGGCGCTTGGGATCGTCCAGGTCCGGCGGCACGCCGCCGGCGCGATTGAACACCTGGGTCAGCGCGGAACCGCCCAGGCGGTCGCGGCCGGCGCCCAGGTCGATCAGCCAAAGCTCCGAATCGCCGCGGTCGAGCTTGATCTGCGGCGTGAGCGTGCGACGCACGTCATCGACGCGGGCGAAGCCGGTGATGACCAGCGACACCGGAGCGACCGTGCGCTGCGGCTGTTCGCCGTCCTGCCACACGGTCTGCATGGAGAGCGAGTCCTTGCCGACCGGGATGGCGATGTCGAGCGCGGGGCACAGCTCCATGCCGACCGCCTTGACCGCGTCGAACAGCGCAGCGTCTTCACCCGGATGGTTGACCGCGGCCATCCAGTTGGCGGACAGGCGGATCTCGCCCAGCGAGCCGATCGGCGCGGCGGCCAGGTTGGTGATCGCCTCGCCCACTGCCAGCCGCGCGGCATCGGCGCTGTTGAGCAGCGCCACCGGCGCGCGCTCGGCCATCGCCATCGCCTCGCCCTGGTAGCCGTCGAAGTCGGTGAGGGTGACGGCGCAATCGGCCACCGGGACCTGCCACGGGCCGACCATCGGATCGCGATGGTTCAGGCCGCCCACGGTGCGGTCGCCGATGGTGATCAGGAAGTTCTTGCTGCCGACGGTCGGCAGATGCAGCACGCGCTGGACCGCCTCGTCCATGCCGATGCCGGACAGGTCCGGCAGCAGGTCCACGCGCGGCTTGATGCGCTGCGCGTCGCGGTGCATGCGTGGCGCCTTGCCGAACAGCACGTCCATCGGCAGGTCGATCACGGTGAGGTTGCGACGCGGGTCGGTCACGCGCAGCGTGCGCTCGGCGGTAGCGGAGCCGACCACCGCGTAGGGGCAGCGTTCGCGCTTGCAATAGGCCTCGAACTCGGCGAGGTCCTCGTGCGCGATGCCAAGCACGTAGCGCTCCTGCGACTCGTTGCTCCACACCTGCATGGGCGAGAGCGACGGGTCGTCGCAGGGCACTTTGGACAGGTCGATCTCGCCACCCACGCCGGCGTCGTTGAGCAATTCGGGAATCGCGTTGGACAGGCCGCCGGCGCCGACGTCGTGGATGCTGACGATCGGGTTCTTCTCGCCACGCATCCAGCAGCTGTCGATCACCTGCTGGCAGCGGCGCTCCATTTCGGCGTTGTCGCGCTGGACCGAGGCGAAGTCGAGTTCCGCGCTGGAGGCGCCGGAGGCGACCGACGAGGCCGCGCCGCCGCCCAGGCCGATCAGCATCGCCGGGCCGCCCAGCACGATCACCGCGTGGCCCGGCTGGATGTCGCGCTTCTGCACGTGGTCGTGGCGGATGTTGGCCAGGCCGCCGGCGATCATGATCGGCTTGTCGTAGCCGCGGCGCACGCCGGCTTCGCCGGTTTCGTGCTCGTAGGTGCGGAAATAGCCGCCCAGGCAGGGACGGCCGAATTCGTTGTTGAAGGCGGCGGCGCCGAGCGGGCCGTCGCGCATGATCTCGAAGGCGCTCGCCATGCGTGGTGGCAGCGGGCGATTCACTTCCCACGGCTGCGGCGACCCCGGGATGCGCAGGTCGGACACCGAGAAGCCGGTCAGGCCGGCCTTCGGCTTGGCGCCGCGGCCGGTGGCGCCCTCGTCGCGGATCTCGCCGCCGGCGCCGGTGGCCGCGCCAGGCCAGGGCGCGATGGCGGTCGGGTGGTTGTGCGTCTCGACCTTGATCGCGTAATCGACCTGCTCGTCGTGCTTGCGCCAGTTGCCTTCGCCGTCGGTAAAGAAGCGGTGGGCCGTGTGGCCCTCGATCACTGCCGCGTTGTCCTTGTACGCCGAGAGCGTGTGCGCGGGCGAGCACTGGTGGGTGTGCTTGATCATGGCGAACAGGCTCTTGTCCTGCGCCTCGCCGTCGAGCGTCCAGCTCGCGTTGAACACCTTGTGGCGGCAGTGCTCGGAGTTGGCCTGCGCGAACATGAAGAGTTCGGCATCGGTCGGGTCGCGGCCGAGTTCGGCATAACGCGCCGCCAGGTATTCGATCTCGTCGTCGGCCAGCGCCAGGCCCAGGCGCGCGTTGGCGGCGGCAAGCGCCTCGCCCGGATTGCCGCCCAGCTCGATGTGCACCAGGTCGCCCGGCGTGCCGGCCAGGAACAGACCCTGCGCTTCGGCCAGGTCGGTGAGCACCGATTCGGTCATCGGGTCGTGCAGCACGGCCAGTACCGCGGCGCGATCCGGCGTGCCGGCCTCCGGCAGGTTGGCCACCTGCCAGGCCACGCCGCGCTCGACGCGGCGTGCGTCGAAGCCGGCGCCATGCAGGATGTCGGTAGCCTTGCTCGACCACGGCGAGATGGTGCCCAGCCGCGGCACCGTCCACAGGGTGGCGGACTCGGGCGTGGCGTCCTTGGCTTCCAGCACTTCGAGCAGGCGCCTGCGCTCGGCACCCTCGGGAACGTGGTCGGCGTCCAGTACGTAGACGAGCCAGGAAGCCTGCACGCGCGCACCGCGGTGCACCGCGTCGAGGCGGGCGTTCAGGCGATCCAGGCGAAACGGCGAAAGGGCGCTCTGCCCGTCGAAAGCGATCATGCGGGGGATTCGGCGCTGAAAGGGAAGCTCCCTATTCTACCCGATGCGGCCAGGTGGCCCATCCACGCCCGCCGATCCAAGCGGGCCGATCCTTGAATTCAAGGGGCGCTTTTGGACGCGACCGCCATCCGGGCCGCGCCCACAGGCGCCCTTACGGGGATCAGCCGCCTTTTTCGAGCATCTTCAAAAGCTTGTCCGGCGTGACGTAGCCGCCCAGGACCATGCCGTCGGGCCCCAGCACCATCGGCGTACCGGTCACGCCCAGCTTGACGCCGAGGTCGAACTCTTCCTTGACGGGGTTGGCGCAGTCGGCGGACTTGGGCGCCTTGCCCTGCTTGGCCGCGGTGAACGCCGCCTTGCGGTCGGCGGCGCACCAGACCGAGACCATTTCCTTGTAGGTATCGGTGGGAACGCCGGCGGTATCGGTCACGCCCTCGCGCGGCCAGGCCAGGTATTCGACCGCGATCCCCTCGTCGTTGAACTGCTTGATGTGCGAATGGAACATGCGGCAATAGCCGCAGTTGACGTCGGAAAACACGGTCACCGTGTACTTCGGGTTCGGCGGCGCGAACACGATGCGCTGGGACGCCGGCACCTTGGCCAGCTCGGCCTTGCGGAAGCCTGCCCAGGCGCGCTCGCTCAGGTTTTGCTTGGCGCCGAGGTCGACCACGTCGCCGTTGAGCATGTACTTGCCGTCGGTGCTGACGTAGACCAGCTGCCCCGAGGCGATCACCTGGTAGAAGCCTGGCAGCGGCGAGAGGGTGATCTGGTCCACCTTCACGCCGGGGGCGAGCTTCGTCAGGGCGGCGCGCACCGCCTGCTCGGCGGCCGGATCGGTCGCGCCGGCGGGGACCGCGGCGTCCTGGCGGTCGGCGGCGCAGGCGGCGAGCGCGAAGGCACTGGCGAGCAGCGCGGCGGAAAGCTTCTTGAACATCGGGAAACCTCGTGGCCGCGTGGGGGAAAGCGGCGATCAGGTCGATTCTGGCACAGCGGCACAAACGGGGGCTGACGCGTGCGGGAACGCTGCAGGGTGGGCTTCCAGCCACCATCCCCGCCGGTGGGCCGAACCCGCATTACGCCGGCTTGCCTCAGCCGCGGGGATGGTGTTGCGCGTGCAGGCGCTTCAGGCCCTCCTTCGCCACCAGCGTGTAGATCTGCGTGGTGCTGAGCGAGGCGTGGCCCAACAGCAGCTGCAGCGCGCGCAGGTCGGCGCCGTGGTTCAACAGGTGGGTGGCGAAGGAGTGGCGCAGCACGTGCGGGGAAATGCGCTTGCCTTCGATGCCGACCGCCAGCGCGTGGCGCTTGACCAGTGTCCAGAACATCTGTCGCGTCATGCCTTCGCCGCGCTGGCTCAGGAACAGCGCCGCCGGCTGCCGCCCCTTGGCAAGCTGCGGCCGCGCGTCGGCGAGGTAGGCCTCGATGCGCTCCAGCGCCACCTCGCCGACCGGCACGAGGCGATCCTTGCCGCCCTTGCCGGTGACGCGCAGCACGCCCTGGCGGGTGTTGAGCGCGGCCAGCGGCAGCTCCACCAGTTCCGATACGCGCAAGCCGGAGGCGTACATCAGTTCCAGCATGGCCCGGTCGCGCAATCCTAGCGTCGATGCCAGGTCCGGCGCGGCCAGCAGCGCCTCGATCTCGCGCTCGGCCAGCGCCTTGGGCAGGCTGCGCGGCATGCGCGGGCGTTCGATCAGCAGGGTCGGATCCTCGAAGCCCGGCGTGTCGCGCGCGAGCTGACCGTAGTACCGCCGGAACGCCGACTGGCGTCGCGCCATCGAGCGCACTGCCGCGCGCTGGCTGCCATGGAAGGCCGACAGGTCCTCGCGCCGCGCCGTCTGCAGGCTGCGCCCGCGCGAGGCGAGCCAGCGTGCCAGCGCCTCAAGGTCTTGCCGGTACGCCTCGAGGGTGCGATCGGCCAGGCCGTCTTCCGACCAGACCCGTTCGAGGAACGCGCCGATGCTGCGCTGGTCGGCTTCGGCGATACTTGCGCTCTTTTCCTGCATGCGCAGATGCTCGCCGCGAGTCGCGGCGGGCGCAAGCGAAACGCCGATGAATCGACTGCTCGACACCGCCTCCCTCGCCTGCCCCCTATGGCGCCGCCTGACCGCGCTGGTCTACGACCTGCTCGCGGTGGTGGCGATCGTGATGGTGGTCGGCCTGCTGTGCCAGCTGGCTACCGGCGGACAGGTGGTGGCCGCTGGCGCGCATGCCACGATCGCCTGGTGGTACCAGCCGCTGCAGGGCCTGGTGGTGGCCGCGTACTTCGTGATCTCGTGGTTGCGCGGCGGCCAGACGCTCGGCATGCGCCCCTGGCGCATCCGGGTGGTCGGTGCCGATGGCGGCAAGGTGTTGCCGGGCCAGGCGTTGCGGCGGGTCATCGTGGCCGCGTTGCCGCTGCTGTTGCTCGGGCTGGCGCCATGGCTCGGACTTCGTATTGCGGTGTGGGCAGTATTGGTCGGCTGGGCGTTGTGGTTTGCAACGGCGCTGGTCGATCGCCGGCGGCGTGCTGTCCACGACCTGGCGGCCGGCACTGAACTACGTCGGTTCTGATCGCGCCCGGTACGAGAAGTGGTTCGGCGCTTCACACCCGCGGCGGCGGCGCTTGCTGTAAAAGGACGCATGGCCGCCTCCGCACCCGTCCGCACCGATGCCGAATTGCTCCGCGTCAATCGCGGCTTCTACGAAGCGCTGTGGGCGCGGGCGCGATTGATCGATCCCGAGCGCTTCAACACCTGGCCGCTCGTGAGCCGGTTGGCCCCGGCAGCGCCGCGCCGGCTGGAAGTCGCGCCCGGGCTGCGTCCGCGCCTCCCGCTGGACGGCACCTGTTTTGTCGACCTGAGCCACGCGGCCCTGCGCCAGTTGCGGGCACGTGGCGCCAACGCCATGCACGGCATGATCGGCGCCCTGCCCTGCGCCGATGCGCAGTTCGACCTGGTGTGCGCGTTCGACATCCTCGAACACGTCGCCGACGACGAGGGCGCGTTGCGCGAACTCGCGCGCGTGGCGGCGCCGGGCGCGACGCTTCTGTTGTCGGTGCCGTTGCACGCCGATGCCTGGACGGCGTTCGACGAGTTCGTGGGCCATTGCCGCAGGTATGAGCCGGAGGCGATCGAGGCCAAGCTGGCCGCGCACGGATTCGCGCTGGAACGCAGCGCGATCTACGGCATGCAGCCCAAATCCTCGCGGCTGCTGGACCTGGGACAGTGGTTCCTCACTCATCGTCGCGAGCGCGCGATGTGGTGGTACAACCACGTGTTCATGCCGCTGGGACTGAAGTTCCAGAAGCCGTTGCAATGGCGCGACGGGTTGTCCGGGGTGGAAGGGGTCGACGAGGTCTTGCTGGTCTGCCGGCGCGTGGCTGGCTGAGGCGCGCGTCCCGAGTGCGCCCTTTGCGCGCCCCCCAAAGCGGACAGGTAGGGGTTCACCCGCAGCGCACGCACAGCGCCAACGTCGAAGGGCCGCCTTGCCGCACCGCAACATCTGCCACGCAAAGCCACTAGAATGGCGCTTTGCCCTACGTAGCCGGTTGCCCATGCTCTACCAACTCCACGAATGGCAGCGCGCCTTCATGGGCCCGATGAGCTACTTCGCGCAGGCGAGCGCGAAGATGTTCAGCGAGCCGGGCAGCCTGCTCGCGCAGTGGCCTGGCGCGGCGCGCTGGGCGGCCGGTTGCGAATTGATGTACCGCCTGGGCAAGGACTACGAGAAGCCCGCCTTCGGCATCCACGAGATCCAGGCCGGCGGGCACACCGTCGCGGTGGTGGAACAGGCCGCGCTCGAGCTGCCGTTCTGCCAGCTCAAGCGCTTCAAGCGCTACAGCGACGATCCGACGGTGATCGAGGCGATGCGCCGCCAGCCGGTGGTGCTGGTGGTGGCGCCGCT
Organism: Frateuria sp. GZRe14; assembly: GCF_051900395.1. Classification (NCBI taxonomy): domain Bacteria; kingdom Pseudomonadati; phylum Pseudomonadota; class Gammaproteobacteria; order Lysobacterales; family Rhodanobacteraceae; genus Frateuria; species Frateuria sp. GZRe14. Next base: position 819,951 of record NZ_JBHZGJ010000001.1, on the reverse strand, counting down.
CTCGGGCCACCACGCCACGCTGCTGCGCGACACCGTCCGCACGCTGCTGCGCGACCACAAGGTCTACGTCACCGACTGGGTCGATGCGCGCATGGTTCCCGCCGAGGCGGGCATGTTCCGGCTGGACGACTACGTCGCCTACGTCGAGCGCTTCATCCGCCACATCGGCGCGAGCGAACTCCATGTCGTTTCGGTGTGCCAACCGACCGTGCCGGTGCTGGCGGCGGTGTCGCTGATGGCCGCGCGCGGCGAGGAAACCCCGCGCAGCCTGGTGATGATGGGCGGCCCGATCGACCCTCGCCGCAGCCCCACCAGCGTCAACGACCTGGCCACGACGCAGCCGCTGTCCTGGTTCGAAGCCAACCTGATCCACACGGTGCCGGCGAACTATCCCGGACGCGGTCGCAAGGTCTACCCCGGCTTCCTGCAGCATGCCGGCTTCGTCGCGATGAACCCGGGCCGGCACCTGTCCTCGCACTGGGATTTCTACCTCGACCTGCTGCGCGGCGACCTGGATGACGCCGAGGCGCACCGGCGCTTCTACGACGAGTACAACGCCGTGCTGGACATGCCGGCCGGCTATTACCTGGACACCATCAGCACGGTATTCCAGCAATGCCTGCTGCCGCGCGGGCTGTGGGATGTGGCGGGCGAGCGCGTGAACCCCGCCGCGATCACGCGCAGTGCGCTGTTCACCGTCGAAGGCGAACTGGACGACATCTCGGGCCTGGGCCAGACCGAGGCGGCGCACGCGCTATGCACGGGGATCCCGGCGAAGCGGCATGCGCATCGCGTCATCGAGGGTGCGGGCCACTACGGCATTTTCAGCGGCCGACGCTGGCGCGAAACGGTCTATCCGCAGGTGCGCGACTTCATCGCGCAGCACGCTGCACCATCGGCGCGGCGCACGTCTCAGCGCAAGGGGTGAGCCTCGACGCCCTGTCGCGTCATCCTTACCGGCAGGATGTGGCCACGGGCGTCGAACTCCAGCCGGTCGATGCAGACCACGCGGTGGTTGGCCGCCGTCTCGCCCCTGGGTCGCCGGTGATAGACGATGTACCAGCGGCCGTCGGGCGTGTGGATGAGCGAATGATGCCCGGCGCCGGTGGCGATCGACGGATCCTGCTCGAGGATCTTGCCGATGCGCCGGAACGGACCCAGCGGCGTGTCGCCGATCGCATAGGCTACCGAGTAGTCCGGCCCGGTCCATCCGCCCTCGGACCACATCAGGTAATAGTGACCATCGCGCTTGAACATCATCGGCCCTTCGACGTAGTGCTCGGGCGTGATCTCCTTGAAAATCCTGCCGTCGCCGAAGGGCAGGAAACCGGTGAAGTCGCTTTTCAGCCGAGCGATGTTGGCGTGCTTCCAGCCGCCGTAGATCAGGTAGTACTGCCCGTCGTCGTCGCGAAATACCGATTGGTCGATAGGCTGGGCGCCGTTGTGGAACGCGCCTACCAGGGGTTTCCCGAGCAGGTCGTGGAACGGGCCGTCCGGGCGATCGGCCACGGCCACCCCGATGCCGCCTGCCTCCCGGTCGCTCTGGATGTCGTTGGCGGCGAAGAACAGGTAATAACGCCCGTCCTTCGCGACCACGGCCGGCGCCCACATGGCGCGCCTGGCCCAGCTGATCGCATGCACGTCCAGCACGCGGGGGTGGCGTGTCCACTCGACCAGGTCCGGCGAGGAAAAGGCGTCGAAGAAGAGCTGGCGATCGTAGGCGTCGGACCAGGTCGGGTAGATCCAGTAGGTGTCGCCAAAGATCGCCGCCTCCGGGTCGGCGTACCAGCCCGGTATGACCGGATTGCCCGCATGCCTTGCGTTGCTGCTGTCCCCACACCACGCCGCCGGCGCGGCCAGCGCGAGTGCCAGCGCGACTGTTCGCAGCAGCGGCGCGCTCCAGGGGCGTAGGGCGTCCGCCATGGCACTCAAGCCGCCTGGCCCCGGGCGAAGAACGTGGCGAATGCCTCGACTGTGCGGGCGATGCCGGCATCGTCCACGTCAAGGTGCGTGACCAGCCGCAGCGTCGGCAGGTAGCCGATGCTGATGCGGATGCCGGCTTCGCGCAGGTGTGCATCCAGCGCACGCAGGCGTTCGGCCGGCACTTCGACGAACACCATGTTGGTGTGCTGGCCCAGCAGGCGCAGGCCGGGCACGGCTTCAAGCCGTTGCGCCAGTAGGGCCGCGCGCTCGTGGTCGTCGGCGAGCCGCGCGACATGATGATCCAGCGCATGCAGGCCGGCCGCCGCCAGCATGCCGGCCTGGCGCCAGCCGCCGCCGGTGACCTTGCGCCAGCGCCGTGCCTTGTCGATCAGTGCAGCCGAGCCGACCAGCACCGAACCGACCGGCGCGCCCAGGCCCTTGGAAAGGCACACCGACACACTGTCGAAATGCCCGGCGATCTGGCGCGCCGCCACGCCGGTAGCCACCGCGGCGTTGTACAAGCGCGCGCCATCCAGGTGGAAGGCCAGGCCGCGCTCGCGGGCGAAGTCATGCGCGGCCCGCAGGTAATCCATCGGCAGCACGCGGCCGTGCCAGGTGTTTTCCAGCGCGAGCAGGCGCGTGCGCGCGAAGTGCGGATCGACCGGCTTGATCGCCGCGGCCACGCGATCGAGCGGCAGCGAGCCGTCCGCCTCCTGCACGATCGGTTGCGGCTGGATGGAGCCGAGCACCGCGGCGCCGCCGCCTTCGAACTTGTAGGTGTGCGCGTCCATGCCGACCAGGTACTCGTCGCCGCGCTCGCAATGCGACATCAACGCCAGCAGGTTCGACTGCGTGCCGCTGGGCACGAACAGCGCGGCCTCGAAGCCGAGCTCGTCGGCGAGGCGTTGCTGCAGCTGGTTGACGGTGGGATCCTCGCCGTAGACGTCGTCGCCGACCGCCGCGTCCAGCATCGCCGCGCGCATGGCGGGCGTGGGCGTGGTTACCGTATCGCTGCGCAGGTCGACCCAGTCCACGTTGCACCTCATTGTTGCGGCAAAGAGGGGCAGCTTCGCGCGCGGCCTTGCGCGAGGCAAGCGGGCACAAAAAACCCGCGACGGGCGCGGGCTGGATGGTGGGTCGTCCGGGACTCGAACCCGGGACCAATAGATTAAAAGTCTACTGCTCTACCAACTGAGCTAACGACCCATCAAGCGAGCGGGCGATTTTAGGGTTTGCGTGCGGCCCGCACAAGCAAAGCGCCAGTCGCGCAGGCTCCCGTAGTGTGGGCGCTTCGGCCACCACCGGCGCCGGAGTAGGAGCCGGCGGCCGAACCCCACTCTAGGGGATCAGGCATAGCGGGTGGGATCGGCGAGGCCGGCGGTGCGGAATCCCTCGGCGCGCAGATGGCAGGCGTCGCAATGCCCGCAGGCGCGCCCCTGGGTGTCGGCCCGGTAGCAGCTGACCGTCTGGGCGAAGTCGACATCCAGGCGCTGGCCTTCGCGCGCGATGTCCGCCTTGCTCATGCGCATCAGCGGCGCGTGGATGCGCAACCCCGCGCCTTCGACGCCGGCCTTGGTGGCGACGTTGGCCAACTGCTCGAAGGCATCGATGAAGGCGGGGCGGCAGTCCGGATAGCCGGAGTAGTCGACCGCGTTGACGCCGCAGAAGATGTCGTTGGCGCCGAGCACTTCGGCCCAGCCCAGTGCGATCGACAGCATGATCGTGTTGCGCGCCGGGACGTAGGTGACCGGAATGCCTTCACCACCCTGCTCGGGCACGTCGATATCGGCAGTGAGCGCGGAACCGCCGATGCTGCGCAGGTCGACCTGCACGGTCTTGTGCGCGAGCGCGCCCATCGCGCGTGCGACCCGTTCGGCCGCCTCCAGTTCGGAGCTGTGGCGCTGGCCGTAGGCGACGCTCAGCGCATGGACCGCGAAGCCCTGTTCGCGTGCGATGGCCAAGGTGACCGCCGAGTCCATGCCGCCGGAGACGAGCACGACGGCCTTGCGGAGAGTGGTTTCAGACATGGGATGGATCCTTGCGTACGGTCGGTCACCGGCCGGATGGCGCTCGCGGCGTCACAGGCCACGGCGCGTCTTTACTCTTCCCCAGCAGCAAGTCGGGGAAGAAGCTTCAATGCCCGGCCGCGTCGTTCCAGAGCAGCTTGTGCAACTGCAACTGGAAGCGCACCGGTAGGCGATCCTCGATGATCCACTCGGCCAGCTCGCGCGGCTGCACCGCGCCATGCACGGGCGAGAACAGCACCATGCAATGCCGGTCGAGCGCATGCTCTGCCACAACGGTGCGCGCCCATTCGTAGTCGAGGCGGCTGGCGATGACGATCTTGACCTGGTCGTGCGGCAGCAAGTGGTCGAGGTTGCTCCACAGGTTGCGCGCGCTCTCGCCCGAGTCGGGCGCCTTGAGGTCCATGACCTTGCGCACGCGCGGATCGACGGACGACACATCGAGCGCGCCGGAAGTCTCCAGCGAAACGTCGTAGCCGGCATCGCAAAGGCGGTGCAACAGGATCAGGCAGCGCTTTTGCGCCAGCGGCTCGCCGCCGGTGACGCAGACGTGGCGTGCACCGTGACGGGCAACCTCGGCGAGGATGTCGTCGATCGCGTGCCACTGCCCGCCGTGGAAGGAATATTCGGTGTCGCACCACACGCAACGCAGCGGGCAACCGGTGAGGCGAACGAACACGGTGCGCCAGCCGATCGCGTCGGCCTCGCCCTGGATCGAATGGAAGATCTCGGTGATACGCAGGCGTTCGGCCGGCACCGGCGCGACGGGCGGCTCGCCCGCGTCACTGCCCATCACACGAACCTCAGCGGATCGCCGATTGCAGCTGCAGTCGGCGCAGGCGTTCCTGCGCCAGGCTGGCGGCGCGGGAGTTGGGGTACTTGCTGGTGACCTGCTGCAGCGTGGCCTTCCCGGCGTCGGCCTGCTTGAGCTCGAGCTGGCTGTAGCCGACCTTGAGCAGCGCGTCGGGCGCCTTCTCGCTCTGCGGGAACTGGCTCAGCAGCCGTTGGAAGGCTTCCAGTGCCACCGGATAGTTCATGGTCACGTAGTAGGACTCGCCCAGCCAATACCAGGCATTGGGCGTCAGCGAGTTGTCCGGATACTGCTGGATGAAGCTGCGGAAGCCGCGCGAGGCCTGCGCGTAGTCGCCGCCACGCAGCGCCTGGAAGGCGGTGTCGTAGGCAGCCTGCGCGTTGGCGTCGGGTGCGGCGGCAGGCGCGCTGCTGCCGTTGGCCGGCGCGACCGCGGGCGCCTGTGCCGGGTTGGCCGGGGTCGCCGCAGCGGCTGCCGAAGCGGTGGATGCCGGGGTGTTGCCCGCGGCCGTGGAATTCGTGCCGGCGCCGTTGCCCTCGAGGCGGCCCAGCCGCGAATCGAGGTCGATGTATTGCGCCTTGTTCTTCTCTTCGAGCTGCTGCACGGTGTGCTGCAGTTCCTCGACTTGGCCCTGCAACTGCTGCACTTGCGACTGCAGCTGCTGGACCTGGTTGACCAGGCTGGTACCGCCCTGGTTCTGGGCCTGCGCCTGTTGCTCCAGCCGCGAGACGCGGTCGGCGAGGCTCAAGCGGGAGTCCTGTGCCAGGGCCGGAACGGCAATGAGCATGGCGGACGCAAACGCGCCCGCCATGCCGAGCCTGGCCGAAAAACGCTTAGCCAGTGCGCTCTTCATTACTTCGCCGTGTAGACGATCTCGACGCGACGGTTCTTGCTCCAGCAGTCCTCGTTGTGCTCACGGCACACCGGCTTTTCCTTGCCGTAGGAGATCACTTCGACCTGGCTGGCCGAGCCACCGTTGGCCTGCAGGGCGTCCGACACGGCATTGCCGCGGCGCTCGCCCAGGCCCAGGTTGTACTCGCGGGTGCCGCGCTCGTCGGTGTTGCCTTCCAGGCGGATGTGCGACTCCGGGCGGTCCTGCATGTACTTGGCGTGGCACGCCATGATCTGCTGGAACTCCGGCTTGATCTCGGTCTTGTCGAAATCGAAGTACACGACGCGCTGGCGCAGGCAGGCGTCGGTGTCGAGGTCGGCCGGGGTGTACTTGTTGCTTTCCGGGGCCGGCTGGGTGGTCGGCTGCGGCTCCGGCTGGGGCTGCGGCTTGACTTCCTGCTTCTTCGAGCAAGCGGCTGCGCCGATGCAGAGCAGGGCGACCAGGGCGACGCGTGCGGTCTTATTCATGGGTGACGTTCCTTCAAAACGGGTTTGAGTTCCGACAGTCAATGACGATTGCGGTGTTGGGACAGTGATCGCCGGTGGTCCGGCTTGTTGTGTGACGCTTGGTGTTACCGCGGGCCAGTCGCTCCTCGCGCCCGGCAACCGTTGGCTGGACGCCTTTGGCTGCGCCCCGCCATAAGCGAAATGGCGCCAAGGCGCCGTTTCGGCCCATTCCATGGGCATTCCGCCGGAGCGCTCGCGCGCCCCAACGGACAAAAAACTCAACGCTTCCGATACGGACCCCAGGCCGGTTCACGGACGTCCCCGTCGGACAGCACGAGGCGCTGGCGGACCTGGCCATCGGCCGAAACGGCATACAGCACGCCACGGCGACCTTCCGTGGCCGCGTACAACAGCATGCTGGCGTTCGGTGCGAAACTCGGGGAATCGTCAATCGGGCCGGGGGAGATGAAACGCACCTGCCCACCCAGATTGCGATCCATAATGGCAATACGATACACGTTCCCATTGCCCTGCACCATCGCGATCAGCTTGCCGTCGAAGCTGACATCGGCATTGGCGTTGTTCTGCCCCTCGAAGCTGATGCGCGTGGGCGAGCCGCCGCTGGCGGACATCTGGTAGACCTGCGGCCGGCCGGAACGATCGGACGTGAAATAGAGGCTCTGCCCATCGGCCGACCAGGTCGGTTCGGTGTCGATCGACAGGCTGTTGGTCAGGCGCGTTTCGTGGCGCGAGGCCATGTCGATCACGAAGATCTCGGGGTTGCCCACGTAGGACAGCGACACCGCCAGCTTGCTGCCATCGGGCGACCAGGCCGGCGCGCCGTTGATGCCCTTCTTGTGCGCCGCGACCAGCTGGCGCGCGCCGGTGGTGATGTCCTGCACGTAGACCTGCGAGTTGCCGCTCTCGAAGGAGACGTAGGCGATCTTGGTTCCGTCCGGCGACCAGGCCGGCGACAGCAGCGATTCGCGCGAGCGGGCCACCACCTGCGGGTTGTAGCCGTCCGAATCGGCCACGATCAGCGAATAGGTGGTGTTGTTGCCCAGGCCCACGGCGGTGACGTAGGCGACGCGGGTCCAGAAGGCACCACGCACGCCGGTGATCTTCTCGTAGATCTGGTCGGCGATCTGGTGGGCGACGCCGCGCAGGTCGCCGGCCGGCGCGGTGAACGCCTGCGCCAGGAGGCTCTGCTGCTTGTTGACGTCCCACAGCTCGTACTCGACCCGCAGCAGGCCGCCGCCGGCGTCGCTGATGCGCCCGACCGTGATGTAGTCCTGCTTGAGCAGTCGCCAGGTGGGAAACTTGATGTCGGCACCGCGCGAGGGCGACTCGACGATCTCGCTCTTGGCCAGCGCGCGGAACTTGCCCGAGCGGTTGAAATCGTTGCGAATGACGTCCGCCACGTCGGTCGGCAGCGGCGCGCCGCCGTTCTGCGCAAAGGGCACCACGACGATCGGAGTGGCCGTCTTGACGCCGCCGACGATGTCCACGTTGAGCGCCTGCGCACCCGCGGGTCCGGCGACGAGGGCGGCCAGACACAGCACGGCGAGGGCGAAGAGCGTTTTCATTCTGGACATGAAGATCTCACTGCGGCCTGAAGGTTAGGGTCAGATCGCGGCTGAAGACGCTCTCGAAACCCTTGTACGGCAAGGTCTTGGTCCTGAGCACGGCGTTTTCGATCGAGCGCTTGCCAGCATCGTCGTACGGGCAGCTTGGATCGACCTTCGCACTCATCACGTCGCCCCCTACCAACTGGACGATATGCACCTTGCACGGAACATCCGGCATGTTATCCGGACGTAACCAGTTGGGCGTGACCGCATTCTGAATGGCCGCTGCATACTGGTCGGCCAGGGAGCTGTTCTGGGCGTTGTTGCCGGTCTGGCGCTGGGCCGCGTGCGGCACGTCGGGCAGGCCTTCGTCCTGCGCGTCCTTCAGGTCCTCCATCTGCTGCTTGGCCTGTTTGGCGCGGTTTTCCGCCTTCTGGCGCGCCGCGGCGGCCGCATCCATCTTGGCGAACAATTCGTCCAGCTGCTTCTTCTGCTCTTCCTTCTTCTTGGCCGCCTGGGCGTCCAGTTCGGCCTGGCGCTGGCGCTGCTTCTCTTCCTGCTCCTTCTTGGCCTCCTCGGCCTTTTCCAGCGCGTCCGCCACGATCTTTTCCTGGTCGACCGTGTCCGGGTGCTCCGGCGGCGGCGGCAGGGTCTTGATCTCCGGGGGCGGCGTCTTCACGTCCGGCGGCGTCACCGTGGGCGGCGGCGGGATGGTCGGCACCGGCTTGGCCTTCTTCTGCGCCTTCGGCGGTGGCGCGCCCGTGGGGCCGATCAGCGTGGCCTCGATGACCGGGCCTTGCAGCTCCAGCGGCTTGGCGCAGGTGATCGGATTCCAGCCCGCCGGCAGGTGCAGCGCGCTGAACAGGCTCTCGTAGAACGAGCACGGCACGATCGCCAGCGCGAGGAAGCCGACGATGCCAAGGTGCAGGACGGCGGAAAGCAGGACCGCCGTGGAGGTGCCCTTATTTTCCCGCATTGCCCGCGCCCGACCCCTGCGGCTGGCTCATCAGGCCGACCTTGCTGACGCCGGCCTGCTGCAGGTCGGCCAGCACCTGGTAGACGCCGTCGTACTTGCCTTCGCGGTCGCCGGCCACCAGCACGCTGATGTCCGGGTTGGCCTTGACGAAGGCGCCGACCTTGGCCTGCATGGTGGCCACGTCGACCGGCTCCTTCTTGGCCCCTTCCAGGGTCAGGTAAAGGCTGCCGTCGGCGTCGACCGAGACGATCACCGGGTTCTTCTTGTCGGCCATCGACCGCGCGTTGGCCTGCGGCAGGTTGACGTCGACGTTGGCGTTCATCATCGGCGCAGTGACCATGAAGATGATCAGCAGCACCAGCATCACGTCGATGTAGGGGACGACGTTGATCTCGGACTTGAGCTTCATGCGCTTGTGGCGCGCGGCGTTTCGCATGGCCATGGACTTGCCCTCGTCAGGCCACTTCGTCGGTCTGGATCTGCCGCTGCAGCACCGAGGAGAACTCCTCCTGGAACACTTCGTAGCGCGAGGCCACGCGTTCGACCTTGTTGGCGTAGCGGTTGTACGCCCACACCGCCGGGATCGCGGCGAACAGGCCCATCGCGGTGGCGATCAGCGCCTCGGAGATGTGCGGGGCCACCACGGCGATGGTGACGTCCTTGACCTCGCCCAGGCCCTGAAAGGCGCCCATGATGCCCCACACGGTGCCGAACAGGCCGATGTACGGACTGATCGAACCGACGTTGGCGAGGAATTCCAGGTTGCGTTCGAGGCCGCCGATCTCGCGGGTCCCTGCCACGCGCATGGCGCGTTCGGTGCCTTCCATCACCACGCGCATGTCGTGCGTCTTGCGCTGGCGCTGGCGGGCGAACTCGCGGAAGCCGGATTCGAAAATCGTCTCCATGCCGCCGTTGTCGGCATTACGGCCGCTGACCTCGCGGAACAGGCCGGCCAGGTCACCACCGGACCAGAAGCGCTCCTCGAACGCCTCGGCGTTCTCCATTGCCGCCTTCATCTGCGAATACTTGCGAAGGATGATGACCCACGACAGGAAGGAGAACATCAGGAGCAGCAGCATCACCAGCTGCACGGGCAGGCTGGCCTCGGCGACCAGCTTGAAAATGTTCAATCCACCGTTCATGGCTTGGGGAGTCTCCGGGGTGTGCTGCTTTTAGAGGCGGGAAGGCTTAAGGGGCGAGGCCGGGGATGAGGTCGGCCGGGATCGGCGCCGGACGCATGCGGTTGAGGTCCACGCAGGCGACCCGCACCTGGGCACGAACCAGCTCCGCGCCGTCCGCCCGGCCGATCGCTTGACTGAACAGGATACTGGCTGAACGCCATTCTTTGACGGCGACCGTCACCGCCAATTCATCATCCAGCAGGGCCGGCCGCAGGAAGTCCAGCTGCATGGAACGCACCATGAAGGCCAACCCGGTCGCCTCGCGCAGGGCCGATTGGTCCACGCCCCGGGCGCGCAGCCACTCGCTGCGGGCGCGCTCCATGAAACGCAGATAGCTGGCGTGGTAGACAACGCCGCCGGCGTCGGTGTCTTCCCAGTAGACGCGGACGGGCCAGGCAAAGGGGGCGATCGAGGACATGGAGGACAGCTCGCGTTTTGCGGAAGCCCCGAGCATGCGTGTTGCCGCCGCCAGGTTCAAACCGGCTTGTCAGGAGCGCGCTTCAACAGCAGGTCAGACTTCGCCGCCGTCGAACATGTCGCCCACCAGCGCCTGCCGCGGTGGCGGGTTGCGGCCCAGGTGGCGCCAGGCCCTGGGCGAGGCCATCCGGCCGCGCGCGGTACGGATGAGGAAACCCTGCTGGATGAGGTAGGGCTCCACCACGTCTTCCAGCGTGCCGCGGTCTTCGGACAATGCGGCGGCCAGCGATTCGACGCCGACCGGACCGCCATCGAAATTCTCGATGATGGTGGCAAGCAGGCGCCGATCGAGGTCGTCGAAACCTTCGGCATCGACTTTCAGCATGGTCATCGCCGCCTGCGCGGCAGCCAGCGTGATCTTCCCGCCGGCGCGCACTTCGGCGTAGTCGCGCACACGGCGCAGCAGACGGTTGGCGATGCGCGGCGTGCCGCGGGATCGGCGGGCAATCTCCTGCGCGCCCTCGATCTCGCAATCGATCGCCATGATGCGCGCCGAACGGCGCACGATTGCGGTGAGCTCGTCGGGCGAATAGAACTCCAGCCGCTGCACGATGCCGAAGCGGTCGCGCAAAGGCGCCGTAAGCAGGCCGGCACGCGTGGTGGCGCCGATCAGGGTGAACGGCGGCAGGTCCAGCTTGATCGAGCGCGCGGCCGGGCCCTCGCCGATCATGATGTCGATCTGGAAGTCCTCCATCGCCGGATACAGCACTTCCTCCACCACCGGCGAGAGGCGGTGGATCTCGTCGACGAACAGCACGTCGTTCTTTTCGAGGTTCGTCAGCAATGCCGCCAGGTCGCCCGCACGCTCGAGCACCGGACCGGAGGTGGAGCGGACGTTGACGCCCAGTTCGTTGGCGATGACGTGGGAGAGCGTGGTCTTGCCCAGGCCCGGCGGGCCGAAGATCAGCACGTGGTCCAGCGCCCCGCCGCGCTTCCTGGCAGCCTCGATGTAGATCGACAGTTGCTCGCGCACCGCCTGCTGGCCGAGGTATTCGTCCAGGCGCCTCGGGCGGATGGAGGCTTCCAGCGCCTCGTCGTCGAGATGGGCGGCGGAGGTGATGATGCGGGCTTCGGTCATGCAGCCATTATGGCAGGGCCGCAAAAGGCCCGTAGGGTGGGCTACAGCCCACCTTTCATCTCGCGGGAACCGGCGGTGGGCTGGAGCCGCCCACGCCTTCCCGCTAGATCTCCACCTGCGCGCCCAGTTCGATCAGGCGGTTGCCCGGAATCTGGAAGAACGCCGTGGCCGGCAACGCGTTGCGGGCGAGGAAGGCGAACAGCTTGTCGCGCCACAACGCCATGCCAGGGCGGCGCGCGTCCGCGACGATCGTCTCGCGCGAGAGGAAGAAGGTCGTATCCATCAGGTCGAAGGTCAGCCCTTCCCGCCCGCACAGCGACAGCGCGTGCGGAATGTTCGGATCCTCGGCGAAACCGAAGCGCAGCTCCAGCCCGAAGAAGCCGCCTTCCATCGGCGTGATCTCGATGCGCTCGTCCGCATCGGCCACCGGCGTCTCCAGGATCTGCACGGTAAGCATCACGTTGCGCTCGTGCAGGACCTTGTTGTGCTTGAGGTTGTGCAGGAGCGCGTGCGGCACCGCGTACTGGTTGGCGGTGAGGAACACCGCCGTGCCGGGCACCCGCAGCGGCGGATGCTCGGCCATGTTCTCGATGAACGGCGCAAGCGCCAGCCCGCCTTGCTTGATCTCGCGCACCACCAGTTCGCGGCCGCGGCGCCAGGTAGTCATCACCGCGAACAGGAACAGCCCCAATACCAGCGGGAACCAGCCGCCGTCGGGGATCTTGAGCGTGTTGGCGCCAAAGAAGGAGAGATCCACGCACAACAGGCCGATGGTCAGCGGGATCACCGCGGCCAGGCTCCAGTTCCAGCGGCGCCAGGCCACCAGCATCACCAGCAGCGTGTCGATTGCCATGGTGCCGGTCACCGCGATGCCGTAGGCGCCGCCCAAGGCCTTGGACGAGCCGAAGCCGACCACGGTCAGGATCACCATCACCATCAGCGCGCGGTTGACCCACGGCAGGAAGATATGGCCGATCGCCTCGCGCGAAGTCTGCACCACCTGCATGCGCGGCACGAAGCCGAGCTGGATCGCCTGCCGGGTGACCGAGAATGCACCGGAGATCACCGCCTGCGAGGCGATCACCGCCGCCGCGGTGGCCAGCACGATCATCGGGTAGCCGGCCCAGTCCGGCACGGCGTGGAAGAAGGGATTGACCGCCGCCTGCGGTTCGTGCAGCAGCAGCGCGCCCTGGCCGTAGTAGTTGAGCAACAGCGACGGCAGCACGAAGAAGAACCAGGCCGCGCGGATCGGGAAACGGCCGAAGTGGCCCATGTCCGTATACAGCGCCTCGGCGCCGGTCACGCATAGCACCACCGCGCCCAGAGCCACGAAGGAGATCACGCCATGCGAGGCGAAGAAGCGCACCGCGTACCAGGGCGAGAGCGCCTTGAGTACCTCCGGCGCCTGGATGATGTTCCACACGCCGATCACCGCCAGGGCGAGGAACCATACGACCATCACCGGCCCGAACAGCGCACCCACCTTTGCCGTGCCGTGCTTCTGCAGCCAGAACAGGAACAACAGCACCAGCACCGCCAGCGGCACGACCCAATGCTCCAGCGAGGGAGCCATCACCTCGAGACCTTCCACGGCCGAGAGCACCGAAATCGACGGCGTGATCACGCCGTCGCCGAAGAACAGCGCGGCGCCGAGCAACGCCATCAACATCACGATCCGCCGCGCCATGGGCGAGCCGCCGACCGCGCGCTGGGCCAACGTCATCAGCGCCATGATGCCGCCTTCGCCGCGGTTGTCCGCGCGCATCACCAGCGTGACGTACTTGATGGCCACCACGATGATCAGCGCCCAGGTGACCAGCGAGAGCACGCCCAGCACGGTGCTTTCGGACGGGTGAAGGCCGTACTCGGGGCGGAACACTTCGGCCAGCGTGTACAGCGGGCTGGTGCCGATGTCGCCGAACACCACCCCGACGGCGCCCAGGATCAGCGCGGCCTTGGTGCCGTGCAGCTTTTCGTCGCCGCCGGACTCGACCGGCGGCGGCGTGTTACGGGTTGCGTCGTTCATGTCTCTCGCTCATGCCACCGGGCCTCATTGACCCAGCGCGGCGCGCAGCGCCTTGCGGATGATCGCCTCGGCGTCGTCGCCCTCGGCGGCAACTTTCTGCACCAGACGTGTGACTTCGGCAGGTTTGTAGCCCAGCTGCTGCAAGGCCACGGTGGCCTCGCCGGCGGGATCCAGCGGAGCACCGCCGCCCTTGCCCGCAAGACCGGGCAACGCTGCGCCCAGGCCTTCGACCCGGTCGCGCAGCTCGACCACGATGCGCTCGGCCGTCTTCTTGCCGATACCCGGGATCTTGGTCAGTGCCACCACGTCGCCGGCCTGCACCAGCCGCGCGAAGTCGGCGGTGGAAACGCCCGACAGCACGGCCAGCGAGATCTTCGCGCCGATGCCGGACACCTTCTGCAGGTTGCGGAACAGGGCGCGCTCGTCCTCGCGCAGGAAGCCGTACAGCGCGACGCTGTCCTCCTTCACCGCGTAGTGGGTGAGCAGGGTGACTTCCTTGCCGGTCTGCGGCAGGTCGTAGATGGTCGACATCGGCGCTTCCAGCTCGTAGCCGACGCCGCCGACTTCCACCAACAGCCACGGCGGCTGCTTGGAAACCAGCATGCCGCGCAGTCGTCCGATCATCGCCTTCTCCATGCCGTACGGGGAATGCCCACGCGCGCGAGGCTCGCGCGCGTGTGCGCATGGGTCACCGCGATCGCCAGCGCGTCGGCCGCGTCCGGCTGCAACGGGCCCTTCAGGCCGAGCAGGATGCCAACCATGTGCTGCACCTGGGTCTTGTCGCCGCGGCCGCTGCCGACCACGGCCTGCTTGATCTCGGTGGGCGCGTATTCGTGCACCGCCAGCCCTTTGGCCGCCACCGCGCAGATCGCCGCGCCGCGTGCCTGGCCGAGCTTCAGCGCCGAATCGGGATTGCGCGCCATGAACACCCGCTCGATGCCGCACTCGGCCGGCTGGTGAGCCTCGATGATGGCGGCCAGCCCGTCAAAGATGCGTTTCAGGCGCAGCGGAAAGGTTTCCTCGTCGGCCACGGCCAATGCGCCGTGGTGCACGTGCGTGAGCTTGCCTGCCGCATCGACGTCGATGATCCCGAAGCCGGTGCGCTGGCTGCCGGGGTCGATACCGAGGATGCGGCACGCCGACGGTTCGGACCGGATGTTCATGCTGGACACGGGTGCGTTCACGCGCAGGGCCGGCCGCGTACGCGCGCGCCGGCCGGTCCGTCAGCCATCGGCCGGCAGCAGGGCGTTGTGATAGACCTCGCTCACGTCGTCGAGCGCGTCGAGGCGCTCGAGCAGGTCGGTGAGCGGTTCGAGCACGTCCTCGGGCACCGCCACGCGGTTGTTCGCGCGCATGCCCACGCCGGCGTGCAGCGACTCCAGGCCGGCATCGGCCAGCGCCTGCTGCACCGATTCGAAGTTTTCCGGCGTGCAGATCACGATGCTTTCGCCGTGCTCGTTGATCACGTCGTCGGCACCGGCTTCCAGCGCCGCTTCCAGCACTTTCTCCTCGGCCGCCTCGTTACCGCCGGTGGCGAAGGTGAGTTCGCCGCAACGGGTGAACTGGAAGGCCACCGAACCGGAGGTGCCCAGGTTGCCGCCGTGCTTGGTCAGCGCGTGGCGGACGTCGGCGACAGTGCGGGTGGGGTTGTCGGTGAAGCACTCGATGATCATCGCCACGCCGCCGGGGCCGTAGCCCTCGTAGCGCAGCTCCTCACCGGCGCCCTCGGCACCCGAGCCACGCTTGATCGCGCGCTCGATGGTGTCCTTGGTCATGTTGGCCGACAGCGCCTTGTCCACCGCCGCGCGCAGGCGCGGGTTGGCGGCAGGGTCGGCCACGCCGGCGCGGGTGGCGACGGTGATTTCGCGGATCAGCTTGGTGAACACCTTGGCGCGCTTGGCGTCTTCGGCATTCTTGCGGCCTTCGATGGACGGGCCTCTACCCATGGCGGGAAAACCTGAACAATGGACAAGCGGGCGATTTTACTCCAACCCGTGCCGCAGCCGACAAATCCCCGTACCGCCGTGTGGTCGCGCGCCGAAGGCGCTCCTACGGGGAAGCGAATCGCCCGTTCTGCAGGAAGTGCACCACTTGTTGGGCGGCATCGGCCGACAGCACCAGGCCGGTGTGGCTGGTTTCGACCACGCAATGGTCGGTGAGGCCCGCCAGCCGCGTTTCGGCGACGGCGACCGTGCCATCGTGCTCGCCTTCCATGTGCGTGAGCATGGCGCCCAGGCCGATCGGCACGCGGCCGGCGATCACGCCCACCTCGCGCTCGCCGTCCCAGCGCTCCATGCCGTGCTCGAGCAATTCACGGTTATGCCCCAGCAGGGCCTCGCCGCCCTGCCCGAAACCGGCGAAACCGCGAGCCGCGGCGCTGCCCTGCAGCGGGGAACCCAGGCAAACGATCCGCCCCGGCGGCAGGTCGACCGCTTCGCGGCAGGCCTGCAGCGCCAACAAGCCGCCCAGGCTGTGGCCAACCAGATGTACCGGGCCGGGTGCGTAACGCTGCATGCGCAGGTGCAGGCGCTCGACGATGCGCTCCTGCGAGGACACCACGCTCATGTAGTCGAAGCGGTCGACCGCGAAGCCCGCGTCGGCCATCCGCTTGTGCAGCAGGCCCAGCGCAAAGCCGCGCATCCACAGGCCGTGCAGCAGGATGATCTGGTCGGGCATGGCGCGGCCTGTCGTAGGGTGGGCTTCAGCCCACCTTGGGGCGTGCGGCGGGGTGGCAAGGTGGGCCGAGGCCCACCCTGCGGGTACCGGTCAGCCGGCGACCTTGACGTGCAGTTCCTTGAGCTGCGCCTCGGCCACGGCCGAGGGAGCGTCGGTCATCAGGTCCTGCGCGCTGGTGGTCTTGGGGAAGGCGATCACGTCGCGGATCGACTCGGTGCCCGCCATCAGCGCGGCGATGCGGTCGATGCCGAAGGCCAGGCCGCCGTGCGGGGGCGCGCCGAACTTCAACGCCTTGAGCAGGAAGCCGAACTTCGCCTCGGCCTCCTCCGCGCCGATGCCGAGCAGTTCGAACACCGCGCTCTGCATCTCCGGGCGGTGGATACGGATCGAGCCACCACCGATCTCGTTGCCGTTGAGCACCATGTCGTAGCCACGGCTGACCGCAGTGGCGGCGTTGGCCTTGAGGTCGGCGATGTCGTCGACCTTCGGCGCGGTGAACGGATGATGCAGGGCGACGTAGCGCTGCTCTTCGTCGTCGTACTCGAACATCGGGAAGTCGGTGACCCACAGCGGCTTCCAGCCCGCCTCGACCAGGCCGCGGTCCTTGCCGACCTTCAGGCGCAACGCGCCCATGAAGTCGGTGACGGCCTTCCACTTGCCGGCGCCGATGAAGACGATGTCGCCGGTCTGCGCGCCGGTGGCGGCGAGCACCGCCTCAAGCGCCGTGTCGTCCAGGAACTTGGCGACCGGCGAGCTGACACCCTCGCGACCCTTGGCGCGATCCTCGACCTTGATCCAGGCCAGGCCCCTGGCGCCGTAGCGCGCGACGTACTCGGTCAGGCCGTCGATGTCCTTGCGCGAGAGCGCCGTACCGCCGGGCACGCGCAACGCGGCCACGCGGCCCGCCGGATCGTTGGCCGGTTCGGCGAACACCTTGAACTCCACGCCCTTCAGCGCGTCGGCCACGTCGACCAGCTCCAGCGCGATGCGCAGGTCCGGCTTGTCCGAACCGTAGCGGCGCATGGCTTCGGCATAGGTCATGCGCGGGAACGTGGCATCCAGCTCGACGTCCACCACTTCCTTGAACACATGGCGGATCAGCCCCTCGACGAAGTCCTGCACGTCCTGCTCCTGGACGAACGCGAACTCCAGGTCGAGCTGGGTGAACTCCGGCTGGCGGTCGGCGCGCAGGTCTTCGTCGCGGAAGCAGCGGGCGATCTGGTAGTAGCGGTCGAAGCCGGCCATCATCAGGATCTGCTTGAACAGCTGCGGCGACTGCGGCAGCGCGTAGAACTGGCCCGGATGCACGCGGCTGGGCACCAGGTAGTCGCGCGCGCCCTCGGGCGTGGCCTTGGTCAGGATCGGCGTCTCGATGTCCTGGAAGCCGCGCGCGTCGAGATAGCGGCGCAGCGCCTGCACCAGCTTGATGCGCCGGCGCATCATCGTCTGCATCTCCGGGCGGCGCAGGTCGAGGTAGCGGTAGGTCATCCGCAGGTCCTCGTTGGGGTTCTCGTGCATCGCGAAGGGCAGGTCCTTCGCCGCGTTGAGCACCTCGACCGTGTCGGCCACCAGTTCCACGGTGCCGGTCTTGAGCTTGTCGTTGATGGACAAGCGCTTGCGGATCGTGCCGGTGACCTTCAGGCAGTACTCGTTGCCAACCTCGCCCGCCACCGCGAACGCATCGGCGTTCTCGCGCTCGACCACCACCTGCGCGATACCTTCATGGTCGCGCAGGTCGATGAAGGCGACGTGGCTCTGCAGGCGGATCGTGTTGAGCCAGCCGCACAGGGTGACGGTCTGGCCGACCAGCGACTCGTCGATGAGGCCGCAGTAGTGCGTGCGCATAGGAAGGAAAACTCCGGGACTGGTGCCGATGAGGCGGGCGAACGGGCGATTTTAGCATCCGCGCTGGCCGCACATCCGCTCCCACGGAATGTTCGCCAGGTCAGTCCCCGCTTGCGGCTGGCTTGCTCTCGGCAGCCGCGGCGGGTGCGGGCGCCGCGGCCGGCTTGGCCTCGGCATCACCGGCCAGGTTGCGCTTCTTGTCGCCGTCTTTCTTGAAATCGGTCTCGTACCAGCCGCTACCGGCCAGCCGGAACGAAGGTGCGCTCACCTTGCGCTGCACCCGCGGCGCCTCGCACGAGGGGCACGCCGAGGGGTCCGGATCGGACAGCTTCTGCAGGCGATCGAAACGGTGCCCGCACTGGGCACACTCGAATTCGTAGATAGGCATGGATGACAAACTCCGGGCACGCGGCCCCGTGAAACGCTGGTGCGCATTATCGAGTCGCCGGTCGCGATTTCAATGGTGCGTGCCTTGGCGCGACCCATCGCCGGGAGTAGCCTGCCCCTCAGCCGCGCATGGCCCCCTCGCGATACCCACGCCTGCGCGCGCATCTTCGCTGGACGTTGCTTCCCGTCCGCCGATCCCGATGCCGGCATCGACCGCGCATCGCCCGCACCGCTACAGGAGTTGCCGTGAACCGTCCCTGCCTCTTTCCCCGACTCGCGCTGCTGCCGGCGGCGCTGTTGCTCGCCTGCTCCGCGCACGCCCAGAATGCCAACGACGCGGCGCAGAAGGCCAAGAACCTCGGCACCGTGATCGTCACCGGCACGCGCGCCGACAACCGCACCGAAAGCAGTTCGCTCACGCCTGTCGACGTGGTGTCGGCCCAATTGCTCAAGCAGACCGGCACCACCGAACTCTCCACCGCGCTGGCGCGGGTGATTCCCTCGCTCACCTTTCCGCGCCCGTCCGCCGCCGACACCGCCGACTCGCAGCGCCCCGCGCAGCTGCGCGGCCTCTCGCCCGACCAGGTGCTCGTGCTGGTCGACGGCAAGCGCTGGCACCCGGGCGCGATCATCCTGACCAACGGCGTGCTGGGCCGCGGCTCGCAGGCGGTGGATCTCAACACCATCCCGATCGATGCCATCGACCATATCGAGGTGCTGCGCGACGGCGCCTCGGCACAGTACGGCTCCGACGCCATCGCCGGCGTGATCAACATCGTGCTGAAAAAGGGCGCCGAAGGCGGCGACGTGGCGGTGTCGGGCGGCCAGTATTCGGCCGGCGACGGGCGCAAGTGGCAGGGTTCGGCCAACGCCGGCATTCCGCTGTCCGACGCGGGCTTCATCCGCTTCACCGCCCAGGCCGGCCACCAGGACTACACCAACCGCGCCGGCCCCAACCGCACCCGCCCGCAGGAAGGCGTCACCCAGCGCTACGGCGACCCCGAAGTGACCGACCGCAACCTGATGCTCAACGGTCAGTACGACCTCGGCGGCGCGCAGTTGTACGCGTTCGGCCACTACGGCAAGCGCGACTCCGTGTCGCCGGCGTTCTTCCGCAACCTGGACAACGCCAACGCCGTACCCTCGCTCTACCCCAACGGCTATCTGCCACTGGAAAACGCCAAGGCCACCGATCGCTCGCTGGTGGTGGGCATCCGCGGCAAGACCGACGGCGGCTGGCGCTGGGACGTTTCCGGCAATTACGGCGGGAACCGTGTTTCGTACGCCACCTTCAATACGCTCAACCGGGCCTACCTCAACGACTTCGGCAGCACGCCGACGCGTTTCCACGACGGCATCCTGGACGCCGCGCAGCAGTCGCTGGACGTGGACATCGCCAAGGACCTGTCGGTGGGCTGGCTGCCCAATGACGTGACGCTCGCCTTCGGCGCGGAGTACCTGCGCCAGAGCTACCAGATCCGGGCGGGCGACCTGCCCTCCTACTACACCGGCACCTCCGGCTTCTCCGGCGGCGCGCAGGGCTTCGGCGGCTACCAGCCGGCCAACGCCGGCTCGCACCAACGGCACGACGTGGCCGAGTACGTCAGCCTGGAAACCAACCTCACCGATCGCCTGGGCACCTCGCTGGCGGTGCGCCACGAGGACTACTCCGACTTCGGCACCACCACCTCCGGCGCGCTGGCGGGCCGCTTCGACTTCACCGACAGCTTCGCCCTGCGCGGCAGCGCCTCGACCGGCTTCCGCGCGCCGTCGCTGGCGCAGCAGTACTACTCGTACACCTCCTCGCTCTATTTCGGCGAGGGCAACTCGCTGGGCCTCCCGGCGGGCATCTACAACACCGGCCTGGTGTCCTCCACCAGCGCCATCGCCACGCTGCTGGGCGGCGAACCGCTCAAGCCGGAGAAGTCGCGCAACCTGACCTTCGGCGCCGTGTGGAGCCCGGCCGACGGGCTGGACCTGAGCGCGGACATCTACCAGATCAAGATCCGCGACCGCGTCACGCTCTCCAGCACGATCTCGACGACCTCGCCCGCGGTGCGCGACTACCTGGCCGCCAACGGCATTACCAACACCAACTTCAGCGGCATTTCCTACTTCACCAATGCGGTGGACACGCGCACGCGCGGCATCGACCTGGTCGCCAGCTACCTGTTCGACGTGGGTGACGGCGCCTCGCTGCACACCACCGTCAGCTTCAACTACAACAAGAACGAAGTAACCGACGTGCGGCCCAACCCGGCGGTGCTCGATGCCCTGGGCGTGAGCTTCAAGCGCATCGACAGGCGCGACCAGTACGGCCTGCTGGCCGACACCACGCCGCGCAGCAAACTGATCTTCAACTGGCTCTACACCAACGGCCGCTGGAGCCTGGACAGCACGCTGACCCGCTACGGTGGCTTCACCTCGTACAACTCGACCGACCCGACGCTGGACCAGCGCTTCGACTCGAAGTGGCTGTTCGACCTGGCGCTCAACTATTCGATGGATCGCTGGATGTTCACGGTGGGCGCGGACAACCTGTTCGACAGCTATCCGGACCGGGTCATCGAGGCCAGCGACAACAACGGCGCGATGCCTTACAGCGTGTTCTCGCCATTCGGGTTCAACGGGGCCTACGTGTACGGGAAGGTGCGCTACAGCTGGTAGCGGCTCGGGACGGCTCCCCTCCCCGCCGTGGAGAGGGAGCCAGCCGGCGTCAGGCAGCCTTGAAGGCCAGGCGTCCACCCTCGGCATCCACGTGGATCGTGGTGCCGGGTGAGAAGCGTCCCTCCAGGATCTCCCTCGCCAACGGGTTCTCGAGCTGCTGCTGGATCGCCCGCTTGAGCGGACGGGCGCCGTACACCGGATCGAAGCCCACGTTGCCCAGCAATGCCAGCGCGTCGTCGCCGATCTCCAGCTTGAGGTCGCGCTCGGCCAGCCGCTTCTCCAGATACGCCAGCTGGATCTTCGCGATCGCGCGGATCTGGTCCTTCTCCAGCGGCCGGAACACCACAAGCTCGTCCAGGCGGTTGATGAACTCGGGGCGGAAGTGCGCCTGCACCACGCCCATCACCGCCGCCTTCATCTTGGTGTACTGCTCTTCCGGATCGCCACCCGTTTCGGCCGCGTCCTGGATCATCTGCGAACCCAGGTTGGAGGTCATCACGATGACGGTGTTGCGGAAGTCCACCGTGCGGCCCTGGCCGTCGGTGAGGCGGCCATCGTCCAGCACCTGCAGCAGGATGTTGAACACGTCCGGGTGGGCCTTCTCCACTTCGTCCAGCAGGATCACCGCGTAGGGGCGGCGACGCACCGCCTCGGTGAGATAGCCGCCCTCCTCGTAGCCGACATAGCCCGGGGGCGCGCCGATCAGGCGGGCGACGGAGTGCTTCTCCATGAACTCGCTCATGTCGATGCGCACCATCGCTTCGGACGTGTCGAACAGGAATTCGGCCAGCGCCTTGCACAGCTCCGTCTTGCCCACGCCGGTCGGACCCAGGAACAGGAACGAACCGTACGGGCGGTTCGGATCGGACAAGCCCGCTCGCGCGCGGCGGATCGCATCGGATACCGCCCGCACCGCCTCGTCCTGGCCGACCACGCGCTTGTGCAGCGCGCCTTCCATCTGCAGCAGTTTCTCGCGCTCGCCCTCGAGCATCTTGCTGACCGGAATGCCGGTCCAGCGCGACACCACCTCGGCGATTTCCTCGTCGGTGACCCGGTCCTGCACCAGCTTGAATTCCTGCTGCTCGGCGGCCTGCGCGGCGGCAAGCTGCTTTTCCAGTTCCGGCAGCTGGCCGTACTGGATCTCGCTCATGCGGGCGTAATCCTGCCGGCGCTGGGCCGATTCGAGTTCCACGCGTGCCGCCTCGATCTGCTCCTTGATCTTAGTCGCGCCCTGAAGCGCGGCCTTCTCGGATTTCCATACCTCGTTCAAATCGGAGAACTCGCGCTCGAGTTTCTCGATGTCGCTTTCCAGGTCCGCCAGGCGCTTCTTGGAGGCCTCGTCGGTCTCCTTCTTGAGCATCTCGCGCTGGATCTTCAGCTGCGTGAGGCGGCGCTCCAGGCGGTCGAGCTCCTCCGGCTTGGAGTCGATCTCCATGCGGATGCGCGAGGCCGCCTCGTCCATCAGGTCTATCGCCTTGTCCGGCAGCTGGCGGTCGGTGATGTAGCGGTTGGAGAGCGTGGCGGCCGCGACGATCGCCGGATCGGTGATCTCCACGCCGTGGTGCACGGCGTAGCGCTCCTTCAACCCGCGCAGGATGGCGATGGTGTCCTCCACGCTCGGCTCGCCCACGAACACCTTCTGGAAGCGTCGCTCCAGCGCGGCGTCCTTCTCGATGTACTTGCGGTACTCGTCCAGCGTGGTGGCGCCAATGCAGTGCAGCTCGCCGCGGGCCAGCGCGGGCTTGAGCATGTTGCCCGCATCCATCGCGCCCTCGGCCTTGCCGGCGCCGACCATGGTGTGCAGCTCGTCGATGAACAGGATCACCCGGCCTTCCTGCTTGGCGAGGTCGTTGAGCACGGCTTTGAGGCGCTCCTCGAACTCGCCGCGGAACTTGGCGCCGGCGATCAGCGAACCCATGTCCAGCGCCAGCACGCGGCGGTCGCGCAGGCCCTCCGGCACCTCGCCCTTGACGATGCGTTGGGCCAAGCCCTCGACGATGGCGGTCTTGCCCACGCCCGGCTCGCCGATAAGCACCGGATTGTTCTTGGTGCGCCGCTGCAGTACCTGGATAGTGCGGCGTATCTCCTCGTCGCGACCGATCACCGGATCGAGCTTGCCGCTCTCGGCGCGCGAGGTCAGGTCGACGCAGTACTTCTCCAGCGCCTGGCGCTGGTCCTCGGCGTTCTCGCTCTGCACCTTCTCGCCCCCGCGGACCTTGTCGATCGCCGCTTCCAGGTTGGCCTTGGTGGCGCCGGCGGCCTTCAGCGCCGCGCCGACCTCGCCCTTGTCCTCCAGCGCCGCCAGCACGAACAGCTCGCTGGCGATGAACTGGTCGCCACGCTGCTGCGCCAGCTTGTCGGTGAGGTTGAGCAGGCGCGTCAGGTCGTTGCCCACGCTGATGTTGCCCTCCTGCCCGCGCACCTGCGGCAGGCGGCCGAGGATCTCGCCGACGCGCTCGCGCAGCGCCGGCACGTTGACGTGCGCCTGGGTCAGCAGCGGTGCGGTCGACCCGCCCTGCTGGTCCAGCAGCGCCGCCATCACGTGCGCCGGCTCCAGAATGTTGTTGTCGCGTCCCACCGCCAGCGACTGCGCGTCGGCCAGCGCCTCCTGGAAACGCGAGGTGAGTTTGTCCATCCGCATGATGTGGATCCTTCGAATGCACAGGCGGCCCCGCCGCGATGCGCTTGAGATAGGGGCGTCGCAGCGGCCTTCAAGACGATCGGCACCGTCTGTTCGACGCAGGGGTCTGACCCGTATCATTTTCGGCCCCGCCTGCAGGGACGCCCTGTGATGAAACCTTCCGGATTGCGTGTATGAGCCGCCTGGCCTGGGCGCTGTTCAACACGCTGCAACTGCTTTTCACCCTGCTCTGGACTGCCGGCTGGATCTGCCTGGCGCTGCTGGTGCGCCTGCTGAGCGGTGGGCGTCACTGGCCGCTGCGGATGGCCTCGCGCTGTTGGGCGCCCGGGCTGCTGCGCGGCGCCGGCGCACGGCTGGAGGTACACGGGATGGAGCGGATCGACTGGTCGCAGCCGCACGTGTTCGTGGCCAACCATCAGTCGATGATCGACATCTGCGCCCTGTTCCGGGCCTTGCCGGTGCCGGTGCGCTTCGTGCTCAAGCAGGAGTTGGCGAAGGTGCCGTTCGTGGGCTGGTACGCGCGGGCGATGGGCATGGTGTTCATCGAGCGCGGCAGCGCGCGCAGTTCGGCGCGGCGGTTGCACGCGGCGGTGGACCTGCTGCGCGATGGCGCCAGCGTATGCGCCTTCCCCGAAGGCACGCGCGGTCGTGGCCGTGTGGGCCCGTTCAAGGGCGGGGCCTTCCAGTTGGCGATCGAGGCGGGCGTCCGGGTGGTGCCGGTGGCGATCGAAGGCAGCGGCGGGGTGTTGCCGGCGGCCGGATTTCGCGTGCGGCCGGGGCGCATCGTGGTGCGTCTGGGCGAGCCACTGGCCACGCAGGGCCTGGTGCCGCACGAGCGCAACGTGTTGGCCGGACAGGCCCGCGACGCGGTGATCGCCTTGCTGGAAGGCCGACCGCTCAGTAGCGCAGCAATGCGTGCAGCGGCGTAGCGCCCTTCCAACGCGCCCTGCCTCCCAGCGCCTCCAGTTCGATCACCACGCCGGCACCCACCAGTTCGACGCCGAGCCGATCCAGTAGCGCCTGCGCCGCCGCCAGCGTGCCGCCGGTGGCAAGCACGTCATCGACCAGCAGCGCCCGCTCGCCGCGGGCCAGTGCGTCGGCGCGCACCTCCAGGCGGTCGTGCCCGTATTCGAGCGCGTAATCGACGCCCACCACGGGCGGCGGCAGTTTGCCCGGCTTGCGCAAGGGCACGAAGCCGGCATTGAGTTTCTGCGCCAGCGCGGCGCCAAAGATGAAGCCGCGCGACTCGATCCCGCACACGGCGCGCACGCCCTCGCCCAGCCAGGGCGCGGCCAGCGCATCGATACAGCGCGCGAAGGCGCCCGCATCGGCCAGCAGCGGCGTGACGTCGCGGAAGACGACGCCCGGCTGCGGGAAGTCGGGCATAGCGCGGATGAGGTTTTCGAAGTCGTGCATTGCGTGGTCCGTGTGAGGAAACCCCCTGAGGAGCGTCGCCTATTTCCGCCGGGCGCCGCGCAAGGTTCCCAGCAGGATGCCGGCCAACGCCAGCGCCAACCCCACCCAGTCGCCCGCGCCGGTCGGGCGCCTGAACAACAGCACGTCCAGCACGAACGCCAGCGCCGGTTGCAGCAGCAACAACAGTCCCACCATCGAGGCAGGCAACAGCGGCATCGCGCGCACCATCAGCAACCAGGCCACCACCTGCCCAAAGAAACCCAACGCCAGCAACGCGCTCCAGCTGCGCGCCGTGACCAGCGCGAAGGTGTCCCGCTCGAACGCGCCCCATGCCAGGAGCAACAACGCGCTCAGCAGGCTCATCAAGCCCAGGAACTGCGCCGCCGACAGGGCGGTGTGCCCGGACAGCGCCCGCCGGAAGCTGAGCAGATACAGCGTGTAGGCCACACCGCTGGCCAGCCCGAACCACACGCCCAGCCGATGCCGCGCGTCGAACAGCGCCCAGTGCGCGCCGACCAGCAACCAAAGGCCCGCGAGCGCCACCACCAGGCCCGGCGCGAACCACCGTCCCAGCCGCTCGCGATAGACCCACCAGCCGACCAGCGCCATCAGGAACACCTGGAAGTTGGTCAGCAACGTAGCCACGCCGGGCCCGACCCAGAGGATGGAGCGGTGCCAGAAGACCAGGTCCAGCGAGAACCCCAGCGCCGGCAGCAAGGCCAGCCCGAGGTCGCGCCAGCCGATGCGCACCCAGCGCCGCGTCAGCGCCACCCAGCCGAGCAGCATCGCGCCGCCGAACAGCATGCGATAGAAGGCCGAGACCGTCGGGGCCACCTGCGCCAGCACCACGAAGATGCTGGTGGTGGACAGCAACATCGCGCCGAGCGCCATGCGGCCGACCGCCGCCGGCGGCGCCGCTGGCACCGCGGTCGCGGGAGCCTGTGCGGTCACGGCGTGTCGGTCGCCAGCTGCGCGTCGCCGTCCCAGTCGTCGATCGACGCGCGCGCCTCGGCCAGTTGCGCTTCGATCCGACGCACCACCGCGTCGGCGGCTTCGGCGGAGGACTCGGGCACCATCACCGCGACATAGTCGAGCGCCGGCAACTGGCCCACCGCACCGGTCAGGTACTCGCCGGAGACGAACGCGGGAATCTCCTCGCGTTCCAGCGCATCCTTCACCAGATGGGCGTCGATCAGGCTTTCGGCTCGGTAGGCGATGCGCATGCGGCCACGCTACTGCGCGCCCTGCAGGCCGGCAAGCCCGGCCCGTGAAGGCTCGGACCCCGATCTCCCGCGGGCCGGTTCGTCCAGGTAGCCGTCGCGGTCCCGCGCCTGGCACAACGGAGCGTTTTCGCAAGGAGCATTCGGATGGGATCGACGCGCCGCTCCGGCTATTCCCTGGCCCCGCCCACGTGGCGCGCAAGCCTCGTCGATAGGGCCGGAAGGCCGGCCGTTGTCGTCGCAGGTAATGAGTCGGGGCGAATTTTTCCTGGTTGCCGCCTTCGCCAGAAAGAAAGCGCGCAGTCGAGCGCCGCTGTCCGTGCGCCGATTGTAGAGGGCGGGCCCGTCCGTGACGCCCTGCCGCACCATCCGCGGGGAGATGCGCAACTCAGGGTAAACTCCCCTGTTTCCGCCCGTACCTGCCCGAGCCGCACCGATGTCCAGCGAGAACACCGCCGCCGAACCCGCCAGCCACGACAACACGCCGCGGACCGACGTGCAGCGGGATTTCGTGCGCCAGATCATTCGCGAGGACCTCGCCAGCGGCAAGCACACCGCGATCCGCACACGCTTCCCGCCCGAGCCCAACGGCTACCTGCACATCGGCCACGCCAAGGCGATCTGCCTGAACTTCGGCATCGCGCGCGAGTTCGGCGGCTGGTGCAACCTGCGCCTGGACGACACCAACCCGGGCAAGGAAGACCCCGAGTTCGTCGCCGGAATCAAGGACGACGTGCGCTGGCTGGGCTATGAGTGGCACGACCTGCGCCACGCGTCGGATTACTTCGACGTGTTCTACCGCGCCGCGCTCAAGCTGATCGAGGACGGCAAGGCCTATGTCGACGACCTTTCCGCCGATGAGGTGCGCGAGTACCGCGGCACGTTGACCGAGCCGGGCCGCAACTCGCCGTATCGCGAGCGTTCGATCGAGGAGAACCTCGACCTGTTCCGGCGCATGCGCGCGGGCGAGTTCGCCGACGGCAGCAAGACGCTGCGCGCGAAGATCGACATGGCCTCGGGCAACATCAACCTGCGCGACCCGGCGCTCTACCGTATCCGCAAGGTTGCGCACCAGAACACCGGCGACGCCTGGCCGATCTACCCGATGTACGACTTCGCCCACGCGCTATCCGACGCGATGGAAGGCATCACCCACTCGCTGTGCACGCTGGAGTTCGAGGACCACCGCCCGCTCTACGACTGGTGCGTGGACAACGTCGACCTGACCGCGCATCCGCAGCTGTGGCAGTCGGTCGTCGACGCCGGGCTCGAGGCCAAGCCCGCCAAGCCGCGCCAGATCGAGTTCTCGCGCCTGAACCTGTCCTACTGCATCACCAGCAAGCGCAAGCTCGCGCAGCTGGTGAACGAAGGCCTGGTCGACGGCTGGGACGACCCGCGCATGAACACCCTGCGCGGCCTGCGCCGCCGCGGCTTCACGCCGGCCGGCCTGCGTCTGCTGATCGAGCGCCTCGGCATCAGCAAGCAGAACAGCGTGATCGACTACGCGATCCTCGAGAACTGCGTGCGCGAGGACCTGGACGCGACCGCGCCGCGGCGCATGGCCGTGCTCGACCCGCTCAAGCTGACCATCACCAACCTGCCCGGCAACCACGAGGAAACCCTGCGGTTCGCCAACCATCCGAAGGACGAGGGCTTCGGCACGCGCGAGGTGCCGTTCGCCAGCACCGTGTGGATCGAGCGCGAGGATTTCGCCGAAGTCCCGCCGAAGGGCTTCAAGCGCCTCGTCCCTGGTGGCGAGGTGCGCCTGCGCGGCGTGGGTATCGTCAAGTGCGAGGAAGTGGTCAAGGACGCCGCCGGCGACGTCATCGAGCTACTTTGCACGCTCGACCCGGAGACGCGCGCCGGCCTGCCGGGCGCCGACCGCAAGGTCAAGGGCACCATCCACTGGGTCAGCGCGCGCCACGCGGTCGCCGCCGAGGTGCGCATGTACGACCGCCTGTTCGACGCGGCGGCGCCGGATGACGAGAGCGATGGCAAGAGCTGGATCGAGCACATCAACCCGGACGCCAAGCGCATCGGCCGCGGCTGGCTCGAGCCGGCGGCGGCGAACGCCGAACCGGAACAGCGCTTCCAGTTCGAGCGGCTGGGCTACTTCGTCGCCGACCGCCTCGACCATCGCCCGAACGCGCCGGTGTTCAACCGCACGGTGACGCTGCGCGACACCTGGGCCAAGCAGGCCTGACGTGCTGCTGCCGCTGCAACTGCATCTCACCCTGCCGCCCTGGGTCGGCGAAGTCGCGGATACGGGCCGGCGCTACCTCACCGATGAGGAACGCGTGGGCCTGGCGATCGAACTGGCGCGCCAGAACGTCAAGCGCAGCCACGGCGGACCGTTCGGCGCGGCAGTGTTCCACGAGGACGGCCGCCTGGTTTCCGCCGGCATCAACCGGGTCGTGCCGCAGACCTGCTCGGTGGCGCACGCGGAAATGATGGCCTACATGCTCGCCCAGCAGCGCCTGTCGAGCTTTCGCCTCAACGCGGGCGACAACGGCCGCTTCATCCTGGCCACCAGCGCGCAGCCGTGCTGCCAGTGCTATGGCGCCACCGTGTGGGCCGGCATCGACGAGCTGCTGATCGGGGCACGCGCCGAGGACGTCGAGTCGCTCACCACCTTCGACGAAGGCCCGCTGCCGGCCGACTGGATCAGCCAGCTCGAACGCCGCGGCGTCGCCGTGCGCCGCGATATCCTGCGCGAGCAGGCCCGCACGGTGCTCGCCGAGTACGGCCAGGGCGGAGCGCACTATTGAGCCGGCTGCGCGCCGCCTTGCCGTTGCTGCTGCTGGTGGTCGCCGGCGTGGTGCTGTTCGCCTCGGGCGCGCTGGACCGGCTCAATCCCGAGCAACTGGTCGCGCACCAGGGTGAACTGCACGCCCAGATCGCGAGCCACCCCTGGCTCAGCCGGCTGGCCTACATCGGCCTGCTGACGCTGGCTATGGCGACCGGTATCCCCGGCACGGTCATCATCATTTTCGCCGGCGGGTTTGCCTTCGGCGTGGTCGAGGGCACCACCTGGTCGTCGATCGGCCTGACCCTCGGTTCGCTGATCCTGTTCCTGGCCAGCCGCTACGCCTTCGGCGCGGGTAGCCGCCATCCGCCGGCGCTGGTGGCGCGACTGCATCATGGCTTCGAGCAGCACCCCGTGAGCTACACGCTGTTCCTGCGCTTCGTGCCGGTCGCGCCGTTCGGCCTGATCACCGTCTGCCTCGCGTGGCTGCGCTGCCCGATGTGGCTGTTCCTCGGCACCACGTGGCTGGGTGGAACCGTGGCGCTGATCTTCGAAACTTCGATCGGCGCTGGCCTGGGCCACGCGCTGAGGCAAAGTGACCGGATCGGCTTCGGGCTGTTCATGCATCGCGAAGTGCTGCTGCCGCTGGGCGCGATCGCCCTGCTTGCACTGGTGCCGCTGCTGATCGGCCGCCTCACGCGCCACTGGCGCCAGCCGGAAGGCTAGACGCCAGCGCGACCACGGATGGCCGTCGCGCCCGAGGGCGCTCCTACACGGCGTTGGGGACTCGCTCGTCCAGCAGGGCAGGCAGGGCGTCCATCGAAGTGAACACGCGATGCGCGCCGGCCTCGCGCAGGCGCACGGCCGGTGTCCGGGCGGCGAACCCCAGCACGCGCATGCCCGCCGCCACGCCGGCGGCGACGCCGGCCGGCGAATCCTCGACCACCACGCAGGCCGCGGGCGCCACGCCCATCCGGCCGGCGGCATGCAGGAACAGGTCCGGCGCCGGCTTGCCGCGCGCCACGTGAGCCGCGCTGAACAGGCGGCCTTCGAAGCGAGGCAGCAGGCCGACCCGGCGCAGGCTGAAACGCATCTTGTCCGGACCGCCGTTGGAGGCGACGCAGTACGGCAGCGCGAGCCCGTCGAGCATCTGCACTACGCCCGGGACCGGCGCGAGTTCTGCCGCCAACGCATCGAACAGCTGCCGGTCGTGTTCGGCCTCGAAGTCGGCCGGCAACGGTCCTCCCAGTCGCTCGACGACGAGCGCAAGGCAATGCGCCATCGTGCGCCCGAGGAACAGCTCGTCCATCTGCGCGTCGTCCAGAACCAGCCCCTGCCCGGCGAGCATCCGCCCGAACACGCGGTTGGCGATCGCTTCGCTGTCCACCAGCACGCCGTCGCAGTCGAAGATCACCAGGCCGGGCGGAGCGGCGTTCATTCGAAGACCGGTTCGCAGCGCACATCGCAGCGCACGGAATGGGCCAGGTAGCAGGTGTCGTGCGCCTGGTGGTGCAGCTGCTCGACCTGTTCGCGGCTGGGCAGGGCGTCGCCGGAAAAATCCACGCGCGGACGCAACAGCACGTCGCGCATGACGGTGCGCCCCTGGTCGTCACGGCCCATGGTGCCGGTCGCCGCATCGCGATAGCTGTCCACACGGAAGCCCTGGCGCGCCGCCAGGTTGAGGAACCACAACATGTGGCAGCTCGCCAGGGAGGCGACGAACGCCTCCTCCGGGTCCACCGCGGACGGGTCGGACATCGGCGCCGGCACCACGTCCGGCGAGGAGGACATCGGAAGCTGTTCCCCGCCATCGAAGCGCGCCATGTGCCGGCGGCTGTAGCGGTTGTCCAGGAAAGGCTGGTCCTCGCGGATCCAGGTCAGCTCGGCAGTGTGCTTGCTCATGTCATGCCCTCTGGTTGCACTGCCCGGACCCTTGCGGGAGCGCATCTGTGCTCGACCGTCATGATCCCGGTCGCGCACGGGTGCGCTCCTGCAGGACGTCAGCTGCGCTTGCGGAAATACAGCCATGCCCCGAGCGCCAGCACTCCCGCGGGCAGCAGGTTGGCCGGCAGCGGCGGCACGCCGTAGATGGTGGCGAAATTCACCAGCGCCTTCTGCAGGAAGTACCAGCCGATCGCCAGCAGGATGCCCACGAAGATGCGCTTGCCCAGCCCGCCCGAGCGCAGAGCGCCGAAGGCGAACGGCATCGCGCACAACACCAGCACCAACGCGTTGAGCGGATACAGCACGCGGCCCCAGAAGGTCACCGCGTAGATGCCGGGGCTCTGCCCGTTGCGCTCCAGGTAGCTCATGTTGCGATAGAGGTCGCGCATGGGCAGGTACTGCGGCTGGGTCACCGACTGCTCGAGCACGCGCGGGTTGAGTTGCGAGTTCCAGCGCTCGCTGGCGCGGGTGGTGGTGCGCGTGCCGTTCGCATCGAGGGTGGTGGTGCGCACGCCCTTGAGGACCCACTGCCGACCGTCGTTCTCCGCCGATTGCGCCCAGTCGAAACGGTTGATCTGGCCATCCGGCGTCAGCGTGAAGACGCGCACGTCCGCCAGCTGCACCACGTTGTGGCCCTGCACCTGCTTGATCAGCGTGGCCTTGGCGTTGACGATGCGCTTGCCGTCGCGCGCCCACAGGCCGGTGCTGCCGGACAGGCCCAGGTGGTTTGCCTTCATGCGCAGCTGGATGGCCTGCGCCTTCTGGTCGCCCCACGGCGCGGCGGTCTCGCCCAGGATGGTCACGCCCACGATCAGCACGGCCACCACGCCTGCCGCCGAGGCGGCGATGCGCAGCCGCGACATGCCGGCGGCGCGCAGCGCGGTCAGCTCGCCGTTGCCGGCGAGGTTGCCGAGCCCCATCAGGCCGCCAATCACCGCGGCGAAGATGAAGTACTCGTACAGCCGCCGCGGCACGGTGACCAGCACGTAGCTGACCGCGTCGAACGTGGTGAACCCGTTGCGCCCCACGAATCCGAGCTGGCGCAGCAGCTGCGTCACCACGTCGAAGCCGGTCAACACCAGCCAGGTGGTCAGCAGCGAACCAAGGACGGTGAGGCCGACCAGCCGGTCGACCCGCTTGATCGTCCAGCCCATCACGCCACCGCCTTGCGCGGGCCGCGCGGCTTGCTGGGAGCGTGCTGCTTCCAGAACAGCCACCCCGCCAGCGCCAGCGCCAGCAGGTGCACCAGCAGCAGCGGCATCGAATTGGCCCAATGTCCCTTGCCGATCTGCGCGCGTCCGAGCGCCAGCAACAGGTAGTAGAAGTAGAAGCCCAGCAGCGCCAGCAGGATGCGCCCGTAGCGCGGTTCGCGCGGGCTCTGTCGCGACAGCGGCAGGGCCAGCATCAGCAGCACGAACGCCATCGGGGGCGCATGGATGCGCCAGGCGAACTCGGCGCGCGCGTCGGGCGACGGCGAGGTGGCCAGCGCCCAGGTGCCCTGGGAGTGGGCGGGATCCTCTTCGTCATCGGCCTTCACGTCGGAGAGCGCCACGTCGTTGCGCGCGTACTGCATGCGCCACCAGTCGTCGCGACCGAGCGGAATCTTGTATTGCCAGCCGTTGCGCAGCGCCATGAAGCGGCCCTCGCCACTGCTCTCCTGGTACAGCTGACCGCCCGCGGCGGTGACCACCTTGAGTTGGCGGACCCCGTCGCTGTCCTCGCTCTCGGTGGCGACGAAGGTCTTGCCCAGCACGCTGCCGTCGCGGCTCAGGCGGTCGACGAAGATGATGCCGCCCTTGCCCGGCAGTTCGGTAAAGCGGCCGGCATCCAGGCCGGCGGCGATCACCGAACGATTGGCCTCGGCCACCAGCGCATCGGCGGTGCGCACGGCCCAGGGTCCGAGCCACAGCGACACCACGCCGGTGACCAGCACGATGATGCCGGCCAGGATCGCCACCGGCTTGAGCAGGCCGCGCGGCCCCATGCCGGAGGAAGCCAGCACGTGCATCTCGCTTTCGCGGTACATGCGTCCCAGCGCCATCATCACGCCGAGGAAGCCGGCCAGTGGCAGCAGGTTGGTCAGGCCATCGAGCGTGCGCAGGCCCAGCACCGGGAACATCACGCTGGCGGGGAAGCTTCCGCCCGCCACTTGCTGCAGGACCTTGGCGAAGGTGGTACCGGTAATGATCGCGACCAGCACGATGGCCGTGGCCGCCACGGTCTGGGCCAGCTCGCGCAGGAAGTATCGGTCGAGGATGCTCAGCATGCGATAGGATTGAAGGTCTCGCACCGCAGGCCGGCGCTAAAGCGCCAAGTCTAGCCGGTCCGCACCTTTCCCGACTCGCAGGACCCACTTCATGACGCTTCAGTTCAGTCTGGTCGCCGCCAGCACCTCGCCCGAAACCGTCGATACGCCCTGCCTGGTGGTGGGCGTCTACGAGAACGGTTTGCTGACCAGCGCCGCCGCCCGCGTGGACGGCGCCGCCGAGGGCGCGATCAAGCGCCAGGTCGAGAGCGGCGACGTCAACGGCAAGGCCGGCAGCGTCAGCGTGCTGTTCGCGCCGGCCGGCGTGGCCGCCCGTCGCGTGCTGGTGGTGGGCCTGGGCGCGCAGAAGAGCTTCGACGCGGCGCGCTTCCAGAAGGTGAACCTCGAAGCGGTCCGCGCGCTGGGCAAGCTCCCGGTCGATTCGGCCGTGTCGTTCCTGACCGAGGTCGAGGTGCCCGGCCGCGACGCCGCCTGGCGCGTGCGCACCGCGGCGCTGGCCGCCGACCACGCGGCCTACCGCTACACCGCTACCTTCAAGCCGCGCGAGAAGAGCGCGCAGCCGGAGCTGAAGTCGGTCGCCTTCGCCGCCGGCGACGAGGCGCAGTCAGGCCTCGACCAGGCGGTGGCCATTGCCGAGGGCGTGCGCTTCGCCCGCGAACTGGCCAACCTGCCGCCGAACATCTGCACGCCCTCCTACATCGCCGCGCGCGCGCAGGCGTTCGCCGAGGCCAGCGAGGGTGTCAGTTGCCGCGTGCTCGACCACGAGGAAATGGAAAAGCTCGGCTTCGGGTCGCTGCTGGCGGTCGGCCGCGGCTCGACGAACAAGCCGCGACTGATCGCGCTTGAGTACAAGGGCGGCACCGCGGGCGACAAGCCCTACGCGTTCGTCGGCAAGGGCATCACCTTCGATTCGGGCGGCCTCAGCCTCAAGCCGGGCGCCGGCATGGAAGAGATGAAGTTCGACATGGGCGGCGCGGCCGGCGTGCTGGGCGCGTTCGTCGCCGCGGTCAACATGGGACTCAAGCTCAACCTGGTCTGCGTGGTGCCCTCGGCCGAGAACATGCCGGACGGTGACAGCTACCGTCCCAGCGACGTGCTCACCAGCCTCTCGGGCCTGACCATCGAGGTGCTCAACACCGACGCCGAGGGTCGCCTGATCCTGTGCGACGCGCT
Organism: Frateuria sp. GZRe14; assembly: GCF_051900395.1. Taxonomy (NCBI): domain Bacteria; kingdom Pseudomonadati; phylum Pseudomonadota; class Gammaproteobacteria; order Lysobacterales; family Rhodanobacteraceae; genus Frateuria; species Frateuria sp. GZRe14. The sequence goes on along the minus strand of NZ_JBHZGJ010000001.1, from coordinate 785,568 downwards.
GACCTGGACGGCACAGACCTACCAGCCCAAGGCCATCGTCGATGCCGCCACGCTCACCGGCGCGTGCGTCGTGGCGCTGGGCAAGCACGCCACCGGCCTGATGAGCAAGCACGACGACCTGGCCGCCGAGTTGCTGGATGCCGGCGAGCAGACGCTCGACCGCGCCTGGCGCCTGCCGCTGTGGGACGACTACCAGGTGCAACTGGAATCGGGTTTCGCCGACGTGGCCAACATCGGCGGCAAGAGCGCCGGCGCGATCACCGCCGCCTGCTTCCTGTCGCGCTTCACCGAAGGCCAGCGCTGGGCACACCTGGACATCGCCGGCACCGCATGGGACGAGGGCCGCAAGGGCCTGGCCACCGGCCGCCCGGTGCCGCTGCTGGCGCAGTGGCTGATCGATCGCGCCGGCTGACCGCCGCCGGCGCCGCACTCGCGGCGCCGGCCTTCCAATCATCCTGCCGAGTCGACCATGCCCCGCGCCGACTTCTACCTGATCGACAAACCGCGCTTCCGCGAGCAGCCTCTGCTGCTGGTGTGCGAACTGGCGCGACGCGCCTATGCGGCGCAGCAGCCGACCCTGATCCTCACCCGCGATTTCGAGCAGGCCGAGGCAGTCGACGAACTGCTGTGGGACTTCGACAGCGACGCCTATATCCCGCACCAGCTGGCCGGCGACGACGACGACGCGCACACCGCCGTGCTGATCGTGCCGCCCGGCATCGACACCGCCGACCGCCCGCTGCTGATCAACCTGCGCGACGCCTGCCCGAACGGCCTCTTCGAGCGCGTGCTGGAAGTCGTGGCCGCCGACGAAGCCGAGCGCACCGGCTCGCGCGAACGCTGGCGCGAGTACCACCAACGCGGCTTCCAGCTCGCCAAGTTCGACATGTAGGCGCGCGCTCCGCCAGGAGCGTCAGGCACGTCGGCACCGTTGCCTCCCGCAGCGCACCTGCGCGCGACCGGCGGACCCGCTGTTTGCGCATACCCCGGTCGCGCACGGGTGCGCTCCTGCAGGGACCGCGAAGCCTGGTGGGTCCGCACCGCGCCGGCCCAAGCGGTATGCTCTTGGCCATCTTCGGACAGGGGCCGGACGATGGATCACGGGATCGAGGAAGCGCAGGCGGTGCCGTCGGTCGTGGCCGGCCGCGCACGCGGCGGGCGCGCCACGCAACAGGACGCCTGCATCTGCCTGCATGACCCGGCCACCGATACGCGGTTGCTGGTGCTGGCCGACGGCATGGGCGGCGATGGCGCCGGCGAGCTGGCGTCCGCGGGCGTCATCGAGGCCACCCGCCGGCTGTGGCAGCAAGGCCTTTGGCGCGAACAACCCGGCCCGCTGTTCCTGGAATCGCTTTGCCAGTCCGCCCACGCCGAGCTGCGCCGGCGCGGCGAGGGACTGATCGGCGCCGAACCGCACTCGACGGTCGTCATGCTGCTGATCCGCGGACGCCGCGCCTGCTGGGCACACGTGGGCGACAGCCGGCTCTACCGCTTCCAGCGGGGACATTTCCTCGGCCGCACCGAGGACCACAGCGTGGCGCAGCTGAAGGTGGCCCGCGGCGAACTCGAGGCCGAGGCGATGGGCGAGGACATCGACCAGCACATGCTGCTGCGCGGGCTGGGCGGGCCGCATCCGCCCCAGGTCGAGCATGGCCTTGCCGCCTTGCGTTTGGGCCAGTCCTTCGCGCTGTGCAGCGACGGCGTGTGGGAGCGTCTGTCGACCGAGGAGCTCGCCCGGCTCGCCCGCCGGCGCAACCAGCGCGAGGCGCTGCACGAAGCGCTGGGACAGGCGGTGGAGCGCGGTGGCGAGGACGGCGACAATGTCTCCTTGATCTTCGCCCGGATAGGCTGGATGCAATGGTTGCGCGCCCGCAGTCGCGGACTGTGGAAGCGCCTTGCCCGCCGCCGCATGGCGGGCGACTTGGGTATCGGACAGGTATGAGGCAATCGGTGCAGAACACGGATTACGCGCGCAATGTCGCGCAGGGCCAGCGACTGGGGCCGCTGGTGCTGGTCGGCTTGTTGGCGATCGGGCTGGGCGGCTGCGCCCAGTTGCAGCAACTGAAGGCGCGCATGACCGGCCACAACAAGCCGGCGGTAACGGTGACGCCGACGCCGGCCGCGGCGCCGGTTCGCACGCCGGCCGACGAGGCGCCGCCGCCCTCGCTCGCTTCCATCATCAATGACCAGCTGCAATCGGGCCACTATGCCGAGGGCGAGCGGCAGCTGCGCCGCTACCTGCAGGTCTACCCGGATGATCGCGCGGCCCAGTCGGTATTGCGCCAGCTCACCGTCGATCCGGAAGAGGCGCTGGGACACGCCTCGCGCCCGTACGTGGTGCGTCCGGGTGATTCCTACAGCACGCTGGCCGCCCGCTTCCTGGGGGACGGCGGACGGTTCCTGATCCTGGCGCGTTACAACGATTCGGCCGATCCGTCGATGCTGCGCGTGGGCCAGACGCTGCGCGTGCCCGCCTCGCGCCTGGCCGCCGGCACGCGACCCGAAGGCCCGGTGCAGGCCCCCGATGCCGCGGCTGCAGCGCCATCTTCCGGCGACGATTCCGGCACGGCCAGGGCGCGCCACCTGCAGGACGAAAGCCTCGCGCTGCTGCACAAGGGCCAGCACAGCCAGGCGCTGGAACGGATGGACCAGGCGCTGGACGTCGACCCGCGATTGCCGCCTTCGGGCGCGGACGCCAAGGCGCTGCGCAAGCAGCTGGTGTCGGTCTATCACCAGCGCGCGATCGTGCTGTACCGCGATCAGCAACTGGACCAGGCGATCTCGCTCTGGAACCGCGTGCTGGCGATCGAGCCGGATTTCGAGCCGGCGACGGTGTACCGCGCGCGGGCGCTGGAGCTCAAGCAGCGGTTGAAGCAGTACTGAGGAATGCCGGATGGCGGGGGCGCCCATCCCGTTCCGGCGCCCGGCAAGCTCGCCGCTAATGCCGCGTCGCCTCGTCCTCCACCCGCTGCTCGGTGGGCATGATCCGGGTGGGTAGTTCAAGCGGGACCGTCGGTTTGGAAGTGGGCCGGCGCGGTCGTCGCTCGCGTGCCTGCAGGGCATTGCACATCAGGTTGAAGGCGGTGAACAGGCGGCCAAGTTCGTCGTGGCGCACCAGCCGGATGCGGTGGCCGAAATCGCCGCGGCCGACCCGCAACATCGCCTCGCCAAGCACGTCCAGCAAACCGAGCAGGCGGCGGAACAACCAGTAGGCGGCACCGGTCACCGCCGCCAGCGTTACCAGCAGCACGGCCACGATGGCTTTGAGCGTGGTCTTCTGCGCGGCGCGCAGCGGCGCGTCGCTGATGCCCAGGCGCAATTGGCCGACCTTGGCGGTCTGGTAGTTGACCGGCACGTCGAACACGAGCATTTCGCCGGAGTCGTCGCCGTCGGGCAGGCGCACGCGGTAGCTGGCGATGTCGGCCGCACCCGGCAGGAACTCCTCGTTGGTGCGCTCCGGCAGCGGCTTGTCCTGTTCGTCCGCGCGGGTGCTGGCGATCACTTCGCCGTAGCGGTTGGCCACGGCCAGGTAATAGATCTGCTTGTTGCGCGCGATGTCCTGCACCAGCGCGCGCGTGGCGGCGCGGTCGTCCAGCAACAGGTTCTCCGCCGCCTCGCTGGCGACCATGCGGCCTAGCGACCGTCCATAGTCCTGCGCCAGGCCGGTAACCGCGGCGTTCTGCCGGGTGTAGATCGCGGCCAGGCCGATCAGAAGCGTCAGGCTCAATACCGCGGCCAGGATGCCGGCCCAACGCAGGCGCAGCGAGATCAGCCGCGTGGCGATCGGCTTCGCGTGCAGGCGCTCGTACTCGCGCAGGGCCAGGCGCAGGTCGTCGACCAGCTCGGCGCCGCGCTGGTAGCGGTCCTGCGGCGCGGGCGCGAGCAGCGTCTGCACGATGTCCAGCAGGATCGAGGGCGTGAACGGGTCGCGCAGTTGCAGCGTGGGCTGCGGCACGCGCTGGCGCTCGGCCTGCAGGCGCCGGACGTCGCCGGTTTCCTCCCACGGCAGCTTGCCGCTCAGCAGCCAGAACAGCACCACGCCCAGCGAGAACAGGTCGCTGCGCGCGTCGGTACGTTCGCCGGACAGATGCTCCGGCGCCATGTAGGCGGGCGTGCCGCCGACCTCCCGGCGCGGCCCGCCGGGACTGCGCGGGTCGCGCCGCTCGGCGATGCCGAAGTCGCTCACCTTGGCATGCTGCCAACCGTCGGAGAGCATGATGTTCTCCGGCTTGATGTCCTGATGGACCACCCCTTGCGCGTGCGCGTAATCAAGCGCGCCCGCGATCTGCTCGACCAGGCCCAGGATCACCGGCAACGCAGGAAAGCCCTCGCGCGCCACCCGGCTGGCCAGGGTGTCGCCCGAAAGCCGCTCCATCGCGATGTACGGGCGGCCGTCCTCCATCTCGCCCACGTCGAACAGGGTGACGATGTGCGGATGGGTCAGGTGGCCGACCGCGCGCGCCTCGGTGACGAAGCGCGCGCGATAGACCGGATCGGCCGCCACCGCGTTGCGCAGGCATTTGATCGCGACCTGGCGCTCGATTTCCGGATCGAAACCGGCGTAGACCACCGCCATCGCGCCGGCGCCGAGCACGCCCTCGATACGGTAGCGTCCCACCGTCGGCGGGACGGTCCGTTCCTCGGCGACTGGAGTCAGGCCAGCCACCATGCCGCCACTCCCATCGCCACCAGCGCCACGGCGCCGAGCGCCAGCCAGGCGTGCCGGGCCGCAGCCCCTGCACCACGTTCGCGGGTGAGGAAGGTGAATTCCATCTGCCCGAAGCGGACGCGGTCGCCGTGGCGCAGGGTCGCCTCGTGGACGCGCTTGCCGTTCACGAAGGTGCCGTTGGTCGACAGTGTGTTCATGACCACGTAGTGGTTTTGCTGGTTCATGATCCAGGCATGCGAGGCCGACACGCTCAGGTCGTCCAGCACGATGTCGTTGTCGCCGCGCCGGCCGATCGTCTGCCGGCCCGAGCGCAGGGAGATGCGCTGGCCCTGGAGCGCGCCGGTGGCACCCTCCAGCACCGGGGCGGCGGCGCTGGCGCGGCCGAGCAGGACGGGCGCGGCCTCACGGGCGACCTGGCGCAGTTCCTCGGCGGAGAACAGCCGGGTTCCCTGCGGTCCAGACGATCGCTTGCTGCGGGAAAGAACGGGTGTCTGGCCAGGGCTTTCCATCGATATGCCTCGGTGGGATATCCGCGCACTATAACCAAGCGTCTGTCATCAAGGCATCGGGACGCTCGCACCGCACCCTTGGCAACCCTTGGGGAGCGGCGACGTTCATACAGCCAGTCCGGCCACGGCGACGCGTCACGCTCTGCCTCCGCACTCCATCAGCGCAATCCAGGGCGTCCATGAAGCGTATTCCCGCTTGAAGACGCGGCGAACCTGTGCGGCAGCGCGTGAATTCGGCGTATAGGCCGGTCACGCGGCTGCGGTGGGTTCCGGCCGCAGCGCGGGACTCCTACTCCGGCGCGTTGATCACCGCCAGGAAATCGCGGCCGTATCGCTTGAGCTTTGCCTCGCCTACGCCACTGACCTCCGCCAGCTCATCCTCGTTGGCGGGCATGGCGCGCAACATCGCCAGCAGCGTGGCGTCGTGGAACACCACGTAGGGCGGCACGCCCTGCTGTTTGGCCAGCCGGGTGCGCAGGCCGCGCAGGGCATCCCAGAGGGGTTGTTCGTAGGCTTCGATGCCCAGGCTTGCGCCGGTCACCAGCTGGCTGTCGCGGCGGCGGCGGGTGCTGCGCACGGGGCGTGCGTCCTCCCGCAGCAGCACCGGTTGGCCGCCGGTCAGCACGGCCCGGCTGGCGGTCGTGAGGCGCAGGGTGCCGTAGCCCTCGGCGTCGGCTTCCAGCAGCCCGGCGGCGAGCAGCTGACGGAACACCGAGCGCCAACCTTTCTCGTCCATGTCGGCACCGATGCCGAACGTGGTCAGGCTGTCATGGCCGAGCTGGCGCATGCGTTCGCCCTCGATGCCGCGCAGGATGTCGATCACATGCCCGGCGCCGAAACGCTGCCCGCTGCGATAGACCGCCGATAGCGCCTTCTGCGCAGGGACAGTGGCATCCCAGGTCTTCGGCGCCTCGATGCAGTTGTCGCAGTTGCCGCAGGGTCCCTCGTAGTCCTCGCCGAAGGCGCCAAGCAGTAGCTCGCGCCGGCAGCGGGTGGCCTCGGCGAAGGCGAGCAGGCCCTCGAGCTTCTGCCGTTCGATGCGCTTGCGTTCGTCGGCCGAGTCGGACTGGGCGATCATCTGGCTCATCGTCACCACGTCGGACAGGCCATAGAGCATCAGGGCTTCCGCCGGCAGGCCGTCGCGACCGCCGCGGCCGGTCTCCTGGTAGTAGCCCTCCATCGAGCGCGGCAGGTCCAGGTGCGCGACGAAGCGCACGTCCGGCTTGTCGATGCCCATGCCGAAGGCAACCGTGGCGACCATCACCACGCCATCCTCGCGCAGGAAGCGCTGCTGGTTGGCCGCGCGCACCCGCGCTTCCAGGCCCGCGTGGTACGGCAATGCCTCGATGCCGGCCTCGGCCAGCCATGCTGCGGTTTCGTCGACCTTCTTGCGGCTCAGCGCATAGACGATGCCGGCCTCGCCACGGTGGCCATCGAGGAACTGCATCAGCTGCGTGCGCGGATTGTGCTTGAGCGCCACGCGGTAGCGGATGTTCGGCCGGTCGAAGCTGGAGACGAACCGGTGCGCTTGGCCAAGCCCGAGCCGTTCGACGATTTCTTCCCGGGTGCGCTCGTCGGCGGTGGCGGTGAGCGCGATGCGCGGGATCTGCGCAAAGCGATCGGCCAGCACCGCCAATTCGCGGTACTCCGGACGGAAGTCGTGGCCCCACTGCGAGACGCAGTGCGCCTCGTCGATGGCGAACAACGCCACGTCGATCTGTTCGAGCAGGCCAAGGAAGCGCGACGTGAGCAGCCGCTCGGGCGCTACGTAAAGCAGTTTCAGGCCGCCGGCGAGCAAGCGCCGTTCGACCTCGCGCTGATCCTCGGGCGGCAGGCTGGAATTGAGGTAGGCCGCGGCCACGCCCGCCTCGCGCAAGGCGTCGACCTGGTCCTGCATCAGCGCGATCAGCGGCGAGACGACGATCGCCGTGCCCGGTCGCAGCAGTGCGGGAATCTGGTAACACAGCGACTTGCCGCCACCGGTGGGCATGAGTACCAGCGCGTCGCCGCCCTCGGCCACCGCGTGCACGATGGCTTGTTGCTGGCCGCGGAAGCTGGCGTAACCGAAGACGCTGTGGAGAAGATCGAGGGCGCGGGAGGACATCGGGTGAATGCTACCAAAGCGGCGTGTCGCGCCCGTCCGCGACACACGCCGGTAGCGGTAGGCAAAGCCGGATGCGGGTTGTAGGTCGCCGGCTGCGTGGGTTGGCTTCCGCCCACCGCGTCCCAGCCGTCACGGTGGACTGAAGCCCACCTACAACGTCATGCCCCAAAGCGCGCGGTCCAGGTCCGCATCCAGTCCAAAGCGCGACAGGGGCACGCGGCCATTGACCACCTCGATGCCCTCCGCGCGCAGCAACCGGCACTGCTCGCGGAAGCCGCGACTGCCCGGCGGCAATGCGACGTGGCCGTTCGCGCGCAGCACGCGATACCAGGGCAGCTCCATCCCCTCCGGGGTCTCGCCCAGCAGCTTGCCGACCAGCCGCGCGCGGCCCGGCAACCCGGCGCGGGCGGCGATCGCGCCATAGCTGGCGACGCGGCCATGCGGGATGGCGGCGATGGCGGCGTAGACGCGGGCGTGGCTTTCCTGCATGGCTCGTCACTTGGGCACGATGCGGCGGGAGGTTACCATCGGCGTCGCATCAAGGAGTCCGCCCATGCGCCATTTCGAAGCCGTGCGTTCCCACGTCGGCAGCCAGCACGCGCTGCGACAGAACGATCCGTACCTGATCAGCTTCGATCTGGCCCTGCCGCTCGGGCGCCACCAGGGCATCTACCTGGCCGAACTGGAGGACGAGGGCGGCCGTCGCTACCTGCGCCTGTCCACGCCGATCGGCCCATTGGCGGGCACCGATCCGCGCCGCTGCCTGCGCTTCAACTGGGAACAACGCACCGGCTTCCTCGCCGTGGCCGACCTGGACGGCTCGCCCTATCTGCACCTGTGCGAGAACCGTCCCTACGAATTCCTCGACGGCGGCGAGCTCGAGCGCCTGATCGGCGAACTCGGCCAGCTCGGCGACCAGTTGGAGCAGGTCATCGCCAGCGGCGGCGACAGCTTCTGACGCAAACGGTGCGCGGCTTTTTCGTGAAGCCGCTGCCAGCGTGCTTTTCCGCCGGGAGCACCGGCCGCAAGCGCAGCTTCTACGAAAAAATCCCGGATCAGTGCGCGAACAACTGCGCGAGCCGCACGAAACCGTAGGCCAGCAACGCGGTGATCGGAAGGGTCAGGATCCAGGCCCACACCATGCGCTCGACCACCGACCAGCGGATCGCGTTGAAGCGCTTGGCCGCGCCCACGCCCATGATCGAGGCGGACACGTTGTGCGTGGTCGACACCGGGATGCCGAACGCCGAGGCGGTGAGGATCACGGCGGCGGAGCTTCCCTCGGCCGCGAAGCCGTTGATCGGATGCAGCTTGACCATCTTGTGGCCGAGCGTCTTGATGATGCGCCAGCCGCCACCGGCCGTACCCGCCGCCATGGTCAGCGCGCACACCACCGCGACCCACGCCGGCACGTTGAAGCCACCCTCGGCCGAGCCGGCGACGCGCAGGAACCCCAGCCAGTGCGGGAGGTGGTCCATCTGCCCCGCCGCGGTGCCGCCGGCCAGCGCCAGCGCGATGATGCCCATGCTCTTCTGCGCGTCGTTCATGCCATGGGCCAGCCCCATCGCGCTGGCCGAGACGATCTGCGCCTTGCCGAAGAAGGCGTTGACGAACGGCGTGCGGCCCAGCCGCTGCAGCCAGCCCTTGCGGTTGGCGAGCCAGGCGAACAGCGCATAGAGCGCGCCCATCAGCGCAAAGCCGATGACGAAGCCCATTACAGGCGAGACCACCATGGGCACGATCACCTTGGGGATCACGCCCTTGCCGGCCCACCAGCCGCCTTGGGACCAGATCACGGCGCCGAAGTTGTCGCCCGCCGCGGCGACCGCCGCGCCCACCAGCGCGCCGACCAGGGCATGGCTCGAACTGGACGGCAGCCCCCACCACCACGTGATCAGGTTCCACACCGTCGCGGCCAGCAGCGCGCAGATCAGCAATTGCGGGCCGGCGTCGACCACGTGCGTGTCGATCAGTCCAGCGGCGATGGTCTTGGCCACCGCGGTGCCCCACAGGGCGCCGATGAGGTTCGTCACCGCTGCCAGCAAGACGGCCTGGCCCGGGCTCAGCACCTTGGTCGCCACCACCGTGGCGATCGAGTTGGCGGTGTCGTGGAAGCCGTTGATGTAGGTGAAGGCGAGTGCGATCAGCACCACCGCGAAGACCAGGCCCAGGCTCATGCGTGCGGCCTCAGGAGTGCTTGAGCACGATCGAGTAGACGATGTTGCCGACGTCGCGGCACTTGTCGATCGCCTTCTCGATCAGCTCGAACAGGTCCTTGGCGAGCATCGCCTTCATCGCATCGCTGCCCTCGACGTAGAGCGAGCGGTAGGGCGCCAGCAGCATGCGATCGCCCTCCGATTCCAGCGCCTGCAGGCGATCCTGCAGTTTCCTCACCGGGTCGATGTGCAGGCCGCGGCGCAACTCGCCGATCATCTCGCTGACCACCGCCGTGGACTCCTCCAGCACGCAGGCGCGTTGGGCGAAATCCACGTCCGCCACGCGCTCGGCCACGATGGAGTAGCGCTCGGCGAATTTCTCCACCGTCTTGGGAATCTTGTACAGCGCCGAGTTCAGGGCCTCGATGTCTTCACGATCCAGCGCGGTGACGAAGGTGTTGACCAACGCCTCGCTGATCTGCGCGGCGAGCGCCTTTTCGCGGGCGCGGGCACCGGCGAAATCGGCCATGACCGGCGCGCGCTCCTTGTGGGCGAGCATCTGGTGCAGTGCCTTGGCGCTGCCATGCGCCGCCTCGGCGCTCTGCTCGAGCAGGCCGTAGAACTTGTCGCCCTTACCGAAAATCGTCTGCAATGAAAACATGCGCGTGCCTGGAAGCCGGAGTGAGGGGTCAAACAGGCGACATGTTACAGGAGCCACCGCGGCAACGGCTGACGCGGGCCTTCACCGGCCATGCACGCCCCACTGCGCGCTTGCCGGGCATCCCGTACACTGCGCACCCATGCGACCCCGAAGTCACCCGCCGCGATGCTGACCGATATCGCGCTCGTCATCCTTCTGTCGGTCTTCAACGGCTTCTTCGCCTTGTCGGAAATGGCGCTGATCGCCTCGCGCAAGAGCCGCCTCAAGCAGATGGCCCAAGGCAGCGGCCGTGCCCGCGTGGCGCTGCGCCACGCCGAGGCGCCGGAGCATTTTCTCTCGACCGTGCAGGTGGGCATCACGCTGGTGATGCTGGTCACCGGCGCCTTGGCCGGTGACCGGCTGGGCGAGCACCTGTCAACCTCGTTGCGGGGCACCCCGGCCGACTGGCTGACGCCCTACGCGCACATCCTGGGCGTCGTACTGAGCTTCGTGGTGATCTCCTACATCCAGGTGGTGATCGGCGAACTGCTGCCCAAGCGGCTGGCGCTGTCGGCACCCGAGCGCATCTCCAGCGTGGTCGCGGTGCCGATGCTGATCCTGGCGCGCATCACCGCGCCGTTCGTGTGGCTGGTCAACGTTTCCAGCGGCTTTCTGCTGCGCCTGTTCGGCGTGCGCCGGCAGGGCCAGGGACGGGTCACCGAAGAGGAAATCCGCCTGCTGGTCGCCGAGAGCGCCGAGCAGGGCGTGCTCGACGCGGATGAGCACAACATGGTCAATCGCGTGCTGCGCCTGGGCGACCGCACCGTCGACAGCGTGATGACCCCGCGCATGCGTATCGCCTGGCTGGACCAGACGGCCTCGAGCGAAGAGAACACCGCGGTGATGCGCGAGACGCCCTACTCGCGCTACCCGGTGTACCAGGGCGACGAGAGCGACGTGGTCGGCGTGCTGGAGGTCAAGAGCCTGATCGGCGGCATGACCGGCGACACGCCGGAACTTTTCCGCCAACTGGCCAAGCCGTTGTACGTGCCGGCCACGGCGCGCGCGATGGACCTGCTGGAGGAGTTCCGCGACGCCGAAACCCCGATGGCGCTGGTGGTGGACGAGTATGGCGACATCGAGGGTCTGGTCACGCTCAACGACCTGCTCGCGGCGGTCGTCGGCGCCAGCCAGCTCGGCCACGGCGGCAACGAGGAGCACCCGCCGATCGTGCCGCGCGAGGATGGCAGCTGGCTCGTCGACGGCTCGCTCTCCACCGAGGACCTGCGTGAACTGCTCCACGTCGAGCGCCTGCCCGGCGAGGAGGAGCACGAGTTCCGTACCGCCGCCGGCATGGTGATGACCGCGCTGGGACACATCCCGCAGGTGGGCGAGGTCTTCGCCTGGCGCGGTATCCGCTTCGAGGTGGTCGACCTCGATGGTGCGCGTATCGACAAGCTGCTGGTGACGCCCGCCCCGCGCATCGAGGCGGCCGACGACGAGCAGTAGCTGGAACCTGCAACGGCATCGGCCCCGTTCGGCCTTTCACGTTCCCCTTTGCTAGTCTCGGACCGATGTCTTCGTCCAAGCCCGCCAGCGTGAGCCCGTCCCTGCCGGCGCCACCGTTGCCCCGGCCGGGCCAGCGCTGGGCCCTGTTCCTCGACGTGGACGGTTGCCTGCTGGAATTCGCCGACGATCCGGCCGCGGTATTCGTTTCCCCCCGACTGCGCGCGCTCCTGCAGGCGCTGCACGACCGGCTCGATGGCGCGCTGGCGCTGGTCAGCGGGCGCGGCGTGAAAGATCTGGACCGGCTGTTCGACACGCCGGCCTGGGCGCTTGCCGGCCTGCACGGCTACGAGCTGCGCTACGGCGACGGCCGCCACCGCGAGCTCACCGCCGATCCGGCCGACCAGGCGCGCATGCGCGCCGCGGTGCAGGCATTGGCCGACCGGCTCGATGGCGTGCAACTGGAAGACAAGCAGCACGCGATGGCGCTGCACTGCCGGCGCGATCCGGACCGCCTGCCGGCCCTGCGCGCGGCGGCCGAGGCGGTCGCCGCCGACCTGCCCGGTTACGAGTTGCAGCCGGGCAACCTGGTGATGGAGTTCAAGCCGACCGGAATGGACAAGGGCCGTGCCGTGGACGAGCTGATGCAGCAGCCGCCGTTCGCCGGCCGCACCCCTGTGTACCTGGGCGATGACCTGACCGACGAGCACGCTTTCGACGCGGTCAACCGCGCCGGCGGCATGAGCGTGCGGGTCGGGCAACGCGAGCCCAGCCATGCCCGGTTCACGCTGCCTAGCCCGGCCGCCGTCCAGGCTTGGCTGGAGCGGGTGCGGGACGCACCCAGCCACGGACAAGACCTTCCACAGGGAGTACCGATCGATGCCGACAACGGCGGAGGACAACCACCCGACCGCCAGCCTTGAGCTGGACCTGACCGGCGCCTGTCGTACCACCGCGCCGCGGACCGCCCGCGCGCGCACCGGTGGCGCACGATGACGCGCACCGGCAAGAAGCCCGGCCGGCTGGTGGTGGTCTCCAACCGCGTCGCCATGCCAAAGCAGACGGCCACCGGCGGCCTCGCCTCGGCCATGCGCGCGGCGCTGCAGGAGCGCGGTGGACTGTGGTTCGGCTGGAGCGGCAAGCTCGCCACGCATACCGCCGAGGAACTGCACCGGCTCAGCGACGGCGCGATCGAGTACGTCACCATCGACCTCTCGCGCGCCGACCACGACGACTTCTACGCCGGCTTCGCCAATCGCACGCTGTGGCCGCTGTTCCACTACCGGCCCGACCTGGTCGATTACCAGCGCAGCCATCTGGAAGGCTATCTCCGGGTCAATGCGATCTTCGCCGACGAGCTGGTCAAGCTGCTCGAGCCGGACGACATCATATGGGTGCACGACTACCACCTGATCCCGCTGGCCGCGATGCTGCGCGAGCGCGGCGTGCGCAACCGCATCGGATTCTTCCTGCACACGCCGCTGCCGGCAGCCGCGCTGCTGATCGCGCTGCCCAAGCACCGCGAGCTGCTCGAAACGCTCGCCAGCTACGACCTGGTCGGCCTGCACACCGCGCGCGACCTGCGCGCGCTGGAGGATTACTTCCTGCACGAGGTCGGCGGCGCGATGCGTCCGGGCGGCCGGCTGCGCGCGGCCAATGGTCGCCTGTTCCGCGCCGGCGTGTTCCCGATCAGCATCGATACCGCCGAGGTGGCCGACGTGGCGCGCAAGGCGATGGGCGAAGACGCGGTGCGCGAGTTCAAGCAGAGCCTGGACGGGCGCGACCTGGTCATCGGCGTCGACCGGCTGGACTACTCCAAGGGCCTGGCGCAGCGCTTCGAAGCCCTGGCCCACGTGCTCGAGCGCTCGCCCGCGCTGCACAGCCACGTCACCCTGCTGCAGATCGCCCCACCCTCGCGCGGCGCGGTGCCCGAATACCGCCTGATCCGTCGCGAGCTCGAGCGCATGGCCGGCCACATCAACGGCAAGTTCGCCACGCCCGAGTGGGTACCGATCCGCTACGTCAACCAGTCCTTTCCGCACAGCCTGCTGGCCGGCTACTACCGCGTGGCGCGGGTGGGCCTGGTCACGCCGTTACGCGACGGCATGAATCTGGTCGCCAAGGAATACGTGGCCAGCCAGGATCCGAAGAATCCGGGCGTGCTGGTGCTGTCGCGCTTCGCCGGTGCAGCCCAGGAGCTGACCGAGGCGCTGCTGGTCAATCCTGCCGATACGGTCGAGGTGGCCGATGCGCTGGAGCGTGCGCTGGCGATGCCCCTGCGCGAGCGGATCGCGCGGTGGCGGTCGATGATGGACGTGCTGCAGCGGCATGACCTGACCGCGTGGCGCATTGCCTTCCTGCATGCGTTGACGAGTTGATCGGGCGGGCTTGCGCTCCCGCTGCACTTTAGCAACCGCTCAACCGGGCCCACGCAGGCCGGCCTGCACCCCTTCCGGCCGGAGGTGGGGCTGGATGCTTTGCCGCAGGCGCTTCCACGTCGGCACCTGCGCCTGCGCCCGGCAGGAACGGCTGTCCGGGAGCGGCCAGGTGCTCCCGGACAGCCAGCCCAGCGCGAGCGGCTATTGGCACGCGCGCCGAACAAAAAGTCCTTTCGCCCTGGGCGCCACATCTCCCAAGCGCCCCGCCCCGAGTTGTGCGACCCGCCCGCACACCCGCCCCCGATCCGATTACGCTAGCCCGGTTGCCCCAGGGAAGCCCGCCATGAAGTCACGCCTCGTCGTCCGACCGATCCTGCTGGCCCTGCTGTTCGCCGCCAGCGCCGCCCTGCCCGCCGCCAACGCGCCGCAGTCGGCATACCCGAACTATCCCAGCGAAACGCCAGCGCGTTTCACGCCCGCCACCGCGGGCTTCGACTACGAGCGGCGCGAAGTGATGATCCCGATGCGCGACGGCGTGAAGCTGCACACCGTGATCCTGGTGCCGAAGGGCGCAAAGCACGCCGGCATCCTGCTCACCCGCACGCCCTACGATGCCGATGCGCTGACCAGCCACACCATGAGCGGCCACTTGGCGCCGATGCTCCAGGGCTACGACAACGCCACCGACGTGATCGTCGAGGACGGTTACATCCGCGTGGTGCAGGACGTGCGCGGCAAGTACGGCTCCGAGGGCGACTTCGTGATGAACCGCCCGGTCCACGGGACGCTCAATCCGACGCCCGTGGACGACGCCACCGACACCTGGGACACCATCGACTGGCTGGTGAAGAACGTCCCCGAGTCCAACGGCAAGGTCGGCACGCTGGGCATCTCCTACGACGGCTTCGAGCCGCTGATGGCGCTGATCGACCCGCACCCGGCGCTCAAGGTGTCGGTGCCGATGAATCCGATGGTCGACGGCTGGATGGGCGACGACTGGTTCCACAACGGCGCCTTCCGCCAGCAGAACATGTCCTACATCTACGAGCAGGAAGCCAGCCGGGACAACGCCATCCGCTGGTGGACCAATTTCCACGACGAATACGACCTGTTCATGCACTACGGTTCGGCCGGCGCGATGGGCGAGGCGTACGGCATGGGCCAGCTGGGCTTCTGGAACAAGATCGTGGCGCACCCGGCCTATGACGCGTTCTGGTCCGACCAGGCGGTCGACAAACTGTTGGCGAAGCAGCCGTTGAAGGTCCCGGTGATGCTGGTGCACGGACTGTGGGACCAGGAGGACATCTACGGCGCAACGGCGGTGTACCGCGCGATCAAGCCCAAGGACACCGGCGGCACCATGGTCAGGCTGGTGATGGGGCCGTGGTACCACGGGCAGCAGATCGACGAGGGCAGCGCGCTGGGCGCGATCCGCTTCGGCAGCGACACCGCTAAATACTTCCGCGAGCAGATCCTGCGGCCGTTCCTGGCGCAATACCTGAAGGACGGCGCGCCCGGGGCCGACATCGCGCCGGTCACCGCCTTCCAGACCGGCACCAACCGCTGGCAGCGCCTGGACCACTGGCCGCTGGCGTGCGCCAAGGGTTGCGCCACCACGAGCCGCGCACTGTATCTGGAGCCGGACCATGCGCTGGGCTTCGACGCGCCGGGCCAAGGCGCCGCCTATGACGAGTACATGTCCGACCCGGCGCATCCGGTGCCGTTCCGTGCCCGCCCGATCCAGCCGGTCGGGTACGACAATGGCCAGACTTGGCAGGAGTGGCTGGTGGACGACCAGCGCGAGGCATCCGGCCGCACCGACGTGCTGACCTACGTCTCCGAGCCACTGACCGCGCCGCTGACCATCGCCGGCGCGCCCGAGGTCCATCTGGTCGCCTCCACCAGCGGCACCGACAGCGACTGGGTGGTCAAGCTGATCGACGTCTATCCCGACCAGGTCGCCGAGCAGCCGCAGATGGGCGGCTACCAGCTGGCGGTGGCGATGGACATCTTCCGCGGCCGCTACCGCACCGGCTTCGACAAGCCGGCGCCGCTGGCCAGCAACCAGCCGCTGGACTACCGCTTCAGCCTGCCCAACGCCAACCACGTCTTCCTGCCCGGCCACCGGCTGATGGTGCAGGTGCAGTCGAGCTGGTTTCCGCTGTATGACCGAAACCCGCAGACCTACGTGGCGAACATCTTCAAGGCGAAGGCGGCCGATTACGTGAAGGCAACCCAGCGCGTGTACCACGCGCCGGGCAGGGCCAGTTTCATCGCGCTGCCGGTCGTGAGCCGCTGACGCGGGTCCTTCCCCCGCCACGCGGGGGAAGGATTCGGGTGGGAGCCGTACGGCGATCGGTCAGGCGTGCGCCAACTGTTCCTGGCCGCGATAGAAGCGGTGGTGCGCGAGATCCAGCAACGCGAGGTCCTCGTGCGTGTCGCCATAGGCATAGATGCGCCCGAACCTCGCCAGGTCGTAATGGACGCGTACCCGCCGGGCCTTTTCCTCGTTCACGCACTGTGCGCCCAGGTATCGGCCGGTGAGGCGCCCATCGCGATGTTCCAGCGTGGAGCAGACCAGCGCCAGGCCGTGCCGGCGGCACCAGGGCGCGAGATAGACGTCCAGCCCGCCGGAAACCACCACCACGGTGTCGCCCTGCCGCTGGTGCCAATGGACGCGCGCCATCGCTTCCGGCCGCAGCAGCGGCGGAAGTGCCTCGTCGGCAAACGCCGCGCCGTGGGCCTGTACGCTCGCAAGCGCCACGCCGGCGAAGCCGACCCGCACCACGGCGGCGCGCACCGCCACGCCCGAGACCACGCCACACTTGTAGCCGGCGACCCAGGGAGCCAGCAGCAGCCTCCCCCACGCCTGCCGGCGCGCCGGCACGGCGCGATACATGAAAGCCGCCATGGTCTCGCGGGTGGTGATCGTTCCGTCGAAGTCGAACAGCGCAAGGTTCGCCACGCATCAGTCCTTTTTTGCGTCGGCGGATTCTAGCGCTGCTGCACGGGCAGCCTGGGCGATACGGATCAGCGTCGCGGTTTTCGCCCGGACGGCTGGACCGCCTCGGCGGCTACCTCGATCATCAGTTCGGGCCGGAACAATGCGTCGACCTTCACCAGCGTGCTGGTGGCCGGCGCGTCGGCGGGCAGGTAACGCGCCCGCACATCGCGCAACACGTCCAGGTGCGCAAGGTCGGTGACATACATGTCGGTGCGCACTACGTCCTTGAAGTCCAGCCCCGCACTCCTCAGCGCGATGCGCAGGTTTTCGAACACCTGCACGCACTGGGCACGGAAATCGCCTTCGCCGACCACCCTGCCCTCGCGGTCCATCGCGACCTGGCCGGAAATCGACACCATCCGCCCCGGCGGCGCGACCACGACGTGCGAATAGCCGTGCGCTGGCGGCAGCTCCGGCGGGTTGATGGCCTGTAGTGTGTCCTGGGCCTGCAGGGCAGCGGCGAGGACCAGCCCCATGCAGCCCAGCAGGGCAAGTGGCCTGCGCGAGGCGCGGGGCGCGGGGCGCGGATGGACGTCCGTTCATCGGTATTCCTTCTGGGAGAAGAGGCTTGCACCGTAGCAAAGCCCGACCAGATGCGCGGCGGGACTTCCCCGCCGCGCCTGCTCGGTGGTAGAACCGCTCCATCGTTGCCAACCGAACGACCGCCGCATGAGCGATTCGAATTTCCTGATCCGCCTGGCCGAGGACGACGACGACTTCATCCTCGGGTTGGTCCCGCGTTTCGTGGAGTTTCCCCTCCCGCCCTGGCGCAAACGGCACACGTGCATCGAGGGCATCCGCAAGGACTTGCTGCGCCACCTCGAGGACGGCACCGCCAACGATTTCCTCTTCATCGCCGAAGACGGCGACGGCACCGTGGTCGGTTTCATCGAACTGCAGAAGACGCAGGACTTCTTCACCGGCCGCACCAACTGTCACATCAACAACGTGGCGGTGGCGCCCGCCCATGAAGGCCGCGGCGTGGGCAAGGCGCTGATGACCCACGCCGAGGCGTGGGCCCGGGAACACCGCTGTGCGCTGATCACCCTGGCGGTTTTCCCGGGCAACGAGCGGGCACGCGCGATCTACGAGGCCGCCGGCTACGGCGTCGACCTGCTGCGGATGGTCAAGCCGGTCCAGTAACTAGCGCAAGACGCGGATGGCCGCCACCAGGGGCGCGGCCGGAGGATGGCCGCCCGCACCGCGGAGCCACGCCATGCCACGACCGTTCCTGTTCCTTGCCCTCGCCGGCATGCTCGCCAGCGGCCCGCTGCGGGCCGACTGCGAGTTGCTGTATGCACCGCCGGAGGTACGCGCCCGGCTGCTGGCCTTCCATTACACCAACGAGCTTCGTCGGGCGAGGGAGCAAAAGCGCCACCAGGTGATCGACGGCGCACGCACGTCGCCACCCGCCACGAGGGCGCGCGATCGCGGGGCGATCGGCAGGACGCGCTAGAAGCTGCGTCCGTCCACCGGCACGCGCTTGAGTGCAGCCAGGTCCAGTCCTTCCAGGCAGCGCGCGTTGATCGCGGCCATCGACTGGCCATCCGGCGCGGTGCCGAACGCCAGCGGCGCACAACCGCATTGCGGGCAGAAGCGGTGCTCGATGGCATGTTTGTTGAAAGTGTAGGTCGCCATGTCGGCTTCCGGCGTGGCCAGCTCACGCTGGCCACGCGGCACGAACCAGAGCAGGTAGCCCTTGCGGCTGCAGTGCGAGCAGTTGCAGTCGATCACCTGGTCAAGCTCGCCCTCGACGTCGAAGGCGACGCGGCCGCAATGGCAGCTTCCGTGGTAGCGCATGGTCGATCCGGTATCCGTGGCCGAAGCGTATTGGAGCACGCCACGCGCGCGCCCGTAGGTGGGCTTCGGCCCACCATGGATGACCCACGGTGGCAAAAGCCCACCTACGCGCGATCGGACCGGGTGGCAGGCCGCAGGTAGCGGCCGGCAAGCGCCGGCATGACGAGCAGGTTGAGCACGGTGGACGTGAGCAGGCCACCCAGGATCACGATCGCCATCGGTCCCTCCACCTCGCGCCCGGGCTCGCCGCTGCCCAGCGCCAGCGGCAGCAGGCCCAGCGCGGTGACCAGGGCGGTCATCAGGATCGGCGTCAACCGCTCGCGCGCTCCGCGCAGCACCGTGTAGCGGTTCCAGTGCGCGCCTTCGACGGCGACCAGGTGCTCGTAGTGGGCGATCAGCAGGATCGTGTTGCGCGCGGCGATGCCGAACAGCGTGACGAAGCCGACCAGCGCGCCGATCGACAGCACGCCGCCAGCCAGCGCCGCGGCGAACACGCCGCCGACCAGCGCGAACGGCACGTTGGCCAAAATCAGCGCCACGCTGCGCCGGTCGGGGAAGGAGAGCAGCAACAGCGCGATGATCGCCGCGCCCGCGAGCGCGCTGTGCAGCAGCAACGCGTGCCGCGCGGCCACCGCGCCTTCGGCGGCGCCGCCGAACTCGACGTAATAGCCGGCCGGCAGCGTCAGTTGCCGGTCCAGCTCTGCGCGCGCCTGAGCCACGAAGCCGACCACGTCGGACGTGGCCGGCGTCACCGCCAGCACGAGCCGACGCCGGCCTCCCTCGTGCTGCACGCTGGCGCGACCCTTGACCAGGTCGACCGTGGCGACCTCGGACAGCGGCACGCTCTGGCCGTCGGCGGCCGGCAGCAGCAACGCGCCGACGGCCTCCGGGTCGCGCACGGCTGTGTTGTCGAGGGTCAACCGGATCGCGACCGGCTGGACGCCGCGGTAGACCTCGCCAACGACCACGCCCTGGTGCGCGGCGGCCACGGCGTCCAGCACGTCGGTCATGCGCAGGCCGCGTGCGGACAGCCGGTCCGGGTCGGGCGCGATACGCAGGGTCGGCACGTCGGCCGATTCGGCCAGCCGCACGCTGCCGGCGCCGGGAACGGCCTTTACGATGGACTGCGCCCGCGCCGCCAGCGCGTCGAGGCGATCGAGGTCCGGGCCGTAGAGGCTCAGCGTGACCGGCGCCGTTTCGCCCGAGAGCGATTCGCTGATGCGGTCACCGAGGAAGGTCACCACCTCCGAGTTCAGGCCGGGATAGCCGTCCAGCAATTTGCGCAGCGCGTTCTCGATGCGCACCTGCGCGTCCGCCGCCAGGCCCGGCTTCAACTCCACATGCAGCTCGCCGCGGTTGGGCGGCCAGGTGTCCTGCACCGCTTCGGCGCGGCCCATCTGCAGCGACACGCTGGCCACGCCGGGGATCGTCAACACGCCGCGGCTGATCCGCTCGCCGATGCGGTCCATCTCCGCCAGCGAGGCGCCCGAGGGGCCGGTCAGCTGCAACACGAAATGCCCTTCGCGGAACTCGGGCAGCAGCGAGGCGCCGAAGAACGGCAACGCCGCCACCGCCAGCGCACCGACGACCAGCGCGGCCGCCAGCAGCGCGCCGCCGTGCGGCAGCGCGCGTTCGAGCAGGCGGTGCTGGGCGAGTTTGATGCGCTTGAGCCAGCGCGGCTCGCGATGGCGTCGGCCCGGGCGCAGCAGCCACAAACACAGCGCCGGCGTCACCGTCAGCGCCACCAGCAGCGAAGCGAAGGTGGCCAGCAGGAACGCGCCGGCCAATGGCGCGAAGAAACTCCCCTGCAGGCCCGGCAGCAACAGGATCGGCACGAACACCAGTCCGACCACCACGGTGGCCAGCACCACCGGCCGGCGCACTTCCAGCGAGGCGGCCAGGACCGTATCGATGCGTGGTGCCGTGCCCCCCGCCGTGCGCAGGCGCCGGTCGATGTTCTCCACGTCGATGATCGCGTCGTCCACCACCACGCCCAGCGCCACCGCCAGACCGCCCAGCGTCATCGTGTTGATCGTCCAGCCGAACCAGCGCAGCGCGAGCACGGCCAGCGCCAGCGACAACGGGATGCTGACGAAGGAAATCAGCGCCGTGCGCCAGTCCTTCAGGAACAGCACCAGCACCAGCAACACCAGCGCGGCGCCTAAGGCCAGCGCATCGCGCATGTTGGCCAGCGCAACCTCGACGAAGGTCGCCGGGCGATGCAGCGCCGGCACCAGCGTGACGCCCTGACCGGCGAGCATGGGTTTGAGATCGTCCAGCGCCTTCTCGACCGCGCGGGTGACTTCCAGCGTGTTGCTGCCGTACTGGCTGGTCATCGCGATGAGGATGCCCGGCCGCGCGTCGATGCGCGCGTCGCCGAACGCCGGCGCGGCGCCCACGCCGACGCTGGCCACATCCGCCAGCGTGATGTTGCGCCCGGCATGGCGGGTCACCACGGTGCGGCCCAGTTGCGCCGGGTCGCTGAGGCCGCCATCGGCTTCGAGCACCACACGCTGGTTGGGCGTGTCCATGTAGCCGGCGCCGCGCACGCCGCTGGCGGAGGAGGCTGCCGCGCGCACGTCTTCAAGGGTGAGGCCGTAGGCGGCCAGGCGGTCCGGATACACCCGCACCTCCCATTCGCGCACGCCGCCGCCGAACACGATCGCGTCGGCCACGCCCGGCACCGCAAGCAGGCGCGGCTTGACCGTCCAGTCGGCAAGATCGCGCAAGGCCAGCGGATCGAGCCGGTCGCTGACCAGGCCGATCTTGAGCAGGTCCATGGTCGAGGACGTCATCGGGCTCAACGAAGGCGTATCGACGCCGGCCGGCAGGCTGGCGGCCGCCTCGCCGACCCGCTCGGCCAGCAGCTGGCGATCGCGGAATGGATCGCTGCCTTCCTTGAACACCACGTCGATCACCGCCAGGCCCTGGATCGACTGCGAACGCACCACGTCGACGGCCGTGGTTCCGTTGACCGCGTTCTCGATCGGCTGGGTGACGCGCTGCTCGACCTGCAGCGCGGTGAAGCCAGGCGCCTCCACCTGCACGGTGGCCTGTGCCGGCACGAAATCGGGAAACACGTCGTAGCGGGCCTCGATGAGCCGCTGCACGCCCAGCGCCAGCACCAGCGCGGCCAGCAACACCACCCAGCCGGCGGCGCGCAACGCGCTGCGGACGATGGCGACGAGCACGGCGTCAGTCGTCCGAGGCGTCGGCGGCGCTGCCCTGCACCGGCGCGGCATCGACCGCGACCAGCGCCTCGGCACCCTGCACCACCACGCGCTCGCCCGGCATGAACGGCGAACCGACCAGCCAGCCAGCCGCGGTCATCGCCCGTGGGTGCACCGCGCGGCGTTCGAACCGCGTGGTCCCGGTGGCGACGTAGGCCCAGTCCAGCCCGTTCCAGCGCACGATCGCCGCTCGCGGCAGCAGCACGCCGCGCACGGGCTTGCCCTCGCCGTGCAGGTTCACGGTCAGCACCATGCCGGGCACCAGCGGGCCGGCTTCGGCCTGCAGCAGCCATCCGACGGCCAGCCCCGAGCTGCTGCGTGGCAGGCGGCCGAGCACCTGCGCGGAAACGTCGGCGCCGTGCGGCAGCTGCAGCGTGGCGGCCTGCACCTTCAGGGTTCCGTCGGGACGGCCCAGCGGCTCGGCCTTGAGCAGCACCTGGCGGCCACGCACGAGGGCGTCGAGCAGGCGGTCGCGGCGTGCGGACGCCATGTCCGCGAGATCGTCACCCCATGCGCTGCGCAGTGCCACGCGCGCCTCGCGCAGTCGCGCCTGGTCGGCCGTCGCCTGCGCCCGTGCGGCCTCCAGGGCCTTGCGCGAGGCGTTGCCCGCGGCGGCAAGCAACGCCTGCGTGCGCAACAGCTCCGCATGCGAAGCCTGCGCCGCCGCCTGCGCCGCCTCGAGCTCATCGATGGCCTTGGCCAGCGGCACCGGATCGAGCACATCGGCGACCGCGCGCGTGGTCGGCGGCATCTGGCCCTCGGCCAGCGTGGCCAGCCGAAGGCCGAGCCGCGCCTGGGACGCGGCGTCCAGTTCGGTGGCCATGGCGCGGGTGGCAAGCATGGCCAGCGCAAGGGCAATCGATGCGAGGAATTTCATGAGTGATCTCCCGCGGCGGGCCGCAACGCGGCCTCGGTCGGATCGAGGGGAGCGCGCAGCGCATCTTCCAGCGCCGCCTCGGCCTGCCAGGCGGCGTCGAGCGCGGTGAGCGTCGACTGGCCCATCGCAAGCGCGGCCAGGCGTGCGTCCAGCAGGGCGGCGCGGTCGATGGCACCGAGCTTGAATGCGTGTTCGGCCTGTTCGCGCGCACGCACGGCGGCCTGCTCTCCCGCGCGCGCGGCCGACAGCGCCGGCAGCGCCGCGGCCAGCCGCGAGCGCGCCGCGTCGATGGCGCTGGCGATATCGGCCTGCACCGCGCGTACGTGGGCCGCGGCCGCTTCACGTCGCGCGCGCGCCTCGGCGATCGGCCCCTGGTTCTGGTTGAACACGGGCAGGCTGAGGCTGGCGTTGAAGGTGAGCTTGCGGATGCCGTGGTCGTAGGTGTAGCCCGGACCGAGCGAGAGCTGCGGGTACTGCGCGTGAACCTGCTGGTGCAGTTCGCTCTCGCGATCGGCGTAGTCCACCAGCGCACGCTCCAGGTCGCTGCGCGCCAGCAGGGCGTGGTCGGCAAGCGTGTCCAACCGGGCAGGCGACGGCGCGGCGGGCCGGTCGAAATCGTCCCAGCGCAGGTCGATCCCCTGCAGCGCCGCGACCGGCACGCCGATCGCACGCGCCAGTTGCGCCTGTGCGCTGGCGGCGCGCTGGATGGCGGCAGCCTCATCACTGCGCGCCCGGGCCAGCGTCTGCACGGCCTGCAGGTCGACCTGCGGCGCATCCTCGCCCCATGCCACGCGTTGGCGCGCGGCCAGCTCCAGTGCAGTGGCGGCGGCCACCGTGCGGGAGGCCAGGGTCTCCTGGCGACGGGCGATCCATTGCTGTTCCAGTGCGTCGCGCACGGCGCTGCGCACGCTCCACAGCTTGCCTGCGTAATCCAGCCGCGCGCCGCGCACGCCCTGGTTGGCCAGTTGCACGCGCAGGCGCCGGCGCAGGCCGCCATCAAGCAGGAAATCCGTGCTCAGGCCCCACAACCAGGGCGCGCTGCCGGCCTGCGCCTGCGTGTAGCGTTCCAGCGCCAGACCCAACGTCGGGTTGGCGCGCGCCTCCGCCGTCGTCACCGCTGCGCTGGCCTCGGCCAGGTGAGCGCGCGCCTCGGCGACGTCCGGGTTGAGCGCGAAGGCCGCCAGTACCAGTTCGGCGCGGCCGTAACGCGCGGGCGGCCACCGCCCGTGATCGCGCGCTGGCAGCCACGGTCGCAACTGCGCGGCGAGGACCGGATCATCCAGCCGGCGCGCCTGCCACTGCGCACGCGTCTTGGCCGGATCGACCGGCGCGGGGCGGTAAGTGGCACAGCCGGCCAACATGGTCGCCATCGCGGCGCCGGCGGCCAGGCAAAAAAAAGGATGGCGCATGGGCGCCATCCTTGCAGAACGTGCTTAGCGCTCTCTAAGGCCGCCCGGCAGGGCGGCCACGGCGCCGGTCCGACGTCAGGCCTTCGCCCGCTCGCGCTGGTCCAGGCGCTGCACCAGGCGGTCGATGTTGGGCAGCGACAGCAGGTGCGCGTAGATCCAGCCCATCACGCCTTCCTTGAGGAACTCGTGCGCGGTCTTCTCGTCGAGCTGGCGCAGCTTTTCCTCGTTGACCACGAACAGGCCGTTGAGGTTGATCGCGTTGCCGTCCTTCTCCAGGCGGATGTTGCGCGGCTCGAGCAGGTCGTGCTTGCGCAGCTGTTCCATGAACGCGTGGGTGCGCGTCACGTGTTGCTGGAACTCGCCCAGGAAGCCGACGGCGTTGGCCAGCATTTCGCTGTCGGTGCCGTCTTCCTTGAACAGGCGCTCGCCCTCGTCGCTGCCAAAACCCTCGTAGGACTCGTCGAGGAAGACGGTGAAGTCCTCACCCTCGGCGCCCGCCGGCTTCTCGGCCAGGATGAACGGGTAGCGGCGCACGAAGGCCGGCACGTACACGCCCTGCGCCCACTTGCCGTTCTCGTCCACCAGCAGGTTCTCGTTCTGGCGCAGGCCCAGCAGCGCCATCGGGCCGGCGTCCTCGATGCTCTGGCCAGCGAACAGGATCGGCACGTCGCGCGCGGCGATCGGGAACTCCGCGGCCGTCAGCGGCACCGAGTGCGCCGCGGCGGCGAACTTCACGCCGGGGATGCTCTTCAGGCGCAGGTCCTTGTGCTGGTTGCGGTTGAGCGGCACCGGGCGCTCGTAGAAAAGTACTTCAGCCACGTCTTCTTACCTCTGCCCCGCCGTGCCGGGGTCGCCACCGATGGCTCCCCCTCCCAAACCCGGCGTCGGGTCGCGAATCCGTGACTATATCAGCGGCCACGCGCCCGGGCGAATGGCCTCCGGTGACGGCGATCTGCCAAGCGCGTCAAGTGCTTACCGCGCGCGAAGCGGCGAAATTGGGCTATGCTCGAAACACGAGCGCATCGCTGCACCACCTCCGCCGAATCTCATGAACTGGCTGAAGGAACCCGCATGCTGATGGAAGTGCCACGCCGGGACCTCAACGCGACCCGGGTGCTGTCGCTGGACGCCGCCGGCCGGATCCTGGACTGGATCAGCTGGCAGGACGCCGTTTGCCTCTACGTGCGCGAAGCGGTCGCCTGGACGCTGGGCGACCCCTGCCTGACCGTGCACGGCGGCCACAACCGCGCCCGCGGCGAGCGCAGCAGGCTGGACCTGCATCCGATCATCGCCAGCACCGGCCATTGCCGCGACCACGCGATCGATCCGGCGCCAGCGCTGACCAATACCGCGCTGTTCGCCCGCGACCGCCACCTTTGCCTGTATTGCGGCAATCAGTTCTCCCGCGGCGAACTGACCCGCGACCACGTCGAGCCGGTCTCGCACGGCGGCAAGGACGAATGGGAGAACGTGGTCAGCGCGTGCCTCAACTGCAATTTGAGGAAAGCCAACCGCACCCCGCAGCAGGCCCACATGCCGCTGCTGGCCGTGCCCTACCGGCCCAGCTGGGTGGAGCACCTGATCCTGTCCAACCGCAACATCCTGGCCGACCAGATGGAATTCCTGGTCAATCATCTGCCGCGCGACCGGCGGCGGGCGATGGGCTAGGCGGGTTTCGTCTTTCCGTCCGAATCTTCGTCCGCGTCCGCCTGATCCGCACTGGCCTTGGCCAGCTCGCGCTCGATCTCCCGGATCTCCTCGCAGGCCTCGTCCGACTCGTCCTCGGCGCGGACGCGGTGGCCAGCCCGTTTCGCCTGGCGTGCCTCCTCTTCCTTGTTATGGGCGAGCTTGCGGTAGCTCTCCCGAATGCGCTCGAGCGCTTCCTCGTCCAGGTTGTCCACGTCGAGCAGGCTGTTGCGGGCCCGCGTGGCGCGAATCAGCTCGTCCAGCTTGATCTGCAGGGCGGCGCTGTCGCGGTTCTGGCTGTTCTGGATCAGGAACACCATCAGGAAAGTGATGATGGTCGTACCCGTGTTGATCACCAGTTGCCAGGTGTCGTTGAAACTGAACATCGGGCCGGTGATCGCCCACACGACGATGACCGCGGCGGCGATCAGGAAGGCGGCGGGCTTGCCCGAATAACGGGCGGTCGCTTCGGCGAAGCTGCGGAAGGCCTGCGATAGCTTGGACATGGAGGCATCTCTGGCCGTGGTCGCATCCAGCTTGCGAGCGGTTTCGTGTGCCCCGTGTGCACGGCGCCCGGTTTCGTTCACGTCGCCGCCCTTGCCCCGCCCTGCGGCTGGGCCAACAATATGCGGATGATCGACCCATCCCGCTATCCCCACCTGGCCCACATCGAGGCGCCGGACGACCTGCGCCGCGTGCCCGATGCCGAACTGCCCGACGTCGCCGACGAACTGCGCCAGTACCTGATCGAATCGGTCGCCAGCTCCGGCGGCCATTTCGGCGCCGGTCTGGGCGTGGTCGAGCTCACCGTCGCGCTGCACCACGTGTTCGACACCCCGCGCGACCGCCTGGTGTGGGACGTGGGCCATCAGTGCTATCCGCACAAGATCCTGACCGGCCGGCGCGACCGGATCACCACGATCAAGAAAAAGGATGGCCTGGCGCCGTTCCCTCGCCGCGAGGAAAGCGAGTACGACACCTTCGGCGTCGGCCACTCTTCCACTTCGATCTCGGCCGCGCTGGGCATGGCCATTGCCGCGCAGCGCAAGGGCGACGACCGCAAGGTGGTGGCGGTGATCGGCGATGGCGCGATGACCGCCGGCATGGCGTTCGAGGCGCTCAACCATGGCGGTGACGTGGAGCCGAACATGCTGGTCGTGCTCAACGACAACGGCATGTCGATCAGCGAGAACGTCGGTGCGATGACCAAGATGATGGCGCGCGCCATGGCCAGCCGTCGGCTCAACGCCGTGCGCGAGCGGGCCAAGAAGGCGATCCCGCGGCAGTCGTTCTTCGGCCGCTTCTTCAAGAACTGGGAGGAGCACGCCAAGGGCATGTTCCTGCCCTCGACCCTGTTCGAGGAACTGGGCTTCCATTACACCGGCCCGATCGACGGCCACGACATCCCGGCCCTGCTGCGTGCGCTGCGCACGGTCAAGAACCTGCCCGGGCCGCAGCTGCTGCACGTGATCACCACCAAGGGCAAGGGCTACGCCCCGGCCGAGCAGGCGCAGATCGAATACCACGCGGTCGGCCCCTTCGACCCGGTTGCCGGCGTGGTGAAGAAGAACGCGCCGGCCAAGCCGAGCTATACCGACGTCTTCGGCGACTGGCTGTGCGACATGGCCGCCCATGACGAGCGGCTGCTCGGAATCACGCCGGCGATGCGCGAAGGCTCCGGCCTGGTGCGCTTCTCCAAGGAATATCCCGAACGCTACTTCGACGTGGCGATCGCCGAGCAGCACGCGGTGACGCTGGCCGCCGGCATGGCCTGCGAAGGCGCCAAGCCGGTGGTGGCGATCTACTCGACCTTCCTGCAGCGAGCCTATGACCAGGCGATCCACGACGTGGCACTGCAGAACTTGGACCTCACCTTCGCCATCGACCGCGCCGGCGTCGTCGGCCCGGACGGCGCCACGCATTCGGGCAGCTTCGATCTTTCGTTCCTGCGCTGCCTGCCGAACATGGTGATCATGGCGCCCTCGGACGAGAACGAGTGCCGCATGATGCTCAGCACCGGCTTCGAGTACGACGGTCCGGCGGCGATCCGTTACCCGCGCGGCACCGGCCCCGGCGCCGCCGTGCGCAAGGAGCTGGACACGCTGCCGATCGGCAAGGCCGAGCTGCGCCGGCGTGGCCGCAACCTGGCCATCCTCTCCTTCGGTGCGATGCTGGCGCCGGCCGCGGTAGTGGCGGCGGAGCTGGATGCGACGCTGGTCAACATGCGCTTCGTCAAGCCGCTGGACGAGGCGATGATCCTGGAGCTGGCGAAGACGCACGATGCCTTCGTCACGCTCGAGGACAATGCGATCGCCGGTGGCGCGGGATCGGGCGTGGCCGAGTGCCTGGCCGCCCACGGGATCGTCAAGCCGCTACTGCACCTTGGCCTTCCGGACGTCTATCTGGAGCACGGCAGCCGCGAGGAAGTGCTCTCGATGGCCGGGCTGGATTTGCCTGGCATCCGCAACGCGATACGAGCACGGTTCCCGCAGCTTGCGAGCGTCGCGGCCAGCGCGGGTTGATGAAGGCGCACCCAGGGTGCGCTCCTGCATGCGCGCCAATCCGTAGGGACGCATCCCGTGCGCGCCCGCTGGCTCCCCGTCAGGAACCATCCAAACTGCCGCCGCTCACCCGATCACGCTGCTCCAGATCCTGCGCCGTGAACACGTCACGATAGCCTGCCGCATCGAGCAGCCCGCGCACGGCCGTGCCCTGGTCCCAGCCGTGCTCGAACAACAGCCATCCGTCACCCGCCAGGTGCGAGCGGGCGCCAGCCACGATGCGCCGGATGTCGTCCAGGCCGTCGCTTCCCGAGGCCAGCGCGCTACCCGGCTCGAAACGCAGGTCGCCCCGCTCCAGGTGGGGATCGTCCGCCGCGATGTAGGGCGGGTTGGACACGATCAGATCGAACCGCTCGTCGCCAAGCGCGGCGAACCAGTCGCCTTGGGCAAAGCCGACATTGCGGATGCGGTTGGCTTCGGCGTTGCGTCGCGCCACCGCCAATGCGGCGGCGCTGGCGTCGGTGGCGAGCACGCGCGTGTGCGGACACTCGCGTGCGATCGCCAGGGCGATGGCGCCGCTGCCGGTGCCCAGGTCGGCGACGCGCGGCGCTCCCTCCCGCGGGAGCTTCGCCAGCGCCAGTTCGACCAGCAACTCGGTCTCCGGTCGCGGGATCAGCGTGGCGGGCGTCACTTCCAGGTCCAGCGTCCAGAAACCGCGGTGGCCGGTGAGATAGGCCACCGGTTCACCGGCGGCGCGACGTTCCACAAGTTCGGCGAAGGCCGCGGCACCCGCCGTGTCGGCCGGATCGTCGGCATGCGCAAGCAGCCAGCTGCGCGGTTTGCCCAGCGCGTGCGCGAGCAGGATGGCTGCCTCGGCGCGGTCGCCCAGGCGTGTGGTGGCTTCGGCCAGCAGTTGGCGCACTTCAGGCATCCGGCGGCACCTCCGCGGTGGGCAGTTGCGGCGGCATGGCGGGTTTTGGCTTGTCGCGACGCCAGTAGCCGCCGCGGGACCAGGCGTCGAAGCCCCAACGCAGCCAGCCGATCAGCGCATTGGCCAGCCACAGCGCCCAGGCCAGCATGGCCAGCTTGTAGGTCCACAACGGCAGGCTGAGCACGCCCGCCCGCGGCAGCGCGTCGGTGGTGCGATCGGCGAACCAGTGCAGTTGCAGCGCGCTGGAACCCATGCCGGCGACGTGCATGTCCGGCTGTCCCAGCAGGCCGCCCGGCACCGCGGCCACCAGCACGCCGAGCGCAAGCGCGGTGAGCAGCGCCAGGCCCACCTGCATCAGATCGAACGGGCCGGCGCGCCAGGAGGCGACCGCGGCGCGCGCGCGCAGGCCGAGCAGAATCAGCCAGGCCACCACCACCGTGTACGCGCTCCAGGCGAAGGCGGAGAAACCCAGGCCCAGCAGCAGCCAGTGGCGGAAGCGCAGCGGCGTGGGCGCGTAACGCGAGAGCAGCCAGGCTGCGGCCAGCAGCACGATCAGCTGCGCCCAGTACAACACCGCGGGGCCGGCGCCCGGGCCCCAGGTCCACAGCACCCAACGGTCCTGCGGCAGTTGCAGGAAGGTATCGAGGTTGGCCGCCGGTGCGTGCAAGGCGATGGCCGGCGAGCGGGTGCGCATGGCCGTGCCGACCGATTCGCGCAGCCGCAGCTCGTAACGGTGCGTGCCCGGCAGCAAGGGCAGCGACAGCGCGCCGTTGCGCACGGCGAGCGGCAGGCGCTCGCCGTCGCGGCTGGCTTGCAACAACTCGGCACCCGCCGGCAGGCCCAGCGCGTGCTCGCCACCACGGGTGCTGCGCGCCTGCAATTGCAGGGTGGTCTCGGTGGCCCGCTCGCCAATGGTGCTGCTCGATTCCGCCCGGTCGAACGCCAGGGTGCCTCCCGCGACGGCGGCCGGTTGGCTGAGTACCAGCGTGAGTCGCTCGCCAGGCAGCGGCTGGAAGCGCGGCACGTCGCCGCCGCTCGCCGGCACGCCACTGGCGTCGACATGCCATATCGGTGCGGCATCGATCTCCCACACTTCGGCGCGTTCGGCCAGCGCCGGCGCGGTCAGCTGCAGTCGGGCCGCGCGGTCCAGGCGGCTGGTCCATTCGACGCTGTCCGTGCCTGCGTTGAAGGCGAGCTGGATGCGCCCGCCGCGCACCGGCGCGTCGGTATCCAGCGGGTGCTCGCCCGGAAGGAGCGGCAGGGCGATGCTGAAGCCGCCGGCCTGCGGCGCGATGCGCTCGACCTCGTTCTGCACCGTCCACTCGTTGCCGAGCACGAGATGGCGGGTCAGCCGCACGTAGGGCGGAAAGTCCTGCGCGGGTGCCCCGACCGTGCCCCCGGCGGCGACCCGCTGGCGGTCGAAGGCCAGGCTGTCGCCAAGCAGATGATCGGTATCCAATCCGTCGGCCGTCCAGCCGTCCATCTGCAGCGTGACGCGCTGCGGCGCCAGGGCGAAGCGCAGCCGCGCGCTGTCGATGCCGTCGAGCCGGTAGCGCAAGGCCAGATCGTGCACGCCTGGATCCAGCCGCAGCCAGAGCTGGTCGTCGTCGCGACGCGCCAGCACGGCCGGGCGCCCGTCGACCGTCACCGCGACCAGCGGCAGCGTCGTGGCCGGCAGCGGCAACGCGACCGCGGCGCCTGCGTGTGCCTGCAGGGTGAGTTCCAGCGCGTCGGCGGCCAGTACAGCGCGCGCCTGCGGCAGGTTCGCGCACGCGGGCGAGCAGGCCGGGGCCTCGACCAGGCGTTGGCGAAGTTGATCAAGCAGAGGCTGGCTCGGAAGCGTTTGGGCGTGGGCGTGCCAGGGCAGCAATGCCAGCGCCAACAACGCGGCCGATGCCGCGCCACGCCCGCCTTGCCAGCGCCCGCGCCAAGGCGCCAGCAGCGAGGGCAGCACGCGCGCAAGCAACGTGGCCAACAGAGCCACCATAAGCACGCGCAGCAGGCTCACCAGCCATGCGGGCGCGATCACCAGGCGCAGGGTCTGCTGCGGCGTGACCGGACCGGACCAGCCGAGCCGGTAATTGCTGCCCAGGCGCCAGGTCGGCATCCCGGGCCCCGCCTGGACCAGGCTGCGGTTGTCCGTCGCTGCATCCAGCGTGGATAGCTTTGCGGCGCTGACCGACACGGCGCCCAGCGATTGCATCGCCTCCGACACCTGTGGCGCCGCCGCGGAAGGCGCTGGCGGAGCAGCCAGTTCCGGAGGCGCGACGTTGTAACCCGGCTCCAGTCTTCCCGCCTCAAATTCGATGCGGGGGGCCTGCGGCTCCAGCTGCGGATGCAGCGCGTATTGAAGCTGCGTCGCCACGAACGGCAGCGTCCACAGCGTCGCGAGCACGAACGAGGCCAGGGCGGCGACGTTGGCGACTCGCCGCAGGCGCCCTTCCGGCAGCGCGCGCAACAGCAACACCAGCGCCAGCAGCAACGCCAGCGTCCAGCGCGGCGCGCCCGGTTCGTGCTGCGCCAGCGCAAGGAAGCCGGCCGCCAGCAGGGCCCATGGCCAGCCCAGCAGGCGCCCTGCCAGCAGGGCGATCAGCGCCACGCCGAACACGTCCAGCAGGCTCCATCGGGCCACCCATGAATCGGGCGAACTGTCCGCGCCGGGCGCGCCGAGCAGGCGATAGCCCGGCGGCAGTTGCAGTGTGGCGTCGATGCGCTCCAGCGGGACGTTCCAGCCGGTCACCGGCAAGGCACCGCTCGCGGGCACCCGCAACCCGGCGCCCAGATTGAGCTGTTCGCTGCGAACCTCCACGCCGCCGCGGCCGTCCTTGCCACGGCTGACCAGAAGCGGCTCGCCATCCTGCTCGGCGCGCTGCAGTTGCCAGGGCGCGCCGACTTCCAGTCGCTGGCGATGCAGTTCGCCTTGCAACTGATCGTCCACGGCCAGGCCCTTGCCGTCGAAGTCCAGCCACAGGCGGCGCGACAGGCGCAGGCGATCGTGCCGCCCTGCTCCGCGCTCGCCCGGCTGCACGGTGAGCGTGGCCTGGCCGTCCATCACGAAGGCGGGAAGCTCGCGCCAGTCGTCCGGGGCGCCGGCCTGCGCCGCGTCGGTGGCCTGGCCTTCGGCATGGCTGCCGCGCAGGTCGGGATCGTCGGCGTAGCTCCAGATCTCCTGCCGGGGCCATGGCGCGGGCGGCAGGCTGGTCGCGACACGCGCGAGTGGCGCGCTGGCGCGGGCATCGAGGGTAACCGTCCAGCGACCGGGCTTCAGTTGCACGCGCAGTCGGCCGTCGCTCTCCAAGCGCGCAGGCAGCTCTCCGTCCAGCGCGGTGGCGACGAACCCTTCTGGCAGCGCCGGCCCGAGTATCAGTTCGCGGGCGCTGCCGGTGACGTCGAAGCTCAGGCGGGTTTCCAGTGTCGGCGGTAGCCCGACGGCAAGTCGGCGATCGACGCGCAGCGACAACGCGTCGGCCACGCGCTGGGCCGCGGCCGCCTCGCCCAGGGTCAGCTGGTCGCCATCGCGCTGCAGGCGTGCGACCGGCTTGCCGTCCAGGGTGAGATCGACCAGGCCGATCGACGCCGGCACCTGCAGGCGCGCCGGCCGTGCCGACCAGGGCAACAGTCCCTGCAGACGGTGGTCCCCGGGTGGTACTCGCACCATCGGCTGGTTGTCGCGCTCCAGCACCACGGCCGGCTGGCCGTCCAGCCGTACCTGTTCCGGCCAGTGGCGCGCATCGCCCGGCAGGGCGATCCACGCCGGTGCATCGGCATGTGCTTCGAGGGTGAACTGCCCCCCGCTCGCGCCGGCCACCAGCGCCAGTCGTCCCGGCCAGGCGCATTGCCAGGCCTCGCCCTCGCCGGGCATGTGCGCCAACCGCGGGCAGGCATGCGCCGGCACCTCGTGCAGCACCCAGTCCTGCCAGTCGCGCAGTGGAGGCGGCACCTGCTGCGCGGCGGCCGGTACGGCCACCAGCAGACCCATGAGCAACAACCATCCTGATCGAGCACGCATGCCTGGTCTCCCTGTCGCCCGGCGGGCGCGGGACAGTTTAGGGGGAACGTGCAAGGCCCAGGCGAGTCGGCGCCCTTGCAGGAGTGAGACGACGCACCCGATGGCTCCCTCTCCCTCCGCTCAAAGGGCTGGAGTGAGCAAGGGCTCAAAAAAAACGCCGGGCGTCACGGCCCGGCGTTCTGTTTCAGCTTGGATCGCCGCCTCAGTGCAGGATCGCCTGCGGATCCTGCTTGGCCTTCAGCGCGGTGCACAACAAGGTGTCCTCGGTCGTCTGCGCCAGGCCACGCTCGGCGCCGGTGACGTCCTTGGCGCGGGTCTTGAAGAATGCCTGCAGGCGGTTCGCTTCCTCCTGCGAGCAACCGCCACCACCCATCAGGCCCGGCAGGCGGCCGCCGGCGAAGCTGCCGGTGCGCTCGACGATGCGGTCGTAGTTGGCGACCGCCCACTTCCACATGGCGTCGCGCTGGGCACGGGTCTCGCGGCTGCCGCGCAGCAGGGCGGCCATCTCGCCGACCTTGACCTGCTTGTCCAGCGCGAAGTTGCGTACCTGTTCGGCCAATGCCGGATCCTCGACCGCGCTCAGGCCGGCCAGCATGGCATTGCGCTGGGCGGGATCGGAGGTCTTGGGCAGTTCGGCGATCAGCGCATCGACCGCGCTCTTGCCGTGCTCCTGCACCGCCACCGCGAGCGCGGCGTCGAGCAGGTCCGGATCGGCCGCATCGAGGCTGAGGCGGCCGTCGGCCTTGCGCTTGAGCGCTGCCTCTCCCTGCTTGAGCAGTTCGGCACGCACCTTCGGCAGCTTCACGTCCAGCGCCAGGAAACCGGCCAGCGTGCTGCGCAGCAGGGAATCATCGTCCGCCTCGCCGGGCTTGCGGTGGTAGCCCAGCAGTTCCATGCGCGGCAGGTAGGCGGACGTGGCCCAGGCGTGGAGGGCGTTGCGCTGCGCATCGGTCCCGGCCAGGTAGCGGTTGATCCATTCGAAGCTGGCGATCGGCGCGGTCGCCACGGCGCGCACGCGCGAGGCAGTGAGCGGCTTGAGCGCGGCCAGCAGGTCGCCGGCGTTGATGTCGCCGTGGTGGAAGCTGGCGTCGGCCGCGTCGGCATAGGCGAGCTGCTCGCCGTCGGTCAGGTGGCTGACCTGGTCGCCCAGCCGCGCCAGGTCGGCCTTGTCCATGCCGAAGCGGTAATAGCCGCTGGCATTGGCATTGGGCATCACCCACGGGTTGGCGCTGGCGCCCGGCAGCGCGATCGTGCCGGTGGCCGTCTCCAGCAACTCGCAGTTGACCTTGCTGCCGTCGGCGGTGCCGTAGCGCACGCACACCGGCACGCCCCACACGTGGCTGGCGTTGCCCTTGCTGCCGACCGGCAGGTAGCGGCTCTGGCTGAGCTTGAGCACGGTCTGGCCGTCCTTCTGCATCAGCTGGGTCTGCACGTAGGGCACGCCGGGCTGGTTGAGGAAGCTCTTGAAGGCCTGCTTGAAGTCCTCGCCCTTGTCGGCCGCCTTGGCGATCGAGTCGACCAGGTCGTCCGCCGTGGCGTTGCCGAACTTGTGGTCCTGGATGTACTGACGCATGCCTTGCTGGAAGGTCTTCTCGCCGACGTAGCCCTCGAACATGCCGAGCACGCTGGCGCCCTTCTGGTAGGTGATCGAGTCGAACGCGGTTTCGATGTCGCCGTTGCCGGTGATCGGCTGGCGGATCTTGCGCGCGGTGACCAGGCTGTCGTTGTCCATCGCGTACTGGGCGCCGCGCACGCGGTCGAGGTCCGCGCGGTACTGCGGATGGACCTTCATCGTCACCTTCTGCTGCATCCAGGTGGCGAAAGCCTCGTTGAGCCAGATGTCGTTCCACCAGTCGGTGGTGACGGTGTCGCCGGTCCACTGGTGGGCCAGCTCGTGCGCGTTGACGTTGAACGAGCCGCGCACGTACTGCGCCGGGGAGTCCGGATCGAGCAGCAGCAGCCAGTCGCGGAAAGTCACCAACCCGGCGTTCTCCATCGCGCCGGCGGCGAAGTCCGGCGCGGCGAGCAGGTCGAGCTTGTCCCACGGGTAGCCGAAGCCGTAGTAGTCCTCCAGCGTGTGGATGATGCTTGGCGTCTCCGAGAGCACGTGCTGCATGCGGTGGCCCTCGCCCTTGGCGGCGATGCCGCGCAGCTGCAGCGGAGTGGCGCGATAGGCGTCCGGCGAGATGTCCGGGCCGGCGACGATGTCCCACGGACCGACACCGAAGGCGACCAGGTAGGTCGGCAGCGGCTTGGTGGTGGAGAAGGTCAGCGTCTTCCAGCCGCTTCCGGCCGGGACTTCCTTGATCTGCTTGGTGTTGGCAACCGCCTTCTCGTCGTTGGGGATGGTCAGGCTGATGTCGAACGGGGTCTTGAAGTCGGGCTCGTCGAAACCGGGGAAGGCATAGCGTGCGCTGATGGGCTCCATCTGCGTCATCGCATAGGGCACGCCCTCGTGGCTGACCTTGTAGAGGCCCTGCAGCTGCTGGTTGAGCGGCGCGGTGTACTCGAAGCTCAGGGTCAGCTCCTGCGGCTTGAGCGTATCGCCGAAGTCGACGCGGACAACGCCTTCCTTCGGCGCCGCCTCGACGTACTTGGCCGCATGCACCTTGCCGGCGGCGTCGGTCACGCTGACCTTGGAGACCTTCAGTGCATTGCCATGCAACCAGACGTGGTCGGAGGCCTGCTTGAGCTCGACCTTGATGCGCGTGGTGCCGGAGAAATCCTGCTGGCGCGGATCGACCTTGAAGGACAGCGCATAGGATTCGGGCACGGCCCAGCGCGGCAGCTTGCCGTGCGGCACCTGGTCGGCGGTGGCGGCGAAGGCGGCGCCGCAACAGGCGGCCATCGCGGTGAGCACGAGCGGTTTGACGAGTCGACGCATGGTGGTTTTCCCCAGGGACTGTGAAGGCAAGCTCCCGAAGCTAGGCCGGGCATGACTTGTGACACAGTGCCAAAAGGCATGGCCGGGGTTCGACGCGACGTGAAAGCGTCGACCCGGTCGGCAGCGCGCCCAAAACAAAGCCCGGCCATCGCTGGCCGGGCTTCGCCGTTCCTCCGTGGTGGTGGCTCAGCCGGCGACGTCGGCCT
The DNA here is from genome assembly GCF_051900395.1 of Frateuria sp. GZRe14. NCBI lineage: Bacteria > Pseudomonadati > Pseudomonadota > Gammaproteobacteria > Lysobacterales > Rhodanobacteraceae > Frateuria > Frateuria sp. GZRe14. Next base: position 749,069 of record NZ_JBHZGJ010000001.1, on the reverse strand, counting down.
GCTCAAGCGCCACGGCCACGGCGTGCACCACCGCCGCGATGCGGATCGCGCTCTGGATCGGCTGCGCCGACAGCCCGTGCTTGCGCAGGGTCTTCTCGTGCGAGTCCACGCACATGCCGCAGCCGTTGACCGCGGCCACGGCGAGCGAGGCCAGCTCGAAGTCGATCTTGGTGCCGCCGGGATTCATCATCGCGTTCATGCGCAGCCCCGCGCGCAGCGTGCCGTATTCGGGCTCGCTGACCAGGTGCACGAAGCGGTAGTAGATCGTGTTCATGCCCATGATGGACGCGGCCACGCGGGCGCCGTTGAGCTCCTCGGCACTGGCGTGCTGCGCGGCTTCCTCGGCCACCGCCTGGGTCAGCGGCTTGTAGCGCGAGGCGATCGCCGCGGCGAGCGCGACCACCATGATCTGTTTCTGGGTCAGCCCCGGCGCACCGCCCTCGCTCAGCACCGAATCGAGGTTCAGGCGCAGGTCCTTGGCGTAGTCGGGGAGCTGGCTCTTGAGGTCGGCAAGACTCATGGGGACACCTTCTTGAAGTCAAAAAAAGACCGGCGGCGAAGCGGGCTTCGCCGCCGGCTGGGGAGTCCGCGCGTCCGTGGGGGAGGGGGAGGGATCCGGACGCGCGGTTACTGCAAGCGAGAGGCGATCAGGCGACCTTGAGGGTGTCTTCGCCCTGGTGCCAGTTGCACGGGCACAGCTCGTCGGTCTGCAGCGCGTCGAGCACGCGCAGCACTTCCTGCGGGTTGCGGCCGACCGAGCCGTCGGTCACGTAGACGAAGCGGATGATGCCGTCCGGATCGACCAGGAAAGTCGCACGCTGCGCCACGCCGTCGGCGGTCAGGATGCCCAGCGCATTGCTGAGGTCCTTCTTGATGTCGGCGAGCATCGGGAACTTGAGGTCGCGCAGGTCCTTGTGGTCCTTGCGCCACGCCAGGTGCACGAACTCCGAATCGGTGCTGGCGGCCAGCACCTGGCAGTCACGGTCGGCGAACTGCTGGTTGACGTCGGAAAAGCCCTTGATCTCGGTCGGGCAGACGAAGGTGAAGTCCTTCGGGTAGAAGAACACGCACAGCCACTTGCCCTTGTAGGTGTTGTTGTCGATCGTGCTGAACGCCTTCTCCAGGTTCTCGATCGAGACGGTGGCCGGGACGCTGAACTGGGGGAACTTGTCGCCGATGGTGAGCATGGAGCTTCTCCTTGAAGTACTGAGGGTTAGAGCGATCGGTGAGAGCATCATGGGCGCCGTGGATGGCGCGTCATGAGGGCAAGGTTACGCACCGCCCGGGCATTGTTCAAATTGATTGTTGCCATCACACTCATAGGCATGACCTATCGGATCAAGCCATGAACCTGCGCGACCTCGCCTACCTGGTGTCGCTGGCCGAGCACCGCCATTTCGGGCGCGCCGCGGAGGCGAGCTTCGTCAGCCAGCCGACCCTCTCCACGCAGATCAAGAAGCTGGAGGACGAGCTCGGCGTCGCACTGGTCGAGCGCACGCCGCGCAAGGTGCTGCTCACCGAGACCGGCCGCGAGATCGCCCGCCGCGCCCGCGGCGTGCTGGCCGAGGTCGACGAGATCCGCGCGATCGCCCAGCGCACGCGCGACCCGGAGGCAGGCAGGCTGCGCCTGGGCGTATTCCCCACGCTGGGACCCTACCTGCTGCCGCACCTGGTGCCGGCGGTGCGCCAGCGCTTTCCGCGGCTGGAACTGCTGCTGATCGAGGAGAAGACCGAACAAGTCATCCGCATGTTGCGGGAGGGTTCGCTGGACGTGGGCATCCTCGCCCTTCCGATCCACGAGGAAAGCCTGCACACGGAGTTCCTGTTCGAGGAACCGTTCGTGCTGGCGGTACCCGACGACCATCCGCTGGCCCATCGCAAGGCGCGCCTGAAGCTGGCGGACCTGGAGGACGAGAGCCTGCTGCTGCTGGAGGACGGCCACTGCCTGCGCGACCAGGCACTGGAGCTGTGCCAGCTGGCCGGCGCCGGCGAGAAGGTAGGCTTCCGCGCCACCAGCCTGGAAACGCTGCGGCAGATGGTGGCCGCGAACGTGGGCATCACCCTGCTGCCGACGCTGGCGATCAAGCCGCCGGTGGCGCGCACCGAGAACGTGAAGTTGCTGGAATTCGCCGGCCACGCGCCCAGCCGCCGCATCGCGCTGGTCTGGCGCAAGAGTTCTTCGCTCGGACCCTTCCTCAAGCGTTTTGCCGAAGTGGTGCGCGACCTGCCGGCCGAACTGCTCAAACCGGAACTGGCCGAGCCCGTCAAAAACACGCGGCGCAAGCGCGCCTGAGCGCTTCCAAAGAGGGGATACCGATGCGGCGACTGGGGTGGCTGGGATTGGCCGTACTGCTGGGCTGGGGCGCGCTCGGCTGGTGGCAGCAGCGTCCGCTGCACCCACCGCCGGGGGTGCTGGCCGCGCAGGCGCCCGAGCAGGTCGACCTGGATGATGGCACCCTGCTCCGGCAGGGCGAGACCACGTTGCGCACACGCGCCCACATCGCACTGACCGCGCGCGTGCTCTCCCGCGAGGATTACCGCTGGGACGCCGGCGCCTCGCTCGCCCCGACGGACCTGGCGCTGGGTTGGGGACGGATGTCCGACAGCGCGGTGCTGGCCGGGATCGATATCAGCCAGTCCAGCCGGTTCTTCTACTGGCACGTGCGGGAGTTCCCGATCCCGCGCCGCGAGATCGAAACGTCCGCGACCAACATGCACCTCATCCCGGCCGACGATGGCGTGCGCTACGCGATGAAGCACGTCCGCCCGGGCGAGCTGGTGCACCTGGAGGGTTTCCTGGTCGACGCCAGCCGGCCGGACGGCTGGCACTGGCGCAGTTCGCTCACGCGCGAGGACACCGGCGACGGCGCCTGCGAGCTGGTGTACGTGGAGGAGCTGGAGCCGGTCGCGCCGTGATTTCCCTGTAGGAGCGGACCGGTGCGCTCCTACGAGCGCTTGGCGAGCGAGGCCATGCGCTGCGCATCGGCCAGCACGCCGTGCAGGATGCGCAACTCGCGCTCGTCCGGTTGCGCGCGCTGGAACAACCGACGCAGGCGCAACATGATCGTGGTCGGTTCGCGTCCCTTGTGGAACTCGATGTCGTCCAGGGTCTGTCCCAGATGTTCGAAGAAGCGCTCCATCCGCGCCGCGTCGGCTGGCGGCTCGTCGTGTTCCGGCGGCGCGGCCACCGGCGTGGCGCCCAGCATCGCCAGGCGCTGCTCATAGGCCATCACCTGCACTGCCTGAGCCAGGTTGAGCGAGCTGTAGTCCTCCACGCTGGGGATGCGCACCATCGCGTGGCAGCGCGCCAGTTCCTCGTTCTCCAGCCCCGTGCGCTCGTTGCCGAAGACCAGCGCCACCTGTTCGCCGCGGGCCGCGGCCGCGAGTGCCTGCGCGGCGCCCTCGCGCGGGGTCAGCTCCGGCAGGTTCACGCCGCGCCGGCGTGCCGACAGGCCCAGCGCGAAAGTCACGCCCGCCAGGCCGTCGACCAGCGCATCGTGCACGCCCGCCTCGGCCAGCACCTGCACCGCATTGGCCGCCAGCGCGTCTGCCTCGCGGCTGGGAAACTCGGCCGGCGACACCAGGTCCAGCCGGGCGAAGCCCATCGTGCGGATCGCCCGCGCCGCGCTGCCGATATTGCCCGGGTGCGAGGTGCGTACCAGCACGAAACGGAACAGGCGGGCGAGATCGGCGTGGTCGGTCATGGCGGCGAAAAAGTCAGGCGGGGTCGCCAAGGATAGCCGCCCCGGGGCACCGCCACGCCGGCTCTGCTAGAATCGCCGGCCGCATTTCCGCTCTTTTCCCAAAGCCGAAGCCATGCCAAGACCCGCCGTCACCATCGCGGCACGTGCCGCGCGCGCCGCAGGCAACGTGATCCTGCGCTACATGAACCGCATCGATGGCCTGCACGTGGTCGAGAAGCAGCGCATGGACTTCGCTTCGGAAGTCGATCGCCTGGCTGAGGCCGAGATCGTCAAGGAACTGCGGCGCGCCTACCCGGATCACGCCATCCTCGCCGAGGAAAGCGGCGCCACCGGCAAGAGCCAGCACACCTGGGTGATCGATCCGCTCGACGGCACGCACAACTACCTGCGCGGCATCCCGCATTTTTCCGTCTCGATCGCGCTGCTCGAGAAGGGCGTGCCGGTCTACGGGGTGGTGTTCGATCCGCTGCGCGACGAGTTGTTCACGGCCAGCAAGGGCGATGGCGCCTTCCTCAACGACCGGCGCATCCGCGTAGGCAAGCGCGAGAACCTGGGCGGCGCGATGATCGCCACCGGCTTCCCCTACCGCCAGCGCGAACACCTTGATGCGCAACTGGCCATGACCCGCGCCCTGCTCGGCCAGGCCGAAGACATCCGCCGTTCCGGCTCCGCCGCGCTGGACCTGGCCTATACCGCGGCCGCACGCTACGACGGCTATTTCGAGATCGGCCTCAAGCCCTGGGACATGGCCGCCGGCGTGCTGCTCGTGCACGAGGCGGGCGGTCGCTACGGCGATTTCGCCGGACGCGACGGCATGCCCGCCAGCGGCAACCTGATCGCCGGCAACCTCAACATCGCCAAGGCGATGACCGACGCCATCGGTGCACAGGCGACGCCGGTACTGCTCAAGGCCTGAGCACGCATCGCCGCTGGACAAAAGGGCGCCCACGTGGCGCTCTTTTTTTTGCGCGCGCAAACATCGCCCTGCAAGGGCGCACCGCATGCTGCCGGGCGCCGGCAGTCCTGCGCGGGTCGCTCCTACAGGGCACGCAAGCGAGCCCTCGCCTGCCTTCGCGGCAGCCGGGCGTTGCTGTAGATCTTTCCAGCCGGAGCGCTTTTTCCAGCCGCGCGAATGCAAGGGTTGCCGGTAGGCGGCGCACTGCGCGCTGGCATCCGCATTGCAACGCCCCTGTTCGTCCGAAGGGCCCTCGACGCATCGCGAGCCCCTGCGGGCGGGGAAGCGTCCGTCGCCATCGTGCCGCGTGCCGATGGCCGAAGCTTCTGACCGCCGGACCTGCCGTTCTTTCCGGGTGCCGGAAAAACCAGCAGCGTCCTGCCAACGACGATCGGATATCAACGGAGATAACCATGAGCCGGCAACCGTCCCCAGAGAGTCAAGCCAGCAGCAAGACCCACCGCCCCGCCCAGGACCCGGTCGACGCCACGCGCGGCAAGCTCAGCGTGCGCGAGGCGGGCCGCAAGGGAGGCCTGCGCGTGCGCGAACTGATCAACCGCGGCCGCGAGGTCGAAGCACGCCAAAGCGAACAGCGCCCGCATTGAAGGGCATGCCCGCGGGTCATGTGAGGAGTATCCGAAATGAGCTCGCCAAAGCGGCAGAATCAATGCAATCAGGCCGTCGACAGTTATCACGCCGGGGCGGCATGACGGTGCCAAGCTGGTCAGAAGGGCGGCCACAAGGGCGGCGAGACCCGCAAGCAACAGCTCGGACCCGAAGGTGACTCGAAGCTCGGACGCAAGGGTGGTCAGCGTTCGCGAGTTGATCGCGGAAGGCATGCGAGCCGAGCACCACCGGATCTAGACCTCGCCCGTCACAAACGGGCGCGCCCGCCTTGGCCCTGCATGGCGGGCTTACGTCACCGTGCGGGCCGCAGTGCCGACTACGCGTGCCCGCGGTCTTCGCGCAGGAATTCGCGCAGGAACGGCACGGTGATGCGCCGCTTGGCGGCGAGCGAGGCCTGGTCGAGCCGGTCCAGGAGGTCCAGCAGCGCGGTCAGGTCACGTGCGTAGCGAGTGAACAGCCAGTCCAACACGGCCTCGTCCAGGCCGATGCCGCGCGCGGCGGCCTGCTCGCGGAGCACTGCGCGACGCTCGGCGTCGTCGAGTGCCTTGAGCGCGAACTGCGTGCACGCGCCCAGGCGCGAGCGAAGGTCCGGCAGGTCGATGCCCAATTGCGCCGGTGGTGCATCGGCGGCAAACAGCATCGCCCCACCCTCTGCGCGCACCTGGTTGTACAGGTCGAACAACGCGTGTTCGGCGGCGCGCTCGCCGGCGAGCACACCGAGATCGTCGATGGCCAGCAGTTCGCTGCTGCCCACTCCGCGCAGTGCGCCGATGTGTTCATGCATCGCCGAGAGCGGCAGGTATTGCACGCGCCGGCCCGCCGCACTGGCGGCGTGACAGGCGGCCACCAACAGATGGCTGCGTCCGCTGCCGGCCGGGCCGTGCAGATAAACCCAGGGCGCCCCCGGCGTTTCGGCCACCCTCTGGACTGCTGCCACCGCGGCGGCGTTGGCGCCAGCGTGGAAGTGCTCGAAACGCTGCCGCCGCGGCCAGCGCAAGGCGAGCGGAAGTTGCGGGATCATGGCGCGCCGTCGTCCGCAGGCCCGCGGCGCACGGGTACCGTGGCCGCGCCCTCGTCCGTACCGCCTGGGCCGCTCACCGTGACGTCGACCTCGGCGATCACCGGATCGTCGGGACCTGCCTGCCTGTACAGCTCGCTCATGCGGTAGCGCTCGAGCAGGTAGCGCAACAGCACCATGATCACCGAGGCGGCCGGCAGCGCCAGCAACACGCCGAGGAAGCCGAACAGGTAGCCGCCGGCAAGGACGGCAAAGATCACCGCCACCGGATGCAGGCCGATCTTGTCGCCGACCAGCTTGGGCACGAGCACGTAGCCTTCCAGCAGCTGGCCGACGATGAACACGCCGCAGACCATCAACGGGTGGGCCCAGTCGCCGTACTGCACCAGCGCGGCGACGATCGCCGCGCCGAAGCCGACCATGAAGCCGAGGTAGGGCACGAAGCTGAGCAGGCCGGCGACCATGCCGATCAGCGGGCCGACCGACAGGCCGACCAGGGTCAACGCCCCCCCGTAGAAAACGCCCAGCCCCAGCATCACCAGCAGCTGGCCGCGCACGAAAGCACCCAGCACCGCATCCGATTCGCGTGCCAGGTGCGCCACGGTCGGCTGCACCGAACGCGGCAGCACGCTGTCGATGTAGGCGATCAACCGATCCCAGTCGCGCAACAGGTAGAACGCGACCACCGGGACCAACACCACGTTGGTCAGCCACATCACCGCCCCGAGACTGGAGCGCGAGACGGTACCGAGCACGGTGGTCGCCACTGCGCCGATCGAGCCGATGTGCGCGCGGATCGCCGCCATCAGCCGGCTGGTGTCGAACGCATCCGGATCGAGGCTGAGTTTGCGTTGCAGCCACGGCAGCGCGGTGTTCTGGACCCAGTCCACGTAGCCCGGCAGGTTGTGGACGAGATTCTCGATCTGGTCGGAAATCAGCGGCACCAGCAGCAGCAGCGCGCCCACCAGCAGCAGGATCAACACGAAGAACACGATGCTGACCGCCCAGGTGCGATTCATGCCCAGCCGTTCGAGCCGGTCGGCCAGCGGGTCGCCGAGGTAGGCCAGCATGCCGGCCACCGCGAAAGGCATCAGCACCGGTGCCAGCAGCCATATCAGGAAGCCGATCGCCAGCACGATCGCGAGCAGTTGCCAGCGGCGGGAAATGTCGTGGGTCACGGAGGGGCCTCGTTCAAGCGATGCACGGCGTTTCCTCCCACAGTGGGAATCCGCTCGCGGGCGATGCTCTTCTCGATGTACGGAAAGGGCATCGTCCGAAAGCGGACTCCTGCAAGGGGCGTTGTTTCAATGCAGCCATTGCAGGCTGGCGTCCGCCCCTGCGTGCGGCGTGCCCTGGATCACCCGCCCGCCCGCGGCCAAACTGGCGGCCAGCACGGCCGGCGGCATGCTTGCCTTGATGCCCAGCAGGAAGCCGTCGTTGTCGGCGGCGAGCGTGTTCACCTCGCGCACCGACGGATCGGCGCGCAGCATCGCCAGCAGGTTGGCGTAGGCCTGCGCCGAGTCGACCTTGCTTACCCACAGCTTGCCGCTGCTGATGCCCGCGCCGATCACGTTGAGCTGCTTGCCCAGGCGATCGGCCATGCCGTTGCCGCCGTCGGTGAGCAGCGCGTCGGCGCTGACCCCCTGGCCGGCCCACGGCAGCGGCTTGCCACCGGCCACCAGGGTCCAGTCCGCGCTGCCACCCTTCAGGTTGCCGACCAGGATCAGGCCGGTGTGGTAGCGCTGGGTGATCATCGCCAGCGCGGTCGGGTCGGCGTTCGCCACGGCCGACGCATCGGGCACGTGCGACGGGTCCGGATAGGCCAGCTGGTAGCCGCGCGCCGCGGCGGCCTGCGCCAGCGCTCCCAGCGCATCCTGACCGAGCAGGCTGCCGTCGCTGCCATGCACCAGCACCAGCACGGGCGGCTTCACGCCTGCGGCCGGCACGCCGATCTGCGTGATCAGCCGGCGCACGGCGCCGGGGTCGAAGTTCACCTGCAGCACGATGCCGCTGCCCGCGCGCTGGTACTGGAACTGCTGCACCAGCCCCGGCGCGCCCTTCAGCGCGTCGTCGTAGCCGGGCTTGCTGCGCAGGTCCTGACCGCCGGCGACGCGTTCGAGCACCTGCGCGAGCGCAGTGGCGAAGGCCGTGTCACGCTGCGCCTCGCTGGTGTCGGTGACCGGCACCACCACCGCGTACGGCGAGACCGGCACGGGTGCTGGCACCTGCGCCCACGCCGCCGGCGCGAGGAAACCCAGCAGGAGGAGGGCGAAAAGCAGGCGTGGCAGGCGCATCGGCAAGGCTCGTCCGTGGAAGCTCGGATAACACGGGAGTCTGCCCAATCCCGCCCGCAGCGTCCATCGGCGCGGCCTGGCGCAAGACCGCGAAGCCAGCCTTTTCCACCGCCCGCGACTTTCGCACCGAGGACGAACCGCGCCCGCGGGAGCGTGCTGGTAGAATTGCGCGCTTTCCTCCAGGCCTCCTCCCGCCATGTCCGACGCCCTCACCTACCGCGCCGCCGGCGTCGATATCGACGCGGGCAATGCCGTGGTCGAACGCATCAAGCCGCTGGTCAAGCGCACCTTCCGTCCCGAGGTGATGGGCGGGCTGGGCGGTTTCGGCGGCCTGTTCGACCTGGCCGGCCGCTACAAGGAACCAGTGCTCGTCTCCGGCACCGACGGCGTGGGCACCAAGCTCAAGCTCGCCCAGCAGCTGGGCCGCCATGACACCATCGGCATCGACCTGGTCGGCATGTGCGTCAACGACGTGCTGGTGCAGGGTGCCGAGCCGCTGTTCTTCCTGGACTACTTCGCCACGGGCAAGCTGGACGTCGAGACCACCGTCGCGGTGGTGGGCGGCATCGCCAGGGGCTGCGAGCTCGCCGGCTGCGCACTGATCGGTGGCGAGACGGCCGAGATGCCGGACATGTATCCGCCGGGCGAATACGACCTGGCCGGTTTTACGGTCGGCGCGGTCGAGAAGTCGCAACTGCTCTCGGGCGAGGCGATCGCGGCCGGGGACGTGATCCTCGGCGTGGCGTCCTCGGGCCCGCATTCGAACGGCTATTCGCTGGTCCGCAAGATCGTCGAGCGCGCGGGTGCCACGCCCGACAACGGCGGGCTCGAGCTCGATCTCGGTGGCGTGAAGCTCGCCGACGCGCTGATGGCGCCGACCACGATCTACGTCAAGCCGATGCTGGAACTGCTGAAAAGCCAGCCGGTGCACGGCATGGCGCACATCACCGGCGGCGGCTTGAAGGAGAACATCATCCGCGTGGTGCCCGACGGCCTGGGCCTGGCGCTCGACGCGAACGCGATCGTGCTGCCGCCGGTGTTCGACTGGCTGATGCGCGAAGGCAAGGTGGCGCGCGAGGAGATGTGGCGCACGTTCAACTGCGGCGTGGGCTTCACGGTGATCCTCCCGCGCGATGCGGTCGATGGCGCGGCCTCGCTGCTGGCGAAGCATGGCTTGGCCAGCCGCGTGATCGGCGAGGTCGTGAAGGCGCAGGGCGACGAGCGCGTCCACATCGGCTGAAACAGGAAAACCGTTCGCCCCGAGCGCAGGCGCGCAGCGTCGAAGTCGAAAAGCGGTCCGACCGGCCGCGGTTCGACGCCTACGGCGAACGGCAGAGACAGACATGCCCCATCCTCTCCGCATCGCCGTCCTCGCCTCCGGACGCGGCAGCAACCTCGCCGCCTTGCTCGCCGCGCGCGAGCGCGGTGAGCTGGCCGCCGAGTTCGTGCTGGTGGCGAGCGACAAGTCCAGCGCCGGCGCTTTGCGGCTGGCCGAAGACGCGGGCATCCCCACGCTGGTGCTCGACCCGAAGGCTTATCCGGATCGCCGCGCATTCGACCTGGACCTCTTCGGCCGGCTCGCCGCCAGCGGTGCCGAGCTGGTCGTGCTGGCGGGTTTCATGCGCATCCTCGATGGCGAGGCGATCGCGCCCTGGGCCGGCCGCATGCTCAACATCCATCCTTCGCTGCTGCCCAGATACCGCGGCCTGCACACGCACCGGCGTGCGCTGGAAGCCGGCGACCTGGAACATGGCGCCAGCGTGCATTTCGTCACCGCCGAACTCGATGGCGGCCCGGTGGTGGCGCAGGCGGTGTTGCGGATCGAGTCGAACGAAGACGAACACCGCCTCGCGCAACGCCTGCTGCCGCTGGAACACCGTCTGTTGCCGGCGGTAGTGAGGTTGATCGCCGAAGGCCGCCTGGCCTGGCGCGACGATGGCCCCTCGCTGGACGGCGCGCCACTCACCGTGCCGCTGCGGCTTACCGAACGCGGGCTCGCGCCGGCCTGAATCCGATGTTCAGCGAGCGGCGGGCACACTGGGCCACATGACTTTCCGCCACCTCCTGCGCCTCGCCGGCGCCCTGCTGCTGGCCAGCGCCAGCGGACTCGCCCTCGCCGCCCCGCCCAAGGCCTTCACCGCCACCTACCGCGTGCTGCGCGACGGCTCGCCGATGGGCGACGCCACCGTGAGCCTCAAGCCGCTTGGCAACGGGCAATGGGCCTACAGCAAGCACCTGCGCGGCACCTCCGGCCTGGCCGCCCTGCTGGGCGCGAACCTGGACGAGGTTTCGCATTTCCGCTGGAAGGGCGACGTGCCCGAGGCGCTGAGCTACGACTACCGCCTCGATGCGGCGATCAAGTCCAAGCAACGCCACGTCACGGTGGACTGGGGCAAGCGCCAGGTCACGGTGGACGAAGGCAAGGGTGCGATCACCTATCCGACGCAGCCCGGCATGGTCGAGCGCAACACCACCGCGCTGGCGATCGGCCTGGCGCTGCGCGACGGACAGAAGCAGATCGCGCTGCCGGTGGCGGTGAAGCAGGAAGTCCAGACGCAGCGGTTCAAGGTCACCGGCAAGGAGAAGGTGACCGTGCCGGCCGGCAGTTTCGACGCCGTGCGGGTGGATCGCACGGACGCCGACCGCGGCTTCAGCGCCTGGTATGCGCCGGGGCGGTACCCGTTGCCGGTAAAGCTGTCGCAGAAGGATGGCGGCAACCTGACGATGGAGCTGGTGAGTTTCCGGTAGCGCTCGCTTCCCTCGCCGGAGAGAGGGACCGGGTTCGCGGAGCTGGGCGCGGGAGCGCCAGCGCGGTCGCTCTTGCAGGTTTCTCCCGCAGCTTGGCTTCCGCGGCGGGCTTTCAGTCGCCTGGCGGCGCTCGAAAGAAATTGGTTTGCCGAACCGATGAGGTGGAGGAACTGCCGCCGCTTTACCGCGGATGCTCGGGCGCCGAGGCCAGGGAGAGTGCGGGCTTGTGTGCGCGCCACGCACAGCTCCCTACGTGCCAGGGTTGGAGGGGTCGGGAGCCATGGCCCTTCGCAGGTAGGCGCCAGCCCACCCCCAAATCGTGCCGCTTGCCCGGCTGGTGGCCTGAAACGGGAACTCAGCTCGGCAAACGGCGGATCTTCGCGCCGAGTACGCCGAGCTTCTCCTCGATGTTCTCGTACCCGCGATCGATGTGGTACACGCGGTCGACCGTCGTATCGCCATGCGCCACCAGCCCTGCCAGCACCAGGCAGGCGGAGGCGCGCAGATCGGTCGCCATGATCGGCGCACCGCTCATGTGATCCACGCCCTGGATGATCGCGGTGTTGCCTTCCAGCCGGATGTCCGCACCCAGGCGCTTGAGCTCCTGCGCGTGCATGAACCGGTTCTCGAACACCGTCTCGGTGATCACGCCCACGCCCTCGGCCACGCAGTTGAGCGCAGTGAACTGCGCCTGCATGTCGGTCGGGAATGCCGGGTACGGGGCGGTGACGATGTTGACCGCCTTCGGGCGGCGGCCGCCCATGTCCAGTTCGATCCAGTCCGGACCGGTGCAGATGTGCGCGCCGGCCTCCTCCAGCTTGGCCAGCACCGCGTCCATCGTGCCGGCCCTGGCGCCGCGGGCGCGCACCTTGCCGCCGGTCATTGCAGCGCCGACCAGGAAGGTGCCGGTCTCGATGCGGTCGGGCAGCACTTCGTACTCGGCGCCCTCGAGGCGCTCGACGCCATGGATCACCAGGGTCGCGGTGCCGATGCCCTCGATGCGCGCGCCCATCGCCACCAGACAGTTGGCGAGGTCAACCACCTCCGGTTCCTGCGCGGCGTTCTCGATGATCGTGGTGCCGTCGGCCAGCGTGGCGGCCATCAGGATGTTCTCGGTGCCGGTGACGGTCACCATGTCCATCGCGATGCGCGCGCCCTTGAGGCGTTTGGCGCGGGCGCGGATGTAGCCGTTTTCCACGGTCACTTCGGCGCCCAGCGCCTGCAGCCCGCGGATGTGCTGGTCGACCGGACGCGAGCCGATCGCGCAACCGCCGGGCAGCGAGACTTCCGCCTCGCCGAAGCGTGCCACCAGCGGGCCCAGCACCAGGATCGAGGCGCGCATTGTGCGCACCAGGTCGTACGGCGCGATGTGGCTTTCGATGGTGCGCGGGTCGACGTGCATCTTCATGCGGTCGTCGAGCACCAGGTTGACGCCCATGCGGCCGAGCAGCTCGATGAAGGTGGTCACGTCGTGCAGGTGGGGCACGTTGGAGATCGTCACCGGGCCGTCCGCCAGCAGGCAGGCGGCGAGGATCGGCAACACGGCGTTCTTCGCGCCGGAAATGGCGACTTCGCCATGGAGCGGCTCGCCACCGCTGATCAGGATCTTGGCCATGAGGGTCCTTAGCTTGGAGTGAGCGAAGCGAAGCGCTGCCTTTAGCGGCGCGCCGCGGCTTCCTCGGGAGTCAACGTCTTCAGCGCCAGCGCATGGATCGCGCCGCCCATCAGCTCGCCCAGCGTGGCGTAAACCATGCGGTGGCGCGCCAGCGGCAGCTTGCCGGCGAACTGGCTGGCCACCACGGTGGCTTCGAAATGCACGCCGTCGTCACCGCTCACCTGCGCATTCGCGCCGGGCAGGCCGGTTTCGATCAGTGCCTGGATGCGGGCAGGGTCCATCGGAGGGGTCCATCGTCGGCGCGCGGGGCGCGGATTCACCAGGCTTGATGAATCCAGTGCGCGGCCATATGACGCTAAAATGCGGATATGCCATGGTAATGGAAATCCCGTGGCACAGAAATGCCGAAGGCCGCCGGCCACCCCAGCAGAGACCCCATGAACGCACGCATCGCCCCGCCCGTCGCCAAGCTGGACCCGGACGCCATCGCCCGCAGCGGGCGCATGGTCATCGCCACCGAGGCGGCCGCGATCCGCGCGCTCGAACCGCGGGTGGACGCCAGCTTCGTGGAGGCCTGCCGGCTGATCCTGGCCTGCCGCGGGCGCCTGGTGGTCACTGGCATGGGCAAGTCCGGCCACATCGGGCGCAAGATCGCCGCCACCCTGGCCTCCACCGGTACGCCCTCGTTCTTCGTACATCCGGGCGAGGCCAGTCACGGCGACCTGGGGATGATCCAGCCCGACGACGTCGTGCTGGCACTGTCCAATTCCGGCGAGACCGATGAACTCCTGTTCATCCTGCCGGTGATCAAGCGCCAGGGCATCCCGCTGATCGCCATGACCGGCAACCCGAAGTCTTCGCTTGCACACCAGGCGGACGTACACCTCGACGCCAGTATTTCCAGCGAAGCCTGCCCGCTTGGCCTGGCCCCCACCGCCAGTACCACCGCGGCGCTGGTGATGGGTGATGCACTGGCGATCGCGCTGCTCGAGGCGCGCGGTTTCACCGCCGAGGATTTCGCCCGCTCGCATCCGGCCGGCAGTCTCGGCCGCCGCCTGCTGCTGCACATCAGCGACATCATGCACACCGGCGAAGGCGTCCCGATGATCGCACCGGATGCGAGCCTCACCGAGGCGCTGATGGAAATGACCCGCAAGCATCTGGGCATGACTGCAGTAGTCGACGCCGAGCGCCGCCTGCTCGGCGTGTTCACCGACGGCGACCTGCGACGCGCGCTCGACGACGAAGACGTGAACCTTCGCGGCGCGAGCGTCCAGGCGCTGATGACACGCGGCCCGAAGACGATCACCTCCGACAAGCTCGCCATCGAAGCGGCGCAGCTGATGGAGAAGCATCAGATCCATGCGTTGCTGGTGGTGGACGAGCAGCAGCACGTGGTCGGCGCGCTGAATATCCACGACCTGCTTCGCGCAAGGGTCGTCTGATTCGTCCAGACAAACCGGACAAATCAGGCAAGGTCCCTTTTGACGTTACCCACCACAGTTCCGAACCGTGCCCACTTCTTCCTACCTCACCAACCTTCCTCCTGACCTCATCGCCCGCGCCGCCGGTATCCGGCTTGCGGTCTTCGACGTGGACGGCACGCTGACCGATGGGCGGCTGTACTACGGCGAGGATGGTCGCGAGACCAAGGTGTTCTTCGTGCAGGACGGCCTGGGCCTGAAGCGCCTGCAGGTGCATGGCGTGCAGGTGGCGATCATCAGCGCGCGGATCAGCCATCCGGTGGCACTGCGCGCCGAGGAGCTGGGCATCGCCCACGTCTACCAGGGCCAGGGCGACAAGCGCGTCTGCCTGCTGGAATTGCTCGACGCGCTGAAGCTCGCGCCCGAGCAGGTCGCTTTCGTCGGCGACGACCTTCCCGACCTGCCCGCCATGCGCATCGCCGGACTCGCCGTGGCCGTGGCCAACGCCCACCCGTGGGTGATCGAGCAGGCGCAGTGGACCACCAGCCGCGCCGGTGGACAGGGTGGCGCGCGCGAGGTCTGCGACCTGATCCTGCATGCCCAGGGCAAGGCCGGCAACGAGAAGGAGCGCTGGCGGTGAGGGAGTGGTTGCGCGACCGTCGCCTCGCGGCGGCCATCGTCGTGGTCGCGCTGCTGGCCGGCACGGCCCAACTGCTGTTGTGGTGGATCGGACCGCCACCGAAGGTCAACGAGTTCGTCGGTCCGCCGCGCTCGGGCTACACGCTGACCGACTTCAAGCTGACCCAGTACGGCACCGACGGCCTGCCCAGTTTCCTGATCCAGGCGCCGCAGCTGGAGCGGCGCGAGGGCGACGAGTCGCTTTATATCAACGCCCCCGAGTTCCGCCTGCCTTCCAATCAGCCGGCCGTGCCCGACTGGCTCGGCCACTCGCTGTACGGCTGGGTCAACAACGAAGGGAGCCTGCTCAAACTGCAGGGCCCGGTGCATCTGGAACGTGCGGCGTTCGACGATACGCCAAGGACCACGATCGACACCGCCGAAGTCACCGCCTGGCCCAAGCAGAACCGCCTCGAGACCGCCGCCCCGGCGCAGCTGGTGCAGGGCGGCACTAGAATCCACGGCGTCGGCATGCGTGCCGACCTCAACGACAAACACCTGGAGCTGCTCGATGACGTCCATGCCACGTTCCCGCCCCGCCAGCATGCGCGCTAGCGCGGCGTTGGTCCTGCTGGGCCTGACGGTGCTGGCACCGGTGCAGGCCAAGCGCACCGACCGCGACCAGCCGATGGACGTGCAGGCCTCGCACTTCGATGGCTTCCGCAAGCCCAACAGCACCACCACGCTCAAGGGCAACGTGGTGATCACCCAGGGCTCGCTGAAAGCCACCGGCGACCTGGCCAAGGTGCACTTCGACGCCAACGCCGAGATCGACAGCGTGGTGCTGACCGGCAGCCCTGCGCACCTCCAGCAGCTGGACGACAACGGCAACCTGATGCAGGGCGACGCGGCCACCATCGACTACAAGGTGGCCAAGGACTACGCCGTGCTGCAGGGCCATGCCTCGATCACCCAGCAGGGCCGCGGCGAGGCGCACGGCGATCGACTCACGTACAACACGCAGACCAGCGAAATGACCGGCGACAGCGGCGGCGACGGTCGCGTGCACATGATCTTCAAGCCCCAGCCCAAGTCGGGAACCGCCGCGCCTGCCGCGGCGCCGGCACCGGCACCGGCACCGGCCACCAGTGCACCCGCGCCCGCCACCAGCAGCGGGCAGCCCTGACCGATGCTCGCTGCCGAAGGCCTGCAGAAACGCTACCGCTCGCGCCAGGTCGTGCGCGATTTCGGTTTTTCGATCCGCCAGGGTGAAGTGGTCGGCCTGCTCGGCCCCAACGGCGCCGGCAAGACCACCTGCTTCTACATGGTGGTGGGCCTGGTCGAAGCCGACGGCGGCACCATCCGGCTGGACCGCCAGGACATCACCGGCCTGCCCATGCACTCGCGCGCACGACTGGGCATCGGTTACCTGCCGCAGGAAGCCTCGGTATTCCGCCGGCTGTCGGTGGCCGACAACATCATGGCCGTGCTGGAGCTGCGCGAGGGCCTCACCGCCCGCCAGCGCAACGAACAGCTCGAAGGGCTGATGGACGAGCTCAAGATCGCCCATATCGCCGGCCAGAAAGGCATCAGCCTCTCCGGTGGCGAGCGCCGCCGCGTCGAAATCGCCCGCGCGCTGGCCGCGCAGCCGCGCTACATGTTGCTGGACGAGCCGTTCGCCGGCGTCGACCCGATTTCGGTGGGCGAGATCCAGCGCATCGTGCGGCACCTGAAGGAACGCGGCATCGGCGTCCTGATCACCGACCACAACGTGCGCGAGACGCTGGGCATCTGCGATCGCGCCTACATCCTGAACGACGGCGAGGTGCTCTCGCGCGGCACGCCGGCGCACATCCTCGCCGACGAAAAGGTGCGCGAGGTCTACCTGGGACGCGAATTCAAGCTCTGAAGCGGTGATGTGACGCACGGCCCGTCGAAGCCTGCCATCGCTATGGTCGCGTCACACCCACCGGGGTAGGATGACCGCAAGTCTCTCCGCAACGGCTGGCATGAAACCCGGGCTCCAGTTCCGACTCAACCAACAGCTCACCCTGACGCCGCAGTTGCAGCAGGCGATCCGGCTGTTGCAGCTGTCGCAGCTGGAGCTGGAAGCGGAACTGCGCCAGATCGCCGAGGGCAACCCGCTGCTGGAGTTCGAGGAGGAATCGGCGCCGGGCGAAACCGAGGAAGAGAGTTTCTCCGCCGCCCCGGCCGAAGCGCCGACCGTCGACCACAACGCGGACGACGTCGCGGACTGGGGCGAAACCGACACGCCAGCCGAGGCGCCGATCGATTTCTCGCTCGGCAGCAGCGCGCCCTCCGGCAGCCGCGGCGATGAGGATTTCGAACCGCAGAACGCCGCGCCCGAGACCTTGCAGGAACACCTGCTGTGGCAGTTGAACCTCTCGCCGTTCAACACGCGCCAGCGGCTGATCGCGACGGTCATCATCGATGCGCTCAACGCCGACGGCTACCTTGCCGAAGGCATCGAAGGCGTGCTCGCCGCGCTGCCGGCGGACCTCGACGCGACGATCGATGAAATCGAGACGGTGCGTCGCCAGTTGCAGCGTTTCGATCCCACCGGGATCGCCAGCCTGGACCTGCGCGACTGCCTGCGCGTGCAGCTGGAGCAGTTCGATGCCGATACGCCGCATCGCGGGCTCGCTCTGCAGATCGTCGCCGGCGAGCTCGAACTGCTCGCACGCAACGACGTCGCCAAGCTCGCGCGCAAGCTGCGCGCGAGCGAGGAAGACGTCGCAGCCGCGGCGCTGCTGATCCGCAGCCTGGACCCGCGTCCCGGCGCCGCGCTGGACGCGACGCCGGTCGAGTACGTGGCGCCGGACGTCTACGCCTACAAGGAAGGCAACCGCTGGAAGGTCAGCCTCAATCCCGACTGCCAGCCGCGGCTGGGCCTCAACCAGCACTACTGCAGCCTGATCGCGCAGGCGCGCGGCGAGGACGCCAGCTGGATGCGCGGCCAATTGCAGGAGGCGCGCTGGCTGATCAAGAGCCTGGAGTCGCGCGCCGAAACGTTGCTGAAGGTTGCCGATGCGATCGTGCGCCGCCAGAGCGCCTTCCTCGACTACGGCCCGGAAGCGATGCACCCGCTGGTCCTGCGCGAAGTCGCTGAAGAGGTCGGCATGCACGAATCGACCATCTCGCGCGTGACCACGCGCAAGTACATCCACACGCCGCGCGGCACTTTCGAACTGAAGTACTTCTTCTCCAGTGGCGTCTCCACCGAAGATGGCGGCGGCGCTTCGGCCACGGCCATCCAGGCGATGATCAAGAAGCTCATCGACGGCGAGGACACACGCAAGCCCTTGTCCGACCAGGCCCTGGCCGAGGAGCTCAACCGCAAGGGCATCCAGGTCGCGCGTCGCACCGTGGCCAAGTACCGCGAGGCTCTGCGCATCCCCAGCTCGAGCGAGCGACAACGCGCCGGCTGACCGGCGCCTGAAACCCACCACTTGGAACCGGCCCGAACGATCCCATACCGAATGAAGACCGGCATGCCGGCACCAATCACCGGCATGCGAACCCGCCGCCCCACGGCGGCCTGTACCAGAGGAGGCGCCCCATGCAGTTCCAACTCACCGGCCAGCAGATCGAAGTCACCCCCGCCCTGCGTGCGCATGCCGAATCCCGGCTCGATCGCCTGACCCGCCTCGACGAAAGGTGCCTGGGCCTGAGCATGGTGCTGTCGATCGACAAGCTGCAGCACTGCGCCGACGCCACTCTCAGCACCACGGGCGCCGCCCTGCATGCGGCGGCCTGCGGCGCCGACATGTATGCCTCCATCGACATGGTGTTCGACAAACTCGCCGCGCAACTGCGCCGCCACCGCGACAAGGTGACCGACAAGCATCAGCAGGAAGCGCGCGAAGCGCGCCAGATCGGCTGATTCGTCCGGCTCCTGCGAAAGAGACCCGCCCCGGTGGCGGGTCTTTTTTTGCTCGAAGCTTGATGCCGCAAGCCGAGCCTTCCCCGCGAGCGCGGGGAAGATACCAAGCCACGGGCGGATGGCCGGCCTCGCGACACCCTCCCGGCCCGCCCTCCCCGGCATAGCTGGCACAATGGCGCCCATTGCCACCCGGCAGGGACACTCCTTGGAACGCCTGACTGCACGACAACTCTTCGACGGCGTCCACGAGCGCATGGGCCTGCGCTGGGTGGCGGGCATGCGTGGCGAGGGGCGCGTGCTCGAACCCGGCGCCACCGCCACGCGCCGCCCGTCGCTGATCGGCTACCTCAACGTGATCTACCCGAACAAGGTGCAGATCATCGGTACCGAGGAGCTCAACTGGCTGGACAGCCTGGATTCGCGCCAGCGCTGGGAAGCGATGCACAAGATCGCTGCCTACCAGCCGGTGGCGCTGATCGTGACCAAGGACCAGACCATCCCATCGGACCTGCGCGAGGTGGCCGAGGAAACCCACACCCCGCTGTGGATCAGCGCCAAGCGCGGCCACGAGCTCCTGACCTGGATGCAGTACCACCTCGCGCGCCTGCTCGCGCCGCGGATCACCCTGCACGGCGTGTTCCTGGAGGTGTTTTCGATCGGCGTGCTGATTACCGGCGAGTCCGGTTCGGGCAAGAGCGAGCTGGCGCTGGAACTGATCAGCCGCGGCCACCGCCTGGTCGCCGACGACGCCACCGAGTTCACCCTGATCGCCCCTGACGTGATCGACGGCACGTGTCCGGAACTGTTGCAGGATCTTCTGGAAGTGCGCGGCCTGGGCGTGCTCAACGTGCGCGAGATGTTCGGCCACACCGCGGTCAAGCATTCGAAATACCTGCGCCTGGTGGTGCACCTCAAGCCCCTGCGCGAGGGCGAAGACATCGACGCGGCGACGCGCCTGACCGGCGACACCAGCCACCGCGAGATCCTGGAGGTCTCCGTGCCGATGATCACCATCCCGGTGGCCCCCGGCCGCAACCTGGCGGTACTGGTGGAAGCGGCGGTGCGCCACCATATGCTCAAGAGCAAGGGCATCGATCCCGCGCAGACATTCATCGACCGCCAGGCGCACCAGATGCGCCGGCTTCCGCCGTGGTGAACCCATGAGTACGAACGATCCCGCGCCCTCGAACGGCCTCAACGATCCCAACGCCGTGCACCTGGTGGTGCTGACCGGCATGTCCGGCGGCGGCAAGACGGTCGCGCTGCGCGCGCTGGAGGACCTGGAGTTCTACTGCGTCGACAACCTGCCCAGCGGGCTGCTGCCGCAACTGGTGCAGTCGGTGCGCCGCGATGGCGGCGGCCGCCGCCGGCGCATCGCCGTGGGCGTGGACGTGCGCAACCGCGGCGAGGATTTCGAGCACATGCCTCTGGTGCTCTCCGAACTGGCGGCCGCCGGCGTGCACGTCCACCTGGTTTTCATCGACTGCAGCGACGAAGTACTGATCAAGCGGTACTCGGAAACCCGCCGCCGCCATCCGCTGGCCATCCGCGGCGTGTCGCTGGCCGACGCGATCGCCGAGGAACGCCGCCTGTTGCGGCCGCTGATCGGTATTGCCGAAAAGGTGATCGATTCGAGCGACCTCAACGTCCACCAGCTGCGCCGGCTGATCGCCACCGGCTACGCGGCGGCCACCGAAGGCCTGACGCTGATGTTCCAGTCGTTCGCCTTCCGCCGCGGCCTGCCACTGGACTCGGATTTCGTCTTCGACGCCCGCTGCCTGCCCAATCCGCATTGGCAGCCCAAGCTGCGCCCACTCTCGGGCAAGGACGCGCCGGTGCGCGAATTCCTCGAGGCCGATCCGATGGTCGGCGAATACTTCGCCGACACCGCGCGCTGGCTCGACGCCTGGCTGCCGCGCTTCGAGCAGGACGACCGCAGCTACGTCACCATTTCCGTCGGCTGCACTGGCGGGCGGCATCGATCGGTCTACCTGGTCGAGTGCCTGGCCGCGCATTACCGTGCGAAGCGCGAAGGCGTTCTCACCTTTCACCGTGAACTCGAATGAACGCGCCCGCATCCCCGCGCGCACGAAACACTCGCTGCAGGAGCGCACTACGATGATCACCGGCCATGCGGCAGGAGCAGGCCCATGAGCGTCGGCGTCCTCCTGATGACGCACGAGGCAGTCGGCAGAGCGCTGATCTCCGCCGCGCATCACGTCATGCCCAAGCTGCCGCTGAAGGTCGATGCGGTCGAGGTGCCGGCGCACGCCGATCCGGACGTGATGCGTACGCTCACCGCCCACCACGCCCGCGAGCTCGACCAGGGCGACGGCGTGCTGGTGCTGGCCGACCTGTACGGCGCCACGCCGTGCAACATCGGCCTTTCGCTCACGTCGCTAGGCGTACGGTTGCGTTGTGTGTCCGGGCTCAACCTACCGATGCTGCTGCGCGTGCTCAACTACGCCGAGAAACCGCTGGACGAACTGGCACAGGTGGCAGCCCATGGCGGCCGCGGGGGAATTTTCATCGATCATGCTTGAACAGGATCTCGTCGTTTCCAACAAGCTCGGACTGCACGCGCGCGCCTCGGCAAAGCTGGTGCAACTGGTGCAGGGCTTCAAATCCACGGTGTGGCTGGTCAGCAAGGGCCGCGAGGTCAATGCGCAAAGCATCATGGGCGTGATGATGCTCTCGGCCGGCCTGGGCACCCCGCTCACCGTGCGTGCCGACGGCCCCGACGAGGCGCAGGCCCTCGCCGGCGTCGTGGCGCTGTTCGAGCGCAAGTTCGACGAGGGCGCATGAGGCAGTTGCTGCCCGGCACCGCCGCCTCCAAGGGCATGGCCCTGGGTCGCGCGCGCCTCGTGCAGCCGAGCCGCTACCTGGTCGACACCCGCCCGCTGGCGGAGGACGAAGTCGAGGGCGAGCTGGAAAACCTGCATCGCGCGCTCGACACCGCGCGGCAGGAACTGCACGAATTGCGCGGTCGCCTGCACGGCGCGCTGGCGCGCGAAGTCAACGAGTTCATCGACGCGCACAGCCTCCTGCTCGACGACAAGGAACTGCTGCGCGGCCTCGACGACCTGGTCCGCGTCGGCCACTACCGCGCCGGCGTGGCGCTCAAGAAGCAGCGCGACCGCCTGGCCAAGGTGTTCGAGGCCATGGACGATCCGTACCTGCGCAGCCGCCGCGAGGACGTCGACCAGGTCATCAACCGGGTGATCTCCGCCCTGCAGCGCCAAACCAGCCGCGAGGAGCGCAAGCTCGCCGCGCGCGTGGGCGAGATCCTGGTCGCCGACACCATCGCACCGGCCGACATGGCGCACCTGGTCGGCAACGGCCTGCTCGGCGTGGTGGCAAGCTCTGGCAGCGTCTACTCGCACAGCGCGATCCTGGCGCGCAGCCTGGATCTGCCGATGCTGGTGGGCACGCGCGACGCGCTGGCCACCATTCACGATGACGATCTGATCCTGCTCGACGCCGAGCGCAGCGAGACCATTGTCCACCCCACCGCGCAGGACCTGGCCCGCTACCGCGCCTGGCAGCGCGAAGCGGCAGCCGAAGGGCGACGCCTGGCCAAGCTCGCGAACGCACCCACGCGCACCCGCGACGGCGTGGCGTTGAAGCTGTTCGCCAACGCGGAAACCGCCACCGACATCGCCATGGCGCGCGCCCGCGGCGCCGACGGCGTGGGCCTTTACCGCACCGAATTCCTGTTCCTCAAGCACAAGGGCCTGCCCTCCGAAGACGAGCAGTTCAACGCCTACCGCGACCTGGTGCTGGGCATGGGCGGCCTGCCGGTCACCATCCGCACACTGGACCTTGGCGCCGACAAGGCCGACGCCGCCGGCCTGGCATTGCGCGGCGAGGACAACCCGGCGCTGGGCGTGCGCGGCGTGCGCCTTTCGCTGCGCTACCCGGCCGTGTTCACCACGCAGATCCGCGCGATCCTGCGCGCCGCCTGCTACGGCCCGGTGCGCGTGCTGGTGCCGATGATCACCCAGCCTGACGAACTGATCGCCGTGCGCACGCTGTTCAAGCTCGCGCGCCAGGACCTCAAGCGCGAGAACATCGACCTGCCGGAAAAACTGCCGTTGGGGGCCATGGTCGAAGTCCCCGCCGCCGCGCTCAACGTGCGCGCGCTGCTGGAGCATGCCGACTTCCTCGCCATAGGCACCAACGACCTGGCGCAATACGTGCTCGCCGCCGACCGCGGCAACGACGGCCTGGAAAACATCTACAACCCGCTGCAACCGGCGCTGCTGCGCCTGATCGCCTACGTCATCTCCGCCGGCCGCCGCGCCAACAAGCCGGTGAGCCTGTGCGGCGAGATCGGCGGCGACGTGAGCTTCACCGCCCTGCTGCTGGCGCTGGGCCTATGCGAATACAGCATGCACCCCAGCCAGATCCTGCACGTCCGCGACCGCCTGGCCACCCTCGACCACGCTGCCATGCGCCGCGAGGCGCCGCGCCTGCTTCGCGCGCACACCCACGAAGATGTCGAGGCGCTCCTCGCGCAACTTGCCGGTTGAGGGCTGTCCCAACGAAAGAGGCCCGCATCGCTGCGGGCCTCTTCCGGACGCGACATAGCGCTCAGAACGGAATGTCGTCGTCGTCGAAGCCGCTGCTGCTTTCGGCCGGCGCCGGCGCGTTCTGGCGCGGGGCGTTGCCGTAGTCGTTGCCGCCGCGGGACTGGCCACCGCCGTAGTTGCCGCCTCCCTGGCGCTGGCCGCCGCCCTGCGGACGCTCGCGGAAGCCGCCACCGCCGCCGCCGCCACCACCTTCACCACCCATGCCGCCGAGCATCTGCATGTCGTTGGCGATGATGTCGGTGGAATACTTCTCCACGCCGCTCTTGTCGGTGTACTTGTCGGTGCGCAGCGAACCCTCGATGTAGACCTGGCGGCCCTTCTTCAGGTACTCGCCGGCGATCTCGGCGAGCTTGCCGAACAGCTTCACGCGGTGCCACTCGGTGCGTTCCTGCTTTTCGCCGGACTGCTTGTCGGTCCACTGCTCGGAGGTGGCCACGCTGAGGCTGCACACCGCGGTGCCGCCGCCGGTGTAACGCACCTCCGGATCGGCGCCCAGGTTGCCGACGATGATGACCTTGTTGATGCCGCGTGCCATGGGTTTTCCTCGCTTTGCTGGCGGCCGGCGCGCGCGCCCGCCTCGTCAAGAGATTCCACCGGCGGGGCCGGCGGGTCAGTCCCTATCATACCGACCCGCCCCCCCTCCGCGCGCCGGGGCCGCGTGCGCTTTTGCCGGCCGGTGCGGAAAGGGCATCCCCATCCGCCTGTCGGCTCCTTCCCTGCGTTCGCGCGGAAGCCCGGCGCCGATTGCCAGGGCACATGGGCCGCGTGTGCCTTCACACCGCCGGCGACGCCCTGGAGGGGGCCGGCGAGGCGACGTGCGCGCGTTCGACCGCATGGCCGGCCGCCGCCCAGGCATCCAGTCCGCCGCGCAACGGGCGGACCTGGCGGTAACCCTGCGCCTTCAGCAA
This sequence comes from Frateuria sp. GZRe14, assembly GCF_051900395.1. NCBI lineage: Bacteria > Pseudomonadati > Pseudomonadota > Gammaproteobacteria > Lysobacterales > Rhodanobacteraceae > Frateuria > Frateuria sp. GZRe14. Next base: position 724,662 of record NZ_JBHZGJ010000001.1, on the reverse strand, counting down.
TTGCGCGGCGCGGGCGGCAGAAAACTCGTTGGGGCAATTGCAGTAGAGGACCAGTTCACGCTCGCGCGGCACGCCAGCCAGCAGCGCGTCGAGGGCGAGCGGGTCGAAATCGAGCGCGCCGGGGATCGCGCGATCGTCGAGCTCGCGCGAACCGGCGGCGCGCACGTCGAACACCAGCGGCGGGCGCGCCGATCGCAACGCCTGCGCCAGCTCATCCACTTCGATCCGGGCCATGCGAAGCGCCACCAGCAGTCGCCGGCGCTGCCACCATTTGTAGAGGATGTAGAGCGCCAGCAGCGCGCCCAGCAGTTGGACTGCGACGGTACCCGTGCCCTCGAACGCCGCCAGCGCACGCTCCACCCCGTCGGCGAAGACGTAGCCCAATGCCACCGCCACCCCGGCCCACAGCAGCGAGCCGAGCGCGTCGAACAGCAGGAACGACCGCGCTTCGAGCCCCATGGCGCCGACCAGCGGCGGCGCCACGGTCGACAGGCCCGGCACGAACTTGGCCACCAGCAGCACCGGTGCCCGCCAGCGCTGGAAGCGCAGTTCCGACTGCTTGACGCAGGAATCGGGCGAAAGCGAGATGCGGCAAAGCGTGCGCATCACTCCCGCGCCATAGCGACGCCCGGCGGCGTACCAGGCGAAATCACTGAGCAGGCAACCGGCCAGCGCCACCAGCAGCACGCCCCACAAGGGCAGCTGGCCACCGGCGGACAACGCGCCGGCCACCACCAGCGTGGGCACGGCCGGCAGCGGCAGCCCGGCCTGCTCGACCAGCACGTTGAGGAAGACCAGCAGCAGGCCGTATTCGGCGATCAGCGCGACGATCTGGTGGGCCACGGGCAGGCTCTCGTGGGGTGATGCCGCCGCAGATGGGGGCGGCAGCCGCGCAACGCAATCCCGTCAGGCCGCCTGTTCTGCCACGGCGCGCGCGGCGATGCGCCGGGCACCGAACGCCACCAGCGGCAGCCACAGCAGCGTGGTCGCCGCCGCGCACAGGAACACCCCGCTCACGCCCAGACGGCCCAACGCGATGCCGCCGATGGCGCCGCCGACGAAGGCGCCGATGAACTGGCTGGTCGAGTACGCGCCCATCGCAGCGCCACGCAGGTGCGCCGGCGCGAGCCGGGACACCAGGCTGGGAAGCGCGGCCTCCAGCAGGTTGAAGGCCGAGAAGAACGCCGCCGCCGACACGCCCAGCCAGGCCAGGTGGCCGCCCGACTGCGCGAAACCTAGCAACGCCAGCCCGATCGCCGCCACGCACACCAGCACGATGCGCAGGCTCTGGCCAATCTCCTTCATGCGATGCAGCGAAGCCCCCATCACCAATGCGGCGATCGTCATCACCGGCAGGTAGAGCTCCCAGTGGCGCTCCACCGGCAGGTGCAGCCGCTCGGCCAGCAGCAGCGGCAGGCCGACGAAGCTCGCCGTCAGCAGCAGGTGCAGGAAGAACACCGACCCGTTGAGGACCAGCAACCGGCCATCGCGCAGCATCGCCATCACACCGCCGAAACTCGCCGCGGCCGGCGCCTTCGCCCGCTCGGGCGTGGGCACGATCAGCCACAACAGCACCAGCGAGGCGAGCGCCAGCAGCGAGGTGGCGCCGAACAGGCCGGGCAACCCGGCCACCGCTTCCAGCGGCGGCCCCAGGATCAGCGCCAGCAGGAACGCCACGCCGATCGACACGCCGATGACGCCCATCACCTTGCTGCGCTGGTCCTCGCGGGTGAGGTCGGCGGCCAGCGCGGTGCCGGCGCCGGCCACCGCGCCCATGCCCTGCAGCGCGCGGCCTGCCACGATCCCCATCAGCGTGTGCGACATCGCCGCCACCAGGCCGCCGACGGCAAAGATCAGCAGCCCGATGGTGATCGCCGGCTTGCGCCCGATCCGGTCGGACAACAGGCCCAGCGGGATCTGCAGCAGCACCTGGCCCAGCCCGTACACGCCCAGCGCCAGGCCGATCAGCAGGCCGCTGGCGTCGGGCATCTGCTTCGCGTACAGCGAGAACACCGGCATGATCAGGAACAGCCCGAACAGGCGCAGGCTGATGACGCAGGCCAGGGTCAGCGCGCTACGGCGCTCGAGGGGCGAGAGCTTGCTCACCGGGAGGGGCACGGACGGGAAGTCATCCGTCCATTATAGGGAGCGCCTCCGGAACCCGATTGCGGCGCCATGTCGCGCCGCCGCACATGGCAGAGCTGGCCCTATAATCGCCCGTCTTGCCACCCGGACACCCATGCAACCGATGCCCGCCGACGCCAGCCGAACCGCCGACTTCGCCGCCGTGCGCGAGCTGGCCGCCGCCGACATGCAGCGCGTGGACGCGCTGATCCGCGCGCGGCTGGCCTCCGACGTGGTGCTGATCAACCAGATCGCCGACCACATCATCGCCAGCGGCGGCAAGCGCCTGCGCCCGATGTTGCACGTGCTGGCCGCCGGCGCCGCCGGGTACGCGGGCGCGCAGCACATCAAGCTGGCCGCGGTGATCGAATTCATCCACACCTCGACCCTGCTGCACGACGACGTGGTCGACGAGTCCGACCTGCGTCGTGGCCGCAAGACCGCCAACGCGCTGTGGGGCAACGCCGCCAGCGTGCTGGTCGGCGACTTCCTGTACTCGCGCTCGTTCCAGCTGATGGTCGAGCTGGACGACATGCGCGTGATGCGCATCCTGGCCGACACCACCAACACCATCGCCGAGGGCGAGGTGCTGCAATTGCTCAACATCGGCAACGCCGACGTGGACGAGGCGGCCTACCTGGCGGTGATCGAGCGCAAGACCGCGGTACTGTTCGCCGCCGCCACCGAGCTGGGCGGTTTGCTTGGCGGGTTGCCCGATACCCAGGTCGCGGCGCTGCGCCGCTACGGCATGGAGCTGGGCTACGCCTTCCAGATCGCCGACGACCTGCTGGACTACACCAGCGACGCCGACACGCTGGGGAAGAACATCGGCGACGACCTGGCCGAGGGCAAGCCGACCCTGCCGGTGATCTACGCGCTGCAGCAGGCCACGGCGGACGAGACCCAGGCGATGCGCCAGGCCATCGAGCATGGCGATCTCACATCGCTGGATCGCGTGCTGGCGACGATCCGCCGCAGCGGCGCGCTGGAGCGCACGCATGCCCGCGCCGTGGCGCACGCGGACGCGGCCCGAGCCGCGCTCGCCGTCCTGCCCGCCTCGCCCTATCGCGAGGCGCTGGACGCGCTGGCCGCCTACGCAGTCGAGCGCAGCGCCTGAGACGCATGCACCGCGCGCGGCCGACCGTTTCACCGGACCGCGCCCGATGCCTTCGGTCAAGCTGTTCGCACATCGGCCGATGACGGGCCGGATGCGCTCCTTCCCATCCATCCGTTGGCTGGCCCTGGTACTGCTGGGGCTGGCGTTGCTGCTGCCCTCGACGACCGTTGCCGCCGCGCCCGCCATCGACTGGTCGCGCTGGGACCACCTGGCCTTCGAGCACCTGACCGTGCGCGCCGGCCTGCCGCACGCCACGACCACTGCCTTCGCGCAGGATCGCGATGGATTGATGTGGATCGGCACCTTCGGCGGGCTGGTGCGTTATGACGGCTACCGCGTGCAGGTGTTCCGCCAGGCCGACGGTTTGCCCGACAACTACATCCGCGCGCTGCAGGCGGCCCCCGACGGCAGCCTGATCGTCGGCACGTCGGCCGGCGGGCTGGCCCGCTTCGATCCGCGCGACAACCGGTTCTCGACCTACGACGCCTCGCCCGACCACGGCACGGGCCCGCACATCCTTGCCTTGGCGCCCGACGGTGCCGGCGGCTTCTGGGTCGGCGGGCAGAACGGGCTCAGCCACCTGCGTGCCGGCCTGCGAACGATCGAGCGCCCGGTCGGCACCGGGCTGCCCGCAAACCTGGCCGTATTCGCCGTGCGCGCGGACCGGCACGGCAACCTGTGGGTCGGCAGCGGCGAAGGCCTTTACCTGCGCCGCGCCGGAGCCGCACGGTTCGTCCGCTTCCATGGTGACGATGCCGCCGCCGGACCCGTGCTGGATGAGGACGTCTGGGCCTTGCGCGAGGACGCGGCCGGCAACCTCTGGGTCGGCAGTGGCACGCGCGGCGTGGCGGTGATCGATCGACAGGGCCATGCGCGCGTGCCGCCCGGGCTGGACGGCGACGCGCCTGCAATCCAGCACCGCACCGTCCGCGACGTGCTGGCAAGTCCCGATGGCCGGCTGTGGATCGCCACCGACGGCGTGGGCGTCGCGATATACGACCCCAAGGTCCGCACGCTTGAAACCCTGCGGCACGACAACGCCCGCGCCACCTCGCTCGGCGGCAACATCGTGCGTGCGTTGTTCCTGGACCGCTCCAGCGGCCTGTGGGCCGCCACCGAGATCGACGCCTCGCGCTGCGACACGCGCCCGACGATCGTGCACACGCTGGACGCACTGGTGCTGTCCGACCGCCACGACGCCACGTTCGACGAGAACGTGCGCAGTGTTTACACCGACCGCCACGGCACGATCTGGCTGGGCTTCAACCGTGGTCGCCTTGCCCGCGTCGAGCCGGCCAGCGGCCAGATCCGGCTGCTGACGCTCGGCGGCGCGCAGCAGGACCAGGACGTGCGCGCGATCGACGCGCTGCCCGACGGGCGCATCGTGGCCGGCGCGCGCGGTCTGGTCACGATCGACCCGGTGTCGCTGGCGATCCGCCCCTGGTCGGTCGACGGCCTCGACGCGCGCCCGATCCTGGCCCTGCGTGCCTGGCGCGACGAACTGCTGGTCGGGACTTACGACGGCGTTTATCGCATCGATGGCGCCGGTCATGTCACGCATGACCGGCACGATCCGGACGATCCGCGCAGCCTGGTCGATGACCAGGTGCGCAACATCGCCGAGCTGTCCGACGGCAGCGTGTGGATCGCTACCAGTGGTGGCATCAGCATCCTTCGCCCGGGTGCGCGTGGCTTCGAAAACCTCGTGCACGAGGACGGCGACCCGGGCAGCCTGCCGCAGAACTACGCCGGCTCCGTGGTCGAGCTCGGCGGGCGTATCTGGGTCGGCACCTATGGCGGGCTGGCCTCCACGCCGGCGGTACCGCCCGGCCCGCACGGCTACCGCTTCACCGTGCTGCGCGGCCACGACGGCCTGGGCAGCGACAACGTCGCCAGCGTGCTGGCCGACCGCCTGGGCCGGCTATGGATCGCGACCGCGAGCGGGCTGGCGGTGTACGAGCCGGCGTCCGGCCGCATCCGCTCGCTGGGCGAGCGCGACGGACTCGGCGCGCGCTTCTACAACCATCGCACCGCGGCGCTGGGCCCTTCCGGCGAACTGCTGTTCGGCGGGCTCACCGGCCTGACCGTGATCGAACCCGCGCCACAGGCGCGCCCGCGCCAGCCGGATGCCCCACTGGCAGTGACCATGGCGGCACGCGACGGCACGCCGCTACCCTATGCCGCGCTGCCAACCGCGCGACGGTCGCTGTTGCTGGACGACGTGCACGCGCTGCGGCTGGGCTTCTCCCTGCTCGACTACACCGCCACCGATGACGTGCGCTACCGCTACCGGCTGGAGGGTTTCGACGCGCAGTGGACCGAGCTCGACCCCGGCGTGCCGCCCGCCGCCGCCTTCACCAATTTGCCCGGCGGCAGCTACCGCCTGTGGTTGCAGGCGGACATCCCCGGCCTGCACGCGCGCACGGTGCGGAGCGTGATTCCACTGGAAGTCCGCGGACGCTGGTACGAACGGGCCTGGGTGCGCACGGGACTGGCACTGCTGGCCGCCGCCCTGGTCTATTTGCTGGTGCGCCTGCGCACCCGCTACCTGCTCGCCCGCGCCGACCGTCTGACACAACTCGTGCGCGAGCGCACGCGCGAGCTGCAGGAGGCCAACGAGCGGTTGAACCGGCTGGCCAGCGTCGACGAGTTGACCGGCCTGCTCAACCGGCGCGAGCTGATGCACCAGCTCGAACTCGCGCACGACGCCGCGCAGCGCACCGGTGCGCCGCTGTCGATCCTGATGCTCGACCTGGACGCGTTCAAGGCACTCAACGACACCCACGGCCACCAGGCCGGCGACGCGGTACTCCGCAGCGCGGCGCAGCAGGTTGCGTCCCTGTGCCGCAAGGACGACCGGCTCGGACGCTACGGCGGCGAGGAATTGATGGTGGTGATGCCGGGTGCCGACCTCGCCACGGCCGCGCAACGCGCCGAGGTGATCCGCTCGGCGATCGAAGCCATGGAAGTCGGCCATGGCGAACATTGCCTGCGGCTGACCGCCAGCTTCGGCGCCGCTCAGCTCAAGTCGGGCGAACGCACGCACGAGCTGATCGCGCGTGCCGATGCGCGGCTGTACCGAGCCAAGCGCGACGGCCGCAACCGGGTCGCGGCCTCCTAGGCCGGGTGGAACATCGCAGGGTGGATCCAGCCCACCCTGCGGGGCGGCTCCGGCGACCCGGCTACGGCCGACCGGCGAATGCCGCGTCCAGCCAGTCGTGCATCATGCGGTAGCTGCGCGCCGCGGCACGGGCGTCGTACTTGCAGCCGGGCGAGTCCTCGCCGGTCTCGGTGAAGCAATGCACCGCGTTGCCGAGCACCACGAACTGCCAATCCGCGTCGCTGGCGCGCATCTCGTCCATGAACGCGTCCGCGTCGGGCATGGTGCCCTTGTCGTCGGCGCCGTTGAGCGCCAGTACGCGCGCCTTGAAGTGATCGGGCAACGCCGGCTTGCCGGCCGCCAGGGCGCCATGGAAGGACACCACCGCGGCCACGTCCGCGCCGCTGCGGGCCAGGTCCAGCACCGCCGAGCCGCCGAAGCAGAAACCGATCGCGGCGAGCTTGCCGGTATCCAGCGGCGCGGCGCCGGCCTGCGCTTTCAGTTGCGCCAGCGCCGTGTTCACGCGATGGCGCATCAAAGCGCGATCGGCGTATAGCGGCTGGACCGCGGCCTTGGCTTCGTCGTTGCTGGTCGGGCGCACGTTCTGGCCGTACATGTCGGTCAGCAGGATCACGTACTGCTTGCCGGCGATCATCTCGGCCTTCTTGATGGCCGCGTCATTCACGCCGTACCAGTTGGGCACCATCACCAGGCCGGGCCGCTTGGCGGCGCCGGCATCGTCGTAGACCAGCACGCTGTGGAAGCGGGTGCCGCCATCGGTCCACTCGACCGACCGGTGGACCATCTTCGCCGAGGCGGCGAAGGCCAGGGGGAGCGAGAGCAGGGCAAACAGGATGCGACGCATGGCGACGACTCCGGTGGTGGGATGGCGCTCCGCGCCGGGTTCCGCGGCGTCCGGCCGCGGCGTGGGATCAGCGGCCCGCGGCGTGCGCGGCGAGGCGGCGCTTGAGCGGCGCCAACCGGTCGACCAGGCGCACGCCCAGCGCCCGCGCCGCCACCAGCGGCGGCGCCTGCCATGCGTAGATGCGACCCAGCGCATCGAAGCTCCACGCATCCAGCGTGTCGGCGCTGCGCCGGCGTCGCGCGTAGCGGCGCAGCACGTGCGGCGCGGCGATGTCGCGTCCTGCCTCGCGGGCAGCCACCAGCGTGTCGCGCAGCTCGGCGACGTCGCGCAAGCCCAGGTTCACGCCCTGCCCTGCCAGCGGATGCACCGCGTGCGCCGCATCGCCCAGCAGCACCAGGCGCTCGGCCTGATAGTGATCGGCCAGCTGCAACTTGAGGGGGAAGGCCGCGCGGCGGGTGGTCGCGAGCACCGGACCGAGGCGGAAATCGCTGGCCACGCCGAGTTCGGCGCAGAATGCCGCGTCGTCCAGCGCCAGCACGCGTTGCGCTTCGGACTCGGGCAACGACCACACGATCGAACTGCGCCCGTCGGCCAGCGGCAGCAGCGCCAGCGGGCCACCGGGCAGGAAACGCTGCCACGCGGTGTGCTGGTGCGGGCGCTCGGTGGTGACGTGCGCGACTACGCCGCGCTGGCCGTAGTCATGGCCATGCGTGTCCAGCCCGGCCAGTCGGCGCAGTGGCGACCCAGCACCGTCGGCCGCGACCAGCAGACGTGCGGACAACGTCCCCGCATCCTCATGTCCCGGAGCAGGAGCATCGCCCACAAGGTGACTCCTGCGGACATCGAGCGTGATGCGGTCGGCCTGCGCCTGGAAGCCGGTCACTTCCGCGGGGCAAAGCCGCTGCACGCCTGCCGATTCGAGCGCCTGCCACAGCGTCCATTGCACCAGGCTGTTCTCGACGATCCAGCCCAGCCAGGCGCGCCCCTCGGTGGTGGCGTCGAAGTCGACCGCGGCTCCGGTGCGCGCATCCCACACGTGCATCCGTGCGTAGGACGCCGCGCGATGGTCGCGTATGGACGTCCAGACGCCGATGTCGCCAAGCAGCGCGATCGACGAGGAGGCCAACCCGACCACGCGAAGGTCGACCTCGTCCTCCGCGCGCCATGGCGCCGGCGGGCGGGCTTCCAGCAGGGCAGTGGCGAAACCCGCACGCGCCAGCGCCAGCGCGGCCGCGGCGCCGACCATGCCGCCGCCGACCACCGCCACGTCGAGCAGCGGCGCGCGACGGCGCGATTCGGAACGGAGCGTGCTCACGGCGCGCGCTCCAGCACCGCCCGCGGCGGTTGCCCGCGGAAGCCCATGCCGCGGCGGAGCACTGCATGCTTCAGTGGTGGCACGCGGTCGCAGGCGAGCAGCGCCAGCGAACGCAGCGGGGCGAGCCAGGGCTGCGGCAGGCAGGCCAGTTGCACCAGTCCATGGCTCATCGCCATGGTCCCTTCGCGGTCGGGCGCGCGCCGGGCCGCGTAGGTGGCGAGCAGGCGCTCGGCCCCCGGGTCGGCCGCGGCGGCGACGAGTTCGGCCAGCGTCAGCGCGTCGCGCAGGCCCAGGTTGAAGCCCTGCGCGCCGATCGGGTGCACCGTCTGCGCGGCGTTGCCGACCAGCACCGCGCGCGGTGCGATCAGGCGGTTGGCCGCCACGCGCTGGATCGCGTACGGAAAGCGCTTGCCGGGCCGCGCCAGTCGTCCCAGCCGCCAGCCGAAGCGACGCTGGGCCAGAGCGAGGTACTGCGCATCGTCCATCGCCGCCACCGCCTCGGCCTGCGACCCCGGCACCGTGAGCACCAGGCCGCAACGACGGCCGGCCAGCGGCAACAGGGCGACCGGACCCTCGTCGCTGAAGCGCTCGTACGCGCGATGGCCGTGCTCGCGTTCGGGGGTGACGGTGCAGACGAACAGCGTCTGCCCGTAATCGAAAGTTTCAGCGCCGATGCCCAGTCGCCCGCGCACGAAGGAACCGGTGCCGTCGGCGCCGACCAGCAGCGGCGTGTCGATTTGGCGCACGCCTTCGCCGGTACGCACCTGCGCGCGCCAGCCTTCTGCGAACGGCTCGATTGCCTCCAGGGTCGCGGGCGCCAGCCGCTGCAGGCGGGTGCATTCGTCCAGGCGGCGCAGCAAGGCCGCGCCCAGTTCGCGCGCGGGCAAGGTCCAGCCCAGTGCATCCACGCCGGCCTCGCGCGCCTGCAGCCGCACGCTGCCGAATTCGCCGGCACGGCTGACGTGGATGCGCTCGATCGCGGTGGCGCCCTCGCGCGCGTGGGTCCACACGCCGATCGCCTCCAGCCCGTTGACGGTGGCGCGGGCCAGCGCCAGGTTGCGCTCGTCGTAGCTGGGCTGCGCATCGGTGCGCGGCGCGGCAGCCTCGACCAGCATCGTGTCGACGCCGGCCACGTCCAGCGCGATCGCCAGGCTGGCGCCGACCAGGCCGCCGCCGACGATCAGCACGGGCCCGCGTGGGGAAGGGGGAACAGTCATGCGGCGGATGATACGGCCGAACACGCAGGCGTCGCATGAGCCGGACGGGCTTCGGCTAAACTAGCCGTCTACCTTCTCCCTTCACGCCGCCTGCTTACGGAGCACCTCATGGCTATGACGCGAAACCAGCGCCTCGGCATCTTCCTGGCACTTGCCCTGGTGATGGCCATTACCCGTGGCGCCGTGCACACCCATCATTTCGAGGCGTTCCCGGACGCGTCCTGGGGCGTGTTCTTCCTCGCCGGCTTCTGGCTGCGCGGCGCCGGGCGCTGGGCGTTCCCGCTGCTGATGGCCGAGGCCGTGCTGGTCGACTACCTGGTGATCAGCGGCCAGGGCCTGAACTTCTGGAGCCACTACTGCGTCTCGCCGGCCTACTGGTTCCTGGTCGCCGCCTACGGCGCGCTGTGGCTGGGTGGCAGCTGGCTGGCCCGCCGCCAGGCCGGCCTGAAGCTTTCCACCGCGGGCCTTGCCGTGGCCGCGCTGCTGGTCAGCGAGGCGGTCTGTTTCGTGGTTTCCAACGGCAGCTTCTACTGGCTAAGCGACAGCGTGCCGGCGCCGCGCAGCATGGCTGCCTGGTTCCAGAACATGGGCGACTGGTATCTGCCGTTCCTGCAGGTGACCGCGCTGTACGTCGGACTGGGCGCGGCGGTGCACGTGCTGGCGACCCAACTGACCCGCGCTCTCGCGCACGAAGGCCAGACGCGCTGATGGGCAACCGCCTGTCGAAGATCTACACGCGCACGGGCGACGATGGCAGCACCGGCCTGGGCGATGGTTCACGCGTGCCGAAGGACTCGGCCCGCGTGGCCGCCTACGGCACAGTGGACGAACTCAACAGCACGATCGGGATGGTGCTCGCCTGCCCGGACGTGCCGGCCGAGGTGCACGAGGCGCTGACCCAGGTCCAGCACGAGCTGTTCGACCTTGGCGGCGAGCTGTGCATCCCCGGCATGGCCATGGTCCAGGACGCCGACATCACGCGGCTGGAATCGGTACTGGACGGCTTCAACGAACCGCTGCCGCCGCTGAAGGAGTTCATCCTGCCCGGCGGCGGCATGGCGGCGGCCTGTTGCCATCTGGCGCGCACGGTGTGCCGCCGCGCCGAGCGCGAGGTGATCTCGCTCGCGCGCAACGAAGGAGTGCGGCCGCAGGCACAGCGCTACCTCAATCGGCTGTCGGACCTGCTGTTCGTGATCTGCCGCGTGCTGGCGCGTGCCGGCGGCCACGGCGAGGTGATCTGGCAGCACGAGCGCCGCCCGCGCGGCTGACCCACCCCGATGCTGCGGCTCTATACCCATCCTGCCTGCCTGCAGCACGACCCCGGTCCTGGCCATCCCGAATCTCCCGCGCGCCTGCACGCCATCCTGGCGGCGCTCGACCGCGACCGTTTTGCCACGCTGGACCGCATCGAGGCGCCACGCGCCAGCATCGATGCGCTCGAGCGCGTGCACGATCCGGCGTACGTGGCGCGCATCCTCGCCAGCGCGCCGGTCGATGGCGTCGTGCGGCTGGACGAAGACACGCTGATGTCGCCCGCCTCGGCCGAAGCCGCGCTGCGCGCTGCCGGCGCCGTGGCCGCCGCGGTCGATGCCGTGCTCAACGAACGTGCCAGCCGAGCGTTCTGCGCTGTGCGCCCGCCCGGCCATCACGCCACGGCCGACCAGGCGATGGGCTTCTGCCTGTTCAACAACGTCGCGGTCGGCGCCGCGCACGCGTTGGCGGAACATGGCCTGGAGCGCGTGGCGATCGCCGACTTCGACGTGCACCACGGCAACGGCACCCAGGACATCTTCGCGCGCGAGCCGCGCGTGCTCTTCGTCTCCAGCCACCAGTCGCCGCTCTACCCCGGAACCGGCGGGGCGGATGAAACCGGCGTAGGCAACCTGCTCAATGTCCCCCTGCCGCCGCAGACCGGCTCGCGGGCTTTCCGGGAAACCTGGGAGGAACGGCTGCTGCCGCGGCTGGACGCCTTCCGCCCGCAACTGCTGCTGGTCTCGGCCGGCTTCGACGCCCACCGCGCCGACCCGCTCGCGCAGTTGCAGCTGGACGCCGACGACTATGCGTGGCTGACCGCGCAACTGGTGGACATCGCCCGTCTGCACGCGGGCGGCCGCGTCGTTTCCACCCTCGAGGGCGGCTACGACCTCGACGCCCTGACCACCAGCGCCGCCGCGCACGTCGCGGCGTTGATGAGCTGAGTGCAGCGCCCCGTCGGGTGGGTTTTCCAGCCAACCTCCTCGGGGGAAAGCGGTGGACTGAAGCCCACCCTACGGGGCGTCAGGCCCGGGGCGCTCCTGCCGGCCATGCACCCTTTCTGCTAGTTTTACGCGTCCTGACGAACGCCGACAGCCCACCGTGACGCTGAGCCACACGATCCCGCGCGCTTTGCCCCCACGCCGCCTGCTGGCGGTCGCCGCAGCCCTCGCCCTGTTCGGCGGCCCGGTCGAGGCCCAGACCGCGGCGCCCGAGGCGGCGGCTCCCGCCGCGCCAACCAGCGCCGCCGGGGTATCGAGCTGCCCGCTGGGTGCGTTCCACTGTCCGGCGCGCCCGGAAAGCTTCGCGCTGTGCCGGCCCAACGCCCTGCTGGAGTTCTACGATCCAACGCTCCCGCGCGACGCCGCGCTGCGCGAGACCTCCGACACGGTCGTCGACGCCGCCCACGTGGACAGCTCCAACCGCGCGGTTTACCGGCTTTCGGGCAACGTGCGCATCGAGCGCGCCGACCAGCTGCTGCGTGGCGACCGGATCGACTACAACGACACCACCACCGACTACGACGCGCAGGGCAACGTGCGCTACCAGGAAGCCGGTGAGCTGCTCAGCGCCGACCGCCTGCGCGGCAACACCCAGGCCAACCGCGGCGTGGCCGAGAACGTGCGCTACCAGCTGCTGCAGTCGCGCGGCAATGGCACCGCCGCGCGCGGTGAACTGCTCGACGCCCAGCGCAGCCGCTACAACCTGGTGAGCTATTCGACCTGCGATGTCGGCCACCATCTTTGGGAAGTGCGCGCAAAGAGCCTGGAGATCGACAAGTCCACCGGCGTGGGCAAGGCGCACGGCGCGACCATGCGCTTCGCCGACGTGCCGTTCCTGTACCTGCCCTACTTCACCTTTCCGGTCGACAACCGGCGCAAGAGCGGCTTCCTGTACCCGACCTTCGGCAGTTCGAACCGGTCGGGGACGATGTTCGCCATCCCCTACTACCTGAACCTGGCGCCGAACTACGACGCCACGATCGAGCCGCGCATCTATACCCAGCGCGGTGCGATGCTGGCCGGCGAGTTCCGCTACCTGGTTCCTGGCACCCGCGGCCAGCTGAACTTCGAATACTTGCCTAACGACCACGGTGATAACAGTTCTGATGCGGACCCGACCAAGGGCAATGATCGCTGGCTGCTCAAATATGGCGACGCTACGCGCCTCTGGGGACCATGGTCGTTTACCACTAGCATCAATCGGGCCTCCGACCGCAGTTACCTGCGCGATTTCGGCAATGACCTGTATACCTCCTCGATTGGTACGCTTGCCTCGAATGCCTACATCCGCGGGCGTGGAAACTGGTGGAGCGCGACATTTGGCGCCGACAGTTATCAGAACGTAGATCCCTACCTCCCCGATACCGTGGTGCAATACAAACGGTGGCCCCGGGCGACGCTGGGAATGGACGTGCCGATCACCCGCTGGCTCAAGTTCGGGATGGACAGCGAGGCGGTAGCGTTCCGCAAAGAGAACGCCATCGAAGGCAACCGGCTTGATCTGTACCCCTACGTGGATGCCGACTTCCGTGGCGCCGCCTGGTTCGTGCGACCGAAGCTGGCCTACCGATACACCGCCTACGAACTGAGCGGCAATTACGCGACCTACGGCTACCGCGGTCCGCTGAGCACCACGCAGGTGTCGCCCTTCGGTGACCGCACGCCGAGCCGCGCGCTCCCGATCGCGAGCCTAGATACCGGTTTGGTATTCGAGCGTGCGACATCCCTGTTCGGCACCACGTACACGCAGACGCTCGAACCGCGGCTCTACTACCTGTACGTGCCCTACCGCAACCAGGACGACTTGCCGCTGTTCGACACGCGACGCATGTCGTTCGACTACTGGCAACTGTTCTCACCCAACCAGTTCTCGGGCGCCGATCGCCAGATGAACGCCAACGATCTCACTGCGGCGCTCACCACGCGTTTGCTGGACGACGATGGCGTGGAGCGGCTTTCCGCCAGCATCGGCCAGATCCACTACTTCGCGCCGCAACGTGTTCAGCTTCCCAATAGCGCGACCACCGCTGCTGCGCCGACGGACTGGACGCGTTCTGACTATGTGGCCGAGCTGGGCGTGCAGTTGACCGAGCGTTGGCGCCTGAACAGCGCTTACCAGTGGAGCCCGAACACCCGCCAAACTGACCTGGGCACGCTGGGATTGCAGCGGCGCATCGGAGCGGACGGCATCTTCAACTTTTCTTACCGCTACCGGCGAAATTATGTAGAGCAGTATGACGCGTCAGCAATTTATCCGATTTCCGAGCGCTGGCGCCTGCTTGGGCGATGGGTTTATTCGGTGCGTGACCAACGCACGGTGGAAGCGCTTGCCGGTGTGGAATACGACAGTTGTTGCGTCGCTCTGAGGGTGGTTGGGCGCCACTATGTCGTCGCCAGCGGACCGGTCGCCGAGCGGGGCCGTACGAACAACGCGCTGATGTTCGAGCTGGTCTTCAAGGGCCTGGGCGCCTTCAACGGCCAGACGGAAGACGTGCTGCGGCGTGGTATTCTTGGCTATCAGTAACGGCCTGGCCGCGAACTTTCCGCTGCCGTTGCGATCCACGGTTGTCGACCGGCACGACTAGCCCCCTGGCACCGCCTCCTCAACCATCGCCGCGCAGGCGATTGAAGGTTCCGACCGATGAAGCAACCCACCGCGCTGCTCCTCCTCGCGCTCGCCGCGGCCACCGTCCTGCCCGTCCAGGCCCAGCTGCTGCCCCAGGCCCAGGGCCAGGGCGACGCCTCGGCCTCGGGCACGCAGCCGCTCGACCGCATCATCGCGGTGGTCGACGACAGCGTGATCCTGCAGAGCGAACTGGATGAGGCCATGCGCTCGGTCAAGCAGCAGTACGCCAGCAACCCCGGCCAGCTCCCGCCGGAGGACGTGCTCAAGCGCCAGGTGCTCGACCGCCTGGTGCTGATGAAACTGCAGGTGGCCAAGGCCGCCGACCAGGGCATCCGCGTGTCGGATTCGGACATCGACCAGGCCGTCGCCGCGGTCGCCCAGCAGAACCACCTGACGCCAGAGCAGTTGCAGCAGGCGGTCGAGCAGAGCGGGCAGGGTTTTGCCGCCTTCCGCACCCAGCTGGGCGACCAGCTCATGGTCCAGCGCCTGCACGAGAGCGTGGTGCGCGATTCGGTCAACATCACCGACAGTGAAATCAACAACCTGCTCAACAGCCCCACCTACAAGGCGGGTGAAGTGCATCTGGCGCACATCCAGGTCTCGATTCCGGCCGGCGGCAGTGCGGACGACATCGCCGCGGCGCAGGCCAAGGCACAGGAGGCGCTCGATGCGATCAAGGGCGGCATGGACTTCAACGCCGCGGCGATCCGCTACTCCGACGCTCAGGACGCGCTCGAAGGCGGCGACCTCGGCTGGCGCAAGATGGACGAGATCCCGCCGGCTTTCGCCGACACCATCTCCGGCATGAAGCCTGGCCAGGTCAGCGCGGCGCTGCGCGGCCCCACCGGCTTCCACATCCTCAAGCTGGTCGACCAGCGCGAGCCCAGCCGGCAGGTGGTCACCGAGTACCACGCCCGCCAGATCCTGATCCGCCCGAGCGAGCTGGTGACGCCCGAGCAGGCGCAGCAGAAGGCGCAGGACCTGTACAACCGCATCGTCAACAAGCATGAGGACTTCGCCAAGCTGGCGAAGGAGAACTCCAAGGACCCGACCACCGCCAATGCCGGCGGCGACATGGGCTGGTTCCAGCGCGACCAGTGGGGCGGCACGATCGCCCAGCAGCTCTCCCAGCTCAAGGACGGCGAGGTTTCCCAACCATTCCAGAGCGAGGCCGGCTGGCACATCCTGCAGCTGGAAGGCACGCGCAAGAGCGACGTGACCGAGGAGAGCGAGCGCAACCAGGCGCGCCAGGCGATCGGCAACCGCAAGGCCGAGCAGGCCTATGAGGATTTCCTGCGGCAGCTGCGCTCGGATGCCTACGTCAACATCCTGGTGCCGGAGCTCAAGGATCCCGACGCGCGGGACAAGAGCTGAGTCGTGCCTTGAACGCCGGCCTGCCCCGACTGGCGCTGACCGCCGGGGAACCGGCCGGCGTCGGCCCCGAACTGCTTGTCCGGCTCGCATCGACGCCGCTCGCGGCCGGACTGGTCGCCATCACCGACCGCGACCTGTTGCGCCGCGCTGCAGCGCGTTGCGGCGTACCGCTGGAACTGCATGAAGACGACGGCCAATTGCATGCGCACGTGCCGGGCAGCCTGCGCGTCCAGCATGTGCCGCTGGTGGTGGAGGAGCACCCCGGCAAGCCCGATCCACGCAATGCGCGCCACGTCCTGACCACGCTGGCGGAGGCCGCGGATGGCTGCCTGGCCGGCAGCTATGCGGCGGTGGTCACGGCGCCGTTGCAGAAGGCGTCGATCAACGACGCCGGCATCCCCTTCAGCGGTCATACCGAGTTCTTCGCCCATCGCGCCGGCGCGGACGTCGTGATGATGCTGGCCAGTCCTGAGCTACGGGTTGCGCTGGCCACCACGCATTTGCCGCTGGGCGCAGTGCCCGCGGCGATCACCGGCCAGACGCTGGCGCGCACGCTGCGCATCATGCACGACGAACTCAAGGCCAGGTTCGGCATTCCCGCTCCACGCATCGCGGTACTCGGTCTCAATCCGCATGCCGGCGAGGGCGGTCACCTCGGCCGCGAGGAGCTGGACGTGATCGAGCCCACGCTGGCGTGGCTTCGCGACCAGGGCATGCACTTGCTTGGTCCGTTGCCCGCGGATACCGCCTTCGTACCGGCGCAGCGGGGACGCTACGACGCCGTGCTGGCGATGTACCACGACCAGGCGCTGCCCGTACTCAAGAGCGAAGCCTTCGATCGCACCGTCAACATTACCCTCGGCCTGCCTTTCATCCGCACCTCGGTCGATCACGGCACCGCGCTCGACCTGGCCGGCACCGGCCGCGCGGATCCGTCCAGCCTGATCGCCGCCGCCCGGATGGCGGTGGAGCTGGCCAGCCGCTCCGGCTCTCCGGGGTAAGCGAGAAATTCCGATGAACGCCCGCCCCAAGAAAAGCTTCGGCCAGCACTTCCTGCACGAAAAGCGCTACATCGAGCGCATCGTCGGCGCGATCGCGCCCAAGACGGGCGATCGCGTCGTTGAGATCGGCCCGGGCGAAGGCGCGCTTACGCTGCCGCTGCTGACCGCCGCGGGCCAGCTCGTCGCGATCGAACTGGACACCGACCTCATTCCCGATCTTCAGGCGCGCGCAAACACCGTGGGCATGCTGGAAATCGTCCATGCCGACGTGCTCAAGGTGGACTTCACCGCACTGGCGCAGCGTCTGGGCGTGCCGCGGGTGCGCCTGGCCGGCAACCTTCCCTACTACATTTCCAGCCCGATCCTGTTCCATTGCGTCGACCACGCCGCCGCGATCCAGGACATGCATTTCATGCTGCAGAAGGAAGTGGTCGACCGCATGGCGGCGGCGCCCGGCAGCAAGGTCTATGGCCGTCTATCGGTGATGCTGCAGCTGGCTTGCCGGGTCGAGCCGCTGTTCACGGTGCCACCGGGCGCGTTCCGCCCGCCGCCGAAGGTGGATTCGGCGGTCGTGCGGCTGGTGCCGCTGGCCGCGCACGAGCGCCACGACGCCGATCCCGATCGCGTGCACGCGATCGTCAAGGCCGCCTTCGCGCAGCGGCGCAAGACCCTCGCCAATGGGTTGAAGAACCTGCTCGACAGCGATGCCATTGCCAGCGCAGGAGTCGATCCGAAGGCGCGCGCCGAGACTCTCGCGCCCGGCGACTTCGTGCGCCTGGCAAAGCTTCCCGCCTGACGCGCCGTCTACACGCGCAGGCTTGCGCGCAGGCCGTACAATCGGCGCATGAATCCCAAAGCTTCCTACACGATCGACGTGCAGGTCGAAACCCGTTTCGTCCCCGACCAGTCCAAGCCGCACGACAACCGCTACGTGTTCGCCTACACCGTGACGCTGCACAACGCCGGCGACATGCCCGCGCGGCTGCTCACCCGCCACTGGGTGATCACCGACGCCAACGGCAAGGTGGAAGAAGTGCGCGGCGAGGGCGTGGTCGGCGACCAGCCGTGGATGCGGCCGGGCGACCGCTACCAGTACAGTTCCGGTGCCGTGCTGGACACCGCCGTCGGCACGATGCGCGGCAGCTACCAGATGCTCGCCGACGACGGCACGCGCTTCGAGACGCCGATTCCCCCGTTCACGCTGTCCATACCGCGCACCCTGCACTGATGGAACGCACACCCGAGGGTTCGCCTGCCATGGATCGGTTCTGGACGGACGAGTTCTGATGGCGACATATGCAATCGGCGACGTGCAAGGCTGTTACCCGGAGCTGTCGCGCCTGCTCGACAAGTTGCGGTTCGACCCTGCCGATGACCAGTTGTGGTTCTGCGGCGATTTGGTCAACCGGGGCGGCGAATCGCTGCAGGTGCTGCGGATGCTTCACGGCCTGCGCGAGAACGTGGTGGTCACGCTGGGCAACCACGACCTGAGCCTGCTGGCGATCGCACAGCGCAAGCCGGACGCGCAGTCGCGGGTCAATCCCGAGCTACGGGAGGTACTGTTCGCCGACGACGCGCCGGTACTTTTCGAGTGGCTGCGCAACCAGAAGTTGATGCACTACGACGAAGTATTGGGATGGGGCATGGTGCACGCCGGGTTGGCCCCGTCGTGGACGCTGCGCCAGGCGTTGCGCGCGGCGCAGGAAGTGGAGCGCGAGCTGTCCAGCCCGCGCCACCCGCGATTGCTGCGCAACCTGTTCGGCAACCGCCCGGCCGCCTGGTCGAGCCGGCTGCAGGGGATCGAGCGTTTCCGCGCGTCGATCAACACCATGACGCGCATGCGCTACTGCGACGTCAACGGACGGATCGACTTCGAGGCCAAGGGCATCCCGGGTTCGCAGAAGCCCGGGCTGTATCCGTGGTTCGCCGTGCCGGGCATGCGCCGGCGCGAAGGCAGGATGGTCTGCGGGCACTGGTCCGCGCTCGGCCGCTTCGCCGGCCTGGGCGTGTACGCGATCGACACCGGCTGCGTATGGGGCGGCCAGCTGACTGCGCTGCGGCTGGACCAGGAAGAACCGCAGTACATCACGGTCAATGCGGAGCCGCATCGCAAGCGGCCGCCTGGCGGCGGGGACTGATCTTCTACACCTCCCTCGGGGGAGAGGGCTAGGGGTGCGGGGCCGTTCTTGCCACGACCTCACCCACGCGTCATCAAGGCCCGCCGTAGTGGCTCATCGCGAGCCCCGGCCACCATCTTGGTCCTCTCCCCGAAGGGGGAGGACGCATCGCGTAATCAGGCCAGCTGGCCGTGGCAGTGCTTGTACTTCTTGCCCGAACCGCACGGGCACGGATCATTGCGGCCGATCTTCGGGCCTTCGTGGTGCACGGTACCCGCGGCGGCCGAGGGCGGAGCATCGTTGCCCAGCGCGTTGACCGGGGCACCACCGCCGCTGGCGAGCATCTGCTGCTGCAGGCGCGCCGCCAGGCGCTGCTGTTCGGCTTCCATCGCGATGACTTCTTCCTCGCTGCGGATGCGCACGCGCGCGAGCATCTGCACGACTTCGGTCTTGATGCGGTTGAGCATCTCGGCGAACAGCTCGAACGACTCGCGCTTGAACGCCTGCTTGGGATCCTGCTGCGCATAACCGCGCAGGTAGATGCCCTGGCGCAGGTAGTCCATGCTCGCCAGGTGCTCCTTCCAGGCATTGTCGACCACGCTCAGCATGATGTGCTTCTCGAGCTGGCGCATGGTCTCGGCGCCGATCTGCGCCTCCTTGGCCTTGAAGGCCTGGTCCATCGCCTCGCGCACGTGGTCGCGGATCTGCGCGGCTTCCAGCTCGTGCTGCTGCTCGACCCAGGCCTTCAGGCCCGTGGCGATGCCGAACTCGCTGTCCAGCGCACGCTCGAGACCGGCGATGTCCCACTGCTCGTCGATGCTGTCCGGCGGCACGTGGGCGTTGACGATCGACTCGACCACATCTTCGCGGATATCCGCGATGGTTGCCGAGACGTCCTCGCCCTCCAGCAATTCGTCGCGCTGGCGGTAGATCACCTTGCGCTGGTCGTTGGCGACGTCGTCGAACTCCAGCAGGTGTTTGCGGATGTCGAAGTTGTGCTGCTCGACCTTGCGCTGCGCCTTCTCGATCTGGCGGCTGATCATGCGCTCCTCGAGCGGATCATCCTCCTTCATGCCGAAGCGCTTCATCCATCGCACCAGGCCCTCGCCGCCGAAGATGCGCAGCAGGTTGTCCTCCAGCGCCAGGTAGAAGCGCGACGAACCCGGATCGCCCTGGCGACCGGAGCGACCACGCAGCTGGTTGTCGATGCGTCGGGATTCGTGCCGCTCGGTGCCGACGATGTGCAGGCCGCCGGCGGCGAGCACCTGCTCGTGGCGCTTCTTCCATTCGCTCTTGACGCGCTGGCGGTCGACCTCGGAGGCGTCCTCCGGCAGAGCGGCGAGCGCGGCTTCCAGGCTGCCGCCGAGCACGATGTCGGTACCGCGGCCGGCCATGTTGGTGGCGATGGTCACCGAGCCGGGCGCGCCGGCCTGCGCCACGATGTGCGCCTCGCGCTCGTGCTGCTTGGCGTTGAGCACTTCGTGCGGGACCTTGGCCTTGGTCAGCATGTCGGACAACAGCTCCGACACCTCGATCGAGGTGGTGCCGACCAGCACCGGCTGGCCACGCTTGTGGCAGTCCTTGATGTCCTCGACCACGGCGCGGTACTTGGCCTGCTGGCTGAGGAACACGATGTCCAGGTTGTCCTTGCGGATCATCGGCTTGTGGGTGGGGATGACCACCACCTCCAGGCCATAGATGGTCTGGAACTCGTACGCCTCGGTATCGGCCGTACCGGTCATGCCGGCCAGCTTCTTGTACATGCGGAACAGGTTCTGGAAGGTCACCGTCGCCAGCGTCTGATTCTCGCGCTGGATCGGCACGCCCTCCTTCGCTTCGACCGCCTGGTGCAGGCCGTCCGACCAGCGCCGGCCAGCCAGGGTGCGGCCTGTGAACTCGTCTACGATGATCACTTCGCCGTCGCGCACGATGTAATCGACGTCGCGCTGGTAGATCGCGTTGGCGCGCAGGGCGGCGTTGAGGTGGTGCACCACCGCCAGGTTGCGCGCGTCATACAGTCCGCTCTCCGGATCAATCACGCCGGCCTTGCGCAGCAGTTCCTCGGCGTGCGCCATGCCTTCTTCGGACAGGTGCACCTGCTTCTGCTTCTCGTCGACCCAGTAGTCGCCAGCGCCATCTTCGGTCGGCTGGCGCTTCATCTGCGGCACGATGCGGTTGACCGCGAGATAGAGCTGCGGGGAGTCCTCGGCCGGGCCGGAGATGATCAGCGGCGTGCGCGCCTCGTCGATCAGGATCGAGTCGACCTCGTCGACGATCGCGTAGTTGAGTCCGCGCTGGTAGCGCTGCTCCTTCGACAACGCCATGTTGTCGCGCAGGTAGTCGAAGCCGAATTCGTTGTTGGTGCCGTAGGTGATGTCGGCGGCGTAGGCGGCATGCTTGTCGCCGTGGTCCATGCCCGGATACACCACACCCACGCTCAGGCCAAGGAAGTTGTAGAGCTTGCCCATCTGTGCCGAGTCGCGGCGGGCGAGGTAGTCGTTCACGGTGACCACGTGCACACCCTTGCCTTCGAGGGCGTTGAGGTAGACCGGCAACGTGCCCACCAGCGTCTTGCCTTCGCCGGTGCGCATCTCGGCGATCTTGCCCTGGTGCAGCACCATGCCGCCGATCATCTGCACGTCGTAGTGGCGCATGCCGAGTACGCGCTTGGCGCCTTCGCGCACCACGGCGAAGGCCTCGGGCAGCAGCCTGTCGAGCGTCTCGCCCTTGGCCACGCGCTCCTTGAACTCGTCGGTCTTGCCGCGCAGCCCCGCGTCGTCCAGCTTCTCGAACTCCGATTCCAGCGCGTTAATCCGCGCAACGGTCTTGGAAAGCTGGCGCAGCACCCGCTCGTTGCGGCTACCGAAAAGGCTGGTCAGGGCGCGATTGAACATCGATCTTCCGTCAGTGAAGGCTGAAGGCCCGCGGCGTCCACGGGCGAAAGGAGACATGTTACTACAGCCGCTCCAGCTGGCCGGGATGGCGGCGGAGGGCGGGGGATTCAAGAGGGTCGAGCGTCGCCCCGCGCGGGAACCCGCAGGAGCTCGCCTGCGGCTAAGGCAATCGGCCAGCGCAAGGCCAGGAGTACCGCCCGAACGCGGGCTCCTGAAGGCCGGCTACGGGCTCAGCGGTGGTTCTTCACGTAGGCCAGCGGATTGACCACGCGACCCTTGTACCAGACCTCGAAATGCACGTGCGGACCGGTCGAACGACCGGTCGAGCCGGCCTGCGAGACCACCTCGCCGACGCGCACGCGCTGGCCCGGATGCACCAGCAACTTGCTGTTGTGGGCATAGCGGGTCATGTAGCCATTGCCGTGGTCGATCTCGACCACCTTGCCGTAGCCGCTGCGCACACCGGTGAAGGTCACCATGCCTTCGGCCACGGCATGGACCGCCGAGCCGAACGGCACAGCGATGTCCAGACCGGTGTGGCGCGCGCTGTGGCCGTCGAACGGATCCGGGCGCACGCCGAAATAGGAGGAGATGTAACCCGAGGCCGGCATGCCGGTGGGCTTGAGGTTGGAATCGATCTTGGCGTCCAGCAGCAGGCTCTGCAGCGCGGACAGCTGCGCCTGCTGGACGTCGAACTGGCCAGCGAGCTGGTCGATGCTCTTGTCCAGCGTCGGCGGCAGGGCGTAGGCGCTGCCGGCGGTGTCTTCCAGACCGCCCATCGCGGGCTGCTGGTCGAAGTTGAATTCATCCGGATCGAGCTTGCCGACCTCGGTCAGCCGTTCGCCCAATGCATTGAGACGGGTGGACTGCGCCTCGAGCTGGCCGAGCTTGACCGCCAGGGCGTCGAGTTCACGCTGGGAGTCCTTGCGCACGCCCGCCAGTTGCGTGTCCTGGTCGCGAATCTGTTGCTTGAGCTGCTGGATTTCGGCCAGCGCGCGGTCGCGAGGGCTGGATACCGTCAGCGCCACCGCGGCGCCCAGTACGCCACACCCGACCACCGCCGCCATCGCCAGCCCCGCCAGCCGCCAGCGCAACCGCCGCTGGCCCAGATCGAGGGTCTTGGGCACTTTCCGGGAGCGGGATACGAGTATGATCTGCATTGCTTTTCTTCACTTCAGATGACGGCCATGCAGCGCGCCGATTCTCCCGCCTCCCGCCGCATCGACCGTGGCCCCAAGCCATTGGCCGAATGCGGTTCGTTCGCCTCGCTGGCCAAGAAGGCCGGTGAGCTGGATGCGTTGGATCGTGCCCTGCGCCAGACGCTGCCGACGCCCTTGCGCGAACAGGTGCGATTCGCCCACCTGCGCAACGGCCGCCTCGTCTTCCTGGCGTCCTCACCGGCCTGGGCAGCTCGCCTGCGCCTGATGCAGGCGCAGATACTCGCTACCGCACGTGCCATCGGCACGAGCGCCGGTTCGGTCACCGTGAAAGTGGCTCCCCCCCGACCGGCCGCAACGGAACCGGATCGGTCAAAACCGCTTTCGCCTGCCGCAGCCATCCATCTCAAAGCCGCCGCAGCATCAATCACAGACCCCGAACTGAAGGGACTGTTCCTCGAGCTGGCGTCCATCGCCGAAACTGCTGGATTCCCGGTCGCCAAGGACTGACTGGCGCGGGGCGCCGTGCCTTCGCGTGTGCCCGGCGGGCACCGTTTTCCCCCTTGCCACCCCGAGGGCGGCAGAAGGTTTATAGCACGGTGGGAGGGCAGGTACACCCCGACATGTCGCCGTAGCGTGAATCCGGACGTGTATTGCGGACGGCCTGCGTCACAGAAACGACGAAGGCCGCCTCTTGCGGGGCGGCCTTCGCGGCAGGCGTCGGTCGGATCAGATCGCCTGGGCCGGATGCGCGTAGGAGATCGGCGAGACGGCCGGATCGTCCTTGTACACCACCTCTTCCCAAGCGGCGGGATCGGCGATCAGGGTACGCAGCAGCTTGTTGTTGAGCTCGTGGCCCGACTTGTGCGCGTGGTAGGCGCCGATCAGGCTGTGGCCGAGCAGATACAGGTCGCCGATGGCGTCCAGGATCTTGTGCTTGACGAACTCGTCCTCGTAACGGAGGCCGTCCTCGTTGAGCACGCGGTAGTCGTCCAGCACCACGGCG
This sequence comes from Frateuria sp. GZRe14, assembly GCF_051900395.1. Lineage (NCBI taxonomy): Bacteria > Pseudomonadati > Pseudomonadota > Gammaproteobacteria > Lysobacterales > Rhodanobacteraceae > Frateuria > Frateuria sp. GZRe14. The sequence goes on along the minus strand of NZ_JBHZGJ010000001.1, from coordinate 700,494 downwards.
TTGTCCATCGAGCCGCCCAGCGCCAGGTTGTGCTCGCGCAGCATCTCGATATCGCGCATGAAGCCGAAGGTACGCGCGCGGCTGACTTCCTTGACGAAGGAGGTCGTGGAGAAGTCGATCTCGGCGCGCGAGGTGCGCTTGGAGATGATCGGGTGGTTGAACTCGATCGAGAAGCCGACCTTGAAGCCCTCGAACGGCTCGAAGCTGGCCCACTTGTCGCCTTCCTGCACCTTGATCGGCTTCTTGATGCGGATGAAGCGCTTGGCGACGCCCTGCTCCTCGATGCCTGCCGACTGCAGCAGGAACACAAAGGGACCGGCGCTGCCGTCCATGATCGGCACTTCCGGCGCGGACAGCTCCACGATGGCGTTGTCGATGCCCAGGCCCGCCATCGCCGAGAGCAGGTGCTCGACGGTGGAGACGCGCACGTCGCCCTTGACCAGCGTGGTGGACAGCCGGGTATCGCCCACGCAATCCGGGCGCGCATGGATGTCGACCGGCGGATTGAGATCCGTACGGCGGAACACGATGCCCGTGTTCGGCGCGGCGGGGCGCAAGGTCATGTAAACCTTGTCGCCGGTGTGCAGGCCGACGCCGGTCGCACGGATGATGTTCTTGAGCGTACGCTGCTTGATCATTTTTATAGGTACCAGTGTAGGCAGCAGCCAATCAGGGGTCGGATGCTAACACAGTCTTAACCTGTGGCAATAGCAAACCGTACCGTACAGTCTGGTCGCCTCTTTAGCTTTCCTTCATACGTGACGCCGGTCACTAAGCCCGGCAATTCCCCGCCGCCTCAACCATTTACCGCGACACACCCCCTTGCGCCGGGAGGACGGGTATCCGGCGCAAAGGGGCGGACAGGCCGGCGGTTCCTTTGCCAGCCGGTGCGCGCACCGGTCCTCGGTGCGCTGCCTTCACCCCAAAATCACCATCGGACGGTCACGGAAATCACACAGGTGATAGACGCCTGGCGGGCCGCGTCATTTACTGACTCGTCGATCTGGTGTTTTGTTCAATTTTCGCAAGGGCCTCCGGTGAGTGCTATTCAGTCGGCCTGACGGCGCAAGAACGCCGGAATATCCAGATAGTCGAAGCTGGGATCGGCACCCTTGGCCGGCGGCTCGGAGCGGGTATGCGACACGACCGCCTCCGGGGCGGCATAGTCCACCACCTCATTGCCGGTGCCGGTGCGCAGCACCACCGGGCGCGGGCGCTGGCGCATCTCCACCTGCTGGGTGGCCACGGCACGCGGGGCCTGGCGGGTGGCCGTCGCGCGATTGAGGCCGGTGGCGACCACGGTCACGCGCACGTCGTCCTGCATTTCCGGGTCGAGCGAGGTGCCGATCACCACGGTGGCATCTTCGCTGGCGAAGTCGTGGATGACCCGGCCGATCTCGTCGAACTCGCGCATGGTCAGGTTCGGACCGGCGGTGACGTTGACCAGGATGCCGCAGGCGCCATTGAGGTTGACGTCTTCCAGCAGCGGGTTGTTGATCGCCGCCTCGGCCGCGGCCTGGGCACGGTCGTCGCCGCGGGCGGTGCCCGAGCCCATCATGGCCATGCCCATCTCGGACATCACGGTGCGCACGTCGGCAAAATCGACGTTGATCAGGCCCGGGGCAGTGATCAGGTCGGCGATGCCCTGCACGGCGCCCTGGAGCACGTCGTTGGCGGCCTTGAAGGCATTGAGCAGCGTCACTTCGCGGCCGAGTACCGACAGCAGTTTCTCGTTCGGCACGGTGATCAGCGAATCGACGTGCTGGGACAGGTCCTCGATGCCCTTCATCGCCACCTGCATGCGGCGGCGACCCTCGAACGGGAACGGCTTGGTCACCACCGCCACGGTGAGGATGCCCTTCTCCTTGGCCAGCTGCGCCACCACCGGTGCCGCGCCGGTACCGGTGCCGCCGCCCATGCCGGCGGTGATGAACACCATGTCGGCGCCGTCGAGCATCTCCTCGATGCGCTCGCGATCCTCCAACGCGGCCTGGCGGCCGACTTCCGGATTGGCGCCCGCGCCCAGGCCCTTGGTGACATTGGCGCCGAGCTGCAGGTGGGTGCGCGAGCCGCAGTTCTTCATCGCCTGCGCGTCGGTGTTGGCGACGACGAACTCGACGCCTTCGATGTTGGCGCTCAGCATGTGTGCCACGGCGTTGCCGCCGCCGCCGCCTACGCCGATGACCTTGATGACCGCGTTGGGTGCCAGTTTTTCGATCAATTCAAACATTTCCCGTCCTCCGTAGAGCTTCGTTGTCGTTGTAACCGCGGGTCCGACGTCCTGCCGGCCTGCGGTGGTGGGCGAACCTCCATTCGCCCGCGATGGCGCTCCGCGCCATCACTTAAAAGTTCTTGGTAATCCAGCCGCGCACCTTGTCCACCAGACCGCCAACGCTGCCGCCGACGGGATGGCTGATCCGCACGCCGCCAGCGCGCGCTCCATGCAGCAACAACCCCACGCCGGTGGAATGCAGCGGGTTGGCGACCACGTCGCCGAGGCCGGTGACGTGCTGCGGCACGCCGATGCGCACCATCTTGTGGAAGATCTCCTCGGCCAGCTCCAGCGCGCCTTCCATGCGGGAGGCGCCGCCGGTCAGCACGACGCCCGCGGCGACCAGGCTGTCGTAGCCGGAGCGGCGCAGCTCGTCCTGCACCATCTCGAAGATCTCCTCGTAGCGCGCCTGCACGCTCTGCGCGAGCGACTGCCGGGCGAGCCGGCGCGGCGGGCGGTCGCCGACGCTGGGCACTTGGATCGTCTCCTCGGCGTGCGCCAGCTGCGCCAGCGCGCAGGCGTACTTGATCTTGATCTCCTCGGCATGCGCGGTCGGCGTGTGCACGCCATAGGCGATGTCGTTGGTGACCTGGTCGCCGCCGACCGGCAGCGACTTGGTGTAGCGGATCGAGCCCTGCGTATAGATGGCGATGTCCGTGGTGCCGGCGCCGATATCGACCAGGCAGACGCCCAGTTCGCGCTCGTCGTCGGTGAGCACCGACTTGGCGCTGGCCACCGCCGACGGCACCAGTTCGTCCACGGAGAGCCCGCAACGCTGGATGCACTTGGAAATGTTCTGAACCGCGGCGGCCGCGCCGGTGACCAGGTGCACGGAGGCTTCCAGGCGCACGCCGCTCATGCCGACCGGCGAACGGATACCGTCCTGGCCGTCGATGCGGTACTCCTGCGACTCCTTATAAAGGACCTTGCGATCGGCAGGGATCGCCACCGCGCTGGCCGCCTCCAGCACCTGCTCCAGGTCGCCGGGGGTGACTTCGCGGTCGCGGATCGCGGCGGTGCCGTGCGAGTTCTTGGTCTCCAGGTGGCTGCCGGAGATCGAGGCGAACACCGAGCGGATGTCGCAGCCGGCCATCAGCTCGGCCTCTTCCACCGCGCGCTGGATCGAGTGCACGGTCGATTCGATGTCCACGACCGAGCCGCGCTTCATGCCGCGCGAGACGTGCGAGCCGATGCCGATCACCTCGATCGGTTCGCCCGGCTCGTACTCGCCCACGATCGCGGTCACCTTGTTGGTGCCGATGTCCAGGCCGACGACCAGCTGCTTGTCGTTGCGCGTCTTCATAGGGTCAGGCTCATGTGCGGGGCGCCCCCGCGGCAGGTGCGGCGGCGTCGGGCCAGCGCACGGCAAATCCGTTGGTGTAGCGAAGGTCGGCGTAGGCAAAGGCGGTCGGGTGGCCGGCCATCACCTGCGGGTAGACGTCGAGGAAGCGGCGCAGACGCTTGCCGGCCTGGGCGCGGTCGCCCAGCACGATCTGCGCGCCCGCTTCGGTGGTCAGGCTCCAGCTGCCGCGCTCGGACAGCGCCACGCCGGACACCTTGAGCGGCGTGCGGGTGACGGCCTTGAGCGCATCGGCATAGAACGCCACCACTTCGGGCATCTGCGCGTCCGGGCCGCGCAGGTCAGGCAGAGGCGCGGCCGGCGCGATCTTGCCGCCGTCGAACAGCACACCCTGGCGGCTGATCAGCCGGGTACCGTTCCAGCGCGCGAACGGCTGGCGTTCGTAGATGCGCAGGATCAGTGTGTCCGGCCAGCGCTTGCGCGCCTCGACCGATTCGACCCAAGGCAGCGCCGCCACTGCCTGCTGCACCGAATCCAGGTCCAGCGCAAAGAAACCGTGCCCCAGGCGCGGCAGCACGGCAGCGCGAATCTCGTCGGTAGTCACGTGCTTGAACTCGGCCTGCACGGTCAGCTGCGTCACCGGCCAGCGGTCGGCAGCGAACCAGCCGCGCAGCACGCCGACGACCGGCAGTACCACCAGTGCGATGGCCAGGCACCAGGCAACGAGGCGGATGGCTCCCCTCACAAGCCCTCCCGGAAGCTGGTTTCCAGCACGCGCCAGCACACGTCCTCGTAGTCGATGCCGGCGGCCTTGGCGGCCTTGGGCACCAGCGAGTGCGACGTCATGCCCGGTGCGGTGTTCACTTCGAGCAGGAAGTTGCGGCCCTGGCGGTCGCGCATCACGTCCACACGGCCCCAGCCATGGCAGCCGAGCGCATCGAAGGCCTCGAGCGCCAGCGCGCGCAGTTCGTCCTCGGCCGCGCCCTCGAGGCCCGGGCAGAGGTACTGGGTGTCTTCGGCCACGTACTTGGCGTTGTAGTCGTAGAACGCGCCCTTGGGCACGATATGGATCGAGGGCATCACCTGGCGGCCGAGGATGGCGACGGTCATCTCGTCGCCCTCGATCAGGGTTTCCATCAGCAGATCGCCCGGGTAGCGGGCGGCCAGTTGCACGGCGCTGTCGAGCTGGCTTTCCTCGAACACGCGGGTGACGCCCACGCTGGAGCCCTCGCAGGCCGGCTTGACGATCAGCGGGAAACCGACCCGTTTCGCCGCCGCGTGCACGGCCTCCGCGTCGGCGCCGCGCGGCAGCGCGACGAAGGTCGGCGTAGGCAAGCCGAGCGATTGCCACACGCGCTTGGACCGCACCTTGTCCATCGACAACGCCGAGCCGAGCACGCCCGAGCCGGTGTAGGGCACGTTGAGCGATTCGAGCGCTCCCTGCAGTACGCCATCCTCGCCACCGCCGTGCTGGCCATGCAGGATGTTGAACACGCGCGCAAAGTGGCCCGCGCGCAGCGCATCGAGCAGCGCCGGGATACCGTCGATCGCATGGGCGTCGACGCCGCGGCTCTTGAGCGCGGCCAGCACGTTGCGGCCGGAATCGAGCGACACCTCGCGCTCGGCGGAGCTGCCGCCCATTACCACGGCCACGCGGCCGAACTGGGCGGGATCGGTGATCCGGGAAGGCGTGGTCCTGTTCGTCGTAGCGTTCACTTCGTAGTCCTCAGGTGACCGACCTGCGCGAGCTCCACCGCCGCCGCGCCGATGTCGCCGGCGCCGAGCAGCAGCAGGAGGTCGCCGTCGCGCAGCAGCGTCGGCAGGGTGTCCTTGAAGTCGCGCGGGTGTTCGATCAGCACCGGATCGACCTTGCCGCGCGCGCGCACGGCGCGAGCCAGCGCGCGGCCATCGGCGCCGGCGATCGGCGCTTCGCCGGCCGGGTACACCTCGGTCAGCACCAGCACGTCGGCCTCGGCCAGCACGTTGGCGAAGTCGTCCAGCAGGTCACGCGTACGGCTGTAGCGGTGCGGCTGGAAGCCGACCACCAGGCGCCGGTCCGGCCAGCCGCCGCGGGCGGCCGCGAACACGGCGGCCAGTTCGCGCGGGTGGTGACCGTAGTCGTCCACCAGCAGCGCACTGCCCTGCTCCAGCTTCAACTCGCCGCGGCGGTGGAAGCGCCGACCGACGCCCTGGAAATTCTCCAGCGCGCGAGCGATCGCCTCGGCTTCGACTCCCAGCTGCCAGCCGATCGTGGCGGCGGCCAGCGCGTTGAGCACGTTGTGCTGGCCCGGCAGGTTGAGCGTGACCGGCAGTGGCTCGGCGCGGCCGGGCAGCTGCAGGTCGAACAGCATCTGGAAGCCGCTCTGGCGCACGTTGATGGCGCGCACGTCGGCGTCGGTCGCGCGGATGCCGTAGGTCATCACGCGGCGCGTGGTGTCCTTCGCCAGTTTCGCCACTTCCTCGTCGTCCACGCACAGCACGGCCAGGCCGTAGAACGGCAGGCGGTGCAGGAAATCGGCGAAGGCCTTCTTCACCTGGGCGAAATCGCCGCCGTAGTTCTCCAGGTGATCGGCGTCGATGTTGGTGACGGCGGCGATCACCGGCGAGAGCAGCAGGAACGAGCCGTCGGACTCGTCGGCCTCGGCGACCAGATACTGGCCGGTGCCCAAGCGCGCGTTGGCGCCGGCGGCGTTGAGCTGGCCGCCGATCACGAACGTCGGATCGTAATTGGCTTCCGCCAGCACACTGGCGACCAGGCTGGTCGTGGTGGTCTTGCCGTGCGTGCCGGCGATGGCGACGCCACGGCGGAAGCGCATCAGCTCGCCCAGCATCTCCGCGCGCGGGATCACCGGGATGCGCGCGGCACGCGCGGCGACCAGTTCCGGGTTGTCCTGGCGGATGGCGCTCGAGGTCACCACTACGTCGGCGTCGCCCACGTGCGCGGCCTCGTGGCCGATGCGCACGTCGATGCCGAGCGCGGCCAGCCGTTGCGCGGTGGGCGAGTTGGCCTTGTCCGAACCGGACACGGCGTAGCCCAGGTTGTGCAGCACCTCGGCGATGCCGCTCATGCCCACGCCGCCGATGCCGATGAAATGCACGCGGCGGAAGGTGGTCATCAGGTCTTCGTGCGCGAGCAGGCGGCGCGGCGTCATGCGGCCACCTCCAGGCAAGCGCGGGCAATCGTTGCGGCCGCGTCGGGCTTGGCTTGCGTGCGCGCAGCTTCCGCCATCGCGGTCAGCTGGCGGCGGTCGGCGAGCAGCGCGGCAAGGCGCTGCGCCAGTTTCTCTACGTCCAAATCACGTTCCTGGATCAATTCGGCGGCGCCCGCTTCCACCAGCGCCTGCGCGTTGCCGGTCTGGTGGTCGTCGACCGCATAGGGGAAAGGCACCAGCACGGCGCCCAGGCCCGCGGCGGTGAGCTCGGCGATCGTCAGCGCGCCGGCACGGCACACGGCGAGGTCGGCCCAGCCGTAGGCGGCGGCCATGTCCTCGATGAATGGCACCACGTCGGCCTCGACTCCCGCCTGTGCATAAGCCGCGCGCGCCTCGTCGAGCCCGCGGCTTCCGCACTGGTGGCGCACGACCGGGCGCTGGTCGATGGGGATCAGAGCCAGCGCCTGCGGCAACGCGAGGTTGAGCGCACGCGCGCCGAGACTGCCGCCCAGCACCAGCAACTGCGATCGGCCGCTGCGTGTGGCGAAACGGTCCGCCGGCGGCGGCAGTGCCGCGATGCTGGCACGCACCGGGTTACCCACCCATTCGCCGTTCGGGAGCGCATCGGCGAAACCGGCCAGCACGCGCTTCGCGAAACCGGCCAGCTTGCGGTTGGTGTAGCCCGCAACGCGGTTCTGCTCGTGGACCAGCAGCGGCGTTGCGGTGATCCGCGCCGCCACCCCGCCGGGACCGGCGACGTAGCCACCCATCGACAACACACTGCGCGGGCGTACCCGACGCAACACGCGAAGAGAGGCGAACAGAGCGCGCGCCAGCATCAGGGGTGCCAGCAGTCGCGTCTTCAAGCCCTTGCCGCGCAGGCCACCGACCGCGACGGTGTGCAACTCGATGCCGTGGGCCGGCACCACGCGCGTCTCCATCCCGCCGGCCGCGCCCAGCCAGGCCACCGGGATGCCCTGCGCGCGCAGCACGTCGGCCACGGCCAGGCCCGGAAAAATGTGGCCGCCGGTTCCCCCGGCCATGATCAGCACGGGACGGTCCGCGCTCATGCGGCCACCGCCTCGCGCTCGCGCGGCGGTGCCACCGCGGCGTTCGCGTCCGCCACCGCCATCGCAGGCATGCGCGTGGCCATCTGCCGCGCGTCCAGCGCGCGGTTGATCTCGAAGGTGGCGCGCAGCAGCACGCCGGCCATGGCGCAGGTCATCAGCACCGACGAGCCGCCCGAGCTGATCAGCGGCAGCGTCAGGCCCTTGGTCGGCAGCGCGCCGAGGTTCACTCCGATCGACACCATCGCCTGCAAGCCCAGCATCAGCGAGATGCCGAAGGCCACGTAGCCGGCGAAGCGCTGGCCTACTTCCACGCCCTTGAGGCCGAGATACAGCCCGCGCCCGACCGCGGTGGCGAACAGCCCGATCACCAGCGCGATGCCCGCCAGGCCGAGTTCCTCGCCGATCACCGCCAGGATGAAGTCGGTGTGCGCCTCGGGCAGGTAGGAAAGCTTGAGCACGCTCGATCCCAGGCCCACGCCGGTCCATTCGCCACGGCCGATCGCCATCAGCGACTGGGTCAACTGGAAACCATCGTTGAACGGGTCCTTCCACGGGTCCATGAACGAGGTCAGCCGCTTCATGCGGTAGCTCTCGCTGGTCGCCGCGACGACGAGCGCCGGCATCAGCGGCAGGCCCATCAGGAACAGGTACAGCGGTCGCGCGCCGCCCAGCCAGACCATGCCGATGGTGACCGCGATCACCAGCGTGGCCGAGCCGAAGTCCGGCTGAGCGAGCAGCAGCAACACGATGACGCCGGCCACGATGATCGGTCGCAGCAGGCCCCAGAACTTCGTTTCGACGCTCTCGCGGTGGCGCACCAGGAAGCTCGCCACGTAGACGACCAGGATCAGCTTCACCGCCTCGACTGGCTGAAAACTGAGCACGATGAAGTTGAGCCAGCGCCGCGCGCCGTTGATGCGCATGCCCAGGTGCGGCACGAACACCGCCAGCAGCATGACGCCGCCGACCAGCAGCAGCGGGAAGGCGTACTTCTCCACCTGCTTCAGCTCGGTGCGCATCGCGATGCCGGCAAGCACCAGTCCGAGGGCCAGATAGAACAGGTGCTTCTTCAGGTAATAGAACGCACCGATGTGCTGGCTGTCGGCCACCGCGATCGAGCTGGAGGTGACCATGACCACGCCCATGCTGGCCAGCCCGACGAGCGCGACCAGCAACGGCAGGTCGAAGCTGCCGCGCGGCCCGTTCCGCTTGATCGCCTGGCTGGTACCGAAGCCGAACATGGGTCAGCGCACCTTCAACGTGGCAAGGCCGATCAGCACCAGCACGACGCTGATGATCCAGAAGCGCACGATCACCCGCGGCTCGGGCCAGCCCTTGAGCTCGAAGTGATGGTGGATCGGCGCCATGCGGAAGATGCGCTTGCCGGTGAGCTTGAAACTCGCCACCTGCAACATCACCGACACCGTCTCCAGCACGAACACGCCCCCCATCACGATCAGCACGATTTCCTGGCGCACGATCACCGCCACGCAGGCCAGCGCCGCACCGATGGCCAGCGCGCCGACGTCGCCCATGAAGACCTGCGCCGGATAGGTGTTGAACCAGAGGAAACCCAGGCCCGCGCCGGCCAAAGCCCCGCAAAAAATGGAGAGCTCGCCCGCGCCGGGAATCGAGGGGATGCCCAGGTATTCGGAGAACACCTTGTTGCCGGCGAGGTAGGCGAACACGCCGAGCGCCCCGGACACCAGCACCGAGGGCATGATCGCCAGGCCATCCAGTCCGTCGGTGAGGTTCACCGCGTTGGAGAAGCCGACCACCATGAAGTAGGCGACCACCACGAACAGCGCGCCCAGCGGCAATGCCACCTGCTTGAACAGCGGCACGTACAGCGCGGTCTCGGCCGGGAGCTGGGCCGTCTTGAAGAGGAACAGCGCCGCCGCCAGCCCGAACACCGACTGCCAGAAATATTTCCAGCGCGAGGCCAGCCCGCGGCTGTCCTTGAGCACCAGTTTCTTGTAGTCGTCATAGAAGCCGATCACGCCGAAGGCGATCAGTACGGCCAGCACGATCCACACGTAGCGGTTGTGCAGGTCGGCCCACAACAGCGTAGCGATCGCGATCGCCAGCAGGATCATCACGCCGCCCATCGTCGGCGTGCCGGCCTTGACCAGGTGCGTCTGCGGGCCATCGCTGCGCACCACCTGCCCGGCCTTGAGGGCGGCCAGCCGCATGATCAGGCCCGGACCCAGCAGCAGCGACATCGCCAGCGCGGTGAGCGCGGCCATGATCGTGCGGAAGGTGATGTACTGGAAAAGGTGCAGGGCGGTGAAGTGCCGTGCCATCCAGTCGGCCAGCTCAAGCAGCATCGACAGGGCCTCCGGAGGCGTGGGTTTGTTCTTTGAGTGAGGACACGACCTGCTCCATGCCGGCCGAGCGTGAACCCTTGACGATGCAGGTCACGCCCGCGTGCAGCTGGCGTGCCAGCGACGCGGCCAGCGCGGCCTTGTCGGCGTGGTGTTCGCTGCCGCTGCCGAAGGCCTTGGCCGCGCCTGCGCTCAGCGGCCCGACCGCGAACAGCCGGTCGATGCCAGCCGCCTTCGCGCGCGCGCCGATGCTTTCGTGCAGTGCGCGCGCATCGGCACCGAGCTCGGCCATGTCGCCGAGCACCAGCCAGCGCTCGCCGGTGGCCAGCGCCAGCGTGTCGATCGCCGCGGCCACGGAGCCGGGGTTGGCGTTGTAACTGTCGTCGATCAACGTCCAGCCACCCGACATCGCCTCGCTGCGCAGCCGCCCAGCCACGCCAGGCACGTGCAGCAGGCCGGCGACGATGGTCGCCAGCGGCACGTCCAGCGCCAGCGCGATCGAGGCGGCCGCCAGCGCATTGGCGATGTTGTGGCGCCCGGCCAGCGGCAGCGCCACCTCGGCCTCGCCCTCGGGCGTGCGCAGCAGGAAGCGCGAACCGTCCACGCGCTGCTCCAGGATGGTCGCGCCCACGTCGACGTGACCGTCCAGGCCGAAATGCAGCGTCGCGCGCGAACCGGCCAGGCCTTCGAAGAAGCCGGCGAAGGCATCGTCGGCATTGATGATCGCCACGCCGTCGGCCGGCAGCGCCTGGTACAGCGCGCCCTTCGTTTCGGCCACGCCCTCCAGACTTCGCATCCGCTCAAGGTGCGCCGGCGCGATGGTGTTGACGAGGCCGATATCGGGCCGCGCGATGGCGGCGAGGTAGGCGATGTCGCCCGGCTTGCCGGCGCCCATTTCGAGCACCGCGTATTCGGTGTCGGCGGGCATCGCCAGCAGCGTCAGCGGCAGTCCCAGTTCGTTGTTGTAGTTGCCCGCGTTGACGTGTGTGCGGCCGTGGCGCGAGAGGATCGAGGCGGTCAGTGTCTTGACCGTCGTCTTGCCGTTGGAACCGGTGATGCCGACCACGCGCACGTCGCGCTGCGCGCGCACCGCGCTGGCGAGGTCGCCGAGCGCAGCCTGGGTGTCGTTGACCAGCACCTGTGGCAGGTCGACGTCCACGCGGCGCGTGACCAGCGCCGCGGCAGCACCGCGCAGCGCGGCCTCGCGCACGAAGTCGTGGCCGTCGACGCGCTCCCCCTTGATCGCCACGAACAGCTCACCCGCCTGCAGTCGGCGGGTATCGATCGCCACCCCATCCACCTGGAGGTCGGCGCCGAGCAGGCGCCCGTGTGTCCATACCGCGATTTCGGAGAGGCGCATCATGCGTGGTTCTCCCTGGCCGGTTGCGCAAGGGCGGCGCGGGCGACAGCGAGATCGTCGAACGGACGCTTGCCGGCAGCACCTTCCTGGTAGGTTTCGTGACCCTTGCCTGCGATCAGCACGACGTCGTCCGCGCCGGCCTGGGCGATGGCCGTGCCGATCGCGGCGGCGCGGTCGCGCTCGATCGCGGCCGGACGCCGCATGCCGGCGCGGATCTGCGCCACGATGGCGTCGCCGTCCTCGCCACGCGGGTTGTCGTCGGTGACGATCGCCACGTCGGCCAGGCGCTCGGCAATCGCGCCCATCTGCGGACGCTTGCCCGCATCACGCTCGCCGCCGCAGCCGAAGACGCAAATGAGGCGGCCGGCGCAATGCGCACGCAGCGCGGTGAGCGCCTGCTCCAGCGCATCGGGCGTGTGCGCGTAGTCGACCACTACCAGCGGGTGCCGGCCATCGCCGCCGAGGCGATTCATGCGGCCGTTGACCGGCATGAGCGTCTGGATTACCTCGACGATGCGTGCGAACGGCTCGCCCAGTGCCCCGAGGCAGGCCACCACGGCGAGCAGGTTGGCCACGTTGAAGCCGCCGAGCAACGCGCTGCGGATTGCCTGCGCGCCCCAGGGCGTAATGAGCTGGAAGGCCAGGCCCTCGGCGGAGGTCACGATGGCCTGGGCACCGACGTCGGCGGCGCCCACGATGCTGGTGCGCAGTACGCGCACGCCGACCGGTAGGCGATCGGCCAGGGCGCAGCCGAACGCGTCGTCCACGTTGATCGCGGCCGCCTTCAAACCAGGGCAGGCGAACAGCTTGGCCTTGGCGGCGCCGTAGGCCTCCATCGTGCCGTGGTAGTCGAGATGGTCGCGGGTCAGGTTGGTGAAAGCCGCGACCTCGAAACCCACCCCACCCACCCGGCCTTGCTCCAGGGCATGCGAGGAGACCTCCATCGCCACGTGCGTCGCACCCCGGTCGCGGAACCGTGCGAGCAGGCGCTGCACGCTGATCGCATCCGGCGTAGTGCGCTCGCCTTCGTCCAGCGCGCCATACAGGCCGGCGCCGAGAGTGCCGATGCTCGCGGCGGTGCAGCCAAGTCGCGACAGAGCCTGGGTAATGAGCTGCACGGTCGAGGTCTTGCCGTTGGTGCCGGTGACGCCGACGATGCGCAACGCGCGCGAGGGGTGGTCGTAGAAGCGCGCGGCGATCTCGCCCAGGCGCGCGTGCAGGTCGTCAATCCACAGCACCGGCACGCCGGGCGTGAAGCCGGGCACCGCCGGCGCCTCCGCGAGCACCAGCGCGGCGCCGCGCGCCACTGCCTCGGCGGCGAAGGCGATGCCATGCGCGCGGGTGCCGGACAACGCGATGAAGGCTTCACCGGGACGCACCTGGCGCGAGTCCAGACTCAGTCCGCAAATACGAAGATCGCCGAGCGCACCCGCGTCGGCGAAACCATCGAGCAGATCAGCGAGGAGGCGCGTGGTCACGGCTCGTCCTCGACAGGTGCGTCGTCGATCGGCGGATCGACCGGCGGTTTGCTGCCGGCCAAGCCATTCGGGCTCATCAACGGCCCGCCGGCGTACCAGCGCCCGATGTTGTCCGGCGGCACGTCGAGCAGGCGCAGCGCCCCTTCCATGACGCGCGCGAACACCGGCGCTGAAACCATGCCGCCGTAGTAACTGCGCTTCTGCGGGTCGTCGATGATCACTACGCCGACCAGCCGGGGGTTGCTCGCCGGCACCAGGCCGGCGAAGGCGGCGGTGTAGTTGTTGCGCGAATAGCCCCCGCCGGCGGCCTTGTGCGCCGTACCGGTCTTGCCGGCCACGATGTAGTTGGCGATGCGTGCGGTGGTGGCGGTGCCGCCGGGAGCGGTAACCGTTTCCATCATCCGCACGATCTCGTCGGCGACCTGCCGCGACACGATCGCCTTGGCTTCGTTGTCGGCGTCCTTGATGAAACTGGGCGAATGCATGACGCCGTGGTCGCCCAGCGTGGCGTACGCGTTGGCCAGTTGCAGCGGCGTCACGTTCAGGCCGTAGCCGTAGCCCATGATCGCCTGTTCCAACGGACGCCAGTCGCGGCCGATGCGCAGCAGGCCCGAGGACTCGCCTGGAAAGCCGCTGCTGGTGCTGTTGCCGAAGCCGAACGCGCGGTACGTGTTGTACATGAGCGCGGTGTCGAGCGTCATGGCGATGCGCGCGGCGCCGACGTTGCTCGATTTGGTGATCACGCCGGTGGGCGTGAGCAGGCCGTAGTTGTGCGTGTCGTGGATGTCGTGACCCTGGAAGTACCAGTGGCCGCCGGTGGTGTCGATCAGCGGGGCGGTCGGCGTGTACTTGCCGCTGGAGAGCGCCGCGGCCATGAGCACCGGCTTGATCGTCGAGCCGGGCTCGATCAGATCCGTGACGGCACGGTTGCGCCGGTCGGAGAACTTGCTGCCGGACAACGAGTTGGGGTTGTAGGTCGGCAGGTTCACCATCGCCAGCACTTCGCCGGTCGGCACGTCCAGGATCACCATCGACCCGGAGGACGCATCGAACTCGGTCAGCGCGTTCTTCAGCTCGTTGTAGGCCAGGAACTGGATGCGCCGGTCGATGCTGAGCATGAAGCTCTTGCCCGGCTTGGGCTCGCGCACCTGCTCGACATCCTCGACCACGTGCCCCATGCGGTCACGGATGACCCGCTTGGCGCCCGGCTTGCCGGAAAGCCAATCGTCGAAGGCAAGCTCGAGCCCTTCCTGGCCATGGTCGTCGATGTTGGTGAAGCCGAGCACGTGCGCGGTTACTTCGCCCGACGGGTAGTAACGGCGGTACTCGCGCTGCGCATTGATGCCCGGGATGTCCAGGTCGAGCACGGCTTCGGCTGCCTCCGGCGGCATCTGCCGGCGCAGGTAGACGAACTCGCGGTCGGCGCGCTGCGCCAGGCGCTCCTTGAGCTCGCCCGCGTCCACGCCGAGCGCGGCGGCCAGGTCGGGAATGCGGTCGGCGCTCTCCAGCACCTGCGGCGGGTTGGCCCAGATCGACATCACCGGGGTGGACACCGCCAGCGGCTCGCCGTTGCGATCGAAGATGGTGCCGCGCGACACCGGGATCTTCACTTCGCGCAGGAAACGCGCGTCGCCCTGGTCCTGGTAGAACTGCTTGCGCATCACCTGCAGGTCGAACGCGCGTGCGACCAGCCCCAGCGAGGCCAGCGACAGCACGCCGACCACCAGCATCATGCGCTTGCGCGCGCTGGGACCGGCGCCACGGCGGCGGCCGGCGGAAGGTTGCGGGAGCGGGCGGCGCAGGCTCATCGGCGCACCAGCTGGATGTCCTGCGGCCTGGGCGTGACCATGCCGAGCTTGCTGCGCGCCTCTTCATCGATGCGTCGCGGTTCGGCCCAGGTCGCCTGCTCCAGTTCGAGCCGACCGTACTCGACGTTGAGTTCGTCGCGCTGGTTCTGCAGGCGGGTCAGGTCGACGAACAGCACGCGGCTCTCGTGGCGCGTCCACACCACGCCGATTGCGCTGGCCAGCACGGCCAGCAGCAGGATCACGAGCGTGACGCCGCCGAGCGCCCTCATGCGAGTTTCTCCGCCACGCGAAGCACCGCCGAGCGGGCCCGTGGGTTGATCGCCAGCTCCTCGTCGGACGGGAAGCGCGCCTTGCCCACCGCTGCCAGCCGCGCTGGCCTGGCAGCCACCGGCGGGCCGCGCCGGCTGCCCTGCACGCGACCGGAGTGGTCGCGGATGAACTGCTTGACCGCGCGGTCCTCCAGCGAGTGGAAGCTGATCACCGAAAGCCGCCCACCGACCTTGAGCCGCTCCAGCGCCGCATCAAGGCCGCGCTGCACGGCATCGAGCTCACCGTTCACGCGGATGCGCAACGCCTGGAAGCTGCGCGTGGCCGGGTGCTTGCCCGGCTCGCGGCGACCGATGGTGCGCTCGATCAGCGCGGCCAGCTCGCCGGTGCGCGCGATCGGCGACTCGGCACGACGCGCCACGATGGCTCGGGCGATCTTGCGGCTGAAGCGCTCCTCGCCGAAGGTCCACAACACGTCGGCGATCTCGTGCTCGTCGGCCCGGGCAAGGAACTCCGCCGCGCTCTCGCCCTGGGTAGTGTCCATGCGCATGTCCAGCGGCGCATCGGCCATGAAGCTGAAGCCGCGCTCGGCTTCGTCCAGCTGCGGCGAGGAGACGCCGAGGTCGAGCAGCACGCCGTCCAGGCCAGCGGCCGTTTCGTCCCACTCGGCCAGCTCGGCGAAGTTGCCGTGGCGGATCGACACGCGCGGATCGCCGGCGAACGCTTCGCGGGCCGCGGCGATCGCGGCGGGGTCGCGGTCCATCAGCAGCAGGCGGCCGTCGGGCCCCAGGCGCGACAGCACCGCGCGTGCGTGACCGCCGCGCCCGAAGGTGCCATCCAGATACCGCCCGCCTGCCTGCACGGCTAGGCCCTCCACCGCTTCGCCCAGCATCACCGGGATGTGCCGCAACTCGGCCACGCCGCACCCTCCCGTCCCGTATTCGTTCCGCACCGAAGCCCGCGCCTTACAGGCGCAGGTCCGCCATGTCGTCAGTGATGTCGTCTTCGCCGAGGGTCTGGCGGATCTTGGCCAGGTGGGCCTGTTCGCTCCACAGCTCGAACTTGTTGCCCATGCCCAGTAGCACCGCCTTCTTCTCGATGCCGGCGGCGCCACGCTGGCTGGCCGGCAGCAGGATGCGCGAGGCGCCATCCGGCTCAACCATGGTCGCCGCACCCACCAGCTTCATCTGCAGGTTGCGGTGGGACGCCTTGACCATCGGCAGCGCATTGACCTGGTCGCGCACCGTTTCCCACTCGGCGTAGGGGTAGATCCACAGGCAGCCCATTTCGAACGGGCTGTAGGTGACCACCAGACGATTGGCGCACTCGCCCGCGACCAGCTCCCGATACGCAGTCGGGATGGCCAGTCGGCCCTTGTCGTCAACGGTGATGGCGGTTTCGCCCTGGAACACCCGTGCAGACTCCACTGATTCCCACGATTTCACACAGGGTCCCACGATACGTCTCGCCTTTTGAGACGTCAAGGGAATTTTGCTTGCGAATCAAAGAGAAAGGCGGAAGTGTGGACGTATTTCCAGCCGTTTCAGAGGAAGGTCTGCAAGGTGGTTGAAAGCAAGGGGTTTTTCCGAACAGGATGTGAGGCACGTCACGGGCGTTTCGCTACCCGGACAGCCTGGACATGAACTGCCGTTCAGGGCCCGGACCGGGGCGCCCGTAGGGGCGGCTGGCATGCATCCACCCGGGCGCCACCGCGTCGCCACCACCGGGTGGAACGAAAAGGGCCAGGGCGGCGCAATCTTCCGCGCCACCCTGGCCCTTCCCTGGCGGCGCGCCCGAAGCGCGCCGCCGCAAGAGGCGGAGCCGGCCTGTAAGCCGGGTTCTGTACGTCTTGCGACGCGACAGTCATTCCTCTCGGCCAGGCGTCACCGCCTGGCTCCAGCGACCTACCCGGGAACAACGCGGGCCGCGTTATCGTTCCCCTATTCGGTCTTGCTCCGGGTGGGGTTTACCGTGCCGTGCGACGTTGTCCCCGCACGCGGTGCGCTCTTACCGCACCCTTTCACCCTTACCTGATCCTCTTGCGAGGCCATCGGCGGTCTGCTCTCTGTTGCACTGGCCGTCAGCTCGCGCTGCCCAGGCGTTACCTGGCACCCTGCCCTGTGGAGCCCGGACTTTCCTCGACGCACTTGCGGTGCGACGCGACTGTCCGGCCGACTCCGCGAGCCATTGTAATGGGCCCGGGCAGGGATTGGGGATTGGGAAAGACAGGCGCGGCAGGGTGGGCTTCAGCCTACCGGTCCCGATGCGCAACGGTGGCCTGAAGCCCACCTACATCTGATAGAGCGCCTTGCGCGGCGCACCGGTGATGGCCGCGGCAAGCCTGGCCGCCTTGGCCGGAGGCAACTCTTCGCGCAGCAGCGCGAACACGCGCTGCCCTTCAGCCAGCCGCGCGTCCGTCTCTTCCCCGCGGCCAGCCACCAGGATCACGCACTCGCCGCGCTGCTGGTCCGGGTCATTTGCCACGCGAGGGGCGAGCTCGTCGAGCGGTTCGCCGATCACCGTCTCGAACAGCTTGGTCAGCTCGCGTGCCAGCACCGCCTCGCGCGCGCCACCGAATGCCTCGCGCATGTCCGCCAGGCTTTCGGCCACGCGATGGGACGACTCATAGAAGATGAGCGTACGGGGCTCGCCGGCCAGCTCCTGAAGGCGGCTGCGCCGTGCCGCAGCCTTCGGTGGCAGGAAACCTTCGAACACGAAGCGGTCGCTCGGGAGCCCTGCTACCGACAGTGCCGCGACCGCCGCGCAGGCACCCGGCACCGGCACGCAGCGGATGCCCGCCGCGCGTGCCGCCCGCACCAGGCGGAATCCCGGATCGCTCACCAGCGGCGTCCCCGCGTCGGAGATGAGCGACACCGCCTGTCCTTCCAGCATCCGCCGCACCAGTCCATCAACGACCTCGCGTTCGTTGTGCTCGTGCAGCGCCACCAGCGGCACGTCGACGTTGTGGTGAAGCAGCAACGGACGGCTGTGGCGGGTGTCCTCCGCGGCGATCACGTCGGCGGCGCGCAGCGTGGCGATCGCGCGCGCCGAAATGTCGTCGCGATTGCCGATCGGCGTGGCGACCACCGACAGGCTGCCGGGCTGGACAGTAGGCATGGGAACTCCAAAAGGCGGCGCGCAAAGGGCTCGCGGCACGATCGGCTATGATCGCTCACCATGTCGATCACGACCAAGGGACACTCCATGCGACTGCTCCGCGCCGCCGGCCTCGGCCTGCTGATCGCCTTGGCCTCAAGCGCCTGCGTGCCGACCAAGGTGACCCGCTCGCCCCAGGAACTTGCCGCCGCGCAGCACGCCGGACAGCTCGCCAACCAGGGGCAATTCGACCAGGCCATCCAGGCCTACCTCGACCTGGGCCGCCAGACCGGCGACACCGACCACTACAACATCCTGGCGGCCGAGGTGTACCGCGAGGAAGGCGCCCTCGAGCAGGCCGCACCGCTGCTCGACCAGGTACGTCGCCCGCGCCTGCAGGACGAGGACGCCGCCCGCTACGACCTGCTCCGCGCGGAGCTGGCGCTGGCCCACCACGACGCGCACACCGCGCTGCAGCTGACCACCCAGCCCTCGCCCGTCCCGCCGACGCTCGAACTGCGCCTGCTCGAACTGCGCGCGCGGGCGATGGAAGCCACCGGCGACCTGTGGGGTGCGGCGCGCACGCGCGTGCAGATGGATCCGCAGCTCGAGGGCCTCGACCACACGCAGAACCGCAAGGAGATCCTGGACTTGCTTGGCCGCCTGGGTGTCGAGCCGCTCAAGCGCCGGGGCGCCGCGATGCAGGCTGGCGATCGCATGCTGCCATGGATCAACGAGGCGCTGACCCAGCTCGGCGTGCCGGTGGCGCAGCCGCAGCCCGATCTGGACCAGCCGGTCGGCACCATGCTTCCCGGCGCGGACGCCAACGTGCGCGAGGGCTACCGCATGCCCGCGAACGTGGCACTGCTGCTGCCGCTGGGTGGAAACTTCGCCGGGGCCAGCGGCGCCATCCGCCAGGGCTTCTTCGCCGGTTACGCCGATGCCGCGCGCACCAAGGCGCCGCGCGCGAACGTGCGGGTGTACGACAGCGGCGGTACCGCAGACGGCGCGATCAAGGCTTACCAGCAGGCCACCAGCGATGGCGCTCAACTGATCGTCGGCCCGCTCACCCGCACCGAAGTGGCCGCCGTATTCGGGCAGCCCCAGCTGCCAGTCCCCTTGCTCGCGCTCAACCATCCGGACGACAGAAGCCTGCCCGCCGCCGGCGCCACCGAGTTCGGCCTGCTGCCCGAGAGCGAAGGCGCACTGGCCGCTGACCACATGGTCGAGCGTGGCATCCATAACGCCTACGTGGTCGTATCCGACGACGACTTCGCCCAGCGTGCCGCCGGCGCGTTCAAGGCCGAACTCGAAGCCCGCGGCGGCCGCGTCGCCGGAATGGCCACGCTGCCGCCCGGCAAGGTGAACTACGCCAACGCCATCGCCGGACTGAACATGCCGACCACGGCCACTCCGCTGGCCGGAACCGAACCGGCGGAGGCCGCCTCGGCGCCAGCCGCGGCCGGTAGCGCGGAGACCCTTCCCGCGCCGGTGCCGACGGGCGACACCGGCATCTTCGTCAGCATGCGACCGGAGCAGGCGCGCCTGCTGCTGCCGCAGTTGCACGTCGCACACGTCGGCCTGCCGGTATTTGCCACGTCGCATATCTATGCCGGCGTGGATGACGCCGCCGCCAATCGCGACCTCGATGGCGTGGAGTTCTCCGATGCGCCGTGGCTGTTCGACGCCCAACCGGGGATGCCCAGCCATGATGCGATCGCCTCCAGACTGCCCGCCGCGCGCGGCACCTCGGCGCGGTTGTTCGCCTTCGGCATGGACGCATGGAACCTGGTGCCCTACCTCGACTGGCTGCGCGACCACCCGGGCAGTTACCTGCCAGGCGCCAGCGGCCAGCTCGCCGCAGACCAGTTCGGGCGCATCCGCCGCGTGCTGATCTGGGCGCGCTTCCAGGACGGGATCGCCCGTCCGCTGACCGGCAGCCTGCAGCTGGATGACGTGCCCTCGGCCGCCCCGCCGGTGGACGAAGGCACGCGCACCCCGATACCGGCGACATCCGCCGGTGTACCGCCGGCCGCCTCGACCACCCTGCCGCCCGCCGGCCACTGATGCGCGCCGCAGGCGCCGCCTTCGAACAGCGCGCCTGCCGCGAGCTGGAGCGTGCCGGACTCAAGGCGCTGGCGCGCAACTACAACACGCGCCACGGCGAGCTGGACCTGGTGATGCGCGATGGCGACACCGTGGTGTTCGTCGAGGTGCGCTACCGCGTGCGGGCCGGCCATGGCGATGCCGCGGCGTCGGTCACGCGGTCCAAGCAGGAGAAGCTGATCCGCACCGCGCAGCTGTGGCTGGCGGCGCACGGCCAGCACGCCAACCGCCCGTGCCGCTTCGACGTGGTCAGTTACGACGGCCCCGCGGCCGACGCATCGATGCATTGGCTGAAGGGTGCCTTCGAAGCGGAATGACCGCTGCTCCGCGAGGCGAGCATCCCGTGCTCCCGGGAGGTCTCAGGAACAACCCGCGCCGCTTGCGCTACTGTCGATCGGCCACTCCGCCCGCTCCTTCCGAAACGCCCAGTGGGAGCCATGCTCCATGCCGTTATCCGACTCGCTGCTCCAAGCGCTCCATTCGATCTTCGGTGACGCCCTCCACACCGGTCCCGCCGAGCGACTGGCCTACGCCTACGACAACTCGCGCCTCAACGCGCAGCCCGACGCGGTGGTGTTTCCCACCGGGCACGCGCAGGTCGAGGCGCTGGTGCGCGCCTGTCGCGACCACCGCGTCCCGCTCACCGCGCGCGGGCGCGGCAGCAACACCACGGGCGCCACGGTGCCGGTCGAGGGCGGCGTGGTCGCCAGCTTCGAGCGCATGAACCGCGTCCTGCGCATCGACCCGGCCAACCGGCTGGCGGTGGTCGAACCGGGCGTGATCAACGGCGACCTGCAACGCGCGCTGGCGCCGCATGGCCTGTTCTGGCCACCGGACCCGAGTTCATCGCCGTGGTGCAGCATCGGCGGCAACCTCGCCTGCAATGCCGCCGGACCGCGCGCGGTCAAGTACGGCACGCCGCGCGAGAACACGCTGGGCCTGCGCGCGGTCGCCGGCACGGGCGAAGGATTCCGCTGCGGCACATACACCAGCAAGGGTTCCACCGGATACGACCTCACGCGCCTCCTGATCGGCTCGGAGGGCACGCTGGCGCTGATCACCGAAGCCACGCTCAAGCTCACGCCCCGCCCTTCCACCATCCGCACGCTGCGCGCGACCTACCGCGACGTCGGCGCCGCCGCGCAGGCCGTGGCGCGCATCATGGGCCAGCCTGTCACGCCGTGCGCGCTGGAGTTCATCGACGAAACGGCGCTGAAGCTCGCCCGTGCGCATGCCGGCGACCACGTACCGCTGGCCGGTGCGCTGCTGATGATCGAGGTCGATGGCGAGCCGGAGACGCTCGACTCCGCCGTTGCTGCCGTTTCCGCTGCCGCCCGCGGCGACGGCCTCCTGTCCCTCGATGCGGCGGCCACCGCCGAAGAGGCACAGCAACTGTGGGCCGCGCGCAAAGCCCTCTCGCCCGCACAACGCACGATCGCGCCGGACAAGATCAACGAAGACGTGGTGGTGCCGGTCAGCCGCCTGCCGGAGCTGGTGCAAGGCATCCAGCGGCTGGCAACAAAGCACGACGTGCTGATCGTCAGCTTCGGCCACGCCGGCAACGGCAACCTGCACGTCAACCTGTTGCCGCGCGATGCCGCCGAACGCGAGCGCGCACACGCCTGCCTCGCCGGGATCTTCGCGCTGGTGATCGAACTCGAAGGCACGCTTTCGGGCGAACACGGCATCGGACGGATCAAGCGTGAGTTCATGCCGCTGGCGCTGGCGCCTGAAACCCTCCATCTGATGCGCGAGGTCAAGCGCGCGTTCGATCCCGACGCCATCCTCAACCCCGGCAAACTGCTGCCTGCCGGTTCTGCGTAGGAGCGTGGGCGATGCGCAGGTGCGAGCGGGAGCTCGCCCACAAGCGTGTTCCTAAAAGATGCGCGCGGTGTGCCACCATTTCGCGATGCCTTCCAAGCTCGATCGCCTTCTCGCCGAAATCCGCGCATGCCAGCTCTGCGCCGCCGACCTCGCACATGGCGTGCGCCCCGTGCTGCAGGCCTCGGCCACCGCGCGGCTGCTGATCGTCAGCCAGGCGCCCGGGCGCAAGGTGCACTTGAGCGGCGTGCCGTTCAACGACGTGAGCGGCGAGCGCCTGCGTGACTGGCTGGGCATCGACAAGGCGACCTTTTACGACGCCCGCCGCGTGGCGATCGTGCCGATGGGTTTCTGCTTTCCGGGCAGCGCGCGCGGCGCCGACCTGCCGCCGCGGCGCGAATGCGCACCGGCCTGGCATCCGCGGCTGATGCCGCTGCTGAAGAAGGTCGATCTGACCCTGGCGATCGGCCGCTACGCACAGGTCGGACTGCTCGGCACGCAGGCGGGCGCCAGCCTCACCGAGACCGTGCGCGACTGGCGCACGCACCTGGCTCGCGGCGTGCTGCCGCTGCCACACCCGAGCCCGCGCAACCAGCCCTGGACCCGGCACAACCCATGGTTCGCGGAGGAGCTGCTGCCGGTGTTGCGTGAGCGCGTAGCGCACGCATTGCGCCCGTAGATGGGTTTCAGCCCATCAGGCCTCGGCGGAGTGGTGGGCTGAGGCCCACTCTACGCGTCCTGATCGATCAGCCGCGGCGGGCGAGGATGAGGTGCAAGCCGAAGGCGACAAACACCGCGCCGGCAAGGCCATCGATCCACCGCGCCAGCCGCAGGTAACCGCGACGCATCGCCGGCAAGGCGAAGAACGCAGCCACCAGCGCGAACCAGCTGAACGTCTCGGCCACGATCAGCGCCCACAAGCCCCAGCGCGTCGCCACATCCACGCCCTGGCCCAGGAAGGCCGAGAACACGCTCCCGAAATAGACCACCACCTTGGGATTGGCCAGGTTGGTCAGCAGTCCGGCGCGCAGCGTGGCCAGTTCGCCGCCCGGCATGGCGGCCGCACCGCCATGCGTCACCGACGCTTGCGTAAACGCACCACGCAGCATGCGCAACCCCATCGAGGCCAGGTACAACCCGCCGGCAATGGCGATCACCTGTTGCAGCCATGCCAGCCTGTGCAGCACCAGCTGCAGGCCGAGCAGTGCCAGCGCCGACCACCACGTGATTCCCAGGGTGATGCCCAGCACGCCGAAAAGCGCCTGTCTGCGCGAGTGGCTGACGGCAGTCTGCGAGACGAAAAAGAAATCGGGGCCGGGACTGAGCAGCGCGACCAGATGAACGAGGGCGATGGTGAGGAACAGGTGCATGGCGTGTCGTTCGGTGCGGGGTGCGGTCAGTCTAGTGGCGGTCGCGCCCTGCTTGCGGGTACTCCCTCCACCTGGCGCTACCTCGAAGGGAAGCAGCCGAGGCTTTCACCTGCGCCTTGGACGGTCTGTTGCCGTCCCCTAAGCCAAGGTCGGGCGGGATGGGTTGGTCAGCACGGAGGTGAGCGCACGCGCTGCGCCGCGCCTTGCCCGCCCGCATCCCTTTCTCTAACCTGCCCAACTTTGCAGCCAGGGTCCTCGTCCCGCGGCTTTTGCAGGGGAAAAAGCACATGCGGGACTTTGCGCCATGAACATCAAGCTGCGTCTGATCGTGATGAACTTCCTGCAGTTCTTCGTGTGGGGTTCGTGGCTCACCACCATCGGGGCCTACTGGTTCCAGACCCGCCACTGGGGCGGCGCCGAGTTCGGCGCGATCTTCTCCACCATGGGCATCGCCTCGCTGTTCATGCCGGCGATCACCGGCATCATCGCCGACAAATGGATCAACGCCGAGCGCCTGTACGGCATCCTTCACCTGGGCGGCGCGTTGATGCTTTTCATCGTGCCGACGATCGACAACCCATCCACGCTGTTCTGGGTGATGCTGGTCAACATGTGCTTCTACATGCCGACCATCGCGCTCTCGATCACGGTGGCCTACAACGCGCTCAAGACCGAGGGCGTGGACATCGTGAAGGTGTATCCGCCGATCCGCGTGTGGGGCACGGTCGGCTTCATCGTGGCGATGTGGGCGATCAGCCTGCTGCACATCGAAACCTCGCCCGACCAGTTCCGCATCGCGGCCATCGCGGCCGTGCTGCTGGGTCTGTACTCGTTTTCGCTGCCGGCCTGCCCGCCGCGCGATACGCGCCACACCTCGATGGTCGACGTGCTCGGCCTGCGCTCGTTCGCGCTGTTCAAGAACTACAAGATGGCGGTGTTCTTCCTGTTCGCGATGGCGCTGGGCGCCGCGCTGCAGCTGACCAACGCCTACGGCGACACCTTCCTGCACGACTTCGGCAAGATCGATGCGTACAAAGGCCTGATCACGGTGCGCTATCCGAACATCGTGCTGTCGATCTCGCAGATGTCCGAAACGCTGTTCATCCTGGCGATCCCGTTCTTCCTCAAGCGCTTCGGCATCAAGACCGTGATGCTGATCAGCATGGTCGCCTGGGTGCTGCGCTTTGGCCTGTTCGCCTACGGCAACCCGGCCGAACTTTTGTGGATGATCATCCTGTCGAACATCGTCTACGGCATGGCGTTCGACTTCTTCAACATCTCCGGCTCCTTGTTCGTCGAGGGCCAGGCCGACCCGAAGATCCGCGCCAGCGCGCAGGGCCTGTTCATGCTGATGACCAACGGCGTGGGCGCGGTGCTGGGCAGCTCGATCAGCGGGCAGGTGATCGAACGGTTCTTCACCGCCCCGGACGGCGCGCTGCTATGGCATGGCATCTGGCTGAGCTTCGCCGGCTACGCGCTGGTGGTGGCGGTGCTGTTCGTGATCCTGTTCCGCCACAAGCACATTCCGGAGAATGCGGCTCGGGCAAACCTGGGGCATCAGGCAGGCATCTGACCGCAGTCGCGCGTCACTTCTTGCTTGTTGTTGAGAATCATTTTCATTAGCATGCACAGCCTTCCCGCTGGAGGCTGTCATGTCGTCGTCCGTACGCCCGCTCGCGCTCGCCCTGACCCTGGCCCTGGCGGCCCCGCTGCACGCCGCGGACGCGCAGCAGGCGACCAACCTGGAGCGGGTCGAGGTTTCCGAGAGCACCCTGCGCCTGCCGCGCAGCCAGGGCGCGCTGCCGATGACGATCACCGTGATCGACCGACAGGACCTCGCCAACCAGCTGGCCATCACGCCGGACCTGGGCGACGCCATCGGCGCGCTGGTGCCCTCCTTCGCGCCATCGACGCAGAAGCTCTCGGTGCGCGGCCAGACCCTGCGCGGGCGCAACCCGCTCTACATGATCGACGGCGTGCCGCAGTCCAGCCCGCTGCGCAACGGCTCGCGCGATGGCTACACCATCGACCCGGCGATGATCGAGCGGATCGAGATCGTGGAAGGCTCCAACTCGCTGCAGGGGCTCGGAGCCGCGGGCGGCATCATCAACATCATCACCAAGCATGCTCCGGCGAAGGACGGCATCCGCCAGGAAGTCACGCTGGATGCGAGTGCGCCGACCCAAGGCGCCGATGGCCTGGGTTACGGCGCGGCATGGCTGGTCGGCGCGCGATCGGGTGCGTTCGACCTGGTCGCTGGCGCCTCCTGGCGCAAGCGCGGCATGTATTCGGATGCACACGGCCGGCTGATCGGTGTCGACGGCACCCAGGGCGACCTGATGGATTCGAAAAGCCGGGACGGCTTCGCCAAGCTCGGGTACACCTTCGCCGGCGAGCGCCGCCTGCAGCTGACCGCCAACCGCTTCGACCTGCAGGGCAACGGCGACTACACCGCCGTCTCCGGCGACATGGACGCGGGCATTCCCACCACTTCCGTCCGTGAAAAGCAGCCGGGCGAGGCGCCGCGCAATCGCGTGCTGACCACGAGCCTGGACTACCGCGACCCGCACCTGGCCGGCGGCGAATTGCGCGCGCAGCTCTACCACCAGCGCAACCGCGAGCTGTTCGGCGGCGGCACCTTCGGTACCTTCCAGGACCCGACCTACGGCGCGGTGGTGTTCGACCAGTCGCAGAACGAATCGGTCAAGGACGGCGCGCGGCTGTCGTGGTCGCGCCGCGGCCTGCTCGAGGACAGGCTGACCGTGCTGGCCGGCGCCGACGGCTACCGCGACCGCACCCACCAGTCGCTGGTGCAGACGAACCGCAACTGGGTCCCGCCGAGCACCTACACCGGCTGGGCGCCCTTCCTGCAGGCCGAGTACTGGCCGCTGCAGGTGGTGTCGATCAATGCCGGCCTGCGCCAGGAACACGGCCGGCTGGAAGTGCCGACCTTCCGCACGCTGGCGTCCTATGGCGGCGTGACCGTCGACGGCGGCTCGCGCAGCTTCAAGAAGACGCTGCCGAACATCGGCGCGGTCTGGTACCTGACCGACACGCTCAATTTGTTCGCCAGCTATGCCGAGGGCTACACCCTGCCCGACGTCGGCCGCGTACTGCGCGCGATCAGCACGCCGGGCCAGCGCGTAAACGACTTCCTCGACCTCAAGCCCGTGGTGTCGGACAACCGCGAGGCCGGCGCCGAGTACGCGGGCGCGGCGTTCAACGCGCGCATCAGCTACTGGACGTCCGCATCGAAGCTCGGCGCCCTGCTCGTTTTCGATGCGCCCAACCAGGTCTACAACGTGGCACGCCAGCGCACCGAGATCAGCGGCTGGGAAGCGCGCGCCGGCTGGACGCCGCGCGAGGGAACGCGGCTGGACGCCTCCTACGCGATCAACCACGGCCGCTCCGACCGCGACGGCGACGGCCAGGTGGATTCGGACCTCGATGGCGCCAACATCGCGCCGAACCGCCTGAACCTTTCATGGACCCAGCGCTGGAATGGTGCGCTGTCGAGCTATCTGCAGCTCTCGCGTCTGGCCAGCCGCGACTTCGCCACGCTGGGCGAGCGCACCGCGCACTTCGACGGCTACGTCACCGCCGACGCTTACCTGAAGTGGCACGCCGGCACCGCGGGCGAGTGGACGCTGGGCGTGCAGAACCTCGCCAACAAGCAGTACATCAACTACGTCTCGCAGACGGTCGGCGACGACGACTCGTACTTCGCCGGCCGCGGACGCACCGTGTCCCTCGCCTGGCAGCAGGTGTTCTGAGCATGCGCGAGGTCGTCCATCAGGCCGCGCCGCCGCACTCCTCCCGCGGGATCCGCCACTGGCTCCGCAAGCTCCACCTGTGGCTGGGCCTGAGCCTGGGAACGGTGTACGCGCTGATCGCCTTGAGCGGCAGCGTGCTGGCACTGCAGGGGCCGTTGCTGCGCACGCTGCATCCGGAAATGTCCGCGCACACCCTGCCCACGCCGGCGCAGGAAGCGACGGTGCTGGAACGCATCGCGCGCGAGTGGTCGCCAAGGGGCTTGCGCAGCGCCGACCTGCCGGACACGGAATTGCCGGTATGGCAGCTCTACTTCAACGGCGGCGTGCGGCGCTACCTCGATCCGGCCAACGGCGAGTTGCTGCTCACCCGCACGCCAGGCAACGATGCGTTGCTCGCCCTTCGCGACTGGCACACGCACCTGCTCGCCGGTCATGCGGGCGAAACCTGGCTCGGCGTGATCGGTTGGTTCAGCCTGTTCATGCTGGTGTCGGGCGTGGTGCTGTGGTGGCCCGGGCGCGGACGATTCCTGGCACACCTCAAGCCTCACGCGCAGCCGCCGGTGCGGCGCTGGCTGAGTTGGCACCGCAGCTTCGGGGCGCTGAGCCTGCCGGTGGTGCTGCTGGTGACCCTCACTGGCACGCTGATGTGCTACCACGCGGGTACCCGGCAAGCGCTGCACGACTTGTTCGGCGACGCGCCGGAGGCGCCGCAGCCAGCGACCATCAGCCTGCGGCAGGGTCCGATCGACTGGACTGCCGTGCTTGCCGCCGCGCGACAGGCGCTGCCGGACGCGACGCCGGGGCGGCTGACCTTCCCGGATGCACGCGACGGTCGCGTGACCCTTCGCGCCCGTGTGCCGGGCGAGTGGAACCCGACCGGGCGCAGCATCATCTGGATCGACCCGTATGACGCACGCGTGCTCGGTACGTCGGACGCCACCCGCGCCGACACCGGCGTGCAGGTGAACAATGCGATCTACCCGGTGCACGCCGGCACCACCGGGCCGCTCTGGCACGCGCTGGTGATCGTCTCCGGCCTGCTGCCGCCGTTCTTCCTGGTGACCGGCTTCCTGTTCTGGCGCGCGCGCACAAAACGCCGCGGCTGAGCCTGAAAACCCGCCTTCCCGTGCTCGCGCTAGCATGCGCGCAGGCCACGGGGGACACGCCATGCAGGACGCCAATCGACGCCCGATTGCCGTGCGCGGTAGCGGCTGGGCGCAGCGCATCGCCGAAGTACTGGCACGCAGCCAGCTGACGCCCAACCAGATCTCCCTCCTCAGCGTGCTGTTCGCGTTGGCCGGCGCCTGGACGCTGCTCGCCCTGCCCGGCGCGGTCGGCGCGCTGCTTTGCGCGCTGGCGATCCTGCTGCGGCTGCTGTGCAACCTGTTCGACGGCATGGTCGCCGTCGAAGGCGGCAAGGGCACCGCGACCGGGGCGCTGTACAACGAACTGCCCGATCGGCTGGCCGATTCGTTGTTCCTTGTTGCGTTGGGCTACGCGATCGCGCTGCCCTGGCTCGGTTGGCTGGCCGCCCTGCTGGCCGCGCTCACCGCCTACATCCGCGCGCTGGGCGGCGCGCTGGGCCAAGCGCAGGACTTCCGCGGACCCATGGCCAAGCCGCATCGCATGTGGCTGCTCGGCATCGCGCTGGTACTGGCGGCACTGCTGCCGGCGTGGCGCCAGCCGATCCTGCTGGCGACCGCGGCGATCATCGCGATCGGCTCGGCGCTGACCTGCGTGACGCGCACCCGCGCGATCGCTGCGCGGCTCACGGACGCCGGCGCATGATCACCTCGCGCCTCCTGGTCGGCCTGGTGCGCCTGCTGGTCGGCGCGCACGGCCGCTGGCTCGGCTGCGAGCCCAAGCCGGTGCAGCGCATCTACTTCGCCAACCACAGCAGCCACCTGGACACGCTGGCGCTATGGGCCGCACTGCCGCCCTTGCTGCGCCAGCGCACGCGACCGGTCGCCGCGCGCGACTACTGGGGCAAGGGTGGACTGCGCGGCTTCATCGCCGAGCACGGCTTCCACGCTGTGTACATCGAGCGCGATCGCGAGCGCCGCCAAGGAGATCCGCTCGAACCCTTGTGCCAAGCGCTGGCCGCGGGCGACTCGCTGATCATCTTTCCCGAAGGCACACGCAGCCCGGATCCCCTGCCGCAGCCGTTCAAGGCCGGCCTCTACCACTTGGCCCAGCGCCATCCGCAGGCCGAGCTGGTGGCGGTCTACCTGGACACGCTGCACCGCGCGATGCCCAAGGGCAGCCTGCTGCCGGTGCCGCTGACCTGCATGGTGCGCTTCGGCCGCGCGCTGCGCCTGGCCGAGGGCGAGGACAAGGAAACCTTCCTGCAACGCGCCCACGCGGCGGTGGTGGAGCTGGCATGAGCCCGCAACAGAAATTCTGGACCGTGATGGGCGCCGTGCTGGCGTTGCTGGTGGTGGCGAGCCTGGTCGGCTGGGCGCTGGCGCGGCGCGCGCGCAGCGATGGCTCGCGCGAGGTCATCGCCAACTTGAACGCCCGCATCGGCGCCTGGTGGTGGATGGTGGCGATCCTTTGCGTCTGCTTCCTGCTCGGGCGCGTCGCCACGCTGGTGCTGTTCGCGCTGGCCTCGTTCTTCGCACTGCGCGAGTTCCTCACGCTGACGCCGACCCGTCGCGGCGACCACCTGCCGCTGGTGCTGTGCTTCTACCTGGCGATCCCGCTGCAGTACTGGCTGATCGGCATCGACTGGTACGGGCTGTTCGCGATCTGCATTCCGGTTTATGGCTTCCTGCTGCTGCCGGCGATCACCGCGCTGGGCGGCGATACCGAGTCGTTCCTGGAGCGCACCACCAAGATCCAGTGGGGCCTGATGCTCACCGTCTACTGCATCAGCTATGCGCCCGCGGTGTTGCTGCTGCACGTACCCGGCTACGAAGGACAGAACCTGTTGCTGCTGCTTTACCTGTTGCTGGTGGTGCAGATCAGCGACGTGTTCCAGTACGTGGTCGGCAAGCTGTTCGGGCGGCGCAAGCTGGCGCCGTCGGTGAGCTCGTCCAAGACGGTCGAGGGTCTGGTGGGCGGTGGGTTGTGCGCAGTGGCGGTGGGCGCGGGCCTGTGGTGGATCACGCCGTTCTCGTTCTGGGGCTCGGCCGGGATGTCGCTGGTCATCGTGATCGCGGGCTTCCTGGGCGGACTTGCGCTGTCGGCGGTCAAGCGCAGCCTGGGTGCCAAGGATTGGGGACACATGATCGAGGGGCACGGCGGCATGCTGGATCGGCTCGATTCGGTCAGCTTCGCCGCGCCGGTGTTCTTCCACCTGGTGCATTACGCATTGATGTGATGCCTTTCGTAGGGTGGGCGTCAGCCCGCCGCCCGGGTCGCGGAAGAGCGGTGGGCTGAGGCCCACCCCGCGGGACCTCGTACAATGGCCGGATGCAGATCGGTCCCTACCGCATCGACCCTCCCGTGGTGCTCGCACCCATGGCCGGGGTCACCGACAAGCCTTTCCGCCTGCTGTGCAAACGGCTGGGCGCGGGGCTGGCCGTGTCGGAAATGACCACCGCCGATCCGAAGCTCTGGCATACGCGCAAGTCGCTGCACCGCATGGACCACGCCGGTGAACCGGAGCCGGTCAGCGTGCAGATCGCAGGCTACGACCCGGGCATGCTCGCCGAGGCGGCGCGCTTCAACGTGGCCAACGGCGCGCAGATCGTCGACATCAACATGGGCTGTCCGGCCAAAAAGGTCTGCAACGTGTGGTCGGGCTCGGCGCTGCTGCAGGACGAGCCACTGGTGGCGCGCATCTGCAAGGCGGTGGCCGGCGCGGTCGAGGTGCCGGTGACGTTGAAGATCCGTACCGGCTGGGATCGCGAGCACAGGAACGCCTTGAACATCGCGCGCATCGCCGAGGACAGCGGCATCGCCGCGCTGTCGGTGCACGGGCGCACGCGCGCGGACAAGTACGAGGGCGAGGCCGAGTACGCGACCATCGCTGCGGTGAAGGCCGCCGTGCGTATCCCGGTGCTCGCCAACGGCGATGTCACCAGCCCCGAGCGCGCCCGCCACGTGCTCGACGTAACCGGCGCCGACGCGGTGATGATCGGGCGCGGCGCGCAGGGACGGCCATGGATTTTCCGCGAGGTCGCCCATTACCTCGCCACCGGCGAGAAGCTGCCCGAGCCCACGCCGGCGGAGGTCGCCGCGATCCTGCTCGGCCACCTGGAACACATCTACGCCTTCTACGGTGAGCATGCGGGCGTGCGCATCGCGCGCAAGCATCTGGGGTGGTATGCGAAGGATCGGCCGGAGAACGCGGCGTTCCGGCATGTGGTCAACCGGGCCGAGAGCGCTGGCGAGCAGTTGCGACTGACTGCCGAGTACTTCGCCGGCCTGGGCGAGCTTCAGCGCGCCGCAGCCTGACACCCGCAGATCGAACCACCCTTCCGGAGAGGGTCGGATGAGGAGCCGCGGCTTGCGGGGAACCTCATCAGGCCGCGCTTGCTACAAAGCTCGCACCAGATGCCCTTGTGGCAAGGCTGGTCCCTCGCCTCCAGTCCAGCGGAGGGAGGGCGCAGGGCCGCGGCGCGTCCATCCTCATCTCGCCAGGCACCAGCCCTCCCAGGCGAAAACGAGCCCCGGGCATTTGGCCATCCAGCCGTCCGCCGCCTGAACAGGTATGAAACCTTGACCCCCGGGTAGTACGCTGGCCTGCAATCCGCCGCGCTCGCGTGTATCATGCGCGGCTTCTTTATCTCTGTATCCGAAAGGAAGGATATAACCCGCGATGAGCAACTACCTCTTCACCTCCGAGTCGGTCTCCGAAGGCCATCCCGACAAGGTCGCCGACCAGATCTCCGACGCCGTCCTCGACGCGATCCTCGCGCAGGACCCGCGTGCGCGCGTGGCGTGCGAGACAATGGTGAAGACCGGCGTGGCGATCGTCGCCGGCGAGATCACCACCTCCGCCTGGATCGACCTGGAGGGCCTGACCCGCAAGGTGATCCTGGACATCGGTTACGACTCCTCCGAAGTCGGCTTCGACGGCGCCACCTGCGGCGTGCTCAACCTGATCGGCAAGCAGTCGCCTGACATCAACCAGGGCGTGGACCGCAAGAAGCCCGAGGAACAGGGCGCCGGTGACCAGGGCCTGATGTTCGGCTACGCCACCAACGAGACGAAGGACTTCATGCCGGCGGCGATCTACTACTCGCACCGGCTGGTCGAGCAGCAGGCGAAGGTCCGCAAGAAGAAGAATTCGCCGCTGCCGTGGCTGCGCCCGGACGCCAAGAGCCAGGTTACCCTGCGCTACGAGAACGACGTGGCCGTCGCCATCGACGCGGTAGTGCTCTCGACCCAGCACGACCCGGGCGTCAAGCAGAAGGACCTCATCGAGGCCGTGCGCGAGGAGATCTTGAAGCCCGTGCTGCCGGCCAAGCTGCTGCACAAGGGCACGAAGTTCCACATCAATCCGACCGGCAAGTTCGTCATCGGCGGTCCGGTGGGCGACTGCGGCCTGACCGGCCGCAAGATCATCGTCGACACCTACGGCGGCTGGGCTCGCCACGGCGGCGGCGCGTTTTCGGGCAAGGATCCGTCCAAGGTCGACCGTTCCGC
The DNA here is from genome assembly GCF_051900395.1 of Frateuria sp. GZRe14. Taxonomy (NCBI): domain Bacteria; kingdom Pseudomonadati; phylum Pseudomonadota; class Gammaproteobacteria; order Lysobacterales; family Rhodanobacteraceae; genus Frateuria; species Frateuria sp. GZRe14. The sequence goes on along the minus strand of NZ_JBHZGJ010000001.1, from coordinate 667,702 downwards.
GGCCTACGCGGCGCGTTACGTGGCCAAGAACGTCGTGGCCGCCGGTCTCGCCGACCGTTGCGAAGTGCAGGTCTCGTACGCCATCGGCGTGGCCGAGCCGACCTCGATTTCGGTGACCACCTTCGGCACCGGCAAGATCGGCGACGAGAAGATCGAGAAGCTGATCCGCAAGCACTTTGACCTGCGCCCGTACGGCATCATCAAGATGCTCGACCTGATCCACCCGATGTACCAGCAGACCGCCAGCTACGGCCACTTCGGCCGCCAGCCCTACGAGATGAAGGCGGCCGACGGCTCGACCTTCACCGCGTTCTCGTGGGAGAAGACGGACAAGGCCGAGGCGCTGCGCGCCGATGCCGGGCTGAACGGCAAGCGCAAGTAAGCGTTTCCGGCACGAAAAAAACCCGCGGCCTGCCGCGGGTTTTTTTATGTCTCGAAGGACGCTCGACGCGGCGTCAGTCGTCGCCGTTCTTGGCGGTCGCCGCGCGCCGGGCCTTGCGGTCGGCCAGCTTGACCGTGTGATGGCTCGCGCGATGGCTGGAACGACGGGCCGTCGCCGCCTTGCCATGATGTTTCGCATGCCGCGGCACCGACGCCGGCGCCGGATCGGCCTCGGCGTTCGCGATGGGCGAGAGCGCGGCCAGTACGCGATGGGCCACGCCCGTGGCCGGTTGGCCGGCGGCGGCCAGCGCGGCAGCCGCGTCGGCCTGCTCGAAGCCGGCATCGAGCAGGCTCGCCATCAGCTGGTCGCGCTTGGCCGCGGTGCGCCCGCCCAGCACCACGGCGAACAGGCGGTGGTCGTCACGCACGGCGGTGGAAGCGAGGTTGAAGCCCGAGGCCGCGATATAGCCCGTCTTCAACCCGTCCATGCCTTCGTAGCGTTCCATGAGGTGGTTGTGGCCGTGCACCACCCGCCCCTCGAAGGTGAACTCCGTGGCCGAGAAGTAGTGCGCGTATTGCGGGAAGTCGCGGTACAGCGCCATCGCGAGCGTCAGCAGGTCGCGCGCGGTCGAATAATTCTTCGGATCGGGCAGGCCCGAGGCATTGTCGAAATGCGTGCCGGCCATGCCGAGCAGTGCCGCCTGGGCGTTCATCATGTCGGCAAAACCCGCTTCGGATCCGCCAATGCTTTCCGCCGCCACGGTGGCCGCATCGTTGGCCGACTTGGTCACCATCGCAAGGATGCAGTTCTCCACCGAGATGTTCTGACCCGGGCGCAGGCCCAGCTTGCTCGGCTGGCGATTGGAGGCCCAGCGGGATACCGGCAGGTTGTCCTCGAGCGTCAGGCGACCGGCCTTGAGTTCGCGGAAGGTAAGGTAGAGCGTCATCATCTTGGTCAGCGAGGCAGGGTAGTTCTGCTCGTCGGCGTTGACCTGGCCCAGCACGCGTCCGGTAGTGGCGTCGACCACGATGGCCGCCTGTCCGGCGTGGGCCACGCTGGCGACCAGCCACAACAGGGCAACGACCCACAGGGCGCCGAGCCGGCTGGGCGAAAACGATTCTGTAGTCACACCTGTTAGTCCCCGCCGCCGACGACGTCATGTAGCGTTGAACAGACCTTAACGCACGGCAGCTCTGAAAAGCCACAAGTTCGTCATGCAAATGGCTGTTGTGCCGGCGCTTTGTGGCGAGGATGTCGAGCAGGTCCGGTCGAGTCCGCTTGGAAGAAGGCCCTTTTTTGTAGGGGCTGGCGGCAGCGCAGGTCAGCGGCCTGGGCCACTCCTTTTGTCGTGGCCAGCCCTGTCGGCAAGGCACACATGGCGCTGCCTAGCCCTCGACCGCCGCGATCGCCTCTTCCCGCACGCTGCGCATGCCGGCGTTGAGCGTTTCCGGCTTCATGGCAATGACCGGCTGCAGGTAGGTCGCGAGCACGTGCTGCGCACCCGACGCGTCGTGCAACCGGCGCAGCACCGCGTACAGCCGCGACGCGCTCTCGATGGTATGCGCATCGGTGTTGCCGAGCGTGCGCGCGCGGCCCTCCAGCGCCTTCGCATGGGCATCGCGCGCCCGCGCCCAATGGCCGGCGCTCGCCTCGATGCGGCCGATGAGGTCCCAGGTCGCCAGCGTCATCGGGTGATCATCGCCGAGCTGGCGGCGCAGCGCGGCCAGTACCTGCTCGCCCTGCTTGCTGGCCTCGGCGTACTGGCCGTTCCCGCAGAGCAGGCTGGCCAGGCTGCCCCGCGCGTACAGCGTGCTGAAGTGGTTCGGGCCCAGCGTGCGGGTGCGCCCGTCGAGGATTTCGCGCTCCATCGCGATGGCTTCGGGATAGCGGTCCTGCTTGGACAGCAGCCGCACCATGTCGGTCATCGCCTCGAGCGTCTGCGGATTGTCGGGGCCGAGCACGCGCCGGTAGCCCTGGATGATCGCGTCCAGGCGCTCGTGCACTTGCGCCATGGTCGCCGGATCGAGCGCCAGCCGAACCTCGTTCGACGCCGCCAGCGCGCGTGCCTGCAGGGTCAGCGGGTGGTCGGCGCCTAGCCGGCGCTGGCGGATCGACGCTACGTCCTGCGCCAGCACGAGCGAGCGCTCGTACTCGTTGTCCTGCGAATAAAGCAGCGTGGCCAGCGTGAGGGTGGTGGCCAGGGCCTCCGGGTGCTCGGCGCCGAAAGCCTGGCGGTACAGCGGCACCAGGTACTCCAGCTCCGCCCGCGCGCGATCGCGCTCGCCCAGCTGGGTGAGCGTTTCGACGCGATCGCGGCGCAGCCGCAACAGGCCTTCGTCGGTGGCGGGCAGGCGCGGCGCCAGCCCGGCGTAGAGCGCTTCCTGCCGGTTGAGCGCCTGCCCGAGGTGACCCTGCGCGGCCAGCACGCGGGCCCGTCCGGAGAGCACGGCCACCTGCAGGGGATCGGCCGGCGGCAGGGCCGCCGCGGCCGGCAGCGCGGTGTCGTAGACCTCCGCCGCCTGGTCCAGTTGGCCGCCCCGGAACAACGCTTCGGCCAGGTCGGCGCGCGCCGACACCAGTGCCGCGTCGCCCGCGGCCAGGCGCTGCCGGCGCACCTGGACCACGTTGCGCAGTTCCACGGCCGCGTGCGCGTAGCTACCGATCGTCAGCAGCACGCGTGCCAGCGACTGGCGCATGTCCGCAGCCAGCAGCGGCGCATCCGCGAAATCGCTGTCCAGCCGAGCCAGCGCGTGGCTGACTACGTACGTATCCAGCGCATCGCTCGCCGGTCCCGCGGCATCGATCCCGGCGAAGGCCTGCTCCAGCTGTCGCCGGTCGATGGCCTGGCGCCCCAGCGCGTCGAAGCGCGCGAGCACCAGCGTGCGGGCGTCGTGGGTCAGTGCGTGGCCCATGGCGTCGATGTCGACGCTCTGCAGCATCGATTGCTGGAAGGCAACCATGCGCTCGAGGTCGTGCTGGCGCTGCTCGGCCAGCCGTTGCGCCGCACGTGTCTGGGCCAGCGCCAGCAACGAGGCGGTGAGGCCGGCCAGCACGGTCGCCAGCACCATGCCCGCGGCGGCCAGCGGCCAGCGGTTGCGCTGCACGTAGCGGCGCAGGCGATACCACTGGCGACCGCGGCGCGCCTTGACCGGCCGCTGCGCCAGGTAGTGCCGCAGGTCCTGCGCGAACTCGGCCACGCTGGCATAGCGCTGGCTCACCTGGCGGCGCAAGGCCTTGAGCACGATGGCATCGACGTCGGCCGGAATCGACCGCCGCGACCGGCGCTGGTCGGCCGGCGCCGCGCGCAGGCTGCGACTGGGCGCCTCGACCTGGCCGCCGACGATGGCGTTGGACAGCAGATGCGGCGTGACCAGATGCTGGTAGGGCCGGCGGCCGGCGATCAGCTGGTAAAGCACCACGCCCAGCGAATAGACGTCCGCGCCGGTGGTCAACGGCTGCTGCTCGATCTGTTCGGGGCTGGCGTAGGCCAGCGTCAATGCGTGCGCCGCGGTGGCGGTGGCGAGCACCTGCCCGCCCTCCTCGATGATGCGCGCGATGCCGAAGTCCAGCAGCTTGGGCGTGCCGTTGGCGGTGACCAGGATATTGGCCGGCTTGATGTCGCGATGGATCACCAGGTTGCGATGGGCGAACTCGACCGCATCGCAGACCTTCAGGAACAGCGCGATGCGCTCGTTGAGCGGGAGCGCATGCGCGTCGCACCACTCGTCGATGCGCCGCCCTTCGACGTATTCCATCGCCAGGAACGGCTGGCCGCCGTCCATCACGCCGCCATCGAGGAGGCGCGCGATGCCGGGATGCTCCAGTCGCGCCAGCAGCCGGCGTTCCTGGCTGAAGCGTTCGTGCAGGATCGGCGAACCCTGCGCGGACGCATGCAGGAACTTCAGCGCAACCTGTTGGGTGAACCCCTCGTCGCAACGCTCGGCCAGGTAGACCATGCCCATGCCGCCCTCGCCGAGCAGGCGCAGGATGCGGTAGTTGCGCGGTGCGGTGGCCTGCGTCTGCTGACCGCTGAGGTCGGGCGGGACAGCGGCGGGGGAAAACGGCAAGGTAGCGGTGTGCGTGCGCTCGATCGCTTCGAGCATCCAGCGCACCTCGCGCTCGAGTTCGGCGTCCTCGCCCACATGCCCGCCGATCAGCGCGTCGCGCGCGGACGCATCCACGTCCATCGCGGCCATGGCGATGCGTTTCGCTTCGACGTAGCGATCGGTCAGCTGCCCTGCCATGCGATCCCCCGGTCCCGGACGGGGATTATGGCGCCGATTTCACGCGGAAATCACACGTCGCGGCACGTAGGCCGGCGGTGCGGGGACGATTTGTTCCGAGGGCTCTGCGAAAAGGCGCCCCCAACCGCCTGTCGGCGCCCTTTCCCGCGCTCACGGGGAAGGCTCATGCAGCGCCTCGTTCCTTCCTCCGTTAACGGTGAAGGGTCCCGAAGGGCGGATGGGGAAGGCTTCGCGCCGCCGTCAGACCTTGGCGAGAATGCGCACGTCGACCGACCCGCCAGCACGGAACGCCACCGTGCGCGAGCCGATCCGCTCGAAGCCCAGGTCGATGGTGTCGCCACCCACGTCCAGCCGATGCAGGGTCAGCCGGTCGACGCCCTCGGGCAGCTGCGGGCGGTCGATGCGCACCTCGCCGCGACGGCCATCGACGGTCACGCCAAGGCAGGCCTGCAGCATCATGAACACCGAGCCGGCCGCCCAGGCCTGCGGCAGGCAGGCGACCGGGTAGGCGATCGGCGGTTCGCCGGTGGCGCGCGGGAAGCCGCAGAACAGTTCGGGCAGGCGCATGCCGAAGTGCACCGCCGCCTCGAAGGTTTCGCCGAGCAGGCGCACGGCGTCTTCGCGTTCTCCGTAATGCGCCATGCCGGCGGCGCAGATCGCCACGTCATGCGGCCATACCGAACCGTCGTGGTAGGACATCGGGTTGTAGCGCGCCTGCTGCATGGCCAGGGTGCGCACTCCCCAGCCGCTGTCGAAGGGCGCCGTGCGGAACTGGCGGATCACCTTCTTCGCCCGCCACAGCTTGGGCAGGCCGACGTACAGCAGGTGCCCCACGTTGGACGCGCGCACGCGACAGAGCGTGTCGTCGCCGTCGCGCGCGATCCCGTAGTTGCTCATCTCCTCGTCCCAGAACAGCTCCTCGACCTTTTTGCGCATGAGGAGCGCGCGGTGGCGCCAGCCGGCCGCCGAATCGTCGTCGCCCCGCCGCTCGGCCAGGCGCGCCATCGCCGACAGCGCGGCGTACACGTAGCCCTGCACCTCCACCAGCGCGATCGGCGCCGGCGGAATGCGCCCGTCGGCGTGGAACACCGAATCCTCGCTGTCCTTCCAGCCCTGGTTGAGCAGGCCGCCCTTCTCGCCCTGCGCGTAGGTGAGGAAACCGTGCGGGTCGCGATCGCAGGTGCGCTCGATCCAGCCCATCGCGGCGGTGAGCGCAGGCCACAGCTTGTCGACGAAGACGTCGTCGCCGGTGCGTTCGGCATACGCACCGGCGAGCATCACATACAGGGGCGTGGTGTCGACGCCGCCGTAGTATCGGCCGAACGGCACCTCGCCCAGATCGGCCATCTCGCTCTTGCGCGTCTCGTGCATGATCTTGCCCGGCGCCGAGTCGCGAAAGGCCGACGTTTCATGCGCCTGGTGCTCGGCCAGGTAGCCGAGCACACCGCGGGCCAGGCCGGCATCCAGCCACAGAAGCTGCAAGGCGGTGATGATGCCGTCGCGCCCGAACGGCGTGGCGAACCACGGGATGCCTGCGCAGGGATACGGACCGGTGGGAAATTCGCTGACCAGCAGCGCGATGTCCGCGCGCGAACGCTCGAGCCATGCATTGAACAGCCGCGCGTTGCTGCGTGGGCGCGCGCCATGGACGAGGCGTCGGCGCATGGCGCGGCGCGCCTTGGCGGCGGCGGCACGGAAGCGCTGGCGGCTGGGTTCGGCGTGCTCGGGGCCGATCTCGACGTAGAGTTCGGTGTTGCTCAGCCGCGGCAGCGTCAGGGTGAGCTCGGCCGATTCGCCATCCACGCGATCGGGCGTGGCCGAAAAGCAGATGACCGAGTTACGCGTGACGCCATCGAGGCCGTCGTAGCGCAACGCCACCGAGGCGTCCCCCACCCTGGGCGCATGCAGCACGCCCCGTTTCCTCCGCGGCGTTCCGCGCACTTCGAAGATGTCGCGGAAGTCCGCCGCGAAGTGCAGCGTCAGGGTCACCTGCACCTCGGTGTCGTCGTAGTTGACGCAGGAGATGCGCTCGTACATGCGCGCGCCCCACAGGAAGCGCGTGCGCTGCAGATGGATGACCCCCTGCGGCGTGGCGCGCTCGCCCATCGGCGGCAGCGGCTTGTTGGAAAGGTTGGCGGTGAACAGCACGTTGTCGTGGGCGATCGCCGCACTGAGCAACGAAGGTGGCTTGCCGCCCAGGTCCAGCGTGAAGGCGGACAGCATGCGGGTGTCGTTGTGGAAAAGCCCGCTGGAGTCGCCGCGGATGTCGCCATAGGCGTCGCAGACGACGAAGGTGTCGCCGGACTTGAGCGAATATTGCCCGCGCGAGGTGCCGGCCGAAGGGGTTTCGTCGTCTTGCGTCGCTTCACTCATCGTGCCGCCTCCCAGGCCACCGGCCACGCCGGCAGCGCCGGGGCGACACGGCAGCGTCGTTCGTAAAGGTCCACGTAGTTGCTTGCCATGATCTCGGCGGAGAAACGCCGCTCGAAGGTGGCGCGCACCTGCCGCCGGTCGATCTGCGGCAACCGGCGCACGGCGTCCACGGCTTCGGGTTCGCTATCAACGATGAAGCCGTTGACGCCATCGTCGATCACTTCCGGCACCGAACCGCAATTCCACGCGATCACCGGCGTGCTGCAGGCCATCGCCTCGATCATCACCAGACCGAAGGGCTCGGGCCAGTCGATCGGGAACAGCAGCGCCGCGGCATTGCCCAGGAAAGCCTCCTTGTCGCCATCGCCGATCTCCCCGATGAATTCCACCAGCGGGTCGTCCAGCAACGGCTGGATCTCCTCGTGGAAGTAGGCGCGGTCGGCCAGGTCGACCTTGGCGGCGATCTTCAGCGGCATGCCGCTGGCACGGGCGATCGCGATGGCGCGGTCGGGCCGCTTCTCCGGCGAGATGCGGCCGAGGAAGGCAAGGTAGCCGCCCGCCGGATTGGGATGCGGGCGAAGCAGGTGTTCGGGCAGGCCGTGCGGCACGGTGCCGGCCCAGTTGGCGAAGTGCAGCGGCTGGCGCTGGTGGTGCGAGATCGATACCAGCGGGTACCGCGGCCAGCGCCGGTACACCTCGGCCAGGTCCTTCAAATCAAGCCGGCCGTGCAGCGTGGTCAGCGTGCGCCCGGCGCAATCTTCGAACATGGGGAAATGCAGCATGTCGACGTGGAAGTGCAAGACGTCGAATTCGTCCGCGCGGCGACGCACTTCCTGCAGCATCGACAGGTGCGCGGCCAGTTCGGATTTCTGCGTCGTGGGGTCGAGCCGGATCGCCTGGTCGCGCACCGCCACCAGCTCTGCGCGGGTGCGGGCATCGGCGCTGGCGAACAGGGTCACGTCGTGGCCCAGTTCGACCAGGGTATCGGTGAGCCAGGAGACGATGCGTTCGGTGCCGCCGTAAAGGCGCGGCGGAACCGATTCGCAGAGCGGGGTGATCTGGGCGATGCGCATGGGAATCCTCGGCGTCCGGCCTCCAGGCCTGAGGCGCCATCAGCGGGCCTCGTGCACGCCGCAACCGCCGGGCCGTCATTCCTTGGGCCGAAGCGTCCAGACCCTGTCGATCGGGCCCTATGGTCCAGGCCATATCGATTAGAATCGGCGGATGTCCCTGATCCAATTGCAGCGCGTCGATTTCAGCATCGGCGGCCCCCTCCTGCTTGCCGATGTCGACCTGTCGATCGAGCGCGGCGAACGCGTTTGCGTCGTCGGCCGCAATGGCGAGGGGAAGTCCACACTGATGAAGTTGATCGCCGGGGAATTGCACCCCGACGACGGTGAAGTGAGGGTGCAGAACGGCATCGTCGTGGCACGGATGGCGCAGGAGGTGCCGCAATCGACCGCCGGCTCCGTGTTCGACGTAGTGGCCGAGGGCCTGGGCGACCTGGGCCTGCTGCTGGCGCGTTACCACCATTTGCTGGCCGCGGGCGACCTCGAGGCGCTCGGCGATGTCCAGCACGAGATCGAAGCGCGCCAGGGCTGGGATCTTGACCGCCGGGTGAACGAGGTGCTCGCGCGGCTCGAGCTGCCGGGCGAAACCGACTTCGCCGCGCTCTCCGGCGGCATGAAGCGCCGCGTGCTGCTGGCGCAGGCGCTGGTGCAGAAGCCCGACGTGCTGCTGCTGGACGAGCCGACCAACCACCTGGACATCGAGGCGATCGACTGGCTCGAAGGTTTCCTCAAGTCCTTCGACGGCTCGATCGTGTTCGTGACCCACGATCGCAGTTTCCTGCGCGCACTGGCCACGCGCATCGTGGAGATCGACCGCGGCCAGCTCACCGACTGGCCCGGCGACTACGACAATTACCTGCGCCGGCGCGAGGAACGACTGCACGCCGAGGCCCAGGCCAACGCGCACTTCGACCGCAAGCTGGCGCAGGAGGAAGTGTGGATCCGCCAGGGCATCAAGGCCCGGCGCACCCGCAACGAAGGCCGCGTGCGGGCGCTCAAGGCGATGCGTCGCGAACGCGCCGAGCGACGCGAGCTCTCGGGCAACGCGAAGATGACGCTGGCCAGCGCGCAGGCCTCGGGCAAGAAGGTGATCGAGCTCGACCACGTGCACCAGGCCTACGGCGGCCGCGTCCTGATCGACGATCTCTCGACCACCGTCATGCGCGGCGACCGCATCGGCATCATCGGTCCCAACGGCGCGGGCAAGAGCACGCTGCTGAAGATCATGCTCGGCGAACTTAAGCCCCAGCGCGGCACGGTGGAGCTCGGCACCGGCATCCAGATCGCGTACTTCGACCAGCATCGCGTGCAGTTGGACGAGCGGCTCAACGCGCTCGACAACGTGGCACAGGGGCGCGAGTACATCGAGCTCGGCGGGCAGCGCAAGCACGTGATCGGCTACCTGCAGGACTTCCTGTTTTCGCCCGAGCGCGCGCGCGCGCCGATCACCCGCCTCTCCGGCGGCGAGCGCAACCGCCTGCTGCTGGCCAAGCTGTTCGCCCAGCCATCCAACCTGCTGGTGATGGACGAACCGACCAACGACCTGGACGTGGAAACGCTGGAGCTGCTCGAAGAGCTGCTGGCCGAGTACACCGGCACGCTGCTGCTGGTCTCGCACGACCGCGCATTCCTGGACAACGTGGTCTCCAGCACGCTGGTGCTCGAGGGCGAGGGCCAGGTCGGCGAATACGTGGGCGGCTACAGCGACTGGTTGCGCCAGCGCCCCGCGCCGCCGGCTGCCGCCCCGGCCAGGAGCACAGCTGCACCCGCCGCCAGTCCCGCCGCCGCGCCCGCGCCGGTTCCCGTCCGGCGCAAGTTGAGCTTCAAGGACCAGCGTGAGCTGGAGCTGTTGCCGGTGCGCATCGAGCAGCTCGAAAACGAAGTCGCCGAGCGCTCGGCCGCCATGAACGAGCCCGCGTTCTTCCAGCAGGACAGCACCACCATCGTGCAGGCCAACGAAGCCCTCGCGAAGCTGCAGACCGAGCTCGACACGGCCTACGCCCGCTGGAGCGAACTGGAAGGCTGAGCCGGGCTAGGGGCCACGCACGGGGTGCGCTCCTACGAGGATGTACCCGCGGGCCGGGCGGGCAACCACAGGCACGCCAGCGCGCCCGGCTTCCCGTCGTCGCGCGCGGACAGCGCCACGCCGCCGTCGTGCGCCTCGGCGATCTGCCGCGCCAGCGCCAGGCCGATGCCGGAACCGCCGGGCTTGGTGGTGAAGAAAGGCACGAACAGGTTCTCGCTCGGCGGCGGCCCGGGGCCGTCGTCCAGGACCTCGATCGACGCCCGCTCGCCCTGCCGGCGCCAGCGCACGCGCACATGGCCTTCCGCAGCCTCGACCGCGTTGCGCACCAGGTTGATCAAGGCCTGCTCCAGCTGATCGGCATCGCCGTCGACCATCAGCGGGCCGCCCTCTTCCAGCGTGACCTCGCATGCGTGCGCCAATGGCAGCCGCGCAACCTTCGCGACCACGTCGCGCAGGTCCAGCGGGGTACGTTGCGGCGAGGGCAGGCGCGCCAGCTTCCCGTAGCCGGTGAGGAAGCGCGCCAGCGCCCCGGCGCGGTTCCCGATGACTTCCAGCCCCTTGCGGAAATCCTCCCGCCAATCCTCCGGCAACGGTTCGCGCGCCGCGAGCGTGGCAAGCGTGCCGGCCATCGACTGGATCGGCGCCAGCGAGTTGTTGACCTCGTGCCCGAGCACGCGCAGCAGGCGCTGCCAGGCGGCACGTTCCTCCTCGCGCAGCACGCGGCCGACGTCGTTGATCACCAGCAGTCGCCCGCCGCGTCCGCCACTGCGCAACGCCGCATGGCGCACCTGGAAGCGGCCGCTGCGGCCCGGAAACGCGTGCAGGGCGACCTGGTCCGGCGGCCCATCCAGCAGGCTTGCAAGGCCGAGCTCGGCGGCGCCCAGGCCGAACAACCGGTGGCGACCTGCATCGAGCAGGCGCTGCCCCGCCGGGTTCATCAGGCGCAAGGTGAGCGCCTCGTCGAACACGAATACGGCACTGTCCAGCGCGGTCAGGGTTTTGCCCAGCAGGTGCGCCGACTCCTCGAACTCGAGGCGTTCCTTCTGCAGCCGCTCGGCCAGCGCATTGATGTCGTAGACCACGTCGCCCAGTACGCCGCCCTGTACGCCGCGCAGGCTGTAGTCACCCTCGCGCAGCGCTTCGAGCAGGCCGGACAGGGTGTACAGCGGGAACACCACGCGGCGGTACTGCCACCGCGTCAGCGCGATGGTCAGGATGGCGGCTACGGCGAGCAGCACCCAGCGCAGGGCGGCTTCCGCCGGCGGCCGCAGCACGAGCAGCAGCGCGGCCAGCAACGCCGGTGCGGCCACCAGCAGGCTGCCGGCGAGCACGCGCCGCTCGAAGCGCGGCATGCGACCGGCACGTGCGAGCGGCTCAGTCCCCGGCATCGGTACCGGCCGCGCGCAGGTCGTGTTTCTCCAGCCGGCGGTACAGCGACTGGCGTGTGATACCCAGCGCATCGGCCGCGCGCTGCAGGTTGCCTTCGTGGCGCTCGACCGCGCGCGCGACCAGCCAGGCCTCGGCCTGCTCCAGGGTCATGCCGTCGAGATCCAGCGACGGTTGGGCCGGTGCACCGAAATTGAGCGTCGCCGCGTCCACCTGGTCGCGTTCGGCCAGGAGCGCGGCGCGCTCCATCAGGTGCTGCAGTTCGCGCACGTTGCCGGGCCAGCGCCAGGCGAGCAGTGCGCGCTCGGCCGAGGGCGCCAGCGCCAGGCCGTGGCGACCGTAGCGTTGCGCGCTGCGGGCCAGGAATGCGCGGGCCAGCGGCAGGATGTCTTCCACGCGCTCGCGCAGCGGCGGCAGGCGGACCTCCAGCGTGTTGAGGCGGTAGAGCAGGTCCTTGCGGAAGCGGCCGGCGGCGACGTCGGCGTCGAGGTCGGCATTGGTCGCCGACACCAGCCGCACGTCGACCTTCTGCGTGCGCGAGGAACCGAGCCGTTCGAACTCCCCGTCCTCCAGCACGCGCAGCAGCTTGGGCTGCTGCGCAGCCGGCACGTTGCCGACCTCGTCCATGAACAACGTGCCGCCGTCGGCCAGTTCGAAGCGGCCGATGCGCTCACCCTTGGCGTCGGTGTACGCGCCGCGCACGTGGCCGAACATCTCCGACTCGAACACGCTCTCGGCGATGCCGCCCATGTTGACCTTGACCAGCGAGCGCGCGGCCCGTCCCGAGCGTTCGTGCAGCAGTTGCGCGATCACGCCCTTGCCGGTGCCGTTCTCGCCGAGCACCAGCACGTTGGCATCGCTGGGCGCGATGCGCGCGACCAGCTCCAGCACGCGGCGCATCGACGCCGATTCGGCGATCACGTCGGCCGAGCCGCGCAGCAGTGCGTTCTCGGCCTCCAGGCGGCGCTGCCGGCGCGAACCCTCGGACAGAGCGATCTGCGCACGCAGCACGCGCAGCAGGCGCGCGTTGTCCCACGGCTTCTCGATGAAATCGGCGGCGCCCCGGCGCATCGCCTCCACGGCCAGCGGCACGTTGCCCCAGGCGGTCATCACCACGACCGGCAGCTCCGGCGCCTGTTCGCGCAAGCGCGCCAGCAGGTCGAGTCCCTCCTCGCCCGAGGTGGTGTCGCGGGTGTAGTTGAGGTCGATCAGCGCGCAGGCGAACTCGCGTCGACGCAAGGCGTCCAGCGCCGCGACCGGACCGTCGGCGGCCACGCTGGCCACGCCGTCGGATTTCAGCAGCAGGCGCAGCGCTTCGCGCACGTCGGCCTGGTCGTCGGCCAGCAACACGGTGGGGTCGGGCTTGGTCATGCGGTCGCCTGGTTTATGGAAATGCAGCATAGCGCCCTGCTGACTCGCCCCTCCGGGGAGAGGGCGCTGGAGCGCGTCACTCGTACCTCAACGCCACCGCCGGATCGACGCGCAACGCGCGCACCACCGGCAGCAGCGATGACAGCAGCGCGATGCCGGCCACCAGCACCATCACCGGCAGCAGCACGGCCGCATCGTGCGCCCGCGTGTGCAGGCCCGGATCGGCCAGCAGGTTCGACCACGGCCACGCCAGCGCCAGCCCGATCGCCAGGCCCAGGCCGAGCTGCCACGACACCTGCCGCCCCACCTCGCGCACCACTGCGCCATGGCCGGCGCCGATCGCGCGACGGATGCCGATTTCGCGCGTGCGCTGTGCCACCGAGAAGGCGAGCACGCCGTACAGGCCTGCCGCAGCGAGCAGCAGTGCCACCAGGCCCAGCGCGCTGAACACCTCGGTCAGTACGACCAGGTAGACGCGGTCCGTCGCGGCGCCGCGCGCCTGGCTGTGCAGTGCATAGGCGGCGGCCTGCGCATCCACGCCGTGCACCACGGCGGCCAGCCGCGATGCGTAGGTACCCGCGTCGCCGCGCACGCGCACCGCCAGGCCCACCGCCTGCAGCGGACCCATGTGTGCGGACTGCGCCAGCGGCACCAGCAGGCCGGGCCGCGCCCGCTCGAGCGCGCTGTCCAGTTGCAGCGGCTCGGTCACGCCCACCACGGTGAGCGTGCTGGTGTATTCGCGATCGGGATATAGCACCAGGTGTTGGCCCAGCGCGTCGCGTCCTGGCCACAGGGCCGCGGCGGTCTTGCGGTCCACTACCGCCACCGGAAGGCTGCCGGCCGCGTCGCGCGAGTCGAAGAAACGGCCTTCGAGCAGGCGCACGCCGAACACGTCGAGGAAGTACGGGTCGACGATACCCATCTGCGCTTCCGGCCACCCGTCGACCGGACGCGGCTGGCCTTCGGCGGCGACGGTTTCGTGGCTGCCCAGCTCGGCGCCCGGCACGGTGTTGGTGGCGGTCGCCGCCAGCACGCCCGCGTCGACCCGCAGGCGCTCGCCGGCGCGTTCGAGGAAGCCGATGCGCGCGGCGCTGTCGGGATAGCCCGGACGCGGCAGGGCGACGTGCGCGGTCAGCACTTGGTCGGCGTGCTGCGCGCCGGCGAGCGGCAGGGAAAGCAGATGGTCGAGCGCGCGCACGAACATGCCGGCGCCGACCAGCAGCACCACGGTCAAGGCGATCTCCGCCACCACCAGCCCACGGGCCACCCGCGCGAAGCCGCCGGCGGAACCCTTGCCGCCATCGTGCAGCGCGTCCTTCAGGTCAGTGCGCCCGGCGCGCCAGGCGGGAACGACGCCGGCCAGCGCGGTGCTTGCCAGCGCCACGGCGACGGCGAAGCCCAGCACGCTGCCGTCGACGCCGAAACGCAGGAACGTAGCAGGCGCCTTGTCGCTTTCGGCGAAGGTCGCCAGCAGCCAGCGGTTGCCGTAGTGAGCGATCGGCAGCGCGGCCGCCAGCGCCGCGGTGCACAGCCACAGGCTTTCGGCCAGCGCCCCTGCCATCAGCCGCGCGCGGCCGCAACCCAGTGCGCTGCGCACGGCCATCTCGCGGCGGCGGTTGAGCGTCTGCACCAGTTGCAGGTTGGCCACGTTCACGCAGGCCAGCAGCAGCACCAGCACGCCGGCACCGAACATCAGCCAGACCCAGTGGCGCGTGTCCTCCTGCACGAAGCTGGTTGAAAACGGCTTGATCACCAGTTGCTGCTGCTCGCGCCATTTGGGCAGCTCGCGACGCAGGCGCGCGTCCACCGCGGAGAGTTCCTGCCGCGCCGCCGCGAGCGTGGTACCGGTCTTCAATCGCGCGACCATGTACAGGTCCGTGCCGTGCGCGGGATCCAGGCGCAGCGGCATCCACAATTGGGGATCGCCGCCCAGGAAGGCGAAACTGGTCGGCATCACGCCGACCACGGTGGCCCAGTCGCCATTGACGCGCACCGCGCGGCCGACGACATGCGGATCTGCGGCAAAGGCGTGCCGCCACAGGTCCTCGCCCAGCAGCACCACTGGCGGCGCGCCCGGCTGGTCGTCTGTGGCCAGCAGGCCACGGCCGAGCAGCGGCCTGGCGCCCAGAAGGTCCATCATCGAGGCGGTCAGCCGCACGCCATCCATACGCGTGGCTCCGCCGCCGGTATCGAGCGACACCCCGACGCCGAGGTAGCCGCCGGTGGCATCCACGCCGCGCATCGATGCCGCAAGGCGCAGATATTGATCGGTGTCGAGGTCGCCGATGCCGATGCCGGTATCGCCGACACTTCCGTTGCCGCGGTTGAGTTCGCCCACCGCCATCAAACGGTCGCCATACGGCAGCGGCAGGGGCGTCAGGATCAGCGTGTTGATCAGGCTGAACAGGAACACCACCACGCCCAGCCCCACGCCGAGCACGGCGATGGAAAGCGCGGCATACCCGGGTCGGTGCGCCAGCCTGCGCCAGGCGGCCTGCAGTTCTCGCAGCAGCATCTCCTCACTCCCCTTGCAAGGCACGCATCGGCGGCACGCGCGCAGCGCGCAGCGCAGGCAGCAGGCAGGCGAACAGCCCGGCCACGGCCAACGCCACGCAGGCGCCGCCCACCACGGTCGCGTCGAACCCGCGGGTTCCGTTGAGCATCATGAGCGGCAGCGCCATGAACGCGTGCGACAGGCCGAGCGTGGCCGCGATGCCGATCGCCAGGCCCGGGGCGATCTGCAGCAAACCGCCGTGCAGGACAAGCCGTGCGAGTCGCCCGGGCGGCGCGCCCAACGCCAGGCGTACGCCGAGCTCGCGTTCGCGCGCGGCCACAGCTACCGCCATCACCGCATACAGGCCCGCCACCGCCAGCAGCAGCGCCAGTGCCGCGAACACGCCGATCAGCAACAGGTTAAGCCGCGCATCGGCGGTGGTCGCATGGACGATGCTGCGCATCGTGCGCATTCGGGCGATCGGCTGCCTCGGAGCGATCCCGGCCAGCGCGGCACGCACGCCCGCGCCCCAGTCTGCGGGGTTGCCCTGGCCGCGCAGCGCGAAACGCAGCGATTCCAGCTCGCGGAAGACCATCATCGTCGACGCCGGCATCTGCGCCAGCGGCACGTACACCACCGGCTGGTGGGGCTGCAGCGGCCCGCGCTGGTAAGTGGCGCCCACCACGCCGACGATCCGCGCCCGCACGGGCGTGGTGTTCGGGACCTCCACGTCGATGGCCTGTCCCACTGCATGCCCGTCGTAGTACTTGTCGGAAAGGTCCCGGCTGACGATGGCCACCGGCTCGCCGCCGCGCACGTCGCTCGCGTCGAAATCGCGGCCCTCGCGCAGCGGGATGGCGAAGAGATCGAGAAAGCCCTGGCCAATGCCGTGCAACTGCGCCTGCAACTCGGTGCCTGCCGGCGTACGCACGCCGTTGTTGAACGAGCCGTAGTTATCGTCGCTGGTCGGCAGGTTGGTCGTTACGGCCGCCCCGGTCACGCCGGGCACCGCGCGCAACCGCTCCACCAACCTGCGGGAAAGCTCCAGCAGGGATGCCATGTCCGGGTAATCGCCCTTCACCGGAGCCAGTTCGAAGGTGAGCACGTTGTCCTGGTCATAGCCCAACTGGAGGCGCGAGGCGTCGTACAGGGCATGCATGAAAATGCCGGCGGTACTGAGCAGGACCGCCGCCAGTGCGACCTGTGCGACAACCAGCGCGCGGCTCAGGCGGCCGCTGCGCAAACCGATCCCGTGGCGCCCGCCTTGCCGCAGCTCTTCGAGGGTCGAGGCGCCGCGACTGCGCCACAATCCCAGCACGGCGGCCAGCGATGTTCCGAGCACGCCAATGCAGGCAGCCCCCAGCCAGTCGGCCACGCCGATGTGGATACCCCCGCCCCATAGCCAGGAAGCGGGGATGAAGCCCTGCACCACGGCAAGGCCCGCGGCGGCCAACGCCATGCCGAGCAATGTGCCGCATCCGCCGACCAGCAGACCCTCGCCCAGCGCCGGCAGCATCAACCTGAAGGTGGACGCACCGAGGGCACCGCGCACGGCCGCGTCGTGATTGCGCGACAGCGCGCGCAGCAGCATCAGGTTGGCCAGGTTGACCAGCGCGATCAGCAGCACGACCAGGGCGCTCGCCAGAAAAAGCATGAGCATCGGCCGCGTCTGCTGCTGGAAGGCATCGGCCAGGCGCTCGGCGCCGAAGCGCGGGCGCGTCCAGTCGCCGCCCATGCCCATGTCGCGAAACATCGCGCGCTCGTGCGCGTCGGCCTGCGCGGCCACGGTCGCCACGTCCACGCCGTCGGCCAGTCGCCCGATCGCGACGGCGCCGTTGTGGTTGTAGTCGCGGCTGGCAACCGGCAACGCGGTAGGCAACATCACGTCGCCCGGGCCCAGCAGGCGGTTGAAGGCCGCCGGCAGGACGCCGACGATGGTGTGCGGCCGGCCTTCGATCTCCAGCCGGCGGCCGATGACGCCGGCGTCGCCGCCGTATGCGCGTTGCCACAGGTCGTAACCGAGCAGCACCGCCTCGGGGCCGCCGGGGTGGTCCTCCTGGGCATTGAAGTTGCGGCCAAGCGATGGCTGCAAGCCCAGCGTGGGCAACAGGTAGCGATCGAGCCGGATCATCGGCACCTGCGCCGGATCGCCGGCGCCGGCAATGTTCACCGCCGCGCCGAAATGCACCAGGCCCAGTGAACGCAAGCCTTCCGGTGGCCCGAGGTACTGGTATTCGTGGGGCGAGATGCCGCCCACGTGGCCGTTGTCCCACCATGGCCCCAGTGTCACCAGCCGTTCCGCACGCGGCACCGGCAAGGGCCTCAGCACGGTGTTCTGGATCAGTGCGAATACGGCGACGCTGGCGCCGATGCCCAGCGCCAGCACGCCGCTGGCCAGCAGCAGGAAACCCGGGCGACGAAGGTTGCCGCGCCACGACCGGACGATCTCGGCCAACCAGACGTTCATCAGCGATCCCCTTCCTGGACCATGGGTGGCGTGCGGACTGCAAGGTGTCTCATCGCGGCTCCATTCCTACTCGCCGCGCAACGCATGCATCGGCGGCACGCGCGCAGCGCGCAACGCGGGCAGCAGGCAGGCGAACAGGCCGGCCAGGGCCAGCACCGCGCACACGCCCGCCAGCGCGAGCGGATCGAGGACGGTACGCCCGATCTCCTCGAGCACCGCGCCGAGCACCCGCGACAGGGCGAGCGTCATGCCCACGCCGAGCAGCATGCCGATCGCGATCTGCCCGATGCCTCCACGCAGCACCAACCGGACCATGCCCGCGGGCGGCGCACCCAGCGCCATGCGCACGCCGAACTCGCGCTGGCGCGCGGTCACGGCGACCGTCATGACCGCGTACATGCCGGTCGCGGCGAGCGCCAGCGCCAGCAGCGCGAACAGGCCGATCAGGAACAGGTCGCGGCGCGTGTCGCCGGTGGTGGCGTGCACGACGTCGTCCATGGTCGACAGGTTGGCGATCGGCTGCTCCGGCGCGACGGACGCGACGGCGGCACGGGCGGCACGACGGAACCCGTTGGGATCACCCTGCACGTGCAACGCGAAGCGCAACGGCTGGTAGGAACGAAACACCCGCAGGATATGTTCAGGCACCTGCGCCAGAGGCAGATAGACGAACCCGCGCTTGTAGCCGTCCAGCGGGCCGAACTGCCGCGTGTCGCCTACCACGCCGACGATGCGCGCCGTGACCGGACGCATGTCCGGGTCATCGGCCAGGGCCTTGCCGGCGGCGTAACCGCTGTAGTCGTTGACGACGATCTCCTTGCCCACGGCGTGGCCACCGTACTGCTGTTCGGCCAGCGTCCGGTTCACGATGGCGACCGGTTCGCCGCCGGCTACGTCCGTCGCCTGGAAGGCACGCCCTTCGCGCACGGGGATGCGGAACACCGAGAAGAAGTCGTCGCTGATTCCGCGTATCTGCGGACTCGGGCGAATGTACTCGCCGCCGGGCGGGTGGATGCCGCCCATGCTGAACTGCTGCTCGAACGTGCCCGCGGGCAGCCCATTGGTGACGGCGACGCCTTCGACGCCCGGTACCGCCCGAAGGCGGGTCATCAGTCCCTGCACCAGATCCTGCGTGGAAGCACCATCAGGATGATTGGCGCGCACGGGCGCGAGATCGAAGGTGAGGACGTGGTCGCTGGCAAATCCCAGCGGCGTGCGCGCCGCGTCGTAAAGCGCATGCAGGAACAGGCCGGCGCCGCACATCAGGCACGTCGCCAGCGCCATCTGCGCGATCACCAGCGCCCGGCCCACGCGTCCGCTGTGGCTGCCCTGGCTGCGGCCCCCTTCGTGGAGCGCCTCCCGCACCGAGCCCGTGGCCACCCCACGCCAGGCGCCGAAAGACGCGGCGGCCAACGCGCCCGGCACGGCAATGGACAGCGCCAGCAAGGCTGCCCCGCCCGAGATGTGCAGCGACTGGCCATGCGTCCACTCGGCCGGAACGTAACCACCGAGCAAGGCGAGTCCGATCGCAGCGAGCCCGAGGCCCGCGATGGCGCCAATGGCGCCTACCAGCACGCCCTCGGCACAGGCCGGCAATGCCAGGCGCCAGGTCGGCGCGCCGAGCGCATGGCGCACGATCGCATCGTGGCGGCGCGACAGGGTGCGCAACAGCATCAGGTTGCCCAGGTTGACCAGCGCGATCAGCAGCACGCACAGGGCGCCTGCCAGGAACAGCCGCATCGCCGGGCGCTGCTGTTGATGCAGCATGGCCGCCAGCGGCACGCTGCCGATGTGCACCTTTTCCAGGTAGTCCCGTTGCACGCCGGGCATGTCGGCGAACATGGCGCGGATGGCCGCGTCCACCTGCGCGTTCACCGCGGCGATGGAACGGGCAGGCGCGATCCGTGCGATGGCGAGGAAATCGGCGCCGTCGTCGTAGGTGTGGGGTGGCAACGCCAACGGCAGCATGATGTCGCCCGCGCCGAACTGGTCGAAGCTGGCCGGCAACACGCCCACGATGGTGCGCGCGACCCCCTCTACCTGCAGGGTGCGGCCTAGCACGGGCTGTCCGCCGTAACGGCGGCGCCAGAACCCCTCGGCGAGGATCGCGGCCCGGGGACCGCCGGGGCTGTCTTCCTGCACCGAGAAGCCACGCCCCAGCCGCATCCGCACGCCGAGCGTGGGCAAGAGGCTGCGGTCGGCCAGGAACGCGTCGATCTGTTCGGGTTCGCCATCGCCGGCCACGTTCACCGCCTTCAGGTCACCCTTGATCAGACCGATGGATTCGACGCCGTCGATGGACTGCACGTGCTGGTACTGCTGCGGCGACATGACGCCCTGAAGTTCGCCGTCGCTCACCGGACCCAGGACCACCAGGCGTTCGGGCGCGGCATAGGGCAACGGCCGCAACAACACGTCGTCGATCAGCACGAACACGGACGTGCTGGCGGCCACGCCCAATGCCAGCACGCCCGCGGCCAAGACCAGGAAGCCGGGCCGCCGCAGGCTCGCGCGCCAGGTTTGCCCGATCTCGGCGAGCCAGGTGTTCACGCGTCGATCTCGATGCGCTGGCCGATCAGCGCATCCAGCCGCTGCTCGTCCTCGCGGCGGAGGCGGTCGAAGGTTTCCTCGTCGACCACGCGGCCGTCGAACAGGCGGATCTTGCGCTGGGCGAGTTCGGCGTAGCGGGCATCGTGGGTGACCATGCAGATCGTGGCGCCGCCGCGGTGCAGTTCGTCCAGCAGCGCCATCACCGCCTCGCCGTTGCGCGAGTCGAGATTGCCGGTGGGCTCGTCGGCGAGCAGGATCGCCGGCCGCCCGACCAGCGCGCGGGCCACTGCCACGCGCTGCTGCTGGCCGCCGGAAAGCTGCGCAGGATAGTGGCGCATGCGATGGGCCATGCCCACGCGTTCCAGCGCTTCCTGCACGCGCGCGCGGCGTTCGTTGGCGCCGATGCCGCCGCGGTAGGTGAGTGGCAGCTCGACGTTCTCGTAGACCGACAGGTCGCCGATCAGGTTGAACGCCTGGAAGATGAAGCCGATCTCCGCGTTGCGGATGCGCGCGCGCTCGGCCGCGTTCAGCGCGGCGACGTCGTGCCCGTTGAGGACGAAGCGGCCGTCGGTGGCGGTGTCGAGCAGGCCGAGGATCGACAAGAGCGTGGTCTTGCCGCAGCCGGAAGGACCGGAGATCGAGACGTACTCGCCGCGCGCGACGGTCAGGTGCACGTCGGACAGGGCGTGGGTTTCCACCTCGTCGGTCTGGAAGATCTTGCGGATGCTTTCGAGGGTGATGACGTTGGCGTTCGTGTTCATCGGTTCTCCTGCGAGGGCGGTCCCGTCGCGTAAGGTGGGCTTCAGCCCACCATCCCTGCCGCGGGTGGTGGCGTGTGTGGTGGGCTCAAGCCCAACCTTCGGGGTCCTGACTTCATTCGATGCGGATGCGGTCATAGCCATCCCACTGGCCGGTGTCGGAAAGAATGACCCGGTCCCCGGCCTTCAGGCCACGCAACACCTGCACGCGATCGACCGAGGCGGCGCCCACGCGCACCGGCACGCGGGTGGCAGTGTCGCCGGCCGGGTCGAAACGGAACAGGCTCAGGTCGCTGTCGGGCTTGGCCAGCGCCGGGCGCCCGACCGACAACACGTGATCCAGTTGGGCGATGCGGATGCGACCGTCGACGGAAAGGTCCGGCCGCGCGCCGGCAGGCAGCTTGCCGGTCAGCGCCACGTCGATCTGCACGCTGCCGTTGCGCACGGCCGGATCGATCCGTTCCACGCGACCGGCCACGATGCCGTTGTGCGTATCCACGCCGACCGGCATGCCCATTGCCACGTCCTTGGCCTGCACTTCGGGCACCTGCAGTCGCGCGATCAGCACGTCGGGCCGGGCCACGCGCGCCAGGCTGGCCCCTTCGGCGACGCGGGCGCCCTCCTGCACGGCCACCTCCTGCAGCACGCCGGCGATGCCGGCGGTGACGTCAAGCGCATCGGCCTGGCGCTGGCGCAGCACCAGGTTGCTGCGTTGCTGTTGCGCGTGCGCCTGCGCCGCGTCCATCTGCGCCTTCATGCTCCCGGCAAAGCTGTCCACGCGTTCCTGCTCGATCTGCATGCGCGACTTCAATTGCTTCAGCGCGATCAGGCCCTGCTCGTACTGCACGCGCGGGATCAGGTCCTTCTGCACGGCCTTGGCGTCGGCCTGCGCCCGGACCTGCGCCTGCGCGTAGTCGGACTGCGCCTGCGCCAGCGCGGCGCGTTCGTCCAGCAACTGCGAATGCAGTTCCGCGCGCTTGGCGGCGACCTCCGCTTCGGCCGCCGCCACCTGGGCCTGCGCGTTGCGCAGCGCGTCCTCGACTTCCGGGTTGGCCAGGCGCATCAGCACGGTATCGGGCGCCACGGTGGCACCGGGCCAGATAAGGATCTCCTGCACCTGCGCCGCGGTGGCCGCCGCCAGCCAACGGCTGGAGCGCGGCACCAGCGTGCCGGTCGCACGCACTTCCTGCAGCATCTCGCCCTGTTGCACGGCATCGATCCACAGGCTGGAGCGATCGGCCGTCGGCAAGGCCGGCCCCAGGCGCGCGATCACGATGGCAAGGGCCACGGCCGCAAGCACTCCCGCGGACATGCCCCAACGCAGGCGGCGACGTTTGCGGAGTTTCAGGGCGGTGTTGGCGATGTCCATGCAAGCACCGTGGCAAGCAGCGTGCCAATGCGCGCAAGAGAGGCCGGCCGGGCTTTTTCCACCGCGGGTGCACGCCGCGTCGTCCGTTTCCGGATCGCGCCATCCGCTGGCGGACACGGCGCGGGTCCCTGGCGCTGGTGACTTGCCCTGCCGATGCCGGGCGCGGCGAATCCCGCGTCTCCGCCGCCGGCTGGACTGCCGCCGGGGTCCGCCGGCCCTGCCCCCGAAGCTTGGAATCAGCCGGTGTTCTGCAACCCCTGCGAGACGCCGTTGACGCAGGCGACCAGCGCACGCAGCAGCGCTTCGTCCTCGCTGCCGCCATTACGCCAGCGCGCGAGCAGGTCGACGGTGAGCAGGCTCATGGGATCGACGTAAGGGTTGCGCAGGCGAATCGAGACCGCCAGGCGCGGGTTGTCGGACAGCAGCCCATCGCCGCCCTTGAGCTTGAGGAGCCAGCGACGGGTGCGCTCGAATTCCTCGCCGATCATCGCGAAGAACGGCGGGTGCAGGTCGCCGGCCAGGCGCGAGAACGCCTCGGCGATGTCGAGATCGCACTTGGCCAGCACCATCGCCACGTCGTCCAGCGCGTTGGCAAAGAACGGCCAGTCGCGCGCCATCTGGGCCAGGGCGTCTTCGCCAAACGCGGCCGCGCCCTGCTCCAGCGCGGTGCCCAACCCGTACCAGCCGGTGATGATCGAGCGGCACTGGGTCCAGGCGAACACCCAGGGGATCGCGCGCAGGTCCTGCACGCCGCGCATGCTGCGGCGGCTGGCCGGACGCGAGCCC
Organism: Frateuria sp. GZRe14; assembly: GCF_051900395.1. Lineage (NCBI taxonomy): Bacteria > Pseudomonadati > Pseudomonadota > Gammaproteobacteria > Lysobacterales > Rhodanobacteraceae > Frateuria > Frateuria sp. GZRe14. Next base: position 644,426 of record NZ_JBHZGJ010000001.1, on the reverse strand, counting down.
AGGGTCATGCGCTCGACCACGTCGATCGGCGTGGCGGTGCGAAAGTAGTCGACGAAGCCCTCGCGTTCGACGAGCGCGCGGTAGTGCTGGCGGCTGTGGGCAGCGAGCGCCTCCATCTGATCGCGCCACTGCGCTTCGCGCGGCTCCTGCGCGCGCGGGCGCAACGAGGCCCGCAACACGGCGCTGACGGTCTGCTCCAGGTTGCGCAGCGCCAGCGCGCGGATACCGTACTTGCGATGGATCACCTCGCCCTGCTCGGTCACCCGCAGCACGCCGGCGACCGAGCCGCGCGGCGAGGACATCAGCGCGGGCGCGATGCGCGAGCCGCCGCGGCTGGCCGAGCCGCCGCGACCGTGGAAGAAGGCCAGGTGGATGCCGGCTTCCTTCGCCACGCCGAGCAGCTCGGCCTGCGCGCGTTGCAGGGCCCAGCGCGAGGCGAGCGTGCCGCCATCCTTGCCGCTGTCGGAATAGCCGAGCATGACCCACTGGCGATCGCCGCGTGCGCGCAGGTGGGTACGGTAGACGGGATCGGCGAGCAGGGCGCGCAGCGTGGCGGGGGCGTGCTTGAGGTCGTCGACGGTTTCGAACAGCGGCGCGATGTCCAGCGGTACCGCCGTATCGGTTTGCCCGCCGGACACGGACTGCGCGCGGGCAGGTTCGATCAGGCCGCCGTAGCGCGCCAGCGCGAGCACCGCCAGAACATCGGCCGCCGAGTGGGCCATGCTGATGATGTACAGCCCGATCGCCTCGCTGCCGTAACGGCGGCGGGCGTCGCCCAGCGTGGCGAACACGTCGTACAGCGCGGTCACCGCCTCGGCATGGCTGATGGCGAAGCGCTCCTGTCCGGCAGCATGGGCGCGCAGTTCACGCGCTCGATCAGCTGCCGGCCGGCTCGCCCAGTCGGCATCGTCGAGCAACGCGGCCAGTGCGTCGTCGTGTACGCGCGAGTCCTGCCGTACATCGAGCCGCGCGAGGTGGAAACCGAAGGTACGCACGCGCCAGATCAGCCGGCGCACGGCATAGGCGCCGGCGTGCAGGCCGCAGTGGCCTAGCAGGCTGTCGTCGATCAATTGCAGGTCGTCCAGCAATTCGGCCACGGACGCATAACCCTCCACACCGTTGTCCCCGGTCGCTTCCAGTCGGGCGCCGATCAGCGTGAGCAGGCAGCGGTAGGGCATGTCCGCATGGCGCGGTCGGATGCGTGCGGCGGCCTGCGGAAAGCGCTCACGGTAGTCGTCCAGGCGTGCGGCAAGTGCGGGGTCGACCGCTACCCGCCCGCGGGTCTGGCTGAGCAGTCGCGCGAGGCTCGCGACGTCGGCGACGTAGCGCTCCAGCACGTGGGCGCGCTGGGTCGCCAATGCGGCGGCGATGGTTTCCGCGCCAACGTTCGGATTGCCGTCCATGTCGCCGCCGACCCAGCTGGCGAAGCCGAGCAGTCGCGGCAGCGGCATGGTCACGCCATAGACTTCCTGCAGGGCGGCCGCCAGCGATTCGTACAGCGCCGGCACGATGCGATAGATCGGGTTGGAGAGGTAGAAGCCCACGTGATCGTGTTCGTCCTGCACGGTGGGACGCACCGGCGAGGCCTCGGCGGTCTGCCAACCGGTGGACAGCGCCATGTAGATGCGGTCCTGGTCCTCGGCGCATTCCTGCGGCGTGCGGCCCGGGTCGAATCCGTCGACCAGCGCGCGCACGATCGCCTGCTCCTTTTCCAGCAGCGAACGGCGCATCGCCTCGGTGGGGTGTGCGGTGAATACCGGCTCGATCCACAGCCGCGCCAGCCAGCCCAGCAATTCGTCCGCGCCCACGCCTTCGCGCTTGAGCCGACCCAGCACGTCCAGCAGGGATTCGGGCTGCGCCGGGCCGCCCTCGCGCTGGTAGTCGCGGCGGCGGCGGATGCGGTGCACGCGCTCGGCGATGTTGACTGCCTGGAAGTAGGTGGCGAAGGCGCGCGCCAGCGCTTCGGCCTGGTCCGCGTCCAGACCATCGAGCGAGCGCGCCAGCGTGGCCACCGGATCGCCCTCGCGGCGGCGGTGGATGGCCGCCTGGCGCACCGCTTCCACCCGTTCGAAGAAGCGCTCGCCACCCTGCTCGGCAAGCATCTGGCCGACCAGTTGGCCGAGCCGGCCGACGTCCTCGCGCAGGGGGCCGTCGTGGGGCAGGTAGTCGGTGTCGCGGCTTGCTTCCATGGCGGCTCCCGGTGAGTTTGCCCAAGACTAGCCAATCGGCCGCCAACACCTTGTGGGAGCGTCCGCGGGCGCGACCCGGGGCGGTGCCGGTCGCGCCCACGGGCGCTCCTACAGAGAAATCGCACGGACGGTATAATGAGCGCCTTTCGTGCCCACCGAGGGGCGCTGCGACCGTCGTGGGACGGCCAGGCTCGGCGGACATGTGCAGCAACGGCGCTCACCCATGCGGACCTTCGCCCGCACAGGCCAAGGTTCCCCAAAGAACCGGAGACAAGCATGAACGCCGCCATCCAGGCCCACCCCGACCACGACTACAAGATCCGCGACATCTCGCTGGCCGACTTCGGCCGCAAGGAGCTGGACATCGCCGAGCACGAAATGCCCGGCCTGATGTCGATCCGCCGCAAGTACGCCCCGCAGGCCCCGCTCAAGGGCGTGCGCGTGACCGGCTCGCTGCACATGACGATCCAGACCGCGGTGCTGATCGAGACGCTCAAGGACATCGGCGCCGACGTGCGCTGGGCCTCGTGCAACATCTTCTCGACGCAGGACCACGCCGCCGCGGCGATCGCCGCCTCCGGCACCCCGGTGTTCGCCTGGAAGGGCGAGACGCTGGAGGAATACTGGGACTGCACGCTCGACGCGCTGTCCTTCCCCGACGGCAAGGGCGGCTTTCTGGGCCCCCAGCTGGTGGTGGACGACGGCGGCGACGTCACGCTGCTGATCCACAAGGGCTACGAGCTCGAGAACGGCAGCGACTGGGTGAACTCCGCCTCGGGCAGCCACGAGGAACAGGTCATCAAGAACCTGCTCAAGCGCGTGCACAAGGAGCGCCCGGGCTACTGGCACACCGTGGTCAAGGACTGGAAGGGCGTCTCCGAGGAGACCACCACGGGCGTGCACCGCCTCTACCAGCTGGCGCAGGAAGGCAAGCTGCTCGTCCCGGCGATCAACGTCAACGACTCGGTCACCAAGAGCAAGTTCGACAACCTGTACGGTTGCCGCGAATCGCTGGCCGACGGCTTGAAGCGCGCGATGGACGTGATGCTGGCCGGCAAGGTCGCGGTGGTGTGCGGCTACGGCGACGTCGGCAAGGGTTGCGCACATTCGCTGCGTGCCTACGGCGCGCGCGTGGTGGTCACCGAGATCGACCCGATCAACGCGCTGCAGGCGGCGATGGAAGGTTTCGAGGTCAACACGGTCGAGTCGACCCTGGGTCGCGGCGACATCTACGTCACCACCACCGGCAACAAGGACGTGCTCACGCTTGCCCACATGCAAGGCATGAAGGACCAGGCGATCGTCTGCAACATCGGCCACTTCGACAACGAGATCCAGGTCGACGCGCTGAACGCCTCGGGCGCCGAGCGCCTGAACATCAAGCCGCAGGTGGACAAGTACACCTTCAAGGGCGGGAATTCGATCTTCCTGCTGGCCGAAGGCCGCCTGGTGAACCTCGGCTGCGCCACCGGCCATCCGAGCTTCGTGATGTCCAACTCCTTCTCCAACCAGACGCTGGCACAGATCGACCTGTGGGCGAACAAGGACCTCTACGGGCCGAAGGTCTACATCCTGCCCAAGAAGCTGGACGAGGAAGTGGCGCGCCTGCACCTGGAGAAGATCGGCGTGAAGCTGACCACGCTGACCAACGAGCAGGCCGCGTACCTTGGCGTGCCGGTGGAAGGTCCCTACAAGGCCGACCACTACCGCTATTGAGCGATCCACCGCTCTGCAGAGGAAAGGGCCGCAGCGATGCGGCCCTTTTTTCTTTCCCCCACGCGATCCGGCTACCCAACACGCTCCACTCAACGCGAGAGCATCGGAAACGGACGCGCGGCGACGGGTCGGGCGCCGGCAAGCCTGGCCCGGATGCGTTCACGGATGGCCCGGGTTTCGGCCTCTGCACCGCCTCGAACTTCGCCATGCCCATCAGTGGCCGGATCTCGGCTCGCTTCGTCCCGCTGCGCTATTCGGCGCACGCATTACCCGGCCTCGTCGGCCGTGAGCGGGATCTCGATATCGCATTCCACCCCAGCCGTGGGGTAGCGGATCGATGTCTTCCCGTGCAGTTCCGCCTGGATGCCGCGCTCCAGCAGGCGCGTGCCGAAGCCCTGGCGCTTCGGGGGCGTGACCTGCGGGCCGTCCCGTTCCAGCCATCGCAGGTGGAGCACGCGCAGGTCCCCCGCCTGTTCGACGCTCCAGCCCAGGTCCACCCGACCGGACGGCGTGGACAGGGCGCCGTACTTGGCAGCATTGGTGGCAAGCTCGTGTATCGCCATGCAGAGCATCAGGCCGACCCGCGGCGCGACGATGGTGTGACTTCCCTCGAGCGCGACGTTGGCCTTGCTGAGGTAAGGCGCGACGCAGGCCTCCAGCAGCTCGTGGAGTTCGGCGTCCGCCCAACTGCGCCGGCTGAGCTGGTCGTGGGCTCGGCTCATCGCCAGGATCCGGCCTTCCACGGCATGCCGAAACTCCTCCACGTTCCGCGCGCTCTTGGCCGCCTGTATCACCACCGACTGCACCGAAGCCAGGGTGTTCTTCACGCGGTGGTTGAGCTCGTCCAGCAACAGCTTCTGCCGCTGCTCGGCCTCCTTCCGCTCGGTGATGTCCACCAGCATGTTGATCGCCCCCGTCAGTCTCCCCGACGGGTCCCGCAGGGGTGTCGGATAGGGCATGAACCAACGTCGCGTGCCATCGGGACGTTCGGCGATCGCTTCGGCGCCGCGGACCGGCCGGCCTTCCTTCAGCGCGACCGCCATCGGACATACCTCGTGCGGCAGCGGCGACCCATCCGGATTGAGCAGGCGCCAGGTGACGCACCAGTGATTCCCACTTTCGGGGCGACGTCCGGCGAAGTCGACGGCAGCCTCGTTGTAGAAGTCGATCCTGCCGTCCGGGTCGGTGGTGTAGATGGCGGCGGGAAGCGCTTGCAGCAGCTGCTGGAAGCGGTGCTCCGATTCGCGCGCCCGATGGAGGCTTTGCAGCGCGGCGCGGCCGGCCTCGTGCGCATCGAGCAGCTTGACCGTCCGGTAGGCGGCCGAGGCGAAGCGGCCCATGCTCTCGAGCTGACGCAGGTCCTCGGCGTCGAACCTGCGATGTGTGCCGTGGGCGATCACCCAGATCGTACCGACCGCCTTGCCGTCGACGCGGAACGGCACCAGCAGCCCCTCCTCCGCGAGCGGCACCGCCTCGGCGAGGTAGGGATAGCGCTTTTCCCAGCGGCTGAAGAGCAGCGGTGCGTCGCGGTCGAGCACATCGCCACACGGCCCGAAGTCGCGCGGGGTGCCGCCTCCCAGGTGCGGGCTCCAGCCTCCCGCGATCGCGGCCCAGTAGAAGGCGTCGCCGTCGTCGGTGAGCAGGCTCATGCCGGCCGAGTCGGCGTTCAATGCATCGAGCATCGTGTCCGCGAGCGTCTGCAGGATCGACTGCGGCGCTTCACCCAGGGCCTGGGTGAGCCTGGCGAGCGCGCGGTTTTCGTTCTCGTAGTCGGGGGCGCGGTTCGGCCGGCGCCACAGCTCGTCGGTTCTCAGGATAGCTTCCAGCGGTACCACGCCGCCGTCCGCGCTCGTGGTCATGGGCAAATGCCCGGCGCGTGGTGGGGCCGCGATCGGCGACTGATCGCCGCGTGCGCTCGTCATTCGACTCGTCTCCAGTGACCCAGCGGCCGGCCGCGATGGCAGGGGAAGCGCCGCGCGGCATCTTCCGGCAGCGGACGACAGCAGGCCGGACGGGAAAGACTAGCATCCGGGCCTCTGGAGCAAGCGGCCCAAACCATCTATCGCTTCATCGCGATGAACGTATAATGCCGCCCACGCACCGCAGGAATGCACCGATGCCGGCCATCAGTTTCGAATTCTTCCCACCCAAGACCGACGAGCAGCGCGCCCAGCTCGACCGCGCGGCACAGATGTTGAGGACACACGCGCCCGACTACGTTTCGGTGACCTTCGGCGCGGGCGGTTCGACGCTGAGCTATACCGGCGACACCGTGGCGCGGCTGCATCGGGAGCACGGCCTGCCGGTGGCGCCGCATCTGTCGTGCATGGGCGGCACCAAGGCGGAGATCGCCGCGTTGCTGGACGGCTATCGCGCCGCCGGCTACCGGCGCATCGTGGCGCTGCGTGGCGACCTGCCCTCGGGCATGGCCTCGCCGGGAGACTTCCGTTACGCCGCGGAACTGGTCGCCTTCATCCGCGAGCACTCGGGCGACCATTTCCAGATCGAGGTGGCCGCGTATCCGGAAACCCACCCGCAGGCGGAGGACGCGCTGCGCGACCTCGCCCATTTCAAGGCAAAGGTCGACGCCGGCGCGAACGGCGCCATCACGCAATACTTCTTCAACCCCGATGCGTATTTCCGCTTTGTCGACGACGTGCGGCGGCTGGGCGTCGGCGTCCCGATCGTGCCGGGCATCATGCCGATCACCAACTTCAGCCAGCTCAAGCGCTTTTCCGATGCCTGCGGCGCGGAGATCCCGCGCTGGATCGTCAAGCGCATGCAGGCCCACGGCGACGACGCCGAATCGATCCGCACGCTCGGCGCCGAGGTGGTGGCGCAGCTGTGCCGGCGCCTGCTCGACGGTGGCGCGCCGGGGCTGCACTTCTACACGCTGAACCGGGCCAAGGCGACGCAGGCGGTTCTTGCCCAACTGCACTGAAGCGTCCACGCCGGGCGGCTATGCTCGGGCGATGCCCATGCTGCGCCTCGCCCTGTTGCTCTTGCTGGTTCTGGCCGCCCTGCCCGCCCGCGCACAGTCGCCGATCTACCATTGCATCGCCGCCGATGGGCATCCGGTCTTCACCGACCAGCCCTGCGCCGCTCTACAGGCCACGCCCGCGCCGGCCTCGTCGGCTGCCGCGGAGGCACCTTCGCTGCGCCCGCCCGCGGTCACCTGCGCCGCCGATGTGGACCAATTGCGCGGCGCGGTGATTGATGCGTTCGCCAACGCCGATGCCAACCGCCTGGCCGGACTCATGCTCTGGGGTGGTTATGGCGAACACGCCGTGGTGAGCGACATCGGCGCACTGGCTGCACTCATGCGACGGCCGCTGGTCGGCATCGACCTGCCGCCGGACGGAAGCGGTTCGGAACTGGTGGTGAGCACGGTGCCCGACGAGGGCAGCACGGAAAGCGGCGAAACGCGTTTTGCCATCGAGCCCCGCGCCGGCTGCCTGTGGTTGCGCCAGGAGTAGGCACGCGCGGGCGATGGTGCCCAGCGGTTATGATGGGCGGTCCCCTGCAAGGAGAACCGTCATGGCGCAGCAATACCCCGAGTGGATCTGGCAGAACGGCACGATCAAGCCGTGGCGCGAGGCCACTACCCACGTGATGTCGCATGCGCTGCATTACGGGTCTTCCGTGTTCGAAGGCATCCGCAGCTACGCCACGCCCGATGGCGCGGCGATCTTCCGCCTGACCGACCATTTGAAGCGCCTGTATCAGTCCGCGCGCATCTACGACATGGTGCTGCCCTACTCGCAGGACGAGCTGGCCACGGCCTGCCGCGACGTGATCAAGAAGAACGGCCTGACCGCCGCCTACCTGCGCCCGGTGGCGTACCGCGGCCTGGGCGGCTTCGGCCTCTCGGCCGAGACGCCGATCGACGTGGCGGTGGCGGCGTGGCCGATGGGCCCGTACCTCGGGCCGGAGGCGCTGGAACAGGGCATCACCGCCTGCGTGTCCAGCTGGCAGCGGTTCGCGCCCAACACCATTCCGGCCGGCGCCAAGGCCGGCGGCAATTACCTCTCCGGCCAGCTGATCGCCCGCGAGGCGCGCCGCCTGGGCTTCGGCGAAGGCATCGCGCTGGCCAACACCGGTCTGCTCAGCGAAGGCGCGGGCGAGAACCTGTTTCTGGTGTTCGACGGTGTGCTGCACACCACGCCGGCCAGCGCCTCGATCCTTACCGGCATCACGCGCGACACGCTCAAGGCGCTGGCGCACGAGGACGGCATCGAAGTGGTCGAGCGCGACCTGCCGCGCGAGTACCTGTACCTGGCCGACGAAGTGCTGATGTGCGGCACCGCCGCAGAGGTCACCCCGATCCGCTCGATCGACGGCAAGCAGGTCGGCAACGGCACCGCCGGGCGCGTGACACGCCGGTTGCAGGAGCTGTATTTCGGCCTGTTCGATGGTCGTACCAATGACCAGTGGGGCTGGCTGGAGCCGGTCTGACCGACACCGCGATTCGCAGGCTGGGCGCGACAACGAAAGGCCGCAGAGATGCGGCCTTTTCGTTTTCATGAGCAGGCTTGCCGCGAGCCCCGGCTCTCCCTCGAGGGGAAAGCGCGCAGGTCAGGCCGGCTCGAACACCAGGCTGGCGATGGCGCCGTTGGCGTCGCTACGTGGACGCATCGATACCTGCCAGCCGTACAGGTCGCACAGCCGGCGCACGATCGCCAGGCCCAGCCCCGCGCCGCTGCCACCAGCGCCCTCGCCACGCACGCCGCGCTGGAACAGGCGCTCGGCATCCTCCGGCTTGATGCCCGGGCCGGTGTCGATCACCTCGATGCGGCCGGCGCCCACTTCGACCCGCACCTGGCCTTCCAGGGTGTACTTGATGGCGTTGCCGATCAGATTGGTAAGTGCGACCGACAACACCGAAGCCGGCGCATTCACGCTCACCGGCTCGCGCACGGCCAGCTCGATGCCCAACGGCTTGTCGCGCATCTGCGGACGCTGGCTCTCGATCACGTCGGCGGCCACCCTGGCCACCTCCGTGGTTTCACCGCGCGTGGGACCACGCCGCTCCGCGCGAGAGAGCAGCAGCAGCGCCTCGATCAGCTCGGTGGCCTGGCGCGAGGCGCGCTCGATGCGCTTCAACCGTTCGCGCAGCTTGTCGGTGAGGTCGGGCGAACCCTGCAGCAGCTCGGTGGTGCTGGCGATCACCGCCAACGGCGTGCGCAGCTCATGGCTGACGTCGGAGTTGAACTCGCGGTCGCGCTCGACCATCGCGGTCAGCCGCGCGGCGTACTCGTCCAGCGCCAGTGCGAGTTCGCCGACTTCGTCATCGGCAAAATGCGGCGCCAGCGGATCGGCCTTGCCCGCCTTGCGGAAATCGCGCAACCGCGCGGCCAGCTCGCTGACCGGCTTGAGTACCTTGCGCGACAGCCACAGACCCAGCACCAGCGAGAGCAGGCCGAACAGGAAGACCGCGCCGATCACGCTGATCAGCAGTTGCTGCTTGCCCAGTTCGTCGCGCGAGATGTCGTAGCGCAGGAAGCTGTAGATGCCGTTCTTGTGCTCGACCGCGAGCTTGTAATGGTGGGTCTTGCCGTCCGCGCCGGTATCGCTGACGTCGTGGACCCCGTTCTCGAGGTGCTGCCACTCGAGCGGGGCCTTGTAGATCGTCCGATCGCTCCAGGTCCACGCTTCGACGATGCCGAACTTCGGCTGGCGATCCGGATGCTCGTGCACCTGCCGGTTGAGGTTGTCCACCTCGTCGAGCAGCGTGGCGGTAACGAGCTGGTCTTCGACGCGCGCGCGGATGTTCAGGGCCGAAAACGCAAACAACGCGCTGAGGCCGAAGCCGAACAGCGCGAAGGAGACGATCAGGCGGAAACGCAGCTTACGCCTGGACAGCATCCGGCTCGACCATGCGGTAACCGATGCCGTGGCGCGTGTGGATCAGCGGCTTGTCGAACGGCTTGTCGATTGCCGCGCGCAGGCCATGGATGTGCACGCGCAGGGAGTCGCTGTCCGGCAGTTCCTCACCCCACACGCGCTGTTCCAGGTCCTGGCGGGTGACCACCGACGGACTGGCTTCCATCAGCGCCTGCAGGAGTTTCAGGCCGATCGGATTCAACTGGATCGACTTGCCGTCGCGGCTGACGGTGAGGGTGTCCAGGTTGTAGGTGAGGTCGGCGACCTTAAGCACGCGGCTCTGCGGACCCTTGCCGCGGCGCGCCAGCACTTCCAGCCGCGCGGCCAGTTCCTGCAGCGCGAACGGCTTGGTCATGTAGTCGTCGGCGCCGGACTCGAAGCCGGTGAGCTTCTGCTCCAGCGCGTCGCGCGCGGTCAGCATCAGGACGGGCGTCTGCTTGTGCGCCTCGTGACGCAGTTTGCGGGCCACGTCCAGGCCGTCCATGCCCGGCAGCGTGAGGTCGAGCACGATCACGTCGAAGTCGTGCACCACGGCCAGGTGCAGGCCGGTCACGCCGTCGCCGGCGAAATCGACCACGTGGCCGCGATCCTCGAGGTAATCACCGATATTCGTCGCGATATCGCTGTTGTCTTCGATCACAAGGACACGCATGCGCCACTCCAGAGGCCAAGGGAGCAAGCTTAACAAGCTTGCCTTACGGGTAGCCGGCTCTTTCCGAGCCGCGGCCAATAAAAAGGCCCAGATGCCCGACTCATCGTCGCCGCACCTGGGCCCAAGCTTACTGCCCCGATACCGAATCTGCCGGCTTCGACCAGGCGGTCGCCGCCAGCACATTGCAGTGGAGCCTTTATAGGGCCCGGGCGGTTACGGTGCGGTTAACCGCATCTCACACGGCCGTTAACGGACGTGTCCGGCACGCCCGTTCTAGTGCAGTTCGCGTGAAGGAAAGCTCAGCCGCCGGCCTGCTCTTCCAGGTGGCGGATGATGTGGCCGGAGACATCCACCCCGGTGGCCGTCTCAATCCCTTCCAGCCCGGGGGAGGCATTGACCTCCAGCAGCAGCGGGCCGCGATCCGAACGCAGCAGGTCCACGCCGGCGATTCCCAGGCCCAGCGCGCCCGCGGCGCGGATCGCGATGCGCTTTTCCTCCGCGCTCAGGGTGGCCTTCACCGCACTGCCGCCCCGATGAAGGTTGGCGCGGAAGTCGCCAGGGCTCGCCTCGCGCTGCATCGCGGCGATCACCTTCTTGCCGACCACGAAGCAGCGCAGGTCGCTGCCCTTTGCCTCGGCGATGAACTCCTGCACCAGGAAGTTGGCGTACAGGCCGCGGAAGGCCTCGATCACGCTCTGCGAGGCGCTGCGCTTCTCGGCCAGCACCACGCCGGTGCCTTGGCTGCCCTCGTTGAGCTTGATGACGTGCGGCGGCTCGCCGAGCATCGCCAGCACGTCGTTGGTGTCGTCGGGGTTGTCGCCGAACACGGTCACCGGCATGTCCAGCCCGTGCGAGGCGAGGATCTGCAGGGCGCGCAGCTTGTCGCGCGCGCGCAGCACCGCGTCGGAGGAATTGGGCGTGTACACGCCCATCATCTCCAGCTGGCGCAGTACCGCCGTACCGTAGAAGGTGGTGGTGGTGCCGATGCGCGGGATCACCGCATCGATGTCCCGCAACGCCTTGCCCTTGTAGCGGATGGACACGTTGTTCGGCGCGATGCGCACGTAGCAGCGCAGCGGGTCGAGTACGCGCACCACGTGGTTGCGTTCGCGCGCGGCCTCGACCAGCCGGCGGGTCGAATACAGCCGCGTATTGCGCGAGAGGATCGCGATCTTCATGGAAGCTGACCGTGGTGACGTTCGTGGGCGACCCGCGCCACCGCTTCGGCGAAGGCCGGTTGCGGGCGCGGCTGGGTATAGGAAAGCGAGGGATCGACCGCAAAGCGCCCGAGCAACGCACTGCGGCCCAGCAACATCGGGAACAGCATGTGCCGGCGGTCGGTGAGGCTGACCTCGATCGGGTAGCACGCGCCGGCCAGCGACACGTCGGTGCGCACGAACCAGCGCTCGGTGCCGTGCCCGCCGGTGTCGGTCACGACGCGCCGGCCCAGCGCCTGGGCCTCGCACTGCACGACGCGCGGATGACGCCGCCCGAGGGTGAGCGAGAACCGCAACCAGGTGGCGCCGCCGCGATCGTGCGCCTCGAGCGTATCCACGTGCAACGAACTGGAACGGGCGCCGGTATCGAGCTTGGCCTTGAGCACGTCGATGCCCAACTGGGGCAGAGCCAGGCGTTCCCGCCAACCGAGGGTGATCACGTCTGTCATCGCTGCACGGATGGGTGTCGGGAAGGCCGGAAAGCGTGGCGGCGCGTCCCCTCAAGGGGAAGTGAAAACAGCCCGACCAGGCGGACGGGCTGCGTGCAGGCTGGAGCGGGTGAAGGGAATCGAACCCTCGTCAGTAGCTTGGGAAGCTACAGCTCTACCATTGAGCTACACCCGCGTTCGCCGCCGATGGTAACCCGGGAGGCGGGAGTTGGGGAACGGGCGCGGACGCGTCGGGGCAGGCGCGCTACCCGCATGGCGCATGAACCGCACATGGCGGCCGGCTGAACCGTTGGCGACCCGATGCATTGTCCGGTGAATCGCCAGCCCATAATCGGTCATCGCCTCGTGACGCCAGCCGTTTCCATGGCGCGTACACGACGGAGGGAAAACCCATGCGTGCACTCTCGAGACTGCAGCTGTTCTGGCGCTCCTGCGCCGCCACCCTGCTGCTGTGCGGCGCCGGAGTCCTGCACGCGCAGGCGACCGACGACGCCGGCGATCCACCCGACCGGGTCGCGCGCCTGTCCTACCTGGAGGGCGACGTCGGCCTGCTCCCATCGGGCGCGCAGGACTGGGGCGATGCCGGGATCAACCGTCCGCTGACCACCGGCGACAAGCTTTCCAGCAGCAACGGCGCGCGTGCCGAGCTGGAACTGGATGGCGCCGCGGTCCGCCTGGACGGCAACACCGACGTCGGATTCCTGCAGCTGGACGACCAACTCGCGCAGCTGGAGCTGACCCAGGGCACGCTCAACCTCACCGTGCGCCGGCTCGGCGAGGGCCAAAGCTACGAGATCGACACCCCGACCGTGGCGCTGGTGGTCGATCACCCGGGCAGCTACCGCGTGGATGTCGATCGCGATGGTCAGGGCACGCGTGTCACCGCGTTCGACGGCAGCGCCACGGTGTACGGCGAGAACGACGCGCAACGGCTGGTGATCGCCGGTCGCAGCTACCGCTTCGCCGACTCCACGCTGGCCGACGTGGACGTCGAAGACGCCGCTGGTGGCGACGACTTCGATGCATGGAGCGACGAACGCAGCCGCCGGTACGCCGACTCCGAGTCGCGCCGCTACGTGTCCGAGGACGTGATCGGCTACCAGGACCTGGATCGCTACGGCGACTGGCGCAGCGACCCCGAGTACGGACAGGTCTGGTACCCGGCGCAGGTCGACGCCGGCTGGGCGCCGTACCGTAACGGTCACTGGGCCTATGTCGGCCCGTGGGGCTGGACCTGGGTGGATGACGCGCCCTGGGGCTTCGCGCCTTACCACTACGGCCGCTGGGCCTGGCGCAGCCGCGGCTGGTGCTGGGTGCCCGGCCCGATCGGCTGGCGCCCGGTATATGCGCCGGCGCTGGTCGCCTTCGTCGGTGGCAACCACTGGCGCGTGTCGGTGGGCGACGCGCCGGTCGGCTGGTACCCGCTCGGCCCGGGCGACGTCTACGACCCGTGGTACCGCGGCAGCCGCCGCTACTACACCCAGGTCAACGTGACCAACATCCACGTGCACAACACGGTGATCGTCAACCGCGTCGATCGCCGCTACCGCGACTGGCACCGCGGCATCGCGCCGCCGGTACGGGCGCTGCATGGGCACGGGCCGCGCGGCTTCACCGCGGTCCCGGGGCGCAATTTCGCCGGCGCCGACCGCGTGCAGCGCCATCGGCTGAAGATCGACCCGGACAAGCTTGCCGGCGCCCGGCTGCTGACCCGCAACGCCACGCCGAAACCGACCCCGCACAGCTTCGCGCCGCCGCGCGGGACCAAGGCGCCGCCACTGCCGGCACAGGGTTTCCGTCGCGAAGTGGTGGCCCGGCATGCGCCCCGCGTGGAGCGTGTGGCCGACCGCATCGACGCCACCCGTCCGCGCACGGCCCCACCCTCCCACGTGCGCGTGCTGCGGCCGCGCGGCGACACGCTGCCTGCGATCGCGCACATCGCGCCGGCCGGGCGCGCCGACACGGCGCCGGACGTGCACCGCGCGCCGGTCCGCGACGACGCACGCGGCGATCGGATCGGCGCAAGGGACGTCCGCAGCGACGACGCGCGAGCGGTCCGCAGCGTGAATGTCCCCGCGCGCATGGCGCCGCGCGAAGCCCCGCTGCGTCCGGGCGAACTGCGCTCGGCCCGCTTCGTGCGGACGCATGCGTCCCGGCAGCCCGCCGAACCGCGTCCCGGAGTGAGCTTCATCTCCACGGCCGAAGCCGATCGCGAACGGGCTGCACGCACCGCGAAGGCGCTGCCGCAGGTGCCGCGCTTCGAGCGCAACGATGCGCCGCGTGCGCCGGTGCGCCGGCCGGACATGGACGCGGGCCCACGCCTGCAGCGCGCGCCCGACGACGCACGGATCGCGCCCCGGCAGACCACGCAGCGTGGGCCGGCCTTCCGCGGCAACGACCGCCCGAGCCAGCCTGCGAACATGCGCCGGCCGGACTTCGATGCCCAGCCGCGCTCCCGCGCGACTCCGCCGCCGCAGCAATACCAGCGGCCGCCGGAGTTCCGCCAGATGCGGCCGGTACCGCATGCGGCTCCCATGCAACGCGAGTCCGCCCCGGCGCCGCAACAGGCGCCAGCCCCACGCTCGCAGGCCCCGGCGGCACGTCCGCGACACGAATCGGCACGCCGCTTCGACCCGCAACACTGACCTCCAGGCGGCGCCCTCGCGGCGCCGCCGCTACAATGCGCCCCCGCGGCATGGCGCGCCCGTCGTCATGCCATCGCACCCCAGGCGCACGCCGTGAACGACCAGCCCGAACATCCCCATAGCTCCCCTTACCTGCGTCGCATCCGCAGCTTCGTGCTGCGCGAGGGCCGCATGACACCCGCGCAGCAGCGCGCGTTCGACGCCCACTGGGCGCGCTTCGGCATCGATTACACCGCGGCGGTCCAGGACTTCGATGCGCGCTTCGGCCGTGTCGCGCCGCGCGTGCTGGAGATCGGCTTCGGCAATGGCGAGGCCCTGGCCTGGGCGAGCGAACACGATCCGGTGCGCGACTACATCGGCGTGGAAGTGCACGGTCCCGGCGTCGGCCGGCTGATGAACGCGCTGGCCGCGCGCGAAGCCGGCAACGTGCATCTCTACAAGCACGACGCGGTGGAGGTGCTCGAGCATGAGATCGCGCCGGAGACCCTCGCCGAGGCACGCATCTGGTTCCCGGATCCCTGGCACAAGAAGCGCCACAACAAACGCCGCATCGTGCAGCCGGAATTCGTCGCGCTGCTCGCCTCGCGCATGGCGCCCGGCGGCCTGCTGCACCTGGCCACCGACTGGCAACCCTATGCCGAGCACATGCTGGAAGTGATGGAAGCCGCGCCTGCCTGGCGCAACGCCATCGCACCGGGCCTGTACGCCGAGAAGCCGGCCTGGCGCATCGAGACACACTTCGAGCGGCGCGGGTTGAAGCTCGGGCACGGAGTATGGGATCTGCTTTACCGCAGGGTTTGATCTGGTGCTTCCGCTTCCTGCGGGCGAGGTCGTTCGGCCTGGAAGGCCGTTATAGGCAAAGGGCGCACTGGCCCCGGTCCAGTGCTTTGCTCCCTCTCCCCTCCGGAGAGGGGTCGCGCTTGCCTCGAGCGCTGCTGACGCCAGGCTTCCGAAAGGTGCTCCCACCAAAAACGGCTCCTCCCGCGAGCCCCGCCCCCTCACCCTGCCCTCTCCCCGGAGGGGGCAGAGTTCAAGAGCGCCTTCCTTAGTCCCCGAGCTTCACCAGTCGCTGCGATGGCCCGCTTATACTGGCCGACAAACAGGGACGGGCCGCCGCCGCGTGAGGCTTCCACTGCACAATCCCATCCGCTTCCACCACCAGCCCTACCTGGACGCTCGCTAGTGGCCCTTGCGCTCACCCCCGAAATGATCCTGGTACTCGGGCTGGTGGGTTTCACCATGCTGATGCTGGTGCTGGAGTGGATCCGCGCCGACATGGTGGCGCTGCTGGTGGTGGTGGTGATCGGCCTGACCGGGCTGATCCCCTCCGACCGCGTCTTCAACGGCTTCGCGGGCAACGCGGTGATCGCGATCATCGCGATCATGATCATGGGCGCAGGTCTCGACCGCGCCGGCGTACTTTCGCTGACCGCCAGCTTCGTGATGCGCATGGCGCGTGGCAAGGAATCGCGCCTGGGCGTGGTGATCAACTCGGTCACCAGCCTGTTCAGCGCGGTGATCCCGAGCCAGGCGCTGGCCGCCCTGATGATCCCGGTGACCAGCCGCCTGTCCGCGCGCACCGGCGTGCCGATGTCCCGGCTGCTGCTGCCGATGGGCTTCTGCATCCTGACCGCGACCAACACCACGCTGATCGCCAACTCGCCACTGATCGTCCTCAACGACCTGATCGCCAGCGCGAACGCCAACCTGCCGCCGGGCGCGCACACGATCCCGAAGTTCGGCCTCTTCAGCGTGACGCCGGTCGGCCTGGTGCTGGCGCTGCTGGGCATTACCTACTTCTGGCTGTTCACCCGCAAGCTGCTGCCCGAGCGTGAGGACGAGCGGCTGAAGGTCACCCCTGGCCGCACCGAGAGCTACTTCGCCGAAACCTACGGCATCGGCGGCGAGACCGCGGAGCTGACCGTTACCGCCGAAAGCCCGCTGGTCGGCATGAGCATCGGCGAGGTCGAGCAGTTGCATGGCGCGCCGTTGATCCTGGCGATCAAGAGCGGCAACGACGCGCGCATGGCGCCGCCGGTCGACTACGTCATCTGGGTCGGCTCGGTGCTTGGCGTGCTCGCGCCGCGCGAGGAGATCAACCACTTTGCCAACAACCAGTTGTGCAAGGTGTCGCCGCGCATGCGCCAGCTGGGCGAATTGTTCAACCCGACGCGCGCGGGCATTTCCGAGGCGGTGCTGCCACCGTCCTCGCGCTTCCTCAAGCAGAGCGTCGGCGACCTGCGCCTGCGCAAGCGCTACGGCATCTCGGTGCTGGCGGTGAACCGCGGCGAGCAGGTGTTCCGCGATGACCTGCGCGGCGTGAGCCTGCGCGCGGGCGACACGCTGGTGCTGCACTCCAGTTGGCGCGACCTGGCGCTGGCCGCCGAGGACAAGGACCTGGTCGTCGTCACCGACATCCCCAAGGAAGAGCAGCGCCCGGGCAAGATCTGGCAGGCGGTCGGCTTCTTCCTGCTGGCCAAGTGCCTGGCGCTGTTCACCCACCTGGATCTTTCGGTGGCGATGATGACCGGCGCGATCGGCATGCTGCTGACCGGCGTGCTCAACATGGACGAGGCCTACAAGGCGGTCAACTGGAAGACCATCTTCGTGACCGCCTGCCTGATCCCGCTGGGCTGGTCGATGGACGCCACCGGCACCGCCGCGTGGCTGGCGCAGGAAGTGCTCGACAAGCTGGGCGGCGCCTCGCCGTGGGTGCTGCAGACCTGCCTGGCGGTGCTCACCCTGCTGTTCTCGCAGGTGATGTCCAACGTGGGCGCCACGGTGATGATGGTGCCGATCGCGATCAGCGTGGCGGTCGCCACCGGCGGCAATCCCTCGGCCTACGCCCTGATCGTGGCCGTCTCCTCGTCCAACACCTTCCTGCTCAGCTCGGGCCACCCGGCGCTGATGATGGTCGCCGGCCCCGGCGGTTACCGCGGCAAGGATTTCCTGCGCGTCGGCGTACCGCTGACGCTGACGATGCTGGTGGCCACGCTGGTGGTCATCAACCTGCTTTTCGACTGATTCTTCACTGAATCGTCAAGCGGACGCGACGGGCCCGCAGGCCCCGCCCTTGCAGGCGAGACGCCCGTTTTCCTGTTGACGAGAATTGCACTGGGGCCTGCTTACTCTCCCCGGAAGCCCCTTCACCGGGGCCAGGGAACGGGGATATCCGGTTTTTGCCTGCGTATGCAGGTGGTGCCGTGTCAGCGACGGGAGAGTTACGTCTGCAGGCATGGCCCGATCAGGACGATGGGACTAGCCACTATGCAGTACTCCCGGATACTTATTGCTTGTCTGACGGCTGCCTGCGTTTCTGCGCTGGCGATCGCCATCCTCTATCGGTTCGCCGGGTCCTGGGGCCTGGTGGACCGTCCCGATGAACGCAAGCATCACGTCGGCCATATCCCGTTGATCGGCGGACTGGCCGCCTTCATCGGCGTGCTGGCCGGCGCGGTGGTCGACGGCCAGGCCCACTTGTTCACCAACGTGCTGCTCGCCACCGCAGCAGTGCTTGCACTGGTGGGTGCGCTGGACGACCGCTTCGACCTGAGCGTGCGCGCGCGGCTGCTGGTGCAGACAGTCGCGGTGCTTACGATGGTCGCGGTGACCGGCGTCCAGATCCACACGCTCGGCCACCTGTTCGGCCACGAGTTCGAGCTGGGCGTGTTCGGCATCCCGCTGACGGTGCTCGCGGTAATCGGCCTGCTCAACGCCTTCAACATGATGGACGGCATCGACGGCCTCGCCGGCATGCTGGCACTGGTCAGCATCGCTGCCATCATCCTGTACCAGGGCCAGCCGCAATGGCCTGGCGTGATCGTGCTGGTATTGCTGGCCGGTGCGCTGGTGCCCTACCTGGCGGCTAACCTGGGCCTCGTCGGCAAGAAGATCTTCCTGGGCGACGCCGGCAGCATGGTGGTGGGCTACATCCTGGCGTGGACATTGATCCACCTGAGCCAGAGCGGGAACAACACCGAGCTTTCCACCATCGACGTGCTCTGGTGCGTGGCCCTGCCGGTGCTCGACACGCTGCAGGTTCTGGTTCGCCGCATCCGCGAGGGCAAGAGCCCGTTCAAGCCTGATCGCGGCCACATCCACCACATGATGCTGCGTGCAGGGCTGGGCCCGCGCACCACGCTGGTGGCGCTGGTGATGCTCGCCATCCTGCTTGCGCTGACCGGCATGCTGACCCACTCGCTGGCCCCTGGCAGCAACCTGATCGCCTTCGGCGCGCTGTCGGTGATCTACGTGACTGCGATGGGACGCATCTGGCAGAAGCAGCAGTCGGCGCCCTCGGTGCCTCAGCCCCGGCCGACGCTCGAACCGGCAGAACTGCCGAGCAACGTGGTGCGGCTGCGCTCGTCGGTCACCCTGCTGTCCACCTACGGCAAGGACAGCCGCGGCCCCAAGCGCGGCTCGGCTGCCAAGTAGGGATCTCCTCCAGGCGCCGTGGCACGGCCGTCGCGCCTCTTCCGGCTCCCCGTGGCCGGCCGCATGGAAGACATGCGGCCGGCCCGGCAACCCGGCGAGCGACGCCCTTCCCACCCAGTCGCCGTGTGGCCCGCAGCAGCCTCTTCCGCATGCAGGCGTCCGGCTCTCCATGAGACTGCACGTTGCATCGACCGGGCACGCCCGACAATCACCGTCATCCCATTCCATGGAAACCGCCAGCGCGTGAGTTCGACCGTCCATCCGAAAATGCAGGACAGCTTGCCGGCCCGGCTGCAACAGCGGGTCGGCGGACAAAACCGGGCGGGCGGCGACGCGAGCGATCGCGCACTTCCCGCCTCGCAGCAGGCGACACGATGACGACGCGGAAGCTCAAAGCCTTCAGGGAACAGGTGTCGCCGCTGGTGATGGCGCTGCCCGATTGCGCCTTCTATCAATACAAGTACCTGATGACCCACGGGCGGCCTTGCCGCTTCGAGCTGCCGCGCCGCTTCTCCGAAAAGATCTTCCACCGCATGCGCTATCCCTCGCCGCTGTTCTCGCGATTGGCGGACAAGGTCGAAGTGCGCGGCTACGTGGCCAATGCGGTGGGTTCGCAGTATCTGGTGCCGGCCTACCTGATCGCCGAAAAGGTGGGGCCGGAAACCTTCGACGCCTTGCCCGGCTGCTTCGTGATGAAGGCCAACCACAGCTTTGGCCAATTGCGCATCGTGCTGGACAAGCGCGACGAGGATCCGGTGGCGCTGGCCCGCTTGGCCAATGAGTGGATGACCTCGGAATTCCCGATGCGGATGCGCGAGAAGCACTACCGCTACATCCGCCCGCGCATCATCTTCGAACATGCCCTGCTGACCGACGGCCGCCCGCCGGCCGACTTCAAGTTCAACGTGTTCAATCCGGGCCCTGGCCAGAAGCCCTACGTCTTCATCCAGCACATGCAGGGACGCTTCGAACACCTGACCCAGGATCTCTACCTGGAGGATTGGCGCCCGGCCCCGTTCCAGTTGCTGCACCAGAAAACCAGCGGCTGCGTCGCCCCGCGGCCCGAGCAACTGGACGAGATGCTGCACGTGGCGCGCAAGCTGGCCGAGCCGCTGGGCTACATGCGCGTGGATCTTTACCTGCACCAGGGCCGCGTGTACGTGGGCGAACTCACGCTCACGCCCGGCGCCGGCCGGTACGTGTTCGAGCCCAGGGAGTGGGACGATGCGCTGGGCGCGAAGTTCGGCTGGCCCGAACCCAGTCCGTACGGGGAAGACCCACCGCCGAGCGGCAGGACCGCCACGGCGCCGGCGACGCATGTGGCCAGCACCCTCGATTGAGGTGGTTTCCGGTTCTTCCTGCAAAGGCAGCCACGCCAGGTTCGGCTGATGCGAGCAGCTTGCCCCTCTCGCCCTGTGAGAGGGCTGGTGAGGGTTCGCCCTGGCGGCGGTCCCACGCATGGCCGCATGAAAAGCTGCCCATCACAAGCAGCGTTCCCGCGAGCCCTGACCCCTTCCCTCTGCCCGCAGGGAGCGAGTTTCAAACAGCCAGGGCGACGTCTTGGCGACACGATCGATCAGCCCCCCCTCTCTCCGGAGCGCACTGGCTTTGGTCCCACGCATAGCTCCGCGTCGGCTCAGGAAGGCAAACGCGCAACAAAAAACCCTCTCCCCGAAGGGAGAGGGCTCAGTAACGCGGGCTTGTTCATACCGGCCGCGGGGCCGAGGTCACTGCCCGAGCAGGCCGTCGATGATCCGCTGGGCCAGCTCGTCCACCGAGGCGCCCATCGTGTCCAGGTGCATCTCCGGATGCTCCGGCCGCTCGTAGGGCGAGTCGATGCCGGTGAAGTTGCGGATCTGCCCGGCCTTCGCCTTGGCGTACAGGCCCTTCGGGTCGCGTTGCGCGCACACCTCGATCGGCGTGTCGACGAACACCTCGCGGAACTCGCCGTTCTCGAACAGGCTGCGCGCCATGCCACGCTCGCTGCGGAACGGGCTGATGAACGACACCATCACGATGAGGCCCGCGTCGACCATCAGCTTGGACACCTCCGCCACGCGGCGGATGTTCTCCACGCGATCCTCGTCGGTGAAGCCCAGATCGCGATTCAGGCCATGGCGCACGTTGTCGCCATCGAGCATGTACGTGTGATAGCCCATCGCGTGCAGGCGTTTCTCCACCACGTTGGCGATGGTCGACTTGCCCGAGCCGGACAGGCCGGTGAACCACAGGCACGCCGGCGTCTGGCCCTTGATGCGGGCGCGCGCCGTACGATCGACGTCGGTGTGCTGCCAGTGGATGTTGTCCGCGCGGCGCAACGCGAAGTTGAGCGTGCCGGCGGCCACGGTGGCGTTGGTCTGGCGGTCGATCAGGATGAACGCGCCGAGCTCGCGGCAGTCCTCGTAGGACTCGAACGCGATCGCGTGGTCGAGACCGAGGTTGCAGTAGCCCACCTCGTTGAGCTCCAGGCGCTTGGCCGGGCGCTTCTCCTGCGTGTTCACGTCGACGCGGTGCTTGATCTCGGTGACCTGCGCCGTGACCATGCGCGCGCCGATCTTCATCCAGTACGGGCGACCGGGAAGCAGCGCGGCGCTGTCCATCCACAGCAGGTGCGCGGCAAACTGGTCGGCCACCTGCGGCGGCGAGAAGGTTGCCGCGATCACGTCGCCGCGGCTGATGTCACGCTCGTCCTCGAGCTGGATGGCGACCGCGTCGCCGGCGACCGCGCGCGGCAGGTCGCCGTCTGCGGTGACCAGGCGCGCCACGCGCGAGCGCACGCCGCTGGGCAGCGCGACGACCTCGTCGCCCGGGGCGATCGAACCGGCCACCACCTGGCCCGCGTAACCGCGGAAGTTCTGGTTGGGGCGGCACACCCACTGCACCGGCATGCGGAAACCCAGCTTGCTGGCGACGCGCTCGACCTGCACCGTCTCCAGGTGTTCGAGCAGGCTGGGGCCGTTGTACCAGCCCATCACCTGCGAGCGGGTGGAAACGTTCTCGCCCTGCAGGGCGGACAGCGGGATCGCAGTGACGTTCTCGATGCCCATCTGCGCCGCGACCAGGCGGTAGTCGCTCTCGATGCGCTTGAAGGTGCTCTGCGCGTAGTCGACCAGGTCCATCTTGTTGACCGCCAGCAGCACGTTGCGGATGCCGAGCAGGCTGCAGATGTAGGTATGGCGGCGGGTCTGGGTCATCAGGCCCTTGCGCGCATCGACCAGCACCACGGCAAGGTCCGCGGTGGACGCGCCGGTGGCCATGTTGCGCGTGTACTGCTCATGCCCCGGGCAGTCGGCGACGATGAACTTGCGCTTGTCCGTACTGAAGAAGCGGTAGGCCACGTCGATCGTGATGCCCTGCTCGCGCTCGGCCGACAGGCCATCGACAAGCAGCGCGAAATCCAGTTCGCCGTTCTGCGTGCCGTGGCGCAGGCTGTCGCCCTCGAGCGCGGCCAACTGGTCGTCGAACAGCAGCTTGGTGTCGTACAGCAGGCGCCCGAGCAGGGTGCTCTTGCCGTCGTCCACGCTGCCGCAGGTGATGAAGCGCAGCAGGCTCTTGGTCTCGTGCCGCTGCAGGTAATCGTTGATCGCGGTGACGGCGTTGTCCGGCTGGCTGTCGGTTATTTGCAGATCCATCAGAAATACCCTTCCTGCTTCTTCTTTTCCATGGAGGCCGAGGCGTCCTGGTCGATGATGCGACCCTGGCGCTCGGAGGTGCGCGCGATGAGCATTTCCTGGATCACCGCCGGCAGCGTGTCCGCTTCGGACTCGATCGCCGCGGTGAGCGGGTAGCAACCGAGCGTGCGGAAGCGCACCTTGCGCATCTGCGGCACTTCGCCGGGCTCCAGCGGCATGCGGTCGTCATCGACCATGATCAGCTGGCCGTCGCGCTCGACGATCGGGCGCTCCTTGGCCAGATACAGCGAGGGCACCTCGATGTTCTCGCGGTAGATGTAGAGCCAGATGTCCAGCTCGGTCCAGTTCGACAGCGGGAACACGCGCACGCTCTCGCCCTTGTGGATGCGCGTGTTGTAGAGGCTCCACAGCTCGGGGCGCTGGCTCTTCGGATCCCAGCGGTGCTGCGCGTTGCGGAAGGAGAACACGCGCTCCTTGGCGCGGGACTTCTCCTCGTCGCGGCGGGCGCCGCCGATGGCCGCGTCGAACTTGTACTTGTCCAGCGCCTGCTTCAGCGCCTGGGTCTTCATGATGTCGGTGTGCACGCTGGCGCCGTGGCTGAACGGATTCACGCCCTGCGCCACGCCTTCCTGGTTGGTGTGCACGATAAGCCGGCAGCCGGTTTCCTTCGCGCGGCGATCGCGGAAGGCGATCATCTCGCGGAACTTCCAGGTGGTGTCCACGTGCATCATCGGGATCGGCGGCGGCGCCGGATAGAACGCCTTCTGCAGCAGGTGCAGCAGCACCGAGGAGTCCTTGCCGACCGAGTAGAGCATCAC
Source organism: Frateuria sp. GZRe14 (assembly GCF_051900395.1). Classification (NCBI taxonomy): domain Bacteria; kingdom Pseudomonadati; phylum Pseudomonadota; class Gammaproteobacteria; order Lysobacterales; family Rhodanobacteraceae; genus Frateuria; species Frateuria sp. GZRe14. The sequence continues at coordinate 620,791 of NZ_JBHZGJ010000001.1, read as the reverse complement.
CGGGTTGGCGAACTCCGCCGCCACCTCTCGCATGATGTGGATCGCCTCGGCCTCCAGGCGCTTCAGGTGCGAGGAGGCGGCAAGGCGCTGGAGGTCGTTGTCCGGCGCCTGTTCGGGGCGCGGGAAGGCGTGGTCTTGGGGCGTGGCGGCCAGGGTCATGGGCAGTCCTGTTGCAGGGGGGCGCCAAAAGGCAACCGGAACGTTGCATCTTGGGCAAGCGCTTGTGAAAGAAATCGGTAGCTTTGCGTTATGCGATTCCGGAACAAGAACCCGTCGGGGAATGCCTTCTTCCAGGTCGGGACGGCTCCGCTTCACTGCCGGCATACGCCTTTTGAACGACTACCGGCGGACTGGGCAATTCTTTCAACGGCGGCGTCGATGCGCTGTCAGTACCGCGTGCTCGATAGATGAAACGACGGGGGCGGAACGAGCGATCCCAAAGGCCGGCGCAGCGCCACGCATCGAATGTGCGGATGACCGATGCGTGAACGCGGCCGCTAGACCGGCGCGGTCGCGCGCCGATCGGCGGCCGCGGCGCCCGGGGCGAGGTAGCCGAATTTCTCGACGATCAGCTTTTCGCGCTCGGCGACCAGCCTTTCCGTGGCCGCGTCGTAGTAGTACTGCGCGCCGTGCTTCTTGGAAGATGCGTTGGTCTTCGGGCGCTGCCGGATTTCCTCCACGGTCGCCGGCGGCACGGCGATGTTGGCGCGCGCCAGGGCGTCGAGCAGGTCCGATTCCAGCCGCTCGTTGCGGACGAAGCAGTCAATGAAGCAGTCCCTGCTCTCGTGCGCGGCCAGCTGCTCCGGCGTGGCGATGGACATCAGCGCGCCCAGTCCGCCTTCGCGGCAGGTGAACAGCTTCATGTAGCGCCAGGTCAGCAGGCCGGCAACGCGGCTGGCCGGCCACTTCCAGTAGCCCTCGCCGACGTCCGGCCAGTAGGTCGGGTCGTGCAGCATGTGCAGCCACTGCCGGAACGCGCCCGGGTCGTTGGCATCGCGGTAGGTACGCCGCCACTCCTGTGCATGCCGGTTGGGACGGCTCTGCAGGAATTCGGCCAGCGTCTGCATCGGGTGCTTCTTCCAGCCGCGGCCGCGACCGCGCCAGCCCTCGGTGGTGACGTTGAAATAGACCGTGCCCTTGCCATCGCAACCGTAGGCCCAGTGCGAGACGTACCAGTCCCACGGGTTCCGGATCGATCCGAGGAAGAACCGGTCGCCGGTGAACAGGTGCGATCCGGCCTGGTTGTGCTTGTCGATGAGCTCGCCGCCGACAATCTCCTTGAGCAGCTTGCGGATGTGCGTGCACCCGGTCTTCTGCAACTCCACGAAAACGATCCTGTCGGAAACAAACATATCGGCTCCATCGGTGGCTGTGCCCGCAGGCGGTGGCATCCGTGCATGCGGTCGGTGCGCGGCACCCGTGGGCGCCACGAAACGCCGGGACGTTGCCATCGCGTTTGTCGTAGGCGGGTGAATCGGCGGCTGCCGCGCGGCACAAGCGAGGTCAGCAGTTCACCCCTCTACGACAGTCCGGATGGCAACGTTCCCATCTACGGTGATCGCCCCTACGGACGCGACACGCTGTCGGCCCCGATGCCTGCCCGCGCCACGGCGCGGGCGCGCGTGCGTCGACGGGCGTGGCGCGTCGGACCAAGCAACCTGGAGCCCCTATGTTCGTTTCCGACAGGATCGTCTTCCTCGAACTGCAGAAGACCGGGTGCACGCACATCCGCAACCTGCTCAAGGAGATCGTCGGCGGCCGCCTGGTCATGCGGCACAACCAGGCGCCTGCGGACCTGTTCGCCGGCGACCGGTTCTTCCTCGGTTCGGTGCGCGACCCCTGGGATTGGCACGTCTCGCTCTGGGCCTATTGCTGCGACGGGCGGGGCGACCTTTACAGCAACCTGAGCACGCCCGGCATCCGCTGGCGCGACCATGGCTGGAAGCGCGACTTTTTCTCGACGCTGCGGCTTGTCATGGGCATGCGACCGAACTGGCATGCGAAGGAGTGGAAGCACACCTTCCGCGACGTGAACGATCCGGCGGCCTTCCGCGAGTGGGTGCACATGCTCCACGACCCGGGTTATTGGCGCGACATCGGCGAGGGCTACTGGAGCTGCCCGCTGAACCGCTTCGCGGGCTTGCTCACCTACCGCTACATGCGGCTGTTCACCTGCCGCAAGAACCAGTTCGGCACGCTCAGGACCGTCACCACGCCGAAGCAGTTGATCGAGCACGAGCGGCAACACTGCTTCGTCGATCGCTTCATCAGGAACGAGCATCTGGAGACCGACCTGCTGGAGGCGCTGCGGGCCGCGAACGTCGAGGTACCCAAGCAGAAGGCGGCCGAACTGATGGAACGGCCCAAGACCAATACCTCGTCCAAGAAGCGCGGCCCGGCCTACTACTACGACGCGGAGACGGAAAAGCTCGTCGGCGACCGCGACCGGTTCATCGTGGAGAAGTTCGGGTACCTCGCACCGAGCGCCCGGGCTGCCTGCGACCAGGCGCAACGGGCGCGACAGGCAATCTGAATCTTGCGGCCGGTCACGCCGCCCGGCTTCCCCCCACAAAGCGGTAGGTTTCCCATGCGCCCACGTGCAGGCGATGCCCCTACCAGAACGCAACGCGTCGTCGCCTTGGACGCACTCACCGGCAGGCGTGCGCCGTGATGACGATCCCAGGGCCTTGAAGTAGAGTCGCCCCACCGCCTTCGGGCAGTGGTGGTAGCCCGACCAGGCGCGTCGTCGGATTGCACGAAACCAGCCTTGCGTACCGTCCATGGACGTGTTGCCGGAAGGACAGGAAGAGAGAGCGTCATGAAGATCCTCGCGCCCAAGAAGGCCATCAAGCGCCTGTTCAATTCGCTCCCCGACGCTGGGTTCTACCAGTACAAGTCGCTGCAGGTGCACGGCCGGTTCTGCAACTTCCGCAACCCCAAGCGCTTCTCCGAAAAGATCTTCTACCGGATGCGCTATCCGGAGCCGGTATTCACCACACTGGCGGACAAGGTCGCGGCCAGGGACTACGTGGCCAGGACGATCGGCTCTGACTATGTGGTGCCGGCCTATCTTTCCTGCGACGTGGTCACGCCCGAAACCTTCGACGCCCTGCCCCGGGCGTTCGTGATGAAGACGAGCAACGGCTTCGGGCAGGTGAAGATCATCCGCGACAAGCACCAGGAAGACCTGGTGCAGCTGTCCGCCCTGGCCAATGGCTGGCTCGCCGCGGGCGCGGCCTCGCGCAGCCGGGAAAAGCACTACCTGTCGATCCCGCCGAAGATCCTTTTCGAAAAGGCGCTGCTGGACGGCGGCGACGCGCCGGACGACTACAAGTTCAACGTGTTCAATGCGTCGGGGCAGGAACCGTTCGTTTTCATCCAGCACATGCACGGCCGCTTCCGCGACCTCGAGCAGCAGCTGTACCTGGAGGACTGGTCGCCGGCGCCCTTCCAGATGGATCTGCCGCTGCTGCGGCCGAGCACCGGTACGACCGAGAAACCCCAGGCGCTGCCCGAGATGCTGGCGCTGGCGAAAAAGCTCGCGCAACCGTTCGGTTACCTGCGCGTGGACTTCTACGTGCACCAGGGCAAGGTCTACGTCGGCGAGTTGACGGTCACGCCCGGCGCCGGTACCTACGTATTCACCCCCAGGGACTGGGACCGGTCGCTCGGCGAGCGGTTCGGCTGGCCGGAACACCTGGCGCAGGCCTGACGCCGGGGCGCGAACGGCGACAACGCGCGGGATGACCTGACCCGCATAAGAAAAAACGCCCCGAACGGGGCGTTTTTTTTGTCCGCGCATCAACCCGGATCGAGCCGCCCTCCCACCCGTCGCCGCGGCCAGGCCGCGCGACGGATGCGGGCATCAGGCCAGGTGCACGCCCATGTGTGCGAGCTGCGCCTTGCCTTTTTTCAGGAGCTTCGCGACCAGCGCGCGATCGCCGGCCTTGTTGGCGTGCGGGAACGCGATGGCGGGCATGGGCTTGCCCAGGAACGGGGCCAGCTTTTCCCAGCCGTCACCCTTGGCCAGTTCCATGACCAGCAGGTCGTCCGGACGGTCGCGGAAGTATTCCAGCACTTCGCGGTTGTGCATCTCGTAGCGGCGGACGTAGACCTCCTCGTTGCCCTGCGGGCAGCCGTGGGCGTCGCCGTAGATCCACTTGCGCATCGCCGTCTCGCGTTCGCCGAAATGCTTGAGCTGGCTGCGCATCCATGATTCGGTGCTGCGCACGGTCAGCACGAACTTGCTGCCCGGGTAGCGCGCGTCCAGCTCCTTGTAGAGGATCGGCCAGGGGTTGTCCTGGAACGCGTCGTACTTCTCGACCAGTTCCCAGGCCATCGGGCGCACCCGGTTGGCGATGTCCGGATCCCTCACCCCGTTCGGCCCGGTCACCCGGTAGCCAAGCACTTGCAGCGCCTCGGCGAGACTGGTGGTTCCGGTCTTGTGGAAACCGATGCAGAAAACTTTGGCCGTCACCTTGGGATCCTCCTTGTGTGCGGTACCGGGTACGCGCGGTTGTGGTGTGCGACGGCTAGGCGTCATGCACGTCGTTGCGGGTGTTCGGGCGTTGCCGGCGCCCCTTCGCAACGGAAGCGAGGATGCCGGCACCCCCATGGGTTGCCGTTGCCTGGCCTTCGGCCGCAACGCTGCAGACGTTGCCATCCGTGCCGTCGCAACCGGGTGAATGGTCGGGCTCCCTGGCCCTGCCCGGATGCCCGCCGGATGCCTGTTCGGCTTCCGTCAGGCGTAGCCGAACTTCGCCATGTGCTCGCCGCAGGTGCGCTCGATGATCGACAGGTTGCGCTTGCCGAAGAATGTCTCGGTGGAAAGGGAGCGGTAGCCGTGATGGACCGGTCGCCGGGCGAGCCTTTCGTTGACGTCGGTCCTGAGCTCGAGGCCGAGCAGGTCGGCCAGGTCCGCGATGAACGCTGCCCGGTCCTCCAGGAAATCCTCGTAGCGCACCAGGTGCACCGGCGTACCCGCGGCGAAGTACGCGTCGACCCCGCGCGCCCAGCGCTGCGCCAGCCGGCCGATGTAGTTCGCGCGCCCGTCCAGTCCCAGCCCACGGCCGTCCAGGATCGCGCGCCAGCCGCCCTCGCGGGCGAGCGTGCGGTTCTCGGCCGGGCCCAGGCGCTCGAGGTCGCCGCGCATGTGCAGCCGGTCGAGGATGCTGCGGATGTTCTCGCGCGGATCGCGCACGATGAACACCTGCGGCGACTCCGGGAACACCTGCTGCAGTTCGCGGTAAAGGAAGGCGAAGTCGGGGTCCTTGACGATCTGCGCGGAGAAGTAGGCCGGGTACTTGCGCACGAATGCGTCCAGCCGCAGGTTTCCCTCCAGCACGTCCGGCAGCAGGAAGCCGTCGCCGTCGCTGCGAAGCACGCGCCAGAACGGATCGTTGCTGAGCGAAAGGCCGGTCGCCTCCGCCAGCAGCGCCGCGATGGCCGTGGTGCCCGACTTGGGGCTGCCGCCGAAGATGACGGGACTGGGGAAAACCGCCGCGGTGCGGTGGCGGCAGTAGCGGACCAGGCCCGCCCCTGCCTCACGCAGCGGTCGCGACACGCGAAGCCATGTTCCCTGCATGGTGCCCTCCTTGCCCTTGGGTCCGGGGAATCGCGGCGCGCCGCGAAACGCCCTCAACGCTTGCGCGAGCGCAACTCCTCCAGCACCGACATCAGATCCCGCACGTGCGCCCGCCCGGACGCATCGGCGAACCACGCGCCGAGGTACAGCCCGCCATAGATCAGCGCGTCGAGGAACACCCACGGCGCCGGCCATTCGCCCGTCACCTGGTGGAGGCCCCACAGCACGAAGGCGGCACCGATGGAGGTGGCGGCCGGCCGCGCCAGCGTCTTGCCCGTGGTCCACAGGTCGACCGGCGTACCGCGGTAGGCGTTGTGCAGCGAGGGGACCACCAGCAGCACGCGGGTGGCGCTGAACGAGACGGCGATGCCGAACGCGCCCCAGGGCAGGCCGATGAAGAAGGCCGCCAGTGTCACCGGTGTGGCGATGGCCTGCCAGAACAAGCGGCGATCGGTACGCCCCAGCGAGGTATAGACCCAGTTGCCGGCAATGTTGAAGGTACCGATGAAGGCGGCGACGCCGAGCGCCTGGAACAGCGGCACGGTCGGCAGCCACTTCGGCCCCAGCGCCAGCTCGATGACCGAGCGCGCATCCACCCACAGGAAGCATACGATCGGCATGCCGACGAAGACGATCGCCCCCAGCGCCCGGTAGTAGAACCGGCAGAACCGCTTGGGCTGGTGCTGCAGGCGGCTCAGCGCGGGCAGCATGACCGAGGAGAGCGGCGCGTTGATCTGCTGGATCGGCAGCAGCAGCAGGCGATAGGCCAGCGTGTAGAAACCCAGCGCCGCATCGGAGATGTAGCGGCCGATAAGCACGTTGTCCACGTTGCGGTTGGCGAAGTTGAGGATGCTCGACGCGCTCTGGTTGGCGCCGAGCTTCACCATCGGCCGCACGCCGCTGCGCCGGCGCGGCAACCCCGGCACCCAGCGGCAGAAGCCGTAGAGCATCGCCAGCGTGACCAGCGCCATGGTGTATTGCTGCACGACGAACGCCCAGTAGCCGGCGCCCAGCCAGGCGGCGAGGACGGCGGCGGCGAAGCCCGCCACCAGCGCCACCAGGTCGCCGCTCACCTTCTGCGTGAAGCGCATCTGTCGCTGCAGCAGCGCGCGGTGTTGCACGCCCAGACTGCTGATCAGCACCACGCCGGCCATGGCCAGGCCGAGGGCCAGCACGCGCGGGTCCTTGTAGAACCACGCCATTGCGGGACTGAGTCCGGCAACGAGCGCGGCGGCGGTGAGGCCCAGCAAAGCATTGAGCCAGAACAGCGTGCTGACCTGGCCATGGTTGATCTCGGCCTGCTGCACGGTCGCCAGCGACAGGCCACCGGTCTGGATGGTCGTGATGAAGCCGGTGAGCGCGATGGTCTTGCCGTAGACGCCGAAATCCGCCGGCAGCAGCAAACGCGCGAGCACCGCCATGCCGCCGACCTGCAGCAACAGACGGGCCGCCTGGCTGGAAACGGTCACCGCCGCACCCCGCACGCTGCGCTTGCGCAGGTCCTGGTGCAGGTGTTCCGTTTCGAACAGGGCGTGGTGGGCGGCGCTTACGTGCGTGTCTGTCATGGGAGGTGAATCAGAGGCGGGCTCGACCGTAGGCCGGGGTCGCGAACGTTGGAGGGAACGGCGTGAATCGGCCGTATAGCGACGGTACCGGGACGACTGGTCGCCGTTGCGCCGCATCGAAAGTCCTATCGTTGCGCGATGCGTCGATATACCGAACTGGTGCCGGCCTTGATGCGCGAGGAAATCCGGATGCCAAGGAACGAGGCCAGCAGCGCGCTGCGGGCGTTGTAGCCGCGGTTGTGGAAGCCGAACTCGCGCGCCTTGGCGCTCCACTTCGCCCCCGACGCGCTGTCGCCGTAGGCGTAGGCCACCCAGGCGGTCTTGCAGCAGAACCGGCCGAGGGCGAACTGCTCGTCCTGCCCGTTGCCGCCGGAGAGCCGCGACCGCACCCAGCCTTCGATCTGCTCGAACACCACGTCGGCCGCGTACATCACGTCCTTGATCTGCGCCTTGGTGACGCGGTGGGGTGAGTCATGCTGCCAGTAGACACCGTTGCCCTGGTCGGAGATCGCCACTTTCAAACCGCGGATGAGCGCGCGGATCATCAGCTCGCCGTCCTGGTCCTTGCGCAGCCGCTCGTCCCAGCCACCGATCGAGCGGATCGCGTCGGTGCGCCAGGCGATGCAGCAGGGCGGGAAGAACGCGTGCATGACCCAGTGGAAGATCCGCTCGCCGTTGTCCAGCGCCGGTGGCTGGCGCAGCATCCCGCGCTCGCGCCCTTCGCCGTCATACACCCACGGGCCGATGCCCACGTCCGCGCGCTCGCGCTCCATCGCGTCGACCAGGCCGGCCAGCAGACCGTTCTCCACGTAGTCGTCAGCGTCAAGGAACATCACATAATCGGTGTCCACCTGGGCCAGGCCGAGGTTGCGCGCATGCGGCGCGCCGCCGTTCTGCTGCAGCGAGAACAACCGCGCCCCGGTGGCCTGGACCACCTTGCCCGTGCCGTCGAGCACGCCGTCCTCGACCACGATGACGTTGCGCTCGGCAACACCCTCGGCGATCGCCGAACGGATCGTCCGACCGACCCAGCGTTCGGAACGGTAAGCGGGCACCACCACGCTGAGGTTCATGCGCGCCTCTTGCCGGTTGCCGTGTTTGCGGTCGATCGGATCCATCAAGCCAAACCCTTCAAGTCGTACGGATTGCAGGCCGGCCGCGCTTTCGCAAGCGGCAGGCGGCGCCCGCGGGCTGCCCTGCGCAAGGGCGCCCGCGCGACCCGTCTTGCCTGCCGGATGATTGGGGTTTTGCCGTGAAATCGCCGTTCAAGAACCGCAAGTGCGCGGATTCCCGGCGCACCTTGATCGAGCCGTCGCCCCCCAAGGAGAGGGAGCCTGAGGGGCGCGGCGATCTCAGTAGTGATAGCCCAGCAACCGCAATTCGTCGCCGAAGGTCTGGTCCACCCAGCTGCGCTCCTCTTCGCCCAGCACTTCGCGGTAGCCACGATTGTCGCTGCGGTGCTTGGCCTTGGCGTGCGGCAATTGCAGCGGCTCGGGCAGGCCGATGATCCGGCGGACCTCTTCAAGCTCGTCGGCGATCGACTCGAAGCGGCAGATGCGATCGACCGCCACCTTGCCGCCGAGCGTGTACACGTCGAAGCCGCGGTGCTTGAGCATCATCGCCCGCGGAGTGCGGATGAAGCTGGACATCGGCGGACGCGGCTCGGAGCGGTTGCACCAATAGTAGTGCGAGATGAGCCGGTCGTAGGGATTGCGCTCGAAGCAGAACTTGAAATAGCCGTTCCAGGCATCCCGGCCGATGTACTCGCGCACTTCGCGCCCGGTCATGTGGTTGTAGAAGCGCAGCTTGCGCTTGCCCTTGAACGCCAGCTTCGCGACATCGCGCAGGCCGTATTCGTACCAGGGCGCCAGGTAGTTCTGGGCACCGCGGTAGCCCAGCGAGCGCCGGGTTTCCTCATCGACCGGCGAGATCGGCGTGATGATGTCGTCCGGACCGCAGAACTTCGACAACGCGATCTCGATCGACGTGCCGGCCGTCTTGTTGGTCTTGAGGAAGATGAACTTGTGCTTGTGGGAAACGATCATGGCAGTCTTCCTAACTTGCCCGCAGGAACAGGATGGCCGCGCGGCGGCGCAGGCGCACGGCGATGCCCGGACATTCTTTCGACAGGAACGTGGACGAAGTGTCTGCGTGGCGCCCGCGGGGCGGCGTGAACCTGGCTCGCCCGACGCCGCTCCCCGCCCCCGGAGGCTCCGGCACGAAGCGCGCTCAGGCGGGGGCGTGGGTCCGGCCGCGCAGGGTGCGCGCCACGGTGCGGCGCATCTTGTTGACCAGGCCGACGGTGCTGGCGAAGACATACTCATGCCTGCTGAGCAGGCCTTGGCGCACCAGCTTGCGGCGCAGGTCGCGCCGGCCGCGGTGGATCGCGTCGAAGTCGTCGCTCAAGCCCACCTCGCCGTCCTCGCGCCGGTTCCAGATGGCCAGCACCTGGTCGATCTTGGCGCAGCGGTAGCCGGACAGCACGATCTGCGACCACAGCAGGTAGTCCTCCGATCGGCGGAATTCCTCGTCGAAGCGGAACGGGAGGTCCCGCCGCAGGACGACCGAGGCCGTCGGGAAGGGATTGCGCACCAGCAGGGTTCCGCGTCCCACGATGTCCACGCCCACCGGCGACTGTGGCGCCGGCAGCACCGTCCCGCGCGGTCGCACCAGCATCTGGTGCGCGATGAGCGCGATCTCGGGATCGGCTTCCAGCGCGGCCATCTGCAACTCCAGCTTGCGCGGCCCCCAGGTGTCGTCGGCGTCGAGAAAGGCGATGTAGGGTTGCTGGGCCTGTTGCCAGCCGGTGTTGCGCGCGTGCGAGGGCCCGCGGTTGGCGGGAAGCGCGATCACCTTGATCCAGTCGGTGCCATAGACGGACGCGACGCGGTGCAAGGCCTCGATCGTGTCGTCGCCGCTGGCGTCCTCCACCAGCAGTACCTCGGCGGGACGCAGCGTCTGGGCGGCGATCGACGCGACCGCGTCGTCGATGGTCGCCGTGCAACGGAAGCAGGGTACCACCACGCTCACCGGCGCCAGCGCCCTCGAAGGCGTGACCCGGCCCCGTGCGCCCCCTTCCAGGACGGCTTGAGCTTCATGCCCGCTGTTCATGACCGACCTCGACCGTTCGGAAATTTAACGACCTAGCATTGACCGGACCGGATCAATGCATCGTCAATGCCCGGCGGCCGGTCGACCGGCGCAAAAAAAAGGGGCAGCCATGAGGCTGCCCCGGGGAGTACCCAGCCGGTGATGCTTAGCGGGTGTAGGTGTTGTACTTGGAGTTCGAGTACAGGTTGTCGTGCACCGTGATGTTGTACGAGCCCTTGCTGAACTGGATGTCGCGGCTCAGCGAACCGCCTTCCTTGGTCGCGGACATGTAGCGGGTGCTGTTGTACTTGAGCGTGTTGCCGGTGATCAGCCAGTCATGCGACTTGCCGCTCGGGCGTACGCCCGCCAGGCCGTTCTCGGTCATGAAGTTGCCGGTGACGGTGACGTACGGGGCGCCGATGCCCATCACGCCGAAGCCGTAGTTGCCCTTCATCGTGTTGCCGACGATGGCGATGTCGGCGATGTTGGCGTGCAGCTCGATGCCGTTGCCGTGGTTGTTGGCGAAGGTGTTGTTTTCCAGGCGGATCGCGTTGGTCTCACCCTCGGTCATCGGCTCGATGTCGATGCCGGCTTCCGGCAGCGTGCCGTTGGTGCCCTGGAACGTGCTGTTGACGATGTAGACGTGCTGCGACGGACCGATCGACAGGCCCTGGCGGCGGTTGTTGCTCGACACGATGCCGTCGACGGTCACGTAGTCCGAACGCACGTGCACCTTGTTGACGTCCTTGGCGCCGATCCACACGCCGTCGCCCCAGAAGTTGGAGAGATTGACGTTCTTCAGCACGACGTTGGTCGAGGCGGTGACGTTGATGCCGTAGCCCCACTCACCGGTGTCGCCCAGGTGCTTGGTGCGGTCGCCGATCAGGTTGCCGCCGACCACGCGCACGTCGGTCGCGTTGTAGACCTGGATCACCATGTAGCGGCTGGCGCTGGTCGGGATCACTTCCAGGGTGGCGGCCGGATCCATCTTCAGCCGGGTGTGCGAGCGCAGCTTGATCGGCTTGGTGGCGTTGACCATGTAGTGGCCGGCCGGCACGAATACCGTGCCGCCGCTGGTCGGCAGCGAGTCGACGGCAGCCTGGATGGCGGCGGTGTCGTCATGCACGCCGTCGCCCAGGGCGCCCTTGGTGCGCACGTCGACGGTCATGGTCTTGCCGATGACCGGCTTGGGCATGGCGGTCCACCAGTCGGCGGCGAACGAAGGCGCGGCGACGGCGGAAAGGGCCAGCGCGGCGAACGCCAGCATCAACGGCTTCTTCACGAGGTTCTTCGCGGTGACGGAGGCGCGGCCGGCGACGGCAAGCTGCTGATTCTTAACGGAAGTGTTCATGTTCAACGGGATCTCGGGTCTTTTGTCGGGTAGCACTTCGTCACGCGAAGCTCACGCAAAAAATGCGCGATCGTCACGTACCTAAGCAAGCTCGACAGAGGACCCCAAGTGAACAAAACATGATCACGTTGGCAAAACGTACCCGGGCGGCCCCGAAGCCTGTCGTGACAGGCGAGAACCGCATCACACAAGGGCTGCAGGGCACACAGACAGGCGCCTGTCAGCTTTCACGGGATGACTCCGGTCACCCGTTGCACGCCACCGGAAACCTCTTGGCGCGGAGGCATGCGCCCCACACGGAAAAAGGGCGCCGTATCGCTACGGCGCCCTTGGCAGGCCGGCACGGGCCGGCCGATGCGTCACGTCCGATGGCTAGTTATCGGCTTCCACCCGCAACGACTTGAGGTGGATCGTGTCGCCCTTGGCCGGATGGGCACGGCCGTTCGCCCGCACGAAGGAGATGCTGAGCTTGTCCAGGTCCGCGGGCCAGATGCCGCGCAGCGCCTTGCTAAGCGGGAACACGAAGCGCACTTCCGGCTTGCCTGCCCCGTGCATGTCCTGCATGCCTTGCATTCCCTTGCCCTGCATGGCCGCCTGCATCTGCGCCACGCCGATCTCGAAGGAGCCCAGCATGCCGAGCAGATACTTGCGCTCGGGCTGGTTCACTCCCGCCTGTTCGGGCAGGTTGACGAACACACTGTAGAAATACCCGCCCTTGGCGCCCAGCCCGGTGAGCTGCACGCCATCGAGCACCAGGCGCAGCGGATCGGCCTTCGCCGTGGCCTGCGCACCGGTCGGGCGCAGCAGCAGCGAACGCACCTGGCTGGCGTCCTGGGTGGTGAGCGCAACGTCCACGGTAATCGAGTGTTCGTCCAGCACCAGCGGCTCCGATGCGCCCAGCGCGGTGGTCCGCACGCTCGCCGGCCGCAGCGGCGCCGTACGCGGAGCCGAGAACGACGACAGCGAGGTGGCGCGTACCGCCGACGTGGAGGTGGGCGGCGGCGGCTCGGTGGGCGGGAGCGCGGCGGGCATGGTCTGGTTTTCGTACTGGTAGAACATGTACCGGGAAGGGTTCCTGGCCCACACGCGCGGCACCTCGTCCACCGCATCGCCGTACTGGAAGGAGCCCTGCCAGTAGTTCTGGTAGGCCCGCGGCATCTGGCGCCCGTCGCCGGCCTCGAACCAGGCCAGCCACAACCGGTCGATGTTGGCGTGATGCACCCAGAACAGCGGATCCCGGGGTGAAATGATGATGTCGCCCATCGCCCCGCCGATGAGGTTGTGCACCGGGTTGTGCGGCGCGTTCTCGAGTTTGGTCTCGAACGCGTTGCCGCTGCCGCGCTGGAAATTGATCACGTCGTCGGCGAACGGATCGAGGCTCAGCGCCTCGGTGACATCGTCGCCCGTGCGCTCCTTGCGCCACAGCGGCGAGGTGGTGTCCAGGAACTCCGGCGGGACTTTCGGATGGGTGTAGTAGTCCCAGTACGGAAGCACCATGTCGGGGATGCCCGAAACAGTGCGCAGGTTTTCCTCGAAGCGATACAGCAATCCGCGGTGCCAGGCGAGGAAGTACGGGCTGCGGTGGGGACAGAAATTGACGTGGACGTCCACCCAGTAACCCCAGTTCGCGGGCGTGGTGGTGCCTCGGTTGTTCCGCATGGCGCCGATCGCGGCGACGAAAGGCTCGTACAGGGGGCCGGTGCAGAACGTGTCCCAACTGGGCCGGGTGCGCACGATCGTATCGGCGGACCTGACCACGCCCGGCAGGAGCGGCAACAGGGCAAGGGAAGCGGACGACTGAAGAAAGCGCCTTCTTGAAATCATGGTTGGTCCTCCATGGGGCTAGCGGGTCTCGAGGGATCAACGCGCCCGGATTGCCCGGCACGGAAGTGGGGACGAGACCTCAAGCGGGATTGCAGACTTTCGGCGCGGCGGGGCTGTTCCGGCGGCCGCTTTTGAAGGTGCCGTCCTAGGCACCTATTCAGTGAATAGCGAGGCACGTCAACCGGAGGTATAGGAAGCGCCGCTTTCCTGCATACGCTCGCGCGCAGGCACCCGCCTGCCTGCCATTGCCTCGACGCTGCCCCCCCCCGCGGGCCCGTCATCGCGGTCTTTTCCGATCCGATTGCACGGGCGCGCCGATCCGCTCGTATCGCCTGCCAGGCCGCGTGCGCCAACGATCCGGCGCGCACCGGTCCGCCCGATTTCCATGAACCGAACCCAATGGTCGAGCTTGTTAGTCCCGTGAAGGACTTGCATCTTCCGCGTCGCTTCCATGTGACGAGAGAGTCAACCTCCTGATGATGAATCAACACGACACCCAGTCCTCGGCCAAGCCGGGCACCACCAAGCGGAATTTCTCCATGAAAAAGCACTTGATGATCGCTATCGCTTCGCTGACGCTGTCTGCCGTGGCACTCCCCGCTGCCGCTTCCAACTGGTGGGACGCGACGCCGAACATTTCGATCGGCTCGGCGTCCGTCAACGTCAAGAACAAGGGCGCGCTGGGCAACGGTTCGCATGACGACACCGCCGCCATCCAGTCCGCCATCAACTCGCTTCCGAGCAGCGGCGGCACGGTCGTCGTCCCGGCCGGCCGCTACATGATCAACGCGCTCAAGCCGCTCACCCTGCATTCGCACACGCGCCTGCAGCTGGACCCCGACGCCGAGCTCAAGGTGATCCCCAACAGCGCCAGCCGCTACTGGGTGGTCAAGGCCTTCAAGGTCAACAACGTCGAGATCGTCGGCGGCAAGATGACCGGCGACCGTGCCAACCACAAGGGCAACACCGGCGAGTGGGGCTATGGCATCAACATCTCCGGCTCTTCCAACGTGCTCGTGCGCAACGTGGTGCTTTCGGAGTTCTGGGGCGACGGCATGTGGATCGGCGCCGTCAAGGCGAACGGCAACCTGACCCGCTCCAACTACGTGACGGTCAACAACGTCACCTCCTCGCACAATCGCCGCCAGGGCCTGTCGATCGGGCCGTCCCAGCACGTCTACATCGTCAACAGCACCTTCAAGAACACCCAGGGCACGCTGCCCGAGGCCGGCCTGGACATCGAACCGCAGGACCAGGGCCCGGCGGACACCATCCGCCTGGAGAACAACACCTTCTCCGGCAACGCCGGCAACGGCATCGAGCTGCACTACAACGTCTCGAACGTGACCATCACCGGCAACACGCTCAGCGGCAACGACGGCTTCGGCTCGCTGGCCATCGGCCCGGGACAGCTGCACGTCAGCAACAACTACGCGACCCGCAACGGCCTGGCCGGCGTGGGCATGAGCGGCAAGACGCACAACTCGTCCGTGAGCAACAACAAGCTGCAGTACAACAGCACGCACTACATGTCGCCGAGCAGCTCCGGCGGCGCGGACAGCCGCGATATCCAGATCGGCAAGAAGACGTCCTCGATCTCGGTCTCCGGCAACCAGCTCACGCCCAACGGTTAAGGGCTGGCCAGGCCAGGACGGCCTTTGCACACAACAGCGCCGGGCAGCGATGCCCGGCGCTTTTTTTTGAGGGGGCGCTGTTCGAACCGCATGCGCCGCGGCTCTCGCTGTGCCTCTTGCAAAGCGTGGAGGCGCGGACGCACAAGGGGCCGGAACAGCGTCAAGAACGCGTGCATAACCCTCGACGAGCGCTAGTTTCCGACTCCCGTGGGCATGTCCGTGCCGTCTGTCGGTCACGCCTGGAGGATCGGGGACCCGGGCGCCTTTCCACCCGCTTCTTAACGCCTTGATCGCGAACGTAAAACGAAACGGTTACGAGCGTGTCACGGAACTGCCCCGAGCCCGTCGGAGGGCCGTGCAATTTTCATGAACGGCACCCAATGGTCGAGCTTGTTAGGGTCCGTGAAGGTCATGCATGGTTCGCGTCACTTTCACGTGACGAGAGGGTCAACTCCTGATGATGAATTTGCACGACACCCAGTCCTCCGCGAAGAAGACCGCCAAGCGCTCGCTGTTTGCCAAGCCCCTGGTGATCGCCGCTTCGCTGGCACTGTCTGCCGTGGCACTTCCTGCTGCTGCTGCTTCCTGGTGGGACGCCACCCCCAATATCTCGATCGGTTCGCGCACCGTCAACGTCAAGAACTTCGGCGCCCGCGGCAACGGTACCCACAACGACACGGCCGCCATCCAGAAGGCGATCGATTCGCTGCCCAGCAGCGGCGGCACCGTCTTCGTTCCGGCCGGCCGCTACATGATCGACGCCACCAAGGCGCTCAAGCTGCATTCACATACGCGGCTGAAGCTCGACCCGAGCGCAGAACTTCGCGTGATCCCCAACGGCGCCAGCCGCTACTGGGTGGTCAAGGTGCACAACGCCAACAACGTCGAGATCGTCGGCGGCAAGATGACCGGCGACCGCGCCCGCCACAAGGGCACGCGCGGCGAGTGGGGCTACGGCATCAACATCTCCGGCTCCGATCATGTGCTCGTGCGCAACGTGCACCTGTCCGAGTTCTGGGGCGACGGCATGTGGATCGGTGCCCTGGGCCGCAACGGCAGCCTGGACCGCTCCAACTACGTGACGCTCAACAACGTGACGTCCTCGCACAACCGCCGCCAGGGCCTGTCGATCGGTCCGGCGCAGCACGTCTACATCGTCAACAGCACCTTCAAGGACACCAAGGGCACGCTGCCGGAGGCCGGCATCGACTTCGAGCCGCAGGAACAGGGCCCGGCCGACACCATCCGCCTCGAGAACAACCTGATCTCGGGCAACAACGGCAACGGCATCGAGATGCATGCCCACGTTTCCCAGGTGACGTTCGCAGGCAACACGTTCAGCGGCAACCGCGGCTTCGGCCTGATGTCGATCAACGCGCACCACATGCAGCTCAATGGCAACCACGCCACGAAGAACGGCCTGGCGGGCCTGCGCATGAGCGCGAAGACCCACAACGTGACGATCAGCAACAACAAGCTGCAGTACAACAGCACCCGCTACATGTCGGCGACGAGCGCCGGCGGCGGCACCAGCCGCGACATCCAGATCGGCAAGAAGACTTACTCGATCAGCCAGTCCAACAACACGCTTTCGCCCAAGCGGAAGTAAACCGCGCCACGGGCAGCCGCCAGGCTGTCGCGCAAGCGCACGACCTCGCGCCGGGGCAGCCACGCTGCCCCGGCGTTTTCTTTTTCTGCTGTTCGCAGGGGGCGAAGCTGCGCGCGGATGCCCGATTTCTTTTGCGTGGAGGGCTACGAGGCCGAGCCGGCCAGCGAACCACCGGGCATGTCCGTGCCCAGCAGGCGCTCGTAGACGTCCAGCGTGCGCTGGATCACCGCGCGCTCGTCGAACTCGCCGATCGCCTTCTCGCGCGCCTTCGCACCCAGGCGCGCCAGCAGTTCGCGGTCGTCGTCCAGCCGCGCGACGAGCGCGGCCAGCGCCGTGGCGTTGCGCGGCGGCACCACCAGACCGTCCATGCCGTGCCGCGTGACCACCTCGCGGCAACCGGGCTGGTCGGTGGTGATCAACGCCAGTCCCGCCGCGGCGCCTTCGATCAGGCTCTTGGGCACGCCTTCGCGGTAATAGCTGGGCAGCGCCATCACGTCGATGGTGGAAAGCAGCGCGGGCATGTCCTCGACGTGGCCAAGCCACGTGATCACGCCTTCCGCGGCCCAGCGTCCCACCTGCTCGTCGCTCACCGAGCGCGGGTTGCCCGGGTCGGGCGCGCCGGCCAGCACGAACTCGATGTCGCGGCCCTGCGCCTTGAGCTGACGGGCGGCCTCGACGTACTCGCCGATGCCCTTCTCCCACAGCAGGCGCGCGGCCAGCAGCACGCGCAGGCGTCCATCGCGGCCGGACATCGAACTGGGACGGAAGCGCGAGGTGTCCACGCCGGAGCTGCGGATCACGTGGATGCGATCGCGCGCCACCAGCCGCGAGCGGCGGAAGATCTCCGCGTCGTCCGGGTTCTGCAGGATCAGCAGCGAGCGGCGATGGTCGAGCGTACCGCGCATCAAGGCCTGCACCATCGGCCGCAGGCAGCGTGCCTTCAGATCGTTGCTGGTGAACACGTAGCCCATGCCGGCTACCGCGTTGACGGTGGCCGGCACGCCGGCCATGCGCGCCGCGGCGCCGCCATAAACGGCGCACTTGACCGTGAAGTTGTGCAGGAGGTCCGGCTTCTCGCGGCGCAGGATGCGCACCAGGTGGCGCAGCGTCACTGCTTCGCGCAGCGGGTTGAGACTCGCGCGGTCCATCGGCAGCGTGATCCAGCGGAAGCCGCGCGCGGCAAAGCGCCCGCCGAACGGGCCGGGCGGGGAGAGCATCACCACGTCGTGGCCATCGGCCTGCAGCCGTTGCGCGGTCGACAGGCGGAAGTTGTACAGATACCAGTCGGTGTTGGCGTAGAAGACGAATTTCATCGCTCGGATCCTTTGCTGTTGCGCTCCTGGGCGCGTGCCGCGCTAGAACTTGTTGCCCGACACTTGCACGTTGGAAGTCTTGTCGCCGATGTGCAGCTGCGCGGGATGGTCGCCACCGCCACCGGAGGTCATCGCCTTGAGCGCGCGGCGCAGCGAATGCGTGCTGTTGTCCGACAGCGTGTTGTCGGTGACCTTCACGTCGCTGGTGTGGCCGGCGAGCTTGACCCCGCTCATGCCATTGGCGGTGATGACGTTGTCGTCCACCCACAGGTCGTTCATCTGCGCGGCCAGCACGCCGAAGCCGCCGTTGTCGCGGATCGTGCAGCGGCGGATCACCACGCCGGACACGCTGTGGTGGATCTCGACGCCACAGCCCTTGTTGCCGGTCAGCGTGCAACCCTGGATCAGCACGTCCTTCACCTCGCCCTGCCCCATCGGCTCCAGGTCGATGCCGGACTGCGGCTTGGTGCCGTTGGTGTCGCTGAAGGTGCTGTCCAGGATGCGCACGCGCTGGCACGGACCCAGCGACAGTCCCTGGCGGCGGTTGTTGGTGCACACCACGTTCTGCACGGTGACGTCGGTGGAGATGTCGGCCTTGGCGCCGCGGCCGAACGCGCCGATCCACATGCCGTCGCCCCAGCAATCGGAAATGCGGGTGCCCTGGACCAGCACGTTGTGCGAGGCCTGGATGTTGATGCCGTAGCCCCACTCGCCCTTGTCGCCACGGTGCTGGTCGCGCTCGCCGACCACGCGGCCGCCCACGATCTGCACGTTGTCCACCCGCCAGACGCGGATGACGTGGTAGCGCTTGAGCGTGTTGGGCAGCGCGGTCAACTGCGCGTCCGGCGCCATTTCCAGGCGGATGTTCGAGCGCAGGCTGATCGCGCGCGCAGCATCGATCATGTAGTTGCCCGCCGGCACGTGCACCGTGCCGCCGGTGGCGGCGATGGCGTCGATGGCGGCCTGGATCGCGGTGGTGTCGTCGGTCTTGCCGTCGCCGCGCGCGCCCTTGGCGCGCACGTCGATCTGGTTGGCGGCCGCGGTGGCGATGCGGGGCAACGCCGGCAACAGCGCGGCCCCCGCGAGCGCCAGGGCGCGTTGCAGGAACAGGCGGCGCGCGTTGGCGTCGGGCCCGTTCATGCGTCGGGCCTCTGCGCCGGCGCGTCGGCGCGGCTGAGCAGCCACGGCAGCACCACGGCCAGCAGGTAGAACTTGGAGGCGAAGAACTTGTTGCCCATGCGCCCGCGGTAATCCTCCAGCCAGCGTGCGGCGCCCGGCACCAGGTCGCGCGCTTCCACGGCGAAGGCGTGCACCTGCTCGAAGCGTTCCGCGGCGAGCCCGCACAGGTCGAAGCGGAAGCAGCCCTTGGCACGCACGTACGGCAGCTCGCCGAAGCGACGCGCGATGTGCTTGCGCACCAGCGGCTTGTTGTGGCCGTCGCGGTCGATCAGCTGCGCGTCGGGCACCTCGCGATAGACCCATTCGGCCAGCTGCGGGTCGCAGAACGGATAGGCCTGGCGCAGGCCGAGCGCGCTGGTGGTGTACTGGCCCTTGGGAAAGCCCGCGCCGGCCTCGACGATCGCCAGCGTGACACGCTTGCGCGCCTCGATGGTGCGGGCGTTGGCAAGTTCCTCCTGGAACACGCGCAGGCGTTGGCGCGACTGCGACGCCACCGGGCGGCCCAGCAGGCGGTCGACTTCCGCGTCGCTGAAGCGCGAGCCGGGGAAGTAGCGCTCGAACGGGTCCATGCCCAGCGTCGCCAGCACGAAGCAGGCGACGAAGCTGCGGCTGACCGGGCCGGCCTCGAACAGCTTTGCCGGCACCGGCAGATCCCTGGCCATGCGGAACAGCGCGCTCTTGCGCGCATCCACCGGCGTGCCGAAATAGATGTCCGAACCCAGCCCGTCGATGACGCCATCACCGCCGGCGCCGGCGATTTCGGTGGTGAGATCGGCATAGGACAGCATGGCGAAGTCGGCCGACAGCAGCGGCAGGCGCGGTACCATCGCCAGGTAACGGTCGTAGGCGCGCGCCGGCTGGCACACCAGCGCTTCGTGGCGCAGGCCGAGCTGCCGCGCGACCGCGCGGGCGGACTCGACCTCGTCCTCCTCGCGCCCGCCCAGGTAGGTCAGGCACGTGGTGTCCGGCCGGGCCTCGGCGACTGCGATCGCCAGCGAGCTGGAATCCTTGCCGCCGCTCTGCAGCATCCAGGGCGTATGCATGCCAGCGGTCGAGCGCGTGACCGCCTCGCACAGCAGCCGGTGGTAGGTTTCGAGCAGCGAGTCCTCGTCCGCGACCTGTTCGGTCGGCCGCTTCGGCGCGGGCGAGGAGCGGAACGGAAAGCGGTATTCGGGCGCCGCATGCAGGTCGAGCTCCGGGTCGAAGCCGATCACCGCCACCCGGACATCCCGATAGATCGTATGCGGCGGATACACGAACGCATTGCGCAGCACGTCGGCGACGGAAACCGGGTCGATCGGCCTGCCGCCAGCCTGCCCCGACAGCGGCGCGAAATCCGCGTCGTAACGGTACGGCGAAGCCTGGAGCTTGATGCGGGGATCGGCATCCTGCACGGCGGTGGCGGTGGACATGGTGGCTTCCTTTGCAGACGCCCTGGGCTGGCGTGGAATGACTGGGGCGGACATCGGGACGCGCCTTATGGCCGCGGGCCGCAATGCGCGCGCGCGTTTACAGATAGCAATCGCGATGCAGGCGACGGGTGAAGCGCCGCGGTCGCGGCCGCCGGAGGGACGGCACACGCGCGCTTCGGGAGCGGCGGCAGGCGGTTCACAGCACCACGCCGTGGGTGACGTAGTAGCAGAACACGCCGCCCGCAGCGACCAGCCCCATCCGCAGCACGACCGGATTGCGCAGGGGCGAAAACCGGCTGTCGCAACAGATCGCGGCCAGGATCAGCGATACCGACAACCACGCCGGCAACAGGTAGCGGTTGGAGAAGTTGCCCCAGCCCACCGCGAAGAACGGCAGCATCAGTACCAGGTAGATCGCGGTGCTCTGGTTGATGCGCTCGCGCACCGGCTCGCGCACGAACGGCGCGACCACCCACGGCAACACGTACCAGAACAGCGAGAACACCGCGAAATCCAGGCGCACGCCGGCCTTGTAGGAAGAACCGGCGTCATAGGCCATCACCATGGTGTAGACGGCTGGCACTAGCGCCCGCACCAGCACCATGGTCACGCCGCTGCAGTAGGCCAGGAACGCCAGGATGCCGGCCACGCGCAGCAGCTTGGTATTGAGCAGCAGTACCGGCGCGAAGAACAGGTACAGCAACGCCGAGTAGTGGAACCCGGTGGCCAGCAGGCCCCACAGGATGAACGCACGCCACTGGCGCTGGTAGAACGCCAGCAGCGCGGTGAACACCAGCAGCGAGGAGAGGCCCTGGCGCATCACGTTGATCGTCGCGTTGGACATCACCGGCGAGATGAACAGGAACAGCAGCGAGGCGGCCAGGAAGGTCGTGTAGCCGGTCTCGCTCTCCAGGAACGTGTGGTAGCGGCGGGTGGCCACCAGCGCGGTGCCCATCATCACCAGGAACATCACGCCCTCGTAGCCCGTGAAGCTCATGCCGGTGGCGGCCAGGATCACGCTCAGGTAGTAGAAGACCGGCTCGAAGCGGCTGTCCGTTTCGCCATGGTGCTGGAGGCTTTCGAAGAAGCTGGCGTAGACCGAAGTGTCGGTGCCGATGTTGCCGCGGGTAGCCACGGCAAAGGTGACCACGACGATCACCGCCGCCACCAGCATCAGCCCGAGCAGCACTCGGGCATTGGTGTTGGTCGGACTGTCGGAGTACGCGAGGGGCTGGTCCATGGTGCTGGTGGTGTTCATCGTCAGCTCGCCTGGTCGGCATGGGTGGCACGCGTGCCGGTGGAGCGCGTGCCCGCGGAGAACCGGCGCGCGTAGGTGATGGCGCGCCGGCGCGCGTAGCGGGCCACGCCCAGCACGGCGGCCACGCGCATGCGCGCGCCGCCGATCAGGCCTTGTTCGTGGAGCGTGCGGCGCACGTCGATCGCCGCGGCGTACATCGCTTCCATGTCGCCGCTCAGGCCGCCGGCGCCGAACGGCGGCTTGTGCCAGGACGCCAGCACGGGTTCGATCCGCGCGCAGCGGTAGCCGGAGAGCAGGATCTGCGCCCAGAGCATGAAGTCCTCCGCGCGTCGGCGGCGTTCGTCGAAGCGGAACGGCAGGTCGCGCCGAAGCAGCATCGAGGCGGTGGGAAACGGGCTGCCCATCAGCGGCAAGCGGTTGGGCAGGACGCGTACCGCGATCGGACGGCGCACCTCCGGCGGCGGGTCGGTGCGCGCCTGTACGTTCATGGCGTGTGCCAGCAGGGCAATGCCCGGATCGCCCGCAAGCACGTGCATCTGGATCGCGAGCTTTTCAGGATGCCAGGTGTCGTCGGCGTCGAGGAAAGCGATGTACGGCTGGCGAGCGTGCTCCCAGCCGTGGTTTCGCGCCGCGCTCGGCCCGCCGTTGCGCGCCAGCGTGAAGACACGCACCCAGCCATCCGGGTATTCGGCGGCCACCTGGTAGAGGCGCTCGAGCGTGCCGTCGCCGCTGCAGTCGTCGACCAACAGCACTTCGGCCGGCGGCAGTTGCTGCGCGGCGACCGATGCCACCGCCGGACCGATGGTGTCGACGCAGCGGTAGCAAGGCACCACCACGCTCACCGGCGCCACCTTGTCGTCGAGGGCGAGGGTCGGGCGCACCGTGTTTCCTGCGATCAGCGTTTCCATGGAGGCTCCCGGGGTCAGCACAGGCAGTCGTTGATGCGTGCGGCGGCCGCCCGCGCGGCGAGCTGCCACTCGGTGGTGCGCTGTTCGAGCAGGCTGCGCAGCGTGTCCTCCCGCTGCACCAGGTGATCGAGCGCCTCGCGCAGGGAGGTCGAGGAAAGGTTGCGTGCCTGCAGCACCATTTCCTGGTTGCCGAACATGTCGCGGTTGATCCCGCAGGCCTTGACGCTGTACGCGATCGACACCGTGGGCACGCCGCTGGAGAGCGCGGCGATCACCGGATGCGCGCGCGCGCCGATGAAGAAGCGCAGGTAGCTGATGACGTACTTGGTCTGCACCGCGTTGAAGTCGTTGGGCATCATCTTGACCGAGTCGCCCAGGTCGGCCAGCCGCGCCAGCAACGGTTCCATGTACGCCGCGTCGCCGCCGCGCGTGTCTTCGCGCAGCGGGTCGGCGTGCGGGATCAGCAGCACGCCCAGCTGGTGTTCCTTCACCGCGTGGCGGATGAATGCCGCCAGTTCCGCGTGCAGGTCCTTGTCCTGGCGCTTGTGCCGTTCGATCAGCCGGCTCACGTTGAGGCCCAGCACGTGGCCCTCGCCGCGCGGCCAGAACGGCGCCAGGTCGACCGGCTCCTTGCCGAGCATGAACGAGGGCTCG
This sequence comes from Frateuria sp. GZRe14, assembly GCF_051900395.1. Lineage (NCBI taxonomy): Bacteria > Pseudomonadati > Pseudomonadota > Gammaproteobacteria > Lysobacterales > Rhodanobacteraceae > Frateuria > Frateuria sp. GZRe14. The sequence goes on along the minus strand of NZ_JBHZGJ010000001.1, from coordinate 597,410 downwards.
GCCATGCGGATCACGTTGCGCAGGCCCAGCTTGTGGACCAGGTAGTCGTGGCTCATCGACTCGCCGGCCGCCACGAAATGCATGCGCGCCAGGTGGCGCGTGACCGGCTCGACGAACTCGGGCTCGCGCTCGAACGGACCGACCGAGGCGCCCCACAGCATCACCGGCTTGCCCATGTCCATGGCCCAGCCGTCCACACTCATGATCGGCGAGGGGATGCGGTAGTCGAGCGAATAGTTGTCGCCACCCACGGCCAGCACGGCGTCGACCGATTCGAGCTGGCGACGCAACCAGCGCGGCATGGGGAAGGGCCAGCCGGCGCGCTTGATCAGCGGCAGCGGCAGGCTCTGCAGTTGCACCCAGTAGCGCGACGGCGGCGGCAGGTAGGCGCGCACGAGGCGGACGCCGTCATCGGCGGCATTCGGCCACTGCTCGCTGTCGCGCGCGATGTTGACCGAGGGCACGAGCACCTCGACGTCGCCGAATTGTTCCTTCAGCAGGGCGACCGTACTGCGCACGATGGCCTCGCAACCTCGGTTGCGAAACGTGCGCTGTCCGGAGAGGTAGAAGCGTTTCACGTGAGCGTCCTGGCGTGGATACGAGGAATGACCGGGTTGGCGGACTGCGTCCGATCCGGCGGCGGTGGGAGGCGGCATCGTCCAGACACCGTTTCGGGCGGCGGCAACCGCCCGTCGGCCGCGGCTGGCGCGGCCGGCGGGCGATGCTTGCTCAGGCCGTGGCCGCCGGCCGCAGCACGGCCGCCGAGGGCACCGGCACCGATGCGAGCGAACGCCCGCGCCCGATGCCGTAATAGGCCAGCCCCGCCTCCTCCACTTGCGCCGGGTCGTACAGGTTGCGTCCGTCGAAGATCGCCGGGTCCTTCAATGCGCCGCGGATGCGCGCGAAGTCCGGCGCGCGGAACGCCTTCCACTCGGTCACGATCGCCAGCACGTCGGCGCCGTCCAGCGCCTCGTACGCGTCCTCGCACAGCGTGAGATCCGCCCGCTCGCCGTAGATGCGCGTGGTCTCCGCGCGCGCCTCCGGGTCGAACGCCCGCACCCTGGCGCCGGCCGCCCACAGCTGTTCCATCAGCCGCCGGCTGGACGCCTCGCGCATGTCGTCCGTGTTGGGCTTGAACGCCAGGCCCCACAACGCCACGGTCCGGCCCTTCAGCTGGCCGTCGCAGTGGCGCTCGATCAGCTCGAACAGCTTGCCCTTCTGCGCGTGGTTGACCGCCTCCACCGCACCCAGCAGCTTCGCCTCGTAGTCCACGGTGCGCGCGATGCGCTCCAGCGCCTGCACGTCCTTGGGAAAGCACGAGCCGCCGTAGCCGGCGCCGGGGTAGATGAAGTGGTAGCCGATGCGCGGGTCCGAACCGATGCCGCGGCGCACCTGTTCGATGTCCGCGCCGACGCGCTCGGCGATGTTGGCGATCTCGTTCATGAAACTGATCTTGGTCGCCAGCATCGCGTTGGCCGCGTACTTGGTCAGCTCGGCCGAACGCTCGTCCATCACCACCGTGCGGTCGTGGTTGCGGTTGAACGGCGCGTACAGCTTGCGCAGCACGCCGACGGCGCGCTCGCTGGAGCTGCCGATCACGATGCGGTCCGGCCGCAGGCAGTCCTCCACCGCGTCGCCTTCCTTGAGGAACTCGGGGTTGGAGACCACGTCGAACGGAATCACCGCGCCGCGCTCGGCCAGCGCCTGGGCGATGGTCGCGCGCACCCTGTCGGCGGTGCCTACCGGCACGGTCGACTTGTTGACCACCACCGCGTAGCGGTTCAGGTGCTTGCCGATGCTGCGCGCCACTTCCAGCACGTAGCGCAGGTCGGCGCTGCCGTCCTCGTCCGGCGGCGTCCCCACGGCGATGAAGATCACGTCGCCGTGGTGCACCGCCGGCTCCGCCTCGGTGGTGAAGTCCAGCCGACCACCCTCGTGGTTGCGCTTGACCATCGGCGCGAGGCCCGGCTCGTAGATCGGCACCTCGCCGTTCTTCAGGCGCGCGACCTTGGCCGCGTCCACGTCCACGCACAGGACATGGTTGCCCATTTCCGCCAGGCAGGTCCCGGTGACCAGGCCGACGTAGCCGGTACCGAACAGGGTGACTTTCAGTGTCATGCGAAATCCTTCTGATTCGAGGTGGAAAGCGTGATCAGGCCTTGGCGCCCGCGTACTCGTAGTACGCGTAGGCGTAGTAGCCGGCGCTGCGCTTCTCGACCGCGTTGAAGATCGCGCCCTTCACTGGCACGCCGTTCTGTTCGAAGCGCTGCTTGGCCAGCGCGATCTCGCGCGCCTGGTTCACGCCGAAGCGCACGACCATCAGGCTGGTACCCACGTGGTGGCCGATCACCGCCGCGTCGGTCACCGCCAGGATCGGCGGCGTATCGATGATGATCAGGTCGAAGCGCGGCTTGAGCTTCTCGAGCAACGCGGTGAAGTGCGAGTGCATCAGCAGCTCGGACGGATTCGGCGGAACCTTCCCACGCGAGATGAAGTAGAGGTTGTTCGCCCCCTCCACCGTGCGCACGGCCTCGGACAAGCCGATCTGGCCGGAGATCAGTTCCGACAGGCCCTGTTCCGGACGGCCGCCGACCACGGTGTGCAGTGCGCCCTTGCGCATGTCCGCGTCGATCAGCAGCACGCGCTGGCCGGCCTGCGCGATCACCGCCGCCAGGTTCGAACCGACGAAGGTCTTGCCTGCGCCCGGGCCGGGGCTGGAGATCATCAGCAGGTTGTTCTTCGCTTCCAGGCGGGCGAAGTGCAGGCTGGTGCGCAGGCTGCGCAGCGCCTCCACCGCCAGGTCGTCCGGCGCGCTTTGCGCCAGCAGGTGCTGGGCGTACGCCCCTCGTCGCACGCGGCCATTGCGCTCGGTGATCTCGCGCTCGGCGGCCGACAGCGGCACGCAGGCGTAGACCGGCAGGCCGACGTGCTCGATGGCGGCCAGGTCTTCCACGCCACGGTTGAGCAACTGGCGGATGAAGATGAAGGCGAGCGCGAGCAGGCCTCCCAGCGCGGTGCCGGCGAGCACCAGGATCATCTTCGGCGGCCACACCGGACGGTTGGTGTTGGTCGCGGCGCGGTCGACCACGCGCACGTTGCCCACGGTGCCGGCGCGCGCGATGTCGAGCTGCTGGGCCTGGTTGAGCAGGTTGGTGTAGGTCTCGTTGCTGACCTGCACGTCGCGGGTCAGGCGCAGCAGTTCCTGCTGCGTGTCGGGCAGGTGGCCGACCTGCTTCTCCAGCGCGGCCTTCTTGCCCTGCAACTGCCCGATCTGCGCGGCGAGGGCCTGGTAGGTCGGATGGTTGGAAGTGAACTTGCGCTCGACGTCGGCCATCTGCATGCGCAGGTTTTCGATCTGCGTGTCCAGCGCGACCGTCTGGTCGAGCAATCCTTTGGTCTGCAGGCTGATGTCCACCGAGTGCGCGCGCATCTGGAACGCGTTCAGCGCGGCGGTCGCCTTCTCCAGGTCCATCTTGACCTTGGGCAGCTGCTCCTTGACGAACTTGAGGCTGTTGGCCGCCTCGGCGGAGTTGCGCTCCACGTTCTGCTGCACGTACAGCGCGCTGATCTGGTCCAGCAGCTGCGTTGCCAGCACCGGATCGATGTTGTCGTAGGTGAGCACGATGATGCCCGAGTCCTTGCCCTGCTCGGTGGCCTGGATGGCCCCCTGCAGGCCGGTGATCGTGCCCAGGTGCGAGTGGCGCGCCACGTCGAACACGGCGCCGGGATTGGCGTGCAGCGACTGCACCTGCATCGTGATGCCGTTGCCCGTGGCCGATTCGCCCACGCGGCCGGTCAGCAGCACGTTGTCGCCCGCGTCGGTCAGCGTATAGGTGCCATGCTCACCGGCGACCAGCCGCAGCTGCTTGTCGAGGAGCGCCGAAGGCACGTCGAGCTGGAAGATGTCCAGTTCCGCGCCGCCCCAGTCGTAGCTGTCCATGCCCATGAACGGCGGGGCCACGTCACCCGGCATCTGCGGGTTGTAGCTGCGCGCCATGTAGTCGCCGATCACCGGGAAGCGCTCCGGCTTGGCGGTGATGTCCAGCTTGAGGTTGTTCACCGCCTGCCCGATGATCGTGCGCGAGGTGATCAGTGCGATCTCGGTGGTCGCCTGCGAGGAGGAGGTGCCCAACGTTTGCGACAGATCGTCCAGGCCAGGCAGGCTGGGGACTTTCTGTTCCACCTGTACGGTTGCGGTGGCCTCGTAGATCGGTGTGGTCAGCGTGGCATAAATCACGCTGATCACGAAGAACACCGCAGTGACGCCGATGATCAACCACTTGTGGTCGAGCAGCGTGCCGAGCAGCGCGTGCAGATCGATGTCGTCATCGCGACGCGGTGAGGACGGGAAGGTCTGTTTGGTGGTCATAGCCCGGTTCCTAGGCTTGGGGGGTTCACAGGTAGCGCAGCCAACTGCCGACGCCACGTTCGATTGAGGCGTGTACTTGCTCGAACACACTGCGCGAACGTCGAAATGGATCCGGCACGTCGCTGCCCGCGTGCCATTTGTCGAAAAGAAACACCTTGCCGCTGGCCTCCGGGGCGAGCTTCACCACGGCGTTCAGGTGTCGGCGCTCCATCGCAAGGACCAGGTCCGCTTCGCGCAGCATCGATGCCTCGAGCTGGCGCGCACGGTGTTCGCTGGCATCGATGCCGTCGTCTTCCAGCAGGGCGGCGGCGTTCTGGTCGATCGGCCGCCCCACCAGCGCGCCCAGGCCGGCGCTGCTGACGTGGATGTCGCGCTCGCCCAGTTCGCGGCGGAATAGGAATTCCGCCACCGGACTGCGGCAAACATTGCCGACGCAGACCACCAGGATGCTGTTGAACACGATCCGCACACTCCCGAAAAACCCAAGGCCATGTGGCCCCTGTCGATGCCACGCCGGCCAGGCGCGTGATGGACGCCGAACCGGCCGGTAGAGAGTCGGCAGTAAAACTCGTGTTCCGTGAAAAAATCATGTTGGACACTTCCTTCATTTACGTGAAGAAAATGCTTTAGCAGCTACATCTTTTCTTCACGCGGGCTGGGCCTGGCATATCGCCAACTTGGAAACACGTCTTTCTCACCGCATTCACGAATGATCGCGTTAGATTCGTCGAGCCCGCTTGGCAAACGTTCCATCTTCGGGGGGCCCAACCCATGCACCAGTTCAAGCTCGTGCTTCCGCTTGCCGGTCTGCTGATCGCCGGCCAGGCCTTGGCACACAAGGCACCGCATGTCACGACCGGCGCCCCGGCTCCCGCCAGGCTGGCGCTGGTGCAGGCCGGCGCCAGCCCTGCCGCGCTGATCGACGGCGTGCGTGGACGAAGCGTCCGCGCCACGTCGGAAACGCCCGCCGCGGCAACCTCGGAAGCCATCGGCAAAAGCATAGATACACCCACTCGCATTAACCGTCGCCATTAGCCAAAACCGCCATGTCGCGGGCGTGTCAGACGAATGACTTCAATAATTCGTCCCGATTATCCCCACGGTGGCCCAGCAGAAAGGACGCATTATGAAAACGCTACCCGCAGTAGCCATCCTTCTCTTCGCCGTCGCGCTGAACGGCTGCGCGATCGTCCCCGGCCAGCGCATGGACGAGGGCGCGCTGCAAAGTGACAACAGCCACATGCAGCTGCTGCAGATCACGCCGGAGCTGGTGGAGAGCAGCCAGACGCAGGCCAGCACGATTCCGCAGGAACTGGTCTCGTACCAGCCGGAGGACTACCGCATCGGCGCCGGCGACACGCTGTACATCACCGTGTGGGATCACCCGGAACTGACCTCGCCCGCGGGCTCGCAGCAGCAGACCGTGGCCAACGGCCGCCTGGTGCGCCCTGACGGCACGCTGTTCTATCCCTATGCCGGCACCATCAAGGCGGCCGGGCTGACCGTCGAGGAACTGCGCCAGTCGCTGACCAAGAAGCTGGGCAGCTTCGTGCGCGAGCCGCAGGTGGACGTCAACGTGGTCGGCTACGGCAGCCATCGCATCACGCTGGAGGGTGCGTTCCAGCACACCGACGCGCAGGTGCTCAACTCGGTGCCGATGACGCTGTCGCAGGCGATCGGCGTGGCCGGCGTCAACACGCAGGAAGCGGACCTCTCCGGCTTCACGCTCACCCGTGACGGCAAGACCTATCCGATCGACCTGACCGCGCTCAACCAGGGCACCGACGGCCAGATCTACCTCAAGCCCGGCGACAAGCTGTTCCTGCCGTACAACGACAACAAGGAGGTGTATGTCGTGGGCGAGGTGATCCGCCCGCAGGCCATCACCTTCAAGACCACCGCGCTGACCCTCACCCAGGCGTTGGGTCGTGCCGGCGGCCTGAGCCCGATCACCTCTTCGGGCAATGCCGTGTACGTGATCCGTGGTTCGGAGAAGCTCACCCAGACGCCCGCGCAGGTGTTCCACCTCAACGCACGCTCGCCGGCGTCTTATGCCCTGGCGGACAACTTCCGCGTCAAGCCGGGCGACGTGGTGTGGGTCGGCGCGGCCGGCATCACCAAGTGGAACCGCTTCCTGAGCCAGCTGCTGCCGCTGTCCGGCCTGATCTACCAGACCGCCGGCTCGGTCGATCGCGTCAACAACCCCTGACGGAAGGTTTGGCTGGCGGGCCAGGGAAGGTCCGCCGGCATGGAACGAGAAAGGCCCGGCGCATGCCGGGCCTTTTTTTTCCTCTTTGGGGAGAGGCCTGGGTGAGAGGCCGGAACCCGTGGGATGGCGGTCCGGCCGCAGGTTGAAACCAAGGGGGAGCTCAAGCGCTCGCCAGCCAGACCACCCCGCGCTCCACCCGAAGCGGCACCGCACGCAGCGACTGCCCACGGCAGGGCCCGCCCACGCAGAGCCCGTCCCCGGTGCGGAAGCTCGCCCCATGCACTGCACAGATCAACGTGCCGCGGCTGATCAGGAATTGTCCGGGCGCCCAGTCGAGTCGTCGCCCGGCGTGCGGACAGACGTTGATCCAGGCCCGCGCTTCCTCGCCGTCGCGCAATACGATGAGGGTTTCGGGACCTTCGGGCAGGGTCGCATCCACCGCTATCGCGGTGCCGTCGGGAATGTGATCGAGGCGGCAAAGCGCCCCGGGGGGTAGGTCCATCGGCACTTGCCTCGGGGGCGTGAAAGCCCCATCGTTGCGCACGTAAGTCGTTGATTTTACCACACGGATTTTTAACATGCGCCTGTTCCAGCTGCCCTCGTCCCGTCCCCGCCACCCGCTTGCGCGCGCCCTTTCGCTGGTCGTCGGGGCTGCCGTGCTGGGCGTGATGCTGGTGTTCGGGCTGTTCGTCGCTGGCGTGCTGCTGGTCGGTGGCGGGCTGTGGCTGGCGTTGCGCCAGTGGAACCGCGCGCGCGCCGTCGGCCGTGCCGCGCCTGCCGCCGGAGCGCGTCCGCAGGTACTCGAGGGCGACTTCGTGGTCCTGCATGAAGGGCGCCCGGTCGCGCGTTGAGGCGCGCAAGAAGCGGATGGCCCGCGCGCGAGCTGACGCCACAAACTGGCGTCATCTGGAAACCGGAACGCCGCCATGTCCGCCATCGAACCGCTTGAACAGGCCCGCCGTCTGCTCGACGAGGCCGAAACCGCGCCCAGCCTGGACGCCCTCGCCAGCGCGGTGGCGCTGAGCCCCACCTACCTTCAGCGCGCTTTCCGGCGGCGCTTCGGCATGAGCCCGGCGGAATACCACCGCTCGCGCCGCTTCGGGCAGTTCAAGGCCGCCCTGCGTGAAGGCGCCGCCGTGACAGACGCGGTCTACGAGGCCGGCTTCGGCTCGGGCAGTCGCGTCTACGAGCACAGCAACCGTCTGCTCGGCATGACCCCGGCAAGCTACCGCGCCGGCGGTGCCGGGGCGAGTATCCGCTACACCACCACCGGCACGCCGCTGGGCCGGCTGCTGGTGGCGACCACCACGCGTGGCATCTGCGCGGTCAACCTGGGCGACGACGACGTGGCGCTGGAACGCGGGCTGGCCGGGGAATTCCCGCATGCCACGCGCGAGCGCGTGGACGCCGGGCGCGAGGAATGGCTGGATGCGGTGATCGCGCGCATCGCCAGCGAGCTGGGCTGGAGCGATGCCGCGGCGCCCGCCATGCCACCGTTGGACATCGCCGCCACCGCGTTCCAATGGCGCGTGTGGGATGCACTCACCCGCATCCCCGCCGGCCAGACGCGCAGTTACCGTGCGCTCGCCACGGAACTGGGCGACGCCAACGCCGCCCGCGCTATCGGCAACGCCTGCGGCAACAACCGACTGGCGCTGATCGTGCCCTGCCACCGCGTGGTACGCGAGGACGGCTCGCTGGGCGGCTGGCGCTGGGGTGTGGAACGCAAGCGCGAGCTGCTGGCGCGCGAGCGCAACCGCGTCGCGGAGCCGGAGCGCCGCCGCGCGTCTTGACCGTCGCTCAAGGCTGGATTGAGAACTGCGCGCTACCGCGCCGGTGCCGCTCCGGCTATCGTGCGCGCTTCGGGCAACACCACCTGATCGACGCCGGCCTCGCCGGCTGCCGGCGTTTGCCCTTCGTTCCACCGGATCCCACCGATGCCCACGCACAAGCCCGCCGGCCACAATGCCGTGTCGCCGTACCTGCTGGTCGCTGACGCGCGCGCCATGCTGGCCTTCCTGCACGCGACGTTCGGCGCGAAGGAACTGCTGCGCAAGATGCGCGATGACGGCTCGATCATGCACGCCGAGGTGCGGATCGACGATTCGGTGGTGATGGTCGGCGAGCGCCCCGATGGGCGCGATCCGGTGCGCGGTTCCACCCACGTCTACGTACCCGACGTCGACGCGTGTTACGCCGCGGGCCTGGCCGCCGGCGCATCCAGCGTGACCCCGCCCACCGACCAGCCCTACGGCGACCGCAGCGCCGGACTGCGCGACCCCGAAGGCCATTTGTGGTGGATCGGCACGCACCAGCCGAATGAAGCCCCCTCCCCTGCATGATCTCCCGCCATGTCCGCCATCGATGACACCTCCGCCACTCCTGCTCCCGCCCGCGCGCTGGACGAACCGCGTGTGCTGATCCCGCTCGGCCTGCTCGCGCTGTACGTCGTGTGGGGCTCGACCTACCTGGGCATCCGCTACGCGCTGGAGAGCTATCCGCCGTTCCTGCTCGCAGGCGTGCGCTTCCTCGGCGCAGGGTCGGCCATGTACGCGTTCCTGCGGATCCGCGGCGTGCGCCCGCCCACGCGACGCCAGTGGCGCAACGCGGCGGTGACCGGCGTGTTGCTGTTGCTGGGCGGCAACGGGCTGGTCTGCTACGCCGAGCAGAGCGTGAGTTCGGGCATTGCCGCGGTCGCGGTGGCGAGCATGCCGCTGTTCGCCGCGGTGTTCTCCGGCATGTACGGCCAATGGCCGAACCGGCGCGAGACGGTCGGCTTGCTGATCGGTTTCGCCGGCGTGGTGGTGCTGAACCTGGGCAGCGGACTTTCCGGCTCGCGACTGGGCGCGTTGGCGCTGATCGTGGCGGCGATGAGCTGGGCCTTCGGTTCGGCCTGGAGCAAGCGCCAGGACATGCCGGCCGGGCCGATGAACACCGCCGCGCAGATGCTCTGCGCCAGCGTCGCACTGCTGCTGGTCGGCTTCGGCACGGGCGAACAGCTGCCCGCCCATCCCACCCTGCGCGCCACGGCGGCGGTGGTGTACCTGGCGCTGTTCGGGTCGATCGTCGCCTTCAGCGCGTACCTTTACGTGCTCAAGCACGCACGGCCGGCGCTGGCGACCAGCTACGCCTACGTCAACCCACCGGTGGCGGTGCTGTTCGGCGTGCTGCTGGTCGGCGAGCACGTCGGCCCGTTCGACCTGGGCGGCATGGCGATCATCCTGGTGGGCGTGGGCGTAATCACGCTGGCGAAGAAGCCCGCCCATTAGGCGAAAGTGCGTGTAGGAGCGCACCTGTGCGCGACCGCGCGGGTCGGGTAGCCGAAGGCCCGGCCGACGGCACTGAAGCAGCCGTGGTGCCGAGCGGAGTTCTCCCGCAGAAAGCGTCCTGCGCGCGACTTCCCCACATCTCGGTCGCGCACAGGTGCGCTCCTACCGGGCTTGTCTCCGTGCCACCATGCCGCGGGCGAAGGCAACGGAGAGCGGCATGGATCACTCGCGGCAAGGTCTGCTCGCACGCGCGGCGTTGCGCTGCGCCGGCTGGTCCGAACGCTGGTTTCCCGATGCCTGGGTCTTCGCCGCGCTCGGCGTCGCGTTGGTGGCATTGCTCGCGCTGGGTTTCGGCGCCGCCCCAACCACCACCGTGCAGGCTTTCGGCGATGGTTTCTGGAGCCTGATCCCTTTCACCATGCAGATGGCGTTTGTGGTGATCGGCGGTTACGTGGTGGCCAGTGCGCCCGTGGTGGCGCGCCTGATCGATGCATTGGCGCGCGTACCGAAAAGCGGCCGCGGCGCCGTGTGCTACGTGGCGCTGGTCAGCATGCTCGCCTCGCTGCTGTCGTGGGGTTTCTCGCTGGTCTTCGGCGGGCTGCTGGTGCGCGCGCTGGCGCGCCGCGACGACCTGGCGATGGACTACCGCGCCGCCGGCGCCGCGGCCTACCTCGGACTGGGCGCGGTGTGGGCGATGGGTCTTTCCTCCTCCGCCGCGCAGCTGCAGGCCAACCCGGCCAGCATGCCACCGGGATTGCTGGCGATCACCGGGGTCTTGCCGTTCAGTCAGACGATCTTCCTGTGGCAGTCGCTGCTGCTCACCGCGGTGCTGATCGCCGTGTCGCTGCTGGTGTGCTGGTTCACCACGCCGACCGGCGAAGGTGTGCGCAGCGCCCGCGACTGCGGCGTGGCCGATTCGGACGCGGTCCCCGCGCTGCCGCCACGCACCCGCCCGGGCGAATGGCTCGAGTACAGCCCGTTGCTGTCGCTGCTGGTCGGCGTGCTGGGACTGGGCTGGCTGCTGCGGCGTTTCGCCAGCCTGCCGGCGGCCATGGCGATCGCCGACCTCAACACCTACAACCTGCTGTTCCTCACCATCGGCCTGCTGCTGCACTGGCGCCCGCGCAGCTTCCTCGACGCGGTGGCGCGCGCGGTGCCCGGCACGGCCGGCGTGCTGATCCAGTTCCCGCTCTACGGCGGCATCGCTGCCCTGCTCACCCACGCGCCCGGCGCGGACGGTGCCACGCTGGCGCACCGGCTGGCCGGCGTGTTCGTGCGCGTGGCCACCACCGACAGCTTCCCGCTGGTGATGGGGGGCTACTCGGCGGTGCTGGGCTTCTTCGTGCCTTCGGGTGGCGGCAAATGGCTGGTCGAGGCGCCGTACGTCATGCAGGCGGCCAATGACCTGCACGTGCATCTGGGCTGGGCGGTGCAGGTCTACAACGCCGCCGAGGCGCTGCCCAACCTGGTCAACCCGTTCTGGATGCTGCCGCTCCTGGGCGTGCTGGGATTGAAGGCGCGCGACGTGGTTGGCTTCACCTTCATCCAGCTGCTGGTGCACGTGCCGCTGGTGCTGGGGCTGCTGTGGGCGCTGGGGCTGACGCTGCAATACGCGCCGCCGCTGATGCCCGGCTGATCAGGAAAACACGCAGGGTGGGCTTCAGCCCACCCCACGTTGTCCCGGTCAGGACTCGCGCAACGCCGTGGTCACCGGCAGCCGGGCGGCCCGCACGGCGGGGAACAGGCCGCCAATGAAGCCGATCGCCAGCGCCCACTTCAGGCCGGTCCAGAGCAGCGACGGCGTCACGTGCAGCTGGAAACTCATCTGCCCGGTGGTACCCGCGGCGAGCGTCGAGGCGGCGAAACCGTTGAAGGCCAGCCAGGCCAGCAAGCCTCCCAGCAGCCCGCCGAGCAGCGCGAGCAACATGGTTTCGAGCATCACCGCGACCACCACGGGCGTGCCGCGGAAACCGATCGCGCGCAAGGTGGCGATCTCGCGGGCACGCCCGGCCACCGCGGCGAACATGGTGTTGAGCGCGCCGAACACGGCGCCGATCGCCATGATCACGCCGACCACGATGCCGATGATCCTGATCGCCTTGCTGGTCTGCTCGGACTGCTTGCTGAAGTAGTCCAGCGTGGTTTCCACGTCCACCTGCAGGCGTGGATCGCCCTTGAGCGCAGCCTTGAAACCGTCGAACGCGCTGGCGCCGGTCAACCGCGCGAACACGGAGGTGCGGCTGCTACCGCGCCGGTACGCCGAGGCGACCACGTCGCCATCGCCCCACAGCTCCGAGTCCATCGCGTTGCCGGAGGCGAAGATGCCGGTCACCGTCCAGAGCTGGCTGCCCAGCTTGATCTGGCTGCCCGGCTCCAGCCCGGCGAACTGGCGCTGCGCACCCTTGCCGGCTACCAGTTCACGCAGGCCCGGCTTGAACTTGCGCCCCGCGACGATCTTCACGTCCGGCCGCAACGTCCACGCCTGGTCGCCGATGCCGCGCAACTGCACGCTGCCCTCGTCGCCGCTGCCGTCGCTGAGCGGCAGGTTGGCCGCGACCACCAGTTCGGGCGAGGCGATCGGCTTGCCGGCCTGGTCGCGCGCGATGCCCGGCGCCTCGGAGATCGCGACGATGCTGTCGTGTTCGAGCACCGAGGAAACCTCCGACGCCGAGCCGTCGCGCATCACGATGGCAGTGTCGGTGCTGCCGCTGTTGCTCAGCGCCTCGCTGTAACCCACGCCCATCGCCAGCAGTGACACCAGCACCGCCACCACGCCGGCGATACCGATCACCACCACCGAGGACGAGCCGATGCGCTGCGGCAGCGTGCTCACGCCCACGCTGGTGGCCGAACCGGCCTGCCGGCCGGCGCGGGTCAGCTGCATCCACAGCACGAAGACCACCGCCAGCGCCAGCCATGCCGGCCAGGGCAAGGCGGTCCAGGCCACGATGCTCGCCACCACCACGAGGGCGAGCAAGAGTCCACGCAGAAACGATTTCATGGCTATCTCCTTAGCGCCCGGCCAATGCATCGACGATGTTCAGGCGCATCGCGCGCATCGCGGGCAGCACGCCGACCAGCAGGCCGATCCCCAGCATCAGCGCGACGCCGATCGCCCAACTGCTCGCCGGTACCGGCGGCATGCTGACCATCCCGCCACTGCCGGCACTGAGCGCCGGCCCCAGCACCGCGGCCAGCCCGAGGCCCAGCACGCCGCCCAGCAGCACCAACGCCACCGATTCGGCCAGTACGAGTCCCAGCACGCTGGCGCTGGAGAAACCGATGGTCTTGAGCACGGCCAGCTCCGAAGTGCGCTCGCGTACCGCCTGGGCCATCGTGTTGCCGGTCAGCAGCAACAGGGTGAAGAACACCGCGCCCATGATCGAGATGACGATGAAGCCGACGTTGGCCATCTGCTTGATGTACTGCGCGAACGCGGCCTGTTCGGTCATCGTCCTGGTTTCGTGGTCCGAGTTGGCCGACAACGCGTCGATCGCATTCGCCACGCGGTCGGACTGGCTGGCGTCAACCACGCGGGTCACGTACCAGCCGACCCGGCCGTGGTTGTACGGGTTGGATTCGTCGAAGTACTTCCAGTGCATCAGGATGCCGCCCTGGAGCATCTGCTTGTCGTCCGGCTTGGCCGGACGCATCACGCCGACGATGTCGAAGCTCCAGTTCTTGCTGCCGTCGCGGTTGGGGAAGATGTTCGACTGCAGCGGCAGCTTGTCGCCGACCTTCCAGTGGTACTTCTTCGCCAGCAGGTCGCCGACCAGCACGCCGGTGCGGGTCTGTTCGAAAGCCTTGCGCTCGGCCGGCGAGACCGCGACCTCCGGGTACATGTCCACGTAGTTGTCGCTCACCGCGAAGGTGAAGATCTGGTTGTGCGGGTCCTGGTAGGCGCCGCCGAACCAGTTGGCATAGGCCACCATCTTCACGCCCGGGACTTGCTCCATGCGCGCCTGCAGCGACTGCGGCAGGGTTTCGATGAAGGAAAGCTTCGAGCCGGTCTGCAGGCGCTCGGCGCCGGCGGCGCTTTTCCCCGCGTTGGCGAAGCTGGTGCGCACGCCATCGAGCATGCCGAACAGCAGGAACGCCGCCAGGATCGACACCAGCGTGAGGATGGTGCGCGTCTTGCGCCGCCACAGCGCGGCCCAGATCAGATGCAGGTATTTCATGCGAGCCTCCTCAGGCCAACGCCTGCTCGACCAGCGTGCCCTTGTCCAGGTGCAGGGTGTGGTTGGCGTACTCCGCGGCCTTGGGGTCGTGGGTGACCATCACGATGGTCTTGCCGTGCTCGCGGTTGAGCGTGCGCAGCAGGCCCAGCACGTCCTCGGCGGACTGGCGGTCGAGGTCGCCGGTCGGCTCGTCGCACACCAGCAGCGTGGGATCGGACACGATCGCGCGGGCGATCGCCACGCGCTGCTGCTGGCCACCGGACAGCTCGCTGGGCTTGTGCGAGGCGCGCTCGGCCAGGCCCACCAGTTGCAGCGCGATCGAGGCGCGCTGGCGCCGCTCCGCAGAGGACAGCTTGGTCAGCAGCAGCGGCAACTCGACATTGCGCTGCGCCGAAAGCATCGGCATCAGGTTGTAGAACTGGAACACGAAGCCGACGTTGGCCGCACGCCACTTGGCGAGCGCACCGGCGCCGAGCTGGTCGATGCGCTGCCCGCCCACGCTGATGACGCCGGCGGAGGGCGTGTCCAGTCCGCCGATCAGGTTGAGCAGGGTGGTCTTGCCCGAGCCCGAGGGGCCCATCAGGGCGAGGAAGTCGCCCTCGGCGATGTCCAGGTCGATGTGGTGAAGCACTTCGACCTTCTGCTTGCCGCGCGTGTAGACCTTGGCCAGGTCGCGGGTTTCGATCAGGTTGCCCATGGGCTTTCTCCGGTCAGCCGTAATGGTTGCTTGAGCTTTCGCGCGCGCCCTGGAACGGACGCCCGCCACTGCATTCGACGCTCAGGACTGCTTGTTCTCGACATGTACTGCCGCGCCGTCGCGCAACTCGGCCGGCGGCGACACCACCACCGTCTCGCCGGGCTGCACGCCTTCGGACACGAGGCGCTGGTCGCCGCGCGCCTGCGATTGCACGGGGCGCTGCTGCACGCGCTCGCCCTGCACCACGAACACCACTTCGTGGCCGTCGCGCCGGGCGATCGCCGCGGCCGGCACCAGCACGCCGCGCGGCGTCTGCGCAGTGGCCGTGGCCCGGGTTTCCAGGAACGACACGCGCACGCCCATGTCCGGCACGATGCGCTGGTCCTTGTTCTCCAGCGCCACGCGCACCTTCACCGTCGCCTTGCCGCGGTCGGCGGCCGGCACGATGGCGATCACGTGCGCCGGGATGCGCCAGTCGGGGTAGGCATCGAGCACCGCCTCGGCGGGCATGTGCGGCTTGACGCGGCCGATGTAGGCCTCGTTCACGTCGACATCGACCTCGAGGGAATCCATATCGACGATCGTGCCCACGCCGGTGCGGGTGAAGCCGCCTCCGGCCGACAGCGGCGAGATGATCTCGCCCACCTGCGCGGACTTGTCGGTGACCACGCCGTCGAACGGGGCACGCACCACGGTGTAGTCGAAGTCGACCTGGGCCACCTTGGCCTGCGCCTGCGCGGCTTCGGCCTGGCGTTGCTGCGCGTTGAGCTGGGCGGCGAGCGCCGCGACCTGGGTATGCGCCTGCTCGGCCGCCTGCCTGGCGACCAGCCCGCGACCGACCAGCGCGTCCTGGCGGGCCGCATCGTGCCGGGCCTGGGCCAGTTGCGCCTGGAGCTGCCCCACCTGCGCCAGCGCCGCGCGGGCGCTGGCCTGGGCCGCGTCGAGGTTGGCGCGGTAGGCGCTGTCCTCCAGTCGCGCCAGCACCTGGCCCTTGCTGACGTGGTCGCCTTCCTCGATCAGCACGTCGGTGAGCGTGCCGGTGATCTGCGCCGACACCGTCGCCTGGCGGCGCGCGGTGACATAGCCGGTCGCCTGCAGCACCGCGCCGGCATCGCCGCCGCCGGGGGCCGCGGCCGCGGCGGTCTGCACCACCACCGCGCGGTTGGCGAGCATCCACCAACCGCCGATGCCCAGCGCCAGCAGCACCAGCAGCACGCCGCCGACGATCCAGGGCCAGCGGACCGGCGCGGTGTTCACCGCTTCACGGTGCCCGCGATCGATCTTCAGCTGCCTGAGCAGTTCCCCGTTGTCCACGCCTTGGCTCCCACAAGTCCATTGCTCAAGTGCAAACGATGCGGCAAGCCGCGGTCCGGCGGCAGATGGTGCCATCAGTCATCGGCGATGACAGGTGTCACGCGCGCGCGGCGGGCTCAGGCGGCGGCGCATGTCCCGGCCGGCCTTTCCCGACGCGCGGCGACGGCACCGACCGCCTGCGCCAGGCGCGCCGCCGCGGCCTTCAGGGTCGCCTCGGACAAGGTGGCGTAATTGAGCACCAGCGTAACGTGGGACGGCGGCATCGCGTGCAGGGCCTCGCCCGAACACAGCCGTACCCCGCGGGCCAGCGCCTCGGCAAGCAGCTCGGCGGTGCACTCGCCAGGCAGCCCGGGCAGGCTGGCGAACAGCGTGCCCGCGGCGCCCTCGCCGGCAACCTCCGCCGCGTCGCCCAGCTGCGCCTTCAGCGCGTCGCGCAGCGCGCGGTGGCGCGGCACCAGCTGGTTGTTGATGCGGCGGATGTCGCGCAGGTACTGCCCGCTGTCGATACATGCGGCCAGCACGTGCTGCTGCATCGACATGCAACCGCGATCGGCCAGCCATTTGGCGGCGAGGATCTTCTCGCGCAGCCACGCCGGCACCAGCATGTAACCCAGCTGGAGGGCCGGGTAGACGGCGCGCGCGAAGCTGCTGATGTAAATCACGCGGCCATGCCGGTCCATGCTCCACAGCGAGGGCGAGGCGCGCACGCCGAAGCGGTGTTCGCAATCGAAATCGTCCTCGACCACGCAGGTCTGGCCGGCATAGGCGAAGCGCAGCAGCGCCTCCTTGCGCGCCATCGGCATGACCGCGCCGGTCGGGTACTGGAAGGACGCGCCCACCGAAACCAGTCGCGCGTCGCGCAAGGCAAGGGCGTGTGCCGCGACATCGAGGCCCTGCCCGTCCACCGCGCAGGGCACGATGCGCGCGCCGGTCGCGGCGTAGCTGTGGCGCACGCCCCAGTAGCAGGGGTCCTCCACGCCCACGACCGCGCCTTCGTCGAGCAGCACCCGCGCGACGAGATCGCGGGCCTGCTGGGTGCCGCTGACGATCACCACCTCGCCCGGATCGACCACGATGCCGCGTTCCATGCGCAGGTAGCGCGCCACCGCGGCGCGTAACGGCGGCGCGCCTTCGAGTACCGGGTAATCCGGTGCGCTGCGCCGGCGCACCAGTTGTGCCACGGTCTGGCGCCAGTGCTTTAGGCTGCGGGCATCGGAGC
The DNA here is from genome assembly GCF_051900395.1 of Frateuria sp. GZRe14. Taxonomy (NCBI): domain Bacteria; kingdom Pseudomonadati; phylum Pseudomonadota; class Gammaproteobacteria; order Lysobacterales; family Rhodanobacteraceae; genus Frateuria; species Frateuria sp. GZRe14. The sequence goes on along the minus strand of NZ_JBHZGJ010000001.1, from coordinate 580,155 downwards.
GCACGCGCGGCAGCGAGAGGTCGATCACTTCCGGAGCGCAGGGTCCGTGGTCGACGGGCATTTGCGGCGGGAGGCTCAAGCGTTGCGCAAAGCGCGAAAGCGGCACGTTCGCCAGGCCGCTTGCCTGGGCCGCGTCGATCCCGATAGACGGCGGCACCGCGATCGCCACCGCGCTCACGTACGTGCCCGAGCCGCCCCGGGTTTCGACGTAGCCCTCGCCCTCCAGTTGCTCGTAGGCCATCAGCACGACGGTGCGCGACACGCCAAGCGTGGCCGCCATCGACCGGCTGCCCGGCAGTCGGGAACCGGTGCGGAAGCGTCCCACTTCGATGTCGCGGCGGATCGCCCCGTACACCTGCATGTAGATCGGTTCCCTGCCCGGCATCGCGCCCCCTGCTGCCTTTGCGGACATGCGACCTGACCGGTGGCATGGAAAAGGATATTTACCAGCAAAACCTGAGCTCCACACCTCTACGAAAAGGGCGGGGTTCCTTTCCGCCCGGTCCCTTTCGGTCGCCGGCGCTTTTTGCGCCAGCGCGACGGTACGGTCTGCTAGGCTCGCGCGCATGCGCTACGCCATTCCCCAGCCCGCCGTCCCCAGCCTGCCGGTACTGGGCAGCGATGACCGCTTCCCGGTGCGCCGGATCTTCTGCATCGGTCGCAATTTCGCCGACCACGCGCGCGAGATGGGCGCGACGGTCGACCGCGAACAGCCGATGTTCTTCTGCAAGCCGGCCGATGCGGTGGTCACCGATGGCGCCGACGTGCCCTACCCGACCGCCACCGCCGAACTGCACCACGAGGTGGAGATGGTGGTGGCGCTGGCCGGTGGCGGTCGCGACCTCACGGCCGACCTCGCCGAGACGCTCGTCTTCGGCTACGGCGTGGGGCTGGACCTCACCCGTCGCGACCTGCAGGCGCAGGCCAAGGCCAAGGGCCATCCCTGGGACGTGGCCAAGGCTTTCGACCATTCCGCGCCGGTATCCGCATTGCGTCCCGTCGAACAAGGACAACCGGGCGCGCAGACGCGGCTCAGCCTGGAGGTGAACGACGTGCTGCGCCAGCAGGCCACGCTGCAGGACATGGTGCATGACGTTCCGGCAATCATCGCGGCGCTGTCGAAACTGTTCGAACTGAAACCGGGCGACCTGCTGTTCACCGGCACACCGGCCGGCGTCGCCGCATTGCATCGCGGAGACCGCTTCCACGCCGAGCTGGAAGGCATCGCCGTGCTGGATGGCCGCGTGGTCTGAGCCGCTGTTCCACGCAGCGCGGCCGCGCTAGAGTCTTCGCGGGGGAATTCCCTGCAATGGGAGGATTCGCATGGGCATGCTCACGGAGTTCAAGGAATTCGCCATGCGCGGCAACGTGATCGACCTCGCCGTCGGCGTGGTCATCGGTGCTGCGTTCGGCAAGGTGGTGACCTCGCTGGTCGACCAGATCATCATGCCGCCGATCGGCCTGGCCACCGGTGGCGTGGATTTCAGCAACCTCAAGTGGGTGCTCAAGCCTGCCGACCCGGCCAACAAGATGGCCGAAGTGGCGATCCAGTACGGCGCGTTCATCAATACGGTCATCACCTTCCTGATCATCGCGCTGGCGATCTTCCTGATGGTCAAGGCGATCAACCGGGTCAGCCGCAAGCCGGAACCCGCGCCTGCCGCGCCACCGGCCGACGTGGTGCTGCTGACCGAGATTCGCGACCTGCTCCGGACGAAGCCATAAAGCGGCCGACGCGAGGGATGGAGCGGCGCCGCGTCCTCCGTCCCTTCCGTCTCCGTGACTTCTGGCCTACGCCGTTGGCTGCCGCGGCCTCAATAATCGGGCGTTCATCCCCAGCGGAGTTCCCCCGATGCGCCGTCCCTCCCTCACCTTGCTCGCCGCCAGCCTGCTGCTGGCCAGCACCGTCGCCTGCGCCACCGGCACCACGATTCCCGCCGCGGCCGTAAAGACGGCCGAACAGCTGCGCGACAAGGCGATGCACGACGACACCGGTTACCGCATCGCCGAGTCGCTCACTACCGAGGTGGGCCAGCGCCTGGCCGGCAGCCCGGCCGACAAGCGCGGCGTCGAGTGGGCGATCGCCAAGTTCAGGGAGCTGGGCTTCGACAAGGTCTACACCGAGCCGGTCACCTACCCCAAGTGGGTGCGCCACAGCGAGCGCGGCGCGATCGTCTCGCCGTTCCCGCAGTCGCTGGTGTTGACCGCGCTGGGCTATTCGCCGGCGACGCCCAAGGGCGGCCTGACCGCACAAGTGGTGAAGTTCGACAGCCTCGACGCGCTCAAGGCGGCCGATCCGTCCACGATCAAGGGCAAGATCGTCTACGTCGGATTCCGCATGCAGCGGCACAAGGATGGCCATGACTACGGCATCGGCTCGCCGATCCGCGTGCAGGGTCCGGTGATCGCCCAGGCCAAGGGCGCCGCCGGCTACCTGCTGCGTTCGGCCGGCACCGATCCGGACAGCCGCACGCCGCACGCCGGCGTCACCGGCTTCCGCGATCCGGCCAAGGCCATTCCCGCCGCTGCGCTGTCCAACCCCGACGCCGACCAGCTCGAGCGCGTACTCGGCTACGGCAAGCCGGTGACGGTAAAGCTGGATCTCGATTGCGGCATCGAGGGCGAGTACACCGGCGCAAACGTGATCGGCGAGATCACCGGCGCGAAGTATCCGGACCAGGTCGTCGCGATCGGCGGCCACCTGGATTCGTGGGATCTGGGCACCGGCGCGATCGACGATGCCGCGGGCGTGGCGATCGCCATGGGCGCCGGCAAGCTGATCCACGACCTGCCCCAGCGCCCGGATCGCACCATCCGCGTGATCGCCTTCGCCAACGAGGAGATGGGCCTGTGGGGCGGGCGCGCCTACGCCGAGAAGCATGCGAACGAAGTGCACAAGTTCCAGCTGGGCACCGAGTCGGATTTCGGTTCGGGCCGGGTCTGGCGCATGAGCGCCAGCGTCAAGCCCGAGGCGCGCGGTGCGATCGAGCAGATCGCGAAGGTACTGGCGCCGATCGGCGTCGCCTATGACGCCAAGCGCCCCGGCGGCGGCGGCTCGGATCTCTCGCAGATGCACGGCAAGGGCATGGCCGCGCTGTCGCTGACCCAGGACGGCACCTACTACTTCGACTGGCACCACACCGCCAACGACACCTTCGACAAGATCGACCCGAAGGACCTGGCGCAGAACGTGGCGGTTTACGCGGCGTTCTCTTACATGGCAGCCCAGGCCAACGGCGACTTCGGCTCCGCGCCGGGCGCCTTCGCCGACGACGGCGCCGGGGACTGAGCGCCCCTCGGGTTGCGCGCAGGGTGGGCCTCGGCCCACCGCATTTCTTCCGCATGGGAAAGGGGTGGGCCGAGGCCCACCCCAAGCGACCCTGCTAGCGGGTGTAGTAGCTCCCGCTTTCCACCAGGGCTTTGGGTACGCAGAAGGTCCTGGGCAACACGGCGATCGCCACCGGCACCGCGACCGTCTTTTCCACGCCACCCACGCCGGCGCAATCGGCGCCTTCAGGCAGCCGGTAATGGATGATCCGCACGGTGTATTGCGGACAGACGTCCGCGCAAGGGAACTCGGCGACCAACGGCAGACCATGGTTGCGACCGAGCTCGACTGTCTGGCCCATCGACGCGTGCTTGTCGAACGGCTTGGCCGCATAGGCGGCCAATGCCGCATCGTCAAGCGTGCCGGGTTCGCTCGCGCGCGTCGCGCAGCCGGCGCCGGCCAAGGTGAACAGGAGGATGAGGACAGCGGTAGTGGTGCGCGGCATGGCGGATCTCCCGGCGGATGCTTCCACCCTAGCCCAAGGCCCGTCGATGCGCCTCAAGTTCGCCATCCCCCGGGATGGTGCGCTCCTTACAGAGGCCGTGCGTCTGCGACCGGCTGGCGCGCGAAGCGCCGCTGCAGGCGGTCCAGGTACAGGTAGATCACCGGCGTCAGGTACAAGGTGAGTACCTGCGACACCACCAGGCCGCCCACCACGGCCAGGCCCAGCGGGCGGCGCACGTCGGCGCCGGCGCCGACGCCAAGCGCGATCGGCAGCGTGCCGGCAAAGGCAGCCATGGTGGTCATCATGATCGGGCGGAACCGCACGCGGCAGGCGTCGAAGATCGCCGCCGCCGGCGCCATGCCTTCCACGCGCTGCCGCTCCAGCGCGAAATCGATCAGCATGATCGCGTTCTTCTTGACGATGCCGATCAGCATCACGATGCCGACGAAGGCGAACAGGTCCAGCGAAGCACCGAACAGCACCAGCGTGAGCAACGCACCCACCGCTGCGGCCGGCAGGCCGGAGAGGATCGTGAGCGGGTGGATGAAGCTCTCGTACAGGATGCCCAGCACCAGGTAGATCACGAACACCGCCAGCAGGAGCAACAGGCCCATGCCCTGCATCGAATCCTGGAACGCCTGCGCGGTGCCTTCGATCGAGCCGCTGATGGTGGCCGGCAGGCCCAACCGGGCCATCGCATCGTCGATCTCGCCCACTGCCTCGCTCAGGCTCACGCCGGCTGCGAGATTGAACGACACGGTCACCGCCGGCAGCTGGCCCTGGTGGTTGACCGTGAGTACCTGCGGCTTGCGCGCGAAGCTGGCGACCGTGTCCAGCGGCACCGCCTTGCCGGTGTCGGAGGTGACGTACAGGCGCGAGAGCACCGCAGGGTCATCCTGCAGCGAGCGCTTGACCTGGAGGATCACCCAGTACTGGCTGGCCGCGCCATAGATGGTCGAAACCTGGTTTTCGCCGAACGCCGCTCCGAGCGCGCCCTGCACCTGCGCCATGGTCAGGCCCAGCGGCGCGAGCTTGTCGCGGTTGACCTCGACCACGATCGAGGGACTGTTGAGGTCCAGGTCGTTGGTGACGTCCTGGAAGCCCGGCAGCGCGGCGAACGCATGGGTGACCCTGGCCGACCAGTCGTACAGCGCCCCGATATCGATCGACTGCAGCGTGTACTGGTATTCGGCCTTGCTCTGCCGACCGCCTACGCGGATGGCGGGCGGGTTCTGGATGTAGGTGCGGATGCCGGTGACCTGCGCGAACTTGCGCCGCAGTTCCTCCATCACGCCGTCGACGTCGAGCGCACGTTGGCTGGCAGGCTTGAGCAGCAACAGGATCGAGCCGTTGTTGACGGTGGCGCGCGAGCCGCCCGCGCCGACGCTGGACATGTAGCCGGCGAGGTTGGGGTCCTTGGCCACGATATCGGCCAGCTCCTGCTGGCGCGCGACCATCGCATCGTAGGAAATGTCTTCCGGTCCTTCGGTGTTCACGCGCAGCTGGCCGCTGTCGCCGGCGGGGATGAAATCCTTGGGCGCCACCACGAACAGCAGCGCGGTCACCGCCAGGCTCGCGACGAACGCCGCCAGCACCAGTCGCGGGCGGTCCATGCACCAGCGCAGGCTCGACAGGTAGCCGCGGTGCACGGCGTTGAAGCCGCGGTCGAAGCCGGCGATCAACCGGTTCCTGGTCTCGTGGTCGTGCGCCTTGACGAACCGGCTGCACAGCATCGGCGTCAGCGTGATCGCCACGATGCCGGAGATCAGGATCGCCACGCTGATGACCACCGCGAATTCGTGGAACAGCCTCCCGACGATGCCGCCCATGAACATCACCGGGATGAACACCGCGATCAGCGACAGCGTCATCGAGAAGATGGTGAAGCCGATCTCGCCGGCGCCCCTGATCGCCGCGTCGTAGGGCGCCTCGCCCGCCTCGATGTGGCGCACGATGTTCTCCAGCATCACGATCGCATCGTCGACCACGAAGCCGACCGCGAGCGTCAACGCGAGCAGCGAGAGGTTGTCCAGGCTGTAGCCCAGCGCGTACATCACGCCGAAGGTGCCGATCACCGAGATCGGCAGCGCCACCGCCGGAATCAGCGTGGCCGAAAGGTTGCCCAGGAACAGGTAGATGACCAGCACCACCAGCCCACCGGCGAGCAGCAGGGTGAACTGGACGTCGTCCACCGAGGCGCGGATCGACTGCGAGCGGTCGTACAGCACCTGCAGCTTCACCGAGGGCGGCAGGCCGGCCTCGAAGCCGGGCAGCACGCGCTTGATGCGATCGACCGTCTCGACCGTGTTGGCGCCGGGCTGGCGCTGGATCGCCAGCACGATGGCGCGCTCGCCGTTGAACCAGCTGGCCTTCTGGTCGTCCTGCACGCTGTCGCGCGCCTGGCCCAGGTCACCCACGCGCACCGGTGCGCCGTTGCGGTAGGCGACCACCACCTCGTTGTAGGCAGCCGCACGCTCGAGCTGGCCGTCGCTGCGGATCGGCAGCTGCTGGCGCTGCCCGTACAGCGAGCCGGTGGCCTTGTTGACGTTGGCATCGGCCACCGCCGCCTGCACCTGGTCGATGCCGATGCCGCTGGCGGCGAGCTTGTCCGGGTCCAGGCTGATCCGCACGGCGTACTTCTGCGAGCCGTAGACGTTCACCTGCGCCACGCCGTCGACCATCGACAACTGCTGCGCGAGCTCGGTTTCGGCGTACTCGTCGACCTGGGTGAGCGGCAACGTGGAGGAGCTCATCGCCAGGTAAAGGATCGCCGCGTCCGCCGGGTTCACCTTGCGGAAGGTCGGCGGCGTGGTCATCTCCTTCGGCAACTGGCGCAGGGCCGAAGAAATGGCCGCCTGCACGTCCTGCGCGGCGGCGTCGATGTTGCGGTCGAGCTCGAAGGTCAGCGTGATCGAGGTCGAGCCCAGCGCGCTGGTCGAGCTCATCGAACTGATCCCGGCAATCGTCGAGAGCTTGCCTTCCAGCGGCGTCGCCACCGCCGACGCCATCGTCTCGGGCGAGGCGCCGGGCAGGCTCGCGCTGATGCTGATGGTGGGGAAGTCGACGTTGGGCAGTTCGTTCACCGGCAGCCGCGGGTAAGCCACGATGCCGAACACCAGCAGCGCGGCCATCAGCAGCGTGGTCATCACCGGGCGGCGGATGCAGAGCTGGGGGATGTTCATGCGAAGGGCGACTCAGTGGCGCGATACAGCTCCCTCTCCCCGCCGGGCAGAGGGCCGGGGTGAGGGGCGACTCTTGCGACGGAGGCTGTTCGCGCGCAGCCATGTGGCTGTTTGACCTGGCGCTGTAGAGAGGGAGCTAAAGCGCTACGAGGCAACACGTACTTTCGTCCCTTCGACCAGCAGCATCTGCCCTTCGGTCACCACCCGCTCGCCGGCCTTGAGCCCCTTGGCGATCACCTGCTGCCCGCCCGCCGCCGGTCCGGGCGTGACGTAGCGCTGCGTGACGGTATCGTCCGCGCCAACGACGAACACGAAGCTGCCGCGCGAGGAACTCTGCAGCGCGACCACCGGCACCGACACCGCGTCCGTGATGCGCGTGGTCGGCAGCGTGACCTGCACGAACTGCCCCGGCGTCAGGCGCAGGTCCGGGTTGTCGAAACGCGCCTTGAGCAGGATGGTGCCGGTGGTGTTGTCCACCGCGTTGTCGACGAACTCCAGCGAGCCGGCGAGCGAGCCCGACTGGCCGGGCACGGTCGCGTGCACGCTCACCGGCCCACGCGAGAGCGCCGCGCGCACCGCGCCGAGACTGGCCTCGGGCAGGCTGAAGGCGACGCGGATGGGCTGCACCTGGTTGAGCACCACGATGTCGGTCGTCTGTGCGCTGACCTGCGCGCCGGGCCACACCAGCGGCGCGCCGGTGATGCCGTCGAACGGCGCCACGATGCGCGCATAGTCGAGGTTGGCCCGAGCCAGTTCCTGCGCGGCACGGTCGCCCTGGAGCGTGGCCTGCGCCACGGCGAGGTTGGCCTGATAGGTGTCGTAATCGGCCTTGGACACATAGCCCTTGCCCAGCATGTCCGCATAACGCTGGCGATCGGCCTGGGCCTTCTTCAGCTGTGCCTGGTCGCGTGCGACCAGGCCGCGCGCCTGGTCCAGCTGCGCCTGCAACAGGCGGGTGTCGAGCCGGGCCAGCAGTTGCCCCTTCTTCACCCGGCTGCCGGGCTGGAACGCCAGCGACTCGAGCTGGCCGGTGACCTGCGCGCGCAGGGTCACGCTGGACCAGGCCTCCGCGCGGCCGACCAGCTTGAGCGAGAGGTCAAGGTCGCCCTGCCGCGCCATCGCCACCTGCACCGGGACCGCGCGGGTGGCCGGTCGCGCATCGGCAGGCGCGGCCGTGTCCGCCCGCCAGGCGAAACGCACGCCGAGCGCGACGAGCGCGAGGACGGCCAGGACGAGCAGGATTTTTTTCGGGGACATGCAAACGGTCGATTGGGGCCCGAGCGGTCAGCGCGCCGGTGCCATGAGGTGAGCCTGCCACAACGCGGCAGCCGGCCAGGGGTTTACCTGTCGCGGCTATTTTCAGCGAAGCGCGCGGCCACGCCCCTGCCATTCGACCTACTCGCCGCCGTTTTCGCTTTGCTCCAGCGACTGCAGGTTGTCCTTGATGCGACCGATCACCGCCAGCGCCTGGGCCAGTTCCTCGGCGCTGATGCCGGCGGTGGCGTCCTTGCGCAGGCCACGGCCGATGTCCTGCATGTCGTCGATCACCGCACGCGCACGGGGCGTCAGGTGCAATCGCCAGGCGCGACGGTCCTTCGGATCAGGGTGTCGTTCGACGAAGCCCGCCGTCTGCAGCCGGTCGATCACGCGGCCCACCGCGATGGGCTCCATCTCGAGCAGTTCGGCAAGCTCGGTCTGGCGCAGGTTTTCCTCGCGATGGTGCAGCATCTTGATCGCCCGCCACTGCGCCCGGGTCAGCCCGAAGCGCACCGCGCGCCGATCGAAATGCTTGCGGAACAGCAAGGTGACATCGCTGAGCAGGTAACCGAACGGAATGTCTTCCGGTTTCATTTTGTTATGCATCTCCCGTCCCAAGCCAGAGCATAAAGCGCCGCCTGCGCCAAACACTATTGTCCATGTCCATTACCTTGCTTACTGCCGACCTGACCCGCCTGTCGGTCGATGCCATCGTCAATGCCGCCAACCGGCCGCTGCTTGGTGGCGGCGGTGTCGACGGTGCAATCCATCGCGCGGCCGGCCCCCGCCTGCTGGAAGCCTGCGCGGCGCTGCCCGAAGCCTCGGCCGGCGTGCGCTGTCCCACCGGGGAGGCGCGCATCACCCCCGGCTTCGATCTGGCAGCCACGTGCGTGATCCACACGGTGGGCCCGGTCTGGCGCGGCGGCAGCCACGATGAACCGGAATTGCTCGCCGCCTGCTACCGCCATTCCCTGCAACTGGCACACGAGCACGGCCTGCGCTCGATCGCCTTTCCCGCGATCAGCTGCGGCGTCTACGGCTACCCGCCGGAGCTGGCGGCCGAGGTCGCCTGCACCAGCCTGCGCAGGACGCTCGCCCGGCTGCCCGCGCCGGCGATGGACGTACGGCTGTGTTTCCTCGACGAGGCGATGACGCAACTGTGGCAGCGCGTGTTCAACGCAGCTTGAACGGATAGAGCGGCGGCAGCGGCGACTCCTCTCCCGGTGGCGCCTCGCGCCACTGGAAACCGCGCCGGAAGGCGCTTGCCAGGTCCGGTGACGGGCCGCTTGCGTCGGCAGCGAAGCGGCGGCGCTGCAGCGCCTCGATCGCCTCGCGCTGCGCGGCCGATGCCAGCGCCTCGGCCAGTGCGCCGAGGCCGGTCAGCCCGGGACGCTCCGCACGCGCCCAGGCCAGCAACGCGTGGGACTGGGCCGCCACGTCGCTGCCGCGCGCGGCGGCGAGGAAAGCCAGGCGCAGCGCACGGCTGGATGGGGAGGCGGACGATGTCGCCCGGGCGCCCGGGCGCGCGCGCCGATGCCATACCCACCACGCGGCGAGCGCACCGCCGAGCAAAAGCACGCCCGCCCCGACCAGCACGAGCACCCGCCACGCAGGCACGCGGCCGGCCACGGCCTTCGCCGCGACCGTGTTCGCGACTGGCATCGGCGCGGACGTGGTCGTCGCGGGGGCGCTCGCCGCCGGTGCCGCCGAACCGCCCGCCGCAGGCAGCACGGTAAGCGCATGCGCCGGGATCCGCGCCTCCTCGACCCGGCCGCTCTGCACGTTCCACCACTTGAGCGTGATCGCGGGGATCGTGAGCGTGCCCGCCTGGCCGGGCACCACGGCAAAGTTCTGCTGGCGACGGCCGATCAGCCACTGGCCGTCGTTGCGTGTGCCGGTCACCGGTTTGTCGGGATAGACGGTGGCGCCCTTGAGCTCCGGCAGGCTCAGCGCGGGCAGCGCCTCGTAGGGCAAGCCGGTGGCCTGCAGGGTCATCGCCAGGTCCAGCGGCTGCCCGACGCGCGCCTTGCCGTCGGTGGGGAGGCCCTCCAGGCTCAGGGCGAGCGACCGCGCCGGCAGCCAGGCGCTGCTGCCCCATTGCGTCGGGACCGGCTGCACGTCGATGGAAACCGTTGGCGAGGCGGCCATCGCCGGCGTGCCCATGGCGAAGAAACTGTCCGGGTCGGTCGGATCGATCAATTCGCCCTGGAACTGCAGCGACGGGAGTTCGATGGCACCGGCATGCTGGGGGATCAGGGCGTAGCGGCGCTCGATCACGTGGTAGGCGCGGCCACCGCGCACCACGTCGTAATCGAGGTCGTCCCCCAAGCGGCGCGCATCGATGCCGGGCAGCCGCGGGTCTTCCAGCGAACCACTGCTGAGGCTGCCGGCAAAGTACAGCCGGACGGTGAAGAGCAGTTGCTGGCCCACGCGCACCGTGGTCGGCTGCGCGCTCGCTTCGAGGAACACCGCCTTGCCGCTGTTGGCGGCCGCACGGGGATCGGGCGGCGTGACCGTCAGCGTGAGCGGCTGGGTCTGGCCGCCGGCGAAATCCAATGCCGGGATCGTCAGCTGGCCCGCATGCGTGGGCCGCAACGCGATGCCGATCGTGGATTGCACGCTGCGTTGCCCGTTGAGGATGCTCACGCTGGTGTTGCTGGAACGGCCAAGCACCTCGAAGTCCGGAGCCAGCGCGGACAGGTCGGGCGCCTGCGCCAGAGCGCCGCCCTCGACCTGCAGGTTCAACGTGACCGTTTCGCCCAGCTGCACCTGGTTGCGGTCGAGCGAGGCGTGCACCTGCGCGGCCTGCGCCAGCATCGGCAGCAACGCGAGCAGGAGGAGCGCGATCCATCGCCTCACGGCAGGTCCTCGGGGTTCGCCACGCCGTGGCGCTGGCGGTATTCCAGTTCGAACTTGCGCCGCAACAGCGCGCCCGGATCGTCCGGTACGCGCTGCAGCGCCTGGCGCAGCTCGGCCGGCAGGCGCGCCTGCGGGTCGTCCTTGTCCAGCGCGCCGAGCTGGTGCTCGTCGCCTTTGGCCTTGGCCTGGTCGCCCAACGCACGGTCCATCTGCTGCTTGAGCGCTTGGCCCGCGCGCGCCATGCGGGCCTGCTGCTCGGCGCGCTCCTGCGCGGTCAGCGGGCGGTTGGCGCCCTGCTGCTCGCGTTGCTCGCCATGACGCTGGCCGTCCTGGTTGCCTTGTGCGTCCGGCTGCTGCCGGCCCTGGCCTTGCTGCCCCTGGTTGTCCTGCTTGCCGTCCTGCTGTTCCCCGCGACGGTTGCCCTGGCTGTCCTTCTTCGACTGCTGGTTGCCTTGGCCCGGCTTGGACCGGGAGGACTTGCCGTCATTCTGGTTCTGCGCCTCGGAAGAATCCTGCGGTGGTGGCTGACGACGCAGCCAGTCCTCGACCGCCTGGCGGTTGGCCTTGGCATCGGCATTGTCCGGATCGAGCGCGAGGGCGCGGTCGTAGGCTGCCAGCGCCTCCTGGTATTGGCCGGCCTTGGCCAGCGCGTTGCCGAGGTTGTACTGCGCGTCGGTGGTGCCGACCGGTTGCAGTGCTTCGATCGCCTTGTCGTAATCGTCCGCGCGGTAGGCGGCCGCGCCGCGCAGCGCCGGATCGCGGGCAAGCGCCAGGGCATGCTTCGGATGGCCTTCGCGCAGCGCCTGGGCGGCTTGCTGGTCGCGGCGCTGCCACAGGTCCTGCCAGGTGCCGGCCTCCGCGCGCGCCGGCACCAGCAGTGGCGCCAACGCCAGCGGAAGCAGCAACAGCCAGCCACGGCGGAAGGCCAACGCCAGCAGGGGCAACAGCGGCAGCAGCAGCCATGGGCCACGGTCCTCCCATTGCGCACTGGCCTGGCCGGTGGCGAGGTCGACATCACCGGTGCGCAGCTGACCTTGCAACGCCTCGACGTCGGCATGGTCGGCCCGCATGGGGACATACCGCCCACCGCCGGCGGCGGCGAGCGCCGCCAGCGCGGCATCGTCGCGGCCGGCCATGGCCACGCCGCCCTGTGCATCACGCAGGAAGCCGCCCTCGGCAAGCGGTACCGGCCCGCCCTTGGACGTACCGACGCCCAGCACCGACACGCGCACGCCATCGGCGCGGGCCTGGCGTGCGGCCTGCAGGGCCCCGGTATCGGCGTCGTCTGTGACCAGTATCAGCGAACCGCCGCCCACCTTGGCGTCGCGGATCAGCGCCGCGCCGCGCGCGATCGCGGCGGCGGCGTTGTCGCCCTCGACCGGCATCGTGTCCGGCGCGAGCGCGTCGAGCAGGTCGTCGAGGCTGTTGGCGTCGCTGGTCAGTGGGGCGACCACGAAAGCCTCGCCGGCGTAGGCGACCAGGCCATTGAGTCCGCCACGGTTGGCGGCGAAGAGATCGCGCGCCTTGTAGCGCGCGCGGTCGAGCCGGCTCGGCGCGACGTCGCGCGCCAGCATGCGATCGGTCAGCGAAATGGCCACCACCTGCGCCGCGCGGTCGGCAAACAGCGGCTGCGGTACCCGGCTCCAGCTCGGCCCGGCGAACGCCAGCACGGCGAGCAACCAGCCCAGCGCCAGCAAGACTGGCGGCACGTTGTGCCGCTGGGCCCGGCCCTGGAGTAGATGCGGCAACAGCTCGGGATCGACCAGCTTTTCCAGCTGCGCGCGCGCGCCCTGTCCACGCGTCGCCAGCCAGGCCAGCAGCGGCATGGCGAGCAGCAGCCACAACCAGGCCGGCCGCAGGAAATGGAACATGTGCAGCGCCTCGTTCATGCCAGGCGCTCCCGCATCGTGCCTGCGCGGGAGGCCAGGGCCAGCGCAAGCAGCAGCATCGCCACGCCCAGCGGCCAGCGGAACAGCTCGTGGCGTGGGCGCAGCACCGGCCCGTGCTGGGGCATCGGTTCGAGCGTGTCGATCGTGCGGTAGGCCGAGGCCAGCTCGTGCGTGTCGGTGGCGCGGAAGAAGCGCCCGCCGGTGTCCTGGGCGATCTTCGTCAGCATGGTCTCGTCCAGGTCGGCCGAGGGATTGACCAGGCGCATGCCGAAGAAATCCGGCACGCGCATCTGCGTGGCGCCCACGCCGATGGTGTAGACGCGCACGCCGGCCGCTTTCGCCGCGGCGGCAGCCTGTTCGGGCGCGATGTTGCCGGCGTTGTTGACGCCATCGGTGAGCAGCACCAGCACACGCGCCTGCTGCGGCAGGCCCGCCAGGCGCTTGACCGCCACCGCGATGGCATCGCCGATGGCCGTCTCGGTGCCGGCAAGCCCCACGGCGGAGTCCTTCAGCTGCGCGCGGACGGCGTCGAGGTCGTAGGTCAGCGGCGTGACCAGGAAGGCGCGGCTGCCGAACAGCACCAGGCCCAGCTCGTCGCCGGCGCGGCGCGCGATGAAATCGCTGGCGATGGTCTCGACCGCTTCGAAACGGCTGACATCCTGCCCGGCCAGGTGCATGTCCTCGGTGCGCATGCTGCCGGAGAGATCGATCGCCAGCAGCATCGCCCGTCCACTGCGCTGCTGCGCCTGGGGCGGTCCGACCCACTGCGGTCGCGCTGCCGCCGCGACCAGGCACAGCCAGGCCAGCGCGAGCCACCAGTTGGCCCGGCCGCGACCCGGTTGCCGCTCGATCGCGGCCAACGCCACGCCCGGATGCGGCAGGTGCAGGGCTTGTCCTGGTGGCAACGGACGCAGCCAACGACGCAGCAACCATGGCAGCGGCAGCAGCAATGCCACCCAGGGCCAGGCGAAGTCGGGCCAGGCGAACTCAGGCACGGCGCACCCTCCTGCCCTGCGCGGCGAGCGCGGCCCGCAGCCAGCAACGCACTGCCTCCATCATCGCGCGGGTGTCATAGGGTTGCGGGCGGTACATCGCGGACTCCAGCGTGAGCAGGCGCTCTAGCGTCGGTGCATCGACCGGCACCCGCGCCAGCGCCTCGCGCCAGGCTTCGCCGCGCAGACGGGCGGCCGCCGGGTCGTGCGTCCGCGCCACCCTGCGCAACAGCTGATGCAGGCCGGCAGCCAGCGCCTGCGCGTCGGCCGCGTGGCGAGTGGCCAGCGCATCGACCTCGGCGAGGATGCGTGCGCGGCGATGGCGCCGCTTTCGCGCGCCCAGCAACAGCCAAGCGCCAGCGCCCAGGAACCCCAGCACCAGCGCTGCCAGCAGCCACCAGCCCGGTGCCGGCGGCCACCAGGGCGGCGCTGGGGGCACATGGATGTCGCGCAGCTCGGGACCCCCGGGGGCAGACAGACGGTGCATCATCGGCCGGGCCTCACACCGAGCAAGGCCGTGATCGCCTCCAGCGGATCGGCGGCGGTGTCGACGCTGCGCCAGCGCAGCCCCAGCGACTGTGCCAATGCGGCCAGCCGCGCCTGGCCTGCGCCGAGCGCTTGCTGGAATTCGCTGCGCTGGCGCGTGCCCTGGAGGCTGACCTCGCGGCGCTCCCCGTCATGTTCGAACGGATAGCGACCGGGCGGCGGCAGGTCGCGCTCGAGTGCATCGGCCACGACCAGCACAGCGACACGCGCGTGCCGCGTCACTTCGCGCAGGCGACCGCGTGCCGCCTCGTCACAGCTCAAGCCATCACTGATCAGCAGCACGCGACTGGCGCCATGCAGGCGGCCCGCGCGTGCAATGGCATCGGATAACGGCTCATCGGTATCGCTGGTTGCGGCGTCGGCATCCCAATCCGCCAATGCGCCACACAGGGCCACCGCCCCGCGCGGACCACCGCGCGGCTTGAGCAGGTGCTGGCCGTTGCCGAAGGCCATCGCGCCAACGCGTTCGCCGGCACGCACGGCATACCATCCCGCGAGCGCCGCGGCGCGCGCAGCCTGCACCGACTTGAAGCGCACGCGGGTGCCAAAGCGCATGCTGGCGTGGGTGTCGAGCAGGATCAGCAAGCGCCCTTCGCGCTCTTCCTGGAACAGCTTGGTATGGAGCTCACCGCTGCGCGCAGTGAGGCGCCAGTCGAGCCGGCGCACGTCGTCGCCCGGCTGGTACACGCGCGATTCGGCGTAATCCATGCCTCGGCCGTAAAGACGGCTGGATTGCTGCCCCGCCTGCGCGGCGCGGGTGTCCAGGGGAAGCGGCCGCACGCGACCGACCCGCGCGCGCAGGGCGAGCAGTTCGGCCAGCGATACGGTGACGCGGCCATCGCCGTCGGCGCGCGCGGGCACGGCGGACATCACGGCAGCGGCACGAGATCCAGCAGGCGGTCGATGACGTGGTCGCTGCGCACGCCCTCAGCCTCGGCTTCGTAGCTGAGCAGCACGCGGTGGCGCAGCACTTCGTGCACCACACCGTGCACGTCCTCCGGCAACGCGTAGTCGCGCCCGGCCAGCCAGGCGTGCGCACGGGCACAACGGTCCAGCGCGATGGTGGCGCGCGGGCTCGCGCCCCACGCGATCCACCGCTTCAGTTCCGCGCCGTAGCGGCCGGCATCGCGGGTGGCCAGAACCAGTTGCGCAAGATATTCCTCAAGCGCGGGCGCCATGTGCACTTCGAGCGCGGCGTCGCGGGCCGCGAAGACGTCGGCCGGGCTGAGCAGCGCGCGCGGCGACGCGGCCGGGTGCAGGGCGCGACGCGCCTGTTCGCGGGCCAGCTTCAGGATGGCAAGCTCCGAGGCCGCGTCGGGATAGCCGATCGTCACGTGCATCACGAATCGGTCAAGCTGCGCCTCGGGCAATGCGAAGGTGCCCTCCTGCTCGATCGGATTTTGCGTGGCCATCACCAGGAACAGGTCCGGCAGCCGCCAGGTGCTGCGACCGACGGTGATTTGTCGCTCGGCCATCGCTTCGAGCAGCGCCGACTGCACCTTGGCCGGCGCGCGGTTGATCTCGTCGGCCAGCACGATGTTGTGGAACAGAGGTCCACGCTCGAATTCGAAACTGCCCGCCTGCGGGCGGAAGACGTCGGTACCGGTGAGGTCGGCCGGCAGCAAGTCCGGGGTGAACTGCACGCGGTGGAAATCGGCCTCGATGCGCGCGGCCAGGGCCTTGACCGCGGTGGTCTTGGCCAGGCCCGGCGCTCCCTCGACCAGCAGGTGGCCATCGGCCAGCAGCGCGATCAGCAGGCATTCGATCAGGTGCGGTTGGCCGATCACCTCGCGCTGCAGCTCGTCGCGCAAATGCACGAAGGCCTGCTGCAGGCGGTTGGGGGCGGCGGTGTGCGGTGTGTCCATCGACGATCCAGGCAAGGCAACGCGGTAATGACCGCGCCAACGCACGGAAGTTTAGGTGCGCACATGCAAGGGCCGCGTGTGCCGGACCGCATGGTCGCGCCTGCATCGGCCCGCAAACGAAAAAGGGCGGCCGAAGCCGCCCCTTGTTCCGTTGCGTCGTGCGCTTACTGCAGCTTTTCGCTGAGGATGCGCGGCGTCACGAAGATCAACAACTCCGCTTTGTTGTTGTTCTTGACCGTCTTGCGGAACAGCGCGCCCAGGCCAGGAATGTCGCCCAGGCCAGGCACCTTGCTGATGGTGTTGGCCTTGGTGATCTCGTAGATGCCACCGAGCACGACCGTCTGGCCATTGTCCACCAGCACCGAAGTGTTGATCTCGCGGGTGTCGATCTGCGGCACCTGGCCGCTGCCCGGGGCGTCGATGAAGCGGGCCAGCGCGTCCTTCTTGACGTTGATCTTCAGGTACACGCGGCTGTCGGCGGTGATCGTCGGGGTCACGCGCAGTTCCAGCACGGCGTCCTTGAACTGCACCGTGGCGGTGCCGCTGCCGGCCGAGCCAGTGGCGCTGTTCTGGTAGGTCACGTAGCCGATCTGCTGGCCCTGGCGGATCACCGCTTCCTGCTGGTTGGCGGTGATCACGCGCGGGCTGGAGATGACCTCGCCACGGCCTTCGGTCTGCGCGGCCGAGAGCTCCAGGTCGACCAGGTAGTTCGCGCCCAGGATCGCCAGGCCGAAGCTGCCCATCGGATTGGCCGCCGGCAGGTTGACGTTGAAGCCGCCCGCGCCGGTCTGGTAGGTGGTCACGCCCGAGGCGTTGCCCGTGCCGGAATTGTTGTTGGCTCGCTCGATGGCCAGGCTGCCCGCACCGTTGGCGCCGCCCTGCGGAGCGGTGGTGATCACGTTGCCGCCGCTGGTGGTGTGCAGAGCCTGCACGCCCCACTTCACGCCCAACTCGCGGGTGAAGTCGTCGGTGGCCACCACGATGCGCGACTCGATCAGCACCTGCTGGACCGGCCGGTCGAGCACGCCGATCAGCTCGCGCAGCTCGCGGATCTTGTCCGGCGTTTCGTTCAGTAGCAGGGTATTGGTGCGCTCGTCGAACGACACGCTACCGCGCGGCGACAGGAAACCGTGGCTGCCGCCACCACCACCGCCGCCGCCAGCAGCGCTCTTGCTGCCAGTGGTCAGCAGCTTCGCGATGTCGGCCGCCTTGCCATAGCTGATCGGCACGTAGTCGGTGACGAGTTCGGCGGTGTCCTCGGCCTTAAGGCGCGCCTCGGCCAGGTTCTGCTCGTAATTGGCCAGTTCCTGCTGCGGAGCGATCCAGATGACGTTGCCGTCACTCCGCTTGTCCAGCCCCTTGGCACGCAGGATCACGTCCAGCGCCTGGTCCCACGGCACGTTCACCAGCCGCAGGGTGACGCTGCCACCCACGCTGTCGGCCACGACCAGGTTCTTCTTGGACATTTCCGCAATGAACTGCAGCGCGGCTCGCACCGGGATGTCCTGGAAGTTGAAAGTCACGCGGGTGCCGTTGTAGGCCGGCGGCTGGCCCTTGGCCAGCTTGCCATCGGCGGTCGCGGCATCCTTCTTGGGCGCGACCTCGACCACGTACTGGTCGGCGGTCTGGTAGGAGGAGGTCTCCACGTTGCCCTTCAGGCCGATCTCCATGTGCGCACCGCCGCCCATCCCGGCGCGGGTGGTGATCGACTGCACCGGCGTGGCGAAATCGAGCACATCCAGGCGCTGGGCCTGTTCGGCCGGCAGCTTCACGTGGCTCAGGTTGACGATGAGCTTGTCGCCCTCGCGGTGCATGTCCACATCCGCGCCAGCGCCGGTGAAGCCGACCAGCACGCGGCCTTCGCCGTTTGGACCACGACGGAAGTCGATGCCGGATACCGACGGGCCGTTCATGCTCGAAGGCAGCGCCTTGGTCGGGTCGATCGTCGAGGCGGTGGTGGTGGTCTGTGCCGCGGTGCCGTTGTCGACGGTCATCACCAGGTCGTTGCCGTCCACGCGCGTGTCATACGAGGCATCGCGCATCAGTTCGACCACCACGCGGGTGCGACCGCCGGCGGAAACCGCCGACACGCCGGAGGTCGAGCCCTTGCCGATGTCCAGATGACGCGGAGCCGCGTTGGTCGTGTCAGCGAAATCGACCGCGATGCGCGGCGGATTGCCGGTGGTGAAGATGCGCGGCTGCGGCGGCGGGCCGCCAGCGAAATTCATGTGCAGTTCGACCTTGCCCCCCGGCAACGTGTCGTAACTGATCCCCTTGAGCGTGTTGGTGGCTGCCATGGCATCGCCCGCCCATGCGGCTGCGGCCATCAGCAGGCCCGTCAACAGGCAGCGGCGTGCTTGGCGCATGGCTCGGCCCCGGACAGGTTGGATGTGGTTGCTCATTGCGTCAGCCCCTGTGTTCATTTGTCGCCGAGCCCGATGCTGGCCGAACGTTCCATCCAGCCGCCATTGCCATTGGAGACCAGTTCGACCAGGTCGACGTGGTCTTCCGCGATGTCGGTGACCCGACCGTAATTCTGTCCCATGTATTCATTGACGTGGACGCGATGGATAACGCCACCGGGGTCCTTCACCAGCGCCTCGATGCCGGCGCCGTTGCCGACCGTGCCCACCATCTTCAGGCTGTCCAGCGCGAACATCTCAAGTGGCTCTTTGGGGCGGCCCTCGTCCGGACGCGGGCCGTTGGACGGACCACTGGGCTGCGTCTCGGCGGTGCTCGCGCTGAACGGGTCGCGCTTGCCCTCGTCCGAATACTGGAAGGTTTCGAACGTCTTGATGACCGGCAAGGGGGGGATCGGCGCACCCTTCTTGCTCTTTTCCTGGGCGACCCAGTCACGCAGGTCGGACATGCCGCGGGTGCAGCCGGCCAGCAGCGCAAGCGCGGCGAGCATCAACAGCAGCCGCGCCACGCGGGCGGGCCTGACGGCATTCAAGCTGCTCATTTGCGCCCCCTCGCCTTGCCCTTGCCCTTCGTGGCCTTGCTCTCGGCGCTCTCGTTGTCTTCCAGGTAGCGGTAAGTCTTGACCGTGCCCTGCAGCACGAGCTGGCCGCCGGCCGGCGGTTCCCCGTTGGGACCGACCGGAAGCTGGGTGGACAGCGAAACGTCATGCATCGTGAGGATCACCACGCGCGGCAGCGAGGCCACGCCGCTGATGAAATTGCCGAACTGGTGGTAGGTTCCGACCATCTTCAGCTCGATCGGCTCCTCGGCGTAGAAATCCTTGGGTTTCTCGGTGCCGGGATCGAATACCTGGATCTCCAGGCCCGCCGCCAGCGCGGTCTGCGAAATGTCCACCAGCAGCTCCGGCATCTCGGTCTTGCTGGGTAGCTGGCGCAGCAGCTGGCGCAGCATGTCCTGCATCTCGTCGAGCTGCTGTTGCAACGCCTCGAGATTGACCGCCTTGGCCTGCTTCTGGGTGAATTCCTGCTTGAGCGAGACCTCCTTGGAAGCCAGGCTCGCCAGCGTGTCCTGCTGGTCGCTGACGTGCAGGTACCAGCCCAGGAACATCACGATCAGGAAGACCAGCACGGTGAAGAAGATCTTGACCGACCGGGACCAGCCGCCGATGTTGTTGCGGTCCAGGCTGCGCAATTCATCGAAGAACTTCATTTGCCAGCCCCCCCGCTGACGGCCGAAGCCGAGGATCCCCTCGAGGGCGTGCCACTGTCATCCAGCAGCACTGGCGTCTTGCCCGGCTCCTCCGCATTTGGCTGGCTCAGCTTGACGCGCAGGCCGAACGTGTACGGCATGCGCCCGGCGCGGTACTGGATCTGGGTCTTGTCCAGGTCGGCATTGCCCATCCAGGGCGAGCCATCGAGGTTGCGCATGTATTCGGCCACGCTGGCGTTGGACTGGGCCACGCCGGAGAGCACCATCGAATCCGAGTTCTGCTTCATGCTCGTCAGTCGCACACTGGCCGGGATCGTCTTCACCAGTTCGTCGAACAGGTGGACCATCTGCGAGCGGTTGGCCTGCAACTGCTCGATGATCTGCTTGCGGGCGAGCAGGCGCTGGCGGACGTTCTCCAGGTCCTTGATCTTGGCGATGCGCTCATCCAGTTGCTTGATCTCGCCCTGCAGGTAGGCGTTGCGCTCGTTCTGGTTGTCGATGCGCATGCCCATCCAGAACGACCACAGGAACAACGCCAACAGCGCCGCCCCGAAGGCCGCGCCGAGCTGCATGAAGAATTCGCGCTCGCGCTGCTTGCGCCGTTCGGCACGCCAGGGAAGGAGGTTGATGTGTGCCATCAGTCGAAACTCCTGAGCGCCAGGCCGACGGCGATCATCAGCGCGGGGGCATCCTGCGCCAGCGATTGCGCCTGCACCTTGGGCGCCAGCGACATGCGCGCCAGCGGATTGGCCACCATGCACGGCACGCCCAGCTGTTCCTCCAGCATCGGGCAGAGGCCCTCGATCGAGGCGCAACCGCCGGCCAGCACCACCTGGTCGACCTTGCTGTACTCGCTGCCGGCGAAGAAGAACTGCAGCAGGCGGCTGATCTGCTGGATCAGCGCTTCCTTGAACGGCTCCAGCGCCTCGGTCTCGTAGGACTCGGGCAGGCCGCCCTTGCGTTTGGCGCGACCGGCCTCCTCGTAGGAGAGGCCGTAGCGACGCATGATTTCGTCAGTGAGTTGCTTGCCGCCGAAGACCTGTTCGCGCGAATAGATGGTGCGCTGGTGGCGCAGCACCGACAGCGTGGTCATGGTGGCGCCGATGTCGACCACGGCGACCAGCGCATCGCGGCTGACGTTGAGCTGGTCGACCAGCATCGCGAAGGCGTTCTCCATCGCGAAGGCTTCCACGTCGATCACCTTGGCGGCGAGGCCACCCAGGTCCAGCGCGGCGACGCGCATGTCCACGTTCTCGGTGCGCGAGGCGGCCAGCAGGACGTTGTTCATGTCCGGGTTGTCGCGCACCGGCCCCATTACCTCGAAATCGAGGCTGACCTCGTCGATCGGGTAGGGAATGTACTGGTTGGCCTCGACCTGGATCTGGCCCTCGAGGTCTTCCTCGGAAAGATCCCCGGACATCGGCACGATGCGCGTGATCACGGCCGAGCCGGCCACCGCCGCCGAAGCGTGCTTGAGTTTGGAACCGGACCGCGCCAACGCCCGTCGGATCGCCTCGCCCACCGCCTCGACCTCGACGATGTTCTTCTCGACCACGGCGTTGGGGGGCAGTGGCTCGACCGCGTAGTGCTCCACGCGATAACGGCCACCGGCCTGGCTCAGCTGTAGCAGCTTGACCGCGGTCGAACTGATGTCGACGCCGATCAGCGACGGCTTCTTGGGTGTAAACAGACCCACGATTTTCCCCCTTGGCCCCTGGCGTCCGGGCCGGAAACCGGCGGATGCGCGAAGGCATTAGATCGAAAAATTAACGCTATGGCAACGGCCTACGGCAACTTTCTCAACAAAATGGCGTGATGGCCTGCACATTTGGTTGACACCGCCCCTGGTGGGCCGTTTTCGCGATCCAGCCCCGGTTCGGGCGGGCGATCGATAGTGCAACATCTATACTCGACAGTGTTTTGACTTGAGTCTCGCTCTTCCAAACCATGCAAATTTTTAAGCGTCTGCTGCGCTGGGCCTTGATCCTGGCCTTCACCGGTGTGTTCCTGGCCATCGCCGCCGTAGGAGTCGCCTACTGGCTGGTTTCCCCTCGCCTGCCTTCGGTGGCGGTGCTGAAGGACTACCACATGCAGGTGCCGCTGCGGGTGCTCAGCGCCGACGGCAAGCTGATCGCCACGTTCGGCGAGACCCGGCGCATCCCGGTCGACATCGCCAACGTGCCGGACAAGCTCAAGCACGCGGTGCTGGCGGCCGAGGATGCCGATTTCTACAACCACCCGGGCGTGGACTGGCACGGCATCGCGCGCGCCGGCTGGCACGTGATCATCTCCGGCGGCGACAAGGGTTCGGGCGGCTCGACCATCACCCAGCAGGTGGCGCGCAACTTCTTCCTGAGTCCGGAGAAGCTTTACTCGCGCAAGCTGATCGAAATCTTCATCGCGCTGCGCATGGAGAACGAGCTGACCAAGGACCAGATCCTGGAGCTCTACCTCAACAAGATGTTCCTGGGCCACCGCTCCTACGGTGTGGCGGCCGCCGCCGAGTATTACTACGGCAAGACGCTGGACCAGCTGACGATCGCCCAGTGCGCGACCATCGCCTCGACCTTCCAGTTGCCCTCGCTGGTCAATCCCATCAACAGCCCCCAGCGCATGCTGGCGCGCCGCAACTGGGTGCTCGGCCAGATGCAGGAACACCGCTACATCAGCCAGGCCGAGTACGAACAGGCGGTGGACGAGCCGAACAACGCCTTCCCGCACGAACAGCCGATCGAGGTGGATGCGCCGTACCTCGCCGAGATGGTGCGCCTGCAGGCGCTCGACCGGCTCGGCAATGACGCACTGACCGAAGGCTACGTGGTCCGCACGACCGTCACCAGCGCCCGGCAGCAGGCGGCGGTGGAAGCCATGCGCGACGGCCTGGTCGCCTACGACCGCCGCCACGGCTGGCGCGGTCCCGAGGCACACCAGGCGTTGGCGCCCGACGCAGGCAACGCCGATCTGGACCGACTGCTCTCCGGGTATACCGACATCTCCGGCATGCAGCCGGCGATCGTCACTGCCGTGGGCGACGGCAAGGCCGCGCTTTACCTGGCCAGCCGGCAAACGGTGGAACTGGGCCTCGAAGCGGTCGCGTGGGCGCGCCCCTATCGCAACGAGAACCACACTGGCGCGACGCCCAAGAGCGTCGACGATGTACTCAAGCGCGGCGACATCGTGCGCGTGGCGCGCAACGACAAGGGCGACTGGGAACTGGCCCAGCTCCCCAAGGTGCAGGGCGCGCTGGTTTCGGTGAACCCGGAAGACGGCTCGGTGCAGGCGCTGGTCGGCGGCTACAGCTTCCTGCGCAGCAAGTTCAATCGCGCGGTGATGGCTGCTCGCCAGCCCGGCTCCAGCTTCAAGCCGTACCTTTATTCGGCGGCGTTCGAGCGCGGCTTCACCCCGGCCTCGATCGTCAACGACGCGCCGCTCGCCCTGCCCGATCCTTCCAAGCCCAACGGACTGTGGACGCCGGAGAACGACGACGGCAAGTTCGACGGTCCGATGCGCCTGCGCGAGGCGCTGGTCGAGTCGAAGAACCTGGTCTCGGTGCGCCTGCTCGACGCCATCGGCGTGCGCTTCGCACGCGACTACATCACGCGCTTCGGCTTCCCGCCCGATGCGTTGCCGAAAAACCTGTCGCTGGCGCTGGGCACCGCGTCGGTCTCGCCGATGGGCATGGCGCGCGGCTACGCGGTGTTCGCCAACGGCGGCTACCTCGTCTCGCCTTACTTCATCAAGGAGATCGATGGCCGCGACGGCAAGCCGGTCTATGTCGCCAACCCGACCCGCGCCTGCCGCACTTGCCAGGAGCGCCTGCTCGACACCCGCCCGCCTGGCCCACCGCCAGCGGACATCGGCGGACACCCGGCGAACGCGATCGCCGCGGTGCCGGCCGGTGCCAGCACGGTGGCGGGCGTGGGCGATGCCGTGCTGCCGGCCGACGCCCATGGCGAGGGCGCACACCCGCCGTTGCTCGCGCCTCAGGTGATCGATGTACGCAACGACTACCTGATCACCTCGCTGATGAAGGACGTGATCCTGCGCGGCACCGGTTATGCGGCCAAGGCGCTGGGCCGCGATGACCTGGCCGGCAAGACCGGCTCGACCAACGACCACCGCGACGCCTGGTTCGTCGGCTTCAACGGCGACGTCTCGACGTCGGTGTGGGTCGGCTTCGACGATTTCAGCTCGCTCGGTCGCGCCAACGGTGTCGGCGAATTCGGCGCACAGGCCGCGCTACCGATCTGGATGGGGTACATGGGCGCGGTGCTCAAGGACATGCCGTCCAACGCCTTGCCGATGCCGCCAGGTATCGCCACCGTGCAGATCAACCGCCAGAGCGGCCTGCCCACGGCCCCCAACGATCCCAACGCGATGAGCGAGATCCTCAAGGTCGAAGACGTCGACCGCCTTCGCGCCCAGGCGGCGCAGCAGCAGCAGAACCAGGACGAGCAACACCCGTACGACATCTTCTGACGGCCATTTGCGGCGACGCACCGCTCACGCCGGATCGGCTTTGCTGCCGATCCGGCCCCACGGAGGAACGACATGGCACGCGGCGATCACCATCGCATCCATGCCCAGGACCGCCAGCAGCGCAACCGGCTGCGCGTGGCCCAGGAGGCCGCCCGGCTGATGAGCGAGCACGGCATTCGCGACTTCCACCACGCCAAGCTCAAGGCCGCCGAGCGGCTGGGCATCCATGACGCTCAGGCGTTGCCGCGCAACCAGGAAATCGAAGACGCACTGCGCGAGCGCCAGCGTCTGTTCGACGCGGACAGCCAGCCGCAGCAGCTGAAGGCACGGCGCGAAGCCGCGCTGGAGGCGATGCGCTTTCTTGGACGCTTCGACCCACGGCTGGTCGGCCCGGTGCTCGAGGGCACGGCGGACGCGCATTCGGCCGTCTGCCTTCACGTATTCAGCGATGATCCCGATGCGGTGATGCTGTTCCTGCACGAGCATGGCGTGCCGGCGGAAGTGCAGACCCGTCGGCTGCGCCTGGATCGCGAGGAGCAGGCCGACTATCCGGTGCTGTTGTTCGCCGCCGACGGACTGCCCTTCGACCTCACCGTGATGCCGCGCGATGCCTTGCGCCAGGCACCCCTGGATCGCATCGACGAGAAGCCGATGCGACGCGCTTCGTTGGGCGCGGTCCAGGAATTGCTGGCCGAGCCTACCGCCGAAGACGAGTTCGAACGCATGCTGGCCGCGGTTCGCCGCTGAGCACCTCACATCGCGGCGCAGCGCACCTGAGCGCGACCGCCACGTGCCTGTCGGCCGCGCGGTCGTGCACAGCTGGGCTCCTGCCAGTCAACGCAAACGAAAAACGCCCCGGCATGCCGGGGCGTTTCGGGTCGGCAAAACGCTTTGATCAGCGCTTGTCGAGCGCCGTGTAATCGCGCACGTCGGCGCCGGTATAGATCTGGCGCGGGCGGCCGATGCGCGAACCCGGGGTCTCGTGCTGTTCGATCCAGTGCGAGATCCAGCCGGCCGTGCGCGCGATGGCGAACATCACGGTGAACATCTCGGTCGGAATGCCCAGCGCCTTGTAGATGATGCCCGAGTAGAAGTCGACGTTCGGGTACAGCTTGCGCTCGACGAAGTAGTCGTCCTTCAGCGCCGCCTCTTCCAGCTTCATCGCCACGTCGAGCAGCGGGTCGTTGACGCCCAGCTCGGCGAGCACCTTGTGGCACATCTCGCGGATGATCTTGGCGCGGGGATCGAAGTTCTTGTAGACGCGGTGGCCGAAGCCCATCAGGCGGAAGTTGTCGTTCTTGTCCTTGGCGCGCTTGACCGCGGTGTCGACCCGATCGGGCGTGCCGATCTCCTGCAGCATCTCCAGCACCGCCTCGTTGGCGCCGCCGTGCGCGGGACCCCACAGCGCAGTGATGCCTGCTGCGATCGAAGCATAAGGATTTGCGCCGGTCGAACCGACCAGGCGGACGGTCGAGGTGGAGGCGTTCTGCTCGTGGTCGGCGTGCAGGATGAACAGCAGGTCCAGCGCCTTGGCAGCCACCGGGTTGAGCTGCAGCGGTTCGCTCGGCACCTCGAACATCATGTGCAGGAAGCGCTCGACATACTCGAGGTTGTTGCGCGGATAACGGAACGGCCAGCCGATCGAATAGCGGTAGCAGGCCGCGGCAATCGTGGGCATCTTGGCGATCAGGCGAATCGCGGCGAGCTTGCGGTCGGCCGGATCATCGACGTTGAGGTCGTCGTGGTAGAACGCCGAGAGCGATGCGACCGAGGCGGCAAGCATGGCCATCGGGTGCGCGTCGTGGTGGAAGCCCTGGAAGAAGTTCTTCAGCGACTCGTGCATCATCGTGTGATGCGTGATCTGGTGCTCGAAGGACGCGAAATCGTCCTTCTTCGGCAGTTCGCCGTTGAGCAGCAGGTAGGCCACCTCCAGGAACGTCGACTTCTCGGCCAGCTGCTCGATCGGATAGCCGCGGTACAGCAGCACACCCTTGTCGCCGTCGATGTAGGTGATCGCGCTCTTGGTGCTGGCGGTCGAACCGAAGCCCGGGTCGTACGTGAAGTGGCCGGTGTCCTTGTACAGCGTGCCAAGGTCGATGCACGAGGGCCCCAGCGTGCCGCTCAGCAGGGGCAGCTCGGCGCTGCGGTTGCTCGATTCATCGACGAGCTTGACGACCTTGGAATCGGACACGGGAACCTCCTTCTCTAAAGACGTACCGGAGGCGTCCGCGAAAAGGCACCGCCCGGCAAGGGAATGGCATCGCGCTTGGGGAAAGCGGCCGATGCAACCGGCGCATTATCGCACATCGGCCGGCGCACATCCGCCCGCGGATGGACCGTACGGACACGCAAAAGGACACGGGGCGAGCCAGTGGCCCGCCCCGTGTCCTGGAATGTCAGACCCGCCACCGCCGCGGCGGCGGGCGTGCAGCGACCTTCGCTTACTTCTGGCCGTAACGGCGGCGGAACTTGTCCACGCGGCCGCCCACGTCGAGGGTCTTCTGCTTGCCGGTGTAGAACGGGTGCGACTGGCTGGAGATATCCACCTTGACCAGCGGGTACTCGTTGCCGTCTTCCCACTTGACGGTTTCCTTGGTGGCGATCGTCGAACGCGTCAGGAACGCGAACTCGGACGACAGGTCCTGGAAAACGACCGGACGGTAGTTGGGATGGATATCGGGCTTCATGACGGGCTCAAAGCGGCGGGTGAAAAGAGCGGCATTGTAGCTGCCAGGTGACGGCACGGTCAACTTGACCCAAGGTGACGGGGAACGGCCGAATATCGCGGAGCGCTTCAGCTGGCGCCGAGCGCCCGCCGAACCATCGCCGCGAACCGATCCTGATCCAGTTCCAGCACCACGTTGGCGTTGGCCGGGCGGCCCAACCGGCCGGCCCAGTCAACCACGGTGGCGCCGCGGGTCAGCCGGCCGTCAAGTTCCACCGCTACCGCACGCCGCTCGCTGCGCACCACCACCGCCGGATCGATTGCTACGGCCATCGCCAGCGCGTCCGCGGCGATGATCCCGCGCCGGCCACGCTCGCGATTGGTCTTGCGAGCCACCTGGCAAATGTTGCCGTAAAACGCCGCGCGCCGGTCGCCGGCGGCGAGCCAGCCATCGAACGCATCCTCGTCGAAGGCGTGGCGCAGGGTCAGCTCCCAGTCGACCAAATCGAAATCCGCGAACGCTTCGAACACCACGTGCGCGGCCTCCGGATCGAAACCGATGTTGAATTCGGCCGGCACGCGACTGGTATTGCCCTGCCCGGTCACCGCGCCGCCCATCACCACCAGTCGCTTGACCCGTTGCGGCAGGGTCGGGTCCAGCCGCAGCGCCAGCGCCACGTTGGTCAGCGGCGCCAGCGCGACCAAGGTCAGTTCGCCGGGCCGCTCGCGGGTCAGCCGCAGCAGTGCCAGCGCGGCCGCCTCGTCTTCCGCAGTGGCCGCGGGCTGCGGAAAGCCCACGTCGCCGAAACCGTCGCGACCGTGCACGAAGGCGGCATCCTCTTCCGGCAGGCGCACCAGCGGCGTGGCACAGCCCGGGAACACCGGCGTCGCGGCGCCGAGCAGATCGACCAGCACGCGCGCGTTGCGCACCGTGTGGTCAAGGCCGACGTTGCCCGCCGCAATGGAGAGGCCGGCGACATCGGCGTGCGCATGAGCCATCAGGATAGCCAGCGCGTCATCCACGCCGGGGTCGGTATCGATCAGGAGTTGCGGTCGGGTCATGCGGAGCCTGCGGCAAAACCATAGCTTAGGGGATCGGGGCTTTCGATTTTTGCGGAAGCCCGCCCGCGTGGCGACACTCCTTCGCGAAGCCGATAAGCATCGCCTGCAGACCGCTCCCCCGAAGAGGCCTCAGGCGTGCGCGTAGCGCGCAGCGGCGCCAATCCACCGTTCGATCAGCCGTTCGGCCGCGCGCGGGTGCTGGCGCAACATCGCTTCGCCGACCTGCTGCACTGCCGGCAGCAGGTGTGCGTCACGCGCAAGATCGGCGATGCGGAAGGCGAGCTGGCCGGTCTGGCGCGTGCCGAGCACTTCGCCAGGGCCGCGCAACTCGAGATCCTTCTCGGCGATGCGGAAGCCGTCGCAGGTCTCGCGCATCACATTGAGGCGCTCGCGTGCGAGCTGGCCCAGCGGCGGCTGGTACAGCAACACGCAATTGGAAGCGACCGCGCCGCGGCCCACGCGCCCGCGCAGCTGGTGCAACTGGGCAAGGCCCAGGCGCTCGCTGTTCTCGATCACCATCAGGCTGGCGTTGGGCACGTCCACGCCCACCTCGATCACGGTGGTGGCGACCAGCACGGCGAGTTCGCCGGCCTTGAAGGCGTCCATCACCGCCTGTTTTTCTTTCGGCTTCATCCGCCCGTGGACCAACCCCACGCGACAGCCTTCCAGCGTCGCGGAAAGCTCCGCATGCGCCACCTCGGCCGCCTGCGCGCGCAGCTGCTCGGATTCCTCGATCAGCGTGCACACCCAGTACGCCTGTCGCCCTTCCGCGCACGCGGCGTGGATGCGTTCGATGACCTCGGCGCGGCGCGCATTGGACACCGCCACGGTCTGCACGGGCGTGCGTCCGGGCGGCAATTCGTCGATGGAGGAAACATCCAGGTCCGCGTACGCGCTCATCGCCAGCGTTCGCGGGATCGGCGTGGCGGTGAGCACCAGCTGGTGCGGGACCAGATCGCCTTCCATCCCCTTGTCGCGCAGTGCCAGCCGCTGCTGCACCCCGAAGCGATGCTGCTCGTCCACGATGACCAGGCCCAGGCGGGCGAATGCCACGCCTTCCTGCATGAGCGCGTGCGTGCCGATCACCACGGACGCGCCTGCGGCCACGCGCGCTAGTGCCTGCGCGCGAGCCTTGCCCTGCTGCTTGCCAGCGAGCCATTCCACCGCGACGCCCAGCGGCTCCAGCCAGTGCCGGAAATTGCGCAGGTGCTGCTCGGCAAGCAGTTCGGTCGGCGCCATCAGCGCCACTTGCCAGCCCGCTTCCACGGCAGCCAGCGCCGCCAGCGCGGCGACCGCGGTCTTGCCGCTGCCCACGTCGCCCTGCACCAGCCGCAGCATCGGCTTGGCGCACGCGATATCGGCAAGCACGTCGTGCGTGACGCGCTGCTGCGCGCCCGTGAGCCGGAACGGCAGGCCGCCGACAAAGCGGCCGCGCAGTTCGCCGTCCCCATCCAGCTCCGGCGCTCGCCGACGGCGTACGGCCGCGCGCATGCGCTTGAGGCTCAGGTGCTGGGACAGCAGCTCCTCGAAAGCGAGCCGCTGCTGCGCCGGGTGGCGGCCGTTGACGAGGTCCGTCAGCGGCGCATCCGGTGGAGGGCGGTGTGCATAGAGCAGCGCATCGCGCAGCGAGGTCAGCCCGTGCGTCGCGCACAGCGACGGTGGAATCAGCTCCAGCGCCGCATCCGGCGGCAGCAACGCCAGCGCCTTGTCGATCACGCCGACCAGCCGCTTCTGACCCAGCCCCTCGGTGGTGGGATAGATCGGGCTCAGTCGCTCGTCCACCGCCACGGCCTGGTCCTCGCCCACGCGCTGATACTGCGGATGCACCATCTCCAGGCCCTGGGCGCCATGGCGTACCTCGCCGTAGCACAACAGCTTCTGGCCAGGCTTGAGCTGCTCGGCCTGCGCGCGGTTGAAGTGGAAGAAGCGCAGCAGCAGGGTCTGGCGCGAATCGTCGCCGATCGCGACCTTCAACTGCGGCCGGTAGCGGAAGCCGCGCTCGACCGCTTCCACTATGCCCAGCACCTGCGCGCGTTCGCCAGGCCGCAGGTCGCCAATGGCGGTCACGCGGGTCTTGTCTTCGTAGCGCAGCGGCAGGTGGAACCAAAGGTCCTGCACACGCTCCAGCCCGAGCCTGGCAAGCGTGGCGGCCAGCGCCGGACCGACGCCCGGCAGCGCACCGACCGGCGACAGGCCGGGATCGGCGGCAGGCGGGGTGGCGACGCTGGCGCTGCGGGCGGGCATGAGTCGCTAGCCTAGCCCAGCGCCCCGCCAGGATGCAGCAGGGTGATGTCGGTGCAGGCCGCGCCGGGCGGTCAGTCCGCGGCGCAATGCGACCGATGGATCAATCCATGACCATGATCGCGTCGACTTCCACCTGCGCGCCCTTGGGCAGCGCCGACACCTCGATGGTGGAACGCGCCGGGTACGGCTGCTGGAAATACTCGGCCATCACGGCATTGACGGCGGCGAAGTTGGCAAGGTCGGTGACGTAGATACCCACCCGCACGAACTGCGACAGCGAGCCGCCGGCCGCCTTGGCTACTGCCGTGAGGTTGTCGAACACGCGGCGGGTCTGCGCGCTGATGTCGCCCTCGACCAGGTTGCCACTGGCCGGATCCAGCGGGATCTGGCCGGAAAAGTACACGGTTTTGCCGGCACGCACGGCTTGCGAATAGGGACCGATGGCGGCGGGAGCCTGGCCGGTGGAGACGATGCTGCGGGACATGGCGTGGCCTTGTAGAGGGGGAAGGCCAAGTCTAGAGCGGTGCGGGGTGGCCGGCGAGTGGGCAGGCTTCGGCCCAGCGGCCATCGCGCGAGGCGGTCGATGGGCGGAAGCCCGCCCTACGCGTTACAGCGGATAACGGTAGGCCCCGCTCACTACGCCAGTGCGCCGCACGCGACGGATCACGTCGGCCAGGTGCTTGCGGTTCTTCACTTCCATCGCGAACAGCAGGGTGGCCGCGGCAGCGTCACGCTCGACGTATTCGACGTTCTCGATGTTGGAGTCGGCCGCGGCGATGGCGGCGGCCACGGTGGCGAGCACGCCCGGGCGGTTGATGACTTCGATGCGAAGTTCCGCGCGGTAATCGCCCTGCACGTCACGATCCCATTCGATTCCCACGCAGCGCGCGGGCGACTTGCGGAACTCGGCCACGTTGGGGCATTCCACGCGATGCACGACGATGCCCTTGCCCGAAGACAGATAGCCGATGATCTCGTCGCCCGGCAGCGGGTGGCAGCAGTTGCCGAAGCTCAGCACGCCGCGCTCGGCACCGGTGATGCGTATGTTTTCGTGCGTGTGCGGCGCCTCGGTCGGGCGACCGCCACCACGCAACGCGACCAGATGATGCGCGACCTGATCGGGCATGCGGTTGCCCAGCGCGATGTCGGCCAGCAGCTCTTCCAGCCGGCGCAGCTTGGCCTCTTCAAGAAAGCGTTCGAGCACCTTGGCGGGAATCGCGTCGATGTTGGTGCCCAGTGCGTCCAGCGCGCGGTCGAGCATGCGATGGCCGAAGTCCACCGCGTCCTCGTGCTGCAGGTGCTTGAGGTACTGCCGGATCGCGGTGCGCGCCTTGCCGGTGACCACGAACTCGAGCCAGGCCGGATTGGGTACCGCCGAGGGCGCGGTGATGATTTCCACCAGTTGGCCCGACTCCAGCCGCGTGCGCAGCGGCAGCAGCTTCTTGTCCACCCGCGCGGCGACCGCGTGGTCACCGACATCGGTGTGCACGGCGTAGGCGAAGTCGAGCGCGGTGGAGTTGCGCGGCAGCGCCAGGATGTCGCCGCGCGGCGTGAACAGGTAGACCTCGTCCGGGAACAGGTCGATCTTGACGTTCTCGATGAACTCGGCCGACGAAGGCGTGTGCGCCTGGCTGTCGGCCAGCGCGGAGAGCCATTCGCGCGCGCGTGCCTGCGCGCTGTTGGCCGGGCCCGAATCGGTCTTGTAGGCCCAGTGCGCGGCCACGCCCCGCTCGGCCACCGAATCCATCTCGGCCGTGCGCACCTGCACCTCGATCGGCGCGCCAAATGGCCCCAGCAGCACGGTGTGCAGCGACTGGTAGCCGTTGGCCTTGGGGATCGCGATGAAATCCTTGAAGCGGCGGTCGACCGGGCTGTAGAGCGAATGGACCGCGCCCAGCGCCATGTAGCAGCTCATCGCGGTGTCGACCACCACGCGGAAGCCATACACGTCCATCAGCTGGGCGAAGCTCTTGTGCTCGTTGCGCATCTTCGAATAGATGCTCCACGGCGACTTGATGCGCCCCACCACTTTGGCCGGCAGGTGCTCGGCGGCCAGCCGGGTGGCGAGCGCGTGCTCGATCTTGCTCATCACTTCGCGGCGGTTGCCAAGCGCGGCGCGGATACGCTCGCTGATGACGCGGTAGCGATCCGGGTAAAGCGCGCGAAAGCCCAGGTCCTGCAGCTCCGCCTTGAACTTGTTCATGCCCAGGCGCTGGGCGATCGGCGCATAGATCTCCAGCGTCTCGCGGGCGATGCGCCGGCGCGCGGACGGCTCCTTGGCGCCGAGCGTACGCATGTTGTGCAGGCGATCGGCAAGCTTGATCAGGATCACGCGGATGTCGCGCGCCATCGCCAACAGCATCTTGCGGAAACTTTCCGCGTCGGCCTCCTGGCGACTGGAGAAACGCATCTTGTCCAGCTTGGTGACACCATCGACCAGATCGGCCACGACGTCGCCGAACTCCGCCGTGATTTCCTCGCGGCTGAGCTCGGTGTCTTCCAGCGTGTCGTGGAGGATCGCCGAAATGATGGTCTCGGCGTCCAAGCCGAGCTCCGCCAGGATGCCGGCGACCGCGACCGGATGGGTGATGTACGGCTCGCCGCTCTTGCGCTCCTGGCCGCGGTGCGCATGCGCGCCCACCTCGTAGGCGCGCAGCACGCGCGCCACCTGGGCTTCCGGGAGATAGGCAACGCGCTCCTTGAGCGCCAGCACGTAGGGGGGCAGCACGGACGGGTCCACGGGAGCGGAAGGCGTGGTCGCCGTCATGGGTTCGCGATCCCCGTTCAGACAGTGCTTCCGTGCGGGTTATGGCCAGGTGTGGCGAAGGCGCCGGCGATGCCGGCAAGGCGACTGCGCGAGCGGCAGCCGCCGGCGTGCATCAGTCGTCGCCGCCCTTGGAAAGGTCGTCGTCGACCTCGGCCGCGGCCCACTCCAGCGCCTCGCGCTCGGCGCGCTCGCGCTCGGCCTTGTCGATCTCGTCGATGGTGGCCTGGTCGATGCGGCGATCGGCGATCTCGCGCAGGGCAAGCACGGTCGGCTTGTCGTGATCCGGATGGACCGCCGGCTCGGCGCCCTTCTCCAGCTGGCGGGCGCGCTTGGTCGCCATCAGCACCAGCTCGAAGCGGTTGTCGACCACCTCGAGGCAATCTTCCACGGTAATGCGGGCCATGCGAAATCCTCAAGCACAAAGGCAACTT
Organism: Frateuria sp. GZRe14; assembly: GCF_051900395.1. NCBI lineage: Bacteria > Pseudomonadati > Pseudomonadota > Gammaproteobacteria > Lysobacterales > Rhodanobacteraceae > Frateuria > Frateuria sp. GZRe14. Next base: position 546,514 of record NZ_JBHZGJ010000001.1, on the reverse strand, counting down.
AGAGACCGGCAAGTGTAGCCGAGCGCCGGCTTGGCTGGCAATGCGGCATGCGCGTATCATGCGCGGTTCGATCGCCGACCGACCGGCGCCGATCCGCCTGACTGCAAAAATATAAAACCAGGCGGTACACTTTTGTGGTGCCCGTAGCGGATCCCTTCAGCCGATGCTTTCCCTGCCCCGTTTCTCGCCCAGCCGCCTGTTGCCGCTGGCTGCCCTGGCCCTGCTGGCCGGTTGCACCATTGCCAAGCCGCGTACCGACGATCCGCTGGAGAAGTTCAACCGCAAGGTCTACACGTTCAACAACACGGTGGACCAGGCGGTGATCCGCCCGGTGGCGGTGGGCTATCGCAAGGTCACGAACCCGCCGGTGCGACGTTCGGTCAGCGACTTCTTTACCAACATCCGCATGCCGATCACGGTCGCCAACGACCTTCTGCAGGCGCGGCCGAAACAGGCGCTGCAGAGCACCGGACGTTTCCTGGTCAACCTGACGCTGGGCCTGGGCGGCTTTTTCGACCCGGCCAGCCAGCTCGGCATTCCGCTGGAAGACAACGATTTCGGCGTAACCCTGGCGCGTTGGGGCGTGCCCGATGGCGATTACCTGGTGCTGCCGCTGATCGGGCCGACCACCGTGCGCGACGTGTGGCGCATGCCGGTGGACAGCTATTTCTTCGATCCGCTGTCGATCTACGCGCACAACCACGACTACAAGTACGGCCAGCAGTTCCTGCCGCAGATGATGTACCTGGTGACCCTGCGCTCGCGCGGCATCGATGCGGAGAGCTTCCTGGAGTCGGCGTACGACCCGTACGTGTTCATGCGCGACGCGTACCGCCAGCGGCGCCTGTACCAGATCTACGACGGCAACCCGCCGGCCGAGGTCATCCAGCAGATGCAGGGCCTGAACGACGACAACTTCGACCCGGAGCAGTTGCTGGACGAGCAGCACCAGTGGGAGAACAAGCATCCGGCCGACGATCAGAAGCACCCGTAACCGGCTCGACCGGTTTCGGCGCCTGGTTTGAGCGCACAAAAAGGGGCCTGCGGGCCCCTTTTTCATGCCTGCACCGCAAGCTCAGTCGACCAGTGCCTCCACCTCGCACACCTGCGCCAGCGCGCGCATGCCGGCGGGCATGTTCTCCACGACCAGCTCGCGGCCGAGCCGACGGGCCTCGGCCTGGGCCGCCAGCACGCAGGCCAGGCCCGCGCTGTCGGCGCGCTCGATGCCGGCCAGGTCCAGCCGGGTCACCGGCGCGGCCACCAGCGCCGCGCCGATCGCCTGCAGCGCGGCGGCGGCGGTGTCGAAGCTCAGCACGCCGCTGACGCCGAGCGTGCCCGGCATCTCGCGATGGAGCTGGAAGGCGGGCACGCTCACGGGGCCTTGCTGTCCTTGTCCATCGACTCCAGCGCCTTCTCGCCCTGGTTCTCGAGGTTGGCGATCAGCTTCTCGATGCCGACCTTGCGGATCTCCGCGTCGACCTGGTTGCGGTAGTTGGTGACGTAGGAGATGCCCTCGATGATCACGTCGTACGCCTTCCAGTCGCCGTTCTTGCTCTTGCGGAAGGCGTAGTCGACCGAGAGCTTCTTGCCGTCGTCCAGCACCACCTGGGTGCGCACCACGGTGCGCTTGTCGTTCAGGTCGCCATTGAACGGCAGCACCTGCACCGCGCCCTTGGTGTAGTTGAGCAGGCCTTCGGCGTAACGGTGAGTGATCGAGTTGTAGAACGCCTTGGCAAAGCGTTCGCGCTGCTCGGGCGTGGCCTCGCGGGCGTGGCGGCCAAGCACCAGGATCGAGGCGTAATCGATGTCGAAGTGCGGCAGGAAGACGTCGTCGATCACCGAGATCAACTTTTCCTTGTCGTTCTTCAGCTCGTCCCGGTGACCGGCGATGGTGGTGTCCAGCTGGTGGGCAATCTCCTGCACCACCTGCTCGGGGTTCTGCTGGGAAGCCGGCGCCTGTGCGGCCGCGTCCTGGGCGAGCACGGGCGAGGCGGCCACGGTGCCGAACGCGATGGCCATGGCGAAAGCCAGAGTGCGCAACATGGGGAAACTCCTTGTGGGATACCGGCTCATTGCTTGCCGGCGGGGGATTCGTTGGCGGCGTCCTTCTTCTCGGCGGGCGAGCCGTTGACCAGGAATTTGCCGATCAGGTCTTCCAGCTGCATCGCCGACTGGGTCAGCACCATTTCGTCGCCGTTCTTCAGGAACTCCGGCGAGCCGCCGGGCTGGATCGCAACGTACTGGGTGCCGATCAAACCGCTGGTGAACACTGCAGCGGCCGAATCGTCGGGAATCTGGTCGTACTTCTTGTCGATCGACAACTCCACTTCGGCGTCCAGTTTCACCGGATCGGCGTGCACCGCGGCCACGCTGCCGATCGCCACGCCGGCCATCTTCACCGGGGCACCGACCGAGAGCGTCCCGACGTTGCTGAAGCGCGCCTTCACCGTGTAGCTGCCGCCCAGGTTGTCTGCCACGCCGCCGGCGCCGAAGAACTTGCCGAGCATCTCCTCCAGCTGCTGCGCGGGCTTGGTGCGTGCCAGCGTGCCACCGTCGGCCAGATCCTTCGTCGAATTGCCGTACTGGATGCCCACATACTGGTCGCCGAGCAGGCCGCTGGTGAAGATCGTCGCTATCGAGTCATCCGGAATGTGGCTGTACGCCTGGTCGATGGACAGCTTGACGTCGGCGGCTTCCTGCTTCGGATCGAGCACGATCGAGCTCACCTGGCCCACGCGCACGCCGGCGATCTTCACCGGTGCGCGCTCCTTGAGCTGTCCGATGTTGGCGAAGTGCGCCTCGACGGTGTAGCTCGCGCCCTGGTGCGTATTGGCCACCGAGGTGGTCTGCGTCGCCAGGTAAGCCAGCGCGGCAAAGCCGAGCACGATGAACAGGCCGGTGCCCACGGCGTAGGAATGTCTCTGGCTCACGGCTCAGGTCCTCAGGGAATCACATCAAAAAGGCGGTCAGCACGAAGTCCAGCGCAAGGATCGCGATGGACGAGGCGACCACGGTGCGGGTAGTGGCGTAGGCCACGCCCTCGCTCGTCGGCGGCGTGGTGTAGCCCTGGTAGACGGCAATCAGCGAGACCACCGCGCCGAAGGCAAGGCTCTTGACCAGGATGCCGTTGACCACGTCCTTCCACACGTCGACGGTGGCGGTCATGTTCGACCAGAACGTGCCATTGTCGATGCCCAGCCAGGTCACGCCGACCAGGTGGCCGCCGAAGATGCCCAGCGCGCAGAACACCGCGCAAAGCAGCGGCATCGCGATCAGCCCGGCGAGGTAACGCGGTACGGCGACGTACGCGATCGGGTCGACCGCCATCATCTCCATCGCGGCCAACTGGTCGGTCGCGCGCATCAGGCCGATCTCGGCCGTGATGGAGGTGCCGGCGCGACCGGCGAACAGCAGCGCGGTGACCACCGGGCCGAGCTCGCGGTAGATCGCGATCGCCACCACCGTGCCGCTGGCCGCGGTGCCGCCGAAGATCGACAGCACGTAGTAGAGCTGCAACCCCAGCACCATGCCGACGAACAGGCCGCAGACCATGATGATGGTCAGGCTCATCGCACCGACGAACCACAGCTGGCGCACCGTCTCGCGCGCGTGCTTCATGCTGCGCGGCACCGCCGCCAGCAGGGTCAGCAGGAACAGGCCGGCTTCGCCGATCTGCGCCAGCGCGTTGAGGATCACGTTGCGTTGCGGCTGCGCGCTCATGCCTTGTCTCCGGCCAGGCCCAGCGCCTGCGCGTAGTCGCCGGCGGGGTACTGGAACGGCACCGGACCGTCGATGTCGCCGCCGAAGAACTGGCGGGTCCAGGGCGAACCATCGCCGGCGATGGTCTTGGGGTCGCCCTGCGCCACCACCTTGCCGTTGGCGATCAGATAGACCAGGTCGGCCACCTGCTTGATCGCGTCCAGCTCGTGCGCCACCAGCACGCTGGTGATGCCGAGCGTTTCGTTGAGCGTGCGGATGAGCTTGAGCACCTGGCTCAGCGCGATCGGATCCAGGCCGACGAAGGGCTCGTCGTAGAGGATCAGCATCGGATCGAACACGATCGCCCGCGCCAGCGCCACGCGCCGCGCCATGCCGCCGGAGAGCTCGGCCGGCATCAGGCCCGCGGCGCCGCGCAGGCCCACCGCCTGCAGCTTGGTCAGCACGATGTTGCGGATCAGCACTTCCGGCAGCTTCGTGTGCTGGCGCAGCGGGAAGGCGACGTTCTCGAACACGTCGAAGTCGGTCAGCAGCGCCGAGTTCTGGAACAGGTAGCCGATCTTCTCGCGCAGCCCGAACAGCTTCTCGCGCGAAAGCCCCGGCACGTTCTGTCCGTCGACCAGCACCTGGCCGCTGTCGCCGCGCATCTGTCCGGTGATGTGCTTGAGCAGCGTGGTCTTGCCGGTGCCACTGGGGCCCATGATGGCCGTCACCTTGCCGCGCGGGATGTCCATGTCCAGCGCATCGAAGATGGTCTTGCCGTTGAGCACCGTGGTCAGGCCACGGATGCGCACCAGCGGTTCGGGAAGGGCGGCGGGGGCGGTCATAAGCGGACTAAGGTAGCCGAGCGTCGGATGCAGGCCAAGCCGCGCGCCCAGCGCCCCGCTGCCTTCCGGGAAAAGGGCTGGGGTGAGGGGTCGGGCCTCGCCTGGAAGACCGTTCGCGCGATCCCGGTAATTTCCGCTCCGCGCGGCCCTGGCGCCTATTCGTTTCCCGGAGGGAGAAGGAAGCTTTCAGGCCAGCAGTTCGGCAATCAACGCCTCGTGCCGCTGCCACTGCAGCTCACTGCGATGACGCACCGCCCGCACGATCGCCCGCAGGTCGCCCAACGCCTCGTCGAACCCGTCGTTGACCACGATGTAGTCGAACTCGTGGGCGTGGGCGATCTCCTCGCGCGAGTTGTGCAGGCGCCGCTCAATCACTTCCGGCGCATCCGACCCGCGCCCGCGCAACCGCCGCTCCAGCTCGGCGCGCGAGGGCGGCAGGATGAACACGCTCACGCAGTCGGGCTTGGCGCGGCGGATCTGCGCGGCACCCTGCCAGTCGATCTCCAGCAGCACGTCGCGGCCCTGGTCCAGCAGATCCTGCACCGTCGCGACCGAGGTGCCGTAGAAATTGCCGTGCACTTCGGCATGTTCGAGGAAGGTGCCGGCGGCGATCTGCCGCTCGAACTCGCCGCGCTCGACGAAATAATAGTGGCGCCCGTACTCCTCGCCCACCCGCGGCGGCCGCGTGGTATGGGAGATCGACAGCGAGATCGTCGGCTCGCGTTCCAGCAGCGCGTTGACGAGCGTGGATTTGCCCGCACCCGACGGCGCGGCGACGATGAACAGTGTGCCGGCCATGGGCGCGCTCATTCGATGTTCTGCACCTGCTCGCGCATCTGCTCGATCAGCACCTTCAGTTCCACCGCGGCGTTGGTCGAACGCGCATCGACCGACTTGGAACCGAGCGTGTTGGCCTCCCGATTGAACTCCTGCATCAGGAAGTCCAGGCGGCGCCCGACCGGTTCCTTCAGGCCCAGCACGCGGCGGGTCTCGGCCACGTGGGTGGCCAGGCGATCGAGTTCCTCGTCGACGTCGCTGCGGGTGATCTGCATCACCAGCTCCTGCTCCAGCCGGCCGGGGTCCGCGGGCTGCTTGAGGTCGGCCAGCCGCGCCTCCAGGCGGGCGCGCAGTGCGGTGCGGATTTCCGGCATCCACTCGCGCACCTGGCCGACGATGCGGTCGATCGCATCGAGTTTGTCGCGCAGGATCGCTTCCAACTGGGCACCCTCGCGCTCGCGGGTGGCGCTGAGCGCATCGAGCGCGCGGTCGAGCACCTCGAACAGCGCCGCCTGCTGGGCCTCGGGATCGGCCTCGGTCTGGCGCAGCACGCCGGGAAAGCGCAACAGCTCGGTCAGCTGCACCTGCATGCCCGGAAAGCGTCCGGCCAGTTCCCGGTTCAGAGTCGCCAGGCGGCCGAGGGTCACTTCGTCGACCTCCAGCGACTCGCCGCGCGCCTCGTTGCCGCGCAGGCGCACGGTCAGGTCGACCTTGCCGCGCGACAGCCGCCCCGCCACGCGCTCGCGCAGTGCCGACTCGAAGCTGCGCAGCTCCTCGGGCAGGCGCGGGCTGAGTTCCAGGTAACGGTGGTTGACGGTGCGCAGCTCGCAGCTGAGCGTGCCCGCGGGGCCCTGGGTTTCGGCGCTGGCGTAGGCCGTCATGCTGCGGATCATGCGTCGAGCCCTTGCGGTCGGTGGAAAGCGGCAATGGTAAACTCTCGCCTCCCGCCTTGCCCAACCCAGGCCCCTCGCATGACCATGACCCGCCCGAGCGGCCGCGCCAGCGACCAGCTGCGTCCGGTGACCCTGCAACGCCACTACACCCGCCATGCCGAGGGCTCGGTGCTGGTGAGCTTCGGCGACACCCGCGTGCTGTGCACCGCCAGCATCGAGGACCGCGTGCCGCCGTGGCTGCGCGGCAAGGGCGAGGGCTGGGTCACCGCCGAGTACGGCATGCTGCCGCGCGCCACCGGCACGCGCACCCAGCGCGAAGCCGCGCGTGGTTCGCAGGGCGGACGCACGCTGGAGATCCAGCGGTTGATCGGCCGCTCGCTGCGTGCCTGTGTCAACCGGCAGGCGCTGGGCGAGCGCGTCATCACGCTCGACTGCGACGTGATCCAGGCCGACGGCGGCACGCGCACCGCGGCGATCACCGGCGCTTACGTAGCACTGGTCGACGCGGTCAATTTCCTGATGCGGCGCGAGAACCTCAAGCGCAGCCCGATCATCGGCGCGGTGGCCGCGGTATCGGTCGGCGTTTACCAGGGCGTGCCGGTGCTGGATCTGGACTACGCCGAGGATTCGGCTTGCGATACCGACATGAACGTGGTGATGAACGACGGCGGCGGCTTCATCGAAGTGCAGGGTACCGCCGAGGGCCACGCGTTCCGCCGTGACGAGATGGACGCCATGCTGGCGCTGGCCGAGAAGGGCATCGCCGAACTGGTCGCGGCACAGCGCGCGGCGCTGGCGGAGGGCTGATCCGTGCGGCGCCTGGTGCTCGCCAGCGGCAACCGCGGCAAGCTCGCCGAGTTCGAGGGCCTGCTCGCCGGCAGCGGTTTCGAGGTGGTGACCCAGGGCAGCCTGGGCGTGCTCGACATCGAGGAAACCGGCACCACGTTTGTCGAAAACGCGCTGTTGAAGGCGCGCCACGCTGCCCGCATCACCCGGCTGCCGGCGCTGGCCGATGACTCCGGCCTGTGCGTGGAACACCTGGACGGCGCCCCCGGCCTGTTCTCGGCGCGTTATGCAGGCAGCCATGGCGACGCCGCAGCCAACCGCGCCAAGCTGCTGCACGCGCTCGACGGCGTGCCTGCCGAGCGGCGCGGCGCCTTCTTCATCTGCGTGCTGGTGCTGCTGCGCCACGCCGACGACCCTGCTCCGCTGATCGCCGAGGGCCGCTGGCACGGCCGCGTGCTGGACGCCGAGCGTGGCGACCGCGGCTTCGGCTACGACCCGGTGTTCCTGCCGGGCGGCCAGTCGTTATCCGCGGCCGAGCTCGACCCGACGCTCAAAAACCGCCTGAGCCACCGCGGCCAGGCGCTGGCCCAGCTGCACGCCCAGCTCGACGCGCAGCATTAGCCATGCCACTGGTCGCGCCCCCGCTGGCGCTGTACGTGCACATGCCCTGGTGCGTGAAGAAGTGCCCGTACTGCGACTTCAACTCGCACGGCGTGCGCGGCGAACCGCCGCCGTATGCGGCTTATGTCGACACGCTGCTGGCGGACCTGGACGCGGACCTGGCCGATTTCGGCGCCGCCGTCGAAGGCCGCCCGATCGTCAGCGTGTTCTTCGGCGGCGGCACGCCCAGCCTGTTCGCACCCGAACACATCGCCCGTTTCCTGGAGGGGGCCCGCGCGCGGTTGCCGTTCGTGGAGGACTGCGAGATCACGCTGGAGACCAACCCCGGCACGGTCGAACACGGCCGCTTCGACGGTTACCTGGCCGCGGGCGTCAACCGGCTCTCCTTCGGGATCCAGAGCTTCGACGACGACAAGCTGAAGCGGCTGGGCCGCATCCATTCGGCGAGCGAGGCCGAGGCGGCGGTGAAGTCGGCGCAGGCCGCCGGCTACGCCAACCTCAACCTGGACCTGATGTACGCGCTGCCGCAGCAATCGCTGGAAGGCGCGCTGGCTGACGTCGAGCGCGCGATCGCGCTGGCGCCGACACACGTCTCGCACTACCAGCTCACGCTCGAACCCAACACGGCCTTCGCCGCCAGCCCGCCGCCGCTGCCCGACGACGATTCCGCCTGGGCCATGCAGGAGGCCTGCGAAGCACGCCTGGCCGAGGCCGGTTACGGTCAGTACGAGGTGTCCGCCTACGCGCGGACCGACCGCCGCTGCCGGCACAACCTCAACTACTGGGAGTTCGGCGACTACTTCGGCATCGGCGCCGGCGCGCACGGCAAGATCACCGACGCGGCCGCCGGCGCCGTCATGCGGCGCTGGAAAAGCCGCCATCCGCGCACCTATCTGGACGCCGCAGGCGGCCCCGCGCGCATCGGCGGCAGCGGGCCGGTCGAGCCGGCCGAGCTGCCTTTTGAATACATGCTCAACGCCCTGCGCCTCTACCAGGGCGTGCCGCAGGAAGCATTCGCCCAGCGGACCGGGCTGTCCGCGGATCGCATCGCCCCTGCCCTGGCCCAGGCCCAGGCCCGCGGCTGGCTGCAGGACACGCCCGGCCGGCTGCAGCCTTCCCTGCTCGGCCAGCGGTTCCTCAACGATTTGATCGAGCTTTTCCTGGCCTGATTCGCGGGTGAAACCCGGCCTATGGCGGACCGGACCGCGGGCGCATACACTGACGAACGTCAAAAATCCGAGAACTGCGTCATGGATGTCGAGCAAAGGCAGCACCCAGCGGCCATGCACGGATTGGACGGCCCGGCCACCCTGCAGCAGATGCCCATGCGCGTCCAGCGCCTGGTGGCGGCTCTGCATGGGCTCTGCAGCAGGCGCCTGGAGCCCGCGCTGGTCGATGCGCTCGACGCACTCGACGAGAGCCTCTACCAGCAGGCCGAGCGCTCACGCGGCCATCTCGAACAACAGCGCTGCTTCGACAGCCGGGCGATGGTCCGCTGCAATCGTTCGGCGTTCCTGCGTCGGATTGCCGAGCACGTCGCCGGCAGCTTCGCCCGTCTCGGCGAAGCAGACGAAACCGGCGGTACCCCCAACCCCGTGGCCTCGCTGAGCCTGCTCGGGCGCGAGGAACACGAACTCAACGCCGCGCTGGAACAACTGATTTCCCGCGGCGAAGCCCACACCGGCCCGGTGCTGGCCGAACTCTCCTATCGCATGGCCGTATTGGTCGGCGCGCCGCCGCTGGAAGGCCAGGCGCTCCCCACCTCGCCGCCGAACCTGGCGGCCGCGGTGCGCCATGCCATCCCGGCGCTGGACCTGCCGGCGGACCACCAGGTCCTGCTGGTGCAGGCGCTGGAGCGCAAGCTGGCGCCGGTCCTTCCGGCGCTCTACGAAGCTGCCAACGCGCATCTGGTGACGGACGGCATCCTGCCTCACCTGCGCGCCTTCGCCGGTGCGCGACCGGCCAACGCGCCACCGGCGCCGCCATCGATGAAGGCACCGGCATCCACACTCGAGCCCGCCAGGTCCGCGCCGGCCGCCGGCCACGAACCGATCGCCGTGCTGGAGAACCTGCGCGACCTGCTGTCGCGCCAGCGCGCCAGCGAGGCAAAGGTGGCCACCGGCCACGCCGCCAGTTCGGCGGAGCTGGAGGCGGCCCTCGGCGCCCTGCAGCAGCACCTGGCCCAGGTGACCGACCGCGCCAGTCGCGAATTGCGCAGCGCACAGCGCCTGCGCGAGGAATTGCTGGCCCACCTCAATGCGGGCAAGCCCGCCGGCGCCGCCCGCACCGGCCTGAGCCCCGAGCAGGACGACACGGTGGAACTGGTCGCGCGGCTGTTCGAGCAACTTGGCCAACAGCTTCATCCCGGCCCAGGCGCGACCGCCCTGCTGGGTGACCTGCAGGTGCCGATCCTGCGCGTGGCGATGAGCGATCGCGGCTTCTTCGAGCAGGCCGAGCATCCTGCCCGCCACCTGCTTGGCACCCTGGCCGAAGCGACCAACGACTGGGGCGACGGCAAGGACATCGATCCCGACCTCGCCACACAGCTCAGCCGGCTGGTGGCCCGCGCACAGCGCGAAGCGCCCAGCGCCGGGTTGTACACCAGCCTGCTGGCGGACATCCGCCACCATCTCGCCCAGCTCAGCCGCAAGGCGCAGGTCACCGAACGACGCCAGGTCGAAGCCATGCAGGGCCGCGAGCGCCTGCACCAGGCACGCGAGCGCGCAGCCGAAGTGCTGGCAGCACGCTTTGCCGAAACCACACCGCGCGGCCTGTTGCGAGCCCTGCTCGACCGTGCCTGGTCCGATGTGTTGGCACTGGCGTTATTGCGCCACGGGGAGGACAGCGACGCCTTCAACGAACGGCTGCGCCTGACCGACCAGCTGCTGGGCCGGCTGCCGGTGGACGACTCGCTTGGGCTGCGCCTGGCAGTGGAAGACCACCTGCAACAGATCGGCATGCAGGCCGAGGAAGCGGAGCAGGTGGCTCAACGGCTGATCGGTGGCGAGGCCGCTCCCGGCAAGTCGTTCGAACCGGCCGGCACCCCTGCTGAGGCTCCGAGCGTCGCGGACATGCCCGCGCTGGCCGCCTATGTGTTGGCCGCCGAGCCGCCCAGCGCGACCGACCTGGCCCTGCGCCTGAAGCAACGCCAGCGGCTGGGCGAACAGCGTGGGCAGGAACCGCGTCCGACGGCCCCGCAAACGCCCGAGGCCCCGCTCGGCCCGCAGGAAGCGCGCATCCACAACCGCCTGCGGCAACTGCCCTTCGGCAGCTGGTTCGAATTCATCGATCCGCAGACCGGCGCCATCGAGCGGCGCAAACTGGCCTGGTTTTCGCCCCTGTCGGGCAACACGCTGTTCGTCAACCGGCGTGGCCAGCGCGCGACCGAGATGAACCTGCGCGAGCTGGCCGCGGCCATCGCCAGCGGCCGGGTGCGTGAACAGGTAACGCCGCGCGACGGGCTGTTCGACCGCGCCTGGCGCGCCCTCACTGGCAGCCTGCAGCGCCCGACCGCACGCGCATGACCGCCCAGGTCATTCCGTTCGAGCAGCGTCGCGCGCCGCGCAAGCGCGCGGCCGCCTCGCCGCTGGTGACCGACACCATCAGCGCGCGGCCGCTGGGTCACCTGTGCAACCTGTCGGCCAGCGGCGTCCTGCTGATCGCTCCCGAACGCCCGCGCAGCGAGGCGGTGTTCCAGGTACGTCTGCCGTTGGCCGATGCACGGCAAGGTCCCGCGGCGATCGAACTCGGTCTCCAGGAGCAATGGCACCAGGCAGCCAACGCCGGCCAGGTGTGGGTCGGCTACCGCATCATCGCCATCGCCCCGGAAGACGCGCTGACGCTGGTGCATTGGCTGCAACGCGCCTGAACCGGTCACCGTGACGCGCCTGCGCCATCGGCATAGACTCGCAGGCATCGTGGTAGAGCAAGGCTTCCCATGGATGTCGAACAACCGGACCCGTCGCGTTCGAGCACAGTCGCCCCACCGGCGCACTGGCCGGCGAAAACGCGCCGTCTGGTCGACGACGTGCGCCAGCTCTGTCGCGAGTGGCTCTCCGAACCGCTGAAGCTGTGTCTGGCGGACTTCGACCGCGCCCTGCACGAGCAAGCGGCCAACACCCGCAGCCACATCGAACAGCAGCGCTACCAGGCGACCCGCCAGCGCCTGGTGCAGGAGCGCCAGGCCTTCGAGCAACGGTTCATCGAATGCATCGACCGGGCCTTGCTGGAGCTGGGTGCGCAGCCCGCCGCAACAAGCGCGCCAGCCGCGCGCCTGACCCTGAGCCTGCTCGACCCGATCGAACACGAGATGACCGCGGCACTGGACCAACTGGTCGCCCGCAGTGCGGCACGCGGCGGACCGCTGCTGGTGGAGCTCAGCTACCGCCTGGCGGTATTGATCGGCACTCCGCCGCTGGAAAGCGATGCCATGCCGCTGGGGCCGCAGGCGATCGCCAAGGCATTCCGCGATTCCAGTGCGGCGCTCGGACTGCCAGCCGAGCACCACCTGCTGTTGCTGCAAGCCGTGGAGGGCAAGCTGATCCAGGGCCTGACCCCGCTGCACGAAGTGGTCAACAACCATCTGGCCGCCGCCGGCATCCTGCCGCGGCTGCGACCGTTTCCGCTGCCGCGTTCGCCGCGACCACGCGGCCGGCCACGCCCGCTGCCGGCGGCTCCCGCCCCGGTGCCCGAGGCGCCCGACGCGCCGGCACGCCCCTCCGGCGTGCGTGAACTGCTCACCCGCCAACGTGGCCCGCGCCCGGTATCCGATCATGCACGCTTCGCCAGTGCTGGCGAGCTGGATGCCGCGCTCGCCGCCTTGTCGCGGCGGCGCGCGGACCCGGACATGCTCCGGCGCGCCCAACGCCTGCGCGAGGCGCTGGTCGACCAGCTCAATGCCGGCCAGCCGCTCGACGCGGTGCCGATCCTCCCCGGCCCGGACGCCGACGACACACTGGAGTTGATCTCGCGGCTGTTCGATGCGTTGCGTCGCCCACTGCCGCCCCCGGCGCTTGCGCACGGTCTGCTCGACCGCGCCCAGTTGCCCATGCTGCGCGCTGCCCTGGCCGACGAGAGCTTTTTCGAGCGTCGCGAACAGCCGGCCCGCCAGTTGCTGGACCACCTCATCGAAGCTGCCCGCGACTGGCTGGAAGGTGGCGACGGCGGCCTGCTCGCTCCTGTGGAACAATTGCTCGAGCGCCTGGACCGCGAGCCGCCGACGCCCGCCCTGCATGCCGAGCTGGCGGCCGAACTGGAACGCCAGGTTGCCCAGCTTCAGCGCAAGGCGCAGGTCACCGAGCGACGTCACGTCGAGGCGATGCAAGGCCGCGAGCGGCTGGAACAGGCTCGCCAGCGCGCCACCGAATTGCTCACCGGCCTGCTCGCCAAGGCGCCGCCGCGCGCCGCGCTGCGCGCGCTGCTCGAACACGCCTGGTCGGACGTGCTGGCATTGACCCTGCTGCGCCACGGCGAGCAGAGCGAAACTTTCGCGCGCCGACTGGTGATCACCGACCAGCTGCTGGGCCGGCTGCCGCCCGGCAACCTGGAAACCCTGCAGGCCGAAGTGATCGCCGGACTGCAGCAGATCGGCATGCATGGTGAGGAAGCCACCGAGATTGCCCAACGGCTGATCGGCGCCGGTGCCGTCATGCAGGAAGGCGACGGACCGGGCCTTACCGGATTGGCGATGCGCCTCAAACAGCGCCGTGGGCCCGGCGACTCGCCCGAGGCGACCCCGGCCACGCCGGCAGTACCCTCGGCCGAGGCGCTGCGCCTGCACCAGCGCCTCAGCCGGCATCCCGGCGAGTGGTTCGAGTTCGTCCAGGCCGATGGCGGCCGGGTCCGCCGCAAGCTGGCCTGGTATTCGCCGCGCGCCGCGCGCGGCCTGTTCGTGACGCGCCAGGGGCAGCGCGCCGATGAGATGAGCCTGGCCGATCTCGCCCAGGCGATCGCCGCGGGTAAAGTTCGCGAGGTACCGGCCGTTAACGAGAGCGACCTGGACCGTGCCTTGCGCGCGCTGACCGACAGCCTGCGTCAGGCGACCCCGATACCCGGAGCCCGTTCGTGACGCCCAATCCGCAGGAAAGCCGCCGCGCCCATCGCAAGCCGGTCAACATCGCCGCCGAAGTGATCGATGCGATCAGCGGTCGGCGCATGGGCCAGCTGGGCAACCTGTCGGCCAGCGGCATGCTGCTGATCGGCAGCGAGGCACCGCGCAACGAAGCGATCTACCAGCTGCGCCTGCCGCTGCCCGGGCTGGGCGAGACCACGGCGATCGAAGTCGGCGTGCAGGAGCAGTGGCACGAGGAAGCGGCCACGCCCGGGCAGTTCTGGGCCGGCTACCGCATCATCGCCATCGGCGACCAGGAGTCGGCGCAGCTCCAGCGCTGGCTCGACATGCCCGGCTGAGGTTTTTTCCACGGGTGGCCCTCGGCGGCCCACCGCGCGATCATGGGCAGCTCCCCACCGGCGGAACCGCCTCGCGCCCGCCGCCCGACGAAGGACGCCGCATGACCGAGAACCTCGCCCCGCTCTACGCCCAGCATCTGGCCACCCTGCGCGAACGCGCGGACAAGGCACTCGCGCTGGGCGGCTTCGACCGGTTGCTGATCGCCGCGGGCAAACCCCTGAACAAGTTCCTGGACGACCAGGACTTCCCGTTCGTCTCCAATCCCCACTTCCGCCACTGGCTGCCGCTGACCGACGCGCCGGGCAGCTGGATCGTTTACGCCCCCGGCACGAAGCCGAAACTGATATTCGTGCAGCCGCGCGACTACTGGCACGTGGTGCCGGCCGCCCCGAGCGGCTACTGGGTGGAGCATTTCGACATCGACGTCGTGCGCAGCCACGCCGACGCGGTCGCCGCACTGCCGAAGCAGGGCCGCAACGCCGTCATCGGCCCGGCCTGCCCGTCCATCGAAGGCGTGGGAGCGAACAACCCCGAGCCGGTGATGAACTACCTGCATTGGCATCGCAGCTACAAGACACCTTATGAACTCGCATTGATGCGCGAAGCCAGCCGCATCGGCACGCGCGCGCACCGCGCGGCGGAGGCGGCCTTCCGCAGCGGCGAGAGCGAGTTCGGCATCCACATGGCCTACCTCGCCGCCGCGCGGCAGATCGACGCCGAGCTTCCCTACTCCAGCATCGTGGGCTTGAACGAGCATGGGGCGGTGCTGCACTACACTCATTTCGACCGCCAGCCGCCGACCGTGCACCGCTCGTTCCTGATCGACGCGGGTGGAAGCTGCGCCGGCTACGCCAGCGACATCACCCGCACCTACGCCGCGGCCGGCGCGGACGAATTCCAGGCGCTGATCGACAGCATGGACGTGGCCCAGCGCGAGCTGGCCTCGAAGGTGCGCGCGGGGCAGAGTTACCCCGAACTGCACATCCACGCCCACCACCTGGTCGCCGGCGTGTTGCGCGAACACGGCATCATCCGCATGGACGCCGAGGCGGCGGTCGCCAGCGGCGTGACCTCGGCATTCTTCCCGCACGGCCTTGGCCACCCGATCGGACTGGCGGTGCACGACGTGGCCGGCTTCCAGCAGAACGAACGCGGCGGCAGCATCCCGCGGCCGGAGGGACATCCGTTCCTGCGCATGACCCGCGTGCTCGAAGCCGGGATGGTGGTGACCATCGAGCCAGGCCTGTACTTCATCGACATGCTGCTGGACGAATTGCGCGCCAACCCCGCGGCCAAGGATGTGGACTGGGCCCGTGTCGATGCCTTCCGTCCCTATGGCGGCATCCGCATCGAGGACGACGTGGTGTGTACCGACGGCGCGCCGGAGAATCTCACCCGCGACGCCTTCGCCGCCCTCTGACGCGCGCGCCGAGAGCCGACAAGCCGTTCGGGGGCGATGCTCCCGTCCCGGTCCTGGCGGGAGCATCGCTCACACGCGGGCATCTGCTGCGGCGGGCGCGCTAGTGATACCCCTCGCCCGCCAGCACCTTGCCGCGGAACACGCGGTACGAATACACCGTGTAGGCCAGCACCGCCGGGATCAGGAACGCCGCGCCGACCAGCACGAAACCCTGCGAGGAGGGCGGCGACGCGGCCTCCCAGATGCTCATGCTCGGCGGCACGATGTTCGGCCACATGCCGACCACCAGGCCGACGAAGCCCAGCGCGAAGAAGCACAACGCCAGTACGAACGGCTGCACCTCGCGGTTCTTCAGCACCGCGCGCCACAACAGGATCGCATTGAGCACGGTAAGGATCGGCACCGGCGAAAGCCAAAGCATGTGGGCGCCGGTAAACCAGCGCTCCATCAACTGCGAATCGAGGAACGGCAACCACGCGCTCACCATCAGCATGAAGCCGATCACCGCCAGCATCAGCGGCCGGGTGAGGTCGAAGGCGATGCGCTGCAATCGGCCGTCGGTCTTGAGGATCAGCCACGTTGCGCCCAGCAGCGCGTAGCCGAACACCACCGCCACGGCGGTCATCACCGCGAACGGGCTGAACCAGCCGAACGCGCCCTGCACGTACTTGCCGCCAGTCAGCGGCATGCCCTCCACCAGCGCGCCAAGGATCAGTCCCTGCGCCAATGCCGTCAGCACCGAGCCCACGCTGAAGGCCAGACCCCACAGCCAGCGCGAGCGGTGCGCCTTGAAGCGGAACTCGAACGCCACGCCGCGGAAGATCAGCGCGATCAGCATCACCAGGATCGGCAGGTACAGCGCCGAGAGCACTACCGCATAGGCCTTGGGGAAGGTCGCCATCAGGCCCGCACCGCCGAGCACCAGCCAGGTCTCGTTGCCGTCCCATATCGGCGCGGCGGTGTTCATCATGTGGTCGCGCTGGTCCTCGTCGTCGGCAAACGGCAGCAGGATGCCCAGGCCCAGCACGAAGCCATCCAGCAGCACGTACATGATCACGGCGAAGCCGATGATGAAGAACCACACCACCGGTAGCACGGTTGGCCAGTCCATCGTCAGTCTCCCATCGGGTCGTCGGGCGCCGACAGCGGACGCGCTGGCGTGCGGCGGCGGTTGCCGTGCACCGGCGTGACCGGCCGTTCGCGTTGCGGCGCCGGCAGGGGGCCGTCGCGGAACAGTTTGAACAGGTACCAGATACCGGCACCGAAGATGCCGAGGTAGACCACCACGAAGGTGATCAGCGAAGCCAGCACGCTGGAGGCCGGCACGTCCGATGCCGCCTGCGAGGTACGCATCAGTCCCTGCACCACCCATGGCTGGCGGCCCACCTCGGCCACCCACCAACCGGTGAGCAGCGCGATGAAGCCGGAGGGAATCATCACCACCCAGGCCTTCAGGTACCAGCGGTCACGGACCAGGCTGCCGCGTTTCCAGCGCCACAAGCCGAGCAACGCCAGCGCCAGCATCAACAGGCCCAGGCCTACCATGACGCGGAAGGAAAAGAACGGGATCTTCACCGGCGGCCGCTCGTCGCGGGGGAAGTCCTTCAGGCCCTTGACCTCGCCATTCCAGGAATGGGTGAGGATCAGGCTGCCCAGGTGCGGCACTTCCACCGCGTAGTGATTGGTTTCGGCCTGTTCGTCCGGCCAGGCGAACAGCGCCAGTGGCACGCTGCTCGCGGTGTCCCAGCGCGCCTCGATGGCCGCCAGCTTGGCTGGCTGGTACTCGCGCACCTTCAGGCCCGCCATGTCGCCGATGACGATCTGGATCGGGATCACGATGGCGAGGAAGGCCAGCGCCAGCTTGAGCATCGCCCCGGCGCGATCGACAAAACGTCCCTTGAGCAGGTAAACCGCCGAAACGCCGCCGACCACCATCGCCGTCGAGATGAACGCGGCCAGCACCATGTGCGGCAACCGCACCAGGAACGACGGGTTGAAGATCACCCGCCACCAGTCGGCCGGATAGAACACGCCGTCGCGAATTTCGTAGCCGGCCGGCGTCTGCATCCAGCTGTTGGCGGACATGATCCAGAACGAGGACAACAGCGTGCCCAGCGAGACCATGCAGGTGGCAAGGAAGTGCATGCGATCGCTGACCTTCTTCCAGCCGAACAGCATCACGCCCAGGAAGGTCGCTTCGAGGAAGAACGCGGTCAACACCTCGTAGTTGAGCAATGGTCCGACCACATTACCGGCGACGATCGAGAAGCCGGCCCAGTTGGTGCCGAACTGGAAGCTCATCACGATGCCCGAGACCACGCCCATGCCGAAGGCGACGGCGAAGATCTTCAGCCAGAAGAAATACAGGTCGCGCCACAGGTCGGTGCGCTTGAACAGCCACACGCCCTCGATGAACGCCAGCCACGCCGCCGTGCCGATGGTGAAGGCGGGGAACAGGATGTGGAAGGACATCACCCACGCGAACTGCAGGCGGGACAGGAACTCCGCGGTCGGCATGCTTCACTCCCGAAGGAAGGGCATCGGCGACTATAGACGTGTATCGCGTGATGGCTGCGGCATCGCGACAGGCTGCCGCGCGGCGTGGCGTCGCAGCGCGGGATTTTTCGCGCGCGCGGGCCGCGTGGAACATCCAGCCCCCGAACCGTCACCCGCGTCCTGTTGCCGCCCAGCGCGCTTCCCCGGGCGACTGGCACACGCCCGATTCAGCGCCCGCCCAGCACTCGCGCCAACTCCTCCGGGTCTCTCGGCACCGCTGCAGTGAGCACCACGTTGCCCTCCGGGCTCACCGCGACGTCGTCCTCGATGCGGATGCCGATGCCGCGCCAGCGTTCGGCCACGCCGCGCAGGTCGGGCGGCACGTAAATGCCAGGTTCCACCGTCACCACCATGCCTGGCTCGAGCAGTCGCGCTTCGCCATCGACGCGGTAATCGCCCACGTCATGCACATCCAGCCCGAGCCAGTGCCCGGTCTTGGACGGGAAGAAGGTCTTGTATGCCCCGCCTTCGATCGCCGCGTCAGCCGAGCCCTTGAGCAATCCCAGCGCACACAAGCCCTCGGCAATCACCCGCACTGCCGCGTGGTGCGCGGCATCGAACGGCCGACCGGGTTGCACCTCGTCGATTGCCGCCTGCTGCGCGGCGAGCACCACCTCGTACAGAGCGCGCTGCTCGCGCGTCCAACGGCCGTTGACCGGGAAAGTGCGCGTGATGTCCGAGGCGTAGCAGTCCACCTCGGCGCCGGCGTCGATCAGCAGCAGGTCGCCATCCTTCAGCGGCGCGCGGTTGGCCAGGTAATGCATGGTGCAGGCATTGGCCCCGCCGGCGACGATCGGCGGGAATGCCGGCACCGCGCCGCGGCTGCGCATCACCCGCAGCAGCTCGGCCTCGACCTCGTACTCCAGGCGACCGGGCAACGCGGCGGCCATTGCCGCCACGTGTGCCTCGGCGGCGATGGCCGCGGCCTGGCGCATCAGCTTGAGCTCGCCGCGCGACTTGTAGAGCCGCAGGTCGTGCAGCAGGTGTCCCAGCGCCACGAACTCCTTCGGCACCACGCCACCGCCGCGCAACTGGCGCAGGCGACGCATCCAGCCGAGCAACCGCGCGTCGAAATCCGGTTCGCGCCCGAAATGGCAATACACCCGCGCGCGCCCCTCGATCATGCCGGGCAGGATGTCGTCGATGTCCTCGATCGGGAAGGCGTCGTCCAACCCGAAAGCACTCACCGCGCGCTCGGTGCCGGTCACTTCGCCGTGCCAGCGCTCGTGCGCCGGGTCACGCTCGCGGCAGAACAGCACCGCCTCGCCGTGCGCGCGCCCGGGCAACAACGCCAGCACGGCATCCGCCTCCGGAAAGCCCGTGAGATAGTGGAAATCCGAATCCTGCCGGTACGGCCAGGCGGCATCGGCATTGCGCATGCGTTCGGGCGCCGCGGCGACCAGCAGCGCGCCATCGGCGCCGGCCATGCGCATGAGCTGGCGCCGCCGGCGCGCGAATTCGGCGATCGCGATGCTCAATGCAGAGTGTCGTTCGCCGGGCGCTGGGCGCTGTGGCATTCGGCGAACAACAGCATCGCGCCCATGCGCACGAATTCGTGCACCTCGATCAGCGCGTCCTCGTCTTCGCTTTCGTCGCCGAAATCGAAGGCGGAACTGGCGATGGTGGTGAGGTCGCGCAGGATTTCCTGTGCCTCGTCCGACAACTGCGCGTGCGCGCCGGCGCCGGCGAGGCCAAAGCCGCCGAGGAAGCCGCGGCACCACTCCACCAGCGCGTCGGCGCGCTCGGTCAGGGGGCGGTCGTCGGCCGGCAACATCGGCTCGAAGCCGAGTTCGGGATCGGCCAGCTCGCCGCGGGACTGGGTCGCCAGCCGCTCGAGCAGGGCCTGGTCGTTCGGGGCCGGCACGACCGCCTCGCCTCCCTCCAACTCCAGCGCCGCCAGCAAGGGTTGCTTGTCCAGCGAGCCACCGCCCGCCAGGTAGCCGCACAACGAGCCGTGCAGTTCGCTGGCGTCCGCGCCGATACGCATCCGCATAAGCGCGGCGTCCAGGTCTTCGTAGGCGAGCATATCGGTGGCAGTCATGGGGGCCCCTCCACGGGAATCGACCACCAAGTCTAAACCGCCCGGGCGCCGCGGGAACGCTCCTGGACGCGGCCCGCGCATACGGCTGGGCCCAAGGGCTTTCCTGCAGCCAAGTGCGGCACCTTTTCCTGCGGCAGGCTTGCTATATTTCACACCATGAGCACGCCCGATCCCGCCCAGCAGGAATTGGCCATCCTGAACCAGCAGCTGGATCGCCTGCTGGACCTCGTGCGCCGACTGCAGGAAGAAAACCGGAGCCTGCGGCACAGCCAGGAACAGCTGGCCAACGAACGGGCGGGCCTGATGGCGCGCAACGACCAGGCGCGCAGCCGCGTCGAGGCGATGATCCAACGGTTGAAAGCCCTCGAGAACAACGGCTGATGAGCAGCACGCCTCCCTCCGCCTCCGAGCCGGTCGCGCTGCGCCTGCTGGACCGCGAATTCCTGATCGCCTGCGCCCCCGAGGAACGCGAGGGCCTGCTCGAAGCGGCCACCTTCCTCGACCGCAAGATGCGCGAACTGCGCGCCAACGCCCGCACGCCCGGCTTCGACCGGCTGGCGGTGCTGGCGGCCATCAGCATCACCCATGAATACCTGGGCCTGCGCAAGCAACACGACGGTGCTGATCGCAGCGTGACTGACGGCCTCGCCGCGCTGCGCCGCAAGCTTGAAGCAGCGCTCGACGCACAAGTAAGATAGACCCCGGCGTTTTCTGCGGTGTGCGCCAGCACACTCTACATTTGCCTTGTTCCTATATACGGCCCCGGGTCGGCTTCACATGGTTGTTGTGCATGTCCGCCGCGTGCGGAAAGCCTTGAAGGCCATGTAGCCCTCCCACCTGATCCAAGTGGATCAAGGTCGTTCGGTGGGCAGCGGCATCGTGGTTGACGCCACCCCTTTTCCCCGCCTGGCCGACGTTGATACAACGCCGGCCGGGCGCGAGCGGCGCCGGTCGCGCCGTCTTCCAAGGAGACGCGCGAACGTGGACGCCACCGCCCAACGCCGCGAACTGCGCCAGCATCTCGCCGCCCGTCGTCGCGCACTGACACCGGCCCAGCGCATCGCCGCCGCACAGGGCCTGCGGCACAGCCTCGAAAAGCTCCCCGAATACCACACCGACGCGCGCGTGGCCGGCTACTGGGCCTGCGACGGCGAGCTGCCGCTCAATCTGGTGATTCCGCCATTGGCCGCGCGCGGCCAGCGCTTCCTGCTGCCCCTGCTGGGCGAGGACCGCGAACTGCGCTTCGCGCCCTGGTCGGCCGGCGAGGACGTGCAGCCCAACCGCTATGGCATCCCCGAACCGGTGGCGCCGCGCGAGTGGTTCGCGCCGTTCCAGCTCGACTTGGTGCTGGTGCCTTTGCTTGGTTTCGATCGTCGCGGCCACCGGCTCGGCTACGGTGGCGGCTGGTACGACCGCAGCTTTGCCTTCCTGAACGACCAGGCGCGCCCCACCGAGCCGTTACTGGTCGGCATCGCCTACGATTTCCAGGAACTGCCCGCGATCGCGTCCGAGCCGTGGGACGTGGCATTGGACTACGTCGCCACCGACCGCGAGCTGATCGATTGCCACCCGGAAGAAGCGCCGTGAGCGCGGCAGCTGCCGCTCCTGTGTCCGTTGCAGCTGTGCGCAACCGCCATGCCCGGATCAGCGGTTGCGCACCGGATGCGCCTCTACAACGTTGCTGCGTCCGGAGATCCCGATGAGCGAGCGGCCTTACACCCACTGGCTGATGAAGTCCGAGCCGGACACCTTCTCGATCGACGACCTCAAGCAGCGCAAGCGCGAGCCGTGGGATGGCGTGCGCAACTACCAGGCGCGAAACTTCATGCGCGACGGCATGCGCAAGGGCGACAAGGTGTTCTTCTACCACTCCAATTGCGCCGAGCCCGGCATCGCCGGAATCGCCGAGGTGGCCAGCGATGCCTATCCTGACCCCAGCCAGTTCGATCCTGCGAGCAAGTACTTCGACCCGGCCAGTTCGCGCGACAATCCGCGATGGATGCTGGTGGACGTGAAATACGTGCGCAAGCTCAAGCGCGTGATCACGCTGGACGAGCTCAAGGCGCAGCCCGCGCTCGTCGACATGGCGCTGGTGCGCAAGGGCAACCGGCTGTCCGTGATGCCGGTGGGCGCGCAGGACTGGGATTTCATCCTGGCGCTCGAATAGCTACCGATCGATGCCTGCTGCTCCAGGCCGGCGCGCACACTCCGAGGAAAACCTTTCATGAGCAACGAAAAGCGTCTGGCTGGCGAGGCTGCCATCCGCTACGTCGAGGATGGCGCCATCGTCGGTGTCGGCACCGGTTCGACCGTGGCCTACTTCATCGACGCGCTGGCCGGCATCAAGCACCGCATCCATGGCGCGGTGTCCAGTTCCGAGCACTCGACCGCGCAGCTGAAGCGGCACGGCATTCCGGTGCTCGACCTCAACGCCACCGGTCCGCTCTCGCTGTACGTCGACGGAGCCGACGAGTGCGATCCGCACAAGCGGCTGATCAAGGGCGGCGGCGCCGCGCTCACCCGCGAGAAGATCATCGCCGAGGCGAGCGCGCAGTTCGTCTGCATCATCGACGCGAGCAAGCGCGTGGACCTGCTCGGGCGCTTTCCGCTACCGATCGAGGTTATTCCGATGGCGCGCAGCTTGGTCGGGCGCGAGATCGTCAAGCGCGGCGGCCAGCCGGTATGGCGCGATGGCGTGGTCACCGACAACGGCAACTGGGTGATCGATGTGCACGGTTGGCAGATCACCGATCCGGTGGCGCTGGAGGCCGAACTGAACCAGATTCCGGGCGTGGTGACCGTCGGCCTGTTCGCGCGGCGCGCCGCCGACATCGTGCTGGTGGGCGACAAGCAGATGTAGCTCGAAGCGCGGCGCCCTCCCGTGCAAGGGAGGGCCGGGGCTAGGGCCGAAGCCGGCCCTGCGCAAACGCATCCCCGCTCAGGCCCTCCCGTCGAACGGGAGGACCTTTTTTGTGATCGCTAGGCCGTGCGCACGCCGTTCCTGCCGAAGCGAAGGTGACGGCTGGCCTGCCGAGCCTCCTGCAGGCGGCGCTTGTGCGCGCTCAGCAGGTCGCCACGGGTGATGATGCCGACCATGCGGTGCGGCGCGTCCTTGCTGACCACGATCAACCGGCCGACCTGCTCGGCGACCATGTGGTCGGCGGCTTCGCGCAACGAATGATCCTCCTTGACCATCATCGGAGGACGCGTGATGAGGTCGCCCAGCGGCAACGAGTAGGACCACTGCGGATCGAGCAGGCTGCGCCGGGTCAGCACGCCCTGCACCTGGTTGTTTTCGTCGACGACCGGATAGCCTTGGTGCTGCGCCTCGGGCAAGCCCTCGCCCAGCCAGTTGCGCACCTCTCCCAGGGTCTGGGTGGTGCGCAGGGTCACCACGTGGCGCGAGCAGGCATCGCCGGTCGCTACCTGGTCCAGGTAATCGGCCGCGTACTCGGAGGGCACGCGCACGCCACGGCGGGCGATCTTCTCGGTCATGATGGTGTTGCGCATCATCAGCGCCGAGATCAGGTAGGCCGCGGTGC
Organism: Frateuria sp. GZRe14; assembly: GCF_051900395.1. Classification (NCBI taxonomy): domain Bacteria; kingdom Pseudomonadati; phylum Pseudomonadota; class Gammaproteobacteria; order Lysobacterales; family Rhodanobacteraceae; genus Frateuria; species Frateuria sp. GZRe14. Next base: position 522,925 of record NZ_JBHZGJ010000001.1, on the reverse strand, counting down.
AGCCACCCAACAGCGGCAGCAGGCCGGCCGGCTGGCCGGTGGTCTCGAATGCGAACACCACCGCCGTCAGCAACGCGCGCGAGGCGCCGGCGAAGATCGCCGCCATGCCCACCAGCGCCGCGATGCGCGGATCGATGCCGAACTGCGGCAGCATCGCCGCCAGGCCGAGCCCGATCAGCGCGCCCAGCGCGCCGCCGATGGTGAACAGCGGCGCCAGCGTACCGCCGGAGGTACCACTGCCCAGCGAGATCGACCAGGAGATGAACTTCATCACGCACAGGAAGAACAGCGTGTGCAGGGTGAACTGCCCGCTGACGATGCCCTCGATGTTGGTGTAGCCCACGCCGAGCGTCAGCGGTGCGAAATAGCCGACCACGCCCACCGCGATGCCACCCAGCGCCGGCCACCACATCCAGTGGATCGGCAACCGTTCGAACGCATCCTCGACGCCGTAGACGATCCGGGTGACGCCGACGCTGATCAGGCCCAGCAGCGCGCCCACGCCCACGTAACAGGCCAGCGCGACGGCACCTGGTTCGGCCAGTTCCGGCATGGCGAATACGGGCGCGGTGCCCTGGAAGGCGTAGCGCACCGAGGTGGCGGCCACGGTGGCCAGTGCCACGGGGATGAGCGAACGCGGGCGCAGCTCGAACAGCAGCAGCTCCACCGCCAGCACCACTGCCGCCACCGGCGAGGCGAACACCGCCGCCATGCCCGCGGCCGCACCGGCAGCCAGCAGCACCTTGCGCTCGCCGCCGGTGACCCGCAGGAGCTGTCCGATGAATGAACCCAGCGCGCCGCCGGTGGCGATGATCGGGCCCTCGGCGCCGAACGGGCCACCGGTGCCGATGGCGATCGCCGACGACACCGGCTTGAGGAAGGTGATCCGCGGCGGGATCTTCGACTCGTTGAGCAGGACCTGCTCCATCGCCTCGGGAATACCGTGGCCGCGAATGGCGCGCGAGCCCCAGCGCGCCATGGCGCCGACGATCAGGCCGCCGATCACCGGCACCACGATCACCCAGATGCCCAGATGGTTGCCTGCCGGCGAGGAGAAGGCGGTCGAGACACGGCCATAGAACGCCAGGTTCGTGACCAGCCCGATCAGCGAGGTCAACACTTGCGCGATGAGGGCCGCCGCAACGCCCAGCACCACCGATACCGCGGTGATGCGCAATACCCGCCGATCCACCAGCGTGGAGCGGCGCGGCATGCGCGTAGCATCGAGGCTGACACCCAACGCGGGGGAAAGGGGCAAGGCGTCCGTGCTGCCTTCCAGGCGTACGCCCGGCGGCGGCGCCGGCTTCTCGGTGGGGGAAGTCATCGAAGTACCGCAAAGTAAAACGGGGATTTTACGCCTCCTGGTCAAGGAACCGAAGAGCGGCTGCCCCTTGGCACTTGCGGCCGCATTCGCGTCGCCGCACTTCGGGAAGCCAGCGGCAGAAGGCATGCCGCTGCGACGCGGTGTCGCAAACCTGCGCGGACGCCCGCGCGGAAAGCGAGTTGCGGCGCGTCGGCGGCTGCCGCTCGGTGGCTTATCAGGCCCGGATCGCCACGTGCGCCGAAAAACTTAACGTGACGCTCAGTTTCACCATCTGTCTTCGCGAAAAACTCACTATTGCAAGGTAGAGTGCGATTGCTCAATCAGTGAGCAGTCCAACAAGGGGACATGGCTATGATCAAATTCCTGCCGCGCCGTGCACTTTTCGCCGGCCTGGTCGTCATGGGTCTTTCGGCTTCCGCCGCGGCGGCGACGAGCACGGGCCTGGGTCAAGCCTGGCCAAATGCACAGGACGTGAGCGCAAGCACGCACTGGCATGTGTACACGTTCGCCAACAATGGCGTGCAGTACTTCCAGGTGAACGACTTCTACGGCAACCTGCGCGTGGCCTTCGCCAGCGTGAACGGCCAGTTCCTGGTCCTGCCCATGGGTCGCGATGCCCAACGCCTCTCCACCCCGCAGCAGACGGCCTCGACCAGCAGCACGGCCGTGCCGTTGACCTCGTACGCCGAGACGATCTATCAGGGCAGCGACGTCCAGGTGCTGGCAACGCCCATGAGCGATGGCACGACCACGTTTACTGCGGAGCCTTCCACCACCAACGCGACGGTTGCGCCGTGCAATGATCCGGTCGAATGCAGCAGCCATTCGCCGTAAGCCCGCGGGCGGGTACTGCGACAAAAAAACCGCCCCAGGGGCGGTTTTTTTCTTCTGGACGACCGCGGGAAAAGCCGCGCTCTCCCGCGGATTGGGTCAGGCGATCTCGGGATCGAACAACATCAGGCTGATCCGGTTGCCGGTGCCGTGGGCGCGCACATGCACCTTGCCCTCGAAGATGCCGGCGCGATCCTTCAGCGCCCCCAGGCCCATGCCGCTCCCACCGAGCGCCGACTGGATGTCGTCCCAACGCACGCGGGCCAGCCGCTCGTAGTCCACGTCGCTGTCGACGCATAGCACCGCCCAGCGACGACCGCCGGAGAGGCCGCCGCGCAGGCGCAGGCGGACCTTGCTGACGTTGCGCTTGGCACAGGCCACCGCGATGGCTTCCGACGCCAGCCGGTACAGGGCCATGTGGACGCTGGTGGACAGCTGTTCGACGTCGCCCTGGATGTCGCACCAGTAGACGATGCCGCCTTCGTCGAGCGCACGGGGAATCGACCCCTCGCGCAACGCTGCCGGCAGTCCGCGGTCCCGCCAGGAAAGCGGATACAGCGAATCGGCCAGGCGATAAATCTGATGCTGCGCCACTGCCGCCTGGCGGTAGTAGGTGCGCTCGTCAGTCCCCGGCAGCAGGCAGCGCAACCGGCCGAGCAACTGGGTATAGGACGCCTGGATCGCGCCGCTCATCTGCTCCAGCGCATAGGAGGTTTGCCGCAACTGCAGTTCGCCCAGGTAGACGTTCCGCTGCGCCATGGCCAGGGCCAGGCGCGAATCCGTACGCTCCCGCTCCTCCCGCTGGTGCAGCACTGCGATCCGCGCGCCGAGCATCAACATGGTGGTGATCGTGAAGGCGATGAATGCCTGGGCCTGGACGGTTTCGTGGTCGCGCACCACCGGCATGGTCAGGATGACCGCAATGCTTGCCGCCGTGCCACCCACCGCGGCCCCACGCCAGCCGTGGCGCAACGACAGCCAGGCGACAGGCAGGAACATCGCCATCCGTGCAGCCTGGCTCGCGTCGCCAGCCACACCCGAAGCCAGCCAGACCAGCAAGGCAAGGGCCGGCAGCAACAGCGAAACGGTTTCAAGTACCAGGCGGCTTTCGGAAATACCCGCCAGGATCTGGCGGAGCGGCCGGGTGGTCAGCTCTTCGCGCACCGCCAAGGCCAGCGGCACGATGGTCAGGATGCCGATGTACGACCCCAGGAAATACCATCCGGCGGCCGTACGGAAGTCGTACTGCGGCTTGACCGTGGCCACGAGCAGTGCCGAGGTGTCGGCAACCGTCCAGACGACCGAAACCAGCAACGAGCAAAGCAGCAGGACGTTGATGCTGGTGATCGAGCGCGACGGGAACAGGCGCCGCTGTTCCCTGCAGAAACGGACGATCGGCATGGCCAGGCCGATCGGCGGCACGAGCATGATTGCCGACCACATCCAGCCGTACTGGCCCAGGCAACTGAAGCTGATGTAGCTGAGCGGGAGCAACTCTCCGAGCAGCAGTGCCGGCCAGTAGCGATAGGGCATCAACATGAGCGCGCACAGACGCAAGCCTGCGAACAGCACCCAGTGGGAGAAGGAAATCTCGCGGAGCAGAAGGTAGCTCACCGCGTAGCCGGCCGTGACCGCCAGCTGTCGAAACCAGATGTTGTCCCAGATCCTTGTCAGCATCGTCCTTCCCCCTTGGCGTGGCTGGCCTGAATCGCCCCAATCCAGCGACCGGTCCACGTCGTCATGTTATTCCGCCCATACAACAATCTATCGCGTGAAAACCGAGTGAAACCAATAACCTATCAAGCCATCGCCGACGACACTCATCGTAGCGCAAGCCGGCCCTGTGCGACGTTCGGCGACCCTGTTTCGCTGTGCCGTGCGTCGCAGGATTCGTATCCGGACACCTGCCATCGAAAATAAGCGCGCCGGCTTTCCGCCGTCGCCACAGCACATGCAAAAAAGAGGCCCGCCAATGGCGGGCCTCTTTTGTTTGGCTGGGAGACTAGGATTCGAACCTAGATAAACGGAGTCAGAGTCCGTTGTCCTACCGTTAGACGATCTCCCAAAACCCTTGGGAACGATGCGCTCTGACCGGATGCATCGCCCCTCGAAGCGGATTTTAACGCTTCGAGAACTGGGTAGCGCGGCGGGCCTTGTGCAGACCGACCTTCTTGCGCTCGACCTCGCGGGCATCGCGGGTCACGAAACCGGCCTTGCGCAGCGCCGACTTCAGGGATTCATCGTATTCGATCAGCGCGCGGGCGATGCCCAGGCGGATCGCGCCGGCCTGGCCCGTGATGCCACCACCGGCAACCGTGACCTTGATGTCGAACTTGTCGGCGCTCTGGGTCAGCTCGAGCGGCTGGCGCACGATCATGCGCGAGGTCTCGCGACCGAAGAACTGGTCGAGCGTCTTGCCGTTGACTTCGATCGCGCCATTGCCCTTGCGCAGGAACACGCGGGCGGCGGAGGTCTTGCGGCGGCCGGTGCCGTAATTCTGCTGGATAGCCATGGGTTTCCTTAGATCTCCAGCGCCTGCGGCTGCTGGGCGGTATGCGGATGTTCGGCGCCGCCGTATACCTTGAGCTTGCGGTACATCGCGCGGCCCAGCGGGTTCTTCGGCAGCATGCCCTTGACGGCGATCTCGATCACCCGCTCCGGATGCGTGGCCAGCAGGTCCTTCAAGGACATCGTCTTGAGGTTGCCGACATAGCCGGTGAAGCGGTGGTACATCTTGTCGTCCAGCTTGGCGCCGGTGACCGCGACCTTCTCGGCGTTGACCACGACGATGTAGTCGCCGGTGTCGACGTGCGGAGTGAATTCCGGCTTGTGCTTGCCGCGCAGGCGGCGGGCGATCTCGGTGGACAGACGGCCGAGCGTCTTGCCCGTCGCATCGACCACGTACCAGTCGCGCTTGACGCTTTCCGGCTTGGCGCTGAACGTTTTCATTTCAAGAATACCTGTCTGCCGCCATGAGGGCGGTTAGCGGAATCGGTGGAACAAAGGCGCGAGATGATAGCGGAGCCGTCATCGATCGCGCAAGCCTGCCGGTCGGCCGACTGTGAGCTGCCAATGATAGCATGCCGACCATGCCCCAGAACAAGTCCCAGCACATCGCCGCGCTGGCCGACCAGTGCGTGCAGTGCGGCCTGTGCCTGCCGGTGTGCCCGACCTATGCGCTGGACGGCAACGAGGCCGAGTCGCCACGCGGGCGCATCGCGATTGCCGCGGCGCTGGCCAAGGGGTTGGCGCCGGTCACCGACGAAGTACGCGAGCCGCTGGACCATTGCCTGGGTTGCCTGAACTGCGAACGGGTGTGCCCCGCCCAGGTGCGTTTCGGCGAGCTGCTGCTGGAAACCCGTGGCCTGCTCGGTCCCGCACCGCAACGTCCGCGCGTGCTGCTCGCGCTGGCCAGGCAACCCGCCCTGTTGCGCCTGACCCGGCTCGTCGGATTGCACCGCTGGCATGCCGGCCTCGCTCGCTGGCTGCCGCTGCCCTCCCGCTGGCGTACCGCCCTGGCGCTTGCGGCCTCGACGTCGGCTCCGCAACTGGCGCCATCGCTTGCAGATGCGCCGCGCGCTCGGACGCTGGCGCGCGTGGCGCTCTTCCCGGGCTGCGTGGCCAGCGTGGAAGACGCGGCGGCGCAACAGGCGGCCATCGCCCTGCTCGAGGCGGTCGGTCACCCGGTCATCCGCCTGCCGGGCCTCTGTTGTGGCGCGCTGGACGCCCACGGCGGTGACACGCAGGCGGCCGCGCGCGCGGCCCGGCGTGTACGCGATGCCTGGCAGGCCAGCGGCGCGTCCGTGCTGGTGACGGTTACCCCCGGCTGCATCGGCCAACTGCGCAATGCCCTGCCCGACGCCAGGGTGGACGATCCCTACGCGTTGCTGGCCGCCCAGGCCGAACATCTGCAGTTCCGGCCGCTCCCACGGCGCGTGGCGCTCCATCTGCCCTGCACGCAACTGAATGTCGCGCGCAGCGGCGAAGCCTTGCAGGCGCTGCTGGGGCGCGTGCCGACGCTGGAGGTCATGCCGCTGCCGGCACGCTGCTGCGGGGCGGCCGGCAGCCACCTGCTGGAATTCCCCGAACGCGCGGCAGCCTTGCGTGCACCGACGCTCGAGGCCGTCGGCGCGGTGGCGCCGCAAGCGTTGCTGTCGTCCAATATCGGATGCCGGCTGCATCTGGCCGCGGGCCTTGCCGAACAAGGCTCGACCGTACCGACCCTGCATCCACTGGTGCTGCTGGCGCAGCAACTTGCAACGGGACAACCCTCATGAACGCCCGCACGCTCTCCCCTTTCGACCGCCTGCTGACCGGCATCGAGCGCGCCCTGGAAACCGTCGCCGGGGCGCCGGAACCGGCTCGCCCGTCACCGGCCGAAGACATGGAAGACGCCCCGCTCGACGAACAGGAGCGCCGCCACGCCGCCGGCCTGATGCGCATCAACCACACCGGCGAGGTCTGCGCGCAGGCGCTGTACGACGGCCAGGCCGCGCTCGCGCGCGACGACGACACCCGCCGCCATCTGCAACACGCGGCCGACGAGGAGACCGACCACCTGGCCTGGTGCGCGCAACGGCTGCGCGAACTGGACAGCCGTCCCAGCCTGCTCAACCCGTTGTGGTACGCCGGCAGCTACGCGATCGGCGCCGCCGCCGCGCTGGTCGGCGACAAGGTCAGCCTGGGCTTCGTGGTGGAAACCGAGCGCCAGGTGGAGGCACACCTGGAAGACCACCTCCAGCGCCTGCCGCCACAGGACGAACGCTCGCGCGCAGTGCTCGCGCAGATGCAGGCCGACGAGGTGCGCCATGCCGATAACGCCAAGGCGCGCGGCGGCATTGACCTGCCCTTCCCGATCCCCGGCCTGATGCACCTGAGCTCACTGGTGATGAAGGGCGTCGCCTACCGCATCTGACGGCACTGCTTCCATGCGGGACCGCTTGCGGGGCGTGGTCCTGGCTCCCAAGCGGGCTTGGCGAGCCGCGCAACGAAAAACCCCGCCTCGCGGCGGGGTCTCGATCACATCAGGTTGCGGCCGTGGAACAGTTCCTCGATCTCGCGCTTGAGCAGCGACTCGATCCTCTGGCGCTCCTTGAACGACAGGTCGTCCGCGTGCGCCTCGAACAGGTAGGTGTCCAGGTCGAAGTCCTTGATGTGCATCTTCGTGTGGAAGATGTTTTCCTGGTAGACGTTGACGTCGAACATCTCGTACTTCTGGCGGATGTGGCGCGCCAGGTAATCCTGCACCGAATTGATCTTGTGGTCGATGAAGTGCTTCTTGCCCTTCACGTCGCGGGTGAAGCCGCGCACGCGGTAGTCGCACACCACGATGTCCGACTCGAAGCTGTCGATCAGGTAGTTCAGGGCCTTCAGCGGCGAGATCACGCCGCAGGTGGCGACATCGATGTCCGCGCGAAAAGTCGCGATGCCGTTGTGCGGGTGCGTTTCCGGATAGGTGTGGACGGTGATGTGGCTCTTGTCCATGTGCGCGACGACGGCACCGGAGATGGTGTCGCGGCCAAGCTTCTCCACCACCGGCTCCTCGGAGATGAGGATGGTGACCGAAGCGCCCTGCGGGTCGTAGTCCTGACGCGCAATGTTGAGGATGTTCGCGCCGATGATCTCCGCCACGTCGGTGAGGATCTGGGTCAGGCGATCGGCATCGTACTGTTCGTCGATGTACTCGATATAGCGCTGGCGCTGGTCTTCGGACACCGCATAGCAGATGTCGTAGATGTTGAAGCTCAGGGCCTTGGTCAGGTTGTTGAAGCCCTGCAGGCGCAGGCGCGGGAGCGGTTTCACCACGGCGACTCTCCATGGCCGGAATGCGGCCAGCAGATGAGGCGGGTTAGCAGCTTAAGGGTCCCCGCGAAAAGAAAAGGCGCGCCAGGACCCTCATCCTGCGCGACCTGTATTCCGGCCCGACATGCAGCTTGGCCGAAAGACTGCGAAGTATGCGGCAAAACGCCGGAAAACAGAACTCACGGGCGCAAGCCGCATCATCTCTTGATCAGGCGAGACGCGTGATGCATGGTAACGGCATCGCGGCAGCGCCGTGGCTCAACAGCGGATACTCTCGTGGCGCAACTCAAGTACCAACTCCAGCAGGCTTTCGAACGGTCCCAGGCGCCGCTGAGCTTTGCGCCGGACCCGGCATCGATGGAGCGCTTCCTGGCGCTGTGCCACCGCCGGCGCTATCCCGGCAAGACCGCGATCATCCGCCCGGGCGACCCGGCCAACACGCTCTACTACATCATCGAAGGCTCGCTCGCGGTCTGCACCGAAGACGAGCAGGGCCGCGAACTGATCCTGGCCTATCTCAACCGCGGCCAGTTCATCGGCGAGATGGGCCTGTTCGTCGAGCAGGCACAACGCGAGTCGATCGTGCGCAGCCGCACGCCGTGCGAGATGGCCGAGATCAGCTACGAGCGCCTGTTCCAGCTGATGGAAGGCCCGCTGCGCGAGGAATGCCCGAAGATCCTATTCGCGATCGGCTCGCAACTGACCAACCGCCTGCTGCGCACTTCGCGCCAGGTCAGCCGCATGGCCTTCATGGACGTCACCAACCGCATCTCGCGCACGCTGCTGGACCTGTGCCAGGAGCCCGACGCCATGACCCATCCTGACGGCACGCAGATCCGCATCTCGCGCCAGGAAGTCAGCCGCATCGTGGGCTGCTCGCGCGAGATGGTCGGTCGCGTGCTCAAGCAGCTTGAAGAACAGGGCATGATCAACGTGTCCGGCAAGACGATCGTGGTCAAGGGCACGCGCTGATCTTCGCCCTCGCCGCTTCGCGGCAAGGCCACCACGGCCGCGGCGTCATCAGGATTCCCGCGGCGACGTTTCCGGCCGATAGATCATGTAGACATCCGCGCGCTCGTAATGCGAGCCGGGACGTACCGACGGCTGCATCACGAATCCGGCCTTCTCGTACATCCGCAACGCGGTCTGCAGGCGGCTGTTGGACTCCAGGAACAGCGTCTGCCCGCCGCGGCGGTGGAACTCGGCGATGCAGGCCCCGAGCAGTCGCTTGCCCGCTCCCAGGCCACGGAATGTCTCGTCCACGCCCATCTTGGTCAGCTCGAACACCCCGGGCGATTCCTGCAACAGCGCACAGGTGCCGATGACCTCCTCGTCCAGTCGCGCGAAAAAGATCGCGCCGCCCGGCTGCAGGATGTAGCGCTCCGGGTCGCTCAGCACCGCGCGATCGATCTCCTCGATACGGAAGTGGCGTTCCAGCCATTGCGCGTTCAACCGGTAGAAGTGTTCGCGCAACGCCGGCTCATAGGGCACGATCCGCAACGGCGTCGCCTTGATGGCGTCATGCTCGGCGAGAATGGCGGCGGCGACGGGACGTTCTTGCAGGGACCGCTCGCACGCCGCGATGGCGTCCAGCAGCTGGGCGGCGTGCGCTTCCAGCGAGCTGCTCACTCCACGCTGCACGGCACACCAGATCGGACCCAGCCCGGCGAGTGCCGCATGCGCCTTGTCGGTGAGCGTCAGCACGCTGCGCCGTCCGTCCGCGGGGTCGCGTCGGCGCCGAACCATCCCGGCGCGCACCAGCTTGTCGGTGAGCTGGCTCACCGCCGAATGGGTCTGGCCGATGGCGTGTGCCACGTCCGTCACCGTGTTCGGGCCGGCATCCCATAGATAGCGCAGTACCGGCAGCCAGCGCGATTCGATGGGCGCACCGAGCGTCCGGTAGACCTCATCCGCGGCGCCGTAGAAGTGATCGCTGAGTGCCTTCAGCCGGCTGCCGAGCGCCAGCTTGCCAAGGGATGCCAGATACATGCGACTGCCCGCCAGACCAATACGTAAGCACTAACGTATTTAATGCGCCGATGCCTTGCAAGTCCCTTTCGGGGTAGTCGCTCCGCGTCGTCAGTGCCAGGCCACCCGTTCGATCGACCGGCCCAGCGCCCGCTCGATCCGTTTGCACAGCTTGGGCGTGCCGTTGACCAACACCGGTTCGGCCGCCGCTTTGAGCATGTGCAGGTCATGCAGCGAATCGCCGTAGGCGCGTCGCCAGGCAGGGACACCGTGCGCAGCCAGCGCCTTGAGCTTGCCCGCGCCGATATTGTGGTGCGCCACGCGCAGGCCGAACGGGCCGCGCTTGAGCCGCGAGGCGACCAGTTCCACCCCGGCGAGGCCCAGCTGGGCGAGCAGGCTCTCGACCAGCGTGTGCTCGCAGCCAGTCACCACGATCACCCGCTCGCCCGCCGCCTGGTGGCGTCGCAGTGCCCGCACGCCATCGCGGCAGAAATGGCCGGGGCGCCGAACGAGCTCGGCGGCAAAGGCATCGACGGCGGTGCCGTAGCGCTTCTCGTCCAGCCCCAGCAACGCGATGTGCACCAGCGGGCGTTGCAGCCGGCGCGTCAATGGCCACAGCAACATCAACCAGGGCAGCGCCAGCAGGGCGAACAGCTGGCGCCAGGCCGAGCGGGCGTAGCGCTCGCGCACGAACAAGGCATAGGTATCGGCGTGGGTAAGCACGCCGTCGAAGTCGAACAATACGACCGGTGGTGCGCCGGCGGCTGCGGTGTCCTGCCCGTCGTCCATCGCGTCAGGCCGCGAACAGCCGATCGAGCGCCTGGCCCGGATCCTCGGCACGCATGAATGCTTCGCCGACCAGGAAGGCGTGGATGCCTGCCTCGCGCAGGCGTGCCACGTCCTCGCGCGCGTGGATGCCGGACTCGGCCACGAGCACGCGGTCCTCGCCCGCCATGCGCGGCCGAAGCGCGAGCGAGGTATCGAGCGAGGTCTCGAAGGTGCGCAGATTGCGGTTGTTCACGCCGATCAGCGGCACCGGCAGCGCCAGCGCGCGTTCCAGCTCCTGCGCGTCGTGCACTTCGCACAACACGTCCAGGTCGAGCTCGGCGGCAACCAGCGATAGATCCAGCAGCGCCGCGTCGCCGAGCGCGGCGACGATCAGCAGGATGCAGTCGGCGCCGATCGCACGGGCCTCGTACACCTGGTAGGGATCGATGATGAAGTCCTTGCGCAGGACCGGCAGCGCACAGGCTTCGCGCGCCTGCCTGAGATACTCCTCGCTGCCCTGGAAGAAGTCCCGATCGGTCAGCACCGACAGGCAGGTCGCGCCGCCCGCGGCATAGCTGCGCGCGATCGCGGCCGGATCGAAGTCGGCGCGGATCACACCCTTGCTCGGGCTGGCCTTCTTGACCTCGGCGATCACCGCCGGCAAGCCAGCGGCAAGCCTGTCCTCGATGGCGGCGGCGAAGCCACGCGTGGGCGGCAGTTCCCCGATGCGCGAGGCGAGCTCGGCCAGCGGCAGCGCGGCGCTGCGCTCGGCGATCTCCTCCGCTTTGCGGGCGAGGATGCGTTGCAGGATATCGGTCATGGCGGAATGGATTTCCGTAGGAGCGCACTTGGGCGCGGCCGGGGCGAGCCGGCGACACGCGGTCGCGCCCGGGGGCGCTCCTACATGGGTCCGGCGAGCCTTCGCGTCGCGGCGATGAATTCCATCATTTTCGCATGCGCGGCGCCGCTGGCGATGGTATGGCGCGCCAGCGCGATTCCTTCGTCGATGTCTGCCGCCACCCCGGAGGTGTAAAGCGCCGCGCCCGCGTTTAGACAGACGATGTCGTGCGCCACGCCGTGGCGTCCGCCCAGCGCGTCCAGCAGCATGGCGCGCGATTCGTCCACGCTCTCCACCCTGAGGTTGCGGCTGGAGGCCATTGCCAGGCCGAAATCTTCCGGCTCGATCTCGTACTCGCGTACTTCGCCACCATGCAGTTCACCGACCAGCGTGGACGCGCCCAGCGAGATCTCGTCCATGCCGTCGCGGCCCCACACCACCATCGCGTGGCGCGCGCCCAGCGCCTGCAGCACGCGTACCTGGATGCCGACCAGGTCGGGGTGGAACACGCCCATCAGGATGTTCGGCGCATCGGCCGGGTTGGTCAGCGGACCCAGAATGTTGAACAAGGTGCGCACGCCCATTTCCTTGCGCACCGGCGCTACGACCTTCATCGCCGGATGGTGGTTGGGCGCGAACATGAAGCCGATGCCGGTCTCTTCCATGCACTGGGCGACCCGCGCCGGATCCAGGTCGATCACGGCGCCCAGCGCCTCGAGCACGTCGGCGCTGCCGGATTTGGACGACACGCTGCGCCCGCCGTGCTTGGCCACGCGCGCGCCGGCCGCAGCAGCGACGAACATCGAGGCGGTGGAAATGTTGAAGCTTGACGCGCCGTCGCCACCGGTGCCGACGATGTCGACGAAATGAGGATGTGCCGGCGCCTCGACCTTGGCCGACAGCTCTCGCATCACCCGCGCCGCACCGGTGATCTCGCCCACCGTCTCCTTCTTGACGCGCAGACCGGTGATGATCGCCGCGGTCATCAGGGGGCTCACCTCGCCACCCATGATCTGGCGCATCAGCGCGATCATCTCGTCGTGGAAGATCTCGCGATGTTCGATGGTCCGCTGGAGCGCTTCCTGGGGCGTGATCGAAATCCCGCGCGGACTCATGCAGCGAGCTTCCGCCGCGGCAACCCGAGGAAGTTGGCCAGCAGGTCATGGCCGTACTGGGTCAGGATCGATTCGGGATGGAACTGCACGCCCTCGACCGGCAGCGTCTTGTGGCGCAGGCCCATGATCTCGTCGATCGAGCCATCGGCGTGCTCGGTCCACGCCGTGACTTCCAGGCAATCCGGTAGCGAGCCCTGCTCGACCACCAGCGAGTGGTAGCGCGTGGCCTCGAACGGATCGGGAAGGCCGGCGAACACGCCGCGCCCGCGATGGCGCACCGGCGACGTCTTGCCATGCATGATCTGCTTGGCGTGGATCACCCTGCCGCCAAACGCCTGACCGATCGCCTGGTGCCCCAGGCACACGCCGAACACCGGGATCCCCCCCGCCAGCTCGCGCAGCACCGCCAGCGATACGCCCGCATCGTCCGGCGTGCCCGGCCCGGGCGAGATCATGATGTGCGAAGGCTCGAGCGCGCGGATGCCGGCCACGTCCAGCGCATCGTTGCGCACCACCTTCACCTCCTGCCCCAGCTCGCCCAGGTACTGCACGAGATTGAAGGTAAAACTGTCGTAGTTGTCGATCATCAGCAGCACGGGCCTGGGCCTCCGGCGGGCGGAAACTTGCCGCGTCGGTCGCCTGCCGGCGAGCGCGGGTTCGATTCCAGATGGATGCCCAAAGTGTATCCGCCCGCGCCGATCCCGTGGCAATCGCCACCCGGTTTGCCCGGGGGTTCAGGGCCGGAGGTGCCAGCCCCCGCTGACGGCGTGCACGGTCAACAGCACGCCGGCACCGACGGCGAGCAGACCGACGCCTCGGGCCACCCGCTCGCCTGCGGGCAGCAGGCGCTCCGCCGTGATCGCCAGCGTCACCGCCACCATGGCTCGCAGGTCCATCATTCCCGCGACCAGCGAGACCGCCATCAGGTTGCCGCAGCAGCAAGCGCACTCGAGCCCGAGGCGTACGCCACGGCGAAGGCCCGCAGCCATGCTGCCGGGTGACGTCGGCATGGCGCCCGGCGCCGCGCGGCAGCAGGCGAGGCGGCGCGCCTTCCATGCGGTGAACTGGAGCGCGCCGGCGAGCATTACGACCATCGGGGCCACGAACGCCACCCCGTGCGCCAGCCACCGATGGCCCATCGCCGCCTGTGCCAATGCGGCACCGAACGGATAGATCGCCGCGCCGAGCGCGGCCCAGACGAGGAAATAGCCCAGCGCGGCCGCGGACATGACCCGACCGGGTCGCCGGACGCCGGCGCATGCCAGCGCGCGGCCGTAGCGCGACAGCACCGGTCCCAGCGACGGCAGCATCATCGCCGCCGTCATGGGCATCCACATGAGCAGGAAGCCTCCGGCCGCCGCGGGCCAGCCCTGCCCGCCCATCCGCATCCAAACCATCGACGGTGTCCAGCCCCCGGGCATGGGCATGGCACCCATCGAGGCCGTGGCGTTGCCACAGAGCACCGTGACGGCCACGCTGGCGGCGAACGCCAGCGCCAGAATGCCCGGGAGCGCTCGCCGCGAAACCTTTCGCGGCGACCCCGCGGGCGCGGCGGGGCTCAGCCGCAGCATGGCGCCTCCATGCAGCGCTTCGCACCGCCGTATTCGTCGTGGCGACGCCACCAGATCCCGGTCTCATTGCGCCCCCGCGGCGCCCGGTCCAGCCACTGGTACATGTTCCACAACCCGTCCAGGCCGCGCGCATAGGTCGAATAGCTGTGATAGACCACGCCGTCTTCCAGGACGAAGGTGCTCATGCCCGGCCGGTCGCGCGCGTAGGTCGGCGCGTCGGTGCCGCAGGTGGCGGCGAACTGCTCCACCGGCGCGGGCGCGGGCACCACGTCCATGGCGTGGCCGCCACGGCGGTAGTTGTACTCGACCGTGCCGGCGCGCTGCTGCGCCTCGTCGAAGGCGACGTTGAAGTCCTCCGCGAAATCGCCGCCATGGGCGGACGCCCACGGAAACGACCAGCCCATCCGCCGGCGGTAGGCCAGCAGCTTGTCCAGCGGCGCCCGCGATACCGCCATCAGTGTCACGTCATGGTTGGCCAGGTGCACCGCGATGCCGTCGAAGCCGTCGGCGATCGCCGAGCAGGATGGGCATCCGGCGGCATAGTCGGGCCCGAACATGAAGTGATAGACCATCAGCTGCGAGCGACCCTGGAACAGCTCCGCCAGCGTGGCGCTGCCCAGCTCGGTGATGAAGCGGTACGGCTTGTCGATGCGTACCCACGGCAGGGCCTGGCGACGTCGCGCCAGTTCGTCGCTGCGCCGGGTGAGTTCCTTTTCCGCTGCCAGCAGATCGAGTCGTTCTGCCAGCCATTGCTCTCGTGTGGTGGTCTCGTGGCTTGCCATGTTTCGCGCTCCCGTGGATGGCGCGGTCGCCGTGGCGACGCGCGTGGTGGTCGTGGGCTAGATTGGCGCGGCGGCGTGGGCAGGCGGGAGTGACAACTTTGGCGGGATTGCGATGGATTCCCTGATCGTGGCCGCGGGTCGCGCGCTTGCCGCCGGCGATCCGCTCGGCGCGCTGAACCGCGTCGCGCTTCGCGAGGACGCGCCGGCGCTCGCACTGCGCGGCATCGCGATGGCGCAGCTGGGCGATCTCGCCCGGGCCCGCGCGCTGGTACGGCAGGCCGCGCGCACGTTCGGTCCGAAGGAGGCGCTGGCCCGCGCGCGCTGCGTCGTGGCCGAGGCGGAGATCGCGCTGGTCTCGCGTGACCTGGGCTGGCCCGAGAAGACGCTCGAGGCTGCACGGGAGGCGCTGGAGGAGCATGGCGACCACATCAATGCCGCCCACGCCCGCTGCCTCGCGATCCGCCGCCTCCTGCTGATCGGCCGCCTGCGCGAGGCCGAGCACGAACTCGAAGGGATCCGGCCCGCGTTGCTGCCGCCCGCCCTGCGCACGGCGCACGAACTGGCGGTCGCCGGCATCGCCATGCGGCGACTGCGGGCCGCGGTGGCGCAGGCCGCACTCGAACGCGCCCGCCACGCGGTGCGCCACGCGGGCATCCCGGCGCTGGCGGCGGAAGTGGAGAGCCTGGCGCTGGCCCTGCATGCACCCGCGGCGCGCCTGGTTTCCAGGGACGGGGAACGATCGCTGCCGCTGGCGGACGTCGAAGCACTGCTGGCCTCGGAGACGCTGGTGCTGGATGGCTGCCGCCACGCCATGCACGCCGCCGGCACGACGGTCGCGCTGGCCAGCCGCCCGGTGCTGTTCGCACTCGCCCGCAAGCTGGCGGAAGCCTGGCCCGGCGATGTACCGCGCGAAGTGCTTATCCGTCAGGCGTTCCGCGCGAAGCTGCCGGACGAAACGCATCGCGCGCGGCTGCGCGTGGAGATCGGCCGGCTGCGCGCCTTGCTCAGGCCCCTGGCCGACGTTCGCGCGACGCAGCAGGGTTTTGCGCTGATGCCACATGCGGCGCGCGACGTTGCGGTGCTGGCGCGGCCGGCCGAGGAGGCGCATGCGGCGGTGCTCGCCCTGCTTGCCGACGGCGAGTCGTGGTCCAGTTCGGCCCTCGCGCTGGCGCTCGGCGCCAGTCAGCGCACCGTGCAGCGCTCGCTCGACGCGCTCGCCGGGGCCGGCAAGGTGCAGTCACTCGGCCGCGGGCGCGCGCGCCGCTGGATGTGCCCGCCGATGCCCGGTTTCGCGACGGCCTTGTTACTCCCCGCCCCGCTACCGGGCGACTAGGATGCCCCGCATGAAACGATCCCAAGCCGACATCCTCGCCGAACTGGGTCCCTATCCGGGCGTCGACATGGTCCATGGCGTGACCTGGGACGGCCATCAGGTGTGGTTCGCCGACGGCGAAGGCCTCACCGCCGTGGACCCGGACAGCGGCAAGCCGTTGCGCTCGATCGAGGTGGCCGCGCACGCGGGCACCGCCTTCGACGGCCGGCACCTGTACCAGATCGCCGAGAACCGGATCCACAAGATCGATCCGCAGACCGGCCGCGTGCTCGCCGCCATTCCGGCCCCCGGCAGCAGCGACTCGGGCCTGGCCTGGGCCGAAGGATCGCTGTGGGTGGGCGAGTACCAGGACCGCAAGATCCACCAGCTGGACCCAGACACCGGCGCGATCCTGCGCACCATCGAATCGAACCGCTTCGTCACCGGCGTCACCTGGGTGGACGGCGAGCTCTGGCACGGCACCTGGGAAGGCGGCGAAAGCGAATTGCGCCGGATCGACCCGCGCGACGGCGCGGTGCTGGAACGCATCGACATGCCCGAGGGCACCGGTGTCTCCGGCCTGGACAGCGACGGCGAACGCTTCTTCTGCGGTGGCGGCGGCAGCGGCAAGCTGCGCGTCGTACGCCGGCCGCGGCGCGCCGCCTAGTCGTCGAACCTCCCGGCCGCTGCACCGGCCGAACGCGCCGGTGGTTCCGGGTCTATGCCCTCGCGCAACAGCTCCGTGGAGAACGCCGACGGTGCGCGCAAAATCCGTTGCACGGCGGCCTCCGAAAGCGAAGTGACTGCCTACTGCCCGGACCTCCCGGCGAAAGCCCTCACCTGGACAGGCGCGCGGGCGACAGCATCTCCGCGGTGATGCCGGCGTCGGCCAGCGGGCCCGGCAACGGCCGGCCCAGTGCCAGGTTTGCGCAGGCCTCGCCCATCGCGGCGCTGGTCTGGATGCCGTAGCCGCCCTGGGCGGCGACCCAGAAGAAGCCTCGCGCATCTGGCGCGAAGCCGCCGACCAGGTCGCCATCGGCAACGAAGGAGCGCAGGCCGGCCCAGGTGCGGGTCGGGCGGCGGATCTCGATGGTGGTGGCCTGCTCGATGCCGTGGATGCCGAGCGCGATGTCGTACTCCTCCGGCTGCACGTCGTGCGGGTCGACCGGGTCCGCATTGGCCGCCGAGCCGAGCAGCAGGCCAGCGTCGGGCTTGAAGTAGAAGGTCTCGGCGATGTCGCAGACGAACGGCCAGCGGTGCACATCCATGCCGGCCGGCGGTTCGAACACGAAGGCCGAGCGGCGCTTCGGTTGCAGGCCCAGCGGCGCGACGCCGGCCATTCGTGCGACCTGGTCGGCCCACGCGCCGGCGGCGTCGAGCAGCAGTGGCGCGCGGTAGACCGTCTCGCCCGCCTCGACTTCCCAGCCGGCGGCCGTGCGTTCGATGGCGCGAATGGCCACGTCCAGGCGCAACTGGCCGCCGCGTGCGCGCAGGCCGCGCAGGAAACCCTGGTGCAGCTCGTTGACGTCGATGTCGGCGGCACCCGGCTCATGCATGCCGATGGCGGCCGCTTCCGGTCGCAGCACCGGCACGCTCGCACGCAGGCGCGCGGCATCGTGCAGCTCGAGATCGCGCGTGTACGGCAGGATCGCCTCGTACTCCGCGCGCACCCGGTCGGCATCGGCGGCGGTGCCGATCACGGTTGAACCGCGCGGCGTGAGGATCGGCGCGCTGGCGAAACCCTCAGGTGGATGGTCGAGGAACGGCCGTGTCGCGCGGGTCAGCGCGCGCACCTGCGGCGAGCCGTAGGTTTCGCTGAACAGCGCCGCGGAACGCCCGGTGGAGTGCATGCCGGCGTAGGCCTCGCGCTCCAGCACCAGCACGCGTGCGTGCGGCGCGAGGAAATAGGCGACCGAGGCACCGGCCATGCCGGCGCCGATCACGATCACATCGGTTTCGATCGATTGCATGCTGGGACTCTCAGGGAATCCCTCCCCTGTCGCGGGGAGGCGGGGAAGTTTGTGCGCGGGTTATGCCTGGCCTGCGTCTGGCTGCGCCGGCGCGGCATCGCGCGACTGCCTTGCCACCACGCTGGTCGCGGTGACGTCGGCGGTGACGTTGCCGAGGGTGGCGAAGGCATCAGGCAGCGTGTCGACCGCCAGCATCAGGCCCAGCGGCCCGAGCGGCAGCCCCATCGACTGCGCCACCGGGAGATTCGTCGCGATGAAGGTCACCGCGCCGGGCAGGCCCACCGAGCCCAGGCTGATCACCACCGCCAGCAACGCGCCGGCAATCAGTTGGGCGGCGGACAGGTCGACGCCGTAGGCCCACGCGATGAACGCAGCCGAGGTCAGGTACTGCACCGGGCTGGTCAGGCGGCACAGCGTGACCGCCATCGGCAGCACGAGCGCGTTGACCTGCTTGGGATAGCCCAGCCGTTGCTCGGCGCTTTCCAGCATCGCCGGCAACGAGGCGAGCGAGGACTGCGTGCTGATCGCCACCGCCTGCGGCGGCAGCAGCGCGCTGGCGAAGCGGCGCAGCTTCTCGCCGCCCCAGACCACCGCCACCACGTACATCATCGCGGTCACCGCCAGGTACAACACGATCTCCGCCAGCACGTACACGCCCAGCGCGCTCAGCATGCCCAGCCCCGAGCGCGCGCACACGCCCAGGATCAGCGCGAACACGCCCAGCGGCGCGACCCACAGCACCCAGCGCACGATCACGATCATCGCGTCGGCGATCGCCTGGAAGAACTCCACCAGCATGGCCCGCCGCGCGGGCGCGATGCGGGTCAGCGCGAAGCCCAGGAACAGCGCGAACACCACCAGCGGCAGCATCGCGCTCTGCGCGGCGGCCATGATGGCGTTGCTGGGAATCATCGCGATCAGCGCCGCCGACCAACTCACCGGCGCGGCCTGCGCCGCGCTGCCCACGACCGCGTGGTCCAGCGCATCGCGCAGGGCCGGGTTGTGCGGGAAGAGCGAGAACAGCGCCGGCGCCGCCGCGGCGGTGAACAACGCACCGAGCAACAGCAACAGGATGAACACCACGATCGCGCGCCGCGCGATGCGCCCGGACGCCGCCGCGTCGGTAGCCGTATTGACGCCGACCACCACCAACGCGAGCACCAGCGGCACGACCGTCATCTGCAGGCCGTTGAGCCAGAGCTTGCCGACCGGGTACACCACGTCGGCCACTTGCGCGGCCACCAGTGGATTCCACGCCGCCAGGACCAGGCCGAGGATGGCGCCGGCGGCCAGGCCGCTCAGCACGCGCGCGGTGGGGCTCATCGTGCCGCTTCCTCCAGCGCCGGCAGATGCCATTCGGCCTGCAGCTTTTCATAGGTAGACGCGGGCAACAGCACGAACACCGGATGCTCGTCCGGACGCAGCCATGCCAGCAGGCGGTGCATCAGCGAGGGATCCATGGCGGTGCAACCGGTAGTCGCGTCGACCGGCGACTTCCACAGATGGGCAAAGATGCAGCTGCCACCCTGCGCGCGCTGCTGCGGGTTGTGCTCGATCACGAAGCCCTGCCGGTAACGCTGGTCGCCGTGCACGTGCAGGTCGCGGCGCATCGGTTCGGTGGAACCCTCTACCGCCTTCTCGCCCGCGACCTTGGCGTCGACGATGCGGTTGTACTGGGGCGCGCCGCTGACGTCGACGCAATAGTCGGTGGCGCTGAGCGCGCGGTAGGGCATCGCGGTGTCCGCCTTGGCGGCGTAGCCGAACGCCTCGCCGATGTCGAAGACGCCGGCCGGGCTGCGCAGGTCGCCCTCGCGCTTGACCGGGCCGTCGTGGCGCGGGGCGTTGAGGCCGAGCCCCCAGCCCGCGCCGGCCTTGCCGATGGTGACCGGGGCGGGCGCGCCGGCTTCCTTCCAGCCGTCGGCGGTGCGCTCGTAGGTGCGCAGGGTGCCGTGGTTGACGTTCCAGCCGGGCGTGGTGACCACGACCATCTGGCCGGCGTCGGACCAGGCGGCGGATTCGTCGGCCGCGGCGACGGCATTTCCGGCGAAGACCAACGCCAGACCCAGCAGCAGACAGTTACGCATGGGAAATCAATCTCTCGGGGTAAGCGAGCGCCTGCCCGCGTGGATGGCAAGCGCAAGAGCGAACGGCCACCTCACGGCTCCAACATCAACTGGATGCGCTCCAGGTTGGCCAAGAGCTGTGCATGGCGATCGTCGTGTTCCTCGCACAGGCGCACGAACACATTGTCCAGCAGGTGCTGCAGCGCCGACTGGTAGAGCAGCGGCTGGATGTAAGGCCGCTCGTCGTGCGCGCTCACCAGCAACTGGATGTCGGCCAGCGTGCGCAGCGGATTGGCGGTGTGCCGGGTGACGGTGATCACCTTTCCGCGCCGCTCGCGGAAGTAGCGCGCGATCTTGCACAGCGCCGGATGGTTGCCGTGCTCGGAGAACACCAGCAGCACGTCGCCGGCGCCGGCCGCCGACACGTTCGCGGTCATCCGCGCGGTGTCGAAGTTGTGCACGGTGAGAATGCCCAGCAGCGACAGCCGCAGCGCAAAGTTGCGCGCGTAGATGTCGTCCTCGCCGAGGCCGATGATGAAAACCTTGCCCGCGCGCCCGGCCTGCTCGATGGCGGTCGCGATGGCGTGGATCACTTCGGGCGGATTGATCAGCCGGCTCGCCTCCTCCGCCTCGGTTTTTTGCCGCCACAGTGCGCCCGGGCCTTCCTCCTCGCCCTCGCCTGCCCGCGCCAGCGCCGGCGCGTCGCCGTTGTCGGCGCGGGCGATCGCCTCGCTGACGGAGTACTTGAGGTCGGGGTAGCCCTTGAAGCCCAGCTTCTGGGTGAACTTGACCACGCTGGACTGGCTGATCCCCAGTGCATTGGCCAGCTGCTGCGAGGAGTAGTCGCGCAGCAGGTGCGCGTTTTCCAGGATGAAGTCGGCCACGCGCCGCTCGACCGCCGACATCTGGTCGCGTTCCGAACGGATTTTGACCAGCGGCGACATCAGTCGGCGATCCTCTCCAGGCCCCTGATCTCGCGGATGCCGAGGCCCGGGGCGTCGGTCACGGAGATTTCCGATTCATTGAAGATTACCCCACCGTCGACCGGGTTGAACTGGGCCAGCGACGGTCCGTCCAGGTCGATCTTGCTGATCGCGTCGGCGCGCGCCACCGCCACGTGCACGGCGGCCGCCACACTAATTGAAGACTCGAGCATGCAGCCGATCATGCAGTCGATGCCGTGCAGCGCGGCGATATCGGCGATCTTGATCGCGTTGGAGATGCCGCCGGTCTTCATCAGCTTGATATTGATGATGTCTGCCGCGCGCATGCGGATCAGCTCGATCACTTCCATCGGACCGAACACGCTCTCGTCGGCCATCACCGGGGTGTGCACGCGCTCGGTGACGTAGCGCATGCCTTCCAGGTCGCGCGCCTTGACCGGCTGCTCGACCAGCTCCAGCTTGATGCCGGCCTCTTCCAGCGTCTGCAGCGCGTACACCGCCTGTTTGGCGGTCCAGCCCTGGTTGGCGTCCAGGCGCAGCAGCGCGCGGCCTTCCACCGCCGCGTAGATCGCCTTGACCCGCTCGATGTCGACGCCGATGTCCTTGCCGACCTTGATCTTGAGCGACTCGAAACCGCGCTCCACCGCCGCGACCGAGTCGGCGACCATCTTGTCGATGTAGTCCACGCTGATGGTGATGTCGGTGGTGATCACGGGGTCGCCGCCACCCAGCAGCTTGTACAGCGGCGCGCCGTAGAGCTGGCCCCACAGGTCGTAGATGGCGATCTCCACCGCCGCTTTGGCGGAGGAGTTTTTTTCCATCGAGCCCTGGATCAGGTGGGTGATCCGGTTGAGGTTGGCGATTTCCTGGCCGACCAGGCGCGGGGAGATGTAATGGCGGATCGCATCGACGATCGAGCCGTGCGTGTCGCCGGTGATCACCGCGGTGGCCGGCGCCTCGCCGTAGCCGACCTGGCCGGTGTCGGTGTGCACCATCACCACGATGTCTTCCACCTGGTTGACGGTGCGCAACGCGGTCTTGAAGGGTGTCTTCAAGGGCACCCGCAGCATGCCGAACTGGATGTCTGTGATCTTCATGATGTTCTTGGTCTTCTGTTGTCCGTAGGGTGGGTTGGCGCCCACCGGCCCTTCCGCAGGAACGCTAGGGCCGCATCCGCACGTTGCTGGTCATGTGGTCGATGAAGGTCGAATCCTTGCCGTAGAGCATCGGAAGCAACGGCGTGACCGAGACGGCGTTGAGCGTCACGCGCGCGGTCGAGCCGTCGGCCTTGCGGTAGCTCATGCCCAGCACGTCGTGGATCACCCACGGCTGTCCCTGCCACTGGCCCAGCGACATCATCACGTGGCCGGGGATGTAGACCATGTCGCCGAGCTGCAGCGCGTGCGCCGCCTGCATGCGTTGTTCATGCGTGCTGGCTTCGGTGAAGGTCCGCTTTGCAAACGCAGGGCTCACGCCCTGGCTGGAAGTGTTGCGCGGCATCTGCACGCCCATCGAGCGGTAGACGTCCGAGACGAAACCGGAGCAGTCGCGCCCGTCGTAGGCATGGCCCCAGCCGTAGCGCTCGCCCAGGAACTTGAACGCCTGGGTGATCAGGTTGCGCGCGGTCAGCGGCAGGTAGTCGGCGGCGGTGTCAGCGTTCTTCTGGATCAGCGCCGGGCTGAAGGCGAGCGAGCCGTCGGCCTTGCGTACCGGCAACTCGATCACGTGCGCTGCATAGGGCGTCTGGCCGTTGACCGCCTGGTCTGCGGCCAAGTCGGTGAGCACCGGCACGCGCGTGCCCATGTCCAGCTCCACCTGCGAGACGGCCGGGGCCTCGCGGGTGTAGACGGTGTAGACCTTGGCGCCGGTGACGATGCGATACGGCGTCTTGTCGGCGTAGCCCAGCACGGCGTCCCGGCTGCCTTCGGCGATGTTCTTCGCCTCGGTCCAGGCGGCGTAGCGCGGGCTCACCACGAACAGCCAGCGGCCGTCGCGGGTGGCATGGGCGATCACCACCGGCGTGCCGGGGAACTCGGCCGTTTCCTGGAAGCGGTCGATGTCGGTGTCGCCCGGATGGCTGAACACGCGCAGCGTGGTCGGAAAGGTGCGCAGCGCGGCGCGGCGCACCACCAGCCCGAAGCGGGTCTTCTGGCTGGCGGGAATCGCATCGAGCGCACGCGCATCGACGATCTGCTTCAGCGTCGCCTGCGGCACCGGCTTGCCATCGACGTCGTAGAGCGGCTTGGCCGGCGGATGGGCAAGATCCTCGATCCAGCCACGGACCTGTGCGGCGCTCAAGGTCGCCGGCAGCTTAGCCAGTTCGTGCATGGACCTGTCCTGCGCGAACAGCTTCGCGTTCTGCGCCTCGATCTGTGCGCGGCTGAGGATCACCTTGTCAGGCTGCGATTGCAGACCGATCCAGAACGCAGGCGTCAGTTGCGCCTCGCCCACGCCCAGCACGCCCGATGGCGGCACCGGCAGGGTGGACAGCTGCTCGCGCGCATGCAGCGGCTGCGTCGCCAGCAGCAGGGCCAGCAGCGCCGAAGGAAGAAGGGTTCGCATGGTCGTGGTCCTCATGGGGTCAGGTTCCGGCCAGCGCCGACATGATCGACGCGACCAGCAGGCCGAAACCGGTGCCCAGTATGTAGCCCAGCAGCGCGAGCAGGATGCCCACCGGCACCAGCGCGCGCGAATAACTCGCCGCCAGCACCGGCGTGGCCGCGACGCCGCCGATGTGGGCCAGCGAGGAGATCCCGCACAGGTAGAGATCGAAACGGAACAGCTTGGCGAACCCGACCAGCAACACCGCGTGCAACGCGATGATGGTCACGCCGCACAGCAGATACAACGGCGCCGCGCCGATACCGTGGAAGTTGCTCTGCGAGGCGAGCACCGCCACCACGCTGATCAGCATCGCACTGGAGATGGTCCCCGCGCCGGGATAGCGCGCGAGCGGCGTGTGCGCCACCACCAGCCCCGCGCCGGTGGCGAGCAGGATCGTCCAGGTGGTGGGGCTGATCATGGTCGAGGTCGGCAGGTACCCGGCCAGCCAGGCGCTCAGCGCCGCCGCCGCCAGCGCCATGCCCAGCCACAGCAGCACCGAATCGGGGGTGGTCGGCCCGGTCGCCTTCGCCTCGGCCACCGGCAGGTCGCCGGTCGACTTGGCCCTGGTCCAACGGTTGAACGCCGGCGCCAGCCGCGCCACCGCGAACAGCACGGCCACCCAGGTCGAATAGCAGAGCGCGTCGGTCAGCAGGCTCATCGCCAGGTGCTGGTCCGACATGCCGATCGCCTGCTTCACCGCGATCATGTTCGCCGTACCACCCACCCAACTGCCCGACAGCGCCGCCAGCGGGTGCCAGGCATCGCCCGGCAACCAGCGCCGGTAGATCAGGAAGGTGGCAATGAAGGCGATGAACAGGCTTACCGAGGTGCAGGCGAACACGCCCAGCACCCGCGGCCCCAGCTTGAAGATCGCGCGCAGGTCGCAGTTGATCATCAGCAGGAACAGCAGCGCCGGCACCATGCGCGAGACCAGCATCGACTGCGCGGCGTGGATTTCGTCGTTGACCTCCCACAGCCCGGTCACCGCCAGTGCGGTCACCAGCAGGTAGGTGAAGACGATCGGCGGCAGCACGTTGAACACCCGCCAGCCGGTTCGCCGCTCCAGCGCCGGGAACAGACCGGCAGCCAGCAGCATCACGGCCAGGTACGGCCATACCGTGTGGATCACGCGCTACCCCTCATGCGTCGCGTCAGGAATATGCCATTCCTCATACGTTATCCCGAAGCATAAATTATTGACCACCTTTTGCAAGCGTGTTACACAAGGCCTTGATGCCAACTGGCGGGGGCGTTGTGCGATGACGAGGGTGCCAGCGACGCGAGGCAAACACGAACCGGCGCACCGGCGGGCACTGGCGTGCGCGGCCCTGGCGGGCCTGCTCTGCTGCGCGATCCCTGCGCTGGCCAGCCTGCCGCCGCCCGGCCCGGCCGCCATCGTGGCGCAGATCGACCAGGGCCACTTCGATGCCGCCCGCAAGGCCATCGACGCCGCGCTCGCACAGCCGGGCCTTGCGCCCGAAGCACGTGAGGCGCTCGAGTTCCAGCGCGAGCGCATGCATCGCATCCTGCTCGACTTCACGCTGACCGCCGACGAAGCCAAGGCGCGCATCCGCAAGCAGATCCCCGACCTCACCGACGCCGAGTTCGCGCGCTGGGACCAGGCCGGCCTGCTCGAACACATGGTGATCGACGGCCGCACGCTCTACTTCAACCGCGCACCGTCCAATCTGTATCGCCTGAGCGCCGAGGCACGCGATCGCCGCGCGGTGCAGACGCCGATCGCCGACGGCCCCAACGAGACGTTGAACGACCACCACCGCGCCGCCTTCCGCGAGGCGCTCGCGACCGGCAAGGCCGGCGTACTGCCGATGCGCGTGCGCGTGACCCAGACGGTCACCGTCGACGCCAACGCCGTGCCGGCCGGAGAGACGGTCAAGGCCTGGATCCCCTACCCGCGCGCCATCCCCGGCCAGCAGGACGACATCCGCTTCGTCGCCAGCCAACCGGCCGGCGCGCGTGTCGCGCCGGTGGACACGCTGCAGCGCACCGCCTACATGGAGGCGCCGGCGAAGGCCGGCCAGCCGACCGTGTTCAAGCTCACCTACGAGCTGACCCTGCGCGCGCAATCCCACCCGATCGACCCGGACAAAGTGGTGCCGGCCACGATCACGCCCGAACTGAAACCTTTCGTCGAACAACGCGCGCCGCACATCGTCTTCACCGACGACCTGCGCGCGTTCTCGCGCAAGGTGGTGGGTGGGGAAAAAAACCCTTACCGCATCGCGCAGAAACTGTTCGCGGCCGTCGACCGGGTCCCCTGGGCGGGCGCGCGCGAATACTCCACGATCAGCAACATCAGCGACTACACCCTGCACGCCGGCCACGGCGACTGCGGCGAGCAGACACTGCTGCTGCTCACCCTGCTGCGCCTGAACGGCATCCCGGCGCGCTGGCAGTCCGGCTGGATGTTCTCCGACGTCGACTACGACAACATCCACGACTGGGGCCAGCTCTA
The DNA here is from genome assembly GCF_051900395.1 of Frateuria sp. GZRe14. Classification (NCBI taxonomy): domain Bacteria; kingdom Pseudomonadati; phylum Pseudomonadota; class Gammaproteobacteria; order Lysobacterales; family Rhodanobacteraceae; genus Frateuria; species Frateuria sp. GZRe14. The sequence goes on along the minus strand of NZ_JBHZGJ010000001.1, from coordinate 496,557 downwards.
TCTCGCCCCCTACGGCTGGGTGCCGGTGGACGTGACCTTCGGCCAGCTCGAACCCAAGCCCGGCGACGATCCGCGCCTGCGCTGGTTCTACCTGGGCGGCCTGGACGCCTACCGCATCGCGTTCAACGACGACTTCAGCCGCCCGTTCGTGCCGGCCAAGCAGTTCCCGCGCTCCGAAACGGTCGACTCGCAGCGCGGCGAGGTCGAGTGGCGCGGCGGCAATCTCTATTTCGACAAGTGGGATTACCACTTCGACTGGCAGTTCCTGCACGGACGCAACGACAAGTAACCAACAAGTTCATCTGACATCGACCCGGCGTCGAGGGGAGTAGGGGAAATGAGCAGCAAGGTTTGGAACATGCGCAGGACCGTGCTCGGCACGGCACTCGGACTGGCGCTCGCCGCCTTTGGCGCGCCACCGGCGCAGGCGGCCAACACCGACGGCACGGTGGCCGGCCACACCCAGGCCGGCGCCACGGTGACGGTGACCAGCCCGGACACCGGCTTGACCCGCTCGGTCATCGCCGACGACGAGGGCAACTACCGCCTGCCGTACCTGCCGGTAGGCCAGTACACCATCAGCGCGACCAGCGGCGGCCAGCAGGTCGGCCCGACCCGCAACGTGACCGTCGCGCTGGGCACCACGACCACGGTGGACCTGGGCGCGGTCGACGCGACCAGCCTGGCGACCATCAACGTCACCAGCTCGGTGCTGCCGGTGATCGACGTGAGCTCGACCGAATCGGCCACGATCGTCTCGCGCGCCGACCTGGTGCGCCTGCCGGTCGACCAGAACGTCGCCTCGGTGGCGCTGCTCGCGCCGGGCGTGGTCAAGGGCAACGCCGGCTTCGGCGGCATCTCCTTCGGCGGCTCCTCGATCGCCGAGAACGCGTTCTACGTCAACGGCCTCAACGTCACCGACTTCTACAACCGCAACGGCTTCTCCGAGGCGCCGTTCGCCTTCTACGACCAGTTCCAGGTCAAGACCGGCGGCTATTCGGTGGAGTTCGGCCGCACCACCGGCGGCGTGGTCAACGCCGTGGCGCGTTCGGGCACCAACGAGTTCAAGGCGGGCGCCGAACTCACGATGGAGCCGGGCAACTGGCATTCGGTGGCGGCGAACCACTACGACGCCAACGGCAACCGCTACATCACCGCCAGCCGCGACCGCGATTCGCTGATCAAGACCAACGTGTGGGCGTCCGGCCCGATCGTGAAGGACAAACTGTTCTTCTTCGCCATGTACGAGGCGCGCGGCGCATCGCCCCGCAATACGAACGACGAAGGCAACGCGATCACCGACAACTCCTCGGACCAGGGCTTCTGGGGCACCACGGTCGACTGGAACATCACCGACAGCAACACGCTGTCGCTTATGGCCTTCTCCGACAAGAACAAGAACGTCGGCGACGTCTACGAGTACGACTACGACACCGACACCCGCGGCACCAAGACCAACGAGGTCTACACCGACACCGGCGGCAAGAACTGGGCGCTGACCTGGACCAGTTACCTGACCAACGACCTGTCGATGAAGTTGATGTACGGCAAGAACAACCGCGAGGCCTTCACCCGCTCGCAGCTGGACCTCGAGTGCAACCCGGTCGCCATCGACGACACCACTGCCGTGCCGCCGCCCGGCCCGCAGCTGGGCTGCTCCACCAGCACGCGCGTCGAAAAGCGCAACGACGAGCGCAAGCAGGGCCGCGCCGACTTCGAGTGGACGCTGGGCGACCACCTGCTGCGCTTCGGCTACGACCACGAGGTCAACACCTCCGAATACAGCCGCTACTACCCCGGTCCCGGCGCGCTCTACTACACCGTGTATGCCGGTGCGGCGGGCGACACCATCGACAACGGCGGGGTGATCCCGGCCGGCTACACCAACTACGTCCGTGCGCGCCGCTACGAGATCGAGGGGACCTTCAAGACCATCGACTCGGCGTACTACCTGGAAGACAACTGGCAGATCACGCCCAACTTCGTGCTCAACATGGGCCTGCGCAACGACAGCTTCGACAACCAGGATTCGGCGGGCAACAGCTACATCAAGATGGACCGCCAGATCGCGCCGCGCCTGGGCTTCTCCTGGGACATGACCGGCGACGGCACCACCAAGCTGTTCGGCAACCTGGGCCGCTACTTCCTGCCGGTGGCCAACGTGATCAACATCAAGCAGGCCGGCGGCCTGCTCGACGAGCGCACCTTCTACGCGTTCGACGGCTGGGAGACGCGCGAGCTCAACGGCGTCAGCTACGTCGTGCCGCGGCTGGGTCCGCAGATCGGCCCGGTCGACACCTCGCAGGGCGACGGCACCGTCGGCGACCTGCGTTCGGAAGTCGACCACGACATGGACCCGGTCTACCAGGACGAAGCGATCCTGGGGTTCCAGCAGATGATCGGCAACAACTGGTCGTGGGGCGTCAGCGGCACCTACCGCCGCCTGCACAACGCCATCGACGACATGGAAATCAGCGCCACCGCGCAGTGCGGCGAGAATGGCTATGTCGGCTGGGTGATGGCCAACCCGGGCGAGAAGGTCACGGTCTGGGGCGACACCAACTGTGACGGCACCGCCGACGGCTACCTGACGGTCGACACTTCCAAGGAAGGCTGGGCGCTGTACGACGCCGACGGCAACTACCTGGGCCAGCGCGGCTGGGTGAAGCCCAAGCGCACCTACACCTCGCTGGAGTTCCAGCTCGACCGCGCGTGGGACGAGAAGTGGTCGTTCAACGCGTCCTACGTGCTGGCCTGGAACCGCGGCAACGCCGAAGGTCCGGTCAACTCCGACACGAACTTCGACGACACCGGCCGCACCGAGAACTTCGACGATCCGTGGGTGAACTTCGGCGGCGACGGCTACCTGCCGAACGATCGCCGCCACCAACTGAAGCTGCGCGGCGCCTATGCGATCACCCCGCACTGGCAGGTCAGCGGCGACATGGACGTCCATTCGGGCGGCCCGATCACCGGCTTCGGCGTGGGCAACCCGTATGACGCGCAGAACTACCACAGCTACTTCATCTGCGTGGAGAACTGCACGTCGCCCAATTCCGAGGATCGCGTGTACGAGCGTTCGCCCCGCGGCGCCTACGGCCGCCTGCCCTGGACCTACACGCTCAATGCCGGCATCAGCTACATCCTGCCCTTCCAGGGCGGCGGCAACCTGCGCGTGAAACTGGCCGTGTACAACCTGCTCAACCAGCAGCGCACGGTACAGGTGGACCAGGACCTGCAGACCACCATCTCCAACGACACCAGCGCCAGCTTCATGCAGCCGATCGGCTTCCAGTCGCCGCGCTTCACGCAGCTGACCGTGGCCGTGGACTTCTAAGGCCCTCCCCGCCTGGCGGCCCGCGGTCACCGCGGGCCGTCTTTTTTGGGCCTCGCTCGAATGGACCCCATGACCGTCTCCTCCCGGCACGACGACACCGCGTCCGTGCCCGACCCGCAACCGACCTTCGATGGCGTGGACCTGCAGGCGCTGGCCGCGCGACTGGGCACGCCGCTGTATGCCTACTCGGCCAACGCAATCCGCGGGCGGATCGGCGAACTCCAGTCTGCCCTGCACGGCCTGGACGCCACCATCTGCTACGCGGTCAAGGCCAACTCCAACCGCGCCATCCTCGAACTGATGGCCGCCGCCGGGCTGGGCGCGGACATCGTCTCCGCCGGCGAAATGCAGCGCGCCCTCGCCGCGGGCATCCCGGCCAACCGCATCGTGTTCTCCGGCGTCGGCAAGACCGAGGGGGAGATCGCCGCGGCGCTCGCCGCCGGCGTTGCGCGCTTCAATGTCGAATCGCTGGACGAGCTGCACGCCATCGAGCGCGTGGCCGCCGCACGACGCGTGGTGGCGAACGCCGCGGTGCGCATCAACCCGGACGTCGATGCGCTCACCCACGCCAAGATTTCCACCGGCCGCGCCGAGAACAAGTTCGGCGTGAGCATCGCCGAGGCGCGCCGCTGGTTCGCCGAACGCCGGCAACTGCCGCACGTGCGGCTGGACGGCCTGCACGTGCACATCGGCTCGCAGATCCTCGACCTGGAACCCTTCCGGCTGGCATTGAATCGCGTGGCGTCGTTCTGGCGCGAATTGCTCCATGCCGGCCACCCGATCGCCAGCATCGACGTCGGTGGCGGCCTCGGCGTGCGCTACCGCGCCGGCCACGACCGGCCCGTCGCCGCCGGCGACTACGCCAACGTGGTCCGCGAGGCACTGGCCGGCTTCGAGGGCCGCCTGCTGCTGGAGCCCGGCCGTTACCTGGTGGCGGAGGCCGGCGTGCTGCTCACCCGCGTGCTGCGCATCAAGGAAGGTACCGAGCGGTCCTTCCTGGTACTCGATGCGGCGATGAACGACCTGCAGCGGCCAAGCCTCTACGACGCCTGGCACGACATCGTGCCGGTCGCGCCCGATCCTCGGCCGCTGGCCACCTACGACGTGGTCGGCCCGGTCTGCGAGACCGGCGACACCTTCGCACGCGCACGCGTTCTGCCGGCGTGCCAACCGGGCGACCTGCTCGCCATCCAGGGCACCGGCGCGTACGGCGCGTCGATGGCTTCCACCTACAACTCGCGCCCGCTCGCCGCCGAGGTACTGCTGGACGATGGCCGCTACGCGGTCATCCGGCGCCGGCAGACCCTCGAGGAGATGGTCGCCGGCGAGCAGTCGGCGCAGGATTGGGCCACGCCATGAGGACATCCGCCGCACATGCGTAGACTCGCCCATCTTGCCCTGCTCGCCCTGCCGCTCGCCGCCGCGCTTCCCGCCCAGGCGCAGCAGGACCCGCCGATCACCATCGACACCCACGTCGATATCCCCTTCACCTACATGCGCGAGCCACGCTTCGACGTCGGCAAGGACACGCCGCTGCTGGTGGACCTTGGAAAGATGCAGCGCGGTGGGCTGGATGCCGCCTTCTTCGTGATCTGGGTGCCGCAGCACAAGCTCGATGCCGCCGGCTACGCCAGGGCGGTCGACCAGGCCGAGGAAAAGTACGAAGCGATCGGCCGCATGCTGATGATGTATCCGGACCGCATCCGCCTGGCCACCTCGCCGGAACAGGCGCTGGCCAACCGCAAGGCCGGCCTGCTCTCGGCGATGATCGGCATCGAGAACGCCTATTCGCTCGGCCACGACCTGCACCGGCTGGATGCCGCGTACGACCGCGGCGCGCGCTACGTCGGGCTGGTGCATGTGGGCAACAACGACCTGTGCACCAGCTCGCTGCCGGACAAGGACAACGGCGAGCCGGCGATGAACAGCAAGGGCGACCATGGCATGACCGACTTCGGCCGCCAGGTGGTCGCACGCGCCAACGCGCTCGGCATGATGGTCGATGTCTCGCATGCCTCGGACGCCTGCGTGCGTGACGCGCTCGCCGTATCCAGGGCGCCACTCATCGCCTCTCATTCCGGCGCCCGCGCCGTGCTCGACCACCCGCGCAACCTGCCCGACGACCTGCTGCGCGCGATCGCCGCCAAGGGCGGCGTGATCCAGGCGGTGGCCTACAAGGAGTTCCTCAAGAACGACCCGGGCCGCGAAGCGGCGGAGAAGAAGTTGCAGGCCGAGGTCGCGCACGCGGCCGGCGACAAGGAATACGACAGCGACAAGCACGATTACCTGCCGGCGATGGCCGCGGGCATGGCGAAGATCCAGCAGGAATTCCCGCTCCCCACGGTCGAGGATTACGCCAAGCAGATCCGTCACATTGCGGATGTGGCCGGCATCGATCACGTCGGCATCGCCTCGGATTTCGACGGCGGCGGCGGCATTACCGGCTGGAAGGACGCCAGCGAGACCCGCAACGTCGCCGCCGCGCTGCGCCGTGCCGGATTCACAGACGCCGACATCGCCAAGGTCTGGGGCGGCAACCTGCTGCGCGTGTGGCGCGAGGTGGAGCGCGATGCGCGGCACTGAGCGCCCTGGCGCAACGAAAAGCCCCGCTCTCGCCCTGCTCGTCACGGCCTGCCTGGCGGGCAGCGCACAGGCTGCCCCCATCCAGCCTCCGGCTCAAAGGACTTTCGACCCGATCGTCGATGCGGTCGTCGCCCGCTACCACCTCCCCGGCATCGCGGTGGGCGTGATCGAAAATGGCCAGGTCACCTACGTCGCCACCCGCGGCGAAACCGTCGCCGGCTCCGGCGAACGGATCACCCCGCGGACGCTCTTCAAGATCGCCTCCAACAGCAAGGCGATGACCACCGCGCTGCTCGGGCGGCTGGTCGACAAGGGCGAGCTCGCCTGGGACGACCCGGTCACGAAATACCTGCCCGACTTCCGCATGTCCGACCCGTGGGTCACGAAGCACATGCGCGTGGCCGACCTGCTCACCCACTCCAGCGGCCTGCCCGAAGGCGGCGGCGACCTGATGCTGTGGCCCGAGCCGAACGCCTTCACGCGCCAGGACATCATTCACGGGCTGCGCTACATCAAGCCCGGCTACAGCTTCCGCTCGCAGTACCAGTACGACAACCTGCTCTACGTGGTGGCCGGCGAAGTCGCCGCGGCCGCCGGCGGCGCGCCCTACGAGGAGCTGATGCACCGCGAGGTGTTCCAGCCGCTGGGGTTGTCCCGCTGCCAGGTCGGCACGTGGAACCGCGAGCAGGTCGGCAACGTGGCCCAGCCGCACTACCGCAAGGACGGCCAGAACCTGCCGATGCGCCAGGACGGGACGATCATCCCCGCGATCACGTCCGACCCGGCAGGAGGCATCCGCTGCGATCTCACCGACATGCTGAGCTGGGCACGGAACTGGCTGACGCCCACGCCTGCGCAGTTGAAGTGGCTTTCTTCCACCCAGCGCGAGGTGCTGCAGTCGCCGCACATGCTGATCCCGGTGTCCAACCAGCGCCGCGCCTGGGACCACAGCCACGTGATGGCCTACGGCTACGGCTGGCGCATGGCCGACGTGGACGGAACCTGGGTGGTCTGGCACACCGGCACGCTGGGCGGCATGTATTCGATGCTGGCGCTGTTGCCCGACCGCCGGAGCGGCTTCGTATTCATGATCAATGGCGAGGCCGAGGACGCACGCACCGTGCTGGGCGAAGTGCTGATCAAGCACTTCACCGCGCCCGACGACGGCCACGGCGTAGCGTGGTACGCCGACGCGCTCGACCACGACGCGGCACAGCGTCCTGCCGCCGCGCGTCCGCCCGACACCGACGCGGCCACTGCCGTGGCGCCGACCGGCTTCGCCTGGAGTGGCCGCTACCGCGACCCGTGGTTCGGCGAGATCACGCTGTGCCCGCGCGGGGATCGCGTCGAATGGGCCTCGCGCAAGTCGCCGCACATGCACGGCACGGTCAAGCACCTGGACGCGCGCTATCTGGTGCACTGGGACGACCCGGCCGTGGACCTGGATGCCTGGCTCGACCCCCATGCCGGCTCGCCGCCCACGCTCACCATGGCCAAGCTCGATCCCGAGGGCGACTTCAGCTCGGACTACGAGGATCTGCACTTCGAGCGCATCGGAGATTGCCCATGAGACGCCTCATCGCACTTGCAGGAGCGCACCCTCTGCGCGGCCGGGCAGAGCGGAATGGCCGGGTCGCGCACAGGGTGCGCTCCTGCTGTCGGATCGCACTGGCATGCGCATGGGTGCTGTCGATGCCGGCGCCTGCCAAGGACACCGTCACGCTCTCCCCCGCCCCGACCGCCGCCGCAGCCGACCTGGTCGACATCCGTACCCTTGTGCCCGACATCGCCCAGGACATCAAGTACGCCGGCCATGACAACTTCGTCGGCTCGCCGGTGGACGGCTATCTCGCGCCCAAGTGCCTGCTCAAGCGCCCCGTGGCCGAGGCGCTGGCACGCGTCGAGCATGCATTGCGCGCGACGCACCAGCGCCTGAAGCTGTGGGACTGCTACCGCCCCGCGCGGGCCGTGGCGCACTTCGTGCGCTGGGCGCACGACCTGTCCGACCAGCACACCAAGGCTGCGCACTATCCGCGGCTGGACAAGTCCGTGCTGCTGGGCGACTACATCGCGCCGGTGTCGGGACACAGTCGCGGCGGTACGGCTGACCTCACGATGGAGCAGTGTGACGACCACGGCAGCCGCTGCAAGGAACTGGACATGGGCACGCCGTTCGACTTCTTCGACGTGCGCGCGCACACCGATGCCCCGGACGTCACGCCCGCGCAGCACGCCAACCGGCTGCGCCTGCGCGCGGCGATGAAGCGCGAGGGCTTCAAGAACTATCCGCTGGAGTGGTGGCACTACACCTGGGCCAGCGAGCCTACACCGCACGTGATCTACGACGTGCCGGTGAAGTAGGTGCTCCCGCGGCACGCGGCTGAACCCCTCTGCCCTCGGGAGGGTGGTCAAGTTCAACGCACGGAGAAACGCATGCGCATCGCCCTGCTGTTCGCTTCGATCTTCTTTGCCGGCTCGGTGAACGCAACCGATGCCGTGCAGAACGCCGACCGCCTGATGCACGACTACCAGGGCGACGTCCCCGGCGCCGCCCTGCTCGTGCTCAAGGACGGCAAGCCACTCTTGCGCAAGGGCTACGGCCTGGCCGATCTCGAACAGCACGCGCAGGTCACGCCGCAAACCGACTTCCGCCTCGCCTCGGTGAGCAAGCAGTTCACCGCCGCGGCGATCCTGCTGCTGGCCGAGGACGGCAAGCTCAAGCTCGATGATTCGATCCGTCACTGGCTGCCCTCGCTGCCGGCGAGCACCGACAAGGTCACCTTGCGCCAGTTGCTCAGCCACACCGGCGGCCTGATCGACTACGAGGACCTCATGCCTCCCGATCAGACCGCCCAGCTCAACGACCAGGACGTGCTGCGGCTGCTTTCGGCCACGTCGCGCAGCTACTTCGCGCCGGGCACGGCCTATCGCTACAGCAATTCCGGTTACGTGCTGCTCGGGCTGGTGGTGGAGAAGGCCTCCGGCAAAACCCTGCAGGACTTCCTCGCGCAGCGCATCTTCCAGCCGCTGCACATGGACCACACGCTGCTCTACGTGCACGACGACAAGGCCATACCCAACCGCGCCTACGGCTACAGCTGGACCAAGGGGCGCTGGCTGCGCACCGACCAGAGCCTCACCTCCGCCACCCGCGGGGACGGCGGCATCTACTCGAACATCGACGACCTCGCCAAATGGGACGCCGCGCTCTACGACGACCGCCTGCTCAGCGACGCCTCGCGCAAGGCCGCCTTCAGCCCGCACGCCAAGGTCACCGGCGAGCCGTACGAGGCGAGCTACGGCTACGGCTGGCGCATCACCGGGGACACGTTGTGGCACTCGGGCGAGAGCATCGGCTTCCGCAACGTGATCGTGCGCTGGCCGAAGCAGCACCTCACCGTCATCCTGCTCAGCAACCGCAACGATCCGGAGCCGTACCAGACGGCGCTGAAGATCGCGCAGCCGTTCCTGGCGCACTGACGCGCAGGCACGCCCGCACGCAGGGCTACAGCAAGGCCAGCTGTTGCGGCTCGCCGCCGGACGGCACGCTCGCGAGCCGGTCGGCCAGGCCGCCGGCGCGGCGGACCGGCAATGCCAGCGCCGCGCGCAGCGTCGCCTCGCCCGCCCACAGCTCCACCACCTGCCGCGCACGCGACACGCCGGTGTAAAGCAGCTGGCGCGACAGGATGCGATGGGCGGGATCCGGCGGCAGCAGCACCGCCACGCGGGCGTATTCGGAGCCCTGCGACTTGTGGATGGTGATCGCGAACGCGCTCTCGTGCGCCGGCAACGCACCGGGGCTGAAGCTGCGCACGCCGGCCAGGCCGTCGCTGGCCGTGCTTTCGAACCACACGCGCAGCCGCCCTTCGGCGTCGGCCAGGCACAGGCCCACGTCGCCATTGAACAGCCGGCTGGCGTAGTCGTTGCGGGTGATCAGCACGGCACGCCCCGGATACCACACGCGGTCGGACGCCATGTTCCAGCGGCGCTTGAGGCGCTGCTCGATCAGCGCGCTGGCAGCGAGCGCGCCGAACTCCCCCTCGCGCAACGCGCACAGCAACTGACGCGAGCCGAGCGCGCGAAGCGCCGCGAGCGCCGTGGTCACCTGCGCGGGATCGACTGCATCGCCGTTCGCCACCGGCAGCGCCGGATGGATCGGCAATGCCGCGAGCGCATCGGCCCACGCCTCGATCGCCTGCCGCAGGGACGATCCCCCGGCCAACGGCTGCCGTATCACCTGATCGCCGAAAGTGGCCTCCAGCGCTACCGTGTCGCCGGCGCGCACGGCGCGATTGAGCGCGACCAGCGGCAGCTCCGCGCGGAAGCTGTGTTCCAGCCGCACCAGCGCGGGGGAGCGCTCCGCTTCCAGCACCGCGACCAGATCCATCAGCACCGAGCCGGCGGCGACCGACGTGAGCTGGTCGGCATCGCCGACCAGGATCAGCGTGGCGTCCGGACGCACCGCGTCGAGCAGGGCGCGCAGGAGGCCGAGATCGACCATCGATGCCTCGTCGACCACCACTACGTCGGCCGCCAGCGGATGCTCGCGGTCGCGGCCGAAGCGGTGGCTGCGCGGGCTGTAGCCGAGCAGGCGGTGCAGGGTCAGCGCCTCGGTGTCGGGAATGCGCTCCAGCAGCAGCTGCCAGTCGCCCGGCAGCGGCGCGCGTGGATGATCGAGCAGTCCCTGCTTTCCCGCGCGCAGCGACTGCAGCAGGCGCTGCGCGGCCTTGCCGGTGGGCGCGGCGACGGCCATGCGCAACGGCTGCGCCGCCCGGCGCTGGAGCATCAGCAGCATGCGCAGCACGGTGGTGGTCTTGCCCGTACCCGGTCCGCCAGTCAGCACGAACAGGCGCCGCCCGGCGACGCCGCGCACGGCCTCGCGCTGGCGCTGCACCGCGGCGCCACGCTCGCCGTGGAACAGCACGTCCAGCGCGTCGTCATCGGCCACGCCCGGCTGGCCGTCGCGCAGGCGCTGGTGGATCAGCGCGGCGACCGCCAGTTCGTCGGCATAGTTGCGCCGCAGGTACAGGCGACCGGCTCCGTCCAGCACGAAGGGAGTGACCCCGGCACCGTCGCCCACCAGCGCTTCGTCGCGCAGCGCCTCGACCTCGTCCCGCGCGGGCGGCTCCAGTCCATGACGACCGGCTTCCCCGCCCAGCAGCGGTAACGCGGTGTCGCCGGCGCCGTCGGCGAACGAGGCCCACGCCGCCAGCGCTGCCAGCCGTGGTGAGCCGCCGTGCGCGCGTACCCAGCGCCACAGCGTGCGGTCGAGCGGGCGCCAGGCCGCCTCGATGGGTTCATCGCCGCGGAGGCGGAAATCGAAGTGGGTCATGGCTGGTTCCGCCTCGCACCTAGCTCCCTCTCCCCTCCGGGGAGAGGGCGCAGGTCCCGCCGGTTTGGGTGACTGGCGCACGTCATGCCGGCTCTCCCACGCGTGCCGCCAGCACGCCGTCGACGGCGTCCAGCAGCGCATCGTCGAAACGCTGCCGCCACACGCCCGCGCCCGGGGCCAGGCCGACCGCGCGCACGAACAGGTAGATCGCTTCGCCCAGGTGCGCCTCGCGCCGATACGTCGGCAGGCGCTGGCGCAGCAGGCGGTCCAGCGCCACCGTGTAGAGCAGTGCCTGGAAGCGGTAGTAATGCGCGTCCATCGCCGCCGGCAGGCGCTCGGGTGCGTACGCATCCAGCCGCTCGCCCAGCCAGTTGCTCTTGTAGTCGAGCACGTGGAAGCGCCCGGCATGCTCGAACACCAGGTCGATCTTGCCGGTCATCAGCCCGCGCAGGGCGCCGAACGGGGCGCGCGGTACCAGCGCCGGTTCGCCATGCCGCGCGCACGCCTCGCGCAGCGCGTCCAGCGAGACCGCGTCGAGCACGTAGTGGAACGCCATCTCCGCGCGCAGCGCCGAGGCCGGAAGCGCGCCGAGCGCCAGGCCGGGCGCGAGCGGCGCATCGAGCGTCGCCTGCACCCGCGCGGCCAACCGGCGCACCAGCACCTCGGCCGGTTCCTCGCCGCGTCGCACGCCCGCTTCGTGCAGGCAGCGCGCGACCAGTGCGTGTTGGTGGATCACCGGCACGCCGACCTCGCGATGCTCGAACACCGCGTGCATCGCGTTGCCGAATTCGGCGCCTCGCCACGGCGCCAGCGCGAGCAGCGCCGGGTCGCCGGGCGCAGGCGCCGGCAAGATGTCCGCGCCATCTTCCCCGGCCAGGTCGGGCGCCTCCGTGGAGGCCGCCTCGTCGCTCGCCGACTGCTCCTCGAGTGCACCGACGGTTTCGACCCGGGCCAGCGTGGAGAAGCTGTGCAACTGCTGCATCGGACGCGCAGGCGGCGGCGCGAGGGCCTGGCGTAGATGGGTTGGCGGGGCCATGTCGGCCGGGATGGCCGGGTAGGGCCAGGGCCAGTCGTCAGGCAGCCACGCCATGTGTCTGGCAGCCGCGCCTACATTCGCGGCGAGCAGGCGCTCGACGGTGGCGTCCAGCGCGGAACGCGCCGGATCGGCCGGCGCGCGCTTCACGCTGCCGTTGGTCGGGCGCTCCGGGTCCAGCACGTACACGTGGCAGGCGAGCTCGGCACGGGTCAGCGCCACGTAGAGCACGCGGAAGCGTTCGTCCTGGTCTTCCATCGCCACTTCGCCACAGGCATCGGCCTGGCCTGGGCCGCCGAGTACCAGCTCGCGCCCGCCGGTAGCGGGGTCGTAGCGCAGCGGCAGTTTTTCCTCGCGGCCCTCCTGCGCCCACATCAGCGGCAGCAGCACCAGCGGGAACTCCAGGCCCTTGCTCGCGTGCAGCGTCATCAGGCGCACACGGCGTGCGTCGGATTCGATGCGCAGCTGCTGCTCCTCCGCCGCGTCGTCGCTTGCCGCGCCCTCGCCGCCGCGTTGCTGTGCCAGCCACGCGAGCAGCTGCTCGCGGCCGGGATGCTCGTCCTCGGCCTGCTGCAGGAGTTCGCCCAGGTGGCGAAGGTCGGTCAGTGCGCGCTCGCCCGCGGGCGTGGCCAGCAGCGCCGGCGCGGCGTGGTGGAGCAGCGACTGCACCACCGCCAGCACGCCCTCCTCGCGCCACTGCCGATGCCATTGGGCGAAGCGCTGTTCGTGGCGCAGCCAGTCCTCGGGACGATCGCGCAGCGCGGCCAGCTCGGCCAGGCCAACGCCCAGCAGGCGCGTGGCCAGCGCCGCGCGCAACGCGCCCTCGTCGCCCGGCTGGTCGACCGCGTAGAGCACGACCTGCAGCTCGCGCGCCAGCGCCGTGGCGAACACGCTGCTGCGCCCGGCGCCGACGCACGGCACGTGGCGCTCGCGCAGCCGCTCGCGCAGGCTGGCGACGTGATCGTTGGTCGGCAGCAGCACCGCGATGTCGCCCGGCCGCAGCGGCTTGTCGTCGATCTGCCAGTCGTCCGCAAGCAGTTGCGCGACGTGGTTGGCGCACGCGTCCAGGGCGAATGCGATGCGCGCGTCCTTGTTGACCGGCACCTCGGCGCACAGGTGCAGCGCGAGCGGGTGCGCAACCACCTCGCCACGATGGCGCAGCACACGTGCCGGGCGTCCCGCGCTGACCGGCTCGTAGGCGATGGCGTCCCCGGCGCGTTGCGAAAGCGCGGGCCCGGCCAGCGCATAGAGCTCGTTGAAGCCTTCCACCAGCGCTTCGGACGAGCGGAAGTTGCGATCCAGGCGCAGCTCGGCGTCGACGTCTTGCCGGGCGGACAGGTAGGCGTGGATGTCGCCGCCGCGGAAGCGGTAGATCGCCTGCTTCGGGTCGCCGATCATCACCAGCCGTCCGCGCGTGGCGCCTTCGTCGTCGCGGTAGATGCGGTCGAGGATCGCGTACTGCTGCTGGTCGGTGTCCTGGAATTCGTCCACCAGCGCCACCGGCCATTCGCGGAACAACCGGTCGGCGAGCACGCCGCCGCGGGTGGCCAGCGCATGGTGTACCTGGGCGATCAGCTCGTCGAAGGTGAGCTGGCCGCGCTCGCGCAGGTGCGCGTCGCGGCGCGCGAGCAGGTCTTCGCGATAGTGGGCAAGAGCGGCGCTACGCGCGGGCAGGTCCGGATCGGCGAGCACGGCGGCGGCACGGTGGGCGAAGGCGAGCATCTCGCTTCCTTGCGCCGCCTCCACGAAGGCCGGCTTGAGTTGCGTGTCCAGCGGCTTGCCGAGTGCATCGGACAGATCCGGCAAGGGAGTCGAGCGGTCGCCAGCCTCGAGGTATTCGGCGAGCTTGCGCAGCGCGGTCAGCAGCGCGCTGTTGCTTCGCTTGAACGGCGTGCCGTCACCGATGAAGTCGCGGATCGCCTGCGCCTGCTCCGGCTGCATCAGTTCGGCGGTCTCGCCGCCGGCTTCGACCCGCACGCGCACGCCGGGCCGCATCACCGCGCGCAGCGTGCGGCGCAGCTTGTCCAAACCCTGCCGCCACCAGGCGAGGTCACCCGGCGCGAGTTCGCCGGCGGACTGGCCGAGCCGCCGCCACAGGTCGTCGATCAGTTCGTCGTCCAGCGCGCGGCCGGGCACCAGCTCGCCCAGCCGGAAGGCGCTGCCGCATTCAAACGGGAAGTCGGTGAGGATGCGCCGGCACAGCCCGTGCAGCGTGCCGACCGGGGCGAGATCGAGGTCGGCCTGCGCCAGCCGCAGGCGCAAGGCGTCGGCGGCGGCGCGCGACGGATCGTCGGCCCAGCGCGCCTGCAGCCACGCCGCGTCCGCGCCATCGGCCGGCGCGCCGGGCGACTGCGCCAGCCGCTCCGCGGCGCGCAGCTTCGCGCGCAGGCGTTCGCGCAACTCCTGGGCTGCCGCGTCGGTAAAGGTGGTCACCACGATCTGGCGCGGGCTCAGCGACTGTTCCAGCAGCAGCCGCAGGTACAGCACCGCGATGGTCCAGGTCTTGCCGGTGCCCGCGCTCGCCTCGATCAGGCAGCGGCCACCCTGCCGCGGCGCGTGCGCCAACGGCAGCTCGCGCCAGTCGTGCACGCGCAGCGGCGCGCTCATGCGGGCACGCCCAGTTCGATCAGCCGCGACAGCCGCGCGGCTGTATCCAGCAGCGCCACGTATTCGGGCTGGCCGGGTTCGAAGCGCACGTCGCCGGCGAGCAGGCGCGCGTAGCCCGGCGCGTAGTCGCACTCGCCGTGGCTGCGGTCGTTGCCCAGCCAGGCGGTGAAGTTCGGCGGCTTGTCGCCACTCAGGCACTGCGCCACGGCCCAGCTGGTGCGCGGGAAGTAACGCGCGGGCTGGCGCTGGGCCTCGCGCCACAGGTCGAGCAACACAGCCAGACGCGATTCCAGATCCGCGCGCAGCGTGCCCTGTTCGTCGGGCGAGGCACCGACCAGCGCCGCGTCCCACGCGTTGATATGTTCCTGCCAGGGATGTTCGCCCTCGGCGAGCAGGCACAGGCGCACCGGCGTGCCGGCCGGCGTGACCAGGCGCAGCAGTGCCCATTCGATGAACAGCGGCAGGCGCTCGCGGAAACCCAGCTCGCCCTCCTTCCGGCCGACGAAGAGCTCGAACACCCAGCGCGTGCCCGCGTGCTGGTGGACACGCCCGAGCTCGCCCTCGACGCGCGCGCCGCCGACGTCCAGCTCAAGCGCGACAGGCAGGAGGGGCGGCAGGCCGTCGGCAAACAGCGGATGCTGGCGGGCCACTTCCAGCAGCGCCTGCGCGCGCTCGCGTTCGGTGGTCCACGCGGCGATCCCGCTGCGACCCGGCGGCAGCAAGCCGGTCAGGCGCAGCCATTCGGGCGGTTCGGCCGGCAGCACCAGCCCGGCCTCCAGCGCATCGAGCAGCAGGCGCCGGCCGACCCGGTCCAGTGCCTCGAACTTTGGTTCCAGCGGCTCGCTCTCGCGCAGGCGGTCCTCGTCCAGCGCATCCAGGCGGACGTCCAGACGCCCGCGCAGCAGTTGCCGGGCCGGATCGCGGTACCAGGCCAGCAGCTCGCGCAGCGGGACCGGTGCTTCCAGCGGCAGCACGTCGAGCGTGTCAGTGCCGACCAGGAAGCCGGCGCGTCGGTCGCCCGGCACCATCGCGGCGAACGCGGACTGGTAGGAAAACAGCCGCGGATCGCTGCCGTCGAAGTAACGCGCGTCGAATGGCTGCAGCGGATGGCGAACGCGCCAGGGGCGACGGACCGGCGCGGCCGGGTCTTCGGCGCGCGCCTTGTCGTCGGCATCGGCCGGCACGTCGGCCAGCCCCGCCTGCGCGTCGAGCAGGGCGAGCAGCTCGGCCAGCGGCGCGGCCGGGTTGCGCGGCTTGCCGTCGCGCACGCCCTCACCCAGGTACGACAGGTGCAGCGCATCGCGCGCGGCCATCACCGTTTCCAGGAACAGGTAGCGGTCGTCGCTGCGCACGTCGCGATCGCCCAGCCGCGGATGACGCAGCATGAGGTCCAGGCCGGCGTCGCTGGCGCTGCGCGGGAATTCGCCGTCGTTCAGGCCGACCACGGCAATCACGCGGAACGGGATCGCGCGCTGGGGCACCATGCCGCAGAAGGTGATGCCGCCGAGCAGGAAGCGCTGGCGCTCGGGCGTGGCCGCGAGCCGTTCGCGCAGCACCTCGCGCACCACGGTGAAGTCCAGCTCCGGGTCCAGGCCGCTGTCTTCGGTTTCGGCGACGGTCGCGCGGATCATGCGGCGCAGCAGGCCCATCGCCTCGTGGCCGGCATGGTCGCCCGCGTCGACCCGGAACAGCTTATCGAGCAGCGACTCCAGCCGTGTGGCCCACGCCGAGGCGCTGCGCGGCTGGGCGGCATCGCGATGCAGTGCGGCCAATTCCTGCAGCAGGCGGTCAAGCGCGCCGAGCGCAGCCGCTTGCGGACCGTGCGCGCCGGCGACCGGCGACAGCTCGCCATCGGGCAAGGCCGCGATCGCGTCCTCGCCCATCACGTAGCCGGCCAGCAGGCGGTCCATGCCCCAGGCGAAGGTGTATTCCTCGATGCCGGGCACGCCGAAGGCTTCGCGCCAGTCGCCGTCCAGGCCCCAAGCCACGCGCGCCTCGCCCAGCCACTGGCCGAGCAGGTCCACCGCGCTTTCGTCCAGGCCGAGCGCGGCGGCGATCGGCGGCGTCTGCAGGAAGTCCAGCACCTGCGGCGCGGTGAGGCGCGACTGCGGGGTGTCGAGCAGGCGATCGAATGCGGCCAGCAGCGGATGCACGCGCGCCACCGCGACGTCGGCCAGGTGGTAGGGCAGCGGCCCGTGCGCGCGGCCGGGTTCGCCGAACACCGCCGGCAGCAGCGGCACGTACGCGCCGATGTCGGGCGCCATCACCACGATGTCGGCCGGCTGCAACGTGGGGTCGCGCGCCAGGGCGTCGAGCAGCACGTCGCGCAGCACTTCCATTTCGCGCAGGCGGGTGTGGCACAGGTGCACGCGCAGCGAGCGGTCGTGCATGGCGTCGCTCTGCCCCGGCTGCAGCAGCGCCGGATCGAGGCGGCGGATGCTGTCCTGCAGGCGATGCAGTAGCGAGGGGCTTGTCGGTGCGTTTGCGTCCTCGTCCTGCCAGTGGCGCACGTCCAGGCGGATCTCGGCCTGGCCCGAGAGGGCCAGCATGAAGTGCTGGCCCAGGCGTCCCCAGTCGGCGAGCAGCGGGTGGCCCATGCGCTCGAGGAACCAGCCCTCCTCGCGTTCGCCCTCGTCCAGGCGGCGGGCGAGCTCGCGCAGCTGCGCGCGTTCGCCGCGCAGGCCGGCCCAATACTCGCGGCAGGGATCGGGCACGTAGAGCACCACCAGCCGGTGCCGTGCCACCGCGGCGAGCACGGCCAGTTCCGCCGGCGCGAGGTGGCTGATGCCGAACACGTGCAGCGGTTCGCGCGGCAGGCTGGCGGGCGCGTCGCGCTGCAGCTTCTGCAGCAGTTCGCCCAGCACTTCGGCGCGGTGCGGCTTGTCGATCGCGCGGCGCAACGCGCGCCACAGTGGCGCGAGGAAGCTGCGCTCGGGCACGTCGTCGCGGCCGGCCTGCCAGGCGCGCAGCCAGTCCGGCCGGTAGACCAGGTATTGCGAGTAGAGCCGGGCAAGGCGGTCGGCGAGCTGGTAGCGGCGGCGCGCCGGATCGCCGCCCGCAAGGTAGCCGCGCAGCTGCGCATCGTCGATCGCGTCCAGCATGGCGTGGATGCGCCAGCGCAGCCGCTCGCGGCGATACGGCGCGAGGGCCACGGCCGATTCGCCCAGCAGCATGCGCGCCAGGTCGTCCAGCCACGCGCTGGGCAGGCGGATGTCGAGGTTGGCCACGATCCCACCCGGCCCGCGGGCGCGGGCCAGCGCCGCAGAGAGCCACTGGCGCATGCCAGGATGCGCCGCGATCACCGTCTGCGGCGCCAGCACGTTGGCCGGCGGCACCGCGTCGAGCAACTGCACCAGCGGATCGAGCAGCGCTTCCAGGCGGCTGGCACGGATCACGGCCAGGCCACGGGTGAGGTCGTCGAGGGGAAGTGCTGCCATGCGCCGATGATAGCCGCCCGGGGTCGCATGCCCTGCGACCCGCGGCGGCCTGGCTGCTCAGTCGACGTCCTGTCTCGCCGCGGGCGGCGGGAAGGCGAGCACCTGTTCGGTATAGGTCTCCACCAGCGCACTGAACGGGCGGCCTTGCGCATCCTCCAGCAGGGCGCGGTGTTGCAGGAGGTGGTGCGGCGGGGCAAGCGGCTGTTCGGTGGCCGCCGGAAGGCCGTGCATCTCCCAGCCCTGCGGCAGCGGCGACCACAGCAGTTGCGCGGAAAGCGTGTGGCGGCGGAAGTGCAGCGGCGCGACCACTTTGCCGAACGGTGTGTCGCCCTGATCGAGCGCATGGTTCATCGCGGCGGTGAGGCGACCTGGCAGGTACCAGTTGTCCGCCTCGGACAGCACGCGGCCGCCGCAGGCGAGCTGCACCCGACGGTAGCGCACCGGCGTGTCCGCACCAATACCGAGTGCGCGCCGCAGGTCCTCGGGCACCGGCCTGTCCGCCTTGCGGTCGCGCCGGGCAATCACCGTCGGCGCGGCCGCCAACCGATGCGCACCGCACCAGCGTTCCAGCGTGAGGGTGGCGCTCGGATGGCTGAGCAGGTCCGCGTTGAGCGTCTGCAACAACGCCAACGCCTCGGTTCGCGCGAGTGGTGTGTCCGGCCAGTCGCCTGCCAGGGTGGCGGCCGGCATCAGCATGCCGAGCAACAGGACGGCCAGGCATCGCGTGCCCGACAGCCTGGGAACCCTGTGCCGTGGCTTGTCGCGCTGCATGTGTCTTCCCGTGAACGGCCGGACCGGAAGTGTAGCGAGACCCGCTACACCTCCAGCCGATCCTGCGGCCGCGCCACCACCGCGTACAGCGCCGGCATCAGGAACACGCTGATCAGCAGGCGCGTGAACAGACCGCTGACGATCACCAGCGCGAACGGCCGCTGCGTGTCGGTGCCCACGCCGGTGGCGAGCGCTGCCGGCAGGAGGCCCAGCGCGGCGACCAGCGCGGTCATCATGATCGGGCGCAGGCGCAGGATCGCGCCTTCGCGGACCGCCTCCGCCAGCGGCGTGCCGTTGCGCCGCAGCTCGTTGACGTAGGAGATGTACACCACCGCGGTCTGCACCGAGACGCCGAACAGCGCCAGGAAGCCGATGCCCGAGGACACCGAGAACGGCGTCCCGGTCAGCCACAGCGCGAGCAGTCCGCCGACCGGTGCCGACAGGAGCACGCCGGCCACGGTGATGAGCGGGAACTTGAAGTTGCCATAAAGGGTGAACAGCAGCAGGAAGATCAACGCCAGGGTCAGCGGCACGATCACGTTGAGCTGCGCGCGCGAGGCGGTGTACTCCGAATACTCGCCGCCCCAGTCGGCGCGGTAGCCCTGCGGCAGCTTGACCTGCCTGTTCACCTGGGCGATGGCGTCCTCCACCGCACCGTCCAGGTCGCGGCCTTCCACCGAGAACTGGACGCCGATGTAGCGCGAGTCGTTCTCGCGGTAGATGAAGGCCGCGCCGTCGGTCACCTGGATGTGCGCCAGCGTCTTGAGCGGGATCTGCTGTCCGCCTGGCGTGGCGACCAGGATGTTGCCGATCGCCTCGGGACCGTCGCGGTAGGGCTTGTCCAGCCGCACGACCAGGTCGAACTGCTTCTCGCCCTGGATCACCTGCGTGGCGGCGTCGCCGCCGATGGCGGTCTGGATCAGCCCGTTGATGTCGTCCACGTTGAGCCCGTAGCGGGCGATCGCGGCGCGGTCGACGACGATGCTCAGCGACGGTTGGCCGAGCTCCTGCACCAGCGTCACGTCATGGATCCCGCGCACATGCTCGAGCACGTGCTTGATCGCCTTGCCCTTGGTTTCCAGCGTGCCGAGGTCCGGGCCGAACACCTTCACCGCCAGCGCGCTCTTGAGGCCCGTCTCGGCCTCGTCGACCGCATCCTCGGCCGGCTGGGTGTAGTTGAAGATGATGCCGGGGAAAGCGGCCAGCTTCTTGTTGATCGCCGCCGTCAGTTCGGCCTTGGTGCGGTAGGCGCCATGCCATTGGTCGTACGGCTTGAGCGCCACGTAGAACTCGACGTTGAAGAAGCCGGTGGCGTCGGTGCCGTCATCCGGGCGTCCGAGCTCGGAAGCCACCGTGGTGACCTCGGGGAACGAGTGCAGGATGTCGCGGATCTGCGGCGTGATCTTGGCCGACTCGTCGAACGAGATGGTGTAGGGCATGGTCGCGCGCACCCACAGCGCGCCTTCGTCCAGGTGCGGCATGAACTCCGCGCCGATCGCGGGAATCAGCAACAGCGAGGCGCCCAGCAGAAGCACCGAAGCGACGATGGTGCCGCGCGCGTGCGCGAGGCAGACGTCCAGGCCTTTCGCGTAGGAGCGTTTGATCGCCTCGAAGATCGCGTTGCGCCGCTCGCGCACGCCCTTGCGCATGAACCACGAGCACAGCACCGGCAGCAGCGTCAGCGTGACGATCAGCGAGCCGGCCAGCGCGAACACCATGGTGTCGGCCATCGGCTTGAACAGCGTGCCGGAGGGACCGGACAGCACGTAGATCGGCAGGAAGCTGACCACGATCACCGCCACCGCGTAGAACAGCGGGCGGTCCACCTCGGCGGCGGCGTCGCGGATGACCTCGATGACATCGAAGTCCCCGCCCTCGCGGTCGGCGATCTGGCGGTAGATGTTCTCCACCATCACCACCGCCGCGTCGACCAGGATGCCGAAGTCCACCGCGCCGATCGACAGCAGGTTGGCCGAGGCGCCCTGCAGGTCCAGGCAGGCGAAGGCGAACAGCAGCGCCAGCGGGATGGTGGTGGCGACGATCAGGCCGGCGCGCACGTCGTAGAGGAAGAAGATCAGCACCACGACCACCAGCAGCATGCCGCGCACGAGGTTCTCGCGCACGATCTGCACGGTCAGCGCGACCAGGTCGCTGCGGTCGTAGAAGGCGTGGACCTTGATGTCCGGCGGCAGGATGCGTTCGTTGAGTTCCTTCGTCTTCGCCTCGACGCGCTCGAGCACGTCCTGGGTCTTCTCGCCGGTGCGCAGGGAGATCACGCCCTCGACCGCGTCGTCCTGGTTCTCGTAGCCGAACTCGCCCAGCCGCGGTGCGATGCCGGTGGTCACGCGGCCGACGTCCCTGACCAGCACCGGCTTGCCGTCGTGCACGGCCAGCACCACGTTGCCGATGTCCTCCAGCGAGCGCAGGCGGCCTTCGCCGCGCACGTAATAGAACTGCCCGCCCTGCGCGTAGAAGCCGCCGCCGGCGTTGGCGTTGTTGGCCGCCAGCGCGGCCTGTACCTGCGTGGCGGTCAGGCCCACGCCGGCAAGCTTCAGCGGGTCGAGCAACACCTGGTATTGCAAGGTGCCGCCGCCGAAGCCGGAATCGTCCGCCACGCCGGGCACGGCGCGGTACTGCGGCTCGACCACCCAGTCTTCGAAGGTTTTCAGTTCGGTCGGCGTGCGATCGGAGCTCTGCAGCACGTAGCGGTAGATCAGCCCCGAAGGCGAGGACATCGGCGACACCGACGGCGCGGTGCCGTCGGGCAGCTCGAGGTCGCCCAGGCGGTTGAAGACTTCCTGGCGGTCCTGCGCGTAGTCGCTGCCGCTGGCGAAATTCAGGGTGACGTCGGACAGGCCGTACAGCGAGACCGAGCGCGTGCTGGTGGTCCTGGGGATGCCGGTCATGCCGCGCTCGACCGGCACGGTGATCAGTCGCTCGACCTCTTCGGCGGTATGCCCGGGCCATTGCGTGACGATGTCGACGCTGGGCGGCGAGAGGTCCGGGTACGCATCGACCGGCAGGCGTTGCAGTGCGCGGATGCCCGCGCCGACGAGCACCAGCGCCAGCAGCGCGACCAGGAAACGCTGCGCCAGTGATGCGCCGATGAGGCGGTTCATCAGCGACGCCGAGCGCGGCGGCATCGGGGGCAGGTGCTCGTTCATTGGTTCTGCATGAACTGGACGAACAGGCCACCCTGGGCGACCACGCGGTCGCCGGCGTGGAGTCCCTCGGACACCTGGTAGCGGTCGCCGGCGCGGTAGCCAAGCGCCACGCCGCGGCGGGCGAAGCTGCCGTCGGGTTGCGCGACGTAGACGAACGGCAGGTTCTGTTCGTCGCGCAGGATCGCCGACGCCGGCACCAGCAAACCGCGTTCCGTCTGGCGCGACTGGATCTGCACGCGCACGTACATCTGCTTCTTCAGCCGGCCGCTGGCGTTCTCCACCAGCACGCGCACCGGGATCGCGCGCGTGTCCGGATCGACCACGGCGCCGATGTTGTCCACCGTGCCCTGCAGCGTGCCGGCGCCGCCGGCGTCGATGGTGGCGGGATTGCCCACGGCGACCCCGCCCGACTCGGACGGCGCCACCTGCGCCATCACCCACATGCGCGAGAGGTCGGCCACGGTGAAGCAGGCGGTGCTGCCGGCCTGCAGCAGTTGGCCGGGCGTGATGAGTTTCTCCGCCACGGTGCCCGCGACCGGCGCGCGGATCACCGCCTGGATGCGCGACAGCGGCTGGCCGGCCCGGATCGCCTCGATCGTGGGCGCATCGGCACCCAGCGCGAGCAGCGCCTGCAGCGCGGCGTCGCGGTCGGCGTCGGCGCTGGCGGCGTCGGCCTGGGCCTGCTCGAGCTCGCGTCGCGGCAGGCCTTCGTGTTCGCTCAGGTCGCGGTCCGCGTCGGCGAGACGGCGCGCGTTGCGCGCGACGACCAGCGCCTTGCCGTAGGCGCCCACGGCGGCGGCGAAGTCGGGCGAGTCGACGCGCGCCAGCGGCTGGCCCTTGGCAACGTGCTGGCCGGCGCTCACCAGCAGTTGCGTGACCGGACCGGAGAACGGCGCCAGCACGCTGGTCGCCTGGTCGTTGTCGAAGTCGACCACGCCGGTCGCCTCGACCGCCTTGTGGAAGGGTGCGAGGGCCACCGTGTCGAGCGTGATGTGCTGGCGCTGCGCGGCGGTCAGCGTGGGGTTGTGCGGCGTATCGGCGGCCGGCGGCGCGGAGTCGTGCGAGCCGCAGCCGGCGAGCAGGCCGGCCAGCGCCAGCGTCGTGACGGCAAGCCGCACGCGCGTCATCGCGCGAGCGTCAATGTTCATGGTCACCCTTGGTCAAAAGCGTGGTGGAAGCGGGAGGCGGATCGCCCTGCGTCAGGTCGGCGCGGTGCCACCAGCCGCCACCGAGCGCCTGGAACAGCGCCACGGTGTCGGCATAGCGGCTGGCTTGCGCCTGCACCAGGCCGATGCGCGCCTGCAGCGCGGCCTGTTCGGCATTGAGCACGGCGAGATAGCCGGCGTAGCCGTCCTTCCACTGCCGCTGCGAAAGATCCAGTGTCACCTTGGCCGCCTGGTCGGCCGCGGCG
This sequence comes from Frateuria sp. GZRe14, assembly GCF_051900395.1. NCBI lineage: Bacteria > Pseudomonadati > Pseudomonadota > Gammaproteobacteria > Lysobacterales > Rhodanobacteraceae > Frateuria > Frateuria sp. GZRe14. Next base: position 472,882 of record NZ_JBHZGJ010000001.1, on the reverse strand, counting down.
GCGGCCTGGAGCGCCTGCGCGTCCTGCTGCAGCGCGGTCAGCGTGTCGGCGACGTCCTCGAAGGCGGCAAGCACGGCGCCGCGGTACTGCTCGGCCGCCTGCATATAGCCGGCCTTGGCGGCTCGCTCCTGGTGCTTGAGCGAGCCGCCCTCGAACACGGGCGCGGCGAGCGCGGCGCCCAGCCCCCAGAAACCGGTGCCCGACTGGAACACGCGACCGATCGCCAGCGCCGTGCTGCCGGCATCGGCACTCAGCGTGAGGTTGGGCAGCCGGTTGGCGATGGCGATGCCGACCTGCGCACTGGCCGCGTGCAGGTTGGCCTGCGCCTGCAGCACGTCCGGCCGCTGCGCGACCAGCGCGGAGGGCAGGCTCAGCGGTAGTTCCTCGGGCAGCGTCAGGTCGGCCAGCGCGAATGCCGCGCCCACGCCCTCGCTCGGGAAACGCCCGGCCAGTACCGCCAGCCGGTGCTGCTGTTGCGCGAGCTGGGTGCGCAGGGCTGGCAGCGAGGCGTTGACCTGCGCCAGCTGGGTTTCCTGCGCGGCCACGTCGAGCCGGCCGATGTAACCCCGGGCCAGCTGGTAGCGCATGATCGAGAGCACGTGCGCGTCGATGCCGGCCAGCGCCTGCGTGGCCTGTACCTGGTCGCGCAACGACGCGGCCCGGATCGCCGTCACCGCCACGTTCGCCGCCAGCGCCATGTCGGTGGCGATCATCTCGTAGCGCGCGGCCTGTGCCTGCGCGTCGAGCGATTCGACCGTGCGCCGGTTCAGGCCGAACACGTCGGGCATGTACGAAACGCTGACCTGCGCGGACAGCAGGTTGTACAGCGAGGCGTTGGAACTGGGCACCGGCGCCAGCGCACCGGGCGGATCCTGCTGGCGGTTGGCGGAGATGCCCACGCCCACGCTCGGGTAGTACGCGCCGCGCCCGGCCAGCGCGTTTTCCCTGGCCGCCAGCAGCGCGGCCTGCGCGGCCTTGAGGTCGGGATTGTTGGCCAGCGCCTGCTTGATCAACGCATCGAGCGGCTGCGAATGGAACAGCTGCCACCACTGCGCGGGAATGTCACTGCCCCGGTCGAAGTGCTGGGAGGCGCCGCCGGGAATACCGGCGCTCGCGACCGTCGCGCTCACCGGTGCGGCGGTGTAACCGCGGACGGTCGGCGCCGCCGGACGCTGGAAGTCCGGGCCCACTGTGCATCCGGCCAACAGGAGCGAGGCCAGCACGGCAGTGGACGGCTTGATCATGCGATGCGGTTTCGGCGGGAAACGAGGGCCGAAACGATATAACGTTGCAACCGGCATCCTCCCTGCCGAAAGTCATGGGCGGGAGCGAAAGTTCTTGCGTCGTGACGCGCCCTGAGCCGCGCGGGAAAGCAGAGCATGCTTCGTTTCGACAGTCGGGCAAGCACCGGACCCTCACCCAACCCTCTCCCCCAAGGGGAGAGGGAGCTCGATCGTCGGCACGTCCGCTGGGTCGGGGACGGTGACGTGCCCTCAGAGCCCTCTGGCCGCCTGCGCCACCGCTCGGAACAGCGCACGCCCCTTGTTCATCGTCTCCTCCCACTCGGCGGCGGGATCGGAGTCGTAGACGATGCCGGCGCCGGCCTGCACGTGCAGGCGGCCGTCCTGGATCACCGCGGTGCGGATGGCGATCGCGGTGTCCGCGTCGCCCCACCAGCCGATCCAGCCGATCGCGCCGGCGTAGATGTTGCGCTTGTAGGGTTCGAGCTCCTGGATGATTTCCAACGCACGGATTTTCGGCGCGCCGGAGAGCGTGCCGGCGGGAAAGGTCGCCTTGAGCACGTCCATGTAGGACAGGCCCGGGCGTGCCGTGCCCTGCACCTGGGAGACGATGTGCATGACGTGCGAGTAGCGCTCGATCACGAACGATTCGCTCACCTCGACCGTGCCGGTGTCGCTGATGCGGCCGATGTCGTTGCGGCCCAGGTCGATCAGCATCACGTGCTCGGCGCGCTCCTTCGGATCGGCCAGCAGCTCGACCTCCAGCGCCGCGTCTTCCGCTTCCGTGGCGCCACGCTTGCGCGTGCCGGCAAGCGGCCGCACGACGACCTTGCCGTCCTTCAGGCGCGCCAGGATTTCGGGCGAGGAGCCGACGATCTGCGTGTTCCCCAGATCGACGAAATACATGTACGGCGAAGGATTCAACGCACGCAGCGCGCGGTAGACATCGACCGGCCGCGCGTTGAAGCCCACGCTCAGGCGCTGCGAAGGCACCACCTGGAAGATGTCGCCAGCGCGGATGTATTCCTTGGCCTTCTCCACCATCGCCTCGAACTCGGCCTTGGTGAAGGACGACTTGAAGTCGCTCTCGTCCAGCGCGGTGGACTGGGTCAGCTGCGGATAAGCCGCGCCGCCCTGGCGCAGGCGGTAGACCAGCGCGTCGAGCCGCCGCTGCGCCTGCGTGTAGGCCTGCGGCTGCGACGGGTCGGCATGCACGATCAGGTACAGGCGGCCCTTGAGGTTGTCGAACACTGCCACTTCCTCGGCCAGCATCAGCAGCACATCGGGCGTGCCCAGCTCGTCCGGCCGGTCCCACTGCGCCAGGCGCGGTTCGATGTAGCCGATCGTCTCGAAGCCGAAGTAGCCGACCAGGCCGCCGGTAAAGGCGGGCAGTTCGGGCAGGCGCGGCACCGAGTACTGCGCGCGCAGCGTTTCGATTTCGCCCAGCGGGTCGTCGAGGTGGCGGCGCTCGATGACCTCGCCGGCATCCTCCACTTCCAGCTCGTGCCCGCGCAGGCGGTACACGCGCCTGGCCGGCAGGCCGATGATCGAATAGCGCCCCCAGGTGGCGCCGCCCTCGACCGATTCGAACAGGAAGGTGTACGGCCCGTCGGCGAGCTTCAGGTACACCGACAGCGGGGTGTCGAGGTCGGAAAACACCTCGCGCACCAGCGGGATGCGCGTATGGCCCTGGCCGGCCAGCGCGTCGAATTGGTCTCGGGAGATCACGGGCTCAAGCATCGATATGGCGGCCCATCACGATAGCAGTCCATTCGCCGGCGGGCACCGTCGCTTGCGACCGCGCGAGACGCCCGCTAAATCTGCGCGCCGGGACAAGGGGAAAAAACATGGAACGTACCGATACGATGCCCGGGCTCATGGAGCGGGACGCCGGGCAGTGGCACAGGGAGGTGGCCGACCGCGCCGCCCTGCCGACGCCGCCCTCGCTGCACTGGGGCTGGGTGTTCCTGCTCAGCATCGTCACCCTCGGCATCTTCGCGATCGTCTGGCCGTTCATCCAGGCCAACTGGGTGCGCAAGATCGATCCGGAAAGCCGCGCGACGCCCATGCTGGGCGCCGCGCTGGCCTGCTATTTCGTCGGGTATTTCCTCGCCGCGGCCGGCGCCCCGGCCGACGAGGCATCGCCCACGACCACCATGGAGCGCCTGGGCTGGCTGCTGGAGCTGGTCTACGTGGTGCTGTTCCTCGGTGCCTATTTCGCGATGGCCGGAACGATCCGCCGGGTGATGGCGGACTACCGGGTTCCGATGCGGATCGGCGGCATCACCCTGTTCTTCTTCAACACGCTGTACCTGCAGGGCCAGCTGACCTGGCTGGCACGATGGCAGCAGACCGGCCAGACCCTGGCCAAGCCGCCCAAGGCGGTGTTCTGGGTCGTCATGGTCGTGCCGTTCGCGCTCATCGTGGCGGCCGTGGCGCTTCCCGCCTACCAGATGTACGTGGTGCGCGCGCAGGTAGCCAGCGCGCTGGCACAGGCCGAACCGCTCAAGCAGCAGGTGCTGGACGCGATCGGGCGCAACCACGCGTGGCCGCAGGACAACGGCCAGGCCGGCCTCAAGGAAGCCGGCGCCTATGCCAGCAGCAACCTGGCCGGTTTCGAAGTGCAGCCGATCGATGAAGGCACGGTGCTGGTGGCCACCTTCGCCGGCAACGCGCCCGTGGCCCTTCGCGGCAAGCAACTGGCATTGATCGCCGAAGGCCGCGATGGCGTGATCACCTGGGCCTGCGAGAGCCCGGACATCGACCCGCGCTACCTGCCGGCCGGCTGTCGCTAGCCACGCGCGTGCCGGTCAGCCGCCGCCGATCCGCTGGCGCGGCATGTTGCGCAGGCGCAGGGTGAAGGCCACCCCGCTGCCGTCGTCCAGGTTGCGGGCGCTGGCGTGGCCGCCGTGGCGTTCGGCGACCAGGCGCACCACGTAGAGGCCGAGACCCAGATGCGGTGCGTCGCCCGGGGTGGCCTTGTCGCGCAGGCTGACCAGCGAATCGAACAGGCGCGCCTGCATGGCCGCGGGCAGCGGCGGGCCCTGGTTGGCGAGGGTGATTTCGGCGCCGCCGTCGCACGAGGCGAGCACCAGGCGCAGCCAGCCATCGGCCGGGGCAAACGAGAGCGCGTTGTCGAGCAGCTTGTCCAGCGCCTGGGCGATCAGTTCGGGGGCGCAGTGCATCGGTAGCGGCGACTGCGGCAGCTCGCAGGCCAGCGTGCGGGTGCCGATCAGCGGACGGTAGGCCTCGGCGCAACCGCGCACCACTTCGCGCAAGTCGACATCCTCGGCTTCGGCAGCGGCGATCGCGCGCTCCATGCGGCTGGCCTCGCTCATCGCGCGCACCAGCGTTCCCAGCCGCGCCACGCCGTCACGGGCCCGCGCAAGGTAGGGCTTCGCTTCCGGCGGCAGCGCGGCGTGGGCCTCCAGCGCGTGCTCCAGGTTGTCTAGCGAACTCTTCACGATGGCCAGCGGCGTGTTGAGTTCGTGCGAGAGCTTGGAGGCAAGCGTCCGCAGGTAGTCGGTGTAGCCGCCGACCGCCTCGAACAGCCGCTCGAAGCTGCGCGCGAGGTCGCCGATCTCGTCCGGCGCGGCGGTGAGCGGGAAGCGGCCTTGGGCGAAAAGGCCGTCCAGACGTCCATCCGCCAGCTGCGCACGCTCGGCCGCATCGCGCAGGCGTCCCAGCCGCAGGCTCAGCCGCGTGGCGAACCACAGCAGGATGCCGCCGGCCACCAGCATCACACCGAAGCTGGTCAGCAGCAGCGTGAGCAGCGCGCGGTTGGCCAGCAGCGGCACGGTGGTGCTGGCCTGTTCGAGCAGCAGCACGCCGCGCACGTGGCCCGGCGCGCCGATCGGCACCGCGGCGGCAAGCACCACGCTGGCGCGGGTTTCGCCGTCGCGCCAGGCGATCGCCGGTTCGCCGTCGCGGGCGCGGACGATTTCCGGCAGCTCCAGGCGCGGCGCGTCCTGCGCCCAGGGTGCGGCGTCCTCGACGGGATTGGCCAGCAGCGCACGGTAGACCAGTGCGGCGAACCATCCCGGCTGAGGGCCGGCGGCCTGCAGGCGACCGCTTTGCGCCAGCAGCCAGCCGGTCGGCGCCAGCACGCGGGCGCGGGTGTCCTCCGGCGCCAGGCGCGAGAGTTCCTGCGCCAGCGTCGGCGAGTAGTGCCACAGCGGGCGCGCCTCGACCGCCAGCGGGTCGCCGCCGACCGAGGCGTCGTACAAGCCCAGGCCGAGCCGGTCCACGATCAGCGGGCGAGGCAGCCGCACTTCGAGGCGCCAGCCGCCGCCGTCCTCCTGCCACTGCCCGACCAGCCGGTCGGGCCAGTCGGCGACCGGCGGGTCGAGCAGGCGCGCAGTGAACGTACCGGGCGCGGCGCTGGCCAGCAGATAGCGCAGGCGCGTGTCGCCGCGATCGAGTTCGAGGACCAGGTGATCGGCATGCAGCGCGCCGGGGTCGTCCGCGTCGGCACGCACGCGCCGGGTGCCGCGCTGCTGCACGTAGAGGTAGAGCCCGTCCGCATCCTCGGCCAGCAGCACGCTGCCGCGCGGACCCAGCGGCTGGCTCCATGGCGTCAGCGGCGCCCAGTCGTCGCCGTAGCCGTCGATCGTGATCGGCGTAGTGGCCTGCTCGACGTACCAGCCCTGCGCCTCGCGCGGCAGCGTGGCGCCGGTCGCCACCAGGCTGCGCGCCACCGCCCGCGCGGAGGCGGCAAGCGCCTGCGCCTGGCCTTCGCGCAGCAGGGTTTCCATCTGCCGCACGTACAGCCACCCGGCCACCGGCAGGGCCAGCGTGCACAGGGCGACCAGCAGCAGCTTGCGACGCAGGTTCATCGGGCGAGCCTAGACCGATGTCACGGGCTAGCGCGACATCCCGGTTCGGTAGCGCGTGCCGACGACCACGCGCATGAACGCATCGAGCGACGCGGCACGCTGCGGATCGGCATCCTTGAAACTCATCGACCAGCTCAGGCGGACGCCCGACGCCTTGCCCGGATCGCAGAACACCACGGCATCATCGACCTGGTCGCTGCCCTGGAACACCAGCGCCTCGCACGGCATGCCGCGATGGCGCACGGCAAAGCGATCGACCTTCGCAGCCGGGTCGCGCTGCAGGTAATGCTTGCGGTCGGCGTCGAGTTCCGCGCCCAGGGTTGCCAGCTTGCGCGGCCACACGTTGAGCACCATCACGCCATAGGGCTCGCCGGTCCACTCGCCGCGGTAGATCACCTCGTCGACGCCGATGGCGCGCGCGTAGGTGCAGCAATCGGCGGTCCAGCCCGCGGGCGTGGGCGCGGCCACGGTCCAACCGGGGATGTCGCCGTCGCGCTTGCCCGTCGCGATCGCCTCGTTCGGTGCGTCGGCGGCAGCGGCGGCACCGGCGAGGACCAGCAGCAGGAGGCCGAGCAGCCGCCTCACGGCTTCCACCGGTAACCGACACCGTGCACGGTCTCGATCGCATCGAAGTCCGGCGCCACGGCGACGAACTTCTTGCGGATGCGCTTGATGTGGGAGGTGATGGTGGCATCGTCCACCACCAGCTCGGCCTCGCGCATCAGCTGGTCACGGTTCTTCACGTGGCCGGGGAAGCGCACCAGCGTGTGCACCATCCAGAACTCGGTGACGGTCAGCGGGATCTCCGCATCGTTCCAGGTGATGCGCATGCGCTCGGATTCGAGCTTGAGCGGGCCGTGCGCGATCACCGTTTCACTGGACGCGGGCGCCTTCAGCGATTCGATGCGCCGGAACAGCGCCGCGATGCGCGCCGCCAGCTGGTGCAGGCTGGTGTCCTTGGACAGGTAATCGTCGGCACCCAGGCGCAGGCCGGAGATCACGTCGAAATCCGAGTCGCGCGCGGTCAGGAAGATGATCGGCAGCGTGGCCGATTTCGCGCGCAGCTCGCGGCACAGGTCGAAACCGCCTTCGGGCTCGTCGCCCAGCCCGATGTCGATGATCACCAGCTCCGGCAACTTCATGCCGAAGGCGGTGGACGCCTCCTGCCGCGAACCATAGCCGCGCGTGTCGTAGCCGAAACGGGTGAGCGCCTCGACGTAATTGGCGCGGATGAGCGGTTCGTCCTCGACGATGGCGATGCTGCGGCCCATGGCAATGAAGTCTCCTGTGGTGGCGCGCAGCGTGCTATGCGCATCGCCACGGCGCAAGGCACACAGTGCGTCTGCCCGCGTTTTGCCCGATCCGGCCCGCGCTTCGCCCGCGCGCCGCCGCCGCGCGCGCCCGGGCGGGCGGTTCCATGGAGCCGTCACCGGAGAGATGCATGAGCAATATCACCGCCAGGCCCGACCCCAACGCCGAACTTCGCCAGTTCGAGCCACTGCGCGTAGCGCTGGCCCTGGGCGCCCTGCTGCTGGGGCTGGTGATGGGTATCCACTAGAGGAGATCAGCTCATGAACGCCGAATATGTCGACCCGTTTGCCGTGGAAGGCGTGGAAGCACCCGTCGCACAGGGAGGCGCGGCGGGTGCGGACAGGCAGCCGGATCCCGAATGGCAGCCGCTCTGACACGGCATGGCGCAACACCCTCCGTTAGCCAACCGTTCCTTCCCCCTCCTCGCGAGGGGTTTTTTTTGGGCTAGGGCCTGGCTTGGTCCCGGACCGGCGAAAGCGGCCCGACGGTGACGTGCCCCTCCAAGCCCTCGAACAGGCTTCCCGCAAAACCGTCGAGACGCTGGAGGACGAAGCTGGCGGGGGCGCCGCCGGGGCAGCCGACCGACAACTGGAAATCCGACAGTCCGTCGCCTCCGGGAAGTGCCGGAGTGCCCGAGCGCATGGGCGGCGGTATCGACACCATGTCGCGCTGGGTGAGGCCGGCGATGCAGACGCGCCGGCCGAGCGTGACGCCGCCAAGCAACTGGTCGCGCTCGTGCCGGTAGCGCCGCTCGGCGCGCCTGGCGGCGCGGGCGTCGCCATACGTGGGCAACATGGCATTCCACAACACGTTGGCCCGTGCCTGTTCACCCGGCGTGGCTTGCTGCCACGCCGAGCGCAGCACTGCCTGGTAGCTGGGATCGCGGCGCTCGGCGGCCAGCCCGAGCCAGGCCAGCCCGCGCGCCCGATCCCGGGCGACGATGTCGCCGTTGAAATAGCCCACGCCGAGCGTGAACTGCGCCGGCTTGCTGCCCCAGGCGGCCGCCAGCTTCAGCATGTCCACACCGCGGCCATCGCGATGGTTGGCCAGTTCGCGGGCGCCCACGCAGTAGTAATAGATACCGGGCAGGAAACGTTCCAGCCCAGGCGCGCAACCGAGTTTGCCGAGCTCGGCCAGGGTGATCGGCGGCGTGTCGCCCGCCCTCGCGGGCGGGTCCGTTACGCCATCGGCGTGCGCGGCCAAGGCGGCCAGTCCAAGCACCAGGAAAGCAATCACGTTCCGTCCCGACATCATCCGTGTCTCCTGCGGCTGCACCCTCCCCAGCCCAGTGTGAACGAAATGTGCGCCCGGCCCCAAGGCGCGCGGATCGAAAATATTTGCTTCGGGCGCGGAACCAACCGTCGGCGAGCCGGTCTTGCTGTAGTGGCGGGCGTCGTCCATTGCCGTGGATACGCCGCCGCCGTCCGGCGGTGGCGTCCAGGCGCCCGCTCTGGTGGACTCCTCAACGCGTCCCTTTCCGACGACGCTTTTATCCCGGTGCAGGCATGCACCGGGATTTTTCTTTGGGCTCAGCCGATCGCCTGGCGCATCGCGGCGATGACCTGCGCGTAGTCCGGCGCGCCGAAAATGGCCGAGCCCGCCACGAACGTGTCCGCTCCCGCCTGCGCGATTTCACCGATATTGGCGGCGCTGACACCGCCGTCGATCTCCAGCCGGATGGGGCGGCCGCTCTCGTCGATGCGCCGGCGCACCTCGCGCAGCTTGGCAAGCGCCTCGGGGATGAACTTCTGGCCGCCGAAGCCGGGGTTGACCGACATGATCAGCACCAAATCCAGCTTGTCGAGCACGTGGTCGAGCCAGTTGAGCGGCGTGGCGGGATTGAATACCAGGCCGGCCTGGCAGCCGGCGTCACGGATCACGCCCAGGGTGCGGTCGACGTGCTCGCTGGCCTCCGGGTGGAAGCTGATCAGGCTGGCGCCGGCCTTGGCGAAGTCCGGCGCGATCCGGTCGACCGGCTTGACCATCAGGTGCACGTCGATCGGTGCGCTGACGCCGTAGTCGCGCAACGCCTTGAGCACCATCGGGCCCATGGTCAGGTTGGGCACGTAGTGGTTGTCCATCACGTCGAAGTGCACCCAGTCGCCACCGGCGGCAAGCACCTTGGCGGTGTCTTCGCCCAGGCGGGCGAAGTCGGCAGAGAGGATGGAGGGGGCGATGATGGGAGTCTGTTTGCTCATGTGTGCCTTTCCTGCAGGAGCGCACGCCGTGCGCGACCGGAACGTGCCGCATTGCCGCTTCGTAGGATGTTCGCGCACAGCGTGCGCTCCTACGCATCGATTATTTGAAACCCTTCTCGGCCTTGATCCGCTCGTACGCGGCGTTGATCTCGCTCGCACGCGCCTCGGCGCGCTTGCGCATGTCCTCGGGCAGATCGCCCAGGCGGTCGGGGTGATGTTCGGAAATCAGCTTGCGGTAGGCGCGCTTGACGGCGCGCTCGTCGGCCGCGCGGGTGATGCCGAGCACGGTATAAGGGTCCGGGCCGTGGGTATTGCGATGCGGCGGGACGTAGCCGCCACCGCCCGGCCCGCGCCGGCGGTCGCCCGCGGCGGCGTTCCAGGCGTAGCCCTTCATCGCCATCAACGCCATCAGCTCCATGTCGCTGATGCGCAGGGCGAAGGCGAGCTGGCGCAGGATCGCCATCTTTTCCGGCGGCGGGTTGCCTTCGGCCAGCACCGTCTCGATCACCACGTCGAGCACCGGAAAGGCGTGGTCGCGACGCATGCCGACCCACTGGCGCAGGCCGTCGATGGCCGGGGTGACGTCGAACTCCGGCTGCTTGCCGCGGTTGAAACTCGCGATGGCCTGCCGGCGCTGCTCGTCGATCAGCCCCATGCGGGTCATCATCCGCTCGGCCACCGCGATCTCGGCCTCCGACACGCGCCCGTCCGACTTGGCGACCGCCCCGAGCAGCGCAAACAGCGGGCCGTACAAGCCGTCCATCTGCGGCGCCGCGCGGTACCGCTGGCTCTGGCGCAGGCTGTCGATGACGAAGCCGATCACCGCACCGACGATGGCGCCCGGCAGGCCGTGGCCGAGGATCAGGCCGACGAACGCCAGGATCAGCGTGGAAGAGAAATTCATGGCTGCACCTGCGCCGCCGGCGCCTGTGCGCTGTACCAGCGCGCCAGGGCATCCAGCTCGGCGTCGCTGACCGGACCGATCGCCGCGCGCATCACCGCCACGTCGCGACGGCCGTCGCGGTACTGCGCCAGCGCGCTGCGCAGGTAGTCCAGCCGCTGCCCCGCCAGGTTGGGCGCGCCGGACATCTGGGCGATGCCGGTTTCGCCGTGGCAGGCGGCGCACAGGCCCAGGCGGGCCGGACGGGCGGGACCGGCGGCAAAGGCTGGCAGGGCGGCGGCCATGAGCGCCGCGAACAGGACGAGTCGCATCGGCAAGGGGTGGGGCGAGATGGATTCCCGGAAGGCCCGATTCTAGCAGCGCTGCGCCGCCAGCCCTGCGCAGCCCAGGCCCGCGTTGCGACGACTCGCTAGAATAGGCCGCTTCCCCCTCTTGACGGCGGATCGCCCCGTGCCCACCACCCTGCTGCAATCGAACCTGCCCGGCCTGGACCTGATCCACCGCGGCAAGGTGCGCGACGTCTATGCGCTGTCCGACGACCGGCTGCTGATCGTCGCCACCGACCGCCTGTCCGCCTTCGACGTGGTGCTGCCCGATCCGATCCCGGGCAAGGGCGAGATGCTCACGCAGATCTCCAACTTCTGGTTCGGCAAGACCGCGCACATCATCCCCAACCACCTGCTCGACGTGCCGCTGGCCGACGTGCTGCCCGAGGGCACCGACCTCGCGCTCTACGCCGGCCGCGCGGTGGTGACGCGGCGCCTGAAACCCGTGCCGGTCGAGGCGATCGCGCGTGGCTACATCATCGGCTCGGGCTGGAAGGACTACCAGGCCACCGGCGGGATCTGCGGCATCGCGCTGCCGCCGGGCCTGAAGCAGGCGCAGCAGTTGCCCGAGCCGATCTTCACGCCCTCGACCAAGGCCGCGGTGGGCGACCACGACGAGAACGTGAGCTTCGACACGGTGGTCGATGCCGTGGGCCGCGAACTGGCCGACAAGGTGCGTGAGGCGACGCTGGCGATCTATCGCTGGGCTGCCGCCTATGCGGCCGAGCGCGGCATCATCATCGCCGACACCAAGTTCGAGTTCGGCACCGACGCCGACGGCCGGCTGTACGTGATGGACGAGATGCTCACGCCCGACTCCTCGCGCTTCTGGCCGGCCGACGAATACCGCACCGGGATCAGCCCGCCCAGCTACGACAAGCAGTTCGTGCGCGACTACCTGGAAACGCTGGACTGGAACAAGAAGGCGCCCGGACCGAACGTGCCCGCCGAGGTCATCGAGCGCACCCGCGCGAAGTATGCCGAGGCACTCGAGCGCCTTGCCGGCATCCGCCTCGGCTGACGGAGCAACGCCATGCGCAGCATGCAGAGCTGGCTCGACGGCTACAGCGCCGACCACCGCAACCCGGTCAACCAGGTGATCCACTGGATCTGCGTGCCGCCGATCGCGTGGACCGTGGTCGCGCTGCTGTGGACCGTGCCGGTGCCCAGCGCCTTCCTCAAGCCCGGCGCGTGGGCGGTGTTCGCGATGGTGCTGGCGTTCGCGTGGTACTGGAAGCACTCGCATCGGCTCGGCGGCGCACTGCTGGTCGCCTTCGTCGTGCTCGCGCTCATCACCGCGTGGTTGTTCGATCTGCTCGGGCCGGTGCGCCTGCGCTGGGTCGCCATCGCCGTGTTCGTGGTGGCCTGGATCGGCCAGTTCGTCGGCCACAAGTTCGAGGGCCATCGACCCAGTTTCCTCACCGACCTCTCCTACCTGCTGGTCGGTCCCGCCTGGCTGATGGAAAAGTTCCTGCGCCGGCTCGGCTTCAAGGCCCACGACTAGATGCAAACCCTGCTTACCCTGCTCAGCACCCTGCTCTGGTGGGTGCTGTACGGCTCGATCGTCGCCCTGTTCGCCAGCCTGATCGCCTGGCCGGTGCTGCGCTGGAGCGAGCGCACCAACGTGGTGTTCAACCGCGTGTATTTCGCCTGCCTGTTGTGGAGTCTGCTCGGCCTGTTGCTGGTCGGGCTGGTGGCGGCGCACGAAGGCAACGTGAGGCCGCCGTACGGGCCCTTGCTCGCCTCGCTGCCGCTGCGTCTGGCACTGGTCGTCGACATGCTTGTCGGCGCTTTGTTGCTATGGCGTCTCACCCCACGCGTGGATGCACGTCGCATCCGTCCCACCAGCGCCTGCATGGCGATGGCGGCAATCACCGCGGTGGTGTTCGGCATCGCCACCAGCCTGGCGTAAACGGCTTCCGCCTACGGCTTCTTGAGTGGTGGTGCGCCGGGCTCGCCGAAGTTCGGCCGACCATCAGTCGTCCAGCCGATCGGCTGGATGCGTGGCGCGCGGCGCGCGGTGCACTTCCAGTCCGGACCGCCGTTGGCGTGGTAGATGATCCAGTCGCGGCCTTGCGTGTCCTTGAAGAAGCCGTTGTGCCCCGGCGCATAGATGCCGTGCTCTGGCGAACTGGCGAACACCGGCCGCGGAGACTTGTGCCAGGCGGCCGGGTCCAGCAGATCAGCGTCGCCGTCCGCCTGCAGCAGGCCCAGCGCGTAGTCGTCCGACCAGCAGGCGCTTGCCGAGTAGCTCAGGAACACCTTGCCGTCCGGTCCCGGAAGGAACTCCGGCCCTTCGAGGATCTTGCGCCCGCCCTGCTTCTCCCACGCGTAGGTGGGTGCGGCGATGTCCACCTGCGGCGAGCCGAGCGTCCACGGGTTGACCATCGGCGCGATCACCAGGTCGCTGTGGTCGCCGACGTACGCCGAGTAGACGAAGTACCAGCGCCCGCCGTGCTTGAACACCGTGCCGTCGATGCCGGTGTGGGCGGTCTTGAGCATGCCCCGCGCGATCCAGCGTCCACGGGTCGGATCGGGCGAGGCGTTCTCCAGCACGAACACGTGGCGGTGGTCATCGTCGTTGTGGCCGGCCTCGGCGGCGGTGAAGTAGAGGTACCACTTGCCTTCGACAAAGTGCAGCTCGGGTGCCCAGACGGCGGTCGAGCCCGGCCCTTGCGCCGGCGGCCGCCACACGACCACGGGCTGGGCGTGCGCTAATTGGTGCAGGTCGCCGGTCTTGCGCAGTTCGATGCGGTTGCCGGAGGTGGCGGTGTAGTAGTAGACGCCGTCGCGCTGGACTACCCACGGATCCGGCCCCGACGGAAGGAGCGGCTTGGCATAGTCCTGGCTGCCGGCCGCCTGTGCCATGCCGGCTGCGAGCAGCAGCACCAGGCCGGTGAGCATCGAGCGAATCAAAGGCATGGAAAGTTCCGATGGCGTTGCGTGCGCGCTATCGCCAGCTATCGACCGGACGCCGGATCGAGCTGCACGTAATCAATGTCGGCCGGTCGCCGGGCGCCCTCGAGCACCACGGTGTTGTCGCCCTCACGCAGGCTGCCACTGGCAGTGGCCACGTGCCAGCCGTCGCGGTCCGTGTGGTCGGTGGTCTTCCACACCGCGCCGTTGACACGCAGTACCGGTACGGCCGGCGTGAAACCCAGGTCCTGCCAGCGGACCGTGGCCCGATAGTTGCCGCCGGTCGGCACATGCACGGGGAACGTGAGCTGACCACCAGGCGCGGAAGCCATGCGCGCCTTGGCGCCGTTCGACGCCGTCCTGTCGCCGATACGCACGGACCAGCGGCGCACCGCGTCCTCGGCCTCGTAGCGGTCGAAGCGGGCTGGTGCGTCGGCGTACATCACGACGTTCTTGCGTGCGTCCTCCGGCTCGGCCGCCGTGGACGAGGTGGTCGCATGCCATAGGCGCCCGCCCGGCATCGCGAGCAACGCCTGCGTCCAGCCCGCGTGGATGTTGCCGGTGAGTTTCTGGACCGGCGCCTCGGCTTCCCACCAGGGTCCGCGGCCGCCGTCGTTGTTCCAGTAGATGCTGCGGCCGGACGGATCGCCGTCGCCACCGGCGCGCTCGGCCACCACCGCGATCACGCCGGGGCTGTTGCCCCACGGCAGCCAGCGCACGATCGGCGAAGCGGCCGGCCACGCGCCGGCGGCGGTGCGCACCGGCGTACCGCGGTCGGCGGGATCGCCCCAGTCCAGGCCGTCGGCACTGATCTTGAGGTAGACCTGTCCGTTGTTCGGGCCGTCGATGTCCTCGTAGGTCATCACGTAGCGGCCGTCCGGCAGGCGGTCGACCACGGCCATGCCGGGACGCTCGACGCCGCCGGGAATGGCCACGTCCACCTTCTCCTCGCCCCAGGTGCGGCCGCCGTCGGTCGAGACCTTGTGCGCGAGCAGCTGGTTGAAGCCGGCGTCCTTGTGATCCTCGCTGGAGTAGTAGGCGACCAGGCGCCCGTCATCGAGGCGGTGGATGTTGGGCTCCCACACGCCGTGGTTGTCCTTGTCGCTGGGATTGCCGCCGCCTTTGACGATCGAGCCGCGGTAGCGCCAGCTGCGGCCACCGTCGGTGGAGGCGTACATCTGCAGGTCTTCGGCGACCAGGCGCCCCGTGGCATCGTCGCCGGTGGCGTTGGCGCCGAGCAGCAGCGTACCGGCCGGCAGGTCGGCGCTGGGCTTGGCCAGCTCGGACAGGTGCGGCTGCCAGCGCAGTTGCCAGCGTGGGTCCTTGCCGTGCGCCTGGTCGGTCACGTTCGACAGGAAGCGCCAGTGCGCGCCGCCGTCATCGCTCTCGTACAGCGGGATGCCGGCCATGCCGTCGCGCTCGAACACCATCAGCATGTGGCCGTTCGCGGCGGCATCGGGTTGGTGTTCGAGGCGCACCACCGACACGTAGCCCACGCCATCGCCCAGCACCTGGCCGCGCGTGCCCGGCGGCGCCGAAGCGGCGGTGGCCGTCCCCACGCAGGCCAGGGCGAACGCCAGGGAGAGGGGAAGCAAGCGCTTCATGGATGACCTCCACGTCGGTGGCACGGCAGGCACGCCGCGCCAGAGAGAAATGAGCGGGCGACGCCGGCGGGCGGGGAGCGACTGCCGGCGTCGTTGCCCTGCCCGCTCAAAGCTTGAAGCGAACGCCCAGACCCACGGTGCGGTCCTGGTAGCGGATGTCACGCGGCCGCGTGGTGCCGTCGCCCCAGTACTGGTGCAGGTCTTCGCCGGTCAGGTTGGTCGCCGACAGCACCACGGTGGTGTTGGGATTGACGTCGTAGCCGACCGACAGGTCCAGCTGGTTCGCCGGCTCGATCTCGTCGTGGTTGCCGGCCACCGTCGGCTGGGTGAAGAAGTCGATGAAGCGGCTGCGGTAGTTGTAGGCCAGTCGGGCCGAGAAGCCGTACTTCTCGTACATCAGCACGGCGTTGCCGTTGCGCTTGGACACGTTCTGCAGCGGCGAGGCCACTTCCGGGCCGCCCAGGAACTGCGGCGAGCGGGTCGAACCGTCGATGTAGGTGAAGTTGAGTTGCACGCCCAGGCCGCTCAAGGCACCCGGCAGGAAGTCGAAGAACTGCTGGTAGGCGACTTCGGCACCATCCAGGTGGCCGCTGCCGGCGCTCTGCGGCGAGGACAGCTGGTAGGCCTCGCCGTTGATCGTCACGTCGGTCACGTAGTTCTGGATGTAGCCGTTGATGTCGCGGTAGAACACCCCGCCGCTGACGTAGCCGGACGGTGCGAAGTACCACTCCAGCGACGCGTCGTAGTTGTTCGACTTGATCGGCTTGAGGTTCGGGTTGCCGCTGGCGGCCGCGCCGGCGCGGTTGATCGTGCCGGGGTTGAGCGAGATCGACGGGTTGAGCTGGCCGAAGCCCGGGTAGGTGATGGTCTTGGCCGCGACCAGGCGCAATTGCAGCGCATCGGTGAAGTGCAGGTTGAAGCTCAGGTTGGGCAGGTACACCGGCTCGTTGGTGTCCACCGACAGCGGCGAGTAGATGCCGGTGGCGGCATTGAACGAGTAGGCATCGAGGTTGCGCTTGACGCGCTCGACGCGCATGCCCATCAGGCCGTCCACCGGCAGGCCGAACAGCGTGGTGTCATACCCCGCCTGCAGGTAGCCGGCGAGGGTCTTCTCGTCGATGTTGTAGTAGCGGCCGGGGTTCACCGGCGCCGTGCCGGCCGGCAGGCCGTACAGGCCGCGGATCGCGTCGGCGTTGGTGGTGAGGTAGTTGAAGCAGCCGGTCAGCCACGACACGGGAATCGCCGAGGTGGTCGGCATCGAGCAGAAATAGCCGTCCGGGAAGCGCGCGGTGACCTGGTTGGCCGGGTTCGGGGTCTCGACGATGTTGCCGGTGCCGGCGCCGCCCGGCGGCGGGGTCGAGATTTCCACGCTGCCGGTGTACTGCGCCTTGTGGTCGGCGTAGCGCAGGCCGAAGTCGAGGTAGCTGAAGAAATCGCCGGCGATATCCAGGTTGCCGTCACCGCGCCAGGCCCACTGTTTGCCGCGCTCGGTGTGCCAGGTCTGGAACAGGCCGTTGAGGTAGTAGTTGTTCGGATCCAGTTGCTGGTTGTTGCCCAGCGACCAGTTCTGCTGGTTGCCGGCGGTGCCGTTCCACACCGTGGTCACCGGTCCCTTGAGGAAGGTGTCGACGATGAAGGTGTTGTCGTTGAACGAGGTCTGTCCGTAGGACAGGTCCGTGCTCAGGCGCAGCCGGTCGCCGTGCCATTTCACGCCGACCGCATGCTGCATGTCGTGGCCGTGCTGCACGTGCGCCTGGGTGCTGGTGGCGGCGTAGGTGTTGCCGGTCCAGGTGCCGCTGGCGGCGTCGCAGATGGTCTGGCCCTCGAACGGCGATCCGGTGAGCTGGTTGGCGTAGCAGTTGTCGGTGACGGTCAGGTTGCTCGGGCTGACCGCGCCGACCGGAAAGGAGAAGTAGAACGGCTGGTTGTAGTCGTCCGACATCCAGTCGTACAGGCCCTCGGCGTACACCTCGGTGCTGTCGTTGGGCTTCCACTGCAGCGCGTAGTTGAGTTCGGGGCGCTGGCGGTAGCCGATGTTGTAGTCGGCGCCGAAGCCGTTGGGCGCCGCGATCAGGTTGCCCGCGTCGGTGCGGATCGGCGTGCCGGTGCCGTCGGTCAGCACCTTCGGGAAATCGCCCCACACCGCGTTGTACTGGTAGTGCTGCGCCATGAAGCTGGCGTTGACCAGCGCGCCGACCTCGCCGATGCCGGTCTGCCAGCGGTCGCTGGCCAGCACGCTGAAGTTGGGATCGGTGCGGCCGCCGTACTTGCTGTGCGTGGCGGTATAGGTCGCCGCCACCTTGGCGCCGTCGAAATCGAACGGACGGTAGAGCTGCATGTCGACGACGCCGGCGATGCCGCCGTCGGGCAGGCTCGCCTCGGAGCTCTTGTAGACCGAGACCGTCTTGACCGCGGTGGCCGGCAGGTTCTGGAAGGCGAAGCCGCGCCCCACACCGCTGAAGATCTCGCGGCCGTTGAGCGTGGTGATCACGTTCGGCAGGCCGCGGATCACCACCGAGCTGGTCTCACCCTGGAACCCCTGCGCCACCTGTACGCCGGTGATGCGCTGCATGGCGTCGGCCACGCTGTTGTCCGGCAGCTTGCCGATGTCCTCGGCCACGATCGAATCGACCACCATGCGCGAGTCCTGCTTGAGCGACTGCGCGCTCTCCAGGCTCTGGCGCAACGGCGTGACGGTCACCTGCGAGAGGTTGACGACCTTCTTCTTGTCGTCGGATTGCGCGGTGCCGCTCCTGGGCTTGCCGGCCTGCGCGTTCTGGGTGGCGTCGCTGGAAGCCTGGGCGCCGGTGGCATCGGGGGCCGGCGCATCCTGCGCGTGCGCCGAAGCGAACGCCGCGGCGATCGCGGCCGCAAGAATCGTCACGGAAATGCGGTTGCGGTACATGGTGGAACCTCCGGTCAGAAGATCGCGGCGGCCGCAACCGCGGCGCCGTGCTGGGTCTGGATGCGCAGCGGGCTGAAACGCCGTGCCGCGGGAAGGACGGTGGAGAGAGGAGCGGTCATCGCGTCGTCGCCGCGGCGGACGCGGGAACCATCAGCGCCGCCTCGGGCACCACGCCGCGCGGAGCGTGGGAAAGCGCGCGCAGGATGTCGGCCTCGCGCTGGCGGTAAGGCGTGCCGTCCCCGTGCAACAGGTCGTGGAACCAGATCGTCGGCGGCTGCAGCGTGTAGGGACGCTGCCAGGAATCCCACGGCATGATGGTCTGGCTGCGCCCTTCGACGAAGCCCCAGTTGACCATGCCCACGTCGAGCTTCTTGGCCAGCGGCAGCACGCCGTCGATGGTCGATCCCGCGCCGCGCGCCATGTACTCGGTGCAGATCAGCGGACGGCCGTAACCGGCGAGCTGGCGCACGCGGCTGGCGAATTCCTCCGGCCAGCCGTAGCTGTGGAAAGTGATCACGTCGGACTGCTCGAGCTGCGTGCGCTCGACCGGGTTGAGTTTGGAAAGGTCCGACCAGTCCTCGTCATGCCACACGCCGCTGGTGAGCGGCTGCGTCGGCGCGGCGCTGCGCGCCCAGGCGAACACCTGCGGCAGCAGCTTGGCGACCAGCGCGACCTTGTCGTTGGGCTCGCGCGCGTCGTAGTTGCCGCCGCCGGGGTTGTCAGGCTCGTTCCAAACGTCCCAGGCGAGCACGCGGTTGTCCTTCGCGAAGCTGCCGACGATGTCCTTCACGTACTGCTCCAGCCGCGGGTACTGGCCGGGATCGGTCATCGCCACGCCGGGGCTCTGTACCCAGCCGGAGTTGTGCACGCCGGGGATCGGCGGATGCTGCGGACCCAGTTTCGGTTCCGGGTCCCAGCAAGAATCGAACAGCACGAAGATCGGCTTGATGCCGTGCTTGTCGGCGAGCGCCAGGAACTGGTCGATGCGGCGCCTGAAGCCTTGCGGGTCCTGCTTCCACAGCAGGTCGTGCAGGAACACGCGCATGGTGTTCATGCCCAGCTGCTGCGCCCAGCCCAGCTCCTTGTCGATGCGCGCCGGATCGAACGTCTCGGCCTGCCACATCTCCAGCTCGTTGATCGCGTTCGCCGGCACGTAGTTGCTGCCCAGCGGCCAGCGCTGGTGCTGGTACCAGGTGTGCGCCTTGGCGCTCGTCCAGCGCGCAGGGGCATCGGCGGCCGGCGCGCGCGGGGCGATGAGCGCCGCCGCGCCGAATGCCAGGGCCAACAGTGCGTGTTTCATGCGAACTCCTCGTGGCGCCGGGCGCCTTGCAGGCAAACGCTCCCCGTGGGCGCCGCTCGCGGCACCCTCGGGACGTGACGGGCCGGGTCAGCGCGCGCCGCGCGCCGGCTCGGTGGTGAAGCGATAAACGATCAGGTTGCGGTAGGTCTGCCCCGGCGCCAGCCGGGCCGAGCCGAACGCCGGCTGGTTGGGCGTGTCCGGATACAACTGCGGTTCGAGCACGAACGCATCGCCCTGGCGGTACACGTGCCCGCCGGTGCCGACCGTGGTGCCATCGAGGAAATTGCCCGAGTAGAACTGCAGGCCCGGCTGCGCCGAACTCAGCGTCAGCACGCGGCCGGACTTCGGATCCTCCACGCGCGCGACCATGCGCGGCGCGGCGGCGGCCTCTCGGCTGATCACCCAGTTGTGGTCGTAGCCGTGGCCATTGAGCAATTGCGGATCATGGGTGCGGATGTCGCGGCCGATCGGCTTGGCCTGGCGGAAATCGAACGGCGTGCCGGCAACCTTGCGGATCTCGCCGGTGGGGATGGAGCCGGCATCGACCGGCAGGTAGGCGTCGCCCGGAATGGTCAGACGCTCGTCCATCACGCTGCCCGAGCCTTCGCCCGACAGGTTCCAGTAAGCGTGATTGCTCAGGTTGACGATGGTTGGCCGGTCGGTGGTCGCGCGGTACTCGATCGAGAGCCGGTCCTTGTCGTCCAGCGTGTAGACGGCCGACACCTCGAGCTTGCCGGGATAGCCCATGTCGCCGTCGGGGCTGACGTGGGTCAGCGTGACGCTCGCCTTGTCGGTGTCGTGGTTCACGGCATCGACGGTCCAGAGCACCTTGTCGAAACCGCGGGTACCGCCGTGCAGCGAATTGGGGCCGTTGTTCACCGGCACCTGGTAGGTCTTGCCGTCGAGCGCGAAGCGGCCCTTGGCGATGCGGTTGGCATAGCGGCCCACCGTCGCGCCGAAGTACTGCGGATGGTCCAGGTAATCCTTGAACGAGGCGTAGCCGAGCGCGATGTTTGCGAAGTGCCCATCGCGATCGGGCACGCTGAGCGACTGCAGGCTCGCGCCGTACGCGATCACCCGCGCCTTGAGGCCGTGCGCGTTGGTCAGCACGACCGCCTCCACCGGCTTGCCGTCCGGCATCGTGCCGAAGGTTTCGCGCGTGGCCGTCGTGCCTGCATGCGCCGTCATCGACAGCGCCACGAGGCCGAGCATCGAACCGATCCACCCTGCACGTCGCATGTCCCCAAAGCCCCTTCCACGGTGTTCGAAGTGGAGGCATGCAAGCACATTGTATGATTATCGTGCAAGTGTTCGGACGTACGAAAATTTTCTTTGTGCAGCGCGGCATTGCGTGCGCGCAGAGCCTTCCGGTTAGGCGCTTTCGCATGGCGTAGCCACCTGCGGCGACGACATCGGTCATCCGGGCGATTGCTGGCTTTGTTGCAATTTCCGCATCGCGTCATCGACGCTTTCGCAACCCGCCGACGAAGCTCGAAAAAAATGCGCTGTCGCACCTTGGCAGGACGCGCATCCAGTGCTTATAGTCGATTTGTATGACAAACAGTCCGGGCGCCGGAAGCGCCCGCCCGCAAGCGTCGAACTATCCATCCTGGAGCCGCAGTTCATGAGGAAGACGAGCGCAGTCCGCAGCCTCTACGGGCACGTCATGCACGAGCTCGGGCAGCGCATCGTGGGCGGCAAGGTCAAGCCCGGCGAAGTGCTGCCGCGCGAGGAGACGCTCGCCGAAAGCCTGCAGGTGAGCCGCACCGCGTTGCGCGAGGCGCTCAAGGTGCTTTCGGCCAAGGGCCTGATCGAGTCGCGCACCGGCGTCGGCGCGCGCGTGCTCGACCCGCGCCACTGGAACCAGCTCGATGCGGACGTGCTCGCCTGGCGCTGCGCCTCGATGCCCACCGACGATTTCGTCGACAAGCTGGTGGAGATGCGCGAGGTGATTGAACCGGCCGCCGCCGCGGCCGCCGCGCGCCGACGCACCGCCGAGCAGCTCGCCGCGATCGATGCGGCCTTCCGCGCGATGGACGCCGCGCAGACGCTCGATGCGTGGACCGCCGCCGACCTGCAGTTCCACGACGCGGTGCTGCACGCCACCGGCAACGAACTCCTGCAGTCGCTGTTCTCGGTGATCGAGACGGCGCTGGGCACGTTCTTCACGCTATCCGCGCGCACCGCGGGCGACTTCAAGTATTCGCTGCCGCATCACCAGAAAGTGCTCGAGGCGATCCGCCGCAAGCAGCCGGAGGTGGCGCGCAAGGCGATGCACGCGATGATCGCCGACTCGCAGGCGAACCTGCAGCACAGCCGCGGCCGCGCCCGCAAAAAGGCCAAGGCGTGAGCACGCCGCTGGTCGGCCTGGACTGGGGCAGCACGCGGCTGCGCGCGTACCGCTTCGACGAGGCGGGCCAGGTGGCCGAAACGCGTGCGTTGCCCTGGGGCAGCCGACAACTGCCGGCGGGTGGTTTCGTCGAAGCCTTCGCGCAAGCGGTCGAAGGCTGGCCGCGCGCACCGGTGCTGGCCTGCGGCATGGTCGGCAGCCGCGGCGGCTGGCGCGAGGCGCCCTATCTGGATACGCCCTGCCGGCTCGATGCGCTGGCCGGCGCGCTGACCGCGGTGGGCGCACCCGACGGGCGCACCGTGCACATCGTGCCGGGCCTGCGCGATCCGGCCGGGCCGGACGTGATGCGCGGCGAGGAGACCCAGATCGCAGGCGTGCTGGCGCAGGCATCGCTGCCCATCGGGGACGTGCGGCTGCTGATGCCCGGCACGCACAGCAAGTGGGTGCACGTGAGCGATGGAGCCGTCACCGGTTTCACCACCGTGATGACCGGCGAGCTGTTCGCGCTGCTGCGCGGGCATTCCGTCCTCGGCGCCGGGCTGCCCGACGGCGGCGCGGACGAGGAGGCGTTCGCGCTCGGCGTCGCCGCCGCAAGGACGTCCGGCGCGGCCGGCGGCCTCTCGCGGTTGTTCTCCGCGCGCGCCCTGATGCTCGAAGGCGCCCTGGCGCCGGCGTCGGTCGCGGACTTCCTTTCCGGGCTGCTGATCGGCGATGAGCTGCGCATGGCGCTGGCCGCCGGCTGGGCGATGCCCGACGCGCCGGTGCAACTGGTCGGCGAGGACGCGCTCTGCGCCCGCTACCGCCAGGCCGCCCCGGCGTTCGGCCTGATTCTGCAACCCACCTCCGGCTCACTCGCCGCGGCGGGCCTCTGGCGGGTCGCGACGGCGGCCGGCCTGCTCCACGGACGCATCCACGCATGAACGACTTCAAGACCTGGCTCGAACCGCTGCCGCTGGTCGCCATCCTGCGCGGCCTGCGCCCCGACGAGGTGCCGACGGTGGGCGACGCGCTGGCCGAGGCCGGCTTCCGCATCCTGGAAGTACCGCTCAATTCGCCACAGCCGCTGGAAAGCATCCGCCGCATGGCCGAGCGCTACGGCGCCGAGCGGCTGGTCGGCGCCGGTACCGTCCTCGATCCGGCGTCGGTGCGCGACATCGCGGACGCGGGCGGACGCATCGTGGTGATGCCGCACGCCGACCTGGCGGTGATCCGCGCCGCCAAACAGGCCGGGCTCTATTGCGTGCCGGGCGTCGCCACGCCGACCGAGGCGTTTGCCGCGCTCGCCGCCGGCGCCGACGCGCTGAAACTCTTCCCCGCCGAGCAGGCCTCGCCGACCGTGCTCAAGGCCTGGCGCGCGATCCTGCCGCCGGGCACCGCGGTGCTGCCGGTCGGGGGCGTCGCGCCCGACACCATGGGTCCGTGGCTCGCAGCCGGCGCGGCCGGCTTCGGCATCGGCTCCTCGCTCTACGCGCCGGGTCGCGCGGCCGACGACGTCGGCGCGCGCGCGCGGGCCTTCGCACAGGCCTGGCGGCGCCACCTCGATTCGCAAAGGTCCAACGCATGAAGATCACCCGCCTCACCACCTTCGTCGTGCCGCCTCGCTGGCTGTTCCTGCGCATCGATACCGATGCGGGGATCTGCGGCTGGGGCGAGCCGATCGTCGAAGGCCGCGCGCACACCATCGCCGCCGCGGTGGACGAACTGTCCGACTACCTCATCGGCAAGGACCCGCGGAACATCGAAGACCTGTGGGCCGTGATGTACCGCGGCGGCTTCTACCGTGGCGGCCCGGTGCTGATGAGCGCGATCGCCGGTATCGACCAGGCGCTGTGGGATATCAAGGGCAAGCACCTGGGCCAGCCGGTGCACGCACTGCTCGGCGGGCCGGTGCGTGATCGCATCCGGGTGTATTCGTGGATCGGCGGCGACCGCCCGGCCGACACTGCGCGCGCGGCGAAGGATGCGGTGGCGCGCGGCTTCACCGCGGTCAAGATGAACGCCACCGAGGAAATGCAGTACGTCGACACCCACGACAAGGTCGAGCAGGTGCTCGCCAACGTGCAGGCGGTGCGCGACGCGGTCGGCCCGCACGTCGGCCTGGGCCTCGATTTCCACGGCCGGGTGCACAAGCCGATGGCCAAGGTGCTGATGCGCGAGCTGGCGCCGTACAAGCTGATGTTCATCGAGGAGCCGGTGTTGTCCGAGCATCTCGAGGCCCTGCCGGAACTGGCCGCGATTTCGCCCGCGCCGATCGCCCTGGGCGAGCGGCTGTACTCGCGCTACGACTTCAAGCGCGTGCTGGCGATCGGCGGCGTCGACATCCTGCAGCCCGACCCGTCGCACGCCGGCGGCATCACCGAGACGCGCAAGATCGCCTCGATGGCCGAAGCCTACGACGTGGCCATCGCGCTGCACTGTCCGCTGGGGCCCATCGCGCTGGCGGCCAACCTGCAACTGGATGCGGTTTGCCACAACGCCTTCATCCAGGAGCAGAGCCTGGGCATCCACTACAACGCGGGCAACGACCTGCTCGACTACGTCAGCGACCGCAGCGTGTTCGCCTACCAGGACGGCTTCGTCACCATTCCCGGCGGCCCCGGCCTCGGCATCGCGGTGAACGAGGACTACGTGGCCGAGCGCGCGTCGGCCGGCCATCGCTGGCGCAACCCGGTATGGCGCCACGCCGACGGCAGCGTGGCGGAGTGGTGAGCATGGCCTTCGCCACCTATCCCAGCCTGATCGACCGCACGGTATTCGTCAGCGGAGGCGCGACCGGCATCGGCGCGTCGTTCGTCGGGCACTTCGCGCGGCAGGGCAGTCGCGTCGCCTTCATCGACCTCGACCGTGCGCACGGCGAGGCGCTCTGCGAGGCGCTGGCCGATGCCCGCCACCGGCCACTGTTCCTGCCCTGCGACGTCACCGACCTGGACGCGCTCGGCGCGGCGATCGCGCAGGCGCGCGCCGCGATGGGGCCGATCGGCGTGCTGGTGAACAACGCCGCCAACGATGTGCGGCACGCATTCGGCGACACCACGGGCGAGGACTTCGACCGCAACGTGGCGGTCAACCTGCGCCACCAGTATTTCGCCACCCAGGCGGTGCGCGAGGACATGCGTCGCCTGGGCGGCGGCTCGGTGATCTGCCTGGGCTCGACCGGCTGGATGAAGAAGAACGCCGGCTACCCGATGTACGCCATGGCCAAGGCCGCGGTACGCGGGCTGGTCAACGGCCTGGCGCGCGAGCTCGGCCACGACCGCATCCGCATCAACGCGCTGGTGCCCGGCTGGGTGATCACCGAGAAGCAGCGCCGGCTCTGGCTCGACGCCGAAGGCGAGGCCGAAATCGCCCGTGTGCAGTGCCTGCCCGGCTACCTGATGGCCGACGACCTGGCCCGCGCGGCGCTGTTCCTGGCCGCCGACGACAGCCGCATGTGCACCGGACAGGACTTCATCGTGGACGGCGGCTGGGTATGAACGCGTCGGCGGTGGTCGCGCTCCACGCCGGCAACACGCTCGGCGAAGGCATCGTGTGGTGCAGCCGCGAGCAGGCGCTGTACTGGACCGACATCCAGGCGGCGACCCTCTGGCGCTTCCGGCCGCGCGATGCGCGTGCCGATCAATGGACGATGCCCGAGCGGCTGGCCTGCATCGCGCTGTGCGAGGCCGAGGGCTGGCTGCTGCTCGGGCTCGCCTCGCGGCTGGCGTTCTTCCACCCCGCCAGCGGGACGCTCGCACCGATCACGCCCGTGGAAGGCGGCCTGCCGACGCGCCTCAACGACGGCGCCTGCGACCGCCAGGGACGGTTCGTGTTCGGCACGCTGCACGAACCGCCAGCCGGAGGTGCCCGCGAGCCCGTGGGCAGCTTCTGGCGCCTGAATGCGGACCTCTCCCTTGAACGCCTTGACCTGCCCGGCGTGGCGATCAGCAACAGCGTCGCGTTCAGCCCGGACGGACGCACGCTCTACTACTGCGATTCGCCTGCCCGCGCCATCCAGTGCTGCGACTATGGCGACCGTTGCGGTTCGCCGCGCACCTTCGCGCGCCTCGATGATCCACGCGGAGAACCGGACGGTTCGGCGGTGGATGCGGCCGGCAACCTGTGGAACGCGCAGTGGGGCCTGGGCCGTGTGGCGTGCTACACGGCTGGCGGCCGCCTCGATCACTGCATCGACATACCCGCCTCGCAGCCGACCCGTCCCGCCTTCGGCGGACCGGATCTTGCGGTGCTCTACGTCACCAGCGCGCGCGAGGGCCTGGACGCCGCAGCGCTCGCCTCGCAACCGTCCGCCGGTGCGCTGTTCGCGGCACCGGCGGGCACCACCGGCCTGCCGGAACCGCGTTTCGCCGGCACGCCGCCGCGGGTATCGGTGCACCCAGGTACCGCAGCCGGCGCCCTCCACCTCGCTTCCGGGGAAGCCCACCCATGAACAGCAACGCCCTTGCCACACCTCTTGCGCAGCCCCGGACGGCGGCGCTCTTCACCTGCATTCTCGCGGCGCTGGCCGGATTGATGTTCGGCCTGGACATCGGCGTCATCTCCGGCGCGCAGCAGTTCATCCAGAGCGATTTCGGCATCAGCGACCGCGCCCTGGAATGGATCGTGAGCGCGATGATGTTCGGCGCCGCGGTGGGCGCACTGGGCGCGGGCTGGCTGTCGGTGCACCTGGGCCGCAAGCGCTCGCTGATCCTTGGCGCGGTGTTGTTCGTGATCGGATCGCTGCTGTGCGGCATGGCCTGGTCGCCGGCCACGCTGATCGCCGCGCGCGTGGTGCTGGGCCTGGCGATCGGCCTGGCCACCTTCGCCGCGCCGCTGTACCTGGCGGAGGTGGCGCCCGAGCACATCCGCGGCGCGATGATCTCGACCTACCAGCTGATGATCACCATCGGCATCCTGGTCGCGTTCCTTTCCGACACCGCCTTCAGCTACACCGGCTCGTGGCGCTGGATGCTTGGCGTGATCGCGATCCCCGGCTTCCTGTTCCTGCTCGGCGTGCTGCTGCTGCCGGACAGCCCGCGTTGGCTGATGATGCGCGGCCGTCGCGAGGAGGCCATCGGCGTGCTGAACCGGCTGCGCGGCGACGCGGCCATCGTCGAGCGCGAGGCGGCCGACATCGAGGAACAGCTCAAGACTCCGCAGCGCGGCTGGCATCTGTTCCTGGAGAACCGCAACTTCCGCCGCTCGGTCGGGCTGGGCGTGCTGCTGCAGCTGATGCAGCAGTTCACCGGCATGAACGTGGTGATGTACTACGCGCCGCGCATCTTCCAGACAATGGGCTACGACACGGCCGCGCAGATGTGGTTCACCGCGCTGGTCGGCCTGACCAACGTGCTGGCGACCTTCATCGCCATCGCGCTGATCGACCGGGTGGGCCGCAAGCCGATCCTCTACGCCGGCTTCGCGGTAATGGCGATTGGCCTGGGCGTGGTCGGCACGATGATGCACGGCGGCATCGCCACTCATGCGGCGCAGATCTTCACCGTGGCGATGCTACTGGTGTTCATCGTCGGCTTCGCGATGTCCGCCGGCCCGCTGGTGTGGACGCTTTGCTCGGAAATCCAGCCGCTCAAGGGCCGCGACTTCGGCATCGGCTGCTCCACGATCACCAACTGGGTCTGCAACATGATCGTGGGTTTCACCTTCCTCAGCCTGCTCAACGGCATCGGCAACGCGGCCACGTTCTGGCTCTACGCGGCGCTCAACGTCGTCTTTCTCGTGCTTACCGTGTGGCTGGTCCCCGAGACCAAGGGTGTCACGCTGGAGCAGATCGAGCGCAACCTGATGCATGGGAAGCGGCTGCGCGAGATCGGCCGCTAGTCGACGGAGAAACCCGACGGGGTGGCCTCCACCCCGTCGGCGCCCGCATCAATGCCGGGGCATATACCAGGCCAGCACGTCGCGGGCCTGTCTGAGGTCCAGTGGCGGGCAT
Source organism: Frateuria sp. GZRe14 (assembly GCF_051900395.1). Lineage (NCBI taxonomy): Bacteria > Pseudomonadati > Pseudomonadota > Gammaproteobacteria > Lysobacterales > Rhodanobacteraceae > Frateuria > Frateuria sp. GZRe14. The sequence continues at coordinate 445,069 of NZ_JBHZGJ010000001.1, read as the reverse complement.
TGCCCGATATCGCCACCGGAAAGGATCGACTGCGCACGCATGCAGATCCGGGTCTCTTCCGGGTCCACGGGAGCGGACAGCCGTCCCCATTTGGGTTCGTTGTGGGGGGTGATCGCGAATACGGCGTTCATGCCTGGGTTCCTCCCTTGCAGGCCGATGGCCAATGGCGGAGCGGCAAGCTCCGTGCAGGCGCCCGACGCCCGTCGAGGCCGCTTGGCCGCATCCAGTATCGACCGGTGCCGTGAAGCGGCCGGCAAGCTTCCGTGGCCGCAGGCTCACCCAGGGAAACGCCGGTTCCGGGGACCCGGCGCTAGGGAGTTTTCCGCACGCTCGCGTTCGCGTTTCGCACCGTCCTCACGAAGGCGGCGAAAGGGATGTCGGTGATGCCGATCAATCCGAAGTGGGCGTTCTCGCCGTCGAGCAGGCGCCCGCTCACCGGTTCGTCAGCGTACTGGAACCAGTGCGCACCCACGATCGCCGGATCGGTGGCCGCTGCGGCCAGGAAGCGCGCATACGCCTCGCCGCGCCGGGCCTCGTTCCATACCGCCACCGGGCCTGCGCCGAAGGGGCCGCGGTCGATCGAGCCGAACGAGAACTCGCTGACCAGCACCGGCTTGTCGAGTTGGTGCAGCGCGACCAGATCCATTCCATGCTGTGGCAGGTCGGCGTAGACGTTGATGCTCACCACGTCGCACCACTGCGCGCAGGCGGCCACGGCCTCGGGCGTGCGCACCGCGAAGCGACCACCGAGAAACAGGTGGTGTGGGTCATGCCGGCGCAGTGCCTGCGCAACCGTGCGGAAGTAGCGGTCGGCATAGGCGCGCAGCCAGGCGCTGTAGTCCTGGGCGATGGCCTGGTGGGCCTCGCTTGGCAGGGGCGCCTGGAAACCGGCCTGTTCCAGCGCTTCCCAGCGGGTCACGCCGATGCCCCAGGCCACCCCTAAGCGCAGTGCATCGCCGTACTTGCGCATGAGCATGGCGATGAACGCCTGCTTCGCCGGACTGCGCGGCTCGCCGCGCAGAGTGCCCAGCGCCAGCGCCCAGCGGCCCTGCGCACCGGGGGACGCCCAGGCCAGTTCGTTGTCGGCGAAGTAGCCGAGCAGCCAGCGATCCTCGCGCACGCCTTCGGCGGCCTTGGCGACGGCTCGTTCGGTGGCCGCTGCAAAGTGCGGATCGAACGGATCGGGCATGCGGCCCCACCAGTCGTAGCCGGTGGCGACGTTGGCATAGTCGCCGGCGATGTTGATCGAGCGGGTGTAGGCCAGGCCGTGGCCGCGCGCGATGGTTTCATCGCTCCAGTCGCCCAGCGTGTTGAAGCCCCAGGCAAGCAGCCGCTGTCGCGTGCGTTCACGCCACGCTTCACGCCATCGCACGCCGTCCACGCGGTAGAGGTTGGCCGCATAGAAGTCGAACCAGCGGCCATGGTTGTAGGTAAGGCCGCCGGCCGCGCCGGTGTCGCGGCGGCTGTCGTCCTCGCCGTAGAACGCCTGCCAGGCGCCCGTGGCCGGCGGCCGGCCGGTGAACATCCACTCGCGGCCTTGCACGTAACTGCGCCCGCCATCGGGCGCTACCGCGTTCACGCCCAGCGAGAAGAACGGGTGGCCGTCAGGCGCCACCAGCTGCCAGCGGCCACGAAGCTTGCGCGTGTGGAACCAGCCAGCGGCCGAGGTTTGGCCATCCGGCGGTCCATCGCCTCGATCACCGGGCGTGCCGCCCAGCTGCGCACGTTCGCGCACATGCGCGCTGCGTAGCGCGGCATCGCTGTGGACCTTCTCCGGCCACTGTCCCCGCGTGTACTGGCCGTACCGGTCGACGATCCCGGCGTAGACGTCGTGGAGCGTGTCGCCAGCGGCCGCGCCCGGCGTACCGACGAGCAATACCTGCGCGGCCTGCGGCGCGGGAATGGAGAGCTGCACGGCGCGTATGGCCTGGAGCGACGGCGCGCCCTCCACCGTGGTGGCCAGCAGGACACGCTGGCCACCGAGTTGCACCGGCATCGGCGGGCCGGCCTGCATGCCGAAGGCGCGCGGCGAGGTCGCGTGCAAGGGAACGACGAGGGTCTGCGGCGGGCCGGCGGGCAGGCCCACCGTCGCCTTCAGGTGGGCGCCTGCCGCGCCTTCGATGTCGATCGACAGGGTGACCGCCCAGGGCATCGCGTTCTGCACGCTGACGCGCAGTTCGCCCTCGCCAGGCCAAGGGCGCGCCGGGCTGAAACGCACGTTCGGCTGCGCGGACGGCTCGAAGGTGTACCGGCGCATCGTTTCGCCGGCGACCTGCTCCTCCGCGCCGGCCCGGACATGGGACAGACCAACCTGCAAACCGGCCGCACCGGCGGGCGACTCCGCCCGGCATGCAATCGACAGGATCAGGCAGACCAGTGCAGCGCTCGTCCTCATGGCCACCAGTGTCGCTCACCGCTCCGCACGGGACGTGCAGGAGCGCTCACGCCCCGCTGCGTTCGAGCCAGCGCCAGCCGTAATAGGCGGGAATGCCGCAGGCAATGATGACCAGGCTCATGCCGGCATCGCTAGGGTTGTGGATCGCCGTGGCGCCGATCACGCACAGCACGGTCACCACGAAGATCATCGGCAGCCAAGGATAGAACGGCACGCGGTAGGGCGAGGGCTCGGTGAGGTAACGGCGGTACCAGAACAGCGTGGCGATGCTGCAGGCGTGCGCCAGCCACTCGCCGACGGTGGTGTAGTCCAGCAGCTGGTTGAAGCTGCCGGACACCGCCAGCACGATCGCCCATGCGCCCAGCGTGGCCAGCGCCACCTGCGGCGCGCGGCTCTGCGGCTCGATGCGCCCCACGGCGGAGAAGAACATGCCGTCGGCGCCCATCGTCTGCAGCACGCGCGCGCCGCCGGCGATGGCGATGTTGCAGTAGCCGAAGGTGGAGCAGGCGATGCCCAGCGCCATCAGCGTGGCGCCGCGGTCGCCGAGCAGCCGGCGCAACAGGTCGGCGGCCGGCGCGGTACTGAAGGCCAGGCCCGCATGGCCCAGGCCGGCCAGGTAGGCAAAGTTGGCCAGCACATAGGCGATCATCACGCCAGCCATGCCCAGCCCCAGCGCGATCGGCAGCGTGCGTTGCGGGTTGCGCACTTCGCCGGCCAGGTCGTTGAGGTAGTGGAATCCGCCATAAGTGAACAGCACCGGCAGCAGCGCGCCGAACAGCGCGCCCGCGGGGACGTCCCGCCCGGGATCGGCGGCGAGCGTCACGCCCAGGTGGCCATCGGCCAGCACCACGCCGGCCACGACCAGCAACGCGATGGCGGCGAGCTTGAGCACGGTGAAGATGTTCTGCACCCAGGCGCCGGCGCGGATGCCGAACAGGTTCACGCCGACGATGAAGGCGATCGCGCCGGCGGCCACGGGCTTGATGTACAGCAACGACAGGCCAAGCGCCGCGCAGAAGTACTGCGCGAAAATCGTCGCCACCGCGGCGACGCTGCCCGGGTAGTTGATCAACGCCATCGTCCAGCCGAACAGGAACGCGGGCAGCTGGCCGAACGCTTCGCGCAGGTAGATGTAGCTGCCGCCCGCCTGCGGACGCCGTGCACCGAGCTCGGCATAGCTCAGCACGCCGGTCAGGGTCAGCAGGCCGCCGACCACCCACAGCGCCAGCAACTCCCAGCCCGAACCGGTGCGCTGGGCCAGCGTGGCCGGGGTACTGAAGATGCCGGCGCCGATCACGCCGCCGATGACGATCATCGCCGCGTCCCAGGTACCCAGGCGGCGCAGGTAGGTATTCGATTCGGTGCTCATGCGTGGAGAAGGCATCGTCGGCGGCGGGAGCGGCAACGATAGCGTGAGTTGGCGTTGGGGTTCAGCCACTGGCGCACGATGCATCCCCGTTCCCGCAGGAGCGCACGGTGCGCGACCGCGAGCCACGGGCAGCGCGAAGTGGGCGCTCCGCGCGGTCGCGCACGGGTGCGCTCCTACAAGCCAGGGGGCGGAACCCGCTACCCTTGGCGACATGACGATCCCGCACCCGCGGCCCCTTGCGCATGCGCCGTAAGGTTGGGCCGATGTCCGCACTTCCCTCCCCTCTTGCCGACCCCGGTGCGCGCCGCTGGCTGCGCGGGTTGTCCTGGTTCGCGTCGGCGTTGCTGCTCGCCCTGGCGGCGTGGCTCCTGCACCGTTATCTGGGCGCGATGCGCTGGCGCGACGTGGCGGCGGCGCTGGCGCAACTGCCGCGCACGCACGTGGCAGGCGCGGTGGTGGCAACGGCGATCAGCTTCGCCATGCTGGCCACGTTCGACGTGCTGGCCGCGCGCCGCGTGGCCCCGGCGCGCGCATCGACCGGGTTGGCAGCCTTCGCGGGCTTCGCGGCGCACGCGTTGTCCAACACGCTCGGCTTCCACGCCGTGACTGGTGGCGCGGTGCGCTACCGCATCTACGCCACCGCGGGACTGGGCGCAGGCGACATTGCGCGCGTGGTCGGGCTGGCGACGCTGGGCGTGGGGCTGGGCTACGCCGTGCTGGGCGCGGCCGGCCTACTGATGGAACCGGCGATCGCCCTCGGCTGGGGGCGCACCGCTGGCGTGGTCATCGTGCTGCTGCTGGCCAGCCTGGCGTTGTGGCTCGCGCGGCCACGCAGCCTGCGCGTGGGTCGCTGGACGATCGCTCTGCCGGGCTCGGGCGCCGCGCTGCTGCAGATGCTGGTCGGTGGCGTGGAGATGAGCGCCGCGATCGGCGCGATGTACCTGCTGCTGCCTCCGGAAATCGCGCCGCCGTTCGCCGATTTCGTGCCGGTCTACCTGACCGCGTTGCTGGCCGGCATCGTCAGCCATGCCCCCGGCGGTCTGGGCGTGTTCGAAGCGATCCTGCTCGGCGCCTTCCCCGCCCAGGCGCGCGCCGACGTGCTGGCCGGCCTGCTCTGCTACCGGCTGGTCTACAACCTGCTGCCGTTCGTCGTGGCGGCGCTGTCGCTGGCCGCGTTCGAGGCGCGCCGGCGCAACGCACCCCCGACACCGCATTCCTGACCGCGGCACATGCCGCCGCCTCGGGCCCGGCCGTATCCTGCGCGCTTTCGCCGCGGAGCCGCGCCATGCCGGATGCCAGCCACCTGCTCGCTTTCGCCCTGATCGCGCTGGGCCTGGTGCTCACGCCGGGGCCGAACATGATCTACCTGATCTCGCGCTCGATCTGCCAGGGGCGCGCGGCGGGGCTGGTGTCGCTGGCGGGGGTGGGCCTGGGCTTCATCGCCTACATGCTGTGCGCGGCCTTCGGCATCACCGCGCTGGTGTTCGCGGTGCCCTACGCCTACGACGCACTGCGCATCGGCGGGGCCGTGTACCTGCTGTACCTGGCCTGGCAGGCGCTTAGGCCCGGTGGCCGCTCGCCTTTCCAGCTGCGCGAGCTGACGCCCGACAGCCCGCGTCGCCTGTTCGCGATGGGCCTGCTCACCAACCTGCTCAACCCGAAGGCGGCGATGCTCTATCTCTCGCTGCTGCCGCAGTTCGTCGTGCCCGGCCGCGGCAGCGTGCTTGCGCAGTCGGTGGCGCTCGGCTTCACGCAGATCGCCATCAGCCTCACGGTCAACGCAATGATCGTGCTGGCGGCCGGTTCGATCGCCGCATTCCTGGGCGGACGCCCGCTATGGCAGGCGCTGCAACGCTGGCTGATGGGCACGGTGCTGGCCACCTTGGCGGTGCGCATGCTGGCGCAGGGTCGCCGCTAGCGTCGCAACGTTCAGAGGCCGAACGGCCAGGTGTCGGCGGCGCCGCTGCGCGGCTCCTCGCCCAGCGGTTCGACCGCGTGGGTTTCGTCGAACCAGGTATAGCCGTCGAACTGGCGGGGCATCGAGCATTCGACGTAGTGGCTCCAGCGCTCGGTGTCCGGTCGGTAGATCACGCCGATGAAGCGCTCCAGTCGGCCGGTGGCCAGACGCCCGCACAGCTCGCGGTTCGCACCCTCGCGCAGGTCGAGCAGGCAGCGCGGCCGCCCGGCGTCATGGAACAGGCGCTCGTAGCTGTCGTTGCGCGAGGGCAGCACGCCCATCACTTTCATCGGTTCGTCCCAGTCGTCCGCCGCGGCGACCGTGCCGGTGTGCGTGCCGAAGCCCAGCAGCACCGCATCGGTGCCGAAGCGCTGGCGGCAAAGCTGCCCGAGGTTGAGTTCCTCGCGCACCTGGCCCATCTCGGTGTGGCGCGCGTCGCCGATGTGCGAGTTGTGCGCCCAGACCACCGCCTTCGACCGCGGACCGGCGGCGGCGAGCAGGTTTTCCAGCGTCTCGAACATGTGGCTGTCGCGCAGGTTCCACGACTCGGCGGAGCCGTAGTACATCGCGCGGTAGTAGGCCTCGGCGTTGCTGACCAGGCGTGCGTTCTGCGCCGCGTCCAGGAAGTGCTCGCCGTCGGCGTGGGCGTACTCCATCCGGCGGGAAAGCAGCTCGCGCAACATCTGCACCACCGCTTTCTCGCACAGCGGGTAACCGGCATTCAGGGCCATGCGGCCGTACTGTGCCGGCTCCTTGCTCCAGGGCATCAGGCAGCCGTAGCGGTGCCGCGCCACCTGCGCGGTTTCCGGGTCGACCTTGTCCAGGTAATCGATCACCGCGCGGATCGAGCTGTCCAGGCTGTACAGGTCCAGGCCGTAGAAGCCGGCCTGCCTGGCGGCGGGCTTGTCGCGGTTGTAGTCACGCAGCCAGTCGATGAAGCGGGCGACGTCCCGGTTGCGCCACATCCACGTCGGGAAGCGCTGGAAGATCGGCTCCTCGTGCGTGGCGGGACGGCCACGCACGTAGCGGTCCAGCACCGCCGCATCGGGCCAGTCGCCTTCCACCGCCACGATGGTGAAGCCGTGCGCCTCGATCAGCCGGCGGGTGATCGCCGCGCGGGCGCGGTAGAACTCGCTGGTGCCATGGCTCGCTTCGCCCAGGAGCACGACACGCGCATCGCCGTAGCGGTCGTACAGCCGTCCAAACGCCGGGTCGTCGAATTCAGGCAAGGCCTCGGCCGCGGCGCGGATCATGGCCGGCAACGTGCCGCCATCGCCCGGCGCGCGGACGGCGACGGGTTCCATCCGCGGCGGCGCGATGGCTTCCTGCTCGCTCCAGCCGTAACTGCCCACCAGCGGCACGAAACGCACTTCGTCCAGCGGCTCCTCCTCGAAGCGGTCCTCCGCCAGGCGGGTCACCTTTACCAGCCGCTGGCGGTTGAGCGTCTCACCGACCGGCATTACCAGCCGTCCGCCGATCGCCAGCTGCCGGCGCAGCACATCCGGCACCGCCGGGCCGCCGGCCGCGGCGATGATCGCGTCGAAGGGCGCCGCTTCCGGCCAGCCACCGCTGCCGTCGCCCAGGCGCAAGCGGATGTTGCGGTAGCCCAGCGTATCGAAGCGCTGTTGCGCGAGGTCGACGAGCTGGGCGTGGCGCTCGATCGCGTGCACGCGGGCGGCCAGCGCCGCCATCACCGCCGCGGCATAGCCGGAGCCCGCACCGATCTCCAGCACGCTGTCGCCCTCGTGCAGTTCGGCCGCCTGCAGCATGCGCGCGACGATGAATGGCTGCGAGATGGTCTGTCCGGCTTCGATCGGCAGCGGCGAGTCCTCGTACGCGAACTCGTGCATGCTCCCGGCCACGAACGCCTCGCGCGGGATCGTGCCCATCGCTTCGAGCACGCGCGCATCCGTGATGCCGCGCCCGGCCAGCTGGCGCTCGACCATGCGCTGGCGTTGCTCGGCGTAATCGGTCATGGCGAGCCTCCGGGATGCGACGCCACGGTAGCCCCGGCGCTATCAATCGCATGTCAAGCCGTGCAACCGCGTGGCGGGGCCGATTGCCGCGCGGTCGCGCCGGTCGCCTAGAATCGCCACCAGTCATCCCCGGTTTCCATCGTGTCCTCCACCCCGCGCAAGATCCTGCATATCGACATGGACGCGTTCTACGCGTCGGTGGAGCAGCGCGACGATCCGTCGTTGCGCGGCAGGCCCGTGGTGGTGGCGTGGCGCGGGGCGCGCTCGGTGGTCTGCGCGGCAAGCTACGAGGCGCGGGTGTTCGGCGTGCGTTCGGCGATGCCGGCGGTGCGGGCGGAACGGCTGTGCCCGCAGGCGATCTTCGTACCGCCGGATTTCACCCGCTACAAGGCAGTGTCGCGGCAGGTGCGGGCGATCTTCGCGCGGCACACCGAACTCATCGAACCGCTGTCGCTGGACGAGGCCTACCTGGACGTGACCTCCAGCAGGAACGGGCTGGCGTCTGCCACGGCGACGGCCGAGGCGATCCGCGCGGCGATCCGCGAGGAAACGAATCTGACCGCTTCGGCCGGCGTGGCGCCGAACAAGTTCCTGGCCAAGATCGCCTCGGACTGGCGCAAGCCCGATGGATTGTTCGTGATCCGTCCGCACCAGGTCGAGGCCTTCCTGGCGCCCCTCGCCGTCGGACGCCTGCCCGGGGTGGGCAAGGTCATGGAGGGCAAGCTCGCCGCGATGGGCGTGGCCACCGCCGCCGACCTTCGGCGGGTGGGCGAGGCCGGGCTCGAGCAGCGCTTCGGCCGCTGGGGCCGGCGCCTGCACCAGCTTTCGTGGGGTATCGACGAGCATCCGGTGCAGCCGGACCGGCTCACCCTGCAGGTGTCCGCCGAGGACACCTTCGAAAACGACCTCACGCTGGACGAGCTGGAACCGCACATTCGCCGCCTGGCCGAGAAAACCTGGGCCGGCCACCAGCGCGAGCAAGGGCGCATCGCGCGCACGATCGTGCTCAAGCTCAAGACCGCCGACTTCCGCACGCTGACCCGCAGCTTCTCGCCCGCCACCCTGCCCGTCACCGCGCACGAGCTGGCCGAGCTCGCCTGCGCGTTGCGCGCACGGGTCGAGCACCCCGCCGGCACCCGCTACCGGCTGGTCGGCGTGGGACTGGCCGGCTTCGTCGACCGCGACCACTTTGCCGCGCAGCGCGACTTGTTCGAAACTGCCGCGCCGCGCGACTGACCCCCAACAAGGACAACCTATGCACCTGGAACTGCCCAAGGCTCGCGTGGAATCGCTGAAGGACTTCCTCAAGCATTACCTGATGATCGTGCTGAGTATCCTCACCGCGCTGGGGCTGGAGGCGTGGATCGAGCATACGCACCATGCGCACGCGGCCGAGACGGCGCGCGCGCAGATCGAAGCCGAGATTCGCGCCAACCTGGCGGAAGTAAAGTTCTCGCTCGCCCAGGACGAGCGGCAAGCCCGGGCGCTGGCTAAGATCCGCAATGCGCTCGTGGAGGACTTCAAGGCACGGGCGCCGGACGATGCCGTAGCCCGGCACGTGCAATCGCTGGTCGCGCTGGAAGGTTTCAACCTCAACCTGCGCTGGCCCAGCCTGCGCCAGGAAGCCTGGGACGTGGCCGTAGCCAACCAGTCGGCCAGCTGGATCGACGACGCCCACATGCGCCGCTATGCGGCGGCCTATGCCGGGCAACGGGACATGGTCACGACACTGAGCGCGAACCTGGCGCTGGTGATGAACGGTCCGCGCATGGTCGATGCGATGACCGACATGCGCATCGGCACCGTGCAACCGCGTGAATTCCTGCACGTGATCGGACAGATGACCTTGATGCTGGACCAGGCCAAGAACAATCTGGTGACCTTGCAGGACCGCTTGCAGGCGGCGCTGGCCGAGGCACAGGCGCACTAGGCGATCTGCCGGTCCACCGCTTTCGAAGCAACCGACGGATGCGCCACAGGGCAAAAAAAAAGCCAGCCGCCCGGTGGCGACTGGCTTCCCGTTCGCTTGAGCGGCGCTATTTCTTCTTCGGGATGTACAGGTCCGTGATGGTGCCCTCGTAGACCTCCGCCGCCATCGCGACCGACTCGCTCAAGGTCGGGTGCGGGTGGATGGTCAGGGCGATGTCGGCCGCCTCGGCACCCATCTCGATGGCCAGGGCCAGCTCGGAGATCAGGTCGCCGGCGTGCGGGCCGACGATGCCCGCGCCGACCACGCGGTGGGTTTCCTCGTCGAACAGCAGCTTGGTGAAGCCTTCGGTGCGGTCGATGCCGATCGCGCGGCCGGAGGCGGCCCAGGGGAACTTGCCCACGCCGACCTTGAGACCCTTTTCCTTCGCCTCGCGCTCGGTCACGCCGACCCAGGCAATTTCCGGGTCGGTGTAGGCGACCGACGGGATCACGCGGGCGTCGAAATGACTCTTCATGCCGGCCACCACTTCGGCGGCGACGCGCGCCTCGTGGGTTGCCTTGTGCGCCAGCATCGGCTGGCCGACCAGGTCGCCGATGGCGAAGATGTGCGGCACGTTGGTGCGCAGCTGCGTGTCGACGTTGATGAAGCCGCGATCGGTCACCGCCACGCCCGCCTTGTCGGCACCGATCTTGTTGCCGTTGGCGGAGCGGCCCACGGCGACCAGCACGCGGTCGAACACGGTGGTGTCGGGAATGCTGTCGCCTTCGTAGCGGACTTCGATACCCTTCTTGGTGGCCTTGGCCTCGATCACCTTGGTTTTCAGGTGCACGCCCTTGAGCTTGCCGCCGAGGCGCTTGGCCAGCGGCTTGACCAGGTCCGCGTCGGCGCCGGGGATCAGCTGGTCCATGAACTCGACCACGGTCACTTCGCTGCCCAGGCCCGCATACACCGTGGCCATCTCCAGGCCGATGATGCCGCCGCCGACGACCAGCAGCTGCTTCGGTATGTCGTTCAGCTCCAGCGCGCCGGTGGAATCCATCACGCGCTCGTCGTCCCACGGGAACATCGGCAGGCGCACGGCCTGCGAGCCGGCGGCGATGATGGCGTGCTCGAATCGGATCAGCCTGGTGCCCTCGGCCGTCTTTACTTCCAGCTCGTGCGGAGAGACAAAGCTGCCCGTGCCCTGCACGGTGCGCACCTTGCGTTGTTTGGCCATGCCGGCCAGCCCGCCGGTGAGCTTGCCGACCACCTGTTCCTTGAACTTGCGCAGCTTGTCGAGCTCGATCTTGGGCTTGCCGAAGGTGACGCCGTGGGCGGCCATCGCGTCGGCCTCGTCGATCACGGCCGCGGCGTGCAGCAGTGCCTTCGACGGGATGCAACCGACGTTGAGGCAGACGCCGCCCAGGCTCGCGTAGCGTTCGACCAGCACGGTGTCGGCGCCCAGGTCCGCGGCGCGGAAGGCGGCGGTGTAGCCGCCGGGGCCGGAGCCGAGGACGACGAGCTTGCATTCGAGGTCAGGGGTTCTGGACGATGCCGCTGCCGCGTGCGGCACCTTCGCTTCCTCTCCCCGGCGGGGAGGGGATTGCGGTGAGGGGACGGGGCTTGCGGGAGCGGCGGTAGGCGCGTTCGCTTCGTTGCCGGGCTGTCGCGAGGGCGCCCCCTTACCCTGGCCCTTTTCCCCCGCCTTGTTTCCATCCGGGGCAGAGGGAGAAGCCTCGGCTTCGAGCGTGAGGATCACCGCGCCCTCGGACACCTCGTCGCCCACCTTCACCTTGACGTCCCTGACCACGCCAGCGGCGCTGGAAGGCACTTCCATCGTGGCCTTGTCCGACTCCAGCGTGATCAGGCTCTGTTCCTTCTCCACGCGGTCGCCGGCTTTCACCAGAACCTCGATCACCGGCACGTTGTCGTGGCCGATGTCGGGGACTTTCACTTCGATCGTGTTCGCCATGGCCTCGGCCTCCCGTCAGAGCAGCAGGCGGCGGATGTCGCCGAGCTGGGTGGCGAGGAAGGCGGCGAAGCGCGCGGCGAGTGCACCGTCGATCACGCGGTGGTCGTAGGAAAGCGACAGCGGCAGCATCAGCCGCGGCGCGAATTCCTTGCCGTTCCACACTGGCTTCATGGACGCCTTGGAGACACCCAGGATCGCCACCTCCGGCGCATTGACGATCGGCGTGAACGCGGTGCCGCCGATGCCGCCCAGCGAGGAGATCGAGAAGCAGCCGCCGGACATCTCGGCCGGGCCAAGCTTCTTCTCGCGCGCCTTCTTGGAGATCTCGCCCAGCTCGCGGGCCAGGTCCAGCAGGCCCTTCTGGTCGCAGTCGCGGAGCACCGGCACCACCAAGCCATCGGGCGTGTCCACCGCGATGCCGATGTGGAAGTACTTCTTGAGGATCAGCTTCTCGCCGGTCTCGTCCAGCGAGGCGTTGAACTGCGGGAACTGCTTGAGCGCCGCGACCACCGCCTTGATCTGGAATACCAGCGGGGTGACCTTCAGGTCCTTGTTCTCGTCGCCGAGCTTCTTGCGGAAGGCCTCCAGCTCGGTGATGTCCGCGTCCTCGTGCTGGGTGACGTGCGGGATCATCGCCCAGTTGCGCGAGAGGTTGGCGCCGGAAATTTTCTGGATGCGGGTGAGCGGCTTCTCCTCGACCGGGCCGAACTTGGCGAAGTCGACCTTCGGCCACGGCAGCAGGTTGAGACCGCCGCCGGCGGCCACCGGCGCGCCCTGCACCGGACGCGCGCCGGAGGCCAGCGCGTGCTTCACGTAGGCGCTGACGTCCTCGCGCTGGATGCGCCCGGCGCGGCCGGAGCCCTTGACCTGCGCGATGTCGACGCCGAGTTCGCGCGCGAAGGCGCGGATCGCCGGACTGGCATAGGGAGCATCGCCCGGCATGATCACCTGGGCGTCCATCGGCGGCCGGGCGCGGGGCGCGACGTCGCCCTCGGGCACGTTGCCCGGAAGCACGCCCCGGCCGCCGGCCGGCTGCCCGGGCGCCTTGGGGCCGCCGCTGCTGATCGGCAGGCCGGTGGCCGATTGCGCATCGGGCGAGGCTGCGGGCGATGGCGCGGCCGTTGCCGGGGCGGCGGCGCCGGTCTCGATCAGGGCGATCACCGCGCCTTCCGATACCTCGTCGCCCACCTTGAGCTTCAGTTCCTTGACCACGCCTTCGAACGGCGCCGGGACTTCCATGGTGGCCTTGTCCGATTCGAGCGTGATCAGGCTCTGGTCCTTGGCGACCGTGTCACCGACCTTCACCAGTACCTCGATCACCGGCACGTTGTCGTGACCGCCGATGTCCGGCACGCGCGCCTCGCGCACGCCGCCCGTCGCGGGGGGCGCGGCCGGTGGCGGGGTTGGCGGCGCCTCGTCGATGGCGCCCTTGCCGGTACCCGGCTCGGCCGCCCTGGCCTGCGCGCTGGAAAGCGGCGCGGCTGCGGGCGCCTTCGCCGGCGCAGGTGCGGCCCCCTCGGCCTCGATGACCGCGATCAACACGCCCTCGGACACCTCGTCGCCGACCTTGAGCTTGATCTCCTTCACCACGCCGGCAAACGGCGAGGGCACCTCCATGGTCGCCTTGTCCGATTCCAGCGTGATGAGGCTCTGTTCCTTCTCCACGCGGTCGCCGGCCTTCACCAGCACTTCGATCACCGGCACGTTGTCGTGGCCGCCGATGTCGGGGACGCGTGCTTCTTTGGGGTCGGCCATGGGGTCTCCTGCGATGGCAAGCGCGCAGCGCCCGGGGATGACGGCCGCGCAAGGCCTCCCATGATAGCGAACGGCCGCCCGCCGCACAGGGGCGGCCGGTCATGGGCCACCCGGCATGCATGACCTTGTGCCGATGTGCCCGCCGGCCCCGCTGCCTATGCTGGTTCCCGGCGCCGCGCGGGGCGGCGCGGAGTAGCCTGCATGCTTACCATCCGCCACCTGTCCAAGACCTATGCCAACGGCGTGCATGCGCTGCGCGGGATCGATCTGGACATCCCGCAGGGCATGTTCGGCCTGCTGGGACCCAACGGGGCGGGCAAGTCCTCGCTGATGCGGACGATTGCGACGCTGCAGGACCCGGACCAGGGCAGCATCGAGCTCGACGGCATGGACCTGCTGGCGGACAAGCCGGCCACCCGCCGCCTGCTCGGCTACCTGCCGCAGGAATTCGGCGTGTACCCGAAAGTATCGGCCGAGGCCATGCTGGAGCACTTCGCCGTGCTCAAGGGCGTCACCGCCCGCGGCGAGCGGCGCGACCTCATCGAGGCGCTGCTGCGCCAGGTCAACCTGTGGGACGTGCGCAAGCGCAAGCTCGGCAGCTTTTCCGGCGGCATGCGCCAGCGCTTCGGCATCGCCCAGGCGCTGATCGGCAACCCGAAGCTGGTGATCGTGGACGAACCGACCGCGGGCCTGGATCCGGAGGAGCGCAACCGCTTCCTCAACCTGCTGGCGGAGATCGGCGAGAAGGTGGTGGTGATCCTCTCCACCCACATCGTGGCCGACGTGACCGACCTGTGCCCGCGCATGGCGATCATCGGCCAGGGCCAGGTGTTGTTGACCGGCGAGCCGCGCGAAGCGATCCGCAGCCTGGACGGGCGCGTGTGGCGGCGCACGATCGACAAGGCGGAGCTGGACAACTACCGCGCCCGCATGACCATCCTGTCCACCCGCCTGGCCGGCGGGCGCACGCTGCTGCACGTGCTGGCCGACGCATTGCCGGAACCCGGTTTCGAGGCGGTGTCGCCGGACCTGGAGGACGTCTATTTCGGCCACCTGCGCGCCCAGGCCACGGCGCGGGCAGCCTGACGCCATGCTGGGGGAAGTCTTTCGCTTCGAATGGCGCCAGCAATGGCGCGCGCCGCTGTTCTGGATCATGGCGCTGGCCTTCGGCGGGCTCGCCTTCGCGGTGGCCAGCACCGACGCGGTCGTGATGGGCGGCGCCAGCGGCAACGTGCTGCGCAACGCGCCGATGGTGATCGTGCGGCTGGTCAGTGCCTTCACGATCTTCGGCATGCTGGCCGGCGGCGTGTTCGTCGCGGGCGCCGCGCTGCGCGATTTCGACCACGACACCGCCGAACTGGTGTTCGCCACGCCGGTCAGCCGCGGCGCCTACCTCGGCGGCCGGCTGGCCGCCGGCTACGCGGCGGCGGTGGCGATCATGCTGGCGGTGGCGCTGGGCGTGGCGCTGGGCGGGGCGATGCCGTGGGTCGACCCGACGCGGCTGGGTCCGCCCGGATGGCACGGCTACGCCTGGGCATTCGGCGTGATGGTGTTGCCGGACATGCTGTTCGTGACCTCGCTGCTGTTCCTGCTGGCGACGGTGACCCGCTCGCTGCTGGCCACCTACATCGGCATCATCGCCTTCATCGTGCTGCTGTCGCTGTCGGGACTGCTGACCCGGGACGTCAACCATCACATCGTGGCGGCCATGCTCGATCCCTTCGGGGGCCGCACGCTGGGCATCGTCACGCGCTACTGGTCCGCCGACGAGCTCAACCATCGCCTGCCGCCGCTGGAAGGGCTGCTGCTGTGGAACCGGCTGCTCTGGCTGGGCGTCTCGGTGCTGTTGGCCGGCACCGCGTTCGCGCTCTTCCGTACCGACCGCGAGGGGCTGCGCATGCCCGGGCGCAAGCCCCGCGCCGAGCCGCCGCTGCTGCGCCCGATGCCCGGCGCGGTGCGCAGCGGCCTGCCGGCCGTGCGGCTAGCGCACGACCTGCGCGCCCATCTCGCACAGCTGCGTGAGCTGCTGGCGTTCGACGTCGGGCAGGTGCTGCGCGGCGTGCCGTTCCTGGTCATGCTGGTGTTCGGGCTGGTCAACCTGCTGTTCGCGCTGGCCTTCGCCGGCGACTTCTACGGCACACCGGTCTACCCGGTCACGCACACGGTGCTGGAGACGATCCAGGGCAGCTTCCAGTGGCTGCTGGCGATCATCGTGACCTTCTACGCGGGCGAGCTGGTCTGGCGCGAGCGCGACCGGCGCACCGCCGAGGTGGTCGATGCGTTCCCGCTGCCGGACTGGTTGCCGCTCACCGCGCGCCTGCTCGCACTGGTCGCCGTGGTGCTGGTGTACCTGCTGGTCGGCGACCTGGTCGGCATCGCCTGGCAACTCGCCCACGGCTACACGCGACTGGAACCGGGCCTGTACCTGGCCATGCTGGGGCTGGATGCGGCACCGTTCGTGCTGCTGTCAGTGCTGATGCTGCTGTTCCAGACGCTGGCCGGCAGCAAGTTCATGGGCTACCTGCTGGGCATCGTGTGGCTGGTCGCCTCGCTGATCGGCTTCCCGCTGCTGCACTGGGAGCACAACCTGTACGTTTTCGGCCATGCTTCGTCGGTGCCGTATTCGGACATGAACGGCTTCGGCCATTTCCTGGCCGCCGCCTTGTGGTTCGACCTCTACTGGGGTTTTGCGGCGGCGGCGATGCTGGTGGTCGCGGCACTGTTCAACGTGCGCGGCACCGGCACCACCTGGCGCGAACGTCTGCAGGAGGCCCGCGCGCGGCTGCGCCGCCCGGCCGCGGTCGCGCTGGGGTTGGCGCTGGCCGGCTTCGTCGCGACCGGCGCCTGGATTTTCTACAACACGAACGTGCTCAACCACTACTCGAGCAGCGACGACGAGACGCGCCAGCGCGCCGATTACGAGAAGAAGTACTCGAAATACGACGGCCTGCCACAGCCGCGCATCACGGCGGTCAAGACCGACGTGGACATCTATCCCTACCAGCGGCGGCTCGAAATCCGCGGGCACTACACACTGGTCAACCGAAGCGGCAGGCCGATCGACAGGCTGCACGTGAACTTCGATACCCACTTCGCCTTGAAGTCGCTCAAGTTCGCGCCGCACGAGACGATCAGCCACGACACGCGCCTGGGCTACGCGATCTACCGCCTGGAGCGGCCGCTGCCGCCGGGTGCCTCGATGGATTTCGATTTCGACATCGAGTACGCCCCGCGCGGTTTCACCAACGAGCCATCCGGCCAGTTCCTGGTCGCCAACGGCAGCTTCTTCAACAGCCAGGTGCTGCCGCGCTTCGGCTACCAGAGCGAGGCGCAGCTGACCGACCGCGGCGATCGGCGCAAGTACGGCCTGCCGCCCGACGTGCCGCGCATGCCGAAGCTGGGCGACACTAGGGCCCTGGGCGACAATTACGTCAGCAACGACGCCGACTGGATCGACTTCGAGACCACCGTCTCCACCGCCGCCGACCAGATCGCGCTGGCGCCGGGCTACCTCACCCGAAGCTGGACCGCCAACGGCCGCCGCTATTTCACCTATGCCGCCGACCGGCCGATGCTGGACTTCTTCGCTTGGCTGTCCGCGCGCTACGCAGTGAAGAAGGCCAGCTACGACGGCGTCGCCATCGAGGTCTACTACAACCCCGCACACGGCTGGAACGTGGAGCGCATGATCCAGGCGACCCGGGACGCGCTGGCCTACTACCAGGCCCATTTCACACCCTACCAATACCGCCAGGTGCGGATCCTGGAGTCCCCCAACTACGCGCACTTCGCACAGTCCTTCGCCAACACGATTCCCTATTCCGAAGGCGTGGGTTTCATCGCCGACCTGCGCGACCGGTCCAAGGTCGACTACGTCTACTACGTGACCGCGCACGAGGTCGCTCACCAGTGGTGGGCCCACCAGGTGATCGGCGCGCACATGCAGGGTTCGACCATGCTCAGCGAGTCGCTGGCGCAGTACTCGGCGTTGATGGTGATGAAGCACAGGTACGGCGCCGACCAGATGCGCAAGTTCCTCAAGTACGAGCTGGACAGGTATCTGATGAGCCGCGCCACCGAGAAGGTCGCCGAGGAGCCGCTGGCAAAGGTCGAGAACCAGCAGTACATCCACTACAACAAGGGCTCGCTGGTGTTCTACGCGCTGCAGGACTATGTCGGCGAGGACGTGTTCGACCGGGCGCTGAAACAGTTCCTGCTCGACTGGCAGTTCCGCGGCCCGCCCTACCCCAGCTCGCAGGATTTCATGGACACGCTCGTCCGGGCGCTGGACCCGAAGTGTAAGGGGCTGCTGGACGACCTGTTCTGGAAGATCACGCTGTTCGACAACCGCATCGGCGAGGCCACCGCGAAAAAGCTGCCCGACGGTCGCTACGCGGTGACCCTGAAGGTGCACGCGGGCAAGGTCCACGTCGACGGTACCGGCAAGGAGACCCCGGCCGAACCGGACGTGCCTGTGGACATCGGCGTGTTCGCCGCCTCGCCGGTCAGGGGCCGCGACGGCAAGCCGCTGTACCTGCAGAAACGCCTGCTGCCGGCGGGCGACAGCACGATCACCGTGACCGTGGACGGGACGCCCGCCGAGGCGGGCATCGACCCGTTCAACGAATTGATCGACCGCGTGTCAGGCGACAACCGGCGGCCGGTGACGGTGCAATAAGCATCACAGGATGGGCTTCAGCCCACCGCATGCTTGCGCGGACGTGCGGTGGGCTGGAGCCCACCTACGGCCGCTCAACCTGCCTTCCTGTTCCCGTCCGGCAACGTGCCCTGCACCACGGTCAGCTCGCGCTGCGGGAACGGGATGCTGATGCCCGCCTCGTCGAAACGCTCCTTGATCTTGCGCAAGAGCTCGGTCTGCGCAGCCCACAGGTCCGTGCTGCGCGTGTAGGCGCGGATGATGAGCTCCACCGAGCTTTCGGCCAGCATGCCGGTCACCACGCTCGGCGGCGGTTCCTTGAGGATGCGCAGGTCGGCGGCGAACAGCTTGTCGATCTCCCCGATCGCCTGGCCGATGTCGTCCTTGTAGCCGATGCCCACCTTCAGCTCGAACCGGCGCGTACCCCGCCGGTTGGCGTTGATGATCGCGTCGCCGCCGATCTTGGCGTTGGGCACGATCGCCTCGCGGTTGTCCGGCAGCACCAGTTGCGTGTACATCAGGTTGACCGTTTCCACCGTGCCTTCCACGCCACCGGCATGGATGAAGTCGCCTGCGCGAAACGGCCGGAAGACGATCAGCAGCACGCCCCAGGCCAGGTTGCTGAGCGAGCCCTGCAAGGCCAGCCCGATGGCCAGGCCGCTGGCGCCCAGCGCGGCGACCAGCGGCGCGGAAGGCACGCCCGCGGTGATCAGCGCGCTGACCACGAGCACCGCCACCAGCACGCCATAGATCAGGTTGCGCAGGAAGCCGATCAGGGTCTCGTCCACGCTCGCCCGGTGCATCGCCCGCTGGACGAGGTTGGCGACGCGCGCCGCCAACCAGCTGCCGATCAGCAGGATCAGCAGGGCGATGAGGATGTTGATCCCCAGCTGCGTGGCGTTCTCGGAAAAATGGATCCGGGCAAGCAGGTCGGGCATGGCGTCACTCCGGTACGAACCAGCCGTGAAGCCTAGCAGGGGCATTCGAGACGATGCTTCTGCAAAAGCCCGCCTGGAGGTGATGCCGGTTGCCCTGGTCACGACGACGGGCATGGCCACAGGTGGGCTCGCGCGAGTCGTGAGAGCAAAAAAAAAAACACCGCGCCGGTCTGGGGAAACCGGCGCGGCGGATGGCCGCACTTGGGGTGTGGTGTGGAGGAGCGGCCGGCCCGCAGGCCGTGGGACGGCTAGCGGGTCTGGGGCTTCGTCTTGGCGGAAGCCTCGTTGTCATGCTCCGGCTGATGGTCGACCAGCGCCAGGCGCGAGCCGTCCTTCAGGCGGAATTCGAACTGCTGCTGCAACTCATCGAGCCGGGCCATGCGCGGACAGAGCGCCTCGGCGCGTTCGCTGAGCTTGTCCGCACGTGCATCCACCTGCTGGTCGATGGTTCGGTCCAGCGAGTCGGCGCGCGCTTCCAGCGCGGCCACCTGGCTCTGGTCGCCGCTCAGCGCGGCTTTCACCGCCTTGGCGGTGACCGTGCTGACCAGCGACTCGACCGCATGGCCGACCTGGTTTTCCATCAGGTCCTCGACGCTGTGCTGGCGCCACTCGCCATGACCCAGGCCGCTGTCGATCTTGGTCAGGGCCTGCCTGTGCTGCTCGTTGAGCTCGGTCGTCAGCCGCGTGCGCTCGGCCGGGTCGTCGGCGAAGCTGGCGACCACCGTGGTGAGCGCGTCGAAGCCGATGTCCACGCCCTCGCGGGCGATCGAGGTGACTTCGGGCAACAGGCTGCGCACCTGGCTTTCGTACTCGCGCAGGCGGCTCGCGTCGGCGGCCGACACGGCCACGTCACGACCGTCGATGCGCAGTGCGCCCTCATGCATGAACACGCTGCCGGGCTTGCCATCCTGGCGCTCGAAGGTGATGCCCTCGGGCTTGACCAGCACGTCGTAGTCGGTGCCGAAGCTGCATTGTTCGTGGTTGACGTGCAGGCCGCCCGCCTGCGCCGGCGCGCCCAGCACCAGGCCGGTGGCGATTGCGAGGGAAAGGATCAGCGTGCGCATGGGACGGCTCCCCGGTGACGATGGCGCCAGCTTCCCGCGGCACCGAGCCGCAGACATGGGCCAGGCGTCATGCCGTGCCATCGGTCATGCCCGAAAGCTCACGGATGCTGCTCGATGTCAGACACCACACCGTCGACCAGCGTCACGGTGATCTCGCGCCCATCGTCGCGATAGACCCAGCTTTCGCTGGCGGGCGTCACGACCACGACGCCGCGGCCGTGGCGTCGCGCGCGCTGGTGGGTCACCCGTGCGGGCCGGCCCAGCAGTTCGCGCACCTGCGTGGCACTGTCGCCGGCGACCAGCAGGTGGCTGCCCACGCGCAAGGTGTCGGACGCGGTTGCGGCAAAGGCGAGCAGCCACAGGCTGCCGATCAGGGTGGTGCGCATGTCGTTCCCTCCGTGGAATCGACGACGCACGCTAGAAGCCGCCACCCTCCGCGAGATAAGCCTCTTCGTCCGGCGTGCTGGGCCGGTCCAGCAACGCATTGCGATGCGGGAAGCGGCCATAGCGCGTGACCACTTCGCAGTGCCGGCGCGCGTAGTCAAGGAAATTCTCATATTGCCCGCGCGCGTTGGGCGAGGCCTGTAGGGCGAGCGCGCGGAACAGCGTCACCGAACGCCACTGCAACGCGAGATCCTCGGCGTGCTCGAGCGGCAGATAGGCGAACACGCGCTCGAGCGGCGCCAGCGCTTCATCGTCGCGCCGTTCCAGGCCTTCCAGCGCCAGTGACTGGGCCCGGTTGTCCTGGGCGAAGGCGCGCGCGTCGCCGCGATGGATGTTGCGGCTGAATTGATCGAGCACGATCAGCAGTGCGAGCCAGCCGTGCGGGGTGATGGCCCACAGGTCCAGCGCGCCCGTGGTGGCCGCTTCCCACGTGGGACCGAAGCGTGCACGGACGACCTCGTCGAACCCGGGATCGCGCACGAACCAGCGCACCGTATTCTCGTCGGCGAACCAGAAATCCAGTACATCCTGCGCGGTTGCGGTCATGCCGATTCTCCCTGGGCCCGCCCCGGGTGGGCGGAGCTTAGCAGCGCCGGGCGCGGGCCAGGCTATGCATGTCCAGGTGGATGCCCTGCAGCCGCGGCAGCTGGCGGCGCAGCACCAGCGCGGCCTCCGGCGTGGCGCGCTGCAGGCCTTCTTCGAAGGCGTGCACGAGGGCGGCTTCGCCGTGCGCCAGCCGGGCGATCCAGGCGGTATCGCGGCGCGGCGTGTCCGGCAGCAGCCATTCGATCAACTGGCGCCGCGCGGATCCCCCCAGCCGACCGCGCCGGGCCGGCGTACCGCCCAGGTGGCTGACCTGGCCCTGCAGGTCGGCGATCACCTGGTCCAGCGCGCTCGCGTTCTCGCCCAGCACCACGCGCAGGCCCGGCTCGCTGGCCTGGTCCGAAGCGTCGCGGTACATCGCGCGCAGGTCGATGCCCTGGCGGATCAGCGCGTTGAACAGCGTTTGGGGGCGTGGGGCCACGGCGAGCGGCTCCTTGGGGTATCGAGGTGGGCGACCATGGTCGGCCTTGCGCACTTAGCCGCGGATTAACTCGCGCCGTCGGCGGGGCTCGCTGTGCATCGCCCGTCAGGCGGCGTTCGGGTTCACGCCTGCGCACGGGCCGCACCCCTGCAGGGAACGCCTCGGGGCGGGGCTAGGGTCCGACCCGCACCAGGTTCAGCGGCTGCCCATCGGCTCCGCGCACGCCCTGCTGCAGATCGGCCAGCCGCTGGATCGAAGGACACAGCGCCTGGACCTGCGGGCGCAAGGCCTGCATGCGACGCTGCAGCCGCGGCTGCAGCTGCGTGGTCAGGTCCGCCGCCTCGTCGCGCAGGCGCGCGGCCTCGGCCAGATCGCCGTTCATGGCGGCGGCCAGGGCTTGCTGGCCGAGGTCGGCGGCAACCAGCGGCGCCAGGTCGCCGACGATGCGGTCGGCAAGCTGTTGGGCGGCATCGCCCTGCCAGTCGTGGGTGCTGTTGCTCTGGGCGATGCGCTGCTTGAGCTGCGTCGCATGCGCGGCCAATCGCCGGTCGAGCTCGGCCAGGGTGGCGGGCGCCAGTTGCATGCCGGCGGCCTCCTCGTGCACGGCGCGCACCGCCAGGTCCACACCCGAATCGGCCACCGCCCGCACGCGCGGGACCAGCGCGCGCAGCTCGCGCTCGAACAACACCAGCCGGTCCTGCGCTTCGGCATGCAGGCGTACCGGCTGGCCGTCGGTGCTCAGGACACCATCGGCGACCTGCACGTGGAAAGGCGCCGGCTGCGCGCGATCGAACAGCAGGCTGTCCGGCTTCACCGTCAGGTCGTAACTGCTGCTGGCGTGGCAGGTATCGCCCAGGTCCTGCGCGTGCAGGACCGGCAGGGCGGTGGCGAGGATCAAGCTGGCAAACAGGAGCCGCAGGCGCATCGGTGTCGTCCCGGAAAGGGACCTCAGCGATACCCGCTCGTGCGTCAACGGCGCCTGAACTGGCCGCTCAGCCCCGATCCAGTGGCGTGAGCAGCGACAGGCTCGACGCACCGAAGACGCCGTCGTCAGGCAACGCATCCACGCCGCCGGTGAGCATGCGGTCGGCATCGCTCCACGGCACCGGCTCGAGCGGTCCGGGGACGTAGGTCTGCCATTGGCCGTACTTCGATTCGGGGCTGGGTGCGGTCGGGGCGGGACCGACGTGCAGTTCGTAGGCCACCGGCACCGTGACGTCGCGGTAGGGCGCGTGGTCGGAGGGATCGGCCGGACTGAACGTCCATAGCCGCGCTGCGTTCAAGGTGGCCTTGGCGAACACCTCGCGCCAGTGCTTCATCTCGTTGTCGCTGGCGATCACGCGGAGGTTGACCTGTTCGGCGGCGACGTCGGACACCCGGCCCTCGCGATCCAGGCGCAAGGCGACGTAGACCGTCCCTTCGACCCGACCACGGATGGCCTGCATCGGGTAGCGCGGCGGCGTGCCCTTGTCCTTGCTGATGCCCCGGCCCGGATCGCCGAACCACGCGCTGCGCACGCCGACCCGGAACTTGCCGTCACCGATCGGCTGGGCGACCACGCGCAGGCTCATGCTGGCCTTGGCGGCCACCGGCTTGCCGTCGCGCAGCACCGGCTGGAAGGTCCAGCCTGGAACCGCCTTGCCGATCAGGTCGGCGACCAGCGGCGGCAGCTTTTCCGGATGGTCGAGCGTGTAACCAAGGACAGTTCCCTGCGGCGTCACGCCGATCGAGCCGGTGACCACCATGCTGGCTTCGACCTTCTCGCGGGTCGCACGCGGCCCAGCGGCCAACGCCATGCCGGCCAGCAGCAAACCCGCCATCCCCAACAGCAAGCGCTTCATCCCCAAGCCTCCCCAGGTCGGTCCGTGGAAGTCTGCGCCCGACCTCAGCGGGGCGCAACGAACTGCGCACGCACCGATGGCCGGCCCAGGTGCCAGGCCATCCACAGCAACAGCGGAACCAGCAGCGCCTTGAACACCAAGCCCAGCAGGAAGCTGCGGCGCGCCTGCTCGATCACCAGCAACAGCAGTTCGGATTGCGCCTGGGTCATGGCGTGCGCGCGGGCAGCATCGAACTGGCCCCACTGCGCCAGCATCAGGCCGCCGGTGACCAACGCCCACAGCGCCAGCAGCAAGGCCACGATGCGCATCGCCTGGCGGGCCCAGGGCTGGCGCAGGATCGCGCCGGCGCAGACCACGATCACGACAAGGGATCCGGCCAGGTAAGGCCAATCGCCACGACGCAGGTACTGCACGCCGCCGAAGGCGGCCAGCAGCAGCACGATCCAGACGGCCACCCGCCAGAGGCCGAAGCGCGACACGGGCGCGGCGCCGACGGCCATCAGGAGGAAGCCCCCGCGTGGCGGGCGGGCGAGATCGACGGGTGGCGCATGGCGGACTCCAGGGAAAAAGGCATCCGCCGAAGTCTACGCGCTGGGCTGCACACGGTGGTCTCCAGCCCCCCGCTCCGCGGGGAGCCGGAGGGCTGAAGCCCACCTGCGCGATCCGGCTTACGGGCGCGAGATGGTGAACTTGCCCACCGATACGCCGAGGTTGATGCCCTGGCCGGTGCCCGACAACGCCAGCGACGTGGTGCCCTTGGTCAGCACCTGCGCCTGGGCGCTCTTGACCACGCCCGCTTCGGCGCCGGCCTGCACGTAGTCGCCGAACACTTCGGCGATGCCGGACACCTTGCTGATCTCGCCCTTGCCTTCGGTGACGCGGAACTTGCCCGCGGTGAGGCCGCCGCCGACCACGCTGATCTTCACCGGCGCGCTCTCGCCGTTGTTGCAGGTCACCGTGCCGGCGCCTTCGGCATGCTTGTAGATGATCGACCAGCCCTCCAGGTTGTAGCTGAGCTCGCACTTGACCATGGGTTCGGAAGCCCGGGCAGGCGCGACGGGCCAGGCGGCCAGCGTCATCGTGCCGGCCACGAGCAGGCTCGCCAGTGCAGTGGTACGCAGATTCATCGCAGGTCTCCTTCCCCGTGCGGGGCGTGTTGGGGCTGCGGTCGAGTCTGCCCCCGGGCGGGTGAAGGAAGCGCCAGCAGGAACGGCGGCGCGCGTTCACGATCGCCGCGCAGAGGCCTCGCCATGCTTGGCCTGCTCGCAGGTTCAGGAGACACCTCAATGCGCTCGTTGTGGCAATCGACCGTGGAGATCGTCAAGCGCACCGCCAAGGGTGCGGCCGCGGACGACCTGATGACGCACGCGGCGGCGGTGGCGTTCTACTCGGCGCTGTCCTTCGCGCCGATGCTGGTGCTGTTGCTGTGGCTGGTCGCCTCGCTCCAGCCAGCCTGGCAGGAGCAGTTGGTGGGTTCGATCAACAACCTGGTCGGTGCACGCGCTTCCGACGCGGTGAAGCTGGTGATCAACAATGCCGAGGACCGCCCCCAGCTGGGACACTGGGCCGGCATCATCGGCATGGCGGTGACGCTGATCGGCGCCTCGACCGTGTTCGCGCAGCTGCAACTGGCGATCAACCGCGTGTGGAACCTCAAGGCGGCGCCGCGCAACGCGCTTTTCAGCTGGGTGCTGACCCGCATGCATGCGTTCGGGCTTCTGCTGACGCTGGCCTTCCTGCTGATCGTGTCGCTGGTGGCAAGCACCGCGATCGCGCTGTTCGCACGCGGCGACACGGCGGTGTGGGACGCGCTGGAAGCGATCGTGGCGCTGCTGCTGTTCGGGTTGGTGTTCGCCTCCATCTACAAGGTCCTGCCCGATGCGCAGATCGACTGGCGGGACACGCTCCTGGGCGGCGCCTTCACGGCGATCCTCTTTGCCATCGGCAAGTTCGGCATCAGCCTCTATCTCGCGCACAGCGACGTGGGCGGCGCCTATGGCCCGGCCGGCAGCGTGGTGGTGCTGCTGGTGTGGGTGTACTACTCGGTGCTGATCCTGCTGCTGGGCGCCGAGCTCACCCAGAACGTGGCCGAGGTCCGCGGGGTGCCGATCCGGCCCAATGAACATGCCGAGGTGGTAGCACCGTGCGACCAGTGACGCCCACGGCATAATCGGAACCACACGCACGGAGACGCGCCATGTTCAGGTACTCGCTGGTCGGCTACGACGGTTCGCCCTCCTCGCAACGTGCCTTCCAGACCGCGGTCGCGCTGGCGCGATGCGGCCAGGGCCGGGTGCGGGTGGTGTCGGTGCTGCAGGTGACCGAGGGCGGCGCCGACGCGTGCGCGCTGATGATGGCCGACTCCAGCGCCCAGCGCGCGCAGGAACTGCTCGACGAGCTGGTGGCGATGGCGCCGGATGCGCGCGACATGATCGACGTGGAAGTCACCCACGGCAGCCCCGGTGACGTGCTGCTCGGCCAGGTCGAGCAGCGGGGCGTCGACCACATCGTGATCGGCCACACCGAGCGCGGCGCGCTGGCGCGCTGGCTGCTCGGTTCGGTCTCCAGCGACGTGCTGGCGCGCGCGCACGTGCCGGTGACGGTAGTGCCGTAGCAGCCGACGTTCGCGGGGTGGGGCTGGGTTAATCCGCCCGCGTCACGAGTCCGTATGCTGTGTGTCATTCGCCCGTCACGCGCGCTCCAAGCCGCGCCCTCACAGGACACCCGCGTGAGCTATGCCCCTGCCCTGCCCTGGACGCTGGAAAGCCTCGACCTGTCGTGCATCGACCGCACGCGCGTCCGCCACAACGAGGAATTGTTCTTCCTGCTGTGCAGTTCGTCCTTCGTCGAGAGCGGTTCGGACCTCTACACGCACAACCTGGTCGCCCACTTCAACGGCGACGAGGAGCTGCAGACCTGGCTAAGCCAACACTGGGAACACGAGGAACTGCAGCACGGCCGCGCGCTGGCCGCCTACGTGCGCGCGGTATGGCCGGAGTTCGACTGGGACAAGGGCTTCGCCGCCTTCTGGACCGAATACGGCGCGGTCTGCACCGCCGAGGAACTGGAGGACAGCCGCGGATTGGAGCTGGCCGCGCGCTGCGTGGTCGAGACCGGCACCGCCAGCCTGTACCGCGCGCTGCACGAGATCACCGACGAGCCGGTGCTCAAGCAGCTGACCGGCCACATCAAGAGCGACGAGGTGCGGCACTTCAAGTACTTCTACCAGCACTTCCGCCGCTACCGCGAGAACGAGGGGCTGGGTCGCTACAAGGTCTTCCGCGCGGTGCTCAAGCGCGTCAACGAGATCCGCAGCGAGGACAGCGACATCGCGCTGCGCCACGTGTTCGAGCAGTGCTATCCGCAGCACAAGGGCGACCGCGAGGCTTTTCGCCGGATCGCCGGCAAGGCGCAGGATTTGCTGCGCCGGCATATCCCAGCGGAGATGACGGTGAAGATGCTGCTCAAGCCGCTGGATTTTCCGCCGCGGCTGCAGGGCGCGCTGGAGAAGCCGCTGGCGAAGTTGGCGGAGAGGTTGTTCCTCAACTGACGCCCGGCCACTTAGGGCTTCAGCCACCTACGCGAACATCTCAGGACCGGCGCGGCTCCGGCGTGACTTGTCGCTGCTCCTGCTGCAACGCCTTGAGCTTGCCCACGTCGACCGGACGGATCTGGTGGATCGCGCAGGGCAACTGGTTGCGCCCCGTGATCACCTTGTCGAAGTTGATCGTCACCTGGTTGAGGTTGGACGTGATCCCGATCGTGTTGGCGAACGGCAACTCGGTGCAGCCAGGCACGTCGAGCAGCCAGGCTTCCTTCGGCTTGGTGTAGATCACCACCTGGTCGCTGCCCAAAGATTCCCACGACCACATCGGCATGAAGAAGCGAAAGCTCCTGACCGGCGCGCCGGCGGCCGCCGCATAGGCGGCCTGGCGTTGCGCGTAGGGAATGCTGGAACAGCCGGCCAGGGCCACCATCGCGGCACCGGCCAGCAGGATAGGTTTCAATGACATGGCGCTGCTCCTTTCGGGTCGACCCGCCTGACCGATAACGCATCGGCGGCGGGCCGGTGCACGCTCATTTCTTTTTCGGCAGCGCCTTCCACTTGGCCGGGTCGAAGCCGCCTACCTCGTAGACCAGGGTTTCCTTTTTCTCGCCGTCGACCAGGGTCACGTCCATGGTGATCTTCCTCGCCTTCTTCATCCTAGCGATGAAGTCGTCGTCGTCGCGGATCATCAGCGCTGGCTCGCCGGTGGACGGCGCGAACGCCCTGATGCCGTGTTCCTTGCCGTCGAAGGTGGCGTGGATGGTGCAGTTGCCGCGGCAGACGAAGCCGTGCCCGCCGCCGTACAGGAACACGTTCTGGCCCCAGTCGGTGTGCCGGCGCAGCACCAGCCGCACGCGATCGTTGCCGGCGCCCTGACTGGAGTACGTGGTCGCGGTGGACTGCGTGCCGCCCTGCATCGGCGAGACCTGGTACTGCCACAGCGCGTCGAGCCGGCGCTTCTCGCTTTCTTCCTTCCAGCGCTTCTCGATGCCGGGCAGAGTCTGCTGCACTTCCTTGGCCGCGGCGCTGTCGGGATAACGGTCGAGGATGTCGTGGCCCATGGTCACCGTCATCTCGTCGTTGTGGATGCGCACGAGCTGGCGGTAAGTGTCGAGCTTGCGCGCGGCGTCATCGTTCTGCGCCGAGGCCGCCGGCGCGCTGGCCGCCTGCTCCTGGTCCTGCGAATTGCAGCCGGCCAGGGCCAGCACGCCGCACAGCACGGCCACGGATGGATGGAACGGCAGCTTCATCAGGCGCTCTCCGGGCAAGGGGAAGGCCCTAGCGTGGGACGCGCAGGCGGACGGTGCAAGCGCAGGCCGTCGTTGCAGGCACCCGCAGCGAGCCCGCTAGACCGCAGCCGCCTCGCCAAAGCGCTCGCGCAGCTGCGCGCGGTAGCGCCGGCTGCAGGGGATGATCGCGCCGTCGCGCAACTTCAGCCGCGCATCGCCAGTGTCCAGCGGCTCGATCTCGGCCAGGAAGTCGAGGTTGGCCACGTAGCTGCGATGCACGCGCACGAAGCGCGTGGGGTCGAGCCGCTCCTCGATCGCCGCCATGGTGGAGCGCAGCGGATAGTCGCGCCCGCGCACGCGCAGGTTCACGTAGTTGCCGGCGGCCTGCAGCCATTCGATCTCGCGCGCGTTGACCAGGAACTCCCTGCCCAGCTTGCGCACCAGGAAGCGCTCGGGCCGCTCCACCGGCTCCACCGGCGGGCCCTCGTCGGGCGCCGCCAGCAGCCGCGCCTCGCCCTGCCAGCGCACCAGCCACAACCGCGACAGGCTGATCAGGGCAATGATGATGAAGTAGGTCCGGAAGTCCTTCAGGTACTCGTAGCCGAAGCCCGGCTCCCAGCGGCCGAAGTCGTAGCGGACGCCCGCCACGCGGTAGGCCAGCACGCGCAGCGCCACCATGCCGGTCACATGCACCAGGCTGAACGGCACGGTGGCGAGCAGGTGCCAGGGCAGGCTGGTGCGCCAGGTGTCGAAGCGGAACGGCCAGCGCCGCTCCGCCGCCAGGATGGCGGGTACCAGTACCAGGATCACCAGCGAGCTGGTCCACTCCCATACCCACGGTTCCCAGGCCGCGACGCGGGCGTGGTCGATCTGCGCCACCATGCTGTTGAACACGGTGTTGAGGATCGCCAGGCCTACCCAGAAGGCGACCTCGGCCGGACGGCGCCAGCGGTGGAAGTCGCGGTATTCGAGGGTGGGAGTGGGAGGCATCGGGCGATTCTAGTGGGGCGCGGGCGAGCGTGACCGACACCCGTGCTCGTACCGGCCCTCCCCTTCAAGGCAGGTTGCGCCGCGACGGGTGTTGGGCGCCCCGCGACTCGTCCCGCGACCCCGCCACTCATCCCAACCCACCCGCCGCCGGGCACCTGGCCCACGCCACCGGCGGCACCGTGGCGTAAGTTGCACCGACCGCCACGGAGGACCGCCCATGAAACGACGCGAACTGCTCAAGGCTGCGCTGGCCCTGCCGCTGCTGCCCGCCCTGCTGCGCAACGCCCAGGCGCTGCCCGCCGCGCTGGCCGGCGCCGTGCGCGCGCGGCTGCGCCCCGGCCAGCCGGGCTGGCCAGCGCCGGCCGAGTGGGAGGCGCTCAAGCGGGCCGTGGGCGGCCGCCTGCTCAAGCCGGTATCGCCGTTCGCCGGCGGCCCGGGCACGGCCGCCTATGCCGAGGCGGTCCGGCAACTGAAGAACCCGTTCGCGCTGGGCGACGATCCGGCGCTCACCCAGACCAGCGGCTGGGCCGACGCCTGGACCTCGCGGCCCAGCGCCTACGCGGTGGCGGCCGAGTCGGCCGCCGACGTGGCGACGGCGGTGACCTTCGCGCGGCGGCATCGGTTGCG
This sequence comes from Frateuria sp. GZRe14, assembly GCF_051900395.1. Classification (NCBI taxonomy): domain Bacteria; kingdom Pseudomonadati; phylum Pseudomonadota; class Gammaproteobacteria; order Lysobacterales; family Rhodanobacteraceae; genus Frateuria; species Frateuria sp. GZRe14. Next base: position 415,375 of record NZ_JBHZGJ010000001.1, on the reverse strand, counting down.
ACTGGTGGTCAAGGGCGGCGGGCACAGCTACCAGGGCACCTCCGAGGCGCCCGACTCGCTGCTGGTCTGGCCGCGGCGCATGAACAAGGTCACCCTGCACGAGGGCTTCGTGCCCAGCGGCGGCGAAGGCAAGGTGGCGCCGCTGCCGGCGGTCAGCGTGGGGGCCGGCGCGATGTGGATCGACGTGTATCACGCGGTGACCACGCTCGGCGGGCGCTACGTGCAGGGTGGCGGCTGCACCACCGTCGGCGTGGCCGGGCTGGTGCAGAGCGGCGGCTTCGGCAGTTTCTCCAAGGGCTTCGGCACGGCCGCGTCCAACCTGCTGGAAGCCGAGGTGGTCACGGCCGACGGCGCGGTGCTGACCGTCAGCGAGCATGCGCATCCGGAATTGTTCTGGGGCCTCAAGGGCGGCGGTGGCGGCAGCCTGGGCGTGGTGACCCGGCTGACCCTGCGCACGTTCGAGCTGCCGCCATTCTTCGGCGCGGTGTTCGGCACCATCCAGGCGTCCTCCGACGAGGCCTACCGGGCACTGCTGGCGCGGGCGATCACGTTCTATCGCGAGGCGCTGTTCAACCGGCACTGGGGCGAGCAGATGACTTTCGCGCCGGACAACACCCTGTCGATCAACATGGTGTTCCAGGGCTTGACGCAGGCGCAGGCCGAACAGGCGTGGAAGCCCTTCTTCGACTGGGTGCGAGCGCACGACGAATACAGCTTCGCCGAGGCACCGCGCACGCTGGCGTTGCCCGCGCAGCACTTCTGGGACGCGGACTTCTTCCGCCAGCACGCGCCGCAGCTGATGGTGAACGACGACCGCCCCGGCACGCCGTCCTACCACATGGTCTGGGCCGGCGATCGCGGCCAGGTCGGCTGGTTCATCCACGCCTATCAGTCGGCATGGCTGCCGGCTGCGCTGCTTGCCCCCGGGCGGCAGTCGGCGCTGGCCGATGCCTTGTTCGCCGCTTCGCGCCGGCACGACTTCGCGCTGCATTTCAACAAGGGCATGGCCGGTGGCGAGCCCTCGGCGATCGCGCGTACGCGCGATACCGCCATGAACCCCCAGGTGGCCGACGCCTTTGCCCTGGCGATCTGCGCCGATGGCAGCGGCCCGGCCTTTCCGGGGTTGCGCGAAGCGGACCTGGGCCAGGCGCGCGGCGACGCGGCGGCGGTCGCGGGTGCGATGGAGGCACTGCGCAGGGTCGCACCGCACGCCGGCTCGTACGTGTCCGAGAGCGACTACTTCCTGCGAGACTGGCAGCGCGGCTTCTGGGGATCGAACTATGCGCGGCTGCTGCGCGCCAAGCACCGCTACGATCCCGATGGGTTGTTCGTCGTGCACCACGGCGTGGGAAGCGAGGGCTGGAGCGCGGACGGGTTCACGCGCGTCGGATAGATTCCCGCAGGGGCGCGCACCTGTGCGCGACCGCCCTGTCTTCGGGTCGCGCCCTGAGGCCTTCCCAAGGAGCCGCGTCAGGCGCGCAGTTGCGCGTCGGAATCCAGGTGTTCGATGCGCTCGATCTGGTCGAACCAGATGTAGCGTTTCCATTCGGACGTGCCCAGCTGTTCCAGGTGCACGACGCCGTTGCTGCCCTCGTTGCCGTCGCCGTCGTAGAACTCCTGCACGGTCGGGCGGGCGGCGACCACGCCGTCGCAGGTGCTGCCGTCGGCCAGGTGCAGGCGCACGCGGGCACCGTTCTGCAGGTGCTCGACCATGCCATTGAAGCGGGCGATGGTGGGCTGGTCGGTGTAGACGTGTTCGGCCTGGCGGCCCATGGCCGGTCTCCTGCTGCGGCGATGGGGCGAGGCTAGGGCGGGCATGGGCAAGTGCTCGTGAAGTCTGCGGCAGGGGCGCCCTATCCGCCTGCCGTCACCTTCCCGGCCCGGCGGGGAAGGCTCGATACCAGCGCCGCGCACCGATCCTTCCCCCATTCCTTGGGAAGGCGCCGGCAGGGCGGATGGTCGCGCTCGTGCGAATGGCCACCCGAGGCGATAATTCCACTGTTCAAGCCCCTGGACTCCCCATGCCCACCGACTCACTGCTCCAGCATCGCGCCTTCGTGCAGTTCTGGTTCGCCCGCATCGCCTCGGGCTTCGGTTTCCAGATGCTCTCGGTGGCGGTGGCGTGGCAGATCTACGCGATCACCGGCCGCGCCCTGGACCTGGGGTTGATCGGCCTGGTGCAGTTCTTCCCCTCGGTGCTGCTGGCGCTGCCGGCCGGCCACGTCGCCGACCAGTTCGAGCGTCGGCGCGTGGTGCTGATCGGGCAGATCGTGGAATGGTGCGCGATCGCCGCGCTGGCGGTATTGAGCTTCACCGGGCGCATCCACGAGGCCGGCATCCTGGCGCTGGTGTTCGTGATCAGCACGGCCAAGGCGTTCGAGTCACCCTCGATGTCCTCGCTGCTGCCGGCGCTGGTGCCGCCGGCGATCCTGCCGCGCGCGGTGGCGGTCAGCGGCTCGGCCTTCCAGATGGCCATGGTGCTGGGTCCGGCGGTAGGCGGCCTGCTCTACGTGGCCGGGCCGGGCGTCGTCTATGCGACGGCGGCGGGCCTGTACCTGATCGCCGCCACGCTGATGGCGCAGCTTCGCTACGAGCAGACGCCGCCCAGGCGCGAGCCGGCGACGCTGAAATCGCTGTTCGCCGGCGTGCACTTCATCCGCGAGCGCAAGGACGTGCTCGGGGTGATCTCGCTGGACCTGTTCGCCGTGCTGTTCGGCGGCGCCACCGCGCTGCTGCCCATCTTCGCCAAGGACATCCTGCACACCGGCCCCTGGGGTTTGGGCCTGCTGCGCGCGGCGCCGGCGGTGGGCGCACTGCTGATGTCCTTCTGGCTGGCCCGGCACGACCTGACGCGGCGGGTGGGCATGATCATGTTCGGCTCGGTAGCAGGCTTCGGCGTGGCGACGCTGGTGTTCGCGCTGTCCTCGTGGATGTGGCTGTCGTTGATTGCGCTGTTCGCAGGCGGCGCGTTCGACATGGTGAGCATGGTGATCCGCGGCTCGATGGTGCAGCTGGACACGCCCGATGCGATGCGCGGGCGGGTCAACGCGGTCAACTCGATCTTCATCAACACCTCCAACCAGCTGGGCGAGTTCGAGTCCGGCCTGGTCGCGGCCTGGCTGGGCGCGGTGGGCGCAGCGGTGCTGGGCGGCGTCGGCACGCTGGCGGTGGTGGGGCTGTGGATGGCGATGTTCCCCGGCCTGCGCCGCCGCCAGAAGCTGCACCTGGAGCCGGAGGCGATCGAGGTGGCCGAGGAGGCCGGCGCCAAGACCATTTGAGCGGCGGGCGCTTACCATGGCGTGTCCCTGAGGAGCCCAAGCCGTGATCGTCACTTCGCCCGCCGCCTTCCTCGACGCCTTCGCGGCCTTGCCGCCGCTCCCCCATGCCCAGGCCACCGCGCGCGCGGCGTTCCTGCTCGCCCCGGCGGAATTCGCGCTGGCCGAAGAGTCGGCCAGCGACAACCGCTACATGGACATGGAGCTTGCGGTCGATCCGCTGCGCGCGCTGGCCCAGCACGCGGCGCTGGCGCAAGCGCTGCGCGCCGACTGCCCGGTGGTCACCTTCCCCGGCGATGCCAGCACCCCGGATGCGGTGTTCCCCAACAACGTGTTCGCGACCGCGCCGGGGCGACTGATCGTCGGGCGCATGCGCCACGCGGTGCGCCAGCGCGAGGCCGGGCGGCGGGATGTACGCGACTTCTTCGCCCAGGTGCTCGGCTATGAGGAGATCGACTTGTCCTGCCGCACCGACTGCGTGGCCGAACTGACCGGTGCGCTGGTGATCGACCGCGCCCGCGGTGTGGGCTATTGCGGCCTGTCCGAACGCTGCGACGAGGCCGGCGCGTGGGCGATGCACGAGGCGTTCGGACTGCGGCTCACGTTCTGCTTCCCGCTTGCCGCGGGCGAATACCACACCAACGTGGTGCTGGCATTGCTAGCCAGTCGCGCCGCGATCGTGGCGCCGGACGGCTTCGCCGATCCGGCCGTGCCCGCGGCGATCGCCCGGGCGTACGGCGAGCGTGCGCTGTGGCTCACGCCGGCGCAGAAACAGGCCTTCGCCGGCAACGCGATCGCGCTGTCGGACGAGCGGGTGTGGATGAGCGGCGCGGCCGCCGCCGCGCTCACCGACGCGCAGCGCCAGGCGCTGTCCGGCTGGGGCTTCCGCATCGGCGCGGTGGCGCTGGACGAGATCGAGAAGGCCGGTGGCAGTTTGCGGTGTTGCGTGGCGGAGATTTTCTGACGGCGAGCCCGTTTGCGATGCCTGCAGGAATTTTGGAGATTCGGCAGGTCGCGAACGGGACGCTGGCAGCGGGCAGTGTGAAGCGCGCCAGCCAACCGCTACGATCGCCGGCATGACCACGCCCCTCGCCCTCCTGCGCCTTGCCGGCGCCGCCCTCCTCGTCCTGGCCACCCTGCCTGCCGCGCAGGCGGCGGACGGCCCGCGCATCCAGGTCAGCTTCAGCGCCAAGGCGCACGCGCAACCGATCACCGGGCGCGTCTATGTCGCGGTCAGCCGCAGCAACGAAACCGCGCCGATCGAGCAGACCGACATCACCGGCGTGCCGCTGTTCGGCCACGACGTCACGGCGCTCGCGCCCGGCCAGGCGGCGATCATCGATGCCGACGACTTCGGCGCGCCGTTGACCAGCCTGCGCCAGCTTCCCGCCGGCGACTACTGGATGCAGCCCTTCGTCAACGTCTACACCGAATTCAAGCGCGCGGACGGCCATACCGTTTGGCTGCACATGGACCAGTGGGAAGGCCAGGACTTCAAGCACTCGCCCGGCAACCTCTACGGCAAGCCGGTGAAGGTGCACTACGACCCCGCCGCGCCGACGCCGGTGACGCTGGTGGCCGACCAGGTGATCCCACCGATCGCGTTCCCGAAGGACACGCCCTACGTCAAGCGCTTCCGCATCAAGAGCAAGCTCCTGAGCGACTGGTGGGGCCAGCCGATCTATCTGGGCGCCACGGTGCTGCTGCCGAAGGACTACGACAAACACCCGGACGTGCGCTACCCGGTGATCTACGAGCAAGGCCACTTCTCCACCCGCGCGCCCGGCGGCTTCGACCATCCGAAGTCGGGCTTTCGCGATTACTGGCTGGCCGACGGCACGCCGCGCTACATCATGATCAGCCTGCAGCATCCCTCGCCCTACTACGACGACTCCTACGCGGTGAACTCGGCCAACGAGGGCCCGTACGACGACGCCATCCACCAGGAGCTGCTGCCGGACATCCAGAAGCGCTTCCGCACCATCGACGCACCGTGGGCGCGCATCCTGGAAGGCGGTTCCACCGGCGGCTGGATCGCGATGGCGCAGATGCTCTTCCACCCGGACTACTACGGCGCCACCTTCGCCTCCTGCCCGGACGCGCTGGACTTCCGCCATCACCAGGTGGTGAACATCTACGACGACGCCAACGCGTACTGGCTCGACAAGGGCTGGGTGAAGGTCGAGCGCGTGGACACGCGCCAGCCCGACGGCAACGTCGACGCCATGATGAAGGACGAGAACTGGTACGAGCTGGCCGTGGGCGACCACAGCCGTTCCGGTGGCCAGTGGGACATCTGGGAGGCGGCGTTCGGTCCGGTTGGTGCGGACGGCTATCCGGAGCGGCTCTGGGACAAGCGCACGGGCGTGATCGACCACGACGTCGCACAGTACTGGAAGGCGCACTTCGACCTGCGCCACCTGCTTCAGTCGCAATGGGCCACGCTGGGGCCGAAGGTGACCGACAAGATCCACATCTACGTGGGCGACGCCGACACCTACAACCTCAACATGGGCGTGCGAGCGATGGATGCGTTCCTCAAGAGTGCGCGCAACCCGTCCTTCCGCGGCAGCGTGACCTACCAGCCGATGGCGCCGCACTGCTGGGGTCCTCGCGGCAAAGAGCTGATCGAGACGGTCACGCGATACATCGACGGTCATGCGCCCGCCGACGCGGATCGCATGGGCTGGCGCTACTGAGCCGGCGATCGCCGTCCACCACCTCGACAGTTCACGCGCCGAGCGTCTTCTGGCCGTTGGACGAACTGGCCAGGATTAACGCGCCGAGCGCTTTGGTGCGCCGGCGAGGAGTCCGGCGCCGACATCGCGATGCGCTTACCGCCGGAAGCGGCCAGCGCGCGGTGGCCTCGATGCGCGGCGTCCCCTTTTGTGGACATGGCCCGAGCGCTTCGACGCGCGGTCCGTTCGAACGCGCTGGCGAGTACCGACCCGGCTAAGGCCAGCCTGAACCGGGGGGAGCAGTTTCGACGCCCCTCTCACGCCGCGGCGGTCAGGCTGGGGCCTCGACGCACAGGAGGCCTCAATGAACCGAACCCACGATATCGAGCAGCGTCTCGACGGCGCCAGCGAACGCGTCCGCGACCGGGTGCGCCAGTACGCATCCGGCACCGCCGACACGGCCAGCAACCTGGTCGAGCGTGGCCGCCGCCTGACCACGCGCCTTGGCCGCCACAGCGCCGGCTACGGCAAGCAGATCTCGCACATGGCCGAGGACCTGGCCGACGAAGCGAGCTACCAGTACCGCCGCGCGCGCCGCCACGCCAGCCGCCACCCCGTGGCGACCGTGGCCGTGGTCGCCGGCACCATCGGCGCATTCTTCCTGCTGCGTAAATTGCTGCGCAGCGACGAGGACTGACGCGCCCTCGCGCCCCCCCGCCAGGGAGGGCGCCGCGGGGGTGCGCGATCACAGAGCCGATCAACCGCGCATGCGCGGCTCAGGGACCGACGGGGTGTGCGGGTCGATCGGTGGCACCTCCGGCTGCTGCGGCCGGCCCGGATCGATCGGGTCGTTCGGGCGCTGCGGCGGTGGGTCCTGCTGCGGATGCTCGGGCTCGCCGGGTGGACCGCCAAGCGACCAGCCCGTCCGCCCGCGATGCGAGGGAGAGATCGGCGCGACCGCGGCGCCGTGCATGTACTCGATCATGGGATCCTGCATATGGCTGCCTGTGCGGCGAGTATCGGCAACCCGCCGTGCGGGCTGCGCGAAAGGACTGTTCACTTTGCGCATGGCCGCGCTCGCGAGCCTTGACGCCCCCCGGAGAGCCGCGGACATCCCGCGGGGCTGCGGCATCCCGGCAGGGTAAGCTTGGCCGTCCCTCGCTACCCCTGCCCGCATGCCCCACAAGAGCGTCACCTTCCACCACCCGATCGCCTTCTGGGCCGGTTGCCTTTGCGTGATTGCCGGCGTGCTGGCGCACCTGCCGATGTTGGCGATGGCCGCGCCGATGCATTACCGGCTGGCCGGCATGCCGATGGACAACCTGATGCTGATCGGCATGGGGCTGGTCCCGCTGGGCGTTCTGTTGTCCGGCTACGGCCTGATGCCGCGACTGGCGCAGATGCGCCGCACGCTGCATGCCGACGCCAGCCCGCTGCCGTTCCACGTGGCCGACCACGTGCCGCTCAACCGCGAACACTGGAAGCTGGTGGCCGTGCTGACCATGGCGCTGGCGGTGGACGTGATGAAGCCGGCGACGATCGGTTTCGTGATGCCGGGCATGTCCTCCGAATACGGCATCAGCGCGGCCACCGGCGGCCTGCTGGCGCTCTCGGCGCTGATCGGCACCACGGTCGGTTCGGTCGTGTGGGGGCGCCTGGGCGACCTGTTCGGACGGCGCGCCACCATCCTGCTCTCGGCGCTGATGTTCATGGGCACCTCGATCTGCGGCGCGATGCCCTCGTTCGGCTGGAACCTGGTGATGTGCTTCATGATGGGCGCTGCCGCCGGCGGCATGCTGCCGATCACCTTCACGCTGATGGCCGAAACCATTCCGACCGCGCACCGTGGCTGGCTGCTGGTGGCGCTCGGTGGCGTCGGCACCTCGGCCGGCTATCTGCTCGCCTCCGGCGCGGCAACGCTGTTCGAGCCGACCTACAGCTGGCGCGCGTTATGGCTGCTCAACCTGCCCACGGGCGCCCTGATCGTGCTGCTCAACCGCTACATCCCCGAGTCGCCGCGCTTCCTCGCGCTGGCCGGGCTGGAGGAGCAGGCGCGCGCGGTGCTGCTGAAGTTTTCCGGCAACCAGCCGCCGGCCCGCGAGGTCGCGCCGCTGCCGGCGGAAACCCACGCGCACGGCGTCGAACGCATCGGCATGCGCCAGTTGTTGCGCGGCCGGCATGCGGCGATCACCTGGGGCCTGATGGTGTGCGCGGTGGCGTGGGGGCTGGCCAACTTCGGCTTCCTGCTGTGGCTGCCGGCGAACCTGGTCAAGCTGGGCATCGATGCGCAGGCGAGCGCCGCGCTGCTGGCGCGCTCGGCAGTGCTCGCGTTGCCGGGTATCGCCGTGGTGGTGGCCTGTTACCAGCGCTGGAGCAGCATCCGCACGCTGGTGCTGTTCATCGCATTGACGGCGGCGTCGCTGCTGCTGTTCTTCGCGATCGGAATGGTGGAGCTGCGCTCCAATGCGCTGACCACGGCCGCCACGGTGGCGCTGCTGCTCAGCATCAGCGGCGTGATCGCGACGCTGATTCCCTATGCGGCGGAGATCTACCCCGTGCACCTGCGCAGCACCGGCGCCGGGCTGATCGCCGGCGGCTCCAAGCTCGGCGGCATCCTCGGCGCGCTGCTGGGCGTGCTCGGGCTGTTCGAGCACTTCATGCTGTCGGCGCTGCTGATCGCGCTGCCGATGGGGCTGGCGGCGTGGCTGCTGGTGCGACGCGGGATCGAGACGCGTGGGCACGGGCTGGAGGCGATCCAGCAGGTGTTGTCCGAGTAGGCCTCGGCAGGCGCATTGCCTGCGCTCGGTACGAGCGAATTCGCGGGCTGAAGCTGTGTGCCGAAAGCGCCTCGCGCACGAAGCAGTACTTGCCCATGCTTGCATAGCCTCCTGCGACTTGGGCTCGCCTGCGGCGGGCTTCCGATCGCCTGACGGCGCTCGGGTTACTTTTCTTTGCTGGCCCAAAGAAAAGTAACCAAAAGAAATGGCCTCGCTGGGCACGGACCGAGTAAAGAGCTAGGTGCCGCCTCGCCTTGTCGAGTGGGTCCCTTGCTCTCAGAGGAGCTGCCGCCGCTTTACCGCGGGCGCTCGGGAGCTGGGGCAAGTGAGGGTCACCCGCAGTGCGATCCACCGGGGAGGTACAACCGATCACATCGACGTTTGCGTAAGGTGTCCGTGGGTGGCCTTCAGCCCTTCCCGGGGAGGACGTCGAACAGCGCAATGGCCCGACCCTCTCCCCGGCGGGGAGAGGGAGCTATGAGGCGGGCGGTCAGACCGTCTGCGGGTTCGGCTTGTCCGGGTCGAGCTTGTACTCCTTGATCGCGCGCGCCACGTCCTTGGCATTGATCAGGCCGTCCTTCGCCAGCGCGGCCAGCGCGGCGTGGGCGATCCAGTAGCGGTCGACCTCGAAGAAGTCACGCAGGTGCTCGCGCGTGTCCGAGCGGCCGTAGCCATCGGTGCCCAGCACGGTGTAGCGCATGCCGTCGGGCATGAAGGCGCGGATCTGGTCGGCGTACTCGCGCACGTAGTCGGTCGCCGCGATGGCCGGGCCCGAGCGGCCCTGCAGCAGTTGGGTGACGTACGGCAGGCGCTGCTCGGCTTCCGGGTGCAGGCGGTTCCAGCGCTCGGCATCGAAACCGTCGCGGCGCAGCTCGGCGAAGCTGGGGCAGGACCAGATGTCGGCGGCCACGCCGAAGTCCTTCTGCAGCAACTCGGCCGCCGCGATCACTTCGCGCAGGATGGTGCCCGAGCCGAGCAGCTGCACGCACGGCGCCTTGGTCTTGGACTTGCCCTTGCCGCTGTTGGCCGTACCCGAATCGCGGAACAGGTACATGCCCTTGATGATGCCCTCCTCGCAACCCTTGGGCAGATCCGGGTGCTCGTAGTTCTCGTTCATCACGGTGATGTAGTAGTACACGTCCTCCTGCTCCTGCAGCATGCGGCGGGTGCCGTCCTGCAGGATCACCGCGACCTCGTAGGAGAAGGTCGGGTCGTACGACTTCACGTTGGGGATCACGCCGGACATCAGGTGCGACTGGCCGTCCTCGTGTTGCAGGCCTTCGCCGTTCAACGTGGTGCGGCCGGAGGTGCCGCCGATCAGGAAGCCGCGCGCGCGCATGTCGCCGGCGGCCCAGGCCAGGTCGCCGATGCGCTGGAAGCCGAACATCGAGTAGTAGATGAAGAACGGCAGCATCGGCTGGTTGCTGATCGAGTAGCTCGACGCCGCGGCCATCCAGGCGGCCATGCCGCCGGCCTCGCTGATGCCTTCCTGCAGCACCTGGCCCTTCTGGTCCTCGCGGTAGTACAGCAGCTGGTCCGCATCCTGCGGGCGGTACTTCTGGCCGAACGGCGCGTAGATGCCGATCTGCCGGAACATGCCTTCCATGCCGAAGGTGCGCGCCTCGTCGGCCACGATCGGCACCACGCGCGGGCCGATCGCCTTGTCGCGCAGCAAGAGGTTCATGCCGCGCACCAGCGCCATGGTGGTGGAGATCTCGCGCTCGCCGGTGCCCTTGGTGATCTGCTCGAACGCGGACAGTTCGGGCGCCTTCAGCGCCACGTCGGTCTTGCGGCGGCGCTGCGGCAGGAAGCCGCCCAGCGCGCGGCGGCGCTCGAGCATGTATTCGACTTCCGGCGAATCCTTGCCCGGGTGGTAGTACGGCACTTCGTCCAGCTTGTCGTCCGGCACCGGGATGTTGAAGCGGTCGCGGAACGTCCGGATCGAATCGGTATCGAGCTTCTTCTGCTGGTGGGTCGGATTCTGCGATTCGCCCGAGCCCAGGCCCATGCCGTAGCCCTTGACCGTCTTGGCCAGGATCACCGTCGGCATGCCCTTGGTGTTCACCGCCGCGTGGTAGGCGGCGTAGACCTTGTGCGGATCATGGCCGCCACGGTTCAGGCGCCAGATGTCGTCGTCGGACAGGTTGGCGACCATCTCGCGGGTCTGCGGGTACTTGCCGAAGAAATGCTCGCGCGTGTAGGCGCCACCGAAGGCCTTGCAGGCCTGGTATTCGCCGTCGAGCGTTTCCATCATCAGCTTGCGCAGCACGCCGTCGTTGTCGCGCGCCAGGAGCGGATCCCAGTAGGAACCCCAGATCACCTTGATCGCGTTCCAGCCGGCGCCGCGGAAGACGCCTTCCAGTTCCTGGATGATCTTGCCGTTGCCGCGCACCGGACCGTCCAGGCGCTGCAGGTTGCAGTTGATCACGAACACCAGGTTGTCCAGGCCCTCGCGGCCGGCCAGCGAGATGGCGCCGAGCGACTCCGGCTCGTCGCACTCGCCGTCGCCCATGAAGCACCAGATCTTGCGGTCGGTCTTCGGGATCAGGCCGCGGTGCTCGAGGTACTTCCAGAACTGCGCCTGGTAGATCGCCTGGATGGGACCTAAGCCCATCGACACCGTCGGCACCTGCCAGTAGTCGGGCATCAGCCACGGATGCGGGTAGGAGGACAGGCCACGGCCCTTGCCCACCACCTCCATGCGGAACAGGTCCAGCTGCTCCTCGCCGATGCGCCCTTCCAGGTACGAGCGGGCGTACACGCCCGGGCTCGAGTGGCCCTGGTGGAACACGAGGTCACCGGGGTGCTCGGCGCTCGGAGCGCGCCAGAAATGGTTGAAGCCCACGTCGTAGAGCGTGGCGGAGGACGCGAAGCTCGCGATGTGGCCGCCGAGCTCGCCGGGCTTGCGGTTGGCGCGCACCACCATCGCCATCGCGTTCCAGCGGATCAGCGAGCGGATGCGCCATTCCATCGCCGCGTCGCCGGGGCTCTTGGCCTCCTGGCTGGCCGCGACGGTGTTGACGTACTCGGTGGTCGGATCGAACGGCAGGTAGCCGCCGGAGCGCCGCGTGGAATCGACCATGCGCTCGAGCAGGTAATGCGCGCGCTCGGTGCCGTCGTGCTGGATGACCGCATTGAGCGATTCGACCCACTCGCGGGTTTCGGTGGGGTCGATATCCTGGTTCAGGATGTCATCGAACTGATCCATGAAGCTTCTCCGCGGCGCGCTGGGCGCCTGATGTATTCGACGTGTGGGGAGCCCCCGATTCTAGCTTTCGGGGTGCGGGGGTGCCACATGAGACCGGCATACCGCAGGAGCGCACCCTTTCGCCGCTCGATGTCGCGCGCGCGGCGACGGCCCGGCCGCAGGCCGCGGTCGCGCACAGGGGCTCTTGGGAACCGGCGGGCTAGCGGCCGTACAGGCCGAACCAGCGCCGAGGCACGAACAGTTTGAGCGCGCGCTCGGCACTCTTGCGGCGCAGGCCCAGGTGCATCAGGCCACGGCCGATCGGCTTGAGCCAGTGGTGGCGGGCCTTGTGCAGCAGTGCCTCGCGTGCATCGGCCTCGATCCGGTACATCGCGACGATGTCCCGCGCCAGTCCGCGCCGGCGCGGCGGCAGTTCCGGCATCTGCGCCAGGCAATGTTCCAGGTCGTCGGCGGTGCCGCGGTAGAAGTGGATGGTGCGTTCGTAGCGGCGCTGCATGCGCAGCATCGGCGGTTCGTGCCGGGCGAACACGCCGGCGCTGACGCTGTTGGCGTGCTGGCGGTACTGGATGAGCGGCTGGCGCAGGTTCATGCATTCGCCAAGCAGCGCGCCGCGCAGGCTGAGCGCATTGTCCTCGATCGGTCCCAGCAGCGGGCCGAAGCGTTCGAACACCTCGCGCCGGAACGCCATGGCCGCGCCCAGCAGGCCGATCAGCCGTCCGATGCTCACGTAGTAGTCCAGCCCGAACACTTCCGGCCGCTGCCGGAACGACACCTCGCGCGCGTGGCCGTTCTCGTCGATGCCGTCGAAGTCGCTGCCCAGCACGGTCGCCCGCGGCCGGCGCCGGAATGCATCCAGGATCGTCGCCACGCGGTGCGGGTAGGAGATGTCGTCGCCCGCCATCATCACCACGATGTCGCCATGGGTCAGCGGCACCGCGGCATTGACGTGCGCGGCCACGCCCAGGTTGTGTTCGTTGCGGCGCACGCTGACGCGGTGCGGGCCACGGTAGTTGGCGACCATCTCCTGCGCCAGCTCGAAGGTGCCGTCGTCCGAGCAGTCGTTGGATACGATGATCTCGCACGGCACCGTCTGCGCCAGCGCCGATTCCAGCGCAGCACGGATGTAGGGCGCATCCCGGTAGCAGAGCAGCAGGATGCTGGCGGAAAGTGCGGTTTCAGACATGAGTCACCCGACCCCAAGGATGCCTTGCGTTTCCGAAGCCGCTCCATGGCCGGGTATCCGCCGTTCAGTTGCCGGACGGCCTGGTATCTGCGCAAAGGCCTGCACCCAGACAACGCTGGGCGCAGATGCGCCATCCTGCCGTCATGCCTCCGGATCCCTGCGCGCGCTCGTCCTGTCCTCTGGATGACGGGCGGACGCCCCCGCGTCCGCCCCGGGAACCGGCGCGCGAGCGCAGCATACGCCGTACCGGCCGCCGTTGCGTTAGCGCATGCTCCGCCAGGCTTCCGCGCCGGTCGTGCGGCCCGAACCGCGCAGCTGCGCGTCCACTGCCGCGAGCGCCGTCATGTTGACCACACGGCGCACGGTCGAGGCCGGGGTGAGGATGTGCGCGCTCTTGTCCACGCCCATCAGGATCGGGCCGATCGCCACGCCACCAGTCATCACCTTGACCATGTTGTAGACGATGTTGGCTGCGTCGAGGTTGGGCAGCACGAACAGGTTCGCGCGACCGGTGAGCGTGCTGTTGGGGAAGATGCGCTGGCGCAGCGCCTCATCCCAGGCGGTGTCGGCCTGCATCTCGCCATCGATCTCCAGCCGCGGCGCATGCTCGCGGATCAGCTGGTAGGCCTTGCGCATCTTGGCGGCGCTGGGGTTGTCGTGGCTGCCGAAATTGGAGTGCGAGAGCAGCGCCACCTTCGGCGCGATGCCGAACAGCTTGAGGCGATAGCTCGCCTGCAGCGTGGCCTCGGCGATCTGCTCGGCGGTGGGGTCGACCTGCACGTGGGTATCGACGAAGAACCAGGCGCCCAGGTCGTTGATCACGCCGCTCATCGCCGAGGTGCACTGCACGTTCGGGTCCAGGCCGAACACGCTGCGCAGGTAGCCGAGCTTCTTGTGGTAGCGACCGACCAGGCCGCAGATCATCGCGTCGGCCTCGCCACGCTCGACCATCAGCGCGGCGATCAGCGTGGGCCGCGAGCGCAGCAGGTTCTTGGCGGCCGCGGGGGTGACACCGCGCCGCTCGGTCAGCGCGTGGTACTGCTGCCAGTAGTCGTTGAAGCGCGGGTCGTCGTTGATGTTGGTGAGCTCGAAATCCACGCCCTCGCGAATGCGCAGGCCGAGCCGCTCGATGCGCTGGGCAATCACGTCCGGCCGGCCGATCAGGATCGGGAAGGCGAGCTTCTCGTCGATCACCGTCTGCACGGCGCGCAACACGGTTTCTTCCTCGCCCTCGGCATAGACCACGCGCTTGAGGTCCGTGCGGGCGCGCTCGTACACCGGCTTCATCAGCAGGCTGGTGCGGTAGATGAACTGGCCGAGCTTCTCGCGGTAGGCGTCCATGTCCTCGATCGGTCGCGCGGCGACACCCGAATCCATCGCCGCCTGCGCCACCGCCGGCGCCAGCATCACCAGCAGGCGCGGGTCGAACGGACGCGGGATCAGGTATTCGGCGCCGAACGAGGGCACCTCGCCGCCGTAGGCGCCGGCAAGATCCGAAGCCTCCATCCGCGCCAGGGCGGCGATCGCGCGCACGCAGGCGAGCTTCATCGCCTCGTTGATCCCGGTGGCGCCCACGTCCAGCGCGCCGCGGAAGATGTACGGGAAGCACAACGCGTTGTTGACCTGGTTCGGGTAATCCGAGCGGCCGGTAGCGATGATGCAGTCCGGCCGCACGCGCTTGGCGTCTTCGGGCAGGATTTCGGGGTTGGGATTGGCGAGCGCGAGGATCACCGGGCGCTCGGCCATGGTCGCGACCATTTCCGGCTTGAGGATGCCGCCGGCGGAGAGGCCCAGGAACACGTCCGCGCCCGCCACGATGTCGGCCAGCGAGCGTTTGTCGGTATCGCGCGCGTAGCGTGCCTTGTCCGGATCCAGGCCCGGGCGCCCGGTATGGATCACGCCCTCGCGATCGAACGCCAGAATGTTCTGCGGCTTCACGCCGAGCGCCACCAGCATGTCCAGGCAGGCGATGCCAGCCGCGCCGGCGCCCGTGGTGGCGAGTTTGACGTCCTCGATCCTCTTGCCGACCACTTCCAGCGCATTGAGCACGGCAGCGCCAACGATGATCGCGGTGCCGTGCTGGTCGTCGTGGAACACCGGGATGTTCATCCGCTCACGCAGCTTGCGCTCGACGATGAAGCACTCCGGCGCCTTGATGTCTTCGAGGTTGATGCCGCCGAAGGTCGGTTCCATCGCGGCGATGATGTCGACCAGCTTGTCGGGGTCGCGCTCGTTCAACTCGATGTCGAACACGTCGATGCCGGCGAACTTCTGGAACAGCACGCCCTTGCCTTCCATCACCGGCTTGCCGGCCAGCGGACCGATGTCGCCCAGGCCGAGCACCGCGGTGCCGTTGGTGATCACCGCGACCAGGTTCCCGCGCGCGGTCATCTGGCTGGCCGCCTGCGGGTCCTCGACGATCGCCTCGCAGGCGTAGGCCACGCCGGGCGAGTAGGCCAGCGCCAGGTCGCGCTGCGTCACCATCGCCTTGGTCGCGGTGACCTTGATCTTGCCTGGGCGGGGATGGCGGTGGTACTCGAGCGCGGCGTGGCGCAGGTCGTCGGGATGGGCCATGGGTGGCGGCTTTTTTCTGCGAGGGGAAGCGGTCTCACATGGTAGCAGGCAGGTCGCCTGCGAGCCTTCCGGCGCCTGCAGGAGCCACGCCAGGCCGTCTGGCGCGGCAATGGCGCTCAGAGCCGCAGATTCAGCTCGTCCGCCTGCACCTGCCCCATGTGGATGCCGTTGACGAACAGGGAGAAGGCCAGCTTGCCGGCCAGGCCATGCACGCGCTGCATCCACGGTGGCAGCCAACGCGGGGGCAGCAGGGTGCCGGCCTCGAAATGCGGCTGCAGGGTGATCACGTCGTGCAGCGCCAGCTTGCCGGCGAACAGGTAGCGCAGCAGGTCCATGCGCTGCTGCTTGAACGCCCAGCGGAAGAAGGTGTGCACGGTGAGCAGGCCGGACAGGTACACGTTGTCCTTGGCGAACACCGCGCCGCCGGTCAGCGGCACGCCGCGGAACACCCGCTGCGCGGAGTGGAAACTGTCGGCCGTGCCCTGCCCGCAATGGCGGAAATATTTGTAGACCTCGACGAAGTCGGCCCCGTTGAGCGCCATGTCGATGGCCAGGATGCGCAGGCTGATGCGTTTGAGCCGCGCGATGTCGATGGCGCCGGAAATCAGCTCGGCGAACACTGCCAGCCCTTCCTGCGTGGCGGTGACGCGCGGCGAGGTGCGCGCCAGCGAGCCGAGCAGGGGCTGCTCGCGGCCGTTGAGCGCGGTGAGCGAATGCACGAACGCCTCGTGCGCGAGCAGCTGGTGGCGGTCGTATTCGCTGAAGTGGGCGCCGCCGCGCAGGCGGATGCGCGTGGCGCCGGCGGCGGCCTTGGCGGTGAGTTCGGGGTCGACTTCCACCGCGATGCGTCCGGGGCCGAAAAAGCCGTCCAGCACCTGGCTGAGGTCAGCGCACAGTTCCTCGGCCGAAAGATTCATGCTCACCGTGTCGGAGAGCAGGTCAGCGCCAAGCTCGTCCGAGAGCTCGACGAAGTAGCGCGCCGCGTCCAGGTTGCTCTTGTCACTGCCCGGGATCGCATCGCCCGGCCGCCCGTACAGGGCGATCGACGGGGCGGTGACGCCGGCGCTGCCGACCGCTTCGAGCATCTCCGCTGCCACCCGCCAGGAGGTGGCGGTGCGGCACAGGAAATCGCCGATCGGGTCGCCGACCAGCAGCACCTCGGCTTCGCGTTCGATCGCCGCCAGCTCGGCGCGCACCGCGGCCAGGTCCGGCCGGACGTAATGCACCTCCGGCAACGCGAAATCGCCCTTGTCGTAGGCAGCGATCATGCGCCGCTCCAGCGAGGCCGGCCAGCTCACCGTGGGCAGGATGTTGATGGCGCGGGTGGCGGCGAGCAGGCGCTGGTCGAGCGCGGCGTAGTGCCGGCGGGCGGATGCGTCGACGTTCATCGCGGCCTCGGCGCACACGCGGTGCGGGGACGGCCCGGATTCGCGCAGCTGCCGTGCATGCCGCGCCTTACTCCCGCTCGCGCCGGCCGCGATGTCCGTGCGGACGGTCCGGCGGACGCCCGCCGCGCTGGCGGCGCAGGCGCGCCTCCAGCGTCGCCGCCTGCTCCTCGCGCTCGTCGCGCAGCTTGAGGTAATTGCGCCAGCGCTCGGCGGTCAGGTCGCCCGAGTCCAGTGCCGATTGCACCGCGCAGCCGGGCTCGCTGCCGTGGCCGCAATCGGCGAAGCGGCAGGTTTCGGCCAGCGCCTCGATGTCGGCGAACAGGTCGAGGTTTTCCTCGCCGGTGAGCTTCAGTTCGCGCATGCCGGGCGTGTCGATCAGGCAACCGCCGGTGGGCAGCATCAGCAGCGCGCGGTGGGTGGTGGTGTGGCGACCGCGGCTGTCGTGCTCGCGCACCGCGCCGGTGGCCATGCGTTCGGTGCCGAGCAGGGTGTTGGTCAGGGTGGACTTGCCGGCGCCGGACGATCCGACCAGCACCGCGCTGTCGCCGGGCCCCAGGTATCGCGCGAGAAGCTCGGCGCTGGCCGGGTCCTTGCCGTTGACGGCGTGGATCGGCGTGGTATCCGGCAGGCGCTCGCGCAGCGCGGCCAGGCGCGCATCGCCATCGGCCTGCAGGTCGAGCTTGCTCAGCAGCACCACCGGTTGCGCGCCGGAATCCTCGATCAGCGACAGGTAGCGCTCGATGCGCGCCGGGTTGAAATCGTTGTCCAGCCCGGTGAGCACCAGCACGTAGTCGATGTTGGTGGCGATGATCTGCCGCTCGTAGCGCTCGCCCGCGGCGGCGCGCGAAAGCACGCTGCGCCGTGGCAGCACGCTGAGAATGTGCGGCGGCCGGCCCTCCTCCACCTCGACGAAATCGCCTACCGCGGGGCGGTCGGCCGGATCGAGGGTGCGCTTGAGGAAATGTCCGGCCGGCTGCGCGCCGAACAGTGCCTGGCCGTCGTGCAGTTCGTAGCCGGCGCGATGCTGCGCCACCACGCGGGCGATGCGGTGTCCACCGGGTGGCAGGTCGCCCCGCCAACCGATGTGGCGCAGGCGTTCGATGGTCGCGGCATCGCTCATAGGTTCCCGATTATGCCTCGCCGAGGCGGTGTCCGCCGCGCACCCCGCACTGCTAGCATCGGCGGCTTTACAAGGCCCCGCAGAGGACCCCGTGCCGGTTCCGTCCCTTTCCGCGTCGATCACCCCCAGCCCCCACCTCGCCGACGTGCGCTACGAGATCCGCGGCGCGCTTACCCGCCGCGCCCGCGAACTGGAGTCGGCCGGCCACGCCATCGTCAAGCTCAACATCGGCAACCCGGCCCGCTACGGTTTCGAGACGCCGGGCCACCTGCGCCAGGCGATCGCCGCACACCTGGCCGACAGCGAGGGCTACGGCCACGAACAGGGGCTGGAAGAGGCGCGCGAGGCAATCGCCGCGCAGCAACGCGCGCGCGGCGCGCAGGGCGTGGCGGTGGAGCGCATCTTCGTCGGCAACGGCGTCAGCGAGCTGATCGACCTGTCGTTGCGCGCGCTGCTGCAGCCGGGCGACGAGGTGCTGCTGCCCAGCCCCGACTATCCGCTGTGGAGCGCGGCGACCATCCTGAACGGCGGAAGCCCGCGCTATTACCGCTGCCTGGCGCAGAACGCGCACCTGCCCGATCCGGAAGAACTCGAGTCGCTGATCACTTCGCGCACCCGCGCGCTGGTGTTGATCAACCCGAACAACCCCACCGGCGCGGTGTATCCGCGCGCGCTGCTGGAACAGCTGGTGGCAATCGCGCAGCGCCACGACCTGCTGCTGTTCGCCGACGAGATCTACGACGAGATCCTCTACGACGACGCGCCCTTCCAGCCACTGGCCGAGGTCGCCGGCACGCACCCGTGCCTGAGCTTCGGCGGGCTGTCGAAGGTGCACCGCGCCTGCGGCTACCGCGTCGGCTGGCTGAGCCTGTCCGGCGATCCGGCGCGCACCGGCGCCTACCGCGATGCGCTGCAGCTGCTGGCCGCGCTGCGCCTGTGCGCCAACGTCACCGCGCAGTGGGCGGTCGAGCCGGCGCTGACCGGTCGCGCCACGATCGCCGCGCTCACCGCCCCCGGCGGGCGCCTGCACGAGGCACGTCGCGCGGTGCTGGAAGGCGTGGCATCGAGCGGGTTTCTCGACCTGGTCGCTCCCGCGGGCGCGTTGTATGCGTTCCCGCAGGTACGGGCCGAGCGCCTGCCGCGGTTCGACGACAACGTGTTTGCGCTGCGCCTGCTGGAGGAGGAAGCGGTGCTGGTCGTGCCCGGGTCCAGCTTCAACGTGCCGCACAGCCGCCACTTCCGCCTGACCCTGCTGCCGCCGCCGGACCAGTTGGCCGAGGTGTTCGTGCGGGTCGAGCGGGTGCTCTCGCGGATGGCGCAGGAGCAGGCGTGCGAGTCGGCCATCGCCTGATCCAAGGCCCCTCCCCCGCGGGACTGGGGTTTGGGCGCGTGGTTGCCGCCAGCGCTTCGACTTCACCCTGGGGGCTATGCCCAGCGCGAACGGTTTCCCGGGCGGCCAACATATCCTTTCGGCCCGAGCCTGGATGTCCGGCGCCGGAGTCGAAGGACCACCCACCGGAGCGCTGCCATGCCCCTGCACTACCTCGCCCTGGGCGATTCCTACACCATCGGTGAAGCCGTTCCCGCGACCGGCCGCTGGCCCGTGCAACTGGTGCACCAGCTGCGCGCGCGTGGCGTGGCCATCGACGACCCGCAGATCATCGCCGTGACCGGCTGGACCACCGACGAGCTTTCCGCCGCGATGGACGCGGCCACGTTCACGCCGCCCTACGACCTGGTCACCCTGCTGATCGGCGTCAACAACCAGTACCGGGGCCGCGCGGCCGGTGAGTACCGCTCCCAGTTCAGCGGCCTGCTTCGACGGGCGATCGCACTGGCGGGCGACCGGGCCGCGCATGTGGTGGTCGTCTCGATTCCCGACTGGGGCGTCACCCGTTTCGCCCGCGAGCAGGATCGCGACCCGGCGCAGATCGCCCGCGCCCTGGACGTCTACAACGCGATCGCCCGCGACGAGGCCGGCCGCGCGGGCACGCGCTGGGTGGACATCACGCCGATCTCGCGCCGACATCCGGACCTGGTAGCCGACGACGGTCTGCACCCCGGCGCCGCGCAGTACACGCTGTGGACCGACGCGATCCTGCCGGCCGCCGCCACTGCGGTGAAATAGCGCGGCGATTGGGATCGCCTGGCACCGCCCCCATCTGCGGGGCGTATCATTGGCCCTCTTTGCCGGAGCTTTCCCATGTCCCTCGACCCTGCCACCCGCGAACGCATCGAAACCCTGCTCAAGGACCACCGCGTGGTGCTGTTCATGAAGGGCGACCGTCGCCAGCCGATGTGCGGTTTCTCCGCGGCCGCGACCAACACGCTCAACGAGCTGTTGCCCGAATACCACACGGTCAATGTGCTGGACGATCCGGAAATCCGTGAGGGCATCAAGGTGTTCGGGGACTGGCCGACGATCCCGCAGCTGTACGTCGAGGGCGAGCTGGTCGGCGGCGCCGACATCATCCGCCAGATGTACGCCAGCGGCGAACTGCATTCGCTGTTCGGCGCCACCCCGCCGGACCGCACGCCGCCGGAGATCACGATCACCGACAAGGCGGCCGAGGCCATCCGCAACGGCATCGCCAACGCACAGGGACTGGCGCTGCACCTGGAGATCGGCCCCGACCACAGCGCCGGCTTCCAGCTGGCGCCGGCCGGCGACCACGACATCGTGGTGACCGCCAACGGCATCGAGGTGCATTTCGACCCGGGCAGCGCGCAGCGCGCCAAGGGCATCGTGATCGATTGGGTCTCCACCGTGCAGGGCGAAGGCCTGAGCCTGAAGTTCCCCGGCGCGCAGGAAATCAAGTCGCTCAGCGTGCAGGAACTGAAGGCACGCCTGGCCGACGGCAGCGTGCTGCTGGTCGACGTGCGCCCGGCCGCTGGCCGCGCCCTGGCCCCGTCGCTGGCGCAGGCGCGTGTGCTGGAGGAGGAGGGCTACGACGCCTTGGCCGCGCTGCCGAAGGACACGGCGATCGCCTTCATCTGCCACCACGGCAACTCCAGCCGCGGCGTGGCGGAGCGCTTCGCGGCGCACGGGTTCACCGACGTCTTCAACGTCGAGGGCGGCATGGATGCGTGGTCACGCGAGATCGATTCCTCGGTGCCGCGCTACTGATGGCGCAGGGTGGGCCTGGGCCCACCCTGGCGCACCTCGGCGGTAGGCCGAACCCACCGGCCTACACATGCCCCGCCCGGCGCGGGCCACGGCTTCCCGCCCACAACAGTGCCCCGGCCGCCAGCACGCCGGCGGCGAGCAGGCCGCGGTGCGTCGTGGCCCACAACTGCAGGCTGTACGCCTTGGAGCGGGCATCGAAGCGGCCGTGCGTGCCGTAATCCTCGCGCACCGCTTCGTAAAGGTTGTCCGGCCGGTCTTCCGGCAGCGGCAGCTGGCCCATCTGGCCGGCGTAGCCGAGCTTGACCAGGCGGCGGTCGCCCAGCTTCGGGAACAGCTTGTTGCCGAGGATCGCCTTGACCGCGGGAAAACCCACGTTGAGCTCGCGCCGCCGGTGATGCGCGGCCCAGTGGATGCCCCTGGCCGCGACCTCCGGCTGGAAGATCGGCGGCACCGGCTGCGGCCGGCGCGGCAGCTTGGTGCGGCCCCATTGGAACTGCGGCGTGTTGAAGGCGGACAGCTGCACCATCGTGATGTGGATGTCGCTCCGCTCGTGCATCAGCTCCACGCGCAGCGCGTCGGTGAAGCCGCGGATGGCGAACTTCGCGCCGCAGTAGGGCGCCTGCAGCGGTATCGCCCGATACGCCAGCGCCGACCCCACCTGCACGATGGTGCCGCGGCCGCGCTCGCGCATGCGCTTGAGCGCCGCCATGGTGCCGTACACGGTGCCCAGGTAAGTGACCTCGGTGGCTCGGCGGAACTCCGCCGGGCTGATCTGGTGGACCGGCGCGAAGATGGTCGCCATGGCATCGTTGATCCAGATGTCGATCGGGCCGAGCTCCCGCTCGACGCGCTCGGCCGCGGCCTCGACCGCGTCGGCGTCGGACACGTCCAGCGGGATCGGCAACGCCTCGCCACCCAACCGCCGCACTTCCTCGGCGGCGACTTCCAGGCCATCGCTGCCGCGCGCGATCAGGGCGATGCGCGCGCCGTCGCGGGCGAAGCGATGGGCGGTGGCGCGGCCGACGCCGGCGGAGGCGCCGGTGATGACGACGACTTCGGGTTTCTTCATGGTGCGGCTCCTTCGGTGCCTGCAGGATCAGCTGTAGGCGATGGTGGAAAGCAGCGCGAGCGCGGCCTGGCGCGAATCCAGCCGCGTGTGCTGCACCACGATCGGCACGTCCGACTCGATCACGCTCGAATAATCGGTGTCGCGCGGGATCGGCTCGGGATCGGTCAGGTCGTTGAAGCGCAGGTGCAGCGTGCGCCGCGCCGGCACGGTGACGCGGTAGGGACCGGCCGGGTCGCGATCCTTGAAGTAGATGGTGAGGGTCACCTGCGCGTCCTGCGCGTTGGTGTTGAGCAGGCAGGCGGTTTCGTGGCTCAGGAAACGCGGATCGTCCGCATGCGTGCCGCCGGGCGGGATGTAGCCCTCGGCGATGGCCCAGCGGCGCTGGCCGATCGGTTCTGGCGTGGTCATGGCAGCTCCTTGTCGAGGTGGATCAATGCAAGACCCGAGACCGGGTCGTGGCGGCGGCGCAGGTGCGCGGGCGCCTCGGTGACGATCACTTCCAGCGTGGGCCGCACGTGGCCCTCCAGCAGGTGGCCGCCCAGCGCGCGGGCGTCGGACCGGCCCAGCACCGCGTGCATGTGCAGCCGGGGTTCGTCGTCCTTGAGCGCCACGTCGCCGATCAGCGAGACCACTTCCACCTGTTCGTCGACGGGGTTGCGCTTGTAGTCCCTGGCGTCCCAGTCGAAATAGCCCAGCACCGCGCGCTGGAAGGCGCCGATGGCGGTCAGGTGCGCGGCCGACAGCTGCTGCGCCCTGGCAAAGGCGAGCAGGCAGGCGTTGGCCTCGTCGCCGGTCTCGAGCACGACGGCCCAGGTGCGCGTGTCGCCCTGGTGGATCAGTTGGTAATGCATGGATTGGCGCTCCTGCGTGGTGGCCGGCCAGGTGGAGCAGGATCGAAGGGCGTCGGGTCCACCCTCACCTTGCGTGCCCTCCCCACCCCTCGCCCCCGCGCCCGGGCTCCGGCCGCGCCGAGGGCAGCGGCGCTTCGCGCTCGCGGCGGGGAATCGGGTCGAGGTTGGACGTGCCCTGCGCCAGCGCCATCGCCAGCACCTGCGACACGTCCAGCGCGGTGCGGCCGGTG
This sequence comes from Frateuria sp. GZRe14, assembly GCF_051900395.1. NCBI lineage: Bacteria > Pseudomonadati > Pseudomonadota > Gammaproteobacteria > Lysobacterales > Rhodanobacteraceae > Frateuria > Frateuria sp. GZRe14. The sequence goes on along the minus strand of NZ_JBHZGJ010000001.1, from coordinate 391,895 downwards.
CATTGCCCTATCTGCTGGCGGCAGGAAAAGCCGTTGGTGATGATCAGCGTGTCCGGATCGGCCGCGCGGATGGCCGGCAGCAGTTCCAGCTCGCCGATCGCGAGGGAGACGTCGACTTTCTTCGCGTCGAAGCCGAACGAGCCTGCCATGCCGCAACAGCCGGCATCGAGCAGTTCGAAGTCCAGCCCTGCCTTGGCGAGCAGCCGCTTCTCCGCATCGGTGCCGATCACCGCGTGGTGGTGGCAGTGCGCGTGCACCAGCGCCTTGCGCTTGAGCTGCGGCGGCGCGTAGCCGACACGGTCGAGGTACTCGCTGAAGAGGAAGGTGTTGCGCGAGAGCCAGTGCGCGCGTTCGTCGCCCGGGAACAGATTGGGCAGCTCGTCGCGGAACGCCGCGACGCAGGAGGGCTCGAGCCCGACCACCGGCACGCTGCGGTCGATGTGCGGCGAGAGCGCATCGAGGATGTCCGACAGCTGCGCGCGGGCCTTGTCCAGCATGCCCTCGGCATACAGCGGACGCCCGCAGCACAGCGTCGCCTGCGGGACCACCACGCGGTAGCCGGCCGCCTCCAGCACGCCGACCGCGTCCTTGAGTGGATCAGGATGCAGGTAGTTGTTGAACGTGTCCGGCCACAGCAGCACTTCCGGGCCGCGCATGCGGGATTTTTCGCGCGCGGCGAACCAGTCGCGGAAGGTCTCGCTGGCGAACCGCGGCATCGTGCGTTGCTGGGCGATGCCGCCGATCGCCTTGGCCAGGTGCGAGAGTCCGGGCGTCTGCAGGATCGCGTTGGCCAGCCACGGCACGTGCGACGCGACGCGGGCGATGTCGAAGATGCGCCCCATCGCATAGGCCGCGCGCGGGCGCAGGCGGCCTTCGTAGTGGTGATGCATGAACTCGGCCTTGTAGGTAGCCATGTCCACGTTGACCGGGCAGTCGCTCTTGCAGCCCTTGCAGGCCAGGCACATGTCCAGCGCGTCACGCACCGCCTCGCTGCGCCAGCCGTCTTTCAACGGGTCGCCTTCGAGCATCTCGAACAACAGGTGCGAGCGCCCGCGCGTGCTCCACTTCTCCTCGTGGGTGGCGCGGTAGCTCGGGCACATCACGTTCTTGTGCTTGTTGCGGCAATTGCCCACGCCGACGCAGCGGCGCGCCGCCTGCGCGAAGCTCATGCCGTCGGCCGGAAAGGCGAATGCGGTCTTGAGCTTGGGCGGCTGGTAGCCCGGACCATCGCGCAGGTCGGCGTCCATCGGGTTGGGATCGACCACCTTGCCGGGGTTCATGCGCCCGCGCGGGTCCCACAGCGCCTTGAACTCGCCGAAGGCCTGGACCAGCTCGTCGCCGAACATCTTGGGCAGGAACGAGGCGCGCACCTGGCCGTCGCCATGCTCGCCGGAGAGCGAGCCTCCGTAGGACAACACCAGGTCGGAGGCCTCGTCCATGAAGGCGCGCCACTGCGCCACCGCCTCGGGCGTGGACAGGTCGAACGCGATGCGGCAGTGGATGCAGCCGTCGCCGAAGTGGCCGTACAGTGCGCAGGTGTAGGTGTACTTGGCCAGCAGCTTGCGGAAGTCGCGCAGGTACGGACCGACCTTGTCCGGCGGTACGGCGGCGTCCTCCCAGCCGGGATGGCCGTCCGGCTGGCCGGGAACGCGCGCGGTGGCGCCAAGGCCCGACTCGCGGATCGTCCACAGCATGCCTTCCTCGGCCGGGTCGTCGAACAGCTTCATGCTCGGCGGGTGGTCCTCGGCCTTGAGCGTCTGCATCAGCTTGCGGGCCTTGCCGTCGGCTTCGTCCTTGGAGTCGCCGCCGAACTCGACCATCAGCCAGCCGCCGCCCGGCGGCAGCAGGGCGCGGTCCTTCGGGTGCATGTCCTTGCGCTTCATGTCGGCGATCAGCGCGTCGTCGATGCCTTCCAGGCCGGTCGGGCCGAAGGCGAGGATCTGCGGCACGTGGTCGCCGGCCTCGAAAACGTCCGGGTACCCGAGCACCAGCAGCGAGCGCACCGGCGGGCTGGGCACCAGCCGCACCTCGGCCTCCAGGATGGTCACGCAGGTGCCTTCCGTGCCGACCAGCGCCCGCGCCACGTTGAAGCCGTTCTCGGGCAGCAATTCGTCCAGGTTGTAGCCGGAGACGCGGCGCGGGATCTTCGGATAGCGCGCGCGGACCAGGTCGGCGTAGCGATCGCGGATGGATTTGAGGCCGGCGTAGATCTCGCCGCGCCGCCCGCCCTCGCGGATGATCTGTTCCAGCTCCTCTTCGCTGGTCGGCCCGACGCGCATGCGCAGGCCGTCGTAGGTGACGATCTCCAGCGCGTGCACGTTGTCGGCAGTGCGCCCGGCCATCACCGAGTGCACGCCGCAGGAGTTGTTGCCGATCATGCCGCCCAGCGTGTTGTGCGCGTGGGTCGACGGATCCGGGCCGAAGGTGAGGTGGTGCTTCTCCGCCTGGTCGCGCAGGTCGTCCAGCACGCAGCCCGGTTCGATGCGCGCACGACGTTGCTCCGGATCGATCGCGACGATCTGGTTGAGGTGGTAGGAGAAATCCATCACCACCGCGGTGTTGCAGCACTGGCCGGCCAGGCTGGTGCCGCCGCCGCGCGAGAGCACCGGCGCGTCGTGTTCGCGGCAGATGCGCAGCGTTTCGATCACGTCGCGGGCGTGGCGCGGCTTGACCACGCCGATCGGCACCTGGCGATAGATCGAGCCGTCGGTGGCGTAGAGCGCACGGCTGCCGTCGTCGAAGCAGACCTCGCCTTCCAGCGCCGCGGCGAGGTCCTGCGCCAGCACGGCGGCGGCGGCACTGGAAAAGGCCAAGCGGTTGCTGTGCGAGTGGCGCACGCGCGGCGGCGCCAGCGGCAGTACCGCGGCATCGCGGTGGCTGTCCTGGCGGCCGCGGCCATCGGTGGACGATGCGGCCGCCTCGGCGCCGGAAGCGTCGGGTTTGCGGGGGAACGAAGGGACGGAGCCGTGCTCCCGCTGCTTGGTCATGATGTCGCCCCTCCCCGCAAGTGACCCGCTGATTCTCCTGTCGGAGCGCAGCCTGTGCGCGACCGTGGGCATGCCGCTTCGGGCGGTCGCGCACCCGGTGCGCTCCTGCTGGGAGGCCGGCCGACCTCGAGGGAGCGGCCTGTTTGGCCATGGCGTGTTCTGGCGGTCATGTCAGGAGTCCTTCCGGAGCGATGCGGTAACGCTCCGCGTCGCGCTGCTTGAACGTCAGGCCCAGCCCGGGCGCGTCCGCATCGACCACCAGCGCACCATCGCGCAGCGCCGGCAGGCCGTCGAAGAACATCGACTCGATGCGTGCGTGGTCGTGGAAATACTCCACGTGCTTGAGGTGCCCGATTGCGCTGCACACGTGCGCGTGCAGGTGTGGCGCGCAGTGCGCCGAGACCGGGATGCCGAAGCCGCGCGCCAGCGCGGCCGCTTGCAGGAAGCCGGTGAAGCCGCCGCAGCGGGTAGCGTCGACCTGCAGCACGTCGACCGCGCCGGCCCGAAGCATGCGGCGGAAGTACCAGGCATCCCAGCCGTACTCGCCGGCGGCGATATCCATGCCGGCTGGCGCGCGGTCGCGCAGCAGGCGCAGCCCTTCGAGATCGTCGGAGGACACTGGCTCCTCGAACCAGCCCACGCTGTCGCGGGCGTAACCACTAGCCAGCGCCAGCGCCTGTTTGCGTTCGTAGGCGCCGTTGCCATCGACCATCAGTTCGACCGCCGGGCCGATCGCCTCGCGCGCGGCGTGCACGCGCGACGGATCGTCATCCGGGTGCGTGCCGACCTTCATCTTGACCCGCGTCATGCCCTCACCGGCCCACCCGGCGAGCTGTTCCTGCAGACGGCCGATCGAATAGGAGGTGAAACCACCGCTGCCGTACACCGGCACCGCCTCGCGCGCACGGCCCATCAGGCGCACCACCGAAGTGCCGTGCAGGCGTGCCTTCAGGTCCCACAGCGCCACGTCGACGGCGGCGATCGCCATCAGGCCCACGCCGGGCCGCCCGATGTTGCGCAAGGCGCGGTTCATCGAGGCCCACGCGCGGGGAATGTCGTCGATGTCCTGGTTCAGCAGCACGTCGCGCAGCGGGTCGGCGATCACCGCACCCGCCGCGGCATGGGCGTAGGTCCAGCCAAGGCCGGTATGCCCACCGGCCGACACCCGCGCCAGCACCATGGTGGTCGCATCCCAGGCGATGGTGCCGTCGGCCTCCGGCGCATCGGTGGGAATGCGATAGGCATCCACTTCGATGCGGGCGATGCGGCGCGTTGCGGGAACGGTCGCGACAGGCGCGGGCCGTGCGTCGTTCATCGTGAATTGTTCGGCAGGATGCCGGCGAGCACCTGGCGCAGGCTCTGCTTGATGATGCCGCCCTCGTCCGGATCGCCCTTGGCCAGTGCGGTCATGTAGTCCCTGGCCTGCTTCCAGGTGATGTGCGGCGGCAGCGGCGGCACGTCCGGGTCGCTGATGATGTCCAGCAGCACCGGCCGGTCGGCGGCGAAGGCCTGCTCCCACGCGGTGGCCAGGTCCTCGGGCCGGTCGACGCGGATCGCCTTGAAGCCGAGCAGCTCGGCGTATTTGGCGTAGGAGAACTCCTCCACGTCCTGCGATTCGGAGAACTTCGGGTCGCCACCCAGCGCGCGCTGCTCCCAGGTCACCTGGTTGAGGTCGTCGTTGTGCAGCACCATCACCACGAAACAGGGGTTGGACCACTTCTTCCAGTACTGCTTGACGGTGATCAGCTCGGCGTTGCCGTTCATTTGCATGGCGCCGTCGCCGACGATCGCCAGCACCGGGCGTTCCGGGTAGGCGAACTTGGCCGCGATCGCATAGGGCATGCCGCTGCCCATGGTGGCCAGCTTGCCCGAGAGCGAGGCCATCATGCCCTTGCGGATCTTCACGTCGCGCGCGTACCAGTTGGTGTGCGAGCCGCAGTCGCCGCAGATGATGGTGTTGTCGGGCAGGCGCGGCGAGAGCTCCCAGAAGATGCGCTGCGGATTGATCGGGTTGGCCGGCTGCATCGCCTTGGCTTCGAGGTCGCGCCACCACTTGCGCACGTTGAGTTCGATGCGCTCGCGCCAGTCCGGGTTTTCCTTCGGGCGCAGCAGCGGCAGCAGGCGTTCGAGCACCTGCGCGCTGTCGCCGATGAGGTTCACTTCGGTCGGATAGCGCATCGACACGTTGCGCGGGTCGATGTCGATCTGCACTGCGCGTGCCTGGCCTTCCTCGGGCAGGAACTCGGAGTACGGGAAGGTGGTGCCGACCATCAGCAGGGTGTCGCAATCGTTCATCATGTCCCAGCTCGGCTTGGTGCCGAGCAGGCCGATCGAGCCGGTGACGAAGGGCAGGTCGTCCGGCAGCGCGGCCTTGCCGAGCAGTGCCTTGGCGATGCCGGCATCGAGCCGGTTGGCCACCGCGACCACCTGGTCGCCCGCATGCATGGCGCCGGCGCCGATCAGGATCGCCACCTTGCGGCCGTCGTTGAGGATGTCGGCGGCGCGCTTGATGTCTTCGTCGCCCGGCACGGGGCAAGGGTTGGCGTAGCCCACGCCGGTGTAGACGTCGTTGTGCTTGCGCGGCGGATGCCTGACCGCCGGCAGTTCCTGGATGTCGTTGGGCACGATCACGCAGGTGACCGTGCGCCGAGCGGCGGCGATGCGAATCGCCCGGTCCATCACCTGGCGCACCTGCATCGGCGACAGCACGGTTTCGACGTAGCCGCAGACGTCCTGGAACAGCACCTGCAGGTCGACTTCCTGCTGGTAGTCGCTGCCGATCGCGCTGCGCGCGGACTGGCCGACGATCGCCAGCACCGGCATGTGGTCCATCTGTGCGTCGTACAGACCATTCAGCAGATGGATCGCGCCGGGGCCGGAGGTGGCCATGCACACGCCGATCTCGCCGGTGAACTTGGCATGCGCGCCGGCCATGAAGGCGGCCATTTCCTCGTGGCGCACGCGCACGTAGTCGAAACGCTCCGCCGCGCGGCCCATCGCGCCCATGATCCCGTTGATGCCATCACCCGGGAAACCGAAGATGCGCCGGATGCCCCAGTCGGTGAGGCGCTGCAGGATGAAATCGCCGACGGTTTCGCTCATGGGTTGCTGGCTCCTTGCGGGCGCGGGGCGCCGCGGGACGGGCGCAAGGGTTCGCCTCGCGCGGGGAGCGCGTGCCTGTCAGAGCGGTGGGGGTCTGGCAAGGATCGGCGGAACGGACGAACGTCGACGCCGACACGCGCTGGGGATCGGACTCCCCCACCTTGCCGCGCGGGCGGTCATCTGCGGGTGAAAGCGGCGCGATGCGGACGCAATCCGCGGCGCAGATTCTTGCGCGCCCCTGGCCTCTCCCCCGAAGGGGAGGGCTTCAAGGCATCAGTCGCCTTCCATCTCGTCCTCGAAGCGCAGGTGCTTGACGCTGCGCCCGTTGCGGCGGACCAGCTTGAGCGCCTCGATGCCGATGCGGATGTGCGCCTCGACGTACTTCTCGGTCACGCTGCGGTCGCTGGCTTCGGTCTTGACGCCCTCGGGGACCATCGGCTGGTCGGACACCAGCAGCAGCGCGCCGCAGGGAATCTTGTTGGCGAAGCCCGCCGCGAAGATGGTCGCCGTCTCCATGTCCACCGCCATGCAGCGGGTGCGGCGCAGGTAGTCCTTGAACGCCTCGTCGTGTTCCCACACGCGCCGGTTGGTGGTGTAGACGGTCCCGGTCCAGTAGTCGTGGCCGAGGTCGCGGATCATGGTGGAAACCGCGCGCTGCAGCTGGAACGCCGGCAGGGCCGGCACCTCGGGCAGGAGGTAGTCACCGGAGGTGCCTTCACCGCGGATCGCGGCGATCGGCAACACCAGGTCGCCAAGCTGGTTCTTTTTCTTGAGGCCGCCGCACTTGCCCAGGAACAGCGCCGCATGCGGCTGCACCGCGCTGAGCAGGTCCATCACCGTGGCGGCGTTGGGACTGCCCATGCCGAAGTTGATCAGGGTGATGCCGTCGGCGGTGGCGTTGGGCATCGGCCGGTCACGGCCCTGCACTTCCACGCCATGCCACTGCGCGAACAGGTCCACGTACAGGCCGAAATTGGTCAGCAGGATGTGCTGGCCGAACTGTTCCAGCGGCGTGCCGGTATACCGCGGCAGCCAGTTGGAGACGATCGCTTGCTTGTCTTTCATGGTGTATCCGAAGGGAAACGCACCGCGATCGCGATGCGCGCGCCGGCGACGCCACGCCGGCAGGAGCCATTCGAGTGCGCGCATTCTACGGTGCGTGCCCCGAATCGTCACTCAAGCGCTCGCGCAAGCAGCCGATAACCCAAGTGGAAACCGCGCACCATGACCCAAGTCGCAATATTGACGTGCGTGTTATGTTCAACGCGTCATTGACCAGGGGGAATGACACATGCGGATGGGGCTGGCTATCGACGCGTCCTGCGACCTTCCGCAGGCGTTCCTCGAGCAACACGGCATCGCGGTGATGCCGATCATCGTGAAGCTCGACGGAAGCGTGTTCAAGGACGACCGCAACCAGGAGGAGATCGACCGCTTCCTGTACATGAAGCTGGCCGGCACCCACGCGGCCGAGACCGAACCGTGCTCGGTCGAGGACGTACAGCGGATGTTCCTGGACAAGCTGGTGCTGGAGCAGGACTGCGTGTTCTGCCTGACCATCACCGCCACGCGCAGCCCGATCCACGAGCACGTGCTCAAGGCCAGTTTCGCGATCCTCAAGAACTACCGCGAGGTGCGCGAGCGCGCCGGCGTGCCGGGCCCGTTCCTGATGCGCGTGGTCGACACGCGCAACGTGTTCGCCGGTGAGGGCCCCGCGGTGTTCGAGGCGACGCGGCTGATCCAGGCCGGCGAAGCGCCGCCGGCGATCCGCGAGCGCCTGGGCGTGGTCGCCAACCATACCTACGGTTACATGCTGCCGCGCGACCTGCACCACCTGCGCAGCCGCACCCGCAAGCGTGGCGACCGCAGCGTCAGCCTGTTCAGCGCGGTGGTCGGCACGGCGCTGGACATCAAGCCGCTGCTGCGCTGCTTCCGCGGCGAGACCGGCCCGGTCGGCAAGGTGCGCGGTTTCGAGCACGGCGCCGAGATGCTGTTCGGCTATGCCACCCGGCGCGTGCGCGCCGGCCTGATGGTGCCGGTGGTCTGCGTCAGCTACGGCGGCAACCTGGCCGAACTGGCCAAGCTGCCCGGCTACGACGCCCTGCGCCAGGCGTGCGAGGAAACCGGCGTGTCACTGCTCGAAGCGCCGATGAGCATCACCGGCATGGTCAACGTGGGCGAGGGCGCGGTGACGCTGGGCTTCGCCGCCGAGGAACACGAGCCCGATTTCTAGCCTCAGACTGCGCCCGCGCCTGATCCCGCATCCTTTTCAAATGGGAGGCTGGCGCGGGAGGTCGGGCTCGCGGGAGACGACGGGACAAGGCGATCGGCGGCCGCCTCCCTCCGGCGCGACCGCACAGGGGATTTTCAGCCGCCCGGTTCACTCGTCCGGTCCTACAATCGCCCCATGCGCTGCCCGCCTCTTTCCATTTTGCTGGGCCTCGGCCTGCTCTTCGCCGGACTGGCGTGGTGCGGCAACGCAGCGGCCACCACGATCTACGAGTGCACCACCGCCGACGGCCGGGTGATCTACCAGGACACCCCCTGCGGCGCCGGCCAGCAGCAACGCACGATGCAGGTCGCCGATGCCCCCGCGGCGCCGCGGCCAGCCGCCCCGCCGACCTCCGGGGCGCCGCCGGAACCCGCCGCTCCGCCACCGGCTCGCGCCCCTTCCGCGCCCCTGCCGCTGTTGTACACCTGCGTGCGCGCCACCGACGGCAAGACCTACCTGAGCGACAACGGCAACCCGCCGCCCTACCAGGCGCCCTACGGCGTGCTCGGAGCCGAACAATTGCCACTGTCGGAGGTGTACGGCCCAGACCGTGGCGCGGCGGGCATCTCCGCGCCGGAAGCCAACCGCGGGCGCGTCACCTCCGGCATGGTCGCCAACGACTACGTCTGGGTGCAGGACCAGTGCCGCGAGATGGACGTCGAGGAGACCTGCCAGGCCCTGCAGGACGCCTACGACCAGAACGAGCACACGCTCGGCAACGCCTTCAAGAGCCAGCGCCCGCCGCTGGAGAAACGCGAGGCGCAGCTGCAGGCGCAACTGACCAACTGCGGCGACTGACGGCCTTTGCAGGGTTGGCTTCAGCCGACCGCTCCTCGCGGCTGCGCGCCTGACGGGCCGAAGCCCACCATGCGGAAGTCAGAAGCCGAAGCTCAGAAACCCGCCATCCACCGCCAGCACCTGGCCGGTGATGTAGCCGGCCGCGGGCAGGCACAGGAAGGCCACCGCGGCGGCCACTTCCTCCGGCTCGCCGATGCGCTTGAGTGGCGTGCGATCGAGCACTTCCTCCAGGTAATCCGCGTCGGCCAGCGCCGGCTCCGAGCGTTGCGTGCGGATGTACCAGGGTGCCACCGCGTTTACGCGGATGCCGTCCACCGCCCATTCCACTGCCAGGTTGCGGGTGAGCTGGTGCAGCGCGGCCTTGGCCATGCCGTAGGGCGAGCCGGTGCGTACATGCACCACGCCGGAAACGGAACCGACGTTCACGATCGCCGCGTTGCCGTGCTCGGCCAGGTGCGGATGCGCCAACCGGCACATCTCGAAGGCGCTGAACAGGTTCTGCTCGAAGATCGCGCGGTAGTCGGCGCTGTCGTAGGCGAGCGTAGCGTCGGGCGCATTCCCGCCGGCGTTGTTGACCAGCAGCGAGACCGGCGCGTCCAGGTCGGCGATCCAGTCGAACACCGCCAGCCGTTCCTCTTCCTCGGTCAGGTCGGCGCCGAAGGCCAGCACCTCGCGCCCGGGCAGGTCCTCGGCCAGTTCGGCGCGTACCTGCTCCAGGTGGACGTCGTCGCGGGCCACCAACAGCAGGTCCGCGCCCAGCCCACCGAGCTCGCGCGCGACGGCCAGGCCGATGCCCTTGCTGGCGCCGGTGATCAGGGCGGTGTGGCCGGTGAGCTGCCAGGCGTCGGTGCGCGGGTTCATGGGCGCAGAGCTTAGCCGATGCGCTTGCCGCCATCGCGCGGCGGCGGGACACTGAAGGCCGGTCGACAAGGGGAACCACCATGAAGCTATTGCTGCCACTCGCCTGCCTGCTTGCGTTGGCCGGCTGCTCGAACAAGGCGCCGGAACCGCAGGCCACCGCTGCATCCAAGCGCGTGGCCACGCCGTGGGACGACATGAAGAAGGACGAGCAGAAGGCAAAGGACGTGCAGAAGCTGGTCGACGATCGCGCCAAGGAGCAGCAGAAGGCGCTGGACGACGCGGAGCAGTGACCGCGCAGGGTGCACCATGGCTGAAGCCCACCCTGCGCGCTCCAGCTGGCCAGGATGGGCCTTCCGCAAGGCCTTCCCCATTTCCGCCTCTGGGCGCCTTTCTCCGTAACCGGGAAGGATCAGGGCGGCGTCAGCGCGGGGCGCAGAAGCAATAGGCGTAGACGTTCGGTCGGCCGGCCTGCGCGTGGCGCAGCAGCTTGAGTTCGGGGGCCAGTTGCCGCAGCTCGGCCAGCCATGACGGCAGGCGCAGGCCATAGCCCTGCGCCACCTGCACCATCGCGCTCTGGTTCATGCCGACCAGGAACTGCTCGAAGCCGCCTAGCGGCGCCTCGACGTAGTGCACGTGGTAACCCTTGCCTAGCTTCGCCAGCGCCGCGGCCTGGTCGAGCGCGGCGTCGAGGCCGCCAAGCTGGTCGACCAGCCCGCGCTCGAGTGCCTGGCGGCCGGTCCACACGCGACCCTGCGCGATCGCATCGATCGCCTCGAAGTTCTTGCCGCGTGCCTGGGCGACCTTGCCCACGAAGTCGCGATAACCCTTGTTGATGATCGCCTGGATCACCTGGCCCGCCTGCGGATCGAGCGGCCGGGTGATGTCGAACGCGCCGGCCATCGGGCCGGTACCCACGCCGTCGCTGTGGATGCCGATCTTTTCCAGCGTGCCCGGCACCGCGTAGTACATGCCGAAGATGCCGATCGAACCGGTGATGGTGTTCGGGTCGGCATAGATGCGATCGGCATTCATCGCGATCCAGTAGCCGCCGCTGGCGGCCACGTTGCCCATCGAGACCACCACCGGGATGCCGGCCTTGCGGGTCAGCTCGACCTCGCGGCGGATCTGCTCGGCGGCATAGACCTCGCCGCCGGGGGAATTGATCCGGAGCACCAGCGCCTTGGTGCGCCGGTCCTGCCGCGCCGCGCGGATCAGCGCGGCGGTGGACTCGCCGCCGACGCTGCCTTGCGGTTGCCGGCCGCCGACGATCTCGCCTTCGGCCACCACCACGGCCACGCCCGAGGCGAACGGGCTGTCATGTTCGAGGTTGGCGACGTAGCGCGCCAGGCTCACCTGGCGGAAGCCCTCCTGCGGCTTGTCGCCGGCCGGCACGCCGGCCTTGCGCATCATCGCGTCGAGTTGCGCGCGGGTGGCGGTGCCATCGACCAGATGCTCGTCCTGCGCCAGCTGGGCGAGGTCGCCGCCGGTGCGCTCGATCGCCTGGGGCAGGTTGTCGATGTCGGCGCGGAAGGTGGCCGGATCGAGCCGGCGCAGCCTGGCCACCTCGTCGATGTATTCGTCCCAGAGCCCGCTCATCCAGAAGCGGTCGGCCGCCTTGGAATCGTCCGAGGCGTGGTCGAGGATGTAGGGCTCCGCGGCGCTCTTGTACCGGCCGACGCGGAACAGGTGCACGTCCACGCCGAGCTTGTCGAGCAGGTCCTTGTAGAACAGCCGGTAGCTCGCCAGGCCGGTGATCATCACTCCGCCCTGCGGGTCGAGCAGGATGCGGTCGGCGTGCGCGGCCAAGTAGTACTGGCCCTGGTCGAGATTCACGCCCCACACGATCACCGGCTTGCCGGCGGCGCGGAAACGGTCCAGCGCCGCGCCCACCTCGCGCAGCGCGGCGAAGCCGCCGCCCTTGAGTTCGTCCGGCAGCAGCAGGATGCGGCTGATCCGCTTGTCCGTGGCCGCCGCGTCGATGGCGCCGACCAGGTCGCGCATCTGCAACTGCTTGGGCGGCTCGCCGGAGAGACTCTCCAGCGCGCGCTGCAGGGGCTCGATGCTGTACTGCTCGACCAGCTCGCCCCTGGGCTGGAGCACCAGCACGCTTGAGTCCTTGATGGTGTGCGCCATGCGGCTGCCCGCCACGCCGCCGAGTAGCAGCAGCAGCACGACGAACAGCAGCACGAAGAACACCAGATTGAGGATCACCAGCCGCACCACGTTGAAACCGCGGCCGATCACGCAGAGGAAGGCCCAGAATCCGTTCGGGCGGCGCAGGGGCGGCGGGGTGCTCATGGGTCGTTGTCGCTGATGCTAGAGATGATCGTTGAGCGTAACCGCTTGGGAACGCACCGTCATGGTGTCTTCCGGGGGGGTCGCCAGCCAGCGGTGCCGCCAGGCGCTGCGCCAGAAGCGCGCGAACAGCAGCACCGCCGCCACGCTGAGGCCCGCGATCAGCCCCATCCACATGCCGCGCGCGCCCAGCCCGTGCCGGAACGCCAGCCACCAGCCCACCGGCATGCCCACGCCCCAGTACGCGAACAGGGTGATCGCCATCGGCACGCGGGTGTCCTTCAGGCCCCTGAGCGCACCGTTGGAAGCGACCTGGATGCCGTCGGAAAACTGGAACAGTCCCGCCAGCACCAGCAACTGTGCGGCCAGGTCGATCACCGTCGCGCTGCGCGTATACAGCGAGGCGATCGCATGCGGCAGGCCCAGCATCACCGCGGCCGAGAGCAGCTGGGTGAGCAGGGCCAGGCTGATGCCGCAGAAGCCGGCGTAGCGCACCCCGCGCGCGTCGTCGCGACCCACCGCGTTGCCGACCCGCACGGTGATCGCCATGGCCAACCCCAGCGGGATCATGAAGAACACCGAGGCGACGTTGATCGCCACCTGGTGGCTGGCCACCACGTTCTCGCCCATGGTGCCGATCAGGAGCGCGGTCGCCACGAACAACCCCGCCTCGGCCAGCAACGTCACCGCCATCGGCAGGCCGATGTGCAGCAGCGCGCCGATGCGCTTCCAGTGCGGCCATTCGAAATGCTCGAACAGGTTGAGCCCGCGGTAGTTGCGATGGCACAGCACGTAGACGAGAAAGCCCAGCATCTCCAGCCACAACACCAGGGCCGTGGCGATGCCGCAGCCGCGCGCGCCCTGCGGCGGCAGCCCGAGCTTGCCGAACATGAACACGTAACCCAGCGGCGCCAGGACGGCCAGGCCGCCAAGGCTGAACATCATCGACGGGCGCGTCAGCGACAGCCCCTCGGACAGCCCGCGCAGGGTGAAGTAGCAGGCCAGCGCCGGCGCGCCCCAGCTGATCGCGTGCAGGAATTCGTTGACGTCGTGGCGCAGGCCCGGCGTAACGCCGATCAGGTTGACCAGCGGTTCGGCATGGCGCACGCCGAACCACAGCAGCACGCCCAGGATCACCGCCAGCCAGAGCGCCTGGCGGAACACCGCGCCGACCTCCGATCGCCGGTTGGCTCCATCGAGCTGCGCGACCGACGGCGGCACCGCCATCATCACGCCGATGCCGCTGACGATCGCCAGCGTCCACACGCTGGTGCCCACTGCCACCGCGCCCAGCACATGCGCACTGAGATGCCCGGACAGCAGCGCATCGACCACGTTGGTGCCCACCGCGGCTAGCTGCGCGAGCACCAGCGGCAGGGCCAGGCGCACGGTGGCGCCGACCTCGTGCACGACGCGCGCGCGGTCGATGGTCTTCATGGGTTCGGCATCCAGGGATGGCGCGCCATTCTAGCCCAGTCGCCGGGGCTGCCCCGGCAGGCGCGCTGTGCCAAGATCGCACGCTTTCCCAGGGGCGGCCTCCCGATGAACGAGCTGATCGAAGCCGGCAAACTGCACTGCGCCAACTGCGCCACGCCACTGGAGGGCGAGTTCTGCCACCACTGTGGCCAGTCCATGCACAGCGTGCTCAAGCCGGTGCATCACATGCTCGAAGACGGCATGGACATGTTCCTGCACGTGGACGGACGCATCCTGCACACGGTGCCGCCGCTGCTCACCAGGCCCGGCTTCCTCACCATGGAGTACTTCGCCGGCCGGCGGCAGCGCTACGTGGCGCCGTTCCGGCTGATGTTCGTGCTGTGCCTGCTGGCTTTTTTCGCCGTGCACTTGGCGGTCAATGCCGTCGTGAACAAGAGTCTCGCCACGGCGGTACAGACCGACTCCACCGCCAGCAACCCGTTCGCCGACGCGCGTACCCCACAGGAAGTGCAGGCCGCTTTGGCCAAGCAGATCGGTGGGCTGGAAGCGGCCCGCAAGAGCGCCCCAGCGGTTGCCGGCGCCGGGATCGATGTGGCCGAGAACCGGTTGCGCGATGCGGCCAGCAAGCGCGAGGCCGAACTGGGCGCCACGCCGGCGCGCGCATCCAGCGCACGCAAGCCCGGGGCAGCGCAACTGGATCGCCCGGTACACCTGAGCAGCAAGTTGGACGGGCAGACCTTCCATGTCGGCTGGTTGCCGCAGTTCATGAACGACCGCGTGGACGTGTATCTGCACCGCACGAAGGCGAACTTCAAAGAGGCCTTCGGCAGCGAGGACCCCGACGCCCGCCAACTGGCCCGGGAGCGGTTGATCACCGGCGTTTTCGCGGTACTGCCCCAGGCAATGGTGGTGATGGTGCCGCTGTTCGCGCTGCTGCTGAAGCTGTTTTATGTCTTCAGGCGACGGCTTTACATGGAGCATCTCATCGTCGCCCTGCACAGCCACGCCTTCCTGTTCCTCGCACTCCTGCTGGCCACGCTTCTGGGCATGTTCGCCGGCTGGCTTCGACCGCACGCGGGTTGGGCCGGCCGTGGTGTGGACTACCTGCAGACCGCGATCCTGCTGTGGATGCCCGCCTATCTGCTGATGATGCAGAAGCGTGTCTACCGCCAGGGCTGGCCGATGACCCTGCTCAAGTACTGGTGCGTAGGCTGGTGCTACTTCTGGCTCTTGGGGGGCGTCCTGCTGGTGGCTGCGGTCATGGGCGCGGGCCACTGAGCGACCGGCGTCCGGAAATGCCTGTCGAGGCGGTTTTGCACAGCGTCGTGGAACTGTCAAGGCCGCTTAGGGGACCATGAGCAGAACGTGAACACCATCACACGCCATACCGCAAGTCATTGATTTCAAAAACCTAAATTTGCTGGTTATTTTTTGCCCAGCACGTGCCCGAGGGCCACTGTGACAGGGCTTTGACAGCACTCTCCCCGGCCCGTCCACAGACTTATCCACAGCCTTTGTGGATAAGGGAAATTTCCGTCGGGGGAGAGTCACTTAGGAAAGATTCCTAGATGACCGGGCAGCACTCCCCCGGCCGGCCGCAGGAGACCGCGGGCGAGCCGCTACACTGGGCTGCCCACGAGGTGTCCATGCCCGCCGTCGTCCGCGTTGCCCTGCCGGTTCCGCTCGCCCGCCTGTTCGACTATCTGCCGCCCGCCGGCGGCGTGGCGGTCGGCAGCCGCGTGCTGGTGCCGTTCGGACGCAAGAAGATGGTGGGCGTGGTCGTGGCCGCCGACGTCGAGGCGGCCGTGGACGGGGTGCGGCTCAAGTCCGTGCTGGCGGTGCTGGACGGGGGCCCGTTGCTCGATGCCGAACTGATGCACACCCTTGCCTGGGCGGCCGACTATTGGCTTGCGGCGCCGGGCGAGGCCTACGCCAACGCGTTGCCGCTGGCGCTGCGCGAACCGCGACCGCTGCCGAAAACCACCGAGCCCTGCTACACGCTCACCGTGGCCGGGCAGAGCGCGCGCGATGCGGGCAGCCGGCGCGGCTCCAGCCGGGCGCTGCTCGACCTGCTCGCGGCGGCGCCGCTGGGCGCCGCCGAGCTGGATCTCGCCCTGCCGGGCTGGCGCCCCGCCGCGCGACGCCTGCTGGAGGCGGCATTGGTCGAGCAGCGTGAACCCGAAGCGGCGGAGCCGGCGCCCTCACCCGCCCCGCCGCTGAGCGCCGAACAGGAGGCCGCCGTGGCGGCGGTCGCCGGCGCCGCCGGCCGCTTCCAGCCGTTCCTGCTCGATGGCGTCACCGGCAGCGGCAAGACCGAGGTCTACCTGGCGCTGATCGCCCAGGCATTGGCGGCGGGCAGGCAGGCCCTGTTGCTGGTGCCGGAAATCGGCCTGGCACCACAGACCGTCCGGCGCCTGCGCGAGCGGCTGGGCGTGCCGGTGGAAGTGATCCATTCCAACCTGGCCGAGGGCGAACGCGCGCGCGCCTGGCTGCGCGCTCGCAACGGCGAGGCGCGCGTGGTGCTGGGCACCCGCTCGGCGGTGTTCACGCCACTGCCGCAGGCCGGCCTGATCGTGGTCGATGAGGAACACGACGGCGCCTACAAACAGCAGGAAGGCTTCCGCTACCACGCCCGCGACCTGGCGCTGGTGCGCGGCCGCGCGCTAGGCGTCCCGGTGCTGCTGGGCTCGGCCACGCCGTCGCTGGAGACGCTCGCCAACGTCGAGGCCGGCCGCTACCGCTCCCTGCACCTGCGCGCGCGGCCGGGCGCGGTGCGCCCGCCGCAGGTGCAGATCGTGGACATGCGCGCGCAGCGGCTGGACCACGGCCTGTCGCCCGCGCTGCTGGCGGCGGTGGCCGAGGCGGTCGGCCGCGGCGAACAGGCGCTGGTGTTCCGCAACCGTCGCGGTTATGCGCCGGTGCTGCTGTGCCACGCCTGCGGTTGGCATGCCGAATGCCCGCGCTGCGAGCGCCCGATGACCCTGCACGCGCAACGCCGCACGCTGGTCTGCCACCACTGCGACCGCCATGCGGGCGTGCCACCGGCCTGCCCTGCCTGCGGCGGTGCCGAGCTCAAGCCCCAGGGCCAAGGCACCGAGCGGCTGGAGGAAGCGCTCACCGCGCGCTTTCCCGACGTGCCGGTGCTGCGCATCGACCGCGAGACCACGCGCCGCCGAGATGCGTTCGAGCAGCTGCTGGACGGGCTGCAGGACGACGCGCCCGCGATCCTGGTCGGCACGCAGATGCTGGCCAAGGGGCACGACCTGCCCAACCTCACCCTGGTCGCCATCGTCGGCGTGGACGAGGGTCTGCACAGCATCGATTTCCGCGCGGGCGAGCGACTCACCCAACTGGTGGTGCAGGTGGCCGGCCGCGCCGGGCGCGCGCGCAAGCCTGGCCGCGTGCTGCTGCAGACCCATCATCCCGAACACCCGCTGCTGCGCGGCCTGCTCGCGCACGGCTACGCCGCGGCCGCGCGCGAACTGCTGGCCGAACGTCGCGATGCGCTGCTGCCGCCTTACAGCCACCAGGCCCTGCTGCGCGTGGAGGCGCACCAGCGCGCGGCGGTCGACGCTTTTCTCGCCGAGGCGCACGCGGCGCTGCCGGACGATCCGGCGCTGCGCATCGCCGGACCCATGCCCGCGCCGATGCCGCTGCGCGCCGGGCGCCATCGCGGGCAGCTGCTGGTCGAGGCCGACACCCGCGGTCCGCTGCATGCCGCGCTGCGGCCATGGCAGCACGCGCTGGCGGCGCTGCCATCGGCGCGCAAGGTGCGTTGGTCGATCGACGTCGATCCGATCGACCTTTACTGACGGTGCCCTGATCCGAGCGCGAGCGCACCTGTGCGCGACCGCGCGGTGGATCGCGCATGGCGGCACATTCGGCTTCCGCACCTCGAGGTGGGACAATGGGCGGACGCATCCTTGCATGAGGCAAAGCCCATGGACGATGGCCCGACGCTTCCCCACGTCGTGATCCTCGGCGGCGGCTTCGGCGGCCTCGCCACCGCCCGCGGCCTCGCCGGTGCGCCCGTGCGCGTCACCCTGGTCGATCGGCGCAACCACCATCTGTTCCAGCCGCTGCTCTACCAGGTCGCCACCGCGGGGCTCTC
Organism: Frateuria sp. GZRe14; assembly: GCF_051900395.1. Classification (NCBI taxonomy): domain Bacteria; kingdom Pseudomonadati; phylum Pseudomonadota; class Gammaproteobacteria; order Lysobacterales; family Rhodanobacteraceae; genus Frateuria; species Frateuria sp. GZRe14. Next base: position 374,032 of record NZ_JBHZGJ010000001.1, on the reverse strand, counting down.
GGCGCCCTCGATCGCGGCGCCCTTGCGGCAGATCCTGCGCAAGCAGGACAACGTGACCGTACTGCTGGACGAGGCGCTGGACGTGGACCTCACGGCGCGCCGCGTGCGCTTCGTCCACGAGACGCTGGACTACGACTTCCTGGTCGTCGCCACCGGCGCCACCCACGCCTATTTCGGCCACGACGCGTGGGCGCGCTGGGCACCCGGCCTGAAGACGCTGGACGATGCCTTCGCGATCCGCCGCCGCGTGTTGCTCGCCTTCGAGCGGGCCGAACGCGAGGACGACCTGGCCGAGCGCCGCGCCTGGCTGAACTTCGTCGTGGTCGGCGGCGGCCCGACCGGCGTGGAGCTGGCCGGCACGCTGGCCGAGATCGCCCGCCACACGCTGCCGCGCGAGTTCCGCCGCAGCACGCCGCACAGTGCGCGCGTTGTGCTGGTCGAGGCCGGTCCGCGGTTGCTGGCCGCGTTCGATCCGGCACTGTCGGCCAAGGCGCACCACCAGCTTGAGCGCCTTGGCGTGGAAGTGCGCACCGGCACCGCGGTGACCGCCATCGACGGCGCCGGCGTGTGCCTGCAGGACACGCCGCTGGCCGCCCGTACCGTGCTGTGGGCGGCCGGCGTGGCCGCCTCGCCGCTGGGCCGCCGCCTTGGCACCCCCGTCGATCGCGCCGGCCGCGTACGCGTCGCGGCCGACCTCAGCCTGCCCTCCCATCCGGACGTATTCGTGATCGGCGACCTGGCCTGTGTCGAGCGCGCGGACGGTTCGCTGGTGCCGGGCGTGGCACCGGCAGCCAAGCAGATGGGCCACCACGTGGCGCGGTGCATCCGCGCGCGCGTCGACGCCGAGTCGACGCCCGCTCCGTTTCACTACCGTGACCAGGGTGCGCTCGCCACCATCGGGCGCATGGCCGCGGTGGCACAATTCGGACGGGTGCGGCTCTCCGGCCCGCCGGCGTGGTGGGTCTGGCTCGTCGCCCACATCTACTTCCTGATCGGCTTCCGCAACCGGCTGGTGGTGCTGCTGGACTGGGCCTGGGCCTACTGGACCTACGAGCGCCACGCCCGCATCGTTACCGGTGCCGACGCGGACGACGTGCCCACCGCGGACGAACGCCCCTCCGACATCCCCTGACACCCGGACCCCATCGTGCCCTCCCAACTCGAACAACTGCGCCAATACACCACCGTCGTCGCCGACACCGGCGATATCGATGCGATCGCCCGGTGGCGTCCGGTCGACGCCACCACCAACCCGTCGCTGCTGCTCAAGGTGGTCACGCAGAGCAGTTTCGCCCCACTGCTGGAGGAGTCGCTGGCATGGGCGCGGGCCAAAAGCCATTCGCGCGAACAGCAGCTGGTCGATGCCGGCGACCACCTCGCGGTGGCGGTCGGGCGCAAGATCCTGGAGCTGGTCCCCGGCCGTGTCTCCACTGAAGTGGATGCGCGGCTGTCGTTCGACACCGACGCCAGCATCGCCAAGGCCGAGCGGCTGATCGGGCTGTACGAGGACGCCGGCATCAAGCGCGACCGCGTGCTGATCAAGCTGGCCTCGACCTGGGAGGGCGTGCGCGCCGCGCGCGAACTGGAGCGGCGCGGCATCCAGTGCAACATGACCCTGCTGTTCGCGTTCGAACAGGCGGTGGCCAGTGCGGAGGTGGGCGTGTTCCTGATCTCGCCGTTCGTGGGCCGCATCATGGACTGGTACGTGGCCAACACCGGGGTCAAGCAGTACGCGCCGGACGAAGACCCGGGCGTGCAGTCGGTGCGGCGCATCTACCACTACTACAAGACCCACGGCTACGAGACCGTGGTGATGGGCGCGAGCTTCCGCAACGTCGGCCAGATCCAGGCCCTGGCCGGCTGCGACCGCCTGACCATCAGTCCCGACCTGATGGCGGAACTCGATGGATCGGATGAGCCGCTGCCGCGCCGCATGGCCGACGATGGCACCCGCACGGAACGTCCCCCGCCCATCGACGAGGCGCGCTTCCGCTGGGGCATGAACGAGGATGCGATGGCCAGCGACAAACTGGCCGAAGGCATTCGCAAGTTCGCGGCCGACCAGCGGCAGCTGGAAAAGCTGTTGGCCGAGCGGCTCTGACGCGCCTTGCTCCCTCTCCCGCCAAGGAGGGGAGCAAGGGGCCGGGACTCGCAGGGATCCCGGCAAGAACGCCATCCTGCTTGTCGCCGTTGCGGGACCCCGCCGCGACCTGGCTCCGGTGCGGGCTTCCGATCGCCGGCCGGCACTCGGGTCACTTCAAGAAACAGCCTGGCCTTGCTTGGTCAGTCGTTCCCAGCCCCGTCGCTGATGGCCGGCTGTGCAGGAACGCAAAAAGAAAAAGCGGCCACGAGGGCCGCTTTTTCGTTTGCCGTGACGGCACTTGTCAGAACAGGGCGCGCATCTTCTTCATCGCATTCGCCTCGACCTGGCGGATGCGCTCGGCGGACACACCGTACTCGTCGGCCAGATCCTGCAGCGTGGCCTTGTCCTCGTTGAGCCAGCGCCGCTGGATGATGTCGCGCGAGCGCTCGTCGAGTTTCGAAAGCGCGCTGGAAAGCGTCTCCAGCTGGTTGTCGGCCTGGTCGGCGTCGGACACGTTGTCGTACGGGTCGGCGCCATCGTCGACCAGGAAAGCCGCCGGCGCCGGCTTGGCGTCGTCGTCCGCGTCGGCAGGCGCCTCGAAGCCGATGTCGCGACCGGACAGGCGCGATTCCATCTCGCGCACGGTCGCTTCCGGCACGCCCAGGTCCTTGGCCACGATGCGCACTTCCTCGGCGTTCATCCAGCCCAGGCGCTTCTTGCTCTTGCGCAGGTTGAAGAACAGCTTGCGCTGCGCCTTGGTGGTGGCGACCTTGACGATGCGCCAGTTGCGCAGGATGAACTCGTGCATCTCGGCGCGAATCCAGTGCACCGCGAAGCTGACAAGGCGCACGCCCTGGTCCGGGTCGAAGCGCTTGACCGCCTTCATCAGGCCGATGTTGCCTTCCTGGATCAGGTCGCCCAGCTGCAGGCCGTAGCCCGAGTAGCCACGGGCCACGTGCACCACGAAACGCAGGTGCGACATCACCAGCTTCCTGGCCGAACCCAGGTCGTCTTCTTCGTTGAAGCGGCGCGCCAGCGCCTGCTCCTCGTCATGGCTGAGCACCGGGATGCGGTGCACGGCGGAAATATAGGCGTCCAGACTGCCAACGACGCTGGGGATCGGCAGGTTGGCGGTCACCAAGGCTTGGGACATGTGGAACCTCCGGCAAGTAAATCGCAGCTTAGCACTCCGGTATTGAGAGTGCTAAAGGGCTGAAAAGTTCGCTGCGAGATTTAATGTACCGAATCGTACAGCAATGCGGGCGGCATCGCCAGCCCTCGTCGTCCGGCCATCGGGCCATTGTTCACATGGGCGATCTAACGCTTGTGAACCGGCGGCGTCGGCGTGGCGCCAGAGGAATCCGCCCGGAGGTAGGACTGTGGCGGCGCCATTCGACCGCGGGGTTCCAGGAATGTCGAGGTCAGCCGCCGCTCCCCGGAAGACGCGTACCACGCATACGTCTGCCGCGTGATCCGGTTGTCCGCGTACGCGTACTGGCTGAAATGCATTCGCATGTCCTGCAGGCCGTCGGGGAGCTCCGAACGGCTGAGCACGCCGTCGTGGTTGGCATCGACCTGCTCGAACGACGGAAGTTGCAGGCGAGAGCCGACCTCATCGGCTGCCGCACTGGCCACCGGCATCGCAGCGGCCGCGAAAATCACCAGGAAACCGATCGGCTTGCACATGACGTACTCCTTGTCGTGTCACTTCGATCGACACTTCCACGCCAGTCCTACAACGTCAAGCAGCGAGCCGTGAACGCGGCGGCAGCGACCAATCGACCGGAGCCTGGCCGCGGCTTTCCAGGTAACGGTTGGCCGCCGAGAAATGGCCGTTGCCGATGAAGCCACGATGGGCCGACAGCGGCGAGGGATGCACCGAGCTCAGCACCAGGTGGCGACTCGGGTCGACCAGTCGGCCCTTGCGCTGGGCATAGGCACCCCAGAGCATGAACACCAGCCCCTCGCGTTCGCGGTCGAGCGCCGCGATGGCGGCATCGGTGAAGCCTTCCCAGCCCTTGTTCTGGTGCGCGCCGGCGCGGCCCTGCTCGACCGTCATCACGCTGTTGAGCAGCAGCACGCCCTGGTCGGCCCACGGCGTAAGGCAGCCGTGGTCGGGGCGCGGGATGCCAAGGTCGCGCGCAATCTCGGCAAAGATGTTGTTGAGCGAAGGCGGCACCGGCACGCCGGGCCGCACCGAGAAACACAATCCATGTGCCTGGCCGGGGCCGTGGTAGGGATCCTGGCCCAGGATCACCACGCGCACTTTGTCGAAGGGCGTATGCGCGAAGGCGTTGAAGATCTCCGGCCCGGGCGGATAGAGCACCTTGCCGGCTCGCTTTTCGGTGCGCAGGAAATCCGCCAGCGCGCGCATGTCCGGTCGTTTCAGGTAATCGCCCAGGCGCGCCTTCCAGGAAGGCTCCAGGCGGACGCGTTCGGCTTCTTCGGTGTCGCTCACGCGCCTTGGGTTCGCTGGCGCAGGTGCCGGGCCACCCGCAACTGGAACAACAGCTTGGTGACCAGCAGCTTTTCCTCGACCGGCTTCTCGACCAGGTCGTTGGCGCCAGCCTTGAGCAACGCGGCCTGGTTGGCCGGGTTTTCGTCGCCGGTCATGACCAGCACCGGCAGCGCGCCCTTGCCGTAGCCGAACAGGCTGCGGATGCGTTCGAGCAGGTCGCCGCCGGTGAGCTCGCCCTTCAGGCTGACGTCGGTGAGCACCACGTCGGCGCCGATCCGGCCTTGCGCGCGATCGGTCTCCAGCATGGCCAGGGCGTCCTCCACGCTGACCACGTGGCGCACGGTCAGGCCGATCTTCTCGAGCATGCGGCGGGTGGCCAGCGCCACGACGCGGCTGTCCTCCACGTACAGCACGGTGCCCTCGGCGGTCGCTTCCGGCCGCACGTAGCCGCGGATGAAATCGGCCAGAGCCTGGAAGCCCAGCGACTTGTCGAAATAATCGGTGACGTCGCCCAGCTCGCGCTTGTGCAGGCGCGCGTCGACATCGCCGGAAACCACCACGATCGGCACATAGGCCTGGGCCGATTCGCGCACGTGGCGCGCCAGTTCCAGGCCATCCATGTCGGGCAGGCGCAATGCGATGGTGATGAAGTCGAACGGGCCCCGCTCGATCAGTTCGCGCGCGTCGGCGCCGCTACCGCAATCGACCAGTTCGGCTTCCGGCAATTCGGCCTTGAGCACGCGCGTGATCAGCTGGCGCACCACCTTGGAGCCGTCCACCACCAGCACCCGCGGAGCGGTGCCGGCGCTGCGGCTGCCAACGTCTGCATTCATGCCCCACCCATCCACATCCGAACCCCGTGTACGCCCCGCGCGCACCCGGGGCTATCTTGCACCATCACGCCTCGCACGGGTTGCGAAGGCGGTCACTAAGGGAACCTAGGCGGCCTTGCGCAACTGCCGCGCGCTGACCAGCCGTGCGCCGATCCAGCCCAGCACGGCAGACGCCAGCGGTACGGCCAGCAGCAGCCACCACGGCAGCGCGCCAAGGCTGAGGCTGCCCCCGTAGGCGCGGTCCAGTTCCGCCGCCGGGCCAGCCAGCGCCAGTTCGATCGCCAGCGCCAGCAACGAGGCCAGCACGCCGCCGAACAGGCCATACCAGATACCCGCGTACAGATACGGCCGGCGCACGAAGGCGCGGCTGGCGCCCAGCAGCATCTGCACGCCGATCTCCTCGCGCCGGCCGGCGATGTCGGTGCGGACGGTGTTGCCGACCACCAGCAGCGCGGCCAGCGCGAGCAAGGCGGCCAGCACGAGCACCACGCGATGGCCGACGTCCAGCAGCGCATCGAGCCGCTGCCGCCACTGGCCGCTGTCCTGCACCAGGTCGACCGCGCGTTCACCGCGCAGCGCTTCGACCAGCGCGCCCACCGCGGCCGCGTCGAGCCCGGCCTTGGGCTGCACCACCAGCACCCACGGCAGCGGATTGGCCTCGTCGAGCGCGTGCACGGCGCCGGAAAAACCCTGCAGGGTGGCCAGTTCGTCCAGGCCCTGCTGCGGCGACTTGACGGTCACTGCCGTCACGTCGGGGCGGCCGCGCAGTTCACCGGCCAGCAGATTGGCCTGCGCACCGGCCTGGTCGGTCTTCAGGAACACGCTGATCGCCGGGTTCTGGCCCAGCGCGCCGCCCATCGATTGCACGTTGGCCAGCAGCAGGTAGAACGCGAGCGGCAGTGCCAGCGCCAGGCCCAGCACGGCTACGGTCATCAGCGTGCCGAGCGGGCGGCCACCGAGCCGGCGCAGGCTCGCCGCCGCGCTCCAGCCGTGGTGCTCGCGCCAGCCGGCGAAACGGCGGGACTGGCTGCGTTCGCTGCGCGGCGCGGCCTTTTCCGTAGCGGCAGGGGCGTTCACAGCACCTCCTCGCCCGGGATGTCGGCCACCAGCCGGCCGTGGTCGAGCACCACCACGCGCTTGTGCATGCGCTTGATCAGCGGAAGGTCGTGGCTGGCGATCAGCACGGTGGTGCCGATGTCCTGGAATTCGGCGAACAGGCCCATGATCTCCACCGCCAGTTGGGGGTCGAGGTTGCCGGTCGGTTCGTCGGCGATCAGCACCGCCGGGCGCGCCACGATGGCGCGGGCGATGCCTACGCGCTGCTGTTCGCCGGTGGAGAGCGAGTCGGGCAGCTGCCGCTCGTAGGAAAGCAGGCCGACCTTTTCCAGTGCGGCGCGCACGCGGCGGGTGCGTTCGGCGGGCGCGATGCCGCCGATGAGCAGCGGCAGCTCCACGTTGGCGAACACCGTGCGGTCCATCAGCAGGCGATGGTCCTGGAACACCATGCCCAGCCGGCGCCGCAACTTCGGGATGCCACCGCGACCGACCTTGGCCAGGGCCTGGCCGTCGACCACGATCTGCCCGTGAGAGGGCCGCTCGATCAGCGCGATCAGCTTGAGCAGCGTGCTCTTGCCGGCGCCGGAATGGCCGGTGACGAAGGCCATCTCGCCGGCCGCCACCTCGAAGGACAGTTGCGAGAGCGCCTCATGGCCGCCCTCGTAGCGCTTGCTCACCTGGTCGAAGCGGATCACCGCGTGTGGTTCCTTGTCCCGCACCAGGGGCAAAGGATACGGGATGCGCGGGCCGGAAAGGCGGCCCACGAAATGCCCGGGTCCATCGTGGACGATGCCTTTGAAAGCATCGCCCACAAGGGGCCCTGCAGACCCGGCAGGTTCGGTGCGCTCAGCGCCCGGTGAATAGGCGCGTCAGGCGGCGGAAGAAGCTCGGCTTCTTGGAGGCCGCATCGCCCACGCCCGACTGCACCGTCACCTGGCGCGACGGCCGTGACGGGCCCGCGCCACGCTCGCGCGGCGGTTTGCGCTCGCCGTGCGGCGCGCGATTCTCCGCCGCAGCCTGCGGCTGGGTCGCAGCATTCTCGCCGCCCTCGCGGCGGCGGCCGCGTCCACCGCGGCGACGCCGACGCTTGCGCGCGCCCTCCCCATCCACGGCGGGCGCGACGTCCGGTGCCACCGGATCCGCTGCCACCACGCCCGGTTGCGGCTCGGTCGCGAGGGCGACCTCACCTTCGGCGCGCGGCGGACGCGGCGCGCGCGGCGGACGGCCGTCGCGCGAACCACGCTCGCCACCGCGACCACCCTGGCGCGAGCGACCGCCGGACGACTTGCGTTCATCGCCGCGCGGCTCGACCTTGTCGCCGAATTGCGCGCTGTCGGCGGCTGCGTCGGCGGCGAATTGCGGGTCGATCTCACGCGGCCTGGGCATCACCAGCATGTCCGGCTCGACCGTCGCCACCGGAATCTTCTGCCCGATGTAGGTCTCGATATCCGGCAGGCTCATCGCGTACAGGTCGCAGGCGAAGCTGACCGCGTCGCCCTCGGCACCCAGGCGCGCGGTGCGGCCGATGCGGTGCACGTAGTCCTCGGCGTCCTGGGGCAGGTCGTAGTTGAAAACGTGGCTGACCGCCGGGATGTGCAGGCCGCGCGCAGCGACGTCGGTGCACACCAGCATGTCGAGCTGGCCTTCCTGGAAGCGTTGCAGCAGTTTCTGGCGCTTGAGCTGCGGCACGTCCCCGGACAGCGCGCCGACGCGGTAGCCCTGGCGCTTGACCCGCTCGGTGATGCGTTCGGCGGCGGCCTTGGTGTTGACGAAGACGATGCTGCGGCTGGGCTTCTCGCGCTCCAGCAGGTTGAGCAGCAGCGGCATCTTCTCTTCCTTGGCCGGGAAGTAGACGACCTGGCGCACCTTGTCGGCGGTGACGTTGTCGGTCTCCACCACGAGCTTCTCCGCCTCGTGCATGTGCTCATAGGCCAGTTCAAGCACGCGGTGGCTCAAGGTGGCCGAGTACAGGAGCACCTGGCGCTGCTCGCGCGCCGGCAGGCGGCGGAAGATGAAGCGCACGTCCTTGATGAAGCCGAGGTCGAACATGCGATCGGCCTCGTCGATCACCATCACCTCGACGCCGTTGAAGCCGAACACCTGCTGCTTGTAGTAGTCGAGCAGGCGGCCGGGCGTGGCGATGATGATGTCGCAGCCGTCCTTGAGCTGCTGGCGCTGCTTGTCGTAGTCGACGCCGCCGTAGATCAGCGCGGTCTTGAGGCCCGTGTGGCGGCCGATGCTGCGCGCGTCCTTGTCGATCTGGATCGCGAGCTCGCGGGTCGGCGCGATGATCAGCGCGCGCGGATCGGAATCCTTGCGCTCGGCCACGGCCGGACGGGTCAGCAGGCGGTTCATCAGCGCGACCAGGAAGGCGCAGGTCTTGCCGGTGCCGGTCTGGGCCTGGCCGGCGACGTCGCGGCCGGTCAGCGCGAGCGGCAGGGTCAGCGCCTGGATCGGCGTGCAGCGAGTGAACCCGGCCTCGGCGAGGCCCTGCTGCAGCAGCGGGTGAAGGTCGAAATTGGCGAAAAAGGTGTCGGTCAGTACGGTTTCGGACATGGGTCACTGAGTGGGATGCGGGCGGCGCGAGGCTGGCCCGGCTCCGCCGCCGTGCGGCGCGGAGCGGTTGAAGTTGCGGGGCGGGGCGACCTCGCGTGCATCCTGCCGGTCGCCTCTGTGGGGCCGGTGTGGGCGTGCAACGTCGCTGATCTCCGCCAGTGGAGGGCTTATGACCGACGGCTCCGCTGGCATAGGCGAACGGGCTGGCTTCACAGCCCTCTCGCCTATGACAACGGAACCCTCCGTCGCCGCCCTTGAATCGCTTGAATCGCGACCCGAGTTACGCTGGAATGGAGGCCTGCCGCAATGGCAATCCCGCAGTCTTCCCGTTGGAACCCGCGCAACATGGGCGCCCCAGTGTAGCCGATGCCGGCCGCGCGGTCCTAAAACCCCTTTTTCCACGCAACCACGGAGATCCTGGTGAGCGACCTGATTACCCACGTCAACGACGATGCCTTCCAGAAGGACGTCCTGGAATCCGACACCCCGGTGCTGCTCGACTTCTGGGCCGAATGGTGCGGTCCATGCAAGGCCATCGCGCCGATGCTGGACGAGCTGGCCAGGCAGTACGAAGGCAAGCTGCGCGTCGTCAAGCTCAACATCGACGAGAACCAGAAGACCCCCCGCACCTATGGCGTGCGCGGCATCCCGACCCTGATGGTGTTCAAGCACGGAAAGGTCGAGGCGACCCAGATCGGCGCGGTCAGCAAGGGCCAGCTGTCGCAGATGATCGACAAGGCGCTCTGATCCGCCTTTCCCGCCGCGCGCGCTTTACGGCGCCGCGCGGCGGATGCTAGATTGGCTTTCACGGCCGAAAGGGGCGGTCCGCTTCGCCCCTCCCGCGCGCTCCGCGCGACGCCCGTCCTCCCTCCTGTTTCTTCCAACGGCGCCCCCACGAGGTTTGCCCGTGTCCGATATCGAAACCCAAGACCCTTCCGACGCCAAGCGCGCCGAACCCAAGAGCGCGGACGCGCCGCGCACCCGTGCGCCGCGCAAATCCGCCGCCGAGAAGGCCGCCGCTCCGGCGTCCAGTCCGGCGCCGGCCCAGGCTGCGGCCCCTGCCTCTGCCCCTGCCCCTGCCCCCGCTCCGGCACCTTCGCCCGCTCCGGCGCCCGCACCCGCCCAGGCCAGCCTGCCGATGGACGCTGGCGACAATGCCCAGCGCCCGCCGCAGGAAGCGCGCGAAGGCGGCCAGGGTGGCAACGGCCAGGCCGGCGGCAATGGCAGCAACGAGCGCCGCAACGACCGGAACGAGCGCGACGGCCGCGGTCGCCGCCGCCGCCATGAGCGCGGCCAGCGCCCCCAGGGTGCGCAAGGTGGCGGGCAGAGCGGGGGCCAGGGCGGCAACCAGGGCCAGCCCAACCGTCACAACCCGCGCGGCCTCCCCGAGGACGACGAGAACGCCGACATCGGCAGCAACGACCGGCTGATCAACCTCACCGAGCTCAAGCGCAAGAACGCGATCCAGCTGCTGGAATTCGCCGAGTCGCTGGGCATCCAGGAAGGCGTCGCGCGCGCGCGCAAGCAGGACGTCATCTTCAACATCCTCAAGGCCCACGCCCGCTCCGGCGGCGGCATCTGGGCCGAGGGCGTGCTGGAAATCCTGCAGGACGGCTTCGGTTTCCTGCGCTCGGCCGACGAGTCCTATCTCGCCGGGCCGGACGACATCTACGTCAGTCCGAGCCAGATCCGCCGCTTCAACCTGCGCACCGGCGACTACATCACCGGGCGCGTGCGCCATCCGAAGGAAGGCGAGCGTTACTTCGCGATGCTCAAGGTCGACGACATCAACGGCGATCCGCCGGAGGCGTCGAAGAACAAGATGCTGTTCGAGAACCTGACGCCGCTGTTCCCGCGCAAGGCGTTCCACCTCGAGCGCGGCAACGGCTCCAGCGAGGACATCACCGGCCGCATCCTCGACCTGATCGCACCGATCGGCAAGGGCCAGCGCGGCTTGATCGTCTCCCAGCCGAAGTCGGGCAAGACGATGATGCTGCAGAACATCGCCCAGGCGATCCAGTACAACCACCCCGAATCGCACCTGATCATCCTGCTGGTCGACGAGCGCCCGGAGGAAGTGACCGAGATCGCCCGCACCGTCCGCGCCGAAGTGATCAGCTCGACCTTCGACGAGCCGGCCGCGCGCCACGTGCAGGTCGCCGAGATGGTGATCGAGCGCGCCAAGCGCCTGGTCGAGCACAAGAAGGACGTGATCATCCTGCTCGACTCGATCACCCGCCTGGCCCGCGCCTACAACACCGTGGTGCCGAGCTCCGGCAAGGTACTCACCGGCGGTGTCGATGCCAACGCGCTGCAGCGCCCGAAGCGCTTCTTCGGCGCCGCGCGCAACGTCGAGGAAGGCGGCTCGCTGACCATCATCGCGACCGCGCTGATCGATACCGGCTCGAAGATGGACGAGGTGATCTACGAGGAGTTCAAGGGCACCGGCAACATGGAAGTGCACCTGTCCCGCCGCATCTCCGAGAAGCGCGTGTACCCGGCCATCGACATCAACCGCTCCGGCACCCGCCGCGAGGACCTGCTGATCGACCCGGACCTGCTCGCCAAGATCTGGATCCTGCGCAAGCTCCTGCATCCGATGGACGAGCTCGCGGCGATGGAGTTCATGCTCGACAAGATGAAGAACACCAAGACCAACGACGAGTTCTTCAATTCGATGAAGCGCTGAGAAAGCGCGTCATCCCAAAGGCCGGCCTCAGGGCCGGCTTTTTTTTGCAGGCGTGCGCGAACCATTGCCCGGGTACGCCGCTGCGACGATTTCGCCACGGCTAATTCCCGTGCGGCGAGGCGCGGGTTCTCCATGCAGAATCGAGCGGACGCTACCTTTCACGGCGGTTATCCAGAACCTGGACGTACACTATTTCGACGTCGACCCCTTTTGGGGGCCGGGCGCAAACCCCATAGTGGCCGCTCCTCCCCGCAAGGCATCGCCCGTGTCCATCCCCAGTGCCGTAAAGAGCACCCCGATCGAAAGCCGCCAGCAGCTGGCCGACTACCTCGCCGCTGGCGAGAAGCCCCGCGAGGACTGGCGGATCGGCACCGAGCACGAGAAGTTCGGCTTCCGCACGGACGACTTGATGCCGCCGACCTTCGAGGGCGAACGAGGCATCCGCGCGTTGCTGGAGGGACTGGCCTCGCGCTACGGCTGGGACATCGCCCGTGAGGGCGAAACGCCGGTGGCCCTCACGCGGGGCAAGGCCAACATCACGCTGGAACCCGCCGGGCAGTTGGAGCTTTCCGGCGCTCCGGTGGAGAACATCCACCAGACCTGTTGCGAGGTGAACGCGCACCTGGAGGAAGTCCGCTCGGTCGCTGACAGGCTGGGCCTGGGCTTCCTCGGGATGGGCTTCCAGCCCAAGTGGCGCCGCGACCAGATGCCCTGGATGCCCAAGGGTCGCTACAAGATCATGCGCGAGTACATGCCCAAGGTCGGCAGCCTGGGCCTGGACATGATGACGCGCACCTGCACGGTGCAGGTCAACCTGGATTTTTCCAGCGAAGCGGACATGGTCAAGAAGTTCCGCGCGAGCCTGGCGCTGCAGCCGATCGCCACCGCGCTGTTCGCCGATTCGCCGTTCACCGAGGGCAAGCCCAACGGCTTCCTCTCCTACCGCTCGCAGGTGTGGACCGACACCGATCCGAACCGCACTGGCATGCTCGACTTCGTGTTCGAGGAAGGCTTCGGCTACGAGCGCTACGTCGACTACATCCTCGGCGTGCCGATGTACTTCAGCTACCAGGACGGGCGCTACATCGACCTGGCCGGACAGGACTTCCGCCGCTTTCTCGATGGTCGCCTGGACGCGGTTCCGGGCACGCGCGCGACGATGAAGGATTGGGCCGACCACCTCACTACCGCATTCCCCGAAGTGCGCCTGAAGCAGTACCTGGAAATGCGCGGTGCCGACGGTGGTCCATGGAACCGCCTGTGCGCGCTGCCCGCGCTATGGGTTGGCCTGCTCTACGACGACGAGGCGCTGGACGCAGCCTGGGACTTGGTGAAGGACTTCACCATGGAAGAACGCCACGCCCTGCGCGACGGCGTGCCGAGGCAGGCACTGAAGCTGCCGTTCCGCGGCGGCAGCGTGCGGGACCTCGCCGCCGAAACGCTGAAGATCGCCACGCACGGACTCAAGCGCCGCGCGCGGAAGAACCGCAACGGCGCCGACGAGAGCATCTTCCTCGAACCGATGATCGAGATCGTCGAGGCGAACCAGACGCCGGCCGAGCGAAAGCTCGAGCTGTTCCATGGACCGTGGGGCGGCAGCGTGGACCCGGTGTTCCGCGAGTTCGCTTACTGAGACGAGCTCAACTCCCTCTCTCCGGTAGGAACAGGGAGCCGGAAACGGAAGGGCCGGCTTGCGCCGGCCCTTTTTCTTACTTCTCGTTGCCCTCGGGCGCATCCTTCAACCCGCGGTCGATCAGCATCGGTTCCACGCTGGGCTCCTTGCCGCGCCATGCCTTGTACATCTGGGCGAGGTCTTCGGTGTTGCCGCGCGAGAGCACCATCTTGCGGAAGCGATCGCCGTTGGCGCGGGTCATGCCGCCGTTTTCCTTGAACCACTCGAAGCCGTCGTCGGCGAGCATCTGCGTCCACAGGTAAGCGTAGTAACCGGCGGCGTAGCCATTGCCCCAGATGTGCTGGAAGTAGCTGGAGCGGTAGCGCGGCGGCACGTAGGACAGGTTGATCTTGTCCTTGGTCAGCACGTCCATCTCGAACTTGTCGGCGTCCTTCTTCGGTGCATCGGCCGGCAGGGTGTGCCAGCCCATGTCCAGCAACGCCGCGGCGACCAGCTCGGTCATGTCATAGCCGCTGTTGAAGTGGCGCGCCTGCTTGATCTTGTCGACCAGGGCCTGCGGCATCGGCTCGTGGGTCTTGTAGTTGATCGCGTAGTGCGCGAACACCTTCGGGTTGGTCGCCCAGTGCTCGTTGAACTGCGAGGGGAACTCGACGAAGTCGCGCGCGGTGTTGGCGCCGGACAGCGACGGGTACTTGGTATCGGCGAACATGCCGTGCAGCGCGTGGCCGAACTCGTGGAACATGGTGATCACGTCGTCGAAGGACAGCAACGCGGGCTGCCCCGGCGCCGGCTTGGTGAAGTTGGCGACGTTGTAGACCACCGGCTTGGTGCCCAGCAGCGTCGACTGCTCGACCAGGTTGCTCATCCAGGCGCCGCCGCCCTTGTTGTCGCGCTTGAAGTAGTCGCAATAGAACAGCGCCATCGATGTGCCGTCCTTGTCGAACACCTCGAACACGCGCACGTCCGGCTGCCACACCGGGATGTCGTGGCGCTCCTTGAAGGTCAGGCCGTAGAGCTGGTTGGCGGCGTAGAACACGCCGTTCTGCAGCACGTTGTCCAGTTCGAAGTACGGCTTGATCTGGTTCTCGTCCAGGTCGTACTTGGCCTTGCGCACCTGCTCGGCGTAGTGCTGCCAGTCCCACGCGGCGAGCTTGAAGCCGCCGTGCTGCTGGTCGATCACCTGCTGGATGTCGGCCGCTTCCTTGCCGGCGCGGGCGGTGGCCGCCGGCACCAGGTTCTGCATGAAGCCGATGGCGCGCTCGGGCGTCTTGGCCATCTGGTCTTCGAGCTTCCACGCGGCAAAGGTCGGATAGCCCAGCAGCTTGGCCTGCTCGGCGCGGATCTGCGCGATGCGCTCGATGGTGGCGCGGGTGTCGTTGTCGCCGCCGTGCTCGGCACGGTCCCAGGAAGCCTTGAACAGCGCTTCGCGGGTGGCGCGGTCGTCCAGGTCCTTCAGCGCCGGCTGTTGGGTGGTGTTCTGCAACGACAGCGTCCACTTGCCATCCAGCTTGCGGTCCTTGGCCGCCTGCGCGGCGGCGGCGAGGTCGCCCTCGGACAGGCCCTTCAGCTTGGCGGCGTCATCGACGGTGAGCGCGCCGGCCTTGGTGGCGGCCAGCAACTTGTTGGTGAACTGCGTGCTGAGGGTGGACTCTTCCTTGTTGAGCTCCTTCAGCCTGGCCTTGTCATCGGCCGAGAGTTTGGCGCCGTTGTGCACGAAGTCCTTGTAGGTGACCTCGACCAGGCGCAGCGACTCCGGATCCAGCTTCAGCGTGTCGCGCTGGTTGTAGATCGTCTCCACGCGCTGGAACAGCTTGTCGTTGAGGTAGATCGCGTCGCGGTGCGCGGCGAGCTTGGGGGCCTCCGTTTCCTGCACCTTCTGCAACGCGTCGGAGGTATTGGCGCCGGTGACCGTGTCGAAGGCCAGCATCGCGCGGTCGAGCAGCGCGCCGGACTTCTCCATCGCGACGAACGTGTTGTCGAAGGTCGCCGGCTCGGGGTTGTTGGCGATCTTCTCGATCTCGGCCAGGTGCTGGCGCATGCCCTCTTCGATCGCAGGCTGATAGTCGCCCTCGTGGATCTTGTCGAACGGCGGCGCCTGGAACGGCAGCGTGCTGGCGGCGAAGAACGGATTGGCCTGCGCCGTGCTCGCGCTGGCCGCCGGCGCGCTCGCGGTGGGCGCGGGCGTGGACGGGTTGTCGTTGGACGATTGCGAGCAGGCGGCCATGGCGATCGAGGTAGCGATCACGAGCAGGCGAAGACGAGGCATCGGTATTCCCCAGGGGTGGTGTCCGCGACGCGGAACGGGCGGGTCAAGCGTTCGACTCTAACCACACTGGGGCACGACTTCCAAGGGCCGGAAGTGCCTCGGGCCTCGCCTGCGGCCTCAGGCGGCGCGCATGTCGCGCAGCTGCCAGCTCGAACCGATCAGCCAGCCGAGCCGCGCGCGCACCACGCGCATCGGCAGGTCGGTGACCAGATCGATGTCCACATGCAGGTCGGCGACCTTGGCGCTGGCGGTGGCCTGCGGATCGGTCGCGGCCAGGCTCGTGTCGACCTCGTCCGGATCCGGCTGCGTGGCGCGCCAGCGCTCGAACAGCCCGGCGCCGCGCAGCGATTCCTGCAATGCGGCGGCAAGGTCGTCCGGACTGGAGCCCTGCCACGACAGCGCCGGATCGGCGCCGCGCGCGCGGCGGATGTCCTCGACGGAGAGATAGAAGTGATTGCGGTTGCTCATGCGCGCTCCTGCGTTTGGGCTGGGATGAATCGAAGCATGCGGGGCGTGAAGCGGTTGCCACGCGAAAACGGCCCCCTTGGTCGGAGCGCACTCCTGCACGACCGCCGTGCGGACAGCCGGACATGGCGGTCGCGCACAGATGCGCTCGTATACGAATGCTGGCTAATCCATGGCGCGCGGGTCGAGCAACGGCGCCAGGTCCAGCCGTTCGGCGGCCTGGACCGGATCGAGGCCATGCGGCAGCACGCCCAGGCAGGGCGCGGGCAACATCTCGCGTAGGGTTTCCAGGTTGTCCGCCACCGCCGCCATCGCCGGATCGATGCGGTTGCCGATCCAGCCGGCCAGGCGGCAGCCATCGGCCTGAATCGCCCGTGCGCTCAGCAACGCGTGGTTGAGGCAGCCCAGCCGCAACCCGACCACCAGCACTACCGGGAGGTCCCAGTCCCGCGGGATCGCGGAGGCAAGCAGGCTGGGGGCGAGCGGCACCATCCAGCCGCCCACGCCCTCGACCACCACCGCTTCGTGCGTGGCGCGCAGCCGGTCGAATGCGGCGCGCAGCGGCGCCATAGCCACCGTCACTTGTTCGAGCCGCGCGGCCAGGTGCGGCGAAAGCGGTTCGCGCAGCGCGATCGGATTGATCGATTCATAGGCGAGCGGCTCGCTGCCGGCCGCCTGCAGCGCCAGCGCATCCTCGTTGCGTCGCCCATCCGGCGTTTCCAGGCACCCGCTGGCGACCGGCTTCATGCCGCACGTGGCGAGCCTGCGCGCGCGCAACGCATGGATCAGCGTAGCGGCGGCGTGGGTCTTGCCGATGCCGGTGTCGGTGCCGGCGACGAACAGCGCGAGGCCCGCCTTCGGTTCGTTCTGCATTGCAGTCCCTGATTGAGCCGTGCGAACCGGGCATGTTCCCCGCCGTGCCGGGCGCGGGCAAGCGCCTGGCGTCTCGGGGGAGCCCATGGCGACGACGGAAGCGCGTGGTGAGCGGTCCGATCAGGAACATCAACGCGTGCACCACTCGCCGCCGATCGCCCGCAGGGTGCGCGTGAAGGCGAACGCGCCATCCACACCTCGAATGCCCTCGCGCTGCCCGATCGGGCTCTTCGAGGGTCTCCTCACCTGGGTGTCGGCGCATAATACGGGCTTTGCCGCCGGGTACGCGCCGATGTTCCACCTCGCCGAAACCACCTACGCCAGCAAGCGCGAACACTACGCGGACCTCGCCAGCCAGGCGCGCGGCCTGCTCGCCGACGAGCGCGACCTGATCGCCAACGCGGCCAACTTCAGCGCGCTGGTGTTCAACAGCCTGCCCGATCTCAACTGGGCCGGTTTCTACCTGTTCGACGGTACCGAGCTGGTGGTCGGCCCGTTCCAGGGCAAGCCCGCCTGCGTGCGCATCGCGCTGGGTCGCGGCGTCTGTGGCGCCGCGGCGCGCACGCGCCAGATCCAGCTCGTGCACGACGTCAACGCGTTCGAGGGGCACATCGCCTGCGACGCGGCCTCGCAGTCGGAGATCGTGGTGCCGCTGGTCAGGCCCGATGGCTCGCTGCTGGGCGTGTGGGACGTGGACAGTCCGCACGTGGGCCGTTTCGATGAAGACGATCGCGAAGGCATGGCGGCGCTGTGCGAGGTGTTCATGGCGTCGCTGGGTCGCTGAGCGCTCTGCGGGAGGACGCTTGTCCTCAGGGCTAGCCGCGCGGCGTGCGCAGCAGCGCCAGCACCGCCTCGCGCGCCGGCTCCACACCGGTGCCGTCGGCGGAGGAAAACACTTGCGCGCTGGCCTGTACCCCATCGGCGAATCCCTTGCGCACCGCCGCCAGCGACTGCATCGCCTGGTTGCGCGAGAGCTTGTCCGCCTTGGTCAGCAGCAGGTGGCAGGGCAGGTTCGTCTCGAAGCAGAAGTCGAGCATCATCCGGTCGAATTCCTTCAGCGGATGGCGGATGTCGGCGATCAGCACGACGCCGCGAAGGCTGCGCCGGCGATGCAGGTAGGCGTCGATCTCCAGCTTCCAGTGCTCGCGCAGTTCCTCCGGCACCTTGGCGTAGCCGTAGCCGGGGAGGTCGATCAGGCGCGCCTCCAGCGGCGCCTCGCCCTCGCCCTGCGCGAGCGGCGGCAGCGAGAAGGCGACCATCTGCTGCGTGCGCCCGGGCGTCTTGGAGGTGCGCGCCAGCCCCTTGTGCCCGGTCAGCGCATTGAGTGCGCTGGACTTGCCGGCGTTGGAACGTCCGGCGAACGCCACTTCGGCGCCTTGGTCGGCGGGCAACTGGCTGATGCGGTGGGCGGCCAGCACGAACTGCGCGCCGTTGAGCGGATTGGGCATGGGAACGGTTTGACCCGGATGCTGTGGGGCGGGGATAATTCGGCGGTTTCTGCCTGCCGCAAGCCATGTTGGCAGCGGTCCGCGGCGGATCAAGCCGTCTTTCGGGAGACAAGTGTATGAGTTTTCGGTCCGCCGGTTTCCGGCCCGCTGCCCTCGGCGGCATGATCGCCCTGGTGTTCGCGCTGTCCGCCAGCGCGGTCGTCGCGCAGGACGCCAAGCCCGCGACTAGCGCGCCGGCCGCCACCAGCACCGCGCCGTCGCCGACGGCCAACGGTCAGCAGGCCGCCGCCACGCCGACCGCCGCCGCTTCCGCCGCGCAGACGGCCGCGCCGGCCGAAGTCGCCGCCGTGGCCAAGCCCGGTGACGCGACCGCCGGCCAGGGCAAGGCCGCCGCCTGCGGCGCCTGCCACGGCATGGATGGCAACTCCAGCGACGCGCAGTACCCGAAGCTGGCCGGCCAGCATGAGGCGTACATCGTCCGCCAGCTGACCCACTTCAAGGCGGGCCAGCGCCAGAACCCGATCATGATGGGCATGGCCGCGCCGCTGTCCGAGCAGGACATGCATGACCTGGGCGCCTATTTCTCGACCAAGCAGTCGCTGCCTGGCGTGGCCGATGCCGCGCTGGTCCAGCAGGGCGAAACACTGTTCCGCCAGGGTGACCTCGAACGCGGCATCCCCGCCTGCATGGCCTGCCACAGCATCGATGGCCGCGGTAACCCCGGTGCGGCCTATCCGCAGCTGACCAGCCAGCACGCGCAGTACATCGAGAAGACCCTCAAGTCCTGGCGCGACGGCACCACCTGGGGCGACGATGCGCAGGCCAAGATCATGCCGGCGATCGCCAAGAAGCTCGACGACAAGGACATCGCGGCGTTGTCCAGCTATGTCGAAGGCCTGCACGTGAACGACGCGGCGGGCCCGAACAAGCCGGCCACGCCCTGATCGAACCACACGCCGGCCCCATGCCGGCGTGTCCGTTTCCAGCCCTTGGGATGCCCACGCGCATCCCCGGCCCCAAGCCCCGAGGTTTCCATGCTCAAGCGCCTGCCGATCCTGTGTGCCGCCCTGCTCGCCCTCGCCGCGTGCAGCCATGACAGCGATACCGGCAACGCGCCCGCGACACCGAGCCCAAGCACCACCGCGGCAACTGCCCCGGCCGCCAACACGGCGCCGGCCGCGAGCGGCACGAGCGCCACCCCGGGCACCGGCGCCAGCGCACCGGCCAGCGCGGCCACTATTGCCACTACCGCCACGGCCCCGGCCAGCGCGCCGACTGCGCCGCCGGCCGAGCCGTTCGTCGACGACGGCAAGTGGGTCGAGGGCAAGAACTACTTCCGCATCGAGCCGGCCCAGTCCAAGGCCACCTCCACCGACAAGATCGAGGTGACCGAGGTGTTCTCCTACGGCTGCCCGGCCTGCAACCAGTTCCATCCGGTGGTCGGCCAGCTCGCCGCGAGCCTGCCGTCCAACGCCGTGATGGCCTACCTGCCGGCCTCGTTCATCCCGCAGGAGAACTGGCCGATGCTGCAGCGCGCCTACTTCACCGCCAAGGCGCTGGGCGTGGCCGAGAAGTGCAACGACGCGATGTACGACGCGGTGTGGAAGAGCGGCGAGCTGTCCGCTATGAACCAGGCGGGCAACGGCCTCAAGCCGCATGATGCGCTGCCGACCATCGCCGACGCCGCCAAGGTCTATGCCAAGTGCGGCGCCGATCCGAAGGAATTCGTCGCGGTCGCCAACTCCTTCAGCATCAACACGCAGATGAAGCGCGCCGACGACCTGATCAAGGCCTACGGCGTCACCGGCACGCCGACCGTGATCGTCAACGGCAAGTACCGCTTCGACGTGAGCGAAGCCGGCGGCTACCCGCAGACCATCGAGCTGGCCAAATGGCTGGTGGCGAAGGAAGCGGCCGGGAAATAAACGGCCCTGCCCGCCACATCCGTGCGGGTCGCTCTCGAAGCACTGTCGCGCGAGCACCTGGGTGAGCTTGCGCAAGGCCGCATCCCGGCCGGGCTGGCCGCACGCGCCCTGGCCGGCGCCTTGCCACCGGCCAAGGTCGCGTCCCGGGCGCTGGCTCGCCGGGACGCCGGCCACGCGCAGCCGTGGTGCGAGGTCTTCGCCGTCGCGAGGGCGTCGGATGGCACCATCGTGGGCGGCTGCGGTTTCAAGGGCGACCCGGTGGACGGTCGCGCCGGCATCTTCTACGGCGTAGCGCCCGCGCAGCGCGGCCAGGGGATCGCCACGGCTGCCGTCAGGCAGTTGGTGGCGCGCGCTTTCGCCCAGGGCACGCAGGGCGTCCTGGCGGAAATCCTGCCGGGGAACATTGCGTCCGAACGCACGGTCCAGGCTTGCGGATTCGTGCGCCTTGGCGAGCACGTCGCCGAGGATGGCGAAGTGGTGGTTCAATGGTTGGCTCGCGAAACACATCCGCTCTTCATGCATCCGGTTCCAGGGAGTAATCCATGATCAAGCACCTCGCCCGCCTGCGCTTGCTGACCCTGCTCGGCGGCCTGCTGTTGGCCACCGCCTGCAGTGCCTCGCCGGAAACCCCGGTGCCGTTCACCGAGGGCGAGCAGTACGTGACGCTGCCGGGGCCGCACCAGCGGCTGAGCCCCGAAGGCAAGGTCGAAGTGGTCGAGGTGTTCTCCTACGGCTGCGTCCATTGCGCGCACTTCGCGCCGACCGCCGAGGAACTGCGCAAGTCGCTACCCAAGGGCGTGGTGTTCAAGCTGCTGCCGGCGCCGTTCAACGATGCCTGGATGCCCTATGCCCGTGCTTACTACGCGGCCAGGCAACTGGGCGTGGTCGATCGCACCCACCTGGCCCTGTTCAAGGCCAAGTTCGAGGATCACTACCCGATCGGCACCCTGGACGAGCTGGCCGATTTCTACGCGCGCCAGGGCGTGGACCGCGCGAAGTTCCTGCGGATCGCCAACTCCGACGCGGCGACGGCGCAGATGAAGAAGGACTTCGACCTGCTGCAGAAGTGGCAGATCGACGGCACCCCGACCATCGTGGTGGACGGCAAGTACCGTAGCGCGCAGGTGAAGACGCTGGACGAACTGGTCAAGCTCACCCGCTGGCTGGTCGACCGCGAGCTGGCCGGCAAGTAACGCGGCGCGCTTCGCGTTCACGCACGGCAGGCGATCCTCGTCGCGACCGCTCGCCCCGTCCCGACTGCCTATCGCCCTCAATGACCAGCGCCGCAAAAGCTTCCCCTGACAAGGCTCCCGCCGAGCGCCGCCTGCGGCTGCTCAGCTGCAACATCCTGGCCGGCGCCAGCGTGCAGCGTTATCACGAATACGTGACCCGCAGCATCAACGCGGTGTTGCCCGGCCGCAGCAAGCTGGACAACCTCGACCGGTTGGCCGAGGTACTGCCGCAATTCGACGTGATCGGCCTGCAGGAGGCCGATGCCGGCAGCCTGCGCTCGGGCTTTCTCAACCAGACCCGCTACCTGGCCGAGGCCTCGGGCCTGCCGTTCTGGAGCCACCAGCCGAACCGGCCGATGGCGCGGCTGGCGCATTCGGCCAATGGCCTGATCAGCCGGATGGAGCCGCACAGCGTCTACGACTACCCGCTGCCCAGCCGCATTCCCGGGCGCGGCGCCTTGCTGGTGCGCTACGGCGACGAGGCGCAGGCGCTGACCGTGATGATCGCCCACCTCTCGCTATCGGCGCAGGCGCGCGCGCGCCAGCTCGCCTTCATCGCCGAGGTGCTGCACGGCTATCCCAACGTGGTGCTGATGGGCGATCTCAACACCGAGGCGCACAGCGCCGAGATGCGCCACCTGTTCGCGCGCTGCAGCCTGCAGCCGCCGGAGCAACCGACGCCCACCTTCCCGAGCTGGAAGCCGCGGCGGGCGCTGGATCACATCCTGCTCTCCGAGTCGCTCACCCTGGAACGCGTGTGGGCGCTGCCCCAGGCGTTCTCCGATCACCTGCCGCTGGCGGCGGAAATCCGCCTGCCCGCCCCACTGGCGCCACGCGCCCAACGGTTGCGCCGATGACCCGCACGCTGCGCCTGGTCGTGCCCTGGTTCACCCTCGCGCTGGTGGCGCTCGCCGCCTCGGCATTGCGCTACGGCGTGATCGAGCCGCCGGCGGTGGCCAACCTCTGCACCGCCGGCGGTGGTCCGGGCTGGTGCGCCTGGCGGGAGTGGGCCGTGCTCGGCTTCCTGGGCTACGCCTACGGCTATGCGGCGCTCACCGCCGCCTTCATCGCGCTGTTCTGGCGCCACCCGCTCGCCGCGTGGCTGGCGGCTGCGCTGGGCGTGGCCGCGCTGGTCCTGTATTGCTTCGAGGCTGGCGCGTTCGCGCTGCTGGTCGGGGCGCTACGGCTGCTGCGGGTGCAGGCGGATGCGTTGCCTCCACGCAGCCAGTACCGGGATGGCGAGCGCAAGGTTCAGCCCCAGCCATAGCCAGGCCGTGAGGTTCAGTCCTACCTCTTGCACCACCACCAGCGTCCCGAGCGCCGGCAGCAGCCCGGCCAGCAGGCGGTGCTCCAGCGGCGGGCGCGCCGGCTGCGGATCGAGCCAGGCAACGAGCGCGTAGCCCAGGCAGGGCAGCGCGTACAGGCCGAGCGGGAAGTCGCGGTAGCGGCCGTCGAACACCAGCAGCAGGTCGTACCAGGCCAAGGCGAACAGCCAGCCCAGCGACAGCCACGCCGGTGGTGCCGAGCCTGGCTCCCGGCCGCTCAGACGACGCGCCAGCCCACGCGCGAGCCAAAGCGTCGTCGCCAGTGCCGCCACGCAGGCGGCGACGGATACGCCCGATTCGAGCAGGTCGCGGCAGGCATAGACCATCTGCCGACCCTGCCAAGCCAGCGCGGCGCCACTGGCGAAACCGGCCAGCACCAGGCCGCCGGCACCGCGCCACGAGCGCGTCCCGCCGGCCAAGCCGAACAGCAGCGCCCCGAGCGCCCCGGCGATCCAGCCCCACCACCAGCGCGGCTCCTCCACCACCGGCCCGGTCATCGCAAACTTCGGCCGTGCATCCACGTCGAAGATGCCCCAGTAGCCGCCGACGGTGCCTTCCTGCACGCGCTTCCACGGCTGGTCGAACGCCTCGATCACGTTGTAGGGCATGTGCACCTTCGCCGCGTGGCCGAGGAACTCGCGCAGGTAGCGCGCCTCGTTGACCAGCGTCGCGCGGGCCGCGCGGCGCGGGCGACCCGCGCTGGGCCAGCCGGTCTCGCCGATCATCACCCGTTTGCCGGGAAACGCGCGCTGCATCTGCGCGTAGACCTGCGCCACGTGGCGCACGGCATGCTCGGGCGGCACCGGCTCGTCTTCCCAGTACGGCAGGATGTGGATAGTCAGGTAGTCGACCGCCTCGACCATCCGCGGATAGCGCAACCAGAACTCCCACACGTCGGCATAGGTCACCGGCACCGACGCCGGGACCGCGGCGCGCACCTGTCGCACGTAGCCGGCCAGTGTTTCCGGCGCGAGCTCGCCGCGCAGCAGCACCTCATTGCCGACGATGACCCCGCGCAGCACGTCGGCATTGGCGTTGGCCGTGGCGATGCCCTTGGCGATTTCCTGCGCGTTGGCGGTCGGGTCGCGGCCCAGCCAGATGCCCATCAGCACCTGCATGCCGTAGCGCCGGGCGATCGACGGCACCGCCGCCAGGCCTTGGCCCTGCGAGTAGGTACGCACGCAGTCGAAGCGTTGCGACAGCGCGCGCAGGTCGGCGTCGATGCGCTCGGGGGTGATGAAGGTGGCCGGGTCGTAGGGTGTCTCGCCCGGCCGGCGATACGGCGCATACGACACGCAGGCGATGCGCGAGGACGGCGCATCCGGCAGCGCCACCGGGCGCCCCATCCACCACCAGCCGATCACGCCGGCCAGGGCCGCCAGCACGAGCGCGACCCACACGGGCCAGTGCGGGCGGGAGCGGGACGCAGAAGCTACGGCCATGGGTGTGCGCGGTCCAACCAAAACGACGAGCTTACTGGCAGGAGCCCTGCAGGGCACGGGCGATGCCATTAACGCTGCGCTTACCGGCCCTTACTACACTTGTGACGATGACCCCGAACGCCTCCCCGGCCGCGCGCGCGCGGCGCCCCTTGTCGTACCTCCTGTTCGCCCTGACCGCCTGGTGTCTCCTCGCGGCGACGGCGCATGCCACGCCCTCGCTGGCCGAGCAGCGCATCGCCTTCCGGCAGGCCTGGGCCGTGGCGCAACAGGGTGGCGATGGCTGGCGCAGCTGGGCCAAGGGACTGACCGATTACCCGCTTTACCCCTATCTGGAGGAAGCGGCGCTGGAACGCGATGTGGACACGCTCGACCGTGCCACCGTCGCCGGCTTCCTCGATCGCTACCCCGACCTGCTGCCGGCCGCCGACCTGCGCCGCGCGTGGCTGCGCAGCCAGGCGCGCGCGCAGCACTGGGATGATTTCCTGGCGCTGTACCAGCCCGGCCTCGGCGACACGCTGACCTGCGATGCGCTGCAGGCAAAGCTGGCGCAGGGCGGCACGCTGGACTTCGAACGCGACCTCGCCGCGCTGTGGAGCAAGCCCAGCCTGCCCAACGCCTGCGACCCGGTGCTCGACGCCGCGCACGATGCCGGTCTGCTCACCAACGCACGTCTGTGGACGCGCCTCGACCGCGCGCTCGACGCCGGCCAGGGCGGTACCGTCGCCGCGCTGGCGGCCTGGCTGTCGGGCGACGAAGGAAAGGCCGCCGCGCGCCTGGCCCAGGCGCTGCGCGACCCCGCCGCCGCCGTCGCCGATGCACTGAACTGGCCCGACACGCCGCGCCACCGCCAGGCTGCCGCGCTGGCGCTGAAGCGTCTGGCCCGGCGCGACACCGACGCCGCCGATGCCGGCTGGCAGCGCCTCGCGCCGCGCTTCAGCTTCACCCCCACCCAGCGCGATGGCGTGCTCTACGCGCTGGCGCTGTTCCACGCCACCGACTTCGACGAGCACGCGCTGGTCCGCCTGGCCAGCCTTCCCGCCGACGTCCAGACCGACACCAGCCGCGAATGGCGCGCTCGCGTGGCGCTGGCGCGGCAGGACTGGCCCGCCGTGCTGGCCGCCATCGACGCGATGCCCGCTGGCCAGCAGGACGAGGACGAGTGGCGCTATTTCCGGGCCCGCGCGCTGGCGGCGAGCGGCCAGGCCGACCAGGCCAACGCGCTTTACGCAAAGCTGGCGCAGGAGCCGACGTACTACGGCTTTCTCGCCGCCGACCGCGTGCAGGACGACTACGCGATCTGCCCGCTCGATCCGCCCGACGACGGGCAGCGCGAGCAGGCCCTGCTGGCCAGGCCCGGCCTGCAACGGGCCTTCGAACTGTTCGCCGTGGACCTGCCGCAGCTGGCGCGGCGCGAGTGGTCGCGCGCGCTCGCCGACGCCGATGCCACCACGTTGCGGGTCGCCGCGCGGCTGGCTTACGAACGCGGCTGGTATGACCGCGCCGTGTTCACCTATTCCAGCGGCGACGCCCTGCGTTACTACGACCAACGCTTCCCGCTGGCCAGCCAGGACGGCGTGGTGCCACAAGCGCAGCAGGCCGGCATCGACCCGTCGTGGGCCTACGCGATCGCCCGCGCCGAAAGTGCCTGGATGAGCGACGCGCACTCGGGCGCCGACGCGCGCGGCCTGATGCAGCTCGTGCCGGCCACCGCGGCGCAGGTCGCCAGGAAGAACGGGCTGGCCTGGGGCGGCGGCGAGTCGCTGTACGACCCGGCCGTCAACATCATGCTCGGCACACGTTACCTGGCGCAGATGGCCGCGCGTTTCAACGGCGCGCCGTGGCTGGCCAGCGCCGCCTACAACGCCGGTCCCAACAAGGTCGACCAGTGGCTGGGCGAACGCGGCAGCTTGCCGCCGGACCTGTTCGTGGCGACCATTCCCTACCATGAGACCCGCGACTACGTGGCCCGCGTGATGGCCTTTGCCGTGATCTACGACTGGCGCCTGTCCGGCAAGGCCCTGCCGCTGGCCTCACGGATGCCGGCGATCGGCCAGCCGTATAACCTTCCGGACGCCCATGCGCCGCGCAAGGACGTGACCTGCCCCGCAATGGCATCGGCCGCCCCGGATGCTGCCACCGGCGCGACGCACTGACATGCGCCGCTACCTGGTCGGCGGTGCGGTGCGCGACCGGCTGCTGGATCGCCCGGTCGTCGACCACGACCACGTGGTCGTGGGCGCCACCCCCGACGACATGCTGGCCCGGGGCTTCAGGCCGGTAGGCAAGGATTTCCCGGTCTTCCTGCACCCGGACACGGGCGAGGAGTACGCGCTGGCGCGCACCGAGCGCAAGACCGGACGCGGCTACCACGGCTTCGCCTTCCACGCCGATCCGGGCGTGACACTGGAAGAGGACCTGGCCCGGCGCGACCTCACCATCAACGCCATCGCGCAGGACGAGGACGGCACGCTGGTCGATCCCTTCCACGGCCAGCGCGACATCGGGCAGCGCGTGCTGCGGCACGTCTCGCCGGCGTTCGTGGAGGATCCGGTGCGCCTGCTGCGCGTGGCGCGTTTCGCCGCGCGCTTCGCGCCACTGGGTTTCCACGTGGCCGGGGAGACCATGGCGCTGATGCGCGCAATGGTCGCCGACGGCGAGGTCGACCATCTGGTGCCCGAGCGTGTGTGGGCCGAAACCCGTCGCGCGCTTGCCGAAGCGCAACCGTCGGCATTCGTGCGCGTGCTCCGCGAAGCGGGCGCGCTGGCGGTGCTGTTTCCGGAAGTCGACGCGCTCTATGGCGTGCCGCAACGGGCCGAATACCATCCGGAGGTCGATACCGGCGTGCACCTTGAACTGGTGCTGGACATGGCCGCGCGCCTGGCGCCCGGTGACGACCTGGTCGGTTTCTGCGCGTTGTGCCACGACCTGGGCAAGGCATGCACGCCGGCGGACGTCCTGCCCAGCCACATCGGCCATGAACACGCCGGCGTGGCGCCGCTGCGCGCGCTGGCCGCGCGACTGAAGGTGCCTGCAGAGCATGCCGCGCTGGCCGAACTGGTCTGCCGCGAACACCTCAACGCGCATCGCGCGCTGGAGTTGAAACCGGCCACCGTGCTGCGGCTGCTGACCAGGCTCGACGCCCTGCGCCGACCGCAGCGGCTGGAGACGTTCCTCACCGTCTGCGAGGCCGACAAGCGCGGGCGACTGGGGCAGGCGGAAGCGGCGTACCCACAAGCGGGATTCCTGCGTGCGGCGCGGGAGGCGGCGGGCGCCGTGGGCGCGAACGAATTCGTGGAACGCGGCCTCACCGGTCCGGCGATCGGCGAAGCGATGGAGAAGGCGCGCATAGTGGCGATCGCCGCCGTCCCCAAGCCCGCCGCCGGTTGAGCGCCTCTCCGCTGCCCGGGGAGGGCCGGGGTGAGGAGTCGAGGCATGCGGAGCAGTGCAGACGAAGCCCCGCGTGCGCCTGCTTCCGGCGAAAAAAGAACTGTCGTGCCACGGCGGTTCGGACGTGCCCCGCCCCTGCTCCAACTCTCTCCCGGGAGGGAAGAAGGGGCCGGGAGTTTCCGCGCGCCCGCGGCCTGCTAAGCGCCGGCCAAGCCCGACGCTGTATAAAGACCCGTTGCATTCCGGACCCGACCAAGCCATGTCCTTGACCGCCATGCCCGACCGCCCGCTCCGCCAGCGCTTTCGTCCGCTGTGGTGGCTCGGCGTCACTTACCTGTTGATCGGTGCCGTCACCCGCATCGTGCTGCTGGCGATGACCGGCCCCGGCGTTCCGCACAATCCCTTGTACTGGCTCTACGCCTTCGGCATCGGCGCCTGCTACGACCTGGTCACGCTGCTCTACGTGGCCTGGCCGCTGCTGCTGTTCCTGTGGCTGGTGCCGCGGCGGACGTATGTGTCGCGCGCGGGGCAGTGGGCGCTCTATCTGCTGGCGTTGCTGCTGGTGTACTGGCTGCTGTTCGTGGCCGCCTCGGAATTCGTCTTCTGGGGCGAGTTCGGCGTGCGCTTCAACTTCATCGCGGTCGATTACCTGGTCTATACCACCGAGGTGATCGGCAACATCCGCGAGTCCTATCCGATCGGCCTCTGGATGAGCCTGATCGGCCTGCTGGCGCTCGCGATCGTCTGGCTGAGCCGCCGCTGGCTGCGTACGGTCGACGCGGGCAGCCGCTTCCTGGGCCGTGGCAAGGTGGTGCTGGGCTGGCTGGTGCTCACCATCGTTTCGGTGCTGGCGGTCAACGGCACCATGAAGGACCGCAGCGACAACACTTACGTCAACGAGCTGGCCGGCAACGGCATCTACCAGTTCTTCAACGCCTTCCGCAGCAGCCACCTGGACTACTCGCGCTTCTACCGCACGTTGCCCGATCAGGCGGCGTTCGAACGCGTGCGCAAGGGCCTGCAGACGCCCGACGCCACCTACGTCAGCAACGACCCGCACGACCTCACCCGCGCGATCCGCAACCCGGGCCCGGAGCAGCACCTGAACGTGGTGCTGATCAGCGTGGAAAGCCTGTCGGCCGATTTCCTCAAGACCTTCGGCGCCAGCCACGGCGAGATCACCCCGCACCTGGACGCGCTGGCCGGCAACAGCCTGTTCTTCGACAACGTCTACGCCAACGGCACGCGCACGGTGCGCGGGCTGGAGGCGCTGTCGCTGTCGATCCCGCCGACGCCAGGCGACTCGGTGCTGAAGATGCACCACAACGAGAACCTGTTCTCGCTGGCCGACATCTTCAACGATCGCGGCTACGTGTCGGAGTTCCTCTACGGTGGCTACGGCTACTTCGACAACATGAACTACTTCTTCGGCCACAACGGATACATTCCGGTGGACCGCAAGGACATCCCCAAGGACGCCGTCATCCACAGCGAGAATGTCTGGGGCGTGGCCGACGAGGATCTGTACACGCTGGCGTTGGGCCAGATGGACAAGATCCATGGCCAGGGCAAGCCGTTCTTCCTGCACGTCATGACCACCTCCAACCACCGCCCGTTCACCTTCCCGGAGGGACGGGTGAAGGAGCGCAACGGCACGCGCGAGGGCGCGGTGGCCTATACCGACTGGTCGATCGCGGACTTCATCGAACGCGCGCGCAAGAAGCCCTACTTCGACGACACCGTGTTCGTGATCACCGCCGACCACGATTCGTCCAGCGCCGGCAAGACCAGCCTGCCGGTTAACCGCTACCACATCCCGTTGTGGATCTACGCGCCAGGACACATCGCGCCGCGACGGGTGGATCGGTTCATGAGCCAGATCGACATCGCGCCGACGCTGCTCGGACTGCTGCACTTCAGCTACCGCAGCCGCTTCTTCGGCTACGACATCTTCCAGTTGCCGCCAGGGCGCGAGCGGGCGTTCCCGGCCACCTACGAGAAGCTGGGCTACCTGCGCCAGGGGTTGCTGACGATCCTGGAGCCCCAGAAGAAGATCGAACAGTTCCGACCCGATTTCGAGACCGGCGACGCGGCGCCGGCGCATCCGCGCAACCCGGAAGACAGCGACGACGCGACCGCGTACTACCAGGTCGCCGCCGAGCTGTTCAAACAGGGCAAGCTGGTGCGCCGACCCGAGGACAGCACGCCGGTGCAACCGCTGCCAGCGGCGGCGAGCAGCAGCGCATCGCCCTGAGCCTCGCTTCCTCTTCCCGCTGGAAGGGGAGCGATGTCGGCGCGGCAAGCACGGCGCGGCTTTCGCAGGAGGTCCCGTCGTGGCCGATGCTCCATCAATGCCCCTGACACCGCCTGTCGCTTTCCAGGCCCAACATCACGCAAGCCCTGGCTCCCTCTCCCCGACGGGAGAGGGAGCCGGTTCGCGTCAGCCCGAGATCGCCAGCCGCTCGGAGCGATAGAGCTGCATGGTCACCAGCGCGGCGATCAGCGCGGCCAGCGAGGTGCCCGCCAGGCACAGCACCAGCGGCAGGGCTCCGACGCCGTCGCCGCGCACCAAGTCGATGATGCCCAGGTGCTGGCCGAGCAGCGGCACGGCGTACATCCAGTCCTGCGGCTTGAGCGGCATCACCATCAGGAAGATGCTCGGCAGGATCGGCACCATCATCAGCAGCGACAGGTAGGTCTGCGCCTCGCGGTAGCTCTTGGCAAACGCGGCGACCAGCGATTGCAGCGCGCCCAGCAGCACGATCAGCGGCAGCTGCAGCAGCAGCACGTGCAGGGCAAAGGACGCTCCCAGATGGACTTCCATGCCGAGCTTCTCGGTCGGAATGAAGCGCCCGACGACCGAGAACGCGATCAGGCAGATCACCAGGCTTGCGGTGGAGAACGCGCAGATCGCCGCCAGCTTGCCCAGGAACACCTTCCAGCGCGGCACCGGGTTGGCGAACAGCGGCTCCAGCGACTGCCGCTCACGCTCGCCGGCGGTGAGGTCGATCGCCAGATACATGCCGCCGATGAAGATGGTCAGCACGAACAGGTACGGCAGCATGTTGAACACCAGCACCGCGCGCGACTGCGCCGTGGCCTGGTCGCGCTTGGCCACGATGACCGGCGAGGCCAGCGCCGGCGAGAGGCCCCGCGCCACCAGGCGCATGGCGCCCTGTTGGCGGGAATAGCCCTCCACCAGCTTGGTCACGCGCTCGACCGGCGTGTTGGCATCGCGCTGGGAGGAGTCGTAGATCACCTCCACCTGCACCGGTTCGCCCTTGCGCCACGCTTTCGCATAGTCCGGCGAGATGCGCAGCACCAGGTCGGCCTGCTGGTCGCGCACGGCCTGCTCTGGGTTGGCCAGCGCCGGTTGCGGCAGCACGCCGCCGGCCTTCAGCGCGCCGACCAGGTTGGGTGCGTACTGCGCGCCGATCACCGGCACGTTGAGCGGCTGTTCGGCCTTGTCCAGTTCGCGGTTGACCGTGAAGCTGATCAGCATCGTGAACAGCAGGGGCGTCAGCAGCGGACCGGTGAGGAAGGCGCTGGTGAGCGTGCGCCGGTCGCGCAGGTTCTCGCGCACTTCTTTGAGGAACACCGTGACGAACGCGCGGCTGCGGCGCAGCGGGTGGGTCTCCATCTTGTTCATGCGGCCAGTCCCTCATCGGTGCCGATCAGTTTCACGAAGGCTTCTTCCAGGTTCGCCTCGCCGGTCTGCGCGCGCAGCGCGTCGGGGGTCTCGTCCGCCACCACGCGGCCGTGCGCGATCACCACGATGCGATCGCAGAGCGCGGCCACCTCCTGCATGATGTGGCTGGAGAACAGCACGCAACGCCCCTCGGCCTTGAGCTTCAGCATGAACTGGCGCAGTGCGCGGGTGGCCATCACGTCCAGGCCGTTGGTCGGTTCGTCCAGGATCACGTTGCGCGGGTCGTGCACCAGCGCGCGCGCGATCGCGGTCTTCACCCGCTGGCCCTGCGAGAAGCCCTCGGTGCGGCGGTCGGCGATGTCGGCCATGTCCAGCGCCTCGATCAATGCTTCGCGGCGGCTGCGCACCTCCTCGTCCGGCAAGCCCTGCAGGTGCGCGAAGTAGTCGATGTTCTCGCGCGCGGTCAGGCGCTTGTACAGGCCGCGCGCATCGGGCAGCACGCCCAGGTGGCGGCGCACGGTGAGCGCGTCGGTGGCCGCGTCCGCGCCGTCGACCAGCACCTGGCCGCGGTCGGGCTTCATCAGCGTGTAGAGCATGCGCAGCGTGGTGGTCTTGCCGGCGCCGTTGGGGCCGAGCAGGCCGGTGATCTCGCCGTCGCGGGCGGTGAAGCTGACGCCGTCGACGGCTTTCACCGAGCCGAACGCCTTGTGCAGGTCCTTGACCTCGATCATGGGGTCGCTCCGTTGAAATCGATGAACAGCGGGGTCGGTTGCAGGCGGTCCAGGCAGCTCGCATCGAGCTTCTTCGGATCGAGCTTCTCGACGAAGTTCTTCACCAGCGTGGGCATGCAGCCAGCGGCGATCACGTTATGGCCCTGGCCGTTGAGTACCAGGTGGCGACCGTTGGAGAGGCCCTCGAGCACCTCCTCGCCGTAGCGCGGCGGCGTCACCGGGTCGAACTGGCCCGACAGGAGCAGCGTGGGGATCGCGGTCTTCAGCGGCTGGTGGAAGTCGGCCGGGCGCGTGCCGCGCGGCCACACCGAGCAGACCGCCTGCAAGGTGTCGATCATGCGCGTGCCCAGGATCGTGTTGGCGTCCTGCGGGCGCGGCTTGAGCAGGTCGGCATCCTCGCTGCAGATCACCGATGACTGCATGCCGCCGTTCATGCTGTCGGCCATGTCGCCGCTGATCAGCTTGGCCTGGCCCAGCAGCGGGCCGACGTCGCCGTGGGCAGCCGCATCGATCGACAGCGGCAGCAGCGCCGTGGTGACCGGCGAATAGGCGAACAGGCGCACCACGCTGGCCAGCGCGTCGTCGCTCAGCGTGCGCTCGACCGTCTGGTAGTTCTGCGGGTCGCGGAAGCTGACCTTGTGTGGGTTGGCGCGCAACGCATCGCGCAGCTGGTAGAGCGTCTGGTACGAGTCGCCGAAGCGTGCCTTGCACGAAGGCTCGGCGGTGCAGCGGGCGAACTGCGCCTTGAGCGCGTCCTCCAGGTTGCGTGCGAAGTCCTCCCCCAGTACCAGCTGGTTGGGCACCACGCCGTCGAGCAGGATGCTGCGCACGGTGTCAGGGTGATGCATGGCGTACTGCTGCGCCACGCGCGTGCCATAGGACACGCCGACCAGGTCGAAGCTCGGCGCGCCCAGCGCCTGGCGGGCGTCCTCCAGGTCGGCCACCGCGGCGGTGGTGGTGTAGAAGCGCGGGTCGGCCTTGGCCTGTACTTCCTTCAGGCAGGTCACGACCTGGGCGCGCAGGCGCTCGGCGTCGAACCCGGCGACCGCACCGGTCTTGTCGTTCTTGTCCGCCGCCTTGCAGTCCAGCGGGTTGGACTGGCCGGTGCCGCGTTGATCGATCAGCAGCACGTCGCGGTGCGCCAGCAGCGGCTCGAATGCCGGCGCGATCATCGGCCAGGTTTCGGTCGCCGCCTGGCCGGGGCCGCCGGCGAGGAACACCAGCATGTCCTTGGCCGGCACCTGCGCGTCGGAGCGGATCACCGCTAGGTTCAACTTGATCTTGCGGCTGTGCGGATCGTCGCGGTTCTCCGGCACCTCGAACGGCACGCACCACGCGGCCGTGGTCAGCCCGCTGTCGGGGCGGCCCAGTTCGCAGGCCGTCAGCGTGAGTCGACCCCGCTTCCAGGTCGCCGGCCTGGCCGCGGCCTGCGATTTGGCTGGCGCCGTCTCGGCGACCGCATCGGCGGCGTCCGTCGCCAGTGCATGCGGATGGAACTGCTTCCACGCGAGCAGGCCGAGCCCGCCGGCGATCACCACGATGCGCAACACCGTGCGCGATTTCAAAGCCATGTCCTCAACTCCCTTCACATCCCACAGATGATTCCCAGCCGCACCACTGGATCGGCGCGGGCTCCCATTTGACGTGCAGGCCGATGCGTCCGTCGCGCGATTGCCTTTTCGTCGTGACGCTTGTTCCGTTCAATCCGGCTCGAAGATGTTCTCGATCGGTCGCCCGAAGAGACGCGCGATCTTGAAGGCGAGCGGCAGGCTGGGGTCGTATTTGCCGGTCTCGATGGCATTGACGGTCTGGCGCGAAACGTCCAGCCGCTCGGCCAGGTCCGCCTGCGACCATCCCTGCCCGCCGCGCAGGTCGCGCACCTGGTTCTTCATCGGCGGCGCAGCCTTACCACCAGCACGAGCTTGGCCAACCCGAAGATCCAGAAGAAGCAAGGCAGCACCAGCAGGGCGACCAGTGCGGCCGGCACGCCTTGCAGCACGCCTGCGCTGAGCAACAGCCCGAAGCTCAGGAACCCGCACGAGGTCAGCACGGCTGCCGCGGCCAGCGCCTGCAGGTCGAGCTGCCGCTCCAGCTCGTCCTGTTCGCGGATGACCAGCGCCACGGCAC
The DNA here is from genome assembly GCF_051900395.1 of Frateuria sp. GZRe14. NCBI lineage: Bacteria > Pseudomonadati > Pseudomonadota > Gammaproteobacteria > Lysobacterales > Rhodanobacteraceae > Frateuria > Frateuria sp. GZRe14. The sequence goes on along the minus strand of NZ_JBHZGJ010000001.1, from coordinate 339,854 downwards.
GCATCGCCATCATCACCGGCAGCATGGGCAGCAACGCCAGCAGCGTGCGCAGGCCGACGCTTCCGGTACGCGGCACAAGCCAGCCGTACAGGCCGATCAGCGCACAGTAGCCGGCCATGGCGGGCACGAACCGCGCGAGGTATCGCCTGTGCACCAAGCGCATGGCCACGGCTCAATCCTCGCCGGGCCGACGACGCAGGCGGCGCCATAACAGGACCGCAAGCACGATCAGCACACCGGGAAGCAGGCCGACCAGCAGGCCCGCCTCGAAATCGTCCAGTCGCCCCCGCCACCAGGCCACGCCCAACACCATCAGCACCAATACGGCCAGCAACACGAGCCGCCAGCCCATCGAGCCCCCCTCGCAAGTGGCGCTGCCACCGTAATGGCGAACCAGCAGCCACCAGCGGGCGATGCCGTAACCGATCATCGTCACCGGGAACACCCAGATCAGGATGCTGCCGTCGAGCCGCAGCACGCCGGCTGCCGCCAGAAACCCCCCGACGAGGCTGAGCGCGCCGAGCAAGGCGGTCGAAGCGCCCAGCGCCACCAGGTGCACGCGCTGCTCGAACTCGTCGCTGGTGCCGATCCGCCGCGCCAACAGGCCGATCACGAAAAGCATCGGCAGCACCGGAACCACCGCCAGCATCACCTTCAGCGGCACGCTGGCGGCGGTACGGCTGAGCGGCCAGACCAGCAGCATGGCGGCCATGTACGCCACCATCGCGACCGACAGCTGGCTGCGGTAACGGCTCTCATTGAAACGCGGCATCTCCGGCTCCCCTGCCGACGGCGCGCCACCTCGGCGGCCTGTCAAGCAAACTTGACATGAAGCCTAGGCGGCGCCGTCTGGGATGTCAAGCACCCTTTACACGGTTCGCATATCGGCCTTGCCTTGCGTCACTTGAGTGCTCAAAATGTGATTGTGATCACAATGTGAAGCATGTGACGCAGAGGGGCAAATCCGGGACTGGGGAGTCCACCGGCAGCCGATAGCCGCACACGGCAAAAAACCGACACTCGTTCGCGACAGGCCTTTGCTGCCAACAACTTGGCGCCAGCGTGCGCCAGTTGGCACAGGATTTGCGAACTGCGTCACAGCCAGGCAGGCCAGCGCTTGCTGGTCGCGCCGCAGGGGCAACTGGGAAATTCTGCCGGGCCTGCACTGCACCGGAACACATTAGTCAGCCGCATCAATCATTTAGAGGAATCAGCATGTCCAAGCGTCTTCTCTCTACCGCGCTGGTCGCCGTTCTGGCCGCCGCCGGCTTCGCCTCGTCCGCCCAGGCCGCCACCGGCACCATCAACATCTCCGGCAAGGTGCTCGCGGACACCTGCACGATCGCCGTGAACGGCGGCAGCACCGTCACCCTGCCTTCGGTGATGAAGACGTCCTTCACCGCGGTGGGTTCCGTGGCCGGCGCCACCACCTTCGCCGTGGCGCTGACCGGCTGCGACACCAACGCCACCAGTGCGACCATGCAGTTCTCGGGCAGCGGCATCGACACCACCACGGGCAACCTCAAGAACACCGCCGCAGGCGGCTCGAACGTGCAGGTCCAGCTGCTCAACGCGGCGAGCTCGGACGCGGTCATCAATACCAACACCCAGGCCAACGCACCGGTCATCGCCATCAACAGCGCCACCGGCGCGGGCACGGCCTCGCTCAAGGCGCAGTACATCGCGACCAACGCAGCGACCACCGCGGGCCTGGTGACCTCCTCGGTCAGCTTCACGCTCACTTACCTGTAAGCGGAACTTCGCGCGCAGCAGCCGCCACCTGGCTGCTGCGCGCCCCGCCGGACGGCGCGGCACGTCGGTTTCGCACGGACTATCTCGATGAAAACCCCGCTTCGCGCGCTTGGCGCAGCCCTGATTGCGCTTTCCACAATCACCGGTGCGGCCGACGCCAGCGTCGTGATCGCCGGTACGCGCGTCGTATTCCCGGCCGCCAGCGGAGAGGTGACCGTCCGCCTCAGCAACGAAGGCGACCAGCCGGCCTTGATCGAGGCCTGGATCGACAACGGTGATCCCGCCTCCACGCCCGACACGGCCAACGTGCCTTTCCTGGTTACGCCTCCCCTGGTAAGGATGAACGCAGGCAAGGGGCAGAGCCTGCGCATCGTCTATACCGGCCAGCAACTGCCGGCCGATCGCGAGTCGCTGTTCTGGCTCAACGTGCTGGAAATCCCGCCCAAGCCGGGTTCCAAGACGGGCGAGGAACAGAACACGCTGCAGTTCGCCGTGCGCTCCCGGCTGAAGCTTTTCTTCCGGCCGGCCAACCTGCCTGGCGATCTGCCGACCGCGGCCCAGCAGGTCACCTGGACAGCTGTCCGCGACGGCAATGGGTATGCATTGACGGCCCATAATGCCTCGCCCTACCACATCACCTTCAGCAAGCTGTCGCTGAGCGTCGGCGGCACTGCCTATCCCGCCGCGGGCGGCATGGTCGGCCCGCAGGCGTCGCTGCGCTTGCCGGTCAAGGACCTCGCGCGGCAGCCGACGGCCGGAACCGTGGTGGACTACACCGTGATCAACGACTTCGGTGCGGCCACCTCCTACAAAGGCACCATCGGGCAGTGAAGCAAGCGCGCGCCAGCGCCGGGGCGACAGCGTCGCGCGGGCTGGCGGCGCGCCGCCATCTACTGCCCGCGCTGATCGGCATGCTCTTGTGCAGTTGGGGCGGGAAGGCCGTCGCGGCGGTCACCGCGGGCCCCGGTGCGGCCGACGCGGACGCCGTCGATGCGAGCTTCGACCGCAGCATGCTTTCGGGTGCCGGCCAGAACACCACTGATCTTTCGCGCTTCGAGCGCGGCGACTTCGTTCCCCCGGGCGACTATCGCGTCGACGTCTACCTCAACGACCGCCTGATCGGTCGCAGCGACGTGCGCTTCGCGGCGGCCTCGCCGGATGCCAGCGCGACCCCCTGCGTGACGCGTGAGCTGCTCGACATGCTGGGCCTGCATCCGGCGGACCTTTCGGCCCAGGCCACGGCCGACCTCGCCAGCGGAACCGCCTGCGTCGACTTCGGCGAGATCATTCCCGGCGCCAGCATGAGCCTGGACATGGCCGACCTGCGCCTGGACGCCACGGTGCCGCAGGCCTTTCTGGGCCAGATGGCGCGCGGCTATGTCGACCCGGCGTATTGGGACTCGGGCGTCACCGCGGGGCTGCTCAATTACAACTTCAACAGCTATCGCACCACCAGCCAGGGCCTGGCACAGACTTCCGCCTACCTCGGCTTGAATGCAGGGCTCAATCTCGGGCGGTGGCACCTGCGGCAGGATTCCGCGCTTACCTGGCAGTCCGCGGTCGGCGATGCACGCGCCAGGCGCCACTGGCAGAACACCGCCACCTACGCACAGCGCGATCTTCCGGCCATCCGGGCGCAGCTGACCGTGGGCGACTCGTGGACCAGCGGCGACGTATTCGACAGCCTCGGCGTGCGCGGCATCCAGGTCGCGACCGACGATCGCATGCTCCCGCAATCGCTGCGCGGCTATGCACCCACCGTGCGCGGCGTGGCCGACAGCAACGCCAGGGTGACCGTGCGCCAGAACGGCATGGTGATCTACGAAACCACGGTGTCGCCGGGCCCGTTCGTCATCAACGATCTCTATTCGACCGGATACGGCGGCGACCTGCAGGTCACGGTGGCCGAGGCGAATGGGCGCGTGCATGCCTTCTCGGTGCCCTACGCCTCGGTGCCGCAATTGCTCCGTCCGGGAGTGACCCGCTTCAGCGTGGTGGCGGGCGAGCTTCGCGACCGCTCGATCCAGGACGACGCGAACGTGTTGCAGGCCACGCTGCAGCACGGCTTCAGCAACCTGCTGACCGGCTACGCCGGCGTGGCGGGATCGCAGGGGTATGCCGCAGCCTTGCTGGGCGGCGCGTTGAATACCCACTACGGCGCGTTCGCCATGGACGTGACGGGCGCCCACACGCGCATCCCCGGCATGGACACCCTGTCGGGCCAGAGCGTGCGCCTGAGCTACAGCAAGATCATGGCGCAGACAGGCACGGCGCTGACCGTGGCCGCCTACCGTTACTCGACCGGCGGCTTCCTGGCCTTGGGCGACGCCGCGCGGGCGCGCGACTATGCGCGCCGCGGGCTGCCGGTCTTCGCATCGGGCGAGTCCCCGACCGCGACGAACGCCGGCGTGCCGCCCGGCGATCTGCTGACACCGGAACAGCAGGCGGCGCTGGTGGGCAGCGGTTTCATCGATGCGGCGGCAACCATTGGCGTGGATCGCCAACGCAGCAACTTCAGCGTCACGCTCAACCAGCAATTGGGAACGCGCGGCGGTTCGCTTTACGTCAATGGCTCGGTACGCGACTACTGGAACCGGCGGGGCACCGACACGCAATTCCAGCTGGGCTACAACAACGCGATCGGTCCGATGACGTACAACGTCTCGGCCAGTCGCGAGCGCGACCTGCTGGGCCGCAGCGAGAACCGCTATACGCTTTCCCTGACGCTCCCCCTGGGCGACAGTACGCATGCCCCGATCCTCACCGGCGCGTTGACCCGCGACAGCGGGGGCGGCATGCAGGAACAGGCCACCGTCAGCGGCACCGCCGGGCGCGACGACCAGTTCAGCTACGGCGCCACTGCCGCCCACGACAACACGGTTCTCTCCGGCAGCACGGGCAGCATCAATGGCGGCTACCACGGCACGCACGTACAGCTCAACGGCGGCATCGGCGTGGGCAGCGGCTATTCGCAGTCCTCGCTGAGCGTCGCCGGCGGCATCGTGGCCCATCCGGGCGGCGTCACCTTCGGCCAGCCGCTGGGCGATACCGTGGCGATCGTCGAGGCCTCCGGTGCCGAAGGGGCACGCGTCGGCAATGCCGCCGGCCTCCGGGTGGACCGGCATGGCTACGCGCTGGTGCCTTACCTCACGCCCTACGTGCTCAACACGGTAACCCTGGATCCGGCCGGCCTGTCGCTCGACGTCCAGCTGGACAACACCAGCGCCCAGGTCGCCCCGCGCGCCGGCGCCGTGGTGATGGTCAAGTTCAAGGCCGATACCGGGCGGTTCATGCTGATCAAGGCCCGCCTCGCGGATGGCCGTACCCTGCCCTTCGGTGCGCAGGTGGAAGACGAGAAGGGCCAGGTCATCGGCGTCGTCGGCCAGGCCGGCCGCGTCATGATGCGGGTCAGCCACGAAACCGGCCGCACCAGCGTGCGATGGCAGGATGCGGGCCACGAGAGCCGCTGCAGCTTCTCCTACCGCGTTCCTGTCACTCCGGCCGGCGCGGGCGCCTCGCCGTATGCCGAGCAGAGCGCCGTCTGCAGCATGCCGCCTGCCGTCGCGGCACCCGATTCCAAGAGCACCTGATCATCATGCGCAGCGCAAGACACGACCTTTCCATGGCAATGGCACGCGGCTACCGGCGCGGCGCACTGCTGCTGGTCGTCCTGTTGCTGGCGACCGTCCCCGGCCGGGCCTGGTCCAAGTGTTCGTTCGATGCTCGCAATTCGCAGGGCACCTATTCGGTCGCCGTGCCGTCGACCATCGTCAACGATCCGGCCATCCCGCAAGGCAGCGTGCTGTATACGTCCTCGCCCACGTCCATCAACCAGCGGGTGAATTTCACCTGCAACAACAGCGGCAACAACGGCTGGGGTCTGGTGAACGACGCCGGGACCACGCCCCCGACCACGGAGAACCTTTTCCCCATCGGCACCACGGGCGTCAGCTACCGGATCAGCCAGAGCGGGAACTACATCTACCCCTACCCGTTTTTCGATCTGGGCAACGGTTCCTGGTACGAAGCGGACGCGGTGACGCTCGAACTCGTCAAGACCGGCCCGATCGCCGACGGCAGCTCACTTCAGGGGCAACTGGCGAGCTTCAAGGCGGGTACCCCGGGCAACTACATTTTCGACGCCGTGATCACGCTCGCCAACCAGCTGACCTTCACGGCCCCCTCCTGTACCGCCAACGCCAGCGTGATCAACGTGACCCTGCCCACGGTGACCAACCAGGCGTTCAGCGGGGTCGGATCGGTCACCGGCGCCACGCCGTTCCAGATCGCACTGACCTGCTCCGGCGGCGCAACCGTGCGGATCACGCTGGACACCACCACGCCGGTGGCGGGCAAGCCGGGTGTCATCGCGCCCTCGAGCGGGAGCACCAGCGGCATCGGTGTGCAACTTCTGGATTCCTCCGGCGTGACGCCCGTGAGTTTCGGCGTTCCCACGGTCATCGGGGCAACCCCCAACGGCGCGCTCAACGTGAACTACGTCGCCCGCTACTACCAGACCGGGGCCACGGTCGGCGCGGGATCGCTCGGCGCCACGGCAACGTTCACCCTTTCGTACCAGTAGGTCCGCCGGCTTCGTTCCGGGACCGGGAAGGCGAGGCCTTCGACGGCTCGCTCAGTCGTAGGTGCGCACCACGACCTTGGCGGCGTCCCCACCGTCCGCGGACTTGGCATAGCTGGCGAAATAGCCGAGCAGCCGGTCGCGCGTCAGGTCGAGCGCGGCCAGATCGTGCACGTCGCTGGAATAGGTCGGGCCGGCATCCACCGTCGTCATGCGGCAAGCCAGGCGCTGCGAGGCGGGGGAGGCGGTTTCGTTGACCAGCCCGGCGGTGGGGCAGGTCGGCTCCAGCACGGCGCCGGAGAAATCGATCCGCCCGCCGCCTGCCCATGCGCCGGACGAGGCGAGCACCAGGATCGAGCCAATCAACCAACGATGCGAACCGCGCATGAGCCTTCCCTCGCGGCACGGACGGACGCGTGCCTGAAAGTGCTTTCGGCGGAAGAACGATGGCCTTGATGGCACGCGACGGACTTCCCTCCGAAAGCGCGAACGCCGTCACATTTTTGACGGGCCCGGGTTCAGGGGAAGGTTTAGCGGACCGGTGGTGAGCAGGGCGCCTGCGCTGGCGGGTTACTTATCGACGCCAGGTCAACAAACTTGAAGGAGACCTGGGACGGCCGGCACCGGCGGCCCGCCTGTGCTTCAGGTCCGCCGGCCGGGCGCAGGCCGAGGTGCCGGCGGGCTCGAGCCCTTCCTCGGTCAGCGCGACGAGATGTACTTCTCGCGGCGGATCTGCGCGACGGGCAGGCCGTATTCCTTCAACGCGGTGAAGGCGGCATCGACCATGTTGGGGTTGCCGCACAGGTAGGCGATGTCGCGGTCCGCGTGCGGCGCCAGTTCGGCCAGGACGCTCTGCACGTGGCCGCTGCGGTCGTGCGGGCGCGGCACGGCGCGGGGCTGGCGGCTCAGGCAGCCGTGGAAGGTGAAACCGGGGTTTTCCTTGGCGAAGGCCTCGAATTCCTCGCCGTAGAGCAGTTCTTCCTCGTTGCGGGCGCCGTAGAGCAGCACCACCTCGCGGTCGCCCCTGGCGAGCAACTGGCGGATCTGCGGCAGCATGGCGCGGTAGGGCGTGACGCCGGTGCCGGTGGCCAGCAGCAGGTAGCGCGGGTGGGCGTCGCCCGGGTGCAGGCAGAAGCGGCCGTAGGGGCCGCTGGCCTCGATGGTCTCGCCCGGCTGCAGATTGCCCAGCAGCCGGGTGGCGGCGCCACCCTCGACGTAGCTCACCGCGATCTCGATGCGCATGGTCGGCGAACTGCCGTCGCCCACGGTCGCCACCGAATAGCTGCGCTTGGTCGCCGTGCCGTCCTCGTAGTGGAAGTGCACCTGCAGGAACTGCCCGGGCTGGAAGGCCAGCGGCTGTCCGTCGGCGCGCTCGAACACCAGGTGGCGCACGCTGGGCGCGAGCATGAAGCTGTCGACGAGACGGAGGGTGAAGTGGTCGGCCATGGGATTCCGGAGCGGTAGGCACGCCCGGCGTGAGCGGGGTGCAGGTAAACGACCCCGTATAATAAAGGGCTGGCCCCCACGGTGCAGCCCATGTCCCCTGTTCCCGCACTCGTCGTCGACAACCTGCGCAAGACCTACGGCAACGGCGTCGAAGCCCTCAAGGGCGTCTCGCTGACCGTACAGCAGGGCGATTTCTTCGCGTTGCTCGGTCCCAACGGCGCCGGCAAGTCGACGCTGATCGGCATCCTTTCCTCGCTGGTCAACTCCACCGGCGGCGATGCGCGCATCTTCGGCGTATCGGTCAACCAGCAGCGCAACGAGGCGATGAAGCTGATCGGCCTGGTGCCGCAGGAGATCAACTTCAACCAGTTCGAGAAGCCGTTCGACATCTGCGTGAACGAGGCCGGCTTCTACGGCATCCCGCGCAAGATCGCGGCGCAGCGCGCGGAGAAGTACCTCAAGGAATTGCGCCTGTGGGACAAGGCGCAGCACCAGGCGCGCATGCTCTCCGGCGGCATGAAGCGGCGCCTGATGATCGCCCGCGCGATGATGAACGAACCGCGCCTCCTGATCCTGGACGAGCCGACCGCCGGCGTGGACATCGAGATCCGCCGCTCCATGTGGCAGTTCGTCAGCGGCATCAACGCGGCGGGCACCACGGTGATCCTCACCACGCACTACCTGGAGGAAGCCGAACAGCTGTGCCGCAACATCGCGATCATCGACCACGGCACGATCGTGGAGAACACCACGATGAAGCGTCTTCTGGCGACGCTGGACGTGGAGACGTTCGTACTCGACGTGGTCGCCGCACCGGCCGAACTGCCGGCCATGCCGGGAGTGGTTTTGCGCCACGTGGACGATTACACGCTCGAAGTGGAGATGGCGCGCGAGCACGACCTCAACTCGGTGTTCGCGGCGCTGTCCGGACATGGCATCACGGTCAAGTCGATGCGCAACAAGACCAATCGCCTTGAGGAGTTGTTCGTCAGGCTGGTCGAGGGCGGGCGGGACAAGGCCGCGTGAGTCATCCGCACGACCGAGCGCACGCAGATCCCCGCATGACCCCGCCGACCACGATTCCTCCCGCATCCACGCCTGCCATCGCTGGCGAAGCCAAAGGCCCAAGCATGAGCAATACCGCCACCAACCTCGTCGCCCTGCACACCATCGTGCGCCGCGAGATCGTGCGCATCATGCGCATCTGGACGCAGACGCTGATCCCGCCGGCGATCACGATGACGTTGTATTTCGTCATATTCGGCAAGCTGATCGGCAGCCGCATCGGCACCATCCAGGGCGGCTTCAGCTACATGCAGTACATCGTGCCCGGGCTGGTGATGATGAGCATCATCACCAACAGCTACGGCAACATCTCCAGTTCGTTCTTCGGCGCCAAGTTCAGCCGCGCGGTGGAGGAGATGCTGGTCTCGCCGATGCCCAACTGGGTGATCCTGCTCGGCTACGTCACCGGCGCGGTGACGCGCGGGCTGGTGGTCGGCGTGCTGGTGTTGCTGATCGCGCTGTTTTTCACCTCGCTGCATGTGGCGCACCCGCTGATCACGTTCTTCTCGGTGTTGCTGGGCGCGACGATCTTCTCGCTGGCGGGCTTCGTCAACGCGGTCTACGCCAAGAAGTTCGACGACATCGCGCTGGTACCGACCTTCGTGCTCACGCCGCTCACCTATCTCGGCGGCGTGTTCTATTCGGTCAACATGCTGGGCGAGCCGTGGCAGGCGATCTCGCGCGCCAACCCGATCCTGTACATGGTCAACGCGTTCCGTTTCGGCGTGCTGGGAATCAGCGACGTGAACATCGGCGTGGCGTTCGTGGTCATGCTGGGCTTCGTGGCGGCGCTGTCGATCGTGGCACTGCAGTTGCTCAAGCGCGGCGTCGGCCTGCGTTCCTGACCCGGCCGCGATGCGCGTCAACAAATACATCAGCGAGGCCGGCCTGTGCTCGCGACGCGAGGCGGACGAGTGGCTCGTCGCCGGGCGCGTCACCATCAACGGCGAGGTGGTCGGCACCGGCGCCAAGGCACTGGAAGGCGACGAAGTGCGGGTGGACGGCGAGCTGGTGCGCCTGCGCGTGCTCGCCGCCACGCCGGCGGCGAAGAAGGCCATCTACATCGCGCTGAACAAGCCCGTCGGCATCACCTGCACCACCGACCGGGGCGTGGCCGGCAACATCGTCGATTTCGTCGACCATCCGCAGCGGGTGTTTCCGATCGGGCGTCTGGACAAGGATTCCGAGGGATTGATCCTGCTCACCAGCAACGGCGACATCGTCAACGAAATCCTGCGCGCGGAGAACCGCCACGAGAAGGAGTACCTGGTCGGGGTCAACAAGCCGGTGACCGATGCCTTCCTCGCCGGCATGGCGCGCGGCGTGCGCATCCACGGACAGATGACGCTGCCGTGCAAGGTACGCAAGATCGCCCGGTTCGGTTTCGGCATCGTGCTCACGCAGGGGCTGAACCGGCAGATCCGGCTGATGGCGGCGGCCTTCGATTACCGCGTGACCCAGCTTCGCCGCGTGCGCATCGACAACGTGCGCCTCGGGCACCTGCGGCCCGGCCAGTGGCGCAACCTTACCGACGCGGAGTTGACCGGCCTGTTGCCTGGCCGCACGCAGTGGTGAGGGGCGCCGACAGCTCCTCGTAACCGCTGCACGGCCTCAGCGCTTCACGTCGCCGACGCGGAAACGGCAGACGTGGCCGCCGCGGATGATGCATTCCATGTGGTGGATGCGCCGGCCGCTGGCCGCTTCCATGTAGGCGAGGTCGAACTTGCAGACCTGCGGCACGCTGCGGGCCAAGGCATGGAACACGCAATTGAAGGCTTCCACGTGCTGCTCCTGGCCATGCTTCGCAACCACCGCCTCGTAACCGAGCGCATCGAGCTGGCTGGCCAGCCGCTGCGCGACTTCATCGTGGCTGGCTTCGGGAGGTAGCGGTACCTCGTGGCTGCCCAGCGTACGGCCGAGGTCCTGCAGCATCTCCTCCAGCGCGGCCGGCCCGTAGCGCTCGCGCAGCTTGCCCAGCAGCGCCGTGCTGAGCAGGCCGTAGTTGCGCGGGAACAGCCCGCGCCCGTTTTCGGTAAGGCGGAAGCGCGCCTGCGGCCGGCCGCCGGTGGCCCGCGCCTGCCCGCGTTCGACGTAGTCGCGCGCGAGCATGGCGCTCAGGTGCTGGCGTACCGCGTTGTGGCTGATGCGCAGGCGCTCGCAGAGCTCTTCCACCGAACAGCCCTCCGGCGCCATCAACAACTGGCGCAGCAGGCGCTGCTGGGTGGCACCGAGCCGTGCGAGCGCGCCCATGCTCAGGCGGCCTTGGCCGGGAACTGCTTGGCGATCGCACCGGCCAGCGCGTCGGAGATCACGTCCATGTGCGCCTGGATGGCCTGCCAGGTGGACTGCTCGCCCTTCATGTCGCCGGCCATGATCTGCTGGATCTGCGTGGCGTGGTGCGCGACGTGCGTGGCCATCAGGCCCTGCACGGCGTTCGCCGGCAGGTTCGGGTTGGCGCCGGAGAGGAACTGGGCGATCGCCGTGACGTTCGACTGCAGGTCGGCCATGGCCTTGCGCTCGGCGGTGGCGTCATTGGCGGCGCGCGCATCGGTCAGCGCCTTGACGCCGCCCCAGTGACCGGCGAGCAGCTCGAGCATGCGCGCCCCGGCCGGCTTGCCATAGAAGCCGCCGACCGCATCGGCGATCTGCTTGGCATTGGCCACCACCGCGTCAGCCGCGGCCTTGGCCTTGGCGCTGTCATGGGCGTGCACGGCCAGCGCGTAGTCGCGGGTGTGCACGGCATGGCCGTGCCAGAGCGAGCGCATCGCGGCGTCGAGCTTGGGCGCGGCGGGCACGGCGGACGCCGGGCTTTGGGTCTGCATGGCCATCGCGGGGGTCGCCTCGGCCATCGTGGGGGTCGCCGCGGCAAAGACGGCAGCAAGGATGGCGGCGGACAGGCAGGTGGAAGTTTTCATGACGGGCTCCAGAAGGATCGTCGCGGTTGCGACGGTGGAAGTCTGGATGGGCCAGGTTTACGCGCAATAGACGTATGTGTAAAGCCTCTTGTATATCGCCTTGCCGAGCATGGAAGGGAGCCCGCTTGCAGGCGATTCCCCTGGCGGACGGTGCACAAGAGCATCGCCCACACGTGGGGTCCTACAGGTGTGTCGTGGCTTGTAAGGTAGGCGCTTTCCCAGTGGACGCATGCCATGTTTCCCCGCCACCACCTGCTGCTCGCCGCGCTGCTCTCCTTCGCCACCGCCGCGCTTGCCAGCCCGCCGGCGCAGCCGGTCGAGCATTCCGAGCTGCGCGCGCTGGCCAGCGCTCCCAGCGAACAGGAACTGCGCGCCACGATCACCGCGCTGGTCGGCTTCGGCACCCGCCACACGCTGTCGGACACCCGTTCGGACAGCCGCGGCATCGGCGCCGCGCGGCGCTGGGTCCAGGCGCGCTTCGAACGCATCAGCCATGACTGTGGCGGCTGCCTTGAGATCATCACGCCCTCGCAGACGTTCACCGGCGAACGCGCGCCCAAGCCCGTAGAGATCATGAACGTGGTCGCCATCAAGCGTGGCAGCACCGACCCGGACCGCGTCATCGTGATCACCGGGCACCTGGACTCCCGCGTCACCGACGTCATGGACACCACCCACGATGCTCCCGGTGCCAACGACGACGCCTCCGGCGTCGCCGCACTGATCGAGGCCGCGCGGCTGCTCTCGAAACAGGACAACCGCGCCACCCTGGTATTCGCCGCGCTCTCCGGCGAGGAGCAGGGCCTGTACGGCGGCAAGGTGCTGGCCGACTACGCGGTGGCGCACGGCTGGCGCGTGGAGGCCCAGCTCAACAACGACATCGTCGGCAACAGCCGCGGCCAGAACGGCGTGCGCGACAACACCGTGGTGCGCGTGTTTTCCGAAGGCACCAGGAGCAACGAGACGCTGGAGCAGGCCGCCTATCGCCGCTACCACGGCGGCGAGGTCGATTCGCCCTCGCGCAACGTGGCCCGCTTGATGGACCGCCTGGCCGACACCTACCTGCCCGACTTCCACGTGCGCATGGTCTACCGCACCGACCGCTACGGCCGCGGCGGGGACCAGGTGCCGTTCCTGCAGGCGGGCTTTCCGGCGGTGCGCGTGACCGAAGCGCACGAGGACTACACCCGCCAGCACCAGGACCTGCGTCCCGGCTACGGCGACACCATCGACGGCATCGACTTCCGTTACCTCGCGCGCGTCACCGCGCTCGACGCGATCACGATGGCGAGCCTGGGCCGCGCGCCCGCGCCGCCTGCCGGCGTGGACACCAAGGGTGCGCTGGCTACCGACACCACGGTGAGCTGGCGCAAAGTGCCCGGCGCGGCGGGCTACCGCGTGCACTGGCGCGACACCACCGCACCGCGGTGGCAGCACGCGCGCGCGGTCGGCGACGTGGACCACGCGGTGCTCAGGGACGTGGTGATCGACGACTGGTTCTTCGGCGTGTCGTCGGTGTCCGCCGACGGATACGAAAGCCCGGTGGTCTTTCCGGGCGACGCGGGAAGCTTCGAACGCTCACCGCCGGAGGCTGAGCGGCGCTGACTCGGATGTTGTCGCCCGGTGGCCCCACCGGCCGTTCCACCGGTAGAAAGACACGGGCCCGCGTTCAACCCCGACCGTACGCGTCCTCGAAGCGCACGATGTCGTCTTCGCCCAGGTAGCTGCCGGACTGCACTTCGATCAGCTCGAGCGGCAGGCGGCCCGGGTTCTCCAGCCGGTGCCTCACGCCCAGCGGGATGTAGGTGCTCTGGTTTTCGGTCAGCGTGAGCACCTCGTCTCCGCGGGTGATGCGGCCGGTGCCACTGACCACCACCCAATGCTCGGCACGGTGGTGGTGCATCTGCAGGCTCAGGGAAGCGCCCGGATTGACCGTGATGCGCTTGACCTGGAACCGCTCGCCCACGTCGATCGAGTCGTAGCTGCCCCACGGGCGATAGACCTTGCGGTGGCTGGCCGGCTCGCCGCGCCCTTGCGCCTTGAGCCGCGCGACGATGCCCTTGACGTCCTGCACCCGGTCCTTGTGTGCGACCAGCACGGCGTCGGCGGTGTCGACCACCACCACGTCCTCCAGCCCCAGCAAGGCGACCAGGCGGCCCTCGCCCCAGGCCAGCGTGTTGCGGCAATCCTGCGCGACCACGTCGCCGTGGTGCGCGTTGCCGTCGCCATCCTGCTCGGCCACTTCCCACAACGCCGACCAGCTGCCCAAGTCGTTCCAGCCCACGTCGATCGGCAGCACGGCGGCGGCATCGGTGTGCTCCATGACGGCGTAGTCGATCGAGTCGGACGGGCACGCGGCGAAGGCGGCCTTGTCCAGCCGCACGAAATCGGCATCGCGCGAGGCGCCCTCGATCGCGGCACGGCAGGCCGCCAGGATGGCCGGCTGCTGGCGCTCGAGCTCGGCCAGGAACACCGAGGCGCGGAAAAGGAACATTCCGCTGTTCCACACGTACTCGCCCGAGGCGACGTATTGCTGCGCCGTGGCCGCGTCCGGCTTTTCCACGAACTGCGCCACCTGGCGCACGCCCCCGCCCACCTCGGCGCCGGCACGGATGTAGCCATAGCCGGTCTCCGGAGCGTCCGGCACGATGCCGAAGGTGACCAGCCGCCCCTGCGCCGCGGCTGGTTCGGCCTGGCGCACGGCGGCCTGGAACGCCACCGCGTCCTTGATCACGTGATCGGAGGGCAGCACCAGCAACAGCGGATCGGCGCCCTCGGCGGTCGCCTGCAGCGCGGCCACGGCGATCGCCGGCGCGGTGTTGCGCCCGACCGGTTCGAGCAGGATCGCCGACGGCACGCAGCCGACCTGGCGCAACTGCTCGGCCACCATGAAGCGGTGCTCCTCGTTGGCCACCACCATGGGTGCGGCCGAAGCCAGCGGCGCGATGCGCAGCCAAGTCGCCTGCAACATGGTGTCCGGACCCGCCAGCGGCAGGAACTGCTTTGGATACGCCTCGCGCGACAACGGCCACAGGCGCGTACCCGAGCCACCCGAAAGAATCACCGGAACCATCCACTTCTCCATCCGGCCTGCCGCACCTGGCCGCAGGCATGCCAACGAGCGAGACAGGCTCCGCTCCCGATCCGACCGGGAGCGGCCACCGCGCGAAAGACACATGATGCCTTGCGGAAGCGCAGCTTGCGCGCGTCTGCTCTACGCGACCAGCGCGCCCGCGCCCTGCAGAAGCCACGCGCACATCTGCTCGACCCCGTCGCGCAGCGGCATGCAGGGCGACCAGCCCATGCCGTTGAGCCGCAAGCCCTCGGGCATCGCGCGCGTGGGCTCCGGTGCGCGCGTCCGATGGACCAGCCGCCCCCGGTAGCCGATGGCATCGGCCGCCATGCGAGCCACGTCCGCAAAGGCAACTTCCTCCCCGCCATCGACGTTGACCGGGACGTCGCTGCTGTAACGGCGCATCAGGAACAAGGCCGCATCGGCGAAATCGTCCACCTGTAGCCAGGGCCGCGCCGCCACGCCATCGATCGCCAGTTGCGGAAGGCCGTCCGCGTGCGCTTCATGCAGACGGCGGACCAGGGTCGGCAACACGCCCGCCTGTGCGCCGGGACTGTCGCCCGGCCCGTAGAGCTCGGCCGGGACGACGCCGATCGCATCGAAGCGATACTGCCGCCGGTAGGCCTGGCACATGCGGATGCCGGCGATCTGCGCGAGCGCCTCGCCGTCTTCGCCCGGCTGGAATGCCGCGGACAGCAGCGCCCCTTCGCGCAACGGAGGCAGCGCGCCTGCCGGATGGATGCTCGACGAAGCCAGGAAGCACAGCTTGCGTACGTCCGCCCGCCACGCGGCATGGATCACGTTGGCCTGCACCGCAAGGCTTTCGCGGACCGCCTCGTCCGAGCGCCCACCCGCGACGCCTTCGCGCGCTGCGGTGAGGAACACGTACTCGGGCCGGTGCCGAAGGAAAAATGCATCCACCGATGCGGGCCGGACGAGGTTCACCTCGTCCGGTCCCAGAAAGCGGATGTTGTCGTAACCGGCCGCCCACAGGCGACGCACTACCGCACCGCCGACCCAGCCGCACCGCCCGGTGACGAGAATGCGCGCATCCAGGTTCATGGCCCTACCCCGTTGATTCACGCCTGCGTATCTGGCCCTGAACTCCCCCGAGCAGCGGCCTAGCCCTATTCTGCACGCACCAGGCCGACAAGACAGCAGAATTGTGCAGTGTGCCTCAAAACATCAAAGATGCTTCTGCCAGGCATCGACGCCTTCTTCGATGAGCCGGTAGGCGTGTTCGAAGGCATCGCGCGGCTTGCGGTAGGGATCGGGGATATCGCGATCCCCCTGCCATTTTCCAAGCAGGAAAGTGCGCCCCACCGCGTGTGGCGAGTACCTGGCGAGGCTGTCCAAATGGGCGCGCTGCATCACCAGGATCAGGTCGGCGGCGACGATCGCCGCCTTGTCCAGCTGGCGCGCGCGATGAGGCGACGCATCGATGCCGCGCTCGGCAAGGAGGGCACCGGCCAGCGGGTCGATCGGCTTCCCCTCGAGCGCGGCCAGTCCGGCTGAATCGACGGTCGTAGCCCGCCCGCGCAGCCGTTCGCGCAGCAGGTATTCCGCCGTGGGACTGCGGCAGATGTTGCCGATGCAGACGACCAAAACCTTGTCGAACACGACCTTCCATCCGAACGGTGACGAAAGAAAAGCGTTGCGCGTGTCCCGGCCTCGCGGCTAACCGCGACGATGGGCTAATCGGCGACGTCGGCGACGAGGCGGTCCAGTTCCGCCTTCAGCGTGGCGCCGTTGACGCGCAGCCAGTCGCGCTGTTCGCGCCAGTTCGGGAACAGCGTGGCGACCAGCGCCCAGAAGCGCGGTGCGTGGCTGCGCACCTTGAGGTGGCACAACTCGTGCGCCAGCACGTAGCGCAGCGCGGCGGGCGGGGCCAGCGCGAGGGCGAGGTCCAGGTTGATGCGGTCGCGGGTGTCCAGGCTGCCCCACAGGCTCTTCATCGGGCGGATGCGCAGCGAGGTGGGCGCCAGGCCCAGTTGCGGAACGTAGGCGGCCATCCAGCGCGAGACGTCGCGGCGCATCTGCGCCTCGAAGTGCGAGGCGAGCAGGCCGCGCGCTACCGGCAGCGCGCGGGTATGCGGACGCGGGATCACCAGCGTCAGGCCGCCGTCGAACGACTCCACCCGCGGGTACGGGCCTTCGGCCCAATCCAGCAGGGCGATCTCGCCGCGCAGGGGAAATTCGGTCGCATGCCCCACGCGCAGCGGCGGCAGCGGCTTGACGATGAGGTTGAGCTCGTCGAGCTTGCGTTCCAGCCAATCGGCATGACTGCGCAGGAACGCGCTGACCTGGGAGGGATGGGTGCCATTGGGGTAGGACACCCGTGCGCCCTTGGGCGTGACCGTCAGGCGCAGGCGCCGGGCGCGCGGATGCGCGGCCTTGAGCACGCGGATCGTGCTGCCGCTCGCCGTTGCCAGTTCCAGCCAATCGCCTTGAAGTTCTGCTGCCATGGTCCGAGCCCGTCGGTAGAGCATAACCTTGCAACGGGGGCTGTGAGGAAAGGGTTGGATGGCGCCATGTGGCGGTTTCGGGCGGCCGTTCACGTGGCGTTGACGATTCGCGCCCTTCCCCGGTTCGAGCCTTCCCCCGCGAACGCGGCGGAGGTGGCGACAGGCGATTGGGGGCGCTCCTGGGCCGGATCTGCAGTGTGCAGCCGTCGCGAAGCCCGGTGGTGCGGGGTCAGGCGTCCTTGGGACGCGGCAGGCCGAACCACTCCTCGAGCTTGCCCAGCAGGCGCTCCACTTCCAGCGTGAACAGGGCGAAGCGGGCGTCCAGTTCGGCGGCGGCGTCCGCGGCGCTGTCGGCGAGCTCGTCCGTGACCACGTCGAGCAGCTTGAGCTTGCGCAGGATCAGGTCCTCGCCGAGCACGAAGCTGATGCGGTCGTCGAACACCAGGCCGAGCTGGAACACCTGCTTGCCGTTGCGCAGGTGTTCCTTGATCTCCTCGCTCTCCAGGTCCTGCCGGCGGCAACGGGCGATGGCGCCGGTGTTGCTGCCCGGGTCGCGCAGTTCGACCTCGTCGCCGAGCGCGAGGCCCGCCGGCAGCGTGCCGTTGGCGAGCCAGTCGGTCATCAGCACGCGCGGACCTTCTTCCGGCGCCAGCGGCACGGCCGGGAAGCTGCCCAGGGCTTCGCGCATCTGGGTCAGCGCGTTCTCGGCCGACTTGCGGCTGGAGGTATCCAGCACCAGCCAGCCGTGCTGGCGGTCGACGTAGGCGGACATGCGCGAGTTGCGCACGAAGGCGCGCGGCAGCAGTTCGGTGAGCAGGTCTTCCTTCATGCGCTTGCGTTCGCGGCCGCCGACCTTGCGGCCTTCTTCCTCGGCGATCTTCTGCACGCGCCGATGCAGTTCATCGTTGACCACGGCGGCCGGCAGCAGCTTGTCCTCGCCGCCGACGGACACCCAGGTGCAATGCTTGACCGCATGGGTGAGCGCGGCCTCCTCGCCTCGGCCGATCGGCGGCACGAAGCCCTTGGTGAACATCTCCAGCGGACCGCATGGGCGCAGGCGGTGCTCGCCGAGTGCTTCATCCAGGCGGGAGAGGTCTTCGGCGACGGCGGGGGAAAAGCGGAACAGCGTGAGGTTGCGGAAGAACATGGGAAATCCGGTTGGGAAACGTTCGCCCCGGGGGCCGAGGCGGCCCTTCGACTTGGGCGTTGCGGCCTGCGCCGGGGTGAACGGTTCGAGGTTGTTTTCGGCTTGGGCTGCGGCCCTTCGGGCCTACGCTCAGGGCGACGATGGAGGATATCGCCCAGGGCGAACGGTTGAGGTTATCCGATACCGTTCGCCCTGGGCGTGGCGCGGCGAAGTCGCAGGGCCTGGCGAGGTCCGGGACTAGCGGCTCACCGCCGCCACCGCCTCGGCCACGTAGTCGAGGTTGCCGCGATTGAGCGCCGCCACGCAGATGCGCCCGGTGCCCAGCGCATAGATGCCGTACTCGTCACGCAGGCGGTCGACCTGCGCGCGGGACAGGCCCGAGTAGGAGAACATGCCGGCCTGCTGCTGGATGAAGGCGAACTGCGGTGCACCGTGGGCGGCCAGCTTCTCGACCATGCCAGCGCGCATCGCGTGGATGCGCTCGCGCATGCCGGCCAGCTCCGCCTCCCACATCGCGCGTAATTCGGGGCTGCCGAGCACGCCGGCGACCAGCGCGCCGCCATGGGTGGCGGGGCTGGAGTAGTTGGCGCGGATCGTCTGCTTGATCTTGGCGCGCAGGCGCGCGGCCTCGTCGCGGTCGGCGCCGACCATCGACAGCGCGCCCACGCGCTCGCCGTACAGCGAGAACGACTTGGAGTAGGAACTCGCCACCACGAACGCGTCGATGCCGGAGGCGCCGAACAGCCGGATGGCCGTGGCGTCGGCGTCGATGCCCTCATCGAAGCCCTGGTAGGCGATGTCGATGAACGGCAGCAGGTCGCGCGCCTTGACCAGATCGACCACCTGCTGCCACTGCTGCGCGTCGAGGTCCACGCCGGTGGGGTTGTGGCAGCAGGCGTGCAGCAGCACCACGGTGCCGGGCTCGAGCTTGCCGAGGTCTTCCAGCATGCCGGCGAAATCCAGGCCGTGCGTGGCGGCGTCGTAGTAGCGATAGTCCACGATCTCGAAACCGGCGTTGCCGAACACCACGCGATGGTTTTCCCAGCTGGGGCTGCTGATCGCGATGCGCGCGTGCGGCAACACCTTCTTGAGCAGGTCCGCGCCCACCCGCAGCGCACCGCTGCCGCCGATGGTCTGCGCGGTGGCCACGCGGCCGGCTTCCAGCAGCGGGGAGTCGTCGCCGAACAGCAGCTCCTGGGTCAGCAGGTCGTAGGCCGCCAGGCCGTCGATCGGCAGATAGCCACGTGGCTTGGCTTGGGCCGCGAGCGCCTGCTCCACCTCGCGCACCGCGCGCAGCAACGGGATGTGGCCCTGCTCGTCCACGTAGATGCCCACGCCCAGATTGACTTTCTGCGGCCGCTTGTCGGCCAGGTAGGCTTCGGTAAGGCCGAGGATCGGATCGCCCGGGGCCATTTCAACATTAGCGAAGTGGGACACTGGAAAGACTCGCGTGGAAAAGTGGAAAGGAAGTATGGACGTCTAGACGTCGGCATCGGCGAACGCCGCATCGACCGGCTCGCCCGCCAGCCAGCCATGGGCATCGGCGCGTGCGACACCTTCGCGCGCGCCCAGCGCGGCGAAGTCGAACAGATGGCGGTCTGCCAGCTGCGAGGGCACGACGTTGCCCAGCGCGCGGAAGATGGTCTCGCAGCGACCGGGATGCGTCGCATCCCATTCCTGGAGCATCCGGCCGATCGCCTTGCGCTGCAGGTTTTCCTGCGAGCCGCAAAGGTTGCACGGGATGATCGGGAAGGCACGCTCGCGCGCGTATTGGTCGATGTCGCTCTCGCGACAGTAGGCCAGCGGCCGGATCACCACGTGGCGTCCGTCGTCCGAACGCAGCTTCGGCGGCATCGCCTTGAGGCTGGCACCGTGGAACAGGTTCAGGAAGAAGGTGGCCAGGATGTCATCGCGGTGGTGGCCCAGCGCGATGCGCGTGATGCCGTTCTCCGCCGCCCACTTGTACAGCGCCCCGCGACGCAGCCGCGAGCACAGGCTGCACATCGTCTTGCCCTCGGGGATCACGCGGGTGACGGTGCTGTAGGTGTCCTGCTCGATGACGTGGAACGGCACGCCGCGCGCGGCCAGGTAGTCCGGCAACACGTGCGCGGGGAAGCCGGGCTGCTTCTGGTCGAGGTTCACCGCGACCACCTCGAAGCGCACCGGCGCCTTGGCCTTGAGCGAAAGCAGCATGTCCAGCAGCGTGTAGGAATCCTTGCCGCCGGACAGGCACGCCATGATGCGGTCGCCGTCCTCGATCATCTGGAAGTCGGCGACGGCCTGGCCGACCTGACGGCGCAACCGCTTCGCCAGCCGCGCGGCCTCGTGGGCCCGCTTGCGTTCGTCGCGGGGGTCGGAAAAAACGGTGGGCATGGGCGTCATTGTACCGAAGCCCGCCCGCGCCATCCGGCGGGCGTTACACTGTTTGCCCGTTCATTCCCGTGCCGTCGCGTCCGCCATGCAGGTCCCCGATCCCATCCAGATCGCCCGCCGCCTGGCCGAGTTGCGCCAGGAACACCGTGACCTCGACGCGGCGATCAGCCACATGGCCACCCATCCCGCGCGCGACGAGCTGCAACTGACGCGGCTGAAGAAGCGCAAGCTGCTGCTCAAGGACGCCATCGCGCGGCTGGAGAGCAAGATGATTCCCGACCTGGACGCCTGATGCCGACGCCCACCGTGCTGGAAGACGCGCATGTCGTCCTCGAACCGCTCCATGCCGGACACGTTCCCTCGCTGGAAGCTGCCGCGGCCGACGGTGAACTGTGGCGGCTGTGGTTCACCTCGGTGCCGGCGCCAGGCGGCATGACGGCGTACGTGGAGAAGGCGCTGGCCGGGCAGCGCGAGGGCCGCATGCTGCCGTTCGCGATCCGCGAGCGCGCCACCGGCGAGCTGGTAGGCAGCACGCGCTTCTACGACCTCGTGGACGACCCGCCGCGCGCGGCGATCGGCTACACCTGGTACGCGAAGCGCTGGCAGAAGAGCCACCTCAACACCGCCTGCAAGCGATTGCTGCTGGAGCACGCGTTCGAGCGCATGGGCCGCGTGGCGGTGGAGTTCCACACCGACGGGCGCAACCTCGATTCGCAGCGTGCGATCGAGCGGCTCGGCGCGCAGCGCGAGGGCGTGTTGCGCGCGCACAAGCGTCGGCCGGACGGAAGCCTGCGGGATACGGTGTGTTATTCGATCCTCGAGCGCGAGTGGGCGGACGTGAAGCGTTGGCTGGAGTTGCGGCTGGCGCGGCTGGCCACTTCGCGGTAGCGGTTCCGCTTCGCGGGGCATCGTTCGCAAGCCTTGGCCTAGCGCGCCCCGCGCGGATGCACCTCGATCGTCGCGGTCATCCCCGCCGCGAGCACCATTCCCGGCGGCAGCCGCGCGGTGTCGATCGCGATGCGCACCGGCACGCGCTGCGCCAGCCGCACCCAGTTGAAGGTCGGATTGACGTCCGCCAGCAGGTCGCCGCCGGCCGGGTTGTCGCGATCGGTGATGCCATGCGCGATACCGGTGATGGTGCCCTTCAGTTGCACGCCGCCGGCCATCAGCCGCACGTCGACCGGGTCGCCCACGCGCAATTGCGGCAGCTTGGTTTCCTCGAAGTAGCCGTACAGGTAGTAGCTGTGCGCATCGATCAGCGCCAGCCGCGGCGTGCCGGTGGCGGCGTAGTCGCCCACGCGTACGGCGAGGTTGGTGACGTAGCCGTCGACCGGTGCGCGCACTTCGGTGCGCTGCAGGTCCAGCTGCGCACGGTCGAGCGCCACCTGCGCCTGCTCGACCGCCGCCGCGGCCTGTTCGCGCGCCGCGCCGGCCTGGCTGCCGCCGGCCTGGGCCTGCTGCCAGCTGGCGCGGGCGGCGCTGGCGGTGGCGGCGGCATCGCTGCGCGCCTCGCGCGAGATCACATCGCCCATCTGCTCGCGCCGCTGCGCCTGCGCCGCGTACATGCGGTACTGCTCCTGCCGCGCCTGGGCACTCGCTTTCGCCGCGGAAATGTTGGCGCCGGCCGCGCGCGCGCCGGCCTCGGCGGCGGAGAGGTTCGCCTGCGCCTGCGCCACCGCGTTGCGGAAGCGCGCCTGGTCGATCACGAACAGCAGGTCTCCCTTGTGCACGGACTGGTTGTCGACCACCGCCACGCGATCGACCAGCCCGGACACGTCCGGCGCCACGCGCACCACCTCGGCGCGCACGCGACCATCGCGCGTCCACGGCGCGTACAGGTAGTGCTTCCACAGCGCGTGGCCGAGCAGTACGGCGAGCACCACCACGGCAGCGGTGACCAGGAATCGGAGCAACGAAGCAGCTTTCATAACGATAGGTTCAACGAATCAGCAAAAGTCCGGCGGCGCCGAACAGGCAGACAAAAAGGGCGAAACGGAACAGCGAGGGATGCCATAGATGCCGGTACAGGCCCGCGCGACCGATGGCGAGGTCGAGCACCACCATCGCCACCAGGCTCAGCAGGAACACCGGCAGCAGGCTGGGCATCAGCACGCCGAACAACTCGATCTCAGGGGGCATCGGCGAGCTCCGGCGCAGGCATGTAGGCGGCCAGGGGGGATTCCTCGTCGCGCAGCGCGCTGCGCAACTGATAGAGATGCCGGCGCACGGCGGCGCCGCGTGGCGCGGCGTAGATGGCATCGAGCACGACTGCATCGGCTGCCCGCCAACGCGCCGCATCGGGCGTGCGATAGAACGCCGCCACGGCATCGAGCGCCGCCAGCGCGGTGTCGCGTGCAGCAGCGGGCAGCTCGGTGCCGCTCAGGTCCTGGCGCAACTCGATCACCGCGCGACCGCTTTCCTGCACCGCCAGCGACCAGGCCAGCAGATGGCGCGATTCGTCGCTGTCCGGCCGCGTGTGCGCGACCACCTGCTGCAGCAGGTCGCGGCTGACGCTTTCGAAGCGCCAGGCGAGCCCCGGCAGCGGCGCGCTGGCCGCCAGCGTGACCTGCCCGCGCAACAGGCGCAGCTGGCGGCGGCGCTGCCACTGCGTGCCGGTGACGCCGGGCATCACCATGAAGGCCACGCCCGAGAGGCCCAGCCCCGCGACCTGCGCGATGGCGTCGTTGAGGAAGTGCGAGGGGTCGTACACCATCGGGTTCTTGAGCGCGAGGATGTAGACGAAGCCCAGCGTGTAACCGGCGCCGACGCCCGGCAGCGTGTCGCGCGTGGTGAGGTACGGCCCGATCAGCAGCAGTCCGGCGGTCGCACAGATCAGCATGGCGAAGCCGTCGCTGCCCGGCAGCAGCACGAACACGGCCACGAAGCCCGCGGCCATGCCGCCGGCGTAGCCATACAGCGTGCGCGTCGCCGCGGCGATGGGATTCGGCGAGGCAGCCAGCAGGCCCGCGAAGATCGTCGCCAGCAGCATCGCGCTGCCGCCGAAGGCCCAGCCACTGGCGAGCCAGAAGGCGGCGAGCACCAGCATGGTGAGGAAGGTGCGCAGCGTTGCCACCGCGGCGCCAGCCAGATCGTTGCCGCGGCGGAAATGCACCCGCTCCACGCTGCCGCGCAGGTTGCCGGCACGCAGCGAGGCTTCCACCGCGGTGAAGTCGGCCAGCTCGTCGGCGAAGCGCTGCACCAGCGCCGCACCGGTATCGAATTCCAGCTGCGCGGAGGGCTCCTCGAAGCGCTCGCGCAACGCGGCGACGTGCGCGGGGAGGATGTCGACACAGGCGCGCAGGCGTCGGTTCAGCACCGCCGGCTCATGCCGAGCCGGCGACGGCGGCGACAGCGCTTCGCCGATCGGCCGGTAGGCATTGACCAGCGCCTCGGCGGCCGCATCGCGACCGCGCCGCTGCAGGCGGTTGATCAGGTGATGCAGCGACTGGAAGCTGGTCGCCGCGGCCATGTAGCGCTGGTTGAGCAGGCGCATGCGGGCGCTGCGCGAGCGCACTTCCGGGTCTTCGAAGATCACCGAGGCGCGCAGGTCTTCCAGGTGCACCGCGGCGCGCACGAACTCCAGGTGCGCCTGCTCCATCCGCGCACGCGGCAACACGCCGCCGGTGCTCTCGCGCACGAAGTCGATGAAGCGCGCGAACTGGGTGCGAGCGTTCTGCCGCAGCACCACGCGCAACCGCTGCGGCAGCACCAGGTCGCTGAACACGGCCGCGACCACGATGCCCAGCAGCACCTCGCTCACGCGCATCACCGCCGAATCGAAGCTGTTGAGCGGGTTGCCCACCGCCGGAAGCGTCACGATGGCGGCGGTATAGCCGGCCAGCACGAAACCGTAGGCCATGAAGTTGCGATACAGCGTGGCGCCGCCGGCGCACAGCGCGAGCCATGCCGAGAGGACGAGGAAGAACAGCTCGCGCTGCTGCGGGAACCAGGCGATCAGCGCCAGCCCGAACAGGCTGCCGGCCAGCGTGCCCAGCGCGCGGTAGAAGCTCTTGGCCAGCACCATGCCGCTGTGCGGGTGCATCACCACCGCCACCGTGATCATCGTGGTCGAGGGCTGTTCGAGCTTGAGCCACATCGCCAGCCAGGCGGCCGCGTACATCGCCAGCAACGACTTGGCCACGAACAGCCAGGCGCGCGATTCCTCGGCGAGGAACGCGCGCAGCCAGGGCCAGCGCGGCAGCTTGGCAATTGTGGTGGCGGACATGGTTTGCGAAGACTTCAGGCGCGGCGGTCGAACCCGTCGAAGAATTTCTTGAGCAGCCGTTCCAGCTCGGCCTGGTCGCGCGCGGTCAGTCCATCGGTCTGCTCGTCCAGCAGGTTGCAGATCGAGGGCAGGAGTCGTTCGATCAGGGCAAGCCCGGCGGGCGTGAGGCTGAGGACCAGCTTGCGGCGATCGTCCTCGCTGGCGGCACGCCCGATCAGGCCCTTCTCGCACAGCTCATTGGTAAGGCGCGTGATGTTGGCCGCCTTCTCACCCGAGCTCAGCGCCAGTTCGGACGCGCTCAGCCCGGCGCCTTCGGTGCCGTAGAGCATCATCAGCAGGTTGTACTGCGGATGGTTGAGGCCGAAGGGTTTGAGCGCCGTGTTGGCGTCGTCGTGGATGCGCTTGTGCAGGTGCTTGATGAGGCGCACGAGCACGGCTGGCTCCCGCGGGAACGCGGGATGGCGCCGGCGGGTGACGGCAAGGCGCTGTTCGGTGGGGAGGAAGCTGCTCATATGTGTTTCGCTGCCTCGGCTATATTACATTTATGTACTAAATGACGCAACGGTTTCGTGGAGGCCAGGGATTTCGGTCTGATGGCGCTGGGTACGGTCGGCGGCGGGTTGCGGGAGCTCGCACGATGTGCGCCGCATTGGGGTTGCTCTGCTGTCGTTCTTGCGGGGCTTTTTCCGCGACTTGGCTCGCCTGCGGCGGGCTTCCGATCGCCTAAAGGCGCTCGGGTCACTTTTCTTTGCGGGCCCAAAGAAAAGTAACCAAAAGAAGTGGCCTGGGCGCAACTCGATGAGGCTGAAAAGCTAGGTGCCTCCTTGCCTTGCCTGGCGTGTCCCCTGCTCTTAGAGGAGCTGCCGCCGCTTTACCGCGGGCGCCCGGGGAGCCAAGGCAAGGGAGGCGCTCGGCGGTTTGGGGGCACCAGGCTTGGTTGGCTCACGAGCCGGGCACTCGCCGTGGAATGCCAGTAGAGCTCGAATCACAATGCGACCAACGCTATGCCGTCGTGCCTGATCGATCCGTTCCCGGTTCGCGCATCCAACCACCGACCGCTCTTAAGTGTCGAACCGGTGGCAGCTCCACGCCGCCGCAAACCCACCCTTGCCCCAACTTCCGAGCGCCCGCGGTAAAGCGGCGGCAGCTCCTCTAAGAGCAGGAGACCCACCAGGCAAGGCGAGATGGCACCTAGCTCTTTCCCCTCACCGGGGTTAGCAGGCCATTTCTTTGGGTTACTTTTCTTTGGGCCAGCAAAGAAAAGTGACTCGAGCGCCGGCAGGCGATCGAAAGCCCGCCGCAGGCGAGCCCAGTCGCGGAAACACCACGCAAGAACGGCAACCAAGACCGCGTCCCACGAGCCCGATGGGGGCCCCCGGCCCTAACCCCCAACCCGCTCCCCGCACGGGAGAGCACGCCAAGACCACAAGCGAAAGGCTGTAGCATTGCCGCCCATGAGCGAGCAGTCCAAGACCACCCATTTCGGCTTCCGCGACGTACCGGTAACGGAGAAGCAGAAGCTGGTCGGCCAGGTATTCACCTCGGTCGCGCGCAGCTACGATCTGATGAACGACCTGATGTCGTTCGGCGTGCACCGGCTATGGAAGCGCCACTTCGTGGCGATCAGCGGCGTGCGTCGCGGCGACCGCGTGTTGGACCTGGCCGGCGGTACCGGCGACATCGCTGCGCTGCTCAAGCCGGTGGTCGGCGACGAGGGCGAGGTGGTGGTGGGCGACATCAACGCCGCCATGCTCGGCGTGGGTCGCGACCGGATGACCGACCGCGGCCTGGTCGGCGGGCTGCGCTGGGCGCAATTGAACGCCGAATGCCTGCCTTTCCCGGACAACAGTTTCGACGCGGTGACCATGGCCTTCGGCCTGCGCAACGTCACCGACAAAGACAAGGCGCTGGCCGACATCTGCCGCGTGTTGAAGCCGGGCGGCCGCGCGCTGGTGCTGGAGTTCTCGCGCGTGCAGAGCGAGCTGTTCGGCAAGCTCTACGACTTCCATTCGTTCAAGGTACTGCCGAAGCTCGGCCAGCTCTTCGCCGGCGACGCGGACAGCTACCAGTACCTGGCCGAATCGATCCGCAAGCACCCGGACCAGCAGACCCTGAAGGGCATGATGGAAGCGGCCGGTTTCGGCCGCGTGGAAGTGCGCAACCTCACCAACGGCATCGTGGCGATCCACAAGGCCTGGAAGCTCTGAGGCATGAACCACGGCGCGCAACTCGAACGCCTGAAGGCCTTTTCCGACGCCGTGTTCGCCATCGCCATCACCTTGCTGGTGATCGAGGTGCACGTGCCGCGGCTGGATACGCTGGACGATGCCGCCTACCTCGCCGCGCTGGCGCACCTGGTGCCCAGCTTCATGGGCTTCGCGCTGAGCTTCCTCACCATCGGCGCGCTGTGGGTGGCGCACCACCGGCTGTTCGGCGTGCTGGAGGGCTACGAGCCGACGCTGATGTGGCCGAACATGCTGCTCCTGATGGTGATCGCGTTCATGCCCTTCGCCACCGCGCTGATGAGCTCCAATCCGCTCGCGCGCGTGCCGGAAGTGTTCTATTCGGCGACCCTGCTTGCCGCCGGGCTGCTGCAACTGCTGCTGTTCCGGCTGGCGCTCAAGCCCGGGCGGACGCGCGCGGACGTGCCGCCGGAGGAGATCAACGCCTTGCGCTGGCGTGCGCTGACCCTGCCCACCGCCGCGACGATCGCCCTGCTCACCGCCTGGCGCATGCCGGGCAACAACAACTTCTTCCTGCTGTCGATCCCGCTGCTTGCGCGCGCCTTTGCCGCGCTTGGCCGGCGTCGCGCGCTGCGGCTTCCCGCCACGCCGGCGACATCCTGATCGGCTGATCCATGTCATGGGCACGGGATGGGCGCGGCCGTAGGGTGACGCTCCCATCCCGCGAGTGTCCGCCATGCACGCCAATCTCAGTCCCGAACAGAACATCCACATCTTCGACGCCCGCGGCATCGCCCGCCGCTTCCGTCACTCGGCGATCTTCGGCGCGCTGGGCGCGTTGCGCTCGGGCGAGACGATGCGCTTCATCAACGACCACGACCCGCTGCCGCTGCTGGCGCAACTGCGCGAACGCTTCGGCGAGTATCTGACGGTCAGCTACCGCGAGCGCGGTCCGCAGGCAGTCGTGGTGGATTTCGGCATCGTCGGCCTGCCCGGCGAGTGAGCATGGCGTTCCCTGCGTTTTTCGACCTCGCGCCGCGCATCACCGTGCGCGACCCGCTGGCCGCGCTGCTGGGTGCGTCCGATGATGGCCTGCTGGTCTACGGCTATGCCGACGCGGTGCGGCTGGCGGGCCACTCGTGTCCGACCGTGGCCGGCGCCTTCCTCATGGCGCGCGCTGCGCTGCGCGCACTCTACCCCGGCGCCCCCGCCGAGCGCGGCGGCGTGTCGGTGCGCATGGGCGCACCGGAACAGGAGGGCACCACCGGCGTGGTCGCGCAGGTGCTGACGCTGATCACCGGCGCGGCGTCGGCCAACGGTTTCCATGGCATCGGCGGGCGCTTCGTGCGCCAGGGCCTGCTGCGCTATGGGACGGCGGATGAAGCGCCGGGCGTGCGCTTCCAGCGGCGGGACACCGGCCAGGCGGTGCGGGTGGAACTGGATCTCTCCCACGTGCCATCGCCACCCGGCCTGCGCGAGCGCATGGCCGAGGCGCTGGCGCCGTCGGCGACCGCCGAGCAGCAGCGCGCGTTCGGCGCGCTGTGGCAGGACCGCGTGCGGCGCCTCCTGCTGGACCATGCGAATGATCCGGCGGTGGTCCGCGTCGCAGCGCTGGCCTGACGCTCAGGCCGGTGCGCGCAGGTCCTCGCGCAGCGTGCCGACGCGGCACGCGGTTTCCTCGCTGTCCTTGAGGCGCACCGTCTCGGCAAGCGCCGCGGCGTACCAGCGCTGCATCCCCGGCAGTTCGCGCAGGCGCGTGGCGTAGGCGAGCGAGGTCTCGTCCAGCGGCAGTCCGTAGCTCAGGATGCGCCAGGCAACCGGGGCGAAGAACGCATCCACGGCGCTGAAGGCATGGCCCGCCAGGAACGATCCGCCAAAGCGCGCGAGCCCTTCGCCCCACAGCTCCACCAGGCGCGCGAGGTCGCGCCGCAGCGCCGCGTCGATGCCATGCAGTTGCACGCGCACGGCGCAGTTCATCGGGCACGTGATGCGCAGGGCGGTGAAGCCCGAATGCATCTCGGCGCTGGCGCAGCGGGCCCAGGCGCGCGCCTTTGCGTCGGCCGGCCACACGCCCGGGTGGCGCTCGGCCAGGTATTCGACGATCGCCAGCGAATCCCACACCACCGTGTCGCCATCGCGCAGGCACGGCACCTTGCCGTTGGGCGCGAAGGCGCGGAAGGCATCCCAGCTGGACCCGTCGCGCAGGGCGACCATGTGTTCCTCGAACGGGATGCCCTGCTCGACCATCAGCAGCCAGGGCCGCAGCGACCAGGACGAGTAGTTCTTGTTGGCGATGAAGAGTTCCATGGCATTCCTCGCGGTTGCACGGCGGGCTCAAGCCCACCGCTCCGGTGTGTCGATGGTGGGCTGAAGCGCGCCCTACGGTTTGCAGACGGCGGTTTGGCGGACGGTGCGCACTGCGGCGCGCCGGCGCATGTTGGCCAGGATCACGCCACCGACGGTGACCGCGCCACCGACCAGGGTCAGCAGCCCGGGCCGTTCGCCGAGCCAGAACCAGCCGATCAGCACGGCGATCGGCGGCGAGAAGTAGATGAAGCTGGACACCTGCGAGGCCGAGCTGCGGTGGATGGCGATGTTCCAGGCGATGTAGCCGACGAAGGTGGGCGCGAAGCCCAGCCACAGCAGCGCGCCGATGCGCGGCCACGGCGCGGCGGCCAGTGCCTGCGGCAGGTGGGTGGCGAACGGCAACGCGCCCAGGGTGCCGGCGAAGAAGGTGAACGCGGTGACGCCGAACACGCTCGAACGCGCGAACAGCGGCTTCTGCCCGACGAAGTAGATCGCCGAGGCGGCCACGCTGAGCAACACCAGTGCGGCCATCGGCTCGAACTTCACCTGCTTGCCGCTGGCCAGCACCACCATCACCACGCCGACCAGCGCCACGCCCAGGCCCGCCAGCGTGCGCGCCGGCAAACGCTCGCGCAGCCACAGCGCCGAGAGCGCCGCGGTCGCGGCCGGCACCAGCGAGATCAGGATCGCCGCGGTACCGCTGGCAATGCGGGTTTCGGCGTAGTTGAGCGCCATGTGATAGACGGTCAGGCCGATCACGCCCAGCGCCACCAGCTGCGGCCAGTCGCGCCGGGCCGGCAGTGGCGGGCGCTTGACCAGCAGCCACAGCGCGAAACAGAGCGAGCCTATACCCAGGCGCGCGAACGCCACCTCGCCCGGCGTGAAGGCCGACAGCGCGAAGGCGATCGCCGCGTAGGCGGACGACCAGGTGACCAGGGCGACGCCGATCGGGGCCAGCGTCCGCCCGTCCAGACGGGGGGTATCCATGGGGAATTCCGGTGCGGGGAAGTGCGCATCCTAGTGACGGCCGGGGTGCGCAGGAAGGATGCAACCAAGCCAGAATGGCATGCTTCGCCAACGAACGAATTGCAGGTTCCCATCATGGCCTTCGTATCGAAACCGGAACTGGACGCCCGCGACTGGCAGCTGCTCGAAGCGCTGCAGCAGGATGCGCGGCAAGGCTACGCGGAACTGGGCCGGCAGGTCGGCCTGTCCGCACCGGCGGTGGCCGAGCGGGTGAAGCGGCTGGAGGAAGCCGGCATCATCGCCGGCTACCGCGCCGTGGTGGATCCGAAGCGCCTGGGTTACAGCATCGACGCGATGATCCGCCTGCGTTGCGACGGCGGTATCTGCGCACGCATCGGCGTCTTGGTAACCGACGTTCCCGAGGTGCTCGAGTGCCGCCGACTCGCTGGCGAGGACTCGGCGCTGCTGCACGTGGTCGCACTGTCGGTGGCGCACCTTGAGGCGGTGCTTGACCGGCTGCTGAAGATCCACCCCAGCGTGAGCACGACTACGCTGGTGGTGTTGCAGACGCCGCACACGAACCGGCCGCTGACGCGCGCGATGTGGCAGGCGGCGCACGCGGTGGAAGGCTGAGGGGCGGGTGGGGTGAGCCCACCGGATGACGGCATACTGCACCCCTGAACGCACCGAGGAGCCCCCGATGTCCGACCTTCCCCTGCCCCCGGACAGTGACGAACACCCGACCGACCCGCAACGCCGCCGCCTGCTCGGCGGCCTGGCCGCGGCCGGCGCCGGTCTGGCACTGGGCGGCGCCAGCGTCGATGCCGTGGCGAACGCGAGAAGCGCGGCGCTCCCGCCGACGAAGCTGGACGCGCTGCTGCGCCGGCATATCCAGCGCGTGGTGGTGATCTACGCCGAGAACCGCAGCTTCAACAACCTGTTCGCGAACTTTCCCGGCGTGGCCGAGCCGCTCTCGGGGCTCAAGCCCGAGCAGTACCTGCAGCGCGACCGCGACGGTTCGGTGCTCAAGCAGCTCCCCCCGGTATGGCACGGCGTGGCGCCGCACGAGCAGGTGGTCAACCATCGCAAATACGTCGTGCGCCAGGAGGACCTCACCGGCCTGCCCAACGGGCCGTGGGCGCTGCGCACCGGCGGCGGCGAACCGCTGCCGCAGGGCGTGGTCACGCGCGACCTCTGGCACCGCTTCTACGAGAACCAGCGCCAGATCAACGGCGGCAAGAACGACGGCTTCGTGGCCTGGGGTGACTCCGGCGCGCTGGTGATGGGCTACTACGGCGACAACGCGGCCAACCTGCGGCTGTGGCAGCTGGCACGCCAGTACACCTTGTGCGACCACTTCTTCATGGGCGCCTTCGGTGGCTCCTTCCTCAACCACCAGTACCTGATCGCCGCGCAACCGCCCTACTACCCGCACGCGGACAACAGCCCGGCGCGCTTCAACATCGCGCAGACGGTCAGCGGCGAGGCCACCGATATCCACCTCAAGCTCGCCCACGACTCGCCTGCCAGCGCGATGCAGGGCAAGCCCGAAACGCTGACGCCCAATACGCTGACGCCCGACTTCTGGGCGGTCAACACGATGGGGCCACCCTTCGCGCCGGGTTTCTCCAAGGACCCGAACGATCCCACCCGCGCCGATCCCAACAGCGCCAACACGGTGGTGCCACAGCAGCACGCGACCATCGGCGACGTGCTTTCGGAGGCGGGCGTGGACTGGGCCTGGTACGCCGGCGGCTGGAAACTGGCGCTCGAGGGCAAGGGCGACGGCGACCAGGCCGACTTCCCCCAGCGGCCCAACTTCCAGCCGCACCACCAGCCGTTCAACTACTTCACCGCATACGCGCCGGGCACCGCGGCGCGTGACAGGCACCTGCGCGATGCAGGCGTGGGCGAGACCCCCGAGACCAATCACTTCCTCGCCGCCGTCGCCGCCGGCACGCTGCCGCCGGTGACGTTCTACAAGCCGCAGGGCGACCTCAACATGCACGCGGGGTATTCGGACGTGGATGCGGGCGACCGTCACGTCATGACGGTGATCGAGGCGCTGCAGAAATCACCCGCGTGGCCGGGCCTGCTGGTGGTCGTCACGGTCGACGAGAACGGCGGCTGGTGGGACCACGTGGCGCCACCCAAGGGCGACCGCTGGGGGCCAGGTTCGCGTGTCCCGGCGATCATCGTGTCGCCGCATGCGAAGAAGGGGCACGTCGACCACACGGTCTACGACACCGGCTCGATCGCGCGCTTCCTGACCCGCCGCTTCGGTCTGCGCAAGCTGCCCGGACTGACGCTGCGCGAGGAGGCGATGCGTGCCGCCGGCGGGCCTGCACCGGGCGATCTCACGGCCGCGCTGGAATTTGGCGACGCGTAGCCTTGTTCCGTCCTCTTTGGGCGGAGGGCCGGCGGTGTGGACGCTTTATGGGATGTCTTCGCAGGGAGGCTGTCTCGCTTGGCGTTCTTGCGGGGATCATCGGCGACTTGGCTCGCCTGCCGCGGGCTTCCGATCGCCTGCCGCAGGCGAGCCCAGTCGCGGAAGATCCCCCCGCAAGAACGGCAAACAGGGCAACGCCCCAACGGGCTTACCGGCAAGCCCCGGCCCTCACCCCAACCCTCTCCCCGGAGAGAAGAGGGAGCGGGATCAGGAAGCCTCGGCCATCTCGCGGCGGCGATGCCGTGAGCGGAAGGCACGCCAGCGCGCCGCCAGGCACGAGAAGATCACGTACAGCGCCGGCGTGCTGAGCAACGTCAGGCTCTGCGAGATCAGCAGGCCGCCGATCAACGCGATACCCAGCGGGCGCCGCAACTCCGAACCCTCGCCCAACCCGATCGCGATCGGCAACGCCGCCAGGATCGCCACCATCGTGGTCATCATGATCGGGCGGAAACGCACGATGCAGGCCTCGCGCACGGCATCCAGCGGCGCCTTGCCGTGCTCGCGTTCGGCCACCAGCGCGAAGTCGATCATCATGATCGCG
Source organism: Frateuria sp. GZRe14 (assembly GCF_051900395.1). Lineage (NCBI taxonomy): Bacteria > Pseudomonadati > Pseudomonadota > Gammaproteobacteria > Lysobacterales > Rhodanobacteraceae > Frateuria > Frateuria sp. GZRe14. The sequence goes on along the minus strand of NZ_JBHZGJ010000001.1, from coordinate 306,365 downwards.
TTCTTCTTGACGATGCCGATCAAAAGCACCAGCGCGATCTGCGAAATCACCGAAAGCTCGGTGCCGGTCAGCCACAGCGCGAGCAACGCGCCCACACCCGCCGCCGGCAGCGTCGAGAGAATGGTCACCGGATGGATCAGGCTCTCGTAGAGCATGCCCAGCACGATGTAGACGGTGAGGATCGCCGCCAGGATCAGCCAGCCCATGCCGCTCTGGGTTTCCATGAAGCGGCGGAAGTCGCCGCCCACGTTGAGGCGGATGTCGCCAGGCATGCGCAGGTCCTCGACGGTGCGCTGCACGATGCCCATCGCCTCGCCCATGCTCACGCCCTTGGCGAGATTGAACGAGAGGTCCATCGTGGTGTGCTGGTCCTCGTGCGAGACCGAGGTCGGCGCGAGTCCCGGCTCCATGTGCGCCAGCGCGCCCAGCGGGATCATCCGGCCGCTGTCCGAGCGCACGTAGATGCGGTTGATCGCCGCCGGCGTGGCGGTCTGCGAGGGCAGCGCGTTGAGCACCACCTTGTACTGGTTGATGTCCGAGTAAATGGTCGACACCTGGCGCTGGCCGAACGCGTTGTACAGCGCGCCGTCGATGGTGCCGATGGAGACGCCCAGGCGCGCGGCGGTGTCGCGGTCGATCACCACGTTCTGGCGCAGGCCGGCGTCGTCGATGTCGCTGCCGACGTCCTCGAACTTCGGGTTCTTCTTCAGTGCGTTGATAAGTTTCGGCAACCACTGCTGCAGTTCGGCGAGGTCGTCACCCTGCAGCGAGACCTGGTACTGCGCGCCCTGGTTGCCGCCGCCCCCGCCGCCGCTGGGCAGATCCTGGATCGGGCGCAGGCGCAGGTCGAGGTCGGGAAAGCGGTCGGCCTTGGCCGAGAGGCGCGCGAGCACGGCGAAGGTGTCGTCGGTGCGGCCTTCACCACGGGTCTTCAGCTCGATGTTGAACGAGCCGCTGGTGCCCTGCCAGTTGATGCCCAGGCGCGAGCCGACCGCCTTGACGTCCGGGTCGGCCAGCAGCATCGCGGTGAGCCGGTCCTGGCGCGCGATCGCATCCTTGAAGGACACCGTCGCGCTGGCACTGGCGCGGCCCCAGATCAGCCCTGTGTCCTGTTTGGGGAACAGCCCGCTCTTGACTGCGCCGAACAGGAAGAACGTGGCCACGATCAGCACCAGCGGCGTCAGCGACAGCGCCAGCGCGTGACGCAGGGCGAAGTCCAGCGAACGGGTGTAGGCGCGCAGCATGCCGGCGTGGAAGCGATCCAGCGCGTGGCCCAGCCGCGAGGGTTTCGCGTTGGCGTGGCCGCGCAGGAACAGCGCGCACAGCGAGGGCGTCAGGGTGAGCGAGATCAGCGCGGACATGGCGATCGCCGCGACCAGCGTCATCGTGAACTCGTGCATGAACATGCCGGTGATGCCCGGCGCGAACAACAGCGGAATGAACACCGCGATCAGCGAGGCGGTGATCGAGACCACGGTGAAGCCGATCTCGCGCGCGCCGGTCAGCGCGGCCTGCAATCGCGGCATGCCCTGGTCGATATGCCGGATCACGTTCTCGATCACCACGATCGCATCGTCCACCACGAAGCCGATCGCGATCACCAGCGCCAGCAGCGTGAGGTTGTTGAGCGTGTAGCCGAGCGTGTACATCACCACGAAGGCGCCGGCGAGCGAGAGCGGCACGGTCAGCGCGGCGATCAGCGTGGGCGCGAGCCGGCGCAGGAACAGCGCCATGGTCAGCACCACCATCGCCAGCGAGATCAGCAGCGTCGCCTGCACCTCGTGCAGCGAGGCGCGGATGGTCGGGGTGCCGTCGAAGTACGGGGTGAGTACGGTGCCGGGCGAGAGGTATGCGCGCAGCGCGGGCACCTGGTCCTTGACCGCATCGACGGTGGCGATGACGTTGGCGTCGGCCTTCTTGTAGACGTACATCAGCACCGCGGGTTTGCCCTGGAACCAGGCCGCCTGGTAGGCATCCTGCTGGCCGGCGTAGACATGGGCCACGTCCGAAAGGCGGATCGGCACCCCGCCGCGCACGGCGATGATCAGCCCGGCGAAGTCGTCGGCGCTGTGCAGCTGGTCGTTGGCGGTCACCGCCATCGTGGTCGCGCCGTTGGACAGGAAACCCTGCGGCGAGGTGACGTTGGCCGCGGTCAGCGCGTTGCGCAATTGGTCGGGCGTCAGGCCCATGGCGCTGAGCGCGTGCAGGTCGATGTCCACGCGGATCGCCGGCGTCGCGGCGCCGGCGATCTCCACCTGGGATACGCCCGGCAACTGACGCAGGCGTTGGGCCAGCAGGGAGTCGGCCACGTTGAAAAGCGTGGCGGCCGATTCGGTATCGGAGGTAAGCGCGAAGGCGATGACCGGGTCGTCGTTGGGGTTGGCCTTCTCGTAGCTGGGCGGGCTGTTCAGGCCGGGGGGCAGGTCCGGCGCCGCGGCGTTGATCGCCGCTTGCACGTCGCGCGCTGCCGAGTCCAGGTTGGTGCCACCGCGGAACATGAGAAACACCACCGCGCGGCCTTCGGAACTGTGCGAGCGCATCGACTCGATGCCCGGCACCTGGCCCAGATGGCGCTCCAGCGGTGCGGCCACGGTCGAGGCGATGGTGCTGGCATCGGCACCGGCCTCCTGCGCCTGCACGAAGATCACCGGGAACTGCATCTGCGGCAGCGCGGACACGCCCAGCAACGCATAGCAGATCATCCCGGCGAGGATCACGCCCATGGCCAGCAGCGAGGTGCCGATCGGGCGGCGGATGAAGGAGCCGGAGAGGTTCATGCGGCGGGGGATGGGGCAAAGGGGAGGAGGATACGCGGCATCGCCGTGCTAACGCGCAACCGACCAATCGGTTGATCCGCGCGATGGATGCCGGAACCAGCGGAGGCTCCGGCGAACGACCCGCCTGCATCCCCGCTGCCCGCCCCTCACCCCAAGGCTCTCCCCGGAGGGGAGAGGAGCAGAGCGCGGCGACCATACAAGCCCTTGCGCTCTTGCCGCCTCAGATCCCGAGCGCCCGCGGTAAAGCGGCGGCAGCTCCTCTAAGAGCAGGCGACGGACCAAGCAAGGCCAGGAGGCACCTGGCTCTTATCCCTCACCGGGCTTAGCCAGGCCATTTCTTTGGTTACTTTCTTTGGGCCAGCAAAGAAAGTGACCCGAGCGCCGGCAGGCGATCGGAAGCCCGCCGCAGGCGAGCCAAATCACCGACGTGCCGCGAGAACGACAAGCAAGGCAGGGCTCATGCAGGAGCATCCCCGCGAGCCCCGACCCCTCACCCCAACCCTGCCCCGGAAGGGAGAGGGAGCTAAGAGCGTCACACGGCGCGGGCGTCGGCTTCGGCGCGCGCCAGCGCGCGGCGTTCGCGGCGCAGGCGCAGCCAGTCGGAGAAGCGCTCCATGTACAGGTAGATCACCGGCGTGGTGTAGAGCGTGACCAACTGCGACAGCAGCAGGCCGCCTACGATCGACACGCCCAGCGGCCGGCGCAACTCGGCGCCGATACCGTTGCCCAGCGCCAACGGCAACGCGCCGAGCATCGCCGCGGCGGTCGTCATCATGATCGGACGGAAGCGCAGCAGACACGCGCGGCGGATCGCATCGCGCGCGTTCAATCCGTCGCGCTGCGCCTCGATCGCGAAGTCGATCATCATGATCGCGTTCTTCTTGACGATGCCGATCAGGAGCACGATGCCCACGATGCCGTCCACCGACAGGCTCATGCCGCACAGGATCAGCGCAAGCAGCGCGCCCACGCCGGCCGGCGGCAGCGTCGAAATGATCGTCAGCGGGTGGATGTAGCTCTCGTAGAGCACGCCCAGCACGATGTAGATCACCACGATCGCCGCCAGCAGCAGCAGGACCTCGTCGCCGATCGACGCGTTGAACTCGGCCGCCTTGCCGATGAACTGGCCGCGCACCTGCGGCGGGAAGTCCAGCTGCGCCTCGACCTCGTGGATCGCATCGACCGCCTCGGACAGCGAGTAGCCCTGCGCCAGGTTGAAGGAAACCGTCACCGCCGGCAGCTGCTGCTGGTGGCTCACCACCAACGGCGCGCTGGTGACCTCGGCGGTGGCCAGCGAGGCGATCGGGATGGTGCCGCCCCCACCGATCTGGAAGCCGACATTGCCGGTGTTGCCGATGCCCGAGGGGGTCGCCGAATTGGCGGACGTCAGCTGGCCGAAGCTGGTCGCGTTGGAGCCGGTCAACGCGCCCGAACCATTGCCGCGCACGGTCAGCTTGTTGAGCAGGTCGCGGCTCGAACGGAACTCCGGCGCCACCTCTAGCACCACGCGGTACTGGTTGAGCTGAGTGAAGATCGTCGAGATCTGGCGCTGGCCAAAGGCGTCGTACAGCGTGTCGTCGATGGTCTGCACCGGCACGCCCAGGCGGCTGGCCTTCTCGCGGTCGATGGTGAGCTTGAGTGCATTGCCCCGGTTGGCCAGGTTGTTGTCGACGTCGGCCAGCTCGGGCCGCTGGCGCAGCGCCTGGGTCATCTGCTCCGCGCGCTTGGCCAGGTCCGCCGAGTTCACCTCCGAGAGCGAGTACTGGTACTCGGTGGAGGCCACGCGGCTATCCAGCGTCACGTCCTGCACGGGTTTGAGGTACAGCGCCACGCCCGGGATGTTGGCGACCGTCTGCTGCAGTCGCGGCATCACCTCGTCCAGGCCGCCGCGGTCGCCGCGGTCCTTGAGCACGATCGAGAGCTGGCCCTGGTTGAGCGTGGGATTGATGGTGCCTGCGCCGATGAAGGCAGCGACGCCGGACACGGCCGGGTCAGCGCGCAGCGCCTCGGCCACGGCCTTGGTGCGCTGCTCCATCTGCGGGAAGGCCACGTTCTCGTCGGCCTGCACCACGCCGGTGACCAGGCCGGTGTCCTGCTCGGGCAGCAGGCCCTTGGGAATCACCACGTAGAGGATGACCGTCAGCACCACGGTGGCCGCCGCGACCACGATGGTCAGGCGGCGATGGTCGAGCACCCAGTCCAGCGTGCGGCCGTAGAAGTCAACCGTGCGCAGCCACACGCCGCGCTTGCCGGCGGCGGCGTGGCGCTCGTGCGCATCGTCGCCCTCCGGAAGCTGGTCGGGCTTGAGGAGATACGCGCACATCATCGGCGTCAGCGTCAGCGACACCAGCATCGAGATCGCGACCGCGATGGTCAGCACCCAGGCGAACTCGTGGAACAGGCGACCAGTGACGCCGGGCATCAGCAGCAACGGCAGGAACACCGCGATCAGCGAAACGGTCAGCGACAGCACCGTGAAGCCGATTTCCTTGGCGCCGATTTCCGCGGCCTCCTTGCCGCTCTTGCCCTGCTCGATGTAGCGCACGATGTTCTCGATCATCACGATCGCATCGTCGACCACGAAGCCGGTGGCCACGGTCAGCGCCATCAGCGAGAGGTTGTCCAGCGACATGCCGGTGAAGGCCATCACGCCGAAGGTGCCCATCAGCGACAGCGGCACGGCGATCGACGGGATGATCGTGGCCCACAGGCGGCGCAGGAACACGAAGATCACGCCCACCACCAGGCACACGGTGAGGATCAGGGTGAACTCCACGTCGTGCACCGAGGCGCGGATGGTGACCGTGCGGTCGGCGAACACGTCCAGGTGCACATCGGCCGGCAGCACCGCCTGCAGCGAGGGCAGCACGGCACGGATCTGCTCCACCGTCTGCACGATATTCGCGCCCGGCTGCCGGCGGATGTCCAGCAGCACCGCCGGCTTGCCGTTGGCCCAGGCGGCGAGCTGGTCGTTCTCCACGCCGTCGACCACGCGCGCGACGTCCTTCAGCCGGACCGGCGCGCCGTCCTTGTAGCTGATGATGGTCTGCCCGTAGGCGGCCGCATCGCTGAGCTGGTCATTGGTGCCGATCGAATAGCTCTGCGTGGCGCCGTTCAACGTGCCCTTGGGCGCATTGACGTTGGCCGCCTGCAGCGAGGCGCGCACGTCTTCCAGCGTGAGGCCCAGGTTGGACAGCTGCGAAGGATTGACCTGCACGCGCACGGCCGGGCGCACGTTGCCGGCGATCGACACCAGGCCCACGCCCTGCACCTGCGAAAGCTTCTGGGCGATGATCGAATCGGCCAGGTCATTCACCTCGCGCAGCTGGCGGCTGTCGGAAGTGAGCATCAGCGTGAGGATCGGCGCGTCGGCCGGATTCACGCGGTTGTAGACCGGCGGGTAGGGCAGGTTGTTCGGCAGCGTGCCCTTGGCCGAACTGATCGCCGCCTGCACGTCCTGCGCGGCGATATCGATGTCCCGGTCCATGTTGAACTGCAGGATGATCGTGGACAGCCCCGCGGAGGAATCGGAGCTCATCATCGACAGGCCGGAAATCTGGCCGAGCTGGCGTTCCAGCGGCGTGGTCACCAGCGCCGCCATGGTGGTTGCGCTGGCGCCCGGGTATTGCGTAGTCACCACTAGGCTGGGCGCGTCGATTTCCGGCAGCGCGGAAACCGGCAGTTGGCGGTAGCCGAGCACGCCCAGCAGCAGCACCGCGACCATCAGCAGCGAGGTGGCGATCGGCCGGCGGATGAAGAGGGTGGAAAAGCCCATGGGTTGTCCGGTCTGTCTATCAGGTGAAGGCGCGCGTGGATCGCAACCCGACCGCCGTTTGCCCTGAACGTCGCGCGGCGACGTCGAAGGGCTGCCCTTTGGCTTCGGCCTGCGGCCTGCGCTCAGGGCGAACGACCATTTTTGCGGCGCCCCGGACTTTCGGCCCGGGGCTGCCTTCTGTCATCAGTGACCGCGGCGACCGCCGCCGCCCTTCTTCGCTTTCTCAAGCTCTTCCTTGGTCGGCGCCGGCGGCACCTCGCCCGGCTTGAGCGGGTTGACCTTGCTGCCCGGCTTGAGCCGGAACTGGCCTTCGGTGACCACGCGCTGGCCTTCGGTCAGGCCGCTGGCGATCATCACCGCGCTGTCGCCCACTTCCTGCGCCACCTGCACCGGCTGCATCTTGACCGTGTCGTCCTTCTGCAGCAGATAGACATAGTCGCCGTCGGGCCCGCGCTGCACCGCCTGCGCCGGGATCACCAGGCCGCCGCCGACCGTGCGCACCTTCAGTCGCACGTTGACGAACTGGCCGGGCCACAGCTCGTTCTTCTGGTTGGGGAATTCCGACTTGAGCCGGAAGGTGCCGGTGCTGGCGTCGATCTGGTTGTCGATCACCTTGAGCACGCCGCCGTCGGCAATCACGTGCGCGTCGTCGCGGGCAAGCGCCGCGACCGACAGCTCGCCCTCGCCCATCGCCGCCTGGCGGACCATGTCGAGATTCTGCTCGGGCAGGTTGAACATCACGTTGATCGGGTGCAGCTGGGTCAGCGTGACGATCGTGCTGGTGGTGGTCACCACGTTGCCGGGGTCGACGCCACGGATGCCGGCCAGGCCGTCGATCGGCGAAACCACTTTCGTATAGCCCAGCTGCACCTCGGCGTCGCGGATCTGCGCCTGGTCGGAGGCGAGCGTCGCCTCCAGCTGGCGCACGGTGTTGCGCAGCGCGTCCAGATCCTGCTTGGCGATGTAGCCCTTCGGACCCAGTTCCTGGCTGCGCGAATAGTTCGCCTTGGCGGTGGCCAGCTGCGCCTGGTCCTGGTGCAGCCGTGCCGTGGCCTGGTCATAGGTGGCCTGGAAGGTGCGCGGGTCGATCTGCGCCAGCACCTGGCCCTTCTTCACCGGCTGGCCTTCGGCGAATTCGAGGCTGATCAGGCGGCCGCTCACCTGTGGGCTGATCGCCACGGTATTGAGCGCCTGCACCGTTCCCAGCGCGGTCAGGTACACCGGCACGTCCTGGCGCGCCACCGGCACCACGGTGACCGGCACCGGCGGTTGCTTGCCTTCCTCTCCCTGGCCCTGGGCGTTGGCCTGCCCTGGCTGGCCGCCCGGCTTGTGCATCAGGCGCAGGCCGACCACGGCCAGCACCAGCACCACCAAGACGACCAGCGCGATCTTCCAAAAACGCGACATTGGATAAAGCTCCCGGAATGGTTGTCGGCCCTTCACGCTGCGCCGCGCGCAGCCGAAGCCGACCCTGTGAAAAGCATAGGGTTACAGCAACGGCCTTGGACAATGCCAGTTGACAGGGGTGCCCCATGACCGATGACACGTTACCGACGGCAGGGACGGCGGCGCTTTGCCGCAGTCGCGCCGCGCGCAGCATGGCCTGAACCTTGGCGCGCGCTTTGATCTATAATCGGCGACTTGTCTGCCCCGCGCCGGCCGGCCCCGAGGCCTGCGGCACGTCCACTGATTACCTGGAGTTACTTGCGTGAGCGGTTCCATGACCAAATCGGACCAGAGCTTCATCCGCCAGTTCAGCTGGCTGATCGCCGGTCTGCACGTACTGGCGCTGGTGTTGCTGATCATGGCCTACAGCATCTACTCCCACGCGGCGAAGGAAACCAACCCGCACGCGGCGCAGAAGGTCGCCGAGCGCCTGGCGCCCGCCGGCGCGGCGTACGCGGGCGATACCGGCCGCGCCGCCATGCTGGCCGCGCAGGAAGAGGCCGCCAAGGCCGCCGCGTCGCAGGTTGCCTTCGGCGGCAGCACCGACGGCAAGACGGTCTACGAAGGTCTCTGCCACAGCTGCCACACCGCTGGCGTGGCCGGCGCGCCCAAGCTGGGCGACAAGGCCGCCTGGGCACCGCGCATCGCGCAGGGCATCGACACCCTGGTCAAGCACGCGATCGAGGGCTACCACGGCCCGGACGGCAACTTCATGCCGCCCAAGGGCGGCATGCCCTCGCTCACCGACGAACAGGTGGGCAACACGGTCAAGTGGATCGTCAGTCAAGCCAAGTAAGCCCGGCCTGACATAAAAAGCTTCGTTGAAACGCCGCCCACCGGGCGGCGTTTTTTCGTTCGCTACAGGCGTCGGGATGAGGAACCCGCCGATGTGCAGGGTGGGGCTTCAGGCCCCCGGCGCGGTTTCGCCGGGCGTTGCAGGTGGGCTGAAGCCCGGGCTCCACGCATGGGCGAAGCGCTGCAGTTGCGGGAAGAACGCATCGAAGCGCGCCTGCAGCGGCGCATCCATTTCCTGCAACACGGGCAGCATCCGCCCCAACGGGTTGTCGCGCTGCAGGCGCTGCCCGATGCCGGCAAGCGCGCGATCCAGCACCGCCGGCTCGGCATACGCGGCCGGCAGGTCGTTGGCCCGCATATATTGCGCGAAGCGCCGCGCGGTGGCCGGCAACAGCGCGTCCTGCCGGCGCAACAGCTCGCGCAGGTCGGTCGAGAAGGCCGGCAAGGGCGACGGCGACCAGCGCGCGAAGTCACGCGCCAGCAGATGGTCGAACCACATGTCCAGCGCGATGCCGGCATAGCGCCGGTACGGCGGTTCGAACAACGCGCGCGCCGCCAGTACCTCGGGGTGGCGGTCGGTATAACCATCGATCGCCCGGTGCAGCGCAATGCCCTCGCGCACGCCTGTCGGCAACGCGGCATCCGGTGCGCCGCGCACGAAGTCGCCGAGCACTCCGCCCAGGATCCGGCCCTCGTCGGGACCGGCGAGCAGCGCATGGGCCAGGTGGTTCATGCCATCACCCGGCACCACGGCCGGTGCACGGCCGCGACGGTTATCATTGTGCGCATGACACCCACCACCGTTCCCGACAATCCCGCTGCGTTCCCGACCGAAGAGGCGAGCTTCGCGCTCGACGGCCCTGTCGGCAAGCTGGAGGCGATCAGCGACGTCGCCGCGCCGGAGGAGGCGCGCCGCGGCGTGGCCGTGATCTGCCATCCCAACCCCGTGCAGGGCGGCACCATGCACAACAAGGTGGTGACGATGGTCGAGCGCAGCCTGCGCGAGTCGGGGCTCGATACGGTGCGTTTCAACTTCCGCGGCACCGGCGCTTCCGAAGGCAGTTACGACGAGGGCAACGGCGAGAGCGAGGACCTGGCCGCGGTGGTCGCCTGGGTACGCCGCGTGCGTCCGGACGACGTACTGTGGCTGGCCGGGTTTTCCTTCGGCAGCTACGTGACGATCCGCAACGCGGTACGCCTGGGTGCCGCCGCGCTGGTGAGCATCGCGCCGCCGGCGGGGCGTTTCGCGCTGACCGGGATCGAGCCGCCGCAGTGCCCCTGGCTGATCGTGCAGGGCGAGGCCGACGAAGTGGTCGAGCCGCAGGCGGTGTTCGACTGGATCGACAGCCTGCCGGTCGAGCCGGAAGTGGTGCGCATGCCGGAGACCAGCCACTTCTTCCACCGCCGGCTGATGGACCTGCGCGGCGCGGTCAAGCATGCGGTGCAGCCGTGGCTGCCGCCGCCGCGCAACGGATGAGCCGGTACCGCTCCTCCTCTGTTGCCGGAGGGGAGTTTTCGCGCGCACCCCGACCCTTTTCCAACCTCCCCTGGCGAACCGTCGGAAGACCCGCCATGCCGAATCCCGCTCGATGACCACCCTCACCCCCTCCGCTCGTTATCACGAAGGCGTCGTCGCGCACCGCTGGGAAGCCGATCCGGCGCAGCTTGCCGTATTGCCGGAGTTCGATCGCATGCACGCGGCGCTGTGTTCCCCAGCGGAGGACGGCGGCCTGTTTGGACGGCTGAAATCGCTGTTCGGCGACGACGAGCGCGCGCCGGTGCCGGGCCTGTACCTGTGGGGCAACGTCGGCCGAGGCAAGACTTTCCTGATGGACCTGTTCGCCGCCAGCCTCCCGCATGGCGCGGCGCTGCGGCGGCACTACCACCGCTTCATGGGCGAGGTGCACGCCCACTTGCGCGAGCTCGGCGAACGAGCCGACCCGCTCGAGGACGTGGCCGAACGCCTGGCCGGCCGCTGCCGCGTGCTGTGCCTGGACGAATTCCTGGTCAACGACATCGGCGATGCGATGATCCTGGCCAACCTGCTCGATGCGCTGTTCCGCCGCGGCGTGGCGCTGGTCACCACCTCCAACACGCCGCCGAAGAACCTCTATCGGGACGGCCTGCAGCGCGCCCGCTTCCTGCCGGCCATCGCGCTGATCGAAAAGCACTGCCGGGTGGTGGAAATGGTGTCGCCGCACGACTGGCGATTGCGCGCGCTGACCCAGGCGCCGGTCTACCTCACCCCGCCCGGCGCCGAGGCCGAGCGCGCACTCGCGCGCGTCTTCGCCAGCCAGTCGCAAGGTGACGGGCAGGACGGCGGGACGCTGGAAATCAACGGCCGGCCGATTCCGGTGCGCCGGCAGGCGCCGGGCGTGCTGTGGTTCGACTTCGACGCCTTGTGTGAGGGCCCGCGCGCCGTCTCCGACTACATCGCACTGGCGCGCCGGGTGCCCACCGTGATCGTCTCCAACGTGCCGCAGTTTTCCGTGTACAGCGAGGACGCCGCGCGGCGGTTCGTGCTCATGGTGGACGAGTTCTACGACCGCCTCGTCAAGCTGGTGCTTTCGGCCGCCGCACCGATCACCGAGCTGTACGACGGCGAGCGGCATCGCGCCGAATTCAGCCGCACCGAATCGCGGCTGATCGAGATGCAGAGCGAGGAGTACCTGGCGCTACCGCACCGGCCCGAATAGGCCTGACCCGCAGTAGGCCGCGCCACCTCGCGCGGCAGTCTTCGCACTTTCCCATTTTTCGCATTGCGGCTGCCGACGCGGCCGAAGTACTCTGGCCGAAGGGTTACAAGCGGTTCCCACCTGGTCGGCCGGAGGGAGAACGCCATGCATACGACCATGGAGCACGCGCTGGAAGCGACGTTCATGGACAGGGACACCGCTCCTGGCGACGGGGCAGACCCGTTGGCCACGACCGACCATTACACCGTGCCCGGCTTCGATGCCGTCGCCCATCTGGCTGCCGCTTCGCTCGGCGTGGCGATGGTCGCCCTGGTGCTCGATAGCGGCAGCGCGTACTGGTACAGCCACGATGCCGGCCCGCACGCCCCGCACGTGCTGCATCCGCTCTACTTGGAGGCCGCGCGCCGCGGCGCTGGCCAGGTGCTGCCCGACATCGCCGCCGATGCGCGCTATCGCGACACGCCGCCGCTCACCGGCCCCTCGCCGGCCAGCTTGCGGTTCTTCGCCTGCGAACCGGTGTTCACCCTGAGCGGCCGCCACGTCGGTGCGCTGTGCGTGATGGACCACGCGCCACGCAGCGGCCTGGACGAGGCGGGACTGGCTGCGCTGCGCGACGCCGCGCGTCTGGCCGGCGCCGGCGTGGTGCTGGGCAGCTATCTGGGCCGCACCGACCCGGTCACCCAGCTGCCGCATCGCAGCGCCTTCTTCGAGGACCTGCGCAACCGCCACAAGAATGGCGTGCAGCGCGCCTGGCTGATCGCCATCGAAGTGGCCCCGGTGGAGCGCTTCAATGCCTTCGTGCGCGCGATGGGCTTTGCCTACGCGGACGAGCTGATGCGCGCGGTGGCTGCGCGCGTGCAGGACTGGATGCCGGCGCGCACCAACCTTTTCCAGGTCGGCGTCACCCGCTTCGCCGCCGTGCTGCCGGACGGCGACCAGCCGCTGGAAACGAGCCAGCTGGACGCGCTGGTAGCCCGCCTGCGCACGCCGTTCAATTGCCTGGATATCCCGCTCACGTTGCAGCCGGGTGTCGGCCTGCTCGACCTGGACGTGCGCCAGCTCGACGGCGCCGATCCGTTGCGCCAGGTGATGAGCGCCTCGTACGCCGCGCAGCGCAGTCCGCGCGGCTGGGCGCTGTACGAGCGCAGCCAGGACGAACGGCACCGGCAGGAGTTCTTCCTGGTCACCGAGCTTGCGGCCGCCCTGACCGAGCGCACCGAGCTCTATCTGCACTACCAGCCGCGCGTGCGCCTGAGTGACGGCCGTTGCGTCGCGCTGGAAGCGCTCGCGCGCTGGCGCCATCCGACCCTGGGCGAGGTGCCGCCGAGCCAGTTCGTGCCGCTGGCCGAGCGAGCCGGGCTGATGCGCTCGCTGACCGGCTGGGTGCTCGACCACGGCGTCGCCCAACTGGCCGCCTGGCGCCGGACCGGTTGCGACGTCGGCCTGTCGCTCAACATTTCCAATGCCGATTTCGACGCCGACCTGGTCACGCGCCTGCAGGATGTGGCGAACCGCCACGGCGTCGATCCGCGCGTGCTGGAACTGGAGTTCACCGAAAGCACGCTGCTGGCGCACAGCGACGCCACGCGGCGCCACCTGGACGCGGTGCGCGAATTGGGCACCGGCATCGCCATCGACGATTTCGGCACTGGCTACAGCAACCTCGCCTCGCTGCGGCAGATGCCCGCGACCTGCCTGAAGATCGACCAGTCCTTCGTGCGCGCGATGGACGCCAGCCGGCATGACGCGGCGATCGTGCGCTCGACCGCTGCACTCGCGCACGACCTGGGTTTCCGCGTGGTGGTCGAGGGCGTGGAGAACCGGCGCATCTACGACACCGTGCGGCGCATGGCCTGCGACGAGGTGCAGGGCTTCCACGTCTCGCGCCCCTTGCCGGCCGCCGCCGTGCCACCCTGGCTCCAGCGCTCGGCCGACTGGCACCAGGTCGATGGCGAGGGCGCTCCGTGAGGTTGACCGACATCCTGCGCGACCAGCATGCGCAGCTGTACGTCCTGCTCGACGAACTGCAAGGCGTGGGCCTGGCCGGTCCCGAGGGACGCGAGCGGCTGCGCAAGGCGAGGCAGGCAATGGTCGCGCACCTGGCCCTGGAAGACAGCCGGCTCTACCCGGCCCTGCAAGCGCACCCGTCCACCTCCACCCTGGCCCGCCGCTACGTTGGGGAGATGCAGCAGCTGACGCCCGCGCTGCTGGCGTTCTTCGACGCCTACCACGAGGGCAATGCCGATCCGGAGGCTTTCTCGCGCAGCCTGGGGCAGTTGCTGGCAGTGCTGAAGCAACGCATCGGCCGCGAGGAGAACCAGTTGTATCCCGCCTACGAGGCGCATTGCGAGCCGACCGGATTGCCGCCCACGCAGGCGTGAGCCACGGGCCATCGCCCCCGCCGCCGGGATCAGGTCGTGGGCCGAAATCTGCCTGCGTGCAGTATCCGGTCAGACGATGGCGTCAGCGCTTCGGCGCCTTCAGCACGCTGATCTTGCCATTGGCCTCCAGCCGCACCTCGGCCACGTCGCCCGCGTCGCGCAGTCCCTGTTCACGCAGCGCGCGGCGGAACGCTGCCTCCGACATGTCGTGCTTGCGCAGCGCGCCGTCGATGACCTGGCCATCGCGCGCCAGCAGGCTGGCCTTGCCCTCGACCATTCGGTCCAGGCGGGGCCAGCGCGCGCAGGTCCAGGCGATGCCCTTGTCGAGCAGGAAGATCGCCAGCACGCCGATGATCGCCGCCAACGGTTTCTTGTCGTCGCCGATGATCGCCGTGCGCAGGGTGCCGCCGACCAGCATGAGCACCACGATGTCGAACGTGGTCATCTCGCCGAACGAGCGCTTGCCCAGGAGCCGCAGCAGGACCAGCAGGCCCAGATAGACGCCCGCGCCGCGCAGCGCGTAGACCCACCACGGGTCCAGGAGATGCATGGCGTCAGCCCGTCGAGCCGCCCATCACGGGCAGGATCGCGCCGCTGATGTAGCTGGAGCAGCTCGGCGCGGCCAGGAACACGTATGCGGGCGAGAGTTCCTCCGGCTGCGCCGGCCGGCCCCACGGATTCTGCTGGCCGAACTTGGCGACCTGCCTGGCCGGCTTGTCGGCGGGATTGAGCGGCGTCCACACCGGCCCCGGCGCCACCGCGTTCACGCGGATGCCGCGCGACACCAGATTGCTTGCCAGCGACATGGTGAAGGCGTGGATCGCGCCCTTGGTCGCGGAGTAGTCGAGCAGGTGCGCGTTGCCGAACAGCCCGGTTTCCGAGCCGGTGTTGATGATCGAGCTGCCCTCGCGCAGGTGCGGGAGCGCGGCCTTGGCCATGTGGAAATAGCCATAGATATTGGTGCGCATGGTGAGGTCGAAATGCTCCTCGGTGATGTCTTCCAGCGCGTCGGCATGCTCCTGGAAGGCAGCGTTGTTGACCAGGACGTCCAGACGGCCGAACTCGTCCACCGTCTGCTGCACGGCCTGTTCGCAGAAGTCCGGGTCCTTCACGTCGCCGCGGATCAGCAGGCAGCGGCGACCTTCCTTCTCGACGTGGCGCATGGTCTCGCGCGCGTCCTCGTCCTCGGACAGGTACACCACCGCCACGTCCGCACCCTCGCGCGCGAACAACACGGCCACGGCGCGGCCGATGCCCGAGTCGGCGCCGGTGATGATCGCCGCCATGTCCTGGAGCTTGCCGCTGCCGCGGTAGTCGGGCGCCTGGAATTGCGGGCGCGGCTTGAGCTTCGCCTCCTTACCCGGCTTGCTCAGGTGTTGCTCGGGCAACGGCGGGCGCGGTTTGGCGCGGGTGCTGGTCTGGCCGGGCTGTTTCTTCGCGGCGCTCTTGCTTGCCGGTTTCGATGCCTGCTTCTGTTTGTCCTTGGCGTCGATGCGCGATTGCACCTGGCGTTCTTTCGCTACCGCCTTGCCGGTGCCGTTGCCGCCTTTGGCGGTCTTCGTCGTGGCCATCATCCGCTCCCGCTGTGGCTGGGTATGGCCCGCGACGATAGGCAGCGCGCCGTGGCGGACAAGTGAGCGCAGCGTTGCGCCGGAACCCGGGTGCCGCTAGCGCCCCATCCGCCTGCCGGCCTTCCCTGCACGCGCAGGGCAAGGTGTAAGAGGGGGCGCTGTGCAACTCCGGCCCTCCTTCCGGTCACGGGGAGGTGTCAAAGGGGATGCGCGCTGCCCGCGGCCGCCAAACACGAAATCTTGGGTTGACCGGCATCCAAAGCCCCGATATGTTGTGCGCCGTCGGTGCCCGTCCAGACGCGACTGTCGGTCGGGCTTAAAAGGGAATCCGGTGTAAATCCGGAACTGCCCCGCAGCGGTAAGCGGAAACGAACGTCCTCACATGCACTGGGCCGCAGCGCCTGGGAAGCGAGGGCAAGTAGGTGGGTCGACCGACCCGCGTCCGCGAAGTCCGAAGACCTGCCGGCACGCCGGGCCCCAGGGGCCGGCGGTCGCGTCGCATGAGACGCGCCCGCCCGACCCTGATGCGGCCCGGCGCGGGTGACCGCTTCCGCGGGGAGGCGCGTTGCATGCGGGCGTTCTGGCGCCCGCGTGGGGCGTGCCGTCCATCGGAAGCGAGCCCTCAGGCCCTGCGCGCGGGAGCAGGCGTTTGACGTTTTCGGAACCGTCGCGTCGGTGCGTTCTCCTCCGTACCGGCGCGGCGGCTTCCCTCCCGGAGATCCGCATGGACACCCTCGATACCGCTTCCCGCGAAAGCACGGCCGCGCCGTCCGTCGACGACGGCTTTGCCCTGACCCCGCCGCACAGCCCCGCGCAAATGCGCGTGACCAAGCGCAACGGCGCCACCGAAAGCGTGGACGTCAACAAGATCGTGCGCGCGGTGACGCGCAACGCCGACGGCCTGCACGCGGTCGATCCGCTGCGCGTGGCGCTCAAGACCATCGGCGGCCTGTACGACGGCGCCAGCACGGCGGAGCTGGACCAGCTCTCGATCCGCACCGCCGCCGCGCTCACCGCGGAGGAGCCCGAATACGGCCAGCTTGCCGCGCGGCTGCTCGGCGCCTACATCGACAAGGAAGTGCGCGGGCAGGAGATCCAGAGCTTTTCGCAGTCGATCGCACGCGGTGCGGAGCTGGGCCTGCTCAACGCACGGCTGCGCGACTTCGTCGCCGCGCATGCGCGCAAGTTGAATGACGCGATCGACCCGGTGGCCACGCGCCGCTTCGAATACTTCGGCCTGCGCACCGTGTACGACCGCTACCTGCTGCGACACCCGCAGATGCGCAAGGTCATCGAGACGCCGCAGCATTTCTTCATGCGGATCGCTTGCGCGCTCGGCGGCAACGACGTGGGCGAGGCGCTGGAGCTCTACCGCCTGTTTTCCGCGCTCGACTACATCCCCAGCTCGCCGACGCTGTTCAACGCCGGCACCGCGCACGAGCAGCTCTCCTCCTGCTTTCTGCTCGACTCGCCGGCCGACTCGCTGGAGGCGATCTATGACAAGTACACGGACGTGGCCAAGTTGTCCAAGTTCGCCGGTGGCATCGGCCTCTCGTTCACGCGCGTGCGTTCGCGCGGCTCGCTGATCCGCGGCACCAACGGCCACTCCAACGGCCTGGTGCCCTGGTTGAAGACGCTCGACGCCTCCGTCGCCGCGGTCAACCAGGGCGGCAAGCGCAAAGGCGCGTGTTGCGTGTACGTGGAGCCCTGGCATGCCGACATCGAGGAGTTCCTGGAGCTGCGCGACAACACCGGCGACGAGGCGCGGCGCACGCACAACCTCAACCTGGCCAACTGGATCCCGGACGAATTCATGCGACGGGTCGAAGCCAACGGCGACTGGTCGCTGTTCGACCCGAAGGCCGTGCCGCAGCTGGTCGACCTGTGGGGCGTGGCTTTCGAGCACGCCTACCGCGAGGCCGAGGCCGCCGGTCTCGCCGCCAGGACGATCAAGGCGCGCGAGCTCTACGCGCGCATGCTGCGCACCCTGGCGCAGACCGGCAACGGCTGGATGACCTTCAAGGATCGGTGCAACGCCACCGGCAACCAGACGGCCGAGGCGGACAACGTGATCCATCTGTCCAACCTGTGCACCGAGATCCTGGAGGTCACCGGCGCAGGCGAGACAGCAGTGTGCAACCTGGGTTCGATCAATCTCTCGCGTCACATCGCGGAGGGCACGTTCGACTTCGGGCGCCTGGCCACCACCGTGCGTACGGCAGTGCGCCAGCTGGACCGGGTGATCGACCTCAACTTCTATCCGATCGCCAGCGCGAAGAGCGCCAACCGGAAATGGCGTCCGGTGGGCCTGGGCGTCATGGGCCTGCAGGACGTGTTGTTCCAGTTGCGCCTGCCGTTCGATTCGGCCGAGGCACTCGCCCTGTCCACACGCATCGCCGAAGAGATTTACTTCCAGGCGCTCGAGCAGTCCTGCGAGCTGGCCGAACAGGCCGGCGCGCATCCGGGCTTCGGCGAGACCCGCGCCGCGCGCGGCAAGCTGCAGTTCGACTACTGGCCGCAGGCCGCGCCGCACGACGAGGCGCGCTGGAGCGCATTGCGCGAACGCGTCAAAAACAGCGGCCTGCGCAACTCGCTGCTGATCGCGATCGCGCCCACCGCCACGATCGCCTCGATCGCCGGCTGCTACGAGTGCATCGAGCCGCAGGTGTCCAACCTGTTCAAGCGCGAAACGCTCTCGGGCGATTTCCTGGTGGTCAACCGTTACCTGGTCGAGGAATTGAAGACGCTGGGCCTGTGGACGACCGAGGTGCGCGATGCGATCAAGCTGGCCGACGGTTCCATCCAGGGCATCGCGGTGATCCCCGAACGCCTGCGCCAGGTCTACCGCACCGTGTGGGAGCTGCCGCAGAAGGCGCTGATCGACCTGGCCGCCGCGCGCGGCGCGTACATCGACCAGAGCCAGTCGCTGAACCTGTTCATGGAGAACCCGAACATCGGGCAGCTGTCCTCGATGTACATGTACGCCTGGAAGGCGGGCATCAAGACCACGTATTACCTGCGCTCGCGGCCGGCGACGAAGATCGCCAAGACGACCGTCGCCGCGCCAAGCCAGGGCGAAGCAAGCGCAGCGGTGTTGTGTTCACTGGAGAATCCGGAGTATTGCGAGGCCTGCCAGTGATGGGGGATGCCCATGCAGCCTTATCGCAATCTCGATGGCCATTCGGGCGTCATGGGGTACGAGCTGGGCGCGGGCTGGATCCAGGTGTGGTTCGTCAACGGCAAGGACTACCGGTACTCGGCGGCCAATGCCGGGGCGGAGCATGTGCGGAACATGCAGGTCCTGGCGGAAGCCGGCGAGGGCTTGGCCAGCTACATCAGCAAGTTCGTCCACGACAAATACGATTCCGGCGCGTGAAGGCCCCTCGCCGGCCGGGAGAGGGGTGGGGCAGAGGGTACGGCCCTTGCCATCGCTCGCTCACCCTGAGCGTAGGCGCGTCAGCGCCGAAGTCGAAGGGCCGCGCCCACCCGGCACCCGCGCGAGCTCCGCACCCACCCGCCCTTTCGGGGCACCTTCTCCCGGGTGGAGAAGCAAAAGTCCAAGGCATCCCGATGACCAGCCAACTGCTCGACCCCGGCTACGCCCTCACCCTGCGTCCGATGCGCTATCCGGCCTTCTACGAGATGTACCGCGCCGCCATCCGCAACACCTGGACGGTCGACGAGGTCGACTTCGCCCCCGACCTCACCGACCTCACCGACCTCAACGCCAGGATGAACGCCGCCGAGCGCCACCTGATCCAGCGCCTGGTCGCCTTTTTCGCCACCGGCGACACCATCGTGGCCAACAACCTGGTGCTCAACCTCTACCAGCACATCAACGCGCCCGAGGCGCGCATGTACCTCTCGCGCCAGCTCTACGAGGAAGCGCTGCACGTGCAGTTCTACCTGACCCTGCTGGACACCTACATTCCCGATCCGACCGAACGGCACAAGGCGTTCGACGCGATCCAGAGCATCCCCTCCATCCGCGCCAAGGGCGAGTTCTGCTTCAAATGGATCGGCTCCATCGAGCACCTTCGCCGGCTCGACACCCGCGAGGACCGCCGCCGGTTCCTGCTCAACCTGATCTGCTTCGCCGCCTGCATCGAGGGACTGTTCTTCTACGCCGCGTTCGCCTACGTCTACTACCTGCGCTCGCGCGGCCTGCTGCACGGACTGGCCTCGGGCACCAATTGGGTGTTCCGCGACGAGTCCGGCCACATGGCCTTTGCGTTCGAGGTGGTTCGCACGGTGCGCGCCGAGGAGCCGGACCTCTTCGACGATGCGCTGCGCGCACAGGTCGAGCAGATGCTCGAGGAAGCGATCGCCTGCGAAACGCAGTTTGCCCAGGACGTGCTGTCCGGCGGCGTGGCCGGCCTGTCGGCCAGGGATATGCGCCAGTACCTGGAGTACTGCGCCGACCAGCGCCTGGCCCAGCTGGATTTCCCGAAGAAGTACGGCGCCAGCAATCCGTTCGACTTCATGGACCTGCAGGACGTGCAGGAGGTGACCAACTTCTTCGAGCGACGCGTGTCGGCCTACCAGGTCGGCGTGCAGGGCGAGGTGGCGTTCGACATGGCGTTCTGAGACGCTGGCGGCCTGCCTTGCCGGGGGAAACCGATGAGCCTGGCCGACGTCACCATGCTGTTCGACAGCCCACTGTTGCGCATCACCGGGATCGACTGCCGCCATCCGCGCGGCGGTTGCGGTTGCGAGCGCGGCGACGAGCGCACGCATCTGGCCCTGCTGCGCCGCGGCGGCTTCGGCTACCACCTGCGTGGCGCGGCGTACGTGGGCGATCCGGCCACCGCATTGCTCTACCGCGCCGGCGACAGCTATCGCATTTCGCATCCGTTCGAGGGCGGGGATGCCTGCAGCTGCTTCGAGGTGGCACCCGAGCACGAGGACGAAATGTTCTGCCGCCGCCTGCGCGACGGGGCCGACGCCGCGCGCGTGGCCAGTGCGGCCGACCAGTACCGGCACCGCGCGCTGCACGCCGCGCTGGTGCGCGGCGGGGCTGATCGCCTGGCGGTCGAGGAAGCGGCTACCGCGCTGTGCCACGACATCCTGCATCGCGCCGCGCTGCCCGAGGTTCCACTCTCCGTGGCGGCCCGGCGCCTGGCGACGCGCGCGCGGGAAATGCTGCTTGCCGAGCCCGCCGCCGACGGCGGGCTCGCGGCACTGGCCACGCGGGTCGGTTGCTCGCCATTCCATCTGGCGCGCGTGTTCCGCCGCGCCTTCGGCCTGAGCCTGGCGGACTACCGCACCCGCGTCCGCCTGGCGCTCGCGCTCGAACGGCTCGCCGCCGGCGCGGACGATCTCGCCGCGCTGGCCTGCGAGCTCGGCTTCAGCCACCACAGCCATTTCGGTGCGGCGTTTCGTCGGCATGTCGGGCTGACACCCGCGGCGGCGCGGGCGCGGCTGCGCACGGATGCGGTCGCACGCGCGAGCAGGCATTTGATAGCGACGCGGGCGCGCGGCCGCTAGCGTTGCGGGCGTCCCCACGGGAGTACGCCATGAAGTCCGCCGTTGCCCTGTTCGCCCTGGTCGCAGCCTTTCGCGCGGGCGACGCCCGCGCCACCGCGCCTCACGCCATGCTGCCACCCGCGCTTGCCAGCGCAGTCGCCGCGTTCGACCGCGCGCAGGTGCAGGGCGATGGTGCCGCGCTTGGCCGCCTGCTGGCCGACGACTACGTGCTGTTCAACAGCCGTGGCCGCGTCGAGGACAAGGCCGCCTTCATCCACGACTACACCGCGCCCGGCGCCTCGATGAAGCCGTTCACGGTGGAAGATGAAGTGGTGCGCCACTGGCCCGGCGGCGCCGTGCTCGGTGGCGTGGCCACGCTGGAGGGCACGAGCGAAGGCAAGCCCTACAAGGTCCGCCTGCGCTTCGCCGATATCTGGGCCGAACGCGACGGGCGCTGGCAGGTGGTCTTCACCCAAGCCATTCGCGTCCCGTTGCCGTAGCCCACCAGGGCTCCCTTTCCCTTGCGGAGGCTTGGGGTGAGGGGCCGAGGCTCGACGGGGTCGGCGGCGTGGTGACGCTCCCCTACGCGCGTTTCCCCCCACGCCCTGCCTGCTCGCAAGCCTTGTCCCCTCACCCCAAGCCTCTCCCTTACAAGACAGGGCGCCATGCCGCCCGGCCTATTGACTACACCTGTAGTCAGCGCTAGCTTGACTACAACTGTAGTCAGGAAAGCCGCCATGCCACGCCCCTCGATCGGCGACCAGGAACTCGCCCTGCTCCATTACCTGGCCGACCACGCCCCCGCTTCGGTGGGTGAGGTCGCCGCCGGCTTCGGCGAGGCACGCGGGCTGGCCCGCTCGACCGTGCTGACCATGATGGAGCGGTTGCGCGGCAAGGGTTACCTCAAGCGCCGCCAAGGCGGCGGCCTGTACCGCTACAGCCCGGCCACCGCGCCCGGCGAGGCGATGCGCCACGCCGTCGGCAGCTTCGTGGAAAAGACCCTGAGCGGATCGGTCTCGCCATTCGTGGCCTACCTGTCCGAGCGCGCCGAAGTCAGCGATGCCGAACTGGCCGAGCTGGAGGCGCTGGTGGCCCAGTTGCAGTCGCGGCGCAAGGAGACCTGACCATGTCCACGCTCCCGGCATTGCTCGATGCCCTGTCCACCCGCCTGCTGTGGACCTCGGCGCAGGCCTGCCTGCTGATCGGCGCGGTCGCGCTGGCCTGCCACCTGCTCCCGCGGCTGCCGGCCGCGGTGCGCTGCATGCTCTGGTGGCTGGTCGGCGCGCAACTGGTGCTGGGCTTGGCCTGGCACACGCCGCTGCAGCTGCGCTGGCTGCCGCCGCCCGATGACGCACCACTGATCGTGACGACCCCGGCACCGCCGGTTGTGCTGCCGATGGCCACGCAGCCAGTCGCCCGTCGCGCACCCTCCGCCGCCTTCGTTGCGCCGCCCCCAGCGCCGCGGTTCGCCTGGCCGCGGTTCCTGCTCGTTCTCTGGCTCGGTGGCGTCGGGCTGCAACTTGCCCTGGCCGCGCGCCAGGGATGGCGCGTCGCTCGTGCCCGCCACGGTGCGCGACCGGCTCCGCCGGCCTGGCAGGCGGTCTGCCGAGTCCACGCCCGCCGGTTGGGCCTGCGCCATGCGCCCGGTCTGGCACTGTCGCCGGCCATTGGCTCGCCGCAGGTGCTCGGCGCCTGGCGCCCGCTGGTGCTGTTCCCGGCCGACGCGCGCCTGTCCGACGAGGAAACCGCGATGGCCATTGCGCACGAACTGGCACACCTGCGCCGCGGCGACCTGTGGCTGGGCTGGGTTCCGGCACTGGCTCAGCGCCTGTTCTTCTTCCACCCGCTGGTGGCCTGGGCGATGCGCGAATACGCGCTCAGCCGCGAGGCCGCCTGCGACGCCCAGGCGCTGGCCTGCACCGGCGGCGCACCGCAGGCCTACGGCCGGCTGCTGCTGCGGCTGGGCGTGGCCACCCCGCTCCCCTCCGGCCTGGCCGGGGCTTCCCCCACGTTCCACAACCTCAAGAGGCGACTGACCATGTTGCAGCACATCGAGGCCACTCCCCGCCGCAGCCGCGGCTGGCTGCTGCTTGTCGCGATCGCGGTGGCCGGCGTGGTGCCTTACCGCGTGACCGCCGGCAGCACGGATGCTCCCACGAGCCAGAGCCAACCCGCACAGGCCGCGCTACCCGCGGCACGCCCGGCACCGGCCGCGGCGCCCGCGCCCGCCGCACGTCCGGCACCGGCCGCCCATCCGGCGCCGTATCGCATCCCGCCTCCGCCGCCGGCACCGCCCGCCCCACCCCCGCCGCCTCCCGCGTCCATCCCGCCCGCGCCTCCGGCACCGCCCGCACCTCCGCCGGCACTGACGGGCTTCGCTGGCCATCACGTGCACATCGACAACCATTCGGACGCGCGTAGCGGCCTGGCGATCTTCGACGGCGATACGACGATCATCAACGGCAACGATGCGGACATATCCGCGGCCCGCCATCTGCAGCGCGGCAACGCGCCGCTGGTCTGGTTCCGCCACGCCGGCAAGGCGTACGTCGTGCACGACCCGGCTGTGGTCGCGCGCGCCAAGGCGATTTACGCGCCGGTGACCGAGCTGGCGAGCGAGCAGGGCAGGTTGGCCGGGGAGCAGGGACGGCTGGCCGGCCAGCAAGCCGGACTGGCTGCGCGGGATGCCGCCTTCGCCGGAGAGCAAGCTGACCTCGCCCGCGAGGCGGCGGAAATCGCCGCACAAGCCGTGGAGGTCAACCCGGGGCCGGACGAGGGTGCTTCGCGCGCCCGCGAAGCGCGCCAGCACGCGCTAGAACAGCGGCAGGCCGAGCTGGAGCAGCGGCACGCTGCGCTGCAGAAAGAGATTGCCGGACAACAACGCGACCTCGAAGCGCAACAGGCTGCGTTCGGGAAACAGCAGCAGGCACTCGCCGAGCACCAGCAGGAGGTCAGTCGCAAGGCCGAGCTGCAGATGCAGCAGTTGCTGGAAGAGGCGGTTCGCAACGGCAAAGCGCAGCTGACCGGGGCGCGCTGATCGGCCAGGGCTCACCACGGAGCACGCGCAGAAGCGCGTGCGGCCGGTTCCCGACCGGCGGGAGGCCAGACCCTGTAGGGCCCGCTTGTCGCCGATTGTTGATCGGCATCCCCTACCAGCGGGCTGCCAGGAGGTTGCTGCTCGCCGTCAGGCCATGCCGCCGTTGATGCCGATCACCTGGCCGTTGATGTAGCCGGCGGCGTCCGAGCACAGGAAGGCGACCAGCGCGGCGACTTCCTCCGGCTTGCCGGCTCGCTGCGCCGGCACCATCTCGCGGATCCGCTCGGGCGGGAAGTTCTCGCCGACCATGCGGCCCTCGATCACGCCGGGCGCCACCACGTTGGCGGTGATGCCGCGAGAGGCCATCTCGCGCGCCAGCGATTTCACCGCGCCGTGCAGACCGGCCTTGGCTGCCGCGTAGTTGGCCTGGCCGCGATTGCCGACCTGGCCGCTGACCGAACCGACTGCCACCACGCGACCGAAGCGGGCACGCGCCATTGGCAAGAGCAATGGCTGTACGACGTGGAAGAAGCCATTCAGCGAGACATCGATCACGCGCTGCCACTGCCCGGCGTTCATGCCGGCCATCGGCGCGTCGTCGTGCACGCCGGCATTGCTCACCACGGCGTGGATCGGACCGTCGGCCAGCAGGCTCTCCAGCGCCGTCTGCGCGGCGTCGCCATCCGTCACGTCGAAGGCGATGGCGCGGGCCTGCCCGCCCGAGTCGCGGATCGCCGACGCCACGGCCTCGGCGCGCTCCGGCGCGCTGTTCGCGTGCACGATGACCTGATAGCCGGCCGTCGCCAGCGCGTGGCAGATCGAGCTACCGAGATCGCCGCTGCCGCCGGTGACGAGGGCGCGGCGGGGCGAAGCAGTCGTGCTCATGAGTTCGGTCCCTCCGGATGGATCACCGCGGCGCGCCCGCTGGCCAGGAGGTGGCCGTCGCGTTCGATGCGGAACAGGTACTGGGCGCCGGTATCGCCGGCATAGAGGCATTGCGCATGGACGTCCAGACGTCCATCTGGCGACACGTACTCGACAGCCAACCGCACCTCGCGCAGGCTCACCAGCATGCCCGGCCGGACGGTCTCGACGCCGCCGGCCCGCGCGCGCAGCGCGCCATGCACCGCCATCGCCTGCGCACCGTACTCGGCCAGGTGCACCGCGTGCAGGCCATGCGGGCCGCGCAGCGGGTTATCGGGGCGGGCGTGACCTTCGCTGGCGGCGTGGATGGTGTCCACGTCCCATGTTAGGACCGCATCGAGCAGGCACATGCCGCCCGCGTGCGGGATCAGGTGCGCCCAGTCACTCTTCGGCAGCATGCTCGGCCTGCGCATGCGGCGCCATCAGGATGGAAAGGCAGAAATGGAAGGCCACGCCCAGGCTGACGGTGAGGCCGATCGCGCGCAGCACGGGGATGGTCGCCCAGGCCAGCATGCCGAACACCAGCAGCGCCGACAGCACGCACACCAGCGTGGCGTGGAGCGTGCGCCGCTGCTCGGCGGCATTGCCGGTGTCGCGTTCGAAGAACAGCGCGTAGTGCAGACCCAGGCCACCGGCCAGGATCAGCGCGACCAGGTGGAACAGCGAGATCTGCACGCCCGCCACCCGTTCGACCGCCAGCACCAGGAAGGTCGCAAGGGTCATCGGCGCCAGCACGTGCCAGGCCCGACGCAGGCTGCGCAGGGCCAGGCTGATAGTCAGCACCAGCAGGATCGTGGCGGCCAGCAACGCCTGCAGGATGCGCGTACGGTAGGCGATCACGAGCGATTCGGCCGCGCCCTTCAAGTCCAGCACGCGCACGGTGCCACCGCTACCCCGGGCCAACGTCGCCAGCGCCGCGGCATCGTGCACGCCGCTGACCGTACCCAGGCCGAGCCAGTGGCCGTCGCGTTCGACCAGCATCGCGGCCAGGCGCTGGCCCAGCGGACTGGCCGCGAAGGCCTTCGGGGTCAGCGGCGGCAGACTGCGCGCGGTCTCCACGTCGGCCACGAAGGGCGCGAACAGGTCGCGCCGGAACGGCAGGCCATCGGTGGCCTCGGCGAGCGACTGCTCCAGTGACGCGCGATCCGGCAGTTTCTGCTGGCGCGCGTGTTGCGATGTTGCGCTGGGCAGGTAGCGCGAGGGCAGCTCGATCGCGTCGACGGCCTTGTTTGCAACCAGCACGTCGACCTTCGGCTCGAGCTTTTCAGACAGCGCGAGCACCGCCTCGGGCGTGGCCGCCTCCAGCACCAGCAGGTAACGCACGTCCGGCGCGCCGAGCGCCGAGCGAAGGCGGGCGTCGCGCAGCAGCAGGTCGGTCGGCAGCGGCGTGAGCGCGGCCAGGTCGTTCTGCCAGAACGGTCCGCGGCCCAGCGCGAGCAACACGACGATCACGACGGCGACCGCCCACGGGATCCAGCGCGGACGCGGCAGATTGTCTACCGCCCCGCGCAGGCGCTTGAGCCATGGCAACGCCGCGACATCGCGCACCCGGGTCGGCAGCAGGTACGGCAGCAGATAGCGCGTGCTGAAACCGGCGGCGAGCAGGCCGACGATGGTGAACACGGCCAGCTGCTTCAGACCGTTGACGCCCGAAGCGTAGAACGCGAGGTACGCGATGCATGCCGAGGCGATGGCGGTGAGCAGCAACGGCCACAGGTCGCGCACGCTCGCCACCGCATCCTCGCCGGCGCGGCGGTGGCTCAGCACGCGGATGGGATATTCCTGCGCCACGCCCAGCAGCGTGAAGCCGAAGGCCAGGGTGATGCCGTGCACCTGCGGGTAGATCAGCGTCAGCGCCGCGATGCCGGCCAGTGCGCCACTGGCCACCGGCAGTGCCGCCAGCAGCAGCGAGCCGATGCTGCGATAGGCCAGCAGCAACAGCACGATGAAGCCCACCGTGGAGATGCGACCGATCCAGTCGGCCTGGTCGCGCGTCTGCGAGCTGGCGACCACGCTGAAGTAGCCCGGCCCCGACACGATCAATTTCGCCTCGCGACCGCCAGGCAACCCATGCAGCGCTTCCTCGATGCCGCCGATGGCCGCCTGTTGCGCATCCGGATCGAAGCCGGGCGAGTGGGTCTGCACCAGCAACAGCGCCTCGCCTTGTGGCGAGAACCACACGCCGTCACGGATCTGCGGCGAGCGCGCCGGCGCCCAGCGCTGTGCGAGCTTGAGCACTTCCAGCGTGGGGTCGCGCGGCAGCAGGCCCTTGAACAGGCTGGCCGCCGGCGAGCCGAGTTCGTCCAGGCGCTGCTGCAGCTCATCGCCCAGGAACGCCGCGTCGAGCGCATGCGTGTCCAGTGTCGGCGAAAGCAGGTAGCGGTAGGGCAAAAGCTTCGGATCGAGCGCGGTGAGGTCGAAGCTGCCGTTGAGTACCTGCGCGTAGCGCGGATCGGCCTTGAGCTTCGCCGCGAGCGCCTGGCTCAGCTTCGCCAGCGTGGCTTCGTCCTTGCCGGTGATCGCCAGCAACAGCAGGCGCGAACCGGGACCCTCACCCACCTGTTCCATCAGCAGGCGCTGGTCGGGCGTGGTCGGCGCGGGCATGAAGCTGCGCAGGTCGGTGCCGACCTGAAGATGCTTCACGACCCACAGCCCCAGCAGGGCCAGTACCAGCAGCCATCCGGCCAGCAGCGCGACGCGCGCGCGCAGCGGCATGCTCAGGCGCCCTTGCAGAGCGCGGCGAGCGCCTCGCGGGTGGGCTCGGCCGGCATCTTGTCGGCCAGGCCGCCGAGCAGGTCGACGGCGACGTCGCCGTCCGCTTCCTGCATCCACATGCAGCGTGCCTCATCGCCCTTGCCGTCGATACGGATGATGGCGACGGTGCGCGCCACCTCCAGATCACGCGGGGTCAGCGTGAGCGTCCAGGCGCCCGTGGCGTCGCCGCGACGGGCGATCGCGAAGGCCTGGCGCAGGCGGCCCGGGTCGCCGCCGAGCAGCGCCACGAAGCTGTCCACCAGCACCTTCAGCTGCGGCGCGCGCTCCAGCGAGAAGCTGCGCTCACCCTTGCCTTCGCGCTGCTGGGTGACCTTGCCGTCGGCGATGCGCGCGGTCTCTTCATGCGGTTTGGTGACGTGGCGCTCGAGCGTGTCGCCGCCCAGCCAGGCCAGTTCGCCGGAGACCACCAGCGGACGGTCGAGTACCTGCATGAAGCGCGCTTCGGCGAACGCCGTGCGCGCGGGCGCGGGACGACCCAGCTGGCTGATCAGCGCATCGGTGGCGTCAGGTGCCGAGGCGTTCGCCGAGCAGGTCAGGGCCAGGGTGCACAGGACCGCGCTGATCTTGCTGCCAGAAGTCATAGAAGTTGAACCAGTTGTAGGGGGCCACGTGGACGTAATGCTCCAACCGCTGGGCATAACGGGCGATGAGCGCATCCAGCGCCGGGCCACGGGCGTGGCGCGGGATATCCACCTGGTCGACCAGCGGCTCGAACACCAGGCGGTAGCGCCGGCCTCCCAGGTACAGCCCGAAGCACAGCACCACCGGCACCTTCAGCGAATGGGCCAGAAGCCAGGGACCGACCGGGAACGGCGCGCCCTGGCCGAGGAACGGTGCGTGGCGCAACGCCTCGTGGCTGCGCCCGCGATCGGCCAGCAGCGCGACCAGTGCGCCTTGCTGGCAGGCTTCGGCGATCGCCAGGGTGATCGAGGTGCCGTCCTGCGAGGCGTCGATCACGCAGGCGCCCACTTCCGGCGCCAGCGCTTCGAGCAATTCGGTCATCGCCGGGGTCTTCTGCTTGTCCAGCAGCACGCGCAACGGCATCTGCGGGCGTCGCGCGCCGATCGCGCGCAGCGCCTCGAAACTGCCCTGATGGGAGCCGAACAGCAGCACGCCATGCCCGCGCGCCAGGCGTTCGTCGAGCATTTCCAGCCCGACCGTCTCGATCTCGAAGTGCTTCTCGCCGTGGGCGAGCAGGAAGATCCGGTCCATGATCGTGGCGGCGAAGCAATGGATGTGCCGCATCACCTGCCAGGACGACGCGCGCCGGCCGAACACGCGGCTCAGGTAGGCGCGCGAGGCGGCACGCTCGGGGCCGCGGCGCAGGAAGAAGTAGAGCGTGATCGGGTAGAGAAACAGCCGTCCGAAACGCCGCCCGCCGTACAGCGCGATGTTGCGGATCAGCCACAGCGCGAAACGTCCGCCGCCTTCAGGCCGGCTTTGCCAATGCTGGGTCATGCGTCAGTCGCTCCCTCGACCAGGCCACGCGCCAGCAGGGTGCCGTCGCGACGTATTTCGAAGCGTACCTGCGCGCCGGCCGGCGTCAATTCCAGTTCGGCCGGCTCCTCCGGCTGGAGCGGCGCGACGAACTTGGCCTCGCGCACGCAGGCCAGCCGCTGGCCGCGCCAGGCACGCAGGGCCTCGGCGACCTGTTCGAGTAGCAGCACGCCGGCGACCAGCGGGCGCCCCGGAAAGTGGCCCGGCAGGCTCGGGTGGCCGGCCGCGAAGGAAAAAGTGGTGTGGTAGCTGTCGGTGCTCATGGCGCGCGGTTCCTGCCGCGGATCAGCTGGGGCCAGCGTAGCGCCAGCCGGTGCAACAAATCATGCAGGCCCAGGTGCGGCAGATGCCGCAAGTGCCAGCGACGGAAGAGGTATTCCAGGGCGAACACCAGCGCCATCAACAGGTAGGCGCCCAGGTGCACGTAGCCCTGTACCCACGGCTGCGGCAGCGGCCAGGGCGAAGGCACCCCCATTCTTTCAAGCAGGCCGCCCGGAACCTGGCACGACAGCAGCACGGCCAGTAGCAGCGCCTGGGCGCTCAACAGCGCGCTCCAGAACGCGGTAAGGCCCCGCGCGTAGGGAACGATGCCCGGCATGGCCAGCCGCGGCGCGCCTTCGATCGCCTCGATGAACTGCGCCACCAGCGGCTGGCGGCCCGCACGCAGGGTCCGTCCGAACACCCATGCCAGCAGCAGATTCAACAGTACCGGCACCGCGTCCAGCACCAGCGAGGCCAGGCCGCGCGAAGCGAGCCAGGCCAACACGCCGGACAGAGCCAGCCACAGCAGCCAGGTCCCCGGGCGGCGTTCACGCAGGGCTGGCCACCACAGCAGGCCCAACAGCAGCGACAGCGCCGCCAGCGACAGGAATTGCCGGTGCAGCAAGGCGCCGGCGACGGCCAGCAACGGATAGGCGAGCAACAGCGGCAGCGGGCGCTTGCCGACGCGCCGGGCTTCGGACATGACGTGCGCGTGCATCAGTGGTGGAAAAGTCGATGATCCGCGCAATGGGTTGGCGAGGGCGTCACGAGGACGCGAACGCGCCAGCTCAAGCGGCGCGGTTCTGCTCGACGTGCGCCGAAAGCGTGGCCAGGCTCGTGAAGATGCGCTTGTTCTCCGGATTGTCCGAGCGCAGCTGGAAGCCGTAGCGCTTGGACACCGCCAACGCGATTTCCAGCGCGTCGATCGAATCCAGTCCCAGATCGCCGCCGAACAGCGGCGCGTCCGGCTCGATCTGCTCGGGTGGGACCGATTCCAGATTCAGGCTCTGGACGATCAAGGTGGCCAGCTCGTGCTGGGCCGCAGTCTGTTCTGCCATGCTTTTTTCCGTACCCCATGCGTGCCTCCCCCCGGCGGCAACTGGCGCGGAGTGTAACATAGAGGCCTGTTGCTCCTGGTTTGCAATGCATGATGCAGGGTTGTGAAAACGCACTGGCCGAACCGTTGCCGCGCCGCGCGCCGCGGATCGCCTATCGCAGCGGTGACGCGGCCACGGTGCTGGCCGAGTACGGCACGCTGGCGGTGTTCGGATTCGGCAGCGGCGCGCCGGCGAGCGAGGATCCGCGCTGGTTGCGCGTCGCGCTGGAAAGCTTCGACGCGCCGGCGTCGCTGGAGCTGTGGCAAGTCGATGCCGAGGTGGACCACGGCCGTGACGGCGACGTGCGCTGGGCGGTCGGCGGCGGCTGGCTGTTCGCCGCGGTGGAGCTGGATGAAGCCGCCCATGGTGGCCCCGGTCCTGCGGCGACCCATGCCTACCATGCGTTGCGCCGGCTGATCGAGGGCCGCGCCGAACGGCACGTGTTGCGGATCTGGAATTACCTGGAGGCGATCAACCAGGGCGAGGGCGACGCCGAGCGTTACAAGCTGTTCTGCGAAGGCCGCGCCACTGGCATGGGCGGGTTCTTCGCCGAGGGCTACCCGGCCGCCACCGCGATCGGCCACCACGGACCGCGCGGTCGCCTGCAGGTGTACCTGCTGGCTTGCGACCAGCCGGGCGAACGCATCGAGAACCCCCGGCAGGTCAGCGCCTGGTGCTACCCGCGCCAGTACGGCCGCACGCCGCCGAGCTTCGCCCGCGCGATGCTGCTGCCGGCGCAGGACGCACTGGCGATTTCCGGCACGGCGGCGGTGGTTGGCCACGCCTCGGCGCATGAGGACGACCTGCAAGCGCAGCTCGAGGAGACCTTCACCAACCTCGAGGCGCTGCTGGCGCGCGGTCGCCTGGCGCCCGGGTTCGACACCCACTCGCCACTGAAGGCCTACGTGCGCCATCCGGCCGACGCCGCGCAGGTGCGCGAGTTCATCACCCGGCGCCTGCCCGGCGTGCCGGTGCTGTTGCTCCACGGCGACATCTGCCGCACCGAACTGCTGGTGGAGATCGACGGCTGGCGTTACGCCTGACGCACACCCGCGGCAGGGGCGTATCGCGGTCGTAGAAGACACCTGTGCGCGACCGCGCGGCCCGCTCATGCGCGCGCAGAGTGCGCTTCTACACCGGCCAGCTTTCCCTTGGGACAAGAGTGAATGGCGGGCTTGCGGGAACGCGTTTCGCGAAGACGCACGGTCCCACGCAGCCTGCGGTCGCGCACGGGTGCGCTCCTACCGTTTCGGTTTCTTGATGGGCCGTTTGTAGCCGGGGATCGTCTGCTGGCGCGCACGCCCGACCGTGAGTTCGCCCTCGGGCGCATCCTTGGTGATCACGGACCCTGCGCCGATGGTGGCGTTGGGGCCGATCGTCACCGGCGCTACGAGCGCGCTGTTGGATCCGATGAAGGCACCATCCTCGATACGCGTCAGGTGCTTGTTGGCGCCATCGTAGTTGCAGGTGATGGTGCCCGCGCCCACGTTGACGCCCGCGCCGATGCGCGCGTCGCCCAGGTAGGTGAGGTGATTGGCCTTGCTGCCTTCACCCAGTCGCGCCTGCTTGGTCTCGACGAAATTGCCGATGTGCACGCCAGGCGCCAGTTCGGTGCCCGGGCGCAGCCGCGCGAACGGCCCGATGGTGCACGGGCCATGCGTAATGACGCCTTCGAGATCGCAGTGCGCCAGCACCGCCGTACCGGCGGCCAGCTGCACGTCCTTCAACCGCACGAAAGGACCCACGTGCACCTCGTCGCCGAGCACCACGCGCCCTTCGAGGATCACGTCGATGTCCAGCTCCACGTCCATGCCGGCATGCACCTGGCCGCGAACCTCCAGCCGTGCCGGATCGGCCATGCGCACGCCCGCCAGCAAGAGTTCCCGCGTCGCACGGCGACGATGATGGTCTTCCAGTTCGGTGAGCTGCAGCGGGTTGTTGGCGCCGGCCGCCTCGACCGGATCGGCGCATTCGATGCAGGCGGCGGGACGGCCTTCGGCCGCGGCCATGGCGAAGACGTCGGTGAGGTAGTACTCGCCCTGCGCGTTGTTGCGCTCCAGCCGGCCGATCCACCCTCGCAGCGCGTCGGCGTCGCCGGCGAGGATGCCGGTGTTGACCAGGCGGATGGCGCGCTGCGCAGCGTCGGCGTCCTTTTCCTCCACCACGCCGGCGACGCGACCTTCGGCATCGCGCTGCACGCGGCCATAACCCAGCGGGTTCTCCAGCACGGTGGCCAGCAGCGCCAGGCCGTCGGCCGCGACCAGCGGCGCCAGCGTGTCGGCGCGCAAGAGCGGCACGTCGCCGTAAAGCACCAGCACGCGCGCTCCATCGGGAATGTGCGCCAGCGCCTGCGCCACCGCGTGACCAGTGCCGAGCCGCTCCGCCTGCTCGACCCAGCCGATGTCCGGATCGGCGGCGAAAGCAGTGTGCACCTGTTCGCCGGCATGTCCGTACACGACGTGGATGGTGCCCGGGGACAGCGCCCGGGCGGTCGCCAGCACGTGGGCCAGCAGGGGCTTGCCGGCCAGCGGCATCAGCACCTTGGGCTTGCGGGATTTCATGCGCTTGCCCTCGCCGGCGGCGAGGATCACGACGTGGAGGGGCGAAGCGGGCATGCGGGTACCGGTGGAAGCCTTCAACGGGCGCCGAGGATAACAGCGCCTTCGTGAAGCGGACTGGTCAGTCCTGCTTTTCCGGCGCCGGCTTCAGGTCCTCGAGCTTGGGCGTGTATGCCTGCACGAAAGCGTTGTGCAGCACGTTGATCACCGCCTGCCAGGCGCCGACGTCCTTGTTGTCGATCCGCCCGCTGATCGGCACCTTGGTCGCGAACTGGTCTTTCTCGTGGTTCTTGAACAGCCAGGTGATGCCGCTGGCGAGCGCTTCCCACGCGACCCGCAACGGGTTTTCCTTGTCCTGCTCGACATCCTGCTTCCAGCTGAACACCTTGACGTCATGCAGCAACGGCTTTGCATAGCCGTTGAGCTCGCCGTTGCGTGCCTGCAGTTGCATGACGAAGGTGCCGTTGCCACCGGCAAAGTCGAGCTTGGCGTAGGCGCGCGCCAGGTCGTTCAGCCGCTTGAGCTCGATCTGCCGGACGCGCAGGTCGAAGGTGAAATCCAGCAGCTTCGGATCCAGCGGATCGAAGCTTGCATCGGCCGTCAGCGGCGCATTGCCGAGCACGTTGGCGGTGGCATGGAAGTCGGCCACGCGACTGCCCTTGGCGCGATCGGCGTTACTCAGGTTGACCGCCCTGGCTTCCACGTCGGTCATCTTCATGTCGACCTTCGGGTGCGACACGAAGTTATGGAAGGTGACCTGGCTGTTGTGCGCGGTCACCTCGTCCAGCCGGATCGGCACCAGCGCTTCCAGTTGCTGGCGCCAGTCCACGCCCTTGCCGGCCTGGCTGGGCGCCTGGTCGCCGCCGTCGACGAAGTTGAGGCTGGCATGGTCGAACTCGACGCGACCGCGGACGGTGCCGTGGGTGAGCGCGCGCCAGCTGATGGCAATGTCAGTGGTGCCCGCGCTGAAGAACGGCACCGGCAGCTTGCCGTCGACCTTGTCGATGCGCAGGTCGCCCAGGCTGTAGGCACCACGCCAGAGATGGATGTCCACGTCCGCGACATGGCCGTGGTAGTCGCCCATGCGGTCCATCTTGCGGTTGAGGTAGTTCTTGACGACGTAGGGCAGGGCCAACCGCGCCACCACCAGGAGCGCGACGATGACCAGCACGATGACCAGCGTACGGCGGGCGACGTGTTTCATGCAGTGTCCAGACAGCCCAGTCCGCCGCGAGTCTAGGCGGATGCGTGTGGGCGCGGCGTTCAGATCAACGGGCGGGCGATTGCGGCCCGGCGGACACCGAGGTATGGCCGTGCTCGCAGCGGAAGGTGAACACGTAGTCGAGGCTGAAGGGCTTGGCTTCGGTGTCCACTGCGTGACTGTTGCCGTCTGCATCGGCCGCCCAGCGGGTGATGGTCAGCGGCGTGTAGCGCCAGTCCTGCAGGGCCTTGCGCACGGCCTCGGCAAAGGGCTGTTGTGCGGTCGGCGGGGCCATCCGTACCTCGCCCACGTTTCCTCGCGTGTCCACGATCACGCGTGCCGGGAGTTCGACCTGCGGCGGGCAGGCCGCAAGCTCCGAGTCGGGGTAGGCGGGCGGGACGTGTTGCTCGATGGTGGCCCCCATGGCGACCTGGCCCAGGGCCAGCGAGTAATGCGCCAGGCCCGTGTCGTTGGCGACCCGGTAACTCGTCGAGCCGACACCCGGGTCGGACGTGGGCTTCTGCGCCGTGTGCGCGCAGGCTGCCAGCAGGGTGGCAGCGCTGAGCAGAGTGATCGCACGAATCATGTCGGGTCCTTCCTCGATGCCGGCACAGCCTAGCCGGCGACACCGCACGCGCCAAATCCGCAGCTTGCTCGGAGCGGACCGTGGCGTGGAGTCGGGACTCACCCAGAAGCCCGTCTGGAAGCAACGTCGGCTTGCGCATACCCGCAAGCGCGGCCCTCATCCCAACCCTCTCCGACGGGAAGAGGAGGCCGGTCGCCGCAAACGAAAAACGCCGGCGCGAGGCCGGCGTTCCCAGGTCGGACTTCGCAGCCCTTCAATGCTTCAGGTTGCGGCGCAGGCGCTCGAGCGCCTGCAGCTGGGTCAGCGCCGCGACCAGCTTGGCCTGCGCCTCGGCCACGTCGATGGCGTCGGAGCGGTTGGCCAGGGCGTCCTCGGCTTCCTTCTTGGCGGCCAGCGCGGCGGCCTCGTCGATCTCCTCCGAACGCACGGCCGTGTCGGCCAGCACGGTGACCGCGTGCGGCTGCACTTCCAGGATGCCGCCGCCGGTGATCGAGATATCGACCTTCTCGCCGCCGGCCTCGGTCACGACGACCTTGCCCGGCTTCAGGCGGGTGATCAGCGGCGCGTGGCGGGGCGTGATGCCCAGCTCGCCCTGGTCGCCGGTGGCGACGACCATCGTCGCCTCGCCCGAATAGATCGCGGCTTCGGCGCTGACGACTTCGACGCGAATGGTGGTTGCCATGGTGGTGTCTCGTTCTGCTCAGGGGGAGGCGGGCCGGAGCGACCCGCCCGAGGGGATCAGGCCGCCTTCTTGGCGGACATCTCCTCGCCCTTCTTGATCGCCTCGTCGATGCCGCCGACCATGTAGAACGCCTGCTCCGGCAGGTGGTCGACGTCGCCGTCCACGATCATCTTGAAGCCGCGGATGGTCTCGGCCAGCGACACGTACTTGCCCGGCGCGCCGGTGAACACTTCGGCCACGTGGAACGGCTGGCTGAAGAAGCGCTCGCACTTGCGGGCGCGCGACACCACCTGCTTGTCTTCCTCGGACAGCTCGTCCATGCCCAGGATCGCGATGATGTCCTTGAGCTCCTTGTAGCGCTGCAGCGTGCCCTGCACGCGGCGGGCCACGTCGTAGTGCTCGGCGCCGATCACGTTCGGGTCGAGCTGGCGGCTGGTCGAATCCAGCGGATCCACCGCCGGGTAGATGCCCAGCGCCGCGATGTTACGCGACAGCACCACGGTCGCATCCAGATGCGCGAAGGTGGTCGCCGGCGACGGGTCGGTCAGGTCGTCCGCGGGCACGTACACGGCCTGGATGGACGTGATCGAACCGGTCTTGGTGGAGGTGATGCGCTCCTGCAGCACGCCCATTTCTTCGGCCAGGGTCGGCTGGTAGCCCACCGCCGACGGCATGCGGCCGAGCAGCGCGGACACCTCGGTACCGGCCAGCGTGTAGCGGTAGATGTTGTCGACGAACAGCAGCACGTCCTTGCCCTTGCCGCTCTCGTCCTTCTGGTCGCGGAAGTACTCGGCCATGGTCAGGCCGGTCAGCGCCACGCGCAGGCGGTTGCCCGGCGGCTCGTTCATCTGGCCGTAGACCATCGCGACCTTCGACTCCGGCAGGTTGTCGAGCTTGACCACGCCCGCGTCCTGCATCTCGTGGTAGAAGTCGTTGCCCTCGCGGGTGCGCTCACCCACGCCGGCGAACACCGACAGGCCGGCGTGCTGGGTGGCAATGTTGTTGATCAGCTCGAGCATGTTCACGGTCTTGCCCACGCCCGCGCCGCCGAACAGGCCGACCTTGCCGCCCTTGGCGAACGGGCAGACCAGGTCGATCACCTTGATGCCGGTTTCCAGCAGCTCGTTGGCGGCGGCCTGCTCGTCGTAGCTCGGTGCTTCGCGGTGGATGACCCAGTGGTCCTCGGCGTTGATCGGACCGACTTCGTCGATCGGATTGCCCAGCACGTCCATGATGCGGCCGAGCGTGGCAGCGCCGACCGGTACCTTGATGCCTTCGCCAGTGTTGTGCGCGACCAGGCCGCGACGCAGGCCTTCGGTGGAGCCCAGCGCGATGGTACGGACGACGCCGTCGCCCAGCACCTGCTGGACTTCCAGCGTGATGTTCATGCCATCGATCTTCAGTGCGTCGTACACCTGCGGCACCTGATCGCGCGCGAACTCGACGTCGATGACCGCGCCGATGATCTGAACAACTTTGCCCTGGCTCATGGATGTGCTCCGGATGGATTCTTTCAGTGTCTGATTGCAGCGCCGCTACGCGTCGCTAAAAAGGCTGTGCTGTTGCGGTCAGACCGCAGCAGCACCTCCGACGATTTCGGAAATTTCCTGGGTGATCGCGGCCTGACGCGCCTTGTTGTAGCTGAGCGTCAATTCGGCGATGACCTTGTTGGCGTTGTCCGAGGCGCTCTTCATGGCGACCATGCGCGCGGCGTGCTCGCTGGCGAGATTCTCCAGCACGCCCTGGTACACCACCGACTCGATGTAACGGCCGAGCACATGCTCGAGCACCGCGGCGGCATCGGGTTCGTAGATGTAGTCCCAGTCGTGGGTCTGCTCCAGCGTGATGCCGGCATAGGCCGACTCGCCTGCCTGCTGGTGCGCCGACAGCTCGGCAGCCACCAGAGGCAACGGTAGCAGCGCGTCGACCATCGGCTTCTGCGTCATCGTGTTGACGAAGTCGTTGTAGGCCAGGAACACGCGGTCCAGTCCATTGGCCGCATAAGCGTCCAGCACGACCTTGATCACGCCGACCAGCTGCTCGAGCTTGGGCCGCTCGCCCAGGTGGCTGACGCTGCCGACAAGGTTGACGCCCTTGATTCGACGGAAGAACTGGATCGCCTTCTGGCCGATCGCCACCACGTCGACCTGCGCGCCCTTGTCCTGCCACTCGCGCACCGCCGGCAACACGCGCCGGAACAGGTTCGAGTTCAGGCCGCCGCACAGGCCGCGGTCGGTGGAGATCACGATGAAGGCCACGCGCGCGACATTCTCGCGCTCGACCAGGAACGGATGCTTGAAGTCCGTGTTGGCCTGGGCCACGTGGGCGATCACCCGGCGCATCATCCGCGCATACGGACGCGAGGCCTTCATCAGGTCCTGCGCCTTGCGGATCTTCGAGGCCGAGACCATCTCGAGCGCGCGCGTCACCTTGCGCATGTTCTGCGTGCTCTTGATCTTGGTTTTGATTTCGCGTCCGCTTGCCATCTGTCTGCTCTTGGGTTCGACCTGCGTGGGGCGGTCTCATGGCCCGCCGTCAACGTGCGCGGCAGGCCTCAAGGCCCACCGGCGGGGTTCACCAGGAACCGGTCTTCTTGTACTCGTCCAGGCCGCTCTTGAAGACGCCCTCGATCTCGCCGTTCCAGTCGCCGGTAGCGACGATCTTCTTCATCAGCTCGCCGTGGTTCTGATGGAAGAACGCGTGCAGGCCACGCTCGAAGTCGAGCACCTTGGCCACCGGCAGGTCGTCCAGGTAGCCCTTCTCGGCGGCGTACACCGACAGCGCGAGCTCGGCGATCGACAGCGGCGCGTACTGCTTCTGCTTCATCAGCTCGGTCACGCGCTGGCCGCGGTCGAGCTGGGCGCGGGTGGCCGGGTCCAGGTCCGAGGCGAACTGCGCGAACGCAGCCAGCTCGCGGAACTGGGCCAGCGACAGCTTCACGCCGCCGGAGAGCTTCTTGACGATCTTGGTCTGCGCCGCGCCACCCACGCGCGACACCGAGATACCGGCGTTCACCGCCGGACGGATGCCCGCGTTGAACAGGTCGGTTTCCAGGAAGATCTGGCCGTCGGTGATCGAGATCACGTTGGTCGGCACGAACGCCGACACGTCGCCGGCCTGGGTCTCGATGATCGGCAGCGCGGTGAGCGAACCGGTCTTGCCCTTGACCTCGCCGTTGGTCTCCTTCTCGACGTAGGCCTCGTTGACGCGCGCGGCGCGCTCGAGCAGACGCGAATGGAGATAGAACACGTCGCCCGGGTAGGCTTCGCGGCCCGGCGGGCGCTTGAGCAGCAGCGAAATCTGGCGGTAGGCCACGGCCTGCTTGGACAGGTCGTCGTACACGATCAGCGCGTCTTCGCCGCGGTCACGGAAGTACTCGCCCATGGCGCAGCCCGAATACGGCGCGATGTACTGCAGCGCGGCCGACTCGGAGGCCGAGGCGACGACCACGATGGTGTTGGCCAGCGCGCCGTTCTCTTCGAGCTTGCGCACCACGTTGGCGATCGACGAGCGCTTCTGGCCGATCGCGACGTAGATGCTGTAGATGCCCGAATCTTTCTGGTTGATGATCGCGTCGATCGCCACGGCGGTCTTGCCGGTCTGGCGGTCGCCGATGATGAGCTCGCGCTGGCCGCGGCCGATCGGGATCATCGAGTCGATCGCCTTGTAGCCGGTCTGCACCGGCTGGTCGACGGACTTGCGCCACACCACGCCCGGCGCGACCTTCTCGATCGGCGAGGTCTTCTTGGCGGCGATCGGGCCCTTGCCGTCGATCGGGTTGCCCAGCGCGTCGACGACGCGGCCGAGCATTTCCGGACCGACCGGCACTTCGAGGATGCGGCCGGTGGTCTTGGCGGTGTCGCCTTCCTTCAGGTGCTGGAACTCGCCCAGCACCACGGCGCCGACCGAGTCGCGCTCGAGGTTCAGCGCGAGCGCGAAGGCGTTGCCCGGCAGCTCGATCATTTCGCCCTGCATCACGTCGGCCAGGCCGTGGATGCGCACGATGCCGTCGGACACGCTGATGATGGTGCCTTCGTTGCGGGCCTCAGCGCCGAGCTTGAACTGCTCGATGCGGCTCTTGATCAGTTCGCTGATCTCGGACGGGTTCAGAGTGGTGCTGGACATGGTCGCTTTCCTGAATTTGGGAATGCTTTTTCAAGAGTCCGGCCCCATGGCCGGTTTTACTCTTCGATATTTTGTTCAGTGCCGGATGGCCGGCCCCGATTCGCGACGCGAACGCCGCGTTTGAATCAACTCGCCAGGACGCTGGCCAGACGCTGCAGGCGACCGCGTGCGGAGCCGTCGATCACCTCGCTGCCCGTATCGATCACCACACCGCCGAGCAAGGCTGGATCGACCTTGGCTTCCAGTTCGATCTCGCGCTTGAAGCGGCGCTTGAGCGACGCCTTCAGCTGCTCGGCCTGCGTGGCATCCAGCGCCATCGCGCTTGTCACCTTGACCTTCAGCTGGGAGCCCGCCTCGCGCTTGTGCTCCTCGTACAGATCCGCCACTTCCGGCAGCAGCGCCAGGCGGCGCTGTTCGGCGAGCGTCTTGAGGAACTGCGCGAACGCGGTGTCTGCAGCCATGCCCTGCGGAAGATGCAGCGCTACCAGTTGCATCGGTTGCACGCGCGGATCGCCCACCAGCGCGGCCACGCGCGGATCCTTCGCGACCGCCGCGGCGAAGCCGAAGGCCTGCGACCATTCGCCGAGCTTGCCGGCCTCGTGCGCCAGCTCGAAGGCGGCGCGCGCGTACGGACGGGCGAGCGTGATTGCCTGGGCCATGGTCAGATCTCGGTGGCGAGCTGGTCGAGCAGCGCCTTGTGCGCGGACGGATCGATCTCGCGCTGCACGATCTTGGTGGCGCCCTGCACGGCAAGCGCGCCGACCTTCTCGCGCAGCTCCTCGCGGGCACGCTGGGCCATCGAGGCGATGTCGTCCTGCGCGCTCGCCTTCAGGCGATTGATCTCGGTGATCGCGTCGGCGCGGGCCTTGTCCAGGATCTGGTTGGCCTGCTGCTGGGCGCGATCGATGATCTCGGCAGCCTGCTGGCGCGCCACCTTGATCTCGGCGGCCACCTTGCTGTCGGCATCGCGCAGCTCGGCGCGGGCGCGCTCGGCGGCGTCGAGGCCTTCGGCAATCTTGAGCTGGCGCTCCTCGATAGCCTTGTTGATGTGCGGCCAGATGAACTGGACCGTGAACCAGATCAGGATCGCGAAGGCGATCATTTCGCCGATCAAGGTCGCGTTGAAATCCATCGCTGCGTTACCTGTAAATGCGGGGGTGGTACGGGTACGGGCGCCGCTATCGCGGGCGCCCGTAGGGAGCGGCGCGCAAGCGCCGCTTCGTGCTTACTTCGCCGTCAGGGCCGCCAGCAGCGGATTGGCCACCGCGAAGTACATCGCAAGCGCCACGCCGATCAGGAACGCCGCGTCGATCAGGCCGGCGAGCAGGAACATGCGGCCCTGCAGCAGCGGCACCAGTTCCGGCTGGCGGGCAGCGGCTTCCAGGAACTTCGAACCCATGACGCCGATGCCGATACAGGCGCCGAGGGCGCCCAGGCCGATGATCAGGCCCAGCGCGATGGCGGTGAAACCCTGGATTTGCGCGATTTGAACGATAGCTTCCACGACGATCTCCTCAGAAAGAAAAGCTTATGTGTTTCGGTTGGACGTTGTTCGAAAGACGGGACTGCAGATCAGTGGTGGTCGTGAGCCATCGAGATGTACACGACGGTCAGCACCATGAAGATGAAGGCCTGGATCGAGATGATCAGGATGTGGAAGATCCCCCACACGGTGTAGCCGATGATGCCCATGCCATACAGCGCCCAGCTGCCGGCGGTGAACAGCCCGGCAATCAGCATGAACACGAGCTCGCCGGCGTACATGTTGCCGAACAGTCGCATCGCGAGGCTCACCGGCTTGGAGAGCAGCTCGACCAGGTTCAGCGCGAAATTGGGGACCCACAGCAGCGGGTGTTTGCCGAACGGCGCGGTAAACATCTCGTGCATGTAGCCGCTGAAGCCCTTGGCCTTGAAGCTGTAGAAAATGATCAGGATCAGCACGGTCAACGACATCGCGAAGGTCATGTTGATGTCGGCCGTGGGCACGGCACGGAAGTGGCCGATGCCGAACTTTTCGGTGATCCAGGGCAACAGATCGACCGGCAGCAGGTCCATCGCGTTCATCAGGAACACCCAGACGAACACGGTCAACGCGAGCGGGCCCAGCACGCGGCGGTCGCCGTGGAACACGTCCTTGACCTGGCCGTCGACGAACTCGAGCACGATCTCGACAAACGCCTGACCCTTGCCCGGCACGCCGGCCGTCGCCTTGCGCGCCTTCGCCCAGAACCAAAGGCAGAACAGGACGCCGAGCACCAGCGACACCGTGACCGAATCGATGTGCACCGCCCAAAAGCCTTCCGGACTCGTATGCGGAGTCAGGTGCTTGAGGTGGTGGGAGATGTATTCGGTAAGACCGCCCTGCGGCTCGCTTGCCATGTGTCAACCCTTGAATCGAAACGCCAGCAGATGAACCGCGTAAGCAGCCGCCAGCCCCGTGATGGCAGCCAGCGGCGGCAACTTCAGTTTGATCAGGATCACGCCCATCCCTCCGATGACCGCGATCCACTTGAGGATCATGCCCACCAGCAGCCGACCCAGTGCCATGCCCGCCCCGTGCATCCCGGCGAAGGCCCGCGCGCCAAGCAGCGCGTTGCCCAGCGCCACCACAAGGGCGCCTGCAAGAGCCGCCAAGGCTTCGCGGCGCCCCTGCATCAGGAAGACGAGGCCGACCAGCGCTGCCGCGGCGACCTGCCACATCACGATGCGCAGGGCCAGGCGGCGTCCGGAGGCAAGACTATTGAGCACGTGTGTTCCCGCGCGGCTTCGCACCAGGCGTCACCCTTGCAGCTACGGGCCACGATCCAATCCGCAAAAGTATATCAGCCGGGCGTTTGGACGGACAAGCCGCAGCGACTGCGACATCTTGTCGTGCGGGCGCTCGCGTTCACCTTGAGAGCTGGCGCAAGTTCCTGCATCGAGGCGCCATAAAAAAGGGCCGGACCAAAGTCCGACCCTGGAAATGCGTCCCGGCGGGGAGGATGGGACGCGGGCAGAAGCCCTTACCTGGCTGACGTCTTACGGGCGGCAGCAGCATTCGCGGCGACCGCGTCGTTGGCGGCCGTGAGCGGCTGCACCATCGCGCCGAGCGACTCGACCGTCTGGCGACCCACGGCCGCCAGGTTCTGGCTCAACGCGACACCCTGTTCGGCCTGCGCACGGCTCAACGCCACGCCCTTGTCCCAAAGGCCGCGCAGGGCCTCGGGGTCACGCGCTTCGCCGGCGGTGAGCAGGAAATCGGCGGCGGCGTGGGAATGCTGTTCCAGCGCAGCCAGCTGGAGGCCGACGGTTTGCTCCAGCCCCTTGAGCACCAGCGCCTGTGCCTTGAATGCGTTGTCGGCGAACTGACGGGCGTAGGCGAACATCTGGGAGTCGAACGGCTTGTTCATGGCTTGCCCCTCGCGGGAGTCTTGGGAGTGGAACAAGCCTAGCAAAGATTTTTGTGCATTGCAACATGATGCACCCGTCGGCCCCGTAGGGCTGGCCGCAAGAGGCTCCCGCACTGCATCAGAAGCTGCGTCGGCTGCAGCTCGCGCCCGATGTGCAGGTCTCATGCACCACCACCCGGTCAAGCCCTGGCAGCTGCGGATCGAGGCGACGGAAGATCCAGCGCGCCAGCATCTCGCTGGTCGGGTTTTCCAGCCCGTCGATCTCGTTGAGATAGTGGTGATCCAACTGCTCGAACAGCGGCGCGAAAGCTGCCTTGACGTCGGCGAAGTCCATCACCCATCCCTGGTTTGGGTCCGGCTCGCCTTCGACGTGGATCTCGATGCGGAACGAATGCCCGTGCAGTCGCGCGCACTTGTGCCCGGCCGGCACGTTGGGCAGCCGGTGTGCGGCCTCGATCTGGAACACTTTGTGGATGTGCATGGCGAGCCATTGTATGTCGTCCCGCGGCCAGGCCCGGGCGGCGACGCAAAGGGAAGTGGTGGGAAAAACACGGCGCCGCGGGCGCGTGGTGGCTATGGGTGGACTCGAACCACCGACCCCAGCATTATGAGTGCTGTGCTCTAACCGGCTGAGCTACATAGCCATGGGGCGTCGCCGGCGCGTGGCGCCAACGGAGCCCGGCAGTGTAATTGGCGCATCCGGCCGGTTCAAGCCTCTTCGCTTTCGGGCGTCACGCGCGCTATGGTTGGATTCGAGGCCCAGGGCCGCTGCATCCGTGGCACGCGGGCTCGAGGAGGCGACATGATCGACGCGGATGGCTATCGCCCCAACGTAGGCATCGTGCTGCTCAACGGCGATGGCCAGCTGTTCTGGGCCCGCCGCGTGAGCCACGATGGCTGGCAGTTCCCGCAGGGCGGCATGCGCAGCGACGAAACCCCGCTGGAGGCCATGTATCGCGAACTGGCGGAAGAGACCGGGCTTGCGCCGGAGCACGTCCAGGTCATCGCCAGCACCCGCGGCTGGCTGCGCTACCGCCTGCCCAACCGCTACGTGCGCCACCACCAGCGACCCACCTGCATCGGCCAGAAGCAGGTGTGGTTCCTGCTGCGCCTGGTCGGCGGCGAGGACGCACTCAAGCTGGACGCCTGTGACAAGCCGGAATTCGATATCTGGCGCTGGGTCGACTTCTGGTATCCGGCCGTGCACGTGGTCAATTTCAAGCGCCAGGTGTACGAACGCGCGCTTCGCCACTTCGCACCGCTGGTGGAGGAGCTGCTGAGCGTCCAGCTCGGCGCCCTCCCGCGCGCGCCGGAGGGCAGCCGTCCAGGCGATCGCGCAGTCGCCTGAACAAAAGGCCGGAAACCTAGTTGACAATCATTCGCATTCGCGCTGGAATGCGCGGCATGTACATCTGCCTCTGCAACGCCGTGACCGACGGCGATATCCGCCGCGCCGTCGCCGATGGCGTGCGCACCTTCTCCGAGCTGCAGGCGCGCACCGGCTGCTCCGACTGCTGTGGCTGCTGCGAGCCCGAGGCGCGGGCCTCGCTCGATACCGCCCTGGCGCAGGTGGCGTTCCCGTTGCCGCTGATCACCGCCTGAGGCGCGCGGACCCCAAACCGCAACCATTCGCGTTTCTCCGCCTCTACGGGCAAGCCCGTATAGTCGCCGGTCGGACAGACTGGAGACTCACCCGATGAAAGGCGATGCCAAGGTCATCGAGTACCTCAACAAGGTGCTCTATAACGAGCTGACCGCGATCAACCAGTACTTCCTGCATTACAGGATGTTCAAGGACTGGGGCTATGGCGAGCTGGCCGAGCACGAGTACAAGGAATCGATCGAGGAGATGAAGCACGCCGATCACCTGATCGAGCG
Source organism: Frateuria sp. GZRe14 (assembly GCF_051900395.1). Classification (NCBI taxonomy): domain Bacteria; kingdom Pseudomonadati; phylum Pseudomonadota; class Gammaproteobacteria; order Lysobacterales; family Rhodanobacteraceae; genus Frateuria; species Frateuria sp. GZRe14. The sequence goes on along the minus strand of NZ_JBHZGJ010000001.1, from coordinate 261,448 downwards.
CATCCTGTTCCTCGACGGCCTCCCGAACCTGCAACACCTGGGCAAGCTGCGCATCGGCGAGAACGTGCTCGAATGCATCCAGGGCGACCTCGACCTGGAGCTGGCTGCCGCAATCGACCTGCGCGCAGCGATCGCGCACAGTGAAGGCATTGCCGACTACGTCAGCCGCGACCTGTTCAAGAACATCCTGCACGACGAGGAAGAGCACATCGACTGGCTCGAAACCCAGCTCAACCTGGTCAAGGACATCGGCGCCGAGCGCTACCTGCAGAGCAAGATGGGTTGACATCGCCTCGCAGGATGACCTTCAGCCCGACGTGGGTGACACGGCGGCTAGCGAGGGGCTGACGTCCACCCTGCGAAGCCCGCTGCGCAAACCGTGCGGCCGTTCCTTGACGGTTTCGTCACGCTGCGGCTATACCGGTCACCCCAGCAGTTCCGGATCTCCACATGGCTTCACGCCCGCCTCCGCGCTTCGTCGTGCGTCCGCACGATGAAGCCAGCCAGCGCCGCCGTCGGCTGTGGCTGGGCGCGGCGTGGCTGGCCAGCCTGCTGCTGACCGGAGCCGTGGTCGGCGTGTTGGCCTGGCGCACCACGCCGGCCGCGATCGATCACCGCGAAGCGAAGCAGCTGGCCGCGCAGAACGAACAGCTCAAGCAGCAGATCGCCAACCTCAAGCGCGCGCAACAGGTCACCGACATCGCGACCAAATCCTTGCGCGGCACGCTCACCGAACGCGACGAAGAGATCAACGGCCTGCGCGCGGACCTGGGCTTCTACTCGCGCCTGGTCGGCGGCAACGCGCAGCGCGAAGGGCTCAAGGTGCAGGAAGTGCAGTTGCGCCCGGTAAACGGCTCGCATGCCTGGAACCTCGCGCTCAGCCTGACCCAGAACGCCAAACGCGGCAGCGACGTCAGCGGCACCGTCACGCTCAGCGTGGAAGGCGTGCGGGGCGACAAGGTGGTGGCGCTTGACTGGTCGCAACTGGGCGATGCCGCGCAAAGGGATGGCCTGCCCTTTCGCTTCCGCTATTTCCAGCAGTTGCATGCCACGTTCATGCTGCCGGCCGATTTCAAGCCGACGCGGCTGCGCATCCGTGTCAAACCCGAGGATGGCGACGCCGTCGACCGCGCCGTGGCGTGGAGCGACGCGCTGTCGGGCAACCTCACTACGATCGAAGGGGGAAACTGATCATGTTCAACCGACGCCGCACCGACCGTGCCGACGGTAGCAACGACACCAGCCTGATCGCCCGCGGCACGGTGATTCGCGGCGACCTGCGCTTCAGCGGCGCGCTGCACCTGGATGGCCGCATCGAGGGCACCGTGCTGGCCGACGGCGAGGACGCCGTGTTCACCGTGAGCGAGTACGGCCAGGTGCAGGGCGACATCCACGTGCCGCACGTGATCGTCAACGGCGCCGTGCAGGGCGACATCCACGCCGGCGAGCGGCTGGAGCTGGCGCCGCTGGCGCGCATCACCGGCGACGTGCACTACCGCACGCTGGAAATGGCCGGCGGTGCGCAGGTGAACGGGCGCATGAGCCATCGCGTGGAAGCGGTCGCGCGCGAGCTGCCGTCGCCGTCGCAGCCGGATGCCGAACTCGACGAGGCCGTGCCGGCCTGATGGCGGTAGCCGCCCGGACGCTGCACTGCCCGTCGGACCCAAGCCCCGTGGCCATGTCGGGCCGGGCGTTTTCCGCGGCCAGACTTCTGGTGGCCGGTAGGCGCTATCCTTGAGATCGCGCCCTCGCAACCGCACATTCGCCGCATGGAAACCCTCGTTTCGATTCCCGATTACCGCCAAGCCAACGCGCCACTGGTCTTCACCGAGGCCGCCGCGCGCAAGGTGCACGAACTGATCGTCGAGGAGGGCAACCCGGCGCTGAAGCTGCGCGTGTACATCAGCGGCGGCGGCTGCTCGGGCTTCCAGTACGGGTTCACCTTCGACGAGGCCCAGGCCGAAGACGATTTCGCACTCGATCGCGAAGGCGTCACCCTGCTGGTCGATCCGCTGTCCCTGCAGTACCTCGCCGGCGCGGAGATCGACTACGCGGAGAGCCTCTCCGGCGCCCAGTTCGTCATCCGCAACCCCAACGCCAAGACGACCTGCGGCTGCGGTTCCTCGTTTTCGACCTGAGCCGCCGATGGCCGCTGCCGTCACCAACATCTTCGCCGGCCTGAGCCTGGTGCTCGACCGCATGGCCGAACGCCGCGACCACGAAGCGTGGTTGCTCGAACAGGCCGGTTGTGAAGAGGTGCGCTACCTCCTGCTCGACCCCTCCGGCGACAGCTACCTGCTGCGCGAAGCCGAGGGCCTGCGCTGGCTGAGCGAAGCCGAGCGGCGCGAACTGTTCGCCGGAGTGCCCGCCAGTCTGCTCGGTGTCGCGCAGGGTTGTCCGCATTTCCTGCTAGCGCTGGACGAGGACCAGCCACTGGACTCGCTGGAAGAGCGTCTGGCTGCGCGCCGCATCGGCCTGCGTGAAGCGGGCCTGCGCCTGTCCGCCGCCGAGGCGGGGTTGTTCGCCTACGCCAAGGGCCTGGCGCACTGGCAGCGCGAGACGCGCTTCTGCAGCGGCTGCGGCGCGCCGCTCGTGCGGGTCGCCGCAGGCCACCGCATGCAGTGCACCAACGCGGCGTGCGGACGCCTCCACTTCCCGCGCACCGACGCGGCGATAATCACCATCGTCGAGCACGAAGGCGCCTGCCTGCTCGGTCGCCAGGCAAGCTGGCCGAAGGGCCGCTGGTCGGCGCTGGCCGGCTTCGTCGAGCCGGGCGAATCGCTCGAAGACGCCGTGCGCCGCGAAGTAGCCGAGGAGGCCGGCGTGCGCGTGGGCGCGGTGCATTACCACTCCTCGCAGCCCTGGCCTTTGCCGGCCTCGCTGATGATCGGCTTCATCGCCAGCGCGCTGGACCCCGCGATCAACCTGCGCGACGGCGAGCTGGAAGAAGCGCGTTGGTTCACACCCGCGCAGATCATCGAGGGCCTGGCCGATGGCAGTTTCGCCACGCCGACGAGGCTGTCGGTGTCTTATCAGCTGCTGGCGCACTGGTTGCGCGAGCGTGCAGGGCTGGAGCTGGACGCGTTCACGGCCGACCCGCTGAAGGAGCGCACTCGGGCGTGACCGCGTGGGCGGGCCGTGCATGGCGGTTCCAAACGGGTGCGCCGCAACGCTTGCCCTAGAATGGCGGGGCATCCAAGGAGTTTTTTCGATGGCCCTCAGCCTGCTCGCCGCCCTTATCGCCCTCGGCCTTTTGCATCTATTGCCGCAGCTGGCGCAATGGCGGGGCGATGGCGTGTTCCGCGGCTGGGTGCGGCAATTGGACGACACCGCCGGGCGCGGACGCGTGCTGCTGACACTGGTGGTGCCGGCCGTGCTCTGCCTGCTGCTGGCCGAACTGCTCGGCCAGCTGCCATTTGGCAGCTTCCTGCAGCTGGCCTTCGCGGTCGTCGTGTTGCTCTACGGGCTCGGCCCGCACCCTTTCGAGGCGGATCTGGAAGCGATCCTGCACGCACCCGATCCGGTCGCCCGCCACACCGCCGCGCAGCGCCTGGCCGAACCGGGCGGGCAGGTCGCCTGGAACGCGCACGCGCTGGGCGAAGCCGTGGCGCTCGCCGCACTGCGTCGGCGCTTCGGGGTGTTGTTCTGGTTCTTCGTGCTGGGGCCAGCCGGTGCGCTGCTTTACCGGCTCGCGCAGGCGCTGGGCCGCGACGACACGCTGGCGCTGGACGCCGCCAGCCGCCGTCACGCGCACTACGTCGCCAATGCGCTGGACTGGTTGCCCGCGCAGTTGCTGGTTTTCACGTTGGCGCTGGTCGGCCACTGGGATGCGGTAATGGCCGCCTGGCATCGCTGGCGCCTGCATGCGGCGCCCACCAGCTGGTATACCGACGGCCCGGATTTCCTGGCGGCCGCGGCCTGCGCCGACATCGAGGTGGAGATCGAAGCCGGCGACGGTTATGTCGAGGAGCGCAGTGACCCGCTGCTGGAACTGGCGCGCATGCGCAGCGCGTTCCTGCGGGCGTTGCTGGCGTGGCTGAGCGTGGTCGCGCTGATCGTGCTGGGCGGCTGGCTGACCTGACGAGCGGCCCCGTAGGGCGGGCTCAAGCCTCGCCCTGCAAGTGCACCTACGCCAGCGTGCCACGCAATTCGCGCACGCGTGCTTCCAGCACATCCAGCCGCAACCGTTCGGATGCGACCGGCGCATCGATCACCAGCTCGACCCGCGCGCGGAATCGCCGCGGCAGGCGCGCGCGTCCCAGCCGGGTGTCGCGCCGGCTCCACACGCTTCCCCACAACCCGCGCAGCGCCATCGGCACCACCGGCACCTGCCGCCGTTCCAGAATGCGCAGCACGCCCGGCCGGAACGCCCCGATCTCGCCATCGCGTGTGAGCCCGCCTTCGGGGAAGATGCACACCACCTCGCCGGCGGCGAGCGCCTGGTCGATCGCCTCGTAAGCCGCCGCCAGCACCGCCGGGTCCTCCTTCTGACCGGCGATCGGGATCGCCCTGGCGGTGCGGAACACGAACCGCAGCAGCGGAATGTTGAATATCCGGTAGTACATGACGAAGCGCGCGGGGCGGCGCAGATTGGCCATCAGCAGCAGCGGGTCCATGAAGCTGACGTGGTTGCACACCAGCAGCGCCGGGCCTTCCTCCGGCACATGGCGCGCACCTTCGACGCGCACGCGGTAGAGCGTGTTCACCAGCACCCAGGTGATGAAGCGCATCGGGAACTCGGGCACCAGCGTGAAGATGTACGCCGCCACCAACACGTTGAGCAGCGCGGCGGCAAGGAACGTCTCCACCGCATCGAAGCCCAGCGCACCCAGGCCCAGCCCGAAACCCGCCGCCAGCACGATCAGCAGTGCGTTGATGATGTTGTTGCCCGCAATCACGCGCGAGAGCTGCTCGCGCGCCGCGCGCGCCTGTACGAAGGCGAACAGCGGCACCACGTAGAAGCCGGCGAACACACCGATCAGGGTGAGGTCTAGCGCCACCCGCCAGCTGCCCGCGCCGTGCAGGAAAGCCAGCCAGTCGAGCCCCTGCACCAGCGCCGCGCCATGCCGCGCGAAGTAAAGGTCCACGCCGAACACGGTCAGTCCGAAGGCGCCCAGCGGCACCAGGCCGATCTCCACGCGTCTGCCGGACATCCGCTCGCACAGCAGCGCGCCCACGCCGGTGCCGATCGAGAACAGGGTCAGGACCAGCGTGTTGACCGAACCGTCGCCACCCAGGGTCTCGCGCGTGTAGTTGGGCAGCTGCGCGATCAGCACCGTGCCGAAAAACCAGAACCAGGAAATGCCCAGCACCGCGTTGAACACCGCGCGGTCGCGCCGCACGATGCCGAGGACGCGCGCGGTTTCGCTCATCGGATTCCAGTTGAACTTCAGATCCGGCGCCGTGGCCGGCGCGGAAGGGATGCGTCGACTGGCGATATAACCGGCCACCGCCACGGCGATGGTCGCGACCGATGCCAGCCATGGCCCGATGCCGGCCACCAGCATCAGCGAATTGCCGGCGATCATGCCGATAAGCATTGCCAGCTGCGTGCCCATCTCGACCAGCCCGTTGCCGCCGACCAGCTCACCGGGCTCGAGCGCCTGCGGCAGGATCGCGTACTTGATCGGCCCGAACGTGGTCGAGTGCAACCCCATCAGGAACAGCACCACCAGCAGCAGGGTGGTGTCGTGCGTGTGGAAGCCGATCGCCGCCAGCGCCATGGCAGCGATCTCGAACAGCTTCACCGCGCGGATGATGCGAGTCTTCTCGTACTTCTCCGCCAGCTGTCCGGCGGTGGCCGAGAACAGGAAGAACGGCAGGATGAACAGCGCCGGCGCGAGGTTGGTGTAGAGCGACACGCTCCTGTCGTCCAGCCCCATCTGGAACGCCACCAGCATCACCAGCGCGTTGCGGAAGGCATTGTCGTTGAACGCGCCCAGCGCCTGCGTCCAGAAGAACGGGGCGAAGCGGCGCTGGCCGAGCAGGTTGAATTGGCTCATGCGGGTTCTGGGCTGGGAGCTGGCGCTAGCCTAGCGTGAAAGCCGGTCTCCGCCCGCCGCCATGGGCGCATCGTTGCGAGGGCGCGTCAATGGGCATACCGTCGGCGGCGGAAGGTGCCGCCGGGGGGCGGACTCGTTGCACTCGCATTACAACGAAACCTTCCACGGCGCTCACGGCGCCCGCCTACCTGGCGCCTGCGTTTCGAGAGGGGAAAACACGATGGACATGAGCCGGAGATATCTGGTGTGGGCGTTGTGCTATGCCGCGATCGGCATGGCTTTGGGCATCTACATGGCCGCATCGCACAACCACGGGCAACTGGTGACGCACGCCCATGTGCTGATGGTCGGCTTCGTGGTTTCGTTGGTCTACGGCATCATCCACCGGCTGTGGCTGGACATGCCCCGACGCGCCCTCGCCATGACCCAGTTCGTGCTGCACCAGGCCGCGGCGGCCGTGCTGCTGGTCGGCCTTTTCCTGCTTTATGGCGGCAAGGCGACCGAAGCGACGCTGGGGCCGTTGCTGGGCATCGGCTCGATCGGCGTGCTGCTGGGCATGCTGCTGATGCTCTACATGGTGGTGCGTCCGGGCACGGCGGCGGCCATCCAGCCGTCGCCGACGGACCAGGCTGCCGCCTGAGCGTACCGGGCCCGCCGGCATCGTTGCTGCAGCACTGGTTGACGAGGACAGCGGTGCTCAGTCAGCGATGCCGGCTTTGCGCAGGTCCCAGGAGCCGTCGTCGTCGATCTTCAGGCACCAGCGGGCGGCGGCTGGGCAGGAGCCGACTACGCGGATGCTGTCCACCGGAAGCTTCAGGCGCCATGCCAGTCCATATTGTCCGAGGGCGTAGAAGCGATGGCTATCGTGGACGGCCACCCACAGGGGAGACCCCACCCTCTGCTGCTCCAGATCGCCCAGTATGCGTTCCGCCCAACGTGCTCGGCCGATGAGTCCGGGATGATCCAGCTGACGTGTTCCCTCGACCGCTGCCCATGAGGAGCACGCGACCAGAGCAAGGATGACAGGCAGTCGTGGATTGCCGATCGCGCAGCGCGCGAGGGCGATCGCGGGCAGTATGGCGGCGATCGCCGCGTAGTACGCATAGCTGTTCCATGAGAGCAGGAAGTACGGGCCATAAGCTGCGCCGGCAAAAAACGCGATGGAAAGCCACTGGCGCGGTCGCAGCAGCGAGCGCCCCTGCCAGAACGCCATGGCGGATGCAGCCAGCATTGGCAGCGCCGTGATCGCGATCCACGCCAGGGCCCGCAAGCGGTCCCCGGTGGCAGCCATACGCACTGCTTCGCGCGGAACACCCGACAGCCAGGCTACAAATGCAACGGCGTTGCGGATCACGTTAGTGCCCAGCGCCAGTTCGTAGGCACTGTCCACGTGGATAGTGAAGTGCGCTCGCAGGACCAGCCAGATTGCAGTGACAGCCGTGCAGGCGAGAATGGTCGCCACCTCGCCTTTTCCCACGCGAAGTTGTCCGGTGAACACCCGGAGGATGACCATCAGGACAACCGTCAACGCAGCCGATTCCTTGCTCAGCAACGCCAGTGTCAGCGTCAGCGGGATGCTTACCAGCAATAGCACCCGACGCAGGCCTTTCGTTTCCGCGGCGACGATCCACGCGGCGAGGGAAAGCGTGGTGAACAGGGTTAGGAAGGAGTTGTTGGCTGCCGCAGCCCAGTGAACCGGAAGCAAATGCATGCCCAAGCCGGCGTAGACCGTTCCGGCAAGCGCCGCAGTCGACTTGGGCGCTGGCCATTTGCATGCGCGGGTGATGACCAAGGCCAGTAAAGCGACCCCCGCGCTGGCCAGCAGGTGAAGGCCCAGGGACACGACGTGGGTGGCAAACGCGTTGTCGTGCAACAGCGCATCGATCAGGCGCCAGTAGCCCTCCTGGGAAAGCGGCCGCCAGAACCTTGGAAAGGACGACGGCACGAAATCCGACCACCAAGGTGCCGACGTGGCGTTTGTCGCATGGGCTATGTAGATGTAGAGGTAATCGTCACCCCAGAACGGGGTGCGCAAAGCCGCCAGCCACATCAGGAGCACGGATGCGCCCAGCAACACCATGCCAATCCGGGCGGTGGATCGTTGGTTATTCGTAGATTTCGCCGTCGTCATGACGCCTGCCCTGCGCCTCCTTTCGATGATTCAAGCGCACAGCCGCGCGATGGAGTATTACCGTCGCTGTGCACACGTTCGGCGTGCCACATCGGACCATGGTTCCAGCAGCAAACACAGCGCACGCGGCTCGAGCGAGATTCCCCAGGCGCGATTGGCGCGCACGCCCGGCAAAGACATCACCGTCGAGGTACGCGCCTGCACCCGGCTAGGACCCGCCCGTCAGGTCCCGCGCCGCAGCGCCCGGTGCGCGATGTCGCGCCTGCAGAACGCGCCGTTGAAATGGATCTTGGAAACCGCCTCGTAGGCGTGTTCACGTGCAGCGGCAAGATCGCTGCCCAGCGCGCAGACGGTCAGCACGCGTCCCCCGGCGGTGGCGGCGCGGCCCTGCTCGTCGAGTTTCGTACCGGCATGGAACACCTTCACCGTGGGCTCGAAGGCGCCATCGAGCCCGCCGATCGGGTCGCCACTGCGCACGCGGCCGGGATAGCCCTCGGCCGCCACCACCACGCCGATCGAGGGACGGCTGTCCCACTGCGCGCGGGTGTGGTGCAGCTCGCCGTCCAGCGCGGCCTCGATCAGCTCGATCAGGTCGGACTTCAGGCGCAGCATGATCGGCTGGGTTTCCGGATCGCCGAAGCGCACGTTGAATTCGATCACCTTGGGCGCGCCGGATTTGTCGATCATCAGGCCCGCATAGAGGAAGCCGATGAACGGCGCGCCCTCGGCGGCCATGCCGCGCAGGGTCGGCTCGATCACTTCCTTGAGGATGCGCTGCTCGACTGCGGCGTTGACCACCGGCGCCGGCGAGTAGGCGCCCATGCCACCGGTGTTCGGGCCGAGGTCGCCCTCGTCGCGGCGCTTGTGGTCCTGGCTGGAGGCCATCGGCAGCGCGTGGCTGCCGTCGCTCATCACGATGTAGCTCGCTTCCTCGCCGTCGAGGAATTCCTCGATCACCACGCGCGCGGAAGCGTTGCCGAAGACGTGGCCACCGAGCATGTCGTGCAGCGCCTGCTCGGCGTCGGCGAGGGTCAGCGCCACGACCACGCCCTTGCCGGCGGCCAGACCGTCGGCCTTGATCACGATCGGCGCACCCTGCTGGCGCACGTAGGCGAGCGCAGCGTCGAGTTCGTTGAACACCGCGTAGCGCGCGGTCGGAATGTTGTGGCGGAGCAGGAAGTCCTTGGCGAAGGCCTTGGAGCCCTCCAGCTGGGCAGCGACCGCACGAGGTCCGAAGATGCGCAGGCCGGCGGCACGGAAGCGGTCGACCACGCCGGCCACCAGCGGCACCTCGGGACCGACCACGGTGAGCTCGACCTTCTCGGCCTTGGCCAGCTTGAGCAGGCCGTCGAGGTCGTTCATCGCCACGTCGGCATTGCGCACGCCACGCTCGCGCGCGGTGCCGGCGTTGCCGGGAGCGACGATCACCTCGCTGACCCGCGGCGACTGCTTGAGCTTCCACGCCAGTGCATGCTCGCGCCCGCCGCTGCCGATCACCAGAACCTTCATGCGCTCTCCGAAGCGTGTCGCGCGCCCCGCGGCGCAGGCGCGCATTGTAGCGGTGCCGGCACGGTGCTTTGGAACGCAGGATGGGCCAAGCGCACCGCCTTGGTGCCGAATGGCGGGCTGAAGGCGCCCTACGGATGCGTGTGGTGGCGGTCGAGCAGCTCCAGCAGCGCCGCGCGCGGCAGCTTGCCGGTCTCGTTGCGCGGCAAGGCAGCGACCTTCAGCAACGGACGCGGCAGGAATACCGGGTCGATCGCCCGGCGCAGGATGTCGAGGATCGCGTGCTCGTCCAGTTCCGGCGCCACCGCCAGCGCGGCGATGCGGTGCACGCCGAGCGTGTCGCCGCCGTCGAGCTGGAACACCACACCGTCCTGGACGCCGGGAATGGCCAGCAGACGGCGGGTCAGGTCACCCAGCGACGCGCGCTTGCCGGCGATTTCCAGCATGTCGGCCTGACGCCCGCGCAGGCGGAAGGCACGGCCGTCCGCCGACAGGCTGACGATGTCGGCCAGCAGCCGCGGTGCGTCCAGCTGTGGCGCGTCCACCTGGGTGCCGTCGGGCTGCGGGTGGAGATGGACGTCCGGATACAGGGTCCAGTCCGCCTCGCGGGTCGTGCGCCGGCTGGCGAACACGCAGGTTTCCGTGGAACCGAACACTTCCAGCAGCGGTGCGCCGAAGCGCTCCTCGGCCGCCTGCGCCAGTTCGGTCGGCATCGGCGCGGTGGCCAACACCATCGCCGACAGCGGCGGCAGCGCGATGCCCGAGTCGACCAGCGCACGAAGGTGAACCGGGGTGGTCACCAGCACGCGCGGCTCGGGCACGTCGGCGAGTGCTGCGGCGACGTCGGCGGGAAAGAACGGCCGTCCCGCGTGCACACCGATGCCGCCCAGCAGCGGCAGCACCACGCTCATCTCCATGCCGTACATGTGTTGCGGCGGCACCGTGGCGATCACCCCGAAGCTGGCGCCGACCGCCACGCGCAGCATCGACAGGTTACCCGCGTTGCTGGCGTGGAAGCTGCGCCAGGTCTTGAGGTTGGCGCTGGGCACCCCGGTGGAACCGGAGGTGTAGCCGATCGCCACCACCTGGTCCGCCGGGATCTGCGGCCAGCTCTCGACCTCCTCCTCCAGCGGCGGGGCCGACAATGCCGGCAACCGGTGGTACCCGACCGGTGCCGGATCGAGCACCTGCTCGCCCAGCGCGTAGCAACCCGGATGCGCCGCCATCACCTCGTCGACCGCCTGCGGGGCGCGCGAGGAAGGCAGCAGGTTGGTCTGGCCGCGCAGCACGATGGCGCAGAAGGCGACCAGGAAGGCGTAGCGGTCTTCGCACAGGTTCACCGCCGCGCCGGCGCCCGGCAACGTGGCGGCGACCTGGCGCACGTGGGCCAGGAACTGCGCCGCGCTGACCGGTGCGCCATCGCGCCATGCCAGCACGCGCGCGGGCGTGTCTGCATGCAGCAGCGCCAGGCGCTGCGGCGCCTCGCGCTGGAACGTGTCGTAAACGATGGCCAAGCCGCTTATCTCCCAGTTCGCCATGCGCCAGACACACACAGCATGGCAACCGGCCGTTGCAAGCCGGCGTGAAGCGCGCGTGTGTTGCTGTCCCGCCGCGGGGCTTCCATCGACCCCGAGGCGCCCCCTGGACGCTCAGGCCCGGATGATAGCGCCGGTGAGGGCATCGCGGATCACCGTGGGACGTTCCTGGCCGCCGAGCGGGGCATCGAGCACGCCATCGAGCGCATCACCGAAGTAATCGAGCACCTGCTGCGCGCTTCGCGCGGGCGGCGAGCCGTGCGGGTTGGCGCTGGTCGATACCAACGCGCCGCCCCAGGCGCGGCACAACGCGGCGGCGGGTGCATGGGCGGTGACGCGCAGGGCGATGCCCGCATGCGCGCCGGCGACCCAGGCCGGCACTTCCGCGGTGCGGGGGAAGATCCACGTGTTCGGCCCGGGCCAGCTGGCCTTCACCTGCGCCATGACGTCGGCCGGCACCCGGGCCCGGTCGATGTAGCGCTCGACCTGGCTGAAGTCGGCGGCGATCAGCAACACGCCCTGGGTGGGCGGTCGCTGCTTGAGCGCGAACAGCCGTTCGAAGGCATCCTGGTCGCGCGGATCGCAGCCCAGGCCGTAGACCGCCTCGGTCGGGTAGGCCAGGACGCCGCCGCGCCGCATCAGCGCGGCGGCAGCGTCGCATTCGGCCAGGGTGAAACACGCCGTCATGGTCAGGCGTCGGTGGTCTTTTTCGCGGCCGCCTTTTTGGTGGCGGCCTTCTTGGCCGTCTTCCTGGCGGGTGCCTTCTTGGCAGCGGTCTTCTTCGCCGGCGCTTTCTTGGCGGCCGCCTTTTTCGGCGCGGCCTTCTTCGCAGCCGGTGCCTTCTTCGCAGCCGCCTGTTTGGTGGCGCTCTTGCGCGCGAAGCGGCCTTTCTTGACCGGCGCGGCCGCCAGCAGCTCCAGGCATTGCGCCTCGGTCAGGTCCTTTGGCTCGGTGTCCTTGGGGATGCGGGCGTTCTTCTCGCCGTCGGTGATGTACGCCCCGTAGCGGCCGTTGAGCACCTGCACGCCATTGCCGAAGTCGGTGATCACGCGGTTGGCGAGCATCTCCAGCTTCTCGCTCACGATCTGCAGCGCGCGCGGCAACTCGATCGTGTACGGATCGTCTTCCGCCTTGAGCGAGGCGTAGGTGCTGCCCTGCTTCACGAACGGGCCGAAGCGACCGATGCCCACGCTCACTTCTTCGCCGCTTTCGGACTGTCCGAGCTGGCGCGGCAGCTTGAACAGTTCCATCGCCTCCTCGAGCGTGATGGTGTGCATGCTCTGGCCGGGGCGCAGGCTCGCGAACTGCAGCTTCTCGTCGGTGTCCTTGTCGCCGATCTGCGCGTACGGCCCGTAGCGGCCAAGGCGCACGGAAACCGGCTTGCCGCTCTTCGGATCGATGCCCAGCTCGCGGGCGCCGGTGGCCTCGCTGCGATCGACCGACTCGGTCTTTTCCTCGACCTGGGTCTTGAACGGTTGCCAGAAGCGCTCCATCAGCGGCACCCACGCTTCCTCGCCGCGACTGACCGCATCCAGCTCGTCCTCGAGCTTGGCGGTGAAGTCGTAGTCGACGTACTGGTTGAAGTGCTGGGTGAGGAACTTGCCCACCGCGCGGCCGACGTCGGTCGGCTTGAAGCGGCGGTTCTCCAGGAACACGTATTCGCGGTTCTGCAGCACCTGGATGATGCTGGCGTAGGTCGACGGTCGGCCGATGCCGTATTCCTCCAGCGCCTTGACCAGGCTGGCTTCGGAATAGCGAGGCGGCGGCTCGGTGAAGTGCTGGTCGGCCAGGATGTCGGAAAGCGCGACCTGCTCGCCCTTGGAAAGGCGCGGCAGGCGGCGGGCTTCGTCATCGTCCTCGGCGCTCTTCTGGTCGCGGCCTTCCTCGTACACCGCGAGGAAGCCCGGATCGACCACGGTGGTGCCGGTGGCGCGGAACGCGGCGGGACCGCCGGCGGCATGGGGCAGATCGAAATCCACCGACACGGTATTGAGCGTCGCGTGGATCATCTGGCAGGCGACGGTGCGCTTCCAGATCAGCTCGTACAGCTTGCGCTGCTCGTCGTTGAGGAACGCGGCGACCTGGCGCGGCGTGCGCATCGCGGAAGTCGGACGGATCGCCTCGTGCGCCTCCTGTGCGTTCTTGGACTTGGTGCGGTAGACCTGTACGCCGTCGGGCAGCGCACCGTTGCCGAAGTCGCGGGCGATCAGCGCGCGCAGCTCGTCGGTCGCCTCGCTGGAGAGCGCCGTGGAGTCGGTACGCATGTAGGTGATCAGGCCGACGTTACCCTCGCTGCCCAGGCCCACGCCCTCGTACAAACCCTGGGCGACCTTCATCGTGCGGCTGGTGGAGAAGCCGAGCTTGCGCGCGGCTTCCTGCTGGAGCGTGGAGGTGGTGAACGGCGGTGCCGGGCGGCGCTTGCGCTCCTTGGAGGTCACCTCGCTGACGGTCAGGCGACCGTGCGCGGCGTCCTTGAGCGCGCCGCGGGCAGCCATCGCATCGGCCTCGTTGGTGAGGTCGAACTGCTCGAACTTCTTTCCGTTGAGTCGGGTCAGGCGCGCGCCGAAGTCACCGTCGGCATGCTTGAGCTTCGCCTCGACGGTCCAGTACTCGCGAGCGACGAAGGCCTCGATCTCCTCCTCGCGCTCGACGATCATGCGCAGCGCCGGACTCTGCACGCGGCCCGCGGAAAGGCCGCGCTGCACCTTGCGCCACAGCACCGGCGAGAGGTTGAAGCCGACCAGGTAGTCCAGCGCGCGGCGCGCCTGCTGGGCGTCGACCATGTCGTACGAAAGGTCGCGCGGCGAGGCCACTGCCGCCTTGATCGCCTTGGGCGTGATCTCGGAGAACACCACCCGGTGCATGCGCTTGCCTTCGGTCAGGCCGCGCTCCTTGAGGATCTCGCTGATGTGCCAGGAGATCGCCTCGCCTTCGCGATCCAAGTCGGTCGCGAGGTAAATGTCGTCGGCCGCCTTGGCCGCCTTGGCGATCGCGTCGACGTGTTTTTCGTTGCGCTCGATGACTTCGTACTTCATCGCGAAGCCGTTGTCCGGATCGACCGCGCCCTCCTTGGGCTTCAGGTCACGCACGTGGCCGTAGGAGGCCAGGACCTGGAAGTCCGTACCGAGGTATTTGTTGATCGTCTTGGCCTTGGCGGGCGACTCGACGATGAGGAGGTTTTTGGCCATGGGGCGGGGGGTTCCGGGAACGTTCCGTGCCGCCGGTCGGCGGGCACACTCTTTATTAGTTGAGCCATGCGCTCGCCGGAACTGTCAAGCCGGATCGCGTGAAACCGCGATGTGGCACCATTTCCCACAGTAGAGCCCGCCCGCGCGATCGGTGCCCGCGGGTCAGGAGACGCACTGGTACCGATTGCCGGGAAGGCTTTCGACCTGGCCATCCAGCTCCAGCATCAGCAGCGTGGAGGACAGCGCGGCCAACGGCAGGCCGGTACGGGTCGCCAGCTCGTCCAGCGTGGCCGGATCGTGGCCTAGGGCCTGACGCAGACGCTGGTGTTCCGGGTCCGCTGGCGACGTCGCGGACGACGCGGCCGCCGGACTCTCGGCCAGCCGTGTCGCCAGTTCCACACCCAGCGCACGTGCCGCCGGCGCCAGCACCTCGATCAGCTCGGCCGGTTCCTCGACCAGCCGCACGCCCTCGCGGATCAACCGGTGACAGCCGCGCGCCAGCGGGTTGTGCACGGAGCCCGGCAGGGCGAACACCTCGCGGCCCTGTTCCCCTGCCAGCCGCGCGGTGATCAGCGACCCGGACTTCAGCCCCGCCTCGATCACCAGCGTGCCTAGCGACAGCCCCGCGATCAGGCGGTTGCGGCGCGGGAAATGGTCCGCACGCGGCGCCGTGCCCGGCGGGAACTCGCTTACCAGGGCGCCCCGGCTCCCGATCGCCTGGGCCAGGGCCTGGTGCTTGCGCGGATAAACGAGGTCGGGGCCGGTGCCGATTACCGCGATGGTCGACGCACCGGCCGCCAGCGCGGCCGCATGCGCGGCGCCATCGACGCCATCGGCCATGCCGCTGGTGACCACGAAACCGGCCTGCGCCAGTGCCGCGGCGAAACGGCGCGCATGCGCCAGCCCCCCGGGTGTGGCGCCACGCGCGCCGACGATGGCGACCTGCGGGTGCAGGAGCAGGGCCGCATCGCCCTCGACGAACAGCGCCGCCGGTGGTTGCGGGATATGTTCGAGCAGCGAGGGAAAGTCCGCGTCAGTGCAGCACAGCAGCCGATGGCCGGGTGCGTCGAGCCAGGCCAGGTCTGCGGCCAGGCGCGCCTCGTCCGGGCGCCTGAGCCACGCGCTGGCGGCCTCGCCCAGGCGGGTGGGCGAACCGCGCAAGTGGGCCAGCACGGCGACGATGTCGCGATCGGCCGCCAGCCGCTCGCGCAGCATGGCCAGGCCAAGGCCGGGGGTGCGCAGCAGGATCAGCCAGGCGCGAAGTGCATCCGTGTCACTCATCCGCCCAGTGTAGGTTTGCACCAACGAAAAAACGGCGCGGCCAAGGCCGCGCCGTCGTGTCGGGCAACACCGAAAAGCTGGTTATTCGGGCATCACGAGGCGATCGCCGCGATGCACCGGGCGCAGGCCGTCCATCACCAGGCCGTAGCTCACGCGATCGAAGGCACGGAACACCATCACGTGTCCGACGAACTCGTCCGGCAGCGTCACGTGTTCGCCGGCGCCGCGGCTCCAGCTGCTGCTGGCCACGTCGTCGTGGACGGTCTCGCCGGGCTGGAAGATCGCGAACGTCTGGCCGTTGTCCACGCCGTCCTTCGCACCGATCGACAAGGCCACCACCTGGCGTGGACCGGCCGCGTCCATCGCATCGGCGAAGGCGATCACGCGTGCGTTGGCCGGCACCGAGCTCGGCGCATGCGGGTAGTAGTACGGATCGTAGGCCGGACCATCCAGCGGCAACACGCGATCGCCACTGCGGATTTCCTGGGTGGAGTCGAGCAGCAACAGCGTGGACGGATCGCCTGCGCGCAGCGTTTCGGCGGTGCCGATCACGCTGACTTCCACGCCCAGGTCCTCACCCCGGCCGTAGTGGCCGTCGTCGCGGAAGTCCTCCTCCCACGGCGAGCTGACCATCGCGACATTGCTGTCCAGCGTGTGGCCGACGATTTCGTTCCCGGCGTCGCTGGCGTCGTCCTGTTCGAAGCCACGGAAAACGTGGCTGGGACGCACGATCGCCCAACGCTGGCCGGGCTCGCCCTTGAGGCCGCGCACGTACAGGTTCTGGCCGACCGCGCCACGCAGCCGGGCCTCTTCGAAGCCGACCACGTAGGGCGCCGAGCTGACCTCGTTGGAGTCCATCACCCGCATGTCCTTGAGGAACAGGCGGAGTTGGTCCAGCGGGATCGCCGGCACCGCCTCGGTCTCGCGGTGCGCGCTCGGCTCGAGCTTCAGCCGCGGCCCGTTGATGAAGGACAGGTTGAGCACGTCGCCCGGGTAGATCAGGTGCGGATTGCGTACCTGCGGGTTGGCCTGCCAGATTTCCGGCCACAACCACGGCTTGGACAGGAACTTGGCCGAAATGTCCCACAGCGTGTCGCCGCGGCGCACGGTGTAGGTGTCGGGGTGATCGGCGCGCAACTGGGCCCCGGCGGCGTACACGGCCACGGTGACCAGCATGCCGGCCAGCAGCCCGATGGACTTCTTGATCATATGCTCAGATTCCCCTACCCCGAGGCTCGGGCGAGTGTAACCGAATGGTGAAGGCCCGCAACCGGGAGCAGTTGGCAAAATCGCCTGCCGCACGGGAGCTTGCCGCCGTACAATGAGGCTCATTCTAGTTTGCGCCGGGGCTTTCGTTACGACGAATTGCCCGCATCTTTTCAGGCGCTCCGAGGTATCGATCATGTCCGTGCTGACCATTCTTGAATTCCCCGACCCCCGGCTGCGCACCCGGGCCGCGCCTGTGACCGTCTTCGACGCCGAGCTCAAGCAGTTCGTCGCCGACATGTTCGAGACCATGTACGAGGCCAACGGCGTGGGCCTGGCCGCGACGCAGGTCAACGTGCACCAGCGCGTGCTGGTCGCCGACATGAGCGATCAGCGCAACCAGCCGCTGGCGCTGATCAACGCCGAAATCGTGGGCAAGGAAGGCACCCAGGTGTATCAGGAGGGCTGCCTGTCCTTCCCCGGCATCTATGCCGACGTCACCCGGGCGCTGAAGGTCACGGTCAGGGCGCGGGACGTCGACGGCAAGGAATTCACCGTGGAGGCCGAGGGCCCGCTGGCGGTGTGCATCCAGCACGAGCTGGACCACCTGGCCGGCAAGGTGTTCGTCGATTACCTCTCGCCGCTCAAGCGCAACATGCTGCTCAAGCGCATGGAAAAGCAGCGCAAGCAGGCGGCGAGCGCTTGAGGATCGTCTTTGCCGGCACGCCGGAGTTTTCCGTCCCCTGCCTGGAAGCCTGCCGCGCCAGCGGCGCGCAGGTGGTGGCCGTCTATACCCAGCCCGACCGGCCCGCCGGCCGCGGCCGCAAGCTCGCTCCCAGCGCGGTGAAGCAGGCGGCGCTGGCGGCCGGGCTGCCGGTCGAACAACCCGAATCACTGAAGTCGGCCCAGGCGCAGGCCACCCTGGCGGCGTATGCGCCCGACCTGATGGTGGTCGTCGCCTACGGCCTCATCCTGCCGCGCAAGGTGCTGGCCATCCCGCGATTGGGCTGTTGGAACGTCCACGCCAGCCTGCTGCCGCGCTGGCGCGGGGCGGCGCCGATCCAGCGCGCGATCCTCGCCGGCGACAGCGAGAGCGGCGTGGACCTGATGCGTATGGAAGCGGGCCTGGACACCGGCCCGGTGCTGCTGGAAAGGCGCACGCCGATCGGCCCGGACGAGACGGGCGGCACGCTGCACGACCGCCTGTCGGCGCTCGGGGCCGAGGTGCTCGCCGAGGGCCTGCGCCGCGCGCTGGACGGCGAAACTTTGATGGCCATGCCACAGCCGGACGAAGGCGTGACCTACGCGCACAAGCTCGACAAGACCGAGGCGAAGCTGGATTTCGCGCGACGGGCACTCGAGCTCGAACGCACCGTGCGCGCGTTCGACCCCTGGCCAGTGGCCGAGGGTGCGATCGCCGGCGAGAGCGTGCGTATCTGGGGCGCGCGGGCCGTTGATCGTGCCCACGACGCCACGCCGGGCGAGGTACTCGCCGCCAGTCGCGATGGCATCGAACTGGCGTGCGGCGAAGGCGCGCTGCGCGTGACCGCGCTGCAGCGCCCCGGTGGCAAGCGCATCACCGCCGCCGACTACCTCAACGCACGCCCCGAACTGCGCGGAGTTCTCAAGTGAACCCGTTGCTGCTTCCCCTCCCCTCCGGCGAGGGGATCGCGGTGAGGAGCGAAGGCTCGCGGGGACGCGCAACGAGCGCGTCGCCTGACGTTCCGTGGCAATGACCGACACCCGCGCCCTCGCCGCCACCGCGCTGGCGGAAATCGCCCTGCGCGGCACCTCGCTGCGCGAGGCGATGGAGCGCCACGCGCCGAAACTCCCCGATCCACGCGACCGCGCCCTGCTGATGGCCCTGCTCAGCGAAGGCGCGCGCTGGTGGCTGCGCTTCGATCCCGCGCTCGACCGCCTGCTGGCCCAGCCGCTGCGCCGCAAGGAGCCGCAGGTACACGCGCTGCTGGTGCTCGGGCTGGTGCAGCTGGAGATCCTCCAGTTGCAGGATTACGCCGCGGTGGCCGCCACCGTCGAGGCCACCCGCGCGCTCAAGCGCCCGCGCCTGGCCGGGCTGGTCAACGCCGTGCTGCGCCGCTGGCAACGCGAGCGCACCGACCTGCTGGCCGCGCTCGACGCCTCGCCGCCGACCCGCCACGCGCATCCGCCCTGGCTGGCCGACGCCATCGCCCGCGATTGGCCCATCCACGCCGAGACGGTGTTGGCAGCCGACAACATCGAACCTCCGCTGATGCTGCGCGCCAACCGTCGGGTCACCACCCGCGAGGCGCTGCTCGAACGGCTGCACCTGGACGGCCAGACCGCGTCGGCGCACCCATGGCTGGTCGATGCCATCATGCTCCCCCACAGTGGGGACATCACCCGGCTTTCCGGCTTCGCTTCAGGCGAATTCGCGGTACAGGACGGCGCCGCCCAGGTTGCCGCCGACCTTCTCGACGCCCGCCCCGGCCAGCGCGTGCTCGATGCCTGCGCCGCGCCCGGCGGCAAGGCCTGCCACGTGCTCGAGCGCAGCGACCTGGCGCTGACCGCGCTGGATTCGGATCCGGTCCGCCTGCGCCGGATCGGCCAGAACCTGGACCGGCTCGGCCTGCACGCCGCGCTCCTGGCCGGCGATGCCGCCGCGCCGGAGGCCTGGTGGGACGGCCAGCCCTACGACCGCATCCTCATCGACGCGCCCTGCTCGGCTACCGGCGTGCTGCGCCGCCGGCCGGACGTACGGCTGCATCGGCGCGAGAGCGACATCCCTACGCTGGCCGCCCTGCAGCAACGCATCCTCGGCGCGCTGTGGCCCCTGCTCAAGCCGGGCGGGAAGCTGGTCTACGCGACCTGCTCGCTGCTGCGCGCGGAAAACGAAGCGGCGGTGCAGTCCCTGCTCGCCACCGCCGCTGACGCGCGCCCACTGCCGTTTGCCTTGCCGACGGGCCAGGCCGCCGCGGTCGGCTGGCAGATCCTGCCCGGCGATGGCGACCTGGACGGCATGTACTATGCCGTCCTCGTAAAGCAGTAACGGCTCAGCACACGGTAAGCCCAGCCCGGTTACAACGTTTGCTGTTCCGCACGGATCGCCCATGGCCCCTCCCCACGCCAGCCCACTCGACCGCCGCCGCTTCTGGCTGCTCATGCTGATCGCCTTGGTGGTGGTCGGCGCCGGCATTGGCATGCGCGATCCGTGGCCGTCCGACGAGCCGCGTTTCACGCTGGCGGCCAAGCAGATGGTCGAAGGCGGCGACTGGATGTTTCCTCACCGCGGCAGCGAGCTGTATGCCGACAAGCCGCCGGTGCTGATGTGGACCGAGGCGGTGAGTTTCGAAATCGTGCGCAACTGGCGCATTGCGTTCCTGTTGCCCTCGCTGCTCGCCGCGCTCGGCTCGCTGGCCCTGATCTACGACCTGGGCCGTCGGCTGTGGAACCGGCAGGCGGGGCTGTACGCGGCGGCCGGCCTGTTGTTGGCGTTCCAGTTCGTCTATCAGGTCAAGCGCGCGCAGATCGACCCGCTGGTGATGTTCCTGATCACCGCCGGCAACTGGGGTTTGCTCCGGCACATGCTGCTGGGCCCGAACTGGCGTGCGTACTGGCTGGGTTGCTTCTGTGCCGGGCTGGGCGTGATCACCAAAGGCGTCGGCTTCCTGCCGCTTCTTTTGTTCATCCCCTACGCCTTCGCGCTGCGCGGGTGGGACGGCGTGGCGCGAATGGGCCGCGGCCAGGCGATGCGCTGGTGGCTGGGTCTGGTTGCCGTGCTGGCGGCGATTGCCCTGTGGCTCGTCCCGATGCTGCTGGCCGCGCGCGCGCATCCGGAAAACCCCGCCTACGCCGCCTACGTGCGCGACATCCTGTTCCACCAGACCGCCGACCGCTACGCCAACTCGTGGGGTCACATCCACTCGCCGCTCTACTACCTGCCGATCGTGCTGTTCAGCTGGTTGCCGCTATCGCTGACCTACCCGGGCACGCTGCCCCGCTGGTGGCGCGCGCTGAAAGCGAAGGACGCGCGGTTGATGCTGCCGCTGGCGTGGGTGGCACTGGTGCTGGTGTTCTTCTCGATTCCCGCCGGCAAGCGCGACGTCTATATCCTGCCGACGCTGCCGATGGTCGCGCTGGCCAACGCGCCGTTCATCGGCGAGTTGCTGCAGACGCGCTGGTTGCGGGCCGCGGGTCTCGCGTTCACCGCGTTGTTCGGCACGCTGCTGCTGGTGGTGGGCGCATACGCGCTCATCGCGCATCCGCCGGCCGCCGCGCAATGGGCGGCGCGCCGCGGTTTCGACGGCGGCGCACAGGCGCTGTTCGGCTGGCTTGCGGCGATCGGCGCGGTGCAGTTGGCGCTGGTGGCAGCACTGCGGCTGCGCGGCGCGGCATGGGCGGTCTGCGGCGGCATGGCAGCATTGTGGCTGGGCTGGAGCGTAGGCATCGCGCCTCAACTCAACGACTCCAGTTCCGCCGCGGGGCTGATGGCCAAGGTGCGCGCGCAGCTGGGTCCGGCCGATGAGGTCGGCCTGGTCGCCTGGAAGGAACAGAACCTGCTCATGCTCGACCGTCCGGCAAAGGATTTCGGCTTCACCCAGCCGTGGACGCGGCAATACGCCGACGCGGTCGCCTGGCAGGCCACCGATCCGGCGCATCGCTGGTTGTTCGTGCAGGAGCCTGCGATGGGCGCTTGCGTGCGTCGCGACCGCGCCCTCGACCTGGGCCATGCCAACCGCCGCGAGTGGTGGTTGTTCAAGGCTGATGCGGTGATTCCCGGTTGCGTGCCCGATCCCTCCGCCGAGGCCGCCGACGCCAGGGTGCCCGAATGAGCGCGCGCAGTCCCGAGATGGCGGTGAACCGTCAGGAGCAGGTTCGACCCGTCTGGCAGGCCTGGCCGGCCTGGGCGCTCTCGGCGCTGGTGGCGCTGATGCCGCTGTCCTTCTCGGTCGAACCGGACATCAAGGCGCTGCCGGCGGCGCTGCTGTTCTTCTGCGGGCTGGGCCTGCTCTGGCGCGCGCCGGTGCGCCAGGGCTACCGCGCCGCGGCGGCGGTGGTGATCCCTTCGGTGCTGCTGATCGCGCTGGACGTGGCCAACGTGCTTTGGCACGGCCTGGGCTGGCGGCCGCTGGACCACGCCGCGCACGTGCTGTTGTACGTGGTGGTGGCCGCGGTGTTCGCGCGGCAGCTGTGCATGACCCTGGTGTGGTCGACTTTCAGCCTGACCGCCATCGGCCTGGGCGCGGTCTGCCTGGTGCAGCATTACTGGCTCCACGTGGGGCGCGCCTACGGCCTCAACGGCGGTGGTTCGAGCGCGATCGAATGCGCCACGCTGCTGCTCGGGCTGGCGCTGCTGGCGCTGGTGCAGCTGCTGCGTGCCCGGCCGGGCAGCTGGCGCTGGTGGCTGCACGGTGGCGGCATGGCATTCGGCATGTACGGCGCACTGCTGACGCAGAGCCGAGGCCCGCTGCTGGCCTTCGTGCCGGCGTTCCTGCTGGTGCTGCTGGTGCAGGCACGGCGCACCCGCCGCTGGCGCTGGAGCCTGGCGCTCGGAGTGGCCGTGTGCCTGGGTGGCGCGATCGCCACCGCCACGCTGCACGGCGCCATGCTGGGACGCTTCACCACGATCCAGCAGGAGGTCGCCGGTTTCGACCAGGGCGACCCGGACGGGTCGGTGGGCGAGCGGCTGGAGATGTGGCGCACCGCACTGCGCGCATTCGGCGAGCATCCACTGGCCGGCGTCGGCGTGGACCGGTATGCGGACTATGCGCAGGCCGAGATCGCCGCCGGCCGCAGCGATCCGACAATCGCCCGCTACAACCAGCCGCACAACGAATACCTGCGCGCCCTGGCAACCGGCGGCCTGCCGCTGCTGCTGGCGGTGCTGGCGGTGTTCGTACTGGCGCTGCGCTACTTCGCGCGCTGGACGCGCGATGCCGACGACACGGTCGCGGCGACCGCCACGGCCGGATTGGCCATCGTCGTGCTCTACCTGCTGTGCGCGCTGGGCGAGAGCGTGTTCTACCGCGTGATGTCGCAGTCGTTCTTCTTCTTCCTGGTGCTCGGGCTCGCGCTCAGGGTCGGTTACCTGATCCGCGTCAGGGGCGATAACCCCGATCCAGCAACCACAGCTTGATTGCCTTGCGCCGGACGTATTCCACGCGCACCAGCGCGTAGAGCAGGCCGCGCCAGCCGTCCAGGAAGCCGCCGCGGAGCACGTAGCCGCGCACGAATCGCCACCACGGGTTGAGCAGGATGTGCCGCAGCTTCGCCCGCTTGCCGCGCGCGTGCTGGTACTCGGCCATCATCTGCGCGTAGCGCTCCTGCTTGGCCAGTTGCTCGGAGAGCGAGCGGTACGGGTGATGCTCGAGGTTTCCGGCCAGCGTCTTCCGTGGCCCATCGAGGCTGACCGCCTCATGGATTTCCCGCTCGCCGCGCCAACCCCCACGACGCCGGTCGAACAGCCGCAGCACGCGGTCCGGGTAGGCGTTGCCGTGGCGCAGGAAGGCGCCGAAATATTCGGACAACCGCGCGAACCGGTAGCCGGCCGCGCCGGGGAATCCGTGATCGCGCGCCGCTTCGATGCTCGCCCGCAAGGTGGCATCGACGCGCTCGTCGGCGTCCAGGCACAGCACCCAGTCGTGCCGCACCTGTTCCACCGCGAAGGCCTTCTGGCTGCGGAAGCCGTCGAACGGCCGCTCGATCACGCGTGCACCATGCGCCTGGGCGCGTGCGCGGGTGTCGTCGGAGGAACCGGAATCGACCACCACCACCTCGTCACAGAACGCCAGCGAGGCCAGGCAGTCGTCGATGCGATCGGCCTCGTTGAAGGTGATGATGCAGGCGGAGATCGGGGTACGGCTCATCCGGAGACCGACGCGGGAACGGTGGCGGCATAATGCCAGCTTGTGCCCGCCTGATGCCCGCCATGGATTCGTGCCTTCTGTTCGCCACCGAGCTTTATGCGCTGCCGATCCTGCGTCCGCTGGCCGTGGCAGCGCAGCGCGCGGGCCAGCGCGTGGGCTGGGTAGTGCCCGAATCGGTGGCCGGCTACCTGCGCGCGGACGAGACGCGGCTGCGCTCGGCGCACGCGGTGCGCGCTCTGGCGCCGCAAGCGGTGTTCTGCGCCGCCAACTGGGTAGCGCCTTCCTTGCCTGGGGCCAAGGTGCAGGTCTTCCACGGTTTCAACGCGGAAAAGCGCGAGCCCGATCGCGGCCACTTCCGCCTGCGCGGGTTCTTCGACCTCTATTGCACGCAAGGCCCGGCGACCACCGCGCCGTTCGAGGCGCTGGCGCGCGGGCAGCGCTATTTCGCGGTGGCCGAAACCGGCTGGCCCAAGCTCGATCCGCTGTTCGCGCCGGCGCCGGACGCGCCCTCGCTGTGTCCCGAAGACGGCAAGCCGGTGGCGATGTACGCGGCCACCTTCACCGAGTCGCTGAGCTCCGCGCGCGCGATGGTCGACACCCTTCGCGTGCTGACCGCACGCGGTGACCGCCATTGGCTGCTCACCCTGCATCCAAAGTGCGACGCCGAACTCATCGCCCGCTATCGAAGCCTGGAAGGCCCGTTCGCGCGCTTCTACGAATCGGACAGGCTGCTGGACATGCTGCGCGCCGCCGACGTGCTGGTCTGCGACACCTCGTCGGTCATCGACGAGTTCGCCGTGCAGCTGAAGCCGGTGGTCACGCTGCGCAATCGGCGACCCAAGCCGTTCATGCTCGACGTCGCCGAGCCCTCGCAGGTGGACGCGGCGATCGCCGCCGCGCTGTCCCATCCGGCGGCGCTGATGCAGGCGCTGGCCGACCATGCCGCCGCCATCCACCCTTACCGCGATGGCCGCTCCAGCGAGCGGGTGCTGGCCGCCACCGACCGCCTGCTCACCGGCGGCTACGGCCGGCTCGCGCGCAAGCCGTTGAATCTGTGGCGGCGCTGGCAGGCTTCACGCGACGTGCGCGCGCTGCTGCCCGACTGACGCGCCAGCGCACACGGGCGTCCACGGCGAACAGGCTAAACTTCCGTCCCTTCCCGCCGACGACTTCCCGCCCGTGCCGCCTAACGCCTACAGCCGAACCGAACACCTGCGCGCCCTCTGGCCCTGGCTGCCGTTGTGGGCGCTGGCCGCGCTGCTGGCGATCTTCTCGCACGGGCCGATGCCGCTGTATTCGACCCGCACGCTGGCTGTGGCCTGGGAAATGTGGAGCCACGGCCATTGGCTGGTGCCCTACAACAACGGCGCGCCCTACAGCGAAAAGGCGCCGCTCCTGTTCTGGATGATCCATGCCGGCTGGTTCGCCTTCGGGGTCAGCGACGTCTGGCCGCGCGTGCTGGAGGTGATCTTCGGCGGCAGCCAGCTGGTGCTGATCGCGGCGCTGGCGCGGCGGCTGTTCCCGGACCGCCCGTGGGTAGCACGTGCCGCGCCGTGGATGCTGCTGGCGTTGGCGTATGCGTTCCTGTTCGGCCTGCAGATCATGTACGACGTGCTGCTGGCCGTGTGGTCGCTGGCCGCGCTGTTGTGCCTGACGCGCACGCGCACGCGGGATGAACCGCGCTGGTGGCTGTTCGGCATCTGCCTCGGGTTGGGACTGCTCACCAAGGGACCGGTGATGGCTCTGCACGTGGTGTTCCCGTGGCTGCTCGGCCCGCTGTGGAACGACTGGGCGAACCAGCATCGCGCGCGCTGGTACGGCCGCGGCCTGCTCGCCTTCCTGCTCGGCTTCGCCATGCTGCTTGCGTGGGCGCTGCCTGCCGGGTTCAGCGGCGGCGAGGCGTACCGGCAGCGGCTGTTCTTCACCCAGACCGCCGGCCGCGTGGTGAACGCGTTCGACCACGCCCGCCCGATGTGGTGGTACGTGCTGGCGCTGCCACTGCTGATGTTCCCGTTCAGCGGCTGGCCGCGCGCTTGGGTGGCGCTGGCGATGTTGCGCCGCCCGCTGGACGCCGGCGTGCGCTTCGCGCTGTGCTGGGTGGTGCCGGTGTTCGTCACCTTCTCGCTGATCAGCGGCAAGCAGCTGTACTACCCGCTGCCGGAATTCGCCGGTGCCGTGCTGCTGCTGGCCGGCGCCATCGCGTTGCTGCGCGAGCGGCGGCCCGAGCTGGCCTACAACCGTTGGCTGGGTACATGGCCGCTGGCCGTGGGCGGCATCGTCTTCGGCGTGTTCCTGTTCGTGCTGCCCTGGCTGGTCGCCAGCGGGCGGCTGCACGGTGAATGGTTCGACACCACCGCCGGCTACAGCCGGTTCTTCGCCGTGGTGTTCATGCTGCTCGGTGCGCTGCTGCTGTTGCGCGGTCGCGGCGAGATGCGCCGCCTGGCCTTCGCCGGCCTGCTCGGCACGCTGGCGATCAATACGCTGTTCACCCTGACCCTGTGGCCGCGCTACGACCTCACGCCGGCGACCCGGCTGCTGGGCGCGGCGGACGCGCAGAATCGATCGATCGGCTACGCCGGCGTGTACGAGGGCCAGTTCCATTTCGCCGGGCGGTTGGACCATCCGATCACGGAGCTGCACGGGGACGACGCCATTGCCGCCTTCGCGCGCGCCCACCCCAACGGCCTGATCGTGACCCATCCGGACAAGCTCGACGCGGCCGCGCTGCGCTATCCGCTGCTCGCGCAGCCGTTCCGCTCCTCCTGGGTGGTGGTCTGGCCGGCAACCTCGCTGGCCGACCTGCGCACCGGTCACCGTCCGCCCGAACCGGCCCAGCCCACCCGGGTCTTCCCCAATCCCGACGGCCGCTCGCGGCAGTTGCCGTGAACGTCGCGCTGATCGCCGGCCTGCGTGCGCAGTGCGGCGGTCCGCGCGATGGCGCCCTGTTGCGCTTCTCGCTGGGTAACGCGTTGCTGGGCGAGGGACGGGCGGCCGAGGCGGTCGAGGAGCTGCGCCGGGCGCTGGTTTTCGATCCCGCCTATTCGGCTGCGTGGAAGCTGCTCGGCAAGGCCTGCCTGGCGATGGAAGACCGCGCTGGCGCCGCCGAAGCCTGGCGTCAGGGTATCGCCGCGGCCAGCCAGCGCGGCGACAAGCAGGCGGAGAAGGAAATGGCCGTGTTCCTGCGGCGTCTCGCGTAGGGCGGCCTTTCGACCGGCTTTTCCCATAGACGGGTTGGACTGAAGCCCACCCTGCTGCCGCCTCTCGCGGCCTGAGCGTTCCCCCATGAACGGGCGAACGACACGCTCACCCCCGCTTGTAGGGATTGGGCAGCCCGTGCCCCGACCAGCGCCGGTAATGCCACTGGTACTGCACGAAGGCGCGCTCCACGCAGGTTTCCACGCCGCGGTTGAGCGCCGCGCAGGCGCGGTGCGGGTCGGCGTCGTCCAGTCCCTCTGGCGCCGGCAACAGATGGATGCGGAACCCCTCCCCGCGCGGCAGCCGCTCGGCAAAGGCAAACAGCACCGTCGCGCCGGTGCGCGCAGCCAGGCGCGGCAGCAGCACCATGGTCAGCGCATCGCGTCCGTAGAACGGCGCCGCCTCGCCCTCGCCGGCCCGCGGCTTCTGGTCGGGAAGGATCCCGATCGTGCCGCCCGCGGCCAGGCGCTTGTACAGCGTGCGCACGCCCGCGCCCTCGGCGCGCACCTGCTCGGGCGCCAGCGCGCCACGCACGCGGCGCAGCAGGGGCTCGATTGCGGCCAGCCGCGGCGGGCGGTACAGGATCGCCATCGGCATGCGGCTGCACAGCCAGTAGTTGAGCAGTTCCCAGCAACCCAGGTGCGGCGCGGCGATGACCACGCCCTTGCCCTTGGCCACTGCCGCGTCCAGCAGTTCGCCGCCGCGCACCTCGCGCACCAGCCCCAGCATCTTTTCCGGGCCCGCGCCCCAGACCTTGACGATTTCGGTGATCGACTTGCCGCCTTCGGCCATGACCTGGCGCAGCAGCGCGGCATGGACGGACCGATCCAGCCCGGGCCGGGCGATCGACAGGTTGACCGTGGTGTCGTGCGCGGTGCGTCCGCGCGCCCACAACGACAGCCGCCCCAGGCCCGCGCCCGCGGCATGGAGTAGCCGCAGCGGGAGCAACCCGAACAGGCGCAGCAGGAGATAGAGCACGTAGATGTCGGGGCGCATGGAGGACTGCCGCTTGCCGCGCCTTCCGGCGCAAGGTAAAGGGAACGCCGGCCCTGCCGTTAAGCGCAGGACCGGAGACGCTCCACCGTTTTTGCCTATTCTTGCAGGGACGCCCTGCCGACGCCTGCCGCCCCCATGATCAGCCTCATCCAGCGCGTGCTTAGTGCCAGCGTCGACGTCGACGGCGTGACCGTGGGCGCGATCGGCCCGGGCCTGCTCGCCCTGGTGGCGGTCCAGCCGGACGACGGCGAGGCCCAGGTCCGTCGCATGCTGGAGAGATTGCTGGGTTACCGCGTCTTCGCCGACGCGGCCGGGCGGATGAACCGCTCGCTGGCCGACACCGGCGGCGGCCTGCTGCTGGTGAGCCAGTTCACGCTGGCCGCCGACACACGGTCGGGGATGCGCCCCAGTTTCACGAGTGCCGCCCCGCCCGAGCACGGCCGGCGCTGGTTCGAGCGGCTGGTGGAACTGGCCCGCGCCACGCACGGGGGAGGGGTGGAAATCGGGCGCTTCGGCGCCCACATGGAGGTCAGGCTGGTCAACGACGGCCCGGTCACCTTCTGGCTGGAAGTGCCCTGACCGGATCCCCAACGACTCGATGGCATACGACACGCGATGTCCCACGCAAACGCCGTTCTGGCGCGATTTTTGCGTGTAGGGCACGCGAAATTTTTCCCTTTAAAACTGGTCAAAAAAGCGCCACATCGCTATACTGATCGGTTCCTGCATCTGCGGCGGTAGGTATGAACAACAAAGCTCCCGAGCAACAGTCCGAAATCAAGGCGCTCATTTCCAAGGGCCTGGAACAGGGCTACCTGACCTACGCGGAGATCAACGACCACCTGCCCGACGACATCGTCGACCCGGAGCAGATCGAAGACATCATGGCGGTGCTCAAGGGCGTCGGCATCGAAGTGCACGACGCCGCACCGGATGCCGACCCGCTGGCCGACAACGCCCCGGGCTCGGGCACCGACGACGAGGCCGCCGCCGAGGAAGCGGTTGCCCTGCTTTCGGCCGTCGACGCCGAAGTGGGCCGCACCACCGATCCGGTGCGCATGTACATGCGCGAGATGGGCACGGTGGAACTCCTCACCCGCGAGGGCGAGATCGCCATCGCCAAGCGCATTGAGGAAGGCCTGGCGCAGGTACAGACCGCGCTGGCCAGTTTCCCGCTGACCATCGAACTGCTGCTGGAGGAATACGACCAGCATCTGGACGGCAAGCGCCGCCTGTCGGAGATCCTGGCCGGCTTCGCCGACCTGGAGCAGCTGGCCGACGAAGCGCGCGCCGAGGCCGAGGAAGCGGCCGCCAACCGCGAGGTGGTCGAGGGCGAGGAGGACGAGGAAGACGAGGAAGAGACCGCCGAAGAGGAAGAGGCCGGCCCGACCGGTCCGGATCCGGAGGAGGTCAAGCGCCGCATGGAACTGCTGCGCGACTACTACGGCAAGTTCCAGAAGGCCGCGCCCAAGGCCACCGGCATCACCGACAAGAAGATCGTCAAGCTGCGCGACCAGATGGCCGAGGAATTCCTCAAGCTCAAGCTGCCGTCCGCGCTGATCGACAGCTTCGTGCGCAAGCTGCGCGAAGTGGTGGGCGACATCCGCCACCATGAGCGCGTGCTGATGGAAATCTTCATCAAGCAGGTGAAGATGCCCAAGGCCGAATTCCTCAAGGCGTTTCCGAGCAACGAGGGCAACGTGGAGTGGGCGGCCGAGCTCGGCCGCAAGCGCCAGAAGTGGTCGCCCAACATCAAGAACCACCGCGAATCGATCGACGCCGAGCAGGAGAAGCTTGCCGCCATCGAGAAGAAGCTGTTCCTGCCGCTGACCGACATCAAGGAAATCAACCGCGCCATGTCGATCGGCGAGGCCAAGGCCCGCCGCGCCAAGAAGGAGATGGTCGAGGCGAACCTGCGCCTGGTGATCTCCATCGCCAAGAAGTACACCAACCGCGGCCTGCAGTTCCTGGACCTGATCCAGGAAGGCAACATCGGCCTGATGAAGGCGGTCGACAAGTTCGAATACCGCCGCGGCTACAAGTTCTCGACCTACGCCACCTGGTGGATCCGCCAGGCGATCACCCGCTCGATCGCCGACCAGGCGCGCACCATCCGCATCCCGGTGCACATGATCGAGACGATCAACAAGCTGAACCGCATCTCCCGCCAGATGCTCCAGCAGTTCGGCCGCGAGCCGACGCCGGAGGAGCTGGCCAAGGAGATGGAGATGCCCGAGGACAAGATCCGCAAGGTGCTGAAGATCGCCAAGGAACCGATCTCGATGGAGACCCCGATCGGCGACGACGAGGACTCGCATCTGGGCGATTTCATCGAGGACACCAACGCCTCTTCGCCGATCGAGTCGGCGACCGAGACGGGCCTGATGGAAACCGTGCGCGACGTGCTTGCCGGCCTCACCCCGCGGGAAGCGAAGGTGCTGCGCATGCGCTTTGGCATCGACATGAACACTGACCACACCCTCGAGGAAGTCGGCAAGCAGTTCGACGTCACCCGCGAGCGCATCCGCCAGATCGAGGCCAAGGCGTTGCGCAAGCTGCGCCACCCGAGCCGCTCGGAGCAGCTGCGCTCGTTCCTCGATCTCGAGTAAGCGCAGGCCCCACGCATCAACACGACGCCCGCCTCGCGCGGGCGTCGTCATTTTCGCCTCTTGTGCTTCCATGTGAGGCAGTCCGCTCCTACGCACACAACTGGCCAGGAGCATCGCCCGCAAGCGTGCCACTACCGTGACCGGCCAACGCACACATTTGCCCGGCTGCACGCTGCCGCTACCATGCATCTCCGCCGGTCCTGCCGGCGCACCCCGATCGGGCCTATAGCTCAACGGTTAGAGCAGGGGACTCATAATCCCTTGGTTCCAGGTTCGAATCCTGGTGGGCCCACCATCTGCTGCCCCGAAGCGGCGCTTTCGGACCGCTGCTTCAAAGTCGCCAGCTCGCCTGCCCGTCGGACACGGGAGCCACGCGCGGGTCTGCCCGGCTCATGGCAGGGCAGGCGATTAGCGCGTCGGTGACGCTGGCAGCGACGGGTCGCTGACGCGCGGCACGTGGTACGCATCGAGAATGCGATCGATCGCCCCGCGGTTGCGTGCCAACGCTTGGTCGAGCTCGCGGCGCAGCGCGCGATCGTCGCGACGCAGGCCCATCGAAATGTCGAACACCATCGGCGACTGCGGACCATCGAGCCATGGCGTGACCGGCGTCAGCACCATCGGCACGCCCGATTGCGCGGCGAAATAGCCTGCGGTGGGGCCCCAGACCACCGCGACGTCGACATCGCCGCGCGCCACGGCCTGGATGACCGCGGCTTGCGGCGCCTTGTCCGCGTAGTTGCCGTAGACCGTGTAGCCACGCACGTTGACGGTGATACCGCGGCGCGCCAGCGACATCGCCGGCGGTGGATTGGCGCCGTCGTCGCCGATCAGCTGCACACCGATGCGCAACGTGCGCAGGCGCGGATCGTCCAGCGACGCCAGTGTCCGCAGGCCGCGGTCCGCGCGACTGACGAAGACATAGGTCGAGCGGTAGTACGGATCGGTGGTACCGGTCATGCCGCCGTTGCTGGCCATGCCCGGGATGACGTCGCAGTCGCCCGCGTTGAGCGTGTTGCGGATGGCACCGCGGCGCTGCGCCCACCAGGTGTATCTGACGTGCGCGCCGAGATCCTTCGCGAGCAACTCGACGATGCGGTTTTCGAAGCCCTCGCCGGCGGCGTTGGAAAAGGGGAGGTTGTTGGGATCGGCGCAGACCCGCAGGTCGCGGGCGCTGGCGGTGGTACACGCAGCGAGGCCAAGCAACAGCATGGCAAGATGCGGACGCAGGCGGGAAAGGCGGCGAAGAAGAGCAGTCATGGCGTCACCACCACGCCCCAGGGTTTGCCGCCGACGGCAATCGTCGCGACCGGCTTGTTCGCGACCAGATCGATCACGGTGATGTCGCCGGACAACCCATTGGCCGCGAACAGATGCCTGCCGTCGGGCGCGATGCCGATACCCCAGTTGCGGTGGCCGACCGGAAAATAGCGGCGGACCGCGAAAGTCTTCGGATCGACCTCCGCCACGGCATCGCCGCGGCCGAGCGCAACGAACGCGCGATCCGGGCGGAGCACGAGCCCGACGGCCTGCACGGTCGTCGGCGCCCGGTCGTCGTCGTCGAAATCGACCGTGTGCAGCACCGTGCGCGCAGGCATCGCGAAGATCGCGACGGTGGCGCGCGTTTCGGAGGACACCCACAGCTGGCTGCCGTCGGCACTGAACACCGCGTCGCGCGGGCGCGTGCCGACCAGCACGCTGTCGACGAGTTTTGCGCTGGCGGCGTCGATGAAATGGACCAGGCTCGCGCTTTCGGAGGTGCAGATCACCCAGCGTCCGTCCGGGCTCACCGCCATGCCCTCCGGCTCGGCGCCGACCGGCACCTCGTGCACGATCTTCTTCGCGGCGATGTCGACGAAGGACACGGTGCTGTCGTTCTCGTTGGCCACGTACAGCCAGCGCCCGTCAGGGCTGACCACGAAGCGTTCCGGGTCCGGGCCCGACGGAAGATGGTCGACCACCTTGCGTGTGGCCAGGTCGATGACGTCGATGCGGTCGTCGTTGCCGAGCGCGACGTACAGATGTTTGCCGTCATGACTGAGCTGCATGCCGCGCGGGCGCTTGCCCACCGGGATGCGTGCGGCCTCCTGCCAGCGCGGCGCCTGGATCACGTGGATGACGTTCGCGCCTTCGTCCGAGACGTAGGCGGTCTGCGCCTGCGCGACGGGCGCGAGCATGGCGAAAGCCAGCGTGACGGATGCCAGGCACCGTTCAATCGAACGCATCGAGTCGCCCTCCCTCGCGGCCGAGCCGGCGCGCGAACAACGCAAGCCCGGCGAACGCATGCACGAGCCCGCCGGGAATCCACATCAGCAGGCCGGCCAATTGCTGGTCCTCGGCGGGTGTCAGCCCGAAGGCATCCAATCCGCTGGAGGCATAGCCGGCGTACCAGGGGCTGGACGAGAACGCCATCAGCGCGCCGAGTGCGCCGCTCACCGTCGCGGTGAAGAATAGGCAGCCCACCGCGACGCCGACGCGTTGCTCGTGTCCGCGAAGCACGGCCCACCAGAACAGCAGCGCGGACAGCAGGAACGACAGGTGCTGGACGATGTGCCAGCCGGGGTTCGCCAGGGCCAGGTCGAACAGCCGCGGCGCATGCCACAACCACAAGGCGGCGGCCTGCAACAGCGTCGCCGTCGCCGGCGCGGTCAACGCGCGCCACGGTGTGCCGATGCCACGCCCGAACGCCGCCAGCGCGCGGCGCGCGCCCTGCGGAAACGCCCACAGCGCGATGCCGATCGGGCGCGACAGCACCAGCAGCGGCGCGGCCACGAGCATCAGCAACTCGTGCTCGACCATGTGCGCGGCGAACGAACGCTCGCCGGCTTCGTGCAGCGGCGTGACCAGCGCCGCGGCCAGCACCAGCCACCCGGCGATGAACCAGCCCGCACTCGCGTGGTGCGCGGCGGCGACGGTCGAGCGCTGGCGCAAGCGCAGGTAGCCCACCGCATACCAGGCGAGGCCGACCAGCAGCGGCCCGACGACCCAGCCATCGAAGGTCCATCCGGGAGCGGCGCCGTCATCGTGCACGCCATGCGCGCGCGCCGCGAACGATGCCGCCGCCCATGCCGCAACCGCCATGCGAACCGGAGCCTTCATGGCAGGCACGGGGGCAGGATGGCGCCGGCCATGAGTCCCCACAGCACCATCAACGCGAACAGCGCCGCCGCCATCAGGCTCATGTGGGCGACGAAGCGGCGGGGCGATTCGGGCTCGGGATGCGCACGCACGGCCGACCAGGAGACCGCTGCGCCGACCACGATCAGCAGCAGTGCGGCCAATCCAACCAGCAGGCCGTAACCCCCGTAGCGGCAGTCGAAATGCATGGAATCGGACACCAGCTGGTGCTGCAGGCCGGCGCCGCCCATGCCGGCGATCAGCCCGGCCCACGGTTTGACTTCGGCGACGTTCGGCATCTTCATCGGCGCGCGCTCACAGCCATCGCGGCGTCCAGTACACGACGACGTACAGCACCACCCAGCTCCACACGATGAAATGCCAGTACAGCGCATTGTCGGAGACGTCGGAGAATCGGCGTCCGTCGAACTTCTTGACGAAGGCGAGCACGGCGAGCACGCCGCTGTCGAAGGTGTCGGTGGCCATGTGCAGCGTGTGCAGGGCGAGGATCGCCCACACGATCGAGCCGTAGGCGTTCTTGTCCCAGCTGACGTTGAGCGCGGTGAACTCCATCGCACGGATCGCCAGCAGCACCACGCCCACCAGCGTCATCAACACCAGCCCGAAGCGCACCGCCGGCAGGTCGTATTTCTCGCCGCGCTTCTTCAGCCACTGGTTGGGAATTTCGCTGGCGATCGCGATCGCCGTGAACAGCGTGCCCCACAACAGTGACGGCGGCGGACTGGCCGGCGGCCAGGAGGTTTCGTAGTGCAGCAGGTAGAAGTACGCGCCGATCACGAGCACGAAACCCATGCCCTCGATCAGCATGAAGCCGATCACGCCCCACCAGCCCAGGCTGGTCGATCCGAAGTTGTGGTCCGGCAGGCTAGAGAGGTCGCCGACCACGGTCTCCAGGCGGCTCATTGCGCGCCTCCCATGCTCGGCTGGCTGCGCTTGGGCCAGAACCACGCGGTCAGCGCGATGGCCACGGGAATCGCGCCCCAGACCACGCCCCACGGGCTGAAGATCGACCACACGAACAGCAGGGTGAGCGCCAGCGCCGACAGAAGGGGCCAGATGCCGGGATCGGGCAGCGCCCAGCGCGTGGCCGGCAGGGCATCGGTCGAGGATGTCAGCAGCGCCTCGCGCCGGGTCTTGCTCAGTCCGGTCATCACCGCGAGGTCCGCGTCCAGCGGCCACAGCGGCTCGCGGCTGCGCACGGCGGGCGTTTCCTCGAAGTTGTACGGCGGTGGCGGCGAAGTCGTTGCCCACGCCAGATCCGGCGCGCCCCACGGGTTGTCGCCGGCTGGCTCGCGCGATCGCAGCGCGAGCACGACGTTGATGGCGAACAGCAGCACGCTGGCGGCGATGATCCAGGAACCGATCGAGGCGATCAGGTTGGGAAGATCCCACCCCAGCCCCGCCGGATAGGTGTACACGCGGCGCGGCATGCCCATCAGCCCGAGGATGTGCATCGGGAAGAAAGTGACGTTGAAGCCGATGAAGAACAGCCAGAACTGCCAGCGCCCGAGCCGCTCGCTGAGCATGCGGCCGGTGAACTTCGGGAACCAGTAGTACAGCGCACCCATCAGGGGAAACACCGCCCCGCCGATCAGCACGTAGTGGAAGTGCGCGACCACGAAATAGGTGTCGTGCACCTGCAGGTCCAGCGGCACCGCCGCGACCATGACGCCGGTCATCCCGCCGAGCACGAACAGGGCAAAGAAGCCGAGCACGAACAGCAGCGGCACGGTAATGATCGGCTTGCCGGTCCACAGCGTCGCGATCCAGCAGAAGATCTGCACGCCGCTGGGGATCGCGATCATCATGCTGGCCGCGGTGTAGAAGCTGTTGCCCAGCGGCGGCAGGCCGGTGGCGAACATGTGGTGCACCCACAACCCGAACGCGAGGAACCCGGTCGCGAACAGCGCCAGCACCATCGCGGTGTAGCCGAAGATCGGGCGGCGTGAGAAGGTCTCGACGATGCTGGAGATCATCCCCAGCGCGGGCATGAAGATGATGTACACCTCCGGGTGGCCGAAGAACCAGAACAGGTGCTGCCACAGCAGCGCGTCGCCGCCTTCGGATGCGTTGTAGAACTGCGTGCCGACCAGGCGGTCGGTGATCAGGAAGGTGCTGCCGACCATCACCGCCGGCATCGCGAAGATCACCATCAGGCTGGTGACCAGCATCGACCACACGAACAGCGGGATCCGCCGCAGGGTCATGCCCGGCGCGCGCATGGACAGGATGGTGGCGACAAGCTCCACCGCGATGCACAGCGCGGCGACCTCGGTGAAGGTGATCATCTGCGCCCAGAAGTCGGTGCGCTTGCCCGGCGAGAAATCCGGTCCCGACAGCGGCACGTAGCCCGACCAGCCGGCTTCGGGCCCGACCTCGGCGAGGAAGGCGAGGAAGATCATGATCCCGCCGAACAGGTAGATCCAGTAACTGAAGGCATTCAGCCGCGGGAACGAGATGTTCCGCGCGCCGACCATCAGCGGGACCATGTAAACCGCCACCGCTTCCATCACCGGCACGGCGAACAGGAACATCATCACCGAGCCGTGCATCGAGAACAGCTGGTTGTAGCGATCCGGACCGAGAAAATGGTTCTCCGGCCGCGACAGCTGGATGCGCATGAGCATCGCCATGATGCCGGCGAGCACGAAGAACACCAGCGCGGTGACGATGTAGCGCCGGCCGATGCGCTTGTGGTCGACCGTGGTCAGCCAGCCCATCAGGCCCGGGCGGTCGGCCCAGGTGGCGAGCAGGGTCTGCCGGTCGCGTTCGCGTTGCACAGTGGTGGCGTCGGTCATGTGAGCCCCGTCATTGCAAGGTCATCAGGTAGTCGACGATGTCTTCCAGCTGCCGCGGCCGCAGCGGCACCGCGGGCATGTTGGTGCCGGGCTTGTGCACCTGCGGCGCGGCGATCCAGGCGGTCAGCGTGCCGCGGTTGAGCGGCAGCGCGCCGGCCGCCAGGGTGCGCCGCGAGGCCAGGTGCGTGAGGTTCGGCCCGGTGATGCCGCCGGCGTCGGTGCCATCGATCGTGTGGCACATCGCGCAGGCGGTGGCGGTGAATTCGTGCAAGCCGGCCAGCGCGGCCGGCGTGGACGGCGGCGGCGCCGGGGCGCGCTGGTGCGCCTTCCAGGCGGTGAACGCGGCGGCGTCATCGATCTGTACGTCCAGCGCCATGTTGGCATGCTGCAGGCCGCAGAACTCGGCGCACTGGCCGCGGTACGTTCCCGTCTTGCGCGGCGTCATCACGATGGTGTTGGTGCGGCCCGGGATCAGGTCTTCCTTGCCGTTGAGCACGGGAATCCACAGGCTGTGGATCACGTCGCTGCTGCGCAGCTCGATGCGCGCGGGCCGGTCGACCGGCAGGTGCAGTTCGTTGGCGGTGGTGAATTGCTTCGATGGATCGGGGTCGAGGTATTCCACTTGCCACCACCACTGCATCGCGGTGATGCGCACGTTGACCGGATCGGTGACCGCCGCATGCAAGTGGCGGTCGGCGATGTAGCTCGACGCGGTGAGCACGGTCAGCAGGCCGGCGACCAGCACGACGAACGCGGTCAGGCCCATCGCGGCGCGGCGGTCGCCTTCGGCCGTGTGGCCGCGCGCGCGCCGGCGTACCAATGCCCAGCCCAGCGCGGCCAGCACCAGCACATACATCGGCACGCAGATCCACAGCATCAGGTCCCACACCCGCTCGATGGCGGCGGCCTGGTCGCCGGCGGGCGCCAGCGCCGACTGCACGCGGTTGCAGCCGGCGAGGAGCGCCGCCGCTGCCGGCGCCAGCCGTGCAGGACGCGGTTTCATGGCGATGGCACCGTCGACGCACTGGCGTCGCCGTTGCGTGGCGGTTGCGTCGGGATCTGCGTCAGCGGCGGCGTGGCCGCCATGCCATCGCGGCGGCTCGGCGCGGCGGCCTTCGACACGTTGCCCGACAGCGCACGCACGTAAGCGGAGAGCTGCCACGCCTGCTGGTCGGTCATCTTGCCGCGCCAGGACGGCATGCCGTTGGGACGGCCTTCCAGGATGCTGGCGTGGATCTGCTCGATGCTCCCGCCATAGCGCCACTGCCCATCCATCAGCGCCGGGCCGATCGAGCCACCGCCGTTGGCGTGGCAGCCGTTGCAGTTGAACCAGCGGTACAGCCGGCTGCCCTGGTTGATGTGGTAGGCGTTGTTCTCGTAATGCGCGCCGATCGGATCACCGGGGCTGGCCAGCCTGTCGCCCGGCTGGAGCGTCGACAGGCGCGGATGCGGCGGCGGGGCCTCGGTCGGCGCGGCATGGTATTCGCGGCGCTCGCGGTCGCAGCCGGCCGCAAGGAGCGCGCATGCCGCGATCGCGACCAGCGCGAGGTCACTGCGGAAGCGCGAAGACATACAGCGTCCCCCCCGGTCCGGTCTTGTCCTTGAGGTCGCGCGTGGCGTTGACGAATCCGCTCGCGCCGGTGGCATCGCGCGGGTCGAGGTTGCCGACTACGATCGCGCCCGCCCAGCCGCCGACGCCCGACAGCACCGCGATGTATTGCCGTCCATCCGGGCCGCGATAGCTCACCGGCTGGCCGATGATTCCCGAGCCGGTCTTGAACTTCCATTTCAGCGCGCCGGTGCGCGCGTCGACGGCCTTGAACCAGCCGTCCATCGTCCCGTAGAAGACCAGGTCGCCCGCGGTGGCCAGCGCACCGCTCCACACCGGCAGGTCCTCCTTGATTTCCCATGCCGCCTTGCGCAGCACCGGGTTCCACGCGGTGACCACGCCACGATTGCCGCCGGGTCCGGCGTACATGCGCTCGTCCATGCCGACGTAGGGCGTGCCGGCGATGTAGTTCACCTCCGACGGCTCCTCGTCCATGCACAGGTTGATGTGCGGGATGTAGACCAGGCCGGTGCGCGGCGAGAATGCCGAGGGGTTCCAGTCCTTCGCACCGGGCGAGGCCGGACAGATGTGGCGCGTGACGCGGCCGGCCTTGGGTTGCATGGCCGGGTTGTAGATCGCCCGTCCGCTCTTGAGATCGATGCGCAGGATCGAATTGACGAAGCCATAGGGATCGGCCGACAGCACCTGCCCCGTGGCGCGGTCCATGACGTAGAAGAATCCGTTGCGCTCGGCGCGCACCAGTACCTTGCGGCGCACGCCGTTGACCGGCATATCGAGCAGGATGCTCTCGTTGATCGCGTCGTAGTCGTGCAGGTCGTGTGGGCTGAACTGGTAGAACCAGCGCGCCTGTCCGGTATCGGGATCGCGCGCGAACATGCCCGACGTCCATTTGTTGTCGCCCGGCCGCTGGTCGGCGTTCCATGGCCCCGGGTTCGCCGTGCCGTAATAGATCAGGTCGAGCTGCGGATCGTAGGAAATCCATCCCCACACCGCGCCGCCGCCGATCTTCCAGGCTTCGGGCGGCCAGCTCGCGACGCCGAGGTCGGTGCCCCGATCGCTCGGGTAGAACGGCTTGAACGCAGGCCCGATCAGTACGTCCTTGTCGGGCCCGGTGTTGAATGCCTTCCACGCGATCTTGCCGGTGGCCGCATCGAGCGCGGCGATCCAGCCGCGCACGCCGAACTCGCCGCCGGAGTTGCCGACCAGCACCTTTCCCTTCACCACCAGCGGCGCCATGGTGATGCTTTCGCCCTTGTTGATATCGCCGAGCCTGGTTTTCCACAGCTGCTTGCCGGTGGCCGCATCGACGCCGACGGTGTTGCCGTCGAGCGTGTTGATGAACACCTTGCCCTGCCAGTACACCGCGCCGCGGTTGACCACATCGCAGCAGGCCACGCCCTGCGCGGCGGCTTCCGGGTGCGGTTCGTATTTCCATTTCAGCGGTGCGCCCGGCTTGGAGAGGTCCAGCGCGTAGATGACGTTCGGGTAGGGCGTGACGATGTACATCGTGTCGCCGACCACGATCGGCGCCGCTTCCTGGCCGCGGTTGACGCCGGTGTCGAAGGTGAACGCCACCGCGAGTTTGCCCACGTTGGTGTCGTTGATCTGCGCGAGCGGGCTGAAACGCGTGCTGGCGTAGTCGCCCGAGGGCATGGTCCAGTCGCCGCCGGCGGCTTTCGGCGCCGGCGAATCGCCCCGTGCGATGCAGGCGCCGCAGAGCAGGGCGATCGTCACCACGCAGGAACCTGCGAAACGGGCACTCATCGGTCCTCCGATCGGTAGGCGTCGAGTTTGCGGAAGCTGTCTACCGCCCCGCGCACGATGACAGCGTGAGCGTCCAGGACCACTACGCTCGACCACGGAATCGCCAGCGCATCGGGCTCTTTCCAACCCAGCCGCTCCAGCCATCCGCGTTTGCCACACAGCAGGCAATCGACCTTGCGCGCATCGTGGACCGGCTCGGTTTCCGCGCGGCCGGGGCTGCGGATCTCGAACACGTGGCCCAGGCGTGTGCCGTCCTCGGTGATCACGGGCAGGTCCTCCAGCCAAGCTAGCCGGTTGCCGGGCCCATTCATGGCGCACCTCGATCGCTGCCGGGCAGTTTTGCGACGAGCAGGCCCAGTCGACGGTCGGCGGTGCCCAACCCGAGCGCCGCGGCGCGTGAACGCAGCTTGATCTGCTCGCCAAGCTCGGACACCTCGCTCCACGGCACGCGCACGCACCGCCGGCCGAACAGGTGCGGAAGTGTCCGCGCGAGCAACGCCGGCAGCCGCGGCGCCCATGCGCCAGGGCCGACCAGCAACGCGGTGACGCGCAGCGGTTCGTTCGTGCCGTCGCGGCTCAGGCCACCTTCCACCTCGAGGTCATCGACGATGCCGCACGGCCAGTTGTCGGCATCCAGCAACGCGTGGTCGAGCACCTGCCGGTACAGGTCGACGTATTCCGGCGTGGGTTTGGCGCCTTTCATCCCTGCCCTCCGTGGGTCAGCACCAGCAACGGAATGGCCGCGACGGCGGCGATCGTGATCAGCACGAAATACAGCCAGCCCAGCGTGTTGGCGATCGGCCCGTTGACGTGCACGCCCATGACGTCCGGATCGCGCGAGATGGCCATCAGCGGGAAGTAGGTCAGCGGCAGGATCACTACCGAGAACACGATCGAGTATTCGACCACCTGGATCGGGTCCACGCCGGTCAGCACGACCAGTGTCGCCAGCACGAGCACGATCATCCACGCCAGCGCGAAGCGCGGGGCGTTGCGGGGCTTGCGGAACTTGCCCCAGGGCCAGCCGAAGAACTGCGCGATGTCGTAGGCCGAGCACATCGCGGTCTCGATGGCCGCGCCCGCGAATGCGAAGAACATGCCGCCGATCGCCAGCCACAGCCCGGCGCGGCCGAATTGGCTGGCCGCGGCGAGGGCGGCGGTGCCGGGCAGTCCCGCCTCGATATGCCGTGGCCCGAGGAACTGGTTGCCGATGATCATCAGCGCTGCCGCCAGCAGTCCACCCAGCGCGAAGCCGACGATGACGATGACGCGGTTGAGGTTGATGTCGCGTGGCGTCCAGTGATCCTCGATCGCACCGGACGCGTAGAAATACGTTTCGTACGGAAGCATCACCGAGCTGATCAACGCCACCGCGTAGTAGCCGTACAGCAGCTGTTTGTCGGTGGGGCCCGGGGGCAGGCTGGGCACGAGCCCGCCCGCGGCCTGCAACCAGTCCGGGTGCATCTTCCAGGCGACCACGATGAACACCACCATCAGCAGGCCGAACAGGCCGAAGACGCGTTCGATCGCCTTGAACGGCAGGAACCAGATCACCAGCAGCAGGAACACCATCGCGAGCAGGAGCAGCGCGCGGTACGGCCAGCCCGAAAGCAGCTCCCACACCAGCGCGATCGCGCCGATTTCCGCCGCGCAGGTAAGCAGGCACACCAGCGTTGCCGACACCAGCGTCAGCAGGCCCAGCCGCATCCCGGCGCGCTCGCGCACGACATTGAACACCGCCTGCCCGCGCACCGCGGCGACGCGTCCGGCAATCTCGCCGTAGACCATGATGCCGACGACGCCCAACGCGACCACCCACAGCAACTGGTAATGGAACTGGCTGCCCGCGTTCATCATGAAGGTCAGTTCGCCGATCTCGACGAACCCGCCCATGGCGGTGAGGATGCCCAGGAAAATTTCGAGAGTCTTGTTCACCCGGCTGCCTCAGCTCTCGCCGGGTTTGAGCTGCTTGTCCAGCGCGTCGAGCGCATCGGCCAGGCTGTCGAACGCGAATGCGCGCTTTGCGCCGTCCTCGCGCCCTAGCAACCCCAGCGCCCGCTGCAGCGCTGCGCCCAGCTTCTGCGCTTGCAACTTCTGTTCGGTCAGCCCCGCCTGCGCCGGCTTCTGCAGTTTGCCGTTGGTCGTGGCGACCTTGTCCGCCATCTGCTG
Organism: Frateuria sp. GZRe14; assembly: GCF_051900395.1. Classification (NCBI taxonomy): domain Bacteria; kingdom Pseudomonadati; phylum Pseudomonadota; class Gammaproteobacteria; order Lysobacterales; family Rhodanobacteraceae; genus Frateuria; species Frateuria sp. GZRe14. The sequence continues at coordinate 219,515 of NZ_JBHZGJ010000001.1, read as the reverse complement.
CGCATGCTGGCGCAGGAAGCCCGGGGCGAGCCGGTCGGCGCGGGCGTTGTCGACCAGCAGTTGCGCTTGCGCCGCGCTGGAGCGCAGTTGCGCGACTTCGATGGCGAGGGTGTCGCGATCGAAGGGGCGATTCAGGCGCATGGCGAGCACCAGCGCGATCGCCACGCCCGCCACGACCAGCAACGTCCCCTGCACCCAGACAGCCTTGTTCGAACGCATGCGCTCGCGCCTCCCTGCGCGAACATAGGCAGCGCTCGGTGAAGGATTGATCAGAAAATCGCGTGCGCCAGCTGCACCTCAGTCTGCGTGCCGGTGTCGGCCTGAAAGGACACCCGCTGCTGCCGCTGCCGGACATCCGGCCGACCGCACACGGCACGATCCTCTGTTCCCATCTGCCGCGGCCGTCGAAACGCGCCGCGCCCGCAGCGGCCCGGCAAGCTAGCGGTTTGCCCGAGGACGCAATCCCCGCACTTCCGGTCCACGGTCCGGCGAGCCCAGCACGGTAAACCTCACGCTCTCCCACGCGCCGTCGCCCGCCAACGCGGTAAGTGCGTGCTGGCCCGGTTCGCGCAGGCCGAGGGTGATCGACCCATCACCCCGGGTGCTGCCCTGCAGGCGGCCGTCGAGGAGCCACTGCACGCTGCCTGGGCCGCCCAGCGCGCGGACGGCGAGGCGCAGGGGGCCGCTGCCGTTGGGGGCTTGGCGCAGGGTGGCGCCGTCGCGCAAGCCGATGATGAGGATGGGAGTCGCGACCGCGAGGGAGTCCGCGGCGCAGCCGGGGGCGAGCGGCGGCAGCGTGGAGGCCTCGCGGTCGGCGGCGGCAAGCCACGGGGTGGCGAGCGCGGGCCAGCGGGCGAGGGTTGTTCGGTGCTCGTGCGGCGCGTGGCATCCCGCGCTGAGGCGTCGGCCCCTGGCGTCGAGGCGCAGGTCGATGCGGCCGCTCATCCATGCGCCGGGGTCGCGTTCGGCAAAGGTCGGTGGCTGGGCGCCGTCGAGGGTCCAGGCGGAACGGCGCTGGCGGCACAGCGGGGCGGCGGTGTGCTCGGCAGGTTCGCCCAGGGGCCAGCAGATGTCGACCGCGCGCACGCTGGCCGGTCGCGGCGCATGCACGCCGCCGCGGGCGGGCAGCATGTCGGTGAGCTGGAACAGCAGCGGCAGCGCGGTGACAGCGCCGTACTGGCCGGGCGAGGGCGTGCCGTCCGGGCGACCGATCCACACGCCGACGGTCCAGCGGTCGGTCACGCCGATCGCCCAGGCGTCGCGGTAGCCGTAGCTGGTGCCGGTTTTCCAGGCAACCGTGGCGTGCCGGTCGATGGTGCCTTCCATCGGCGCGCCTTCGACGTCGGCAGGGTTGCTGGCCAGGATGTCGCGGATGATCCAGGCGGCGCCAGGCGAGAGCAGGCGCCGCGGGCGGGCAGGCTGGTCCGGCGTGTAGCGCGGGGCGCCGGCGATGCCGGCGTTGGCGAACGCGCTGTAGCCGCCGACGAGGTTTTCCAGCCTGGTGGCGGTGCCGCCGAGGATGATCGACAGGTTGGGCCGTGCGCCGTCTGGAAGCTGCAGCTCGACGCCCCCGCTGGCCAGACGCGCGACGAAGCGGTTGGGGCCGACGCGATCGAGCATGTCGACCGCCGGCACGTTGAGCGAGCGCTGCAAAGCTTCGCTCACGCTGACCGGACCGCTGAAGGCCTCATCGAAGTTGCCCGGGTGATAGCCGCCGAAGTCCTGCGGCGCGTCCACCAGCAGGCTTTCGGATGTGACCAGCCCGTCGTCCAGCGCCAGGCCGTACAGAAAGGGCTTGAGCGTGGACCCGGGCGATCGTGGCGCGCGCACCATGTCGACGTGGCCGGCGCGCTCCGGATCGGCGAACTCGCCGGTGCCGATGTAGATGCGCGCTTCGAGCGTGGCGTTGTCCACCGCGAGCACCGCGACCGAACTTCGTGGGGGCAGCCGGGCAAGGTAGCCGGCGACGTGGTCCTCCGCGGCGCGCTGCAGGTTGGCGTCGATGGTGGTGACGATGCGCCGCGCGCGCGGCTGCTGCCGGTGCAGGCGTTCGGCCAGCAGCGCGGCGGCGAGCGGCGCGCGCAGCGAGCGCGCGACCACCGGCTCGATCGCCGCGTCACTGACCTGTCCGGACGTCCAGACGCCTTCGTCGCGCAACCGGCGCAGCACCTTGTCGCGCGCGGCGCGGGCCGCCTCCGGGTGGCGGTCCGGCCGCAGCCGGCTGGGCGCCTGCGGCAGCACCGCGAGCAGGGCCGCCTCGGCGCGCGACAGGCGGCTCGCGCTCTTGCCGAGGTACGCCCACGAGGCGGCCTCGACGCCTTCGATGGTGCCGCCGAAGGGTGCGTGGTCGAGGTAGAGATCGAGGATCTGGGTCTTGTCGAGGTGGGCTTCGAGCTGCAGCGCGCGGAAGATCTGGCGCAGCTTGCCCGCGAAGCTGTGCGGGATCGGCTCGATGATGCGCGCCACCTGCATGGTCAGCGTGGAGCCGCCTGAGACGACGTGACCGTGCAGCGCGCCCTGCACCGCGGCGCGCAGCAAGGCGTACGGGTTCACGCCGGGGTGGCGGTAGAACCAGCGGTCCTCGTAGGCGAGCAGCGCCTGGCGATAGAGCGGCGAGACCTTGGCAGTGGTCGTGGGATAGCGCCACACGCCGTCGCTGTCGGCGAAGGCGCGCAGCGGCGTGTCGTCGCGGGCGAGCACCACGGTGCTGCCGGTGTCGGGGGCCGGCAAGGGGAGCGGGAACAGGCGATCGAGGATGACGGCCACGAGCAGGAGCGCGACCAAGGTGACTGCCGTAGCGCGCAGCCAGCGTCTGAGTCGGGATCGGCGGGGCTTCGGTGCTGGGTCGGTCATGGGGGCTGCCCTTCGAGGTTGGCTTGCGGCCTACGCTCAGGGCCAACGTTCTTTATCGGATCCGGAAAGCCATTGGCGTTGCGCGTTGCAGCGGATGGTGACGCCATGTCTGGTCTCTGCGGGAGGACGCGAGGCCGAAAGGCCTCGCCCTCGCCCCACCCCTCTCCACCCGTCGGAGCGGGAGAGAGGGGGCGGAGCCGCTGCGATGCGTACATCGTGCGCTGATGGCTAGGGCTCGACCACCGTGATCTTCGCCGGCACCGACTTGCCGATGCCCCGCAGGGCCGGCCGATACATGTCCTCCGCCAGCGGCGGCGGGACGGTGTATGTGCCGGGCGTGACCGCGCGGACCAGGTAGAACACGTGGGCGGCGTCGCCGCGGCGCAGGTGGAGGGCGGCGGCGTAGCGGTCGTCGCGGTACTCCTCGTGCACCAGGTCGGCGGCGCCGGTGTGCTGCTGCATGTCTATGCCATCGACGACGACGCCCTCCCACTGCTGCGCGCCGCCCAGGTTGAGGTTCTCCACTTCCAGGCCGCCGGGCAGCAGGTCGGTGACCAGTGCGTCGGGCATGTCGGTGCGCGCTTCCAGGGTGAGTTCGACGATGAGCGTGTCGCCTTCCTTCAGCGTGTCGCCGGTCCACGGCTGGCCGTCGGTGGTGAAGTAGCCGCGGCGCACGTCGACCTGGCGGTCGTCGGCGGCGGGCGGCTGCTGCGGGATGCCGGCGACGTCCAGCGTGGCGAACACGGTGGCCGTGCCGGCCGGCTGCACGCTGATGCCTTCCTTCAACTCGGCCAGCGTGAGTTCGCGCGTCCAGAGGCGCTTGTCGGCGGGCGCGGCCTCGCTCTTGCCGCCGATCGCGAGGGTGACCGCCAGCGGCGCGCCGCTGCCGGCGTCGAAGGCCCGCGCCACGCGGGCGATCGCCACCTGCTCCTGGGTGGAGAGGTAGGACCACGACCAGTGGTAATACGGCACCTCCTGCTTGTTGGCGTGGTCACGCGCGGTGGCGTTGCGTGCCCAGTCGATCAGCTTGGCGTCGTAGGGGGGTTTACTCATCCCGTAGCGATGGGTGAGCGCGACCATCAGCGCCAGGTCGCGCAGGTCCGAGCCGTAGTCGCCGACGTACCAGGGACGCTCCTTGTCCCAGGCGAAGGCTTCGTCGACCGCCTTCTGCGCGCGCTCGGTATCGCCCATCAGCTTGAGCGCCAACCCCAAGTGCACCAGCGGCAGCGGCCCGACCAGCTTGTCGCGGTCGTGGTCGAAGATCGCGCGCAGCGTGCCCAGCGGCGCGCGGTTGACGCGGGCCAGCACGAAGCCGGAGTAGGCCTCGTCGGCGATGCGCAGGTGGTCGTGGTGCTCGTAGCTGTAGTAGGCGTGACCGCCGCCGAGCAGGTCGTCGCTGAGGCGCTGCAGCGATTTCTGCAGCACGTCCTGCGGCACGGCGAAGCCTTCCTCGCGCGCGTCGAGCATGAAGTCGACCACGTAAGGCGTCATGAAGGTTTCGATCGGGCTGGTACCACCCCAGAAGCTGAAGTGGCCGTTGCTCGCCTGGAACGAGGCGATGCGCGCCAGGGCGCTGTCGACGGCGGAGCGGCGGGTCGCCTCGCTGATGGACAGCCCCAGTGCCGTGGCGGTCGCCGGGTCGAGTACCAGCGCGGCGTAGCCCTTGCTGGTGGTCTGTTCGATGCAGCCGTAGGGATAGCGCAGCAGGTCGCGCAGCGCCGAGCCGTAAGGCAGCGGCGGCAGCGTGCTCAGGGTGAGTTGCGCGCGCACGGTCGGCGGGAGTAGTCCGCCGGCGGCGCCGGCATCCAGGTGCGCGGGCTTGCCGGCCTCGATCGCCAGCGGCACGGTCGTCTGTTGCTCGGGCCAGGCCGGACGCACGGCGAACTCGAAGTGGCGGTCGACCGTGAAGTCGCCGAGCGTGGCGTGGATGTCGAGCTTGGCCACAGCCGCGCCGGCGCTCGCCGTCACCGGCATGGTGAGCGTGGTGCCGGCGCCGTCCTTGAGGGCCACCTCGCGGCTGGCGTTGGCGATGGTGATCGGGCCGGTGCCCTTGACCACCACCTTCGCCGTGCCGTCATGCCCGGAGAGGTTCTTCAGATCCAGGCTGATGCGCGCCTTGTCGCCGGCGGCCATCACCCTCGGCGTGCTCGGCTCGACCACCAGCGGCGCACGCACGGTGACCGCGCCCTCGGCGTTGCCGAAGCGGTCGGCGCTCCAGGCCAGGGCGGCCAGGCGCAGGCTGCCGTTGAAGTCGGGCACCTGCACGCGCAGCGTCGCCTTGCCCTGGGCATCGAAGGCGACCGGTGCGGCGAACAGGTCGACGATCTGCACCTCGGGATTGAGGCGTGCCGCGTGCGGCAGCGCCGGGCCGCTCATGTCGCCGCCGTAGCGCAGCCTGGCCTCGGCGCCGTCCATCGCCTCGATGATGCGGCTGTAGAGGTCGTAGGCATCCACGCTCAAGGCGCGCTTGGCGAACATCCAGGCCCACGCGTCGGGCACCGGGTAGTTGGTGATGTTGATGACGCCCTGGTCCACCGCCGCCAGGGTGACGTAGGCGTGCGTGTTGGCCAGACCCTTGGCCTGCACGGTCACCTCGAGCGGGTTGCCCGGGCGCATCAGCGCCGGCGCGCTCAGCGTGAGCGGGATGCGCCGGTCGTTGCGCTCCATCGCGACATGCTCGACGCCGAGTGCGCGGGCCGGCGTGGTGTGCTCCTGCGCCTCGCCGCCGCGGAACACCAGTGCGGAGACGTAGACGTCATGGCGCTCCCAATCCTTGGTGACCGGGATCTCGAAGGTGCTGCCGGCCTTGGCATCGATGTCGCGCACGTAGAGCAGGTGGTCCGATTCGACCAGCAGCAGGCCCGGGCCGTCATGCGGCGGCGTCACCGTCACTTTCATGGTGTCGCCGGCGCGGTAGCGCGCCTTGTCGAGCTGCAGCTTGACCTTGTCCGGGCGCGCCTCCTTGCCGAGGTTCTCGTCCTCCCAGCTCCAGCCGGCGAAGAACGGGAATACCGTGGTGAGCTTGGTTTCCGGGTCATAGACCTCCAGCCGGTAACCGCCCCACTCGACCGGGAAGTCGACGTGCACGCGCTGCCCCGGGGCCAGGTCGACGTCCCTCTCCTCGATCAGCTGCAGCTGCTGGTGCGCGTCGGATTTCCAGCCGTCGCCGTGCTCGTACAGCCAGTAGAAGTCGCGCAGGTCGCGCTGCAGCCGCACCTTCAGGTGATGGCCGGCGACCAGCTTGCCGTCGACGTCGGCGCGCAGGATCTCGAAACCCGCCTGGCCTTCGCTCTCGGCGCCTTGTTTGGGATCGAACAGCGGGCGCACGCCGACCAGTTGCGGCGCCGGCCAGTACACGCGCTTGAGCAGACGGGTGACGGCCCGGCCGCCGGTCTCGTAGACGCTGCCCGAGAGCGTGACGGCGAGCGGCGCGACCGGCTTGACGTCATCCGGCAACGCGATCGGCTGGGCGAGCTTGCCCTGCGCGTCGAGCCTGGCGTCGAGCACGTCGTCGGCGCTTCGGGGCAGGTCCAGCGTGGGGTCGCCGAAGAAGGTGTCCTTGAGGTTGTCCAGCGGATGCACTTCCGGCGCCACCAGCAACTTGGCGGTCACGCGGTTGCCGTCGGCTGGCGCGCCGTAGAGGTAACTGGAGGCGACCTCGAGCTTGAGCGGCTCGTCCGGCACCAGCCGCGCCTGCGGGCTGTCCAGGCTGAGCTTCAGGCGCTCGGGCAGGAACTCCTCGACGTGGAACGGGAAGGCCTCGACCGCCTCCTTCGCCGCCGGGTCCAGGCGGAATTCCAGTTGCCACAAACCGGTCGGCGCATCGGCCGGGATCGCCTCGGAAAGCGCGTAGTAGTTGAGGTTCGAAGGCGTCAGTTGCTGGTCGGCGAGCGTGCGGCCGTCGGGCTGTTTCAGGCGCACGAACAGCGACTGCGCCTTCATCGGCTTGCCGTCGTAGTCGCGCAGCAGCGCCGACACGCGCAGCGTCTCGCCCGGCCGGTAGAGGTCGCGGCCGGACCAGGCGTAGACCTCGAACGGCGCCTGCTTGCGGCCGGTCACGTCGAAGTTGGAAATGTCGAGCGCGGGGCGGTTGAACGGCAGCACCGACACGTCGTCGCCGTGGCGCGCGATCAAGACGTCGGATGGATCGAGCTTGTAGGCGATCAGCGCGTTGCCGTCGCCGTCGGTGGTCGCCTTGAGCCGCGCCTGCCCGTCCGGTCCATCGATCTCGATGGCCACGCCCTCCACCGGCGAACCGTCGCGCAGCGAGGCCACGTGCAGCAGTGCGTTGTCGCGGTACATGCGCAGGTGCAGCCCGAGGTCGCTGACGAAGAAGATCGCGCTGTCGTAGCTGCCCTTGAAGGTGCCGCCCTGCTTGACCACCGCCATGTACACGCCCGGCCGCTGCAGCTCGCGCACGCGCTGCACCGGCAAGTAGGTCACGGTGCGTTCGTTGTCGTCGCCGCCCAGCGTGTAGTGGTTGGCGTAGACCGAGTCGGCCATGTCGGTGATCGGCCGCTTGACGCGGTCGCCGTGCTCGCAGGTGTCCCAGCTGTTGATCTCGTGGTCGAGCTCGTAGCTGTCGCGGTGCTTGTTCGCCGGGTAGGCGCAGTAGAGGTCCGACAACGCATCGTCGTGCACGCGGAAGAACTCCACGTCGGCGTCGCGCACGTTGACCGATACCAGCGGCAGGCCGCGGCTGCCCCGCGCGGGCAGCACGCTGCCGTGCGAGGCGAAGCCGACCGCGGGCGGCACGCTGCCGGAGTAGATGTCGCGCTTGAGCTCGCGCCCGAGCGTGCGGCCGTCGGCGGCGAGCAGGCCGGCGTGCAGCAGCACGGCGTAGTGGGTGTTGGGCTGTACGAAGGGGAAGCGCAGCGTCTTGCCGTCGTCGTCCAGGCTCCAGCTGCCGCTGATCGGCTCGCCGTTGCCGCCGGTGACCGCCAGCTCGCGGTCGAACGGCTGCGCCGCCGCCAGCGGGGCGTTGAAGCGCAGCACCAGCGCGGTGCGCGTATCGCGCAGGTCGGCACCGGCCGAGGCCAGCGCGAACGCCGCCTTGCCGGCCGGCGCATGCGCGCTGGCGCTACCGGCGGGCGCGCCCTGCAGCGCCGGACTGTCCTGCGAGGAGCGGTTGCAACCGCCCAGCAACGCCAGCGCCAGCAAACCCAGACACAACCCGACCTGGCGCGACCTGCGCGCCACCGACACTTGCCACATGACGATCCCCTTTCCTTGAGGTGCGGGCGCATTATCGCCGGGTTTTGTGGCGGCCCGGGGGCGGGCGGAAGCCAGCCGCGGGGCTGTTTGCGTCGTCCCTGACCAGCGCGACGCGTGCGCTTCGGCCGACGATGGGGCGCGGTTGCCAGCGCCTGTTCACGACTGGCGTCAGATAAGTGGCTTCAAGGCGCGGGCGGCGATCCGGGCGTCGCTGCCCGCGGCGCGGCTGACCATCGCGTAGTTGTAGCCATTGCCCGAGCCGTACTGGGCGAGCAGGCCATCGTCGACGCGCTCGCCGCGCGGAAGCAGGTAGCGGCGCGGACCGGGCGGGCGCACGTAGAAGCTGATCGCGTGGCCGGCCGCGTCCTGGTAGAGCACCATCGCGGCCGTTCCCTGTTCGGTGGCGAACAGGCGGCCGCCGACCGGCCGGAAGCCGGCCGCGCGCAGGTCCGGCAGCGGCACGCCGCGTTCGAAATGCCGGTCCAGCCAGGCCTGCAGATCGCCCGGGTGTCGCGGCACCAGGTCCGGCCTGGCGCCGGGTTCGAGCGCGAGCATGCGATAGGCCGCAAGCGCGTCGCCCATCGGCGGCATCGCGCGGGCGACCTGCCAGCCGCGCACCTGCCAACCGCCCAGGCCACCGATGCCGACGCACAGCAGCAACGAGGCGGCCAGCGCGAGCCGCGACACGCGGCGGCGCTGCCGGCGCGCGCGGATCGCGGCCGGGTCCAGTGCCGGGTTGGCCGGCAGCGACCCGATCCCGGCAAGCGCGGCGCGCAGTTGCTGGGCGTCGTGCTGCCACGCCTGCACTTGCGCGGCGCGCTCCGGATGCCGGGCGAGGTAAAGCTCCACGGCGGCGCGGCGCTCGCCCTCGAGGCGGCCATCGACGTACGCTTGGATGTCGTGTTCGCTGGGTTCGTTCATTTGAGCACCCGCAGGGAGGGAGTGGTGGATTCGCCTTCGCCGAGACGGCGCAACGCGGCACGCGCGCGCGACAGGCGCGACATCACGGTGCCGACGGGTACGTCGAGGATCTGCGCGACTTCCTGGTAGCTCAGGCCCTCCACGGTGACCCACAGCAGCAGGCTGCGCTGTTCCGGGTTCAGCCGTCCAAACGCTTCGAGCATCGATTGCGCGATGGCCTCGCGCTCGGCCGAGGGCGCCTGCGGCTCATCCTCCGCGCGCAGGCGGCCGAGCAGCCAGGCGTGGCGCTGCGCGCGACGGCGGCCGTCGAGGAACTGCCGGTACAGGATCGCGAACAGCCAGCTGCGCAGCGAGGCGTCCTCGCGCCGGCTGGACCAGCGCGAGAGCGCGCGCTCGAGCGTGGCCTGGACCAGGTCGTCGGCGCTGGACAGGTCACGCGTCAGCCACAGCGCGAAGCGCCGCAACCGCGGCAGCAGTTCGCGCAGGGCATCGTCGAGCGGGTGGACAGGCATGGCCGGACTCCGGCGTGGGGCTTGGCCGATAGACGCGGCGGCGCGTGGATTATTCCACCGCATGGGAATAAATCGCCCGCCCGTGCGTCCAGCGTGCCATCACCACACGGCCGAGGGCCGGGAGCATCCTCCATGAAGATCCGTTTCAGACAGGCCGCGCCTTGGGCGCTGATTGGCGGCTTGGCGGCCGTCACCGTGGCCGCGTTCGGTTACGTCGGCGGCTGGCTGGCACCGCACCGGCTCACCCCGCAGCGCCTGGTCGATACCCTGCAGGACAACGCCGGCCTGCACCCGGGCTACCGCCGCAACCACGCCAAGGGCGTGTGCGTGGCCGGATGGTTCGAGGGCAACGGCGCGGCGAGCGCGTATTCGACCGCGGCGGTGTTCGCGCGCGGCCGCACGCCGGTGGTCGGCCGCTTCGCCATTCCCGGCGGGAACCCGTACGCCCCCGACGGCAGCGTGCCGATCCGCAGCATGGCGCTGCGCTTCAACCTGCCGGACGGCGAGCAATGGCGCACCGGCATGAACGCGATGCCGGTGTTCCCGGTGTCCACGCCGCAGGCGTTCTATGAACAGGCACTGGCGGGCCGGCCCGATCCGGCCACCGGCAAGCCCGATCCGGCGAGGCTCGCCGCGTTCTTCGCCGCGCACCCGGAAACCGCCGCGTTCCGCGCCTGGGCGAAACACGCGAAGCCGTCGGCCAGCTACGTGACCGAGCGCTACGACAGCATCAATGCGTTCTATGTGGTCGATGCGCAAGGACATCGTCGCGCGGTGCGCTGGGCGATGGTGCCGCAGGCCGGCGATGGGCGCCCGGGACCGGCCGGCGATCCCGACTACCTCGCCCGCGACCTGGACCAGCGCCTGGCCCGGGGACCGCAGCGATGGACCTTGCGACTGACCTTCGCCGCGCCCAATGACCCCGTCGACGACGCCGCGCGCGTCTGGCCGGCCGACCGCCCCGCGGTGGACGCCGGCACGCTGGTGATCGAGCGCATGCAGGCGCAGGACAGCGGCGCATGCCGCGACGTCAACTACGACCCGACGGTGCTGCCGGCCGGCATCGAGCCTTCGGCCGATCCCCTGCTGGCCGCGCGCTCGGCCGCGTATGCCGACTCCTACCTGCGCCGTACCGCCGAGGAGGCGCACCTGCCCGGCAGCGCGCGTCATACCGCGGAGGCCACCCGATGAACACGCCGACCACCTTCCATCCGCTCGCGCGGCTGCTGCACTGGACGATGGCCACGATGATCGTGGCGATGCTGTTCATCGGCGCCGGCATGGTCGCCACCGTGTCGCAAAAGCACGGCTGGTTGCTGGCGATCCACAAGCCGCTGGGCATCGCGATCCTGCTGCTGGCGATCGCGCGCCTGGCGTTGCGCTTGCGCCATCGTCCCCCGCCGCTGCCGGCGGATCTCCCGCTCTGGCAACGGCTCGCGGCGCTGGCCTCGCACTGGCTGCTGTACGCGCTGATGCTGGCGCTGCCGCTGCTCGGCTGGGGGATGCTGTCGGCCGGCGGCTACCCAGTGATGCTGGGCGACGCGCTGCGGCTGCCGGCGATCCTGCCGGAGAACGCCGCATTGTTCGCCTGGCTGCGCAAAGCGCACCGCTACCTCGCCTGGCTGCTGTTCCTCACCTTCGTGGCGCACATGAGCGCGGGGCTGTACCACGGGCTGATCCGCCGCGACGGCGTGCTGGCGTCGATGCTGCCGAGCCGTCGCGGCAAGGCGCCGATGGCGACCGGGGACTGACACTTCCGCGGCACCCGTAGGGTGGGTTTCATCCCACCGCGGCGGACGTGGCCGCATGGCCGAAGCCCGCCTACGAAAGGCGGTGCCGGCCGCGCTTGGCGTCGAGCATCAGCAGGTCCGCCTCGCGGTAGGCCTCGCCCAGGTCGCGGTCGGGACCGCGCCAGCTGTAGCCGAGCGTGGCGGCGACGCCGGCGGAGCGCAGCGCCTGTTCGATGCGGGCAGCCTGGCGTGCCAGTTCGGTGGGGCCCACGTCCAGGATCAGCACCACGAACTCGTCGCCGCCCAGACGCGCCACCACGTCCACCGCGCGCACGGCACGGGTGATTTCTGTCGCGGCGCGCTGGATGAGCTCGTCACCCGCGGCATGGCCCTGGCTGTCGTTGGTCTGCTTGAGGCGATCCAGGTCGACCACCACCACGCCGGCGGTGGTGTGTTCGTCGCGGCAGCGCTGCTCCTCCAGCGCGAGCAGTTCGCGCCAGCCGCGGCGGTTGAAGATGCCGGTCATCGGGTCGGTCATCGCTTCCAGCTCGGCGCGCTCGGCGCGGCGGCGGGTTTCCTTCAGATCGACGTCGTGGCACCAGAGCGTGGCGAGCATCTGCGCGCACAGCTGCACGATCGGCAGCCAGCGCTCCACGTCCACCGATACCGGCTGCGGATCGATGCCGCACAGGGTGCCGATCGCGCCATGGTCCAGATGCACGGGCACGCCCAGGTACGCGGCGATGCCGCGGCTGGCGATCGGCGCGGCGGCGTACGGCGCGTGGGCGCTGACGTCGGGCACCACGCAGGGGCCGCCGCGCACCATTCGCGAGCAGATCGAGTCCGCCCACTTGAGGGCGTCGCCGCTGCGCACGCCGAAGCAGTCGTCGGACGCCGCCAGCACCAGCCAGTCCTCGCCCTGGACGCGGGTGAGATACCAGGCGCCGACGCCGGTTCGCTCGCGCAGCATCGACAGGCAGGCCTGCGCCGCCTCGCGAAAACCGCCGAACGCGGACAGCGGCGGGAATGACAGGGTTTCGGGCGGCGTGCTCATGGGCGGAACGATGACAGGACCAGTCGCGGAGGCGGGGGTCACGATGCCTGCCACGATGGTGCCAGCATGCCGATGAATCGCCCCTGCGCGTGGAAAAGCAGAATCCATGCCACGCCTCCTACCAGGGCGCCAGCAGCGGGGTGCGGGTCAGCACGTCGGCCAGCGACAGCGCGATCATCACCGCCAGCCACGCAAACCCGACGCCGGCGACGATCCGCAGCAGCGCGTTGTCGGTTTTCAGGCGCATGAAGATGGTCAGCACCAGCAAGGCCTTGGCCACCGCGATGCCCAGGTTGGCCACGGTGTTGAAGGGGCCGAGCTCGAGCAGCGCACTGCCGGCGCTCAGTCCCAGCAGCACCAGCAGGGCGAGCAGCGTCCACAGGTTGCTGCCCAGCGAGGGAGGCCGCGGGCCGCTGCGGTGGGTACGTTGCGGACGCGCGTTCACCCGGCCCTCCCGACCAGGTAGATCACCGGATAGACGAAGATCCACACGATGTCGACCAGATGCCAGTACAGCGCGGTCAGTTCCAGCGGCGTGTGGTAGTCGGCATCGTAGGCGCCATGCCAGGTGCGCCAGGCCATCACGCCCATCAGCACCACGCCGATGGCCACGTGGATGCTGTGGAAGCCGGTGATGAAGTAGTACAGGCAATAGAAGATCGCCATGCCGTGCGCGTACACGCCGTGCTGGGTGTAGCGGATGCCCGGGATCAATCCCTCCTGGTACTCGGCGGCGTACTCGAAGCCGTGCATCACCAGAAAGCCGATGCCCAGCAGTGCGGTGAGGCCCAGCAACGCCGTGGCCAGCCGGCGGCCGCCCAGCTGTACCTCGCGCACCGACAGCGCCACCGCACAGCTGCTGGTCAGCAGCACGGCGGTCTCGATCGTGCCCAGCAGCATGTCGGTGTGCCGGCTGGCTTCGGCGAAGGCCTCGGGGAAGCGCACGCGGCACAGCGTGTAGCCGGCGAACAGCACGCCGAAGAACAGGATCTCGGTGGCCAGGAATGCCCACATGCCCAGGGTCGCGGCCTCGCGCTGCTGCACGGGGTCGTCGAACTGTTCGGGTACGGGATGGAGTCGGGCGTTCATCGGCGGTAGGCGTAGGGGCCTTCGGTGACGAGCGGGGTTTCGTCGAAGTTGTGCGGCGGCGGCGGCGAGCTGGTCTGCCATTCCAGCCCGGTCGCGTCCCATGGATTCGAACCGGCCCGTTCGCCGTGGCGCAGCGACCAGGCGAGATAGAGCAGCGGCAGCAGGTAGGCCACGCCGAGGATCGTCGCGCCGGCCGAAGACAGCACGTTCCAGACCTGGAACTGCGGCAGGTACTCGTGATAGCGCCGCGGCATGCCTTCCCAGCCGAGGATGTACTGCGGGAAGAAGGTGAGGTTGAAGCCGAAGAACATCAGGATGGCGGCGAAACGCGCCCACGCCTCCGAATACAGCCGCCCGGTGATCTTGGGCCACCAGTAGTGGATGCCGCCCAGGTAGGCCATCACCGCGCCGCCGACCATGATGTAGTGGAAGTGCGCCACCACGAAGTAGGTGTCGGTGAGGTTCACGTCCAGCGCGGTGGCCGCCAGGAACAGGCCGGTCAGCCCGCCCAGCATGAAAAGCCCGACGAAGCCCAGTGCGTAGAGCATCGGCGCGTCGAAGCTGATGTCGCCCTTGTACAGCGTGGCGGTCCAGTTGAAGACCTTGATCGCCGAGGGCACCGCGATGATGAAGGAGAGGATCGAGAACACGATGCTCGCGTACATCGACTGCCCCGCCACGAACATGTGGTGCCCCCACACCAGGAAGCCGACCACCGCGATGCCGATGATCGCGTAGACCATGAACTTGTAGCCGAAGATGCGCCGGCGCGCGCCGTGGGTGATCAGTTCGCTGACCAGCCCCATGCCGGGCAGGATCATGATGTACACGGCCGGGTGCGAGTAGAACCAGAAGAAGTGCTGGAACAGCACCGGATCGCCGCCCAGCGCCGGATCGAAGATGCCGACGCCGAACAACCGCTCCAGTCCGATCAGCGCCAGCGTCATCGCCAGCACGGGCGTGGCCAGGATCATGACCAGCGCCACCGCGTACATCGACCACACGAACAGCGGCAGCCGCATCCAGGTCATGCCCGGCGCCCGCAGCGTGTGCACGGTGACGATGAAGTTGAGGCCGGTGAAGATCGAGGAGAAGCCCACGATGAACACGCCGACCACCGCCATCATCACGTGCGAGTTGGAGAACATCGTCGAGAAGGGCGTGTAGAAGGTCCAGCCGGTGTCCACGCCGCCCAGCAGCAGGCAGGCCAGGGTGAACACGCCGCCGCCCATGTACAGGTACCAGCTGAAGAGGTTCAGCCGCGGGAAGGCCACGTCGCGCGCGCCGATCATCAGCGGCAGCAGGAAGTTGCCCAGCGTGGCGGGGATCGAGGGGATCAGGAAGAACCAGACCATCACCACGCCGTGGAAGGTGAACGCCTTGTTGTAGGTTTCCGCGCTCAGCAGGTCGCCGGCGGGCGTGACCAGCTCCCAGCGGATCAGCGCGGCGGCGAGGCCGCCGAGGAAGAAGAAGAAGGTGATGCCGATGCCGTACAGGACGGCGATGCGCTTGTGGTCGTGGGTCGTCAGCCACGATCGCAAACCGAAGCCTTCCTCCAGGTAACTGCGCGGCGTCAGCAGCTCAACGGTGCTCATCGGTGTCCTCCGCCGCGTGGGTGCGGGTCTTCAGGTACGCCACCAGGGCCAGCACGTCCTCCTCGCCGATGCGGCCCTCGAAGCTGGGCATGATCGGCGCGTAGCCGGCGGCGACCTGCTTCTTCGGCAGCAGGATCGCGTCGTGCAGGTAGCGCTCGTCGGCCAGCACCTGTGAACCGTCGGCCAGCGGCACGGTACGGCCGTAGAGGTCGTAGAGGTCGGGCGCGTGCACGCCCGACTGCGGATCGTGGCAGCCGCTGCAGCCGAGCTGCCGGAACAGGTCCGCGCCTTGCGCGGCCAGGCCGGTGCCCTGGTGCGCATGCAGCCAGCGCGCGTAGTCGGAGGGCGCCATCACGACGACGCGCCCCCGCATGCGCGAGTGGTCGGTGCCGCAGAACTCGGCACAGAAGAGGTGGTAAGTGCCCGCTTCGGTCGCGGTGAACCACAGCTGCGTGTAGCGTCCCGGCAACACGTCCTGCTTCACGCGGAAGGCAGGCACGTAGAAGCTGTGGATCACGTCCTGCGAGGTCATCACCAGGCGGATCGGCTGGCCTACCGGTACGTGCAGCTGGTCGATCTCGCGCTGGCCGCCCGGATGCTGCACCTTCCACATCCACTGCTTGGCGACCACGTAGACCGGCTGGGCGTCCTTCGGTGGCGTGCGCATGCGGATCCACAAATGCACGCTCCAGCCGAAGATGCCCATGAACAGGAAGAAGGGCACCAGCGTCCAGGTCAGTTCCACGCCAAGGTGCTGATGCGCCGGCGTGCGCACCGCGTCGGTGCCATGGCGGTACTTCACGCAGAACACGATCATCAGCGTGAATACGCCGACGACCACCAGGCCGCACAACAGCAGCAACGCGTCGAACAGATGGTCGACGTTCGGCGCGAAGGAGGACGCCTGCGGCAGCATCATGCGCGCCCCCTCGCCTTCAGCCAGGCCAGCCAGCCGGCCAGTGCCAGCGCGAAGGCCACGCCCAGCACCTGCATGGTGCGGCCGATCGCCAGGCTGTAGCGGCCGGTGGTCGGGTCGTAACCGCAGCACAACAGCACCAGCTGGTCGATCAGCGTGCCCAGCTGCCCGCGCGAGGCGCTGACCAGCGCCAGCCGCAACGAAGCCGGCGGCCAGGACACGCCGAAGAAGTACTGCGCGACCGTGCCATCCGGTGTGATCGCCACCAGGCCGGCGGCGTGGGCGTACTGGTGCAGGTGGTCGTCGTAGAAGTAGCGGAAGCCGATGGAATGCGAGAGCGCGGCGATGCTGTCCGGGTCGCCAGTAAGGAAGTGCCAGTGCCGCACGCGGGCGTCCGCGTGCATCCGCGCGAGCATCGCCTGCGCCTGGCGTGCGTCCGCCGGCGTTTCGGCCGGATCGATGCTGACGAAGGCCACCGCGAAATCGCGGCCGGGCTGCAGGTCGAGCCTGGACAGTGTGTGCGCCATGCCGTTCAGCACCACGTCGCAGAGGTTGGGGCAGCGGTAGTAGCCCAGCGCGAGCAGCAGCGGCTTGCCCCGGGCGAGCGTGCGCAGGTCGACGGACCTGCCGTCGGCGTCCTGGAAGCGCGCGTCGAGGGGGACATGGGCGCCCAGGCGCTGGTCGAAGCCGGCGCGCTGGGCGAGATCGCGGGGTGGTGGCGGCGCCTGCGTGGCCCACGCCACGGGCATCCACAGAAGGAAGAGCATGGCCAACCGCAAGAGTGCACCTCGTGCGCGGCCGCCAGGCACGATCGGGCCGCGCGGTCGCGCACAAGCGGCACTCCTGCAGGGGATCGACGTCATCGCGGACGCTCCGTGGAGGAAGCCGGCACCGGCCCACCCTGCCCCGCCGCGACCATCGCCATGGCTCGCGTGATGGGAATCCGCGCCACCGTGTGCGCCTTGTCCGCCCACATATAGCCGTCCAGACGCGAACGCTGCAGCGCGCGCTCGGCGGCGATGTCGGCGGCCGGATCGGGTTGCAACCGTGGCTGTGGGGGAATCGGCTGGGTCGGCGGCTCGCCCGCGGTCAGCACCGGCCGCGCCCACGCGTAGACCAGCAGCACGATCGCGAGCAGGCTGAGCGCCAGGATCGCCGCCGCCCAGTGCAGCACGCCGGCCGCCACCAGGTAGGACTCGTGCGAATCGGGTTCACGGCTCATGGCCTGACCTCCAGCGCCACGCGCCGCTGCGCGCCGTAGCCCAGCCACCAGAGCCCGCCGATGCCGATCCACGCCAGCGGGTCGCTCCAGGCCAGCGCGTGGTCGCGCAGGCCGGGCAGCACCAGCCAGGCGACATAGCCGACCTGGGCGAGGAACAGCCACAACGCCACGCCGGCCAGCCAGGCCACGCGCTGCTTGGCGTTGCGCGAGAGCAGCACGGCGAACGGCAGCGCCAGGTGGAACAGCACCAGGAACGCCCCGAGCCAGCGCCAGGCGGTCTTCACCCTGGGCAGGTACCACACCGTTTCGGACGGGAGGTCGGCGATCCATGCGGTGAGGTAGTCCATGAAGGCCAGGTAGCCCCAGGCCAGCACCAGCACCATCAGGATGCTGCCGAGGTCGTTCAGCCGTCTGGCCGTCCACGATGGTGCGGCGGCGTCGCGGCGCGTCACGCTGATCCACACGGCCAGCCCGGCCGCGGCCAACAGTTGCGCCGTGCCGACCAGGATGCCGAGCGTGGTCGAGTGCCAGCGCGGCACCAGCGATGCCACCCAGTCGATCGCCGCCACCGACACGGTCAGCGCGTAGAGGACCAGGCCCCCGGCGGCGAAGCGGCCAGCCGCGGGCGTGGCCAGCCGCCGTCGGATACCGTGCGCCAGCCACAGCCACAAGGCGAACACGACCACCGCGCGCACGAGGAAGAACGGCACATCGAGCCACCAACGCTGGTGGTCGAGGTTTGGATCGGCCGCCTGCGCGTCGGCCCAGGGAAAGAGCACTGCCACGCCGATCAGCACCGGCAGCAGCAGCACGGCCATCAGCGGCAGGCGGCGGCTGGCCGCCAGCAAGGCAGGACGCAGCGCGAAGCCCCAGTCGCCGCCGGTCAGCGCATGGATCAGCAGCAGGCCCACGCTGCCCAGCGCCGGCGCCAGCCAGAACAGCCAGGCAAAGAGATAGGACAGCAACACCGCGCGAGGCGCGTGCAGCCCCAGCAGCAGGCAACCGACCAGCGCGAGGACGCCGGCCACTGCCGCGATGCCTTCGCCGCGCGACACCCTGGGCCATCGGCGGCTCATCGGCGCGCCTCCGCCGGCAGGCGCGCCAGGTCCTGTGGCGTGAGCCGGTCGCGCGGGGCGTGCTGGGAGAGCTGCAGCGCACGGATGTAGGCCACGATCGCCCAGCGGTCGTGCGGACTGATGCGATCGGCATACGGATACATCACGCCGTAGCCGTCGCTGATGACCTGGTAGAAATGGCTGTCCGGCGCGTTGCGCAGGCGGTCGGTGTGGTAACTCGGCGGCGCGGGGAAGCCGCGCCGGGCGATCATGCCGTCGCCGTTGCCCGAGCGACCGTGGCAGGGCGCGCAGTAGATGTCGAAGCGCTGCTGCCCGCGTTCGAGCAGCGTCATGGTTACCGGCAGCGGGTTGGCGTAGCGGCGCTCGTCGACGTCCCCTTGCGCGAGGCTGCGGCCCTGCGCATCCAATGGCAGCGCCGGGCCGGGATCGGGCGCCAACGTCATCTGCCCGCGGCGGCCGCTCGCGGTATCGGCCCCCGCCCCCTGCGCCATCGGCACGCTGCCCGGCGGCGGCGTGCGGGCGCTGTTGCCGTCGGCGAAGAGGGGACTGGGTTCGAGCGGTTTGTACTTGGGCTGCGCGTACATGTCGTGCATGGACTGCTCGCAGCCGCCCAGGAGCGATAGGACAAGCAGAAGCGCGGCTTTCGTTGCAGAAGCAGCCTTGGGCGCCACCGCGACATCGCGGTCGCGTCCAGGAGCGCTCCTGCGGGGGAAAAGCCGGTAGCGCTTCATCGCCCTACCCTCTCGATCGCCAGCGGCGCCAGCCGCGCGAGATCGTCGTGTGCCAGGGTCGCGTCGAAACGCGGGTCGTCCGCACGCAGCCACACGAAGAAGCCGTCGCGGCTGGCCGCCTCGAAGCACGGCACGTCGAACAGCGGATGGTTGAGCCGCGGCAGGCCGTTGGCGAAGAACAGGCCGACGACGCCGAACAGCGCGGCGAACAGGATGGTCATTTCCAATGCGGCCGGAATGAAGGCCGGCCAGCTGGCGTCTGGCCGGCCGCCGACGTTGATCGGGTAGTCGATCACCGAGGCGTACCACTCCAGCAGCAGCGTGCCGAAACCGCCGACCAGGCCACCGAGCAACACCAGCAGAGGGATGCGGTTGCGCATCGGCCCCAGCGCCTGGGCGAGGCCTTCGACCGGGTAGGGCGTGTAGGCCTCCAGCTGCGTGTAGCCACGGCCGCGCAGTTCGCGCACCGCCATCAGCAGCGCCTCGGCATGGTCGAAGCGGGCCAGCCATCCCTGCTCGTGCAGCGTGCTCATGCGCCCTCCCGTTCGAGTCGCGCGCGCAGCTTGCGCAGTTCGAACATCGGCAACAGCGGGAGCAACCGCACGAACAGCAGGAACAACAGGAAGAACAATCCGATCGACCCTGCCAGGAAGGCGATGTCCCACACGGTCGGATAGAACATGCCCCAGCTCGAGGGCAGGAAGTCGTGGTACAGGCTGCTGACGATGAGCAGAAAGCGCTCGAACCACATGCCGATGAGCACCAGCAGCGCGATCACGAACAGCGCCGCGTGGCTGCGCCGCACGCGCTCGAACCAGATCGCCTGGATCGCCACCACGTTGCAGCCGATGATCGTCCAGTACACCCAGGCGTAGGCGCCGGTGAGCTCGGCCATGGCGTGCGCGATCTCGTAGCGGTCGCCGCTGTAGAACGCGTTGAACAGCTCCGAGGCGTAGCTGTAGTCGACGAACAGGCCCGCCGCCAGCATCAGCCTGGCCAGGTTGGCGATGTGCCGCTCAGTGATGAAATCCCCCAGGCCGAAGAAGCGCCGCAGCGGGATACCCAGCACCAGCACCATGCCGAAACCGGAGAACAGGGCGCCGGCGACGAAGAACGGCGGGAAGATCGTCGAGTGCCAGCCCGGCAGCAGCCCCTCGGAGAAATCCAGCGCCACCATCGAGTGCACCGAGAACACCAGCGGCACCGCCATTGCGGCGAGCAGCAGGTTGAGCGTCTCGAACCGCTGCCAGTGCCGCGCCTCGCCGCGCCAGCCGGCTGCGAGAAGCCCGTAGAACACCTGCTTGCCGCGCGTGGTGGCGCGGTCGCGCAAGGTGGCCAGGTCGGGGATCAGGCCGACGTAGAAGTAGAGCACCGAGACGATCAGGTAGGCGACGATCGCCGAGAAATCCCAGAACAGGGAGCTCTTCCACTGCGGCCACACGCCCATGCGATCGGGGTAAGGCGCGAGCCAGTAGAAGAACCACGGCCGGCCCAGGTGCAGGATCGGGAAGATGCCCGACACCGACACGGCGAACACGGTCATCGCCTCGGCGTAGCGGTTGAGCGCGTTGCGCCAGCCCTGGCGCGCCAGGTACAGGCCGCCGGAAATGAAGGTGCCGGCCATGCCGATGGCGATCCACCACACGTAGTCGGCGATGGCGAAGGACCACGCTACCGGGATATCCAGGCCCCAGATGCCGACGCCCTTCACCAGCAGCCACACGATGCCGACGCCCAGCCAGGCGGTGAGCACGAAGGAGAGCGCGAAGGCGAGCATCCACAGACGGCCGGTGGGGCGCTCGAGCACGATGGCGCTGACCTTGTCGGTGATCGACGCGTGGGTTTCGCACGGGGCGAGGAGCGGCGTGGTCATGCCGACGCCCCCCGCGCCACCGATACAGCTCCCTCTCCCACCCGGAGAAAGGGAGAGGAGCTGAGGCGAGCGTGAGGTACGCCAAGCAAGCTCATGCGTCATCCTCCAGCGCCGGGTGCGGGTTGCGGATCGCGGCGAGGTAGGTTGTGCGCGGGCGGGTGTTGAGCTCCTCCAGCAGCGTGTAGTGACGGGGCGAGGCCTTCTGCCGGCTGACCGCGCTGGCGCTGTCCTGCTGGTCGCCGAAGACGATCGCCTGGGTGGGACATACCGCCTGGCAGGCGGTCAGCACCTCACCGTCGGCGATGCGCCGGCCGTCCTTGTCGGCGGCGATGTGCGCGGTCTCGATGCGCTGGATGCAGTAGGTGCATTTCTCCATCACGCCGCGGTTGCGCACGGTGACGTCCGGGTTGCGCTGCGCCTTCAGCGTTTCGGTGGTGAGGTCGCTGTACTGCAGGAAGTTGAAGCGACGCACCTTGTAGGGGCAGTTGTTGGAGCAGAAGCGCGTACCCACGCAGCGGTTGTAGACCTGCACGTTGAGGCCTTCCGCATCGTGCACGGTCGCGCCGACCGGGCAGACCACCTCGCACGGCGCGTGCTCGCAGTGCATGCACGGCACCGGCTGGTGGTGAATGCGTGGCGCGCGCGCGTCGCCTTCGTAGTAGCGGTCGATGCGGATCCAGTGCATCTCGCGGCCGCGCCCGACTTCCTCCGCGCCGACCACGGGAATGTTGTTCTCCGCCTGGCAGGCGACGGTGCAGGCGCCGCAGCCGATGCAGGCGTTGAGGTCGACGCTCATGCCCCAGGCGTATTCGCCGGGCGGTCGGTCGGGGTAGAGGCTGGGCGGCGGCGGCGTGCGTTCCTGCGCAAAAGCAGGGTCGTCGCGGTAGGCGTCGAGCGTGGCAACGCGCACGGGCGCGCGGCCTTCCATGGCGTGGTGGCGCTGGGTGGTGGCGAGCGCGTGGTTCGCGCCGGTGCGGTTGATGCGCAGGCCGTCGCAGCGCCATGGCGCATCCGCGCTGCGCAACGCATAGGCGTCGAAGCCCAACTGCCCGCCCACGCGCCCGGCGTGGCGGCGGCCGTAGCCGAGCCAGACGGTGACGCTGCGTGCGGCCTGTCCCGGCATCACCCACACCGGCGCCTGGGTGTGGCGGCCGTCGATGCGCAGTTCCAGCGCATCGCCGTTCGCCAGGTCATGCGCGAGCGCGAGCTCGGTGCTGACCAGCGCGACGTTGTTCCAGGTCAGCGTGGTGAGGGGCTTAGGCAGCTCCTGCAGCCAGCCATTGTTGGCGTAGCGGCCGTCCCACACGGTCGGATCCGGAGCGAACAGCAGTTCCAGGCCAGGCTCGTCGGCCGGCGGCGCTACCTGCGCGAGGAAGCCGCGGTCCACGCGCGGCTGTTGCGTGGGCGGCGCGCTGTGCGGGATGACGCCGCCTTGCAGGATGGCCGTCCACGCCGCGGCGTCGGCCTGCCAGGTGGACTGCACGCGCGTGCGCGGGCTTTGCAGGTCGCCCATGAACATCGCCAGCAGTTCGTGCGCGCTGCGGCTGTCGTACAACGGCGCGATCACCGGCTGCACCACGCTGGCGGTGCCGTCGGCGGCGCGCAGGTCCGACCAGCTTTCCAGCGCATGCGTGCGCGGCAGGTGCCAGTGGCAGGCACGGGCGGTTTCGTCGCGGTAGAGGCCCAAGTGGATGCGGTGCGGCACCTTGGCCAGGTGCCGGGTGAACCCGGCATCGGCGGGCGTGGCGTAGGCCGGGTTTCCCTCGAGGATCAGCAGCGTGTCGACGCGGCCGGCGGCCATCGCCGCGGTGAGGTCGCGCAGGCCCTGCGCCGACGACTCCCACGGCTCGGGCGGCGCGTAGTACTCGACCGTGTGTCCGACGTTGCCGAGCGCCTCGTTGAGCAGGTGCGCGAGCGCGTGCACCCACGGCGGCTGCGTGCGTCCGGCGAGCACCAGCGAGCTGCCGTGCTGCGCGTCCAGATCCTGCGCCAGCGCGCGCAGGCGGCGGGCGGACAGGCCGCTGGACTGCGTGGCGTGCACGTCGGGCATGCCGAGCAGCTCGCCCAGTTCCAGCGCGGCCATGCCGATGTGCGCCGAACCCAGCGCCCAGCGGTGGTCGGCCTTGGCGCCGGTGAGCGAGGGCGAGGCTTCCATCACGTATAGGCGGCTGAAGTCCACCGACTGCGGGTCGCGGGCGGTGGTGAAGTCGCGTGCGTGGCGCAGGGAGCCGGGCATGGTGGCCAGGAAATCGGCCTCCAGCGCGAGAATCACCTGCGCGCGGTCGAAGTGGTAGCGCGGCCGCAATGGATCGCCGAAGGCCAGACGCGCGCCAGCCAGCGCGTTGTCTTCGTCGACCGCTTCGTACTGATGCCAGCGCGCGCCGGGGAAGCGTTGGAGCCAGGCCTCGCGCTGCGCCGCCAGTGTGGGGGAATCGATCCGGCCGCTCAGCACGTGCAGGCCGCGACCGTCGCGGGAGAAGCGCGCCGCGAGCGTGATGGCCTCCTCGCCGAACGCGTCCCAGCTGGTGGCCACGCCGTCGTGGACCGGGCTTTGCGAGCGGTCCGGGTCCCACAGCTCCAGCACGGCCGCCTGCATCGCCGGCGTGGTGGCGCCAAGGCTCGCCGGGTGCGCGGGATTGCCTTCGATCTTGGTCGGTCGCCCCTGGTGGGTTTCCACCAGCACGCCGGCCACGTCGCCGGCGCAGGCCAGCGTGCTGGCGTAGAAGCGCGGCAACGCCGGCGGCATCCCGTCGGGCCGGCGCACCCACGGCACGATCTCTTCCTGCGGCGGACGGCTGCAGGCGCCCAGGCCCGCCAGCGCCAGCGAGGCGCCGAGCAGCTTGAGGAAGCCGCGGCGGTCGAGCATGGGTTCGAGCTGGGAGAGCTGCGGGAAGGCTTCGCGCAGGCGATTGCGCCACGCCGGTTGCTCGACGAGTTCCTCCAGTGCGCGCCAGTAGTGCGGGCCGCGACTGTCGGCCAGGCGCGTGCGTAGGGCGTCGAGCGCGCCGGTCATGCGGGGCCTCCCGGAAGAGCGCTCATCGATGGCATACCGAGCAGTCCGTCAGCCGGCGGGTGTCGATGTGGTAGCGCTTGACCAACGCCAGGCCGAGTTTTTCCTGGTCCCGTGCCTGCCACCCCATGGCAAACTCCTGCTCGCGCGGGCGCAGGTATTTCTGCGGCGCGCGGTGGCAGTCCAGGCACCACTCCATCGACAGCGATTTCGTGCGCATCGTCAGCGGCATGCGGTCGACACGACCATGGCAGCTCTCGCAGCCGACGCCCTTGGCGACGTGAATGGAATGATTGAAGTAGACGAAGTCGGGCAGCTGATGGACGCGGTTCCAGTGCAGTGCCATGCCGCGCCGCCAGCTTTCGACCACCGGCTGGAGCACGGACTGGTCGGTGTACAGCTGCGAGTGGCAGGTCAT
Organism: Frateuria sp. GZRe14; assembly: GCF_051900395.1. Classification (NCBI taxonomy): domain Bacteria; kingdom Pseudomonadati; phylum Pseudomonadota; class Gammaproteobacteria; order Lysobacterales; family Rhodanobacteraceae; genus Frateuria; species Frateuria sp. GZRe14. Next base: position 195,301 of record NZ_JBHZGJ010000001.1, on the reverse strand, counting down.
GCAGGTGGAGATCGGCGGCATGCCGGCGAAAGCAGAGGTCTCCACCGTGTCGTGGCAATAGCGGCAGTCGATGCCGTCGTCGCCGACATGGTGCTTGTGGCTGAAGGGGACGGGTTGTTCCACGGCCTCGCCGATGCGATGCGGTCCGTTGGTCAGCCCGCGCCAGGCCAGCACGGCGGCGCTGGCCAGGATCAGCACGGCCAACAGGGTGAGCTTGACGAACAAGCCGAAGCGCGGATGGAAGATCTGGGTCATCGCCCTCTCGTGGTGGTCCTTTCCGGCGAGCGTTCGATGGCAACCTTCGCAGGGGTGGCGTGAAGCGCGCGCGGGTTTTTTTAAGTGCGCAGGCGCGAGGCGCCGACCTTCGCCTCCTCTCCCCGAGCGGGAGAGGGAGCAGAGCGCCTGAAACTCCCGCGAGCCCAACGGCTCACCCCCACCCTCTCCTCTCCGGAAGACGGGAGCACGGCGTCACGGCGATTCGCGCAAGGTCGCTCGCAGGTCTTCCACGTCGTCCGCATCCACGGCTCCGGCGTGATTGCCCCAGGCGTTGCGGATGTAGGTGGTGAGGTCGGCGATCTGTGCGTCGCTCAGGTGGTCGGCGAAGCCCTGCATCGCCAGGCCGGTGGGTTCGGCGGTAGTCCTGGGAATGCGTGCACCGTCGAGGATCACGCCGATCAGCGTGTCGGCGCTCGCGGCCTGCACGGCGGAGCTTTGCCGCAACGGCGGGAACGCGCCGATCTCGCCCTGGCCCTGCTTCAGGTGGCAACCCGCGCAGTTGTCCACGTAAAGCGCGGCGCCGCGATCGAGGGTGTTCTTGTCGACCGTGGCCACCGACGTGTCCTTGGGCGCCGGCAGGCTCTTCAGGTATACCGCGATCGCTTCCAGGTCGGGCTTGCTCAGGTACTGGGTCGACTGCTCGACGACTTCGGCCATGGGACCGGCGGCCGAAGTGCGGCTGTTCCGGCCGGTGCCCAGGTACTGCACGATGTCCTGCGTGGTCCAGCTGCCCAACCCATCGCGCGCGCCACCGGCCAGGCTCGGCGCATAGGCGTTCTCGGCATAGCCGCCCGTGGGCGACTCGTCCATGTCGGTGGCGCCGGCGAGGTTCTTGTCACCGTGGCAGGCGCTGCAGTGGCCAAGGCCCTTGACCAGGTACGCGCCGCGGTTCCATTGCGCCGAGCGTTTGGGATCGGGCTGGTAGGTGCCGTCGTCGAAGTACATGCCGTTCCACATCGCCATCAGCGCGCGCTGGTCGAGCGGCCACGGCAACGCGTTGCGGCGGTGGATCTGGCGCACGGGCGTCAGCGTGTCGAGGTAGGCCTTGATCGACAGTACGTCGTCGCGGCTCAGCCTGGTGTACCAGGGGTAGGGGAAGGCCGGATAGAGATGGTTCCCTTCCCGGTCGATGCCCTCGTGCATGGCGCGATAGAAGTCCTCGTCGGTCCAGCGGCCGATGCCGGTTTCCGGGTCCGGCGTGATGTTGCTGGAGTAGATGGTGCCGAAGGGCGTGGGGATGGCGCGGTCGCCGGCGAACGGCATGCCGTTGGGTGCGGTGTGGCAGGCCTCGCAGTCGCCGGCGCGGACCAGGTAGCGGCCGCGCGAGATCTCGCTCCACGGGCCGGCGCTCATGCGCTCGCCGAGCTTGATCGCCGAGGGTGCGCCCGCGTCGCGGTCATGGCTGCAGGCGGCGCACAGCATGGCGAGCAGGAGCAGGGCCGCGAGCGCCAGGTTCCTGCGCAGGGTCCCCGCTTGCCGGGAACGGGTACGTGCCGCGCTCATGCCGTCACCAGCGGGCCGGGGTTCTTCAGGTACCGCTTCATCGCTTCGGCCGACCAGTAGGTCAGCGCGCCGACCGTGCCGGTCGGGTTGTAGCCGGCGTTCTGCGGGAACACGCTCGCGCCCATCACCCACAGGTTCGGCACGTCCCAGCTCTGCAGGTAGCGGTTGACCACCGAGGTCTTCGGGTCGTCGCCCATCACCGCGCCGCCGGTGTTGTGCGTGGTCTGGTAAGGCACGATCGAGTACGGACCCTGGCGCTTCTTCTCGTGGATGCTGGCGCCGGGAATCGCGCGGCCGATCTGCGCGGCCTTGTCGGTGAGGAAGCCGGACATCTTCAGCTCGTTGGGCTGGAAGTCGAAGGTCAGGCGCAGCAGCGGGTTGCCGTAGACGTCGCGCCAGGTCGGGTCCAGGTCCAGGTAGCTGTTGCGATAGCTCATCACGCTGCCGTGGGTGGCGATGGAGCAGGCGGTGAGGTAGTTCTCGTGCATCGCCTTCTTCCACCCCGCGCCCCACTTGGGCGCGTTCTGGGGCAGGTAGTGCTGCAGGATCGGCCGCCCGCCGGTATTCCACAGCGCGATGTAGCCGCCACCGACGAAGCCGTGCGGGCCGTGGTCGAAGTTGTCGCCGTTGAACTCGTCGATCGCCTGGCCGAGCGCGCCGGCGCCCATGAACGGATTGAGCCGCTCCTTCTGGAACACGTCGACCGAGGACGTGATCTGGTAGGCGTAGTTGCGCCCGACCACGCCGGTGTTCGATACCGGGTCATACGGCTGGCCGATCTTCGAAAGCAGCAGCAGGTGCACGTTGTGCTGGGCGAAGGCGCACAGCACCACCATCTGCGCCGGCTGCTCGATCTGGTTGCCCTCGACATCGACGTAGGTAACGCCGGTGGCGCGCTTGCCGCTCGAATCGGTGTTGACGCGGGTGACGTTGCAGTGCGTGCGGAAGTGGAAGTTGTCCTTCTTCAGCAGGACCGGGAGGATGGTCGTTTGCGGACTGGCCTTGGAATAGTTGCCGCAGCCGAACCATTCGCAGTACCCGCAGTAGGTGCACTGGCCCATCTGCACGCCCAACGGATTGCGGTACGGCCGCGAGGCGTTGGCCGCCGGGCACGGAAACGGCTTGAAGCCCACCTCGCGCGCGGCCTTGTCGAACAGCACGGTGGAGGCGCTGCGCTCCAGCGGCGGCAGCGGATAGCCGCGTTGCCGCGCACCTTCGAACGGGTTGCCGCCGGCGACCAGCTGGCCGCCGACGTTACCGGCCTGGCCGGACACGCCGCAGAGGTATTCGAAGCGGTCGTAGTGCGGTTCCAGTTCCTCGTAGGTGACGCCCCAGTCCTGCAGGTTCATGTCCGCGGGAATGAAGCCTTTGCCGTAGCGCTGCTCGGTGTGCGTGCGTATCAGGAAGTCCTGTGGCAGGAAGCGCCAGCACTGGCCGTTCCAGTGCACGCCCGCGCCGCCCACGCCCGCGGCCGGCAGGAACGAGCCCAGGTGGCGCATCGGCAGCGCGGTCTGACTGGCGTTGTTGCGGAAGGTCAGCGACTCGCGCTCGGGCGATTCGAAGATCTGCTTGCGCACCGCATAGCGCAACTCGTCCTGGATGTGGTCGGTGGCGAAGTCGGGGACGGTGTCGCGCCAGGCGCCGCGCTCCAGCGCGAGCACCTGCACGCCGGCGTCGGTCAGTTCCTGCGCGATGATCGAAGCCGTCCAGCCGAAGCCGACCAGCACCACGTCTACCGGCGGCATCCGCCGCGCCATCAGGAAGCTTCCCCGGCATGGGCGAGCGCGGCGCCGGGCACGCGGCCGATCAGGCTGACGCAGGGCTGCGGGTACGGCTTGCCGTATTCGCCGATCTCGCGCACGTAGTTGTAGCGCGGGCCCGGGAAGCCGATCAGTTTCCAGCCGGCGAAGTCGCGGTTGCCGCCGTAGGCGGGGTCGGCGAGGAAGCCTTCCTGGGTGTTCTGCCAGAGCAGGTTGAAAAAGGTCTTCGACGGCACGTCGCCCAGGTCGACCTTGCCGTCTTCGAGCGCATGCAGCACCTGGTCCTGCTGGTCGGTCGTGAGCTTGGCGAACGGCTGGCGGTACTGCGTTTGGCAATGCTTGTCGATGCCGGCGATCGCCTGGCGATAGAGCTGCGCGGGCGTGAAGCGCAGCTGGTAGCCCTGGCCATCGATGCCGTTGGGCCAGGGGCCCTGCATGTACCAGCGCTCGGCGCGACCGTAGGGACCGGCCAGCTGCAGGTCGAGGAAGGTGGGAACGCCCGCCTTGTCGGCACCGGGGCCCAGCGTGTCGGCGGGAATCAGCCGCGCGGTGGCGGCCTGGATGAAATCCATCTCCCCGGCCGCGAAGAAGGCGTTGGACGGGCCGCCCTGCGCATCGGCGCCGCTGCCGCCGCAGGCGCACAACGCCATGCCGGCCGGTACCGTCACGCCGACGAGCCTGAGGAAATCCCGGCGTGCCGGATCGTGGTTCACGTCTGCCGCTCCTTGCCTTCACGGGAAAAAGATAGCCTAGGCAGGCGACGGTGAAGGGCCGGCGTCATCGGGGTGAAGATCGGGTGGTAGCCGTCGCAATATTTTGCGTTTTGGTTCAACGGTTTGCGACACCCGCCATCGGGGAGGAGTCCGCTGACCACACCTACCCGAACGCGCGGCAGGTTCAAGCGACCTCGACAGGAGCGCTACCGCAATGGCCGTGAAATTTTTTGAACCACAGGCCTAAGATCGCCTGCTTAATGCTTGACGCAGCAATGCTTTAGCCTGCACGCTTCCATCACTTCTGTATGGTCAGGATTCACGGTTCGAGCCGCGCTTGCGTGTGTGGGAGGTGTCATGGCGAAGGACAACCTTGTGTTGCTGGTGGAAGACGACTCGGACACGCGCGAAGTCATGGCGTTGCTCCTTGACGCGGCCGGTTATCAGGTGCTCTCCGCGCGCGATGCCAGCTCCGGCATCCGCCTGATGGACGAGCAGCCCGGGATCGACGTGATCGTCACCGACGTCAACATCGGCGCCGGCCAGGACGGCATCAGCATGGCCGAGGAGCTGCGCCGGCGCGGGTCGACCGCTGCCGTGGTGGTGATTTCCGGCGACCCGGAAGCGTCCAGCGAACGGCTGGGTCCGACCGCCACCTTCCTTCCCAAGCCGTACGACCGCAAGGCGCTGCTGGCGGCGATCGCCGATGCGCGCGCCAAGAATGCCCGCGCCTGCGCCGTCGCCGACGATGGCCGGCCGCCCTATCCCGGTTTATCTCACTAGCCAGTTGAGGTAGGTTCGGTCGAGGCCGGCCAAACCGGAAGGCGGTCGTGCTGCGACTGCAAACCTTTTGCCCGGGGAACGAATGCCGATGACACCGTCATGGACGGCCGTGGCGCGGTGCTTGCTGTGCAAGGACGGTGGCGTGGAAACAAGCGGGTCCAATTCCTACCAGCTGCTGGTGCAGTCCATCCTGGACTACGCCATTTTCATGGTCGATCCGCAGGGCCGCATCCGTAGCTGGAACGCCGGCGCCGAACAGATCCACGGCCACCGCGCCGCCGACATCGTCGGACGCCCGTTTGCCCAGCTGCATACCGAGGAAGAGCGCGCGGGCGGGCGGCCGGAGCTGATCCTGCACATGGCCGCCGCGCACGGCCGCTTCCAGGAAGAAGCCGAGCGGCTGCGCCGCGACGGCAGCCGCTTCTGGGCGCACGTGGTGTGCGACGCGGTGCGCGACGAGCAGGGTCACCTGCTCGGCTTCGCCATGGTCACCCGCGACATCACCGAGCGGCGCCTCACCGAAAAGCGCCTGCGCGAAGTGGAGCGGCGCTTCCGCCTGTTCGTCGACGGCGTCACCGACTGCGCGATCTGCATGCTCGACGCGCACGGCACCGTCACCGACTGGAACACCGGCGCCGAACGCATCAAGGGCTATACCGCGACGGAAATCATCGGCCGGCCGCTGACGCAGTTCTTCGTCAACCCGTTGGTGGCCCAGACGGCGATGACCGTGGCCAGCGAGAGCGGCCGCTACGACGTGGTCGACTGGCAGGTCCGCAAGGACGGTTCGCGGTTCATGGCCGAGATCGCCATCGACGCGATTCGCGACAATGACGGCCAGTTGCTGGGCTTTGCCAAGATCACCCGCGACATCACCGAACGCATGGAAGCGGAACGGCATCTGGAAGAAACCCGCGCGCAGCTGTTCCAGTCGCAGAAGATCGAGGCGCTGGGCCAGCTCACTGGCGGCATGGCGCACGACTTCAACAACCTGCTTCAGGGCATCATCGGATCGCTGGAAGTGGTCGAGATGCGCCTGGCCGCCGGTCGCCAGGACGTGGAGCGGTTCCTCGGCAACGCGCTCGATTCGGCCAAGCGAGCGGCCACGCTGACCCATCGCCTGCTCGCCTTCGCGCGGCGCCAGCCGCTGGCGCCCAAGAGCGTGAACCTCAACGACCTGATCGCGCAGATCGCCGAGCTGCTGCCGGCCACGCTGGGCGAGCGGATCGAGCTGAAGCTCGAACTGGCGCCCGCGCTGGTGCCGGTGCTGTGCGATCCGAACCTGCTGGAAAGCGCGATCCTCAACCTGGCCATCAACGCGCGCGACGCCATGCCCGACGGTGGCCAGCTGACCATCCGCACCGGCTCGGTGCCGCCCGGCGAAGGCCCGCTGCGCCGCCCGCACAGCCTGCGCGATGCGCCCACGTTGCTGCTGCAGGTGAGCGACACCGGCATCGGCATGACACCCGACGTGCGCGCGCGGGCCTTCGACCCGTTCTTCACCACCAAGCCCAAGGGGCGCGGCACCGGCCTGGGCCTGTCGATGATCCATGGCTTCGTCAGCCAGTCGCGCGGCGCCATCGAGCTGGACAGCGAGCCCGGCCACGGCACCACCGTGTCGATCTACCTGCCCAGCGGCGAGCGCCGCAGCGTGCGTGCGCTGGACGATCGAAACGCCGGCAAGCACTGGGAGCCTGCCGCCGGCGAGACCATCCTGCTGGTGGAGGACGAAGACGTGGTGCGCGACCTGATCGCCGGCAAGCTGCGCGACCTGCGCTACCGCGTGCTCGAAGCGCGCGACGGCCACGCAGGCCTGGCCATCATCGAATCGACCGAACGCATCGACCTGGTCGTTTCCGACATCGGACTGCCCGGCCTGACCGGCATGCAGATGGTCGACGTCGGCCGCCGCCACCGTCCGGACATGAAAGTGCTTTTCATGACCGGGTACGCCGAGACCATGCCCGATAACTGGACGCTCGACGCCAACACCGACCTGTTGACCAAGCCGTTCGAGTTCGACGCTCTGGTGCAGCGCATGCGCAACCTTCTGCCCGGCCCGCTGAAGCAGGCAAGCTCTCCGTAACAGGCAGGCGCCCGCCTGTAAAAACTGCCGGGGTCGGTAAAAGCTGCCAGTGCCGCGTGCACGGCCGGGCTCGCCGGCACCCGCTCGCCGGATTGGCACATGGCTTGAATGGTGGGTGATGTCCCTCTTCCACGAGGCATCCCCATGCACGCGTTCCTGCCCTGCCCGCCGCTGGTCAATCCGATCCGCGTGCCGCGCATGCCGCCGCCCGGCAGCATGGTGCCGTCCAAGCCGGTCGGTGACCCCGAATCACTGCCGCCCGACCCCACGCCGCCGCAGCCTTACGACCCGGGCGATCCGGTACGCGCGCCGAGGCCGCGCGAGCCGGACATGCCGGCCATCGACCCGCACGAGCCCGGCATTCCCATGCCGCGCATCGGCGAACCCGGCACGCCGCTCTGCCGCTGGTTGAACTGACAGCAAAAGTTGACACGAAGGCTGCAATTTTTTCGCCCACCCATCCCACCGGAGGTTCCATGAGCCGAGACGACGATCGACATGACGACGAAAGGTCACGCTATCGCACCCGCGAAGAGCGGATCCGCGAACGCAACCTGCGCGATCCGTACGAAGCGGGTCGGCAGGTCCGCGCGTACGGCGGCGACGAAGAACGCCCCTGGCAGGCCGCACACCCGCGCCGCGACTTCGAGGGCGGTCGCGCGCCCGACCGGAGCGAACAGCCGGCGCGCTACGGTGGCGGCTATCGCGAGGATGAAGAGCTGTGGGCACGTCCGCGCGACGCGCGCGGCGATGCGCGCTACGGCCTGGACACCGACGCCGAGCGCCACTTCGCGGAGGGCTATCGCGATGCGGACGACCGCCACCGCGCCCACGGCTACGGCCGCTCCGCCGGCACCTGGCGGAACGAGCCGCGCCACGGCCAGAGCAACAGCGGCTACGACGCCGATCGCGCCTACGGCCAGGGCAACCGGCAGGACGACGCGCGCAGCGATCGCATGCGCGCCAGCTGGACGCAGGAACACGACTACGAGGGCCCGCGCTACGGTGCGGAAGGCAGCCGCGCGTCATCCGGTCGTGGCGAGCTCGGCAGTCAATACGCGCGCACCGATACCTACGGTGGCGCCGGCTTCCGCCAGGAGGGCAAGCGCTACTGGTTCGACGAAGGCGACCAGCGTGGCCAGTTCCGCGGCACGCAGCCCCGCGGTTACGAGCGCAGCGACGAACGCCTGCGCGAGCTCGCCTGCGAGCGGCTGACCGACGCGGACCTGGACGCCAGCGATATCGAGGTGAAGGTGAACCAGGGGACGGTCACGCTCGAGGGGACCGTCCGCGCGCGGTGGATGAAGCACGCCGCGGAGGACATCATCGACGACCTGGGCGGCGTGAAGGACATCCAGAACCATCTGCGCGTGACTCGCGGCGATACGGACACCGGCGCGCAAGCCACGACAGCTTTGCCAGCCAGCGGGCCCGGCGGTACGTCGGCCACTGGATCGTCCGGTGGCGCGACCGGCGGTACGGCTCCCTCGGGCGGCGTCGCCGACAAGGGCAACGGCGACATCGGCGGACGCAGCCGACATTGACGCGCGCTGCACAAACCTGCCTGCACGGCAACGCAGACGGGCGCAACGCGACAAGCGCAGGCGCGCGTACGGCATACGCCACACGCGTGTCGGGCAACCCTTACAACTGGGAACATCTCTTCGACGCTACTTGCACTTCGCTTGGGGCATCGTCGGTTTCGTCCACGCCGACCTGCCAAGCGCTGCGCAGTTCTAGCTGTCGCCGTGGATCCACGGGCGCGCAGGCGCGCCCCGATTCCTCCACGAGACAGCTTGGGGTCACCGACCCCTCCCCGGTGAACCTGTGCCGACGACTGCTTCCATCCTGCTCGTTGACGACGACCTTCAATTCCTAGACGTGGTAACCGCCTTTGCCGAACCGAAAGAATGCACCGTCACCGGTGCCGCCAGCCTGGCGCACGCGCTCAAGCTCACGGCCGAACGGCGGTTCGATCTTTTGTTGCTCGACCTGTCGTTGCCCGATGGCAACGGCCTGGAACTGATCGACCGCCTGGACCCGCAACAGACCGGGCAGGTGGTCGTGGTCACTGGACATCCTTCGGTGGAGACCGCCGTGCGTGCGCTGCAATTGCCCGTGCTGGATTACCTGATCAAGCCGATCGAGGGCGCGCAGCTCACCTGCCTGCTCGACCAGGCGATCGCGGCGGCCAAGCTGCGCGCCGCCTCGCAGGAAGAGAGCGAGCGCTGCGGCGAGCTGATCGGCACGAGCGCGGTGATGCAACAGCTGTTCGAGAAGATCCGCCGCGTCGCGCCGCTGGACGTGACGGTGCTGATCCATGGCGAGAGCGGCACCGGCAAGGAACTGGCCGCGCGCGCGTTGCACCGGTACAGCGAGCGCAGCGGTCGCTTCGTCGCGGTCAACTGCGGCGCGATCGCACCGGACCTGCTCACCAGCCAGCTGTTCGGCCACGAGCGCGGCAGCTTCACCGGCGCGGTCAAGGACCACGCCGGCTTTTTCGAGCAGGCGCAGGGCGGCACGCTGTTCCTGGACGAATGCACGGAGATGCCGCTGCAGTTGCAGACGCACCTGCTGCGCGTGCTGGAGGAGCGCGACGTCACCCGCGTCGGCGCCAGCGCCAGCAAGCCGGTGGACGTGCGCGTGATCGCCGCGACCAACCGCGATCCGTTGCAGGCGGTGCGCGATGGCGTGCTGCGCGCCGACCTCTACTACCGCCTGATGGATTTCCCGCTGGCGATGCCGCCATTGCGCGAACACGCCAGCGACATCCCGCTGCTGGCCCAGCGCTTCCTGGACCGGCTCAACGAGCGCTACGGCACGGCGCGCCGCTTCGCCCCCGACGCGGTGCGCCGGCTGTTCACCTACGACTGGCCTGGCAACGCGCGCGAACTCAAGCACGCCGTGCAGCGCGCCTGGGTGATGTCCGGCGAAGAGCTGGACATGCACATCGCCCAACCACCGCAGCATCCGCTGCACCAGGCGCACGACCACGGCAGCATGCCCTTTCGCATCGGCATGACCATCGAGGAAATGGAAAAACAGATGCTCCTGCGCACGCTTGCGCATTTCGACAACGACAAGACGCGAACGGCCGAGGCGTTGGGGGTCAGCCTCAAGACGATCTACAACAAGCTGTCGCGTTACCAGCACGAAGACCGCGAATGAAATGAACGCACGACCGGCAAGCTCAGCCATTACCCCCATCCCCCTGCCGCTGCCGACAACGTTGCAAGCGCTAGACGCCTCCTCCGCCGAGGAAGCGATCACCCGCCTGCTGCAACACGTCAGCCTGCAATGGCACGCCGAAGTCTGCCTGCTGGTGGCGCCGCACCGGCCCAGCGGGCAGGGCCGCTACTGCTGGCAGCTGCCACCCCCACCGCCTTCGCGCCGCGATGCGCGGGCGCTGGCCGGGCAGGTGGCCACGCAGTCGCTGCGCTCGGCGCTCACCGTGGAGCGCAGCGATGCACGCGAACGCGACGGCAGCGCACGCCTGCGCGCGATCGCCCTGCCGTGCCGCCGCGCGCGCCGACCGGCAGCCGCGCTTGGCCTGGCGCTCTACCGCCCGCGCATGCTCGACGCGGAAGAACGCGCCGCGCTGGCGCACGTCGGTGCCTGGCTGGCGGTCCTGCTGCAGCGCGAACGGCGCGAATCGACCGAACAGGAACAGAACACCGATCCGGTGCCAGTGGTCGATGCGATCAACAACGCGCTTAACGTCATCCTGATGCGCACGGATCTCGCCGCGCTGATGCTCGAGCGCAAGGAACACGCCGGCGTGCTCGCCGTGCTGAACCAGATCGGCAGCGGCTGCCTGCGCTGCGCCGAACTGGCCCGTGGCCTGCTCGCCGAGCCGCCGCGCCCGCTTCGTCGTTCCGACCTGAACTAGCTGCCGCGGAGCATCGCCCACGGGTGGGCTCCCGAGAAAAAGCCGCGCGCTCCCCGTGGGAGCCTGCTCACGGGCAATGCATTTCGTTCCGCCGGGGCCAAACGTCTAGCCCCCATCCACACCGCCGTCACCGCCCGTAGCTGCCCGTCCCGGCAACTTTTCCAAGCGGCTTTGTAGTTTTGCCGCGACCGCTTGCGAGCAGGCGCGACAGCATCCGTCCTGTCGACGACGTTGGCCGCGAAACGGCGGCGTTCGGCGCACTTCCAGACTGGCATGGATGTTGCCACCAACACGGCAGTCGCCGCGCAACGCGGCGCGCCGTCGGGCCCCCACTGCTCGACGTCCCCCGAACGCATGAAGAGAGCACCGACATGTCCAGCAAGAACCCAGGCAGTAGCACCAGCAAGCGCGGCTTCGCCAGCATGGACGAGGAGCGCCAGCGCGAGATCGCCAGCGAGGGTGGTCGCGCGGCGCATGCCAGCGGCCATGCCCATCAATTCACGTCCGATGAAGCGCGTCGGGCCGGCCAGAAAGGCGGCGAGGCGGTGAGCGCCAACCGCGAGCACATGGCGGCGATCGGCCGCAAGGGCGGCGAGGCCAGCCACGGCCGCCGCGGCGATACCAAGTCCGGCCGGACGGAACAGAAGGATGAGGAAGGCGATTGATCGCGCCCCTGCCAGACCCGGGGGCCGCAAACCATCCAGAAGGAGAACACCATGACAGCACGACGCATCAGCCTGGTGCTCGGCACCGCGCTGGTCGCCGGCCTGTCGTTCGGCGCGATCGCGCAGAACGGCGCGGCCCACGACAGCAGCGACCGCATGACCCACAGCATGCAGAGCGATGGCAGCCACGATGCGGTGTTCATGCGCCAGGCCGCTGCCGCCAACATGGCCGAGATCCAGGCCGGACGCATCGCACTGGACAAGTCCGGCAATGCCCAGGTCAAGCAGCTGGCCCAGCGCATCATCGATGACCATACCAAGGCGGGCGACCAGCTGATGAGCATCGCCCAGCGCAAACAGGTGTCCCTGCCCACCGAGCCGATGCCGATGCAAAAGCAGGAAGCCGATCACCTGAAGTCGCTCAGCGGTACGGCTTTCGACCAGGCCTATGCGCAGGCGATGGTCAAGGACCACCGCGACGCCATCAAGTTGTTCGGCATGGAAAGCGCGAACGGCAGCGACCCGGACCTCAAGCAGTTCGCCAGCACCACGCTGCCGGCGCTGAAGATGCACCTGCAGATGGCCGAGCAGCTCCCCGGCGGTGGCATGCATCGCAATGGCGCGATGGACCACACCGGCGCCACGCCAATGGACGACAACGGCTCGATGCACATGCCGGCTTCGGGCAGCAGCACGCGTTGAGACGATGAACGCCACGGCCCACCAGCGCTGCGCCCACCCGGCCTGTCGCTGCAGCGTGCCGGTGGGCGACACCTACTGCTCCGAACATTGCCGTCAGACAGTCGACGAGCCGGCCGATGGGCCCTGCGGCTGCGGACACGCGCCCTGCGAGCCCGCCTCGAAGGACGGCATGGCGGACCGCGCAGGATAGGTTCTCCGCGGACGCGACCGGAAAGCCGCGGTCGCGTCCGGTGGCGTTTCTACGGGGACTGCTCCAGCCACGCTTCCAATTGAGCCAGCACGAGACCGCGCCCGGGTTCGGCTTCGTTGAACAGTTCGTGGAAGAGGTCCTCGTACACGTGCACCGTCAGGTGCCCACTGGCCCGCGCGGCGGCGGCGAACGCGTAGCTGCCGCGCGCATCGACCAGCCGGTCGGCGCCAGCCACCAGCAGCAGCGTGGGTACCGACAGCGTGGCGGCGACGTCGACGCAATGCCGACCGCTCTCGAAAATGAAGCGCGCCAGGCGCGGAGTGATCCAGCCCGAGCGCAACGGATCGTCCCGGTAGGCCGCGACCACCGCCGCCTCGTGTGAAAGCGCCTCGAAGGGCAGCCCGCTGCGCAGGGGCAGGTTCGGCAGCACCCGGGCGAGCCGTATCGCAAGCGCCTGTTCCCACGCGGGCGTCCACGCGCGCAGCGCCGGCGAGGAAAGCACCAGGGCAGGCGGCGCCACGCGTTTGTCGAGCACCGCGCGGAGCGCGACCAGCCCGCCCATGCTGTGGCCCAACAACAGCGGCGGCTCGGGCAGAGTGGCGGCGAAGTCGCCGTACACCTCGGCCAGGTCGTCGACCAATTCCAGCGGCCTCGACAGCGCGCCCCGCCGGCCAGGCGAGCGGCCATGCCCGCGCTGGTCGTAGCTGCGCACTGCATAGCCGCGCGCGTTGAACCACGCGGCCAGCGGACCGTAGCGGCCGGCGTGTTCGCCCAGCCCGTGCACGATCAGCACGCCGGCGCGGGCGCCGGCCAGCGGCCAGTCATGCGTGCACAGCCGCCGGCCGTCGGCCAGGGTCAGCCAGCCGAGCGTTTCACTGCCTGTGCGCCGCTGTGCATCCACGCGCCTGCCTCGTCTTCGCCTGTTCCTTAAGCTAGCCCGACGGCAGCGCCCTGAACAGGCTCGAAGTATGAGACGGGAGCCCCTATATCATCGGGAACGTCGCACCCGCCCTGGCCGCCATGCCGCTCGAACACTTCCATCCTGCCGTCGCGCGCTGGTTCCAGCGCAGCTTCCCGGCGCCCACCGCGGCGCAGGTGGGCGCGTGGCCGAACATCCACGCGGGTCGCCACACGCTGGTCGCCGCGCCGACCGGTTCGGGCAAGACGCTGACCTCCTTCCTCGCCGCCATCGACGCGCTGGTACGCGAGGGCGTGGCCAATGGCGGCGCGTTGCCGGACGAGACACGGGTGGTCTACGTCTCGCCGCTGAAAGCACTGTCCAACGACATCCACATCAATCTCGAAGCACCGCTGGAAGGCATTCGAGCCGAGCTCGAGGCGGAAGGATTGCCGGACGTGGCGATCCGCACCGCCGTGCGCACCGGCGACACGCCGCAAGCCGCCCGCGCGCTGATGCGCAAGGTGAGCCCGCACATCCTGGTCACCACGCCCGAATCGCTGTACGTGCTGCTGGGCTCGGCGTCCGGACGGGAGATGCTCAAGAGCACGCGCGCGGTGATCGTGGACGAGATCCATGCGCTGGCCAATTCCAAGCGTGGCACGCACCTGGCCTTGTCGCTGGAGCGGCTGGAGTCGTTGTGCCAGCGGCCTCTGCAGCGGATCGGGTTGTCGGCGACACAGAAGCCGATCGAAGAGGTGGCGCGGTTCCTGGTCGGAGCGCGCGCTGCCTCACCCGACCCTTCGGGCCACGTTCTCCCTGAAGGGGAAAAGGAAGCAACGCGCTGCGCGATCGTGGATGTGGGCCACACCCGCCCGCGCGATCTCGCCATCGAAGTCCCGCCCGTGCCGCTCGAAGCGGTGATGTCCAACGACAGTTGGGGCACCGTCTACGACCGCCTCGCCCAGCTCGCCCGCGAGCACCGCACCACGCTGGTCTTCGTCAACACCCGTCGCATGGCCGAGCGCGCCGCGCGTCACCTGGCCGAGCGGCTGGGCAAGGAGGCGGTGGCCGCACACCACGGCAGCCTGGCCAAGGAACTGCGACTCGACGCCGAGCAGCGCCTCAAGCGCGGCGAACTGAAACTGCTGGTCGCCACCGCATCGCTGGAGCTGGGCATCGACATCGGCGATGTGGACCTGGTCTGCCAGCTCGCCTCGCCGCGCTCGATCGCTGCCTTCCTGCAGCGTGCCGGACGTTCCGGCCACGCGGTCAACGGCACCCCCAAGGCGCGATTGTTCCCGACCAGCCGCGACGACCTGCTCGAATGCGCCGCGCTGCTCGACTGCGTGCGCCGCGGCGAACTCGATGCGCTGGTGCAGCCGGTGCAGCCGCTGGACGTACTCGCGCAACAGATCGTCGCCGAGGTGGCCAGCCAGGAATGGGACGAGGACGCGCTGTACGCGCTGGTGCGGGGCGCGCATCCCTATCGCGAGCTGCCGCGCGAGCAGTTCGATGCCATCGTGCGCATGCTCGCCGAAGGCTTCAGCACCCGCCGCGGCGCACGCGCCGCGTACATCCACCGCGATGCCGTGCATCGCCAGCTGCGTGCGCGCCGCAACGCGCGGCTGACCGCGGTGACTTCCGGCGGCACCATCCCGGACACGGCCGATTACCTGGTGGTGATGGAACCGCAGAACACCATCATCGGTTCGGTCAACGAGGACTTCGCGGTCGAGAGCCTGGCCGGCGACGTGTTCCAGCTCGGCAATACCAGCTACCGCATCCTGCGCGTGGAGCGCGACCGCCTGCGCGTGGAAGACGCGCACGGCGCGCCGCCGAGCATTCCGTTCTGGCTGGGCGAAGCGCCAGGGCGCAGCGATGAACTCTCCTTCGGCGTGGCGCGCCTGCGCGAGGAGATCGCCCATCTCCTCGACGCCGGCGGCATTGCCGCGGCACTGGCGTGGCTGCGCTCGACGCTCGGCATGGGCGAGGCGGCCGCGCAGCAGCTGGCCGACTATCTGCACCGCGCCAAGGTCGCGCTCGGCGTGCTGCCGACCCAGCACACGATCGTGTTCGAGCGCTTCTTCGACGAATCGGGCGGCACCCAGCTGGTGATCCACACGCCCTTCGGCAGCCGCATCAACCGCGCCTGGGGCCTGGCGCTGCGCAAGCGCTTCTGCCGCCAGTTCAACTTCGAACTGCAGGCGGCGGCGACCGAGGACGCCATCGTGCTGTCGCTCTCGACCAGCCACAGCTTCCCGCTGGAGGAAGTCTCCCGTTACCTGCATTCGAACTCGGCCGAGCACGTGCTGGTGCAGGCGCTGCTGGATGCGCCCCTGTTCCCCGCGCGCTGGCGCTGGAATGCCGTCACCGCGCTGGCGCTGCCACGCTACACCGGCGGCAAGAAGACCCCGCCGCAGATCCAGCGCATGAAGAGCGAGGACCTGCTCGCCACCGTCTTCCCCGACCAGGTCGCCTGCCTGGAGAACATCGTCGGCGAGCGGCAGATTCCCGACCACCCGCTGGTCAACCAGACCCTGCACGACTGCCTGCGCGAGGCGATGGATGTCGACGGCTTGCTGCGCATCCTGCGCGGCTTCGAGGCCGGCGCGATCACGGTGGTCGCACGCGACCTCACCGGTCCCAGCCCGCTCGCCTCCGAAGTGCTCACCGCCGCGCCGTACGCGTATCTCGACGACGCGCCACTGGAGGAGCGCCGCACGCAGGCGGTGCAGAACCGGCGCTGGAACGCCGAGGATGCCGACGACCTTGGCCGGCTCGATCCGGAGGCGATCGCCGCCGTGCGCGAGGAGGCCTGGCCGCAGGTGCGCAGCGGCGATGAAATGCATGAGGCGCTCACTCTGCTCGGGTTTGTCACGGATGCCGAAGTAGGCGTCAACACCGGTTGGCAGGAGCGCCTGGAAGCGCTCGCCAGACACCATCGCGCGACGCGTCTGGAGCTCCCCGCGAACCTCGACCTCTCATCCGCCCCCGCCGGGGCCACCTTCTCACCGCAGGAGAGAAGGAACAGGGGCGTGTGGATCGCGGCGGAGGCCTTGCCCCTGTGGCAGGCCATCCACGCCGACGCGCCGCGGCGTCCGCCCATCAGCGCCCCGCCCGATTACGCCGCCCAGACCTGGACGCGCGACGACGCCCTGCTCGAACTGGTCCGCCGCCGCCTGGGCGGCCTGGGTCCGACCACGCCCGCATCGATCGCCGCCTCGCTCGCCGTCGATCCGGCCGATATCGAACCGGCCCTGCTGCGGCTGCAATCCGAAGGCTACGTCATGCAGGGGCGCTTCACCCCTGACGCACCGGCCATCGAATGGTGCGAGCGCCATCTGCTCGCGCGCATCCATCGCTACACCATCGGCCGCCTGCGCCGGGAGATCGAGCCGGTCAGCCGCCGCGACCTGATCCGCTTCTTCGCCGACTGGCAGCACCTGACGCCCGACACGCGGCTGGAAGGCCCCGACGGCCTGATCGCCACCCTGCACCAGCTCGAAGGCTACGAAGCCGCCGCCGGCGCCTGGGAAAGCGAGGTGCTGCCCTCGCGCGTGGGTGACTACGCCAGTCGCTGGCTGGACGAGCTGTGCCGCGCCGGCCGCTTCGGCTGGAACCGCCTGCGTGCCGGTGGCGGCAGCGCCGGCCCCGTTCGCGCCACGCCGATCGTGCTGCTGCCACGCCGGCAGATGGCCATCTGGACGTCCATGGCGGCGGGCGAGCAGGCGCAGGACCAGCTGCTCTCCTCGCGCGCCCAGGCCGTGGCCGACGCACTGTCCAGCCATGGCGCGCTGTTCTTCGACGAACTGCTCGATGCCACGCACCTGTTGCGCACCGAACTGGAGAACGCGCTGGGCGAGCTGGTCGCCGCGGGCCGGGTCACCGCCGACAGCTTTGCCGGGCTGCGCGCACTGCTGCTGCCCGCGGCCAAGCGCGACTCGCGTCCACACCGGCGCGCGCGGCGGCATGCATTGAGCGAGATCGAGGATGCGGGACGCTGGTCGCTGGCGCGCCCATCCCTTCTTCCTTCCGGGGAAAAGGCGGCCCCGACGGGATCGGATGAGGGGTCGGGGCGCGCGGGGGGCTTCGTTGGAAACTCCCCGCAAGATCGACCCCTCACCTCAATCCTCTCCCCGGAAGGGAGAGGAGGCCAAGGAAGCGCTTCGCGCCGGCTTGATTCGGATGAAGCGGAACACGTTGCACGTGTTCTGCTTCGCCGCTACGGCGTGGTGTTCTGGAAGCTGCTCGAACGCGAAGCCCCGTGGCTGCCTTCCTGGCGCGAATTGCTGCGCGTGTACCACCGCCTGGAGGCGCGCGGCGAGATCCGCGGCGGGCGCTTTGTCGAGGGACTGGTCGGCGAGCAGTTCGCGCTGCCCGAAGCGATCGGTGCCCTGCGCGCGGTGCGCCAGCGGGAGGCCACGCAGCAGCTGGTGTGCGTGAGCGGCAGCGATCCGCTCAACCTGGTCGGCACCGTGCTGGCTGGCGACAAGCTGCCGGCGCTGGCTGGCACCCGCGTGCTGTACGAGGACGGCGTGCCTGTGGCTGCGCTGGTGGCGAACAAGCCGCAGTTCCTGCTGGAGGCCGATGGCGCCACCCAGCAGCGCTGGCGCAACGCGCTGCTGCGTCGGCCCGGCAGCGAGGCGCGGGGAATCGGACTGGCGGTGTAAGAAAGGTGGGCTGAGGACACCCTGCCCGGCGGCGCGTGGCGCGACGTCGGCGCAACAACCGCCCGCCTCAGTCGCTGATATCCGCGATATGCACCAGCAGTCCGTCGTGCACGCGAAACTCGCTGCGCCCGTTCAACGCGATCGTCTGCCCGGCCATGGCGCCATTGGGCAGGTCCAACGCGAACACGCCCTCGAACGCGATACCCACCTGCGCCACGCCGTTGCTTTCGACATAACCGGTGACCGTCTGCCGCCGCCGCGCGAACAGCGGCAGCGTGCTCTGCGCCAGCCGGCGAAACTCCTCGATGCCCTGGGTGCGCACGGTGGTGACGCCCGCGGTGACGTTCTCGAAGGTCACCTGCGGATGCAGCGTGGCCAGCATGCCGTCCACGTCCAGGCGGTTGTAGGCGTCGATGTAGCGATCGATCAGGGCGCGCATGGGACTTCACCGGCTTCGGGGGCGCCGGCAGCATAGCAAGCGCGCGATTCAAAACCCCTCTCCCCGAGGGAGAGGGCCGGCGTGAGGGTAGGCCCCCGTTCGATGGCTTTGCCCGTACCCCCGACCTTGGGATGCCTCCCCGTAGGAGAGCCTTATTTCACGTTGTCCGTCTGCTCGATGAACTTCGCCACGTTGTCGTGCAGTTCCTTCAACGACTGCTCGTGCGCATAGACCATGTGACCGGACGGGTACCAGGCGTAGGAAATGTTCTTCTGCAGCGAGGCCGGGATCGGCAGGTGGCTCATTTCGTATTCGGCCGCGAAGTAGGGCGTGGCCAGGTCGTAATAGCCGCCGTTCAAGAACACCTTGAGGTCCGGGTTGGTCTTCATCGCGATCGCCAGGTCCGGCATCACGTTGGTCGACTGCTGCAGCGCCTCGCCGTGCACCCCCGGGGCCTTGTGCGCGAAGTCCCAGTGATCGATGTCGGCGAACAGGCGGTATTGCATGCCGTCGCCGAATTTCAGTTGCCGGCGCACGTAGTCGTTGAAGGCCGACACGTAGGCCGAGCTGATCGCCGAGGACTGCGGGTCGTATTCGGAATCCTTGGCCAGCGGATCGAGCGCGGGACCGGAGAAGCGACTGTCCAGGCGGCCGGTGGTGAATCCGCCATCGAACTGCAGCTCGTGCTCGAACATGCCGCCGGTGACGCGCAGGTCGGCCTTGACCAGATAGTCGACGGGCAGGCCGGTGTACTGGTGCAGCTTCTCGGCCACGGCGCGCTTGCGCGCCTCGTCCAGGTGCGCGCCCTGCATCAGCGCGCTGGCGTAATCGCCCAGCGCGTACTGTTCCACCTCGCGCAGGAACGGCTCCAGTTGCGCCGGCGGCTGCGGCAGCTTGTGGTGGTAGTAGGCGGTGGCGGCGAAGGTCGGCAGCGCCAGCGCGTAGGGCAGGTCCACGCCCGGGTTGAACTCGGGGCCGTCGATGCTGGTGTCGAACGACAGGATCTGCGAGAGCAGGATCACGCCGTTCAAGTCGACGCTGTCCTCGTTCTCCAGGTCGTTGGCCAGCACCGCCGAGCGGGTCGTGCCGTAGCTCTCGCCGAACAGGTACTTGGGCGAATTCCAGCGGCCGTATTTGGAGAGGAACTGGGTGATGAACTGCGCGAAGGCCTTGCCGTCACCGTCGACGCCGTAGACGGCCTTCTTGCGCTTGTCCATCTGCTCGTCGCGCTTGGACTTGTCCTTCTCGTCGGCGATCAGGCGCGAGAAGCCGGCGCCGGGCGCGTCGATGAACACCAGATCAGAGGCGTCGAGCAGGCTGTAGTCGTTGTTGACCAGGCCGTAGGGCGCCGCCGGTGTGTGGCTGTCGTCGTTCGTGACCACGCGCCTGGGGCCGAACGCGCCCATGTGCAGCCACACGGTGGCCGAGCCGGGGCCGCCGTTATAGATGAAGGTGATCGGGCGTCGGGACGGATCCACGCCCTGCTTGAAGTAGGCGGCGTAGAACATGCTGACGGTCGGGTCGTCGCTCTGGTCGCCGTGCTCGTGCAGTACCAGCGTGCCGGCGACCGCCTTGTAGTCGACACGCTTGCCCTCGACGGTCACCGATCCGGTGCTCTCGGCGCTGCGCGGCTTGGCCAGCGCTGCATCGGGTTTGGTCTCGTCGGGTGCCTTGTCCTTGTCGGCGGCGAAGGCAGCGGGAACGATCAGCAGCGCGGTCAGCGCCGCGACGAGGGGAAGCTTGCGCATCGAACGACCTCACGGAGCACACGGAAGCGGCCAGCATAGGCGCGCCCGGCCGCCTCTTCATACCCCAGAAGTCACTCTCAGCCCCGCGCCAGCAGGGCAATCGCCACGACGGCCAGGCCCAGGCCCGCGAGGTTGACGCGCGAGAGCCGCTCGCGGAACACCAGCAGCCCCGCCAGCGCGCCCAACCCGACGACACCCAGGTTCATGCCCGCGAACACCAGCGCCGGCCGCCCCGGCAACGCCTGGTGCGCGCGCAGGTAGAACAGGATGTTGCCGAAGTTGAGCAAGCCAAGCAGCAGGCCCGCGGCGAGACTGCGGGCGCCCAGGTTCGCTCGGCCACGCGCCAGCCGCCATCCCTGCAGGGCGATCGAGACCAGCAGCGCCAGCGAGAAGATCGCCAGCAGCGCCGCCCCCAGCGGCACGCCCGCGCCAGCCACGCGCTTGAACAGCACGTCGACCACGCCGAAGCCCAGGAACACCAGCAACGGGTAGGTCCAGCGACCGCCGCCAGCGGACGCCTGGCCGTCACCGGCCGGCCGCCACACGAGGCTCACCAGCGCCCCCAGTCCAGCGGCAATGCCCCAGCCCTTGATGGCGCTCGGCGGTTCGCCGAACAGGACGAAGGCTGCCAGCAGGGAGATCAGCAGCGACAACCGCTGCGCCACTTCCGAGCGCACGATGCCGGCGTGGCGGACCGAGCCGGCCAACGCCAGGAAGATGGTCGGCAGCAGCAGGCCCAGCCCCGCCAGCGCCGGCCACGCGCCGGTGGCGGCGCGCAACGTCGATGGCGCTGGCGCGAACACCAGCGCGCTCGCCGCGGCGGCCACCACGTAGTTCCAGGCGATCGCCTGGCCCACGTCGACGTCCAGCCGGCGGGCAAGCTTGAGCAGTACCGAGACCAGCACGCTGCACAGCGCGGCGGCCAGGAGGAAGGGCATGGCGAAGTCCTGGGCAAAGACGGAAGAATAATGGGGACGCGCGGTTTCCCTCGCGCCATCTATGGTCCGCCGTTCGCACAGGCCCACCACGAACGCCTCTCCACCGGAGCCTTCCCATGCTCGAACTTCGCCCGACCTGCGAAAACTGCGACAAGCCGCTACCGCCCTCGTCGACCGACGCGCGCATCTGCTCGTTCGAATGCACCTTCTGCCACGACTGCGTCGAACAGGTGCTGCAGGGTGTGTGCCCCAACTGCGGCGGGGGCTTCGTGCCGCGGCCGGTGCGGCCGGCGCGGGACTGGAAGAACGGCCATTTTCTCGGCCGTTACCCGGCCACGGGCACGGTCACGCACAAGCCGGTGGATGCGGCGGCGCACGCGGCACTGGTGGCGCGACTGGATGGCCTCGCGCCCGAAAGGCGGTAAGCCTCCTGCAGAAACCCACCTGTGGGCGATGTGTTCTCTCCAACAAAGGTCGAGAGCATCGCCCAAGCGGGGTTCTGCAAGGAGCTAGGCCCGCAGGTTTGCGGCGGCGCGCGCCAGGGCCTCGATCCCGGCCCAGTCGCCGGTGGCGAGCTTGTCCGCCGGGGTGAGCCACGAGCCGCCCACGCACAACACGTTGGGCAGGGCGAGGAATTCGGCGGCGCTCGCCGCGCTGATGCCGCCGGTCGGGCAGAAGCGCAGCTGCGGCAACGGGCCGGCCCATGCGGCCAACAGCCTGGCGCCGCCGGCCGGCACCGCCGGGAAGAATTTCAGGTGGCGATAGCCGCGTTCCAGCAAGCCCATCGCCTCGCTGGCGGTGGCCGCGCCGGGGAGCAGGGCCAGCGGGACGTCCTCGGCCGCGTCCAGCAAGCGCGGGGTGACTCCCGGCGACACGGCGAAACGGGCCCCGGCCTCGTACGCCGCGCGCAGGTCGGTCTCGCCCAGCACCGTACCCACGCCGACCACCGCGCCCTCGACTTCGGCGGCAATCGCACGCACGGCTTCCAGCGCGGCGGGAGTACGAAGGGTCACCTCGATCGCGGGCACGCCGCCGGCGACCAGCGCACGCGCCATCGGCACGGCGGCGCGGGCGTCCTCGATCACGACCACCGGGATCACCGGCGCGAGGCGCATGAGGCTGGCAAGTTCGTTCTGGTAGGCATCCGAGGCCATGGGTTTTCCTGCGGTGAGGGCGTCTTGCGGGAGTCCACCTGGGGACTCCTGCAAGGTACCGGGGTTACAGCACGCCAGCGCCGAGGTCGGCGTTCATGGCGTTGCGGCGGAACATCTCGAACAGCTCGCGGCCGGTGCCGGCCTGGTGGGCGGCCTGGCTGCCCGCCGCGGGCGCGCGGGCAGCGAGTTCGGCGGCATCGACCAGGACGTCCAGACGTCCATTCACACAATCCAGGCGAACCATGTCGCCCTCGCGCACGCGCGCCAGCGGCCCATCCGCGGCGGCTTCCGGCGTGACGTGGATCGCCGCCGGCACGCGTCCGGAGGCGCCGGACATGCGCCCGTCGGTGACCAGCGCGATGCGATGGCCGCGATCCTGCAGCACGGCGAGCGTGGGCGTGAGCTTGTGCAGTTCCGGCATGCCGATCGCCTGTGGGCCCTGGAAGCGCACGACCGCCACGAAGTCGCGATTGAGTTCGCCGCGTTCGAAGGCGACGCGGACCGCGTCCTGGTCGTCGAACACCACGGCCGGGGCTTCGATCAGCAGGCGGTCCTCCGGCACGGCGGACACCTTGATGACCGCACGGCCCAGGTTGCCGTCGAGCAGGCGCAGGCCGCCATCGGGCCGGAACGGCTCCTCCGCGCCGCGCAGCACGCCGCGGTTGGCGCTCTGCTTGCTGACCGGCCGCCACGCCAGCCGTCCGGCGCCGTCGAGCTCCGGCACGCAGGTATAGGCAGCCAGGCCCTTGCCGGCGAGCGTCTGCACGTCCGCATGCAAGAGGCCGGCATCGAGCAGCTGGTCGATCAGGAAGGCCATGCCGCCGGACTCGTGGAACTGGTTCACGTCGGCGTAGCCGTTCGGGTACACGCGTGCCAGCAGCGGCACCACCGAGGAGAGCGCGTCGAAGTCGTCCCAGCTGAGCACAATGCCGGCGGCACGCGCCATCGCGACCAGGTGCAGCAGGTGGTTGGTCGAACCGCCGGTGGCGTGCAGGCCGACCACGCCGTTGACGATCGCGCGCTCGTCGACGATGTGGCCCAGCGGCAGGCGCGTGGCCGGCGCCGCATGGGTAATCACCGCCTGCACCGCGGCGCGGGTGAGTGCGTCGCGCAGTGGCGTGTCGGGCGCCACGAAGCTGGATCCGGGCAGCTGCAGGCCCATGATCTCCATCAGCATCTGGTTGGAATTGGCGGTGCCGTAGAACGTGCAGGTGCCGGGGCTGTGGTAGGAAGCCGCTTCGGCTTCCAGCAACTCCGCGCGCGTCGCCTTGCCCTCGGCGTAGGCCTGGCGCACTTTCGATTTCTGCTCGTTGGGAATGCCGCTGGGCATCGGACCCGACGGCACGAACGCGCCGGGCAGGTGGCCGAAGCTGAGCGCGCCGATCAGGAGGCCCGGCACGATCTTGTCGCATATCCCAAGGTAGAGCGCGCCATCGAACATGTCGTGCGAGAGCGCCACGGCGGTGGCCATGGCGATCACGTCGCGCGAGAACAGCGACAGCTCCATGCCGGCGCGACCCTGCGTGACGCCATCGCACATCGCCGGCACGCCGCCGGCGACCTGTGCCGTGGCGCCGGACTCGCGGGCGAGTTCGCGGATCAGCGCCGGGTAGCGCTCGTAGGGCCGATGCGCCGAGAGCATGTCGTTGTAGGCGGTGACGATGCCGATGTTCGGCGCGCGGCCTTCGCGCAACGCGGCCTTGTCCGTGCCGGTGCAGCCAGCGAAGCCGTGCGCGAGGTTGCCGCAGGACAGTTGCGCGCGATGCGGGCCGTCACCTCCCGCGGCCGCCTCGATGCGTGCGAGGTAGGCCGCGCGGCTCCCGCGGCTGCGCTCGATGAGGCGTGCGGTGACTTCGGCGACGACGGGATGCAGCGAACTCATTGCAGGAACTCCAAAGCGTTGCCGGCCACAGGTCGGCGATCAAACGACAGTCAGGGACACCAGTAGACGGCGACCGGCACCGGCGAGCGCGCCAGCACGGTACGCACCGGATAATGCGCGGCCGCACCCAGCCCCAACCGGGCCTGGGCCAGCACGTCGCGCTTGTCTTCGCCTTCGATGTGCAGAAACAGGTGGCGGGTCTGGAGCAGGGTGGCCAGCGTGAGAGTGATGCGTGGCTCGCCGGCGTCGGGCGCGCGCATCGGCAGCACGCCGCTGGGCTGGTTCGGATCCAGCGCCGCTTCGAGCTGGTCGCCGCCCGGGAAGAACGAGGCGGTGTGGCCGTCCAGGCCCATGCCCAGCACGACCGCATCGAATGGCAGCGGCAGTGCATGGATGCGCCGACCGGCCTCGGCCTGGCCTTCCTCCGGCGTGGCGGCGTCGGTGTACAAGGGCACAAAGCGGGCCGTGGCTGCGGCGTGCTGCAGCAGCTGCTCGCGCACCAGGCGCGCGTTGGAGCGTGGATCGCTTTCGTCCACCCAGCGCTCGTCGACAAGGGTCACCTGCACCCGCGACCAGTCCATCGGCGCCTGCGACAGCAGCTCGAAGAAATGTAGCGGCGTGCGTCCGCCGGACACGGCGAGCAATGCGAAGTCGCGCTCGAGCAACCCCGCGCGCAGGCGATCGGCCACGCGCCCGGCCAGTGCCGTGGCGAGCGCACGACCGTCCGCGAAATGGTGGGTGTCGCCGTTGTTCAAGATCGTCATGGGCACACTGGCGGAGAAAGGGTTCGACAGTGTCGGGAGCGCGTTGCCAGCATCCGGTGAAACCTCGCGCTATTCGCTGTCTTCGTTCCACGTGCGCCCGTCGCGCTCGATGAGCGCCACCGCCGCACTCGGCCCCCAGCTCCCGGCCGCATACGGGCGCGGCGGCTCGCCGGCCGCGCCCCAGGCGCCCAGGATCGGATCGATCCAGCGCCAGGCGGCCTCGACTTCGTCGCGGCGCATGAACAGCGTGGGATTGCCGCGCACCACATCCAGCAGCAGGCGCTCGTAGGCGTCCGGCTGCTGCACGCCGAAGGCTTCGGCGAAGCTCATGTCCAGCGGCACATGGCGCAGGCGCAGGCCGCCCGGGCCTGGGTGCTTGATGGTCAGCCACAGCTTGACGCCCTCGTCGGGCTGCAGCCGCAGCACCAGCCGGTTGTGCGCCAGCGGGCCGGCGGAGGCGTCGAAGATCGAATGCGGCACCGACTTGAACGCGACCACGATTTCCGACAGCCGCGCGGACAACCGCTTGCCGGTGCGCAGGTAGAACGGCACGCCGGCCCAGCGCCAGTTGGCGATCTCCGCCTTGAGCGCCACGAAGGTTTCGGTGTTGGACTGGCCGTCTTCCAGTTCCTCCAGGTAGCCCGGGACGCGCTCCCCATCGATCGCACCGGCCTTGTACTGGCCGCGCACGGTGAGCTGCGCGCTGTTGCGCATGTCGATGGGCTTCAACGCGTGCAGCACCTTGAGCTTCTCGTCGCGCACGGCGTCGGGGGAGAGCGAGGCCGGCGCTTCCATCGCCACCATGCACAGCAGCTGCAGCATGTGGTTCTGCACCATGTCGCGGAGTGCGCCGGCACGGTCGTAGTAGCCGGCGCGGCGACCCAGCCCCAGCGTCTCCGCCACGGTGATCTGCACGTGGTCGATGTGGCCGGCGTTCCACAGCGGCTCGAACAGCGCGTTGCCGAAGCGCAGCGCCAACAGGTTCTGCACCGTCTCCTTGCCGAGGTAGTGATCGATGCGGAAGGTCTGCGCTTCGGAGAACACGCGCCCGACCGCCTCGATGATGCACATTGCGCTGGCCAGGTCGCGGCCGATCGGCTTTTCCAGCACCACGCGCGAATTGGGTCCATTGAGGCCGTTGGCGCCGAGCCGGTTGCAGATGTCGACGAACAATTCCGGCGAGGTCGAGAGGTAGAACACGCGGATGTGCTCGGGCTGCTCGTTGATCAGCGCGGCGAACGCATCCCAGCCCTCGTCCTTGCGCGCGTCCAGCGGCAGGTAGTGCAGCAGCGGCAGGAACGCATCGATGCGCTCGTCCGCGGCGCCGCCGTCGGCGAGTACGTCGCGCACCAGGCCGCGATAGCCGGCATCGTCCAGTGCTTCGCGCGCCACGCCGATGATCCGGCTGGCGGCGGGCAGCTGGCCATCCACGAACCGGTGGAACAGCGCCGGCAGCAACTTGCGCAGGGCCAGGTCGCCGGTGCCACCAAAAATCACCAGGTCGAACGGGTCGACGGGCGGGGGAGAAGCCGTCACGGTTCACCTCGATTGCGGGTTGGGCAGACGGAATGGGCCATCCCGCCTGGGCGCCGAGGATGGTACCAGTGAAATACCAGATTACGCAGCCATGCGTGGACGCTATGCATACGTTTTCATGGCGGCTTGCCGCAAATGGTGTGAGATTGGTATGGTTCCGGCATGGAAACCGCGCTCGCCGCCGAATACCGCCGCCTCTGCGACAGCCCCGAGACGCGCCAGCCGCTGGCATACCTTAGGCTGCGCCGGGCGATCCGCACCGTGGTCGAGCACCGTGACATCGAGCCGGGCCAGGCGTTGCCCAGCGAACGCGATCTTTCCCACGCGCTGGGCCTCTCGCGCGTGACCGTGCGCAAGGCCATCGCCGGCCTGGTCGAGGAAGGCCTGCTGACCCAGCGCCACGGCGCCGGCACCTTCGTCGCCGAGCGCATCGTCAAGCCGATGTCGCGGCTGACCAGCTTCACCGAGGACCTGCGCGCGCGCGGCCTGAATCCGCGATCGGAGTTCTTCGAGCGCGGTATCGGCGAAGTCACGCCGGAGGAGGCAATGGCGATGAATCTTTCGCCCGGCGCCGCGGTGGTGCGATTGCATCGCGTGCGCTACGCCGGCGACGAGCCGCTGGCGATCGAGCGCAGCGTGGTGCCCGCCAGCGTGCTGCCCGATCCCATGGCGGTGCGCGATTCGCTCTACGAAGCGCTGGAACAACGCAACGCCCGCCCCCGTCGCGCCCTTCAGCGCCTGCGCGCGGTCTCCCTCAGCGCCCAGCACGCCCGCCTGCTGCACGTGGCCCCCGGCAGCGCGGGCTTGAGCATCGAGCGGCGCAGCTTCCTGGACGACGGTCGCGTGGTGGAGTTCACCAGCTCGTGGTATCGCGGCGACATCTACGATTTCGTGGCCGAGCTACACACCGATTGACACGGGCTCGGCGGCCGCCGCCCCGCTGACCGGCCGGCTAATATGGCTGCATGACCACCTCCGCCAGCCCCGGCTCGCTCGCTTCGCTTCGGCAACGTGCCAAGACCTGCATCGAGAATGAGCAATGGGTCGCCGCGCAGGCCATCCTGGAATCCGTCCTGCAGCAGGCTCCGAATGACCTTGCCTCGAGCATCCAGCTTTCGGAGGCACTGTTCCGCCAAGGACGGATGCAAGCGTCGACCCGCCCATTGCTGGCGGCGCTCGGTCGCCTGCCAAGGGATGCGCCCCTGATCGCCATCCTGGTGCAGTATCTGGTCGCCCGGGGGGAAATCGTGGCGGCACGTTCGTGCCTGGAGTTGTTGGCGCAGGCACCCGACCCCCCGGCCGACCTGCTGGCCACGCAGGCGAATCTGCGCTTCATGATCGGGGATGTACCCGAAGCACTCCAGATGGCCGAGCGTGCGATGACGGCCGGCATCCGGACGCCCGACTCCTGGCGCCTGTATGCGATGTTGCTCCATTTCAGCGGACGAGCCGAAGCTGCTGGCGCGATGCTCGAGGAATGCCTGAAGCAGTGGCCACAGTTTGGTGATGCGGCCGCCGTTCTCGTCGATCTGCGGCGACAGACGGTCGAGTCGAACCACCTGGCGCGGTTGTACGAACAACTGGGCACCATGCCGGACCCGCCGTCGGATCCAGCGTCGGCTTTCACGCGCGCCGAGTTCGAGTACTCGGTCTTCAAGACCCTCGACGACCTGGGGCGTCACGAGGAGGCGTGGGAAGCGCTCGCGCGGTGCAACGCGCTGATGAGCCGGCTGAACCCGTATGACGCGGCAACGGAGGAAGCGCTGACCGATGCGCTCCTGAAGCTTCCGCCGGACGAGCCGCATCACGCGGAAGCTCCTGCTTTTGGTGGACCGACACCGATTTTCATCGTCGGCATGCCTCGCTCCGGTACCACCCTGCTCGACCGCATCCTGTCCAGCCATTCGCAGGTCGCCTCGGCGGGCGAGATTGTCGACTTCTGGCGGCAGCTTCACTGGGTCGCGGACGTCCTTCCCGCAAACGCCCGCAGCCTGCTCAAGGTCGTCGGCCGCATCGGCGACATCGATCTTCGCCAGGTGGGCCAGCGCTATCTCAGGCAGACACAGTGGCGGGCGCGTGGGCGGCGCTACTACATCGACAAGTTGCCGGGAAACATCCAGTTGGTTGCGTTCATCCGTCGTGCGCTGCCACATGCGCCTAT
The DNA here is from genome assembly GCF_051900395.1 of Frateuria sp. GZRe14. NCBI lineage: Bacteria > Pseudomonadati > Pseudomonadota > Gammaproteobacteria > Lysobacterales > Rhodanobacteraceae > Frateuria > Frateuria sp. GZRe14. The sequence continues at coordinate 166,541 of NZ_JBHZGJ010000001.1, read as the reverse complement.
CCTGCATATGGTCCGCGACCCGATGGATACGTGCTTTTCCAACTTCAAGGCGATGTTCGGCAACATCTCGCCCCACAGCTACGATCTGGGAACGCTGGCTCACTATTACGGACAGTACGCGCGCCTGACACGTCACTGGCACGCAACCCTGCCTGGCGCGATGCTGGATGTCCCTTACGCCCAGCTCGTGGAAGCCCCGGGCGCGACCATCCAGCGGGTCCTGGCCCACTGCGGTCTGGAGGTGGAGGAGGCCTGCCTGCAACCCGAGCGCAATACGGCGCCGGTCGCCACGCCGAGCAGCGCGCAGGTGCGTGAATCGATCCATACCCGCAACCTGGGAAGGTGGCGTGATTACGCCGCTCAGCTGGAGCCCCTGCGCATGGCATTGGCCACGCAGCCTGCCGCGGTGGAGGGAAGGGCCGGGCAGTCGTCTTAGAACTGTGCTTCTTCTGCGGGTGCCGGTGTCTCAAAAAAAAACCACCGGCCGCAAGGGCCGGTGGTTCTATGCAGCACAACCAGCGTTCGTCAGTAGTCGTAGGTTACCGAAAGCCGAATGGTCCGGGGCTCTTCGTAGAAGAGCGCGTCGCCGTAGGAATTGTTCACGTAGACGATGTCCGGAACCGTGTTGCCATCGGCATCGACGCCGCCGTTGTAAGCCGCCTCGCCCGCTGGGTCGGTCTGGGCCGCCTTCTGCTCGTTGAAGACGTTGAAGATGTCCAGGTTGATGCCCAGCTTGTGGTCGGCGAAGCTCGGCGAGTAGTGGATGCCGAGGTTTAGCGGCTTGGTCCAGGGTGTATGCCCGGTCGAACCTGGGGGCATGCGGATGCCGTGACACCAGTGGTAGTTGCCGCTGCCGCCGGCGTTGTATCCGGTCGGGTCACCGACGCCATCCGGCCCGTAGTAGCCCAGGCACTCCTTCGGCACGCCAGACTGGGCCAGCAGGGTACCGGAGATCAACCATTCCGGACTGATCTGGTATGCGCCGCGGATGCGGATCTGGTGCTTGCGCACATTGATCAGCTCGCCGTTCTGGCCATCCATCAACTCGGCCGAATCCCAGTCCTCGGTCTTGGACACGTCCTGCTGACCGAAGTCGGAGCGTACCTGGCCTTCGGTATTGCCGAAACCATGGGTGTAGGTGTAGTCGACGCGCGCCTGCCACTTGCCGTCGAACGGGTGCTCCAGGTACAGGTTCAAGGAACCGACCTTGCGCTTGACGCCTTGCGAGTATCCCCAGTCTTCCTTGGACATCGGGACGAGGACGCTGCTCGCACCATCGTCCGCGACGATGAGCATGTTGTTGGTCTGGCCCGGGTTGATCAGACGGCAGTACGCAGAGCCATACAGCGAGTTGTAGTAACCGGAGGCAGAATCGAAATCCTCCGTCGTCGTGATCAGCCCCAGGCTGCGCATCTTGTCCTCGATGCGGCTGGGCGAGCATTCGTCGTCGATGGCGCTTTTAAGGTCGCGCCACATCGCCTTGGCGCCGAACGTCCACTCATCGTTGAGCTGCATGTCGAAGCCGGCGATGTACTCGTCCAGGTATTCCGGCTTCAGGTTGCGCGCGGTGACCTGCTGCGGATCTTTCGGATCGCCGTATTCGCCATCGGGCGAGGTCTCGGGCGTACGAATGGTCAGGCCCGTCGGTATGCCGTTCTCATCGATGCCGGTGTAGTAGTACGTGGTGGTCAGGAATGTGGACGCGTTCGCGGCGCGCTCGGCGGCGTTGTCGGGAAGCGCCAGGTAGTAGCGACCGACGTTGCCATAGATCTTGAGCGAGGAATCGCCGTTCACGTCCCAGCTGACGCCGATGCGCGGCTCCCACTGGTTCTTCTCGTCGACGAAGGCTTCGCCCACGTCGTTGAAGTTGGTGAAGTGGTCGTTGCGAAGACCGATGTTCAGCAGCACGTTCGAGGTCACCTGCCAGGCATCCTGCAGGTACCAGGCCTTCTGCGACATCGACATGCTGGTTTCCCAGCCGATCTCGCGCTTCTGAACGTAGCCCGGATAGTAGCGCCAGTAGTAGTTCAGGTCCGGATTGAACGGGTTCTGCTGGTTCTGGCCGCGGTTCTTTGCCGCGTAGTGCATGTTGTCGATACCTGCCGACAGGTCATGGTCGCCCAGGCGGTAGTCGAAGTCGATGCGCAGGCCGCGCGTGGAATCTTTCGCGTTATCGGAGAACCAGGAGACGTTGGTCTGGCCGTTTACGATGGGCGTACCGCCGTTGAGCGCCGGGTCCTGGTTGTACGAGCGCGAGATGAAAGGCAGCCCGCTGTCCGCGCCCCGACCGTAGATCGTCGGGCCCTTGAAGTCGGCCTTGCCGTACAGGACGCTCAGCGTCGCGTTGTCGGTGATGTAGCTTGTGAAGTGACCGATGTAGAAGGTCGCATCGTTCTTGACTACATCGTTGGTCGTGACGAAATCGCCGGACTGCAGCGTGTCGTAGTTGAAATCGTAGGTGCGGCCGGCACCGGTGTTATTGTTGTTCTTTAGCGCGGTGAGCTCGAAGACATTGTTGTCGGTGATGTTCCAATCCAGCTTTCCGTAGAACTTGGTATTCCTGTCCTGGTTGTACTGGACCTTGGCCAGGTCATCCGTTTCCACGTTGGTCGAATGGTTCCTCGTGATCTCGCCAGCCAGGAACATGAACAGCTTGTCCTGAATCAGCGGACCGCCGACGTAAGCCGAGTAGACGGTTTCCCATTCCTTGTTGTCGTTGCGGTACTGGTGCAGCGTGCCCGGCTTGCTTGGATCTTCCAATTCATAATGGGTCAGGCCGTCGGCGCTGTTGGCGTTGGGGATCGCGGACGGTACGGCGGGGTTCCCGTAATAGTTGTTGCGAGGGCTCGCCTGGAGAGAGCGCGGCTGCCAGACCACCTGGGCGCCGAAATGCCACTCGTTGGTGCCTCGCTTGCCGATCTGGTTGATGACACCGCCGTCTGAGCGCCCGTATTTAGCGCTGTAGCCGCCGGTCAAGGTTTCCTGCTGGTCGATCGCGCCATAGGGCAACTGGAAACCGCCGATATTGCGGTAGGGCTCGCCCGTGTTGTATCCGTTCACGTAGTACGCGTTCTCGGACACGCTGGAACCGCCGAACGCGACGGCATTCGCGAAGTAGCCGCTACCTTTGACCGTGCCAGGAGCAAGCAACGCAATCGACTCCGCGTTACGCGTGACCGGAAGCTTGGCAAGGTCTGCGGCGGTGATGATGGTGCTGGAGTTGACGCTTGTAACATCGATCGCGGGCAGCGCGCTGGCCACCACCTGCACGGTGCCCAGGTTCTGCGCGTTCTCCGCGGTCGCAGCAGCGAAGGGCACCTGCGTACCGCCGCCGGGTGATACGGCAACGTTCTCCTGGGTCGCCAGCACCTGCCCGTCCTTGCGCAGCGTGACCGTGTACCGACCTACGGGCACGGTGACCGAATAGCGGCCGCTTTCGTCCACGGCGACTTCGCGGCTGGCGCCGTTGGCTCCCTGGACCAGGACCGTTTCGCCGGCGGCGACCGGCGCGGTGCCGAAGATGCTGCCGGTGGTGGCTTGGCCGAAGGCAAAGCCGGTGAAACCCAACCCCATGGCAAGCGCAACCGTCAGGGTTGTGCGGCGGGGCATGGCCCCCCGCGTGATGTGTCGCTCGTTCATTATGAGATCTCCCCAGATCGCCCGTTTCCGGGCTCGAAAGGCAAGCACAAAGAGAACTGGACCCACGCGCAATTGGAAACCGGCAAAACAGCGCACCAGCCTCAACCACTTAGCCACCCACTGCAATTCCCAACCTAGCGCCGCGTCCGACGACGTGTCAACTTTTTTTTATCATCTCTTTAGCAGTGAGACGGGCATTGCAGCAAGCCGATCTTCACGCAGTTGTCACAAGAGGTATCGTCCACCGGACTCGGCCGCACGGGCCGCAGGGGCTTGCTTAATGGTCCACGGAAATTGTCCGGTCCGACAGTAACTTGCCTTGTGGGCCACGGGCGGAAAGTCGATATTGCCCAGGAAATAGATACAAGTCAGCAGCCGAATTCGGGTGGATAAAAGCGTACCTGTCCGCGGGTATTGCTTGATCATTTTCCCCCTGATAACGCGCCTCGACGACACAAGGAATCACCGCCTTGCACAACTGGGTACGTATCGGGTACGGGCGCCGCTGCCCGCCAAGGTCCATCCAGTCCGGCCGCTGCGTGTTGACTATGTGCGCAGTCATCGGAAAAGGCTGGTTGGCGTCCCGGATAATGACCTGGCTTCGCAACGAACCGCTATCGAGTGCGGATTTGCGCTCCGAGGGAAGGATAACGCTGACGTCGTATTGGGCTGGCGCAGCCGCCCAGATGCGCCCGCCATTTTTGTTTACGAGCACCGTAGGTCCCTTCGGACGAAAGGTGCGGATAAGCTGCAGGTACTGCTGATCGATATTTGGAAATTGTTCGCGGAATTGGGTCTGGTCGATTGAGAAAGGCTGTTCTCCGATCATGTTTCCGAGCAGCATCCCCATGGGTCGCACATTGCCCAACCGCCCCTCTTTCTTGTCGATATGGGCATACCCTGCGTGCACGAAAACTCGCGCTGACGCATCCTTGCGAAAAATCGAATCAAACAGGTTTCGAGCCTGATCCTCCTCACGTTTCTGAACATCGCGCTGCGAGGAGTCGTAGGGGACGATCGTATAGCCCAGGCGTATGGCCTCGCGAATGATTTCGCCATATAGAGGCTCGTGGAGATACTCCGATCCGCTGGCGGAGGTCGGGTAGCCGCGTTTCTCCAAGGCATCGTCCGGTCCCAGCGCCTCGGCGGCGAAATACTTGAATCCGGCGGCTCGTAATTTCGGAAGCAGCAGTAGCGTCAGTTGTCTCGTGTGCGCGTCATGGTGGGCCTCGTTGATCATTACCAGGCGATGGCCGGTGGCCGCTTCGGCGATAGCGTCGGCGGCGTCTGCCGGTTGCCACGCGGCGGGGCTGGGCAGCGTCAACCCGGCTATCGGCGCGCTGCGCAGCGGATAGTCCCGCAACGCTTCGTTATAGAGGCCGAGCTCGTTCTCGGTAAAGGCATACAACTGCAACGCGAAGCTGTATTCCCCGGGCGGGCTCGTGAGCAACGCATGTGACAGGTATTGGTACCTGGCCAAGTCGCTCTTCTGCGAGTGGGCCTCCTTGAACAACGTGGTCAATCCCGGTCCGAACGGTTTGGAGGCTTCGCAGCTGGCGACGCAGAGCAGCCACAACAGCTGCGCAAGAATCATCTGACGGTGGAAGCGCATGACTCCTCCTCGTTCCCTTGGGCGGCAGCGTGGGCTGCGGAGCGTTACTGAGCATTGCCACTCGACGACCGATATTGCGCAACAACGCGGCGCCTGACAATCACGCGCATTCGGAGCGGCCGGGTCTTCCGCAGTCCGCTTGATGGTGCGCGAATGATCCAGGGTTGTTTCTCCGGCGAGGTTATCGCCCCGGTACGCATCCACCAGGCACGCGGTAAGGGACGAGCCGACCGAGCTCCAAGTCATCCAGGGCATGAACAGCCGCATCAAGTATTAAGCGCGTGGTCGGCTATTCAGGCGCTGCCTGTTGCTTTCGCCGAAATCAGGCCGCGCTTCCCGGGCTGCAAAAAAAAGGCCGGGACTTTCGTCCCGGCCTCGTTTACTTCGACCACTCGACCTCTTAGAAGTCGTAGCTCACGCCGAAGCGGATGTACCGCGGCGTGGTGAAGCCACGCGGACGGCCATAGCTGGACGTGTTGTACTCGTACTGGTACGTGGTTTCCTGGCTGTTGAACACGTTGTAGACGTTGGCATTGAACGCCAGCTTGTGATCAGCAAACGCAGGACGGTACTCGACATTGAACGAGGCGATCTTCTGCCACGGCAGGCGACCGGCGGTACCGGACGGCGAAGGCTGACCCGCGCACCAGTGGTAGTACGGGCCGGCGTAGGCCGGGGCGGTGCCATCCGGGCCATAGAAGTCAAGGCAGCTGTACGGCGCGCCCGAGAGCACGGCGATGTTGCCCGAGACGTTCCACTCCGGAGTGAACTGGTAGCCGCCATAGATCTTCAGCTGATGCTTGCGATCGTTATGCAGCAGGCCGCCCGCGTATTCCATGAGCGACGGGTAGTCCCAGTCCACCGTTGCAGCGATGTCGGACTGGCCGATATCGGAACGGACCTGACCTTCGGAGTTGCCGTAGCTCTTCGAGTAGGTGTAGTCGACGCGGCCCCACCAGGTGCCATCGAACGGATGGTCGAGGTACAGGTTCAGTGCGTAGAAGTTGCGCTTGGCCTGCGGGAAGCCCAGCTCTTCCTTCGTGAAGGACATCTCGCCGAAGCCGCCGTTGCCATCGGGGACCTGGAAAGTAGCGCCGCGACCCGGGTTGAAGAAGTAGCAGCCACGCAGGTTCGCCGTATCCAGACCCAACGACTCGGCCTTCGCGGTGAAGAGCTCGATATTGCAGGTATCGTCGATCTCGTTCTTCAGGCTGCGATAAGTCGCCTTCGCACCATAGGTCCAAGCCGAGTTCAGCTGCTTGTCGAAGCCCAGGATGTACTCATCCTGATACTGCGCCTTCAGCGAGGTGGCGGTGACCGTACGCGGATCCGGCGCCTGACCGTACTCGTTGTTTTCCGAGAACTCGGCACCGACGCCGTTGATGGTGTTGATCGGCGTCAGACCAGTCGGATAACCGGTGGCCTGGTCGATGCCCGTGTAGGTGTAGAACACGCGGGTGTAGTACGAACCGGAAGCACCACGGAGAGCCACGCTGGTCGGGAGCGCGAGGTAGTAGCGGCCCGCGTTACCGTAGATCTTGAACGTCGAATCACCGTTGACGTCCCAGCTGAAGCCCACGCGAGGAGCCCACTGCGGCGTGGTCTGGCGGATGTAAGCCTGGCCGTCGCTATTGAAGTTGGTGAACTGGTCGTTGCGCAGACCAAGCTTCACCAGCCAGTTGTCGCTTACCTGCCACGCGTCCTCGACGTACTGGGCGCGCTGTTCCACGCGAACCGAAGCGGCCGTACGGAAGCGGTACTGGGCGACGTAGTAACCATCCGCGCCACCGGGGTAGTTGGACGGCGAATCGACCTGGCCCTCGCTGATGTCAGCGCTGGGATCGTTCAGCTTGTTGTATTCCCACGCGTAGCCTGCGTTCGTGGGGATGTAGTCGCCATCGGACAGATCCTGCGTACGCTGGTTGTCGATACCGGCCGTGAGGGTGTGATCACCCAACACGTAGGTGACGTCCAAGCGATAGTTCGTGCCCTTGGTCTGGTGCGCCGGATCGGTGGTCGTGAGTACGGTCTGCGTGTTGCCGATGCCCGCGCCGCCGCCGGAGTACGCAGGATTCTGCTGATCAGGGCTCAGCACCGCGATCAGGTCCGCGTTGAAGTCGGCCGGAAGCTGGGTGTACAGGTCGGTGTTCTGCTTGCCGAACTGTGCCGAAACAGTCAGATCGTCAGTGAGGTAACCGGTGTACTTGGCGATCCACATAGAAGCGGCGGTCTTCGTATGCGTATCGGCATACAGGTAGTCGCCCATCGTGCGGGTGTCGTTGTCGTACCCGTAGATGTTGCCGTTGTAGCTGGTCTTGGTGGACGCGCCGGTCAGCTCGAGCACGTTGCTGGAATTGATGTTCCAGTCGATCTTGCCGTACCAGCTGGGATCGTTGTACGAGTAGACCGTCTCGGTGCCGCCTGCGGCCGTGCCCACGCTCTTGCCGTTGGTGCGATGACCCTCGGCCGAGGCGAACATGTACAGGCGATCCTGGATGATCGGGCCGCCAACGTAAGCGCTCTCGACGATTTCGGAGGTCTTGTTGTCGTTGCGGTACTGGTAGAGCGAGCCATTGCTCGGAACGTAGATGTTGCGCGGATCCGAGCGCAGGCTGCCCGGCGTGTACAGAGCCTGGGCGCCGAAGTGCCACTCGTTGGTACCGCGCTTGCCGATCTGGTTGATCACGCCACCATCGGAACGACCGTACGCTGCGCCGTAACCGCCGGTCAGCACTTCTTCCTGGTCGATCGAGCCGTAGGGCAGGTTGATGCCGCCAAGACCATTGAGCGGATCGGTAACGTTCATGCCGTTGATGTAGTAGGCATTCTCGGTTACCGAGGAACCGCCGAACGAAACCAGGCTGTTGCCGGTCGGGCCGGTGAAGAAGCTCGAGCCCTGGACTGCGGTCGGTGCCAGCAGCGCGATCGCTTCGGCGCTGCGCGCCAGCGGCAGCTGACGAAGCTGCTGGGCGGTGATCACGGTGCGCGAATCGACGCCAGTGACGTCGATCGACGGCAGCGAGTTGGCCGTGACGGTGAGACCTTCCAGGTTCTGCGCATTCTGGGCGCCGTCGAAGGAAACATCCGTGCCGGTGCTGACCTTGACCGTGACGTTGTTCCGGGTCGAGACCGTCTGGCCGTCACGCATCAGCGTGACCGTATACATACCGACCGGCAGCGAATTGGCGCTGTAACGACCCGACTCGTCCACCGTCACCGTGCGCGCGATGCCCGACTGACCGGTGATCACCACGGTTTCACCCGCGGCAACCGGCGCACTACCGAAAATGCTGCCGGTCGTGGCCTGACCATAGGCGAGGCCGGTAAAGCCCAAACCCAAGGCCAGAGCCACGGTAAGAGCGCTGCGACGAGGCTGGGCCCCGTGCTGAAGGTAACGCTTATTCATTAACAGATCTCCCCAGATCGACTCGAAACGAGTCCAATAAAAGCTCACGTGCCCACAGACGGCACGCCAGATGACCCCGACGAAAGCCCCGCTTCCCGTTGGCTGGCTTGGAACTATCGCCCGCCCCCCCGATCAGGGCTTTGTCTGATCCGCAATCACGCAAAGCGATGAGTTGCTCTTGGAACGTAGCGCCCGCCGTAACGGTATGTCAACTTTTTTTTAGCGTTCCCATCCCAATTCCAGAGCGATGCGGGCTTGGCACCGGTGGGCTGAAATTCCTACTATTGCCTGGTTTCGGGTGTCCCTGCTGGCCCAAGAGCTGGCGGGATGAAACGGGAAGCCGGTGCGTTGTGCGATGCACAACAATGCCGGCGCTGCCCCCGCAACGGTAAGCGAGTCGAACGGACGGCACCACGCCACTGTGCTCATGAGCATGGGAAGGCGCCGTCCGGCAGGCACAGAGCCTGCGCCCGCGAGCCCGGAGACCGGCCCGAAGCATTTGCCTGGTGGACCTGCGGTGGGCGGGCCGGACCTCGTGCGTGGCCTCGCGCCTGCCCGTCGTTCCCCCTGCCTCCGGCCGCCAGCTCATCCACGCTTGAGGCCGTGCGTGGGCGCGCGGCCAAGGAACGCACACATCCATGAAGAAGACACTGCTTGCCGTCGCCCTGTGCGGCAGCTCGTTCGCCGCGCTGGCGACCGGCACCTCGGATCCGGTCGCGCTGTCGCCGGTCATCGTCACCGCCACGCGCACCGCGATCACCGTCGACGATGCGCTGTCGTCGGTCAGCGTGATCACCCGCGAGGACATCGATCGGCTGCAGCCGGTCTCGCTGATTGACCTGCTCCAGGGCCTGCCCGGCGTGACCTTCGCCCAGGCTGGCGGACTCGGCCAGCAAAGCTCGCTGTTCCTGCGCGGCACCAATTCCTCGCATACGCTGCTGTTGATCGACGGCGTGCGCGTGGGCACGGTGAGCGCCGGCATTCCTGCCTTCGACCAGTTGCCGCTGGACCAGATCGAGCGCATCGAAGTGGTGCGCGGGCCACGCTCGAGCCTGTATGGCGCCGACGCGATCGGCGGCGTGATCCAGATCTTCACCCGGCACGGAACGCGCGATAGCGGCCTGGCGCCATCGCTGCGGCTGGGCGCCGGCAGTCGCGACTACGCCGACGGGCAACTCGGGCTGGCCGGCGGCGACAAACACGCCTGGTACAACCTGAGCCTCGGCAGCCAATACACCCGCGGCATCAACGCCTGCCGCGTGGGTGCAGGCACGGTCTTCGCCGGCTGCTTCACCGACGAGCCGGACGCCGATGCCTATCGCAACCGCAATGCCCTGGCCAACGCCGGCTACCGCTGGGACAACGGCACGGAGCTGACCGCGACCTGGCTGCGCAGCGACAGCCGCGCGGAGTTCGACGGCGCTCCCTACGGCAACCAGCACCACAACCGCCAGCAGGTCGCCGGCGCGCAGTTGGGCTTCGATCCGCTTTCCTTCTGGAAGGTCACCCTGGCGGGCGGTCAGAGCCTGGACGAACAGCACACCGACAACGACGGCGTGTTCGTGCGCTACGGCAACTCGCGCCGCAACCAGGCCTCGTGGCAGAACGACCTGAGCCTGGCGGACAACCAGTTGCTGACGCTGGGCGTCGACTGGCAGCGCGAGCACCTGTCCAGCGATACCGGCTACCTGGACGACAGCCGCAGCGACACCGGCGGCTACGTGCAATACCAGGCCAACTTCGGTCGCCACGAAATGCAGCTGTCGCTTCGCCACGACGATAACCAGCAGTTCGGTGGTCATACCACCGGCGCGGCGGCGTGGGGTTACGCGTTCGACCACGGCCTCAAGCTGTCAGCCAGCTGGGGCAGCGCCTTCCACGCGCCGACGTTCAACGACCTGTACTACCCCTACGGCAGCGGCAACCCGGACCTGCAGCCGGAAACCTCGCGCAGCGCCGAACTCGGCCTGGCGCAGCAGCAGAACGACTGGCACTGGGCGCTCAACGCCTACCAGACCACCATCGACCAGCTGATCTCGCTGGATGCCAATTACTTCCCCCGCAACATCAGCCGCGCGCGCATCCGCGGACTGGAAGCCCAGGCCGGAACGGCGCTCGCCGGCTGGCGGGTTGAAGGCTACCTGACGCTGCAGCGGCCAGAGAACCGCGATGGCGGTGCCAATGATGGCCATCTGCTGCCGCGCCGTCCCGAGCGCACCGCGCGGCTGGAGCTCGACCGCCGCTTCGGCGCGTTCGGCGTGGGCGCCACCCTACTTGCCGCCGGCGCGCGCTACGACGACCTGGCCAACCGGCACCGGCTGGGTGGCTATACGACCGCCGACCTGCGCGCGAGCTACGCGTTCGCGGGCGACTGGCAGGTCGAGGCACGGCTGGCGAACGCGTTCGATCGGCACTACGAAACGGTCTACTACTTCAACCAGCCAGGCCGCAGCTGGTATCTGACGCTGCGGTACACGCCCGGGGGTTGAGGTTCCCGCGAGCCTGCCCCATCCGCCCGTCGGGCATCTTCCTCCGCAGGCGGGGGAAGGACCCGCCTCATCCGGCCCTGCCTTTCGGCAGGGGCCGGACTTCAGGCACATCCTCCGCCGCGAGCACCCGGCATAACGTGCCGCATGACCCTGCCCATCCTCTGGCCCACGAACCACGTGGCAGCAGCGCGCTACGCTAGCCATCCCGGCGCGGCACCTGCCGCGCGCCCTCCCCGCGGTACGGACGCCCCGTGAACATCTTCGCCCCCCTGATCCGCCGCCCGATCGGCACCTCGCTGCTGGCGCTTGGCCTCACCCTCGCCGGCGTGTGGGCCTACCTGCTGCTGGGCGTGGCGGCATTGCCGTCACTCGATTTTCCCGGCGTCTACGTGGTGGCCAACCAGCCTGGCGCCAGCGCGCAGACCATGGCCAGCACCATCCTGGCGCCCCTGGAGCGCCACCTGGGCCGCATCCCGGGCGTGGATGAGATGTACGGCAACGCCACCGAGGGGCAGGCCTCGGTGATGGTCCGCTTCACCTTCGACCGCACCGCCGACAGTGCCGCGCGCGACGTGCAGGCGGCGATCAACGCGGCCGCGCCGGACCTGCCCTCTGGCATGCCCGGACCACCGCAGTATTTCAAGTTCGACACGGCGCAGATCCCGATCCTGTTCATTACGCTGACCTCCTCGGGCATGCCGCAGGACCAGCTGTTCGACTTGGCCGACACGCTGCTCAAGCCCGCCGTCTCGCAGATCCAGGGCGTGGCGCAGGTGCAGGTGTTCGGCGGCACGCCGCACGCGGTGCGCATCGAGCTCGATACCGACGCGTTGGCAGCCAAGGGCCTGACCTCCAACGATGTGGCCAACGCCCTGCGCGCGGCCAACGTCACCTCGCCGCAGGGCACGCTGAGCGACGGCCGCACGCAGATGACCGTCACCGCCAGCGACGGCCTGCAGACGCCGGATGAGTTCGCCCACTTGCTGATCGCCATGAAGCATGGCGTGCCGGTACGCCTGTCCGACGTCGCCCACGTCTACGGCGGCCAGCAGGACAAGTACCAGAGTGCCTGGTTCGCCGACGCCAGCGGCAGCGCGCGCACGGTCGGCCTGCAGATCAGCAAGCGTCCGGAGGCCAACGCGGTGGCAACGGTGGAGGCGATCCGCGCCAAGCTGCCGCAGCTGCGCGCCTCGCTGCCGGCCAGCCTGCAGATGAACGCGGTGTTCGACCTCACCCAGACCACCAAGTCGGCGCTGCACGAGGTGGAGGTCGCGCTGCTGATCTCGATCGTGATGGTGGTGCTGGTGATGCTGGTATTCCTGCGCCGGCTGCGACCGACGCTGATCGCCACGCTGAGCGTACCGCTGTCGCTGGCCGGCGCGTTCGTGGCGATGTGGGCGCTCGGCTACACGCTCAACACCTTGTCGCTGGTCGCGCTGGTCCTGTGCATCGGCTTCGTCGTCGACGATGCGATCGTGGTCATCGAGAACATCGTGCGCCACATGGAACACGGCATGCCGCCGCTGCAGGCGGCGCTGACCGGCGTGCGCGAGATCGGCTTCACGGTGGTGTCGATCACGTTGTCGCTGGTGGCGGTTTTCGCGCCGCTGCTGTTCGGCAACAACATGCTGGTGATGCTGCTGCGCGAGTTCTCGGTAACCCTGACCGCGGCGGTGGTGATCTCGGCGATCGTCTCGCTAACGCTCACGCCCGCGTTGTGCGGCCGGTTGCTGACCGCCGAACCGGCCAACCCGCCGCCGCCCGGGCGCATCGAGCGCGCGGTGGAGAATTTCGACCGTGCGCTGCTGAAGCGCTACGAGCGCGCGCTGGATTGGGCGATGCACCATCGCCGGCTGATGCGCTGGCAGCCGCTGCTCCTGCTGGTGCTGACCGTGCTGCTGGGCATCGCCGTAGGCAAGACCGCCGGCGGCACGTTCATGCCCGACGAGGACACCGGCCAGCTGCAGGCGCAGGTCACCGCCGATGCCAACATCTCGCCGGAGCTGCTCACCGAGCGCGTGCTGCAGGTGGCCAAGATCATCAAGGAAGACCCGGCGGTCGAGGACATGCTCACCATGCTCGGTGGCGATGGCGGCGGCGGCGGCGCGGTCGGCAACTCGGCGCAGATGTTCATGGACCTGAAGCCGCGCGGCGACGCGCCGGGCGACCGTCGCATCGGCGCCAAGGAAGTGGTCGAGCGCCTTTCCAAGCGGCTGGACAAGCTTGCCGGCGTCGAGGTCGAGCTCAGCATCGCGCAGTTCCTCGGCGGTGGCGGCAGTGGCGACAAGGGCGGCCAGTACGAATTCCAGCTGGTCAGCGACAATGGCGGCGACCTGCAGCCGTGGACGCTGCAGATGGTCCGCCAACTGCGTGAGAACAAGGAATTCCGCGACGTCGGCAGTGACTTCGACCAGGCCGGCAAGCAGCAGATGCTCAAGGTCGACCGCGAAGCCGCCGGCCGCCTGCACGTGAGCATGGGCGACATCGACTCGGCGCTGTACAACTCGTTCGGGCAGAACCCGGTGTCGGTGATCTATTCGGACATCAACCAGTACCGGGTGGTGCTGACCTCGGCCGGCGCCGAGTCGATCAGCCCGCAGTCGCTGCTCAACATCCACGTGCGCAACAGCCGCGGCGAGATGATCCCGCTCTCCGCGCTGGCGCGGATCGAGCCCAACATCGCGCCGATGCGCATCCGCCACCACAACCAGCTGGAAGCGGCCACGGTCACCTACAACCTGGCCAAGGGCGTGGACCAGCAGCGTGGCGTCAAACTGGTCGAGCAGGCCGCCTTCGCGGTGCACTTGCCCGACGGCTTCCGGGTCGACTTCACCGGCGCCAACCAGCGACTGCAGCAGGCCAAGTCCAACGGCTTCATCCTGCTGCTGGCCTCGATCGTTGCGATGTACATCGTGCTGGGCATCCTCTACGAAAGCCTCGGCCATCCGCTGACCATTCTTTCCACGCTGCCGGCCGCGGGCATGGGCGCGTTCCTGGCCATGCTGGTGACGCAGACCCAGCTCTCGCTGATGGCGATCATTGCGATCCTGATGCTGATCGGCATCGTCAAGAAGAACGCGATCCTGATGGTCGACTTCGCACTGGTCGCCCAGCGCGAGCGCAACCTGGCGCCGCCCGATGCGATCCGCGAAGCGGCGTTGGTGCGCTTCCGTCCGATCACGATGACCACGCTGGTGGCGATGGGTGCGGCGCTGCCGCTGGCGATCGGCTTCGGCATCGGTTCGGAAATGCGCCAGCCGCTGGGCATCGCGATCGTGGGCGGCCTGCTGGTCTCGCAGCTGTTGACCCTGCTCAGCACGCCGGCCATCTACCTGTGGGGTCACGACCGCAAGATCCGCAAGGCCGCGCGCAGGCAGCGGCGTGAGGAGAAGAAGCGGCTCAAGGCACTGGGCAAACAGCAGACCGCCTGAACGGTGTCCCGAGCAGGGAACCACTTGTGGCGAACGCTTTCTGCCTGTCAGTGGCATCGCCCGCAGGTGGGTCCTGGCCGGCTTCGGCATCGCCATCGCCACGACCGTTATGACTGATCCGTGGAACACAGCGTTCGCCAGCATGCACGGCGCGCTTCACCCAACGACGACGGGATAAAATAAACTATTCAGTACACGAACTTGCCTGCCCCAGGAAAGGGTTCCCACATGCTCCCCGCCTCCTCGCGTCTTCGCGGCGCGCTGACGCTGCTCCTGACCCTCGCCGCGCTGCCCGCGGCCGCCGCCCACGTGGAAGTGCAGGGCGGGCGCAGCTACATGGACGACCATGGCGCCAACACGGCGTTCGTCGAAGCGACGTTCGCGCCGCACGCGATCGGACGCAGCGGCCGGCTGGACTGGTCGCCGGACATTTCCGCCGGCTGGATCGACAATCGCGACGTGAGCCGCTACCGCAACGCCGAGTTCGATACCCGCGATTCGGTGGCGCTGCTGGCGGCCGGCGCCCGCTTCCACTACGGCGCGCCCGATGCCTGGTATCGCCCGCTGTTCTTCAGCTTCCAGCTGGCCGGCACCAACCACACCACCCAGGCGCTGTCGAGCCATTACCAGTTCGTCAGCACGCTGGGCTGGCAGGGCGAACACCTGAGTTTCCAGCTGCGGCACGTGTCCAACGGCGGGCTCAACGGACCCAACCGCGGCGAGACGATGGCGCTGGTCGGCGTCGGCTTCGACCTCTGAGACGTAGCGGTTCGGAGGGCGGCTTTCGCCCACCGCCCGGATTCGCGGACGGCTGTCATCCCTATAAAGAGAAAGGCGCCCGCGGGGCGCCTTTCTTTTCAGTGCCCGCCGCTGGCGGCCGGTCCGGCCTTGGCGAGGAACGGCGGCCGGGTCAGCCAGATCACCAGCACCAGGCTGATGAAGACCCAGCCCAGCACGTGGAAGACCTCGTTGAAGGAGATCTGGTAACCCTGCTGGGTCGCCATCTGATTGATCATGGCAGCGGCAGTCTGGGGATCGCCCATCGACTCCATCGCCGCGCGCGTGCCGGGATCGTACGCGGTGATGTGCTCGACCAGTTGCTCGTGGTGGGCCACTGCGCGGCGTTCCCAGAACAGCGTGGTGATCGACGCGGAGAAACTGCCGCCCAGCGTACGCAGGAAGGTCGCCAGGCCCGAGCCCGAGGCGATCTCGTTCTGCTGCAGGTCCGACAGCAGGATGGTCAGGATCGGCATGAAGAACAATGCCACGCCCAGGCCCTGGATCAGCTGCACCAGCGCCACGTGGTAGAAGTCCACGCCGATGTAGAAGTCCGAGCGCATGAAGCATGTCACGCCCAGCACGATGAAAGCCACGGACGCCACCGCGCGCAGGTCGAATTTCGGCGCGAACTTGCCCACGAAGAACGTCAGAAGAACCGGCAGCACACCGATCGGCGCGGTGGCGAAACCGGCCCAGGTCGAGGTGTAGCCCAGGTTCCGCTGCAGCCACAGCGGCATCAGCAGGCTCATCGCGAAGAACGCCGCGTAGGCGAGGACCAGCGCGATCGTGCCGTAGGTGAAGTTGCGGTGGCGGAACAGCTTGAGATCGACGATCGGGTCCTTGTCGGTCAGTTCCCAGATCAGGAAGATCGCGATACTGATCGCCGAAACGATGCTGGTAACGATGATGAAGGTGGAGTTGAACCAGTCCTCGTCGTTGCCCTTGTCCAGCACGACCTGCAACGCGCCTACGCCGATGATCAGGGTGATCAGGCCCACGTAGTCGATCTTCGGGCGCTCGGTCCTGTCCACCCGCCCGCGCATCTGGTTGCCCACCACCATGCTGGCGAAGATGCCGATCGGCACGTTGATGAAGAAGATCCACGGCCACGAATAGTTGTCGGTGATCCAGCCGCCCAGGATCGGGCCGGCGATCGGCGCGACCACGGTGACCATCGCCAGCAGCGCGAGCGCCATGCCGCGCTTGGCCGCCGGATAGATCGAGATCAACAGGCTCTGCGTGATCGGGTACATCGGGCCGGCCACCGCGCCCTGGATGGCGCGGAACACGATCAGCATGCCCATGCTCTGCGACACGCCGCAAAGGAACGAGGTCAGCGCGAACAGCAGGGTCGACCAGATGAACAGCTTCACCTCGCCGAAGCGGCGGGTGAGGAAGCCGGTCAGCGGCAGCGAGATCGCCATGCTCACGGCGAAGGAGGTGATCACCCAGGTGCTCTGGTTGACGCTCACGCCGAGGTTGCCGGCGATGGTCGGCAACGACACGTTGGCGATGGTGGTGTCCAGCACCTGCATGAAGGTGGCCAGCGAAATGCCGACCGTGGTGAGCGCCATGCTGGGTGGACGGTATTGGGTAGTCATCGCAGGGATTCGCTCTCTTGCAGGAGTGCCTTGGGCGCGACCGAAATCCGGTCGCGCTCAAGGGGCGCTCCTGCAGGTGGATTACTTGCCGCTGCCGGCCATGTTCGCGTGGACGATCTGCGCGATCAGGTCGTCGGCCTTGTGCAGCTGCTTCTCGTACACATCGGTGCTGAAGGCCGGCTTGGACGGCGGCTCGACCGCCAGCATCGGGCCCTGCTTGTCGTGCAGGTTGACCGTCACGTCGGTGGACAGGCCGATCCGCAGCGGATGCTTGCCCAGCTGGCCCGGATCGGCGAACACCACGCGCACTGGCACGCGCTGGACGATCTTGATCCAGTTGCCGGTGGCGTTCTGCGCCGGCAGCAGCGAGAAGGCGCTGCCGGTGCCCACGCCCAGGCTCTGCACCATGCCCTTGTAGGTCACGTCCCCGCCATACACGTCGGCGTGGATTTCCACCGGCTGGCCGATGCGCATGCCGGTCAGCTGGGTTTCCTTGAAGTTGGCGTCGATCCACACCGCGTTGAGCGGCACCACGGCCATCAGCGGCGTGCCGGGCGCCACGCGCTGGCCCAGCTGCACCGAGCGCTTGGCGACGTAGCCGTCGACCGGCGCCACGATGGTGGTGCGCATCGCGTCGAGGTAGGCGGCGCGCAGCTGGGCCGCGGCCGTCTGGACGTCCGGATGCGAGGCGACCACGGTGTCGTCGACCAGCACCTTGCTGGTCTGGTACTGCTGGGTGGCCGCGTTCAGCGCGCTTTCGGCGGCGGTCATCTCGTCGCGGGCGTGCGCCAATTCCTCGGCCGAGATCGCACCGGACCTGGCCAGGTCGCGGCGGCGGTTGTAGTCGGCACGGGCCTTCTGCACCGCCACCTTGCGCGCGGCGACGTCCGCCTGCGCACCGGTCACGGTGCTGTACAGGCCGCGCACCTTGCGCACGGTGCTGGCGAGGTTGGCCTTCGCCTCGGCCAGTGCGACCTGCGCATTGCTCGGGTCCAGCTTGATCAGCGTCTGGCCTGCCTTGACGCGGTCGCCGTCGTCGGCGCCGATCGACACCACGGTGCCCGGCAGCTGCGGGGTGATCTGCACGATGTTGCCGTTGACGTAGGCGTCGTCGGTGCCTTCGTACCAGCGGCCGTCGAAGTAGTACCACAGGCCCCAGCCGATCAGGGCGAGCAGAACCACCACGCCGAGCGCGCGCAGCAGGAAACCGCGCTTGTTCTTCGCGGCCGGCGCAGGGGTGGCGCCGTTGGGTTGGGAAGCAGGCTGGGTGGACATGGAGAAGCCTTAGGAATGAGCGGGGGCGGAGGGGGTGGATGCGGTGGGCTGGTCGGCGGTGGGCTGGCCGGCCGTCGACTCGGGGCGGTAGCCGCCGCCGAGGGCCTGGATCAGCTGCACCGAAAGATCGACCTGCTGCGCCTTGAGCGCGGCCATGCGCTGCTCGGCGAGGAGCAGCTGCTGGCGCACGCTGAGCGCCTCCAGGTAGCTGCCCACGCCGGCGCGATAGCGCTGCTCGGCAAGGCGCCAGGCGTCGTTGGCGGCATCCAGCGCACGCTGTTGTGCCGCGACCTGGGTGGCCAGCGACTGCTGCGCGGCGTAATCGTCGGCGACCTCGTTGAGCGCGCCGACCAGGGTCTGGTTGTACTGCGCCACGACCAGGTCGTACTGCGCATCCTTGGCCGAAAGGTTCGCGCGCAGACGGCCGCCGTCGAAGATCGGCAGACTGAGCGACGGGCCCGCCTGATAGAACAGCGAGGAGGCGCGGAGCAGCGGGTTGCCGCCCATGGCGAGCAGACCCGCCATGGCTCCCAGCTTCACGTTGGGCAGGAATTCGGTCTTGGCCGCGGTGATGTCCTGGCCGGCCGCCTCGACGCGCCAGCGCGCGGCGACCAGGTCGGCGCGATGACCGACCAGCTCGACCGGCAGGTCGGTCGGCACCGCGACGGCGTCGGGCGTCAGCGGCTGCGGGCGGGCAATGTCCAGCCCACGGTCCGGGCCCTTGCCGAGCAGCACCGACAGTGCCGAGCGGGCCGCGTCGATGGCGCGCTGGGCGACCGCCAGCTGCTGTTCGGCGGTGGCTACCTCGGCATCGCCCTGCTTGAGCTGCAACTGGCTGTCGAGGCCGGCGCGGACGCGCTGGGCGGTCAGTTCGCGTGCCTTGCCGGCGCGCTCGAGTTCGTCCTGCGCCAGGTCATGCTGGGCAAACGCGTAGCCCAGCTGCGCATAGGCGCGCGCGACGTTGCCTGACAGCTCGATGCGCGCCGCGCGCGCCTCGACTTCTGCGGCGCGCGCCTGGCCCAGCGCCGCTTCCCATGCGGCGCGCTGGCCGCCCCACAGGTCCAGGCCCCAATCGAAGCTGAGGTAGCCGAACTTGGCGACCGAGAAATGTGCGTTCTCGCCGAGCAGGCCCGACGGCGGCTTGGCGCCGGCCACGCTGGCACCCAGGCCCAGTTGCGGTTGGCGCGCCGCGTCGGCGAGGCCGGCCGCCGCCTGCGCGGCGCGGGCACGCGCGTCGGCCGCGGCCAGGCCCGGATTGCCGGCCAGCGCTTCGTCGATCAGGGCATCCAGCTGCGCATCCCCAAGGCCGCTCCACCACGCCCGGTCCGGCCAGGCGGCCGGCGTGAGCGAGGCTTCGCCCAGGCTGCGCTGGGCCTTCAGCGTGGACGGTTCGGGCAGCTTGCCGTCCGGATGCAGGCCGCCGCTGCTGGCGCAACCGGCCAGAACGAGGGTCAGTGCGGTGGCCGCCGCAAGGAGTTGCAGACGCATGTGTGGGGATTCCGGGTGAGAGTCAGTCTTTGTCGCGCAACGCGTGCAACACGCGCGTCAGGTAATCGTGCAGGTGCCGGCGCTCGGCTTCGCCGAGCGAGCGCTGTGCCGCTTCCAGCACGCGCTCGTTGCAGTCGGTCAACTGCTGCCACAGCGCGTTGCCCTGTTCGGTCAGCTCGATGCGCAGCGCGCGCCGGTCCTGCTCGTGCGGGCAGCGGCGCAGGTAGCCCTTGCCTTCGAGCTGATCCAGCTGACGGGTCATGGCCCCGCCGTCGAGCTCGACCGCGCGGGCCAGTTCCGAGGCGGTCATCGGCCCCAGCCGGGCAAGCCGCTTGAGGATCAGGAACTGGGTGAAACGCAGCTCCACGCCCAGTGCCGCCAGCTCCGCCTCCATCGCGCGCACGATTTCCGAGCGGACCAGGCCGAGCAGGACGCCCAGGCTTTCCTGGGCGGTGTAAGCGAGCGAGTCGTTTTCCATGCCGCGCATTCTATTGCCGTAAGAATATTTGTCAAGGCAAATATCGTGGCGGCGACATTTGTTCGGGCAAGAGTCAGGCAGCGCGCGCCTGGCGCGCCGCCAGTTCGTCGCGCACCAGCGTGGCCAGCGCCGGATCGCGGATCGTGAACAGCTCGAAGACGCCCAGCGCGTGCAGTGTCGGCAGCAGCGCGAGCAGTCGCGGCTCGGCCTGGCAGCGCACCGGCTCGGGAGTGGCCGGGTCGAGCATGAGTTGGGCATGCACCACGAAATCGACGAGCGCGTCGGTGTCGGGCGCGGCGGGTGGCGGAGTGATGAGCGACATGCCGATCTCCTTAGGTGGGGCATTGTCGGGACGGCCCCGGTCGAGCGCTTGAACCGAAGGGCTGACCTTTCGCACGTAGGACGTGGCAACAGGCAGCAACGTGACAGCGTCCGGTGCGGCCGGCGGATGGGGATGTCCGCGACGGGCCCGCGCACGAGGCGTGCGCCGGCACGCAACATTAGCCGGCGGCGGTTACCATGGGCAGGCAGCCGATACTGCTGGTACCCCCACTACCACCCGTCCTCTCCCGGGGCTCACGATGAGCACGCGCATGCAACGCATCGAGTTGAAGGCCTTCCTGCGCGCGCGGCGCGCGGCGCTGGCGCCCGAGGCGGTCGGCCTGCCGCGCGGGCAGCGTCGGCTGACGCCCGGCCTCCGTCGGGAGGAAGTGGCCGCGCTCGCCGACGTGGGTCTCACCTGGTACACGTGGCTGGAGCAGGGACGGCAGATCAACGTCTCGGCCGCCGCACTGGCGCGCATTGCCCGCGCGCTGGCGCTGTCGTCCAGCGACGAGGCCTATCTGTTCGCGCTGGCCGGGCTCACGCGGCCCGAACCGGCACCCGCCCGGATCCAGGTGCCGGCGCCCATCCTGGGCATGATCGAACGCTACCAGGGCCCGGCCTTCGTGCTCGATCCGCTGTTCGACCTGCTCGCCTACAACCGCTACGCCGATTTCCTGTTCGACTTCGAGGCGGTGCGCGGACCGTTCTCACGCAACCACGTCTGGAACGCCTTCATGCATCCACCGCGGCGGGTGCTCTACCAGCCGCATTTCATGCGCAGCGCGGCCAACCTGGTGGCGATCTTCCGCATGAGCCACGCCGCGCACCCGGACGATCCGCGCTTCGACGACCTGGTCGAGACGCTGGTGCAGACCAGCGCGGAGTTCGCCGGCCTGTGGGAGCAGCAGGAAACCGCGCCGCTGTCCGCTCTGGAGCTGCCGCTGTACGACGCGCGGCTGGGCCATTTCTGCGTGCATTCGACACGCCTGCCGATCCGCGATGGCCAGGCCGACGGCGCCACGGTGTTCTGCTTCGTGCCGGCCGACCCAGCCTCGGCGGCCTGTTTCACGCGCCTGGTGGAACGGGTCGACGAGGCGGCGTTGCCGGCCTGAACGGCTGACACCGGCATCACGCAGCCGGATCGACGATCGTCGCGCTATCCCGCAAAGGAGCGCGACCATGGAACCGATGTTGAGCATGCGTACCGCGGCGGTGCTGCTGGCGCTGGCCGCACTGGGTGGCCTGCTGATGGCCGGCATCCGCTTCGCCGGCAAGCCGCACCCGCCGACCTGGCTGGCGATGGGGCACGGTTTCATCGCCGGCGCGGCCGTCACGTTGCTGGTCTACGACTACTTCACCACGGGCCTGCCGGGACTGGCGCAGCTCGCCCTGCTTCTGTTCGTGCTGGCGGCCGCCGGCGGCATCGTGATGAACCTGGGCTACCACTGGAAACAGCTGCCGCTGCCCAAGTGGCTGGTGGTGGTGCACGCGCTGATCGCGATGATCGGCTTCGTGCTGCTGCTGATCGCGGCCTGGCGCTGACTCAAGGTGGGCTTCGGCCCACCTTTCCCGCGGGGCGCCGGTGGGCCCCGAAGCCCACCCTAGGTTGCGTCTGGCGCCGCGCTCCCTCTCCCTCCGGGAGACGGACGTTGCGGCGCCTTACCTGACCGGCTTGACATAGGTGTCGAACAACTCCTCGATGCGCCGGTATTCGTCGTACCACGAGTCCGCGTGGACGAAGCCGTGCCGCTCCATCGGGTAGAGCGACATCCAGAAGTTCTTCTTGTGCAGCTCGATGAAGCGCTGGTAAAGGCGGATCGAATCGGCCGCCAACACGTTGTCGTCGATCAGCCCGTGCTCGATCAGCAGCGGGTCGGCCAGCTGGTCGGCGAAGTTGATCGGCGAGCTGATCGCGTATGCGTGCGGGTCGAGCTCCGGCGAATTGAGGATGTTGGCGGTGTACTCGTGGTTGTACAGCCGCCAGTCGCTGACCGGGCGCAACGCGGCGCCGGCGGCGAACTCGCCCGGCGCGCGCAGGAGCGCCATCTCGGTCATGAAGCCGCCGTAGCTGCCGCCGTAGATGCCCACGCGCCTGGGGTCGACTCGGTGGTTCTTCACCAGCCATGCCTTGCCGTCGAGCAGATCTTCGAGCTCCGGATGACCCATCTGACGGTAGATCGCGTCGCGCCAAGCGCGGCCGTAGCCTTCGGAGGCGCGGTAATCCATGTCCAGCACCACGTACCCCTTCTGCACGAGCATGTTGTGGAACATCTGCTCGCGGAAGTAGTAGGGCCAGGACTCGGTGACGTTCTGTGTGTAGCCGGCGCCGTGCACGAAGATCACCGCGGGCCTGGTGTCGGGGTTCTCGTCGGCGGGGCCGTAGTACTTGGCGTAGATGGTGCCGGCGCCGTGGCTGGAAGGCACCTCGACGATCTTCGGGGCGATCCAGTCGTGCGCAGTGAACGCGCTCTTCATCGTGCGGGTCAGCTCGCGCGGCGTGCCGCCGGCGGCCGGCTGCACGGCCAGCTGGTCGAGCACGTAGGCCGAGGAATGCAGCACTGCCAGGCGGCTGCCATCGGGCGACAGCTCGAACCCGTCCATGCCCTGGTAACGCGTGACGCGAGTGAGTTCGCCACCATCCCTCGGCACGCGATAGACGTCATAGCTGTAGGGCGCGACCTGGTTGGTGCGCAGGTAGAACCACTGGCCATCCGGCGACAGTTGCGGGTGGCTGACCTCGAACTTGCCGGACGTCAGCGCCTTCGCCTTGCCGTCCAGCGATTTGACGTATAGCTGCGACCAGCCGCTCTCCTCGGACAGGTACCACAGGGTGCGGCCGTCCTTGAGCCAGCCGAAATCGTTGAAGTTCCAGTTGATCCAGGCGTCGTCGTGCAGGCGCTGCTGGTTGACCAGCGCGTGGTTCGTGAAGTCGACGCTGGCGATCCAGCGGTCCTTGTTGTCGATCGCGCGCAGCTGGATGGCGAGGTTCCGGCCGTCCGCGCTCCACACGATGCCGCCGCCACCGCCGTCCTCGGCACTGGAGACGATGCGCACCGGGCGCACGTCGGGAGCCTTGAGCGCCTTGGCCTGCTCGTCCTTGCCAGCCTTCGTCAGGGCCGCGACGGTCTGCGCGCGGATCGCGGCGAGCGGGTCGTCCTTGATGCCTGGGAGGTTCTCGACCGGCAAGGCGTAGTGCCGGTGTTCGCGCAGGTCCAGCAGCATGAGCGACTGCGCCGCCGGTTCGTTGTGGCCGACGTAGACGTGCGTGTCCTCACCCTCGGCGTAGCCCGAATCGGTGACGTAATGGGTGAGCTTGGGCTGGCGACCCGCCTCATAGGCTTTCGGCCGCGTGACCACCAGCAGCCAGCGGCCGTCGGGCGAAAGTTCGGTGTCTACCGCCACGATCTTGTCGCCCAGCCAGAACGGCTGCGGCGCGCGGCCCGGGTCGGCCGCGGCCAGCGCCTTGGCGTTGGCCTTTTCGGCGTCCTTGTCGGCCTTGAGCTGGCGCAACGTGGAGAAGAGTTCGAGCTGTTCGTCTTCCAGCGCGTCGGTCTTTTTCCCGTCCGGGTCATCGGCGAATTTCAGCACCGCCACCGGCGTGCTGACGCCGCGGGCCAGGTCATAGCTGTACCAGTCGTCGCCGGAGCGGTACTGCAGCGCGCGGCTGTCGGCGGAGAACTGCGGCGCCGATTCGTCCTCGACCGTCTGTGTCACCTGCACGGTGCGCCCATCGGCCAGCGTGCGCAGGAATACGTCGCCATGGCGCACGAACGCGGCATAGCGGTGCGTGCGGTCGTACACCGACGGGCCGTCGGCGTTGGCCACGCCGGCGGGATCGAGCTTCTCGCTGCGGCCGGTCACCGGATCCACGCGGTACAGGTCGCGGACCTCGCTACCGTCACGCTTGAGCTGGTAGTAGATCGCCTGCCCGTCGGCGCTCCAGTAGGGCGACTCCACCGCCTGCCCGATCCAGTCGGGATTGGCCATGATCGTTTCCAGAGCCAGCGGCGCGGCGGGCGACGCCGCCAGCGCCGGCAGCGCGGTAAAGGCGGCCAGGCCCGCCAGGAAAAGTCGACGCATGGAAGCGCTCCGCCAGTTGCAAAACACCCGAGCATAGCCAAGCCTGCCTGTCCCGCAAGCGCCACAAGTCCCGGCGAAGGCCGCGCGGGTTGGCGATCACACAATCCATAAGCGACACTGATCGACTTGCGCACACCACGGCAACATCCATGAACCTGCTCCCCAGCGTCGAACACGAGACCGGCCCGGACCCACGCCACAGCGTGATCTGGCTGCACGGGCTGGGCGCCGACGGCAACGACTTCACGCCGATCGTGCCGGAACTGGTGGACAGCGCCTGGCCCGCGCTGCGGTTCGTGTTCCCGCACGCACCGGTGCAGCCGGTCAGCGTCAACGGCGGCGTGCCGATGCGTGCCTGGTACGACATCTTCGGTTTCGACGCGCGCGCGCCGCAGGACGAGGCGGGCATCCGCCGCGCGATCGGGGCCGTGGAGGCGCTGATCGCGCGCGAGCACGAGCGCGGCGTGCCGAGCGAGCGAATCGTGCTGGCCGGCTTCTCGCAGGGCGGCGCCATCGCACTGGCCGCCGGGTTGCGCCATGCGCAGCCGCTGGCCGGCATCGTGGCGCTCTCCACCTACCTGCCGATCAGCGCCACGCTGGCGCCCGAGCGCAGCACCGCCAACGCGCGGGTGCCGATCTTCTGGGGCCATGGCACCGCCGACCCGATCGTGGTGCTGCAGCGTGGCCTCGATTCGCGCAGGTTGCTGGCCGGGTTGGGCTACACGGTCGACTGGCACACTTACCCCATGCCGCATTCGGTCTGCGCCGAAGAAATCACCGACCTGCGCCACTGGCTCACCGATCGCCTCGGCTAGCTCCCTCTCCCCTTCGGGAGGGGCTGGGTTAAGGGACGGCGCTCGCCCCGAACCCCATCACACGTGGGGATTTCCCCGCCCACGCCATGGCGGGAGAACCGGCAAATGCCGGCATACTGATCCGCATGAGCGCCCAGTCCGCCCGCCCCACCACGCCGCTGCCCGACTTCTGCCGCCTGCCGGCGGTCGCCGCGCTGTTCGCGGTCGGCGCGCTCACCGTCACATTGATGTGGCTGGCGCCGGACAACACGCGCGACTGGCGCGGTTACAGCGTGGGCATGTTGTTCGTGACCTGGTTGTCGATGCTGATCGCCCTGGCGCTGTGCTACGCGCGGCCGTGGCTGCAGCGGCTGGGCGGCTGGATGCCCTATGCCGGCGTGTGGCTGCTGATCGAGCTGGTGGTGGCGCTGGCCAGCGCGCTGGCCCGCTGGATGGACCTGGCCCTGCAACTGAACCTGGTGCATGGCGCGCCGATGGCCTTCGTGCGCGACAACTTGCTGATCGCCGCGCTGCTCGGCGCGGCGATGCTGCGCTACTTCTACGTGCTGGCGCAGTGGCAGGCGCGGCTGGCCGCGGTCGCGCACGCGCAGGTCGATGCGCTGCAGGCGCGCATCCGCCCGCACTTCCTGTTCAACAGCATGAACACCGTGGCCGCGCTGGTGCGGGTCGATCCGGCCGCGGCCGAGCGCACCATCGAGGATCTTTGCGAATTGTTCCGCGCCGCGCTCGGCCAGTCGGGGAGCCGCGACGGCACGCTGGGCGAAGAGCTGGCGCTCGTCGAACGCTACCTCGCCATCGAGCAGCTGCGTCTGGGCGAGCGTCTGCGCGTGCGCCGCGAACTCGACGGGTTGCCGATGGACTATCCGCTGCCGCGATTGCTGCTGCAGCCGCTGGTGGAGAACGCCGTGCGCCACGGCATCCAGCCCCGGCGCGAGGGCGGCGAGATCGTGCTGGGCGGCGCGCTGGACGGTCGCGCGTTGCTGATCGACATCAGCAACCCGCTGTCGAATGCGCCGACCACGCCCGGCCACGGCCACGGGCTGACCAACGTGCGCCAGCGCGTGGCCTACCGCTATGGCGCGCGCGCCGCGGTCGACGCGGGGCCGGACGCGGACCGCTTCGTGGTGCGCCTGCGCCTGCCGCTCGATCCTCCACCGGCGGAGTCCGCCTGATGCGTGTGCTGATCGTCGACGACGAACCGCTGGCGCGCGCGCGCCTGGCCGCGCTGCTGGGCGAGTGCGATGAGGTGGTGGTCGCCGGCAGCGTGGCCGACGGCGAAGCCGCGCTGGCAGCCATCGGCGAAACGCAGCCGGACCTGCTGCTGCTGGACATCAACATGCCGGGCCTGGACGGTGCCGCGCTGGCCGCGCGGCTGGCCGGGCATGCGCGTCCGCAGGTGGTGTTCTGCACGGCGTACGAAAACCATGCACTGACCGCCTTCGAGCTGGGCGCGGTCGACTACCTGCTCAAGCCGGTGCGACTGGAACGCCTCCGCGAAGCCCTGCAGCGCGCCCGTCAGCGCCTGGCCGCGGTGCCGGCCGAACCGGTCGGCTACCTGCGCGGCCGGCTGCGCGGCCAGCAGGTGCGCATCGCGCTGACCGAGGTGGTGTGCCTGCTCGCCGAGGAAAAATACGTGGTCGTGCGCCATGCCGGCGGCGAGCTGCTGATCGAGGAATCGCTGCGCCAGCTGGAGGAGGACCACCCTAACCAACTGGTGCGCCTGCACCGCAACTGCCTGGTGCCGGCACCGCGGCTGCTGGGCCTCAAGACCCTCCCCGACGGCCGCGTGCTGGCACGGCTGGCCGGCACCGAGTTCAGCCCCGAGGTGAGCCGGCGCAACCTGCCGGCGGTGCGCAAGCTGCTGCGCGCGGGTTAGAAGTTCGGGCGGTGGAAGGGTCTGCGCGGAGGGCTCGCCGCGCGGTCCTTTTTCGACGCTTCGTCGAGCCACAGTGGCCCACGGCCGCGCGGAAGGGGGTGAGCTTGCCTGCGCAGGCGTTGCGGCCTGGGGCGCCACGCCGCACGCGCGCTGCGGCGATTGCGGCGACAATAGGCATTCAGCGTCATCGCCGGAGTTCCCATGCAGCCTTCCATCCTGCGCATCGCCACCCGCAAGAGCGCCCTGGCGCTATGGCAGGCCGAGCACGTCGCCGCGCGTCTGCGCGCCGAGCACCCGGGCCTTGCCGTCGAACTGGTGCCGATGACGACCCGCGGCGACGAAATCGCCGACCGCCCGCTTGCCACCATCGGTGGCAAGGGGCTGTTCCTGAAAGAGCTCGAAGTGGCGATGCTGGAACACCGCGCGGACCTGGCGGTGCACTCGCTCAAGGACGTGCCGGCCGAACTGGAACCGGGTTTCGTGCTGCCGGCGATGCTGCCGCGCGCGGATGCGGCCGATGCGTTCGTCAGCAACGACCACGCCACGCTGGATGCGCTGCCTCTGGGCGCCCGCGTGGGCACCTCCTCGCTGCGCCGTCAGGCGCAGCTGCGCGCGACGCGGCCGGATCTCGAGCTGCTCGACTTGCGCGGCAACGTCAACACGCGGCTGGCCAAGCTCGACGCCGGCGACTACGACGCCATCGTGCTGGCCTGTGCGGGGCTCGAGCGGCTGGGCCTGGCAGCGCGCATCCGCCAGCGACTGGCCGCGCCGGATTGGCTGCCGGCACCGGGCCAGGCGGCGATCGCGATCGAGGCGCGCGCGGATCAGCCGGCCGTACTGGCGCTGCTGGCGGCACTGGACGATGCGGACACGCGTGTGACGGTCAGCGCTGAGCGCGCGATGAACCATGCGCTCGGTGGCAGCTGCACGGTGCCGGTGGCGGCATGGTGCGTGCTGGGCGAGCGCGGCCTGCATCTGCGCGGGCTGGTCGGCGATGCGGCGAGCGGTCGGCTGGTGCGAGCGGAGGCAGGCGGGCCGGCCGACCAGCCAGAGATGCTCGGTCGGGCGGTGGCCGATGCTTTGCTGGCGCAGGGCGCCGGCGACATGCTCGGCTGAACCGCTTCGCTCCCTGTCCCCGCCCGGGAGAAGGACCGGAATGCGCGGGCTCACTGGCCGGAAGGCGAGTCCAAAGTCAAGCGCTCTGCTGCCGACGCAAGATTGCCCCTCACCTCAATCCTCTCCCCGATGGGGAGAGGAAGCCAAGGAGGCGCTTCGCGCCACGAAAGCTTGATCGAGGCTAGAAGTTGTAGACCAAGTTGGTCGTGGTGAGCGTATCGGTGCTCTGCGTGCCCGGCTGCGTGTCGGAGTTGTAGCGCACCTGGAAGCCCAGCTTGAGCGCCAGCTTCTTGGTCATGCTGACCGACAGGCCCGCGTCGTTCTGGTAGTACTTGTTCTTCGAGCCCGCTTCGACCAGCAGCGTGTCCTCGAAGGCGGTGTTGTCGGTCAGGCGGTATTTGAAGTTGATCAGGCCGCGGCCGACCAGTTCGCTCTCGGTGGGCTGGCGCACGTCGGTCGCCACGCCGTTGACCAACACGGTGGTGTCGGCCGGGCGGTAGCGCTTGTAACCGGGACCGATTTCGAAGGACAGCTCCGTGCGCTCGTTCTTCAGCGCGATGTAGCCATAGCCCAGCGAAACGATGCCCTGCCACAGGTTGGCGCCGAAGTCGTCGTGCTCGTAGCGGCCCGCGCCGACGATGTAGCTGCGCGGATCGAGCTTGTAGCCGACCGAGGCGCCGCCGTCGTAGCGATTGGCGGTGGTGGTGAAGCGATCGACCGTGTTGCCGCTGGCGTCGAGCACGGTGACTTCGCCCTTGGAACGCATGCCGTTGAGGAAGAAATTGTTCTTCCAGTACTCGTTTTCCTGGTTCAGGCCGAGCTTGGCGTTGACGTTCTCGGTGCGCGAGTTGCCGCGCGCCGAGGCGAAGCCGAACTCGCCCGAACCGGTCCAGCCGCCGTTGTCGGTGGCCGTGGTGGTGTCGGCGTCCTGCGCCTGCACCACGCCGGCGAAGGCGAACAGGCACGCGGCTGCGATCAGGGTCTTGGTCATCGGGCGATCCATGAATGGGGCGAACAGAGAGCCCGCCACCTTAATGCGGCGGATTGAACTAGCAGTGAATACGCACGATTCTGGCGTGCATCGTTACCGAACCCGGGCGGATGCAGCGTCGGCGCGGCACAGCCGCGCCAGCGCCGCCTCATAGGCGCGTTGCTCGATGGTGCGGCCCAGCAGGCAACTCGCGGCAGCCAGCGCCACCAGCGCCACGCCCGCGTCGGACAGGTCCACCACCAGCAAGGCCAGGCTGGGCACGGCGTAAGTGAACAAGGCCGCGACGAAGCGAGCGGTGCGTCCGCGCATGCGTTGCGGCGGCGAGCGTCCCCCCGATGGGCTGAGCGCCTGCCAGCGCAGCCCCTCGATCAAGCCCAGCAGCAGTGCCAGCACGAGCAACACCATGATCCAGGGCCGCGTGCCGGCCGGGTGCACGGCGCCATCCTGCGCGGCCAGGCACAACCACAACCACAGCCCGCCCGTGTACCAGGACGCCACTACCCGGCTCACCGGCAGTTGCGCGGAACAGCGCGCCACACCGTCCGACAACCGCCGGCGGTAGCTGTGCACCGTGTAGACCAGGCTTGCGGCGCTGCATAGCGCCAGCGCCGCGCCGGCCACGCGGGTCGCCCAGAACGTGTTCTCGCCACGCACCAGGCCGGCCACCGCCAGCATCGGCAGGTACGCCGCCAGCGCCAGCAGCGCCTCGCGCGTGGGTCGGCTGCGCCGTGCGGGGAACCAGCCGTGCCACTCGGACAGCCCCCGAAGGTGCAGGCAGGCGACCACCAGGCCCGCACTGACGAACGCCGCACCCAGCGCCAGCGGCACCAGCGCCTCGCTGCGCCCACCACGGTAGATGCCCAGCGCCAGCGCCAGCCCCAGCAACATCCACAGGCCGTAGCCGGACAGCGCCAGGGTGCGCAGCAGCGAGGCCGGATAAGCCGGGGGCAGCGGGTGCTCGCGCGCGGTGGCGGAGACACAGGCCTGCATGTCGCTGGATGGATGCATCACATCGAAGGCTCGGCGGCTGGGGAAAAACCGCGACCCGGCTCTCGTGCCGGGCCGTGCGACGGACTTGCGGCCGCCGCGGGCCGTACCCATGCTACACAAAGCTCCCACCCCAGCGGTATGCCATGGATCGCTACGAACGCATTCTGACCCTGCACCGGGTTCTCAAATCGGCACATTACCCGGTCCCGCTGGCGCGGCTGATGGACGAGCTGGAATGTTCGCGGGCCACGCTCTATCGCGACGTCGCCTTCCTGCGCGACGGCCTGGGCGCGCCGATCGAAAGCGCCGGCACCGACCAGGCCGCGTTCCGCTACGAAGTGGGCGAGGGCGAGCGCTTCGAGCTGCCGGGGTTGTGGCTGACCTCCGACGAGCTGGCCGCGTTGCTGGCGCTCAACGAACTGATCGGCCGCTCCGGCCCCGGCGTGCTGGCCGGCGCGCTGGCTCCGTTCAAGGCGCGCATCGAGCGCCTGCTCACCGGGCAGGAAAAGGCCCGGGCGCTGCCGATCGAGCGCATCCGCGTGATCCCCTGGGGCGAGCGCAAGCTCGACCAGCAGGTGTTCCGCGTAACCGCCGGCGCGGTGCTCGAACGCAGTCGCCTGCGTTTTTCCTACCGCGCGCGCACCACCGATTCGGACAGCAAGCGCACCGTCTCCCCGCAGCGACTGACGCATTACCGCGACAACTGGTACCTGGACGTGTGGGATCACGACCGCGAGGCGTTGCGCAGCTTCGCGGTGGATCGCATCCGCGAGGCGCACGCGCTGGACGAGCCGGCGATCGACGTGCCGGAAACCGATCTCAACGAACTGCTCGCCTCCAGCTACGGCATTTTCGCCGGCAAGCCCAAGGCCTGGGCCACGATCCGCTTTTCCGCGCACGCCGCGCGCTGGGTGGCCGACGAGCACTGGCATTCGCAGCAGAAGGGCGACTGGCTGCCGGACGGGCGCTACGAGCTCAAGGTGCCGTACTCGAAGTCGCGCGAACTGCTGATGGACGTGCTCAAGTACGGGCCGGACGCCGAAGTGGTGGCGCCGCTGCCACTGCGCGAGGAGATGAAGAGCCTGCTGCACATGGCCCTTGGCGCCTACCAGCAAGGCGCGCGCTAACGCGGCTGAAGCCCTCTCCTGCGTCGGGGAGAGGGCGCTGAAGCTTCCGTCGCCTATCTTCCGGTCCCGATCGACTTCCGGTTGTCGGCCGTCACGGATGGAACGGCCAGAACTGCGGGATCAGCCACATCGATAGCGTGCAGAACAGCGCGATCAGCGGGATGCCGACCTTCATGAAGTCGGTGAAGCGGTAGCCGCCGGCGTAATACACCATTGTATTGGTCGGATAGCCCACTGGCGTGGCGAACGAGGTCGCGGCGGCGAACGCCACCGCCACCACGAACGGACGCGGGTCGGCATGCGCGGCATGCGCCACCGTGACCGCGATGCTCACCATCAGCACCACCGAAGGGTTGTGGCCCATCAACTCGGTGAGCAGCGCGGTCAGCAGGTAGACCATCAAGAGCGCCGCCAGCGGACCGTGGCTGCCGACCAGCCCCATCGCACCCTGCACCACCACGGTCGACAGGCCAGTCTTCTCGATCGCCAGTCCCAGCGGCAGGATCGCGCCGAGCAGGATGATGATCTTCCAGTCCATCCCCTCGTAGATGTCCTTGCGGCCGAAGCAGCCGGTCAGCGCCATCGCGGTGGCGCCGCACAGCGCGGCGATCGGGATCGGCAGCCAGTGCATGCCGGAGGTGATCACCACCGCGGCCATGATCGCCGCGGCGATCCACGCCTTGCGCGTGCTGCCACGCGCGTCGTCGCGCTCGCTGAGCACGATGAACGCATCGTCGGTACGCAGCTTGGGCATGCCGCCCTCGTCGACCAGCGCCAGCAGCACGTCGCCGACCGCCAGGTCGGTATTGCTCAGCTTGTCGCGCAGTACCTGGCCGCGCCGGTGCACCGCCAGCACGGTGGCGCGATAGCGCCAGTCCAAACCCAGTTCGGCCAGGCGCCGGCCCTCGGCGGGGCTGCCCGGCGCGACCATCAGTTCGGCCAGCACGCGCGGGCGATCGCCGTCGCGTTCGTAGTGCTGGTCGGGGGCGTTGCGCAGGCGCGCGCGGCGCTGGAATTCCTCGATCTTGTCCCAGTCGCCACGCACCAGCAGCACGTCGCCGGCGGCCAGTTGCTGCTCGCGCGGGGACCACATGCGCCGCTCGCCGCGCAGCAGCTCCAGCGGATAGACGCCGTACTTGTCGCCCAGCTGGGCATCGGCGATGCGCGTGCCCAGCAGCGGCGAGTCCTCACCCACCACCAGCTCGGTCACGTACTTGCCCACGTCGCCGCCTTCGGGAAGCGCGGCGTCGATGTGCTTGGGCAGCAGCTTGCGGCCGATCAGCATCATGTAGGCCATGCCGGCGACCGCCAGCAGCGCACCCATCTTGGTGAATTCGAATACCCCGAACGGGGGCAGGCCGTGCTTCTGCGCCAGGCTGTCGGTGAGCAGGTTGGAGGAGGTACCGATCAGCGTGCACACGCCGCCCATCTGCGCGGCGTAGGCCATCGGCATCAGCACGCGCGCCGGCGAGGTGCCGGTGCGCTGGCACACGCGCAGCGCCAGCGGCAGGAAGGTGGCGACCAGCGCGATGTTCTTGACGAACGCGCCCAGCGGGGCGATCGCCAGCATCATCGCCAGCGTCAGCAACCAGGGCTTGCGGATGCGCATCAACAGCCGCGTCAGCGGCTCCAGCGCGCCGGAGCGCTCGATGCCCAGGCTCAGCGCGAACATCGCCGCCACCGTCACGGTGGCCTCGTTGCTGAAGCCGGACAGCGCCTCCTCGGGCGTGACGATGTGCAGCACCACCAGCGCCGCCAGCGCGAGCAATGCGACCAGGTCGATGCGCACCTTCTCGCTGGCGAACAACGCCATCGCGCCCACGATGATCGCCACCGTGGCCCAAGCCTGCCAGCTCATGCGCGCTCCCCCCGACGGCGAGCGGGGCGGCGCGGGGCCGGCGGACGGGGCCGGGCGTGCAGGCGGGTCTTGGCTGGCATGGTTCCTTTGGGCTGCCTGGTCGATGGCGCGGACGCCGAAGGACCATCATAACGGTCGCGACCGCTGACGTCCGGACGCAGACTTCACCACAGCCCCACGCTAACGTATCGTGAGGACTCGCCCTTCACAGGCTACCGCATGAGCCAGCCCGCCTCCGCGGATGCCCCGCGCAAACCGACCGTCGCACTGGCGCTTGGCGCCGGCGGCGCCAAGGGGCTGGCGCACATCGGCGTGATCGAGGAGATCGAGCGCCAGGGGTATGCGATCGGCGCGATCGCCGGCACCTCGATGGGCGCGCTGATCGGCGGCATCTACGCGATGGGCAAGCTTCCGGTCTACCGCGACTGGGTCTGCAAGCTCGCCCGCTTCGATGTGCTGCGGCTGGTCGACTGGACCTTCCGCGGCGGACTGATCAAGGGCGAGAGAATCATCGAGACGTTGCGCGAGCTGATCGGCGACGCGCGCATCGAGGACCTGCCGCTGGCCTATACCGCCGTGGCTACCGACATCGACCGCGAACGCGAGGTCTGGCTGACCCGCGGCCAGCTGTTCGACGCGATTCGCGCTTCGATCGCGATTCCCACCATCTTCCGTCCCCACACGATCGACGGCCGCCGGCTGGTCGACGGTGCGTTGCTCAACCCGGTGCCCGTGACGCCGCTGATCCGCGAGCGCGCGGAAGTCCTCTTTGCGATCAGCCTCGATGGCCGCTCCAACATGCTGGCCCCCGAGCGGGATGCCAAAGCCGATCCGGATGCGGATCCGGATGAGGAATCCGGCTGGCTCGGCCGGCTGCTCTCGCACCGCGAGGACAAACCCGCGCGCGTGCACGAACCAGGCGCACTGGCCCTGCTGAACCAGGCAATGGACCTGATGCAGTCGAACCTCTCGCGGCTGCGCCTGGCCGCGTACGAACCCGACCTGCTGATCGAGATCCCGCGCGACGCCGCGGCTACCTATGAGTTCTACCGCGCCAGCGAGCTGATCGAACTGGGGCGGACGCGCACCCGCGAGGCGCTGGAACGCTGGCGACCCCAGGGTTGAGGCAACGCGCCTGCGGGCGCCGATCTGGCAGGTTTTGACGGTTTTGTGTCAGGAGCGCCAAGCGCCGGCCGGTGACACTGGCGTCCAACCTTCTTGCCGGATCACCTTCCATGCGCCTGCGCTTGCTTGTCCTGTTCGCCGCCGCGATAGCGGGCACGCCCGCCTTCGCACGACCACCCGCGCCCGCGCCCGCCGCAACGAACCACATCGCGGCGTGGCAACCGCGCTTCGGACGCGCGCGGCCACTCGTGGCGGTGGTCGGTGAAAACGGCAGCGACGACAGCACCACCGAACTGGCCGACTACGTGCTGCCGCTGGGCATCCTGCGCGCCTCGAAGGCCGCCGAGGTGGTTTCGCTGGCGACCGCCTCCGGTCCGCTCGTGCTGCGTCCGGCCCTGCGCGTCCAGCCGCAGGCCACGGTGGCCGCGTTCGACGCCGACTACCCGGACGGCGCGGATTACGTGATCGTGCCGGCGGTGAGCCATCCGCGCGACCCGGCACTGCTGGCCTGGCTGGCGTCCCAGGGCGCCAAGGGCGCGACCCTGGTCAGCATCTGCGACGGCGCGCTGGTGGTGGCAAACACCGGCCTGATGGACGGTCACCGCGCCACCGCCCACTGGGATACGCAGGCGCTGCGGGCCAAGGTGTACCCGCAGGTCGCGTGGATGAGAAACATCCGCTATGTCGCCGACGGCCGCATCGTTTCCAGCGCCGGCATCAGCGCTGCCATGCCGGTCGCG
Source organism: Frateuria sp. GZRe14 (assembly GCF_051900395.1). Taxonomy (NCBI): domain Bacteria; kingdom Pseudomonadati; phylum Pseudomonadota; class Gammaproteobacteria; order Lysobacterales; family Rhodanobacteraceae; genus Frateuria; species Frateuria sp. GZRe14. Next base: position 131,300 of record NZ_JBHZGJ010000001.1, on the reverse strand, counting down.
CTGGCGCTGGTCGAGGCGATCGCGGGCACGCCGCGCGCGGCGGCGGTCGCGCGCACGCTCGGCGTGGCCGACTGGAGCGACGCGCACGACAGCGACCGCTTCCTGCCGCAGTGGGGCAACCTGCGCGCGTTACTCGCCACGAACTACACCAATCACTGGCTGCACCGTACCCAACGCCTCCGTCTGCCGGTCGCAACGGGGGTGGACGACATTGCGCTGGCCCTGGCGGCCGACGCGTACTCGCGCACCGGCCGCAGCCGCGTCTATACCGTGGCCGCCTCGCTGGATCCGCTGACGACGCGCCATGGCCTGCTGCTGTTGCCCGATCTGCGCGCCGATGCGGCCCCCGTCCATGGCGATCGCGAGCTGGCCTGGCAGGCGTCGATCCCGCCGGCGCACTTGCTCGACCGGGCACTGGCGGACATCGCCAGCCGCTACGGTCGCAGTACCGCCTACGGCGTCGCGCTCGATCTTGAATATCCGGGCTTTCGCCGGTGAGCTTCCACGGCGCACCGCCGCGCCCGCGCACCGTCGGCCCCAAACCCCGACAATGCCCGCCATGATCGCAACCCGCCGCATCGTCCTGCTCGCCTATGACCAGATGAACCTGCTGGACCTCTGCGGCCCGCTGCAGGCGTTGACCACCGCCAACCGCCGCGCAGGCAAAACGCGGCCCTACGAGACCGTCACCGCCTCGGCCACGGGTGGCCTGGTAACCACCAGCGCCGGCCTGCCCTTGCTGACCGTACCGGTGGCCTCGCTGCAGGACGCACCGATCGACACGCTGATCGTGCCGGGCGGCTGCGAAGGCGAAACCTACCGGGCGCCAGCGGCGCTGGTCTCGTGGGTGGCCGAGCGCGCGCCGGCGGTGCGGCGGCTCTGCTCGGTGTGTACCGGCGCCTTCCTGCTCGCAGCCGCCGGCCAGTTGGACGGGCGCCGCGTGACCACGCACTGGGACTGGGTGGAACGCCTGCAAGCGGCCTATCCCACGGTACGGATCGAGGCCGACCGCATTTTCGTGCGCGATGGTGCGGTGTGGACTTCCGCCGGCGTCAGTGCCGGCATCGACCTGACGCTGGCGTTGATCGAGGACGACCTCGGCCACCAGGCCGCAATCGACGTGGCGCGGCAGCTGGTGGTGTTCGTCAAGCGTCCGGGCGGGCAGTCGCAGTTCAGCGCGCCACTGGCCGAGCAGGCGCGTGGCAATGGCGACTTCGCTGCTCTGCACGCATGGATCGCCGCACATCTGCACGAGGACCTGAGCGTGGAGCGGTTGGCCGAGCAGGCTTGCATGACGCCGCGTACGTTCGCGCGGCTGTATGCCGCCCGCCAGGGACGCACGCCAGCCCGAGCGGTGGAGGCGATCCGGATGGAGGCGGCCTGCCGCGCGCTGGAACAAACCGGCCTGCCACTGAAGCGCATCGCCGCCAACTGCGGCTACCGCGAAGAGCAGAACCTGCGGCGTGCCTTCCATCGCCGCTTTGGCATTACCCCGGCGCAGTACCGGCTGCGCTTTTCGGCGCACGCCACTGGGCGAGAACCAGCCTGACGTTCAATGCGGGCCGTGCGCGGCCAGGTAGCTTTCCAGATACGCCTTCAGCGCCACGGCGTTGTTGTGCTCCTCGTCGCGCGCGCCGAACAGCAGGGTCACCTGGTGGCGGCGGGCTTTCTCGGCCAGCGACTGCCAGCTTTCCGGAACGGCATCGAGTTCGCCCGCGTAGCGGTGGCGAAACCCCTCCCAGCGCGTCGGCTCGTGGCCGAACCACTCGCGCAGCTCGCGCGAGGGGCCGACCTCCTTCGCCCACAGGTCGAGCGCCGCGTCGGCCTTTTTCAGCCCGCGCGGCCACAAGCGGTCGACCAGCACGCGGTAGCCGTCCTTCGGCGCGGGCGGATCGTAGACGCGTTTGACGGCCAGGCTCATGGCGTCCCCCGTGGAAGGAACCTGCCCCAAGCTTACGCCCGCCGGGTGAAAGGCCCGTCGGGCCTAGGGTGGCGGCGGGTCGAATCCCATCCTACGGTCCGGGCCTAGAGCTCCTCGACGCGGGTGATCTTGGCGCGGCGCATCAGCCAGGCCACGCCACGCAGGTCGGCCAGGCCGACCCACAGGCGGTCGAGCATGCCGTACTTGGAGGTGCCCGCGGTACGCGGGCGATGGCCGACCGGCACGCTGCGGCTCTCGAAGCCCGCGCGGCGCACCAGCGCCGGCAGGTAGCGGTGCATGTGGTCGAAGTAGGGCAGGCGCAGGAACGTCTCGCGCTCGAACAGTTTCAGGCCGCAGCCGGTGTCGGGCGTGGCGTCCTTGAGCATGCGCGAGCGCACCGCGTTGGCGATCTTCGAGGAGATGCGCTTGTTGAAGCTGTCGCGGCGCGTGGTGCGCCAGCCTGCGAACAATTTCACCTCGGGCGGCGCGTTCTTGCGTGCATCGAGTAGTCGCGGGATGTCGGCCGGATCGTTCTGGCCGTCGCCATCGAGCGTGGCGATCCAGCTGCCGCGCGCGGCGCGCACGCCGTTGGACACCGCCGTGCTCTGACCGCTGCGGCTGACGTGGTGCAGCACGCGCAGCTCCGGGTAGCTGGCCTTCTGGGCGGCGAGCACGGCGCGGCTGTCGTCGGTGGAATCGTCGTCCACGTAGACGATCTCGAAATCCGCCTGGCCGCGCAGCGCGGTGGCGATTTCGGCAAGCAGCGGAGGGATGTTGTCGCGCTCGTTGAACACGGGCACGACGACGGAAAGCTCGGGCATGGGGCCAGTCCGGGGGAACGATTGGGCGGGGATTATCGCCGATGCGAGGCGCGGGCGCAGGCCAAGACCGTGGCTTGCCTGCCGGAGCGCCCTTGGGCGCGACCGTGATGGATGGCGGTCGCTCCCAAGGGCGCTCCCACAAGAGGCCGGCTCAGCGCAGCTTGCCCAGGATCCCGTCCAGCTCGTCGTTGCTGTGGTAGTGGATCACCAGCTTGCCGCGCCCGCCGCGGCCCTGGGCCAGCTCCACGCGGGCGGCGAAGCGTTCGCCCAGCTCGCGCTCCAGCGCATCGATGTTGGGATCGCGCGGGCCGGCCTTGGCCTTGCCCTTGGGCGCGGCCTGCGCGCGGCGCGCGGCTTCTTCCAGTTCGCGCACGCTCCAACCCAGCGTCGAGGCCTGGCGCGCCAGCGGCACGGCGATGCGCTCGTCCAGCGTGAGCAGGCAACGGGCGTGGCCCATCTCCAGCTTGCTCTCGTCCAGCAGCTTCTTGATCGGGGCGGGCAGGTCGATCAGACGCAGCAGGTTGGACACCGCCGCGCGCGAACGGCCGACCGCATCGGCGGCCTGCTGGTGGGTGAGGTCGAAGTCGTCGATCAGCCGCTTGAGCGCATCGGCTTCTTCGAGCGGGGTAAGGTCCTGGCGCTGGATGTTCTCGATCAGCGCCATCGCCGGCACGGCGGCCTCGTCGACCGTCTTGACCAGCGCCGGGATGTCGCTCATCTGCGCGCGCTGGGCCGCGCGCCAGCGGCGTTCGCCGGCGATCAGCTCGTAGCTGTTGCTGCCGATGGCGCGCACCACCACCGGCTGGATCAGGCCCTGCGCCTTGATCGAGGCGGCCAGTTCGTCCAGCGCCTCCTCGTTCCAGTGCCGGCGCGGCTGGTACTTGCCCGGCTGGATCTGCTGGATCGGCAGGGTGCGCAGCTCGCCTTCCTGTTCCAGCGGCGACGCGGTGCCGGCGCCATCGCCGCCGAGCAGCGCGTCCAGCCCGCGGCCGAGTCCCCGTTTCTTCGCGGCGGCCATGGTTACTCCTGGTGGATGTCGGCCGCCGCGTCGAGCGGCTCGCCGGTGTCGTGCATGTCGTTGAGCGCGGCCACGGCCGCCTGTGCGCCGCGTTCGCGGCGGATGATCTCGCCGGCCAGGCCGATGTAGGCGATCGCGCCGCGCGAGCTTCGGTCGTACAGGTGGATCGGCTGGCCGTGGCTGGGCGCCTCGGCCAGGCGCACGTTGCGCGGGATGATCGAGCGCAGCACCTTGTCGCCGAAGTGCTGGGTCAGCTGCGCCGAGACCTCGTTGCCCAGATTGTTGCGCACGTCGTACATGGTGCGCAGCAGACCCTCGATCTCCAGCTTAGGGTTCAGCCGCTGGCGCACCGCCTTGACCGTGTCGAGCAGACTGGAGAGCCCCTCCAGCGCGAAGTACTCGCACTGCACCGGCACCAGCACCCCATCGGCCGCGGTCAGCGCGTTGAGCGTGAGCAGGTGCAGCGAGGGCGGGCAGTCGATCAGGATGGTCTGGTACTTGTCGCTGACCTTGGCCAGCTGTTCCTTGAGCCGGCTTTCGCGGGCGATCGCGTCCATCAGCTTGAGCTCGGCGGCGGTCAGGTCGCCGTTGCCGGGCAGCAGGTCGTAGTGGCCCTCGGTGCCAACGATGGCGCGCTCGATCGGCGACTCGTCCAGCAGCACCTCGCAGCCGTTGGGCTTGGCTTCGCGCTTGTCCACGCCCGAGGCCATGGTGGCGTTGCCCTGCGGGTCCAGGTCGACCAGCAGCACCTTGCGCTTGGCGGCCGCCAGGGCCGCAGCGAGGTTGACCGCCGTGGTGGTCTTGCCGACGCCGCCTTTCTGGTTGGCGACAGCGATGATGCGGGCCATGGTCGTCTTAACTTGCAACAAAGGACGGGTAGATTAGCAGGGCGCGCCGGAGCCTGATCCATCGGCCCCGGTGCGCTGGATCACGATCAGGCTGCGCTCGGCGCCCAGGCCGGGCACTTCCAGCGCGTGGGTGGCCTGGACCGCGAAGCCGGCCGGCAGCGCGGCCATCTCGTCGGCCGCCGGCTTGCCCTTCATTGCCAGCCAGCGGCCGGACGGGGCGAGCAGGTGACCGCCCCAGCTGAGCATGTCGGCCAAGCTGGCGAAGGCGCGCGCGGTGATGCAGTCGAACTGGCCCTCGACCTCCTCCACCCGCGACTGCACGGCGCGCACGCCCTCGAGCTTGAGCGAACGGATCGCCTCGCGCAGGAAGCGCACCTTCTTGCCGTTGGAGTCGACCAGCAACACCTCGCGCCCGGGCGCGGCGATCGCCAGCGGGATGCCGGGCAGGCCGGGGCCGGTGCCCAGGTCCGCGAGGCTCCCGCTCCGCACGTAGGGCAGGATCGCCAGCGAGTCGAGCAGGTGGCGGGTGACCATCTCGGCGGGGTCGCGCACGGCGGTGAGGTTGTAGGCGCTGTTCCAGCGCTCGAGCAGCGCCTGATAGTCGAGCAGCCGCTCGACCGCGCCGGGCGGCAGCGCCAGGCCCAGCGCTGCCAGACCCTGTTCGAGCCGGTGTTGCAGGACGGGGCGTGGGCTCATGGGCGGTCCGGGCGCGGGCAGGACCGCGAAGTATCCGCGCGCGCGCGCATCGAAGCCAGCGCGCTGGCCGCCTCAGGCCAATTCCAGCTCCACCCGGGTGACCATCAGGCCGCGTTCGCGCAGCATGCCGTTCAGGGCGCGCTTGAGGCTGCTGCCCAACGCACGCTGGTCGGCGGGTCCGGGTCCGGGCTCGCCATGCAGGGCCTGCAGCGCGCTGTTGCGGATCAGTTGCGCCGCCTGCTCGATCACCGGATCGACCCGCTCCGGCTCCAATACCTGCCAGTAGACGCGGCCGCGGACGCCGCGGGCATCGGCCAGCGCGTCCTGGAACTGCAGGATCTGGCCGGTCAGGTCGATGCGGTGCCCGGCCCGGTCCAGGCCGGGCCACAGCAGGTGCAGGCCCGGTTCGAGCAGGCGCGGCGGATGACCACGGCGGTGGACGACCTGGACGTGGCCTGTCGGCACCCGGCGCAGCACGGCCAGCAGCAGGCAGACTAGGGCGATGGAAACCAGGAGCGCGAGCATGGCGGATGGCCGGTGGGTTGCGGATGACTCGGCAGGGGTCCGATGCTAGGGCGGCCTGTGCCGGGCAGGATTAATGGCTTTTTAACTCCCCTCGCTCAGCACATCGGCCACCCGCTCCTCCGCTTGAGTGCCGGAACGTGACTGCACGCACATTTCTCCCGCTTGCCACCGCCGGGTACCGATGAGCGATCCGGTGATGCTGGTGGTGATGGGCGTGTCCGGCTCGGGCAAGAGCACCATCGCGCGGCGGCTGGCCGAGGCGCTGGGTTATGCGTTCCTGGACGGCGACGACCTGCACCCGCTGGCCAACGTCCTCAAAATGAGCGCAGGCATGCCGCTGGAGGACTCCGACCGCATCCCCTGGCTGGACACGATCGCCGCCTGGATGCAGCGGGAACTGGCGGCCGGGCGCAGCGCCGTTGTGGCCTGTTCCGCGCTCAAGCGGACCTACCGCGAACGCCTGCGGCAGGCCGGGCCAGCGGTGCGGTTCGTCTATCTGGACGTCGACCACGACGAGCTGGCGCGGCGCATGCGCGGGCGCGAGCACTTCATGCCGTTGACGTTGCTGGGCAGCCAGTTGGCCACGCTGGAGGAACCGGACAGCGACGAGCCGGCAGTGCGGGTCGACGCCAACGGCTCGATCGAGGCGACGGTGACACGGGCGCTCGATGGCCTCGCGCAACAAACCCTGCGGCCGTAACGCCGTAGGGCGGGCTTCAGCCCACCCTGCGCGGCACGTCCTGTGGCAGCGGGCTCAGAACCGCCCGGCGCGGAAGTCGGCAATGGCTTCCTGGATCTGCGCAGGCGTGTTCATCACGAAGGGCCCGTAGCGCGCGACGGTTTCGTTGAGCGGGCGGCCGGCGACCACCAGCAGGCGCGCGGCGCTGGTGCCGGCGCCCAGGGTCAGGCGGTCGCCCTCGGAGAGCACCGCCAGCTCGCCGCGCGAGAGCGGCTCGCCACCGACCTCGGCCGACTCGCCCTCGAACACGTAGGCAAAGGCGTGGTGCTCCTCGGGCAGGTCCAGTTCGAAGCGCGCGCCGGCGGCCAGCGTGATGTCCAGGTACAACGGGTCGGTGGCAATGCCCTGCACCGGGCCGACCGCCTCGCCCAGCCGTCCGGCGATCACCCGTGCCTGCACGCCGGGCGCCGGTTCGACGCGGGCGATGCGTTCGGGCGCGATGTCCTGGTAGCGCGGCGCGGTCATCTTGTCGGCGGCCGGCAGGTTCACCCACAGCTGGAAGCCCCACATCAGGCCGTTCTCCTGCTGCGGCATTTCCGAATGCAGGATGCCGCGGCCGGCGGTCATCCACTGCACGCTGCCGGGGCCCAGGTCGCCCTGGTTGCCGTGGTTGTCGCCGTGGCGCATGTGCCCGGCCAGCATGTAGGTGACCGTCTCGAAGCCGCGGTGTGGGTGCTCGGGGAAGCCGGCGAGGTAGTCGCCCGCCTGGTCGGAGCGGAACTCGTCCAGCAGCAGGAACGGATCGAGCATGTCCAGATTGGGCTGGCCGATGATGCGCTTGAGCTTCACCCCGGCGCCGTCGTTGGTGTCGATGCCGCGCACGCGGCGGCTGATGGTGCGTTGGCTCATGGGGAACGCCTCCGGCGTGGAAGGATGTCCACGAGCATGGGGCCGCTGGCGATCGGGGCCAAGCGTGGCGACGTGAACGGATTGTTCGCCGGGAGCTTCCTGTAAGAGCGCACCTGTGCGGGACCATGGGCACGATCGCGCACAGGTGCGCTCTACGAGGGGCTCAGCCAGGCGAACGCACGGCGCAGCTCGGCCTCGCCGTGTTCCATGAAGCAGCGCCCGTGCGCCAGCACGATCCGCTGCGGCTGCCAGCCCAGCATGCGTTCGATGCAGGCGCGCGCTTCAGCCCTGTGTCCCAGGTAGGTCAGGCGCATGTCCAGCGGCATCTTGCCGTTGGGCGCAAGCACGCCGCCCAGGCGCGCGATCCAGCGCATCGGCGCATCGAGCCGGCCGGCTTCGAAGTTCTCGATCAGGTCGGCCAGGATCAATGTGGCGCTGGGCCGGTGCAGGAACACCACCTCCTCGATGGCGCGGCTGCCCTTGAAGCGCAGCTGGTCGAGCGAGCCGGCCCAGGCCGTCGGCGCGGCGTCCTCCAGCTCCGCGTCGAAGTGCGCCTCGATGCGCTGGCCCGCGGCGCGCTCGCGCACGCCCGGCGAGGCCCATGCGATCGCCTGCGGGTAGCGCTGCTTCCAGGCGGCGATGTGCGCGTAATGCAGCTTGTTCGGCGAGACCAGGTGGCGCACCGGGCCGAGCGCGTCGACGGCCTCGAACAGCTCCGCGTCCGGCGCGACCGGCGAATGGCACCACAGCGCGCCATCGGGCAAACGCGCCAGGGTCATGCGGGTCGGAAACGGCGCGCTGGTGCCCAGCGGCGCGGCCATGCGCACGATCGGGCCGTCGACGATCCACAGTCCCGGCGCGATGGGCTTGAGCGTGTTGATCGGTTCGTAAAGCGCCGTGTCCATGGCCATGCCTCGGTCCCTTGCCGGAATCCTGCGAAGAACGGCCCTGCAGCTTGGGCGGTTTCAGTGCACCCAGTGTCCGCTGCGCTGGCGCGGCGGCGGCGGCGCTTCCTCGCCGGGCGGCGCGGGAGTGCGGGTGAGCGCGGCCAGCTCCGCTTCGGTGGCTGGATGCTCGTGCCAGTAGTGGTCGACCGCACCGAGCACCGGCGCCACCTGCGCCAGGCACTCGTCGTATTCCTCGTCGCTGAGCTTTTCGAACTCCGCCTCGGCCGAAAGGATGCCCTCGTCCACCGCCAGCGCCATCACGGGCCCAAGCATTTCCATCAGCTGCGGATCCTCGGCCAGGCGCTTCTCCCACAGCGTGGCGCGCAGGTCGATGCCGCGGCTGAAGCCTTCGCACCAGCCGGCGGCGGAGAGCACCGGGCCGGTGTCGGTGTCGACTTCGCCCAGGATCGGTTCGTAGGCGTCCACGTCCAGTTCGACGCGGATCGAATCGTTCAATTTGGCCAGCAGTTCCAGCACGCGGTTGCCCTCGGCCTCGTTGGCAAAGGCATCGTGCAGAACCTCGGGCAGCCATTCGTCCGGCAGCACCTCGAGCGGGCCGACGGCGATCGCCGAAAGCATGCCGTGCACGCCGTCGAGCAGCAGGCGGCCTTCGTCCGCGTGGCCGCGCAGGTAGCGGTCAAGTTCGTCCAGTTCCTCGTCGGTGAGGGAGCTGGGCCATTCTTCAGGCGGAGTGCTGTTCATCGTTCCTCAGATATCCAGATCGAGCGTCACCGGGGTGTGATCGGACGGGCGTTCCCATTTGCGCGGCACGCGGTCGATGGCGGCCGCGCGCGCGGTGCCCTTCAACGCATCGCCGAGCAGGATCAGGTCGATGCGCAGGCCCAGGTTGCGGCGGAAGGCGGCCTGTCGGTAGTCCCACCAGCTGTGGTGGCCGGCGTCCTGTTCGAACAGGCGGAAGCTGTCATGCAGGCCCAGGCCGGTTATCGCGCCGAGCGCCTCGCGCTCGGGCACCGAGCACAGCACCGAGTCGCGCCAGGCGACCGGGTCGTGCACGTCGCGGTCTTCCGGCGCGATGTTGAAGTCGCCCAGCACGACCAGGTTCGGATGGCGCTCGTGTTCGCGCGCGATGAATTCGCGCACCTTGGCCAGCCAGTCCATCTTGTAGGTGTACTTCGGATCGCCCACCGCCTTGCCGTTGACCACATACAGGTCGATCACGCGCAGGTCGCCGATGGTGGCGGCCAGGATGCGCCGCTGCGGATCGTCCAGGTCCGGGATGTCGGTGACGACGTCGGTGGGCGCATGCGCGCGGGCGAGGATTGCCACGCCGTTGTAGGTCTTCTGCCCGGAGAACACCGCGCGGTAGCCAGCCGCGGCCAGCTCGTCGACCGGGAACTTCGCGTCCTCCAGCTTGGTTTCCTGCAACGCCACGACGTCCGGCTGCGCCTCGGCCATCCACTGGGTCAGCTGCGGCAGGCGCACTTTCAGCGAGTTCACGTTCCACGAGGCGATCTTCATCGGCGCATTGTAGGGGATGCATCCGGCTAGCCCGAAGACCGCGCGCCCCGTCGACCCGGCGTCACCCCTCGCGTGACTGCTCCCGCTCGATGCGGCGCCGCCGCCAGGCCAGCAGGGGCTGCGCGCTGAACCCGTGCACCACGGTACTCAGCGCGGTCACGGTAACGATGATGCCGGCCAGGTGCCCGGCCTGCGGACCGTTCACGCCGTGGGTGATCGCGTAGCAGAGGTAGTTGATGCCGCCGATGCCGCGGATGCCCAGCCAACCGACCATCACCCGCCGCTGCCAGTGCCAGCCGCTGCCGATGGTGACCAGCCACACGGCCAGCGGACGCACCAGGAAAAACAGTACCGCCGCGACGGCGAGACCATCGATGTCCCAGTGACGCGCGACCGCGATGCCTAGCAGCAGGACGAGCAAGGGTGCGAGCAGGTGCTCCATGGTGTCGCCGAAGATCAGCGCATCGCTCATCAGGCGGCCGACGGCCTGTACTGGTTCGCCCCGGTCCTTGCGGCCGACCACCGGCGAGCCGGCCACGAACTCGGCCGGCAGCAGTTCGTCGCCGCGCTCGCGGCGCCGCAGGCGCGGGTGCGGATGCTCGCGGACCACGCCGACCTCGACCATGCGCATGCCGGCGCCGGCGGCGAAGGCGGCCAGGAAGCCGAGCGCGCCGACGCTCTGGGCGGCCGCATAGGTCAGCGCGATCAGCCCGAGGGTCAGCAGCGCGCTCGGGCCCGGGTCGCGCTGGATAAGCATCAGCCGGGTACTCAGCCAGCCGACTGCCCAGCCCATCGCGAAGCCGATCCCCAGGCCGCCGACCACGCCCCAGAGCAGCTCCAGCAACGCCCAATGGCCGAACACGCCCCACGACCATGGCGTGCCCAGCAACGTCAGGCCCAGCAGCAGGAACGGCATCGCGCTGCCGTCGTTCATGCCCGCCTCGCCGGACAGCGCCACGCGCAGTCCGTCGCGATCGGCGGCATTGTCCACGGCGATCACGCTGGCCAGCACCGGGTCGGTGGGCGCCAGCATGGCCGCGAGGATCAGCGCGAACGGCCAGTCCAGCCCGAGCAGCAAGCGCGCGGCGAGCGTCATGCCGGCAATGCTCAGGAACATCGCCGGAAACGCCAGCCGCCGGGCCATCGCGGCGGGGCCGGCGTCCAGCGGCACGCGCAGTTTCAGGCCGCCCACGAACAGCGAAATGATCAGCGCCACCTCCGTCAGGCGCTCCATCCACCGCGCGTCACGCAGGAAGTCGACTTCCAGCAGGCCCAGTCCCCACGGCCCGACGATCGCGCCGACCGCCAGGTACAGCGCGAAATGGGTCACCGGCAGCGGTCGGATCCAGCCGGTCGCCAATGACATCAACAGCAACAGCCCACCGACCGCCGCCATCCATCCGAGAAAACCCATGTCGGTCCCAGCCAGCTGGACAGACCCCGGATCGTCGCGACATGGGCATTCAGGCGGAATGAAGGTCGCCGCGACGCGCGCTCGCGCCGGCGGCGCAAGCGGCCCGCGCCGCCGCCGGGCGGCCGGCCTCAGGCGAGCCCGTGGCTGCGCAGCAGCGCCTCCGGTTCAGGCTTGCGGCCGCGGAAGGCGATGAAGCTTTCCAGCGCGGGGCGGCTGGCGCCGACGGCGAGGACCTCGCGGCGGAAGCGCTCGCCGGTGGCGCGGTCGATCACGCTGCCGCCGTGTTCGGTGAGCGCCTCGAACGCGCCGAAGGCATCGGCCGACAGCAGCTCGGCCCACAGGTAGCTGTAGTAGCCGGCCGCGTAGCCGCCCGAAAAGATGTGCGTGAAGGCATGCGGGAAGCGCTGCCAGGCCGGCGGATGCAGCACCGCGACCTGGTGGCGCACTTCCTCCAGCACCTCCATCGTGCGCGCGCCGCGGGCCGGGTCGTATTCCAGGTGCAAGAGGAAGTCGAACAGCGCGAACTCCAGCTGGCGCACCAGGAACAGGCCGGCGTGGTAGTGCCGCGCGGCGAGCATGCGCTCGTACAGCTCCTCCGGCAGCGCCTCGCCGGTCTGCCAGTGGCGCGCGAACATGTCCAGCGCCTCGCGGTTCCAGCCGAAATTCTCCATGAACTGGCTGGGCAACTCGACGGCATCCCACTCCACGCCATCGATACCGCCGATCGAGGGCAGGGCGATCTCGGTGAGCAGGTGGTGCAGGCCGTGGCCGAACTCGTGGAACAGGGTCAGCACGTCGTCGTGCTTGAGCAGCGCCGGCTTGCCTTCGGTGGGCGGCGCGAAGTTGCAGGTCAGGAAGGCGATCGGCAGCTGGTGCGCGGCGGCGTCGTCGAAACGCGCGCGGCAAACGTCCATCCACGCGCCGCCACGCTTGCCGTTGCGCGCGTACAGGTCGACGTAGGCCCCGGCGAACACCCGGCCGTCGGCGTCGCGCACGTCGTAGTAGCGCACGTCCGGATGCCACACGTCGACGCCGTCGCGGGGGCTGAGCGTGATGCCGTAGAGCTTGCCGGTGAGGGCGAACAATCCGTCGATCACCGCTGGCAGCGGGAAGTAGGGCTTGAGTTGCTCCTCGTCCAGCGCGTAGCGCTGCTGGCGCAGCTTTTCTGAAACGTAGGCGATGTCCCACGGTTCGAGATTGTCCAGGTCCAGTTCCGCCTGGGCCCAGGCGCGCAGTTCGTCCAGCTCCGCTTGCGCCACCGGCCGCGCACGCGCGGCCAGGTCGTGCAGGAAGTCCAGTACCTCGGCGGGCGAGCCGGCCATCTTGGTGGCCAGCGACTCTTCGGCGGCGTTGGCGAAGCCGAGCAGCTGCGCCGCCTCGTGGCGCAGCTTCATGATCTCCTCGATGCGCTGGCCGTTGTCGAACTTGCCCGCGTCCGGGCCCTGGTCGGACGCCCGGGTCTGGTAGGCCCAGTACACGCGCTCGCGCAGCGTGCGGTTGTCGGCGTAGGTGAGCACGGCCTGCACGCTGGGCTGCTTGAGGGTGACCAGGAAGCCATCCAGTTCCTGTTCGGCGGCATAGCGGCGCAGCACCGCGCGCGAGGACTCGGGCAGGCCTTCGAGATCACGCTCGTCGGTGATGTGTTCCTGCCACGCCTCGGTGGCGTCCAGCACCGCGTTGGCGAATTCGGTGGACAGGCGCGAGAGCGTCACGCCGATCTCGCGGTAGCGCGAGCGCGCCGGTTCCTCCAGCGCGACGCCGGACAGCTTGAAGTCGCGCAGCGCGTGCTCGACCAGTGCGCGCTCGGGCCGCGGCAGCGAGGCGAACGTGGGCGCGTCGGCCAGCGCCTGCACCGCCGCATACAAGGCACGGTTCTGGCCCAGCTCGATGGCGTGGTCGGTGAGTTTTTCCTCGGCCGGCCCGTACACCGCGCGCAACGCTTCGCTGTCGGCGACCGCATGCAGGTGCCCGACCGGCGCCCAGGCGTGTGCCAGGCGTTGCTCCAGCCGCTCCTGGGTCAGCATCACCGTGGCGAAGTCCTTCGGCGCCTCCGGTCCGGTCAGCGCGTCGATGCCGGCGCGGTAGTCGGCCAGGATGGCGTCGACCGCCGGTTCCACGTGCTCGGGCTTGATCTGCGAAAAGGCGGGAAGCGGCTGGTCGGCGAGCAACGGGTTGGTCTGGTCCATGAAAGGCTCCTTGGGATCGTTCCAGCGTGGCGACCGGACTGGGCGAATTCAAGCCGCGCGGCACCGCCGGTGTGTGCTCACTTACAATCGGGCGGATGAACAATCTGCGTATCTACAAGGGCATCGCGCCCACCCTGGGCCAGCGCGTGTACGTCGATCCCGCCGCCAGTGTGATCGGCGACGTGGTGCTGGGCGATGACGTATCGGTGTGGCCGGGCGTCGTGCTGCGCGGCGACGTGCATTACATCCGCGTCGGCGCGCGCACCAACATCCAGGACGGCACCATCGTGCACGTCAGCCATGAAGGCCCCTATGGCCCGGGCTTCCCCTGCCTGATCGGCGAGGGCGTGACGATCGGCCACGCCGCGGTGGTGCACGCCTGCACCCTGGAGGACTACTGCCTGATCGGCATGCACGCGACCGTGCTCGACGGTGCGGTGGTGAAGCAGCACGGCTTCGTCGGCGCCGGCGCGGTGGTCCCGCCGGGCAAGGTGGTGGGCGAGCGGGAACTCTGGCTCGGCAACCCGGCCAAGTGCGTGCGCGTGCTCAGCGACACCCAGGTCGAGCAGTTGCACTACTCGGCCGACCACTACATGCGTTTGAAGGACGCCTACCTGGCCGGCTGAGCGGCCGGCCGCGCCTGTCGCGCCTGCAGGATCGCCGCGCGTGCCTCGTGCCGGCGCACTTCCAGATGGCGCTGTGCGGTGAGTTTGCCTGCCAGCAGCGCCAGCAGGTAGTTGTCGGCATCGAAGTCGCGCAGCAGGCGCAGTTCGCGCTCGGCCTCGTCCAGCTCGCCTCGGTCGATCGCCTGCTCGACGACCTTCGTGGCCGCGGGGAACAGCCGCTGCAACGCCTCGCGCGTGGCCGCATCGTCCGGCTCCAGGCCGAGCACGCTCAGGTAGAACTCGTAGGCGTTGCTGCCGGCCGGAGCCAGCAGATGGTGTTCACGCTCGGCGGTCTGCGCCAGCGCCAGGAGGATGCCGCGACCGCTCCCGTCGTCGTCGGCCACGGGCCGGACGGGTGGACGCCGGAGCAGGCCCAACGCGGCCAGCAGCAGAAGCAGGGCGCCGACGGCCAGCCAGGGGCGGCGGGCGGGCGCGAAGGAAACGGACATGCGGGGATCGCCAGTGGCTCCGCGCAGGGGCGCGGCGGGCGCACGGTAGCGAGGGCAGGTTGCAATGGCGTGACTCGCGCGCTTCCGGTCATCGCTGCGCGGGGCCGTTGCCGGGTCAGCGCCATCGGCTGCAGCGGTGCAGAGCAACTGCGTGAAACTGTGCGGGGTTGCCCTTCCCTGCGGGAACGCCCTTGGGCGCCCCTACCAATGAAGTCCTCGTGTTGCGGTGCGTGGACCTCAGGCCAGCGTTGCGCGCAGGTGCGCGTATACCGGATCGGTCTCCGGCCGGCGGCCGTGCCACAGCGCGAAGGCATCGGCGGCCTGCTCCACCAGCATGCCCAGTCCGTCGCACGCGGCCCTGGCGCCGGCGGCCCTGGCCCAGGCCAGGAAACTCTGTGCGCCGCTGCCGTAGGACAGGTCGTAGCCGACCGTCTGCGAAGTGGCCAGGCTGGGCGGCAGCGCCAGCGCCTGGCCGAGCACGCCGGCCGAGGTGGCGTGCACGATCAGGTCGAAGCTGCCCAGTTCGTCGAGGTCCTGCCAGTAGCGCGCGCGTGCCCGCGTCACGCCCAGTGCGCCGGCGAGCGCCGCGGCGGTGTCCGGCGTGCGGTTGACGATGGTCAGCTCTTCCACGCCGGCGTCGAGCAGCTCCCACGCTACCCCGCGCGCCGCACCGCCGGCGCCGAGCAGCAGCACGCGGCTGCCCTGCAGCGCGCATTGCTGGCGGCCGGTGAGGTCGCGCACCAGGCCGGCACCGTCGGTGTTGTGCGCTAGCAGGCGGCCGTCCGCGAGGCGGGTCAGCACGTTGGCGCTGCCGGCACGGCTCGCCGCCGCGCTGCGCTCCTGGGCCAGCGCGAAGGCCGCGGCCTTGTGCGGCAGGGTGACGTTGGCGCCATGGGCGCGCGCCAGGAAGCGGCGCACGGTATCGGCAAACGCTTCGGGCGCCACGTCGATCGCGGTGTACTCGAGCGTGATGCCGCATTGCTCGCCGAACAGCCGGTGGATCGCCGGCGACAGGGAATGACTGATCGGATGGCCGAACACCGCATAGCGTGCGGGAAGGTCGGTGCCGTGCGGCATGGGCGGTCCCAGGGTCGGTTGGTGGGCGCATTCTAGGCGCGCGCGGGGCCCGTCGCAGCCGCTGAGATGGGTGCCGCGCAGCATGGCTTTCCCGCGTCCCGTCCGGAGTCCAGGCCATGCCCGTTTCCCGTTCCCAGGCGTTCACGTTCCAGCTGGCCGCCGGTGCCGGCCTGTGGGTGCTGCTCGGCACCTTCCTGCTCGCGCTGACGCCCATGCCCGCGCATACCGATGCGCTCGGCTGGGCGCCGCTGTTCTGGCTGCTGGTCGCACCGCTGTGCGTGCTGGGCGGCCTGCGCCTGAGGCGGCTGGCACTGGCCCTGCCAGGCGTCTGAAGGTTCAGCTGGGGGCAGGCGAATGCCGCACCCGGACGTGTCCGTTGTGCTACAACGCGCGATCGATTTCGCGACGCGCTGGCGTCCGGCAGGGGGCCGGCAACCCGGGCATGATGGCGGTCAGTTACAACCCGTGGCTGATGTTGCTGTCGCTCGCGCTGGCGGCGCTCGATGCCTATGTCGCGTTCAGCGTCGTCGGTCGCATCGCGCGCTCGCGTGGGCCGGGCGCCGTGCTGTGGACCGCGTTCGGCGCCTTGGCGATGGGCTCGGGCGTGTGGGCCATGCACTTCATCGGCATGCTGGCGCTGCAGGTGCCGATCCCGCTCGGCTACGACAGCCAGCGGACCACGTTGTCGGCCGTGCCGGTGGTGGTGGCCACCGGCGCCACGCTGTGGTTGCTGGCCCGGCATCCGACCCGGCGCGGCGCGGTTCTCGCCGGTTGCGCCATGGGCGTGGGCATGACCGCCATGCATTACCTGGGCGTGAGGGCGCTCGACATGCAGCCGGCGATCGCCTGGCGCGCGCCATGGACCATCGCCTCCCTGTTGTTCGCGCTCATCGGCTCGATCGCCGCGATCGGGCTGCACAGCGTCATCTGGCGTAGCGATCGGCGCCGCCGCTGGTGGCTGCGCGTGCTGTCCGCGCTGATGCTCGGCGGCACCGCCACCGGCGTGCACTACCTGGGCATGATCGCGATGCAGTTCGCGCCCGGCGCGGTGAGCCTGCAGGCGCGCACCGGCCTGCATGGGCTGGGCCTGGGGTTGGCGGTGAGCCTGGTGTCGGGCCTGCTGCTGTTGCTGACGTTGGGCGTGAGCCTGGCGCACCGGCAATTGCAGCGACACACCGAGGCCATCTCGCGAGAACTGGGCCAGGCCCGCGATGCATTGAGCTGGCTGGCCTATCACGACGAACTGACCGCGCTGCCCAACCGCGCCAACGTGCTCGATCTGCTCGACCGGTTGCTGCCGCTGGCACGCGACGAGCGCTTCGAGGTGGCGGTGATGTTCGTCGACCTGGACGGTTTCAAGTCGATCAACGACACGCTCGGCCACGAGGTGGGCGACGAGTTCCTGCGCTCGGTCGCCGACGCCCTGCGCGCCAGCGTGCGCAGCCGCGACACCGTCGCGCGCTTTGGTGGCGACGAGTTCGTGGTGGTGCTCGAGCGCTACCGCAGCGAGCAGAACCTGAGCGCGATCTGCCAGAAGATCCTGAGCCTGGTCAGCCGGCCGGTGACGGTCGCCAGCCACGCCGTGAGCGCCACGCCCAGCATCGGCGTGGCGATGTTCCCGCGCGATGGCGAGGACGCCGCCAGTCTGCTGCGCCACGCGGACCTGGCGATGTACAGCGCGAAGGAGCATGGCAAGGCCGGCTACTGCTTCTACCAGCCGTGCATGAGCGAGCAGGCGCGCGACCGCCTGCTGCTGTCGGCCGAGTTGCGCGAGGCGCTGCAGCGCGAGGAGGTCGTCGTCCACTACCAGCCGAAGGTGGCGCTGGACAGCCGGCGCGTGGTCGGGCTGGAGGCGCTGGTGCGCTGGCCGCATCCCGAACGCGGCCTGCTGCTGCCCAAGCACTTCGTGTCGCTGGCCGAAGGCAGCGGGTTGATCGGCCAACTCGGACGCGTGGTACTGCGCCAGGTCGCGCGCCAGTTGGCGCAGTGGCGTGCGCGCGGGCTGCCGCTGGTGCCGGTGGCGATCAACGTGTCGTTGCAGGAGATCCAGGATGGCCATTTCGTCGCCGGGCTGCTCGGTACGTTGCGCGAGTTCGGCCTGCACCCGAGCCTGATCGAGTTCGAGATCACCGAGTCGGCGGCGATGAAGAACGCCGAGCACACGCTGCGCCAGTTGCGCCAGCTGGAAGTGCTGGGCTTCCGCATGGCGATCGACGATTTCGGCACCGGCTTCTCGAGCCTGAGCCACCTGCGGCAGTTGCCGACGCAGACGATCAAGATCGACCAGAGCTTCGTGCAGGGCGCCGAGCGCAATCCGGCCGACCGCGACATCACCGAGGCGATCATCGCGCTGGCGCGCAAACTACGGCTGACCACCGTGGCAGAGGGCATCGAGACCGAGGCGCAGGCCGCGTGGCTGCGCGAGGCCGGCTGCGAAATCGGCCAGGGTTTCCTGTTCGTGCCGCCGTTGCCCGCGTCGCAGGTGCCGGCGCTGCTGCTGGGCGAGCGCACGCCGGCGACCAGCGCCCTGTAGGAACGCCCTTGGGCGTGACCCCGCGTTCAAGCTTGCCGCGTGGCCGGCATGGCGGCCGCGCAGGATCTACCGGCCGATGCCCAGGCGCTTGTGTTCCATGCGCCGCAGGAACTCCTGCATGACGCGACGGTACAGGTCCACGCCCAGGTAGGCGTCTTCCACGCCGGCATCGATCGATGGATTGTCGTTGACCTCGATCACCACCGGCTTGTTGCCGACCTGCTTGAGGTCGACCCCGTACAACCCATCGCCGACCGCCTGGGTCGCCTTGAGCGCCAGCTTGACGACTTCGGCCGGCGCGTCGCGCACGGCCACCGTCTCGAAGCCGCCGGACTTGGCGGTGCCCTTGGCGCCGTGGTTGTAGATCTGCCAGTGCCCGCGCGACATGTAGTACTTGCACGCGTACAGCGGCTCGCGGTTGAGCACACCGATGCGCCAGTCGAATTCGGTATAGACGAACTCCTGCGCCAGCAGCAGGGCGCTGTGCGAGAACAGCTCGCCCGCCGCCTTCTCCAGTGCGTCGGCGTTCTCCACCTTGACCACGCCGCGCGAAAACGAACCGTCGGGAATCTTCAGCACCAGCGGGAAGCCGAGCTTGGCGGCGGTTTCCTTCCACGCCTTGGCGTTGTCGCGGTAAAGGATCTCCGTGCGTGGCACGGCGAGCTTGCGCGAGACCATCAGGTCGTTGAGGAAGATCTTGTTCGTGCAGCGCAGGATCGAGGTGGGATCGTCGATCACCACCATGCCTTCCTTCTCCGCGCGGTGGGCGAAGCGGTAGGTGTGGTTGTCGCTCGCCGTGGTCTCGCGGATGAACAGGCCGTCGTACTCGGCCAGGCGCGGGTAGTCGATCTTGCCGATCGGGTCGACCTCGATGCCCAGTTCCTTGCCGGCGGCGATGAAGGTCTTGAGCGCCTTCTTGTTCGACGGCGGCATCGCCTCGTCGGGATCGACCAGCATCGCGATGTCGTAGCGGTACAGCTTGCGCGTGCGCGGCTTGCGCCAGAGCTTGCGCGAGAAGCGGTCCAGCTCCGCGGCAAAGGCGTCCTCCTGCGCGTCGTCCAGCGTGTGCAGGCCGACCGGCTTGATCGAGGCGACCTGCCACACGCGCTCGCGCTCGAACTCGATGCGCAGCAGCGGGCAGGGGAACATCTCGAACAACTGCCGGGCAAGGTCCTGCAGCGCCGGATAGGCGGTCTCGCCGAAATACACCAGGATGCCGAAGTCGGTGGTATCGCGACCGCCGGCAGGCAGGAAGTGGGTGAGCTTGCTGTTGAGGTCCTCGATGTCCAGGCCGTACAGCGAGCGGCGGCGCAGGTCGTTGATGGTGCGCACCGAGGGCAGCACCTTGTGCCCACGCGCCTCGGCCAGCAGCGAGACGTAGTAGCCGGTGCCCAGGTACTTGTAGCTGCGGCACAGGTTGATCACGTGGGTACGCTCGTCGTCACCGCCGACCGGTTCGCGCAGGTAGTCCATTGCGCTCATGACGTCCACGGAGGGGTAGTAGGCACTCCAGTCGGAGGCTTTCTCGACGACGATCACCAGGCGGGTCATGGCACCTCGCTACACGCAAAAGGGGATGCCGTCGCGCCACGGAACGAGGCGGCAGGGCGCAAGTGGCGAAGTGTGGGCATAGGCGCGGCGGCGCGCAACGGTGGTGCGCGCCATCGGTTCAGCGTGCCGTCGCCGTCGGTAGGCGCCGCTCGGTCGCGATGCCGATGGGCTGAAGTCCGTCGCGTGATTCTGCGTAGACTTGCGCCATGACGCTTGCTCCCGCCCACGTCCTACCGGTCCCCGTGCGTCGCGCCATGCCGACGGACCTCGATGCGCTGGTGACGCTGGAACTGCGCGCCTTCAGCGGCGACCGCATGAGCCGCGCGCAGTACCGACGCCACCTCGCCAGCCCGCGCGCCGCCGTGCTGGTCGCCGACCTGCCGGGCGAAGGCTTGCTCGGCAGCGCGCTGGTGTTCTTCCGCGTGGGCAGCACGCTGGCGCGGCTGTACTCGATCGCCACCGCGCCGCACGCGCGCGGGCGCGGCATCGGCGCACGCCTGCTGGCCGCCGCCGAAGAGGTCGCCCGTGCGAGGGGGTGCCGCGCGGTACGGCTGGAAGTTCGGGTGGACAACACATCCGCCATGGCGCTGTACGAGCGCGTCGGCTATCGGCGGATCGGGCGTTATGCGGCTTACTACGAGGATGGCGCCGACGCCTGGCGCTACGAGAAGAGCGTCGCGATTTCCTGAGCGCTGCTCGTCGTTGCGCGACTCCTCGGCTTCGGCGCTTTGCGCCTACGCTCGGGCCGCATGATCTGGAACGATACCGTCCATGCGGGGCGCAGGCCGGACCACCTCAGAGCGGATGTGCGATCCGATCGGCCGTTTCGTCGTCCGGCCGCGCCACCAGTGCGCCGGTACGCATCAGGCTCACCGTGTAGTGGCCGCCGTCGACCAGCGGCAGGTAGGCGCCGCTGCCGTACACGGTGTCGACCATCGGCAGCCAGTCGGGATGGGCGCGGGCCAGGGTGACCAGGTCGCCATCGCCCGCGTCGCGGAAGTCGACCACCGTGCGCATCTCGCTCATCTCTTCCGCCGGATCGTCATAGCGGCCGGAGAGGCGATCCAGGCGGTACAGCGGCGGCACTCCGGCAAGCACGGCCGGCAATTTCCATTTGAGCACCAGCGCCTCGATCCGCCAGGCATCGCCGGCCAGGGCCACGTCGCGGCGCTGTCCATCGGGCCAGGTCAGCGTGAGCGCCCAGCGTTGCGGCGAGAGGATGCGTGCGTCGACCGTCACCACCGGCGCTTCCTCGCCGAGCAGTCGGTAGCCGCGCAGGCTCCAGCCGGCGCCGGCCAGCAGCAGCGCCAGGCCCAGACCCACCAGCAGGAACAGCGTGCGCAGGATCGCTGCGAACGGACGGCGCGCGCGCAGCCGGCGGCCCAGCGCCGCCAGTTGCACCAGCGCGAACAGCAGCGCCAGCGCGGCGAGGATCCACAGCAAGGTACTTGGCAGCTGCAACAGCGTGGCCCAATCCATCGAAGGCAATCCGCGACGTTATGATGCGCGCATCATAGCCGCCGCCCCGTCGAGGAAGCCCGATGCGCCGATTCATCCTCTGCACCGCCCTGTTGTTCGCCGGGGGCCTGCTCGCCGGTTGCGGCAACAAGGGCCCGCTGGTGCTGCCGCCGGGACAATCCGGCAGCACGGTGGCGCCGAACGCCTCGGTGCCGGCCCCGGCCACGAGCGCACCGCTGCCCGACGGACAGTGATGCGCTTTTCCAAGATGCACGGCATCGGCAACGACTTCGTCGTGGTCGATGCGCGCGATGTCCCGCTCGCGCTCGCACCGGCGCAGATCCGCGCGCTGGCCGATCGCCATACCGGCATCGGCTGCGACCAGTTGCTCAGCGTGGAAGCTGCCCGCGATCCGTCCTGCGCGTTCTACTACGGCATCTGGAACGCCGATGGCAGCCCCTCGGGCCAGTGCGGCAACGGCGTGCGCTGCGTGGCGGCGTGGCTGCATCGCGCCGGTGCGCTGGCGCTGGACACGCCCGTGCGCATCGAGAGCCCCTCCGGTCCGGTTGGCGTGCGCGTGCTGGATGCGCACCGCGTGACGGTGGACATGGGCGAACCGGTGTTCGAGCCCTCGCGCATCCCGTTTGCGGCGGAAGGGTCGGCCGAGTTCTATCCGCTCTCGCTGGGCGAGGACTCCGTGCAGGCTGGTGCCGTATCGATGGGCAATCCGCACGTGGTGGTCGCCGTCGAGGACCTGGCCGATCCCGCGCTCGCGCGGCTGGGTCCGCAGCTCACCGGCCACCCGCGCTTTCCCGCGGGCGCCAACGCCGGCTTCGTGCAGATCCTGGGTCGCGGCCACCTGCGCCTGCGCGTGCACGAGCGCGGCAGCGGCTGGACGCAGGCCTGCGGCACCGGTGCGTGCGCCGCCATGGCGGTGCTGCGGCGGCGTGGGCACGTGGACGAAAGCGTCCAGGTCGACCTGCCCGGCGGACGCCTGCAGATCGACTGGGCCGGTCCCGGCCACACGCTGTGGATGACCGGGCCCGCGGCATTCGCCTTCGAGGGCGAGTGGTCGCCCGGCGCTGCGTAGGCTGGGCTTCAGCCCTCCCCAAGGTGCAGCAACGGCGGGCTGAAGCCCGCCCTGCGCGCAGACGTCCGGCCAAACCTGCATTGACGATTGATGCGCAGGCGCGCGCGTCGCACACTCGGGCCAGGCCGATCCGCTGCCTGACGTTCCCTTAGGTCGTTCCATGCCCGACACCCTGCTCGACGAGATCCCCGGTGCCACTGCGGTCGCCGCGTACCTCAAGCGCCATCCGCACTTCCTGGCCGATTACCCGGACCTTGCCGCGCAGCTGACGCTGCCGCGCAGCGAGGGTCCGGTCGCGTCGCTGGCGATGTACCAGCTGCAGCAGTTGCGCGAGAAGAACGCCGAGCTCGAGCGCCGCCTGGCCGAACTGATCACGATCGCCGCGGAAAACGAGCGGCTGATGCAACGCGTGCACGAGCTCAACGTGACCATGCTGCGCGCGGCCACGCCCTCGCTGGCGGCACGCAGCGTGATCAGCGGGCTGGCCAGCGACTTCCGCATCGAGCAGGTGCGGCTGCTGCTGTTCGGGCAGTCCTATGGCTTGCCGCAGGCCGAATGGCTGGTGGTCGAGCCGGGCGGACGCGCCGCGCTGACCGAGTTCGCCGGCTTCCAGGGCAACCACGAACCGCTGGTCGGCCGACTCTCGGCCGAGCGGCTGTATCGCTTGTTCGGCGACCACGCGCCCGAGGTGCAGTCGGCCGCGGTGATGCCGCTGGGCGAGTTGGGGCTACTGGCCCTGGGCAGCGCCGATCCGAACCATTTCCAGCCGGGCATGGGCACGCTGTTCCTGAAGATGCTCGCCGCCACGGTCAGTGCCGCGCTGGCGCGTTCGCAGGAGCTGGCCTGAGCACCACGCCACGCGCGCAGGTCGAGGCCTGGCTGGGCCGGCTCGCCGGCGAGCGCCAGGCTTCCGCGCACACGGTCGCGGCCTACCGGCGCGACCTGGACAAGCTGCTGGGCTGGATGGACGCGCAAGGCATCGGCGGCTTCGCCGACCTGGGCGCGCACCGCATGCGTGCGTTCGTGGCCACCCAGCACCGCGCCGGCCTGTCGCCGAAGAGCCTGCAGCGCCTGCTCTCCTCCTGTCGCAGCCTGTTCCGCCAGCTGACCCGCGAGGGCCTGCTGGCGCATGACCCGGCCGCCGGCGTGCGTGGTCCGAAAGTGCATCGCAAGCTGCCGCAGGTGCTGGACGTGGACGAAGCCGGCGCGCTGGTGGAGAACCCCGGCGAAGGCGCGCTGGCGCTGCGCGACCGCGCCATGCTGGAGCTGTTCTATTCCTCCGGCCTGCGCCTGTCGGAACTGTGTGGCCTGCGTTGGGGCGACCTCAGCCTGGAGGAAGGCGAAGTGCGCGTGCTCGGCAAGGGCGCCAAGACCCGCATCGTGCCGGTCGGCAGCCATGCCGTGGCCGCGCTGCGCGCGCTGGGTCTCGCCGAGGGCATGCCACCGGGCGCGCCGGTGTTCCGCGGCCGCGCGGGCGCGTCGATCAGCCCGCGCACGGTGCAGTCACGGCTCAAGACGCTGGCATTGGCCCAGGGTTTCGCCAAGCACGTGCATCCGCACCTGCTCAGGCACACCTTCGCCAGCCACATGCTCGAATCCTCCGGCGACCTGCGCGCCGTGCAGGAACTGCTCGGCCACGCCGACATCGCCACCACCCAGATCTACACGCACCTGGATTTCCAGCACCTGGCCAAGGTCTACGACGCGGCCCATCCGCGGGCGCGGCGCAAGGGTTGAGGCGATCTGCTCCTTCTGCCCGGGCACCGCCCTGGAATTGCCGAAGGACGGGTGCCGGGCGAGGCTCGCGAAACGTTTCGATCCTGCGGCCTTCGCCGTGCGCAGGCGGAGGGCACCGGACCTGTTCGGCGACACCGCGGCCATGTTGAAGGCGATTCCAGCGACCCCATGTATGCACGCTCAAGCATTCGCGGAGCCCAGCATGGAATCGTTCCACGCCACCACCATCCTCTCGGTCCGCCGCGGCGGGCGCGTCGTGCTGGGCGGCGACGGCCAGGTCACCCTGGGCAACACGGTGATGAAGTCGAACGCCCGCAAGATCCGCCGCCTCGGCAAGGGCGACGTGCTGGCGGGTTTCGCCGGCGCCACCGCCGACGCCTTCACGCTGTTCGAGCTGTTCGAGCAGAAGCTGGACAAGCACGGCAACAACCTCACCCGCGCGGCGGTAGAGATGGCCAAGGAATGGCGCACCGACCGCCGCTTCGGCAAGCTCGAGGCGATGCTCGCGGTGGCCGACAAGGATGCCTCGCTGCTGATCTCCGGCAACGGCGACGTGCTGGAGCCTGAAAACGGCCTGATCGCGATCGGCTCCGGCGGCCCCTACGCCCAGGCGGCAGCGCTGTCTTTGCTGGAGAACACCGATATGGACGCGCGCCAGATCGTGGAGAAGGCGCTGAAGATCGCCGGCGACATCTGCATCTACACCAACCACAGCACGACCATCGAGGAGCTGGAGGCGGCGAACGGCGGCGCGGAACAGGGGACGTGAGCCTGCCCGTTCACATCACGCCCGACGTTTTCCCTTCCCCATCCCCCGCTCTGCATCCGGCCCGCCCCATGTCTGAACTCACTCCCCGCGAAATCGTCAACGAACTCGACCGTTTCATCATCGGCCAGAACGACGCCAAGCGCGCCGTCGCCATCGCGCTGCGCAACCGCTGGCGCCGCATGCAGCTGGACCCTGAGATGCGCAACGAGGTCACGCCCAAGAACATCCTGATGATCGGCCCCACCGGCGTGGGCAAGACCGAGATCGCGCGCCGCCTGGCCACGCTGGCCAACGCGCCGTTCGTGAAGGTCGAGGCGACCAAATTCACCGAGGTGGGCTACGTCGGCAAGGACGTCGAGTCGATCATCCGCGACCTGGCCGACGTGGCCTACAAGCTCACCCGCGAGCAGGCGACCAAGCGCGTGCGCTCGCACGCCGAGGACCGCGCCGAGGACCGCATCCTCGATGCGCTGCTGCCGCGCCGACAGACCGCCGCCGACTGGTCGCACGACCTCACCGTGTCTTCCGCCGACAGCGACACCCGGCAGAAGCTGCGCAAGCAGCTGCGCGAGGGCGCGCTGGACGACCGCGAGATCGAGCTGGACTTCGCCATGAACGTGGGCGTGGAAATCATGTCCCCGCCGGGCATGGAGGAGATGGGCCAGCAGCTGCGCCAGATGTTCCAGAACCTCGGCGGCGCACGCACGCAGTCGCGCAAGCTGCCGATCAGGGCGGCCCGCCCGCTGCTGGTGGAGGAAGAGGCCGGCAAGCTGGTCAACGAGGAAGAGATCCGCGCGGAGGCGGTCGAGGCCGCCGAGCAGAACGGCATCGTCTTCATCGACGAGATCGACAAGGTTGCGCAGCGCTCCGAGTGGGGCGGCGCAGGCGTCTCGCGCGAGGGCGTGCAGCGCGACCTCTTGCCGCTGGTGGAGGGCTCGACCGTGTCGACCAAATACGGGCCGATCAAGACCGACCACATGCTGTTCATCGCCTCGGGCGCGTTCTCGCTGTCCAAGCCGTCGGACCTGATTCCGGAGCTGCAGGGGCGTCTGCCGATCCGCGTCGAGCTTTCGGCGCTGTCGATCGACGACTTCAAGCGCATCCTTCGCGAGCCGCATAACGCACTCACCAAGCAGTACGTGGCGCTGCTGAGGACCGAAGGCGTGGCGATCGAGTTCACCGAGTCGGGGATCGACCGCCTGGCCGAGGTCGCCTGCCAGGTGAACGAGCGTACCGAGAACATTGGCGCCCGCCGCCTGCACACCGTCATGGAACGCCTGCTGGAGAAAATTTCGTTCGAGGCCGCGGACAAGTCCGGCGAAAAGTACCTGATCGACGCCGAACAGGTGGACAAGAACCTGGGATCTCTCGTGAAGGACCAGGACCTGAGCCGTTACATCCTCTAAACAAGCTGCAGAGACCCGTCTGGTAAAATTCCTGTCATGGGCAAGGTCATTGAACTCAAAACCACCGGCCAGCGCGCGCAACTGCGCGAGGCGCAGCAGAACCAGCACCTGGTCCGGCTGTGGCGTGCCGAACTGGAGCACGGCAGCTTCTGCGGCTACGTGGGCGGCGTCGGCCGCGAGTTCCTGCTGCTGTGGGTGGTCGGCGACGGCATCACCTACGACGGCATGTACGTGATGCGCCATCGCGACATCTCCGAGCTGGAGGCGCCGGACAAGCACCACGACTTCATGGAGAAGGCGCTCAGGCTCAAGCAGCTGCTGCCGCGCACGCCGCGCGGCTTCCCGCTGGACTCGATCCGCGAGGTGGTCCAGGCCGCCGGTCGCGTGGCGCCGGTGATCGGCGTACACGTAGACAGCGAGGACGAGGCCGAGGTTTGCTACATCGGCCGGCTGGTCGGCGTGGAAGAGGACGGCTTCACCCTGCAGGAGATCAGCCCCGACGCCGAGTGGTTGCGCGAGGCCTCGTTCTTCGCCTGGGACGAGGTGTCCACGATCAGCATGGAAGACGGTTACGCGCAATCGCTGCTCGCCGTGGCCGGCACGCCGCCGCCGCTGGAGCAGGGCGACTCGGGCATCGGCCACGCGCACTGATCCGCTCACCCTTCCGTCATCACCGCCGGTGAGCTGAAGCCCACCTCGCGCCGGCTACGCCTGCGCCTGGCGATGTTCACCGCGAGCCGCCTCCCACACTTCGCGCGCGGCGTTCGCGTTCATCGCGGCAATCCCAAGCCCGACGACGACATCCGGCCACACCGAGCCGGTCCACGCCGTCACCCCGCCGGCCAGCACGATCGCCACGTTGGCGAACGCGTCGTTGCGTGCCGACAGGAACGCCGCCCGGGTGAGGCTGCCGGCGTGGTGGCGAAAGCGCGCCAGCAGCAACGCGCAGGCCAGGTTCACGGCCAGTGCGCCCAGGCCCGTGACCGACAGCGGCAGGGGCGCGGGCGGCACCGGCAACTGCAGCTTGCGCCACAGCGCCCACAGCAACGCCAGCGCCGGCACCAGCAGGATCGTCGCCAGCGCCATGCCCACGCGCGCCCGGGCCATGGGCGACCAGCCCAGCGCCAGGAAGATCAGCAGATTGACCGACGCGTCCTCGAGGAAGTCGATGCTGTCGGCGAACAGCGAGACCGAACCGATCGCAAGCGCGACCGCGAACTCGACGCCGAAGTAGGCGAGGTTGAACAGGGCGACCAGTCGGACGACCCGATGCAGCGAGGTGCGTGAGTCCGTGAGCGGTGGCTGCGAGTGATCTGGCAAGGTCATGGAGGCATGCTCGCATGCCGGCGCAGGAGCGGCCGTCAACAGGTGTCGACCTGACCAGCTACGACGGCCGGTCCCAGCCTGGCACCCCGAGACGATGCCGGCGCTATCAGGCGCGCATCGGCCGCTATGCTTCGGACATTGTCCCGGAAGGAAACCGCATGACCCGCCGCATCGTCGTCATCGGCAGCATCAACATGGACCTGGTGACCCAGGCACCGCGGTTCCCGCAACCGGGCGAGACGCTGCTCGGCACGGGCTTCGTGACCGTGCCCGGAGGCAAGGGCGCCAACCAGGCGGTGGCGGCGGCGCGGCTCGGGGCCGCGGTGGCGCTGGTCGGCGCGCTGGGCCGCGACGCCTTCGGCGATCAGCTGCACGCCGGCCTGCGCCAGGAAGGCGTCGACCTTGCGCACGTGCACCGGCTGGCCGATGAGGCCAGCGGCACCGCTTCGATCACGATCGCCGGCGGCGAGAACCAGATCGTGGTGGTGCCGGCGGCCAATGCCGGTGTCACGCCGGCGCACGTCGAGGCCGCGCGCGAAGTCGTCGCACACGCGGACGTCGTGCTGGTGCAGATGGAGATCCCGCTGGATGCCATCGAAGCGACCCTGCGCCTGGGGCACCGGCTGGGCGTGCCCGTGATCCTCAACCCGGCGCCGGCCCGACCGCTGCCGAGCGAGTGGCTTGCCATGGCGCGTTACGTCACGCCCAACCAGCACGAGCTTGCGGTGTTGCTCGGTGCCGATCCGGCGGAAGATTTCCACGCGTTGATGAGCCGTGCGCCATGCCCGGTAGTGCTTACCCGCGGCAGCGAAGGCGCGTGGTACCGCGAGCAGGGCGAGCCGGCCCATCAATCCAGTTTCGAGGTCGAGGTGGTCGACAGCACCGGGGCCGGCGACACCTTCAACGCCGCGTTGGCGGTCTTCCTGCACGAAGGCCTGCCACAGGCCGTGCGCAAGGCCTGTGCCGCAGCCGCCTTGGCGGTGACGCGGCTGGGCGCGCAGCAAGGCATGCCGCGCGGGCGGGAGCTGGACGCCTTCCTCGGTCGATAGCGAACCGTGCGCTCCGGCGCGGCGCGGCGGTCCGGGCTGCCGGCGATGTTCACCGCTGGTGCCGCGCTACTTGCCGATGCAGAAGCTGCCGAAGATCGCGCCGAGGAGATCGTCGCTGGTGTAGCTGCCGGTGATCTCGCCCAGCGCGTGCTGGGCATGGCGCAGGTCCTCGGCGGCGAGTTCGCCGGCGCGATTGGCGGCCAGTGCCGCCGCGGCGTGGTCGAGATGGCCCTGGACGCTTTCGAGCGCCGCCACGTGCCGACGGCGGGCGCTGAAGGCGCCTTCGCCGCCGCCCAGGCCGGCGCGGGTCTTCAGTTCCGCGCGCAGCAGGTCGAGGCCTTCGCCGGTCCGGGCCGAGATCCATAGATGCAACAGACCGGCGCGCGTTTCCGCGCGCGGCGGCAGTGCATCGAGGTCGATCTTGTTGACGACGACCAGGCGCGCGACGGCCGCTGGCAATTCGTCGAGCAGGCCAAGGTCGGCGCTGGCATGCGCCGTGTCGGTGACCAGCAGCACGAGGTCGGCACGGACCAGTTCCGCGCGGGCGCGGCGTACGCCTTCGCGTTCGACCTCGTCCTCGGTGTGGCGCAGGCCGGCCGTGTCGGCCAGTTCCAGCACTGCGCCATCCAGGCTCACGGTCTCGCGCAGCACGTCCCGGGTGGTGCCGGCGATGGGCGTGACAATGGCGCGCTCGCTCTGCGCCAGCGCATTGAGCAAGCTGGACTTGCCCGCGTTGGGCCGGCCGACGATCGCGACGTTGAGACCGTCGGCCAGGCGCACGCCTCGTCGGGTCTCGACCAGCAGTTCAGCCAGCTGTGCGCGCAGCGCTTCGAGCTGGGATGTGATGGCCGGGTCGGCAAGGAAATCGATCTCCTCTTCCGGAAAATCGATCGCGGCCTCCACATGCACGCGCAACGCGACCAGCGCATCGAGCGACGCGTGCACGCGTCGCGAGAACGCGCCATCCAGCGAATGCAAGGCGGCACGCGCGCCGGCTTCGGATCGCGCAGCAATGAGGTCGGCCACCGCCTCGGCCTGGGCGAGATCCAGCTTGCCGTTGAGAAACGCCCGCTCGGTGAACTCACCCGGTCGCGCCAGCCGCGCGCCAAGCGCGCACAGGCGTTTCAGCAACAGATCCAGCAGCACGACACTGCCGTGGCCCTGCAGTTCGAGCACGTGCTCGCCGGTGTAGGAATGCGGCGCCGGGAAGTGCAGCAGCAGGCCCCGGTCGATCAGTGTGCCGTCACCCTCGTGGAACGCGGCCAGGTGCGCGTGGCGCGGGTCGGGAGCACGGCCAAGCAGCGCCTGCGCGATGGCCGGCACGCGCGGGCCCGACACGCGCACCACGCCGATGCCGGCCGCGCCGGGGGCGCTGGCGATCGCGGCGATGGTGTCGGTGTCGGTCATGGCGGGAACCGTAGGGTGGGCTTGAGCTCACCGCAAGCCGCGGGAAGGTGCGAGAGCAAGGCGGGCCGAAGCCCACCATGCATCCAGACCCTGACTCAGGCCTTCGCCTTGACCTCGGCGTTCTCCACCTTGTGCGTGATGTACCACTGCTGGCCCAGGCTGACCATGCCGTTGACCACGTAGTACAGGCACAGGCCGGCGGGGAAGAAGGCGAACAGCACCGCGAAGATCAGCGGCATGAACTTCATCATCTTCGCCTGCGTCGGGTCCATGCCCGTGGCCGGCATCAGGTACTGCTGGCCCAGCATCACCAGCGTGTAGACCGCCGGCAGCACGAAGAACGGATCGGGCGCGGACAGGTCGTGGATCCAGCCGACGAACGGCGCCTGGCGCAGCTCCACGCTCTCGCGCAGCACTTCGTACAGGCCATAGAAGATCGGGATGGTGATCAGCACCGGAAGGCAGCCGGTCATCGGATTGACCTTCTCCTTCTTGTACAGCTCCATCATCGCCATCTGCATCTTCTGCTTGTCGTCGCCGTAGCGCTCCTTCAGCGCGCTTACGCGCGGCTGCAACTTGCGCATCTTGGCGCTGGAGCGGTACTGCGCGGCGGTGAGCTTCCAGGTCAGGCCCTTGATGATCAGCACCAGCAGGATGATCGCCACGCCCCAGTTGCCGCTGACCTTCTCCAGCCACGACAGCAGCGCGTGCATCGGTTGGGCGATCACGGTGAACACGCCGTAGTTGGTGGCCAGCGCCAGGCCCGGGGCCACCGAATCGAGCGTGCCGACCAGCTTCGGACCGATGTACAGGCGCGCGCCGGTGGTCTGGTTCTGGCCCGGCGCCACGGTCAGCGCGGGGCTGACGGCGCGGATCAGGTAAGTCGGATGGTCGCCGCCAGCATTGACCACGTCGGTGCTGTAGGTGGCCTTCTGTTGCGCGGGCGGAATCCACGCAGCGAAGAAATAGTGCTGAAGCATCGCGGCCCAGCCGCCGGCGAAGGACTGCTGCAGCGCGTCTTCCTGGAACTTCTCGAACTTCAGCGACTGGAAGTGATCCTCGGGGCTGTACCAGCCAGCGCCGAAGAAGCTGGCGGCCGAGGGATCGGTCATGTTCTGCAGCCAGCTGGTGTGCTCCTGGCGCGGCGCACGCTGCAGCTGCTCGTAGGCGCTGCCCTGCCAGGGCGTGCTGCCGGTGTTGTCGATGCGCTGGTCGAGTTCGACCACGTACTGGCCACGCTTGAGCGTGTAGGTCTTGGTGACCTTGATGCCATCCTGTTGCCAGGTCAGGTCGACCTTGACCTGCGGCATGCCGTTGGCCAGTTCGGAGTGCGCTTGCGCCGACTGGAACAGCGCACGGTGGTCCGGCGCCGGACCGGTGGCGCTGACCAGGCCGCTCTGGGCGACGAAGTACTTGTCCGGCGTGTCGGCCAGCAGGCGCACCGGCGGCTGCTCGGGATGCTTGCGGGTGACCGGCTCGGCCGGGTAGGCGAGCAGGTCGGCACGTACCACGCTGCCGCCGCGGGTATCGATGGTCAGGCGCAGCACGTCATTGCTGATGGTGATCAGCTGGCCGGCGGCGACGCTGGTCGGGGCGCCGCTGGCGATCGCCGGGGTGGCGGCGCCGGCGCCAGGCACGGTGTTGTCCGCCGGCAGGTTCGTGCTGGCCGCGGCCACTGGGGCGGTCGGCGCCGGGGCCGGTGCGTAGTCCTTCTCCCAGGCCATCCACAAGAGATAGGCCACGGCCATCAGGGCAAACAGGAGAAACGTACGCGTCTGGTTCATCGCGGGGCAATTCCGGTGGCACCGCGAGCTTGAGCCGCGGAGGGACAGGAGAAAAAGGAGGTCAACACGCGATTGTGCCGGTGCCTTCGATGGGCTTCAACGGCGGCAGCCGGCGCCACAGGGCGTCGAGTTCGACCAGCAGTTCGGCGCCGGGCACGGCGGCAGCCGCTTCGCGTGCCATCACGACCAGGTCGATCGGCGGCAGTTCGAGGCGGGCGCGGCGGAACGATTCGCGCACCAGGCGTTTGATCCGGTTGCGCTCGACCGCGCGCTTGGACACACGCTTGGATATGGCCAGGCCGAGTCGGGCGTGGTCGAGCCCGTTCGGACGCCAGCGCACAGAAAAACAGCGGCCGCCGAGGCGGCCGCTGGCTTGACGCAAGGCGGCGAAGTCGCCGGCACGGCGAACCCGCGCGTCGCGCGGCAGGCCGGCGGCAGGCATGACGGTGACGCCGCTTACGGGATCAGGCGCTTGCGACCCTTGGCACGACGGGCGTTGAGGATCTTGCGGCCGTCGGCGGTCGCCATGCGGGCACGGAAGCCGTGGGTGCGGGCGCGCTTGAGCTTGCTCGGCTGGAAGGTCCGCTTCATGGCTTTAGCTCCAGAAGATAAGTCGACAAAAAGGTTGGAAATTATGGAGCCTGTGTGGAGGCGCTGTCAAACCGCCCTGATGCGGCCTGTGGACATCGCTGGGGATATGCTGGGGGTTGGCTGCTAGACTTGCCGGTCCACCCTGCGCTTCCGGGCGCCCCTTCGTCGGTCAAGAATTATCCCAATGAGTGATTTGTGGCGGCGCTGCCTTGAGCGTCTGGAAAGCGAGCTGAGCGCCGAGGAGCTGCATACCTGGCTCATGCCGCTGCAGGCTCGCGAGGATGACGCCGGCGTGCAGCTGTTCGCGCCCAACCCGTACACGCTGGAAACGGTGCGCGAGCGATTCCTTGCGCGGATCGAGACGGTGCTGGGGCAGTTGGCCGGGCGCGATTGCCCGGTGCGCATCGAGGTTGGCTCCAGCTCGCCGCGCCCCGCGCGGCCCGCCGCCGCACCCAAGGTCGCCGCCGTGGAAGCGGCTGCGCCCGCGCCGGTTTTTCCGCACAACCTGGATCCCCACTACACCTTCGAGACCTTCGTCGAGGGCAAGTCGAACCAGCTGGGCAAGGCCGCCGCCATGCAGGTGGCGATGAACCCAGGCCGCGCCTACAACCCGCTGCTGCTCTACGGCGGCACCGGTCTGGGCAAGACCCACCTGATGCATGCGGCAGGCAACCTGATGCGCGAGCGCAACGCCAGCTGCAAGGTGCTGTACCTGCGCTCGGAACAGTTCGTCGGCGCCATGATCGAGGCGCTGCGCACCAAGAACATGGACCAGTTCAAACAGCGCTTCCGTTCGGTCGACGCCTTGCTGATCGATGACATCCAGTTCTTCGCCGGCAAGGACACCACGCAGGAGGAGTTTTTCCATACCTTCAACGCGTTGTTCGAATCCAAGCAGCAGATCATCCTGACCTGCGACCGTTACCCGAAGGAAGTGGACAAGCTCGAGCCGCGACTGAAGTCGCGCCTGGGCTGGGGTCTGTCGGTGGCGATCGAGCCGCCGGACTTCGAGACGCGCGCGGCGATCCTGCTGTCCAAGGCACAGGACAAGGGCGTGGCGGTGAGCGAGAACGTGGCGATGCTGCTGGCCAAGCGCATCCGCTCCAACGTGCGCGACCTGGAAGGCGCACTCAACACGCTCGCCGCGCGCGCGAACTTCTACGGCAAGCCCATCACCACCGATTTTGCCGAGGAAACCCTGCGCGACCTGCTGGCCACCCACGCCCAGGCGGTGACGGTGCCCAACATCCAGAAGATCACCGCCGAGTATTTCAACGTGCGCCTGCAGGATCTGTTGTCCAAGCGACGCGTGCGTTCGCTGGCGCGGCCGCGGCAGATCGCGATGGCGCTGTCCAAGGAGCTCACCGAGCACAGCCTGCCGGAGATCGGCGAGGCGTTCGGCGGGCGCGACCACACCACCGTCCTGCACGCCTGCCGCACCATAAGGAAGCTGTGCGAGACCGACGCACGCATGCGGCAGGACTGGGAGCAGCTCATCCGCGTGCTGACCGGCTAAGCGCTTGAAAACCCATGGGTCAAGCTGTGGATAATAGGTGGATGACTCGGCGCCTGAATTTATCCACAATCGACCCACAACCGGCCAGCACGGTTGGGCACAGGCAAAAAAACGTGCAATCCCTTGAATCATAAGGGAAAGACGGTAAATAAAAGATATCCACCGCGCCAACTACTACTACCGTACTTCTTTTAAAAAAACAGAACAGCAGTTAGGGGAAGCCCACTCATGCAATTCAGCATCCAACGAGAAGCGTTGCTCAAGCCGCTGCAGCAGGTGGTGGGCGTGGTCGAACGGCGGCAGACCTTGCCGGTTCTGGCCAACCTGCTCGTGAAGGTCGGCGATGGTCGCGTGTCGCTGACGGGCACGGACCTCGAAGTAGAGATGGTCGCTACCACGGCCGCGGAACAGCTGGGCGATGGCGAGGTCACCATCCCCGCCCGCAAGCTGTTCGACATCGTGCGCGCATTGCCCGATGGCGTGCGGATCGACCTCAAGCTCAACGGCGACCGCGTCGCCATGACCGCCGGGCGCAGCCGTTTCACCCTGGCCACGCTGCCGGCCAGCGAGTTTCCGACCATCGACGAGATCGAGCTGGTCGAACGCGTCAGCCTGCCCGAAGAGGTGCTGCGCGACCTGATGGAGCGCACGGCCTTCGCAATGGCCAACCAGGACGTTCGCTATTACTTGAACGGCATGCTGTTGGACCTGCAGGAGCACACGCTTCGATGCGTGGCCACCGATGGCCATCGCCTGGCGCTCAAGGAGACCAAGCTCGAGAGCAAGGTCGCAGCGCGGCGTCAGATCATCATTCCGCGCAAGGGCGTGAACGAACTGGTCGGTTTGTTCGAAACCGGCGACGGGCAGGTGGAACTGGAGTTCGGCCGCAATCATCTGCGCGTGCGCCGCGGCGATGTGGTGTTCACGTCCAAGCTGATCGATGGGCGGTTCCCGGATTACGAGGCGGTGATCCCGCTGGGAGCCGACAAGCGCGCGACGCTGGATCGGGAGGTGCTGCGCGGTGCGCTGCAGCGTGCGGCCATCTTGTCAAACGAGAAATACCGCGGCGTGAAGCTCGAGCTTTCCCCTGGCAAGCTGCGGATCGTGGCGCATAACCCGGAGCAGGAAGAAGCGGTCGAGGAAGTCGAAGCCGATACGATGGTTTCGGATCTCGCCGTGGGCTTCAACGTGGGCTACCTGCTCGATGCACTGGCTGCGCTGAAGGGCGAGCGCGCTCGCCTGAATTTGCGTGACGCCCAATCCAGCTGTCTGGTGCAGGAGGACGACAACGACCTTTCGCGCCACGTGATCATGCCTTTGCGGCTCTGACCGCATGACGGTCGGACGACGCAAGGTCGCCCTGCAACGCCGGAGCCGCCGCGAGACGCTCCGGCGTTGTTCGTTGTGGGGTGCCATGTGAAGTTCGAGCGTCTGCGCATCCAGGGCCTGCGCTGCCTGACCGACGTCTCGGTGGAGTTGGGCGAGGGCATCCACCTCTTCGTCGGAGCCAACGGTGCCGGGAAAACCAGCGTGCTCGAGGCGGCCTATCTTTTGTCACATGGTCGCTCGTTCCGTAGCGGCGCCCGCGAGGCGCTGACGCAGCGCGGTTCCTCGTCGCTCGCCGTTTTCGCGGAAGCGCTTGGGTGCGGCGACATCCGGCGGCGCCTGGGGCTGGGGCGGGAAGGCGCACGCTGGGAGGCCCGGCTGGATGGGGAAAGCGTGCCGCTGGGTTTGCTTGTGCAGGCGTGCGCAGTGGTGTGCTTCGAGCCCGGATCCCACGCGCTCATTGCTGGCGCGGCCGAAGAGCGCAGACGCTTCCTCGATTGGGGCGTGTTCCACGTGGAACATGGCTTCCTCGGCGCATGGCGTCGATATCAGCGCGCCCTGAAACAACGCAACGCCCTGCTGCGCGCGGGAGCCTCCGGCCCGGACGAACTCTACGTACCGTGGGAGCGCGAATTGGGCGAAATGGCGGCCGCCATCGATGACTATCGCCAAACGTATTTCGGGCGCTTGTTGCCGATACTTAGAATCAGTGCGGCCTCGCTGCTGCCCGAACTCGGGCCCGTCGATCTGCGGTACCGCAGAGGCTGGACCGAGGACATGGGGCTCGCCGACGTGCTGGCCGAACAGCGGGGAAGGGATCTTGCGCGAGGTCATACGACCGCAGGTGTCCATCGCGCTGACTGGTCGCTCGCGTTCGAACAGGCGCCACTGCGTGAGCACCTCTCACGAGGTCAGGAAAAGCTGACGGCACTCACCTGCCTGTTGGCCCAGGCCGAGCTTCATGCCGAATGCCGCGGCGAATGGCCGGTCGTCTGTCTGGACGACCTTGCCTCGGAACTCGATCTGGCACACCAGGCTGCGGTCGTCGAGCGCCTGGCTGCCGTTGGCGCCCAGGTCCTGGTCACGGGGACCGAATGCCCCGTCTCCCTCCAGTCTCGTTCGCACCGCATGTTCCACGTGGAACAGGGTCAAATCCGCCCTCTGCTATAATTGTTGGATGGCTTTTCCCGCGCCGACGCTCGTCGGATGGCCGGGCAGCGCAGCAACGGGCAGGGCATGAACGCATCCTACGATTCGAGCAACATCAAGGTTCTTAAAGGCCTGGAAGCGGTGCGCAAGCGCCCGGGCATGTACATCGGCGATACGGATGACGGTACCGGCCTGCACCATATGGTGTTCGAGGTGGTCGATAACGCGATCGACGAAGCCCTCGCCGGTTACTGCGACCACGTTATCGTCACCATCCTCGATGACGGCTCGGTCAGCGTCAGCGACAACGGCCGCGGCATCCCGGTGGATATCCACCCGGAGGAGGGTCGCTCCACCGCCGAAGTGGTGATGACCGTGCTGCATGCCGGCGGCAAGTTCGACGCCAACTCGTACAAGGTGTCCGGCGGCCTGCATGGCGTGGGCGTCTCGGTGGTCAATGCGTTGTCCTCGCACCTGTGGCTGACCATCCACCGCGATGGCAAGGAATATCAGCAGGAATACTCGCTGGGCGAACCGCTGTACCCGTTGAAGGAAGTGGGTGACTCCACTCGCCGCGGCACCATCGTGCGCTTCCTGCCCAGCACGGAGACGTTCTCCAACATCGAGTTCCATTACGACGTGCTGGCCAAGCGCCTGCGCGAGCTGGCGTTTCTGAACTCGGGCGTCACCATCGACCTGAAGGACGAGCGAGGCGAAGGTCGCCACGATACCTACGCCTACGAGGGCGGCATCCGCTCCTTCGTGCAGCATCTGGCGCAGTTGAAGACCGCGTTGCATCCGAACGTGATCAGCCTGTCCGCCGAGCAGGACGGGATTACGATCGAACTGGCGATGCAGTGGACCGACTCCTACCAGGAGACGATGTTCTGCTTCACCAACAACATCCCGCAGCGCGACGGTGGCACCCACCTGACCGGCTTCCGCGCGGCGCTGACCCGCTCGCTGCAGAACTACATCGAGAAAGAAGGGCTGGCCAAGAACGCCAAGGTCACGCTGTCAGGCGACGACATGCGCGAGGGCCTGATCGCGGTGTTGTCGGTAAAGGTGCCCGACCCGAAGTTCTCCTCGCAGACCAAGGACAAGCTGGTTTCCTCCGAGGTCAAGACGGCGGTCGAGCAGGCGGTCAACGAGAAGCTGGGCGAATTCCTGCTGGAGCACCCGAACGAAGCCAAGTCGATCGCCTCGAAGGTGGTCGACGCGGCGCGCGCCCGCGAGGCCGCCCGCAAGGCGCGCGAGATGACGCGCCGCAAGGGTGCGCTGGACATCGCCGGCCTGCCCGGAAAGCTGGCCGATTGCCAGGAAAAGGACCCGGCGCTGTGCGAGCTGTTCCTGGTCGAGGGTGACTCGGCCGGTGGCTCGGCCAAGCAGGGCCGCAACCGCAAGACCCAGGCGGTGCTGCCGCTGAAGGGCAAGATCCTCAACGTCGAGAAGGCGCGTTTCGACAAGATGCTGTCCTCGGCCGAGGTCGGCACCCTGATCACCGCGCTGGGCACCGGCATCGGCAAGGAGGAGTACAACCCGGACAAGTTGCGCTACCACCACATCATCATCATGACCGATGCGGACGTGGACGGCTCGCACATCCGCACGCTGCTCCTGACCTTTTTCTACCGCCAGATGCCCGAGCTGATCGAGCGCGGCCACGTCTACATCGGCCTGCCGCCGCTGTACAAGCTCAAGCAGGGCAAGCAGGAGCTTTACCTGAAGGACGATGCGGCGCTCAACGCCTACCTGATTTCCAGCGCCGTGGACGGTGCCGAATTGGTGGCCGATCCGCATGCGCCGGCCATCAACGGCGAGCGGCTGGAAAAGCTGCTGCGCGACTATCAGGCGGCGCTCGACCAGATCCAGCGGCTGGGTCATCGCTTCGACGCGAACGTGCTGTCGGCCATGCTCGAGCATCCGCCGCTCGGCCCGGCATTGTGGACGGACGAGCTGGCGATGCAGGGCTGGCTGGAGGTACTGTCCGGGCGCCTGGCAGCCAGTGGCCTGGGCAAGCCGCGCTACCGGCTGGCCCTGCGCCCGGCGCACGAACAGCAGCCGGCCGCGATCGAGGTGGTGCGCGAGCAGCACGGCCTGTCGCACACGTGGCTGTTGCCGCAACCGTTCTTCGCCAGCGCGGAGTTCCGTCCCATCCTGACCGTCAGCCAGCAGCTGGCCGGCCTGATCCAGCCCGAGGCGGTGGCGCGGCGGGGCAATGCCTCGCGCGGCGTCCTTTCCTTCGCCGAAGCCCGCGCCTGGTTGCTGGACGAGGCCAAAAAGGGCCGCAGCATCCAGCGCTTCAAGGGTCTGGGCGAAATGAATCCGGAACAGCTGTGGGAGACCACCGTCAATCCGGAAACCCGGCGCATGCTGCAGGTAGGCGTCGAGGATGCGATCGCCGCCGACCAGATGTTCTCGATGCTGATGGGGGAGGCGGTCGAACCGCGCCGCGACTTCATCGAGGCGAACGCGCTCAAGGTCGCCAACCTGGACATCTGACCCCGACGCTGCCGCGTTCCGCGCGGCGGCGTTTTCTTCGGCCGCGTCAATTAGCGTGATAATGCGTTGGAACACGCGGGGGGACGCGGGCGCGCTTCGATCGGTAGCGCCGACCCTTTCCCCGTCATGACATGAATTTGCCGGAAATTTTTCATCCGGCATGGCAAGGTAGCCGCAAGCTATTGATTTGCCTAGGGCTTCCATGCGGCAGTGCGACTTGTTATCGCCTGCCTGCTCGCGGTACGCTCAACGATCCCCCGCACTGCTTGTGCGAAAAACCTTACATGAGGACTGCCATGAAGCATGTTCCCTTCCTCAAGCTGTTGAGCGGCACCGCGCTCGCGTTCGCGCTGATCAGCAGCCCGGCGATCGCTCGTGACCGTCATGGCGACCAGGCTTCA
The DNA here is from genome assembly GCF_051900395.1 of Frateuria sp. GZRe14. NCBI lineage: Bacteria > Pseudomonadati > Pseudomonadota > Gammaproteobacteria > Lysobacterales > Rhodanobacteraceae > Frateuria > Frateuria sp. GZRe14. The sequence goes on along the minus strand of NZ_JBHZGJ010000001.1, from coordinate 92,071 downwards.
AAGGACACCAAGCAGGCGCTCTATCCGAATGCCACCCGCGAGGAGCCCAAGCTCGACCTCAAGAGCGAGAAAGAGCAGAAGACGCTCAACGACGGTCTCGAAGCGGTCAACGCCGGCGACAAGGCCAAGGCGATGCAGTTGCTGCAGCCGCTTGCCCAGGACGCCGACAGCAAGTACGCCAAGTCGCTCGCGCTGCAGGGCATCGCCAACCTCAAGTACAACGACGGCGACCTGAAGGGCGCCATCACCTCGCTCAAGCAGGCGCTGGACATCGGCGTGCTGCCGAACGACACCTTCTTCCAGCTCGAGTACGAACTGGCCCAGTTCTACCTCGCCGACGAGCAGTACCAGCAGTCGATCGACACCGTCGAGAAGTGGCGCACCGAGGGCAGGCGTGAGACCGCCGAGTCCTACGCCCTCGAAGGCAACGCTTACTACCGTCTGGAGAAGTATCCCGAGGCGGTCACCGCGATGAAGAAGGCGATGTCGATGACCGACAAGCCGGAGAGTTCGTGGAACCAGATCCTGATGGCGGCCTACTCCGAGTCGGGCCAGGCCGACCAGGCCGCGCAGCTCGCCCAGCAGCAGCTGGCGGCAAACCCGAACGACGCAACCGCCATGAACAATGCGGTGGCCGTGCTGATGCAGGCGCAGAAATATCCGGAAGCCATCGACCTGATGGAGAAGGTGCGCGCCAGCGGCAACCTGAAGGACGAAAAGCAGTACGTGAACCTGGCCAAGCTCTATTTGATCACCGGCCAGAACAGCGAGGACCCCAAGCCGAGCGCGAAAAAGGCCGAGGCTGCGCTCGAAGACGGCATGGCCAAGGGCGTGGTGTCCTCCAGCTACGACAACCAGAAGTTGCTTGGCGATGCCGCCTATATCGCCGGTGACGAGTCCAAGGCGATCGCCGCATACAAGAAGGCGATCCCGATGGCCAATGACGGCGAGGCTGCGCTGCGCGCCGGCCAGCTGTTGCTGGGCCAGCAGAAATACAGCGACGCCAGGACCCTGATCAAGCAGGCCATCGACAAGGGCGTGCAGCACAAGGGCACGGCCTACATGATGCTGGCCGAGGCCGAGCGCGGGCTCAAGAACAAGCCGGGCGCCATCACCGCCATGAAGCAGGCGGCGCAGGACCCGGAGACCGCCGCCAAGGCAAAGGCCTGGCTGAAGCAGGCAGGAGCCGGCAAGTAAGGGCTCGGGCGAGCGCACCCGCGAGGCCGGATGGACGTCCATTTGGCGGCCTCACGGGTGCTATACAAACGCCATGGCCTGTTGTACCGTTGAGAACCCTTTTCCCGCGCAATGTCCAGTGGCAGATGTCACCCTGTTGGGTCGAGATTTGCCGTTCGGTGCTGCGACCCCGCCTTTCCCGATTGACTAGCTCCAGAAAGTGACAGATGGCCTCGAGTAACGAAGAAACCGGCCGCGCGCCGTTCAGTTGGAGGCGCACCTGGGCGTTGGCTGTTGCCATCGCGCTGCATTCGTTTGCATTCCTGCTGCTGATCGCGCCGCCGGCGCCTCCGAAGCAGGATCAGGCGAAGAAAGAGCGCATCGTCCAGGTGAACTTCATCGAGCCGCCGCCGCCGCCGCCCCCGCCGCCGCCGCCGCCGCCGGAACCGCCGAAGCAGCCGCCGCCGAAAATCATCCAGCAGGTGACGCCGCCGCCGACCCCGCCGCCGCCGGCTCCGCCGCCGGCCGTGGAAGAAGCGACGACCAATCCGATCCCGGCCCCGCCGCCGGCGCCGCCGGCTCCCCCGGCGCCGCCTTCGGATATCACGGCCAGCCAGGACATCAGCTACAACAACCGCATTCAGCCCCGCTATCCGCCGCAGGCGATCCGCCAGCGTCACGAGGGCACGACTACGCTGTTGATCCTGGTGGGCACGGACGGTAGCCCCAAGGACATCAAGGTCGAGACCTCCAGTGGCTATCGCGAGCTGGATCGCGCGGCGATTGAAGCGGCCAGGAAATGGCGCTTCAATCCGGCCATCAAGAATGGTCAGAAGACCGAAGGCTACGTTCGCGTTCCCGTCGCCTGGAATCTCAACCAGCTGTAACCGAAGGTTACAGTCCACCAGTTCACGCCTGACATCTCTAAAGGTAGCGTCATGATGTTCCTACAAACTGCACCGACCCAAGGCGGCACCTCGAACGCCGAAGCCATGAAGCACATGGGCTTCGGGGACCTGATCCACAACTTCGATCCGCTCGGCTGGATCGTGTTCATCACGCTCGTGGTGATGTCCTTCGCATCGTGGTACTTCATCATCGCCAACGCGATCCGCAACGCGATGGTCCGCTCGCGCGCCGAGAAGGTGATCTCCAATTTCTGGAACACCGCCTCGACGCAGGAAGCGATCCGTGAGCTGGAAGCCCAGCCCAAGGGCGAACCCTTCTCGAAGATCGCGCTGGACGCCGCCTCGGCGGTCGCCCATCACCAGCAGGCCACCGCGGCTGCCGTCGGTGGTGGTCGCCTGGCCGAGTCGCTGAGCCGCTCGGAGTTCATCGACCGCGCCCTGCGCCAGGCCGTCGCCCGCGAGAGCCTGCGCCTGGAAGGTGGCATGACGCTGCTCGCGACCGTCGGTTCGTCCGCACCGTTCATCGGTCTGCTCGGTACCGTGTGGGGCATCTACCACGCGCTGATCAAGATCTCCGCGTCGGGCAACGCCTCGATGGAAGCGGTGGCCGGTCCGGTGGGTGAGGCGCTGATCATGACCGCGTTCGGTCTGTTCACCGCGATCCCGGCCGTGCTCGCGTACAACTTCTTCAACCGCTCGAACCGCATGACCTACGCGCAGTTCGACGAGTTTGCGCACGACCTGCACGACTTCTTCGCCACCGGTTCGCGTGTCGAAGGCGTGGCGCCGACCCAGAAGTGAGGCTTGACCCATGGCAATGAGTACCGGAGGCAATTCCGGCGGCCCGATGTCGGAAATCAACGTCACGCCGCTGGTCGACGTGATGCTGGTGCTGCTGATCATCTTCATGATCACCGCGCCGCTGATGTCGCACCGGATCATCGTGCCGTTGCCGAACGCCAATCCCAAGGCGCCCGATACCGGTTACGTTGAACCCATGGATGTGGCCCTGAAGCAGGATGGATCGATGTACCTCAACGACGCCGAGGTGACCGAGGCGGAGTTGAAGGCACAGTTCGCGGTGGCGGCGTCCAAGACGCCGCAGCCGGAAATCCAGCTTCGCGCGGACAAGGACACGGAGTACAAGTACGTCCGCAAGATCCTTACCGACGCGAAGGCAGCAGGCATGGTCCATGTCGGTTTCATGACGACCGGCAAGGAGTAGGACGATGGCTTTCAGTTCCGGAAACACCAGCGGCCCGATGGCCGACATCAACGTCACGCCGCTGGTCGACGTGATGCTGGTGCTCTTGATCATCTTCATGATCACGGCGCCGATGCTCACCCACAAGGTGAAGATCGATCTGCCGCAGCCGAACCCCAACATCGTCCAGCCGGAAAATCCGCTTGAGCCGATCCGGCTCAAGATCGATCGCGCCGGCGCGTTGTACTGGAACGACACGCCGGTCGACGAGCTGGGCCTGAAGGCACAGATGGCGGTCATCGCCCAGCAGACCAACCAGCCGGAAATCCAGATCAATGCGGATGACGGCGTGGCTTACGAGTCGGTCGCCCGGGTGCTGGCCGACGCCAAGAGCTACGGTTTGACCAAGATCGGCTTCACCGAAGGGCAATGATCTCAGGCGGATCAACGCTACCGGCAGACCCCCGCGCAAGCGGGGGTTTTGCTTTTGGAAAAGCGCATGCCCGGCGTGGAGCTGCCGCGAGGACGTAGAGCGGCTGCAGCCATCGCACGCTAACGAATACCGACGGTAGGGCCGAAGCGCGCCCGACGGAAAGCCACGAGCGCTCAGCGCAGGATTTGAAGATACCGTCGCACCGTCGGCGCCAGCCCGTCGTACAACGCCTCGCCGATCAGGGCATGCCCGATCGATACTTCGGCCAGGCCCGGAATGGCTGCCTTGAAGCCGCCCAGATTGGCCTGGTTGAGATCGTGTCCGGCGTTGACCGCCAACCCCGCCTGCTGCGCCCGCCGCGCGGTGTCCGCGCAGGCGGCCAGGGCATTCCGGGCGTCGCCTTCGGCGAACGCTTCGGCATAAGGGCCGGTGTAGATCTCGATGCGCTCGACACCGAGCGCCACCGCCTTTTCGAAGCCTCGAGTTCCCGCGTCCACGAACAGGCTCACCCGGCAACCGATCTCGCGCAGCTCCGCCACCAGTGGCCGCAGCCGTTCGCAGTCGGCGGCGAGGTCGAAACCATGGTCGGAGGTGATCTGGCCGTCGCTGTCGGGCACCAGCGTGACCTGCGCTGGGCGTACCTCGCGGGCCAGCGCGACCAGTCCCGGATACGGGCCCCGGGCGGGCGCGAACGGATTGCCTTCGATGTTGTACTCGACCTTGCCGCGCAGCATCGTGGCCAGTGCGCGCACGTCGTCGGGGCGCACGTGGCGCAGGTCGGGCCGCGGGTGCACGGTGATGCCGCCGCAGCCTGCTTCGATGCAGGTATGCGCGGCGCGCAGGATGTCCGGTTCGGTGCCGCCGCGGGAGTTGCGCAACACGGCGATCTTGTTGAGGTTGACGCTGAGCAGGGTCATGGACGCCGTTAAGGGAACCAGGGACCGGAAACACTGCGCCGATCAACCGGCGTCGGCAAGTACCCATTGCCGGATGCCGCGGGGCGGACCTCGCCACGCGATGGCCGCCCGGTATCCGGGACCTGCGTCCAGCGAATGCAATTGCCAGGCGTCGGCGTCCTCGTCCGCCAGCTGCAGCAGTTCCGGACTGCCGGCGTCCAGGCCGATTCCCAGCCGGTGCAGGCCGAACGCCAGGCCACGTCCGAGCGCCTTCAGCACGGCTTCCTTGGCCGTCCACAGTGCGAGAAATGCTTCATCGCGCTGGTCGACCGGTAGCGCGGCCAGCCACGCAGCCTCGGCCGGTTGGAAATAGCGTCTCGCGAGTTCCAGTGCACGGGGTCGCGGGCGCAGGCGCTCCACGTCGACCCCGGGCGCGACGCGCCGCGCGAGGGCCACCAGGGCGCAGTCGCCGCTATGCGACCAGTTGAAATCCAGCGCGCCCGCCTGCGCGGGCGCGAGGTGCGGTCGCCCGTGGGGTCCTTCGACCAGCTGGACGGCATCGGGGGGCACGCCGAGATAGCTGCCGAGCAGCGCCACCAGGGGCGCGCGGCGGTGGCCGGCATCGTAGGACAGCCGCCACACATGCAGCGAGTCGTCATCCAGCTGGGCCGCAACGGCGGGGACGTCGGTAGGCGGAATCGGCATCCACGGACGGTAGCATCAGCCGGCGGCGCGACGAAGCCACCGACCTATTCAAAAGCCTGGGCGCGACCATGCTCCCGGCGGTCGCGCCAAGGCGCTCCTGCGAACAGCTACCTGACCAACCGCTCGTCCACGAGCTTCTGCACCACGCTCGGGTCGGCCAGGGTGGAAATATCGCCCAGCTGCTCGGGCTGGTTCTCGCCGATCTTGCGCAGGATGCGCCGCATGATCTTGCCCGAGCGCGTCTTGGGCAGCGACGGCGCCCATTGCAGGTGATCGGGCGTTGCGATCGGACCGATCTCCTTGCGCACCCAGGCCACCAGCTCCTTGCGCAGCTCCTCACTGCCCTCCTCGCCGGCGACCAGGGTGACGTAGGCGTAGATGCCCTGGCCCTTGATCTCGTGCGGGCATCCGACGACCGCCGCCTCCGCCACCTTCGGATGCGCCACCAGCGCGCTCTCGACCTCGGCGGTGCCGATGCGGTGGCCCGAGACGTTGATCACGTCGTCCACGCGTCCGGTGATCCAGTAATAGCCATCCGCGTCGCGACGCGCGCCATCGCCGGTGAAGTAGTTCCCCGGGTAGGCGCTGAAGTAGGTGTCGATGAACCGCTGGTGGTCGCCGTAGACCGTGCGCATCTGGCCCGGCCAGGAATCGGTGATCAACAGGTTGCCTTCGGCCGCACCTTCCAGCACCTGTCCGCCGGCATCGACGATCGCTGGTTTGATGCCGAAGAACGGCCGCGTGGCCGAGCCGGGCTTGGCGTCGGTCGCACCCGGCAGCGGGGTGATCAGGATGCCGCCGGTCTCGGTCTGCCACCAAGTGTCCACCACCGGGCAGCGTTCATCGCCGACCACGCGCCAGTACCACTCCCAGGCCTCTGGATTGATCGGTTCGCCGACCGTGCCGAGCAGGCGCAGGCTGGCGCGCGAGGTCGTCTTCACCGGCGCCTCGCCCTCGCGCATCAGCGCCCGGATCGCGGTGGGCGCGGTGTAGAACAACGTCACTTTGTGCTTGTCGATCACCTGCCAGAAGCGGCTGCAATCGGGATAGTTCGGCACGCCGTCGAACATCACGGTGGTCGCGCCATTGGCGAGCGGGCCATACACCACGTAGCTGTGGCCGGTGACCCAGCCCACGTCTGCCGTGCACCAGTAGACGTCGTCCTCGCGCAGGTCGAAGACGCATTCGTGGGTGTAGCTGACGAACACCAGGTATCCGCCGCAGGTATGCAGCACGCCCTTGGGCTTGCCGGTGGAACCGGAGGTGTAGAGGATGAACAGCGGGTGTTCGGCTTCCACCGGTTCGGCCGGACAGTCGGCGCTCTGGCCATCCATCAGCACGTGCCAGTAGCGGTCGCGCGGCGACTGCATCGCCACCGCGGCGCCGGTGCGGCGCACCACCACCACCGTCTCCACGCTGCTGGTGCCGGGGCGCTCCAGCGCCTCGTCGACGTTCGCCTTCAGCGGGATCTTCTTGCCGCCGCGCACGCCTTCGTCGGCCGTCACCACCAGCCGGCACTGCGAGTCGGCGATGCGCCCGGCCAGCGAATCGGGCGAGAAGCCGCCGAACACCACCGAGTGGATCGCGCCGATGCGGGCGCAGGCCAGCATCGCGATGGCCGCCTCCGGGACCATCGGCAGGTAGATCGCAACGCGATCGCCCTTGGCCACGCCCAGGTGCTTCAACGTGTTGGCGAACTTGCACACTTCCGCGTGCAGCTCGCGGTAGCTGATCCGGCGCGATTCGTTCGGATCGTCGCCCTCGAAGATGATCGCGGTCTTGTCGCCGCGCTCGGCCAGGTGACGGTCCAGGCAGTTGGCTGCCACGTTGAGCGTGCCGTCGCCGTACCAGCGGATGTGCAGGTCGGCCGGATCGAAGGACACGTCCTTCACCTGCGTGGGCGCCTTCGCCCAGTCCAGCCGCTGGCCCACCTTCGCCCAGAAGCCCTCGGGGTCGCGCACCGACTCGGCGTACAACCGTTCGTAGTCGGCCTTGCCGATGCGCGCCTTGTCGGCGAAGGCAGCCTGGACCGGATGGAGCGTGGACATGGGAAATCTCCCTGGTGGACGCAAGGTTTGGACGTCCGAGTGTAGCTTCGCCCGCGCACGGCTGCGTGGGGGTCGCGTCGCCTGAGACGCCGGCGCGCTAGATTGGACCGATGTCCGAATTACCGCCGCACGCCATCAAGGGCCGGGGCGCCGCTTCCAATCCGGAAGGGCGGTTCGAGAGCGTACGCCATCATGCCGAGGACGATGGCTGGCAAAGCCTGCTGCTGGATGTCGACGCGCCGCGCCCCCGCACCGAGGTCACCGAGGAACGCGCTCGCAGCGTGATCAGTCGCAACGATTCGCCGGACATCGGTTTCGACCAGGCCATCAACCCCTATCGCGGATGCGAGCACGGCTGCATCTACTGCTACGCGCGGCCCTCGCACAGCTACCTCAATCTTTCGCCCGGTCTCGACTTCGAGACGCGGCTGCGTGCCAAGGGCAACCTCGCCGAAGTGCTGCGCGCGGAGCTGGGCAAACGTGGCTACGTGCCCAGCCCGATCAACATCGGCAGCAACACCGACCCCTACCAGCCGGTGGAAAAGCGCTGGCGGCTGACCCGCGCCGCGCTGGAGCTGCTGGCCGAGTGCCGCCACCCTTGCACCATCGTCACCAAGAACGCATTGATCGAGCGCGACCTGGACGTGCTGGCCGCCATGGCGCGCGACCGGTTGGTACAGGTGTTCATCTCGGTCAATTCGCTGGACAACCACCTGGCCGCCAAGCTGGAGCCTCGCGCCAGCGCGCCGCACCGGCGCATCCAGGCGATCGCGGCGCTGGCCGGCGCCGGCGTGCCGGTCGGCGTGCTGGTCGCGCCGATCATCCCCGCGCTCAACGACCGCGACATGGAAGCGGTGCTGGAACAGGCGCATGCGGCGGGGGCACGCTGTGCCGGCTACACCGTGGTGCGGCTGCCTTACGAGCTGAAGACGCTGTTCCGCGAGTGGCTTGCGCTGCACGCGCCGCAGCGCGCCGAGCACGTGATGAGTCTGGTCCAGCAGATGAATGGCGGGCGCGACTACGACAGCGACTTCCGCACGCGGATGCGCGGGCAAGGCGTGTTCGCACAGCTGCTCAAGCGGCGTTTCGAGGTAGCTTGCCGCCGGCACGGTTTCGGTCGCGCGCGCGAACTCGAGCTGGATAGCTCGCGCTTCGAACCGCCGCGCATGGCCTCGCCGCAGGGCTCGTTGTTTTGACGAGCCCCTCCTGCGCGGGATCCCGCTAGTCCGGCGGCCGGTTGGCGGCCCGCTCCACCTTGCCGTCGCGGCGCAGCGCGCTGATCACCAGGCTCAGCCCCAGCACCGTCGCCACCGCGATGAACAGCACCGCCAGGATCGGTAGCCCGAACAGCATCGGGCCGCTGTGCATGCGCGAGGTCAGCGCGCCGCCGATCACCAGGGCCGCGACGATCACTCCGGTGCTGATCCGGTTGGCGATCTTCTGCAGGCTTTCCATCATGTGCGACTCTTCCAGCCCGTCCACCCGCACGCGCAGGCGATTTTGCGCCAGCGTGCGCAGGATCGCGGCCACATGCTGCGGGGTGTGCCGCGCCAGCTCCTGCAGGTCCAGCCACTCGGTCGCCAGGTTGGCCGGGGACAGCGTCCCCAGCGCCTGTCGCCTGAGCACCTGCTGCAGGTGCTGCTCGACGACGCGACGGGTGTCGATGGTCGGATCGAGCGCGCTGGTGACCGCCTCGAGGTTGAGCAGGGTCTTGCCCAGGATGGAGAGTTCCGCCGGCGGGCGCAGGCCGCAGGAAGCGCCCACGCGGGCCAGCTCCAGCACCAGCCGGCCCTCGGAAAACTGCCGGCTCGAGTTGTGCAGGCCCACGTAGCTGGCGATCAGCTGCTCGACCTGGCGCCGGTAGAGATTGCGGCGGAAGTCCTCCAGCGCGGTGCCCATCGTTTCGCTGATGTCGCCGACCTGATCGCCGTTGCCGGAAATGGCGCCCAGCATCAGCTTGAGCAGCAACTGGCGCGTGCGCGGCACCAGCCGTACCACCATCCCCAGGTCGAACAGCGCCAGGCGCTGGTCCTCCATCAGCAACACGTTGCCCGGATGCGGGTCCGCATGGACCAGGCCGTGCAGGAACACCTGGTCGAGGTAGGCGCGCAGCAGTTCGCGCGCCTGCTCGTGCAGCGGATGCTCGATGCGCCGCAAGGCGGGAATGTGGGTGACCTTGATGCCGCGCACGCGCTGCATGGTCAGGACGCGCGTGGTGGTGAAGTCGGCCAGCGGCAAGGGCACGTAGAGCGTGTCGTAGCCGCGCAGGTTCTCGGCGAAGCGGCGCAGGTTCTCCGCCTCCAGCTCGAAGTTGATCTCGTTGGCCAGGCTGTGGCGCAGTTCGTTGACCAGGCCGACAAACCCATAACGCCGGCCGACGTCGGTCATGCGGTCGGCCGCGCCGGCGAGCTTCTCCAGGATCGCCAGGTCCTCGCGCAGGGTCTGCGCGATGTTCGGACGCTGGACCTTGAGCACCACTTCGCGGCCGTCGCGCAGCGTGGCCGCGTGCACCTGGGCGACCGAGCCGGCGGCCAGCGGCCGGTCGTCGAAGCGGGCGAACAACGTGCCGATGCGCGCGCCCAGTTCGGCCTCGACGATCTTGCGGATCTCGTCCACCGGCACCGGCATGACGTCGTCCTGCATCCGTTCCAGTTCGGCGATGTAAGGCGCGGGCACCATGTCCGGACGCGTGGACAGCGCCTGGCCCACCTTGATGAAGGTCGGCCCTAGCGCTTCCAGGTCGTCGACGAACTGCTTGGGCTGGCCCGGCCTGAACGCATCTTCCTCGTCCGCCAGCGCCGCCTCCTGGATGTCCAGTTCCAGCCCGCTGAACAGGCCGGCCTTGCGATAGCGCAGCAGGAACGCGCCGATGCGGGCGTAGCGGGACAGACGGGTGGTTTCGTTCACGCCTTCGGGCTCCGTTGCTTCCATGCAGCGTGGAGCGGACGGCGGCAACGGCGCGTCAATGGGCCAGGGATCGAGCCGGCGATCACCCGGGGCTACGGCCGCAGCCGGAGCCGATAGGCACCTGGCACGGCTTCACGCGCCGGTGATCGCCCAACCGCTCTGCTTCCGATGGAATCCACGCCACGGAGGCCACGCGATGTCCTCGTTCTCGCTCTACCTCGTCGGCATCATCGTGCTGATCGGCGGCCTGGCCTATGTCGCCTGGCTGATGCACGTGCCGCTGCAATGGATCGGTGCCGGGGTCATCGTGGTGTTCGGGTTGGGGATCCTGGGGGCGGTCAAGCACACGCAGCGGCGCGATCCGCCCAAATAGAGCGCCAGGCCGGGATTCCGGCCCGGCGCAAACCGGTCAGCGGGCCGGAAGGTATTTCACGAACCACTCCAGTGCCCGCTGCAGCACGTCGCGCTGGTGCGCCGGATCGACGAAGTGATGGCCCTCGTCCGGATACACCACCAGCGAGGTCGGCACGCCCTGCGCGCGCAACGCATGCCAGTACTCGAACGACTGCGGCGCTGGGCACTCCGCGTCCCGATCGCCGACCACCACCAGCGTCGGCGTCTTCACCCGCTTGATGAAATTGATCGCCGAGCTCCTGGCGTACACCGCCGGGTCGTCGTACACGGACGCGCCGAAGAACGGGATCATCCACTGGTCGATCAGGTTCTGCCCGTAATAGCTCTGCCAGTTGGCGATGCCCGCGCCGGCCACCACGGCGTGGAAGCGGTCGGTCTGCGTGGGCACGAACATGCTCATGAAGCCGCCGTAGCTCCAACCGGTCAGGCCCAGCCGTTGGTCGTCCACCGGCAGCTTCTTTTCGATTGCATCGATGCCGGCGAGGATGTCCGACAGGTCGCCGTAGCCGAAGTCCTTGCGGTTGGCCTGCACATAGGCCTCGCCCTGGCCGAAGCTGCCGCGCGGGTTGGGCTGGAAGACGAAGTAGCCCAGGGTGGAGAACGGCACGCTGCCGTAGCCGACGCCGGGCCAGCGCGGGATCACGGCGCTGGACGGGCCGCCGTGCACGCTGACGATCATCGGGTAGGTCTTGTTCGGATCGTAGTGCGCCGGGTACAGCAGCCAGCCCTGCACGTGGCGGCCGTCATGCTCCCACTCGACCGATTCGGCCTTGCCCCAGCTCGGAGCGAGCGCGGCGTTGATCGCGGTGACCGCGGGGGGAGCTTCGTGGCCGAGCGGACCGGCGTGTACTTCCGGTGCCGCGGTGTAGGAGCTCTGCACGAACGCGATGCGCTTGTGGTCGGCCGATAGCGACACGCCCATCGAGGCGCTGCCGTCACCGATGCTGGCCGGCAGCGTAAAGTGCACGCGCTGCTGCGTGGCGCGTTGCGCATCGACCGCATAGTCGGCCAGCTGGCTGCGGCCGTTGCTCACCTGGCTTACCAGCAGCGTGCGAGGCGACGTCCAGGCGAACCACGACGGCGTGACGTGGATGCCCGGCGTAAGGTCGACCGTCGCGCCGCCCGCGGCCGGTACCGCGTAGAGATCGCCGCCGGTGGCGCCCTGGTCGCTCATCAGGCCGCCGACGAAGACGATGCGCCGGCTGTCCGGCGACCACCGCGGTAGCGCCATCTGCAGGCGGTGCAACGGGCCGGTGGTGTTCGGGTCGACCAGCATGCGTGGCGCGGCGCCGGCGCGGGCGTCCTGGGCGTACAGCCTGGCGATCCACCAGTTGTTGTCGCCCGGCGCGGGCGCCGCGACGTAGGCCAGCTGCCGGGCGTCCGGCGACCAGCTGAATTCGTAGACGTACCTGTCCGCGGGGCTCACCAGCGCCGGCGTGGCGCCGCTGGCGGGCAGCGTGGCGATGCGCTGGATCTCCAACCCCTCGACGCCGACCTCGCCGACCTGAGGCTTGGCCGCGGCTACCGCGCTGGCGCGGCGGGTGGCGCCTTCGACATAGAGAAAGCCGAGCGTGCGGCCGTCGGCGGACCAGGCCAGGTCATGCGCGTAACCGTGCAGGTCGGCCAGGCGGTGCGGAGTGACCTGGCTGGCGACATCGGCCGCATAGACGTCCATATCGCCGGCCTTGCCGCCGCAGTCGGACAGGAAGGCGAGGTGGCGGGAGTCGGGCGACCAGGCGATCTCTTCCTGCCGGCAGGGCGTATCACCCATCGCCAGCGCCTGCGCGCCGGTGCCATCGGCGCGTGCAAGCTGGATCATCGGCTTGCCATGGCTGTCCACCACCCAGGCCAGCCGCTGGCCATCGGGCGAGAGCTGCACGGCGTGGACCATGCGCACCTTGCCGAGCTGGTCGAGCAGCTGGTCGATGCGTGGGTCGACCTTGCCGGGCGCGGCCCACGCCAGCGGGGCAAGGGCCAGGGTGAACAGGGGCAGGAGGCGCAGGGAAGGGGGCATGGGCCGCTCTCGCGAGGAAAGGGTCCACGCTAGCAGCGCATCGGTGCTTGCTCCAGTGCGGCCGGTCACACCATGGTTCGCGTAGGCTGGGCTTGGGCCGACCGGGATGCGGGGGAAGCGTGCCGGTGGGCTGAAGTCCAGCTAAGGGCGGCTGGGTCGTGCGGCGATCGCCGGCGGCGCCAGCTGCGCCGCGGCCAGCCGTGCGCGGACCAGCGGCATCGCCGCCAGCGCCGCCTTCTCGCCTTCCATGATCGCGCGCTCCTTCTGCGCGAAGTCGGCCGCGCCGATGTCGTTCACCCGGGGACGTATCACCACGTCGGCGCGCGCCAGCTCCTGCGCGCCCAGGTGCTGGCCCATGATCACCACCGAGCGGCCGACGATGCCGAACATGTCCGCCGGCAGCGTGCCGTCGCTGCGGGCGGAGATGTCCACCGCGATGACGAAGTCGGCACCGAGCTCGCGCGCGGCGTCGACCGGCACCGGGCTGACCACGCCGCCATCGACATAATGCCGCCCGCCGATCGCCGCCGGCTCGAACACGCCGGGCACGCTGCACGAGGCGCGCACGGCCTGGCCGGTGTCGCCCTGGCGGAACACTTTGCGCTGGCCCGTCTCCAGCTCGGTGGCGACCGCCGCGAAGGGCAACCTCAACCGTTCGAGCGGTCGCTGGCGCACCAGCCCGTCAACGTAATCCTGCAGTTTCCGACCCTGAACCAGGCCACCGCTGAACAGCCGCACGTCGCGGATCGAGGCTTCGTCCAGCGAGATGGCCGCCTGCTGCATGGCGAAGGCGTCCATGCCGCTGGCATACAGCGCGCCGACCACGCTGCCGGCACTGGTGCCGGCAACGACATCCACGTGGATGCCGCTGGCTTCCAGCATCTTGATCACGCCAATGTGCGCAAAGCCCTTGGCCGCGCCACCACCCAGCGCCAGCCCGACCACCAGCTTGCGCGGCGGTGGGACCGGCGGCGGCTTGCGCACGGGTGCGCAGCCGGCCAGGGCCACGGTCAACAGCAGCAGGAGGCTCAGGCGTCGGGCCATCGTCGATAGGTCGGGAAGTCGGCGGGAAGCGTGCGGCAGGACGATGGCGAAACCGGGGCGGGACCGGGCAGGCGCACGGGCGCCTGCCCGGGGTCCTCAGGCGTAGGCGACGTCCGCCTCGCGGTGGTAGCGGGTGGCCACTTCCACCTCGCCCTTGGACCCCAGGAACACCGGCACGCGCTGGTGCAGGCCGGTCGGCTGCAGCTCCAGGATGCGCTCGCGCCCGGTGGTGGCCGCGCCGCCGGCCTGCTCGACGATGAAGGCCATCGGGTTGGCCTCGTACATCAGGCGCAGCTTGCCGCCCTTGGCCTTGATCTTGGCGTCCAGCGGATAGAAGAACACGCCGCCGCGGGTGATGATGCGATGCACGTCGGCGACCATCGAGGCGACCCAGCGCATGTTGAAGTCCTTGCCGCGCGGGCCTTCCCTGCCGGCCAGCAGCTCACCGACGTAGCGCTGCATCGGCGCCTCCCAGTGGCGCTGGTTGGACATGTTGATGGCGAATTCGGCGGTCTGCTCGGGGATGCGGATGTCGCGCCGGCTCAGGATGAAGCTGCCGACCTCGCGGTCCAGCGTGAACTCGTGCGTGCCGTGGCCGAAGGTCAGCACCAGCAACGTGGCCGGGCCGTACACCACGTAGCCGGCGGCCAGCTGCTGCGTCCCCGGCTGCAGGAAGTCCTCGACCTTCGGCTCGGTCACGTCCTCGGGGCAGCGCAGCACCGAGAAGATCGTGCCCACCGAGATGTTCACGTCGATGTTGGACGAGCCATCCAGCGGATCGAACAGCAGCAGGTGGTTGCCCTTCGGGTACATGTCCGGGATCGGCTGAGGATCCTCCATCTCTTCCGACGCGCAGGCAGCCAGGTGGCCACCCCAGGCGTTGGCTTCCAGCAGGATCTCGTTGGAGATCACGTCCAGTTTCTTCTGCGCCTCGCCCTGCACGTTGTCGCTGCCGGCGTTGCCCAGCACGCCGCCCAGCGCGCCCTTGCTGGTGGCCACGGCAATGCGCTTGCAGGCGCGCGTGACCACTTCGATCAGCAGCGAGAGCTCGGCGTTGATGTGGCCGGCGCGGCGTTCCTCGATCAGGAACTGGATCAGCGAAACAGGCTTCATGTCGGGTCCGTGGCTGGAAGGAACGGGCATTTTACGGGGTGCGCGTGAATGGCGGGGCGCACCTGCCCCCTTCGCGCCAAGCGTAGTGAAGCGGATTCGGCGGTCCTTCGCCTTCGGCCTCAAGCCCCTGAGCTCGTGGTAACGGGGGGTCCGCCTTTTGCCCCACTGCTGACATCACGCTGGCAGCAGCCCCGGCGCATCCTGCCCATCTTGCAAAGGAGGCAACGCGATGCGCGACACGATCCATTTCCTGGTGTTCGACGGTTTTGCGGATTGGCAGGCAGCGCTGGCGCTGTGCGAGGTGCGTCGGCCGGGCGACTGGCAGGTGGCGACGGTGGGCTTCACCCGCGCGCCGGTGCGCTCGATGGGCGGCCTGGCGGTGCAGCCGGAGCTGAGCCTTGCCGAGCTCGACTTCGCGCGTGCCGCGCTCACCATCGTGCCGGGCGGTCACCTGTGGCAGCGCGGCGAAGGCGCCTCGGCGGTGGCCGCGTTGCGCCAGTTGCACGGCGCCGGTTCGGTGGTCGCCGGCATCGACAGCGGCGTGCTGGCGCTGGCTCGCGCCGGCCTGCTCGACCGCTGCCGCCACACCGGCAACTGGGCCGGTCATATCGATGCCCAGGTACCGGGCTACGCCGGCAGCGCGCAGTACGACGCCTCGGTACTGGCGGTCAGCGACGGCGGCACCATCACCGCCAGCCATCTGGGCAGCGTGGAGTTCGCGCGCGAGGTGATCCGCACGCTGGACCTCTACGGCCCGGGCGACCGCGAACACTGGTATCGCCTGTTCAAGCATGCCCAGCTGCCGCCGTGGTGTGTCGGCGAAGCGGCGGCGGCGTGAGGAGGACGACTGTGCATCCGATCCTCGACCGCATCGCCGACGCCTACCGTCCGCTGGCCGGGCGCAACCGGCTGGTCGAAGGGCCGCATCGATTGCCGGCCGAGGCCGCGCGCCAGCCATCCCGGCGGATGACCCTGCTGGCGCTGGTCGCCACGCTGTTTGGACGGCGCCCATGAGCGCCCACGCCGTATTCGAATTGCGCCAGTACACGTTGCGTCCCGGCCAGCGCGAGCGGCTGGTCGAGCTCTTCGAGCGCGAGTTCATCGAGCCGCAGGAAGCGCTCGGCATGGCCATGCCAGGGCAGTTCCGCGACCTCGACGATCCCGATCGCTTCGTCTGGCTGCGGAGTTTTCCGGACATGCCCGCGCGCGCCGCGGCGCTGGCGGCGTTCTACGACGGCCCGGTCTGGCGCGCTCACCGCGAGGCCGCCAACGCGACGATGCTCGATTCGGACGACGTGCTGCTGCTGCGCCCGACCCAGCCTTTCGCAGTGCAGGGAATGCCACGCCCGGGACTTGGCGAACGCTCGCCTGCCGGCCTGCTGAGCGCCACGATCTGCCCCGTGCCACCGTCCGCTGCCGTGCCGCTGGCGCGCAGTTTCGATACGCAGGTGCGGCCCGTGCTGGAGCGCCTCGGCGCACCGGTGCTGGGACAGTTCGTCACCGAGCCGGCGCGCAACACCTTCCCGCGGCTCCCGGTGCGCGAAGGCGAAAGCGTATTCGTCTGGTTCGCCGCCTTCGCCGATGCCGCGGCGCAGGCACGGCACCGCGCCGCCGCGGCCGCCGACCCGATCGTCCAAGCCTGGGTCCATCGCCTGGAGGCGCTGCCCGAAACCCTGCGCCTGGCGCCCACGCCGCGTTCGCTGCTGCGCGGCGCATCATCGTCCATCACCACGGCCGGGGAACACGCATGACCAGGACCTATCACGGCAGCTGCCATTGCGGCGCGGTGCGTTTTGCCGCCGACATCGATCTTTCCGCCGGCACCGGCCGCTGCAACTGCTCGATCTGCAGCAAGACGCGCCGCTGGGGCGCGATCGTCAGCCCGGAGGCCTTTCGCCTTCTGGAAGGCGAAGCGGCGTTGGCGGACTACCAGTTCGGCACCCACAGCATGCACTACCGCTTCTGCCGGCAATGCGGCATCCAGCCCTTCGGCACCGGGCACCTGGAGCAGCTGGGCGGCGACTTCGTCAGCGTGAACCTCGCCTGCCTGGACGACGCCAGTCCCGAGGAACTCGCCCGCGCGCCGGTGCGCTACTTCGACGGTCGCCACGACAACTGGATGAACCCCCCGGCCGTGACCACCTACCTTTAGGAGGGCAAGGCCATGTTCGATCATCTCGGGCTCCCCGTGACCGACCTGGAACACGCGCGCCGCTTCTACGAGCAGGCGCTGCAGCCGTTGGGCATCGCGGTGGTGAAAAGCTTTCCCGACGCCGTGGGCCTGGCCGCCGGTCGGGGTCGAACGGCCGAGCAGGAGCTCTGGCTGACCCGCGCCGACCATGTCCCGGGACCACTGCACATGGCCTTCGCGGCCGCCAGCCGAGCGCAGGTCGACGCCTTCCATCGCGCCGCGCTGGCGGCCGGCGCGCGCGACAACGGCGCGCCCGGGCTGCGCCCGCAATACCACGACAACTACTACGGCGCCTTCGTGATCGGCCCGGATGGACACAACCTGGAAGCGGTCTGCCATCGGCCGCCGGAGAACACGCCATGAACGCACCGGAGATCACCTTCTTCCACGCGCCGCAGTCGCGCTCGCGCGGCACGCTGGCGCTGCTCGAGGAACTGGGCGTCGACTACGACCTGCATCTGCTGGATCTCAAGGCCGGCACGCAGCGCGACCCGGCCTACCTCGCACTCAACCCGCTGGGCAAGGTGCCGGCGATCCGCCACGACGGCGCCATGGTCACCGAGCAGCCGGCGGTGATGATGTACCTCGCCGACCTCCATCCGGACAAGGGGCTGGCGCCGGCGATCGGCGATCCGCTGCGCGGGCCGTACCTGCGCTGGATGGTGTTCTATGGCTCCTGCTTCGAGCCGGCGCTGGTCGATCATTCCATGCAACGCGAGCCGGCGCCCCACGCGACCTCGCCCTATGGCACCTGGCAGGAAGTGCTGGACGCCATCGTCGCCCAGCTCACACCCGGGCCCTGGCTGCTCGGCGAGCGCTTCACCGCCGCGGACGTGCTGTGGGGCACCGCGCTGCACTGGACCACGATGTTCAAACTGGTGCCGGACGTGCCGCCGGTGCGCGACTACATCGCCCGCGTGCGTGCGCGCCCGGCGATGCAGCGAGCGGAAGCGAAGGATGCCGGGTTTCTCGCCAGCCAGTCCTGAGCGACCGCGGGTGCCGGCGCACTGGCCCATGCATCGCGCCTCGGCGATCATGCGCGCATGCGCCGCGCCGACCGCCTGTTCCTCATCATCCACGCCCTGCGCGGCCGCCGCACCGCGCTGCAGGCGCGCTCGCTGGCCGAGACGCTGGGCGTCTCGCTGCGCACGGTCTACCGCGACGTCGCCGACCTGCAGCTCTCGGGCGTGCCGATCGAGGGCGAGGCGGGGGTGGGCTACGTGCTGCGCAAGGGCGCGGACATCCCGCCGCTGATGTTCACCGCCGAGGAGCTCGAATCGCTGGTGGTCGGCACCCGCTTCGTGCGCGCCTTCGCCGGCGAGCGCCTGGCCGAAGGCGCGCAGGCCGCGCTGATGAAGATCGAGGCGGTGCTGCCGCCGGAACTGCGCGAGCGCGCCGCGCGCACGCGCATCTACGCGCCGGTGTGGCGCGATGAATACAGCACCGCGTTCGCTGCGCGCATCGACCGACTGCACGCGGCGATCGAGGCGCAGCTGGTGCTGCGGCTGGTCTATCGCGACGAAGCGGGCCAGGCCAGCACGCGCGACGTCGAGCCGCTGTGCCTGGCGTTCTGGGGCGGCAAGTGGACGCTGGGCACCTGGTGCCGCCTGCGCGGCGCGTTCCGCAACTTCCGCCCTGACCGCATCGACCAGTTCGACGAAACCGGCGAACGCTTCGCGATGGGCGAAGGCCGCAACCTGGACGCCTACCTGGACGCCATGCGCGGGTACTACGCAGGCGTGTAGGCCGCTCTACGCGGCGCGCCCATCGGACGGGCTTCTTTTGCGATCATCACCGCTTCCCTCGCAAGGAGCTTCCCCGATGAACCACCTGCTGGGCGGCCTGCTGGCCGCGGGCCTGCTGCTCGCCCCGGCCGTGCACGCCAACGACGCCGACGACCGCTTCAAGGCGATCTACACCCAGGAGTGGGCGTGGCGCACCGGGCAGGGCGACATCAGCGCCTCGGGCGAACCGCAACCGAACAACGGCCGGCTGGACAACGTCGACGCGGCCAGCCAGCAGCAGCGGCTGGAGCAATGGCAGCAGGTGCTGGCCAGGCTCGATGCGCTCGACGCAAGCCAGCTCTCGCCCGCCAACCAGGTCAACTACGCCATCTACCACGCGCAGATCGCGAACCTGCTGGCGGACCAGCGCTTCAAGACCTGGCAGATGCCGTTCAACAGCGACTCGGCGTTCTGGAGCGACATCGGCTACGAACTGGACGCCGACCACCTGCGCACCACCGACGACTACCGCCGCTACCTCGACCGGCTGGCGCAGATCCCCGCCTACTTCGATCAGCAGATCGCCAACATGCGGCTGGGCCTCAAGCGCGGCTTCTCGGTGCCGCGCGCCGTGCTGGACGGGCGCGACGTGTCGATCGCCGCCGTGGCGGAGCTGAAGGATCCCACCGCCAGCAGCTTCTACAAACCGTTCGAGCAGATGCCGGGCGCGATCCCCGCCGACCAGGCGCAGGCGCTGCAGGGCGAGGCGCTGCGACGCATCCGCGACGAAGTGATCCCGGCCTACGGCAAATTGCTGACCTTCTTCCGCCAGAGCTACGTGCCGGGCGCGCGCACCACGCTGGCGGCCGAGGCACTGCCGGAGGGCAAGGCGTTCTATCGCCAGCAGATCCGCGAATACACCACGCTGGACCTGGACCCCGATGCGATCCACGCGATCGGCCTGGAGCAGGTGGCGAAGATCCACGCGCAGATGCTCCAGACGATGAAGGACAGTGGCTTCAAGGGCGACTTCCCCGCGTTCCTCGACTTCCTGCGCACCGATTCGCAGTTCTACGCCAAAACGCCCGAGGAGCTGCTGCAGCGCACCGCCTGGGTGGCCAAGGAAGTGGACGGCCAGATGGGCCGCTTCTTCGGCCACCTGCCGCGCGCGCGCTTCGCCATCGTGCCGGTACCGGCCGATATCGCGCCGTACTACACCTCCGGCCGCGGCGGCGCGGACGCGTACCTGGTCAACACCTACGACCTGCCGTCGCGGCCGCTTTTCAACATGCCGGCGCTGACCCTGCACGAGTCCTATCCCGGCCACGCGCTGCAGCTGGAACTGGCTGCCGAGCAGAAGGGCCAACCCGAGTTCCGGCGCCAGGGCTACATCTCCGCCTTCGGTGAGGGCTGGGGCCTGTATTCCGAATACCTGGGCAACGAGATGGGCATCTACAAGACGCCCTACCAGCGCTTCGGCTACCTCACCTACCAGATGTGGCGCGCCTGCCGGCTGGTGGTCGATACCGGCATCCACCACCTGGGATGGACGCGTCAGCAGGCGATCGACTACCTCACGCAGAACACCGCGCTATCGGCGCGCGAGATCGCCAATGAGGTGGACCGCTACATCAGCTGGCCAGGGCAGGCGCTGTCCTACGAGCTCGGTTACCTGAAGATCCGCGAGCTGCGCGGCAAGGCCGAGCACGCACTGGGTGCTAGGTTCGACCTGCGGCACTTCCACGACACCGTATTGCAGCTCGGTTCGGTGCCGCTGCCGGTGCTGGAAAAGCGCATCGACCGATTCATTGCCGAGGGAGGCCCGGAACCCGGCTACGGCTGCGACTGCAAGTAACGGCAGGGTGGGCTCCGTCCCACGGTTCCAAACGCCATCGCAGGAGGTAGCCGAGGCCCACCTGCGGACGCACGCGATTTGCGGCAACTGCATATTTGCAGTAAATTGAATGCAAACTCCAAAAGGAGAGTTTCGCATGCTGGCCCATCCCCGTCCCGAACAGGCCCCTGCCGGTGACCTTGGCGGTCCCGCGCTGCGCTCCTTCTTCCGCCTGGCCGAGCACTGGAAACTGCGCATTGTCGAACAGCGCCGCCTGCTTGGCGACCCGGCCGAATCGACCTTCTTCAAATGGAAGCGCGACCAGGACGGCAACCCCGGCCGCGACGTGATCGAGCGGATCAGCTACCTGCTCGGCATCTGGAAGTCGCTGCAGATCCTGTTCCCCGATCCGGCCCAGGCCGACGCCTGGCTGCGCAAGCCGAACCAGGCGCCGCTGTTCGGCGGCCACTCGGCGCTCGAGCGCATGCTTTCGGGCAACGTGGGCGATCTGTACGTGGTGCGCCAATACCTGGACGCGCAACGCGGCTGAGGCGGGCGCGAGACTCCGGTCGCGCCCGGCGAGACCTCGCGCTGCCATGCTTGGTTTCTCCCCGCCCCGGTGACGGGAGGACGCACAACCCGGAGCCTGCATGCCTGCCGACCTGCCGCCCCTGAAACGCATCCGCTGGAGCCATGCCTACCGCATCGTGCCCAGCCGCTTCCCGCCGGTGGGCGTGTTCGACCGCATCGCCGACCCGGCGGACCTGGACGCGCTGTTCGCCATCGAGGCGATGACCAACCCGCGCCTGCGCGAGGAAGCCGGCGCCTTGAAGCTCGTGCCGCGCGGGCGGCGCATCAGCGGCCCGGGCAGCACGCCGGTGATGGCCGCGTTCACCCATCTGAACCCCGAAGGCAGCCGTTTCTCCGACGGCAGCTGGGGCGTGTTCTACGCCGCACACGGCGTGGCCACCGCCGTGGAGGAAACCGTCTACCACCGCGAGCGTTTCCTCGCCGCTACCGCCGAGCCGGCGTGCGAGATCGAGATGCGCTGCTACCGCACCAGCATCGACTGCAAGCTGCACGACCTTCGCGGCGGCTGGCCGGCCGCGCACGATCCGCACGACTACGCGGCCAGCGTGGCGCTGGCGCGCACGCTGCGCGCGGCCGGCGCCAGCGGCATCGTCTACGACAGCGCGCGGCATGCCGGCGGCGAATGCGTGGCGGCGTTCTTCCCGGACGTGGTCGCCCCCTGCGTGCAGGCGCAGCACTTCATCTACCGCTGGGACGGCACGCGCATCGCGCAGGTGCTCGAAGTGAGCGAGCTCAAGCGGCCGTAGCGGCCGGACGGGCATGCGATCCGGCGGTGCGCGCAAACCTGTCCCTGACGCCACGGGTGGTAGGTTGAGCCAATGAGACTCCCATGGTTGTTGCTGATACTCGCGCTGCTGCCCTCGCTGGCGCAGGCCTGTGCCGACCGGCCCGAGCAGTGGCAAACGGACATCGCCGCGTTCGCCGCGGCCGACCGCGCGCAAGCGCCGCCCGCGCATCCCGTCCTGTTCGTGGGCAGTTCGTCGATCCGCATGTGGAGCTCGCTGTCCGCCGACTTCCCTGGCCGCGCCGTCATCAATCGCGGCTTCGGCGGCTCGCGCATTCCCGATGCCACCTACTACGCCGATCGCCTGGTGGGGCCCTATCACCCGCGCGCCATCGTCTTCTATGCCGGCGACAACGACCTGGCCGAGGGCTGCACGCCCGAGCAGGTGCGCGATGCGTTCGGCGCCTTCGTGCGCCGCGCGCGGTCGCTGGACGCGGATGTGCCGGTCGCCTTCATCGCGATCAAGCCCAGCATGGCGCGCAAGAGCCTGCTGCCGCGGATCCGCAGGGCGAACGCGCTGGTGCGTGAGTACGCGCGCGGGCAGAAGGGTATCGGCTATCTGGACGTCTTCACGCCCATGCTGGGGCCGGATGGCCAGCCGCAACCGACATGGTTCGGCCCGGACGGCCTGCACATGAACCGGCAGGGCTACCGCCTGTGGACGGGCCTGGTGCGCAATTGGCTGCATGCGACGCTGGACCTCGCGCATTGAGGCTTCCGCGCGCACCCACGCCGCCTTGATCGCCGATCGCCTAGGCTCGGACAACCAGCGTCCGGCGGAGACGGCATGCTCGACCAGGTTTCTCCTTCCGGCGGCGAGGTCGCCGAGTTCATCGAATGGCAGAGCGAGATCGCGGTGTTCGCGGCGATCGACAGGCTCGCGCCGCCGCCGGTGGACGCGGTGCTGTTCGTGGGCAGCTCATCGATCCGGTTGTGGCATACGCTGGCGGCGGATTTCCCGGACGTGCCCACCATCAATCGCGGCTTCGGTGGGTCGGAAATCGCCGATAGCGTGTACTTCGCCGAACAGCTGGTCGCGCCCTACCGGCCGAGGGCGATCGTGATGTACGCCGGCGGCAACGACCTGGCCGACGGCAAGTCGCCCGAACAGGTGCGCGACGCTTTCCGCGCCTTCGTCGCGCAGGCGCGCCGCTGGGCAGGCGAGGTGCCGTTCGCCTATCTGTCGATCAAACCCAATCTTTCGCGGCGCAGGCAACTGCCGCTGATCCGCCGGGCCAACGCATTGATCCGCGCCTGTGCGGACGAACGAGGGGTGGATTTCCTGGACATCCACGCGCCGATGCTCGGCGCCGACGGCGAGGCCGATCCGCGCTGGTTCGACGACGACGGGCTGCACCTCAATGCCGAGGGCTACGCACTATGGACCGGCGTGGTGCGCGACTGGATGGCAAAGCGTCGGCTGGTGTAGGTGCGCGCGTGGGCGCGACTGCCATGCCGGCCATCGCGTCGTGCGTGGAGATGCCGGTCGCGCCCAGGGTCGGGCGCTCAGGTGTCCGCGTTGGTGGCGAAACCTTCGTGGCTGCCGTAGTGGAATACGCGGTCGGTATCGTCCAGCACATCGGCGGCGGCGTGCGGCGCGTTCTCGCGCAGGCGCGCGTAGATCGGCGTGAAGTCCGGCGACGTCGCCTCGAACAGCTGCTCGAAGCTGTCGATCACGAAGTAGGTCTGCTGGTACGTATCGATGCGGTAGCGCGTGCTCATCACGCGCTCGAGATCGAAGCCGATCCGGTTGGGCGCGTCCGAATCCAGGCTGTACACCGATTCGCCCTTGGAACTGACGATGCCCGCGCCGTAGATGCGCATCCCCTCGCGCGTGTTGATCAGCCCGAACTCCACCGTGTACCAGTACAACCGCGTGAGGTTCATCAGCGCCTCGGGCCCGATCGCGTGCGCCTTCATACCGCCACGGCCGTAGGCCTGCATGTAGTCGGCGAACACCGGGTTGAGCAGCAGCGGCACGTGGCCGAACAGGTCATGGAACAGGTCCGGCTCGGACAGGTAGTCCAGCTGGTCGGGCTTGCGGATCCACCAGCTCACGGGAAAGCGACGGTTGGCCAGGTGGTCGAAGAACACCTCGTCCGGCAGCAATCCCTCGACCGCGACCAGCTCCCAGCCGGTGGCTTTGGAAAGTACCTGGTTGATGTCGGCGAACTTCGGAATGCCGCCGGCGCCAAGGCCGAACTTGGCCACGCCGTCGAGGAACTCCTGGCAGGCACGCCCCGGCAGCATTTCGCACTGGCGCGCGAACAGCGTGTCCCACACCTCGTGGTCCGTGCGGGTATAGCTCGACCAGGGTTGCTCCACCACGCCGGTGGCGTAGACCGGTACGTAACCGCGGTCGGTCTGCTGGTGTTCGACCTTGCGGGGCGTGGCGGTTTCCATGGCGACTCCGGGCGGTTCAGGCGCAAGCCTTCGATCTTTCAAGAATACGCAGTGTGGGCTGCACGAAGGTTGCGTTTGTTGTGAACCACCCGTTAGGTGGCGCAGTATTCTTGCGCCGAGCGCTCGTAAAGTGGAGCAAGCTGCCATGTCCAAGCTCGATCGCACCGACCTGCGCCTGCTCGCCGTGCTGCAGGGGGAAGGGCGCATCACCAACGCGGAGCTGGCCGAACGGGTCAGCCTGTCGGCCTCGGCCTGCCTGCGGCGGCTGCAGCGGCTGGAAGCCGATGGCATCGTCACCGGCTACGCCGCGCAGATCGACCCGCAGTCAGTCGGCCTGGGCCTGCAGGCGTTCGTGCGCGTACAGCTGGCGCGGCATGAGGCGGGCGCAATCGACCGCTTCGTGGAGAAGGTGGAAGGCTGGGAGGAGGTCGTCGCGTGCCACGCATTGACCGGCGACATGGACTACCTGCTGCACGTGTACGTGGCCGACCTGCCGCACTTCTCGCGCTTCCTGCTCGACCGGCTGCTCAACGACGCGGGCGTGGCCGACGCCAATTCGAGCTTCGTGCTGCGCACCGTCAAGCGCTCGCCCTCGTTGCCGCTGGGGCAGTTGGAACCATGACCCCGCAGGGCCGGCTTCGGCGACCTTTCCGCACGGGGGCGGCCACCTGCGCGCCAGGCGATGCGCTGGGGCAGGACGAAAACGATAAACTAACCGGCTCATGGACACCGCCCTGACTCCAGACCGCGACCCCTGGCGCCCTCTGCGCTACCTGTGGCGGGTGCCGCTGCTGCTGCTGCACATCCTGCTGGGCATCCTGCTGTGCGCGGGCATCCTCAGCTGGAACCGCCACCGGGTGATGGTCGATGGCCGCGAGCCGTTCGCGCACCGCATGATCCGCTGGTGGTCGACCATGCTGATGCGCATCTTCGGCCTGCGCTCGGTGCGCGTCGGCAAGCCGCTGCCCGACCCGGTGCTGTTCGTCGCCAACCACACCTCGTGGATCGACATCGAGCTGCTGCATAGCCAGCGCGCCGCCTGCTTCGTGGCCAAGGCCGAGATCGCGCGCTGGCCGCTGGTCGGCTGGATGGCCGCGACCGGCGGCACGATCTTCCACCGGCGCGGCAGCAACCATTCGCTGGCGGCGGTGATGCAGGCGATGGTCGAGCGCCTGCGCGGCCACCGCTCGGTGGCCGTGTTTCCCGAGGGAGGCACCGGCCACAACGGCGTGCTCAAGGTGTTCCACGCGCGCATCTTCCAGGCCGCGCTGGACGCCCAGGTGCCGGTGCAGCCGGTGGCGCTGCGCTTCGCGCGCAACGGCAAGCGGGTGGTCGACGCCGGCTTCCGCGAGGGCGAGAACTTCATGGGCAACCTCCTGCGCATGCTGGGCGAGGCGCCGCTGGACGCCGAAGTGCATTTCCTTGCGCCCGTGCCGGCGATGCCCGAGGCGCGCCGGCGCATGGCCGACCTCTCGCGCGAGCGCATCGGCGCGGCCCTGGAAGACGCGCACGCATGAGCGAGCTGCCCCGCGGAAAGGATTTCCGTCCCCCCTGGCCGCTGACCAGCGGCCATCTGCAGACCATGCTTTCCTCCAGTGGCGTGCGCCGGTTGCTGCTGCCCAAGAGTGCGCGCGAGGTGCTCGAGGGCGCCGAGCCGGTGCTGGTCGATGGCGGCGAGGGCGTGCGCCTGACCGGCGCGTTCACCGCGCAACGCACCGGTGGCGCCTCGCGCGGCCTGGCGGTGCTGTTCCACGGCTGGGAAGGCAGTGTCGATTCGACCTACGTGCTGCAGACCGGCAGCCGCCTGCTGCGCGACGGCTGGGACGTGTTCCGGCTCAACTTCCGCGACCATGGCGCGAGCCACCACCTCAACGAGGCGCTGTTCCATTCCTGCCGCATCGACGAGGTGGCCAACGCGCTCGGCGACATCGTGCGCCGCTGGCCGCGGCCGGTAACCGCGCTGGCCGGCTTCTCGCTGGGCGGCAACTTCGCCCTGCGTGCGGCGCTGCGCGCGCCGGCGGCGGGGATCGCGCTGGACTACGCGCTGGCGGTGTGCCCGATCATCGATCCCGGCGAAGGCCTGTTCTCGCTGGAAGAAAGCGCGCCCTGGTTCTACCAGGCGTACTTCATGCGCAAGTGGCGGCAGTCGCTGAAAGCCAAGCAGCAGGCCTTTCCGCAGCGCCAGTACTTCGAGCTGGCCGAGCTCAAGCAGAGCCTGCGCGGTCTGACCGAGGCGCTGGTGCTGCGGCACACCGACTTCGATTCGCTGCAGGCTTACCTGGACGGCTATTCGGTAGCGCGCGACGCGCTCGCCGGCCTCGCCATCCCGGCAACCATCCTTACCGCGCGCGACGACCCGGTGATTCCGGTCGGGGCCTTCGAGCAACTGCAGCTGCCGCCGAACATCGAGCTCGACATCGCCGAACACGGCGGCCATTGCGGCTTCATTCGCGGCGCCGACATGGTGAGCTTCACCGACGAGTACATCGCCGCGCGGTTCAACGCGTTGCTGGCGTAAGTTGGGCTGCAGCCCACCGGCTTGGCGCCAGTGTGCGATGGGCGGAAACCCACCCTGGGTTATTTCGCGAACAGACGCGCCGGATCGGCGAAGGCCTTGAACTCCAGGGCGTTGCCGCACGGGTCGAGCAGGAACATGGTCGCCTGTTCGCCCGGCTGGCCACGGAAGCGGATGTGCGGCTCGACGACGAATCGCGTACCCGCCGCCCGCAGCCGGTCGGCCAACGATTGCCAGGCATCCATCGCCAGCACCAGCCCGAAGTGGCGCACCGGCACCGCATCGCCGTCGACCTCGTGCGCGGCGACCGCTCGAGCTTCTTCCGGAGCAAGGTGCGCCACGATCTGGTGGCCGTGGAAGTCGAAATCGACCCAGTCCTCGCTGGAGCGCCCCTCGGGGCAACCGAGCAGCCCGCCGTAGAAGGCGCGCGCCTTGGCCAGCGAGGTGACCGGGAAGGCGAGGTGGAAGGGCGGGAGCGTGGACATGGGGATCTCGCGGGAACCGGGGCGGTTCCGCCAGCATGGGCGGCACCGCGCCGCGGATCAACGAATCCGTTCACGCCGCCGGGGCCGCCCGGGCGCCATGCTGGACGCCTGCCCGCTGACCCGTAACCGCATGCCCGCGACGACCCTACCCACGCGCAGGACCGAAGCATGGGCATGACGCCGATCCTCGCGGCCTGCCTGGGTGGCGTCGCGGGCGCGGCCGCCACCGCACTGGGCACGGTGCCTGCGCTGTTCGCGAGGAAAATCGATCAGCGCACGCAGGACACCATGTTCGGTTTCGGCGCGGGCGTGATGCTGGCGGCCAGCGCCTTCTCGCTGGCCCTGCCGGGGATCCAGGAGGCCCAGCGCCAGGGCGAAGGCCCATGGGCGGCGGGCGCGCTGGTCGGCGTGGCGATCCTCATCGGCGCGGCCGCGCTGGTGCTGCTCGAACGCGTGTTGCCCCACGAGCATTTCATCAAGGGACCGGAAGGGCATCCGTCGCTGCGGCTCAAGCGCGCCTGGCTGTTCGTGTTCGCCATCTGCCTGCACAACCTGCCCGAAGGGCTGGCGATCGGCGTGGGCTTCGGGCCGGGCGTGGCGCACGGCGTGGCGCTGGCCACCGGCATCGCCATCCAGGATCTGCCCGAGGGATTGGTGGTGGCGATCGCGCTGATGGCCGCAGGCTACCGCCGGCGCTGGGCGGTATCGGTGGGGATGGCATCGGGCCTGATCGAACCGGTTGGCGCCCTGGTCGGCGCCGGCGTGGTGATCGACTACCCGATGCTGTTGCCCGTCGGGCTGGGCTTCGCGGCCGGGGCGATGCTGTTCGTGGTCAGCCACGAAATCATCCCCGAATCGCACCGGCAGGGACACGAGCACTTCGCCACCGGCGGGCTGATGGTCGGCTTCGTGTTGATGATGCTGCTCGATACCGCCTTCAGCTGACCAGGCAGTACGCAGGGTGGGCCCCAGCCCCTCACCCTTGCGGGCAAGGCGGGCAGAAGCCCGCCCCACGGTTTACTGGAGCTAGTGGCGTGTGCCTCGCGGCTGGCCGCCGCTGCGGCCCAGCTCGGCACCGGTTTCCGGATTGATCGAGGGATCCGAGCGCGTGCGCTTGGCCATCTCCATCAGCACCGAACGCTGCTGGTCGGTCATTGCCACTTCCGGCATTCCGCTGCCGCCATCCATTGCCAGCATCTTTTCGCGGTCGCTGACGAACTGGAAGTTGTCGTCGCTGTTCCACGGACCGCGCATGTCACCCTCGCCCTGGGAGGTGTTGACGTAGACGTTGGCGAACTCCTCCTTGCCCGGCAGCTTGCCCGGCGGGAAGTTGGGCTCGATCGCGTACAACGCCTTCTCGAACGACTGCTGGTGGGCGATCTCGCGGGTCATCAGGAAGCCCAGCGCGTCGCGCACGCCGGCATCGGCGGTCACGTTGATCAGCCGCTCGTAGATGATCTTGGCACGCGCCTCGGCGGCGATGTTCGAGCGCAGGTCGGCCGTGGGCTCGCCGATCGAATCGATGTAGCCGGCGGTCCACAACTGGCCACCGGAATTGGTCAACGCCGGTCCGCCGCCGTAGAGCACCTGGGTCACGTGTGAGTCGTTGCCGGCGCCCTGCAGCTCGCGAAACGCCTGTGCCTGTTCCTGGGCACCTTCGGCGAGCTTGCCCTTGGCACCCTTGTTGAGCATGCCGACGATGGTGCCGATCACCTCCAGGTGGCTCAGTTCCTCGGTGGCGATGTCCAGCAGCATGTCCTTGCGCCCGGGATCGTCCTCGGCCAGCGCCTGGGTGAAGTAGCGCATCGCGGCGGCGAGTTCGCCCTGCGGTCCGCCGAACTGCTCGAGCATGAGATTGGCCAGCGCGGGATTGCATTCGGAGACCCGCACCGTGTACTGCAGCCGTTTGTTGTGAGCGAACATGGGAAGCGTCCTTCTGTCGTCTGCGGAGGGAGACGACCGGCACGGGGCACCGGCCGCGGGGGTTTCCCCAGGCGGCAAGAAGCGTGCCCTTTCGCGCGACGCGGTTTGCGGGTGTTTCCGGCCGGTAAGCGCGCAACATTTGCGTCGGGCTGCAAGTTTTGCAGCCCTCGTGATTGGCTCCGTCACCCTCCGCCGAGCAGCCCGGGATGAGGATCCGGATGCGGGAGAGGGGGAGGAGACGAAGCGGGAATCAGTCGGCCGGCACGCAGCGTTCGCGTGCCCAGTCGCGCAGCGCCTGCACCTGCTCGCGCATCAGCACCGACAGCGGACGGGTCTGCTCCAGCGCGCGGCACAGCGCGGCCTGGTCCGGCGGCGCGCCGCTGCCGGCAGTGTCGTAGAGAGCGCTGACGATGGCCTGTTCGATCTCGGCGCCGGAGAAGCCGTCGCTCGCGGCGGCAAGAGCCGGCAGGTCGAAGCCCGCCGGATCGAGCTTGCGGCGTTCGAGATGCAGCGCGAACACCGCCGCGCGCGCGGCCGGCGTGGGCAGGTCGACGAAGAAGATCTCGTCGAAGCGACCCTTGCGCAGCAGTTCGGCCGGCAGCTGGTCGACCGCATTGGCGGTGGCGACCACGAACACCTTGGCCTTGCGTTCGGCCATCCAGGTCAGCAGGTAACCGAGTACGCGGCGCGACACGCCGCCGTCTTCGCCGCCACCGCTGGCCAGGCCTTTCTCGATCTCGTCGATCCACAGCACGCAGGGCGCGAGCAGTTCCACGCTGGCCAGCGCCTCGCGCAGGTTCTTCTCGGTCTCGCCCTGGTACTTGTCGTACAGCGTGCCGAAATCCAGCCGCACCAGCGGCACGCCGAACCCACCGGCGGTGGCCTTCGCCGCCAGGCTCTTGCCGCAGCCCTGCACGCCCAGAAGCAGCACGCCCCTGGGCGGATCGAGCGCCGGCTGGGGATCGAGGAATACCGCGCGCCGACGCTGCACCCAGGCGTTGAGCCGCGCCACGCCGGCGACGTCGGCGAAGCTCGCGGTGGCGTATTCGTAGTGCAGCAGGCCGGATCGGTTGAGCAGGTCGAACTTCGAGCGCATCAGCTCCGGCAGGTCGGCGGTGCCGAGCGCGCCGTCGTTGTAGATCAGCTTGCGCACGATGCGTCGCGCGTCGGGGCCGGACAGGCCGACCAGGTTGCGCACCATCGTGCGCGCCGCGTCGCCGTCGACTTCCAGCCGGCGCCCCTGCTCGCGCTGCCAGGCGGCGGCCTCGCCGCGCAGGATGGCGGCCAGTTCCTTCAGATCCGGCAGCGCCAGCGGCACGCGCGTGGCGAGCGCTTCGAGTTCTTCGGGCAGCTCGATCCTGGCGCCGACCAGCACCAGCGTGTGCATCGCGCTCCGGTGGCGCTGCACGATCTCGCGCATCTGGCGCAGGCTCATCGCGTAGCGCAGGAACGGATGAAAATCGAACAGCAGGTAGACGCCGCGTTCGTCGGCGGCGCGGATCGCCTCCAGCGTGGCGCTGGCGTCCGGCGCAACGGCCTCGCCGGTGGGCTGGACGAAATCCAGGCGATCCAGGCCGTCGGTCAGCGTCCAGCGCCATAACGGACGCAGCGACTGCGCGATGACGTGGCGGAAGCACTCGATCACGCGCTGCTCGTCCACCGTCTCGATCACCAGCAACGGCGTGGCCGCGCGGACCAGGGTGGCCAGGTCGTCCAGTTCGCTCATGCATCCCCCTCGTGAGGCGCGTACGGTAGCAGCAGGCGTCCGGGCGGGCCCATCCTTTCCGGCTTCACGGCGCGAGCGCTACGCTGGCCTTTCCGCCCGCAAGGAGAGTCGTCATGCGTCTGCCCTTCCTGCTCTTGCTGGCCCTGTCCGCCGCACCCGCCTGGGCCGCCCCGGCACTGGACCGGCTGACCCTGCCCAAGGGCTTCCATATCGCCGTCTATTCCGACCAGGTTCCGCAGGCGCGCGAGCTGGCGGTGGGCGCCAAGGGCACCGTGTTCGTCGGTTCGATGGACGCCGGCAAGGTCTATGCGCTGACCGATGCCGACCACGACGGTCGCGCGGAAAAGGTGCGCGTCGTCGCCAGCGGATTGCAGCTGCCGGTCGGCGTGGCCTTCCACAGGGGCGACCTGTACGTCTCGGCGGTAAGCCGCATCCTGGTGTTGCGCGACATCGAAAACCACCTGGACCACCCACTCGCGCCCGAACTGGTCTACGGCAAGTTCCCTACCGAAACGCACCACGGCTGGAAGTTCATCGCCTTCGGTCCCGACGGCAAGCTGTACGTGCCGATCGGCGCGCCCTGCAACCTGTGCGACAAGGACAAGGCCTACGCCAAGCTCACCCGCATGAATCCGGACGGCAGCGGCCTCACCGACGTCGCCTACGGCATCCGCAACACGGTCGGCTTCGACTGGCGGCCGTCCACCGGCAAGCTGTGGTTCACCGACAACGGTCGCGACCTGCTCGGCGACGACGTGCCCAGCGACGAGCTCAATCGCGTCGACCACCTCGGCCAGCATTTCGGTTATCCGTACTGCCACCAGGGGGACATTGCCGATCCGGAATTCGGCAGGGGCCATCCCTGCAAGGACTACGCGCCGCCGGTGCTCAAGCTGGGCGCGCACGTGGCCTCGCTGGGGCTGCGCTTCTACACCGGCACGCAGTTCCCGGCGCGTTACCAGGGGGCGATCTTCGTCGCCGAGCATGGTTCGTGGAACCGCACGAAGAAGTCGGGCTATCGCGTGATGAGCGTGCGGCTGGATGGCGGCAAGATCGCGTCCTACGAACCCTTCATCACCGGGTTCGAGCAGGACGAGCAGGCGTGGGGCCGGCCGGTGGATGTGCAGCCGTTGCCCGATGGCAGTTTGCTGGTGAGCGACGACCTGGCCGGAGCGGTGTACCGCGTGACGTACCGGCGCTGACTTGCGCCCTCTCCCGGGAGGAGAGGGGGAGCTGGATTTCGACGACAGGAGAGTTTCCATGCAACTACGCAGCAACGACTTCCAGGATGGCGAGCCGATTCCGCCCGCGTGCGCCTTCGGCAAGCCGGGCGACCCGATCGCCCTGTCCGACAACCGCAACCCGCACCTGGCCTGGCGCGACGCCCCGCCCGGCACGCGCTCGTTCGTGCTCACCTGCATCGATGGCGACGCGCCCAGCCGCGGCGACGACGTCAACAAGGAAGGCCGCACGGTCAGTGCCGACCTGCCGCGCACCGATTTCGTGCACTGGCTGATGGCCGACATCCCGGCCGAATGCGGCGAGCTGGGAAACGGTTCGTGCAGCGACGGCGTCACCCCGCGCGGCAAGCGCACGCCCGCCGGCCCGCCCGGCAGCGTCCAGGGCGCGAACGACTACGGCGGCTGGTTCGCCTCCGATCCGGACATGGCCGGAACCTACCTTGGCTACGATGGCCCATGCCCGCCCTGGAACGACGCGCGCGTGCACCGCTACCGCTTCGAACTGCATGCGCTGGACATTCCGGGCCTTGGCCTGTCTCCGGGCTTCGGCGTCGGGCAGCTGCGCCAGGCGATGGACGGCCACGTGCTCGCCCGCGCCGAGCTGACCGGCACTTACGCGATCAACCCGCACGCGAAGTGAACGGAGGCGCACTGGCACGCGCCTCTTCACGTGCAGATGGCAGCCCCTGTGGATGAATGAGCCACGTCGGGCCTTGCAGGCCGGCCCATGAAGGGGGTCAACTCTCACCCATGAGGAAGCCGTCATGCTGCATTACGCCATCGTCTTTCTGGTCATCGCGATCATCGCTGCCATCCTCGGTTTCGGCGGCATCGCCGGCGCCGCCGCGGGCATCGCGAAAATCCTGTTCGTCATCTTCCTGATCCTCGCGATCATTGCCTTCTTCCGCCGCGCCAGTTGAGCGGCGGTGTCCTCACCATCCACCGGGAGAACGCCATGAACCCGATCCAAAGCTCGTCCACCCCGCGCGATCCCGGTCTGAACCCGGCCGTGCCGAATCCTTCCATGGCCGCCTCCGACGCGACCGATCCGCTGCTGGCGGACACGGGCACCTCGAAGGGGCACGCCCGCATCGACCAGGGTGCCGAGCGCGTCAAGCAGGCCACCTCCGATGCGGTGGCGCGCACCAAGCAGGCGGTCGACACCACCGCCGACAAGGTCGAGGCGGGCGTGCATCGGGCGACCGACAAGGCCGCCAGCGCTGCCCACCGGGCCAACGACAAGGCGGCGGATCTCAGCGAGCGTGGCCGCCAGCTCCGTGACGAAACCATGGACAGGGCCGAGCTCTGGATGGAGCAGGCGCGCGAGTACGTGCGCGAGAAGCCGATGCAGTCGGTCGCCATCGCGGTCGGCGCCGGCTGGCTGCTCGGCCGCCTCCTGCGGCGCTGACGAAAACGCCGACGAGTGCCAGGGATGCCACAGGCCGAACAAACCACCACCACCGATGACGGTGCCGCCGAGGCGGCACCGCCCTCGGGCGTGCTCGCCGAACTGGGCGGGCTCGGCCGCGCCATCAAGGAGCTGTTCGGCGCCCAGCTGGAACTGCTGTCGGCCGAAGTCGGACTGGCGCGCAGCGCGCTTTCATGGATGTTGCTGGCTGGCCTGGCCGCGACCGTCGCCGGCGTCGGCCTGGGCCTGACCCTGCTGGCGCTGGTCGGCGTGCTGCTGGCCAAGTGGTTTGCGTCCTGGATCTGGGCGCTGGTCGCGCTCGCGGTGCTGCAACTGGTATTCGTGCTGGCCGCGATCCTGTTCTTCCGTCGCTGCATGCACTGGATGAGCCTGCCCGCCACGCGCACCGAATGGGGTGCGATGATGCGTGAGACGCGGGCCCGGGCCCGCCACCGGGTGGAACGGGAGGACGCGGCATGAGCATGTTCGGCGAGCACGCGCGGGTACGCGCCGCGCAACAGCGGATGCGCGAGGCTCGCCTTGCGGCCGCGATACCCGCCTCCGCCCTTCTGGCGCGTGGCGAGCGGCATCCGTTCGTGATCCTCGGGGCGGCCGCCGCGGGTGGCTTCCTGCTCGGGCGTTCCGACGCCAAGCCGCTGCATCTTCCCGGCGTGAGCCATCTGTTCGGTGCGCTGGTCAGCGAGGCCACCACCATCGGTGCCAGCTTCCTTGCCGCCCACACCGCCGCGCAGAACGTCGCCGAGGACGTATGAACCACCCCGACCCAGCCACCGCGCCGGCCGTGGTCGACGCGGCGCCGGTGACCGTGCCGCCGCCGGTCGCCGGGTCGCCGCAACTGCGTTTCGCACGCAGCCTGCGCCGGCACCTTCTGGCGGTGCGGGTGGTCCTGAACACGCTGCTGGTGATGGCGTTGCTGTACACCGTGACGGTTGCGCGGGTGCTGCTGATCCCGCTGGTGCTGGCCGCGTTCATCGGCCTGGCGCTCAATCCGATCGTGGCATCGGGCGCACGCCATAGGCTGCCCCGCTGGCTTACCGCCAGCGTGCTGGTCGTCGTGTTGCTGACCGGACTGGGCGCCGGCATCGGCGCGCTGACGCAGCCGGCGCTCGGGTGGTTCCACGGCGCACCTGCGGCAATCCGCAGCTTCGTGCCCAAGTTGCGCAGCGTCACCAAACCGCTGGAGGCGGCCAACCGCGCTACCCAGACGCTGGTCGGCGGACCGTTGCGGGCGGCGCCCGCGCAACCCTCGACCGTGGCGATCTCGGCCTGGGACATCGTCTCCACCGCACCCAAGGTGCTGGCCGCCGTGCTCACCGTGGTGCTGCTGGTGTTCTTCTTCCTGGTGTACGGCGACTCGCTCCTGCGACGGTTGGTGGAAATCTCGCCGGGCTTTGCCTACAAGCGGCACGCGGTCGAAATCGTGCGCAGCATCCAGATCGAGGTGTCGCGCTACCTGCTCACCGCGTTGGCGATCAACGCCAGCCTCGGTGCGCTGACGACCCTGATGCTGTGGCTCTACGACATGCCCGACCCGCTGTTGTGGGGCGTGGTGGCGATGACCGCCAACTTCATTCCCTACGTGGGCGCGATCACCACCACGATCGTGCTGGCCCTGGTCGGGATGATCCATGCGCACGACCTCGGTACCGCGCTGCTGCCGGCGCTCACCTTCGCCGGCATTACCGCGGTCGAGGGCAACCTGATCACGCCGATGATCCAGGGCCACCGCATGCGCCTGTCGCCGATCGCCATCCTGATCTGGCTGCTGGTGTGGGGCTGGCTGTGGGGCATCCCCGGCGCACTGCTGGCGGTACCGATGCTCACCAGCGCCAAGCTGATCACCGAACGCGTGCGCGGCTGGGGCTGGTTCGCGGTGATGGTGCAGCGCTGAGCCGCGGCATCAATCGGGCTTCCCGGCCTTGTGCCGGTCCAGCCACGGGGCCAGCGAGAGTTGCGCGATGCCCGATCGTCCCGTGACGTAGAGGGTGAGCCCATCGGGCGCGAGGTGCGCGCCCCAGGGCAGGTCCCGGTTGATCGCGTCGCCCAGGTCGATCGGGCGGCTCCAGTGGTCGCCCTCGCGGAAGGCGATGCACAGGCGCCCGAGCCCGCCCTTGACCTTGCCGTAGTCGAACACGATGAAGGACTGGTCCGGCGCCACCGCCGGATCGTGCGTCGATACCTGCGGATCGCCGAGGCCGGCGCGCTCCGGTGGCAGATAGCCGCCGTCGTGGTGGCGCGAGCGCCAGGTGTGCATGACCCTGGCCTTCGGGTCGAAGCGCATGAAATAGAGCGTGCCATCGGCGGCGAGGCTGGCAAAATCGATGAAGACGTCGTCGTTGATCACCGGTCCGAGCCAGACCGGCTCGCCCCAGCCGTCGCCCTTGCGATCGACCCGCCAGAGGTTGGAGCCGGGTGCGCGGCCGCCGACGAAATAGTCCTGCACCAGCGGCTTCCCGCCCGGCCGCACCGGCCGATCCGAGTTGAACAGCAGGTAGCTGCCGTCCGGCGCCACCAGCGGGTCCTGGTCGAACCAGTGGCCGGAGAAGCTCGCCACCTGCGGTGCGGCCCACCGGCCGTCCACCCGGCGGGACACCATGATGGTCTTGTGCGTGCCTTCGCTGCGGTCGAAGAAGACGGTGGCCCCATCGGGTGTGAAGGCCAGTGTGTCGTCGCTGTCGGCATGAAGGATTCCGCCCAGCGTCACGGGCTGCAGCGTCGCGGGCGCCGGCACGACGGGGCGTACGGCGGCGGTGGCGAGCAGGCCGGCCGTCAGGCAGAGGGCGGCGCGGATGCCGGCGCTGTACATCAGTGCGTCGTCCCGCGCGGCGGCGTGGCATTGAGCAGGATGTACTGGCGCTCCACGCCTTCGATCCGCCCCAGCTGCGGCGACGTGAGAACGACCGCCCGCTCGCTCATCAGCTCGTCGCTGAGCACGATGCCGTCGCGGAAGGTGGCGAGGCCATGCCAGTGCGCGCGACCGGGCTGCCGCGTCAGCGGATACGAGCGCTCGCCGCGGGTCAGCGTGACCTGCGGCGCGTCGCCCAGCCACGGTCCCGTGCCGCTGCCCTCGCGCTCCAGAGACACGGTATGGCTGGCCGGATCGAACGCCACCACGGTGACCGTTTGCCGGCCGGCGGGCCCCAGTTCCCACGGCGCGCCGATGTCCACCGTCCAGCGCTGGCCCACCCGCAACGTCGCCGGTGCGTGGCCCCAAAGCAGCGGGTTGTAGGCCAGCCCGCTGGCATCGGTGTTGGGCATGCATTTGCCGTCGAAGCAATTGCCGGCACCGCCATCGGGCAGCATCACCGTGCCGCTGCCCGCGGGGCGGCCGTCATAGAGATAGTCGATGTGCAGGCGCGGCGGGTTGGCGGCAGCGTCGAGCACCGTGTAGGTGGCGGTCCCGCTGACGCGCCGCACCGCGTCGTCAAAGCCGGTCGCCTGCAACGCGATCGTGCGCGAGAAGACGTTGCCGAACGTCGCGCCGGCGCGCAGCGCCAGGGTCAGCGCCGGCGCAGTGGCCGGCGGCGCGGCGGCAGCGCCGGAGGCGGGCAGGAACAGCAGGGCCAGCAGGGTGGGAAGGCAGCGGGGTCGGCTCATGCGGATCTCCACGGGTCAGGGCGAGATGCCGTGCGCGCGCAGCACGCCGGAAATGTCCACGCGCCACAGGTTGCGCGAGCCGTTGAGCGGTCCGGACAGGCGCTTGCCCAGCGACGAGGCGTCGTCGCGCGACTTCGGAAAGTCGACGGCGGGCTGCCGGTTGCTCGAGACGTACAGCTCGCCGAACCGGCGGCCGAGCGACGGTGCGTTTTCCAGGGCATCGCTGTTGACCTCGCCATCCAGGTGCTCAGGCTTGCCCCAGCGGCCATCGGCCTGGCGGAAGGCGATGTAGATGTCGGCGCGGCCCAGCGCATCGCCCTCGTCGCCGGCGAACAGGATGAAGCGTTGCTGCGGATCGATGGCCGGGTCCATGCGGTTGCGCGCGACGTCGCCCAGGTCGACACGCTCCGGCGGCGCATGGCCATCGGCCGTATGCCGCGCCACATACACCTGGTAGGCCTTGCCCGAGTCGGCGCGGTGCGCGGAGAAGTAGACGTCGCCGTTCGCGGCTACCGACGGGTTGTAGATCATCGCGCCGTCGTTGAGCGCGCCGTCCACGTGCACCGGCGCGCTCCAGCGGCCGTCGGCCTGGCGCTCGACGTACCACAGGTGGGTGCCGGCGAAGCGGTGGCCGCCCATCTCCGCCATCACCGGAGGCGCACCCGGGCTCGGCGGGCGGTTGGAAACGAAGTACAGACGCTCGCCATCCGGCGAGAGGGTCGGCTCGGAGTCATGCCATTGCCCCGAGAAGCTCGCCACCTGCGGCGCGGACCACTGGCCGTCGCGGCGGTGCGAGACCAGGATGGTGTCGTCCTTCTCGCCGAAGTCCGAACGCATGAAATAGACCGTGTCGCCGTCGGGCGAGAACGTCGCGGAGGTTTCCTGCAGCCCCGTGGAGATGACGCCGGGGCCGAGCAGATCGGCGGCCGTCGTGGTGGTGCAGGCCAGGGCAAGCACCAGGGTCAGGGCGATGCGATGCGATGTCATGTGGCGGTCCGGTTCGGCGACGACCGCCAGCGTGGCGTGACGGCGCCGGGCGCGCCGCTGGTTTGTGACCAGCGGTCGTTGGGCGGGGTCGAATGGCAGGTTGCCCGAGGCCTTTGCCCAATTCCCCCGCAAAAGGGGTACGAAGGGCGGGCGAGGGTTCCAGTGAACGAGGCGCTTGGGCGATACCGCTTCCGACCCCCTGTCCCGGGGGGGAAGAGCGGCTACTGGATCAGGCGATCCCCAGCGCGCCCCGCGCATGCGCGCGGAAGCGCCGGCTAAGGCCCAGCCGGGTGCCATCGTGCAGCACCACCTCGGCGTTGCCCTGGAACAGCGGATGGATCTCGCGGATGCGCTCGACGTTCACCAGCGTGCCGCGATGGATGCGCAGGAAGCACGCCGGATCGAGCGTGGCCACCAGGCCCGCCAGGGTCTCGCGATGCAGGTACGCCTGCTTGCCCACGTGGATGTGCACGTAGTTGCCGTCGGCCTCGATCCAGTCGATCGTGTCGACCGCGATCACACGCATGTGCTCGCCCACGCGCACGCTGATCCGCTGGGTCGCGCCGGCCGGCGGCGCGGGCGGCGCGGTCCGTGCGGACAGCCCGCGCCAGTGCCGGCGAACACGCGCGATGGCCTGGTCGAAGCGGGCCTGGTCGATGGGCTTGAGCACGTAATCCAGCGCGTTCGCGTCGAACGCGCGCAGCGCGTGCTGGGCGTAGGCGGTGGTGAACACCACCATCGGCAATGCATCGGGCTTGAGCTCCTGCAGGAGCTGGAAGCCATCCAGGCCGGGCATGCGGATGTCCAGGAACAGCAGGTCCGGCGCGAGCGCGGCGGACGCCTGCATGGCGTCGGCCGCGTTGCCGCATTCGCCCACGATCTCGACATCCGGATGCGCGGCGAGCGCCTGGCGCAGGGCCAGCCGCGCGAGCACCTCGTCGTCGACCAGCAGGGTACGGATCGTGCTCATGCGACGTGCTCGCGGAAGGGAAAACGCAGTTCGACCCGCGTGCCGCCCTCGCGGCGACCGCTCAGCCGGAGGCTCGCCGCCGCACCGAACAGCACCTGGAGCCGGGCCCGCGTGTTGCCCAGGCCGACGCCTTCCAGCGGGCCGTCCGGCGGCAGGCCCAGGCCGTCGTCATCCACGCACAGGTGCAGCAGGTCGCCGTCGCGGCGGCTGGCGATGTGCAGGCAGCCGGGCTG
This sequence comes from Frateuria sp. GZRe14, assembly GCF_051900395.1. Classification (NCBI taxonomy): domain Bacteria; kingdom Pseudomonadati; phylum Pseudomonadota; class Gammaproteobacteria; order Lysobacterales; family Rhodanobacteraceae; genus Frateuria; species Frateuria sp. GZRe14. Next base: position 52,576 of record NZ_JBHZGJ010000001.1, on the reverse strand, counting down.
GGCCGTGGCCAGCAGGCCGTGGCGCAATGCGTTTTCCACCAGCGGCTGCAGGATCATGCTCGGCACCGCCGCGCGCAGCGTGTCCTCGGCCAGGTCCAGCCGGGTCGACAGGCGGTCCTGGAAGCGCACCTGCTGGATGTCCAGGTAGCAGCGCAGGAATTCCATCTCCCGCGCCAGCGGCACCTGCTGCGCGTGGCGCTGATCGAGCGTCATGCGCAGGAAGTCGCTGAGCCGCGCGATCATCAGCCGCGCGCGCAGCGGCTCGGCCAGCGCCAGCGCCGAAATCGCGTTCAAGGTGTTGAACAGGAAATGCGGCTGCAGCTGCATGCGCAGCGCCTGCAGCTGCGACTGCGCGAGCTGGGTTTCGAGCCGCGCGTTGCGCAGGCGTTCGTCGCGCAGGTGCCGGCGCGATTCGAGCCCGCGCAATACCACCAGCATCACCCAGTAGGTGAGCAGCGCCAGGTGATAGGTATAGGCGAACTGCATGCGCACGAAGGCGGCCAGCGTGGCGACGGGCATGCGACCTGGACCGCAGGCGTACCAGAACACGACAAGGTGCAGCAGCGTCTGCGCCAGCGCGATCGCCAGGCCGGCCGGTATGTGCAGCGCGAGGAAGCGGTTCCAGCCGGGGCCCGCACTGCGCCGGCCCAGCCAGCCGACCAGCGGCACCAGCGCCATCCACGGATAGAAGTTGGCGGCGTTCCAGACCAGCGCGCGCGTCCAGTCCGGGTCGTTGCCTTCGCTGATCGAGGACAGGCCGCCGCTGAGCGCATAGGACAAGGCCAGCAACGTCCAGAACCCGAACGCGAGCAGACCCGCGTGGCGCGCAGGCGGTGGGATTTCGAGGGTGTCCTCGGGCGTCGCCGGAAGGGGGCTCATCGCACGCAGTGTACGCAGCCGCCGCGCCGGCGGATGTGCCAGAAGCGCCACGGCCCGGCGTGCCTGATGCCCGGCATGCCGCGTACCGCGGCAGGGATGCCGCCCGTCACCGTCGCCGGCGTCTTCGTCACAAATCCCGTGGCTTGGCGCGGCGCCCGACGCAGGTTTCCTCGACGGCAATCGCGCCGACCCCGAGGAAAAGACGCATGCGACACCCACTCGCCCTTGCCATCGCCATCCTTGCCTTCGCAGGCGTTGCGCGCGCCGCGCCGGTCGATGAGACCGCGCGCACCGCCGCGGCGGTGAAGGCGGTCGACCAGCACTGGCTCAATGCCGAGCTGGACGGCGACACGGCCTACCTCGAAACGCTGCTGCTGCCCGCCTACCGTTCGGTCGGCGCGGACGGTGTGGTGCATCCGCGCCAGGCGATTCTCGCGCACGCGGCACAGAACCGCGGCTCCGACCGGAAGCGCCGCGAGGTCGAGGCGTGGATCAAGGCGCACCCCTCGGCCCAAAGCGTGCTGCTGCAGGGGGACACCGCGATCCTTTCCTTCTACGACCCGAAACTCGGACCGGACCGCGGCGTGCGCTCGGCGGACATCTTCGTCCACGTCGGCGGGCGCTGGCATGCGCTCTACTCCCAGCACGCCCGACCCGGCGGCAACTAGACGCCGCCGGACACCGCACGGTCGTGCCGGCCGGCATGGCCCGCTCTCTGTTCGCCGGCACCGAATTCCGGATGGCGCGAGGCCGCGATGCGACCGCTGGTATCCGGCGGAAGCATGGCGAGGTCCTCCGCTTGGGGTCAGGGCGTGGCGGCGAGCGCCGTGCAGTGTTCGTCGGCGCAGGCCTGCCAACCGCCGCCCAGCGCCTTGTACAGCGCGATGGCCCGCAGGTTGATGCCGGCCTCGGCTTCGGCCAGCTGGTCTTCGGCGGCAAGCTGCGTGCGCTGCGCGTCGAGCAGTTCGAGGTAGTCGATGGCGCCGGCGTCGTAGCGGATCTTCGCCAGCTTCGCGGCACGCTCGCTCTGGTCGGCCTGCTCGAAGAGGTGTTGCACGCGCACACGCTGCTGGTTGTAGCCGACCAGCGCGTTGTCCACGTCCTCCAGCGCGCGCAGCACGGTGCGCTGGTAGTTGGCCAGTGCACCGTCCGCGCGGGCTTCGCTCGCCTTCACGCCCGAGCGCACGCGCTGCACGTTCAGGCCCGACCAGCTGATGCTGGGCGCAAGCGACCAGGCGCGCGTGTCCGGGCTGCCGAAGTCGTTGCTGCGTCCCGCCAGGAAACCGAGGAAGCCGCCCAGCCGGATGTGCGGGAACCAGTCCGCCTTGGCCACGCCGATGCGTGCGTTGGCCGCGGCCAGGTCACGCTCGGCGATGCGGATGTCCGGGCGGCGCTTGAACACGTCGTCGGCGTTGCCGATCGGCAGGGTGGTGTCGATCGGGGTGAAGTGCGCGCTCGAGAGGTCGATGTCCAGTGCGCCGGGTCGTTCGCCCAGCAGCACGGCAAGGCGGAAGCTGTCGGCCTGTGCCTGCGTGGTGAGCACCGGCAGCGTGGCCTCGACGCCGGCCAGGCGCGCGCGGGCGCTGGCCACGTCCTGCTCCGAGCCGGTGCCGAGCGCGGCGCGGCTTTCGATCAGCTCCAGTGCCTCGCGCTGGTTGGCGATGTCGCGCTGGGCCACCTCGATGCGCAACTGGGTGCCGCGCAGGTCGAAGTAGTTGCGCGCGACCTCGGCGAACAGCGTGACCTGGGCATCCTGCAACGAGGCGGCCGCGGCCTCGCTGTCGGCACGCGCGGCTTCCACCTGGCGACGCACGCCGCCGAACAGGTCGAGCTCCCAGCTGGCGTCGAAGCCGGCCTGGTAGGCGGTCGTGGTGGTGCGCTGTTCGCTGAAGCCTGGCGTCTGGCCGCGGCTGCGCGTGTAGCTGGCGCCGGTTTCGATGTCGGGCCACTGCTCGGAGTGCGCGGTGCCGAGCAGGGCGCGTGCCTCCTTCAGGCGGGCCAGGGCGACCTTCAGGTCAGGCGCGTTCTTTGCCGCGCGGGTGATCAAGGTGTCGAGCGTCGGGTCGTTGAACTGCTTCCACCAGTCGGCCTGGAAGTCGGCGGTCGACTGGCGTGCGGTGTCCACGCCCTGCAGCGCGACCGGCTTCTCCACCGGGTGGTGGTAGTCGGGGCCGACGTTGATGCAGCCGGCGAGCAGTGCGGCCATGGCCACAGCCAGGATGCGGAGCGCAGTTTTTGCTCCCTCTCCCCTGCGGGGAGAGGGTTGCGGTGAGGGGGCGCGGCTCGCAGGGGAGTTGATCAGAGCCAGCTCTGATGCAGGGCCGAGGTCAGAGCGGCCCCTCACCCCAGCCCTCTCCCCCATATCTGGATGGGGGAGAGGGCGCAGGTTGGTCGTAACGTTAGACATCTCAATGCTCCTCGATCGCGACGGGCAGCGCCGCGTGGCGCGCGGCACGCCGCGCCGCCGCACGCTCGCTCCAGCCGCGCACGATCACGTAGAACAGGGGGGTGAACAGCAGACCGAAGAAGGTCACGCCGAGCATGCCGGAGAACACCGCCACGCCCATCGCGTGGCGCATCTCCGCACCGGCGCCGTGCGAGGTGACCAGCGGCACCACGCCCATGATGAAGGCGAAGCTCGTCATCAGGATCGGACGCAGTCGCAGCCGCGCCGCTTCCAGCACTGCGGTGCGACGATCGAGCCCTTCATGGATCTGCGCCTCGCGGGCGAATTCCACGATCAGGATGGCGTTCTTGCAGGCCAGGCCCACCAGCACGATCAAACCGATCTGGGTAAAGATGTTGTTGTCGCCACCCGAGAGCCACACGCCCGCGATCGCGGACAACAGCACCATCGGCACGATCAGGATCACCGCCAGCGGCAACGTCAGGCTCTCGTACAGCGAGGCCAGCACCAGGAACACCAGCAGCACGCACAGCGGGAACACCAGCACGGCGGTGTTGCCGGCGAGGATCTGCTGGTAGGTGAGCTCGGTCCATTCGAAGCTCATGCCGTTGGGCAGGTTGTCCTTCGCCAGCTTCTCCATCGCCGCCTGGGCCTGGCCCGAGCTGTAGCCGGGCGCCGGGCCGCCGTTGATCTCGGCGGTCGGGTAGCCGTTGTAGTGCTGCACGCGGTCCGGGCCCACGCCCTGGTGCACCTGCACGAACGAACCCAGCGGCACCGCTTCGCCCGCGGCATTGCGCGTCTTCAGGCGAAGGATGTCCTCCGGCTCGCGGCGGAAGCCCGGCTCGGCCGAGACGTTGACCTGGTAAGTGCGCCCGAAGCGGTTGAAGTCGTTGACGTAGAGCGAACCCATGTAGGCCTGCATCGTCTGGTAGACGTCGGCCAGGTTGACGCCCTCGGCCTTGGCCTTCTCGCGATCCACCTCGGCGTCGATCTGCGGCACGCTCACCTGGTAGCTGGAGAACAGCCCGGCCAGCGCCGGCGTCTTCTGGCTCTGCGCGATCAGGTTCTGGGTCTGCTTGAACAGTTCCTCGAAGCCCTGGTCGGAGCGGTCCTCGATCTGGATGCGGAAGCCGCCGATCGTGCCCAGGCCCATCACCGGCGGTGGCGGGAACACCGCGATGTAGGCGTCCTGGATCGACGCGTACTTCTGGTTCAACGCACCGGCAATGGCCCCGGCCGACAGCGCCGGATCGGTGCGCTCCTCGAACGGCTTCAGCGTCACGAACACGATGCCGCTGTTGGGCGAGTTGGTGAAGCCGTTGATCGAAAGGCCCGGGAACGCCACGGCGCTTTCCACGCCCGGTGTTTTGAGCGCGATCTCGCTCATGCGGCGGATCACGTCCTCGCTGCGGTCGAGCGAGGCGGCATCCGGCAACTGCGCGAACGACACTAGGTACTGCTTGTCCTGCGAGGGCACGAAGCCGGCCGGCACGTGGATGAAGCCGAACACGCCCAGCGCCACCAGCGCGCCGTAGATCACCAGCGCCGGCGCGCCCTTGCCGAGCACGCGACGCACGCCGCCGACGTAGCGGTTCGCGCCGCTGACGAACATCCGGTTGAACGGCCGGAACAGCCAGCCGAAACCACGCTCGAGCAGGACGCTGAAGCGATCCTTCGGCGCGCCGCGCTCCTTCAGCAGCAGCGCGGACAGCGCCGGGCTCAGGGTCAGCGAGTTGAATGCCGAGATCACGGTGGAGATGGCGATGGTCAGCGCGAACTGGCGATAGAACTCGCCCGTCAGGCCGCTGATGAACGCCGCCGGGATGAACACCGCGCACAGCACCAGGGCGGTGGCCACGATCGGCCCGGTCACCTCGGTCATCGCGCGGCGCGTGGCTTCCTTCGGTTTCAGTCCGTGTTCGATGTGCCGCTCGACGTTCTCCACCACCACGATCGCGTCATCGACCACGATGCCGATCGCCAGCACCAGGCCGAACAGGCTCAAGGCGTTGAGCGAGAAGCCGGCCAGGTACATCACCGCGAAGGTGCCCACCAGCGATACCGGCACCGCCACCAGCGGGATGATCGACGCGCGCCAGGTCTGCAGGAACAGGATCACCACCAGCACGACCAGCAGGATCGCCTCGAACAACGTGTGCACCACCGCCTCAATCGAGCCGCGCACGAACACGGTCGGGTCGTAGACGATCTTGTAGTCGACGCCCTGCGGGAACTCGGCCTTCAGCTGCGCCATGGTGGCGCGCACTTCGTCGGAGATCTGGATCGCGTTGGAGCCGGGACGGGCGAAGATCGGCAGCGCAACCGCCGGCTTGTTGTCGAGCAGGCTGCGCAGCGCGTAGTTGTTCGAGCCCAGCTCGACGCGGGCCACGTCACGCAGGTGCGTGACCGCGCCGTCCTTCGTCGTGCGCAGCACGATGTTGGCGAAGTCGTCCTCGGTGACCAGTCGGCCGCGGGTGTTGATGTTGAGCTGGAAGGCCGCCCCGTTGGGCGCCGGCGGCGCATTGAGCGAGCCGGCGGCTACGTCCACGTTCTGCTCGCGGATCGCGTTGACCACGTCGCCGGTGGTCAGCCCGCGCATCGCCAGGCGCTCCGGGTCGAGCCACACGCGCATCGAGTACTCGCCGGCACCGAACAGTTGCACGTCGCCCACGCCATCGAGGCGCGCGAGCTGGTCCTTGATGTGCAGCCGCGCGTAGTTGGACAGGTACAGCATGTCGTAGCGCTGGTCGGGCGAGATCAGGTGCACGACCATGGTCAGGTCCGGCGAGCTCTTCTGCGTGGTCACGCCGAGCCGCTGCACTTCCTCGGGCAACCGGGGCAGCGCCTGCGCCACGCGGTTCTGCACCTGCACCTGGGCGTTGTCCAGGTCCGTGCCGAGCGCGAAGGTCACCGTCAGCGTCATCGCGCCGTCGCTGGTGGCCTGCGAGGAGGTGTAAAGCATGCCTTCGACGCCGTTGATCTGTTCTTCCAGCGGCGTGGCGACGGTGGCGGCGATGACCTTGGGGTTGGCGCCGGGATAGGTCGCGCGCACGACGACCGTCGGCGGCACCACTTCGGGGTATTCGCCGATCGGCAGCTTGAACAGCGAGATCGCGCCGGCGATCACGATCAGCACCGACAGTACGCCGGCAAGGATCGGACGCTCCACGAAATATTGGGCGAGTTTCATCTGGTTTCCTGGATCTATCGTTGTAGGAGCGTTTTTGGCGCGACCACCATTTCGGTCGCGCCCAAGGGCGCTCCTACAGGGGGTGCTTTCAGTTGCGCGAAGCGACCTTGCCGTTGCTGCCGCCGGCGCCAGCCAACTGGCTGCCGGCGTCCAGGCTGCGGCTCTCCATCGCCACCAGCGTGGGGCTGACTTCCATGCCGGGCCGGACGTGCTGAAGCCCGTTGACCACGACCACGTCCTTGGCGGTGAGGCCCTGCGTGACCACGCGCAAGCCGTCGGCCAGCGGTCCCAGCGTGACCTTGCGGTAGGCCACCTTGTGGTCGGGTTCCAGCACGTAGACGAACTTGTTGCCCAGGTCCGTGCCGACGGCGCGCTCGTCGATCAGCGCGCGCGGCTGGCGGCTGGGCGTGCGCAGTTCAAGGCGCACGTAGAGGCCCGGCGTGTAGCGGCCATCGTCGTTGTCGAACACCGCGCGCAGGCGCATGGTGCCGCTGGTGGCGTCGAGCTGGTTGTCGACGAAGTCGATGCGTCCGGCGTGCGGGTAGCCCTCTTCATCCACCAGCCCCATCGCCACTTGGGGCGCGACGCCGCGATCGCGGCGCAGCTGGTCGAGCTTGAGATAGGCGTGCTCGTCGATGGTGAAGTAGGCATAGACCGGGTCGACGCTCACCACGCTGGTCAGCACGTCGGCGGGCGTCACCAGGTTGCCGGCGGTAATACGCGCGTTGCTGACGCGACCGTCGATCGGCGCGCGTACCTCGGTGAAGCCGCGATCCAGCCGGGCCGCTTCCAGCGCCGCGCCGGTGGCCGATGCCTGTGCCTTGGCGCTGGCCGCGGCGGTGGCCAGGCGGTCGGCCTCCTGCGTGGAAATCGCATGCTGCGCCAGCAGCTTCGTCGCGCGCTCGGCGTTGGAGGCGGCCAGCTTCTGCTCGGCGCGGGCCTGGTCGAGCGTGGCGGCCAGCCGGTCGACCTCGGCCTGGTACGGCCGCGGATCGATGGTGAACAAGAGCTCACCCTTGCGCACGCGCGCGCCTTCGGTGAAATGCACGGCAGTGACGTAGCCGCTCACGCGCGGATGCACCTCGACGGTGTCCACGGCCTGCAGGCGACCGGTGAAGGCATCGGTATCGCTGACCGGACGCACCAGCGTCTGCGCCACGGTGACCGCGGGCGGCGGCGGTGTGCCGGCTTCCTGCGCGTGGCTCTCGCCGTGGCTGCCGAGCACCGCCCAGCTGCCGGCCGCTACTGCCACGGCCAGGCTCAAGAGGATCCATCGCTTTTTCATACTGCGCTCCCGGGTCTAAATTAGTGCACCGGTCGGTACAGAACCGGCGAAGGCCCGGGAGAATAGGTACACTTACCGGTATAGAAAACCCGGGCTTGGTGCAATGCAATAGTGACACCGAGTCACGAATCACCCTGGAGTAGGCTCGATGGAAGACTTCGCAGCAATTTCAGCCTTCGTCCGCGTGGTCGAGGCCAAGAGCTTCGCCGCTGCCGCCGCGCAACTGGGCATGACACCCTCGGGCGTCAGCCGTGCCGTGTCCCGGCTGGAGGAGCGCCTGGGCGCGCGCCTGCTGTTCCGCTCGACCCGGTCCTTGCGCCTGACCGACGACGGCGCCGTATTCCACGCGCGCTGCAAGGACATTCTGGCCGACCTGGCCGAGGCTACCGAAGCGCTGGGCTACGCCAACCGCAAACCGGTCGGGAAGTTGCGCGTGGCGGTGTCGCTGGCGGTGGGGCGCGCCGCGCTGATTCCGCGCCTGGCCGAGTTCGAGCAGCGCTATCCGGACATCCGGCTGGAGCTGTCGATGAGCGACCTGCCGGCGGACATGAATGGTGAAGGCATCGACTGCGCCATCCGCGTGGGCGAGCTGGAAGACTCCAGCCTGATCGCGCGCAAGATCGGTTACCTGCGCAACGTGGTCTGCGCCTCGCCGGCGTACCTGGCGCGCTATGGCGCACCGCAGTCCATCGACGACCTCAAGCAACACCGCTGCATCAACTACGTCTACCCCAACGGCCGCCCGCGGCAGTGGATGTTCGACGGCGCCAATGGCCCGGTCGCGGTGGACGTCGAGGGCCACCTGCTGATCAACGACGCCGAGTCGGTGATCCAGGCGGTGGCGGCGGGCTTGGGGATCACCCAGGCCCCGCACATGATGGTCGCCTGCATGCTCGACTGGGGAAAGCTGCAACTGGTGATGACCGATACCCGCTCCACCGGCAAGCCGGTGTGGATCGTCTATCCGCAGAAGAAGCACCTGTCCGCGCGCGTGCAGGCGTTCATCGAATGGGTGCGCGAACTGTTCGAGCGGACCAACGAGCCGCAGTTTCAGGCACCGGTGCCGGCCGGGACGGCCAAGCGGAGCTTGCCCGCGGCCGCCGCCTGACGGCAGCCGTCACGGAGCCGGCCCGGTGGCTGGCGGCAGGCTTGGGCCTTCCGACAGCAAGGCGTGCACGCGGTGGGCCAGCTCCTCCAGCGTAAAGGGTTTACGCAGCAGGCCGGCGCCGGGGATGCGTTCGCCGACACGCTCGGTCGCCTCCCGCGTGAAGCCGGTCATCAGCAGGACCTTCAGCCCCGGCCGCAACTGCCGGGCGATGTCGGCCAGCTCCCACCCGGTGATCTGCGCCATCTCCACGTCGGTCAGCAACAGGTCGATCTGCGGATGCGCATCGAGCACGGCCAGCCCATCGTGGCCACCGGATGCGGTCAGAACGCGGTACCCCAGTTCGGTCAGCGCCTCGGCCGCAAACACGCGCACCCCGACATCGTCATCGACCAGCAGGATCAGCGTGGTCCCGTCGCCACGCGGCACACCGTGCCGCGTGCGGTCGGGACGGACGGCGTCGACCGCGGCGGGCTCGCCGTCGGCACGCGGCAGATAGATGCGGACCGTGGTGCCCTTGCCAACCTCGCTCTCGATGTCCACGTGGCCGCCGGACTGCTTGATGAAGCCGTACACCTGGCTGAGTCCCAGGCCGGTGCCCTTGCCCGCCGCCTTGGTAGTGAAGAACGGCTCGAATGCCTTGCGCCGGACCTCGGCCGTCATGCCTTGCCCGGTATCGGTCATCGCGATCATCACGTAGGCGCCGCTGGTCACCTCGGCGTGGCCGCTTGCGTAGTCCTCGTCGAGGAAAACGTTGGCTGTCTGTACCGTCAGCCGGCCGCCTTCGGGCATGGCATCGCGCGCGTTGACCGCCAGGTTGATCAGCGTGCTTTCCAGCTGGTTGACGTCGACCCGCGCCTTCCAGAGGTCGGGCGCCTGTTCCAGCTCGATGCTGTAGATGCCGCCGAGCGTGCGGCGGATGATCTCGATGGTGCTGGCCACCACCTCGTCCGGCGCCACCAGCACCGCGTGCAGCGGCTGCTTGCGGGCAAAGGCCAGCAGGCGCTGGGTCAGTTCGCCGGCACGGCGCGTCGCCTCCAGCGCATAGCCGACGTAGCGGCCGACATCGTGGTTGCCGCGGGCCAGGCGCGCCTTGAGCAGCTCCAGGTTGCCCATCACCACCGCGAGCATGTTGTTGAAGTCATGCGCCATGCCGCCGGTCAGCGCGCCCAGCGCCTCCATCTTGCGCGACTGGCGCACCGCCTCTTCCAGCATCGCCTGGCGCTCGGTACTTCGCCGCAGCGCCTCGCTCGAGGCCAGCAGTTCGTCGCGCGTGCGCATCATGATGCGGTGACGACGGGACATCTCGCGCAGGGTCAGCACCGCCAGCCCCAGGATCGCCAGCGCGGACGCCGAGGCGCCGGTCAGCACCCAGCGCGATAACACGCGTTCCTTGCGTTGCTCGGCGGCGATGTTGCGATCGCAATCGGCCAGCATCGCGGACACCAGCGCGCGGATACGCTCCATCAGCCGCATGCCCAGATTGGACCGGACCAGTCTCGCCGCCGTCGCGTGGTCGCCACGGTCGTAGTAGGACAGCGTCTGCGCCAGCTCGGTCTGCTTGCCCGAGATCAACGCACGCAACTCGGGGAGGTTCCGGCGCAGCTGCGGATCCTCCACCTCGCGATCGAGCGTCCGCAGCAATGCCGCCAGGTTGCTGCGGGCGCGGGTGTACGGCGCGAGATACGCTTTTTCGCCGGTCAGCAGGTAACCGCGCTGGCCCGTTTCGGCACCCTGGATCGTCAACATCGTGCGCCGCAGCGACGCACGCACCGCCTGGATGTGCTGTTGCTGCTCCATGCCTTCCTCGCGCGCCGCCGCCAGCACGTAGGCACCGGCCAGCAGCGAGGTCAGCAAGACGAAACCCGCCGCCAGCATGATTCGCGACCAGAGCAGGCTTGGTGGTTTCTCTGCCGCCATCGGGACGCCGTCCTATGCGGCCGGGCCGGACTGGCCAGCGCGCGCGATCATCCTAGGCACACCGGGCGTGCGCGGAGCGTGGGGGCCAGTGCGGAAGGCCCGTCGTGACACGGCCACTTCCCGCGCCCCGCCTTCGCCGGTGTAGGCTGCCGTCGCGTGCATGTGCCGGGGAGGGTGCAGGGATGAGGATTGGGCTGGCAAGCGGAGCCGTGCTGTGGGCCGCACTCATGCTGTCCGCAGGGACGGCACGCGCGGTCGATGGACAGGTGGTGCAGACGTATCACCTGCAGGCCGGATTGGACGTCGATACGGCCGGACAGGTGGCCCGGGTCGAGTTGCCCGGGGAGATTCCGGCCGTACTGAACGCGCCCGCCCAGGAGGCGATCAAGCACTGGCGCTTCAAGCCGCCCGTGCGGGCGGGCCATGCGGTCACGGCCCGTACCTATGCCTGGGTCGACCTGGTCTTGGTCAAGCGTCCGGACGGCAATTACGGCGTGGCCGTGCGCTACGTCAAGAATGGCCCGGCACTTGCGCTTCGGGCGCCCCGATGGCCGATGGAGCAGGGCGACGGGCGACTGACGATGGCGGCCACGGTGCAACCGGACGGGAGCCTGACCGACATCAAGCTGGTCGACTCCGAGTTCAGCAGTCCGCTCGCACGAAAACAGTTCGCGCTGGCGGTGCAAGAGGCGATACGCCACAGCCGCGCGCTGCCCGAGCTTGTCGACGGCAAACCCGTCGCCACTCGCATGCAGATCCCGGTCACCTTCAGGACGCGGAATCCGCCGGGCGTCGCCGAGGCCGAGGCCAACCGGCCGAAAGACCCTGCCGCAGACGCCCGCGAAACACCTGATCTCTCCGGGCAGGCCATCGCGCTGGACAGTCCGGTCCAATGGGTCGCTGGCCCGCCGGGTTGACCGGGCCGGCGGGAGGCTTCAGCCGCCCGAGGGCAACCACAGCAGCAGCGCCACGCCAAGCGCGATGCGATAGATCGCGAACGGGGTGAAGCGGTGCGTGCGGATGTAGCCGAGCAACCACTTCACCGCGGCGAAGGCGACGATCGCGGATACCACGAAGCCGACGATCAGCGCGCTCCAGTCCTCGTGCGCCGCGCCGCCGTTCTTCACGACCTTGAGCAGTTCGTAGCCGGTCGCCGCATACATCGTCGGGATGCCGACCAGGAAGGCGAACTCGGTGGCCGCGGCGCGGTTGCTGGTGCCGGCCAGCAGCGCGGCGAAAATGGTGGCGGCCGAGCGCGAGGTGCCGGGGAAGATGCCGGCGAGCATCTGCGCGATGCCGACCAGCACCGCGACCGTCCACGTCACCTCGCGCCGGTCCGGCTTGCGCGCGGCGACCGCTTCGGCGCCCAGCATCCAGAAGCCGCCGATGACCAGTGCCCAGGCGATCGGCGTGACCGTGTCGGGCAGGGTGAAGCCGAGCTTGACCGCGATGAAGCCCAGCACCGCGGTGATCAGGAACGCCACCGTGAGCTTGGCCAGGTAATCGCGGTTGGCCGGGTCGCGCCACTGCGTCAGCAATTGCCACAGGCGCTTCCAGTAGATCAGCGTCACCGCCAGGATCGCGCCGGCCTGGATGCCGATGTTGAACAGGTCCGAGCGCTGGCCCAGGCCCAGTTGCTCGGCGATCAGCAGGTGCCCGGTCGAGGAGATCGGCAGGAACTCGGTGATGCCCTCGATGATGCCGAGCAGGATGACGCGGATCAGGTCGCTCACTAAGGGCTCTCCGGCGAACGGTAAAGCGGCATAGCTTACGGGGAAGCGGGCACGGCGGCGTGAGGCCGAATTGACTCATCATGGTGCAATAAGTCGTGCCAAAGAGGTGCAACATGCCCGTGGGAGTGCACCTTGTGCGCGAGCGCGATCCCGCTCCGAAGCGCCATGGTGGTGGTGCACATAGTGCGCTCCCGCAGGGCGTCCGGCTGGCACGGGCATTGCAGTAACGCCCGCATCCTTTCCCGCTCCGAGGCTCGCCCATGACCGCCCAGAAAGTGCTCGACCTGATCGCCGAACACGACGTCGAGTTCGTCGACCTGCGCTTCGCCGACATGCTCGGCAAGCACCACCACGTCACCTTCCCGGCGCACGCCATCGACGAGTCGACCTTCGAGGACGGCAAGATGTTCGACGGCTCCTCGATCCCGGGCTGGAAGGGCATCAACGAGTCGGACATGGTGCTGTTGCCCGATCCGGACACCGCGCACCTGGATCCGTTCTCCGCGCACACGCAGCTGATCCTGCACTGCGACGTGCTCGAGCCCTCGACCATGCAGGCCTACGGCCGCGATCCGCGCTCGATCGCCAAGCGCGGCGAGGCGTTCCTGAAGTCCACCGGCATCGCCGACACCGCGTTCTTCGGCCCCGAACCGGAATTCTTCATCTTCGACTCGGTGCGCTGGCAGAACGACATGGGCCGCGTGTTCTACGAGATCGGCTCCGAAGAGGCGGCGTGGTCCTCGCGCTACAAGTACGACGGCCAGAACACCGGCCACCGCCCGGGCGTGAAGGGCGGCTACTTCCCCGTGTCGCCGGTCGATTCGCTGGGCGATCTGCGCGCGGACATGTGCAAGGTGCTCGAGTCGCTCGGCCAGGTGGTCGAGGTGCATCACCATGAAGTGGCCAACGCGGGCCAGTGCGAGATCGGCGTCAAGTTCAACACGCTGGTGAAGAAGGCCGACGAGCTGATGACGATGAAGTACGTCATCAAGAACGTGGCGCACCAGAACGGCAAGACCGTCACCTTCATGCCCAAGCCGATCGTCGGCGACAACGGCTCGGGCATGCACGTGCACCAGTCACTGGCCAAGGACGGGCAGAACCTGTTCGCCGGCGAGCTCTATGGCGGCCTGTCGCAGATGGCGCTGTGGTACATCGGCGGCATCTTCAAGCATGCCAAGGCGATCAACGCCTTCGCCAACTCCACCACCAACAGTTACAAGCGCCTGGTGCCGGGCTTCGAGGCGCCGGTGATGCTGGCCTATTCGGCGCGCAACCGCTCGGCGAGCTGCCGCATCCCGTACGTGTCCAGCCCGAAGGGCCGCCGCATCGAGGTGCGCTTCCCCGATCCGATGAACTCCGGCTACCTGGTATTCACCGCGCTGATGATGGCCGGCCTCGACGGCATCATCAACAAGATCGACCCGGGCGCGCCGGCCGACAAGGACCTCTACGACCTGCCGCCGGAAGAGGAGAAGAACATCCCGCAGGTCTGCGCCAGCCTGGACGAGGCGCTCGCCGCGCTGGACAAGGACCGCGAGTTCCTCAAGGCCGGCGGCGTGTTCACCGACGACTTCATCGATGCCTACATCGAGGTGAAGATGAAGGAAGTCACCGCCTACCGCGCCAGCACGCATCCGCTGGAATTCCAGATGTATTACGCGATCTGAGCGTGGCGAGATGGTTCGGCGGGACGGGCGCTTCGGCGCCCGTCTTTTTTTTGCAGGCTCCGCGAAGAGGTCAGGGTCGCTCGATCGCCAGCGCCACGCTGCCGTGGTTGTTGGCGTAGGCCTGCCAGGCGTCGTTGGCGTAGGCGTAGAGGTAGCCGCTGGCGGTCGGGGTGAAGCGGCAGCCCTCGCCGATGACGAAGGTCTCGCCGCGGTCGTCGCCTTCGCCATTGGCGACGAAGCCGATCAGTGCGCACCAGGGCGCCGACTCCACGCGGCGGGTGAACCAGAAGTCGCTGTCGCCGTGGCTGGCCATGTTGAAGACGTGCTCCATCGAGCCGAGGGCGGAGGCCGCCAGGCGCGCGATGTCGGAGGCATGGTGGCCATCCACTTCGCCGCCGGCGGGGGAAAACTTCGCGCTTGCATCGAGCCATTCGCCGGAGGCGCCGAAGCGGTAGGTGACACCGGCCTCCAGATACAGCCCGGTGGCGTTCCAGTGGGTGGAGGCGAACACGTCCATGCTCACGCGCGTGCCCGCGGCGAGCGTGCGGGTAGGCCAGTAGTCGCCCTGCGCAAGGGGTGGGTCGGCCTGTCGCGCGAGGGCGCTCGGGTGCAGGAGGCCGGCCAGCACACTGGTCCTGTCCATCTGCGCCACCGCCCGCGGCTGGTTGCGGCCGAGCTTGAACATCCCCTGCCGCGAATCGTGCAGCACGCCCTGCGGATCGGGCCGCAGCTGCGCGCGCGTGTTGTCCCGCAGCCGCAGGCCGCAGCCTGCCGCCTCGTCGAGCATCCACGCCAGCGCGACGTCGGGCAGCCCGGCCTGCGCGTAGCCGCCGCCGACGTCGCCGTGCACGCCGGGGAACCACACCTGGTGCACCCGGTCGGGGCGGCGAATATGGGTCCACAGCGTCGGCATGAAATCCGCGCGGCGCTCGTCCATCGCCACCGCATGGCGGGCGTTGGCGATCATCAGGCTGATTTTCGTGTCGTGGAACTGGTAGCGGCGCGGGTCGCCAATGAAGCGCAGCACCGACAGCTCCAGCGGGATACCCAGCGCGCCGACGGTGTCCCACACGCCCATGAAGTGCACGCCGATGGTGCCCGCCGTGGGCTGCCCGGGCGGTACGCCGTGGAAAGCCCATCCGTCCGGGTTGGCAAACGGCTTGCCGGAACGGTAGGCCTCGAACACCTGCTCCACGCGCGACCACACCTCGGCCGGGGCGAGCGTGGCGTCGGAAAGGTCCAGCAGGCCGCCATGGGCGAGCAGGCCGCCCAGGCTGCGCACGGTATAGGCGCCGCGGCTGAAGCCGAACAGGAAAATGCGGTCGCCCTCGTGGTAGCGCACCGCCAGCCACTGGTAGGCGCTCATGATGTTGCGCTCCAGTCCGGCGCCGGTGCCGCCGCCGACCATGCGGTCGAGCCAGCCGCCGTTGGTGCCCACGCCAGGGTGGTAGTAGGCCAGCTGTTGGTCGTCCTTCACCGCGGCGTTGTAGAGCTTGGCCACGTTGGTGGGCGCGGGCAGGCCCTGGTCGGTGTGTTCGAGGGTGTTCCAGGTGCCGTCGCAACAGACGATGAGTTGGGTCATGGCCGTGTCCTCCCCGGATCGCGCAGGACCGACCGTACGCCCGGCCGGGTGGCCGAACCGTCGTCGCCGTCGCACGCCGGCGTGCCCGGCGATCGACACCGCTGCATCCGATCGTGGGACGCGTCCGTAATTCCTCCGACGGCGCGCTCGCGTGCCACGGACGGGGAGACACCATGCAATACCAACGTGGGAGCCGCGCCCGCCTGCTCGGCGCACTTCTCGTCGCGGCGGCCGCACCGGGCCTGGCGATGGCGGACGATGCCGGCAGCAGCGGCAAGCTGTTGCTTACCGGTGGCGTGAGCCAGGTCGAGGGCGCCGCCGGCGGTGGCCTGACGCCGTGGGCGGTGATCGGCGGCTATGGCACGCGCGACCAGATCGGCGCGAATGCCTTCTACACGCGGGTGACCCTGCCCGACTACCACCTGGACGACGCCGGCGTGATGGTCGGCCTGTACAACCGCGTCGAGCTTTCCTACGCACAGCAGCGCTTCGATACCGAGGAAGTCGGCGCGGCGCTCGGCCTTGGCCGCGGCTTCACTTTCAGGCAGAACGTGGTGGGCGTGAAAGTGCGCCTGTTCGGCGACGCAGTGCTGGAGCAGGACAGCTGGCTGCCGCAGGTCTCCGTCGGCGCGCAGCACAAGAAGAACAACCAGGACGCGATCGTGAAGTTCGTCGGCGCCACGCGCTCGCAGGGCACCGACTACTACATCGATGCGACCAAGCTGTTCCTGGCGCAGAGCCTGCTGGTGAACGCCACGGTGCGTTTCACCAAGGCCAATCAGATCGGCATCCTGGGTTTCGGCGGCGACAGGCACGACGGGTACCAGGCCGAGCTGGAAACCTCGGCGGCCTACCTGCTCAGTCGGCAGTGGGCGATCGGCGCCGAATACCGCAGGAAGCCGGACAACCTCGGCATCGCCAAGGAAGACGACTGGTACGACGCCTTCGTCGCCTGGGCGCCGACCAAGCACGTGTCGCTCACGTTGGCCTATGCCGACCTCGGCCACATCGTGACCGGGGATCGTCAGCGCGGCCTCTACGCCTCCGTCCAGCTCGGCTTCTGACAAGGAACAGCCCCATGCTCAAGCAGACACTTCTTCCGTTGTTCCTTGCCGCCGTCCTCGCCGCCGGGGCGGCCCAGGCGCAGAGCGCCATGCCGGTCTCCCACCCGGTGGCCGATCCGGCCCCGCGCGACCCGGCGCTCAAGCCGGTGTTCGACCAGTTCGGCGGCAAGGCCGGCCTGGTCGCGCTGATGGACGACTTCATGGCCAACCTGATGGCCGACCCACGCACGCGGCCGTTCTTCGAGCCGGTCGACCGCGAGCACGTCAAAGCCGAACTGGTCGACCAGTTCTGCGTGATCCTCGATGGGCCGTGCACCTACACCGGCAAGAACATGGAGCGGATCCACCGCGGGCTGGACATCCATCGGAGCCAGTTCAACGCGCTGGTGGAAGACCTGCAGAAGGCGATGGACAAGCACGGCATTCCGTTCCGCGCCCAGAACAAGCTGCTGGCCACGCTGGCGCCCATGCATCGTGAGGTGGTGACGAAGTAAGCCCGGAGGCAACGCATGGGCGTTGGCAGGAGATCCTCCCATTCGAAAACCATGCTTGCCGGCAGCTGTGGCCCCAGCGCGCGACGCCCGCTGTGGCTCGTCGCGATAGCGCCAGCGTAGGTCGTCTCTCAGCCGCCTGTTCCAGGACCGGCTGGAGGACCGCGCGCCATTGCACCAACAAGGCGCAACACCCATCATGGTGCAATGAACGAGGCCGACTGGCGCGCATGGGCGGAGCAGGCGACGACCGGGCTGGGCCTGGTCGATGCGCAGTTGCGCCTGGCCTGGCTCAACCCCGCGCTCGCCGACGCGCTGGATCTGGGGCCGCGCCGCGCCATCGGCCAGTCGCTGGCGGCGTTGCTGGGTGAGCCGACGGTGGCGACCCTGGCGGCGCGCGCGCGCGACGAGCAGCGCGTCGTGCAATGGCGGGACCTGCGCCTGGGCGACCCGGAGCGGCGTGCGGACATCTCGTTGCAGCCGCTCGATGCCGAACGCCTGTTGCTGGAAGTGCACGTGCTCGCCCCACCCGCCGCCGAGAATTCCCCGGTGTCGGCCAGCCTGCGCGGCCTCGCGCACGAGGTGAAGAACCCACTGGCCGGCCTGCGCGGTGCGGCGCAGCTGTTGCAGCGGCGCGTCGCCGAGGCCGACCTGAAGGCGCTGGCCGGCATGGTGATCGCCGAAGCCGACCGGCTGGCCGCGCTGACCGACCGCCTGCTGCGTCCCGCCGGCGCGCCGCCGCGCGAGGGGCTCAACCTTCATGCGGTGCTGGAGCGGGTGGTGGCGTTGCTGGAGGCCGAGCCGTCGCCGCTGGCCGTCCGCCAGGACTACGACCCCAGCCTGCCGGAGCTGCGCGGCGACGCCGACCGGCTGCAGCAACTGCTGCTCAACCTGGCGCGCAACGCACGCGAAGCGGGCGCGCGAACCCTGACCTTGCGCACGCGCGCGGAGCATGGCGTTCGCGTGGGCGAACGGGTGCTGCGCACCGCGCTGCGGCTGGACGTAATCGACGATGGCACCGGCGTACCGGCCACCTTGCGCGACACGTTGTTCGAGCCGCTGGTGTCCGGTCGCGCGGAAGGCACCGGCCTCGGCCTCGCGCTGGCGCGCGAGATCGCGCACGCGCATGGCGGCGAGCTGCGCCACGCAGGCGCGCCGGGCGCCACCACCTTCACCCTGTGGCTGCCGCTGGAGCACGGATGAGCGGCGCGATCTGCCATTTCTCTTTTGCAGGAGCCCATGTGCGTGCTCCTGCCGTTGCGCGGGGTAGCCCATGACTTCCGAGGTCTGGATCGTCGATGACGACCGCAGCATCCGTTACGTGCTGGCCGAAGCGCTGCGTGAGGTGGGCCTGGGGGTGCGCGAATTCGGCGATGCGGCGGCGGTGCGAGCGGCATTGCGCGAGGCGCGGCCCGCGTTGCTGCTGACCGACGTGCGCATGCCGGGCGAGGACGGCCTGGGACTGCTTGCCGGCCTCCGCGCCGAGGGCATCGGCCCGGTGATCGTGATGAGCGCCTACACCGATGTCGCCACCACCGCGGCCGCCTACCGCGCGGGCGCGGTCGACTACCTGGCCAAGCCGTTCGACCTGGACCACGCGGTGGAAGTGGTGCGCCGCGCGCTGGCCGAACAGCCAGCGGCCCCGGCGGCCTCACTCGCCACGCCCATGCATGCGCTGCTCGGCGAAAGCGCGCCGATGCGCGAGGTGTTCCGCCTGATCGGTCGCGTCGCGGCGAGCGACCTCAACGTACTGGTTACCGGCGAGACCGGCACCGGCAAGGAACTGGTGGCGCGCGCGCTGCACGAGGAGAGCGCGCGGCGCGGCAAGCCGTTCGTCGCGCTCAACACCGCAGCGATCCCGAGCGAGTTGCTGGAGAGCGAACTGTTCGGCCACGAGGCGGGCGCGTTCACCGGCGCAGCGCGGCGCGTGGCCGGCCGCTTCGAGCAGGCCGAGGGCGGCACGCTGTTCCTGGACGAGATCGGCGACATGCCGCTGGCGCTGCAGACGCGCCTGTTGCGCGTGCTGGCCGGCGGCGAGTTCTACCGCGTGGGCGGGCGCGAGCTGATCCGCGGCAACGTGCGCATCGTCGCCGCCACGCACCAGGACCTGGATGCGCGCGTGGCGGCGGGTCAGTTCCGCGCGGACCTCAAACATCGGCTGGACGTGGTGCGCATCGAACTGCCACCGCTGCGCGCGCGCCGCGCGGACATTCCGGTGCTGGCCCGGCACTTCCTCGCCGCCGCGGCGCAGGAGCTCAAACTGCCGCCCAAACGGTTCGCGCGCGCGGCGCTCAAGGCACTGGAACAGCGCGACTTCCCGGGCAACGTGCGCGAACTGGAAAATCTGTGCCGCCGTCTGGCGGTAATCGCGCCCGGCGCCGAGATCCAGGCGGCCGAACTGGGCACGGCCGCCGCGCCGATCGCGGCCGGCGACTGGACCGGCGCCTTGCACGCGTGGGCGAGTGAAGCGCTTGCGCGCGGCGAAGCGGACATCCACGCGCGTGCCCGCGAGGCGCTCGATCGCACATTGCTGGAGGCGGCATTGGCGGCGCATGGCGGACATCGGCAGCACGCGGCGGCGGCGCTGGGAGTCGGGCGCAATACACTGACGCGGAAGCTGGGTGCATCGCGCAAGCGTTCCCGATGACAGGTCCGAGGCCAGCGTGCCCCACCCCAGCCCGCTCCCCGGAGGGAAGAGGGAGCAGGCTTGAGGGGGAGGGTGGAGCTGCGTGATCTGGAGCCCTTTTCCTTCAGGAGAACGGGCCGGGTGAGGGGCGGGGCTCGCGGGAACGCCGGCCTGCGCCTCGTGGTTGGCCGATAATGCCCGCCAGCACCGGAGGACCCATGCCCACACCCCCCACCATCCGCCCCGCCACCCGCGCCGATATCCCCAACCTGGTCGACTGGAACGCCGCCATGGCGCAGGAGACCGAAGCCAAGACGCTCGACCGTGCGGTGCTCGCGCGTGGTGTCGAGGGCGTGTTCGACGAACCGCGCCGCGGCTTCTACCTGCTCGCCGAGCGCAACGGCATGCCGGTCGGCAGCCTGCTGGTCACCTACGAGTGGAGCGACTGGCGCTGCGGCGACTTCTGGTGGATCCAGAGCGTTTACGTGGTGCCCGCCGCGCGCCGCGGCGGCGTGTTCCGCGCGCTGTACGCGGCGGTGCGCGACAAGGCGGAGGCCGCCGGCGCGGTCGGCCTGCGGTTGTACGTGGAAACGGAAAACGAGCGTGCCCAGCGCACCTACGCCGATCTCGGCATGGAACCCTGCCATTACTTCATGTACGAGGAAGCCCTGCCGCGCTCCTAGGCCGTAGCCCACCCGCGGTCACGGGGAATCCGACGCCCAGCGACGCAGGTGCTGTTCGGCCAGCAGCTTGCCGAAGGCTGTCGCGGTCATCGGCGCGCCGAACAAAAAGCCCTGCAGCTGTTCGCAGCCGGCGGTCCGCAGGTAGTCGGCCTGCGCCTCGGTCTCCACGCCCTCGGCGACCACGGTCTTGGCCAGGCTGCTCGCCATCGCGATGATCGCCTGGGTAATCGCCGCGGTGTCCGGATCGCTCTCCACGTCGCGCACGAAGGCGCGGTCGATCTTCAGCGCGTCGACCGGGAAGTGCTTGAGGTAGGACAGGCTGCAGTAGCCGGTGCCGAAGTCGTCCAGCGAAAGACGCACGCCGCAACGCTTGATGCGCTGGAGCAGCGCGATGGTGGCATCGCCGCCGGCCATCACGGTGCGTTCGGTCAGTTCCAGTTCGAGCAGGGCCGGGTCGAGCGCACAGTTGGCCAGCACCGCCTGCAGTTCGGCGAGGAAGGTGGCGTGCTGGAACTGCAGCGACGAGACGTTGACTGCGATCGGCACGCCCATGCCCTCGCGGTGCCATACATCGGCCTGGCTGCAGGCCTCATGCAATACCCAGGCACCGATCGGCACGATCAGCCCCACGTCCTCGGCCACCGCCACGAACTGCTCGGGCGGATAGCGCTCGCTGCCGTCGGCGTCGTACCAGCGCAACAACGCCTCGGCGCCGACGATGCGGCCGTCGATGGCATCCACCTTGGGCTGGTAGTGCAGCGACAGCTGCTCGCGCGCGATCGCCAGGCGCAGCTCGGCTTCGATGCGCCGGCGCAGCGACGCGCGTTCGTTCATCGAGGCGGTGAAGAAGCGATAGCTGTGCCGGCCGCCGACCTTGACCTCGTACATGGCGCTGTCGGCATTGCGCAGCAGTTCGTCGGCGTCGGCCGCGTCGTCGGGGCACAGGCTGATGCCCACGGACATGTGCAGCACCAGCTCGGGCAGGCCGGCCACCGTGGTGCGCTCGCCATGGGCGATCAACCGCTGTGCGACGCTGGCGGCCTGGCCGGGCGCTTCCACCTGCGGCAGCAGCACCACGAATTCGTCGCCGTGGTGGCGGCACAGGAGGTCGTCGTCGTGCAGCGCCTGGCGCAGCTGCTGGGCAAAAGCGCGCAGCACGCGATCGCCGTTGGCCGGGCCGTGCTGGTCATTGATCTGCTTGAAATGGTCGATGTCGATGTAGAGCAGGGCGCAGCGCTGCTGGCGGCGTCGCGCGGTCGCCACCGCCTGTTCGATCGGTCCCTGCATCTGGCTGCGGTTGGGCAGGCCGGTCAGCGTGTCGAGCTGGGTCAGGTGGATCATCTTCAACGCCAGCGCGCGGGTCTCGCTGACATCGCGGAACACCAGCACGCCGCCGATGGCGTGGCCGGCGTGGTCGTGGATCGGCGCGGAGGAATCCTCGATCGGCGTTTCGAAACCGTTGCGATGCAGCAGCACCGCCTTGCCCTCCAGGTCGACGATGGCGTTGCGCTCGATCGCCGCCCGCAGCGGGTTCTCCAGCGCGGTGCCGGTGCGTGCGTCGCGCAGGCGGAATACCTCGTCCATCAGTCGACCGCGCGCCTCGGCCGCGGTCCATCCGGTGAGGCCCTCGGCGATCGGATTGAGCGAGGTCACGCGCAGTTCCAGGTCGGCTGCGATCACCGCGTCGCCGATCGAGTTGAGCGTCACCTCGGCCAGCTCGCGTTCGCGGAACAGCGCTTCCTCGTATTGCTTGCGCTGGCTGATGTCCTCCACCTGCGAGACGAAGTAGAGCGGCTTGCCATGTTCGTCGCGCACCAGCGAGGTGCTGAGCTGGAAGTGCACGACATGGCCGTCCTTGTGCAGGTTGCGCTTCTCCATCTGGTAGGCATCGGTGCGGCCCTCGAGCATCTGCTCGATCTGCGCCAGGTCGTTGCCATAGTCGTCCGGGTGGGTGACGTCGGCGATGCTCAGGGTGAGGAATTCCTCCTCGCTGTAGCCGAGCATGCGGCAGACCGCCTCGTTAACGCGCAGGAAGCGGCCATCCGGGCGCACCAGCGCCATGCCGACGGCGGCGTGCTGGAAGGCGCCGAAGAAGCGCTGCTCGCTCTCGCGCAATTTCAGTTCCAGCGCGTGTCGTTCGGTGATGTCGATGAAGACGGCGAACACGCCGTGCACGCGACCCTGCGCATCCGCGTCGGGCTGGAAACTGGCGTGCATGTAGCGGTGCGCGCGGCCGGCGAACAGCACCCCGTCGACCGTACGGGGCTGGCCGCCCAGCGCCGCCTGCAGGGCCTCGATCGCGCGCGCTGCGCTGGCCTCGTCGAGCAGCTCGGCTACCGCGCGGCCGGCCAGGCCCTCGGGCGCCACGCCCAGCCAGCGCCGCGGCGGCTCGTTCGCGTAGCGCACGTTCAGGTCCGGATCGAAGTAGGCGATCAGCGCGGGCACGCCACGCAGTACGTACTCGGGCCAGTTCCTGACGGACTGGCCGGCATCGTCGGGCGGGTCGGCCAATGACTCGTCCGGTGAACGGGGTTGGTTCATGGACTCCCCCGAGCGCGCACCCCTGCTCTGGAGTCCATCATGCGCCTGCCGCCGGGTGGATGCCACAACCGGCCGGCCCCCGGTTTTTCCTGCCGGACGCACCTGTGCGCGCCCCCTGCGCGTCGCGGTCGCGCACGCGCGTTCCTGCACGCGGGACCAGGTCAGCGCCTCGACGGCGACGGTGCGGTGAGCCCGTTAGCGTCCAGTGCCACGTGACCCATCGCCTGCAGCGCGGGCTCGATGCCGTAGCGCGCAGCAAGGACCGCCACCAGCGGACCCAATGCCTGCGGCGCCAGTGGATAACCGTGCACGAGCAGGTGCGCGTGGCCATCGGCGCCGGCCTGGGCGGCGGTGATGGCCACGATGCCCAGGCCCGGCGCCTCGTGCGCGAACAGGGCCGGCGGTGCCAGTGCCGGGTCCGGTACGGCCATCGTTTCGAGCAACCAGCCCGCGTCCGCCTCGCCCTGTTCGAGCTTCAGCGGCAGGTGATGCGCCTGGAGCAGGGCGGCGTACTGGCGCAGCTCGAACACGAGCCCCGCGAAGCCGTGCGCACGATCCGCCGTCTCGCCAGGCTGGCGCGCCAGCCATGCCGAGGGTGCGCCCGCATGCACCGCACCCTCGGCATAGCGCAGCGGCAGCCCGCGCGCGCTGAGCGTGGCTTCGGGCTGGTACGGGGTGAGCAACGCGGCCTCCAGCAGGGTCCACAGCGGCGCGAGGTTGACGTGCTCGTATTGCACGCAGGTCAGCGCGAGCAGGTCGTTGCGGCTGAGGTAACGGGCGTGCTCGAGCTGCACGCCGAGCGTGCGCATCAACCAGTCGGCGGTGCGCGCGCCGGCTTCGCCGCGGCCGACGAGTTGCACTTCCATGTCCTGGGCCAGGTCCCGGGCAAGCGCCTCGGGCGCCAGCACCGACAGCGGCAGCAGGCGCAAGGCACCACCGGCGTGCCCCGGCTCGGGCACCAGCGTCGGCGCCGGCATCTGCTCCTCGTGGCTGCCGAAGGCCACGACGTTCTCCAGATGGCCGCGCGGGACGCGGCGGGCCAGGTCGTCCAGCGTGGCCCACACCGGGAAGCCCGGACGCAGCAGTTCGACCGGATCGAACAGCGCGCCGGCCAGCGCCAGCCGTGCCTCGCCAATGCGCGGCACCAGCGCGTGCAGGTCCTCGGCAATCAGCGCAGCCAGGGCATCGGCCTGGTCGCGGCTGAGCGTCATGGCCGCGGGCGAGGAACCGGGCGAACATTCCAGCGCGAGTACCGCAGGCAGGGCGATCAGCGGCTGCGCATCCATCGGACATTCCAGACAGCGGGGAACCGTCGATTATACGGAGCGCCCCCCGTTCACGCTTTTGGGCTTCCGCCGCATGGGCCTGCGGGTTAGCCTTTGGAGATTCCAGACCCCAGGACCGCCCTCGACATGGAAACAACCACGAAGCGCGTCGGTGTAATCGGCGGTGTGCGCATCCCGTTCTGCCGCAACAACACCGCCTACGCCGACGTCGGCAACTTCGGCATGTCGGTCAAGGTGCTCGGCGCGCTGGTGGAACGCTACGGACTGCACGGCGTGGAGCTTGGCGAGGTGGCGCTGGGCGCGGTGATCAAGCATTCCTCGGACTGGAACCTCGCGCGCGAGGCGCTGCTGAGCTCGGGCCTGGCGCCGACCACCCCGGGCATCACCACCGCGCGCGCCTGCGGCACGTCGCTGGACAACGCCATCATCGTCGCCAACAAGATCGCGGTGGGGCAGATCGAGGCCGGCATCGCGGCCGGGGCCGACACCACGTCCGACGTGCCGATCGTCTACGGCGAGCGCCTGCGCAAGCGGCTGCTCTCGATCAACCGCGCCAAGGGCTGGCAGGACAAGCTTGCCGCCGCCACGCGGGGCTTCTCGCTGGGGGAGCTGAAACCCTCGTTCCCGGGCGTGGCCGAGCCGCGCACCGGCATGTCGATGGGCGATCACTGCGAGAAGATGGCGCGCGAGTGGCACATCGGCCGCGAGGCGCAGGACCGGATCGCACTGGAGAGCCACAAGAAGCTCGCCGCCGCCTACGACGCGGGTTTCATGGACGACCTGGTGGTGCCTTTCCGCGGGGTCAAGCGCGACAACATCCTCCGGCCCGACACCAGCATGGAGAAGCTGGCGACGCTCAAGCCCGCGTTCGACCGCAGCTCCGGCCACGGCACGCTGACCGCCGGCAACTCCACCGCGCTGTCCGACGGCGCCGCCGCGGTGTTGCTGGCTGGGGAGGACTGGGCGGCCAAACGGGGCCTGCCGGTGCAGGCGTGGGTGCGCGATGCGGAGGTGGCCGCGGTCGACTTCGTCCATGGCGAGGGCCTGCTGATGGCGCCGACCGTGGCGGTGGCGCGGCTGCTCGCGCGCAACGGCCTCACGCTGCAGGACTTCGATTTCTACGAGATCCATGAGGCCTTCGCCGCGCAGGTGCTGTGCACGCTGCGCGCCTGGGAGAACGCCGACTACTGCCGCAACCGGCTCGGCCTGGATGCGCCGCTGGGCGGCATCGATCCGGCCAAGCTCAACGTGCACGGTTCCAGCCTGGCTACCGGCCACCCGTTCGCCGCCACCGGCGCGCGGCTGGTCGCCACGCTGGCCAAGGAACTGGCGCAGAAGGGCAGCGGCCGCGGCCTGATCTCGGTGTGCACCGCCGGCGGCATGGGCGTGGTCGCGATCCTGGAGCGCTGAGGTCCAGCGTGTCGCCATGCCGCGCCTGCGCGTCACCACGATCCTCAGCGTGCTTGGGTTGTTCATCGGCATCCTGGGCACCGACTGGTTGAGCGGTTTCACCGACGACTGGACCGGACCGCCGCCGCGCGCGGCGGCAAGCGTCGTCGCGCCGCGCCGTCACACGCCGCTTCGTCATCGCGCGCACACCGCGCCGCGCGTGATCGGCGCGCAACCGGAATCGGAAACCGTGGCGCATCCGGCGCCGACGCTGCCCGTGGAACTGGTGCCGCTCGATACGCCGCCGGGCCCTTCCTCGTGGGCCGAACTGCGTGGCCACCTGGACGGCCGCGTGGTGCTCGAGATCGACACCGACGGCGGCGGTCGGGTCAAGGCCGCCGGCATCGCACGCTCCAGCGGCGACCCGGTGCTCGATGCGCACGCACTGGCCACGGTCAGGCGCTGGCGCTTTGCAGTACCGGCCGGCGCCACCGGCGTACAGGGCGAACTGCCGATGCGCTTCGACAGCACGGCGCCGGCCACGCCACCTTGACTCGATCCCCTTCGCCGCTCCCGTGAGTGGGTCGGGCTCAAGGAGTGGCTCTCGTGTCATAACGCCGTGCGGGATCGCACCTTTACCTCCGCCCCCTTCGCGGCGAGGGAATCGAGACGTCGCTACAGAATTCCGCTTGCGCTCGACCCGAACGCGGTGATCAGCCGCGTGTAGATCAGCTTCGGCGAGAGCGCCACGTCCGGGAAATCACCGACCGGCTCGTAACAGCTGTAGAACGCCGGGTCGCTGGGTCGCATCGGTGTGCAGCCGGCCTTGAGCTGGTAGCTGGTGGCGTAGCGGTAGGGCCAGAAGTCGAACAACGGCAGGCTTTCGGAAAGATCGCCGATGGCCTGGTTGAGCTTGGTCAGCACCGGCACTACCGGCCGTCGGGGCGCGATCACCCAGGCGTTCTGTGGCTGGGTGTCGCGCAGGATCGCGTGGCGCAGCTGTTGGGCGAAGCGCTGGTCGTAGACGATCACGCCGGCCTCGGTGTTGTAGTGGTCCGAGCGTGGGTCGAAGTTGTGCGAGCCGACCATCGCGAATCGATCGTCGACCACGATCGACTTGGCGTGCAGGGCGAAGCGGCGCCCCTCGCTGACCAGCGGCGCCGGGCGCTGACTGCTGCCGTGGCTGCCGAGCAGGCCGCGGCTTTCGGTGCCGACGTAGCGCTGCGAGGCATCGCGCGCGGGATCGCCACTGGCGTGCTCGCCGTCGCCGACCCATTCCAGGCTGGCAAACGCGTTCGCGGCCGCGGCATCGGCGGCATGCGGCTTGAGCTCGTAGATCTCGAAGCCGTAGTCCTTGAGGTAGCGCTTGCGGTGCTTGTAGGACACCGCGTAGACCGCGAAGGCATCGGTGGACGCGAGCGAGTTGGTCGACACCACGATGCGCGGCGGGGGGGTTGCCTCGTGCAGGCGCTCGAACAGGCGGCGCGCGCGGCGGCTCAGTACCAAGTAGGGCGTCTGCAGCACCACCTCCTGGCGCGCCGCACCGACCATCTGCATGACGTGCGCGGTGAACTGGCGAGCCTGCCGCTTGAGCGGCTGGTCGGTCTTGGCAGGCAGGTCGCTGAAGAACTCCACCGCGTCGGTCTGCAAGCTATCGGCCAGCACGTGCGCGCGCAGCCAGGCATCGTCGCTGGCCTCCTGCTCCACCCGATAGACGCGCTGCGGATGGTCGTAGTTCGGCGCCGGCCAACCGGGGGCGGCCGGGTGGGCCAGGATGTAGTGGTTGACGTCGCGCAGATGGGTCAAGGGCACGGCACGCTTGTGCCGCCAGAACAGTGCAAAGCTCCTGGCCATCGCCTGCGCGGCGGGACCGCCGACCAGCACGTCGCGGTCGACGTAGTCGAAATCGTCGTCCCAGTCGAAGTAGCGGTTCTGGTAATTGCGCCCGCCGGTGATGCCGGCCGTGTCGTCCACCACCAGTACCTTGTTGTGCATGCGCTGGTTGAACTTGAAGAAGCAGCAGGCGATGCCGGCGGCCCACTCCAGCGGCGAGGTGGTCGCTTCGTGGAAGGTCGGGTTGTACAGCCGCACCTGGAGGTTCGGGCTGGCGCGGGCGAGGCGGTCGAGCAGCGCCAGGTCGCCGAAGGAGGACAGCTGGTCGGCCAGGATGCGCACCTGCACGCCGCGGCGGGCTGCCTGGACCAGTTCGTCCAGCACCAGCTGGCCGGCGTCGTCCCGATCCCAGATGTAGGTCTGCACGTCGATCGTGCGGCGTGCGCCACGGATCAGATCCAGCCGCGCCACCATCGCCGGCTCGCTGTCGCCGAGCAGCGCGACCAGATGGCGCGGATGGCCGGGCGTGGAGGCGGCCAGGGCCTGCCGCGCCCCCTCGAGCAGGGGCGAGGGCCTGGCGCAATGGTCGGCGCGGTCGCAACTGGAGGTGGTCGGCGTGGTCGCCGCGACCACCGCGTCGGCGCGGCGGATCTGCGCGCGCGACAGCGTGCAACCCTCCAGCAGTGCGGTGGCGACGAACAGGATGATCAGGGTGAAATGGCGCAGCGGCATGCCGCGCATGATACGGGGGCGGCCGCGCACGTCGAGGCATGCGCGACCCGGTTCAGCCGCGACGCGGCGCGCGCCTTTAGTCCGGTGCGCGCGTGATCGCAATCGCAAGCGCGAGCTGCACGTGGTCCGAGAGCACGGTGCGATGGCCGCGCATGCCGAACGCGCTGCGCTCGAGCTCCCCGCGCGCCTCGATCATGCAGGCGTCGGCGGTGCAGCGCGCCGGCAACAGTTCGAAGCGCACCGGACGGGTCACGCCGCGCATCGTCAGCTGCCCCTCCAGCGCACCGCCGTCGTCAAGCGCACGGCGTGGCACCGGCTCGGAGACGAAATGCAGGGTCGGGTACTGCGCGGCGTCGAAGAACTCCTCGTCGAGCACCCAGTGGCGCAATCGCTGCGAGTCCATCGCAAGACTGTCCACCGCGACGCTGGCGTCGACCACCACACGGTCGTCTCCACGGGGCTCGACGGTGCCGGCGACCGATTCGAAACGGCCGTGGATCGTGTGCAGCCAGAGCAGGCGCACGCCGAAATCGACGTGCGAGGGTGGGCTCTGGAGGTGCCACACACGCTTGGGCGCGGCATGGACGGCGAAGGCGAGGACCAGCAGAACGGCCGCGACAGGCAGGCGCATCAGGGCGACCAGAATGCATCCAGCCGCGCGTTGCCCGGCTCCAGCGCGCCCTGCAGGTGCAGCACCGCCAGTCCCGCCGGGGGCATGCCGCGGAACTCGTCCGAGCGGCCTTCCACCAGCAGCGCGACCAGCCGTTCGATACCCGGGTTGTGTCCCACCAGCAGCACGCAGCGCGCGTCGGCGTGCTGGTCGAGCAGGGCCAGCAACTCGCCCGGGGTGGCCTCGTAGACCTCCTCAGCGAGGCCGACCGCGGCGTCCGGCACCAGCGCGCGCATCGCCAGTTCGGCCGTGCGGCGGGTGCGCAGGGAAGGCGAGCACAGGACCCGGTCGGGCCGCGCGCCGTGGGAGGCGAGCCAGCGGCCGGCCGCGAGCGCCTCCTGTTCGCCGCGTGGGCTGAGCGAGCGGTCGTGGTCGTCGTCGCCGGTTGCCGGTTGGGCCTCGGCATGTCGCAAAAGAATCAGTTCCTGCATGGCATTCCTCAATGTTGGCGCTTGAGCCAGCGCAGCAGCGGCAGCCAGTCCTGTTGCTGGCTGCGCACCTGTTCGGAGTGATAGTCGAAGATGCCCTTGCCCAGCGCGGTGAGCAGGACGTAGGCCTGGCTGTCGCGCAGTTCGGCAACGACCGGGAAGGAAGAGGACTCGGCCAGTTGCGCCAGTGCATCCTGGCTGGCGTGGGTCCAGGGCTTGAGGCGGTTGCCGACCAGCGCCACCGGCAGTTTGCCGCGCTTGATCCGCGGGACGGCCGCGAGCAGATCGAGGAAGCCGAGTGTCGCGTGCAGGTCGAACGAGGAAGGCAGCACCGGCACCAGCACCGCGTCGGCGACCTCCAGCAGCGGTTCGAGTTCGCGCTCGCCACTGCCGGCAGGCGTGTCGATCAGTACCCGTTCGGTATCCGGCGGCAGCCTGTGCAGGCCGCGACGTCCTTCCAGGCCCAGCACCCCTGGCATGCCGTCGGGTCGAAGCGCGGCCCAGCGGAAGCTCGAGCCCTGGCGGTCGGTGTCGACGATCGCGGTGTGCTTGCCCTCCTGCGCCCAGTGCGAGGCCAGCTGGGTGACCAGCGTGCTCTTGCCGCAACCGCCTTTGCTGCATGCCACCAGCACGGTCAGCATCGGATCGCCCCTTTTCGCCAAAGGTGAGGCAAGCGTAGCTGGTGGGCAGGGGAACCGCGAGTAGCGCGGAGCCGGGCAAATTCCGGAGGGACGCGATGCGTTGGATGCCCTCGCGTTGAGAGAGCCGGGTCAGTGCGCGTCGTCTTCCGCCTTGTGCGGCTTCCAGTCGGCCGGCGCCGTCGTCGGCATCCCGGCATCGCGCAGTGCGGCCAGGATCAGGCTCATCTCGGTGCCGCCGTGGCGGGCCAGCGACAGGAGATGCTGTGCCTGCGCCTTGTCGGCCTGCGCCCGAGCGGCCAGCTGGGTGAACTGCTGCACCTGCCAGATGAGGTCGCGGCGCTCGCGCTGGGCCTGCGCGCGTTCGTCCCCGTCGCTGGCGAGCACCTCGCGCAGGTGCAGGCCGAGCGAGCGGGCCAGCGGACTGGAACCCCATTCCAGGGTCTTGCCGAGCTGGCGGCAATCGGCGGTCAGCGCCTGGTCCTCGCCGGCCGCCTGGCACAGTTCCGCGGCGGCGCGCAGGCCCGGCTGCGGCTGCGTGCCCGCGACGCCGAAAACGATCATGGCCTGCACGCCGGCCGCGCCGGCGCCGGCGTGCGGGTCGAGCGTGGCATCCGGGGGCGGCAGCACGCTTACGCCGCTGGCGAGCGCCTGCAGGCTGGTACCGGTGTAGTCGTCATAGAGCTTGGCTTGCGCGGCGTGGGCCAGATCCGCGCGAGCGTCGTCGCGCTTGTCGTTGCGCAGGTCCTGGCCGAGCTTGAGCAGCCACACGGCCGCGTTGTCCGGCGCTTGCCCGACCAGTGCCGAGAGCGCGTCGGCATTGGGGCAGGCATCGGCCTTGGCGTCGCAGTCGGCCAGCTGGACCCAGCGTTGGGCCGGACCGTGGCCCGGTGCGGCCACCGCGCGGGCGATCAGGCTGTGGAAGTCGTTCCACTTCGGCTGGTCGGGCAACGGTCGCGCGAGCAATGCCGCGCCAAGCAGCGGCAACGCATCGGCACGCGGCGCCAGCACGCTGACCAGGTCGCGCTGGAAGGCGACCAGCGCCTTGGTGCGCGCTTCCTGCGCGGAGGCGTGGGCCTTCTTCGCCAGTGCGGGCGACGGCGCGATGCCGACGCCGACCGTGCAGACTAGGGCAAGGGCGAGTTGACGCAGTCCCGGCATCGCGTTCTCCTTGGGGCGAAATGAAGCGGCAGCATAGCCGGCATGGATTAAGCCAGCCTGATCCGCCGGCCGGCGCGACGCGCACGGGCGGGTGGGGATGGTTAGCATGGTCGCTTCCCCGACGCGCGCTTGCGTGCACCCCGCAACGACCGGAGAGATGCCGTGAATTCGTTTAGCAGTTTGGCCGATGCCCAGGCCGCGCCGTGGTTCGTCGGCTGGGGCACGCTGGCGCTGATCAACGCGGGTTTGGCCCAGGGCAAGAACCGCAGCGGCCTGCTGTGGTTTCTGCTGTCGCTGGTGCTCGGACCGATCGCCACGCTGGTGCTCGTGCTGGTGCCGAAGGTGCGCCAGAAGATGTTCTGACCCGATCCCGCAGGGCGGGCTTCAGCCCACCGTTGCGGTAGTGCGGGATGGTGGGCTCAAGCCCACCCTGCGGCCACTATTCGCCCAGGGACTCGCGCATGAATTCGGGCTGGGCCAGCGCCGCGCGATGCGTATCGGCGTTGTAGTAGCGGGTCGGGAAACCCTTACTGATCGCGCCGCGCTCGCGGAAGCCGGACAGGTCCGCGCCCTTGCGCGCCATCGTGCAGCTCCACCAGCCGGTCGGGTAGCACGGCTGCGGGAAGGTCAGCGTCTTGACCGCGCCGAAGCCGGAGGTGCGCATGGCCGAGCGCATCGACTTGATCAGCTCCAGGTGCGCCAGCGGCGATTCGCTCTGTTGCACCAGGATGCCGCCGTGGCGCAGTGCCTTGTGGCAGCTGGCGTAGAAGGCGGCGTTGAACAGGCCCTCGGCCGGGCCGACCGGATCGGTCGAGTCGACGATGATCAGGTCCAGCGAATCGGGCTCGGCCTCGGCCATGTACTTGATGCCGTCGATGAACAGCAGCTCCGCGCGCGGGTCGCCGTTGGATTCGCACAGCTCGGGGAAATACTGCTCGGCCAGGCGCGTCACGCGCTCGTCGATCTCCACCTGCGCGGCGTGCTCGACTTCCTCGTGCTTGAGCACCTCGCGCAGCGTGCCGCAGTCGCCGCCGCCGATGATCACCACGCGCTTGGCGCGCGCATGGGTGAACAGCGCCGGGTGGGTCATCATCTCGTGGTAGAGGAAGTTGTCGCGGCTGGTCAGCATCACGCAACCGTCGATCACCATCAGGTTGCCCCAGTCGGTGGTCTGGTAGACCTCGATGGTCTGGAACGGGGTCTTCTCCGCATGCAGCAGTTTTTCCACCCGGAAGCCGATGGAAGAGCCGGAGGCCTGGTGGGCCTCGGTGAACCAGCTGAGTTGCGACATGGTGCTGTCCTGCATGGGGAGACGAGAAAAGAGCGGCATTGTAGCGGCAACCGTGCGCACGCAATGTGCGCGTTGACCACCTGTTGCCACCGACCGCCGCTACAATGCGCCCGGGCCGGCCACGAGCCGCCCTCGAGAGCCTGACCGGCCCCGCGGCGTGCGAGGCTTCCGGCCGGTGGGCCTTCTGCTCGATCGAGCAATGCGTCAAGGCTCGCCGCTGCGACGTGCATGGATCCCGTTTGCCTTGAAGGAGACCCTTGCCATGTCCACGTCCTGGACCGTCGACGACGCCCGTCAACTGTATGCCGTGCCCTACTGGAGCGACGGCTACGTCGACATCGATGCCCAAGGCGGCATCGTGATGCGCCCGCGCGGCGCCAACGGCCCCTCGCTGTCGCTGCCGCAGATCGTCGAGCAGGCCCGCGCCCAAGGGCTGCGCCTGCCGCTGCTGGTGCGTTTTCCCGACATCCTGGCCGATCGCCTCAAGCGCATGCAGGGCGCCTTCGCCCGGGCGATCGGGGAGACCGGCTACGCCGGCGGCTACACCGCGATCTTCCCGATCAAGGTCAACCAGCAACGCGGCGTGGTGCAGGAACTGGTTGCCGCGGGGAGCGAAGGCTTCGGCCTGGAGGCCGGCTCCAAGCCCGAGCTGATGGCGGTGCTGGCGCTGGCGCGGCCGAACTCGATCGTGATCTGCAACGGCTACAAGGACCGCCAGTACATCCGCCTGGCGCTGATCGGGCGCAAGCTCGGCCTGCGCGTGTTCATCGTGATCGAGAAGCTCTCCGAGCTCGGGCACGTCATTGCCGAAGCGAAGGCGCTGGACGTCGAGCCGCTGCTGGGCGTGCGCGTGCGCCTGGCCTCGATCGGTGCCGGCAAATGGCAGAACACCGGCGGCGACAAGGGCAAGTTCGGGCTTTCGCCGGTGCAGGTGCTTCAGCTGGTGGCCGCGCTGGACACGGCGGGCCTGAAACACACGCTCAGGCTGCAGCACTTCCACATGGGTTCGCAGATCTCCAACGTGCGCGACATCGCCAACGGCATGCGCGAGGCGACGCGCTATTTCGTCGAGCTCTCGCGCAAGGGCGTGCCGCTGGACATCGTCGACGTCGGCGGTGGCCTGGGCGTGGACTACGAGGGCTCGCGCTCGCGCAGCCACAACTCGATCAACTATTCGATGGAGCAGTACGCGCTGACCATCGTGCAGTCACTGGCCGACGCGGTGGCCGCCGAAGGCCTGCCCGCGCCGCATATCCTCACCGAGGCCGGTCGCGCGATGACCGCGCACCACGCCGTGCTGGTGTCCGATGTGACCGAGGTGGAGGAGGTGC
Source organism: Frateuria sp. GZRe14 (assembly GCF_051900395.1). Taxonomy (NCBI): domain Bacteria; kingdom Pseudomonadati; phylum Pseudomonadota; class Gammaproteobacteria; order Lysobacterales; family Rhodanobacteraceae; genus Frateuria; species Frateuria sp. GZRe14. The sequence goes on along the minus strand of NZ_JBHZGJ010000001.1, from coordinate 18,641 downwards.
CGACCGGCGCGCTGCCGCCGCCACGCGAGGGCGAGCCGACCGTGCTGCGCCACCTGCGCGAAGTGCATGCCGCGCTGGGCAACCGCCCGCCGCTGGAGCTCTACCACGAGGCGCAGCACCACCTGGCCGAGGGGCAGTCGCTTTTCGCGCTGGGCCAGCTCGGCCTGTCCGATCGCGCGCGGCTGGACGAGCTGTTCTACCTGGTCGCCAACGCGGTGCGCGGGCGCTTGTCGCCTGCCGACCGCGCGCATCGCGCCTTGCTGGACGAGCTGGACGAGAAGCTCGTGGACAAGTATTTCCTCAACTTCTCGGTGTTCGAGTCGGTGCCGGACATCTGGGCCATCGACCAGATCTTCCCGATCGTGCCGGTCACGCGCCTGGGCGAAGCCCCCACCCGACGTGGCGTGATCGTGGATCTCACCTGCGATTCGGACGGCCGCATCGACCACTACGTGGACGCCGAGGGCGTGGACGTGAGCCTGCCGCTGCATCGCCCTCGCCCGGGCGAGGACTACTGCCTGGGCCTATTCATGGTGGGCGCCTACCAGGAGACGCTGGGCGACATCCACAACCTGTTCGGCGACACCGACGCGGTGAACGTGCGCGCCAACGGCGAAGGCTACGTGTTCGACCATGTGCGCCGCGGCGATACCACCGACGTGATGCTCGACTACGTCGGGTACGACCTGGCCGCGCTGCGGCACAGCTACCGGGAGCGCATCGCGGCGGCGGGGATCGAGGGCGAGCCGGGCGACGCGCTGTACCGGGACCTGGATGCAGGGCTCACCGCGTACACCTACCTCGCCGACTGAGCTCCAGGTGGGGCAGCGCGCGGCCGTGGACTCCCGGTCGCGCGCAGCTGCGCGCCGCAGAGAGACCGCCTTGCACGAAGGTCCGATGGCGACTGCGCGCGAGCAGCCTACAATCCCGGACTCCCCCCTGCGGAGCACAAGCCATGGCCAGTCTCGACGGCAAGGTCGCCCTCATCACCGGCGCCGCCAGCGGCATCGGCAAGGCGATCGCCGAGCTCTACGCACGCGAAGGCGCGATGGTGGCGATCGCCGACATCAACCAGCAGGCGGCCGAAGCCGCGGCGTCGCAGATCCACGCATCCGGCGGCCGTGCGATGGGTGTGGCGATGGACGTCACCGACGAGCACGCCGTGGATGCCGGTACCGAAGCGGTGGTACGGGCGTTTGGCCATCTGGACGTCCTCATTTCCAATGCCGGCGTGCAGATCGTCAACCCGATCGAAAGCTTCGCCTTCGCCGACTGGAAGAAGATGCTGGCGATCCACCTGGACGGCGCCTTCCTCACCACCCGCGCGGCGCTGAAACACATGTACCGGGGCGACCGCGGCGGCGTGGTGATCTACATGGGTTCGGTGCACTCGCACGAGGCCTCCGTGCTCAAGGCCCCCTATGTCACCGCCAAGCACGGTTTGCTGGGCCTGGCCCGCACGCTTGCCAAGGAAGGCGCGCCGCACAACGTGCGCTCGCACGTGATCTGTCCGGGTTTCGTGCGCACGCCGCTGGTGGAGAAGCAGATCCCGGAACAGGCGAAGGAGCTCGGAATCAGCGAAGAGGACGTGATCCGCAACGTGATGCTCAAGCACACGGTCGATGGCGTGTTCACCACGCTGGAAGACGTGGCGCAGACCGCCCTGTTCCTGGCTACCTTCCCCAGCGCGGCGCTGACCGGCCAGAGCTTCGTGGTCAGCCACGGCTGGCATATGCAGTGACGGGCTTTCGCAGGGTGGGCTGAAAAGCCCACCTTGCGGCTATTCGCGGTGAACCTGGAAGCCGCCGAACGCCTGGCTGGTGGGCATCAGTTCGATGCGGTTGACGTTGAGATGCGCTGGCAGGTTGGCGATCCACCACAGCGTCTCGGCGATGTCGCCCGCGGTGATCGGCTGCGCGCCGGCATAGAGCTTGTCCGAGGCAGCCTGGTCGCCGCCGGTGCGCACGAGGGTGAACTCGGTCTCGGCCATGCCCGGTTCCACCGAGGTCACGCGCACGCCGGTGCCGTGCAGGTCCGCGCGCAGCCCCAGCGAGAACTGCGAGACGAAGGCCTTGGTGCCGCCGTACACGTTGCCGCCCGGATAGGGATAGGTGCTCGCGGTGGAGCTGATGTTGACGATCGCGCCGCGCCGCTCGATCAGCGTGGGCAACAGCAGGCGCGTCAGCGTCACCAGCGCGGTGACGTTGGTGTCGATCATCTGCTTCCATTGCTGGAGATCCGCCTGCTGCGCCGGTACGGTGCCCAGCGCCAGGCCGGCGTTGTTCACCAGCAGGTCGATGGCCGCGAAGTCGGCGGGCAGGCCCGCGAATGCGGCTCGCATGGCCGCTTCGTCGCGAATGTCGAAAGCCAGCGTGTGCACGCGATCGGCGCCGTGCCGGTCGACCAGCTGCTGCAGCCGCTCGGCGCGGCGGCCGCTGGCCACCACGCGCCAGCCGCCCGCGATGAAGCGGTCCACGGTCGCGGCACCGAAGCCGGAGGTGGCGCCGGTGATCCAGGCGACCCTGGCACTCATGTCAGCGGCCTTCCTTCAGCGCGATCGCCTTGTAGCCCGCGCCGGCCAGGCGGTTCTGCACCGACTCCAGCTCCGTGGCCGAGCGGTACGGCCCCAGGCGCACGCGGTGGAAGGTCTGGCTGCCGACCTGCACGGTCTGCACGTTGGCGACGAAACCCTGCAGCGCCAGCTTGGCCTTCAGCGCCTCGGCATCGGCGGCGGCGGGGAAGGCGCCGACCTGCAGCAGGTAGCCGCTACCAGCGGCCGGCGGCGGCACCGCGGAGGCGGGTGCCGCCTGGATGTTTTCGGTGACCGCGGCCGGCGCGTTGGCGTTGGCCGCCTGTTGCTGCTGCGCCGCGGCTGCCGCGGCCTGCTGCGCGGCCTGCTGCTTCTGCTGCTGCTCGGCACGCGCCTGGGCGCTGATCTGCTCGTCCGGGATGCGCACTTCCTTCTCCGACAGCACCGAGTAGAAGTCGTACTGCGGCTTCTTCGGCGCGCTCTCGGCCGGCGCCAGGCCCTTGTCGCCGTCGCCCTGCGCGGTGGCCTGCGGGTTCGGCTGCGGGCCGTTCGGCGCCATCGGCAACATCGAACGGCGGGTCAGCGCCACCATCGCGATCACACCCACGACGATGCCGATCACGGCCCAGCCCCAGGCGGGGAAGCCGCCCTTGCGGTTGCGTACGGCCTGCCGGCCCTTGCCCTTGCGTGCTGCCATTACATGCTCTCCGGGGCGGAAAGGCCCAGCAGGCCCAGCCCGTTCTTCAATACTTGTCGCGTGGCCACTACCAGCGCCAAGCGCGCGTTGCGCAGGGCGGCGTCCTCGACCAGGAACTGGTGCGAGTTGTAGTAGGTGTGGAAGGCATTGGCCAGTTCGCGCAGCCAGCCGGCGAGCAGGTGCGGCTCGAGGTTGGCGGCGGCGGCGTCGACGATTTCGGGGTACTTGGACAGTTCGGTGAGCAGGATCTGCTCGTGCTCGTTGTCCAGCCGTGCCAGCTCGGCCTGGCCTTGCTCGAGGTCGACGGCAAAGCCCTTCTCGCCGGCCTGGCGCAGCACCGAGCAGACCCGCGCGTGAGCGTACTGGATGTAGTAGACCGGGTTGTCGTTGCTCTGCGAGCGGGCCAGGTCGATGTCGAACACCAGCTGCGAGTCGGCCTTGCGCGAGATCAGGAAGTAGCGCGTGGCGTCGCGGCCGGCCTCGTCGATGAGGTCGCGCAGGGTCACGTAGCTGCCGGCGCGCTTGGAGATCTTCACCTCCTCGCCGCCGCGCATCACGGTGACCATCTGGTGCAGCACGTACTCAGGCCAGCCCTTCGGGATGCCGCAGTCGAGCGCCTGCAGGCCGGCCTTCACGCGCGCCAGCGAGCCATGGTGGTCCGAGCCCAGCTCGGTGATCGCGCGGGTGTAGCCGCGCTGCCACTTGGAGCGGTGGTAGGCGACGTCCGGCACGAAGTAGGTGTAGGTGCCGTCGGACTTGCGCATCACGCGGTCCTTGTCGTCGCCGTAGTCGGTGGTGCGCAGCCACAGCGCGCCGCCGTCCTCGTAGGTGTGGCCATGGGCGACCAGCTCGCGCACGGTCTCGTCCACCTTGCCGTCGGTGTAGAGCGAAGATTCCAGGAAGTAGGTGTCGAAGCCGACGCCGAAAGCCTTCAGGTCCAGGTCCTGTTCGCGGCGCAGCGAGGCGACGGCGAAGTGGCGGATGGCTTCGAGGTCTTCCGGGTCCTTGGCGCCGGTAACGGTGTGGCCGTCGGCCACCACCGATTCGCCGGCGAGGTACGCCCGCGCCACGTCGGCGATGTAGTCGCCGCGGTAGCCGTCCTCCGGCCAGCCTTCGTCACCCGGGGCCAACCCGCGGGCGCGCGCCTGTACCGAGATCGCGAGGTTCTGGATCTGCACACCGGCGTCGTTGTAGTAGAACTCGCGCTTGATGCTCCAGCCGGTCGCTTCCAGCAGGCGAGCCAGGCAGTCGCCGATCGCCGCGGCGCGGCCATGGCCCACATGCAGCGGGCCGGTCGGGTTGGCTGAGACGAATTCCACGCCCGCGGTGGTGCCCGAGCCAGCGGCGTTGCGGCCATAGGCTTCGCCTTCGGCGAAGATGCGCCGCACTTCGGCGTGGTAGGCGCCCGCGCTCAGGAAAAAGTTGATGAAGCCAGGGCCTGCGATTTCGGTTTTTTCCACCAGCGCGCTGGGGGGCAGGGCGGCGACGAGCTTCTCGGCCAGCTCGCGCGGCTTGGCGCGCGCGGGCTTCGCCAGCAGCATCGCCGCATTGGTGGCGAAATCGCCATGCTCGCGGCTGCGCGCGCGCTCCACCACGAACGGCGGAAGCTCGAGGTCGGCGGGCAGGACGGCTTGGTCCTGCAGGGTCCGGATGGCCTGCAGCAGCAGGTCGCGCAGCGCTTGTTTCACGGCGTGGGATCGGTAGGCGATGGGAACCGCCAATCCTAGCAGAGCCGGTCAGCCGTCGACCTTCGCTGCCGGGGCAGCGAACCGGGCAGTGGCGGACAAAGCGAGGGCATTGTCTTGTCGGCCGTGCGCCTTGCCCGAGCCGGGACAAGTCTGTGGATAAGTCTGTGGGGAAAGCGGCGTCAAGGTGCCGCGACCGGGCGGTGCGGCGAGGGGTAAACGGCTTGTAAAGATCACAAGCCTTTAAAAACAACGGATTGCGAACGCTGTCTTATGCGGATCGGCAACTGTTGGCCGGCAAGGCCGATCCAGTCGTGCTGTGCATAACTGGTTTCGCATGATTTCGCGACTGTCAAGGCCTTTGGTCGTCATCGACCTGTCATGGACGGATGCCACGCTGAGTCCCGTACCCCGCCTTCTCCCCGGCAGGTACGCTCCCCGGCGGCGCGCCTTTCCCTAGCGCGCCGCCTTTTTTGTGGGCGGACGACGGACTAAAGCAGGCCGCGTTCGGCCATCGAGACCGGGGCGCCGGCGCCGATCACCAGGTGGTCGAGCACGCGTACGCCGACCAGTTGCAGCGCCTCGCGCAGTTCCCGGGTGATCGCGCGGTCGGCGGCGCTGGGCTCGGCCACGCCACTCGGATGGTTGTGCGCGAAAATTACCGCGCAGGCGTTGTGCTTCAGGCACGCACGTACCACCTCGCGCGGATGCACACTGGCGCCGTCCACGGTGCCGCGGAACAACTCTTCGAAGGCAAGCACGCGATGGCGGTTGTCCAGGTAGAGGCAACCAAACACCTCGTATGGCAAATGGCGCAGGCGGGCGGAGAGGTAGTCGCCGCTGTCGCGCGGGCTGCCCAGGCTGGGCAGCGCCTGCAGTTGCTCGGCTAGGCTGCGGCGGGCCAGTTCCAGCGCCGCGGCGATGCGCGCACGCTTGGCCGGTCCCAGGCCGGGCGTGGGACCGGGACCATCGGCGCGACCGAGCAGCGCGCCCAGTCCGCCGGCCTCGGTGAGCAGTTCGCGACCCAGCGCGATCGCGTCCTTGCCGGGCACGCCGCTGCCCAGCAGCACCGCCAGCAGTTCGGCGTCGGAGAGGGTGGCGCTGCCGTGCTCCAGCAGCTTTTCGCGCGGACGTTCGCCGCTGGGCCAGTGTCGGATGCTCATCCGGTCGATCCTGCCTGTCGGAGTGCGACCGGTGGCAGCAGTGGCCTTTGATGAATCCGGTAAGCTAGCGCATCGCCCGGTTGTCAGGCCCGTCCTACATGAGTCTTGCCCAACGTCGCATCCTGCTCGGCGTCTCGGCGGGTATCGCCGCCTACAAGTCCTGCGAACTGGTGCGCCGGCTGCGCGAGCAGGGCGCCGAGGTGCGCGTGGTGATGACCGAGGGAGCGACGCACTTCGTCGGCACGACCACGTTCCAGGCACTGTCCGGCCAGCCGGTGCGGGTATCGCTGTGGGACGAGGGCGCGGAAGCGGCGATGGGCCACATCGAACTGGCGCGCTGGGCCGAACGGGTGCTGATCGCTCCGGCCAGCGCCGACCTTCTGGCCCGCCTGGCGCATGGCCACGCCGACGACCTGCTCACCACGCTGTGCCTGGCCAGCAATGCGCCGCTGTACGTGGCGCCGGCGATGAATCAGCAGATGTGGGCACACCCGGCGGTGCAGGCCAACCTGGCCGTGCTGCGATCGCGCGGGGTAACCGTGCTGGGTCCGGCCGCGGGCGAACAGGCCTGCGGCGACATCGGTTCGGGCCGCATGCTGGAACCTGCCGAACTGCGCGACGCATTGTCTGTCTCCTTCGGCAATGGCGCGCTTGCCGGCCTGCAGGTTGTGGTGAGCGCCGGCCCCACCTACGAAGACATCGATCCGGTGCGTTTCATCGGCAACCGCAGTTCCGGCCGCATGGGTTTCGCGGTGGCCGAGGCGGCGGCTGCCGCCGGCGCGCAGGTGACGCTGGTCGCCGGCCCGGTCAGCCTGCCGACGCCCCCCGGCGTGGCGCGCCGCGTGGACGTGCGCAGCGCCGCGCAGATGCGCGAGGCGGTGCTCGGCGCCGCCATCTCGGCGGACGTATACGTCGGTGCCGCCGCGGTAGGCGACTATCGTCCCGCGCAGGTGGCCGAACGCAAGCTCAAGAAACACGACGGCGCCCCGCTGGTGCTCGACCTGGCCGAGAATCCGGACATCCTCAAGGATCTCGCCGCCATGCAGCCGCACCCGTTCCTGGTCGGCTTCGCCGCCGAGACGCACGACGTGGCCACGTATGCGCAGGACAAACTCACCCGCAAGGGCCTGGACATGATCGCCGCCAATCGCGTTGGCGCAGGCCTGGGCTTCGAGGCCGACGACAACGCCTTGAGTGTCTTCTGGCCCGGTGGCGGCGAGGATCTGCCGCGCGCGTCCAAGCGCGAACTGGCGGCGCGATTGGTCGAATGCATCGCGACGCGCCACCGGGCCGCGCGCGCATGATCGACGTCGAACTGAAGGTCCTGGACCCGCGCCTGGGCGATACCATTCCGCTGCCCGAGGCGGCCACCGCCGGCAGCGCCGGCATGGACCTGCGCGCGGCGATCGAGTCGCCAGTCACCCTGGCGCCCGGCGAGAGCGTGCTGGTGCCCAGCGGCATCGCCATCCACATCGGCGACCCGAACTGGTGCGCGCTGATCGTGCCGCGCTCGGGACTGGGCCACAAACACGGGCTGGTGATGGGCAACCTGGTCGGCGTGATCGATGCGGACTACCAGGGTCCGCTGATGATTTCCTGCTGGAATCGGTCCAACGCGCCGTACACCATCGGCGTGGGCGACCGCATCGCCCAGCTGCTGCTGGTGCCGGTGGCGCAGGCGCGGCTTCAAGTGGTGAAGGAATTCGCGCCTTCCGGGCGTGGCGTCGGCGGGTTCGGCTCGACCGGCATCAAGTGAAGCCAGGCATCAACTGAGTTGCGATCGGCGGGGGCGAGATGGCGAGAAACATCGCAAGGGGACGGGGCGCCGACAGCGCCGAGGCATGGCGGCGCCTGCTGCCGCTGGCCGGCGGCACCGTGCTGCTGCTGCTGGGCCTGTTCTGCGCCTGGCAGACCTGGCTGATCGCCAGCGAAAGCGGTGACGTGGCGCGCGTGCACGCCGCCCAGGACGAGGCCGTGCGCGTGCTGGCGTCGGAGATCGCGGGTGAGCGCAAGCAGGTCGCCCAGGCGGTCGCGGCGCTCGATCCGGCGATCGTGCAGGGCGACCGCGCGCAGCTGGCCGAGGCATTGCGCGCGCGGCTGCCGCAAGCGCTGGATGTCGAGGTCTACAGCGCAGGCCTGGACGAGGTGTTGCACGCCAACTATCGCGAGTTCGGTTACGCCAAGGCGGCGCAACTGATGGGTGCGCAGGCCGATGACAGCCTGCCCATGCAGACCGTATCGGAAAAAGGCGTGCGCCGGCTGAGCCTGGTCCAACCGCTGGGCCCGGCGCAGCGCCCCCAGGCCTGGATCTGGGTGGAATTGCCGTTCACGCCACTGCAACGCCGTTTCGAGTCCATTGCGCCCGGTGGCGGCCGCATCGACCTGCGCCAGGGTGACGATCGCGGCGAGCTCAGCCTTCTTTCGCGTGGCGCCTCATCGGCCGAAGCGGAGGACGAGGCCACGCCGGTACCGGGCAGCGCTTTCAGCGTAAGGGCGGCGTTGCCGGCGGCCTTCATCCTGCTGCCGCGCGCCTGGCCGCTGGCGGCATTGCTGGCGCTGCTGGGCATCGGCGGCGGCCTTTACCTGTTCTGGCTGCGGGGTCGACTGGCCCCGCGCCAGGAAGTCCAACCCAAGGAGATGATGGTGTCCGATGTAGTTCCCGCCAAGCATGAGCCCGCGCCGCCGGTGGTACGCCCTGGCGCGATGCCGCCCGCAGAGAGCACGGCCGACGCCGTCGACCCGAGCATCTTCCGCGCGTATGACGTGCGCGGGGTGGTTGGCAAGACCCTGACGGCGCGGGTGGCGCGGCTGCTCGGCCAATCGATCGGCACGCTCATGCGCGAGAAGGGGCTGTCGGAAATCGTCGTCGGCCGCGACGGCCGCCTGTCCGGGCCGGAGCTCGCCGGCGCGCTGTCCGACGGCCTGCGCGAGGCAGGCATCGACGTGATCGACATCGGCGCCGTGCCCACGCCGGTGGTGTACTTCGCGGCCTACCGCTTCAATACCGGCAGCGGCGTGGCGGTAACCGGAAGCCACAATCCGCCGGACTACAACGGCTTCAAGATCGTGGTCGGCGGCGAGACCCTGTCCGAGGGCGCGATCCAGGACCTCTACCAGCGCATCGCCAGCGGCGCGCTGGAGGCAGGCGGCCAGGGCGGCCTGCGCCACGTCGACGTCGTGCCCGATTACATCGAGCGGATCATTTCCGACGTGCAGGCCGAGCGGCGCCTGAAGGTCGTGGTCGACTGCGGCAACGGCATCCCAGGCGCGCTGGCGCCGCAGGTGATCGAGGGCATCGGCTGCGAAGTGGTGCCGCTGTACTGCGAGGTGGACGGCACCTTCCCGAACCATCATCCGGATCCATCCGATCCGCACAACCTGGAAGACCTCATCCATGCCGTGCGCCAGACCGGCGCGGACCTGGGTATTGCCTTCGACGGCGACGGCGATCGCCTGGGCGTGGTCACGAAGGAGGGCGAGATCATCTACCCCGACCGCCTGTTGATGCTGTTCGCGCGCGACGTGCTGTCGCGCCAGCCGGGCGCCACGATCATCTACGACGTCAAGTGCACGGGTCATCTGAAGGGCCAGGTGCTCGAGGCTGGCGGCAGCCCGCTGATGTGGCGTACCGGCCATTCGCTCATCAAGGCCAAGATGCGCGAGACGCAGGCGGAACTGGCCGGCGAAATGAGCGGCCACTTCTTCTTCAAGGAGCGCTGGTTCGGCTTCGACGACGGCATCTACGCCGGCGCGCGGCTGCTGGAGATCCTCGCCGGCGACATCGAGGGGCGCACGCCGGAACAGGTCTTCGCCACCTGCCCCAAGGGCGTCTCCACGCCGGAGCTGAAGATTCCGCTCGAAGAGGGTGAGCACTACCGCTTCATCGAGAAATTCAAGGACAAGGCCACCTTCGGCGACGCCACGCTGACCACCATCGACGGCGTGCGCGCCGACTGGCCGGACGGCTGGGGCCTGGTGCGCGCCTCCAACACCACGCCGGTGCTGGTGTTGCGCTTCGATGCGGATAACCCGGCGGCGCTCAAGCGCATCCAGCAGGCGTTCCGCGAACAGCTGTTCCTGATCGATCCGGGCCTGAAGCTGCCGTTCTGACGACGGCAGCGGTGGGCTGCCCACCGCTCGCCGAAAACCGTTGCTTCCGCGCATCTGTGCGCGACCGTGGGACTACCGGTCGCGCACAGTGCGCGCCTGCATGGAAGATTCTCCTGCGCCGCGGAGGCTGCATGTCCTGACGGCACCATGCGCTTCGTAAAGGCGCTTCGCGAGCAGATGTTTTCGATCGATCCGCCTGCAACTGCCGTTCCGGCGGCACGCGGAGGGCACCCCGCGAAAGGCCTGCATGGCGCGGCAGCAGCTAGTGCCGCTGCTCGTCCTGCGACTTCTTCAACGCGCGGTAATGCTCCAGCTGTTGTTCGGCATCCTTTTCGGCCTTGTCCCGCCGATCCTGCAGCCGCTCCAGCGTACCGCGCTGGCTGGAAACCACATTGCGCTGGTCGGCGATGCTGTCGACCAGGAACTTGGGCACCTTCTCCTTGGCGCGCTCGATATCCGCTGCGCGTCCGAGCAGGTCGGCCAGGGTCTTTTCCTGGCTGTGCAGGTTCAGGCGCGTGGTGTTGATCTGCTGGTCGATGCTGTCCAGCTCCTCCTGCTGCGCCTGCTTGAGCGAGGCCTCGTCGCCATAGGCGTTGAGCATCTGCAGGTCGGCGCGGCGGCGCGCTTCCTCCGCGCGGCGCTGGGCGGCCTGTTCGGCGGCGACCTTGTCCGCGGCGGCGCGTTCCTCGGGGCTCAGCTGGCGCTCGACGTGGCGCACCACGTAGCCCTGGTCGTTGACCAGGTCGTACCCGTATTTCATGGCCTCGGCGGTGAGACTGTCGCTGTAATGCGACAGGCCCTTGGCGTCGCGCCAGTGGTAGCGGATGCCGGCGGCCTTCTGGGCGTGGGCGGTCAGGACCGTCGTCGCCAGGGCGATGGCAACGGCGTAAACGAGCTTGCGCATGGATACCCCCTCCTGGCGGGCAGTATAGCCACCGTGTGGCAACCGCCTAAAGCGTGGACGAAGGGCGCGGTCGGGCGTGTGACGTCGTTCGCCACTTAGGTCATGCGGACACGCCGTAGCGACCGCGATAGTCGAGCAGGCGCGCGTGTTCGGCGGCCAGCTCCGGGCGCTCGCCGGCATATGCGAGCACCTCGTCCAGGCCGGTGATGGCAATCACCGGGATGCCATGGTCGCGAGCCACTTCCTGAGCGGCGGAAAGCTCGCCCTGGCCACGCTCCTGCCGGTCCAGCGCTATCAGCACGCCGGCCGGGGTCGCGCCATGCGCGCGGATCAGCGCCAGCGACTCGCGGACCGCGGTGCCGGCAGTCATCACGTCATCGACGATCAGCACGCGTCCTGCCAGCGGTGCGCCGACCAGCAGCCCGCCTTCGCCGTGGTCCTTGGCTTCCTTGCGGTTGTACGCCCAGGGCAGGTCGCGGCCGTGGCTGGTGGCCAGCGCGATGGCGGTGGCGGCGGCCAGGGCGATGCCCTTGTAGGCCGGCCCGAACAGCATGTCCACCGGCAGCCCTGCACGCACCAGCGCGGCGGCGTAGGCCTCGCCCAGCCGCGCCAGCGCGGCGCCGGAATCGATCCGGCCAAGGTTGAAGAAGTACGGGCTCTGGCGGCCGGACTTGAGTGTGAAGTCGCCGAAGCGCAGCACATCGCGTGCGAGCGCCAGTTCGATGAAGTCGCGTTGGTAGGGTTGCATGGGTTGTCGGCATGGAGATTCGGGAATCGACGGCTATTATCCATGGGTTCCCCAAGCCGAAGAGTCCGCCCCGCATGAGAATCGTCACGCTCAACGCCAACGGCATCCGCTCGGCCGCCAGCAAGGGCGTGTTCGATTGGCTGCGCACGCAGCAGGCCGACGTGGTCTGCCTGCAGGAAACCAAGGCGCAGGAAGGCCAGCTCACCGATGCGATGTTCCGCCCGAATGGCCACCATTGCTTCTATCGCGACGCGACCTGCAAGAAGGGCTACAGCGGCGTGGCGATCTACGCGCGGCGCGAGCCCGACGCGGTGCTCACCGAGCTCGGCTGGGAGCCGTTCGATTGCGAGGGACGCTACATCGAGGCGCGCTTCGGCAACCTGTCGGTGGTCTCGCTGTACGTGCCTTCGGGTTCCTCGGGGGAGGAACGCCAGCAGTTCAAGTTCAAGGCGATGGATTTCCTGGCACCCATCTTCGATGAGTGGCTCAACAGCGGCCGCGACTACGTGATCTGTGGCGACTGGAACATCGTCCACACGAAGAACGACATCAAGAACTGGACGTCCAACCAGAAGAATTCCGGTTGCCTGCCTGCCGAACGCGCCTGGCTGGACCTGCTGTTCCATACCCGCGGTTGGGTCGACAGCTTCCGGGCGATCAAGCCGGATGCGGTCGAATACACCTGGTGGTCCAACCGTGGCCGGGCGCGCGAGAACAACGTCGGATGGCGCATCGACTACCAGGTCTGCACGCCGGGCCTGCGCGAACGCATGCGCGCCTGCTCCATCTACCGCGAACAGCGCTTCTCCGACCATGCGCCGTACACGGTCGACTATGCCGACTGAGCCGGTCGCCGCTGCACCATCCAAGCCGTCGATCTGGCGCGCCTTCGCGCAACCGGCGGCGGGCACGATGGCGCTGCTGGGATTCTCGTCGGGCCTGCCGTTCCTGCTGGTGGCCGGCACGCTGGCGTACTGGCTGAAGGAAAACGGGATCAAGCTGGAGGAGATCACGATGATCGCCAGCGCGGGTCTGACCTACGCGTTCAAGTTTGTGTGGGCGCCACTGCTCGACCACTGGCGGATCCCCGGCTTCGCGCGGCTGGGCCAGCGCCGCGGCTGGCTGCTGTTCGCGCAGTTGTGCGTAACCGCCGGGCTGCTGGCAATGGCGCTGCTGACGCCCAGCCAGTTGTGGCCTTTCGTGGCGGCCACGCTGCTGGTGGCGTTCTTCGGCGCGACGCAGGACATCGCGGTGGACGCCTACCGCATCGAGATCGCGCCATCGCACGTGCAGGGCGCGCTGGTGGCGACCTACGCGCTGGGCTACCGCATCGGGTTACTGTTGGCCGGTGCGGTGGCACTGATCATGGCCGACCATGTGCCCTGGTCCGTGGTCTACCTCGTGATGGCCGCCTCGATGGCGATTCCGATCGCCACCACCTTGCTGGCGCGCGAGCCGGACGTGCTGCGCACGCGCCCGGAGAGCTGGCGCATGGCCATGCGCGAGAGCGTGGTCGATCCGTTTGCCGATTTCTTCCGGCGCTATGGCTGGCAGGCGGCGGGCCTGGTTCTGCTGTTCATCCTGCTGTTCAAGGTTCCCGAGCAGGCGACCATCGGCGGCATCATGAGCCCGTTCTATCGGGACATGCAGTTCTCCAAGACCGAGATCGGAGCGATCACCAAGATCTACGGCGTCTGGATCGGCATCGTCGGCGTGTTCCTTGGCGGCGCGGCGGTAGCGCGCTGGGGTGCGTGGCGTTCGCTGGGCGTGACGATCGTGCTCTGCGGCTGCAGCAACCTGTTCTACCTCGTGCTGATCGGCCACCCGGGCAACCTGGTGGCGCTCACCCTGGTGATCTCCGCCGAGAACCTCACGCTCGGGATGCTGGGCCCGCCGACGGTGGCGTTCCTGTCGATGCTGGTCAACCGCCAGCACACCGCGACCCAGTACGCCCTGCTCAGCTCGCTGGTAAACCTGCCGGGCAAGCTGTTGGGCTTTTTCGCCGGCGGCATCGCCACGGCCGCGGGCTATGGCGGTTACTTCGTGCTCACGGTGGTGGCACTGATCCCGGCGATGTTGCTGTATGTCCTGCTGTGGCGCCGCTTTCGCGCCGCCGAACAGGCCGAAGGCTAGCTTCGGCGACCGGCCCCGGGGCCGCCCGGGTAGGGGTGCCGGGCGTGCCGGGAGGCCTGCTGCAAACCCCACCGGTCTGTGCCACCATGCGCTGCCAGCTGGGCATGCGTGACACGGAGCGACGCACGTGCCGGACCTCGTCATACGACACATCGACAGCTTGATGGCCGAGCGGATCAAGATGCTCGCGAAGGACCGCCATTGGTCCATCAACGATGTCGTGCTGCATGCCTTGCGGCACGGCCTGGGCCTGAGCGCCGCCGGTCAGATCTCCAGCGAGGCCATGCTCGACCCGGGCAGCCTGGTGTTGGGTGGGCATTGGGATCTGACCGAGAAGGCGGCCTTCCAGGAAGCCATCCAGGCGCTTTCGCTGACTCGACCGACGCAGCTGGCGCCCGCCCGCGTTGCGAAGCTGAGCTAAACCGCCGCGATCATTCCCGCGGAGCCAGGTACAGCGCGCCGAGCACCCGCTGGCCGTGCGCGCCGGTAACCGCCGGCAGGTTGCCGGGCAGCCCGAGCACCCGTTGGCGCGCCAGCCAGGCGAACGCCGCCGCTTCCAGATAGTCCGGATCGATGCCGTGCTCGGCGGTGCTTGCCACGCGTCGAGGCGCCAACCACTCGGCCAGTCGCGCCATCAATCGAGAGTTGTGTACGCCCCCGCCGCACACCAGTACGTCCGTCGCCGCGGGCGCGTGGGCCTCGATCGCGTCGGCCACCGTATGCGCCGTCAATTCCAGCAAGGTGGCCTGCACGTCGGCCGGCGACAACAGCGCCACGCGCGGCTGGCGCAACAACCAGGCGAGGTGGAAATGCTCGCGGCCGGTGCTCTTGGGCGGTGGCAGCGCGAAGTAGGCATCGGCCAGCAGGGCCTCGAGCAGCGGCGCGTCCACCTTGCCCGCAGCGGCGAACGCGCCGTCGCGGTCGAACGGCTCGCCGCGTTGTTCCAGGCACCAGGCATCCAGCAGGCCATTGGCGGGGCCGGTATCGAAGCCGAGCACCTGCCCTTCAGGCCCAAGCACGGTGATATTGGCGATGCCGCCCAGGTTGAGCACCACGCGGGTGGCCCCCGGCTGGCCGAGCAACATGGCGTGTACCGCCGGCAACAGCGGCGCGCCCTGGCCGCCGGCCGCGACATCGGCGCGGCGGAAATCGGCGACCACGTCGATGCCACAGGTCTCGGCGATGACCGTGGGATCGCCGATCTGCAGCGTGAAGGGCGCCTCGCCGCCTGGGCGATGGCGCACCGTCTGGCCGTGCGAGCCGATCGCGCGTACGGCGGACCGGGCGATCGCGTTGGTCTCCAGTAGCGCCTGTGCGGCATCGGCGAAGTGGCGCCCCACGGCGACATCCAGCCGCCCGTAGGTGTCCAGATTGAAAGCGGTCAGGTCCTGCGCCAACGCCAGCACGCGCTCGCGCAAGGCAGCGGGCCACGGGTGGGTGAGGGCCGCGCGCAGTCGCGGCAGGCCTTGTTCGAAAGACACCAGCGCGACGTCGATGCCGTCGGCGCTGGTGCCGGAGATCAGCCCCAGGTAGAGGGCCGATGCGTCATCCGCGGTAGCCAAGGGCCGGCGTCAGTCGTCGTTGCGCGTGGCCGAGTGCAGCTGGGCGAGCTTGACGTTGGCGTCCATTGCCTTCAGGCGCGCCAGCTGCGGACGCACGACCTGGCTCTCGAAGCGAGCCAATTGTGCAGCCGGCAGCGGCTGCGGCTTGGGCAGGGTCACCGTCTGCGGATCGCGCTGCACGCCATTGACGCGGAATTCGTAGTGCAGATGGGGGCCGGTCGCCAGGCCGGTCATGCCCACGTAGCCGATCACCTGGCCCTGGCTGACGTGCTGGCCCACGCGCTCCTTGGCGAAGCGCGACATGTGGCCGTAGGCCGTGCTGATGTTCGTGTTGTGCTGGACCACCACGAAATTGCCGTAGCCGCGCATCCAGCCCTTGAACTTGATTACGCCATCGCCGGCGGCATGGATCGGCGTGCCGCTGGGGGCCGCGTAGTCCACGCCCTTGTGCGCGCGCATGCGACCCAGGATCGGGTGCATGCGGCCGGCGCTGAAGCGCGAGGAAATGCGCGTGAAGTCCACCGGGATGCGCAGAAACGACTTCTGGATCGGGCGGCCGTCCTCGCTGAACCAGCCGTAGCGGCCGTCGGCCTTCTTGAAGCGGTACGCCGTGTAGCGATGGCCCTGATTGACGAACTCGGCGGCGACGATATCGCCCTCGGCGAAGTAGCTGCCGTCGCGGTAGACGTCATCGTAGATGACCGTGAAGCTGTCGCCGTCGCGCAAGTCCTGCACGAAGTCGATGTCGTACTTGAACAGGTCCGCCAGCTTGCCGACCATGCCCTGGCTCATGCCCGCCCTGGCCGCGGCGGCGTACAGCGAACTGGTGATGGTGCCGTGGGAAACGTGTTCGCGAGTCTCCATCGCGCGCGGCTGGATGTTCAGCGTGGCCTGATCGCCGTCGAAGCGGACCACCGCGCGGTTGGCTTCATCCTTGTCGAAGCGGATGCCCTTCAGGCTGCCGTCGCCGCTGAGCAGGAAGTCGAATTCCTGATGCGGGCGGATGTTGTGGAACGCGCCCTTGGCGGCGCCGGCCGCATCCATCACGCGCTGCAGGTCGGCCAGCGTCAGGCCCTGGTCCTGGAAGATGTCCGACAGTGTCTGGCCGGGCTGTACCTGCACCACGTGCCAGTCTTCCATCGCGCGGGTGGACGCGACCACCGGCGAAACCTTCGGCAGCGTGAGCGGCAACAGGGTGTGGGCGGCGGGCTGCGGATCGGGCCGCATCGCGCTGGCCCAGGCGGGCAGGAAAAAACCGGAAAGGGCAGTCAGCAGCAGCGCGGTACCGGCAAGGATCCAGCGCTCGCGATGCCAGCGCAGGGGTTCGGACTCGCCCAGGCGGCTGAAGGACCAGTGCGCGCAACGCTCGTAGAAATGCATGTGCCGGCGTTGCGCCTTGCGGCGGATAGCCTGCTTGCGCGCCGCCCGCGCGATCCGGTCACCCTCACCCATGCTCTTCGCCCCGCGTTACAAAGTACTCAGGCGGGGTACCTTAGCCGCCCCGTATAAAGGGCGTCAACGCCTTTCCTTTCAAGGATTTGCGCTAGTTTTCTTATTAACGCACAATTAACGTCATTTTGTGAACGGCGGCCCCTTGTGGCTGTCGACCGATCGGCATAGAGGACAACCATGAACGAGCTTGAGCAGGCGCTGGCGACGATCGCCCGTGGCGCCGACGAGGTCATCAAGCAGGAAGAACTCATCGAGCGCCTGAAGAGCGGTCGCCCGCTGCGGATCAAGGCCGGCTTCGATCCCACCGCGCCGGACCTGCACCTGGGCCACACGGTGCTACTCAACAAGATGCGCCAGTTCCAGGACCTCGGCCACCAGGTGATCTTCCTGATCGGTGACTTCACCGGGATGATCGGGGATCCCACCGGAAAGAATGTCACCCGCAAGCCGCTCAGCCGCGAGGATGTGCTCAAGAACGCCGAGACCTACGCCTCGCAGGTGTACAAGGTGCTCGACCGCGAGCGCACCGAGGTGCGTTTCAACTCCGAATGGTTCGGCAAGATGTCGGCGGCCGACATGATCAAGCTGGCGGCGCAGCACACCGTGGCGCGCATGCTCGAGCGCGACGACTTCGCCAAGCGCTTTGCCAGCCAGCAGCCGATCGCCCTCCACGAATTCCTCTATCCGCTGGTGCAGGGATATGACTCGGTGGCGCTGAAGGCCGACGTCGAGCTCGGCGGCACCGACCAGAAATTCAACTTGCTGATGGGACGGGCGCTGCAGGAACACCACGCCCAACCGCCGCAGATCGTGCTGACCATGCCGTTGCTGGAGGGCCTGGACGGCGTTCACAAGATGTCCAAGTCCCTTGGCAACTACATCGGTATCGATGAACCGGCGATCGACATCGTCACCAAGACCATGAAGATCGACGACGCGCTGATGTGGCGCTGGTTCGAGCTGCTCAGCTTCGAGGTGTCGCTGGACGAGCTGGCGCGACTGAAGGGCGAAGTGGAGAGTGGCACCCTGAATCCGCGCGATGCGAAGCTGCGGCTGGCGCGCGAGCTGACCGCGCGTTTCCACGATGCCGCTGCGGCCGAGCAGGCGATTGCCGGCTGGCACGCGGTGGTGCGTGGCGAGGGCGACACTTCACTATTGCCGCTCAGCGAAATCGCCGTGCCCGCCGAAGGCTGGCGCCTTCCGGCGCTACTCACGGCTGCGGGGCTTACCGCCAGCAACTCGGAGGCCAACCGCAAGCTCAAGGAGCGTGCGGTGCGCATCGATGCGGCCGTCGTGGAGGACGCGCAGCGCGTATTCGGTGTTGGATTCGAGGGTGTGCTGCAGGTAGGCAAGCGCAACTTTGCGCGAGTGAAGCTCGTCGCGGGTTAGGCGCCAGGCCGGTTTGCGTGGTGGCCGCGGCATAAAAATGGCCGCGCCCGCTTGCCAACTTCGTGCGCGGTCCCTACTATTCGCGGCCCGTCGCCCAACTCCCCTTGGTCGGCAACTCCCCCAAGCAAAATTCTTCGCAAAAGGGTGTTGACGGACCGAGAAAGGAATGTAGAATGGGCGGCTCACCCGGGACGAAACGTCTCGGGGCGATTCTGAAGAAAGAGTCGCAAGTGATTGATCTTTGACAGTGTGCGCAGGTGACTTGTGT